>NZ_KB849228.1 GCF_000368045.1 Acinetobacter johnsonii CIP 64.6
TAACCGTATTACCGCCTTTGAGTGAGCTGATACCGCTCGCCGCAGCCGAACGACCGAGCGCAGCGAGTCAGTGAGCGAGGAAGCGGAAGAGCGCCCAATACGCAAACCGCCTCTCCCCGCGCGTTGGCCGATTCATTAATGCAGCTGGCACGACAGGTTTCCCGACTGGAAAGCGGGCAGTGAGCGCAACGCAATTAATGTGAGTTAGCTCACTCATTAGGCACCCCAGGCTTTACACTTTATGCTTCCGGCTCGTATGTTGTGTGGAATTGTGAGCGGATAACAATTTCACACAGGAAACAGCTATGACATGATTACGAATTCGAGCTCGGTACCCGGGGATCTGCCACTTCTTCACGTTGTTGAGGATTTTACCCAGAAACCGGTATGCAGCTTTGCTGTTACGACGGGAGGAGAGATAAAAATCGACAGTGCGGCCCCGGCTGTCGACGGCCCGGTACAGATACGCCCAGCGGCCATTGACCTTCACGTAGGTTTCATCCATGTGCCACGGGCAAAGATCGGAAGGGTTACGCCAGTACCAGCGCAGCCGTTTTTCCATTTCAGGCGCATAACGCTGAACCCAGCGGTAAATCGTGGAGTGATCGACATTCACTCCGCGTTCAGCCAGCATCTCCTGCAGCTCACGGTAACTGATGCCGTATTTGCAGTACCAGCGTACGGCCCACAGAATGATGTCACGCTGAAAATGCCGGCCTTTGAATGGGTTCATGTGCAGCTCCATCAGCAAAAGGGGATGATAAGTTTATCACCACCGACTATTTGCAACAGTGCCATATCAAGCGACTTCTCCTATCCCCTGGGAACACATCAATCTCACCGGAGAATATCGCTGGCCAAAGCCTTAGCGTAGGATTCCGCCCCTTCCCGCAAACGACCCCAAACAGGAAACGCAGCTGAAACGGGAAGCTCAACACCCACTGACGCATGGGTTGTTCAGGCAGTACTTCATCAACCAGCAAGGCGGCACTTTCGGCCATCCGCCGCGCCCCACAGCTCGGGCAGAAACCGCGACGCTTACAGCTGAAAGCGACCAGGTGCTCGGCGTGGCAAGACTCGCAGCGAACCCGTAGAAAGCCATGCTCCAGCCGCCCGCATTGGAGAAATTCTTCAAATTCCCGTTGCACATAGCCCGGCAATTCCTTTCCCTGCTCTGCCATAAGGGGTCTGACGCTCAGTGGAACGAAAACTCACGTTAAGGGATTTTGGTCATGAGATTATCAAAAAGGATCTTCACCTAGATCCTTTTAAATTAAA
>NZ_KB849229.1:0-120111 GCF_000368045.1 Acinetobacter johnsonii CIP 64.6
CGACTGTTTGGGGTTGTATAGTCAAGTAATTAAGTGCATGTGGTGGATGCCTTGGCAGTCAGAGGCGATGAAAGACGTAATAGCCTGCGATAAGCTCCGGGGAGGCGGCAAATATCCTGTGATCCGGAGATTTCTGAATGGGGAAACCCACCTGTCATAAGGCAGGTATCGTATGATGAATACATAGTCATACGAGGCGAACGAGGGGAAGTGAAACATCTCAGTACCCTTAGGAAAAGAAATCAATTGAGATTCCCTCAGTAGCGGCGAGCGAACGGGGAAAAGCCCATTAAGTCATATAAGTTCTAGTGGAATGCTCTGGGAAGTGCAACCATAGTGGGTGATAGTCCTGTACACGAAAGGGCTTATATGATGATGTCGAGTAGGGCGGGGCACGTGAAACCTTGTCTGAATATGGGGGGACCATCCTCCAAGGCTAAATACTCCTGACTGACCGATAGTGAACCAGTACCGTGAGGGAAAGGCGAAAAGAACCCCTGTGAGGGGAGTGAAATAGATCCTGAAACCGCATGCATACAAGCAGTGGGAGCCGACTTGTTCGGTGACTGCGTACCTTTTGTATAATGGGTCAGCGACTTACATTCAGTAGCAAGGTTAACCGCATAGGGGAGCCGTAGAGAAATCGAGTCTTAATAGGGCGTTTAGTTGCTGGGTGTAGACCCGAAACCGGGTGATCTATCCATGAGCAGGTTGAAGGTTGGGTAACACTAACTGGAGGACCGAACCCACTGTCGTTGAAAAGCCAGGGGATGACTTGTGGATAGGGGTGAAAGGCTAATCAAACTCGGTGATAGCTGGTTCTCCCCGAAAGCTATTTAGGTAGCGCCTCGGACGAATACCATTGGGGGTAGAGCACTGTTTCGGCTAGGGGGTCATCCCGACTTACCAAACCGATGCAAACTCCGAATACCAATGAGTACTATCCGGGAGACAGACTGCGGGTGCTAACGTCCGTAGTCAAGAGGAAAACAATCCAGACCGCCAGCTAAGGCCCCAAAATTATAGTTAAGTGGGAAACGATGTGGGAAGGCATAGACAGCTAGGAGGTTGGCTTAGAAGCAGCCACCCTTTAAAGAAAGCGTAATAGCTCACTAGTCGAGTCGGCCTGCGCGGAAGATGTAACGGGGCTAAAACTATATGCCGAAGCTGCGGATTTGCAATTTATTGCAAGTGGTAGGGGAGCGTTCTGTAAGCCGATGAAGGTGTATTGAGAAGTATGCTGGAGGTATCAGAAGTGCGAATGCTGACGTGAGTAACGACAATGCGAGTGAAAAACTCGCACGCTGAAAGACCAAGGGTTCCAGTCCAACGTTAATCGGGGCTGGGTGAGTCGACCCCTAAGGCGAGGCCGAGAGGCGTAGTCGATGGGAAATTGGTTAATATTCCAATACTTCTATGTAATGCGATGAGAGGACGGAGAAGGTTAAGTCAGCCTGGCGTTGGTTGTCCAGGTGGAAGGTTGTAGGCATGTATCTTAGGCAAATCCGGGGTACTCTATGCTGAGAACTGATAGCAAGCTGTACTTGTACAGTGAAGTGGCTGATACCATGCTTCCAGGAAAAGTCTCTAAGCTTCAGTTACATAGGAATCGTACCCGAAACCGACACAGGTGGTCAGGTCGAGTAGACCAAAGCGCTTGAGAGAACTCTGCTGAAGGAACTAGGCAAAATGGTACCGTAACTTCGGGAGAAGGTACGCTGCCGACGGTGATAGGATTTACTCCTTGAGCTATTGGCAGCCACAGAAACCAGGCCCCTGCAACTGTTTATTAAAAACATAGCACTCTGCAAACACGAAAGTGGACGTATAGGGTGTGATGCCTGCCCGGTGCTGGAAGGTTAATTGATGGGGTTAGCGTAAGCGAAGCTCTTGATCGAAGCCCCAGTAAACGGCGGCCGTAACTATAACGGTCCTAAGGTAGCGAAATTCCTTGTCGGGTAAGTTCCGACCTGCACGAATGGCATAATGATGGGGGCGCTGTCTCCAGCAGAGACTCAGTGAAATCGAATTCGCCGTGAAGATGCGGTGTACCCGCGGCTAGACGGAAAGACCCCGTGAACCTTTACTGCAGCTTGACATTGAACTTTGATCTTACTTGTGTAGGATAGGTGGGAGGCTTTGAAGCCGAGACGCTAGTTTCGGTGGAGCCAATCTTGAAATACCACCCTGGTAATATTGAGGTTCTAACTCTGTCCCGTTATCCGGGACGAGGACCATGTCTGGTGGGTAGTTTGACTGGGGCGGTCTCCTCCTAAAGAGTAACGGAGGAGTACGAAGGTGCGCTCAGCGTGGTCGGAAATCACGCGTAGAGTATAAAGGCAAAAGCGCGCTTAACTGCGAGACCCACAAGTCGAGCAGGTACGAAAGTAGGTCTTAGTGATCCGGTGGTTCTGTATGGAAGGGCCATCGCTCAACGGATAAAAGGTACTCTGGGGATAACAGGCTGATACCGCCCAAGAGTTCATATCGACGGCGGTGTTTGGCACCTCGATGTCGGCTCATCTCATCCTGGGGCTGAAGCAGGTCCCAAGGGTATGGCTGTTCGCCATTTAAAGAGGTACGCGAGCTGGGTTTAGAACGTCGTGAGACAGTTCGGTCCCTATCTACCGTGGGCGTTGGAAATTTGAGAGGATCTGCTCCTAGTACGAGAGGACCAGAGTGGACGAACCTCTGGTGTACCGGTTGTGACGCCAGTCGCATCGCCGGGTAGCTATGTTCGGAAGGGATAACCGCTGAAAGCATCTAAGCGGGAAGCCTACCTCAAGATAAGATTTCCCTAGGACTTTATGTCCTCTAAAGAGCCGTTGAAGACTACGACGTTGATAGGTTGGATGTGGAAGCATAGTGATATGTGAAGCTGACCAATACTAATTGCTCGTGAGGCTTGACTATACAACACCCAAACAGTTGGTGTTGTGGTTCAAATCACTGCAAACAACTTGATTTAGTTATAAAGCTAAGTACAATGCGCAATGAGATAAGATAAAGCACTGCTTTAGATTATCGCAAGAAACTCAGATATACCTGTTAATGTATTCTATTTGGAACGAAGTAAGGCATAGACTGTAAGTACAGTTGAAATAAGACCCGAACAAGTCCATAACAGTTGTGCTGGCGACAATAGCAAGAGTGAACCACCTGATCCCTTCCCGAACTCAGAAGTGAAACCTCTTAGCGCTGATGGTAGTGTGGAGTTATCCATGTGAGAGTAAGTCATCGCCAGCTCATTAATTCAAATCCCCCTCCGCTTAAGGCTGAGGGGGATTTTTTTATGCATGAAAGGCTAAATAATGTTAGATAATAAAGGATTGGCTAAAAAATGGTTTTTAAAATTTAATAGGCTTCGGTTTACACTTAAATTTGATTATTTATCACTCACTAAAAGAGATCATAACTAAGTCTGCGAATATATTTTGAGCAATTTGAATAGCTATTCCATCAATATTCATTGGACAAAAGAATGACTATATTTAACTCGTGATTATACAAAATATGTCAAAACAGGTTCTAATGTGTTCAATAAAAAGAAACCCCGACATCCTGTCGAGGTTTCTTTGTATTTCAGTGCTTAGATATAACTCCTGTCATATCTCACATCCTGATGCTCAAACTGATTATTGTTGTTTTAAGTTTGGGAAACGTCCTGTTTCCTCATTTGTTTAATATATGTCGTAAACTGTTTTAAGGCTAGTGGTCGCTTTCCTCAGTATTTGTAAGCTTTGACTTACACAGATTCATCTTGTTACCAAAGTGGATAACGTTGTACTTATGATTTCTCTACAATGAATGGTGATCATGCATTTAATGGGGAAGGAGATGCTGAGCAAAAAAGCTTTTTGTTTGTTGATTACAGTGAGTACATTTTTGGGCTTAATGGCATGTCATGCCGAAAGTCAGACGGAATCAGCAGCACAGGATAAACAAGACAAACAGGACAGTTCCACTTCTTTAGGTACATCTATACACCTCAAACGTATTGCTGAATTTAATGAGCCATGGGCATTAGCGGTATTGCCCGATGGGCGATTATTAATTACAGAAAGATCTGGGCAGTTGATTTTATTTAATCCTATAGATCAGACAAAGACTCTCGTTAGGAATATACCTAAAGTGGCTTATGGTGGCCAGGGTGGGTTAGGCGATATTGCTTTACATCCTCAGTTTGCACAAAACCATCAAATTTATCTCAGTTATGCAGAAGCAGGGCAAGATGGTTATGGTTCGGTTGTGATTCGTGCTAATTTGAATTTAGATCTGGCACAGCCACAATTAGATAACCTTAAAACGATATGGAAACAAGTACCTAAGGTGCGGGGGCAAGGACATTATGCACATAGGATGTTATTGGATGGTGCAGGGAAATTATGGATTAGTTCGGGAGAACGGCAAAAGTTTGATCCTGCACAAGATTTAGCATCGAATCTTGGAAAAATGATTCGTTTAAATGATGATGGTTCGGTTGTCTTAGATAATCCATTTCAGACGCAGGGGGATATCGCAAAACAAATATGGAGTTTGGGGCATCGTAATCCTTTGGGAATGGCTTTGGATGCCAAAAAACAACTTTGGGTGGTGGAGATGGGCCCCAAAGGTGGGGATGAGCTTAATTTAATTCAAAAGGCTAAAAACTATGGTTATCCAATCGTTTCGAATGGTGATCATTATAGTGGTGTGAATATCCCTGACCACGCCACGCGGCCTGAGTTTGAAGCGCCAAAATTAGACTGGACACCCGTAATTTCTCCATCGAGTTTGATTTTTTATACGGGACAGATGTTTCCAAAGTGGCAGGATAAAGCCATCATTGGTGGGCTTTCATCTAAAGTATTAATTATTGTAGACACCACAGCACAGCCAGTAAAAGAAATCCAACGGATAGATATGAAAGAACGTATCCGTGGTTTACAACAAGCGAAAGATGGCAGTATTTGGGTGATTGAGGATGGAAAACATGCAGATTTAATTCAGCTGCTTTCACATTAATCACCTAAACAGAGTATTGCGAGGAAAGACAGTCTTAAAGCGCAGCATGTCGATCAGCATTGAAGACATTGGCTTGGATCTGCATCAGTTTTCGTTGTCCTTGTTTGCCATTCATCCGCCAATGGGCAATTTTAATATTATCGATCAAGGCGACATCCCCTTTTTGCCATTTGAGCAAGAGTGCATCGTGATATAAGGCTTCAAAGAAGTGCTGTTTTTCCTGATCGGTCCATTCAATTTTTTCACCTTCATGGGTGAAAAGTTCCCATGACAGTTGCATGCAATTAGCCGTGGGGTCTGGTTGAAGCTTTCCTCGCTGCTTAAAGCTTTTTTGTGCAGCTTGATGGGCAAAAGCGTTGGTATTGTTTGCAAAAGCCCACGGCTGGATCATCGGCTTTTGCGTGTTCGGGTGTATGACAACGAAAGGTGAGCGTTTTAAGGTAAGTTTGCTTTCTTTATTTGCTTTTTTCTGGAAACCAACTGAGCTTTTATTGAAGGTCAAGCGATCAAAAAGATTGAGTCTACGTTTTGAAATATAAGAAAAATGGTTCCATGCACCTAAGTATTTTTGTTGTACGCTGACTGGAAAATGGGCCCAAATTTTTTCGAGGTTATTAAACCCAGTTTCAAGCAAGTGGTCCGCGGGTTCTTGGCAAAACAAGGCAATATAACGCGAGCGAGTCGAGTATAGGCCACCTTCGACATGTGGACCTTGAATTGAGTTTTCAACAGAGCCTAATTGCACTGTATTGTGGTTGAGGTAAGCTCTATCATCACCTGCACGATTTTCGCTATATTTATGAATGAAAGAGGCAAACCAACCTGATTTTTTAGGCGTAAATGTATGCCAAGGTTCAAGCTGAAAATGATGTTTGATCAACTCATGAAATTCATAGTTACGTTGTAATTTAAAGCCGCGAAATAATAAGATGCCGTACTGATGCAACTCTTGCATAAGTTCTGTGCGATGGACTCTAACATAGGCGGCTAGAGCGTCTACATCTGTATATTCGGAGTCAGCGGCATAAATTTTGCAATAATCATTTAAAAGTGTGGTGTTTAGTTGCATGTGAATATTCTCTATTGTTGTTTTTTTAATTTATTGTATTGAACTGAGCCATTTTTGCTGAATCAGTAAATGTTCAGTGGGCGAGAGTATAAAGTGTAGTTCGAGCGCTAGATGTAATATTTCGTTGTGCGGAAGAACATACCGACAAACGGTGAAAGTTTTAATATTTGATGGATCTACTTTATAGATTAGCGCTTAAATATGTACGGTGGATGGAAATGATGATTCACTAAATTTTATATGTGTTTATATATTTGTTTTATTTCATTATTTTACGAAGTTTTAGTTGGGATAGACATCTCTTCAGGCCAATTTTATTTGTATTCACGAGCTTCTTCTAAGGTATTGAAGTATATAAGAGGTTAGTTAATATCTGATCTAGATTTGGGCTTTTAGAGAAATATTGAGCTAACAACCAATACAATTAAAAAGCCCCCGACATCCTGTCGAGGGCTTTTTAAATTCTTTCAAACGGTATAACTCCTGTCCTACCGATCAGCATCCTGCTATGTATGTTGTTATTTTTGTTTTTCATCTGAGACATCCTGTCTCTGTATGGTTTAACTATAGCGTCGATGTTTATTATTAAAAAGCCGACAAATACTCAAGCTACTGTAAGCAATGGCGTACAGAAGAATCTCATGCTTATGCGCTGACATATTTAATGAGTTTATCAATTGCTGCTTTTAGATTCTTCTCATCAAAAGGATTTGGTTCAAAATCTCCGGTTTTATTGCGTGAAAAAATATCTCGAATTTCAATCACCGCATTGGTATCGACCAGACCGAGCTGAGTACCGACTTGGCGAATTTGGTCGATGGAACGTGAGCCATTGGTACCACCATAACTGATATAGGCCGCAGGTTTACCTTGCCATTCTTTGCCTAAGTAATCTAGGGCATTTTTAAGTGCAGGGCTATAACCATGATTGTATTCTGGGCTAATGAAAATAAAGGCATCACCTTGGGCAATGTGGTCGGCCCATGCTTGTTGTTTGGGTTGATCATAAATCCCTGTCATTGGGGGATTTGCACCTGAAAAAATTGGCAAATCCCACTCTTTTAAGTCGACTAATTCGAGTTGGACCGTATTGAGTTCTAGTTGTTCAAAGCCTTTTTGCACCCATCGCGCAACTTTAATGGCTGTCCGACCTTCGCGCACACTGCCTATAATGACCTGAATTTTCATCAAAAATCCTTGGGAAAATAAATGTGATTACGTTACGTTAGTATGAAAATTAGGCTTTGCATAGATTGAATATGTATCTGATCGACAAATGTTTGAAGCATTAAAAAAGCCCCCGAAGGAGCTTTAGCTGACACACAGACAATCGATCTGTGGCTTTACATAATTTTGATGCCTTGTTGGCCGGCAGGCGTCACTTTGAAGATTTCAACTTCAAAGGTAATATCTTTACCTGCCAATGGATGGTTAAAGTCGACTTCGGTAATGTCATCACCTACAGTTTTAACCACACCATAAAGACTTTGTTTGGCTTTGTCCTCAAATTCAATCATGTGCCCTTCAATAGGACGCTGTTCAAATTTGACCGTATCAAACTGTTGTACGTTTTCAGGATTCCACGGGCCAAAAGCATCTTCTGGTGGTAGGCTCACTGTACGACGGTCGCCAGCACGTAAACCGAACAGTGCTTTTTCAAAACCAGGCAGTAAGCTACCATCCCCCATCACCAAGCTCACAGGTTCTTCACGGCTACGTGTGTTATCAATTTCTACGCCATTTTCAATGCAAACAGAAAAATGTAACTCTACTTTTGAACCTTCGCTTACGCGAGTTTCTTCATTGGGATTAATAAAATCAGTCATTGTTTACTTCGGCACGTTGGATACGGTTTTTTTCGAGAAAAAAGGTATCGATCAACAAAAGGATCGTTCCTAGTGTAATCGCACTATCTGCAATATTAAACGCAGGGAAGTGGCTGTTTTGATAGTACACATGAATAAAATCAACCACGTAGCCTAAGGTTACACGATCAATTAAATTCCCTATAGCACCACCTAAAATAAGGGCAATCGCGATGGGCAACACTTTCACAGTTTTAGGCATACGCATCAGCCAAAACAGGAAAATGACAGATACAATACCTGCAAGAGAGGTAAAGAAATAACGTTGCCAGCCGCCCGCATCGGACAAGAAACTAAAGGCTGCGCCATAGTTATGCAATAAAGTCCAATTTAAAAAGGGCAGGACTGGTACGGGATCTGCATAATTCAGATGGGTACTGGCAATCCATTTGGTCCATTGATCTAAGACAATCGCTAGAATCGCCAAACCTACCCACACCAAATTGTGCGGATAGAATTGGAATAAGCCCTTTTTCTGTTGAGGGTTAGGCATACTTTCTCTCTTCGCCTTGGCCTGTAGGAAGGTTGATAATACAACGACCACATAGACCTGGATGTGTAACATGTGTATTCACATCTGGCAGAACATGCCAGCAGCGTACACATTTTTCACCATCAGCCGCCGAGACTTGAACATTCAGACCTGCCAGATCAGAGGCTTCACCTTGAGTTGCATCGAATGCATTGACCAAGACTTGTGAAGTGATCATAACAAAGCGA
Organism: Acinetobacter johnsonii CIP 64.6; assembly: GCF_000368045.1. Lineage (GTDB taxonomy): Bacteria > Pseudomonadota > Gammaproteobacteria > Pseudomonadales > Moraxellaceae > Acinetobacter > Acinetobacter johnsonii. The sequence goes on from NZ_KB849229.1 coordinate 8,659, forward strand.
AGTTCATCATCTAAACGATCCAGTACGTCTTTGAGTTTTGCATCTGCCCACAGTTCAACTTTGGCAGAGAGATTTGAACCCACAATTTTCGCAGTACGCGCAGTTTCGATGAACTTGTTCACCGCAGACTTCACCGCAATCAGCGTTTGCCAATCGGCTTCAGACAACAAGTTTGCTTTTGAAGCCACAGGAATGTCATACCATTCCGCAGTGAACACGTATTTCTCAGTTTGCTCTGGAATGAGAGGCCATGCTTCTTGAGCGGTAAAGCTCAAAATTGGTGACATCCAACGTACAAAGGCTTGAACCAAATGATACAGCGCAGTTTGAGCTGAATGGCGCGCTTGTGAATCGGCTTTGGTGGTGTACTGACGGTCTTTGATGATGTCGAGGTAGAAACCACCCAAGTCGTTGATACAGAAGTTGGTCAGCGCATTGGTCACGATATGGAAGTTCATATCTTCATAGGCTTGCTGAATGGTTTTCTGTACATCTGCTGCACGTTGCAAGATGTATTGATCAAGTGCGATCAATTGATCTACAGGCAGTGCATCCGTCGATGGTTTGAATCCATTTAAGTTTGCCAATAAGAAACGCAAGGTATTACGAATACGGCGGTAGCCGTCTGATGCACGGTTAAAGATTTCTTTACCTGCGGTCATTTCATAACGGTAATCAGCCGATGCAATCCAGAAACGTAAGCCATCTGCACCCATATCTTTAATGATGTCTTGTGGGGTGATGATGTTGCCCAAAGATTTTGACATCTTACGGCCTTTTTCATCCACCACGAAGCCATGGGTCAGTAAGCCTTTGTACGGCGCACGTTCATTGATCGCAATCGAGGTGAGCAATGAAGACTGGAACCAACCACGGTGTTGGTCTGAACCTTCAAGGTATAAATCAGCAGGATCGGTGAGTTCTTCGCGTTCACGCAGTACGGCATAGTGCGTTGTGCCTGAGTCGAACCACACGTCTAAAGTGTCACGAACACAGTTGTACTGTTCCGCTTCATCCCCGATAAAATCTTTCGCTTCACGGTTATACCAAGCGTCAATTCCTTCTTGTTCGATCAACTTCGCGACTTCTTCGATCAACTCTGCTGTGCGCGGATGGAGTTCGTTGGTGTCTTTATGCACGAAGAATGGGATTGGCACGCCCCACGTACGTTGACGCGAAATACACCAGTCGGGACGACCTTCGATCATGGCTTGAATACGGTTTTTACCCCAATCAGGCACAAAGCTAATCTCGTTTTCAATCGCATTTAAAGCGTTTTGACGCAGGCCTTGTGCATCCATGCTGATAAACCACTGTGGGGTCGCACGGAAGATAATTGGCGTTTTATGGCGCCAGCAGTGTGGGTAGCTGTGTTTGATTGGTTGATGTGCCCATAAGCGACCGACGGCACCCAAAGCTTCAATGATTTTTGGATTGGCTTTGTAGATGTGCTCGCCTGCAAAAATCGGTGAAGTTGGTAAATACACACCATTACCGCCCACTGGGTTTTCAACTTTTAAGTTGTACTGTAAGCCAACTTTATAGTCGTCCACACCATGGCCTGGTGCCGTATGTACCGCCCCTGTACCGCTGGTTGCAATGACATGTTCACCTAAAATCACAGGCACTTGGCGATCGGTCAGTAACGGGTGTTGTAATAATAGGTTTTCGATTGCTGAGCCGTTAAAATCAGCGAGAACCACAGGGTTTTCAAGCTTATAACGCTCAACTGCTGATTTAACCAAGTCTTTGGCTAAAATAAAGTTTTGCACGCCATGGTCGGTGCTAACTTGAACAAGTTGATAGTCAATTTCAGCATGGACGGCAACCGCTTGGTTTGCAGGCAAAGTCCAAGGCGTGGTGGTCCAAATTACGATATCTGTTGCAGCGTCTACGTTGAGATTTAAACGTGCGCTTAAGTCTTTTAAGTCGACAACCGTGAAGCCAACGTCAATCGCATCAGATTTTTTATCTTCATATTCCACTTCGGCTTCAGCCAAAGCTGAACCACAGTCTAAACACCAGTTCACAGGTTTAAGACCTGGTTCGATATGGCCTGCTTTTGCAATCGCGCCAACAGAGCGCACAATGTCCGCTTCCTGCTTGAAGTTCATGGTCAGGTAAGGATTGTCCCAGTCACCAAACACACCCATACGCACAAAGTCTTTCTTTTGCAGTTCAACTTGGGTGTAAGCATATTCACGGCAGGCTTTACGGAAAGTAGAAGCATCCACCTTCACACCCACTTTACCGACTTTCTCTTCTACTTTCAGTTCAATCGGAAGGCCGTGACAATCCCAACCCGGTACATAAGGGGCATCGAAGCCGTCGAGAATACGACTTTTAATAATGATATCTTTTAAAACTTTATTGACCGCATGACCCAAGTGAATTTGGCCATTTGCATAAGGAGGGCCGTCATGCAGGACATATTTTTTCTTGCCAATACGCGACGCACGAATCTGCTGATAAATGTTGTCGGCATACCACTTTTCTAACCATTTTGCTTCACGCACCGCGAGGTTTGCTTTCATGGCAAATTCGGTACCTGGGAGGTTGAGTGTGGCTTTATAATCCACTGCATTTTCAGTAGTTTGCTTATCGCTCATGCAAGATGTCTTCCAATTTAATCAGCGGCTCGGCTGACGCGTTTTACATAAAATTGATTGGTATTTAAAAGGGAAATGTGGGGGTGTTTTGGCGGAACTCAAGCAGTTTCACCACATCATCATCAATTCCCGCTTTGAGTGCTTCCAGCGAAGGGTAGTTCTTTTCACCATGTAAGTAGTTCAAGAAAGTGACCCGCATTAACAAGCCATACAGATTAGCAGAAACATCAGGGAAATGTACTTCTAATCGCCATTCTGGTTGTGCTTGTTGAATGGCTGGACGTGTTCCGACATGACCCGCACCAAAAAGCGCTGAATGGTCATATCCTGCAACCCCTAATCGATCAGGGTGGTCTGCTTTCACTTTATCGCGTAAAGACGTGGTTTCACACATCACATCTACACCATAAATGCCGTTTAAACAGGGTTTATGTCGGTTTAAACGTACATTAATGGTTGGAAAATCAAGGGTTCGGCCAATTTGGTCGCCATATTGTACCCGACCCGTAATGCTATAAGGGCGCCCTAATAACTGAGCAGCCAGCGCCAAGTCCCCTGCGGCCAGTGTTTGGCGAATCCGAGTTGAACTGACGCGTTCACCTTCTGCGAGGATGGTTTCTAGATTGTGGACTTGAAAACCATAGTTTTCGAGAAATTCGCTGTTGCCTTGGCGGTTTTTACCAAAGTGAAAGTCATCGCCTAAAACCAAACTTTGGGCATTGAGTTTTTCTTTTAAAATATCGGCAAATTGTTCTGCATTTAAACTGCGGAAGCTGTTGTCAAATTTCGCGACCGCAATATAGTCCACACCCAGCTCAGTTAAATATTCGACTTTTTCACGCAATGATGAAATACGCGGTGGAGCATCATAACCTTTAAAAAATTCAAGTGGTTGAGGCTCAAAAATCATTACTACTGTTTTTAGATTTTGTTGTTTTGCAACGGCTTTGAGCTGATGAATCATGGCTTGATGACCCAAATGCACCCCGTCAAAATTACCGATAGTGACAGCGGTTTTTTCTAATTGGGTATTTGAGGGCAAAGCATTTAGACGGAGCAGCTTCATGGGCAAATCAAGTGCTTGGAATTAAGAACGGCTTATATATTGCCATATTCTTGGGCATTCGTCTTGTGGTTGTTTTTTGACAACGCAAAATTTAGTGCAAAGTATATTTATATCAATTTTATTGATTTTTTTAATATAAATTAATCAATTTTTCTTATTTATAAATTTGATTAGTATAAATGTAGATTTTAAATGAGGCCGAACTCATGCAAAAACCATTTACACAACTTGGACAGCGCCACAATATCATTCGTCAGTTCACCCCCAACTGGTTCACTGTCAGTATGGGAACAGGTGTTGTGGCGTTAATTATATCAGAGTTTCCGATGATAAAGGCACTCACATGGCAACTCGGCACGGGGCTGTGGTATTTCAATATTTTATTGTTCGTACTTTTTAGTGTGCTATATGGCTTACGTTGGGCATTTTATCCGCACGAAGCCAAACAGATTTTTCAACATCCAAGCATGAGCCTATTTTTAGGTACGATTCCGATGGCGCTGGCCACCATCCTCAATGGCTTTTTAAAGTATGGTCAGCCTATTTATGGCGATACAGCTGTACAGATTGCACAAACGCTCTGGTATGCCGATGTGGTCTTGGCGCTCTTGGTGGCGTGGGCAGTTCCTTTTGCCATGTATCGACATCAGGAGCATGCTTTACAGCAGATGACCGCGGTGTGGTTATTGCCGATCGTGGCCTGTGAAGTTGCAGCCAGCAGTGGTGGTTTATTGCTGGGGCATTTGCCAGCTGATACTCACGCTGTTGCGATTTTATTGGGCAGTTATCTGTTGTGGGGTGTTTCAGTATTACCTGCCTTTGCAATTTTAACGATTTTAATGTTGCGTTTGGTCTTACATAAATTGCCTGAAAAAGAGTTGGCGGTCAGCAGTTGGTTGGCTTTGGGACCGATAGGGACTGCTGCTTTGGCGTTATTGGTTTTGGGGCATCAGGCACCGATGCTGATGGCGAGTTTGGGCTTAGCACAACTGGGTCAGTTATTTCAGCAGGCGGGAATTTTGGCCAGTTTAATTCTGCTGGGTTTTGGGCTGTGGTGGTTGGGGATTGCGGTACTGACGACTTTGTACCATGCCAAACAGGACTTACCATTTAATTTGGGTTGGTGGGGACTGACCTTCCCATTGGGCGTATATACACTGGCAATCTTAACTCTAGCCCAACAACTCAATTTGGCCTTTCTGTATGCTGTTGGCTATGCTTTTGCAGCCATACTGATGTTGTTATGGAGTTTGGTTGCAACCAAGACGGCACAAGGTTTTTATCAAGGGGATTTGTTCTTTTCGCCGTGCTTAAAAACCTATTTAGAACAGCAGTATAAATGAGGTCTACAATCCTTTCAGTTTAAAGCGCCATCTGATCTTATGTAGGTTGTTTGAGCAGAGACCAGAGGCGCTTTTCTTTCGGATCGATTTGTTTTCTAATGGCACGCATGAAGTCTGTTAATTGAGTATTTTATGTCAGATGTTGCATTGATCATGGCTTTGCCGAATGAGTCTAAAGGATTGTTTGAGCAAGCAGGGATTGAAGTTCATTACAGCGGTATTGGTAAAGTCAACGCGGCCTATAAAGCATTTGAAGTGATTCAAAAAACAGGCTGTAAAACCCTGATTAATTTAGGTACAGCAGGCAGTACTTATTTTGATAAGCATGAATTGGTTGAAGTTTCTCAATTTGTACAACGCGACATGGATGTCTCTCCACTGGGTTTCGCTGTCGGTTTTACCCCATTTGACACCATGCATCCTGCGGAAATTCATTTAGAACCGTTTTTCCAACAACTCCGCACTGGCATCTGTGGAACAGGGGATAGCTTTGAAACGGGTGAACCCAAAGTACCGTGTCATTTGGTTGATATGGAAGGATATGCGCTGGCAAAGGTCTGTAAAAAACAGGGTGTTCGCCTAATTTCGGTCAAATATATTTCAGATGGTGCCAACGACACCGCGCATTTGGACTGGGAAGACAATTTGTTATTGGGAGCTCAGAAATTATTAGCATTATTTGAAAGTATCTGAGGCTTTGATTTTGTCTTTTTAAATTCGGCGACCATAGAGTGCTATGGTCGTATGCCAAAATTACTCAGCTTTGAATAATTCAGACGGTGTTCGCGGGATCACGCCATACAGCATCATATGCACGGTATGTTGAATGACTCGTTGTTGCATACTGCGGTTACGTAGGGTTTTACCTGTTACCATTTCCATTTGCGTGGCAAAATCAGCATAGTTTTGTGTTAATGCCCAAATGTTGAGGATTAACAGCTCAGGGTCTATTTCAGTTGAAATTTTACCTTGCTCTTGCCAATTGCTAATGACTTTGGCTTTACGTTTGACCAACTTCTTTAAAGGCCCTTTGAGGATTTCCAAAATATGCGGAGCCCCTTGGATCACTTCTAAAGCAAACAAGCGAGATGCTTTTGGTTGAGTCCGAGAAACCTCAATCTTTTGTAATAAGTAGTTGGTGATCGCTTCTTCCGGCTCTAAGTCAGCTTCTAACATCTGTAGTGGGGCTAACCATTTTTGTAAAACCGTCGTTAAAACTTCAACGTACAAAGCTTCTTTATTTTCATAGTAATAGAAAATATTCGATTTGTGCATTTCAGCAATCTGTGCGATTTCATCTAAGCTTGCTCCATTAAATCCATAGAGCGAGAAGACGTCTAGTGCAGCATTCAGCAGCTGGTGGCGTTTTTGAGTACTCTTTTTCTGTTCCATTCTCTAATTTAAAAAACAATAAAAAGGGGAAGGACAAATTGTACGGCAAATCATCAGATTTGTGCACAAAGTGGAAATTTAATTTTTTGAATAATGATCATTTATTCTGTAGATTGGCTCTTAAATTGCGATAAATTCTAAAAGTTGTCCAATAAAATATAATTATATAAAAACTATTTTGTCTAAACTATATGAAATGATTCAATGTGAAGTGGCATGTTTTGATAAAAATAACGTGAAATTTATTGTATTTATTCGTATGAAGTAGCGGTCCTTCATAGTCCATTTTTATTTTTTACTACCATTGAGTTCCAAAAATCCTTAACCCTAAAGTTAAGGATTTTTTAGTTTGCTTATGTGGCTAAAACCGCATTTAACACCTGCTGTTCAAGGGTATTGAATTGCATATCTTTGACGCGAGGGCGAGGCAGGTCGACTTGAAACTCTTTGGCAATATGGCCACGATCCAGCAAAATAATCCGATCGGCCAGCTGAACAGCCTCACTGACATCATGGGTGACTAAAATGGCGGTAAAGCCCTGTTCCGTCCATAATTTTTCAATCAAATTCTGCATGTCTAAGCGGGTTAAGGCATCGAGTGCTCCCAAAGGTTCATCGAGCAATAAAATCCGTGGTTTATGCGATAAAGCTCTTGCCAAAGCGGTCCGTTGACGCTGTCCTCCAGAGAGCTGCGAAGGCCAAAGTCCCGCTTTTTCTTTGAGTCCGACTTTTTCAAGCAGACCCGAGGCAGTGGCATGTTGTTGTTTAGGCAAACCTAGTTGTACGTTTTGTTCAATTGAGCGCCATGGTAACAGTCGTGGATCTTGGAACATGACCCGTATATCGTCTGCGGTAATTCCTTCGCGGAGGTGTCGTGCGGACTTAAACTTAATTTCGCCGTAGCTTTGTTGTTCTAAGTTGGCAATCAGGCGCAGGAGGGTACTTTTACCACAACCACTGCGTCCGACAATGGCTAAAAACTCACCCGGCTGAATATGCAGATCTAAGTCTTCAAGGACTTTAACTGAACCATAAAACTTATGCAGTTGTTCGATAATAATTTCGGCCCCAAGCACCGCTTGAGGGTTAATGTCTTGATTGTGATTTGGCGGCGACGGAATATTGGCATGGCGACCAAGGCTTAAATCAGTCATCTCAGACTCCTTATTTTTGGTATCCTGCATGCCAGCGCAGCAGGTATTTTTCTAATGTGACGGCCAGTACATCAGCCAATTTTCCAAGTAGGGCATACAGTAAAATCCCCACCAAAACGATGTCAGTCTGTAAAAATTCACGTGCATTCATGGTCATATAACCGATGCCAGCTTGGGCTGAAATGGTTTCGGCAACGATCAGCAGGACCCATACCAAACCCAGTGAAAAGCGTAGTCCGACTAAAATAGAGGGCATCGCACCCGGTAAAATAATTTCTTTATACAGTTGCCAACGGGTCAAACCATAGCTTCTCCCCATTTCAATCAGTTGTGGATCTACCGAACGTATGCCGTGATAGGTGTTGATGTAAATGGGAAAAAAGACCCCGACCGCAACCAAAAACAGCTTGGCGGTTTCATCAATCCCGAACCATAAGATCACTAACGGAATAAGTGCCAGTGCAGGAATATTTCGGATCATCTGTAGAGTGGTGTCGAGCAGAGTTGACGCCATTTTCGATGAACCATTTAACAAACCCAGAAAGAGCCCTAAACCCCCACCCACCAATAGGCCGAGTAAGGCACGGCCTGCACTGACTTGCACATGCTTCCAAAGTTCTCCACTCAGCAGCAAGTTCCAGAAGGCAGTAATCACCGCCGTTGGTGCAGGTAAAATCCGACTTTCTAAAAGTCCCGTGCTGGAGGCCATTTGCCAAAGCACAATCAAGCCGATAGGAAAGAGCCAAGGCAGCAATAGCTGCCCCAACTGAGTTCCACGTGAAACCTTTTCCTGCTGGACGGTTTGCACTGAAACGATTTTGGACATTAGGCAGGCTCCTGAATCACTTTGGTTTTTTTGTTTTCATCGGGTGTGTAGTTGTTTGCCACAATCTCACCAAAGGGGCCTGTTAAATTTGGTTGTGCTAACTTTGTTTGAGTTTCAAGCGGCAGGAGTGGGAACACCAACTCGGCAAAACGAATCGACTCTTCAAGATGTGGATAGCCTGAAAAAATAAAGGTGCTGATGCCCAAGTCGGCATATTCTTGAATACGGGCTGCAACCGTTTCAGGGTCGCCGACCAATGCCGTACCTGCACCCCCACGAACCAGACCTACGCCAGCCCAAAGATTTGGGGACACTTCAAGTTTGCTGCGGTCACCATTGTGTAGTTCAGCCATGCGACGTTGACCGACCGAGTCCATGCTCTTAAATTTGGCTTGTGCCGCAACAATGGTGGCATCATCGACATATTGAATGAGCTCTTCTGCCGCTTGCCATGCTTGTTCATTGGTTTCACGTACAATCACATGCAGACGTATGCCATAGTTGAGCGTACGGCCTTTGGCTTCGGCTTTGGCACGGACAGTGTCAATTTTGTCTTTAACAGCAGCAGGGGGTTCGCCCCATGTGAGATAAGTATCGACCTGATCCGTCGCTAATTCGATAGCATCATCCGATGAGCCGCCAAACCAAAGTGGAGGGTAGGGGTGTTGCACAGGTGGATATAGCAGTTTGGCATCATCTACGTTTAGACGTTCGCCGTGAAAGGTAAAGCTTTCACCTGTATGGGAGCGGGTTAAAATCTCACGCCAAATTTTGACGTATTCATTGGCAGTTTTATAGCGAGTGGAGTGGTCTTCATAAACACCATCGCCTTGCAGTTCTTTTTCATCGCCACCGGTCACCAAGTTCAATAAAACCCGACCATTGGAGAGACGGTCAAAGGTGGCTGCCATCCGTGCAGCCAGTGCCGGAGTGGTCACGCCTGGACGCAGTGCAACTAGGAATTTTAATTTTTTCGTGGCATCAATCAGGCTGGCTGCGGTCAACCATGGGTCTTCACATGAACGACCTGTTGGAATCAAAACACCTTCATAACCCAAATTATCCACGGCAACTGCAATCTGTTTCATATAGGCATGGTCCACTTGACGCGCACCTTTGCTGGTACCTAAGTAGCGACTGTCACCGTGAGTTGGGATAAACCAGAAAATTTTCATTTTAAAAAATCCTTAGATAGAGTCGTTTAAGGTTTGCTCGGTGCAACCCAAACGGTACTTTGAACTTGAATGTGTTTCGGAATGAGCTGGACTTGTTGGAACAAATCTGCAATTTGTTGTTGGGCTTGCACCACTTTAGGCGTCAGGGTTTGAATCGGTGAAGGCTTCAGACGTTTGTCGATGACGCGTTGGGCAATAGAGGGCTGTAAACCTGTACTTTGGGTATAGACCGAAAGTGCCTGTGCTTGGTTTTTTAGCACCCATTGATCGGCCTGATTCAGCCCGTGAATGAACTGAGCGGTGGCCTCAGGATAAGCCTGAATGAACTTGGGGTTGCCAATATAAAAAGAATAGGTTTGCGGAAATGCCGTGCCATCAATCAAGACTTTGGCCTGTGCATCCTGCTCTGCTGCACTGAGGTAGGGTTCCCAAATGGCCCATGCATCTATGGATTGTTTATCAAACGCGGCACGTGCATCCGCAGGGGGCAGCCAAATTGGTTGAATGTCCTGCCAACTGAGTCCTGCTTTTTGTAAGACTTTAGCCAACAACTCATGCGCGCTTGAGCCACGCTGAACGGCAATGCGTTTGCCTTTTAGGGCTTGAATTGAACCAATGCGACTATTTTTAGGAATTAACAGGGCTTGAGAGTTAGCGGGTACTTGTTCGTAGCCGACATAACTCAGCTCTTTGTCAGCAGCTTGGGCAAAGATCGGTGGGGTATTGCCCACTGCACCAAAATCGACAGCACCAACGGATAATGCTTCTAACATTTGTGGGCCAGCAGGGAACTCTTTCCATTCAATTTTGGCTTGAGGAAATTGTTGCTCAAATAATTTTTGCTCACGTGCGACCAACAGGTTCAACGACGACTTTTGATAGCCAATCGACAGGGTTTTAACTGGATCTGCTGCCTGCTTTTCAGAAATATTTGTTGCTGCCGTGTCTTGCTTTTGGCATGCCCCGAGTCCAAGACTCAAGCTAACGATGCCAATACTGGAAACTGTTTTCAGTGTTTTCATAATGATCTCTATATTTTTATTTAATAATGGCAGCGTCAATATTCAGCTTGTTTGGAATGAGTTTTTGTTGATAGAAAGCATCGGCAACGTACTGCTGTTTTTTTGCGACTTCGGCTGAAATGGGTTGAACGCCAAAGCCCATACGACCAATCGAGGTTTGTAAAATGTCTAAAGGCAAGCCTGTCGGTTTTTCTAACAACTGGGCAGCTTGTTGTTGATTTTGTTTAACCCACTGTGTTGTGGTATTTAATTCTTTCACGACTGTTTTTAAGACTTCTGGGTGAGCTTCCGCAAACTTACGATCGGCCAAATAGAACTGATGATTACTCACCAAGTTTTCTCCCGTAGCAATCACACGTGCCGAAATTTGATGTTCAGCGGCCGCAAAGAAGGGATCCCAAATGACCCATGCATCGACTGCACCTCGTTCAAACGCAGCACGTGCATCTGATGGGGGTAGATAGACTGCTTCAATATCAGAAAGTTTGAGGTTATTCGCTTCTAATACTTTAAGTAGCAGGTAATGCACATTTGAACCTTTGTTGAGTGCGATCCGTTTGCCTTTTAAATCTTGAATGCTCTGAATCTTTGAGTCTTTTTGTACGATCAGTGCTTCTGCTTTAGGTGCAGCAGGTTGGTTGGCAATGTAAACCAAGTTCGAATTTGCAGCTTGTGCGAAAATTGGAGGCGCTTCACCTGCTTCACCAAAGACCACACTGCCGACATTTAAACCTTCGAGGAGTTGTGGACCTGCAGGAAACTCGACCCATTTGACTTGGACATTTTGTGCTTTAAGCGCCGTTTCTAAAGTGCCTCGCTCTTTGACGATGGGCAAAATGCCATATTTTTGAAAGCCAATATTGAGTGTGACGGTTTCAGCCTCTTTTTTCCCACATCCAGATAACATCATGGCACCCACGACTGCTGCAGAAAGAACGGTTGTTTTGATCCAGAACTGTGCTCGAGAAGTGCTCATGTGTTTCATAACTCCAAATAAATAAGGTGAGTGAGTTGGTGAACACATACGCTAATGGGCATTTCTTTTCAGAAAAAATAAGAAATCGGGCTTTAGACATGAAAAAAAAGATAAAAACAAAAGTGCAAAACTTATGTAAAAAACAGCAATATAAAAAACATAAAATATAAAATTTATTGAGATTAACTTATTGATATTTATTGTTTAAAAGGTATTTTTATTTTTGGAATAAGCTTAGTGTTTCACACAATATAGCTTTGAGCGATTTTTGCGGTGTTTTCTAGATAAAGATATGAGAAATAAAGATATCCATAATCCTGCAAAAGCCACTTAAAGTGGCTTTTTAAAGACGAGCGAGTTGCGCTGATAGTTGTATAAGGCTTGGCGTGCATTGGGAAGTTCATCGACATTAGCCGTTTCAAAGCCATGTTCTAAGAACCAATGTGCAGTACGTGTGGTCAGTACAAACAACTGTTGAATGCCTATACTGCGGGCTTTACCTTCGAGATAATGCAAAATTTGGCTGCCGCGATTTGATTTGCGATAGCTCGGGTCGACTGCGACACAGGCAATTTCAGCACTGCGGATTTCACCCTCTGCTGCTGGCAGTGGGTAGAGTGCGGCGCAGGCCAAGATCATGCCATCACGTTCAATCACCGCAAATTGGCCAATTTCGTTTTCGAGACGTTCACGTGAGCGATAAACCAAAATGCCTTCTTCTTCAAGTGGGCGTAATAGGTTAATCAGTCCGCCGACATCTTGAATGTTGGCCATACGAACTTCTTCATAATGGGCATCGGTAATCATGGTGCCCGAACCATCACGCGTGAAGAGCTCCTCAACCAAGGCACCATCATAAGCATAGGAAATCAGATGGACACGATGGACGCCATGTGTGGAGGCCTTTTTAGCACCGCGTAAAAGCACGGCAATGTCTGGATTCGAATCTTGGTACTTCTCAATTTGTGCATCGAGCTTGTGTGGCGAAATTTCGCGTTGCAACTGACCATGTTCATTGAGCAGACCATGTTGTTTGCCCAAGAAAATCAGTTTATCCGCTTTAAGATGAATCGCTGTACGGGTCGCCACTTCTTCAGCCAGCAGATTGAATACTTCGCCTGTGGTGGAATAGCCAGTTGGCCCGAGCAGCACAATATTGTGATTATCCAAATGGCGTTGAATGGCATCGGTATCGACCGTACGAACTTCGCCGGTTAACTGAAAATCGACCCCATCGCGAATGCCATAGGGCTTGGCTGTAACAAAATTCCCTGAAACTACATCAATGCGTGCACCATACATCGGTGAATTGGCCAGTCCCATAGACAGTAAGGCTTCAATTTGCAAACGAATTGAGCCTACCGCATTCATCACGCAACTTAGTGATTCTCGCGTGGTCACGCGGCGATGTTGATGAAATGGCGTTTGTATCTGGCTTTGTTTTAAGTTGTGGTTGATTTGCGGTCGTGCTCCATGCACCAAGATCAGACGAATACCGAGTGAATGCAGTAAGGCAATATCGTGAATAATATGTTGAAAGTTATCATGCTGAACGGCTTCACCATCGAACATAATCACAAAGGTTTTATTACGGTGAGCATTGATATAAGGCGCAGAATGTCGAAACCAATGCACATACTGCAAAGTTGTACTGTGATGTGTTTCGATCGAATTCGTTTGCATGCCTGTCTCAAAATGAACTACTTAGCATGATTTTAATCAAAAAATGCAGAAGAGGAAGTGTTAAATAGAAAAACACCTGAAGCAATGTTCAGGTGTTCGATCGGTTTTGCGACACCAGCCAGAATTAACCGATAATACGTAGGATACGGTTATTGCGTTCATTGACTAAAACATAGTCACCATTGACCTTATACCATTGTTGGTAGCGTCCAGTGTTGGGTAGGCGACGTGCTTCGCGGTCACTGACATGGTAACGCGATGAGTCATAGCCTCGTGGCAAGGTTTGACCTGAGCGCCAGTCACGGCTTGGGTTAACACGTTTGTTTTGGTAGCGATTGTCATTGTCCCAACGACGGTCATCGCGATGATCCCAGCGCGAGTCATGAGCATGCGCGCGGTCATAGTATTGTGGTGCTGCCATTGCAGATGTGGCCATGAGCGCGCCTAAAGAGAGTGTGATTGCAGTCAGAATTTTTTTCATTGCTTTCGTCCAGTATGAGTCTTGTTTCGATCATTCAAAATTAGCGAATAACTCTAGAGAAAGCGTGAGGGCTATTTAGGTGAATTGTGAAATGTATGAAGAGACTGAGGAGATGGTTGTTTTTCTGCAATGCTTGCAAACAAAAGCTTTGGCACATAAAAAACCTGAAACAACGCCTTCCATGCTGTGCCTGACTGTGGTCTCTTAAGAGGAGTATGCAGTCGTACTAAAGCGGGTGAAAGGGTGTTGATTCAGGTCTCAAGAATAATGTCGAGTAGTTATACAAAATGAAGCGCAGATTAAAGCCCCATAATGCGCAGAATATTGTTGCTGTCTGCGTCGACTAAGATGTAGTCATTGTTGATTTTGTACCACTGCTGGTTTCTGTTTGGCTTTGGAAGATTATGGTCTTTATATTCGACTTTATAGCCGTTACCACGGTAATGCTGTGGCATGACATAACCTTGTTGCCATTTATGCTGTTGTAAACGTTTGACACCGCGCTCTTCGCGCATACGTCGACGATCTTGCTGATCGTCATTACCTGAATCGCGAAAGTCACGTCCGCGTGGCTCATTGCCATAGCGTGGATGATCGTGGTCAAACTGAGGGGCAGCAGTACTGAGACTGCTTGCCATCAAAGCACTGAAAGAGATTGCCAATACTGTCAAAATCTTTTTCATGTTGAATCCTCATTAAGGTAATTTCATTCTTTCCTATAATGTACGAAAAAAATGCAGAGAAACTGTGAAGATGAATTGGGTATTTATTAACAAATGCAGAGATATTAAGAAGATTATGCCCAATTCTAAGCCTGAATTAAATCATCAATTGCGCCAAAGGCCAAAGCAAACAGTCGGTATCTTCTGATTTTTGACTCATTTTGAGGGCTCAGATCTCCCTTTGTCAAAGAACGCATATAGTCAAACTACTTTATTGTCCATACAAGATTATAAAAAAACTATAAATAATTCATAGGCTTATTTGTAGTAATTTTATAGTGATTTAACTATAGTGCATTATTTAATTCCACTGCTGCGTTAGATGTTGTAATGAACGGATTGAATGAACCACTGCTTCAGCTTGTTTGGCATCCTCCAAAGCACAAATCAGGCTTTCGGGTAGTTGTAAATTATGGATATGACGAATGGTGTCATGTTTACGTTGCAAATCAGCCATGCTGCATCCTTATTTTCAATTCTTGATCAATCAGAATGATAAATAGGAAACATTGATCTTAAAAACCGAATATTTTTATTAAAATAATTTAAAAATACGATTTAAAATATCCAACTAGCCAAGCTGAGTTTTCAACTTGGCTGATTCGGCTTAACTAACTGTGCGAAATTCTCCATCTATAATCTGTGATTTAGATTGTGATGGATAGCACGACTTTTCGTTATTCAGGTCTTTCTTGATTTTTTATATATTCCCGAATTACATCAATTGTAGCCCCGCCTGTTGTAAGTAGACAGTATGCTCTCGTCCAAAGTACAGGCTTCCAATAATACGGTTTTAGTTCTTCCTCAAATTCTTTGCGTATCAGTCGGCTTGACACTGTTTTTAGATTGTTAATGAATTTGCTTGGCATGATATTCGGGTGCATTTCTAGTAGTAAATGAATGTGGTCAGCTTCACCATTAAACTCAAGCAAGTCAATTTCCCAATCGGCACAGTTCTTTTTTACGATTTCTTCAAGCCGATTGAGCATTTCATTTGAAAGGCATTTCTTGCGATATTTTGTCACTAACACTAAATGATATGTGAGCTTATAAACACAGTGATAATGTGATTTCATTATATTTACACTAAGTAATTAATTTGTTAAATTATAACCATGAAACAACCTTTTTTGAAAGCGTATAAATATCGCATCTATCCAAATTCTCAACAGAAAGTGCAGTTTGAAAAGCACTTCGGATGCACTCGCTTTATTTTCAATTGGGCTTTAGCTCTTCAAACCAAAGTTCATTCAGAAACTCAAAAATTATTATCAAAAAAGGATATTCAAGACCAATTGGTTGCAATGAAGAAGCAACCTGAATTTGAATGGTTGAATGAAGTAAACAGTCAATCACTTCTTAGTGGATTACTTCACCTGCATACTGCTTATAACAATTTTTTTCAGCGATTGAAGAAAGGCAAGATTGAATTCAGGAAAATTAAAGGCTACAAGCCAAAACCTGATGAAAAACGCCCATTGAGTCATATTGTTGGCTATCCACGGTTCAAATCCAAGAAAGTACCTCAACGGTCTTATCAATGCCCTCAGCACGCAACGGTGAGCTTTGAGTATGGTTTACTACATGTACCTAAAATTAAAGGGATAAAAACTGTATTTAGTCGGACATTTGATGGGAAAATTAAAACTGTCACCATTAGCAAAACAGCAACAGGTAAGTATTATGCTTCTATCTTAGTTGAGTCTGAGTTAGAGCTTGTTGCACCAACAACAGTTCAACCCGATCAAACTATTGGAATTGATATGGGTTTGAATCACATGCTCATTCAATCTAATGGTGATAAAGTTGAAAATCCAAGACACTTACGGCAGGCTCAAAAACGCTTAGCCATACAACAAAAGATATTTGCCCGAAAACAGAAAGAATCTAAGAATTATCAGCGTCAAAAGTTAAGTGTTGCATTCATCCATGAAAAAGTGCGTTTGCAACGCTTAGACCTACATCATAAACTAACGCATCACTTGATCTGTGAAAACCAAGCGACCACGTATGCAGTAGAAGATTTAGGAATTAAAAACATGGTAAGGAATCGAAAATTAGCGAAGTCTATTTCAGATGTAGCTTGGGGTCAATTTCTTACGATATTGCAATACAAGGCAAAATGGTTTGGCAAGAATATTCTACAAATTGGAAGATTTGTTCCAAGTTCAAAAACTTGTTCTTGCTGTGGCTATAAGATGGAAAAGTTACCGCTAAGAGTCAGATTGTTTGAATGTCCAAATTGCAATTTGGTTGAAGATCGTGATGTGAATGCGAGTATAAATATCCGTAATTTCGCTTTAGCTGATGCACTAGGGCTTCGTGCTGTGTAAAGAGTTCCTATGCCACAATACTAGTCAGCGCAAGTGTGGCATCGAAAGGTGTAATCAATTTGATTGCATAGGTCGCACAAATTCCCCCACCATAACTCTTAGTTTGGTGGTGGGAGTATGTCAATAGGCGTAGTTGAGGTCGGTATAATCAGTCAATGATTTCTGTACATGCGCTTGGATAAATTCACGTACATCGGCTGCAGTCATCGGTTCACCATTTTTGCTGATGGCATGCTCAATGTCGGGCTGACCGTCAATTTTGATGCGATAAACAAAGCTTTTCTTTGCTTTATATTGTTCATCATTCTTAGCAATGACCGTGACGTAGTGATAGCTATGTTCAAAGTTCAAGTCGGTATGGGCAAAAACAAACTGGTCGAAAAGTTTAAGTGTGGCGCCATTTTCCAGGGCTTGAAGTTCCTCCACAATACTGGCTTCAAACTTCATTCCATATTTTTCTGAAATCGGCTGTTGGTCAATCAACAGGCTAACCATACCATCTTCAGTGGGTTGTACAGTGATGTTGCTCAAGTCCGTCATGGCATATGCTTCAAAAATGGAGTTGGACATCAGTATCCGCAAAAATTGAAAAAAGACAACCTTTTCTGAACTTGAGATCATGTTGCAGATGACTAAGCTTCAGTTTGACGCATAAAAAAAGGAAGCCGAAGCTTCCTCTTAAGTGACACATTTTAGTCTTGTGCATCAATACTTTGACCATTCATATGCAAACTGTCATCGCCCATCAAGTAAAGATAGGCAGGCATGATATTTTCAGGCGTTGGCAATGTTTTTGGATCTTCATTGGGATAGGCTTTTGCACGCATTGCAGTGCGGGTCGCCCCTGGATTGATACAGTTAAAGCGGATATTCGGTGAGGTATTTTCTTTGGCAAACAGTTGGCTGACCGCTTCAATCGCGATCTTAGACACCGAATATGCGCCCCAACGTTCACGCGTTTCACGTCCGACACCTGAGCTGGCAAAAACTACGGAGGCATGCTCAGATTTTTTCAGAAGTGGCATTAGCTCTTGAGTCATAACGAATGGCGCACGCAAGTTGACGGCCATGACATCATCCCAGACATCGACAGGATAATTTTCCAGTTCGGTGCGCTCACCCAAAATGCCCGCATTATGCAAAATGCCATCTAAGCGCCCAAATTGGCGCTCTAAAGTGTCAACCAATAATTCATAATCACGAGGAGAGGCGCTCGACAGCTGCAAGGGTAAAATTGCAGGTTGCGGCGCACCTAAGCCTTCAATTTCATCATAAATGACTTCG
Organism: Acinetobacter johnsonii CIP 64.6; assembly: GCF_000368045.1. Taxonomy (GTDB): domain Bacteria; phylum Pseudomonadota; class Gammaproteobacteria; order Pseudomonadales; family Moraxellaceae; genus Acinetobacter; species Acinetobacter johnsonii. Next base: position 26,725 of record NZ_KB849229.1, read on the forward strand.
AGCTTATTTAAGGTACGCCCATGCAACACCACAGTTGCGCCGTGTAGGGCATAACTTAATGCAGCAGCACGACCAATACCATCGCCCGCACCTGTAATTAAGATGATGCGATCTTTGAGCAGATCGGGGCGAGGTTGATATTCTGAATATTTCATCATTACCTCCTCGTTATTTTGATTTTTTAATTGTGATCAAGTCAGTGAATTGGACGGTGTAGTTTGACTCACGAGAGACTGAATAACATCGTCCAATTCAGCCACAGTCTTCACTATACAATCTGCTTGCCACGCTGTTAAGTCATCTTTGTGCGCGAATGGTAAATAACCATAAGCCGCCAAAATGGTATACATCTGCGCATTACGACCCGCATCGATGTCACGTGGATGATCGCCAACATAGATACAGTCTTCAGGCGCAATCGTGATGTGCTTGGCTGCCAAATACATTGGTTCAGGATCAGGCTTGGTTTTGCTGACATCCTCTGGGCAGACCAAAACAGCGCAGCGTTTTGTCAAATCCAGCGCGTCTAATAATGCTTCACTGAGCCAACGTGGTTTATTGGTGACAATGCCCCATGGAATTTCTTGGTTTTCAAGTTTTTCAAGTAGCGGATACATGCCAGTAAATAGGTCGGTATCTACCGCAATATCCGCCCCATAGGTGTCTAAAAAACGCTGACGATGTGCCAGAAAAATTGGGTCTTCGACTTCCAGTTCTGGATAAACCAATTTCACCATAGCCCGTGCGCCTTCAGAGACTTGGCTACGGATCAGGTCTGCATCGACCACAGCGACGCCTTTTTCACGGCACATGTCTTGAATAATGCGAATAAAGTCGGCGGCAGTGTCGATCAGTGTGCCGTCAAGGTCGAATAAGACGGCTTTCATGCAGCACCTTCTTTTACGGTATAGACCATGTAATTGACATCGACATTTGGCGCTAACCAATAGCGTTTGGTCAATGGATTGTAATGTAAACCCGTCATGTCTTTCAGTTTGAGCCCTGCGCCGCGAATATCATGTGCCAGTTCTGAGGGCTTAATGAATTTTTGATAATCGTGGGTGCCTTTGGCTAACATGCGCAGTACATATTCAGCGCCAATAATAGCAAACAGGTAGGCTTTGGGATTACGGTTAATGGTGGAGAAGAATACATGACCACCTGGTTTCACCAGTTTATGGCAGGCTTCAATGATTGAGGCTGGATTGGGCACGTGTTCCAACATTTCCATGCAGGTCACGACATCGTATTGTCCTGCTTGTTCTTCTGCGAGCTGCTCCACTGGAATTTGGCGATATTCAATATGCTCAACACCTTCTTGTTCTGCATGTAAACGTGCCACATTCAGCGGAGCTTCGCCCATATCAATGCCGAGCACATCTGCACCACGACGTGCCATACTTTCAGCTAAAATTCCGCCACCACAGCCGACATCAAGAACTTTTTTCCCATTGAGTCCACCTGCATGTTCATCAATCCAGTTTAAGCGTAGTGGGTTGATCATATGTAAAGGGCGGAACTCCGAGTGCTGATCCCACCATATGGCAGCAAATGCTTCAAATTTGGCAATTTCTTGTGGATCAACATTCAGTTGCGACATCGTCGGCACCTCAATTTAAGTCATGATATTTAAAACGTTCAATAGGGCTTAGTGTAGCGTTTATTCTAGAAAAAGCGATAAAAGCCTGAAAAAAGTTCACAGAATGAAAACGAATTTGGCATATTTGATTTATAGTATTTGCATAAACTTATCATAATGATTTTGAGGACAATAAGTTCAATGAAAAAACTCCTTTTGAGTGGCTTAGCAACCGCTGTTTTCGCTATTTCCGGTAGCGCATTGGCTGCAAATTTTGTGGCAGGTCAGGACTATATCGTCGTACCAACACCTGTACAGGTGGAAGTGCCAGGAAAAATTGAAGTCCGCGAATTCTTTTGGTATGGCTGTGGTCACTGTTTTAAACTTGAACCGCATATGCAGACTTGGTTGAAAAAACTACCGAAAGATGTGCGTTTCGTGCGTACGCCAGCAGCCATGAATCCAGTGTGGGAGCAAGCGGCGCGAGCTTATTATGTGTCTGAGGCCTTGGGTGTACGTAAAAAGACCCACTTGACTTTATTCCATGCCATTCATGATCAAAATCAACCAATTCTAGAGCAACCTGCTTTAGCCAAGTTCTATACTCAGTTTGGTATTCCAGAAGCGAAATTTAACAGCACTTATAAATCATTTGCGATCACTTCAAAAATTGCACAAGCACAAGACTTAGCCAAGCGCTATCAACTCAGTGGTGTTCCTGCTGTGACGGTGAATGGTAAATATATTGTGCAAGGTGAAGATGCTAAAGTGACTCAAGTCGTGGATTACTTGATTGAAAAAGAACGCGCTGCAAAATAAGCTGAATGTGTTTGTAAGTCCTTATTCAATTAAAAAAGCCTGCTGATGCAGGCTTTTTTTATGGATTAATGATGTTTATTGCGCAGCTGATGCTGGCTGCAATAAATCCTCATAACGCAGCTCAATTTTTCTTAAGGTTTTTAAGCGCCATAGTTGATGACGAGCTTCGGCTTCATGTCCATTAAAGGCCAAGAGTTTGGCAAATTTGATCAAATCATAGGGAATCGGGTAGTTCAGCACCATTTCCTCATAGTCACGAATTTGCTCAGGGCTGACTTTGCTGTATGGATTTAACTGAATCCATTCAATGCGGCGGTTAAACTCCGACAGCAGTAAAATGTGATCTTGATTGGTGAACTTTTCAGGGGTGTGTTCATAACGAGAAGCTTGATTCAGCTTTGGTACCATCAACTCATAGTCACGAATAATCAGTGCGACCAAGACCACACAGACAGTAAATGTAATCGGCATGGCAAAGCTCGGTAAAGTCCACGTTTTCACTTTTTGCTGGGATTGAATGATCCCTAGAATCAACCCGAGTGGTAGTAAGAAATAAGCGTAGAACAACGGAAATTCGAGCATACCGTGAATCAGTAAAGCGCCGACCATCAGAAGTCCAATGACAGATTCGAGCGATGTCGCATGCTTTTGCAGTTGATAGCCCCAATAGCTGAGATAGGCAAAAAATGGAATCGCAATCACTAATCCATTCCACAACATAAAGTCGAGAATGAAGTTGTGCGCACTTTTCACCCAAACGGGGCCTTGGAACTGATCACTGATTAGGGTGTAAGCCACACTGGTTTGATGCCAACCATAACCAAACCAAGGTCGCTCAGCAATGGCATGGAGCATCTGTTGCCAAATGGCAAGACGTGACATATCGCCCGTTGCTCGCGCAACCGCATCACGGGTTTGGGTCACTTCGACATTAGACAGCTGAGCCAACAGGTGATTGAGTTGTGGAATAAACGCAGTAAATGCAATGAACAACGCAAACCATGCGAGAGCACTATACCACTTCAGTTGAACCACACCTTTGTACTGTTGATAGAGCAAATACAGCAGTAGACAGATACTTGCGACCCATGATGTGCGGGACTGACTCAGGGCTACCGCAAATAACATCAATGCAGCACTTGCGCACAGCAGAATCGAGCTGAGTTTTTTCTTTTCAAATAGGTACAGTGTGCCGAGTAAGGACAGTATCAGAAAGCTTGCCATATTGTTCGGCTGAGCAAAGTTGGCATAAGGACGATCGCCTTTTAAAGTGGTCATACCGGGAATGTACTGTTCAATATTGAGCCATTGGCAAGTGGCGATGAGCGCTGTTACCAGACCGACCGACCAAAATACACTACACAGACCACTAAATAATTGCTCACGTTCCAAGGGTTTTTGGCTCAGGTTAAAACCTAAAACCATACTCAGCCAAAATGCAAAGATATATAAGCCACACATCAGTGCTTTGCTGAAAAAGAACAGCTCGCCAAAACCGTACTGAATGAAGGGCACCAGACTCAATAGCAATAGTGGCAGACTCACTTTCGGGAGCAAGAGTTTTTCTTTTAAAAATAAGGCAGAGAGTGCAAATAAAGATAAAAATGCAAACAATTCACCTGTATAGGTGACCCAAGGGCGATAATGAATGGGCAATAGCCATGCCAAGGCAATACAGACACTCGCCGCTAAAAAAAGAAAAAAACGCATAGGAGCTACAGATGAAAAAACTGGCTCTATGATAGTGAAAAAGCATCCAAGTTTGAGTAAAGCGCATTAAAAATTTTGTAATACACCAAAATTGCGTCTGCGAGCGGCTTAATGCAAAGTCGGATTGGCGTGTTTGGTTTGAGCAGATGGTCGTTGCCAATTGGAGATTCCACGGAACATGAGTTGAATCTGCACGATGGTTTGCAGTTTAAATGCAGCCTGCTGCTGTTGGAGTTTATCGAGAGCTACATCTCGACTCAAACCAATCCAGCGCATGGCCCAGTTAAAGGAGGCATCCATTAAAATATTGGCCAATACTTTGAGGTCTTCGCTGTCATGAATATGTTGCATGCTTTCAATACGGGTTAGTTCATGGGCGAAGTCATCGATTAAAAAGGCAATTTCTCGCTCAACGGCTGCACGGATCAAGGCTGACCCACCCCAACGTTCTCCAATCAAGAAAATCCACTGTTCAGGATGTTGCTCTACAGCATGAAAAAATAGATCTAAACTATGCTCAATCGTGGCATGTGGACCATAAACATAGCTTTGTCCTAATTGCGTCAACATACTTTTGATGTGGAGCGCAGCTTGATCGACCAGTTCAAGTCCCAGCTCATCCAAATCATTAAAGTGACGATAAAAAGCGGTCGGTACTAACCCTACTTGGCGAGTGACTTCACGCAGACTAATGCGAGCAAAGGAACGTCCAGAGGTGCTGAGTTGTAATGCAGCATTCAGCAAAGCTTGGCGGCTTTGTTGTTTACGTTCTTCTCGAATCGACATAGATGATTGCCTCAGCCTCTTTTAAGCTTCAGTTTAACAAAGAATATGGATGGGTAGGGAAACAGGCGATCAATTACAAATGCAATGCAGTCAGACAAATGCTTTGGGTCTGCTTCTGCTATACTATGCGCCAACCTATTTAGTCAGATGAAGGGCGTATTATGCGTATCGACCAACGAACATTAGATCAATTACGTGATGTCACCATTACTCGTAACTACACACGTTATGCGGAAGGTTCGGTATTGGTTGAGTTTGGTCATACCAAAGTTCTTTGTACGGCAAGTATTGATAACTCAGTGCCACGCTTTTTAAAAGGCAAGGGTCAAGGCTGGGTAACCGCTGAATATGGCATGTTGCCACGTTCGACGCATACCCGTAGTGACCGTGAGGCTGCGCGTGGTAAGCAAAGTGGTCGTACTCAAGAAATTCAACGTTTGATTGGCCGTAGTCTACGCGCTATGGTGGATTTAAAAAAATTAGGTGAAAACACCATTACCATCGACTGTGATGTGATTCAGGCAGATGGCGGTACACGTACTGCTGCGATCACTGGTGCTGCGGTGGCCCTCATTGATGCGATGAACACATTGCTTGAGAAAAAGAAAATTAAGCAAGATCCATTAAAAGGCTTAGTGGCTGCAATTTCAGTCGGTATTTTCCAAGACGAAGTGCTTTTAGACTTGTGCTATGAAGAAGACTCAAACTGCCAAACGGATTTAAACGTGGTCATGACCCAAGCTGGCGAGTTTATTGAAATTCAAGGTACGGCAGAAGATAAACCATTTACCCGTGTACAGTGCAATGCCATGTTAGAAATGGCGGAAAAGGGCATTCAAGAATTGGTGAAAAAACAGCAGCAAGCACTGGGCTGGTAAGTTTTAACGCAATAAAAAACGCACTCTAGAGTGCGTTTTTTATTGCGTGTGGATTGAATGCGAACTATTGGAATTAAGCATTAAAACGCATAGAAAGGTCGACTGCTTTGACATCTTTGGTCAATACACCCATCGAAATATAATCCACGCCTGTGCTTGCGACTTCACGTAAGTTGGCAATGGTGATATTCCCTGACGCTTCCAATTTACAACGTCCTGCAACATACTTGACCGCATCAATCATTTGTTGCTGGCTAAAGTTATCTAACATCACGATATCGGCTTGGGCTTCCAATGCTTGGTCTAATTCAGCCCAAGTTTCAACTTCGACTTCGACAGGTTTGCCTGGGGCAATTTGATGCGCTTTGGCAATAGCTTGAGCAATGCCACCCGCTGCCATGATGTGATTTTCTTTAATTAAAAAAGCATCGAATAGACCTAAACGGTGGTTTTGACCACCACCGACCGCGACAGCATATTTCTGGGCAATACGCAGACCTGGTAGGGTTTTACGGGTGTCGAGCAACTTGGTGTTTAAGCCATCGAGCTGTTTGACATATTCCGCAGTTTTGCTGGCCACAGCAGATAGCGTTTGTACAAAGTTGAGTGCAGGGCGTTCAACCGTAAGTAAGCTGCGTGCTGAACCCGCCAGTTTAAAAATGGTTTCATTGGCACGAACCAGATCGCCATCATTTTTTAGCCACGTGATTTGTACACTGGAATCGAAAGCTGCAATTAATGCATTGACCCAAGGTTGACCTGCAAGAATCATGTCTTCACGGCTAATAATGGTCGCAGTCGCTTGTTCATCTTCAGGCGTCAAAAGTGCCGTAATGTCACCATCACCAATGTCTTCTTGTAATGCCTGTTGAATATTCAGTTGAATAGATTGTTCAAGCAGTTGCTGCGATATGCTCATCCGATTGTCCGTATCTTTATAGAAGCCATGAAAATTGCGCAATATATTAGCATTTTTCCTGAAAGAGGCGTGAAAATTTCAGAATCAAACGCTGATCAATTTGAGAAATAACGGGGAAAGATTTAGCATGAGAGACATTAAAAAAGATTGCCCAAAGGGCGTAATGGGTTTGAGGAATAAAAATATGCAGGTCATTCCGTCGTTTCAAGTGCACGCAGGGCAACTGCTAGGAGCGAGACAAATTCCATCGCCTAATTTTAATGCACGTCCTGCTGATACTGAGGTTCAACTGATTGTCATCCATAATATCAGCTTGCCTCCCTCACAGTTTGGCGGCGGCTATATTGAACAATTTTTTCAAAATCAATTAGATTGGTCAGTACATCCATATTTTCAAACTATTCAAGGCATGCAAGTCTCAGCGCATTTACTGATTTTAAGAAGTGGCGAAGTCTTACAATTTGTCAATTTTAACGACCGTGCATGGCATGCAGGACGCTCAAGCTATCTGGCTAAAAAAGAGTGCAATGATTATTCGATTGGTATTGAGCTTGAGGGCAGTGATGACTTACCTTTTGAAGATGCTCAATATGAAACATTGGTACACGTGACGGCCTGTTTACAACAGGCCTATCCTCAAATTCAGCAGCATTTGGCGGGACATTCCGATATTGCACCAGGACGTAAGACCGATCCAGGCCCATTTTTTGATTGGTTAGACTATCGAAATCGTTTGCAGCAGTTAAAAAGTCAATGAATTGAGAGTCAACAACAACATTAAACAATCAAATATTCGCTGAAGTTTCATTACAATAGCGGCAAATGAAAAACTAGGTGGATACGATGGCGCTGTGGCGGTCAACCGTAATTGTAAGTGCAATGACCATGCTTTCTCGGGTCTTGGGTTTGGTACGAGACATTGTCTTACTAAATGTCTTTGGTGCGGGGAAAGATTTCGATACCTTTGTGGTGGCCTTTCGTATCCCGAACTTCTTCCGTCGGTTATTTGCTGAGGGAGCATTCTCACAGGCGTTTATTCCAGTACTGACCGAATATAAAACTGGGCGTACCCATGCGGAAGTTCAGATTCTGATTAGCCGTGTCTTTGGTTGTTTGATGACGGTTATGACGGCTTTAACCTTTCTCGCTATGGTTGCAGCTCCAGCAGTGTTATACATCTATGCACCGGGTTTCCATGCCGATCCAGAGAAGTTTGATCTTGCAGTTTCTATGTTCCGCCTCACTATTCCTTATTTATTGTTTATGTCGCTGACAGCCTTTGCCAGCAGTATTCTAAATAGTTATGGATCCTTTGCTTCACCCGCATTTTCACCAGTATTGCTGAATGTTGCGATGATTGCGGGGGCATGGTGGCTGACGCCGTATATGGCAGAACCGATTATGGCACTCGGTTGGGCAGTGATTGCTGCGGGTGTATTGCAATTAGCGATCCAAATTCCTGAACTTTGGCATAAAAAATTACTGATTCCACCGAAAGTTGATTTTAAACATGAAGGGGTGGATCGCATCATGAAATTGATGCTGCCAGCGCTATTTGGTGTTTCCGTCACGCAAATCAACTTACTCCTGAACACCATTTGGGCTTCGTTTATGCAAGACGGTTCAGTGTCATGGTTGTACAGTGCGGAACGTATGACTGAATTACCTTTGGGCTTGATTGGGGTAGCGATTGGTACGGTGATTTTACCCGCATTGTCGACCCGTCATGCAGAGCAAGATATGTCGAAGTTCCGTGGCATGATGGATTGGGCTGCGAAGGTCATTGTTTTAGTGGGGGTGCCAGCGAGTATCGCGCTGTTTATGTTATCGACCCCCATTATTCAGGCCCTGTTCCAACGCGGTCAATTCACCATTGAAGATACTCAAATGACGGCTTTAGCTCTGCAATGTATGAGTGCTGGGGTGATTTCATTTATGTTGATTAAAGTCTTTGCACCTGGATTTTATGCGCAGCAAGACACCAAAACACCAGTTCGTGTCGGTTTAATGGCCGTTGCCGCAAATGCGATTTTAAACGTGGTATTTATTGGCTTCTTTAAACTGATTGACTGGCAGGCAGAGCATATGGCTTTGGCTTTAGCCTCTTCGGGTTCTGCTCTGGTGAATGCGGGGATGCTGTATTTCTATCTACACAAACGCGATATTTTCCGTTTTGGTGCACATTGGAAAAAACTGTTTATCCAGTTCGGTATTTCTAACGCCGTGATGATTGCGGCTTTGTGGTATGCATTGACTTGGTATAATGGTGACGTGTCACAGTGGATTCGCGTTGCCGAAGTGATCGGGCTGTGTGTGGTGGGTGTTGTGGCTTATGCGGTTGGTTTACTCCTTACAGGCTTTAGACCACGTCACCTCAAACATGAAGCATAAAACAAGGTGCTGCTTTTTTTCTGCTTCAAGACAAGCGAAGCGCGTAGCTTAAAAAAGCATGACTTGATTTAAGAATATATTGAAATGGCTTTGTTGCATAAATATGTAAGCATCTGATTTAAATAAATTTAATTTTGGATCGAAAAATAATCAAAACTTTTAAAATCATATAGTTATGAAATCTTTGTGCAACAAAGCCTATTGAAATTAATAAAAAGCCTGATCACGAAGATCAGGCTTTTTATTTTGTATATAGTATTACCTTTGCATTGCTACTTTATTTTGGCAACACTTCAATCAGTTCCACATCAAAAATCAAGGTGCTGTTCGGTTCAATCACATCGCCTGAACCAATTTGGCCATAGCCCAGTTTAGCAGGAATAAAGAAGCGATATTTTGCGCCTTCTTTCATTAGCTGTAAGCCTTCAGTCCAACCTTGAATCACTTGGCTGACTTGAAACTCCGCAGGCTGTTGACGTGCAATCGAGCTGTCAAAAACGGTCTGATCAATCAAACGCCCTTCATAATGGACTTTGACTTTACTGTTGGCCTTAGGTGACTTGCCTTGGCCTTGTTGTAAAACCATATATTGCAGGCCTGAAGCCGTGGTTTTTACCTCGGGTTTTTTCGCATTTTCAGCTAAAAAGGCTGCACCAATTTTGGCATTTTTATCAGCCAGTTGTTTAACTTCTAATAACTGTTTTGCCTCGGCTTGGCGTTTATATTGGGTGAGTACTCGCGCCATGTCTTCATCACTTAATGAAGCAGCTTGACCTTTAGATGCTTCACGTAACCCTTGCACAAAAGCATCGAGATCTAAATCTTGAATAGACTCGGCATTGCTCCGACCCATGAGGTAGCCAAAGCTATAACCGACTTGTTGGTTGATACTGCTTTTATTATTAATCGGTGCAGCAAAAACAGGTGTAGAAAGTAACAAGCCACAGAGTAATGTTGTTTGAATTTTCATCTTGTATTCTCAATAAAAAGAGGAGAGCAAAAGCTCTCCTTTGATTGACTTGTCTTATTTTACTTTGATCAGTTCAACATCAAAAATAAGCGTGCTGTTGGCTGGAATCATACCAGGTACACCTTGTGGGCCATAACCTAAGTTCGAAGGGATGTAGAGGGTCGCTTTCCCACCTTCTTTCATGAGTTGTAGACCTTCAGTCCAACCCGGAATCACTTGGTTTAAAGGAAACTCAATCGGTTCGCCACGTTCAAGCGAACTATCGAAGACTTTACCGTCGACCAATTGGCCTTTGTAATGCACGGTAACGACAGAGCTGGCAGTGGGTTGCTTGCCTGTGCCTTCTTGCGTAATTTTGTACTGTAAGCCTGACACTGTGGTTTTTACCCCAGGTTTTTTCGCATTTTCAGTTAAGAAGCTGTCACTGGTTGTTTGTGCTTGCTTCGCATCATTAGCCTGTTTTTGCTGCATTTCTTCTTGGAACTGCTCATAGGCTTGTTTTAATTCTTCTTCGCTATAGGCAGGTTGGCTACGAGCATGACCGGCACGGACACCCGTTACAAAACTGTTAATATCGAGTTCTGGTGGAGTTTGATGAGCAACCTCATAACCCAGTGCATAGCTAATTTTTTCTACGGCAGATGCATTTTTTGAAACTTGGGCTTCGGCTGAAGCTGGGTGTTGAGATGCATAATAAACGGGAACAAGTGCAGCACCGCCTAGAATAACAGCTACAGCAATGGGTAAGGCTTTACTCATGTGAAATTTTTCCTAATTCTATTACATTCAAAAAGTTTTTTAGCATCTTAGCAGACTTCATGAATGACGTGTTTTGTACCACCAGTACATTTTCAAATTAATATATGCCGAAGTCCTTAAAAAAACTATAAGGATTTGAATATATAAACGTTTGTCATACAAAATAAAAAGCCAGAAATCAAGTTCTGGCTTTTTATCGGTTAGAGAATGTATTTAGTCTGATTCTTTATTGGCTTTATAGGCATAAGCATAGTTATAACCATAGCCATAACCGCCTGCTTCACGTTGAATATCATTCAAAATAAAGCCGTTGACTTTCACGCCAGCTTGTTCAAAGCGATTGATGGTTAACTCAAGCTCTTTCATTTGTGTTTTCGCATAACGCGCAATCACTAAATTAACGCCTGTATATTGAGAAATAATAATCCCATCCGTTACAGCCAGTACTGGTGGTGTGTCGATGATCACATGATCGAACTTCTCAGACAGTTGTTCCAAGACGTTCTTAAACTGAGCCGAGCTTAAGAGTTCAGATGGATTGGTTGGACTTTTACCTTTGGAGATGACGCTTAAGCCAGGTACTTCAGTATTTCGAATCACTGTCTCTAAGCTGTGTTGGCCATTGAGTAATTCAGTGAGACCTGGTTGAGTGTCGTAGTTAAAGTACTTATGTAAATATCCACGACGTAAGTCAGCATCTACAATCAAAACACGTTTATCGCTTTGCGCCAAAATTGTGGCTAAGTTGGTCGAAATAAAAGATTTCCCGACTTCTGGTGCTGGGCCTGAAATCATAATCAGGTTATTTTTTGCAGAACTTAAAGCAAAATGAATGGCGGTACGCATACTACGTAAGCTTTCAATCGCAATATCATCACTGTTTTTAACAGCCAAAATAGGAATATTCTTTTTCTTTTTCAGAATGTTAATACGGCTTTCTTGAACAGGAGAACGCGGCACCGTTGCATATACAGGTAGATCAAGGTTGTTTTCAATTTGAGCAGAGTCTTTGATACCCGAACGCAGCATGTTACGAATAAGTGCAATTAATACACCAATAAAACCACCTACAAATAATGATAAAATCAAAATGATTAATTTTTTAGGCTTGATTGGTCGTTCAGGTTCAACAGCTGTGTCGATGATACGGACATTACCAATTTCCCCAGCATTTGCAATTTTGAGCTGTTGGTAGCTATTAAGAAGTGATGTATAAAGCTCAGTATTTACTTTGACATCACGATAAAGTTGTAAGTACAGGCGCTGTGTTTCTGGAAGTTGTTTAATAGACTTGTTTAATTCTTGAGTCTTTTGATTTAAAGAATTTACCTGTGCATTAATTTCAGCCATCAACGGATGATCAAGTGTATATTTAGCAGACAATTCGGCTTGTTTCTGTTTTAACTCAATACGCATTTTCTCAAGTTCAATATTTTGCTTGAGCATGAGTTCAGCTTCTTGAGTGACATCTACCGTATTGTATTTTTCACGAAACTCATTAAATTTAATTTCAGATTGTTCAAGTTGTTGCTTTAATTCAGGTAATTGTTGATCTAAGAAATTGAGGGTTTGTTTTGATTCTAACGATTTACGCTCAATATTTTGTTGGTGATAAATTTCTAAAATATGATTCAGCACATTAGTAATATGCTGTTTATCTTCTCCAGCATAATTTAAACCAATGACACCTGTCATTTTCCCTTTTTCTGCTACACCATAATTTAATTTTAAGTTTTTGACAGCTGAAGGCAGTGAGAGTTTAGATAATATAAAAGCGTGTTCAAATGGCTGTGTACTTGAAATATTAATTTTCCAAGCTCCATAGCCGTCAACAAATTGATTGAGTTGATTTAAACGACCCTCAAAGATCACTTTATCTTTATGACTTAGGGTAAATTTAGAGTCTGCTTTGAAATCTAAAGTCAGTTTTTTATCTAAATAATAATTTGGAACACTGAACTCTTTAACTAAAAAATTATTTTGCTTGGTGCTATAACTAACACCTTGGCCATCAAATTTCAATTGGCCTTTTTCTGAAGAGAGTAGTTTTTTAAAGAAGCTATTATTTTGATCTTGAATACTGATGTTCAGATTGAGGTCATCAATCACTTTGCCTAACACCATTCTAGAATTTAAGATCTCAATCTCTGCATCGGCAGGCGATTTTTGACCAAGACCACCAGAGACTTCTTTGAGTTCGCCTAGTAATGCAGCAGACGCGGCACTTTTGCCATCTTCGACTTGAACTAAAGCATCCGTAGAATATATGGAAGGTGTGGTGCGAATATAGAGTAAGGCACAGATTAAACTTAATATGATGCAAAGAGCGATAGTTTTCCATTGAGCAACCAGAGAAAAAAAGAGCTCTTTTAAATCAATAGTATCATCTTCAGTTTTTGAGTTTTGAGTCATAATTTAACAACTGATTATTCAATAATTTATATTAAAAATGTGGCATCCAATCCTGAACATAATTGCTTATGTTTTTACAGGACTCATTAAAAAAGTCTTGATCGTGTTGATAAGGGTCAGGGACATTTTTTCCTTGCCAGTGGCCTAATCTAAAGACCTTACCTTTTGCAAACGGCCATTGTTTTTCTATATGCTGAGCCTGATTCGTACTCATTACTAGAATTAAGTCTGCTTGCTTAATTAAAGATGCATTGATCTGTTTTGCAATATGTGGACGCATATCAATATTAAATTGGTCCATACAATGAATTGCTTTTTCATCTGCATGATGTCCTACCATTGCGGACAATCCTGCAGATTCAATGTGTTGTTTTGGGCAATTCGTCTTTAGGAAATATTCTGCCATCGGGCTACGGCAAATATTTCCGACACAGACAACGAGTATATTTTTAAACGCCATAATTATTTCCCAAGCTGATCAAAACTATAAAGTGCGCTCGAGAATGGAATGATCTGATTGACTACACGCTGCCAACGAGTCAAACCAGTTGCATCAATGTATACAATGTCATTCTTTTTCATGGAAAATTGATTGGCTAATGCTAGATTACCAATACTACTCAAATTTAAGTGATAGATAGTTGACTGCTTCTGATCTAAATCTGTACGCATGACATAAATTCTAGCTGCACTAGCTGAGTAAGGGTTAATCCCTTCACTTTCACCCAATACATCACTTAAAGACATGCCTTGATCGCGTAAGTTAATCGCTTGGCTTTTACTTGATTCACCCATGACATAAAGTTTTTGATCTTGTTTTGTATTTACAAAAATTGTGTCATTCGGGCGAATTAATAAATTATGTAGTGATAAACCATTTTTTTCGAGTTGAATGGTATTTAAATTATACGTAGCGCCATTACGAATGAGTTGAATATTAGTGGTGTCGCCAGTTTTGGTATCAATACCACCGGCTTGACCTAGTGCGGTATAGAGGCTGATTGGTTGATCATTTAAAGTGTATTGTCCACTTTTAAGTACTTGACCATTTACGAAGTATCTTTTGCCTTCGTAAGATAACACTCTAACGACAACATCAGGGTGTTTTAAATATTTACTAAATTGACTACGCAAATATGTATTCGCTTGAGCAAGCGTTTTCCCAGCAATTTTAACTGACCCGACTAAAGGAAGCTGTACATTACCGTTAGGATCAATGGGATAACCAACAGCTTTTACATTAGTTGCATCTTGAATTGGTGGTGTAATTTCAGGATAAGCCCAAAGTTGGATCGACAGAACATCACCTGCACTTAACTTATATATGGATTGCTGATGCTGAAATAACGTTTGAATTTGAGCTAAATTTTGCGAATTCGCTTGAGAAATAGCAGGAATATTATTTTGTGTCAAAGGTACAACATTTAATTCAGCACCTTGATCTGTTTTATAGGAACCTTGTTGTGGTAAATCATATGTCTGAAGTCCAGGGGTCATTGCGCATCCTGTAATTCCTAAACTCAAAACCAGCATAATAACGCTATAACGATAGTAATTCACTCGAATATAAATCCTATTTATAAATTTGAATGTTTTTGAACGGGCCAATGAACCCTAATTGTACGTTTCAGACTGCAAAATTCTATACTATTCGTGCTATTTAATATAGTTATTGATGTTTTAAAACGTAATTCCATTAGGTTTTTTATAAAATATAAAAAATGTACCTGAGACTTTGATCCTAACAAAATAGCATATAGAAAAAAAGACCATAGATTTGATCTATTTGAATCGGGAAGTATGACTTTTTATGTATGTTTAGAACATCATTACACAATCGAAATTTGATTTTCTGATATAATTTAACGCTATTTACAACATAACGATGATTGATAATTCATCGATGACATAGGCTTCAGTATGTTACAACTCTCCGAATTAAAAATTGCCATCATCGGATTAGGTTATGTTGGTTTACCTCTAGCTGTAGAGTTTGGAAAAAAAGTTCCTGTGGTGGGCTTTGATATTCACCAGAAGCGTATTGATGAGCTACAGAGCGGACAAGATCATACTTTAGAAGTTTCACCAGAAGAATTAAAGCAAGCAACGCATTTAAGCTACACCACAAACTTACAGCAGTTAGCAGACTGTAATTTCTTTATTGTGACAGTGCCAACCCCGATCGATGAATTTAAGCAACCCGACCTGACTCCCTTGGTTAAAGCATCCGAAAGTATTGCTAAAGTACTGAAAAAAGGCGATGTGGTTGTCTATGAATCAACGGTTTATCCAGGTGCAACTGAAGAAGTTTGTATTCCTGTTTTAGAAAAAAATTCAGGATTAAAATTCAATCAGGATTTTTATGCAGGTTATAGCCCAGAGCGTATTAATCCAGGCGATAAATTGCATCGTGTCACCAGTATTCTAAAAATCACCTCAGGTTCTACACCCGAAGTCGCTGATTTTGTCGATGAAGTTTATAATCTTATTATTGAGGTAGGGACGCACAAAGCGCCAAGTATCAAAGTCGCAGAAGCAGCAAAAGTGATTGAAAACACGCAACGTGATGTGAATATTGCGTTAATTAATGAACTTGCTTTGATCTTCAATAAAATGGGTATTGATACAGAAGATGTACTCACAGCTGCGGGGACAAAGTGGAACTTTTTACCGTTCCGCCCAGGTTTAGTGGGTGGGCACTGTATCGGGGTTGACCCGTATTACTTAACCCATAAAGCACAGTCGATGGGTTATCATCCTGAAATTATTTTGGCAGGCCGCCGTTTAAATGATGGTATGGGTGCTTATGTGGTGACTCAACTGGTTAAAGCCATGTTGAAAAAACGCATTCAAGTTGAAGATGCCAAGGTCCTCATTTTAGGCTTAAGCTTTAAAGAAAACTGCCCAGATATTCGTAATACACGCATCATTGATATCGTCAATGAACTCAAGGAATATCACACTCAAATTGATGTTTATGACCCTTGGGTAGATGCAGCTGAAGCTGAACATGAGTACGGCATTAGCCCAGTACAGGCGCTGGAAAATGGCAAATATGATGCTGTAATTTTGGCTGTTGCCCATCACCAGTTTAAAGATATGGGCGTGCAAGCCATCCGTGCCTTAGGTAAATCTGAGCATGTGTTATATGACTTGAAATATGTGTTATCTCAAGCCGAATCTGACCTTCGTCTATAAGAGGACATACCACTATGAATCAATATCAACAGGTATGTGCAAACCTACAAGCTACACCCAAAACTTGGTTGGTGACGGGTGTTGCGGGCTTTATAGGCTCGAATCTTTTAGAAACTTTACTCAAGCTCAATCAAACTGTGGTAGGTTTAGATAACTTCGCCACAGGGCATCAGCATAATTTGGACGAAGTACAAAGCTTAGTGACTGCGGAGCAATGGGCAAAATTCAGCTTTATTGAAGGTGACATACGTCAGTTTGCAGATTGCCAAAAAGCATGTGTAGGTGTGGATTATGTCTTGCATGAAGCAGCGCTCGGTTCTGTACCGCGTTCAATTGCTGACCCCATCACCACTAATGAAACCAATATCAGTGGTTTCTTAAATATGCTCACTGCAGCACGTGATGCAGGTGTTGCAAGCTTTACTTATGCAGCCAGCAGTTCGACTTATGGTGATCATCCCGCATTGCCAAAAGTAGAAGAAAATATTGGTAATCCACTTTCACCCTACGCAGTGACGAAGTACGTCAATGAGTTATACGCAGACGTATTTGCGAAAACTTATGGGTTTAAAGCAATTGGCTTACGTTACTTTAACGTGTTTGGACAACGCCAAGATCCGAAAGGCGCTTACGCAGCAGTGATCCCGAAATGGACATCATCAATGATTGCTGGTGAAGATGTGTTTATTAACGGTGATGGTGAAACCAGTCGAGATTTCTGTTTTATTCAAAATGTTGTGCAAGCGAATATTTTAGCTGCGACAACGCAAAGCGATGAAGCAAAAAATCAGGTCTATAATGTGGCACTAGGCGACCGCACTACTTTGAATGCGTTGTACCGTGCTATTCAGGCAGCGCTTGCGACAAATGATGTGAACTTTGAGCGTGATCCTGTTTACCGTGAATTCCGTGCGGGTGATGTACGTCATTCACAAGCGAGCATTGCCAAAATTGAGCAGCATTTGGGTTATGCACCGCAGTTCAAAATTGACGAAGGTATTCAGTTGGCTATGCGTTGGTACGTAAACAACTTAAAATGATATTGAACAGATGATTGCGAAAATTTTCGCAAAATATCAGTCCATTGGACTGATTACATTAAGTTTACTGGTCGGTGCGATAATTACATTTATCGCACTTCCTGTTTTAACACGCCTATATTCAGTTGCTGACTTTGGTGCTTACGGGATTGCATTGGCGATTGTCAGTATTTTATCCACGGTTGCCAATTTACGTCTTGATCAAGCATTGTTAGTCGCGGACGAGCAAGATAAAAAGAGTCTGATTTTTGAAGGGGCTGTATTCTCAACTGCGATTGCTGTCATTAGTGGCATCGTCATCAGTGCAATTTTAAATGTTGAAATGGCAGGGGCTGTTGCCACAGGTGTGCTTGCCAATACCCTGATTCAAAGTCTGTATAATTATCAATTTTCCGCACATAAAGAATATTTCTGTGCAGGTTTAAATGTTTTTCGTAGTGCTATTGTGTTAGCGGTTCAACTGTCCTTACCGCTCGTGATGCAAATTAGCTTGGTGAACAGTTATAACGTCAGCTCCATTATCATGATTGTCGCGGTGCTGATTTATTTACTGAAGTATCAGCTCTATCAAGTGAGTTGGCAGACATTTAAAAATTATAAAGACTTTATCTATGCCAATACGCCCCATGCCTTACTGAATAGTTTTTCGCATAACTTGCCCTACTATGTTGTGTCGCATTTTGTCGGTGTGCAGGCGATGGGTTTCTATGCCATTGTCGAGCGTACCCTTCGTGTACCGATCAATCTGATTTCGCAAACCTTGCGTCAGTTTTTTATTCGCAAATTTAAAAACACCGAATCCAATCAAAATGCCTTAAAGGCGAGTGTGCTGCTTAGTCTGGTTTCACTACCGTTATTTGCCATTTTCTTCATTCTGCCTGAATCTTTATATTTATGGGTTTTTGGCAGTGAATGGGTGGGTATTTCGAGCTATTTCCAAATTTTAGCTTTGGGCTATTGGGCGATTTTCTGTAATCCACCAAGCTCGGCTTTTCTGATTGCTCAGCGCAACAGCCAAGTGTTGTTTAAGTTGCAAATCGTAGAACTCATCATTAAGTTCGCTTTATTTGCAGGCTTCTATGCTGTCTTTGTTGATAAAGTGTATATGTTACTTGCGGTGCCTGTGGCATTAATTTTCTATAACTTTGCCATTTTATATGGGGTGTGGAGAAACAAAAACTGATGTTTTTTAAAATCTTAAAATACATGAATTGGTTTGCTTCACAGTGCCGTAAAGTGATGTACAACATGGCATTTGGCACACAATTTCGTTACTTCGGCAAAGCCTGTACCCTAGAGATTAATGGCCAAGTCAAGATCGGTAAGAATGTCTATATTGGTGATCATGTCAGTTTAATTGTCGAGCAAGGTGCGATTTTAGAAATTGCAGATAACAGTTTTATTGGTGAAAGCTGTTATATCAAATGCTTTGGCGGAAAAGTGTCGATTGGTCAAGATGTCAGCATTAATTCTAAGTCTTTTATTAATGGTTGTGGTGGTGTAAGCATTGGTGACAATACCCGTATTGGTACGCAAAGTATTTTGATTGCTAGTAATCATAAATTTGGTGAGCCTGATCTGTTGGTGAAAGATGCTATTACCAAGCAGGGCGTGAGTTTAGGGAAAAATATTTGGCTTGGTGCACGAGTTACGGTACTTGATGGTGTAACTATTGCCGATGATAGCGTGATTGGTGCTTGCAGTTTGGTTTCTAAACCTTTACCTGAATCAGGGGTGTATGTCGGTATTCCAGCCAAAAAAATCAAATCCGTATAAAGTGCTATGCATATCGTAAAACATATTTTCAGCGTAAAATATTCAGCTTAATTTTCTCCCTTTTGATTTTCTGATCCTGACATAGGTCATGCGTATGGCATTTATGGTTTCTGCTTTTCGACAGCTGTTTGATCTTGCTTATTTTATGGCAAAGGGCAGTGTGGCATATGCACGTAAAAAGGGGGTGAAAATTGGTGAAAACTGCCGAATTTATATTAAAAATTGGGGCTCAGAACCGTTTTTAGTCTCAATTGGAGATCATGTCACGGTGACTTCAGGCGTGAAATTTATTACCCATGATGGCAGTACCTGCTTAGTCAAAGATGATAAAGGCAAACGCTATCAACGTTTTGCTCCGATTCAAGTTGGTTCGCATGTCTTTATAGGTGTGAATAGCATTATTATGCCGGGCGTGAGCATTGGCTCAAATGTCGTGATTGGTGCAGGTTCGGTGGTGACCAAAGATATTCCTGACCATAGCGTGGCGATTGGTGTACCTGCCAAAGTGGTGTCGAGCTTTGCTGATTATCAAGCCAAAATTCAAAGCATCTGTGCCAGTGATAGCGACTTGGTTGGCATTACCGATTACCGTGCCCGTGTGGAACGTGCCATTTCGATTCAAGCCTCAAAAAACCATCTTTAATATTCTCCCATTTCATAAAGTTTAGGTCTGCATATGTTGAATAAAGTCATGTTCTTTTTGCCAAGCTTGGGCGGTGGCGGTGCAGAACGTACGGTCATTCAACTGGCGAACAGTTTTGCTGAACAAGGACTTAAAATTCATTTAGGCGTATGTGACCTGAATGGCGATAAAGCCAAGCTGTTACCCGAAGTGAGTTCTAAAATTGAATTGGTCAATTTTAATTGCGGTCGGGTGATGAATAGCATCACGCCTTTAAAAATAAAAATGAAATCTGAGCAATATGATTGCTTAGTGGCCACGCAAACCCATACCAATATTGTGGCAGGGATTGCGAAAAAACTCTCAGGTGTTGCAACACGTTTGATCTTCCGTGAAGTATCTACGCCGTCAAAAAATATGAAGTTGCAAGGCATTGCTAAATTTGTGCTGAAAACTTTGGTGAATTGGACTTATCCCATGGCACAGCAAGTGATCTGTGTCTCTAAAGGGGTAGAAGCCGATTTTCATGAATATTATGGCTATAAAAATAATAATCTCGGCACCATTTATAATCCTGTGCTAGATGATGTCTATTTTGAAAAACTTAAAGCGCCAGTCACACATCAATTTTTAAATGATAGTAATAAAGTGATTTTGGCAGTGGGGCGTCTCACTGAAGCAAAGAACTTTGGTTTTCTGATCCGCTCCTTTAAAGCCTTGCATAATCAGCATCCTGAAACCCGATTATTGATTTTAGGTGAAGGCGAATTACGAGCTGAGTTTGAGGCTCTAGTGGCTGACTTGGGTTTAAACGATGTGGTGGATTTGCCGGGCTTTGATGCCAATCCATACGCTTATTTTAAATATGCATCGCTGTTTGTTTTAAGTTCCAATTGGGAAGGTTTACCGGGTGTACTGATTCAGGCACTGGCTTCTAAAGTGAAGGTGGTCAGTACCGATTGCCCAAGTGGACCAATGGAAATTTTAGACCATGCAAAATTTGGCTTATTGGTCGAATGCAATGATCAAGTTGGCTTGATGCAAGCCATGCAACAGGCGATTTTTGCCGATTATGTACATTATTCAGAAGCTGACTTTGAAGCACATATTCAGCAATTCCATAAAGCAACGGTATTGCAGCAGTACTTAAATATGATGGAGTCTGCAATATGAATAAACCGTTAATGGTACATGTGATTACCAATTTTGCAGGCGTGGGGGGGGCTGAGATGATGTTGGCACGCCTGATTCAATGTACTGAACACCAATACGAACATGTGATCATTGCATTGATGAAAACCTCTGAGGTTTATCAACGTACTTTAGATTGTTGTCAGTCATATTATGCACTGCAGTGGAATGGTTTAAATACGTTGGGTACGATTCAAAAACTGCGTGGTTTACTGAAACAACTACAACCCAAAACCGTGCAATGTTGGATGTATCATGCCAATGTGCTCACAAGTTTAAGTATGCTTGGTTTAGCTCAAAAACCGAATGTGGTGTGGGGCATTCATCATTCTCTTGCTTCTCCTAAAGATGAATCCATCAGCACGAAAATTGCCTTAGGCTTAAGCAAAATACTGTCCCAACAAGCCAGTGCCATTATTTATTGTGCGCATTCGTCTATGCAGCAGCATCAGGCCTTCGGCTTTAAAAATGGCAATAGCCAAGTGATTGCCAATGGTGTTTTTCTCGATAAGTTTCAGCCGAATTTACAGTTAAAGGAACCAACGGTGATTGGTTTTGCTGGACGTTATCATACCGCCAAAGGTTATCCATACTTATTTGAAACCATGGGTTTGCTGAAAGATAAAAACATCATCTTTAAAATTGCTGGCAGCGGCGCGAGTTTAGAAAATCCCGAAGTCAAAGCTTTGTTTGAGCTGCATCAGTTAGATGCTCGAAAAGTGCATTTGCTTGATCAAATCTCGGACATGCCTGCTTTTTATCAATCGATAGATGTATTTCTAATGACTTCAATCACCGAAGGTTTTCCGAATGTTTTGGTAGAAGCGATGGCCTCAGGTTTACCCTGTATTAGTACCGACGTGGGCGATACCAAATATATTGTGCAGGATTTAGGACGGATTGTTCCGCCACGTAATGCGCAAGCTTTGGCACAAGCAATTTTAAAATATGTGCAGCAAAGCAATGATGAAAAATTGCAGTTGAAACAAGCCGTGCGAGAGCGCGTAGAAGCGTATTTTAGTATTGAGCAAGTGAGTCGGCAATATATGCAAGTTTGGGAGCAAAGCCGTTGAAATTTCTAATGATCAGCAGTTTTCTGCCTTCGGTTTTAAATTTCCGCGGGAAACTGCTGGAAGCCATTCATGCGCAAGGTTATGAAATTCACATCATGGTGCCTGAGTTTGCATCATTTCCTGAAGAACAGCAAAAACTGCAAGCCCTTGGCTATCATCTGCATGAAATTCCCATGCAGCGCACAGGCACTAATCCGCTGGCGGATTTAAAACTGTTAAAACATATCTATCGGCAAATTCGTCAAATTCAGCCTGAGTATGTGCTGTCCTATACTATTAAACCGGTCATTTACGGTACCTTGGCGGCTTGGCTTGCGAAAGTATCGCATCGTTTTGCCTTAATTACAGGTTTGGGCTATGCCTTTCAAAATGTGGAATCTGGCAAGCGTAGTCTGTTTCAAAAGCTGGTGCATGGCTTATATGCGCAAGCGCTCAAACGTAGCGACAAAGTCTTTTTCCAAAACCCTGATGATTTAAAGCTTTTCCAGGACATGCATTTGCTTGATGCCAATAAACCAAGCGTGGTGGTGAATGGTTCAGGGGTAAATGTACAAGACTTTGATGTCATGCCTTTACCGAAAGATGATGCAGGCGTGGTCAAAGCCTCATTCTTGCTCATTGCACGGCTTTTGGGGGATAAAGGTGTGCGTGAATATGCTGAATCGGCACGTATCATCAAAGCACAATATCCTGAAGCTGAGTTTCATTTGGTCGGTTGGATTGATGATAATCCTTCGGCCATTTCGCAAGCTGAACTTGACACGTGGATTGCCGATGGTCGCCTCAAATATTGGGGTAAGCTCAGTGATGTCCGTCCTGCAATTGCGGAAAGCTCGGTCTACGTTTTGCCCTCCTACCGTGAAGGCACGCCACGTACGGTACTAGAGGCGATGGCTATGGGACGGGCGATTATTACCACCGATGCACCAGGTTGTCGTGAAACGGTATTGCACGGTGTGAATGGTTATTTGGTTGCAGTGAAATCAGTCGATGAGCTGGTGCAATGCATGCAATACTTTATTGAAGATCCAAAACTGATTGAGTATATGGGACAGCGTTCGCGAGAAATTGCGCTGAATAAATATGATGTGCATCAAGTGAATAAGCACATGATGGCTGAAATGGATATTCATTAAAGGCGATTCACCCAATTTAAGAGACGATCCAAATGACCTTAAAATATATAAAAAGTGATTTATACCGTTATACCGGCCATGTCAGTTTTAAAACCTTTTTGAAAACTTATTTTTTCAATCGTGGTTTTAATTTTTCATTTTGGCTGCGTTTAGCCAGCGCTCAAAGCGCGTGGGCAAAACTGGCCTATCCTATTTATTATTATAAAAAAAAGCAGTACGGCATTGATATTCATACCACGACTCAAATTGGCTACGGCTTGTTGATTGGGCATGGCGGGCCGTTGGTCGTTAATCCGACAACTGTAATTGGCAATAATGTGAATTTATCGCAATTTACCACCATTGGTGCAAATGGCGGTCGTCAAGCCGCAGAAATTGGCGATAATGTTTATATTGGGCCCAATGTCTGCATCATTGAGCATGTCAAAATTGGTAATAATGCCACTATAGGTGCAGGAAGCGTTGTGACAAAAGATATTCCTGAAAATGCAACTGCGGTAGGAAACTACGCGAAAGTGATCAGCATGAATAATCCGGGTCATGCAGTTAATCGTCGTTGGACAGATTTCTAAAAGGCTATATGGTTTGGCAGCGTTTAGAATGAGGAATATTTGAGTCCCTTTGACCGTTGAAATATTTTACAAATCTGATGGCTTTGGACAGGGTATAATCATTGCTATAAATGGATACTATTTCCTCATCTTTATCTAACCTCAAGAGTGAACCATGTTAAAGCGCTTATTGGATATTGTGATTGCATCATCTGCGCTAGTGCTGCTGTCTCCTGTATATGCTTTTGTGGCCTATAAGGTGCGAAAAAATTTGGGTTCACCCGTGTTGTTCCGTCAGGTGCGTCCGGGGCTAAATGGCAAACCTTTTGAAATGATAAAATTCCGCAGTATGAAAGATGCGGTTGATGCACAAGGTCATTCCTTGCCCGACAGTGAGCGTTTAACACCCTTTGGTCAAATGCTGCGTTCCAGCAGTTTGGATGAAATGCCCGAACTGTGGAACGTAATTAAAGGTGAGATGAGTATCGTGGGACCACGCCCGTTATTGATGGAATATTTGCCTTTATATAATAGCGAGCAAGCCAAACGCCATGATGTACGTCCCGGCATCACGGGCTATGCGCAGGTGAATGGACGTAATGCCATCTCATGGGAAAAGAAGTTTGAACTCGACACATGGTATGTCAACAATCAGTCCTTGTGGCTCGACTTTAAAATCATGCTGAAAACCGTCAAAAAAGTACTCGCGAAAGATGATATTAGTGCCGAAGGTGATGTCACGATGCATAAATTCACAGGCAGCAAACATGACTAAGCTTTATGCCGTATATGGTGCTTCGGGGTGTGGACGTAGTTTGATGCCTGTAGCACGTCAACAATTAGCACGTCAGCAAGAGCCTGCTGAAATTGTGTTTATTGATGATGCTTTGACTGAAATTACCATAGTGAATGGTCATCGTGCCATGAACTACCCACAATTTAAAGCGGAGCCTGTATCTTTCAAAGCGGTACTGATTGCAATTGCCAATAGTCAAGTACGTGAAAAAATTGCGCTGAAACTGGAGCAAGATGGTCTTCCATTGTGGTCAGTGCAGGCAGATAATACGCTGCTGATGGATACGGTAGAACTTGGCGCAGGTGCTGCGTTGAGTCCTTTTGTCACGATTACATCCAATATTAAAATTGGCAAATGTTTTCATGCCAACTTATATAGTTATGTCGAGCATGATTGTGTAATTGGTGATTTCGTCACGTTTGCACCGGGCGTAAAATGCAACGGTAATATTCATATAGAAGACCATGTTTATATTGGTGCAGGTGCCGTGATTAAACAAGGCACACCTGCGCAACCTTTGGTGATTGGTCGTGGTGCTGTGGTGGGTATGGGCGCTGTGGTGACCAAAAGCGTGCCTGCGGGCGTAACAGTGGTGGGAAATCCTGCCCGTATACTGACCAGTAAATGATAAATTTAGGAAAAACTCATGTTAAACACTGCATTTGAACCGTGGCCAAGTTTCACCTCAGCTGAAGCAGATGCGGTGTCAAAGGTCCTTTTATCCAATAAAGTCAATTATTGGACAGGACAAGAGTGCCGTGAGTTTGAAAAAGAATTTGCAGCATTTGCACAAACGCAGTATGCCGTCGCTGTAGCGAATGGCACAGTCGCACTGGATTTGGCCTTAAAAGCCCTTGGCATTGGCACAGGCGATGATGTGATCGTCACTTCACGGACATTTCTTGCATCTGCCAGTTCAATTGTGACGGCTGGTGCCAATCCTGTTTTTGCCGATGTTGAACTGGATTCACAGAATATTTCACGCCGTACGATTGAAGCTGTGCTTACTCCGAAAACCAAAGCCATTATTTGTGTGCATTTGGCGGGTTGGATGTGTGATATGGATCCGATCATGCAGTTGGCTGAGGAAAAAGGGATTTGGGTCATAGAAGACTGTGCCCAAGCCCATGGTGCATTCTATAAAGGTCAATCCGCAGGTTCAATCGGGCATATTGGCGCATGGTCATTTTGTCAAGACAAGATCATGACCACGGGTGGTGAAGGCGGTATGGTTACCACCAATGATGAAAATTTATGGAAAAAAATGTGGTCATATAAAGACCACGGTAAAAACTTTGACAGCATTTATAACAAACAGCACCCGCCTGGCTTTCGTTGGTTACATGACAGCTTTGGCACCAACTGGCGCATGATGGAAATGCAGGCTGTTATCGGACGTTTACAACTCCAAAAAATGCCAGAATGGACGCAAGTGCGTAATGCGCATATGCGTCGCGTTTTAGCAAGTTTTGAAAATAACCCTTATTTTACTGTGGCAATGCCACCTGCGAATTATGTTCATGCGGCATATAAGGCTTATGTCCAAGTGAATACAGCACAATTGCCAGAAGGTTGGTCGCGTGATCGCATTATGGCGGAAATTAATGCACTGGGTGTGCCATGCTTTAGTGGTTCATGTTCAGAAGTGTATTTAGAAAAAGCCTTTGATGGAACACCATGGCGACCTGAGCAACGATTGGTCAATGCCAAAAGCTTGGGGGACAGCAGTTTAATGTTCTTGGTACATCCGACTTTGTCCGACAGCAACATGCAAAAAACGGTGGATAGTATCCAACAGGTGATCTCACAAATCTCCATGTGAAACAGCGTATAATTTGCCATGCAATTTTTTGCCTTCATCTAGCCCGTTGAGTCCATCGTGAAAGACATTATCCGAGTTATTGCATCATTACCGCGCCGCCAAAAACAAGTTGTTTTAGTGGTCATGGATATCTGTGTCCTGCCTTTGATGATGTGGCTGGTTTATGCCATTCGACTAGCCAAACCAAATGTTCCGGTGATGGAAGGTTTAGATTTTTGGTATCTGTATGTCGGTGTCATTGGTGTCGCAATTTTTGCCTTACTCGGTATTTATAGTGCGATTGTGCGCTCCTTCAATGAAGATTATTTGCTACGGATCTCGATCGCGACATTTATCCAAATTGTTGGTTTATATGCAGTTAAGAAGCTCGGTTTAGCTTTTATTCCCATGAGCATTCCACTCATGTACGGCTTTGTGCTGTTTTCTTGGATGTGGTGGAGCCGTGCTGTAATTCGCTATGCCACACTGCGTACTTTTGTGAAAAAGCAAAACCGTAAGCGTGTCGCGATTTATGGTGCAGGGCTTGCGGGGCAGCAAATTGCGGCCGCATTATATCGCTCTGATGACTATTTGCCCGTCTGTTTTATTGATGATAAAGCTTCGTTACAAGGGCAGTCTTTAAGCGGACTAAAAATCTTTTCACCGAAAAGGGCGCTTACCGCATTTCGTAAGTTTCACATCGAAGAAATATTACTGGCTATGCCATCTGTAAGTCGTGCACGTAAAAAAGCAATTATTGAGTCTTTTGAACCGTCTAATGTCAAAATGATGGAACTGCCAGGGGTCACCCAACTGGTGGGCGGGCGAGTTCAAGTCTCCGATATTCGAGAAGTCGATATTATTGACTTACTGGGGCGTGATCCAGTACCACCCAAGTTAGACCTTTTAGAAAAAAATATTAAAAATAAAGTGGTGATGGTAACTGGTGCAGGTGGATCAATTGGTTCAGAACTTTCCCGTCAGATCTTGAAGCATCAACCAAAATGCCTTGTTTTATTTGAAATGTCTGAATTTGCACTGTATTCCATTGATCGCGAATTACAAAACGCAGGTGTAGAAGTAGTGCCTATACTAGGTTCTGTAACTCACCAAATAAAGTTGGAACGTATATTGCAAAACCATGCTGTGCAAACGGTTTACCATGCAGCAGCTTATAAGCATGTTCCCTTGGTTGAGGCCAACCCCTTTGAAGGGATCTATAATACTTCAATTGGTACGGCCCGTAGTGTTGACGCTGCTGTGGCTCAAGGGGTTGAAACCTTTGTCCTGATTTCTACTGACAAAGCTGTACGCCCAACCAATGTCATGGGTGCATCGAAACGGATGGCAGAATTGTATTGCCAAGGTTTAGCTGCCACAAAACCGCAAACACAAATCAGTATAGTTCGTTTTGGTAATGTATTAGGTTCATCAGGTTCTGTCGTTCCTTTGTTCAAAAAACAGATTGAAAAAGGTGGACCTGTTACAGTAACTCACCCTGAGGTGACTCGTTATTTTATGACTATTCCTGAGGCTGCGCAGTTGGTGATTCAGGCGGGGGCAATGGGAACAGGCGGAGATGTTTTTCTACTGGATATGGGTGAACCCGTTAAAATTGTTGATTTGGCTAAACAGATGATTCGTCTAAGTGGGTTTAAACCTATGGATGAAAAAGGCTTAGGGGATATCGCAATTCAGTTTACTGGCCTACGTCCAGGTGAAAAACTATATGAAGAGCTACTCATCGAATCTGAAAATGTGACTAAAACCGACCATGAACGAATTTTAAAATCGTATGAGCATTTTTATCTTTTTGATCAAATTAACAGCGTATTTTTGCAGTTATCTGATTTATCTGAACAAGGAGAGAATCAGGTAAAAATTAAAAATATCCTACAAACCTATGTAGAGGGTTACAAAACCAAAGATTTGCACAAGAATTGATATATTTTATTGATGTTCATTTGATAAAGCCTAACGTGTTCAATTAAAATATTTATACAATTCATTCACATATTTTGAATAAAATACTGAAATAGTTTTAGAAAAAAGAAACATCTTATTTATCTATAGATAACCTAAAATTATTTTGCTATCAATCAATTTAAATTAAGAGCAGGAAAATATGAAATTATTGGTAACAGGCGGTGCTGGTTTTATTGGTTCAGCAGTCGTTCGCCATATTATTCAAAATACACCCCATCAGGTACTCAATGTCGATAAACTCACCTATGCGGGTAATTTAGAATCGTTGGCATTGGTTGAAAATAATGAACGTTATCAATTTTCCCAGACTGATATTTGTGATCGCATTGCATTAGATCAATTATTTGAAAGTTTTCAACCAGATGCTGTGATGCATTTGGCTGCTGAATCGCATGTTGACCGCTCAATTACAGGCTCTGCTGCATTTGTTGAAACCAATATTATTGGTACATATCACTTGTTGGAGGCTGCTCGTCATTATTGGAACGGTTTAAGCGAAGATAAAAAGCAAGCATTTCGTTTCCACCACATTTCAACAGATGAAGTGTATGGCGATTTAGAAGGTACAGAAGATCTGTTTTTAGAAACAACACCTTATGCACCAAGTTCACCATATTCTGCAAGTAAAGCCAGCTCGGATCACTTGGTTAGAGCATGGCACCGTACTTACGGCTTACCTGTTGTACTCACCAATTGTTCAAACAACTATGGGCCGTTCCATTTTCCTGAAAAATTAATCCCGCTGGTGATTTTAAATGCACTTGCTGGTAAGTCACTACCTGTATATGGAAACGGTACACAAATTCGTGATTGGTTATATGTAGAAGATCATGCCCGCGCACTTTATAAAGTAGTCACAGAAGCAGCAGTGGGTGAAACTTACAACATTGGCGGTCACAACGAGCAAAAAAATATTGATGTGGTCAAAGCAATTTGTGAACTTTTAGAAGAGCTTGCTCCAAACAAACCTGAAGGTTTAGCACGTTATGAAGACCTGATCACTTATGTGACAGATCGTCCGGGACATGATTTGCGCTATGCGATTGATGCAAGTAAAATCCAGCAAGATTTAGGCTGGGTGCCGCAAGAAAGCTTTGAGACAGGCCTTAGAAAAACAGTGCAGTGGTACTTAAACAATCAAGCGTGGGTACAGCATATTCAAAGTGGTGAATATCAAAACTGGATTCAACAACAGTATACAACCTCCGAAAAAATGAATTAAGTTGCGTGAAACTATGAAAATACTGTTGCTTGGAAAAAATGGTCAAGTTGGGTGGGAGTTGCAACGCGCACTCCAACCGCTTGGTGAAGTGGTTACACTTGATCGCAATATGTCATCTGAGGGCTTCAGTGGCAATGTTGCAGACTTCGCTGCCATTTCTGATGTGTTTGATAAAATTAATCCAGATATCGTCGTGAATGCCACCGCATATACTGCGGTTGATAAAGCCGAATCTGATCAGCAACAGGCACAGCTTATCAATGCGCAAGCAGTGAAGCATTTGGCTAGTGAGTGCAAAAAGCATCATGCACTGTTGATTCATTACTCGACTGACTATGTTTTTAGTGGAGATGGTATTGCTCCATGGAATGAAGATGATCAAACCTCACCAGTGAATTACTATGGCCTCACCAAACGTGAAGGCGAGTTAGCACTTGAACAGAGCAATGTTCGGTTTTTAAACTTTCGTACCTGCTGGGTATATGCCGCACGAGGCAATAACTTTATAAAAACCATGCTCAAACTGGCTCAGACCAAAGAAGAGCTGAGTATCATTCATGATCAGGTTGGGGTGCCTACAGGCGCAGCACTGATTGCTGATGTTACGGCTCAAGCGATTCGCTATTACACCTTACAATCTGAAATTGAAAAACAAAATCTGCATGGTCATTATCATTTGGCGCCAAAAGGTGAAACTACATGGCATGATTACGCTCAATTTGTTTTTGCACATGCACGACATACAGGGCAAGTTTTAGCTTTAAATAAAGTAAATCCAATTGAAACATTGGCATACCCAACACCGGCAAAACGCCCGCTTAATTCACGTTTAAACACCAACAAGCTAGAACAAAATTTTAAATTACATCTTCCTCACTGGCAGCAAGGTGTAACACAAGTATTAGAGGAACTACTCCCATGACTCAAACAAACC
Source organism: Acinetobacter johnsonii CIP 64.6 (assembly GCF_000368045.1). Lineage (GTDB taxonomy): Bacteria > Pseudomonadota > Gammaproteobacteria > Pseudomonadales > Moraxellaceae > Acinetobacter > Acinetobacter johnsonii. The sequence continues at coordinate 57,274 of NZ_KB849229.1, forward strand.
GTAAAGGGATTATTTTAGCGGGCGGCTCTGGCACACGCTTGTACCCAATTACCATGGGTACATCAAAACAATTACTTCCAATTTATGACAAACCTATGATTTATTATCCGCTGTCTGTGCTTATGCTGGCAGGGATTAGTGAAATTTTAATTATATCTACCCCAGAAGACTTACCAAATTTTGAAAAACTTTTAGGAACAGGTGAGGCGCTTGGAATCAAACTCTCTTACAAAGTTCAACCATCTCCTGATGGGCTTGCTCAAGCATTTATTTTGGGCGAAGAGTTTATTGGTCAAGACAATGTCACCCTGATTTTAGGTGACAACATTTTTTATGGTCAGAGTTTTGGGCAGCAGCTCAAGCGTGCAGCCGCGCAACAGGCGGGTGCAACAGTATTTGGCTACTATGTGAGTGATCCAGAGCGTTTTGGAGTGGTCGACTTTGATGCATCGGGGAAAGCTTTAAGTATTGAAGAAAAACCAGAACAGCCAAAATCGAATTATGCAGTGACGGGTTTGTATTTTTATGACAATTCGGTGGTTGAAATTGCCAAAAATATTAAACCATCACATCGTGGAGAGCTTGAAATTACCGACGTAAATAATATTTATTTACAGCAACAAGCACTAAATGTAGAAGTACTTGGCCGAGGTTTTGCATGGCTAGATACGGGTACACATGATTCACTGATTGAAGCCAGTCAGTTTGTACAAACCATTGAGCATCGTCAGGGGTTAAAAGTTGCCAGTTTAGAAGAGATTTCATTTAACAATGGCTGGATTGATTTAAACCAACTTAAAGCACGTGGTGAATTTTTTAAGAAAACTGGATATGGTCAGTACTTGTTAAAATTGCATCAAGAACATTCAAAATAAGTGTAATCAGGGCATTATGTATATCCACATGATGCTTCTTATATTAAGGCATACTGGACATAGTTGTAATGAATATTGTTGAAACCAAAATCAAAGGTTTACTCATTTTAGAGCCGCGTGTATTTGGTGATGACCGTGGCTGGTTTATGGAAAGTTTTAACCAAAAAAACTTTGAACAGGCTTTGACTGAACGTGGTCTTGATGTGCCACAATTTGTACAAGACAATCATTCGTTTTCACAAAAAGGCGTATTACGCGGTTTGCATTATCAGCTAGATCCACATGCTCAAGGTAAGCTGGTGCGTGTAGTACAAGGCCGAGCTTGGGATGTGGCGGTAGACATCCGTGAAAACTCCCCAACATTTGGTGAGTGGGTCGGGCTTGAGCTTACAGGTGACAATCACAAACAGTTTTGGATTCCTGCTGGTTTTGCGCATGGCTTTATAGCACTCGAAGATAATACTCAGTTTTTATATAAAACTACCAATTATTACTCTAAAGAATGTGAAAGAAGTATTGTATGGAATGATCCAGATCTTGCGATTGATTGGCCTGTTGAAGAAGGAACGTCATTAAAGCTAACTGAGAAAGATGAAAATGCAAGTAGATTAACAGATGCTGCGTTGTTTTAATCTTCTATGAAAATAAATAAAATTCTGAAAAATTTTTCTTATTTAGGTGTAGTTCAAATATTAAACTATGCCTTACCTATTATTACAATTCCTTTGGTTTCTAGAGCATTAGGTGTAGAAAAAATTGGACTGATAAGCTATATATTTTCGTATATATCTTATCTTATTTTATTGGTGAATTATTCTTTTTCATTAACAGCTATCCGAAAGCAAAATCAACTTAATGACTTGAGTCTCACATTTAGCTTGGTTTTTAAGAGCCAACTTCTTTTACTCGTCCTAACATTACCTTTCTTACTAATTGCACTATTATTTATACCAGATCTTAAGTATAACTGGTTTTTAACATGTATTTCGTATATAGCAGTACTAGGTGCTTTTTTTGATAAAAATTGGATTTTTCAATATAAGCAAGATTTGAAATTAGTTGCGATTGTTAATGTATTACTTAAGATTATAAGTGTTGTATGTATTATACTTTTCATAAAAGAGAAAGAAGATTATCTTCTTTATGCTATAATTTTATATAGTGTTATCTTTTTTACGAATATTATCCTATTTTTTATATGTGTAAAAAAATACAAAATTAAAATTTTAAAAGTTAGATTAAAAGAAGTTATTAGTTTTTTGAAAGAAGGGAAAATGTTGTTTTTCTCTTCAGTTGTAATCAGTTTTTATACATCCACTAGTACGCTATTACTTGGAATTTATTGTAGTAATCGGGATGTTGGGCTCTATAGTTCTGCGATGAAATTGATTGATATCGCGAAAGTATTTGCAATTATGCCAATAACACAGCTTATCTATCCAATTGTCTCGCAAAAAATATCTGAGAATGTTGATGAGGGAATTCTTTTTGTCAAAAAATTGATGCCAATTTTTAATTTTATGGCGATTCTTTTGTTTATTGGAGCGATTATAGTGGGGCCGTTTATGCTTCATCTTCTATTCGGGTCACAATTTCTTGATGCAATTCCAATTTTATGGATACTTAGCTTTACTTTAATTTTAATTCTTTATAGTACTGTCTTTGGCGTGTTGTTGATGGTTAACTTGGGGATGGATCACTTATTCTTTAAAAATCAACTATATGTTGCTGTTTTAAGTGTTTTACTTACAATTTTAATATTACCGTATGGCGCTGGAATGACATCTGCTATTATATTGGTCATTAGCGAGATATTGATAACAGGATATCAATACTACTGTCTTAGATTAAAAGGTTATAACCTATTTTATTTAGAGATGTTTTCTAAAAAAGCTTTTTTAGAAGCAGTTAATGCAATTAAAACCCATTAGGATCAAATATGAATTTTTTAATTGTAGGCGCAGGTTTTACTGGCGCGGTTGTTGGACGAGAACTCGCTGAAGCGGGGCATCATGTTAAAATTATAGATCAACGTTCACATATTGCTGGTAATTGCTTTACAAAGCGAGATGAACAAACTAATGTGATGGAGCATGTGTATGGTCCACATATCTTTCATACTAGTGATGAGCAAGTATGGGAATACATCAATAAACATGGTACTTTCATGCCATACATTAATCGTGTAAAAACAAATTATCAAAATCAAGTCTATTCGTTACCTATTAATTTACATACGATTAATCAGTTTTACAAAAAAAGTTTTAATCCGACTCAAGCAAAAGAATGGATTTCAAGTATTGCAGATCAATCGATTAAAGAGCCACAAAATTTTGAGCAGCAAGCTTTAAAATTTGTAGGCAAAGATTTGTATGAAGCATTCTTTAAAGGATATACCAAGAAACAATGGGGCTGCGACCCAACTGAGCTGCCAGCAAGTATTTTAAAACGATTACCAGTACGTTTTAACTATGATGATAATTATTTTTCACATAAGTATCAGGGTATCCCAAAAGATGGTTACACACCTATTGTTGAGTCTATTATTACTCATGAGCAAATAGAGATTCAATTGAATACAAGCTTTAATAAGAAACTACTTGAACAGTATGACCATGTGATTTGGACTGGACAACTTGATCAGTGGTTTGAATATTCAGAAGGGCGATTAGGATATCGTACACTTGACTTTGAAAAGCATATTACAGAAGGTGACTTTCAAGGCACAGCTGTAATGAATTATGGTGATGAAACAGTGCCTTACACGCGTATTTCTGAACATAAATACTTTACTCCATGGGAAACATACAACAGCACAATATACTTTAAAGAATTTAGTAGAGCTTGCGGTGAAAATGATATTCCTTACTATCCGATACGATTAGTAAACGACAAATTTTTATTAGAAAAATATATTGCTTTAGCTGGAAAAGAAAAAAATGTGACTTTTGCTGGACGGCTTGGAACGTATCGCTATATGGATATGGATGTCACTATTAAAGAAGCATTATATTTGGTAAGTAAAATACTGTTGAATATTAGAAATAATGATAAATTAAAAAGCTTTTATCATAATGAAATGGTTGTTTAATGATGAAAACAGAAATATATATTGCAACACATAAAGAGTATAACTTTCCTAGAATAGAGGGTTATATTCCAATTCATGTTGGAAAAGCTTTAACAGATTTGGATTTAGGTATTATTGGAGATAATACAGGAGATAATATTTCTAATCTGAATCCGAATTTTTGTGAGTTGACCGCTTTGTATTGGATGTGGAAAAATAGCAATGCAGATATTTTGGGACTAGTTCATTATAGAAGATATTTTTTAGATGTAAATAATATCGAATCTTTATCCAGAAATGAAATTATAATACCTAAAAAAGTTAGGTATTATAAAGAAGGTATAATGAATATATTTCTACTGAGACGATTTTTTTCTAAATTATCAATACAAGATCATTACAAGAAAAATCATATATCTCTACATTGGGATGTTTTAAGAGGTATAATTTGTCATAAATTTCCAGAATATTTAAAGATTTTTGATATGGTATCTAATAGTAAGTCTGGTATGAGTCATTACAATATGTTTATAGCTCATAAAGATTTTGTAAATGGTTATTGTGAATGGTTATTTAATATATTGTTTGAGTTGAAGAATGTTCTAGATTTAGATGATTATGATGCATATCAACGTAGAGTTTATGGTTTTATATCTGAAAGATTATTGAATGTATATATTGAAATGCATAAAAAAAATCTCAAAATTAGATATAAAAATGTTAGTTTTATTTCTTGAGTTAAAAATGAAAAAAATTAAATTACTAAGAACTATTGTCGCTCCAATATATTGGTTTGTACTTTGTTGGTACAGATCTATTTTTGGTTATAGTCAGCAGGAAAAATGGGTATATCAAAATGAAAACAATAAACTAAGTAATAATTCATTTCCTAAGATAATCTGGATTTATTGGGATTCTGCCGAAAGGAATTTTTTGGTAGAAAGGTGTATTTCTCAAGTGAGAAAATTATGTCCAGATTATGATATAACAATTCTTAATAGAAAAAATGTAATTGAATATGTTGATTTATCAAAAATAAATTATGAATTAACTCAAGCAACATTATCTGACTATATCAGATTAGCACTACTAAGAAAATATGGTGGTGTTTGGATGGATGCAAGTGTTTTTTTGTTGCAAGATTTATTTTGGGTAGAGAAAAACATTAAAAATTTTTCAACATTATTATTTTATACTGATCTTTGTACATTGGATCAAAATAATCCAGTTTGTGAAAGTTGGTTTATAGCGGCTAAAAAAAATAATGACTTTATTAATGATTGGTTTTTGGAGTTTGAATTATGTGTGACTAGTAGTAATCCATACTTATATTATAAAGATTATTTTAATAAAAAAGATATTATACAAAAAATTCCAAATACTGATTATTTGATGATTTATGTAGCAGCTGAAATTGTTAAATCAAAGAAAAAATATGATATAGTGTACTTAAATTCAAAAAGTACAGGGCATTATTATAATTACAAATTTTGTGCAAATGGTTGGTTTATTGCTAGAAATTTGCTTTTTAAGGATAAAAGAAAGGTATATAATCCTAAATTAATTAAGTTTACAAGTGATATAAGGGATTATATTAACAAATATTTAGAAAAAGGAAATTATGATGTAAATAGTGTGGTTGGTAGTAGCGGTTTTAATAAAGGTAGTAGTGTTGATGAAAAATAGTCACAGCGTAAAATATTTATATTTTACGCTATTGATATATATAGTTTTTTTTATGGCATCTTTTTCTACTTTAAAACCACGGGGTTTTGATTCAGATGACTCAAACTATATAAGAGTATTTAATTCTATAAAATTTGATACTTCATATTTTGTTCAAGAAATGGAACCAACTTATATATTGGTTTCAAAAGTATTACATTATTTTGGTGCTAATTATGAATGGATGTTATTGTTTTTTTCTGCTTTTGGCCTAACTTTAAAGTTTATATCTGTTTATAAATTTTATAATAAAATTAGAGGTATTTATCTCTTTTTAATTTCTTATTTTTTATTCTTATATTGGTTTCATGACTTAACTCAAATACGAATTTCTTTTAGTCTTGGGCTTTTTTTGTATGCAACAACTTTAAGGTATAAAAATTTTATAAAATATTTTCTACTAATTGTCAGTTTATTAACACACTACTCTATTATTCCTGCTATTTTTTTATTGATATATAGAGACTTATTTGAATTAAAAATTCATCCAAAGTATCGATTTTATTTTGGCTGTCTCTTTTATTTATCTATACTACTAACTGTAGTATATACTAATTCTTTGATAGAATTGAAATATGGTGAAGGTAACTATCCATCTATATACTATTTGTTGCATCCATACTCAATATCCATTTTAGTTTCATTATTTATTTTGAGAAGAAATAATAGGACTATTTTTTATTATTTATCTTTGTTTTATTATATCTTTTTTATATCTTATCTTTTGAGCAATAGTCAAATTGCTGCTTTTAGATTTATTGAGATAGCATATTTCTTTATTTTAATAGATATTTGTAAAAAATTTGATACTGGTTGGAAGAATTTTAAAGCCTTATTTTGCTTGATAATAACTACTTTTGCTTTCTCTTCATATGCTTTCTTTTTTTCATCTCAATCAAGTTTTGATTTTTTAGTTTTAAATAAATGGATTAATAGTGGATTTGGAGTTTTTTGATGATTGATATAGTTATGGCAACATATAACGGTGAAAAATATTTAGAGGCTCAATTGCTCTCTTTGATAAGTCAAACTCATAAAAATTGGTCATTACATATCTATGATGATTGTTCAACTGATGGAACTGTCGATATTATAAATAAGTTTATAAAGATTGATAGTCGTATCCATTTTCATCAAAATAAAAGAAATTTAGGGTGTGCATTGACATTTTTAAATGGAATAAAAAACTCATCTGCTGAATTTATTATGTTGTGTGATCAAGATGATATTTGGTTTGATAACAAAGTATTTCAACTTTACAACTTTATTAAAGATGAAAAAAAATTACCTTGTATTGGGTTAGCTAAAGGGGTTTCTTTTAATCAAAATATAAATAAAGTTACTGGTTTTATAAATTTAAATGAGCCTAAATCATTAAATGAATTTTTATTAAATAATGGAGGGTTACAAGGCTGTTCTATGATTATTAATAAAAAATTAATTAATTTGGTTTTAGAAGTACCTTCTGAAATCGTTATGCATGATCATTATCTTTCGTTATTAGCATTCTCTTTTGGAAAAGTTAAATATTTAAATATGGATTTAATGCTATATAGAAGACATGAGAAAGCTGTTACTACTAATTTTTATGGTTCTTTTTTATCTAAGGCTTATAATTATATTACTTCTAAGCCCTTTGTGATAGATTATCATCATTATATTGCAATAAAATCATTTTATAATGAAAATTATAGTAGATTTCAAGACAAAGAAATTCAATTATTTAAAGCATATCTTTCTTTAAAAGATGAAAATATATTAAAGGTATTTTTTGTGATACTGAAATTTAGGTTTTTAATTCGAGGAAGTATTCTCTTTTCTTTTCTTTCTTTTTTTCTTAAGAGAAAAATTGGAAATAATCAAAAGCAAAATCTTTATTATTGGAAATAATAATATGAATCTTGGATAATTAATTATCTTGAAAGATAAGATGACTAGAGCAATAAGCCCTGTTGGGCTTTGTTGCACAAACATTTCAGAGGCGAGTTTCCCTCTAACTATCAAATTCAAGGCACAACTCGGGTGTGAGGTTGGTCTAATTCAGTAAATTTATTTAAGACTGCCACACGTGCATGAATCTTGTTGACTTGACTGTCAAAATTCCTAATACTGATTCTATCGCCTAATAACTTAATGCAATGCATCTTGGTTTCAACCAAACTTCTCCGATGATAGTCACATCATTTTTTCCATATCGCCCTACCTAAATGCTTAACTGTTCGAAGTAATTCATTTCTTTGTAGCGAATGGGTATATCTTTCCAAGGCTTCGGATTCTTTCTCGGCGGAATGACAGTATAGGCTTGCTGATCCGAAATCACCTGCCGACATTTCTTGGTATCATAAGCACCATCGGTATATACGGAGTCAATCTGTTCATCTTGTGGAATTTGTTTAGCTATATAAGTTTATTCATTTGGAAATTATATTATTGAATAAGCTGTTATAAATAGGCATGTACCACAAAACTAATCATCCATCAAAATAAAGGAAAAAATTTAAATTATGAACTCATACGATTAAACTGGACTAGAGTTATCTGAAGGCTTTATACAACAAAGCTATAAGAAATAATTAATCAGAATTTTAATTTATTACCGCCTTTAAATATTTTACTAAATTATTTTTTATATAGTACCAATTATATATCTCAATATTTTTAAGGCCATAAGTTATGTATCTTTTTTGAAGTTCAGTATTATACAGAATTTTTTCTATCGCTTTACTAATGTGTTCAATTCTTTTGGGATCTACCAGTTCACAACTATTATTAGCAATTTCTATCAATGAAGTCGTATTCGACGTGATTACAGGTGTTCCACATGCCATCGCTTCAATTACAGGAAGCCCAAAACCTTCATAAAGTGATGGAAAAAGTAGGCAGAGTGCGCCTTTGTAGGTTGATGCTAGTTCATCTTCACTTAATCGTCCGAGAAACTTAACTCGATCTTCAATTTGAAGCTCCTTCGCTGTATTTACTAATTGATCAGAAGGTTTACCCGAAAATAAAACATAGATATTTTTATCTATATTTGCCTGTGCAAAAGCTCTTAAAGCTCGGTCTTCATTTTTATGTAGCTTTCGATTACCCACTATGAAAATATACGGAAAACCCGGTAGGTAGGGCTGCACATCTTGATGAAAAGCACTCGATACACCGTTATACACTACTTTCACCTTATCTGGATTGATACCCGACCAGTCTACAATTCTGCCTTTTGAAAACTCAGAGACGGTAAATATCAGTGCAGCTTTTCTACATGCCCTCTTAAGAACAATGTTGTAATAGAGTTTCTTTAAAAAGGATGTATTGGCATCTACATCTATATGGTTGAGATCATGGATAGTAATTGCTGTTCGATGTAAAAAGAAAAAAGGTGCATTAAAACCAGGTGAAAAAAAGAAGTTTTTGTTAAAAAACAAATATATAGTAAGCTTAATAACATCAAAAATTGATACAGGGTTGCCTTTTAATTTTATTGGCTGAAAGAAATCTTCGTCATAAACTTCTGTCGCAAAACGCCCGATACCATGCTCTCCAAACCAACGTGTATCGAAAATTACTTTATTTTGTTGATTTAACATACAATTTTATTAAACGAGATTTTAATTACCTCGAATTATAATGAAATCCTATCGGAATATAAATGGTATATACTTGCTAACTTCAAAAATTCAATTTTTTTACAAAATTATGGATGAGTAAGAGCTTCCTATGATAACAGAACCAAAAACAGCTTTAGTTGCAGATTGGCTTGTCACTTATGCGGGTGCTGAGCGCGTAATGACTGAAATATTAAAAGTTTTCCCAAAATCAGATCTATTTGCTGTGATTGATTTTTTAAGCGATGAAAGTCGACAGCATTTTTTAGGTAAACACGCCCAAACAACATTTATTCAAAAATTTCCTAAAGCTGAAACAAAATACCGCAATTATCTTCCATTTATGCCTTTAGCCATTGAGCAGTTAGATGTCTCTGCCTACGATGTGATTTTATCGAGTAGCCATGCAGTAGCCAAAGGTGTGCTTACGGGGCCCGACCAACTGCACATTAGCTATGTTCACTCGCCTATACGCTATGCATGGGACTTACAGCATCAGTATTTACGTGAGTTGGGGCTCACCAAGGGCATAAAAGCCATTATTGTACGTTGGTTATTACACAAAATTCGGATGTGGGACTACCGCACCGCCAATGGGGTAGATCACTTTGTTGCAAACTCTAAATTTATTGCGCGTCGTATTCATAAGGTATATGGCCGCGATGCAGATGTGATTTATCCACCTGTAGATACAGATCGTTTTACACTACGTGAAAACAAAGATGATTTTTACTTTACCGCTTCACGTATGGTGCCTTATAAGAAAATTGATCTAATTGTTGAAGCTTTTTCTCATATGCCCAATAAAAAATTGGTCGTGATTGGGGATGGCCCAGATATGCAAAAAATCAAGTCTAAAGCGACATCTAATATCGAAATTTTAGGGTATCAACCGAACAGCGTGATGCAAGATCATATGCAGCGCGCTAAAGCCTTTGTATTTGCAGCGGAAGAAGATTTTGGTATTACACCTGTTGAGTCTCAAGCATGCGGCACACCCGTGATTGCTTTTGGTAAAGGTGGGGCACTTGAAACAGTGAATTGTGAGGTTGGATTGCATCCGACAGGAACTTTTTTTCAAAAGCAAGATGTCCCTAGCGTAATTACTGCGGTTGAGTATTTTGAAAAAAATGAGAATTTGTATTTACCAGAAAATTGTCGTACTAATGCTTTGAAATTTTCAAATCAGCGATTTGAGCAAGAGCTAGAAATTTATGTACATAGTAAATGGCAAATGAAGCAAGAGGAAATGAGCACTTTATAAAAATACGCCTAGCAGTTGCTAGGCGTATAAAATTTAACATCTACCATATAAGTCTTCGAATCGGACAATATCATCTTCTCCAAGATATGAACCAGATTGTACTTCAATTAGTTCGAGAGGAATTTTTCCTGGGTTTTCCAGTGCATGAATTTCTCCCAAAGGAATATATACAGATTCATTTTCTGTAAGAAGGAATGATTCCTTGCCTTTATGAATTTTTGCAGTCCCATTGACAACAATCCAATGTTCTGCACGATGATGATGCTGTTGTAGTGAAAGTTTCTGCCCTGGGTTAACAACAATACATTTGACTTGATAACGGTCACCACTGTCTATGGAATCGTAATTACCCCATGGTCGATATACTTTTCTATGTAAGTCGACCTCAGTCCTTTGCTGTGCTTTTAATATTTCTACAATTTTCTTAATATCTTGAACTTTATTTTTATGTGCGACAAGTACGGCATCAGATGTTTCAATGACGACAATATCTTCTAGACCTAAAACACCCACTAAACGACTTTCAGCGTATACCAGTGAATTTTGAGTATCGTGGATGATGGTATCGCCGCGTAATGCATTGCCTAAAGCATCTTTTTTGCTGACCTCCCATACGCTTTTCCAAGCTCCAACATCATTCCAATTGGCATTTAAAGGAATGACAACAGCTTTATCTGTTTTTTCCATAACAGCGTAATCTATGGAGTCTTCAGGGCATTGTTCAAAACTTGTTTGACCTAAACGGACAAAATCGAGGTCAATTTTGCTTTCATTCACTGATTTTTTCGCATTGCTAGCAATAGCTGGATTGAACTTTTCTAATTCTTTTAGATAAACAGATGCTTTAAACATAAACATGCCACTATTCCAGAGAAAAGAGCCATCAGCTAGATACTGTTGTGCAGTCACTAAATTCGGTTTTTCGACGAAACCTTCTATGTTGAAAGCTTGAGGTTTCCCCGCCGTGTGAATAGAATCTGCTACTTTAATATAACCATAACCTGTTTCTGGTGAATTGGGCACGATACCAAAAGTAACCATTTTTCCAGCTTCGGCAGTTGCTAAGCCAACTTTAATGGCCTGATTAAATGCCTCTTGATCTTGAATAACATGGTCGGCGGCAAGAATGAGGAGAATGGGGTCTTCACCATAAGACAGCGCAAATTCTGCAGCGGCTGCAATTGCGGGAGCTGTGTTCCTTGCAACAGGCTCTAACACAATTTTAGCTGTCATTTTTTGTTGGCGAAGTTGTTCAGCAACAATAAAGCGATGATTTTCATTGGTTACAATGATAGGATTTTGAAAGTTAATTAAAGATGCATTTAGGTTTGAAATACGATCTAGAGTAAGTTCGAATAATGTTCTTTCGTTTGTGATTGGTAAAAATTGTTTTGGATAGCTTGAGCGAGACAACGGCCAAAGTCGTGAACCAGAACCACCAGATAAAATTACAGGTATCATTGAAAATCTCTTATTTGTGTTTCATGTGCTATTTATATGGTTTTTCTAAGAAAAATCGAATATTGTTTTGTAAAAACAACAAAATAGTGATGAATTTTTACTTAGATTAAACAATTATAGATAAAACTTGAATTATTGCTACAATAATAATATATTTTATTCCATTTTAATTATAGGGTTAGGATATTTTTATTGATGAAGAATATCCAAAAAAGTTATTCTTTATAAAGATTTAGCTTTTAATAAGTCTGATAACAATTCTTAATAGGCAAAAAATGGCTTCAAGGTTACACGCATCATATGTGTCAATATTACAACGTTTTTGTGATGTTGTAGCAATTTATTTGGGCTTTTATTTTATTTCTAAAATAAATAATATGCCTATAGATAATAGAACGCTTTTAATGTTTTTGAGTGTAGTTAGTTTATTTCAGCTCATTGGTGGCTTAACCGATTTTTATCGCTCATGGCGTGGCGTTAGTCTATTTAATGAACTTATTTTTTGTTTGAAAAATGTTTTTTTTAGTGTCGCTTTAATTGGTCCTATTTTACTCTTTTTAGGCAAGATGAATGCACAAGTGATATTCACCTACTTTTTGAGTGTGGTTTTCATCATGTCTGTGCTGCGTATTGCTATACGTTTATCTTATGCATTGTTTTTTAAGTATTTTATTCGCGCTAATGATGTGCTTATCCTCGGTGATTCTGATAAAGCACTTAAGCTTTTTCAAGATTTAAAAGACTCCGAATGGACAGGTTTTAACCCAATAGGTGTGTTCTCATTTAGACAGGACTATGACCGCTTTGTTTATTCTGGTGGACTTGATGATGCGATGGAGATTGTTGACAAACAAAAAATTAATAAGGTTTATGTTGTGATCAATCAAGATAATATTGAACAAGCGGATCAAGTTATCAAGTCTTTAGCAGATACTACATGTTCAACAGTTATTATTCCTGAGTTGTTCTCGCATGACTTTTTATACTCGCGTGTTGAGGATATTAATGGTACGCCGATTATTCCAATTATAGATACTCGTTTAACAGGTATTAATACTTTATTGAAGCGCATTGAAGATATTTGTTTTTCACTGGTTATTTTATTGTTGATTTCTCCAATTTTAATTGGCATTTCAATTGCTATTAAATTAACATCTAAAGGTCCAGTTTTCTTTAAGCAGACGCGTTATGGTTTAAATGGAAAGCCGATTTTAGTTTACAAATTTAGAAGTATGAATGTCATGGAAAATGGAACTAAAGTAACTCAGGCCATTAAAAATGACCCTCGGTTGACCCCAATAGGTGGTTTTTTAAGACGGACATCTTTAGATGAACTACCGCAATTTTTTAACGTTTTATTAGGCAGTATGTCTGTTGTAGGTCCGCGTCCACATGCAGCAGCGCACAATGAAGAATATCGCAAACTAATTACGGGCTACATGCTTAGACATAAAGTGAAACCTGGTATTACGGGCTTAGCACAGATTCGTGGGTGGCGTGGGGAAACAGATACTCTGGATAAGATGGAAAAGCGTGTTGAATGTGACTTGGAATACATCCGAACTTGGAGTCTTCTATTGGATATTAAAATTATATTTTTAACGGTGTTTAAGGGTTTCATTAATAAATCTGCATATTAAATATTTGTGTTTTCAATATTTGATACGTTTATAGAAACTTTGGGTTGTTTGCACTATTTTTAAACATTTTGAAATAAAAAATAGTGTAGTGTTAATAAATAATTTTTTGATAAAAAAGTGTATCTTCGATGATTAAAAAAGCGATTCTTCCTGTGGCTGGACTAGGTACCCGATTCTTGCCTGCAAGTAAAGCGATTCCTAAAGAAATGGTTACTGTGGTAGACCGCCCAGCAATTGAGTATGTTATCAAAGAAGCAGTAGCTGCTGGGATTGAGCAAATCATTTTAGTCACACATTCATCGAAAGCATCTATAGAAAACTATTTTGATCGTAACTTTGAATTAGAAACGACATTAGAACAAAAAAAGAAGTTTGATTTACTTAAAGAAATTACCGACATTTTACCTGCAAGTGTAAGTGTTGTTAGTGTACGCCAACCACAACCTTTAGGGCTTGGCCATGCTGTTCTTTGTGCTAAATCTATTGTTGGTGATGATGATTTTGCTGTGCTCCTGCCTGATGTCTTGGTTAAAGATAGTGATACGCGCAACGATTTAAGCTTAATGATTGAGCGTTATACTAAGTCAAACGCAGCCCAAATTATGGTTGAAGCTGTCCCTGATAGTTTGGTTGATCAATATGGTATTGTCGATGTTGCTGAAATTCCTGCTGAAGGCGAAAGTTATGTCATGCAAGGAATTGTAGAGAAACCTGCAATAGGTATGGCTCCTTCTAATTTGTCAGTTGTTGGGCGTTATGTATTGCCTGCACAGATTATGACTTTATTAGAACAAACACCGAAAGGTGCTGGGAATGAAATTCAATTGACAGATGCGATTGCAATGCTACAGCAATCAAAGCCTGTTGAAGCATATCGCATGAAAGGACGAACGTTCGACTGTGGTAGCAAAATTGGCTATTTGAAAGCAGTTTTACATTATGGTGTTGACCATCTCAAGTTAGGTGATGAGTTTAAAGCACTGATTAAAGAGTTAGAGTTATAAAAAAAAGAGGGATGGGCCATGAAAATCGCAATGTTTGGTACAACACTGTATGCGGGTGTTATCTCATCATTACTTGCAGAGAGTGGACATCAGGTCTTTATTTGTAATGATTTACAAGACCATACAGCGCTATTCAATCTTAGAGATCAAGATGTTGTTCATGCTTTAGAAAAACAATATCAAAGTGGTTTTCTAAGTTATTGTAATTTTGCGGCTCTTCCCTTGGATATTGATGCGTATTTTTTTAGTTTCAATCCAACTCAAGAGGCTGAGGCACTTGATGTTGTACAGAAATTAAAAATGCGCACGATTATTCATCCTAAATTGATGATTAATGCCTCTACTTTTGGTCTTAATGGTACAGAAAAATTAAAAGCCGTATTAACAAAAGATCATTGGGTTTATTTCCCTGATATTATTCAGGAAGGTCAAGCTTTTAAAAGTGTGACGAGTGCCTCTAAAGTGATTATTGGCTGTGCTGACCAACAAGCACAGGGTGACTTAGAGGAAATGTTGCGACCTTTATTTCCACGCCAGCAACAATATTTATTTATGCCTGTTTTAGATGCTGAATTTACCAAACTCAGTATTTCAGGCATGTTGGCGACTCGTATCAGTTATATGAATGATTTGGCAGATGTTGCTGAAAAGTTGGGTATTGATATTGCCCATGTTCGAGATGGAATGGCAGCAGACAGTCGGATAGGTGAATCGTATTTATATTCAGGTGCAGGTTTTGGTGGTGAAAACTTTTCACATGATATTTTGACTCTATCAAATACCATCAGTAATACTGGAACAAAAAGTCAGCTGTTGGGACAAGTTTGGGATATCAATGAGCAACAAAAAGAGTTTCTTTTTCGC
This sequence comes from Acinetobacter johnsonii CIP 64.6, assembly GCF_000368045.1. Classification (GTDB taxonomy): domain Bacteria; phylum Pseudomonadota; class Gammaproteobacteria; order Pseudomonadales; family Moraxellaceae; genus Acinetobacter; species Acinetobacter johnsonii. The sequence continues at coordinate 72,779 of NZ_KB849229.1, forward strand.
AAGTTGTGGAATTATTTTCATGGAAATTTAGCTGGAAAAACGATTGCGATTTGGGGGGCTGCTTTTAAGCAACATACCTCAAGTACCAGTTTCTCACCTATTCATCCGATGCTTGCCGCACTGTGGGCGCAAGGTGTGACTGTTCGTTTGCATGATCCACAAGCCTTAGAAGAAATACACACAATTTATGGTGAACGTGATAATTTAATTTTATGTGAAGATCAGTATGACGCGGTGAATCAGGCACACGGTTTATGTGTTCTAACTGCATGGAAGCAATATTGGTCACTTGATTATACGCAATTAAAACTTAAATTAGCCCATCCTTTGATTTTGGATGGACGTAATATTTATCAACCTGATTATGTTAAAAGTCAGGGTTTTGCATATATGGGAGTAGGAAGATAATGATAAATTTAACTATTTTTCCTAAAAAAACGCTAGCAACAACACTTGAACATTTACAACACTTAAGTAAAACCATTGGTCAGAAGCACTTAAATACTTTTTTTGCCGAAGATGACCAAAGATTTAAACATTTTTCTGTTCAATATGATGAAATCACTTTTGATTTTAGTAAGCATCGTGTTGATGAGTCCGTAATAAGCGCATTGATTGACTTTGCACAAGTTCGTGATCTCTCTACATGGACGAAACGTTTATTTTCAGAAGAAGAAATTAATTATACAGAGCAACGTGCAGCTATGCATTGGGCGCTTCGTTTACCGAAACATGATGAGCAGCACCCTAAATTAGCTGGGAAAGTACATGAGCAATTAGAGCGAATGTATGCATTGGTTGAGAAAATTCACGCGGGTCAGTACCGTGGTGCAACGGGTGAAGTTATACAAGATGTGGTCAATATTGGTGTGGGTGGGTCTGATCTAGGGCCATTGATGGTGAGTCATGCCCTGTCTGATTTTAAAGTCAACACATTCAAACCACTAAAAGTGCACTTCGTATCTACCATGGATGGTAGTCAGCTTTCAGATTTACTGCATCAGTTACGTCCAGAAACGACATTATTTATTATTTCATCTAAGTCTTTTGGAACAATTGATACACTCTATAATGCACAAACTGCACGTCAATGGCTTGAAAAGCAATTGGGCCAATCAGAAGCAGTGGATCAGCATCATTTTATTGGGGTATCGACTAAGCCTGAAAAAATGACAGAATGGGGTATAGCACACCAAAATCAGTTTTTGCTCTGGGACTGGGTTGGTGGGCGTTACTCTTTATGGTCATGTATTGGGTTGCCGATAGCATTAAATATTGGTGTACAAGGCTTTAAACGTTTACTTGCAGGTGCTCATGCAATTGATGAGCATTTTCAAAATGCTCCTTTGCGCCAAAATATTCCTGTTCTTATGGCTGTTTTGGGAATATGGAATCATAACTTCCTAGAAATTCAGACTCAGGCTATTTTGCCTTATGATGGTCGTTTAAAGTATTTTTCGGCCTATTTACAACAGTTAGAGATGGAGTCGAATGGGAAGTCGATTCAGCGTAATGGTCAGAAAGTTGAGTTGGATACTTGCCCTATTGTTTGGGGTGAAGTGGGTCCAAATGCACAACATGCTTTTTATCAGTTGTTACACCAAGGTGCACATAAAGTAAGCTGTGAGTTTATTGCGCCAGTGAATCGTTATGCCGCTAACCAATTTACCTATGTAAAAAATGCCAATGCATTGATTAATCAACACCATTTAGCGTTATCAAATTGTTTGGCTCAGTCTCGTCTCTTGGCCTTTGGTAATCAGGCACTTGATGCTGAAGAGGTGGCGGGTCTAGAGAATTATCAAAAATATGAAGGTAATCAGCCAAGTACAACTATTTTGCTTAAAGAACTGAATCCTTATACCTTAGGTATGTTGGTTGCGTTGTATGAACATAAAGTATTTGTGCAATCTGTTTTGTGGAATATCAATGCTTTTGACCAATGGGGTGTTGAAAAAGGTAAACAAATTGCGAACCAAGTACTTCCAATTTTGACTGGTACAGCAAAAGACTATTCTGATTTTGATAGTTCTACCCGTGGTCTATTAGATATTTTACTTGGAAAATAAAATGGCAAAAATATTAGTCACAGGTGGGGCGGGTTATATTGGTTCACATACCTGTTTGGAGTTATTGGATGCTCAACATGAAGTTGTTGTCTTAGATAATTTATCAAACAGCTCTGAAGTTTCATTATCGAGAGTCCAAGCTTTAGCCAATAAAGGTTTAACTTTTATTCAAGGGGATATTCGCGATGCGCAGATTTTAGATCAAATTTTTGCACAGCATCAGATTGATGCGGTTATTCATTTTGCGGGTCTAAAAGCAGTCGGTGAAAGTCAGGTCATTCCACATGCTTACTTTGACCATAATGTTGCAGGCTCGATTAATCTTGTTCAAGCGATGATTCGTGCCAAAGTGTTTAAATTGGTCTTTAGTTCATCAGCAACAGTTTATGATGAAAAAAATATATCACCTTTAAGCGAAGATATGCCAACAGGAATGCCAAGCAATAATTATGGCTATACCAAGTTGATTGTTGAGCAAATGTTACAAAAGCTTGCCGAATCAAACGCTATTTGGTCCATTGCTTTACTGCGTTATTTTAATCCTGTTGGTGCACATAAAAGTGGCCAAATTGGAGAGGATCCACATGGAATTCCAAATAATTTAATGCCATTTGTGACTCAGGTTGCAGTAGGGCGACGTGAAAAATTGTCGATATTTGGTCGTGATTACGATACCCCAGATGGTACAGGCGTGCGGGATTATATTCATGTTGTTGATTTGGCTTGTGCGCATGTCTTGGCGATTCAGAACAGGCTGAATGATACAGGTTGTCGTGTTTGGAATATTGGCACTGGCAATGGGATTTCTGTACAGCAAATCAAGGATACCTTTGAGAGAGTCAATAATGTGCATATTCCTTTTGAATATGCGCCACGTCGGGCAGGGGATGTTGCAACAACGTTTGCTGATAATGCTCGAGCAGTTGCTGAATTAGGTTGGCAGCCAAAATTTGGGTTAGAAGATATGCTGGTTGATAGTTGGAACTGGCAAAAGCAAAATCCAAATGGTTTTATGCAGGACTGATACAATATTTTAAAACTCTGTCATGTATTGATTATGCAAACAATCATGTATTTATTCCCTTATTTTAAAAAACATCGCTATGATGTTTTTTAAAAATGAACTTAGATGAAGAATATTTATGAGATATCAAAGTATTAGATTTTTTTCACTTGCGGTTTTATCTGCACTTTCTTTGCCAGCAATTGCACAAGGAATTGTTTTAAATAATGAAGACTTACGAACTGATTTAAATTGGTTAAATCAACAAGGTGTGATTCAAATTAGCACGTCTACATGGCCTTTAAGTGGTGATGAAATACAACGTGCTTTATCTAATGCAAAGATTGATAATCAAGTTCAGCAGCAAGTCTTGGATTCCGTGCAAGCTGCTTTAAGTGCGGAAAATACAACAGCCAAAGCCAGTTTATATGCTGAATCTGATCCCCAAAATGTACCGCAACATTTTGCAGATGAACAAAAATCACAATATCAAGCGGCTGTTGAGTTCAATGCTGGTGGGGCGCAATCGGATGCAAGACTGCGTATTAATGCTGAAAAAGACCCTATTATTGATAATGGGCATGATGTGAATGTTGAAGGGTCATATTTAGCTGGAAAGTTGTGGAATCAATGGTTGATTGCAGGACAAATTCCAACCTATTGGGGACCTGGGCATGATGGTAGTCTAATCCGAGGGGATGCAAGTCGTCCAGTATACGGTTTTACAATGCAACGCGCTGAGCAAAAGGCATTTGAAACGAAATGGCTGTCTTGGATTGGCCCTTGGCAGTATCAAGTTTTTGCTGGCCGATTAGATGATTATGAGGCCGTGCCAAATACAAATCTCTTGGGAATGCGTTTAACAGCTCAACCTTTACCTTATCTTGAATTGGGTGCATCACGTACATTCCAAATAGATGGTCAAGGTCAACCTGATAGTTTCAAAGCCTATTGGAATGCTTTTATTGGTAAAGATAACGAATGTGATGATAGTGGGTGTATTGGAGAGGGGAATGCCTCAAACCAAATTGCAGGCCTAGATGCGCGTTTAAATCTACAACAATGGTTTAAAGTTCCATTGAGTTTGTATGGGCAGTTTGTCGGTGAAGATGAATCAGGTTTACTGCCATCTCGGAAAATGTATTTGGCAGGACTCGATTATTCCTCACAAGTGAAGAATATGCCGTTCCAGCTTTATACTGAATGGTCAGATACACGTACCAATGGTGATGTTTGGGGTTATTCATATAATCATCATAATTATATAGATGGTTACTACCAACATGGATTCCCTTTAGCTCACGCTATGGGCGGTGATGGTCAGATGTATAGTTTAGGTGGGGATATTCGTTTCGATAAAATGAATCGTTTAAATGGTCGCATCTTGTTGGCAAAAGTGAATCAGTCAGGACTTGAAATCAATCATGCTTTTCCACAAAAAGATGAAATCAAAGCTCTAGATTTAACGTGGACACATTATCTTCGTCCGAATACGCCGTTGAAATTAAGTGGTTGGGTCAGTGACTCTGACGTGTATAGTGGAGATAGCGGCGTGTCTTTAGGGATTGAAATTCCATTGGATCGCTCATTATTTTAATAAGCTGTCCGTTTTTAGAGAACCCATCGGGAATTCAGCTAAAAATAAAAACCATTCAACCTATATGATAAGTTGAATGGTTTTTTATTAGCATGCAGAACAATTTAACCTTGAATCAACTGCGTTAATTCATCCACATAGTCTTGTATTGGTTGTGGATTTTGGTCTTTACGGCTTTCAATGTTGAGACGTAATAAAGGTTCAGTATTGGAAGCACGTACATTTAGACGCCATGCACCAAAATTCAGGCTGATGCCATCCGTTTCATCAATTGCAGGATTTTGATCGGCAAAGTGATCAAAAATCTTTTGAATGGTGGCTTGAGTATCCGTAACTTTAAAATTGATTTCACCCGAACAAGGGAACTTTTCAATCATATCTTCAACCAGTGAAGACAATGTTTGCTGGGTTTCTGAGAGTACAGAAATTACCAATAACCAAGGAATCATACCGCTATCACAATAAGAGAAATCACGGAAATAGTGGTGAGCAGACATTTCTCCACCATATACAGCATTATGTTCGCGCATAACCTGTTTAATAAATGCATGTCCTGACTTAGACTGCACAGTTTCACCTTTGTACTGTTCAGCAATATCCAAGGTATTCCATACTAGACGCGGATCGTGCACAATTTTTTCGCCTGACTGTTTCAGCAGGAAGGCCTGAGCCAATAGGCCGACAATGTAATAGCCTTCGATAAATTGCCCCTTTTCATCGAATAAGAAACAGCGGTCAAAGTCGCCGTCCCAGGCAAGGCCCATGTCTGCGCCGTGCTCCAAAACTGCATTGCGAGTGCTATCACGGTTTTCGACTAGCAATGGATTAGGAATACCATTCGGAAAAGTACCATCCGCTTCATGATGTATTTTAATAAATTTAATAGGAACATTCAGTGTTTTGAACTTTCCTTCAATTGCATCAATAACATGCCCAGCAGCGCCATTACCGGCATTTACTACTAGCTTCAACGGAATAATTTTTGCTGGATCAATATAGGTCATCAAATGTTCGATGAATTCAGGCAGGATATTGTATTTTTCAGTTGAGCCTTTCACCGTAGTTTTAGTAAATTCACCAGATTCTACCAATGCTTGAATCTCTTTTAAACCTGTATCCGCACTAATTGGTCGTGAGTTCTCGCGAACCAGTTTCATCCCATTGTAATCCATAGGGTTATGGCTGGCCGTTACTTCAATACCACCTTGGACATCTAAATGGAATGCGCCAAAGTAAACTTCTTCTGTACCTGTCATACCTAAATCTAAAACATTCACACCCGCATCATTTAAGCCACGAATGGTTGCTTGCTTTAAATCTTCACTGCTTAGACGAATATCGCAGCCCACAACCACGGTTTGGGGTTGATAAATTTGCCCATAAGCACGGCCAATTTTATAAGCAATATCTTCGTTCAGTTCTGTACCGAGTTTGCCTCGAATATCGTAGGCTTTAAAACAAGTGAGTTGTGTCATCTGAATTCTCGAAATAATTCCTGAGTAGTGAGGGAAATGTGATTATAGAAGGAAAATAGCTTCTATATGCCATGTTACTGTTTAACTTTTATATCGATTTTGCTTTTGCTAAGATCCGTTGAGCCCAGTCAACATAATAATTTACATCGTCTAGTTGTTCCTTTTTTGAAGGATGATTAATTGTAGTAAAGGCGGTAATACCTCTTACTTCAGATATAAACTTTTTAGGCCAACTGAGTGATTGAGAAAGTATTGAATTGTTTAATTTTTCGAAATCTATCTCAATTAATAATTGAGTTTTTTCTTCATATCGGAGTAATAGTGTAGAGATGTTCTTTTTTCCATCTGATGTATCAATTTCACATAGATAGAATTGTTCATCATTTTTTGTGTTTATAATTCTATAGACATAAAAGTATCGTAGTTGATTGGCGTTAGAAAACTTGTGGCCTCGGAAACGTTTATATTTTTTAAACGGTGAATTCTTAATTTCTTTGATTTCATATCCTTTTTGTTCAATTTTGTCCAATACCTTAATCAAGTCTTTATGAGTGACTCGCTCTAGTTGAATATCTGATTCTGTTGTAACTCCAGGCAGAGTACCCTCTATATCTCCTTCTCCGCCAGCAAATCCTTCTTCTTGATTTTGGTCTTTATCCATCTGCTTTCGTCTTTGCCGTATGGTAGTTTCGGAAGGGGGCGTCTCTAAAGAAATTTTTAATTCTTCTATCGTATAAATTTTTCCTGGGAGGTTTCTTAGTTTGGCTATTAGTTTATCGATATCTGCATCAGCTTTTTGATTTAATTTTTCTCTAGGTGGACATGTTGGTGTTGACTGCTTGGGATTTTGTCCTTGAGCATTTTTTATTTGTTGTATAATCTTTTTTGAAGTGAAATGAAATTGAATAGGGCGGTTGATAGCTGTATCAAGATTTTTGAAAGACGTGATGCGCTCAATTCTGTAAATACCTGTTTTTTTATTAAAAATACCCTCTACTGTTAGGTTAATATTTTTGATATTAGGAGCTTCCATATCAAAATTAAAGCTTTTAACACCTTTTTGATCAACAATTGTTTTTTGATAAATACTAAGGAAGGCCTTATTTAAGTCCGGCTGTAATAAAATTAAAGCTAGCTTCTTTAAAAAATGAGGATCAGAGATATCAGCTCTCATAATTTTTTTGTTTTGCGCAATATTAATATGTATAGCATTTTCATCATTCATATCCACTAAAATATCTGTTGAATAATTTTCTGCAAAAAGTGCTGCACGTAAAAGATAGGGGTGTGAAAAAAATAGATCCCGAGCAAGAATAAGCTTAGGTAAAAGAATTGTCATATTTTTCTTTAATATGGGTGAATCATAATTAAACTCAAAGTATAACTGACCGTTATGCGTTTTTTGATAATTGTTCTTGGATAAATCTAAAACGTTGAGCGCTGAAAAATCCACTGATTTCAGGGTGTGGTTAAATAATTTCTGTGGATCAGGATTGGCAATTGGAGTTTTATGGTAATAAAGAAGAATACTTTCAATTGGCAATTTAAGATGAATATACCGTTTAATAAGAGGGTTAAATAAACAAGTATCAATATCAAACCGAGTTTGACCATGTCGACTAATTTTTTTCGCAGTATAATAAATCATATCTTTCGGTAAATATTCGATCAGACAATCACTCATTTTTAATTTCCCCCCCCAAATACTATTAAAAAATCTACGAGCTTCTGGCGTTAATCGTTCAGGGCTTAATCCGGATAGTCGAAGAAAAACACTCGGTGGATAGAACTGATTTTCAGTGTATTGGCGAATAAATGTTCGTGTAAGACGGCGTATTTGATAACAATCTACAGACTCAGCGTAACGCTCTAGAAAGGCGGTGGTGAGTGGTAAAAACCTCCAGTTTTTTTCAATCATACTTACCGAGCCAAGTTGCTTAATAAAAAACTTTTTTGTCCATTGTGGAGAGTCGAGATCTTCTAATAATTGATCCCGGATTTTGATGAGTTGTTTAATCAATTGTTGATCTCGCTTTTTCCAATCTACACGTGGCTTGGGAATGGCTGAAGGTAATACCACAGCAGATTTATTTGTCAGTAATAGCCAGTTCTTATGATTACGATATAACCGAGCGTAAAGTGCAGGATCACATTGACGTGCCTGCTTAACAGAATTTTTCTGAATTAATTTTGTCCATTGTTTTTGATCTTCAGATAATATCATATCTATTTTATTATTAACCCATACAGGGGGAGCTTCGTGCTGCTGATCTAAGTTTGTTTTTTCTATAGATGCTAAGCTAACATATTGCTTATATGTTTCAATTGGTTTTTGCTCTGGAACCAGCGATTTTAATACAATGCAATGCTCAAGATAAGAAAATGCTTTACGATGTTTCCTGCACATATTTTTGAGCCAGCAGTGAACCGTACCGGGTTTGTCGGAGAGTCAATATTCTGAGAGACTATCCCGATGACAAAATTAAAATATACCCCTGAAATCAGAGAAAGATCGGTTCAATTATTGATTGAATCTGAAAAAGATTATCCTTCTACTTGGGCTGCAATCACAGCAATTGCGCCTAAGATTGGTTGTACTCCTGAAACACTTCGTGCCTGGCATCAAAAGCATTTAGATCAGCAAAATCCTATTAAAGTACAACAGATATCTGATCAAGAAAAAATGAGGCAAATGGAACGTGAAATTAAAGAATTAAAGCGTGCCAATGAAATTCTACGTAAAGCAGCCGCTTTTTTCGCCCAGGCGGAGCTCGACCGCCCACACAAATAATGGTGGATTTTATCCATAACAATAAAGATCGATATGGTGTTGAAGCGATTTGTAGAATTTTACCGATTGCAGCTTCAACCTATTACCGGACTTTAGATCTCGCTGACAATCCAGAACATCGAGCGAAACGAGATCTACATGATGAGCATCATGCTGAACAAATTAAACGAATTTGGAAGGAAAGTTCAGGTCGATATGGTGTACGTAAAGTCTGGCAAAAACTGAAACGTGAAGGCTATATTATTGCGCGCTGTACTGTTGCTCGATTAATGCAAAAGCTAGGTATACAAGGTGTTTGGCGTGGTAAGAACAAACAAACCACCCGTAGCCGAGATGACCAAAAACGGGCAGATGATTTAGTGAAACGTAATTTTAATGCTGATCATCCAAACCAACTATGGGTGGGTGACTTTACGTATATTCAAACTCATTCAGGCTGGGTATATACCGCATTTGTTATTGATGTGTTCTCACGAGCAATTGTTGGATGGAAAGTATCTACACGGATGAATACAGATATGGTGCTCGATGCATTAGAGCAAGCATTGCATGATCGAGGCATGCCAAAGAATGTGATTCATCATTCCGACAGAGGTGTTCAATATCTTTCTATTCGCTATACCAATCGTTTAGAAGCAGCAAATTTACGAGCATCAGTCGGTACGACTGGTGATTCATACGATAATGCTTTGGCTGAAACGGTGAATGGCTTATACAAAACAGAGGTGATTGAATATTTAAAAGCAGATTGGCAAGGTTTAGCAGATGTACAACTTGCGACACTAAACTGGGTGGATTGGTTCAATAAAGAACGTGTACATAGTGCGCTAGATTATGTATCACCTTTTGATTTTGAAGCAATGTACTATGATAAAATTAACCAGTTAGGTCAGGTGGCCTAACTTAAATAAAAAGTCTCCGACAAACCCGGTACGGTTCACAGTTCTCAGAAAGCAGATCATCTAAATGATAGTATTGAAGAAAGCTTTCGCCCCAGTAATCTAAGACAAGGTGACGAATTTTTTCGTAGTTGATATTTTTTTGACCTGACAGTAAGCCTCTGTCTTTCAATAGATTGAAGTGGGCATTTGATAAAATCGATACATCTTGTACTGCATTATGGCTCGATTGAATAAGTAGATCCTCGATTATTTTTGCTAACTCTAGATGACGCTTTAAGTCTTGTGAATTAATAAAAAGTTGTGAGGAGTCAATAAGGACATTTAAATGAGCATTATAAAATCTTCGGTCTAGCCCATTGCAAGGAACAGAGCTGACAAAAAGGGCAGATTCATGCTTTATGCAATATTCATATCCTGTAATCTGCCAGCTACGTTTCCAATACACTTCACCATATTGTTCCATCTGTTCTTGCCAACAATGCGGACAGAACCGAAAAAAATTCACAGATTTGATTCGCGACGCATTTTTTCCCAACTTGGTATGTAATGATTGATACTGTTCACCCTGTAATACATGTACAGCATAACGCATCACTGTATCAGGTTGAAATGGTTGATAAATTGGTAATAAGGTGTGGTGGTTGATTAAATAGAGTGCATCATAGCAATCGGGTAAATAACTAGCCAATTTTCCTATATGAGATGGTAAATCGTAAGTTGGCGTCAAATTTCTATTATTGAATAATTCTTCAGTAAGGTATTTGGGACTTAAAATTCCATTGTGAATAGCATAACGTGCAATCACGCTGTAAATTAACTCATCTGGATATGGTATTGGAAAATTTGAAATCATAATACACTTACTCTCTATTTTTTGTTTAATGCAACACAGGAGAGGTGGGATCAAACAAATAGTGAGATGATTTTAATAGCTCATAAACATCTACTTCCTTTTCTTGTGCTTGACTGAAAAAATTCCGTAAGTCATTGGCTTCAGTGCTCTTCCATTCTTCTGCTTTCATGACTTTGCGTGATGTTCTTGGTTTTCTTACCGAAGTTGTGGTCTGAGGCTGGTCCAATTTATCTTTTGCTACAGAGCCGTCTAATACTTCCAGAATATGCTGGAGTAGTACCTGTAAGTTCTCGTTTGGATATTTTTTTAATGCAGAAGTGACATGCAGATCTATTGTAGCAGCGGGGTGACCTAAGGCCGTTAGCATACCTATAAGTGTGGAATAATGTGGTCCTAGATCTTTATGCTGTTTTTCCGTTTTTAATGCAGCTTTGAAACGGTGTTGTTCAACATATTCCTCAATTTGAACTTGAGGGATAGTTAAGTCAGAATACCGTGCAATACGTGTGGGGTTGCCTGAGCGGAGTGCATCCAAAATATCGTGGACTGGCTGTAATTGTTCTTCGTAGACTTTTTTAAAAAGTTCAGATGTAATTTTTTCCAGACCAATGGTGATTGCATGAATCTGCACCAAGCAGAACAGTTTAACCACTAAATCTGGAATGCCCTGCGTATAATAATACCAAGTGTTTCTTAATTCATCGGTCAGTTCAGCTGGTAGTTGAACCCATTGATATTGCCACAGCTTGTTGGTGAAAGCATACCATTCAGAAATGATCATTTGATCAGGGGTGCTAGGATCGGGAGTGGGTGCTTCATTGCGCATAGGTTCCCAGATTAAAGAGCCTAATCCCGCACTGCGTCTAGCTGATCTTAAATCTTCTTGCAGAATTTCATTGGCTTTGGGTGTCCCAATCATCACAATTGGAATGGATGCCACATTCACAAGGGTGACAAAGAAATTAAGAATGATTTCAGCCCCGCCAGATTTTTTTGTATTCAAATGCTGGATTTCATCAATGATTAAAAGTCCAATAGAATAATTATTTGCGATAATTTTCATCTGCTGCAGCATAGCATTCACATTTAAGCGACTTCTGGTGAAACGATGCTCGAAGTTTGTATCTCCTAATGCTAAATCTACTGCTCTAAAAAAGTTTGAGCATAAGTTTTTTAAAGAGCTGTCATGCGGACAATCAATTTTAAGGTAAACAATTTGTTTTAATCCCAGCTCTCTATGTTCAATCACTTGCGGGTAATAACGCAAAATTTTGTTCATTGTCGTTGTTTTACCGCTTCCCGAACATCCTATAATTGACATGCTAGTTGCAGTCGACTCTGGAGGTGCATAGCGGTAAGAGCTTTCATTTGATGGTTCTAGTTGCTGAAAAGCAGCGTGTAAATGTCGATGTCTATCCCCATTAGTGATGTTTCTGCTCACGTAACCTTGCCGGATCATGATAGAAATTTTTTGTTCAAGGGATAGATGTTTAGTCAGTGGTTGAAAAAAATCATGAGGTAACTGAGCAATCAGATGGATTCTTTCTGGTTGGGGTAAGAAACGCTGTTCTGGAATAAATTTCAGTTTCCCTCGTAGGTGTTTAATAACCGATTTCGTGTCAAGGATAGGCGGTAATTGAGTAATGAGAGGATTATCCCCATAGATATCTTCTATCGATGTGTTGACCGCGAGTTCATTATTATTCATTCTTCATCGTCCTCTTCAAATAATTGTCTCATTAAGTCTGGTTGACTGGTCAAATCCAGATTGCTGCTGTGAGATGGGGGGGGTGGAGGATTGTCTTGGTTGGGATGGATAGTCCGGATAGAATTGACGGACCTATTTTGGAGATGTTCCTCACGTTCCACCTGAATTGCTTCTTGTTTGTTCTGACGAATATCCCGAGTACGTTGTGCTTTAGAAAGTTGGTGAACTCCTGCTTGAGCCTGCCGGCTCTGTGCTGTGTGGATGATTTTGTCAGTAAAATCCTGCAATTCACTGATGGCTACGGACTTTAGTTGTGAATGCTGTTTTTCAACAGTTTTGATTGCTTTTTGAATTTGTTCAGCTTCCCACCAGGTCAGATGCTGATATTGACGTGAGGTATCACTTAAGTGGGCTTCCCAGTATTCCAACTTATTTTCATCAAAGAAAACATAAATGGTATTTACTGAGTATGGGTCAAAACCAATCCGCAACTTTTTCGGGCGGGATTTGGTCGTGTTACGAATAAACCAGCCTTGTTGATGCATTTCCAAACATTGATAGAGTAAGCCTTTGACTTTAAGTCCCTTGTCACTTAAGGAGGCGTCGGTCCTAGGTAACAAGCCAACATATAGTGATTTGTTATCCACTTGTCTTAACATCCCAGTACGGTGCTGTAGACCCCACTGCCAGAGCTTAAGGGGGATAGAAGGCAATTCAGTCGGCATATCTGCACTGCGATCATATTTTGTCAAGACATCAAAATTATTGCGTAATAAGACGCAGCTTAATATGATTTTTCTGAACTCTTCTAAAGTCAGACAAGCTTCTAGCCGATAATCATGTCCGCCTTTCTTTTTTTCCTTGAATCCAGAGACAACACCAATATTATCGTAGGATTTAAAACGTGACTGAATAATTCCGAAAGCCCTCTCTACAATACCTTTAGCATCGCTTCGATACGGTGGTGCATTTTCAATTCGAACAGAAAAGTTTTTTTCAAGAAGTTCAATTTGATAACCAATGAGTTCACCACGGTCTGCAAGTATGGCACTAGGTAAACCATAAATCGGCCAGTCCTCTGGTTGTATTTGTAAGCCGTAACTCTGACAGAATGTCACTTTATCTTGGATTGCGACGCTGAGGCATTGTATGGCTGTGTTAAATGAGCTGTTTTCCATACCAACATAAAGCCCAGTAATCATCCGGCTAAATACATCGATAGCAAGATAGACGGTAGGTCTGCCAATAATCTGTGATGGATCTCGTGATGATACAAGGTAAATATCAGCAACCGTTGAATCTATCTCATAACGTGCGCCAGGGCCATTTGCTTGCTTGGTTGCTGTTGAAATTAGAGGTTTGTGATCTTTCAGGGTTTTCTGATTCGTCAGAATTTCCTTGGAATTGTTCTTATTTCTATATCGCGTATTATAAAAATAATAGAATTGAGCATAGGTTGGAATATCTGAGGTTTGCACTTGATGAAAGTGCTTAGAAAATACACTTTTAAACCGAAGATAAGTTTCGTTAATGGATTGTTTTTTGACAGGAACTAAATACTCTTCGATGGCTTTCTTAAAATATAATTCAACCTGTTCAGTGACATTCTTACCTCCATTCGATTCATAGATGCGTGGTCTGCCAATTTTTTTATCACCTATAGCTCTTTTTTGACCTTTTCCACCTGAGTTTTCATAGTCCGGTACCAAAGCATTTATAGTTTGACCACGCTGCCAGTAGCGTCTTAGGAGTCGTAGAATTTTATTAATTGATACTTCTTTTTCTAGATGTATAGTTTTAATTTTTGCAGTCCTGATTTTTGTATTGATAAGAACTTGTTCATCATTAATTAAATCTTGAATAATTAAAAAGTTTTCATCTCTTTTTTTGAGTTGAATAGAATCTTCACTCAAGTTTAATCGTTTTAAGTATTCATAAGGATCTTGCGCTGGTATCAGGCTTTGATCATCTGAGAGAGTTTGAAGTTCCTTAGACAAAATGAGTTCAGGAAAAGCATTTTTATTATCAATCGCAATCCATACCGTATACTGCGGTAAGAATTTGAGTATTCGGTATTGTGTTGAATTCAAGATGTAAACTGAATTAATTAGTTGCATGGACTGTATTCTCATTCTGGAGCAAATTACTTGCATGAATATCAGAGAGTTTAAGCTCCAAGTACGAAATTTCTAGATTAAATTGAAGTATTCGCAGTGCAAATAATTTTCTAAACAATGCGAGCGTCGCTCCGATACCCATTTTTTGAGTTTGGTCAGAATGCTTACAAAATTGGATTAATGAGCTTTGAGGGTACTGGCTAATCTCTTCCATAAAATAAACTGCTTGATCAATCATGTGATTTGTTATGTCAAGGTCATTTTTTTCTACATACAGCCATTTAATGTTCTCTAGTACCGTAGCAGGAATGTCTTTTTCAGTAATCAGTTTGAACGGCGTATTGTGTTCTTCTTCCCAGTAACGACGTTTAATTTCTAATGACTCAATAACATGAGCTTTATTCAGATCCTTGCTGTAAAGAGTGTCAAGGGCTATAGAAAACTTACCAAAATCTACTAAAAAATCTGATGATAGGGTAAAAGGCATATAGTCAACCGATACTTTTTTCATTCGGAAACGAGAACAGATGGAGTTAAGATCATAGATATCCAAAAGATAATGTTCGCGAATATCTGTAACGTTCTGATTCCAATCAAGCAGTAAAAAGGTAGATAGCTCTAGATCAGAAAACAAGTGGTGAAGACGTTGACTCACACGACCTTGTACTCTATGAGAGCGACCAATTGAACTGAAGTTATGAACAGTTTTGCAAGGTTTATAATCTCGTCCATGGCCTTGGCAATATCCTTCTTTTACTAATTCCTCATAGTTTTTTATAATTTTTGTCATACAGAAGACCTGTGGAGTTTGGTGGATAATTAATCATATCTGAAGGGGGGTAATTTTGTATTTGGCAAAAACATACAAACTTAAATATATTTATATACAAACAAAATTTTATAATTTTTTATTTAATTATTCTTTTAATTCATTAACTTAATAATTAATCTGGTATTTTAGTACTCAATTAATGAGTTTAAAAAACGTTAATGATAGGCAAAAGTATTCAAATTACATCTTAGTAAACATCGTTGCATATTCTTATGTAAACCAACTGCATATTCATACTCAAACCCGACCATTCATTCTGGTTCATAGTAAAATGTTTATTTTCTATTCCAAATATTTTAGAACAAAATATGTAAATTTGGATCTTAAAGTACTACCTTAATCTGCTATAATTTGTACATCATTATGATGTACAAATTGGTGGAAAATATGGCTAACTTAGCAACAGAACGAATCAATGTTCGTTCAACCGTAGATGCAAAGATTGTAATTGAGCAAGCTGCGAATTTATTGGGTCTTAGTGTGAGTTCCTTTATGATCCAATCCTCATTTGAACGAGCAAAAGAATTACTTAAATCTAATCACGAGTTAAAAGTAAATAATGCTGATCGTGATATGTTAATGAATTTGCTTGAAAATCCGCGCCCTGCAAATGATGAGATGAAAAATTTAATGAGTTTATTGGATGAAAATTGAGGTTTTACAAGCCCATCATCAGAAAAAATCATTTAATTGTGGGCAAGATGATTTAAATAAGTTCATAAAACAATACGCATCCCAACATCAGAAATCAGGAACAAGTAAAACCTATGTTGCTATTGATGATGATGCACAGGTGAGGGGGTTTTATTGTCTATCAAGTACCTCTATAGGATTTGATGGGGTTGATGCTGTTCTCACTAAACGATTACCTCGTTATCCCTTACCTTGTGTGGTTGTGGGTCGCTTTGCCGTTGATCAAGCAGCACAGGGGCAAGGAGTTGGAAAAGTACTTTTAGCACATGCTCTTAAACAAGTTTCAAAAGTTGCTCAAATTATTGGTGTTAATTTTGTTGTAATACATGCTAAGGATCAAAAAGCTATGAAGTTTTATCAGCGGTTTGGCTTTATCTCATTAACATCAAATCCATTAACATTAATATATCCAGTGAATGAAATACCTCATTTTAAATAAGGTGGGCTGCTAGCTAGTAACAGGAATAGCTAATAGACTTATTCAGAGTTTGCACATAGTTCCTTATCCCTTATTTTGCTTTATGACCAAATACTGCGTCTAATTATGGTAATTTAATTAAGTTTGTTTTATTTTTGATCATAAGTTGTTGATATATATTATTCATTATTTTTCAATTTTAAAATTAAGTTTGTATTAGAATTTGGTATCCTTAATTTTAGATGAAATTAAGTTTGTATTAAGTATCGGGTTCTTCCACTTTAAAATACGAATTCTTGCTCAGAAAGGTGAAGCATACTTTAAATAAAAATGAAATGTTTTCAAGATGAGGTCAAAAAGGGATGCTTTTTGAATCTAGGGTGAGATTTTTATATATCTATATTGTTGAATATATTAGTAATAATTTTATATTTCTGGTGTGATTCTAATTTGAATTTTTTTATATTAAAAACCCTGTAGACTTGGTGAAGAATCACTGGGTCTACAGGGTAGGGTTTCGTTCGTTTACTTCATTAATATCCAAACTTAAATAATTAAATCTAAACTTAATTATTTGATACAAACTTAATTATACGAACACATATATATCTATATTGTTGAATATATTAGTAATAATTTTATATTTCTGGTGTGATTCTAATTTGAATTTTTTTATATTAAAAACCCTGTAGACTTGGTGAAGAATCACTGGGTCTACAGGGTAGGGTTTCGTTCGTTTACTTCATTAATATCCAAACTTAAATAATTAAATCTAAACTTAATTATTTGATACAAACTTAATTATACGAACACAGATATCCAGCCTTTATTTAAATAATTATTCTACAGTGACCGATTTAGCGAGGTTTCGAGGTTGGTCGACATCCGTGCCACGAAGGACTGCAACATGATAAGACAGTAGTTGTACGGGTACGCTATAAACAATGGGAGCCAATATTGGGCTAATGCTTGGTACATAAACCACATGCTGACGGTCTTTGGCTTTAATGCCGCTATTTTCATCGGCAAAGACAAAGAGTTCACCACCACGGGCTTGAACCTCTTCCATATTCGATTTGAGTTTATCGAGCATGTCATCTTTCGGTGCGAGAATGACCACAGGCATGTCATTGTCGACTAAAGCGAGCGGACCATGTTTAAGTTCACCTGCGGCATAGCCTTCAGCATGGATATATGAAATCTCTTTGAGTTTCAACGCCCCTTCAAGTGCGATCGGGAAATTCGTGCCACGACCTAAGAATAAGCAGTGCTGCTTCTCTACGAAGAGTTCAGATAAACGTAAAATTTCAGGGTCATTACGTAAGGTATCTAAAATTACTTTAGGGGTGTGCCAAAGTTCAGCCGTAATCTCAGCCACATGCTGTACAGAAATGCTCTTCTTAACTGTACCGATTTTTAGGACCAATAACATCAGTGCTGCAAGCTGCGTGGTAAACGCCTTGGTCGATGCTACACCAATTTCAGGACCCGCCAGTGTAAGCAAACTATGATTGGTCTCACGTACCATAGACGATGTTGCGACATTACAAATAGTCATGGTGGTGATGTCAGTACCTTTTGCTGCAGCACGCTTTTGGGTATCACGCAGTGCGGCTAAAGTATCAGCGGTTTCACCAGATTGTGAAATGCAGACATAAAGTGTGTGATTGACAATGACAGGGCTGCGATAGCGGAATTCGCTCGCAATTTCTACTTGGCACGGTAAATCAATCAGTTGTTCAAACCAATATTTGGCAATCATCCCTGCATGGTAGCTTGTCCCGCAGGCAATGATTTGGATTTGCTGAATTTTTTGGAAATCAGCAACTGCATTGGCAAGAAAGTCTTCACGCAGTGCATTGCCATCTAGAGCTTGAGAAATTGTTTGTTGAATCGCTTCGGGTTGCTCATAAATTTCTTTGAGCATGTAGTGCTTATATTCACCTTTAGATGCATTGCTGACCGCAGCATCTAATTCTTTAATTGGGCGCTCGACCCGTTGACCAGCGACAAAAACTTCAATGCTATTGCGGGTTAAACGAGCAATATCACCTTCTTCAAGGTAAATAAAACGATTGGTAATAGGCAGTAAAGCCAATTGATCTGAACTAATAAAGTTTTCGCCAATACCTACCCCAATGACCAAAGGTGAACCTTCACGCACGGTAATCAGTTCATCTGGATGGTCGGTATGTACGATACCCAGTGCATAAGCCCCTTTAAGCTGAGGCACGACTTGTTGCACAGCTTCCAGCAAGCTTGAAGTTGACTTTAAGGCATCCTTCACCAAGTGAGCGACCACTTCGGTATCAGTCTGTGAGGTAAATACATAACCTAAAGCTTCAAGATCATCTTTAAGTTCTTGATAGTTTTCAATAATACCGTTATGGACTACAGCAACATCGCCTGAAATGTGCGGATGTGCATTATCTTCAGTGGGTTTGCCATGGGTTGCCCAACGCGTATGCGCAATACCCAGAGAACCTAGAATACCCGATTGATTAACGGCTTCTTCTAGATTGGATACTTTACCGACACGTCTTTCACGTAAAACTTGGCCTTGATTGACCAGCGCTAAACCCGCAGAGTCATAGCCGCGATATTCCAGGCGCTTTAAACCTTCAATTAAAATATTGGTAATACTACGTTCTGCAACGCCACCGACAATACCGCACATAATCTAATCCTCTTATTTCTTCATCTTTTGTGGACGTTGATAGTTTTCTTTTTCAACTTGCTTAGAGCGTTCTACCGCTAAACTATTCTCTGCAACATCACGGGTAATGGTTGAACCTGCGCCGACGGTTGCGCCGTTGCCAATCGTGACAGGTGCAACCAATGAGCTGTTGGAACCAATAAATGCAGCATCACCAATGATGGTTTTAAATTTATTTGCACCATCATAATTACAGGTAATAGTCCCAGCACCAATGTTCGAGCCTGCACCAATTTCAGCATCACCTAAATAGGTAAAGTGGTTGGCTTTTGAACCGAAGCCAACGCTGGTGTTTTTAACTTCAACGAAGTTACCAATATGCACTTCAGCAGCCAGTTTTGCACCTGGACGTAAACGAGCAAAAGGACCAATCTGCGCATCTTCACCGACCATAGCATTATCAAAGAGGCTATACGGCTGAACTTTTGTACCTGCTGCGATCTTGGTGTTTTTGATGATACAACCTGCACCAATTTCTACATGGTCGCCGAATTCACATTCGCCTTCAATAATCACATTGATGTCGATGCGTACGTCTTGCCCAACGATTAAATTTCCACGAAGGTCAAAGCGACTTGGGTCAATCAGATGGACACCTTGCTGCATGAGCTTTTTGGCTTGATCTGTTTGAAATTGACGTTCTAATGCGGCGAGTTGGATACGATCATTCACTCCTTCAACTTCGAAGGCTTGTTCAGGCTCAACCGATGCGACTTGCATCCCATCAGCTAAGGCCATTGCTACAATATCAGTCAGGTAATATTCACCTTGCGCATTGTTATTGCTTAAGCGTGGTAACCACGCATGTAATTTGGCATTGCTGACACAGTAAATACCGGTATTAATTTCTTTAATCTGGTGCTGCTCTGTGGTCGCATCCTTATGTTCAACAATCGCCTGAATCTGACCATTCTCACGCACAATACGGCCATAACCAGTTGCATCGGCTAAAGTTAAAGTCACTAGGCCAATGCCTGTCTCGGCTGTTGCATTGAGTAATTTTTGTAGTGTGTTTTGAGAGATGCAAGGTACATCACCTGATAAAATCAGTGAGCTACCTTCCTGTGGAAGGACAGGGAGTGTCATTTGCACCGCATGGCCAGTTCCGAGTTGCTCTGCTTGTTCCACCCATTCAATCTTTTCATGAGTAAACGTTTCTTGAACTCGTGCACCGCCATGCCCATAAATTGTAATAATATTGGCTGCATTTAATTTTTTTGCAGTGTCGATGACATGACCCAGTAAAGGACGTCCTGCAAGTGGTTGTAATACTTTTGGTAAAGAAGAACGCATACGTGTTCCTTTACCTGCAGCAAGAATAATAACAGTCGTTGACATGTTGTAATCCTAAAAATGGCCTAAGCCACAGTGAAATAAAAATAAATCCAAATACAAAGCGCAGCCCATAGCCCTGCAATCAGGTCATCGAGCATAATGCCAAAACCACCCTCGACTTTTTGGTCAATGACGCGAATTGGCCAAGGTTTCCACACATCAAAAATACGAAATAAAACAAAACCCAGCAGTAGCCAGAGCCAATTCATTTGCCCTAAATATAGAACAGGTAAAAAAGTGATGGACTGGCCAGCAAACTCATCCCATACAATACGCCCATCATCATGTACGCCCATCACTTTGGCGGTATGCCCACAGATATAAATACCAATGAGAGACATGAGGAATATGGCAATAATGGTGTTGGATAAGCCAATTGCAAGCCAAATCGGGACAAACAGCAGCGCGAAGGCAGAACCAAACGTTCCAGGTGCTTTAGGTGCTAGCCCTGAGCCAAACCCTACACCGCAAAACACGATGAAACGGTCATACCAAGACATCTGACGAAAGAGGATAGGGGGCTTATGCAAAGTGTTGATATCCATTAAATTGCAAGGAATGGTCTAAGCCATTTTGTTGAAAACGCAGACCACTTTCGGCATCAATTTTTCCAATGACACTGATGCTGCTATGGTTTTGTTGTTGCAAAAGTTTTTCATAATTCTGCGGACTTATTGTAAAGCATAATTCATAGTCATCGCCACCCGCCAAAGCATATTGCCATTGTTGTTCTCGTGTTACATCTTGTAGAGCGGTGTTGATTGGCAGTTGATCAAGTTGTAGGGTTGCGCCCACATGGGATGCTTTTAAAATATGGCCGAGATCTTGTGCTAAGCCATCCGACACATCAATCATACTGTGCGCCAAGCCTTTGAGCGCCTGACCCAGTTCACAGCGTGGGGTGGGGTAGTCCAAACGTTGTTGCAGAGGGTGGCCTAAGTGCTGCAAGGCAAAAGCAGCATCACCGACAGTGCCACTGATACAAATCAAATCACCCACTTGCGCGGCAGATCGAGTGACGGCTTGACCGATATCGACCCAGCCCAGTGCAGTCACGGAAATAGTGAGATGTGGGCTTTGGGTGGTGTCTCCACCAATTAAACTCACGCCAAATTGATCACAGCAATCATATAAACCCTGACTAAAGCCTTTGAGCCAGTCATGATCAATTTGGGGTAAGCTCAAGGCCAATAAAATACTCTGAGGTTTCGCGCCCATTGCGGCGATATCAGATAAATTGACTGCGACAGATTTCCAGCCAATCGCATGTGGGCTGGTATCAAGCGGGAAGTGACGTCCAGCAACCAAGGTATCGGCACAAATGACCAATTGTTGCTGCGGTGGTGGGGTGAGCAAGGCTGAGTCGTCACCGACGCCTAAATCGACAGAATGAGGACTCTGACGATTAAAATAGCTATCAATGATCGAAAACTCAGCCATACAACAAATCTACTACTGTGAGTTCGCTTGTTGCTTTTCTGCTGCACGTAAAGTTGTTGCTAAACGATCTAATACACCATTGATGTATTTATGGCTGTCGGCACCGCCAAAATGTTTAGCAAGCTCGATCGCTTCGTCTAAAACCACGCGATACGGGACTTCAAGGTGTTCCTTGAGTTCATAGGCGCCTAAGCGAAGAGTTGCTAGTTCCACGCCGTCAAGCGCAGAAACTTCGCGATCAAGCACAGGGATTAAGAGCGCATCCAATGCTTCATGATTGGCAACCACTTGGGTTAACAATTCATGATAATAGCTCAGATCCACTTTGTGCATGGCATTTTCCACACGCGTACGTGCTTCGATCTCATGGACTGGATTGTGGCTCATTTGCCATTCGTAAATTCCTTGTACAGCAAAGC
The DNA here is from genome assembly GCF_000368045.1 of Acinetobacter johnsonii CIP 64.6. GTDB lineage: Bacteria > Pseudomonadota > Gammaproteobacteria > Pseudomonadales > Moraxellaceae > Acinetobacter > Acinetobacter johnsonii. Next base: position 95,147 of record NZ_KB849229.1, read on the forward strand.
GACGTGCTTTACGTTTTGCTGCATAAGTTGCTTGCAATGTTTGCGACATAGCGTTAAATAGCCTTTAACAAGTTAACCATTTCAATTGCAGTAAGAGCAGCTTCGCCGCCTTTATTACCTGCTTTTGTACCCGAGCGTTCAATCGCTTGTTCAATACTATCCGTAGTCAATACACCATTAATCACTGGAAGACCAGATTCTAGGCCAACCACGCCTAAACCTTTGGCACATTCACCTGCAACAAAGTCGAAGTGAGGCGTGCTACCACGAATCACAGCACCCAGTGCAATGATGGCATCGAAGCGTTCAGACGCCACTAATTTTTTAGCCACGACAGGAAGTTCCCACGCGCCTGGTGCATGAACAACAGTGATATTATCCTCTGATACACCATGACGTTTCAATGTATCAATTGCACCTTCTAATAGATGTTCGACAACAAAACTATTAAAACGACCCACTAAAATCGCATAACGGCCTTCGCTAGCGAGATGTAACATACCTTCAATACGGCGAATTGCCATAGCAACCTCGATGATTTTTTAAGTTGTTTGATGTGCGGTGATATATTCCACCACTTCTAAATTGAACCCAGAGAGTGCATTAAAGCGTAAAGGCGAGCTCAAAAGCTTCATCTTTTCTACGCCTAAATCACGTAAAATTTGTGCGCCAACCCCAATGGTTTGGTACTGCTGAGATAAAGCAGCATTGGATTTGGTTGGTTTTGGTGCTGTAAGGCTGTCTAAGGCTGGGCCTAAGTCTTGTAAATGACGCTGACCAATCCAGACTAAAACACCACGATCGCTGCTTGCGATTTCTTGCAGGGCTTTGTCGAGATTCCATGCTGGCTCGCCGTCTTTTTTGTTGAGCTTGAGCAGGTCACGAACAGGGTTGAAACCATGGACACGAACGGTCGTTACCCCTTCTTTCGGTTCACCTTTCACCAAAGCCAAGTGAATATCTGGATTGCCTAATTCGCGGTAACGGTATAAGTCAAACGTGCCATATTCGGTATTAATGCTTTGCTGATCAATGCGTTCAACCGTTTGCTCGTTGGTCATACGATAGTGAATCAGATCCGCGATGGTGCCAATTTTTAAACCATGCTTTTCAGCAAAAATTTCAAGATCGGCACGACGCGCCATCGTGCCATCTTCATTGATGATTTCACAGATGACCGATGCAGGCTCTAGACCCGCTAGGCGAGATAAATCACAACCTGCTTCGGTATGACCTGCGCGGTGTAGAACGCCACCAGGCTGCGCCATCAATGGGAAAATATGTCCTGGTTGAACGATATCTGATGGTTTTGCATGTGCCGCTACTGCCGTTTGAATAGTATGCGCACGTTCTGCAGGTGAAATCCCTGTAGAAATACCTTCTGCCGCTTCAATGGAGAGCGTGAAGTTGGTGCCATGTTGTGCGCCATTGGCATCGACCATCAATGGAAGATTCAATTGTTTACAGCGATCACGGCTGAGCGTTAAGCACACCAAACCACGGGCATGGGTGATCATAAAGTTGATGTCTTCTGCGCGAACATGGGTCGCTGCGATAACTAAATCACCTTCATTTTCACGATCTTCGTCATCCATCAGGATGACCATTTTACCTGCACGGATATCTGCAACTAGCTCTTCAACGGTATTGAGCGGCATCAACCTTCACCTTCATCGTTGTCGCCATGGACGACATATCATTTGTTTTCATTGGCACATAGTTTAAGCTTTTTTCAGGCTTTTGCCTATGTGCGAATCATTTCCTTGAGTCGTCCATTGTTATACACAGTCAGTCCCAGCTTGAAAAGATGCCTTTATTTTAAAAAGCTGAAATGTGCTTAGTCTTTAAGCGATTGAAAAGCATAAAAAAGAAAAATCTTATCGAAAATAAGTCAATCGGCGCAGTAAATAAGGGGTCTAGACAAATGTTGTGCTATGGGCGGCGTGTGGTTGAGCGTTAGAGTACCTTCTTTTTTGAATTTGACCATCAGGTTCAGTTTTAGCAGGGTACTGCAACTAATGAATCAGACCGGGGTGGATATTTGCGTTCACTCATCGGGTGGAGGATGAGTCAAAAAATATTGAATATGCCGAGTGAATAATCAGACGATTCGTCATCTATTTTTGATTTGTACTATAATTCGTCTTTTTTAATCCTCTGGATTATTTCTTCTGTGATGTCCCTACTTGCTCAATATTTTGCACAGCAACAATTTTGCGTATTGGTTGAATACTTAAGCTCGCACCAAGCCCAGTGGCCTGTGAAAGCTCAATTTGCAGGTTTTCCTGCGGCTATGACTCTGGCTGATCGGGTGCATGCGGATGATGATGAAGCGCCTTTGCAAGTCGCCAAACAGTATCCACAAGAGATTGAAAAAGTCATTCACTTTTCGGGGAAGGCACGGGATATACAAGACTTTGAGCAGTTTTTACAAGATGCAAAAACACAGGGTCAAAAGAACTTGTTGCTCTTAACGGGTGATAAATTAAAACAGCACTGCTATAGCCACGACCTAGAACCCCGAACACGTTATTTGGAGTCCGTGAATGCTGTCATGGAAGCCAAACGCCAAGGCGGTTTTCATATTGGTGTCGCGTTTAATCCGTTTAAATATGCTGAAGCGGAAAAAGAGGCGCAATATTTAAAACTGCATAAAAAGATGAAAGCAGGGGCCGATTATGTGATTACCCAATTGGGCTATGACATGACTGCTTTACAGGATGCGCATGCATTTTTAGCGCGGCATCAGTATGCGCAGAAAATTTTAGCTTGCGTCATGCCACTGACCTTGGCACGGGCCAAGTTTATGCTGAAACATAAAGTGGCTGGCATTGTGATCACCCCGCATATGTTGCAGGTGTTGCAACAGGAAAAAGAACAGAGTTTAAGTGATCACGTTTATATGCGCTGCGCATTACAGATTCTAATGTGTCGACATTTGGGTTTTGCGGGGGTGCATTTATCGGCTTGCCATCAGCCTGAAGAACAAAGCTTACTGGAGCGTTATATTGAAGAATATCGGCACTTGAGTTTTGCTGAGTGTGAACGACTTTGGAATACGCTTTGGCAGGTGCAAACCGGTACAGAGTTTCATCCGAAGCTGACTTATTATTCACGGCCTGCGACCTCAAGTCAGATTATTAAGTACCAACATCTGCATCTGATGCACGATGCTTTATTTGAATCTAAACTGGCCAAAGGCGTGGGGCGGTTTATTTTCAATTTCAATGTTTGGGATCGCTCGCGTGCCAATCAAGTACTACTGAAAACAGAACATTTGAGTAAACATGCAGTGGTGGGCTGTGAAAGTTGCGGTCAATGCCGTTTAGGCGAAACCTTGTATATTTGCCCTGAAACCTGTCCCAAAGGCTTGGCCAATGGGCCCTGTGGTGGAACCAGCTTAGACTGCTGTGAATTTGGTGACCGTGAATGCATTCACTCAGTCAAAGCACGCTTAGCCAAAGCCGTTGGACAAACCAAGATCTTAAAAGAAAAGCTGATTCCGACCGTGTCGATTGCGGTGCGTGGAACCAGCTCTTGGAAAAATTGGTATGTGGAGTCTACTGGCTGAAATCAGCTGTCCTGATCCATGGCATTGGAATAGAACTTTTGTCCGAGTTTGATCCGTTCACGGCCTTGACTCATGCGCCAACGGTTGCTATCCCGCAGTGAATACACACAGCCGCAGTACTCTTGTTGATAAAACTCTTCACGTTTGCTGATGTCCAGCATGCGTACCGCACCGCCATGCTTGCGCCAGTTGTAGTCCCAGTAGTGAATGCCTGCATAATGTGAAGCAGAACGGTGGCCGCACTCATTGATCTGCTGCATATTCTTCCAACGGGAAATACCGAGAGAGCTGCTGATTAGACTAAAGCCATGTTCTGCCGCATATAACGCTGTCCGTTCAAACCGCATATCAAAACACATGGTGCAACGGATCCCTTTCTCTGGCTCATTTTCCATACCTTTAGCGCGTGCAAACCAGTTGTCTGTGTCGTAATCACAGTCAATAAATGGAATGTGATGTTTTTCTGCAAAGCGAATATTTTCTTCTTTGCGAATCAGATATTCCTTTACAGGATGAATGTTGGGGTTATAGAAAAAGATAGAAAAATCGATACCTGATTCAATCAGGGTTTCCATGACTTCACCTGAGCAAGGCGCACAGCAGGAATGCAAGAGCAGTTTGTCATGACCTGTGGGGAGGCTAAGTTTCTGACGTTCGAGCTTCGACATATTGAATGGTTTTTATCTATTTAAACCAGACAGTTTAAAACGTCTAACGAGTGGATCAACGGCGATTGGATGAGGAATTCTCAGGATGAGCTGATGAATTTTCATGATTAAAATCGACTTTAGCAGATGATAAGGACCTGTATTGGGCGCTGTAGATGAGTAGAGAGAGAACATTTGAGAGGCCCTAACTTGCATAATGGAGCGAGATTCGTCATCATTTACACAAAGGGTGTTTAACAGTTGTGTTAGATAGGTATTCGTTGAAGGCGGGCCACTTCAACAGCATGAAAGAGAGTATCTAGCTGTGCTTCATTTTTTTACTACGCCTTCCAATAAGGAATTGGAGTGTCGTCATAATTTTCAGTATGAGACCGATATGCGTTTGATCCAACGCTGTAAATTTCTTGAAGATCAAGATGAGAAAAAAGCCATTCAACATCTTTTAAAAGAACGGGGTTATACCAAAGCTGAGATTTTAAAGCTCACCATTGATGGTTAAATCTAAGATTTAAAAAAAGCTTCCTAGTCGGAAGCTTTTTTGTTTTTACATGTTCTATTTGGCTTCTGACCAGTTTGAGAGACAAGTGACTTTGGCTCGATATTTACATAATGCTTCACGTGGAACATAAAAAAGCCCGAAGACTAGGGTGGTGAGAAGTTCTGCTGTCAGCACGGTATGCTTTTTCAGCGCTTAGCCCCTCAATTTCGATGAAAGATCAGAATCATCAGTTCTCAATATTTGAGCTGAATTTAACTCAGCTACAAGAGCATGCTGCTTGATCTCACATGATTTCGTTGTATCAAAGTAGAGATATCACAAGAGTTCGATGCATAGCCACGAGTTAAATAGGACAGTTGGTGGGCTGGATCGGTCGTTTTACCTCTCAAAAAACTGAAGGAATCACGCTTCAACCTAGGCATGATTAAGAGATGGGCTTAAAAGTCATCCACAGTTATAAAACAAAGCCTTACTTCGATTGGCGCACATGTACGGATCATGAAGATTGTGAATTTGAATGCTTAAATTTTTTCATTCTCTGTAAATGGGGCGAGTGTTTTTGTTGCAGATCATAGATATTAAAATGAAATAAACTAATTAAAAATATATTAAGGTGAAAAAAAATAAGTGAATCTCACTTTTATAGGTTAAGCTATACCGTATTCATCAAGATTAAAAAATTGGGCTGTGCCAGATGTTAGAACTCCGCCATTTAAAAACCTTAACCGCTTTAAGAGAGCATGGCTCATTGGTGGCTGCTGCGGGAGACCTATGCTTAACGCCTTCAGCTTTGTCGCACCAGTTGCGTGAGTTAGACCAGTGGTTTGGGGTTGAAGTGGTGAACCGTCGTAGCCGTCCCGTTAGCTTTTCTAATGTGGGACAGCGTTTGTTAAAACTAGCGGATGAAGTGTTGCCGCAGGTGCAAATTGCACAAAGCGACATCACTCGTATTGTGCATGGTCAAACTGGACGTATTACTTTTTCCTCAGAGTGTCATAGCTGTTTCGATTGGTTAATGCCGTTGTTAAATCAATATCGCCAACAGTATCCCGATGTTGATCTGGACTTCGCTTCAGGTTTTGAGGCCAATCCGCATGAGTTATTGCAGACAGGTGAATTTGATTTATTGATTACGGCCGACCCGATTGCATTAAAAGGGGTAGAGTATTTCCCGATTTTTGAGTATGAATCGCGTTTGGTTTTATCCAATACCCATCCTTTGGTTCGTGCCAAAGATATTACCGTGCAAGAACTTGCAGAAGAAACCTTGGTGACCTATCCAGTGGATAAGCACCGTTTAGATATTATGTCGCGTCTGTTTATTCCGGCCAATATCCTGCCGAAACAGATCCGCACCACCGACCTCACCCAAATGCTGATTCAGCTGGTAGCCAGTGGGCGTGGCATAGGGGCATTACCCGATTGGGTGGTGAACGAATATGAACAGAAGGGTTGGGTGACTTCGCGTCGTTTGGACTGCGTAGCGCCTGAAGGTTTACGTCGGACTCTCTATGCAGGCTATCGTACTGAGGAAAAAGAGAAGGATTATTTCGAAGGCTTTTTAAAACAACTGGATAAATTTGCCAAGAAAAGAACGCAATATTATATCTAGTTGCTCTTGTTTTAAGGAGGAGGATCAGCGTTGCTGCATCCTCCTTTTTTGAACCCGTCAGCGCTTGTTATTTTTTGTGAAAAATGTGGCTCAGTGCTATAATTGCGCGCCTGATAATTTGTCAACTTTTAAACACTGATCATGATGATGCAACTCCACGTATCCCGCTTGAATATGAGCTTGGTTGATCAAGAATTATCAGCTATAGAACACATTCCTGCGATGCAACGCCGACGCTTATCGCGCCTAGCAAAGCTGGCGTTGAATAGTGCAATACAGACTTTAAATACCCACAAAGTCGATTATATTGTGTGGGTGTCGCAATATGGCGATGAAGCAAAAACACTAAATATTTTAGAAGATGTATTAAGCGAGCAAACGCCTTCACCGACTCAATTTTCAACCTCGGTACATAATGCAATTTCAGGTTTATATTCCATTTTATGTCAGGATGCGACACCTGCGACCAGTTTGGCGGGTTCGTGGAATGATGGGCTGATTGAAGCCTATGCGTGGTTAAAAACAAGGCCAGAAGCCTGTCAGGTTTTGCTGGTGTATTATGATGAAGCCTTGCCTGAAATGTATATCGAGCATCAGCCATTTGCTGCTTTTGCGATGGCAGCGATGATTTCATTAGCGCCTGCAAATTTGATGTTGACGCCAAAGCATACGGATGCAACGCCAGCGTATCAGCAGGCTTTAGCATTTAATACGTTTTGGAATAATCCTGAGCAAACTGAATCTGAAGCGTGGACGAAATGCTGAAATTAAATCGAATCAAGCAACAAGCCAACTATGTTTGGCGCGTTGGGGCGACAGGATTTAGCTTTGCCAGCTTTGGCTTAGGCGGCGTGGCGATTGGTGGTTTGATTGCGCCGCTGGTCAAGCTGAGTTCAGCCGACCTTGAGCTTCGAAAGCAGCGTACTCAAAAGGTGATTAAGCACAGTTTTAAAGGTTTCACCGAAATGATGGTGAAACTGGGCATCATGACCTATACGGTTGAAGGTTTAGAGAAATTACAAAACAGTCAACAAGAGTTGGTCATTGCCAATCATCCGACACTGATTGACGTGGTGGTTTTAATTGGTTTAATGGAACAAGCAAACTGCGTCGTCAAGCAGGCGCTGTGGTCAAATCCATTTACCAAAGGCCCTGTGCAAAGCGCAGGCTATATTTTAAATGCAGGTTCTGAACAATTTATTCAGGACTGCGTACAAAAATTACAGCAAGATCATGCGGCGTCTTTGTTGATCTTTCCTGAAGGGACAAGAACAGCAAAAGGCGAGCAGCTAAACGACTTTCAGCGCGGTGCAGCCAATATTGCCTTACGTGCAGGTGTACCAATTCGCCCTGTGCTGATTAGCTGCACACCATCGACCCTGACCAAAAATGAAAAGTGGTATCACATTCCAGAACAGCCTTTTCATATCCATGTGAAAGTGTTGGATGCGATCCGAGTGGAAGACGTATTGGATGATGTAACGGTCAATCCCAAAAATGTGCGTCAATTAAATCAACAATTACAGTGGTTTTTTAACCAAGAGTTATCCCTAAATGAGCAATCTTGCTGATGAATTAAAGCAAATGATTATTGATGTCCTCGCCCTTGAAGACATCCGTATTGAAGATATTGATACAGACGCGCCTTTGTTTGGTGATGGTCTGGGTTTGGACTCGATTGATGCTTTAGAACTGGGTTTGGCATTGAAAAAGCGCTATGGCATTCATTTGAATGCAGAGTCCGCAGATACCAAAGAACATTTTAAATCAATTCAAAGCTTAGTGGCTTTGGTTGAAGCACAGAAAACAGCATAAGAGGTTGCTATGCTTGCACAAGAAACCGTGTTAGAAAAATTACGTGAGTGGATGGAAGAGCTGTTTGAAATTGCACCTGAAGATGTGCAGTTAGAATCAAACTTAGCTTCAGACCTCGATGTTGACAGTATTGATGCCATTGATTTGGTCGTAAAAATTAAAGAGCTGACAGGCAAACAAGTCAATCCTGAAGACTTTAAAAATGTACGTACCGTACAAGATGTGGTGCTCGTGATTCAGAATATGTCTGCTGCATGAACAATATTTTAAAAGGGATAGCAGGGGTCGGATTGATCCTCTATCCTTTTTTTGTAGCTTATGCTTTGGCACATGGACAGTATGTCTGGGTCAGTGCGGTATTGATTGTGCTAGGCATCCTGCGCTTATTGAGTAAGGGCAATGCCTTGCTGTGGCCATTGACGGGTTTTGCCATTTTATGTGGCGGGCTGAGTTTGATTTTAAAAGATCATGCGTGGCTTAAACTCTATCCTGTCTTTATGAGTCTCGGGGCACTATTTATTTTTGCCAGTACCTTGATTCGACCGCCTTCAATGATTGAACGTTTTGCACGTTTGGCAGAACCTAATTTGCCCGAAGAAGGGGTAGAATGGACCCGTCAAGTGACCAAAGTTTGGTGTGGTTTTTTCTGCATCAATGCGGTCATTGCCCTGATCACTGTTTTCTTTGCACCGATGAAGATTTGGGTGCTGTATAACGGCTTGATCTCTTATGTCTTGATGGGTGGGTTGTTGCTGGGTGAATTTGTGTTGCGTAAATGCCAGCAGCGACTGCATCAGGCACAGAAATAACAGCATCTTCGTCAGGGCAACTGAAATAGTGGCCTCGAACTATCGCGATTAGAAAAACGGTTTTAAAAACAAATTATATGTCTTGTCATTTTCAACACCATCTCCATTCATCACGTCCCTTGTGTATTCAGGCGGACTCTAGTTTTGTGTCCTTTCACACTTTTTGGTTGGATGTGGCTGAACAGGCTGCGCAAATTCAGCAGTTGGAACAGCCGGTATGGGCGCTTTGGCAAGAAGACAGTTATGAGTTTTTAGTATTGTTGTTTGCAGCCTTGCAAGCAGGTAAACAAGTGCTATTGCCGCCGCATCGGGTCAGCGACTTAGAAAAAGAATTGGCTGAACAGCAGATTTACTTTTTAAAACGTTTGCCGTCGACAGCAGAGTCAACCTTCGAGCTTCAATTTGATGCGGCCTTTTTCAATCAGGCGCAGTTGTATTTTTATACTTCGGGCTCAACTGGGCAGCCGAAAAAGATTCCGCGCACTTTGCAACAACTGTTCAATGAAGTCTGTGGTTTAGAAGCCAGTTTTGATTTGCCTGAGCAAGCGGTTGCGATTGCCACGGTGAGCCATCAACATATTTATGGTTTGTTGTTTAAGTTGTTGTGGCCCTTAGCCAGTGGACGCAGTTTCTATCAAAAACAACTGGCTTTCCCTGAAGATGTGGTCGATCTTCAAAAGAAAATTGCCCATGTGCAGCTGCCCAATTATGTAATTTCTAGTCCTGCTTTGCTGAAGCGCTGGACCACAGATGTGGTATTGCAAGACAGTCAGATGGTCTATTCCTCTGGTGGAAAGTTGGATGCCGGCGTGCGTCCCTTGCTGAACTGTCCGATTACCGAAGTGTTTGGTAGTTCTGAAACAGGCGGGATTGCCCACCGTCAGGCAGATGATGCATTATGGACACCCTTTGCCAATGTCGAAATTGAATATGCTGAGCAGCAAGAGTTAGCCGTTAAAACCAACCATGCCTTTAGCACGGATTGGATTTTAACCGGGGATAAAGTGCAGGTTGTGGATGCAGATAATCCCAAAAGTCCATTTCAGTTATTGGGGCGTTTGGACCGCATTGTTAAACTTGAAGAAAAGCGGTTAAGTCTCGATGCGATTGAAGCGAAAATCGCTGAATTGGTCGAAATAGAACAATGTCATGTCTTAATTCATGAAAAAGAACAGCGTCAGATTTTGGCGGTGGTGGCAGTGTTGACGGAGGATGTTCGGGCACTGCTCACCGAAAAGGGCAAAGCCACCTTTACCGCACAACTGAAAAAACAATTACAACAAAAACTGGAAAGCATTGCGATTCCGCGGCAGTGGCGGTTCTTAACGCAAATGCCACAAAATGCACAATCGAAGCTGAATAAACAGTATTTAAAATCACTCTTTCAGCCGATGAGCTTGCCTGTGGTATTGACGCAGCAGTCTCACGATATGCAGATCAGTTATGCTTTGGAGTTTGTGCCTGAGCTGGAATGCTTTAAAGGCCATTTCCCGAACTTCCCGATTTATCCGGGCGTGGGACAAATTGGTTTTATCCAGCATTTTGCCAAACAAAACTGGGCAGATTTACTGTGGTGTAATGGTTTTGAGCAGTTGAAATTTCAAGGGCTAATCCAACCCTATCAAACGGTGGAACTGGTGCTCAGCCGTAAAGCGCATAAGGTCAGTTTTGAGCTGAAAAATCATGACAAAATATTGGCATCAGGACGTTTGCTGTTTGCTGTGCCTGTAGACGTTTAAGCCGAGAGACAAAAATGAAACACTGCTTTGTGATTCCTGTGTATAACCATCCGCATTATTTGGCCGCGTTATTATCACATTTAAGCTCTTTTGAGTTGCCGATTATTATGGTGAATGATGGCAGTGATGCCGATTGTACGGCGGTGTTACATCAGCTTGCGCAGAACTACCCAAGGGCCGATTTGGTTGAACATACCTATAATCAGGGCAAGGGGCAGGCGGTGATCACAGGTCTCAAGCATGCCTTTCAATCTGGTTATAGCCACGCCTTGCAACTAGATGCTGATGGACAACATGACTGGCAGGATGTGCAACGCTTTTTAGACACCTCTATCCAGCATCCCGAAGCCATGATTATTGGTCAGCCGATCTTTGATGCGACTGTTCCAAAAAAACGTCTCTATGGCCGTTATGCAACCCATATTTGGGTGTGGATTAACAGCCTGTCTTTTGACATTAAAGACAGCATGTGTGGCTTCCGCATTTATCCTTTGGCGCAGACGGTAAACATTTTAAATACCGCCAAGTTTCAACCGAGGATGGGCTTTGACTCGGAAATTTTGGTGCGTTTGAAATGGGACAATGTGCCGTTTATCAATCTGCCCACGCATGTGATTTATCCTGAAGGCGGCATTTCACATTTCGATGTTTGGCGTGACAATTTGGGTATGGCGCGCGCGCATAGCCGCTTATTGGGTGGCATGCTGCGGCGGTTTCCCAAACTGATTTATCAGAGAGTCAAAGGCTAAGGCGGTCAGAGAAGCATATGCAGAAATGGAGCGCCGTGAAAGAGCGGGGCGGGATGTTACCGCTAATGCTGATGCTGGGTTTCTACCGTCTGGGTGGGCGCTGGCTGTGCCGAGTCATCTTATACTTTGTGATTTTATGGTATTGGCTCTTTTCCAATACTGCACGTCAGGCTTCACTGTTGTACTTAAAAAAACTGCATCATTTTGCAGGTGCGCAGTCGCCGTTTCAGGCTGAGCCGCAGCTGTGGCACAGCTATACGCATTTGATGCAATTTGGCGAATGTATTTTAGATAAAATTGAGGGCTGGCTCGGGCATATTCCTGAGCAGAACTTAAAGCTGCATGGTCATGCGCACTTTCGTTCGCATTATCAAAAAGGTGCGGTGATTGTGGTGTCGCATTTTGGCAATATTGAATTGTTACGCGCCGTCAAAGCAGAGCATCCGCAGAAAATTAATGTGTTGGTCTATCAAAAACATGCCACCAAGTTCAATGCATTTTTAAAAAAGCTGAATGAACATGCCGATGTCAATTTGGTTTCAGTGGATGAGCTAGGAATCGAAACAGCACTGATTTTGCAGGATAAATTGGATCAGGGTGAATGGGTGATTGTGGCAGCAGACCGCGTACCCGTGCAGTCGGATCGGGTACAATCGGTTGCTTTTTTGGGTGAGCAAGCGCTGTGGCCGCAGGGCGCATGGATTTTGGCCAGTTTGTTGAAAGCTCCTGTGCTGGCGGTGTTTTGCTATCGAGTTGATACACATTTTGAAGTGCATATTCACCAAGTCGCGGAGCAGTTAAATTGGCCACGTAAAGAGCGTTTAGAGGCCATGCAACAGACCACAAGGCAGTATGTGCAACTGTTGGAACAGCATTGCATACGCGCGCCCTATCAATGGTTTAATTTTTATAATTTTTGGAATAAAGGATAAGTCTTGTGTTAATTGTTGGGGAAACTCCGCTCAGTATTGAAGATGTTGTGGCTGTAGCGCGTAAAGAAAAACAGGTGGCATTGCCTACCTCTGCTGAATGGACAGCATTGATTCAACGCGGCGCAGATTTCCTTGATCAGCTGTTGCAAGACGAAGGCGTCATTTATGGCGTGACCACGGGCTATGGAGACTCGTGCTTAGTCGAAATTCCAGCCCATCAAGTGCATGAGCTGCCGCTACATTTGTCGCGTTTTCATGGCTGTGGCATGGGGCAAAACTTAGACTTAATTACAGCGCGTGCTGTGGTGGTGGTGAGGTTATGTTCTTTGGCACGCGGCTATTCGGGTGTTTCGCATGCCTTGTTGCAGCGTTTGGTCTGGATGCTGAATGAGGATGTGATTCCTGTGATTCCCTCGGAAGGTTCGGTGGGTGCCAGTGGGGATCTGACGCCTTTGTCTTATATCGCTGGGGCCTTGGTTGGTGAGCGCGATGTGTACTATCAAGGTCAGATCGTGCCGATTGCACAAGTGTATGCAGAAAAAGGCTTGCAGCCTTTGGTGATGCGTCCTAAAGAAGGTTTGGCCCTGATGAATGGTACAGCGGTCATGACAGCCATTGCCTGCCTGAATTATAAAAAAGCCGAACAGATTTCTTTTGCCAGTACTTTGATTACCGCACTGAATGTTTTGGCTTTAGAAGGGAATCCGAGCCATTTTGATGAAGTCTTGTTTGCGCAAAAACCACATCTGGGGCAGCAGCATATTGCAGCTCAGTTACGTGAATGGTTGAATAGTGAAGTACAAACCGAACACCAAAGTTCACGCCTGCAAGACCGTTATTCACTACGCTGTGCACCGCATGTGATTGGGGTGTTTGAAGACTCTAAATTGTGGCTGCGTCAGTTTATTGAAAATGAGCTAAATTCAAGCAATGACAACCCATTGATTGACCCTGTGAACCTGCGGGTACTGCATGGTGGACATTTTTATGGCGGACATATTGCCCAAGCCATGGACAGCCTGAAAATTATGATCGCGAATATTGCTGACTTGATGGATCGTCAGTTGGCACAGTTGGTGGACTATAAAATGAACAATGGTTTACCACGCAATTTAACGGGTTCTAGTCCTGAGCGCTTGCCCTTGAATCATGGCTTTAAAGCGGTGCAAATCGGGGTTTCGGCATGGACGGCAGAAGCCTTAAAACAGACGCTCGCTGCGTCGATTTTCTCACGCTCAACCGAATGTCATAATCAAGACAAAGTTAGCATGGGCACCATTGCTGCGCGTGATGCCAGTCGTGTCATTACTCTGACCGAACAAGTGGTTGCGGCACTTAGCTGTGCAGCAGTTCAGGCGGTTAAACTCAAAGGTGTAGATACAGAACTCAGCCCTGTTTTAACAGCATTTCAACACTGGGTGCTTCAGAGCTTCACCTATGTAGTGGAAGATCGTCCTTTGCAACAAGAGCTTCAAGCATTGGTTAATCGCTTTGAGGATTTAGAACTGTTAGACAGCGTTGCTGTTCAATATTCATAGGAAATGAGCATGCATGCTGATGTAATCATTGAAGTGCCCTTTCATGATGTCGACACAATGAACGTGGTGTGGCACGGGCATTATTTAAAATATTTTGAAATCGCGCGTTGCAAACTGCTAGATCAATTTCACTATAACTATAACCAAATGCGTGACTCGGGTTATGCATGGCCAGTGATTGAAAGTCATGTGCGCTATGTACAAGGTATTGAGTTTGAGCAAAAAATTCGCGTGCGCGCCATTTTAAAAGAATGGGAAAACCGCCTGAAAATTGAATATCTGATTTTCGATGCAGTTTCGGGCAGAAAGCTGACCAAGGGCTATACCTCGCAAGTGGCGGTGCACATTGAAAAACGTGAAATGTGCTTCCAGTCGCCACAGGTGTTGTTGGACTGTTTAAATGCATGGCCTGAGTTTAAAGCGGAGTAATGCAAGCATGATTCGATACAAATTTTTTAAGCCGATTTTGGTTGCGTGTACAGCCAGTGTGATGACTTTGCTTGCTCCCGCAGTGAGTGCACAAAATACTGAATTGAAGCAGGTGTTTGCTCAGCTCGGTGCAACGCCTGTGGTGCGTGCTCAATTTGAGCAACAGAAAAAACTGGCCTCTTTGAATAAAACCTATGTGTCCAAAGGCGCGGTGCTGTTCAGCAAAAACCAAGGGGTACTGTGGCAAATTCAAAGTCCAGTCAAAGCCGATTTGGTGGTGACACCGCGTAAGTTGGTACAAAAGACACAGCGTACTAGCAGTCAAATTGAAGTCGATAAGACTCCTTATGGCTCTGTAGCGACGATGTTTTTACAGTTGATGTCGGGCAATGAAGCGGCACTCGCTAAAAACTTTAATGTGGTGTCTGCCAATTACAGTCCGACGCAGTGGAATGTCAGCTTAACGCCGAAAAGCAGTCTGTTTAAAAAGCTTTTTGTTCAAGTTGATGCCCAAGGTCAGCGTTATGTGGATCGTATTACAATTTTGGAACAAGCCAATAACCGCACCATCATTCGTTTTAGCCAGCAAACGGCTCAACCTCAAACTTTAACGGCTGCGGAAAATGCACTTTTCCAATTGGCAAAATAAATTTAGCGCCCTTTGGCTGTTAGTGCTGTGTGTCATTGCTTTGGCACTGGGCGTGGCTTGGCTGAATAAAGGTATTAAGATTGAGACCAATATTTTTGCTTTGCTGCCTGAGGCACATCAGGATGTTCATCTGGAACAAGCACAGCAATATGTGAGTCAGCAGTTAAATGACAAAGTTTTTGTGGTATTGGATGCCAAAACGGATCAGCAACTCGAACAGGCAACGCAAGCACTCAAAACCCAAGCCGACCAAAGTCAGCTGTTTTTACCTGTTCGGCCGCAGCTTGATCCTGATCAATTTGCCCAAGCGCTGTATCAACACAAAGCAGGGCTATTATCTAAGACCGATCAGCAGATGGTGCAGGAGCAGGATGATGCCGCACTGACAGAGCAAAGCTTATTACAACTGATGAGTCCCGGCATGCCGATCACGGCTGAAATGCTCAAGCAAGATCCCTTGCTGCTGTTCCCGCGTTATGCAGTGGGTTTAAGCACTTTACAAAGCAATGCCAATATCAATTTAGAGCAGGGCTTTGCTACGATTCGTGATGAGCAAGGTATCTCGCGCCTGATGGTGCTTCAGCTTAATAACAGCCCTTATAATATTGCCTACCAAGAGCAGACCGCTGCGTTTATCCAAAATATCAATCAGCAACTCAACCAGTTGCAGGTCAAGCCGCATTGGACAGGTACGCTGTTGTTTGCACAGTTCGGAACCAACTCTGCCAAAGAGGAAATTTCCACCATTGGCGTGGGTTCGACCATCGGGATTTTGCTTTTGGTCTGGTTTGGCTTCCGTTCAATACGACCGATGTTGACGGAAATGGTTGCAGTCGGCACAGGCAGCTTAGTGGCCTTTGCTGTGACCTATTGGGTTTTCGGCGAAATTCACCTGATGACACTGGTTTTTGGTGCCAGTTTGATTGGGGTCTGTGTCGATTTTTCATTTTACTTCATGGCCATGCAGTCTCAGCACCGACAGATCGATGGATTTACTGTTTTAAAACCATTATTGCCGAGTTTATTTGTGGGGCTAATGACCACGCTGTTGGCCTATGTGGTGCTGAGTTTTACCCCATTTCCGGGCTTTAAACAGATTGCGGTCTTTTCCATGGTTGGACTGAGTGCCGCATGGGTGACCAGTATTTTACTGCTGCCACGTTTGCCTGCGTTGAATGCGGAACCTGCGATACGTACTTTGGGCTTTATTGGCAAAGCACGCAGTTATGTGCAGAGCCACAACACGCTACGTTATGGCATGATTGCACTAATTGTACTGGTGACAGGCAGCAGCCTCGCCTTCCTGAAAAGCAATGATGACATCCGCAATTTGCAAAGTATGGATGCCACCTTAAAGCAGGAAGATCAATATATTCGTTCGCGTTTTATGCAACAGCAAAGCAGCGAATATTTTGTGGTACAGGGCAGAACCCCAGCAGAGTTAGAACAACATGAACAACAACTGCTGGCAAAACTTGCTCCCTTGCAGCAGGCTGGAAAGCTAGATGCTGTACAAGCTTTAGGGCAGTGGATTCCATCGCTTGAGCAGCAAAAAAAGAATGTTGAAATGTTACAGGCGATTCCTCAGCCGGCTTTAGTGAAATATGCGCAAGCGTTACAGCTCAATGCAGCGGATGTTTTAAACTGGCAAGCGCATTTAAAAGACCAACCGTTGCTGACTGAAGCCGTCTTTAAAGACCATCCCCTGCATTTTCTACAGATGAGTCCGACGCAACGTTTGGTGATGCTGCAAAATGTGCATGACGTCAAAGCCGTGCAACAGCTTGAAACTGCGGATGTACAACTGTTACGTCCAGTTCATCAACTGTCTGAATTGTTTAAACAGCACCGTGAGCAGGCACAGTGGCTATTGCTCAGCGCTTTGATGATTTTAGCCATTGGCTTAGGGGCACTTTATGGCAAAAAATCCATTCTGCCTTTGGTGTTGCCTGTCAGTATGGCTCTAATGACCACGTTTGCGATTCAAGCCTGGCTCGGTGTCGAGATTAATTTATTCAGCATTATGGGTACCTTCCTGATCATTGGAATTGGGGTGGACTATGCGATTTTCTACCGTCACGGACATGATCATCCACAAGTGGTGGGTATGGCTTTGTTTCTGTGCATGATGTCGACGTTCTTTGGTTTTGGTTTGCTGTCCTTTAGTCATACTTATGCCATTCACAGTTTTGGCTTAACAGTGTTGCTGGGCGTTATTTTTTCATTTATTTATGCCACACTTTTTACATCCTCCGATGCGAAACATGTGGTGGTTCAACAATATCAGCCAAAGAGCTGAGTCAAAGGGTACAGTGCAATGAGCACCATGCAACAGACAGATGTTTTAATTATTGGGGCGGGACCATCAGGCAGCTCGGCTGCAGCTTTGCTGCGTCAAAAAGGTTACCAAGTCACGGTCATCGAAAAGCAATATTTTCCGAGGTTTTCCATTGGTGAATCTTTATTGCCGCAGTGTATGGTGTTTTTGGAAGAAGCGGGTTTGTTGGAGACCGTTCGCGCACATGCCGATGAATATGCCTTTCAGTTTAAAAATGGCGCGGCTTTTTTAAGAGGTACGCAGCGCAGTTTTTATGACTTTACTCAAAAGTTTAGCGAAGGTCCAGGCACTACATGGCAGGTACGGCGTGCCAACTTTGACCAGCTTTTGGCACAGCAAGCCGAAAAAATGGGCGCAGACATCCGTTTTGGCCATGAAGTCTTGGCGGTCGATGTGGCATCTACACAGCCGATTTTGACGGTCAAAGATGCGCAAGGCGACAGCTACCAAATTCAAGGCAAGTTCCTCTTGGATGCCAGCGGTTTTGGCCGCATTTTGCCAAAGTTTCTCGACTTAGAAAGCCCGTCGGACTTTCCTGTACGCCGTGCAGTCTTTACCCATATTGAAGATGGTCTATTGAATGATCCTGATTTTGACCGCGAGAAAATTTTAATTACAGTGCATGAAAAAGACCACCGTGCATGGTATTGGCTGATTCCCTTTGCCGATGGGCGCTCTTCATTTGGCATCGTGGCGGAGCAAGATTTCTTTGAAAAATACGGTTATGACGGCAGTGCGGACTATGACTTAGAAGCCTTACAGAAGCGTATTTTGGCGGATGATGCCAGTTTGTCGCATGTGCTGCGTCATGCTAAACATGATACTCCTGTACGTACTTTGGTGGGCTACTCTGCCGATGTTAAACATTTGGCATCCAACAACTATGCGCTACTCGGCAATGCAGGTGAGTTCCTAGATCCTGTCTTTTCATCGGGGGTGACCATTGCCTTGAAATCTTCCAGTCTAGCGGTGCCTTTGGTCGAGCAAGTGCTGCAAGGCCAGGCGGTCGATTGGATGGAGCAATATGAAAAGCCGCTACGTAAAGGCATTCAAGTGTTCCGTGCCTATGTCGAGTCATGGTATTCAGGTGAATTTCAGGATGTGGTGTTCTCCACGCATCAGGATGAAAAAATCCGTCGTATGATTGCTTCTTTACTGGCAGGTTATGCGTGGGATGCGAGCAACCCGATTCATCGTAATGCCAAGCAACGTCTGAGCACTTTGGCCGAATATTGCCGAGAAGAACAACCCCAAAAAGAGTCGCTGACCGATGAAACTTAAGCTGTGTTTAAAGACCATCAGTTGGGTTTTAGTCAGTGCTCTGCTTTGTAGTGCTTGCCAAAGCTGGATCCCAAAAGCGCAAGGACTCGCGACCCCGCAGTGGGCTGCGCAGAATTACCAGCGCCAAGACCAAATTGAAGTGCAGTGGAAAACCCAGAGTTTCAGCTTTTTACTGTACCAACAGCAACGTGGGCAGTCACTTGACATGCTAGCGCTCAGCCTTACAGGACAGCAGTTGTTTAAGCTCAGTTTTGATGGTCAAAAAGTGTATGTAGAACAGCGGATTGAAGCGATGAAGCTGTTACCTTTCGATTACGTGGTACGCGATATTCTGTATGCGACCTATCCAAATTTTACTGCGTTACATGCAGCTCAAAATGCGGTCGTGCAGAAAGACGATACCATTTATATACAGCAACAGCCCGTATTGAAAATTCAGCAAAATGAGGGAGTAATTGAGCTAGATAATCTGCAAGTGCCTTATCAGATGGTGATCAGTGCAGTGAGCAATACTTTAGAAGATGATCAAGGTGACCATCATGACTAAAAATCTACAGCATGTTTCAGCCGTTGGTATTCAGTTTAGTGCGGCGCTGTCGGCTTTGGGACAAAATACCGCTGAGCTTCAACATGCGTTAACAAGCATAGAAAATACCTTGTCGCAACGAGAGGATCTGATTGCGGGGCGTACGGTATGGGTTGGCGCATATAACTCAGCGTTGATACAGGACATTCCTGAAAACTTAAGCGGTGCAGACTCACGAAATTTACGCTTTGCGCTGACTGCTTTGTCGCACATTGAAACTGAGATTCGTGCCTATACTGCACAGTTCTCTAAACAGCGTCTTGCGGTGATTATGGGCACATCGACGTCTGGAATCGCAGATAATGAGCCTGTATTAAAAGCGCAGTTGCAGCAGCCAACACCGCAGTCTGTACAACATCAAAAACAGGAAATGGGCAGTTTGGCGAAGGCCTTACAACATTATTTGGACTGGGATGGACCTGCCTATACTATTTCTACCGCTTGTTCCTCGGCAGCTAAAGCGATGGCGGCGGGGCAACGTCTGCTGAATGCCGATTTGGCCGATGCTGTCTTAGTTGGTGGAGTCGACACCCTATGCAAGCTGACCTTAAATGGTTTTGAGAGTTTAGAAAGCTTATCGAGCGGAATTTGTCAGCCCTGTGGTGCCAACCGTGACGGTATTAATATTGGTGAAGCCGCAGGGCTGTTTTTATTGTCTAAAGCACCTGCAGCTGTGATGTTGCTGTCGAGTGGCGAGTCAATGGATGCATGGCATATTTCAGCACCACATCCCGAAGGACGAGGGGCTGTAGAGGCAATGCAAAACGCATTAACTGTTGCACAGCTTGAAGCAGGTGATATTGGTTATTTGAATTTACACGGTACATCCACACCGCAAAATGATGCGATGGAGATTAAGGCGGTACAGACCGTTTTTTCAGATGCAGCTGTGGCCTTGAGCAGCACCAAACACAAAACGGGACATTGTCTGGGGGCAGCGGGTGCAATCGAAGCCTTTATTTGCCAGCAGGTTTTATTGGATCAATCCTGG
The DNA here is from genome assembly GCF_000368045.1 of Acinetobacter johnsonii CIP 64.6. Taxonomy (GTDB): domain Bacteria; phylum Pseudomonadota; class Gammaproteobacteria; order Pseudomonadales; family Moraxellaceae; genus Acinetobacter; species Acinetobacter johnsonii. The sequence goes on from NZ_KB849229.1 coordinate 115,353, forward strand.
TTGCCGCTGCATCATGCAGGCGAATTGGACGAGGCTTTGGTTGGGCAAAATTATGTGCGTGTTCCACATTTGGCTGCACCGATTCGCTATGTAATGAGCAATTCATTTGCCTTTGGCGGAAGCAATATCAGTTTAATTTTGGGGACGGCTTTGCCATGATGGATGCTGTACAATTTATTCCGCATGAAAAACCGATGGTTTTCGTGAGTCATCTAATTGAAGCTAATGATGAGTTTGCCATTGCAGAGCTTCACATTACCGCTGATTTGATGTTTTGTGAGCCAGAAGGTTTGCCCACATGGAGCAGCATTGAGCTTATGGCACAGACCATCAGCGCCTATGCAGGCTATAAAGGACAGACTAAAGGATTGCCACCGAAAATTGGCTTTTTATTGGGCACCCGTAAAATGCAGTTACCTTGTGCCTATTATAGTTTGGGCACAACGGTGCAGATTCGGGTAGAACAAAGTTATCTGCACGAAGGTCTTGGGCAGTTTAATTGTGAAATTGTATATCAAGAGCATCAGTTCAGCGCCATATTAAGCGTATTTGAGCCTGAAAATATGAATGAAATCATTGGAAAACTAGTGTGAACAGAAGAATTTTAGTCACGGGTTCAAGTCGTGGAATAGGTAAAGCGATTGCTTTGGAATTGGCAAAGGCAGGCTTTGATGTCACGGTCCATGCCCGCTCAAGACAGTCTGAGGCCGAAGCAGTGGCTCAGGAGATTCAAGCGCTTGGACAGGCTAGCCATGTACTGATGTTCGATGTGAATGAGCGTGAAAAGATTGCCGCTATTTTAGAGCAAGATATGGCACAGCATGGTGCTTTTTATGGTGCGGTGTTGAATGCAGGACTAACCCGTGATGGTGCTTTCCCCGCACTAACCGATGAAGACTGGGATGACGTCGTTTCTACTTCGCTGAATGGTTTTTATAATGTGCTGAAACCTCTGATGATGCCGATGATCCGCTTGAAAAAGGGCGGACGTATTGTGACTTTATCTTCGGTGTCTGGAATCATGGGGAATCGAGGTCAGGTGAACTATAGTGCTGCCAAAGCAGGCTTGATTGGTGCGAGCAAAGCATTGGCACTGGAATTGGCCAAACGCAAAATCACGGTGAATTGTGTGGCTCCAGGCTTGATTGAAACAGAAATGGTCACGGAAGAAGTTAAAGAACACGCCTTGAAGATGATCCCGATGCAACGTATGGGGCAGGTGGAAGAAGTCGCAAAAGCGGTGAAGTTTTTATGTAGTGATGATGCCAGTTATATCACCCGCCAAGTGATTTCAGTCAATGGAGGCTTGATCTAATGAAACGTGTTGTTGTGACAGGTATGTCTGGTATTACCTCTTTGGGGGAAACCGCAGAGCAAATTTTTGAGCAGTTTGCACAAGGGAAAAGCGGTATTCGCTATATGCCTGACTGGGAAATTTATCCTGATTTACGCAGTAAATTGGCTGGTCCAGTAGAGTCATTTACTGTACCGAAGCACTTTAACCGTAAGGTGACCCGTGGCATGGGGCGTGTTGCTTTAATGTCTGCTGTATGTGCTGAAAAAGCATTGGAAGATGCAGGTTTACTACATGCTGATATCTTAAAAAGTGGCGATGCAGGCGTGGCTTTTGGTTCCTCTGCAGGCAGTGTGGATGCCGTACGTGAGTTTGGCTCGATGTTGATTGAGCACAATATGAGTCAACTCAATGCCACAACCTACATTCGTATGATGTCGCATACCAGTGCAGTCAATATGACGGTATATTTTGGCCTAAAAGGTTTAACGCTGCCGACTTCAAGTGCCTGTACTTCAGGTTCTATGGCTATTGGTCAAGCTTATGAAGCGATCAAATATGGTAAACAAACCGTAATGATCGCAGGCGGAGCAGAAGAGCTCAGTGCTGCCGGTTCTGCCGTGTTTGATGTGCTGTTGGCGACCAGTGTGCAAAATGATCGACCTGAGACAACGCCACGCCCGTTTGATGCAGACCGGGATGGTTTGGTGGTGGGTGAGGGCGCAGGCTGTTTGATTTTAGAAGAATATGAACATGCTCAAGCGCGCGGGGCCACCATTTATGCTGAGATTGTCGGTTATGGTAGCAATACCGATGGTCAGCATGTGACTCGACCTGATTCTGAAATGATGGGCCGTTGTATGCAGTTGGCACTGAAAGATGCACAGCTTGCTGCCGCGGATATTGATTATGTCAATGCACACGGCACCTCGACCGATCAGGGGGATATTGCTGAATCACAAGCAACCGCGCGCATCTTGGGGAAAAAGCCGATCAGCTCATTAAAAAGTTATTTTGGGCATACGCTCGGGGCGTGCGGCGCCATTGAGGCATGGTTGAGTATCGAAATGATGCGACGTAATCAGTTGGTGCCTACGCTGAATTTAGATCAGATTGATAGTGCTTGTGGCGATCTGGATTATATTGTTTCAGACATGCGTTCAGCAGAAACGCAAATTATGATGAGCAACAATTTTGCTTTTGGGGGGATTAATACCTCCTTGATTTTTAAACGTGTCTAATAAAATAAGGGTAGAACCATGTTATTCAAAAAAATCTGTGCAGTCGCTGTGTTGTCTTTAGGTGCGATTGCATCAGCTCAGGCTGCCGATAAAATGTATGATTTTAAATTTCAAGAAGCGGTAAACCGTGCTGTTGCAGATGGCGTACTCGATGGCTCAGTGAAATTTTATTTGGCGGGCACCAAGTCGGGCGGAAAGGTGATTGAAAAGGGCCTAGTGACCAATAAAAAGACCAATGGTTTTGCCAAATCTGCGGAAAGTTCATGTGATCACGTACTTCGTTCGGCATTGATTCAATTTCAAAATACAGCCAAAGCCAATGGCGCAAATGCTGTGACCAACCTGGTGAGTTTCTATAAGTCGAATGAAACACGGAGTACGACGACTTACCAATGCGCGAAAGGTACGGCACTCGCAGGCGTGGCGTTGAAAGGTGACTTGGTGAAGTTTTAATTTTCAATGATTTAAATGGTTTGATTCAATGCACAATTGAACACAAGCTATTTTTAGCATTCGATCCGTATCTAAATCTAATATTTAACGAACAATAGATACTGGGATATTTCAGGCTCGCAAAGTCATTTGCGGGCCTGAAATATTTTATCGCTCTTGATTTATCCCTCGTAAAAACTGGCTCATCCATTAGATTTTCTGCTATGTAAAATAGATGAAAATTATGGAGATGAATTAAAGTATGGAATTTCCAAAAAGATCGTTTTTTCCTCTGTAACGAGGGCATAATTTGTGGGTGAAAATTAAATTTTTATCACTATTTTTGGTGAGAACGATATTGATTGAGGTAGAAAACCAACCTTTTTGGTTGGCTTTACATAAAGTAACAAAAATCTAAAAATACGATTGTAAATAAAAACTTAAATAATGTGATTTTTAAAATATAAAACCTTCTGTTAAACGCCAAAAAAAATGAACAATAAGAAAGCTTTTAATGTGATTTTTAATGCGAATGGTTTCCACTTTGAACCAGTGTATGCAGGTGATCTATAGATCTTTAAAAGTTGCAATTAGGTTAGGTTGTGTAGAAATTTTAAACAATATTTGTCTGTCTATTTTACGATTTTTATATTTAGGACAAGTGTATTTTATTGCAAAAATTCAGTGCTAAGATAATTCACAATGGAAAACTTAGAAGCTAAGTTGAATCGTCAATTGGTATCCGAAACTGACCAGTTAAAGAACTTTCTAGTACATGACACCTTTCATTTAGTGACTCGGTTTAAAGCTTCAAAATACTTAAAAATGAAACTCGAAAAAGGATGTACACATGGATCAGAAAGTCACGTTAATTGATAAAAAGTCTCACCAAGGCATCGAGGTAAATGCCTCGGGCAAAATACAATTGTCAGCGCAGAACCCCTCGGTCGTTCAACTTAAAATCTCTTCAGAAGATATTAAAGAATACAAAAAGGAAGGTAACAATCTCGTTGTTGTCTTAAAAAGTGGTGAATTAATAACAATAATGGGCTTTTTTGATGCAGATAACAGCCTTGTTTTGCAAGATGATGTTAATCATAAATTGCTTTGGGTTGAGTTTAGCTCTAATGAGGAATCATTAAGTGCGACCTATGCAGAACTCAATGATGTAGGGCCTTTATTATATGGTGAGAATGATGCTGCTTCTCCATGGGCTTGGGCCGCAGTTCCATTGACTGCAGGCGGCATTTTAGCTTGGGCAGGGCATGATTCAGGAAATGATTCTGATAAGGGGATAGGCGAAACGAACGAAGGACCAAGTGCCCCAGAATCAGTGGTGATTGGTAATGGTGATGAATGGATTACAGCAGATGAAATTGACGCAGATGGCAAAGTTGACGTTACGATTGACTTACCTGCAGATGCAGTCGCTGGTGACAGTGTTATCGTCAATGGTGAAGAAACAGTATTGACGGCTGACGACATTGCTGAAGGTGAAATCATCGTTAAAGTGGACGCACCGAATGAAGGCGAAACATTAGAAGTCGATGTGATCATCAAGGATAAAGATGGCAATGAGTCAGATCCGACTCAAGCAGAAGCAACTGTGGATACTACAGCCCCCTTAGCTCCAGATTCGGTCACCATCGGTAATGGCGATGAATGGATCTCCGCAGATGAAATTGATGCAGATGGCAAAGTCGACGTTAAGATTGATTTACCTGCAGATGCGGTAGCTGGTGACAGTGTTATCGTCAACGGTGAAGAAACAGTATTGACGGCTGACGACATT
>NZ_KB849229.1:120121-149793 GCF_000368045.1 Acinetobacter johnsonii CIP 64.6
AAGTCGACGTTAAGATTGATTTACCTGCAGATGCGGTAGCTGGTGACAGTGTTATCGTCAACGGTGAAGAAACAGTATTGACGGCTGACGACATTACTGCAGGTGAAATCATCGTTAAAGTGGATTCACCGAACGAAGGTGAAACTTTAGAAGTTGAAGTAAGCATTAAAGATGCTGCTGGTAACGAATCGGATGAGATTTTGGCGGAAGCCGCGGTGGATAGTGTACTACCCGTCGTCGAGATAGAAGCAATTACTCCGATCGACAGTGATAACCCAGCGGATGGTGTTGCGGATCAAGTGTTGATTACAGGAACATCGGATGAACCGAATGCACCAGTGGAGATCAAAGACAAAGCTGGCAACACAATCTGGGAAGGGATGACCGATGGTACAGGTGCGTTCAGCGCGACAGTAGATACAGCAGCGGTTCAGGCAGGCGATGATGTCACAGTAGAAGTGACGGATAAGGCAGGGAATACAGGTACAGATACAGCAACGGCTGGCGACCTCACCTTCAGTACAGATACCACAGAACCTGTTGTCGAGATAGAAGCAGTTACTCCGATCGACAGTGATAACCCAGCGGATGGTGTTGCGGATCAAGTGTTGATTACAGGAACATCGGATGAACCGAATGCACCAGTGGAGATCAAAGACAAAGCTGGCAACACAATCTGGGAAGGGATGACCGATGGTACAGGTGCGTTCAGCGCGACAGTAGATACAGCAGCGGTTCAGGCAGGTGATGATGTCACAGTAGAAGTGACGGATAAGGCTGGTAATACAGGTACAGATACAGCAACGGCTGGCGACTTAATCTTTACAAATGATCCGCTGGTACTTGAAAATGATAGTGCTAATGCCGTTTACCAAGAAAGTCAGGTTAATCCAAATCCAATCGGTGAATTAACTTCTGACACAGCAATTAAGCTACTGGCTGGTAGTAGCGCTACAGACAAGCTAGAGTTTAGCATAGCAAATGGAGCTCAAGATGTTGTCATTACAGTCAAAAGCGAATCCTTGGTAACTGTGGCAGATGCATATTCATTTACTGTTATAAATAAGGAAACAGGTCAAGAATATACAGTGGCTGCATCAAGCACAGCTCAAGGCGGTTTAGTCGCAGGTGCTTTAGGATTGGAAGCATTAGGTGTTGTAGGCGATGATGGCAATGGCCTAAGACTAGATATTCATGACCTGCCACCAGGCGACTATGAAGTCGTGGTTCAAGGCGATCAAAGTAAACTGGCTGATATCTTATCCACTGTGAGTTTAGAAGATTTAGGTAGTAATACCGTTGAAACTTTAATTCTGGATACGGTTACTGGCTTGCTTAAAGACGCCTTAATAGGTAATGAAAATATTGCTGTTGGATTATTAAATCAGCTCTCAGTCGAACAGTTATTGAATCTTGTTGAAGGTAATCCGAACCCTTTAGTATCAGGTTTAGGATCAACTTTGCAAGCTGTTTTGGCGAATCCTCTACTCGCTCTCGTGCTTGGTGGTATCACTAGTGCGACGGTTGGTGAAATTCTTGAGGGTGATATAGATACAGGAGTCTTAGGCCTTATAAACAACATACCATTTGTTGGTCCTGACCTTGTTCAGCCTCTATTAAATGCTGTAGGTGGTCTGGTTGATGGTGTAGTTGATAACCTTGATTCAATTGGTGAAGATTTATTTAATCTTGTGATTGAGCCATTAATTGCAGATGTACTACTGGCAGGTTTGATTGATAATTTAAGTTTAAATGACGCTTTGAATGGCTTATTAGGTAGTATCAAGGACCTATTAAATACCGTTGGTGCAGGTGACTTACTCCCTGCCTTGGATGATGTGTTGCAGCTAGTGGCTCAAGAAATCCTGAGTAATCCTGCACAGTTGTTTAATGAGGTGAATGCCGCAGTTTACGGCGTTGATGAAAAAACATATGTTGCCGAAGGGAATGTGCTTGCGAACGATGAGGTAGTAAATGGTTCAATCATTGAAGTCAACGGAGTTCCTATTACCTTCAACCAAACAGATGTAAATGGCAATTACGCTATCATCACTGGTACTCACGGTACATTACATCTTTACGAAGATGGGCATTATATCTATACGTCCACTGTAACATCAGGAAATGCTACTTCAGTAGTTGATGATTTCACGTATACCGTTCAAGACGAGTATAACAATACTGAAGATGCCGTTTTAACCATCACAACAGATCCAGTAAATGAAACCATCGATTTCTCTGGTACAGCCAGCGATGATATGTTGCAGGGTGGTGCGGGTGATGACATTCTGACAGGTGGAGCAGGTGCCGATACTGCCATCTATTACTTGTTAGATAATGCGGATGCAACGGGTGGCAATGGCACAGATACTTGGAGCGACTTCGAGCTTGGTGCTGATGCAGACAAGATCGATATTTCGGCGTTACTGGATGGTCTGCAAACATCAGCTAATATTGGGGATTATATTTCAGTAGAAACTAATGCCGATGGTAAAGCAGTGATTAGTATTGACCGTGATGGTGTGAGTAATGGATTTTCTGCATCAGATCTTTTGGTTTTGGATAATATTTCTCCAGCAGATTTAAACTTAACAAATGACGAACTGTTAAATAATCTGTTAAGTAATAATCAAATTGTTTACTAAACAGTAAATGTGTAATTAATGAAAAGGTACTGTGCGACGATGTGTACAGTACCTTTTTTGCTATCTGAATGGAGATGTATTTGAAGTATTGTCAAATAAAAAAGCCCCAATATTTCGATCAGGGCTTTTTGAATCTGGAGCGGGAAACGAGACTCGAACTCGCGACCCCAACCTTGGCAAGAGTCACCGACATAAAATACACTAAATAACATAATTTGTATGTTAATAAACTCTATATATAACAGTTATATAGGGTTTTTATTTTGTGTGACGTAATTTAAGGTGGGATGGGGTACTTTGATTTTTGGTCACTAATTTATTGTGATAATCAACAATAATAACCAACATACATATGCTTAATCTAAGGGTATTTTACTGACTGGTATAATTTTATGATGAGAGGGGTGTTGTCTGAGGCTACGGTTCAATTAGGATTAAATCCAACTATCGCAACGCTGAATTCTGAAGAATCTCGTCGTTTCTTAATTACGTTGTAATGATGATCATGAAGATAAAATCAAAAAATACAGATTTTCGGGTAAATCCTGAGTAGAATTCGACTTTTATTTTTTTTCCAGTAAAAAAGGCATGGCTTCTCACTATGCTGCTTTGCAAGGACGTTTTATGCTCGCGCTAGATATACAACATGTTCGAATGAAACAACACGCCACTGATAAAGCACAAGCGTTGCAATGTCTAGTCGATATCTTGGTCGAAGACCAGTTGGTTACACCTGATTATATTCATGGGTTGACCGGGCGCGAACAACAAAGTGCAACGTATTTAGGGCAAGGAATTGCCATTCCGCATGGGACGCCTCAGTCTCGCCAATATATTTTAAAAACTGGTATTCGTCTGGCGCACTTTCCTGAAGGAGTTGTTTGGGACGGTGAAAATAAAATTTATTTAGCAGTAGTGATTGCTGCGAAATCAGATGAGCATTTGCAAGTCTTACAAATTTTGACGCGGGCTTTAATTAATGATGTCGCTGATCAAGTGAAACAGGCTCAATCCGCAGAGCAAATTATTGCATTATTACAAGCCCAACCTGCATCTTTGGCATTGCATGAAAATTTAATCGCCACTCAAGTTCCCGCACTTGATGTAGAAGATTTAATTTGGCACGCAACACAGTTGCTGAAACAGCAAAAAATGGTGGAGTGTGGTTTTCTGTCGGGTTTAAACCTAAACAGCATGATTCATTTAGGGGAGGGGGTCTGGTCGATCACTTCTAACCAGCATGTTTTGAGCCCAGCTGTAAGTTTGGTAAAAGCGGAACAGGTTTTGAGCCATCAGCAGGAAATGCTCAAGACTTTGGTGTGTATTGCCAGTAATGAGCAACTGGATATGCAACGGTTTCAACGGTTAATGGATATTTTGTTTGATACTGAACAAGTTCATACCCTCAACCAAGAGCAAGATAGTCACCAATTGGCGCAGTTAATTGGTGCTGAACTGATTCCTGATTGGCCATCTCGTCGTATTGTCTTAGCTAACGCTCATGGTCTACATGCGCGTCCCGCGACACACTTGGTCAATATGACCAAGAAATTTGCAGGGGATATTCTCGTTGCTGTAGATGAGGGGGCTTACGTTTCGGCAAAAAGTTTAACCAAATTATTAGCCATGGGATGCCGTCGTGGTCAAACTCTGACTTTTATTGCACAACCTGATACCGATGCTGTAGCTGGCTTAGAACAGATTATTGATGCAGTTCAACAGGGCTTAGGAGAAGAGGTTGAAGCTGTTGATCTTGTATCTCATCAGCATAGCAGTAGTGATCCTGTCGTAAATACTTTGGAATTAATGCCTTTTGAATCACATGGCGATACGGGTAGCTGCGGTATTGCGGCATCAACTGGCCTTGCTTTTGGTCCTGCACATGTGGTGAAGCCACGTGAATTTAGTTATGAACGTCGCGGGCAGAGCTTTAAAGCTGAGAATGAAAAGCTTGAAATTGCGCTTCATCAGGTGAAAAACAGCTTACGTCAATTCATTGCACATACTGAATCTACTGCCATTAAGCAGATATTCATGGCACATTTGGAAATGCTGGATGATCCAGACCTACTCCAAAGTGTACAACGCGGTTTAAAACAAGGGTTGTCTGCTGCTGCAGCTTGGCATGATCATATTGAAGTGGCTGCTACCGCACAGGCTGCACTTAGCGATCGTTTACTGGCAGAGCGTGCGGCTGATTTAAGGGATATTGGTGAGCGTGTTTTGGCTGCTTTGTGCGGTGTGGCCGATGTCACAGAACCCGAGCAACCTTATATCTTAATTATGCATGATGTTGGTCCGAGTGATGTAGCGCGTCTGAATAAAGATCGTGTTGCAGGCATTTTGACCGCGGTTGGTGGAGCGAGTGCCCATAGTGCCATTGTGGCACGTGCTCTGGCTATTCCAGCAGTCGTAGGTGCAGGTATAGCTGTTTTAAATATTGAGAACCATGCCACTGTGCTAATTAATGGGGATACTGGTGAGTATGTGGTCTCACCCGAGCAAAGTCAGATTGATCATGCCATTGCAGAGCGCCAACGCCAGCGTGAGTTACGAGAACAAGCGGAACAGCATTGTTTAGAACCCGCAATCACACTGGATCAACATCAAGTTGAAATCGCAGCCAATATTGGCAAAGTGGGCGCTACGATACAGGCTGTGGCCGATGGGGCGGAAGCAATTGGTTTGCTACGCACAGAATTGGTCTTTATGTCACACAGCAGTGCGCCTGATGAGGCTACACAGGAAGCTGATTATCGGGTGGTGTTAGATGCTTTAGCGGGTCGTCCATTGGTGGTACGTACACTTGATGTGGGCGGGGACAAACCTTTACCGTATTTGCCTATTGAAAAGGAAGAAAATCCATTCTTGGGCTTACGTGGTATTCGTCTGACTTTACTTAAGCCAGAGTTGTTACGTCAGCAATTGGTTGCTTTACTTAAAGCAGCGGATAATCGCCCATTAAGAATTATGTTTCCGATGATTGGGCGGGTTGAAGAATGGCGAGCAGCAAAAGCAATATTAGATGAGGTTCGCATACAGCATCCATGTGAAAACTTACAAGTCGGTATTATGATTGAGGTTCCTTCGGCAGCATTGTTGGCTCCAATTCTTGCTCAAGAAGTTGATTTTTTTAGTATTGGAACCAATGACTTGACTCAATATACTCTGGCGATTGACCGTGGTCATCCACTATTGTCTGCTGAAGCTGATGGCTTACATCCAAGTATTTTGCTATTGATTGATCAAACGGTTCGGGCAGCACATCAGCATGGTAAATGGGTGGGCATTTGTGGTGAATTGGCTGCTGATCCAAAAGCTGTGCCTGTATTGATAGGCTTGGGCGTGGATGAGTTGAGTATGTCGAGTACCAGTATTCCATTGGTGAAGGCGCAAATTCGTGGTTTGAACTATATAAATTGCCAACAGGTCGCACAGCAAGCCTTAAGTTGTGACAGTGCGTCTGCCGTACGTTCATTGGTGGAGTAATTACCGAATGGCTAAGATATTAAGCATTACTCTGAATCCTGCAATTGACCTCACCGTGCAATTGGATCAACTAAAAGTTGGCGAGGTCAATCGTCAGTTAACAGCTCAAAGCCATGCAGCAGGTAAGGGCTTAAACGTGGCACAGGTCCTTAAGGATTTGGGACATGAACTGATTGTGAGTGGCTTTTTGGGGCAAAAAAACCGTCAAATTTTTGACCATCATATACAGCAAGAGCAATTTGATAACCAATTTATTTATGTTGCAGGTCAAACACGACAAAACATTAAAGTTGCAGAAGCTTCTGGTCAGATGACTGACATCAATGGCAAGGGCTTTTTTGTAGATACCTCAGCAAAACAACAACTATGTGAACGTCTATCTCAACTGATTTTAGAGGTTGATGTGATTGTGATTGCTGGCAGTTTGCCACAAGGTTTTTCTGCAGAAGAGCTTTCGACACTGATTCTATGGTTACAGTCTGCTGGAAAAAAAGTCGCAGTAGATACCAGTGGTGTTGCGTTGAAAGCAGCAATTGCTGCGCATCCTTGGTTGATCAAGCCGAATACAGATGAGTTGACGGAAACCTACCATTTGCCAGCAGAAACGTTTGCAGAACAGCAGCATCTTTTTGCCAGTTTAAATAGTCAGATCGAACATATTGTGGTCTCGATGGGTGAAAACGGAGTGAACTGGCTTCACCACACGCAACCCCTGCATGCTACTGCACCGAAAGTCACCGTCCAAAGTACGGTGGGTGCGGGAGATTCCTTGCTGGCAGGTATGATTCATGGCTTGTTGAGTTCAACTTCCCCAGAAGAAACATTGAAAACAGCAACCGCAATTGCGAGCAACGCTGTGACCCAAATTGGGTTTGCCCTTCCAGACTTTGCTGTTATTGAAGATTTGAAATCGCAAATCTCAGTCCAATCATTGAGTTAATACGATGCAAGAGATAAAACATATTTTATTTGTGCCACATAGTCCCGAGCAGCCGATTAATGCAGTGATTTTGGCCAAAAAACTCTCCAAAGCAGCAACAGCACTTGGTATTTCCAATGATGTGGCGACATCAGTCGAGCATCTCGATTTATCAAATGTTATTGATACGGTTGTTTTTGTTGGACAGAAGTCGGCAGATGCGGATCAACTGCGTGGCAAGGTTGTGAAAGTCATTGGTTTGAATAATGCACAACACGATGCGATCATGCTTTTGCAACAAGTTCTTGAGCATTCAGATGCTGTAGATGAACCTATTGCAGACAATGCTGAGGTTACACGGTTTGTCGCCATTACAGCATGTCCAACTGGTGTTGCGCATACGTTTATGGCGGCCGAAGCCTTACAACAAGGTGCAGTAAAGCACGGTTATCAGATTGATGTTGAAACCCAAGGATCGGTTGGGGCTAAAAATATTTTATCGGCAGAAAGTATTGCCAAAGCAGATGTGGTGATCTTAGCAACGGATATTGAGGTCAATACAGATCGCTTTGTAGGCAAACGTGTATATCGCTGCAGTACAGGATTTGCCCTTAAACAAACGGATAAGACTTTTGCAAATGCAATTGCTGAGGCCAAAGTGCTTGAAACGGGTAAGCAAACAGCCACTAAGACAGAAAATGAAAACAAAGAAAAAACTGGAATTTATAAACACCTTTTAACAGGGGTGTCTTTCATGCTGCCGATGGTGGTGGCGGGCGGTTTGATCATTGCCATCTCGTTTATGTTCGGCCTCAATCCTGTTGAAGGAAGCTTTGCCGCATCCTTAAAGCAAATAGGTGCTGCAGCATTTACTCTTATGGTACCTATGCTGGCAGGTTACATTGCTTATTCTATTGCGGATCGTCCGGGTTTAACTCCAGGTTTGATTGGCGGTTTACTTGCTACACAATTAGAGGCAGGCTTTCTCGGTGGATTAGTTGCAGGTTTTATTGCAGGTTATATTGCGTTATTTTTATCGAAACAGCTTAAACTCCCAAGTAGCCTAGAAGCATTAAAACCAATTTTGATTATTCCACTATTGGCCAGTTTAGCTGTTGGTTTAATCATGATTTATGTGGTTGGACAGCCTGTTGCACAATTGTTTGAATTACTCACACACTTCCTTGCCAATATGGGGACGACCAATGCCATGATCATGGGGGTTATCCTTGGGAGTATGATGTGTATTGATGTTGGGGGGCCAATAAATAAAGCAGCTTATGCCTTTACGGTAGGCTTACTTACGTCACAAACATACGGACCGATGGCGATTACCATGGCTGCGGGTATGGTACCACCGTTGGGTATGGCAATTGCAACTTTTCTGGCAAAGCATAAATTTGCCAAACCTGAGCAAGATGCAGGGAAGGCTGCTGTAGTTCTGGGCCTATGTTTCATCTCGGAAGGGGCTATTCCGTTTGCTGCCAAAGACCCGATTCGAGTGCTTCCATGCGCGATCGCAGGTGGTGCTGTAACTGGGGCTTTGGTTGCATTATTTAAATGTGAACTAGTCACTCCGCATGGCGGTGTAATGGTACTGATCATTCCGAATGCGATGAATTATCCATTAAAATATTTATTGGCGATTGCGATTGGAAGTGTGGTGACTGGTGTAGCTTATGCCGTGATAAAACAACGGTTAAAATAAAGCCCTTCATAGAAGCTTTGTGAAAGTTATTCAGTGCAATAAATGAATATTATGCTCAATCCTATTTTGGATCAGTTGGAGAGTCTCACTTGAATTTGTCCAGGTAATAGATCATGAGCGATATTGCTGAATAGGATTGCAACCTTACAAATCGAGCCAATGTTCACCCCATCCATTGTAGTAAACATTAAGTTTTTTTTGAGCATGGATTTATTTTCTTCTGATACGTTGGCGAGCCCTACTGTTCTGAAATGACAGCTTTGTCCGTTATAATTGTATAAACATTTTGGTGTCTGGTAATTATGTCCTTATTGATCAATTTTCTATCTCGCTTTAGTACTGCAACTCTTCAGCGCAGTCTGAGCTATGCTAAACACATTGATAGGGAAACAATTGAGTTCTTTGAGGAAAATGATGATGTCACGATGTATGCTCAAATTGAAGGGACAGATTATTACGATACCGCGATTACCTATAATCTTAAAAAAGACCGTTTAATCGATGATGACTGCACTTGTCCAGTTGGATATAACTGTAAACATGCTGCTGCTTTAGCGCGGTTATTCTTTCAAGAATATCGTCAGGAATTTCAACAGCGTTATGCTGAATCTCAATCTCCGCAGGGAATCGCAAAACGCCGATGGGGGGATGATCAGGCGCAGCGCTGGTTGAATGATTTTAAACGGTATTTACAACAGACTGAACCAGAGCAATCTGTCAAAACAAACAATTATTTAATTTACCTGCTAGATCAGTCGATCAGCTTAAAGAAATTGACAGTTGATGTTCAGAAGGCCAGACGCAATAAGAACGGCTCAATTGCAGGGGAAAGTTATTATACCCAATATGAAAATATCACCAGAAAGCATCTGACTTTACCTGAACAAAAACGACAATTATTTAACCAGATTTATTATTATGCCAAAATAAACAGTGACGAACGCTTTTATCAAAGCAATCTTGATATCTCAAGCATTTTATTGGAGCATTTCAAATCTTTTATTCAAAGTGGCGATGTGTACTGGCAAAAAAAGAGCCATACTGCACTTAAATGGTCAGAACAAGGCTATCACATCGAACTGATCTGGCAACAAGGTATAAACAAACAGACAGAGCATTTAAACATTGAATTGGTCAATGGTGATATTCGACTCGATTTAAAATCAAATCCACATATTCAGATTCTCGCGAGCCAGCCACCGTGTTATGTGGATATTCAACAGAATACGGTGGGCCAGTTATATGGTGAATATACGGCAAATCTTCTGTACCATTTTTTACAGATGCCTGATCTTCCATCTATGCTCTTGCCAGAGTTTGAGAAACTGACTCATCAATATTCAGACGTGAAAAATCTGCCTCAGCCCGAGTCTATTCAGCATATTGATGTCCTTGAGGGTAGTCCCCAGCCAATTTTACGCTTCGGTGTTTTAGATAAATTTGATTGGAAATGGGAAGAGTCTGTTTGTGCTGAAATTGAATTCTCCTATGCAGGCGGAAGAATAAAAGCAGGTACATCAGGCGACAGTTTTATTGGTGAGCAGCATGACAAAATGGTACGACAGCTTCGGGACTTAGTTCAGGAACAACAGTCAATCCAACGTTTACAGCTATTGGTCGAATCACTGAAGTGGGTGAAAGATCTTAGTTATGACCATCAATTAAAACTGGATAAACAACGTCTTGATTCTATGGTTTTTGCTTTCTATGGAGATTGGATTAAACAGCTGATGCCCATCAATCAAATTGAGTTGATGGGCTGGCAGATAGAGCATCTGAAAAACAGCCCCTTTAATCTGCAATATGTTGAAAATTTAAATATTTCTATCACTGAATCTGAAGGTCAGCAGGACTGGTTCAATATCGGGGCGACGGTTCAAGACAGTGCAGGCAATTCTTATAATTTGCTTGATGCGCTCGTAGCTTTGGTGCGAGTAAATCCCGATTTACTTGATCCACGGACTTTTATTCATCTGCATGACAGTCAAATTTTCACAGTGAAAACTGCAGTTGATCAACCTGATTTGGCTCTATCCGCTAGGGATATTAAGCCGGTATTGTTGCATCTGCAGAGCATTTTACAGCAAGAAGAGCGCAGTATTGATCGCTATGATGCGAGTCAATTATTAGAATTGCAGCATAATCTTGGGATGACATGGCAGGTCAGTGATCGCCTGCAGCAATTTGTACAGAAATTCAAACAAGGCTACCAGCAACAACTGCCGACACCACAAGGTTTTCAGGGGGAGTTGCGTCCATACCAGCAGCAGGGCTTAGGCTGGTTGCAGTTTTTAAGGGAAACCCAGCATGGCGGGATTCTGGCAGATGATATGGGCTTGGGGAAAACAGCACAAACTTTAGCCCATTTACTCATGGAAAAGCAGGCTGGATATTTACAGGACAGTCCCGCCTTAATTGTTGCACCCACATCGCTGATGCATAACTGGTTCAAAGAAGCGGAGAAATTTACCCCTGAGCTCAAGGTATTGCTGCTACAGGGGCCCGATCGCCATCAGTATTTTGAGCAGATTCCGCACTATGATATTGTGTTAACCACATATCCGCTTCTGGCGAGAGATGAAGAGCAACTAAAGCAATATGAATATCATCAACTCATTTTGGATGAGGCGCAGAATATCAAAAATCCGCGTGCCAAAGCTGCACAGGTAGTACGGCAATTAACAGCGCGACATCGTCTATGTCTAACCGGTACACCTATGGAAAATCATTTGGGTGAGCTGTGGGCACTATTTTATTTCCTGATGCCAGGATTTTTATATTCACAAGAAATTTTTAATAAAAAGTACCGTCATCCGATTGAAAAACGCGGTGATCAGCAGTTAAGGCAAAAGTTGGTCAACCGGATTAAGCCCTTCATTTTACGTCGCTTGAAAACTGACGTAGCCAAAGAGTTGCCAGAAAAAACCACGATTGAAGTCAATATTGATATGAATGACCAGCAATCCAAGTTATATGAGGCTGTTCGTGCCACGATGCAGGCAAGCATTCAGAAAATTGTGGCAGAAAAAGGCTTTAAACGTAGTCAAATTCAAATTTTAGATGCCTTACTGAAGCTACGTCAGGTGTGCTGCCATCCTAGCTTACTAAAGCTGGATTCAGTGAAAATTGGGCAGGCAAACTCTGCCAAACTTGAACAGTTGATGGATATGGTCGTTCCAATGGTTGAAGAGGGGAGAAAAATTCTTATCTTCTCTCAATTTACCTCAATGTTGGAACTGATTGAGCAACACCTCCATCACGCAGAAATTGGCTATGTGAAGCTGACTGGAAAGACCAAAAAGCGAGATGAAGTCATTACAGCATTTCAGTCTGGACAAGTGCCGATATTTTTAATCAGTCTGAAAGCAGGAGGGGTCGGTCTGAATCTAACTGCCGCAGATACGGTCATTCACTATGATCCATGGTGGAACCCTGCTGCTGAAGATCAAGCTTCAGATCGTGCATGGCGGATTGGACAGGACAAGCCAGTATTTGTGTATAAGCTGATTACCAATAAAAGCATAGAAGAAAAAATTCTTGCCTTACAGCAAAATAAAGCAGAACTGGCACAGTCTATTCTAAGTACCGATCATGAGGGCGAAGCGAAACTGACGGAAAATGACGTGATGAACTTGTTTGAGAAATTTTAGTTTGGTGAACTGTACCGGGTTTGTCGGAGACTTTTTTATTTAAGTTAGGCCACCTAGCTTAACGGGTTAGTCTTATCATAGTAGACCAATAAATAATCTCTTAGATAGGCTGTCTGATGTTTTTAAAATGCTATAACGCCCGGAGCTTTCTTTCCAAATTCGTTTAATTTATTCAGCATGATGCAAATCATGTAGATCTCGCTTAGTTTGATGTTCCCTTGCGAAGCGAAGCTTCCCATCAACTAGATCTAGGGGTAATACCCCCATTTTTAATTAAATTAATAGGTAGAAGCTGCGATCGGAAAAATCTTACAAATCGCCTCAACGCCATATAAGTCTTTATTGTTATGGATGAAATCCAGCATTATTTGTGTGGGCGTTCGAGCTCCACCTGGGCGAAAAAAGTGGCTGCTTTAAGGAGAATTTCATTCGCACGTTGCACTTCTTTATTTTCACGTTCGGGCTGTTTAATACGTTCTTGATATGGAAGTTGCTGTACTTTAATTGAATTTTGTTGATCTAAATATTTTTGATACCAAACTCGTAAAGTTTCAGGAGTGCAACCAATTTTAGGCGCAATCGCAGCCCAATTCGATGGATAATCTTTTTCAAATTCAATCAATAATTGAACCGCTCTATCTCTGATTTCAGGGGTATATTTAGGTTTTTCATCGGATCACTACGCTTCGCTACGTCTTGCGAAGCAATGCGTCTCATCTCAGAAAGTTTGGTCTCCGACAAACCCGGTACGGTTCAGCTTTGTAAAAGCTATTTAGTGCAATAAATTGATATTATGCTCAATCCTATTTTGGATCATTTGGATAGTCTCTGCTTGAATTTGTCCAGGTAATAGATCATGAGCGATATTGCTGAATCGGATTGCAACCTTACAAATCGAACTAATAATTTCATCGACTTCTTGGGCAGAAAGTTCCGCTTCCTGAGTACCAAGTTTTACAAGAGCTTGTCGAGGAATATCCAGTGCCTCACCCATGATATCCATTTGATGATATCCACCTGGCCCTTCACAGAAAGTAACATCATAGGCAGGGGAGAGTTTCCATTGCCCATTTTGGGACATCAGAAATGAAAAGTTTTTGCAATGATCATCTCGATTATTGAAGACTACATTGAAAACAGCTCGCTTGAATGCAATTGCTTTTTCGCGAACATCATTGGTGCAAAAGTGTGCAGCGCGAAGAAAGTTACTGTAGTCTAAACTCCCTGGTGATTTAAAATCAGCTCCGGTGAAGGCCGCTAAACTTTGCATAGGGATACGCATGCCATCGTGGCGGTCAAATCTCTTTGATGCAAATGCGGTTAATCCATTCGGAAGAGTAAAATATTGAGTGTCAGGGGTATCAATATGACAATGACGCAAACATTCTGCATAAACAGCTTCAATTGCACAAACTTCAGGATGCTCTTGCTGAGCGGGAAATTTGATCAGCCAAGCTTCATGTTGATGTGAGCTAACTGTTGAGAATTCATTGGTGACAGGATCACGATAGATGAGCGCTTTTGGCCTTGCACCTTGTGGAGATCCACCCATAATTAATAAATGCTGTAAAAATTCTGCACCTTCTCCTTTGAGAACTTCCTGAACTTCTTGAGCGAGTTTAATCAGTGGGATATTTTCAGTTAATGCTAACTCAGTTGCTGAAGGTTCAAAGGATAATGCTCCCATCGCATGTGTATTAATATACGTGAGTCTTTCTAATGGCCCAATCCGTGCAGGATTAAATCCATTTTTTTTAAATAAGCGATCCATAAGAAGCATGCCCCAACCATCGGGCAAGGCATCATATATAGGACCTGGCAATCCCATTTGATGTGCAGGAAAGTTCGTTCTTAATGGGTCACCTTTTAACGGGAGTAGGTAAGAGGAAAGTTCTAAACCTTTACTGATCGCTTCTGCACTGTATTCAAAGGCGATTAATGGCCGACCTGTGATTGCGGTTGAGGAGACCAGTGTACCCCAAAGCCAATATTCACCCCATCCATTGTAGTAAACATTAAGTTTTTTGAGCATGGACTTATTTCCTTTTGATACGTTGGCGAGCCGTATTGCTCTCATAGCGGAGAATGTCATTTACACTGTTTAAATGAGGTTTAAAGAGTTCCTCTAAATCTTTTAATCGGCCTAATACCATGGCAACACGTACTAAATTTTCAAATGAAACATTTCGACCAGCTTCCAGATTAGATACTGTATTCACACTAACACCAGCACGTGTAGCGACGTCTGCCTGAGTCATTTCCAGATAAAGTCGTTCTTTGCGAAGCCTTTCACATAATGAAGTAACAACCTCTTCAGGTTTTTTGAATTTTAAATCCATAATATTGTATCTTATGTCTATATATACGTATTAAACCACAAAATAATGGAGTTATTAACTGTGCTAGTTGATCGGTAATGAGGTGCTTAATGGGCTGATTAGATCCTATTAGATTAAAGAAGTCTAATTAGATATTTAAAATCTAAAGGAATCTAATACGTAAGCGTCCGCTGAACCCCATAGCTATTTTTTAATTCGGTTCAGGTTTCCAGCGGTGTGTTAGTAATTCTTCTATTTGGGTCATTTATGTGTCGGCGGCCTTTTCAGCACATCATTTAAATAGGCATACGGATCTAGGCCATTCAGCTTTGCTGACTGTATTATTGACGGAATTAGGTCAGACATATACATCTTGAAAAGAAGAGGGGATTCTTATACCTCGCATTTGAATTATTGGAGAGGACTATCACTTTCAAATTTTTCTGTAATACTTTGCTTATCTTAAAGTTTAGTCTGAAGGCCTTCCACCAATTGTAAAACAGAGGCCAATCCCTGAGGGTTCTGAATCTGTTCTATTGGAATACAACTCAACAATTTATTGGGTGACATTCATAAAATGTTGCATCCATTTAGCCTCTCCACCTGTTAGAGCATCTAATGATATCGCAATACGAATTAAAATAATTGCGAGTTCTCCCTGACTTGAATCGGGATCTAACTCAAGCGAATTTAAAGTTTCCACTGAATCTAAATTGAGAACGATAGCAAGCTGGTCCTGTGTCAAACCAAGTTGTTTTGCAGCTGATAAAACAGATTTAGCCAATACCTTTTTTTGTTTTGCAATTTTTTCTAATGTTTTACGCATAACTGATCTCTGTTTCAGAGGTTACTGATACATAGAATTTATACTATTTTCTTATTGTTTTTTAGACATCCAATTTTTGCTAAAGATATATTAAATGTGGCTTTAGATAAGGAAGCAACGGTTAAATTATTTAACCGCATGTAGTGATTTTTAGACCTTCAACTTGCAGTTCAAGAGATCGAGGTCTGCCAATACAAGCTAGATGTAAGCAAAATTTAAATGCAGCAAGAGCATGACCATCTTTTACTGAGTAGAGTTGTAGACGAGGAAACTCCTCTTGAGTTGGTGGATGTTTATCTGTTGATGCTTTTGCTAATTTGAAAAGTTGAGGCTGTTGTTTAGCATCTAACTTTGTTTGCAAATCTTGTCCAAGTAAGTGCCAAAATTTGGCAGGAAATAAAGCCTTAACTTGGGAGTAAAAATGTTCGAGTTGATCGATATCCTTCCAGCGATAATGGATACCGGTATGTGATGCGGTCACTCGATTTAAAAATACATTCAGGACGCATGCAATTTGTATTGGATTTTTACGAGCTATTTTCTGTAGATGTTCAAAAAAATAAGTCACCGCATGAAGCTCTTCAGCGCTATCAAGCATTGCTGGTTTTAAGTGGGTTGAGCTATCAATACTAAATAAACGAGGATTTGCTTTTTTTGATTTAATGTTTGCTAAATTTAGAGCATTTTCATACCAATAATTGACGAGTTCTTCTGGCAAGCACATACGTTGAGCTGTACTTTTAGGATCTTTAGTAGTCTCCAATATATTGAGCGTTTCATAGAAGCGTTGAAGTGAAATTTTAGAATCTTCTGTTCCAACAAAGAAATCAAAAAAATCATGGGATTGATCTATTTGTAACGACAGTTCATCTAAAATGTCAGTAGCATTACTTTGGAGCCAGTTTGTTTGATCGTTCAATAATATAGTTGCTAGAACTGCCTGATTTTTTTCAAAATTAAAGTCTTTTTCATCCGTTGTTATTTTCAAATTTTTAAACGTTGCATTGTAGCCCATGATTTTTTTAGCCAGTTCATTTGGCATATCTGGATGATGTTTCAGTAGTTTTTGACCAGCAATGAGATAACTTAAGTGAATATAACTTTTGAAAGTTTCAACGGGTTCTATATGCCCTAAAAGATGTGCAATAACAAACCAATGGTTTTGTCCATGTTGATTTTGAAGAAGTTCAGCTCGAATTTTTTCATATTCGTTTTCACTATAGTCAGTCAGCTCTTGCACAAGTGGTGCATATTCACAGTTCAGTAAAAGTGATAAATGATTCGCTGCCGTGTGACGAAAAGAGTGAAAGGAGTAATGATGCTCTTTAAAGACCTGATTCAATATCAGTTTTAGGGGCACAGTGACAGTGTGTTTATTCAGTTTTTTATTTTCATTCAAGTTGCTGAATAAATATAAACTTTTCTTATTCTCTAAACGTTTTTCAACAATAAAATCGCTAAAGAATTGGTACTCATCATCTTTAAGCAAAGCGTAGGCAGGCACAATCCGTTCCGCACTATCAGTTTTGAGCAGATGTTGATTCCCTTGTTTTTTTGAACCATAAGGTTGAACCCAGATAGAAAATTGATTTAAACCCTCGATATCTTTTACACGTAACCCGAGTATTTCGTTAATACGCATACCAGTACGGTAAGCCAAAATATAAATAATTTTTAATAATTTATAGTGATGGTCTGAGATGGATTGGTCATGTAAGAGCTGATTTAACTTCTTTAATATGACCTGGAAGGCTGTGTGACCTATGATACGTGCCCGTGGTCGACTTTGCGATGCAATAAATTCAAGTTCAAAATCTTCTGCTTGAAAAACAAATTGTTGAAAGGTGTGAAAGCGTTTCAACATGCGGATTGTTTGGTCTTTAGATTTTTTAAACTCAGGTCGATCTGCTTCATCAGCAAGTCGTGTATTGCTAATGATTTGTTGATAGATTTTGTTCAGCAGATCATTAATGTCATCGTCGGCATCGAAGTATTGTAAGGCATGAGTTAAAAACGGTTCTGCGATCCGGGTGTAATATGTATAGATTGAACTATCTGCGAGTTTTTGATTGTCTTGAAATGCCTTCGTGTACTGAGTTGTATCAAAATCAAAGGTGGTTGATAATTCTTTTATTTGTTCTGAACTTGGTCGATAGAGACTGATGAGCCACAAAATAATACGTTTAGAAAACTCATTAAACTGCTCTTGGTGACGCAGGCAAAAATCAATAATGAGTTCAGCAATAGGTTGGTCCGTTGATGATGTGCGAATTATTTTCAGCAAGTTTTTATGAATAAATATCACATTCTCTACCGCTTCAGACGTATTGAGATCTGGTAGGACTTTGGCTGTAGAAGAGACATTTCGTTCGATTTCATCACTTAATTGAGTTTTAAATTTTGGGAATGCAAAGTTTTCAAACTCATGTTCTGATAAACCACACGTGAGTGTGTTTTCTAACAAACATTGTGAAAGGGCAGGATCAACATCTGCATTCTGCAGTTGTAGCCAATTAAAATTGGCGTAGTCACGTAAAAACTTAAAAGTCTTTTTGGTGTATGGATGTTTTACTTTTTGAAAAATGAGGTGTAGATACACATTCACATCTAGACTGATGTCACGAATTTGTCTTGTATTAAAATGAATGAGCCAAAGTCTTGTCAGCTGATCTGGGATAAAATTACGTGATTTTCGAATTGTTTTTTCATCAACAAATAGATCGCCATAGCTTGGAGAAAGTGGCTCTAAAAAGATGATATTAAAATCGCAAATTTTTTGGATTTTTGCAGGGTTTTTTAAATGTTCGAGCAAAGCATTTAATGAAGATATTTGATTTAATCCACCGTATAACATTGAGCAAAGCAGAATATTCCCAATAATTTCATCATCAGAAAAAGCGGAACTATCTTGAGCAAGAATCCAGTAATCCCAAAGTTTTTCTATAAAGATGTCAATTTCATGACCGGCCTGGATCCAATCCAAAGTGAAAATTGGTTCATCGCGTTTCATCTCAAAGGTGAGATAAGGTAATGGGAAGTCTAGGTTATTGCTCTTATTGAGATCTTTGATATATGTTCGGAAGAATTTATGTGCATATTTTTTCCAAGCCAAATTTGGTGCTTTACGTTTAATAAACTCATAAATCGCAGGGTACGCTTGAATTAATTCGTCATTTGAGAATTTTTGCTCATCAAAGTACTGTCGGAGCTCTTGTTCTGCATCAGCTCGTAGGTTCTTTTCTAATTCATTACGTTGAAGTTGACGTCTATCTTCAGCATAGCGTTTTTTTTGGATTTTTTTATTGAATGATGACATTTACTTCAATCCCGCTAATTTTAAATTGATCCTTCATTTGCTCTAAAACATTCGCAATTTTAGAAAATTGAGATAGGGATAAACTGGAAAAAGGATGTGCTGCTTCTTGTTGCATGAGCTCATGTCCAAAGAGAGCTAAAATCTCAGGTTCGGTAATTTTATGAGTCAAAAATGCACGAGCTGTATGGCGATGCCAATTTGCATGATCAAGTCCTAATTCAGGATGGAAATTTTTGACTGTAGAAGGACTTAGTGGTTTCCACTCATCATCTTGGTTGATTCCCAAAAAGGGCAGCTTACTTGCTTCTATTTGTTGTATAACATCATTTAAAGCTGGATGACTCATCATGATTTGAGTCGAAAAATATTCTAAAAATTTAAGGAATTTTTTTATCTCTTCAACTAAAAATGAACAAAGTGGGATTAGACGTCCGAATCCATTGCGGCCGCCTACTTCTTTGTCAGAAACCATCAAAATTTGGCGTTTTAAATTAAAGTTTTTAAGAAATCCAGGGAATTCAGCAACGGGGCGTGCTGCTGTAAAAAGAAGGAGGATATGCCACATCCATATGTTGTAGTGGTTGTATATAGCAATCAGATCGTCTTCAGCTTGTGAAAAAATATTAAATTTCAATACAGCAAAAATCTCTGTAATGACCTGTGGTTTTGGAGCTTTACGACTACCAAAATGAATTATTGAAGCAGGGAGCGAAGGTACACAACTTTCATATGTGCTTGCTACATCTGCACAAAGTGATTTTAGAATATCAACATATTGTGCATGTAATCGTGGAATATTCTGATGACAATAAGAAACAGATGATGACTGATTGGCATCAATCCCTGTGATTAAATCTGCGAGTTGTTTATTCCCTGTTTTTGCAAGAACCGTATGATGCAGTAGAGAACTCACCTTTACGACAGACAGTTTTGGAATCAATAATTCTTGTCTTAATTTGCGTAAATATTGCTGTATATCATCGAAACTAACCGAATCCATTTTGCGCAGATCCTCAATGAATAGATTCGGGATTGGAATGTCTAAATAGATCGTCTGATTGAGCAAGTTGTCTGAATACTCAAAATTGCGGTTCTCAAATACATTAAAGTGACTGTTTAAGAAGAACTGATCATTTTTATAGATCAATTTTTGGCGGTTATTTAACTTTTTAGCTCGCTTGCTTTGTATATATAGCCACTCATTCACACTGTTGCCTGTTAAAAATGCGAGCATCAAGATCAGAGCACTTTTATTTTGATGTTCAGAGTAGTCCACATGAAGTCTTTTCAGTAGATGGTTCATACTAGATGGGTTCGGGAAAAAACTACTCGACGTAAGTAAATGTTCTTTGCGTTGAATATGTTTTGCAACAAGCGGTAGAATATAAATTTGACTTGTTTCTGAATGTGCTGCGAGTGGTGTGACGTCAGTTGGATTGACAACAATTTGCCGATGAAGCGGCTCATCAATTAACGTTTCTATACTCAGTGCCTTAGGCGAGGCCCCTTTTTTTATTTCGATACTTTCTTCAATGAATTGTTCTTCATCAAGAAACTGATATTGAAGCTGTGTATCGATACTGGCACGTGCAATCTTCGCTTTGTTTTTTAAAACATAGTTAAAAGTAATGCGAATATCATTGAGTAGATTGCGATCAAACTCAGGCAATTCATCCGTATCTAATGTGATCAGATGTTGAATAAATTGCTCTAAGCTCAGCGTTAGATCTTTAAGATAGACATTCCAGAGGCGTTTATATTCTTCTGTATTATGATATTTTTTTTCAGTATCTAAATTTTTATTTGCAGTTCTAAAACGTTGGAATAAGCGCTTTACTGTATTGAAGTGTTCGGCGTGCGCTTGTTTAAAAAGATCTGGCTTGAGCTCAGGAAGAGCAATTAAATAAATTGCTGCTTTTAAAACTAGAATATTCCAATTTTTTGCATGCGTCTGCGATTCAGATAATTGCGAAATTGAATTGACATATGAAGTAATCGGTAGATCACTAATCTTAACTTTTTTCGTGAAAGGGATTACCGGAGGTGTCGGCAGCTGCGAATCAAACTCTATATCGATATTAAAGTAATCGAGATTGAGACCAACCAGAAAATTGTCAGTCTGTTGAGAAGACAATAGTTTAAGCACAAAGTTGATATGTTGCGTACGTTCAAATTGCTCATCACCAAACAGTTTTTCTAGTGTTTTTTGCAGTGAAATTGAAATAACTGGCAAATCAATATGCTCGTTTAGATCGTTCGACACTATGATCTCCAAATTTTTTCTGTACTTATACAACTATCAGAGTGATCAACGAGTTCTTTTACACATCTGCTGTTGAGTGATAATTCATTAAAAATATGTGTACGCTGTTGTTTGATATTTTTAGTACGCTGATTCAGTTGATTTCGAGAACATGAAAGTAGTTGTGCTAGCAGTTCCAGACTCATTTGATGATGTGGCTTTAAAGATGATTCTTTGTTAAGGGTCAATAGTGTTTGACGTGAAAGATGTGTGTTAATTAAATGCAATGTTTTTCGTGGATTTAACGAACGAATATCAAATTTTGTAGATTTGATGAATTGAATAAATTCACGACTGCATAACTCCATCAGAAATGCTAACTCATCCTCTGAAAAAGATTGTTGATGATGAATAATTAAAGTGACTTCATTAATATCTTGCTTTAAATAGCTAAGATATAAGTTAATATTATTGAAAATGGAGTAGCCATCAAATTCTGAAGTTTTCCACACATGGAGTTCTTTTATGCGATTAGAAATATCTAAATCTGCAGTGAGATTTTTAAACATATTTAAGTAGCATAAGTTGAAACCATACGCTTGTGGATGAATGGTGATTCTTCTTTTTTTGAAATTTTTTAGAGTACTTATCTGTGTTGCTGGAAACTTCAAAAGTAGTTCAGATGTCAGATCCATGTGTGCTATTGAATAAAAATAATACAGCAATATTCACGTATATTTAGAGTTTTTGAATATGGCAGGAGGTATCATTTTTTCCTTGTTTTTAAAGTTTATTTATTATTGAAAGTTTCAAATTTTCCTCCTCGATTAGATACTCACTATTAGTTAGCTATATTTGTGAGTTGGCAAAAAATATCATGTTTCTATTATGATGTTCACATAGCAGATTACAATGAATACAGTAGGGATGAGTATAGTTGATTATTACAATAACAATGCTCAAATTTGATCTTTTTTAATGGTAATTAAAACCAAACAGGAGTCAATTTTTGATAAGTATGTAGACAAATTTAACTTGATTGATATCGGGAGCCGTATATGGAAATTAAACAACTGAAACAGGTAGAAGTCATTACAGATGTTATATGTGATGTATGCAACCAATCAACGAAACTGGAGTTTGGCACTTTATCGGCGCATTGGGGCTATGGTTCCAAGCATGACGGGGAAAGATATGAATTGCAGTTATGTGAAAAATGTTTCTTTTATGCCCTGACGACATTAAAAAAAGAGCGAGCAGATGAGTTTATGTTTGATGAAAACTTTGACCCTTCAACCCTAGATGGGTTTGGGTTGAAGTGAACCTATCATCGCGACAGGTTCTAAGAATCCAGAAAATAATGATTCAGATCCACGCCAGCAACTTCATTTTTAATGGCGAGTAAGGGATTCAGGAAAAATATTTTTCTTTGCTTCGAGGTCACTGATTTCGGAAAAGGCTTGAATACCGCCTGCGGCTTTAATTCCATCTAAAGCGACAGATAGAGCTTCCTGATCTGACGGGAATGTTTCATCCCATACCGTAGAAGTACCATTTTGGTTTACCACTTCCAGTGTCCAGTTACTATCAGGTAATCGATAAATGAGAATTTCAACTTGCTCATTATCCTCTTGTAAAATTTGAGACAAGGGAGAATCGATTAAATCATTTTCATCATAATCCATAGTACTGTCATTATCAGACATCAGTGGCAGCCTTTATTGTATTTAACATCTGTCCATAGTAATGAATGAATTAAATTTTGCCTATAGGAATGAATGTTATGGGTGAAAAGAATGGGTAAATTTAAAAAATAATTGCCCCGACAATAAAACAAAATAATCCAAAAATTACCCAAATCCAGACATTCGATTTGGGTTGTTCGGTATCTGATGTATAGAGTGGTTGTTGTTCGTGAGCAGGATTCTCTTGGTTGCCAGCTCTGTTCTTATAGGGTTGGTGCTTGGAATAGGATAGGCCTGTGCCTGGAATACCAACGCTGGTTCGGGTGCCTTTTTTGCCAATATTTAAAGAAGCACCAGGTTTGCCAATGCTTGCACTGCTGATGCCTTTATGCGTCAGATTGATTTTTAATCCAGGTAATATTTTAATACTCTTGCGAAATCTGAAGCCCATATTTTTTCCATTTACAAGAACCAGTTAGGTTTCTATCTCAGCTGTCCGGATACAGTGAAATAAGAGTTTGATTCATTCATAGGACTGATCATTTGACTTATCTAGTGAAATATCAGTATGTTCTTTAACATAAGATATTGGCTTTTAGACAATGAATCAAACATCAAATTATTACAATCAACATGCTCAAGCATTTTTTGAAAATACCTATCAGGTTGAGATGGAAAGTCTTTACACACCATTTCTAAGATATTTGCCGGAACAGGCATTGATCCTGGATTTGGGCTGTGGCTCTGGGCGTGACACTCTGGCATTTAAGAAAAAAGGCTATCAAGCTGAGGCAATTGATTATTCTGCGGAGCTGGTTGAAAAGGCGAGAGAGCTGACAGGCATCGAGGTACGTCAGCAAAGTTTTTATGAGCTGAATGAAGTAGCTAAGTATGATGGGATTTGGGCTTGTGCTTCTCTTTTGCACTGTGAAAGAGATCGCCTGACTGAAGTGCTGGCGCGCATATTTAAAGCATTAAAGCCAAATGGTGTGTGTTATATGTCTTTTAAATATGGCGATTCAGACCGTGAGAAAGAAGGGCGCAGCTTTACTGACTTGAATGAGCAGCAAGCTTACGACTTACTCAAACAAATAGATCAGGCTTTACTGTTACAGCAATGGATTACTGTAGATAAACGTCCAGACCGTACAGAAGAATGGCTGAATATTCTGATTAGAAAAGTGCAGGCTTAGATATGTTATTCAGTATAGCTGAAATACCAACTCCTCAAGAACAGCTGAAATTCTTAAAACATATTCAGCAGATTTTGCAGTCAGGGGCGTTTACTTCGACATATAAGTTTGCTTTGCTGATGAGTATCACGCGTCTGGCGATTGAACAGGGTCAAGATACCGGTGCTGCCTTGCATTTGGACTATCAGGATATTGCGGAAAAGTTTATTGACCTGTACTGGAAACAGTCACTGCCGTTTCAGTTTAACCAGTATGAGCCTTTTACTATTCATCAAAGCACTGGTAAGCAGGCAAAGATCATCAGTGAAATTCAGAATGCACAGCAACAATTCAAAACGCTGGCTGCGTTAAGAAAAGACCAGTTTCACTGGAATCAGCTTAGAAAAGTGGTTGCAGCGACCGTCAAGCAAATGCCGGTGGTGTATTTGCAGAATCTGAATGGTCAAACCGTAGAGTTTCTCTATCATCTGCAGGATTGCAAACAGTCCCTCAAGCTTTTACCCAAAGTGATGTATTGTTTGAGACAATTCAGTGAAATTATTGAAGAGCTGTGCCAGAAGCGCTGGATTGATTTTGTTCGGCTAAACAAGCAGAACCTGCTGGTACTGGATGGTTTGCCTGACCTAGATGAATTCATGTTTGCTCCAAGTCGTAATCAATTGGGGCAGGTCGCGGACTTCTTAATCGACTTACAGCAATGCCAGTGTTTTTACTGTGGCAAAAGCCTGAAAAACTCAAAATATGCCGTGGATCATTTTATTCCATGGTCTTTATATCCTGCCGATACCGGGCATAACTTTGTTCTGGCGGACGACAAATGTAATTCACAGAAAAGCAATTATTTGGCATCCGGGCAATTCTTGGAGCAATGGATGGAACGTAATCATCTGCATGATCAGGCGATTAGTCGGGAGATTTCGCAACTCGGTTTTTTGACCGATCTGCAGCGTTCACATCGGGTTGCAGACTGGGCCTATCAGCAGGCGATTGAGCATGAGTATTTAGTTTGGTTGGGGGGCAAAGATAAACAGATATTGGCTCATCCTATATCTGGTGTCTTTTGAGACCGTTATTCTTTGCAGAGATTCTGTTATCCAAAGACCAATATTTTCAAGAACAAATTGAATATTCAGCAAGATAGTATTCTATAGACAGCTGAATTAGAGCTTTCAGCCCTTACAGACTTTTAACTGGAGGCCTTCATTCTCACAATATGCTGCTACAAAATTTAGAATATTCACCTGTTTGGAGCTTGAATTGACAGATCACTTGGCTTGAGTACGACAATTTATGTCCTTTTCCATCTTTTTACTGCTGCATGATTTAGAATTTTAGGTAAAATCATTTGATTAATGATTCACTTAATTGGATTTCTATAACAATGACCCAGGTGCAACTGCAACAATTACAAAAACAACTTTGGAATATTGCCAATACTTTGCGTGGCACCATGGGCGCCGATGAATTCCGTGATTACATTCTGGGTTTTATTTTCTTTAAATATTTATCGGAAAAGTCGGTGAACTTTGCCAATGAATTGCTCGATGGCGAAGACCTCAGCTTTTTAGAATTAGATGAAAATAATCCTGAGCATGTGCCA
The DNA here is from genome assembly GCF_000368045.1 of Acinetobacter johnsonii CIP 64.6. Classification (GTDB taxonomy): domain Bacteria; phylum Pseudomonadota; class Gammaproteobacteria; order Pseudomonadales; family Moraxellaceae; genus Acinetobacter; species Acinetobacter johnsonii. The sequence continues at coordinate 145,713 of NZ_KB849229.1, forward strand.
TACATCGAAGAAATTAAAAAGAATGCCATTGCCGAAGTCGGTTATGCGCTCACACCAAATCAGCTATTCCATACCTTAGCCGAGCGTGGTCGTCAGGGCGAATTCATTTTGGATGATTTAACTGCAACCTTAAAATCAATTGAACAAAGCACTTTAGGCACCGACTCTGCCGATGACTTTGCCAACCTGTTTGAAGATTTGGATCTAAACTCGACCAAGCTTGGCAATAATGCCAGTGACCGTAATGCACTGGTGGCGAAAGTCCTGAGTCATTTAGATGATATTGATTTTGATATTTCCAATACCGAAGCCGATGTACTGGGCGATGCTTACGAGTACCTGATTGGTGAGTTTGCCTCAGGCGCGGGCAAAAAAGCGGGGGAATTCTATACCCCGCAAACGGTATCAACTTTACTGGCGAAGATTGTCACCCAAGGCAAAGACCGTTTACGTTCAGTCTGCTTTGTTGCACAAAGATTTCATAACTATATGATTTTAAAAGTTCTGATTGTTTTTTGATTCAAAATTAAATCTATTTAAATCAGATGCTTACATATTTATGCAACAAAGCCGTTCAAACTTAATAGGATATTGATTGTGGAAACTGAGTAAGCGTCCGCTGAACCCCATGCCTATTTTTTAATTTGAGTTGGATTTCCAGCGATGTGGTAGTAATTCTTCTATTTGGGTCGCTTTATGCGTCGGCAGCCTTTTCAGCACATCACTGAGATAGGCATACGGATCCAACCCATTCAGCTTTGCTGACTGGATTAAAGTCATGATATTTGCCGCTCGCTGTCCACTGCGCAGCGAACCTGCAAACAACCAGTTCTTACGGCCCAATGCCCAGGGACGCATTGAGTTCTCTGCCCAGTTATTGTCAATGGGTAGATTGCCATCATCCAGATAGCGGCTTAAGGCTGGCCAACGCTTCAGACTGTAATTGATGGCCTTGGCGGTTGGAGAACTCGATGGCACCGTCAGATAATGTTGGTTGAGCCATTCACACAGTTGTTGCATCACCGGTTGGCTGTGCTGTTGTCGGTATTCGCGGCGGTGTTCTGCTGTACCATCGGTCTTTTTCCTGAGTTCTGCTTCTATCGCATACAGTTTCTGAATCATCAGTAATGCCTGTTCAGCGATCTGACTTTTCCCGGTCACATGTAGCTCATGGAATTTACGACGTGCATGCGCCATGCAGCCCACCTCTATGACATCGCCTGATTTAAAGCGTGCTTTATAACCACTGTAATCATCACAGACCAGATGGCCCTGCCAGCCATTCAGGAACTCTTCTGCATGCTGACCTGAACGGCTATCCTGAAAGTCATAGATCACCGCTTGAACTGGATTGTACTGTGTAGTGGCATAGGCCCAGACATAACCTTTCTTCGGTTTTTTCTCATCATCACCCATCCGCATGATGGTGACCGGCGTTTCATCGGCATGGATCACCCGCTGTTGCAGCACCACCTGTTTTAAGGCATTGGCCAGAGGTTCCAGTTCCACACCGCAGCGACCTATCCAGTCAGATAACGTTGATCTAGAAAGCTCGATTCCCGCCCGCTGATAGATCAGACGTTGACGGTACAGCGGTAAATGATCGGCATACTTCGATACCAGCACATGGCTGAGCAGTTCAGGTGAAGCAATGCCTTTATCAATCACATAGGCAGGCATCGCTTGCTGAGTCAGGGTGTCACACTGATCACAGACCCATTTGCCACGCACATGCTGTTCCTTATAGAACTGTGCCGGTCTGAAATGTAGTTTTTCACTGATATCTTCGCCGATACGACGCAAGGTGCAGCCACAAGCACATTGGGTTGATGTTGGTTCATGCTCGATACGGATGGTGTGTAGATGATCGGGCAGCAGTCGACGTTTAGGTTTGTTGACTGTGGCTTTGTGTGTCGCTGCATCAGTTTTATCTGCATTCAGCCGTTCCAGTTCCAGATCAACAGCGGCAATATCTTCTTCGACCGCTTCATCCCACAGATGGATTTGTTTTGCGGTGAGATGTTCGTTTTTACTGCCAAATTTGTGCTGTTTAAATAGTGCGAGCTCATGCTCGTATTTTTGCGTGAGAATGGAAAGATGTTGAACTTTGGCATCCAATTGCTGGTTTGATTTTTCTAATTCTTGATTTGATTGTGCCAAAGACTGATGCTGCATTGCCAACTGCCGGGTAAATTCCAGCAGTTGTTCATGGGTCAGTTGGCTTAAATCAGGCAGCGTATTCATGACCGCAGTATGCCTGAGGTCATGAAGAGAATGAAATAGAACGTTTGGAGAATAGCAGAATGGACCAAGCTAGTTTAGAGCATCGTCACCACCTGCTGTCGTCCAATGCGCTGCCAAGGCAAACCCTGGATCAGTGCCTGTAACTGTTCTGGACTGAGTGCCAGGGTTTCACCCTGATGAACTTTAGCCCAGTGAAATTTGCCCTGTTCCAACCGCCGAGAACACAGCCAGATCCCCAGTCCATCATGTACCAGCACTTTCATGCGATGGCCACGTTTATTACAGAACAGGTAAGCACAATGCGGTTTGATGTAGCCAAAGGCTCTCACCACCTGAGCCATGGCCGTATCCATACCTGCACGCATGTCCATGGGCTGAGTAGACAACCAGATTTCATCGATACGGATCATGTTGTAAGTGCCTTGAGTAATTCTGCTAAAGCAGATATTTCTGATACTTGCCATTTCAAGCCAATTTCTGCTTTTGAGTGGGGTAAAGTAATTTGAACCGTTAACATGCCAGTAGGGATAGGATCTAATGGTGCGGAGCAAGATAAGGTAATAAATGCAGGTTTATTCGGTAGTAGTGAGCGATCATTCCCTGGCTTAGCATCAATTAAGCGAATCCATTTGGATACAAGATTTGTATTCAATCCATGTTGCAAAGCGACCGAAGCAATTGAAACCTCCGATGCTTTACACGCCTGAACGATCTGCTGTTTAAATTCAGCACTATATGTTCTTCGTTTTATCGTAAGAGATGCGATGGATGTCTGGTTATTTGTAGTCATAAATTTAAGTTCCCACTTGTTTTTAAGTCAGGACTAAATTAAGGCTTATAGGACGAATTCATAAGGTGTGTTCAGCGGACGCTTACGAAACTGAGAGTTATCTGCTGGGTTAGATGTTCTGAATCTTTAGAAAGAAAGCCAATTATCTCGGAAGATAATTGGCTTGAGCAAAGAGTTTGGCTATCCGCTTATTCGTCGGTCATCCCAATAACACGGCACTACAATCAAATGGTTCTCATGTAACCGAGACCATAATCTTACACCTAAATCCCGCTGCATATTTTGGACTGTGAAATTAGAAACCAACAGGGTAGATTTCATGTTGTCATAACGACTATACAAAACCTTATGTACCATCTCCAGGCGTTTTTCATGCCGGTCATGCAGGCCATATTCATCAATCACTAATAAATCAAAACTGGAGAAATGGTCGATGACTTCTTTCTCAGAGCGTGAAGTATCTGACCAAGTATCCATCATTTTTTGAGCAATTTCTGCACTGGTATAGTAGCGTGCAGATTTTGTACTGTTATGCAGAATGTTGCGAATAATTGATGCACTCAGATGGGTTTTACCTGTACCCGGTGTACCAATCATCAACATGTTCGGGTTGTGGTCAGAAATAATTTGCTGTGCAAATGCCTGACATAGCTTGATGATATTGTCTTGTGCAGGGCATGCAACTACATAATTCTTGAAGCCACTATCCAGGTAGCGTTTATTGAGCCCTGAATTTTTAATTTTCTGTTGTAGCAATCGCTGTTGCAGTTCATCCTCATAGGCTGCATGTGAGTGATGCACGGTTTCTTTGGCACACAATTTACAGAGCCTGTGACCTGCGATTTCCATCAGGGGTGTATGATGGGTAGGACAGAGTGTTTCCGTTGTTTCTGAGTGAAACTGGAGTGTTTTAAGCATGGTATTCATGACTGATCTCCTAAATCCACTTTGAATTTTCTAAAAAATCCTCATTTTTTTCTTCAAAATTTGAAGATGAAGATGAAGATGAAGATGAAGATGAAGATGAAGATGAAGATGAAGATGAAG
>NZ_KB849229.1:149823-206923 GCF_000368045.1 Acinetobacter johnsonii CIP 64.6
TGAAGATGAAGATGAAGATGAAGATGAAGATGAAGATGAAGATGAAGATGAAGATGAAGGGCATGGTTCAAGCATGACTTGAGTAATACTCAGGCTCTTCTCTAGAGCTGCTTGAGCATTTACTTTTCGTTGCATAGTTGATGCTTGAGCATTACTTGCAGATTTATTCCAGCGTGCTTGAGCTGCATTTTTAGCTTTATCAGATTTCATCTGTTGATTTTGCAATGCTTGGTTTTTTAAACTGGTTAAAAAACTTGAAAGAATTTGTTCAGATTCGACTTCAAATAATTCCAATGCTGTCAGCGTATTCAACAAAGTTTTAGCCTTGGTATGCTGCGGTAATTTCGTGATGCTGCATACCGTTGCTAAATCATGAGGAATAGTTCCATTTTTCCAGAAATCCATCATTAACAGCAGTGATGCACCGATTTGCTCTGCAGTCATTCGTGCAAATTTTGCCTGTAAGTCGCCAATATAGAGTGGCATCCAAATTGAAATATCTTTATGCATGTGTTCACCTTTTTTATAGGTATAGAGGGGCTAAGGTCATCGATTGGACGACCTTGTATATTTATTAGATCAGGGAGCTAAGCTCATTAACCGGAGGCGAGCCTGTTGGGCCAGGTCGTCGTAATGGGCTTGTCCATCATCCAGCATTCGCTGTAGCCAAAGTCTCAACGCCTGGTGATCATCGAAGCATTTATTGATTTCCAGCAAAAAGGCCAGATTGTGCAGTTTGGGAATGTGTAACTCATGAATGAGTTCACGCGCGACCATATCTGCTTCTGGGCTAACGACTACACCACCAAAGAAAGCTTTACTATTCATGTGCAAGCTCCTCTGTATTTAGTCTTTCCAGCATGGCTTCAAATGCACTGCCATCGCGACGCGTAACATTGGGAATATAGCGGCTGTAAACACGGAACAGCATTTCAGTGGTCGAATGACCTAGCTGACGTGCAATCCATTCAGGATTTTCACCCGCAGATAACCAAAGTGTGGCAGCTGTGTGACGTGTTTGATAAGCACGACGAGGCGTTAATCCTAAAAAACGCAGGATAGGGTGCCATACACGCTTATTAACTAAACGGTAGTCTAGAGGACCACCATCACGGTTGCAGAAGACGAAGTCCGATTTTCCGTTGTTGAGGCTTTTCTGTTGCAGAAAGGCTTGGTACACCCGGTCATTCATCTGGATCGTGCGGTCAGAACCATACGTTTTGGTTCCACCAAGAACACCATTCACTAACGCTTCACGGATATGGATCTCACGACGTTGCAAGTCGATATTTTTCCATTGAAGGCCATCGATTTCACTGGTGCGCATACCCGTAAAAAAGCGGATGGTGTAATAAGGTTTAAAGTCGTCACGAACAGATGTAATAATTCGCTGAACTTCTTCAAGAGAGAAAGGCGTGACTTCAATCCGACCTTCTTTCAAACTTTTTATGTTTTTGTAAGGGCTATCAAAATCATATCGTTCGGATGCGCTATCTAGTATCATACGAAGTACTGTCATAATCTGGTTGATTCGTGATGGTGAAAGGCATTCTTGGTTATTTCCGTATGTCACTTTGGCGAGGGATGAACGGAATCCAAGGATGTCTGACTTTTTGATGTTAATAACAGAAATTGTTCCGAAATATGGAGTTAAATATTTTCGAATAACAATCCTAATTTTTTCTGCGTAGCTGCTACGCCATTCTATTTCTTTATCAGCAACCCATATTTCACAGTACTTAGAAAAAACAGGTGCTTTAGAACTCACTGCATTGATTTGGTTTTCAGCAGCTTTAATTTCTGCCAGTCGAGCACTTTTGGGAAAATATTTTGCATAATCAAATACACCTAAGAGCATTTCAGCTTCCATACGTTCAATCGCTTTTTCAAGTTTTTTGCGATTGTTAGGTGTGTCCTCCATTGCAGTTGTTTCACGGCAACGCTTATTTAAGTACCGAAAATCGATTGTAAGCTTGCCGTATCTAGTACGGATTGAAGCCATTGGCTTGAAACTCCTATTGTAGTTGTAGGCTATGTAGAGAACCGAACGAGGTTTTAGTCATGTCTTCCTCAATACGTTCCCAAACAAAAAGAATTTTGCGTCCACCAAATGGGCGAATGTAATGAACGCCTTCGAGTAAAACACTATCTTTGAGTTGATTTCGGATAGTACGCTCGTTGTAATGAATTCGTTCCGACAGTTCTTTTGTAGTAAGATACGTGAAGTTCATATGTATATCCTTTTAAAAAGTATCACAATGATGTTATTTAAGATCACAATGCAATACTATAAGCATTTAATACATCATGCAAGTACTTTATTACACAATGGTGGTAATTAATGATAGTTTGCAATTTACCAGTCTTATTAGCTGAGCGCAGAATGAAGGTTGCGGATGTTGCGCGTGAAACAGGGATGAGTAAAACTACTCTGCATAAACTCTATAATGGTCAATCGACGCGTATTGATTTTGAAACTATTGAAAAGCTCTGCTTATTGCTAAATGTAGAAGTAGGGGAGCTTCTAAAATTACAAGCTGATGAAGACTAAGTTAATGAAATATTAATAAAAATAAGGTGACCAAATTTGGTCACCTTCCTTTTTTGAAGTATTTTTAATTGTGAGAACAGTCGTTAAATCTGGCTCTTTGGGCAGAGTTTTTGAAACTAGAAATGATTAGTATTTGTCGATATTTTTATTGCGTGACCAAATTTGGTCACGATCCTATTTGATCTTGTAAAAATATTGAATTGAAAATAATAGAAGTCTAATGACATAGAAATTTTCGATGGAATAATTTTTTAAGCAGTTTTAGAAAGGGGTTCTTATCTTTTTGATTTATTGAAGGCACTTTTTGGTCACTTATGGTCACCTGCAAATTGAAGACGTTGGGATAGACGTTATTTGAAAGCAGTCTAAAAATCTTTCTTGTTTTAAAAAATCTAATAAAATCAACAATAAAAAAGCCCCCATCTTTCGATGAGGGCTTTCTGAATTTGGAGCGGGAAACGAGACTCGAACTCGCGACCCCAACCTTGGCAAGGTTGTGCTCTACCAACTGAGCTATTCCCGCGTATTGAGCAGTTTTTGCTAAAACTTACACTGAAAAAAATTTGGAGCGGGAAACGAGACTCGAACTCGCGACCCCAACCTTGGCAAGGTTGTGCTCTACCAACTGAGCTATTCCCGCGTATTGAGCAGTTTTTATAAAAACTTACACTAAAAAATGGAGCGGGAAACGAGACTCGAACTCGCGACCCCAACCTTGGCAAGGTTGTGCTCTACCAACTGAGCTATTCCCGCGTATTGAGCAGTTTTTGCTAAAACTTACACTGAAAAAAATTTGGAGCGGGAAACGAGACTCGAACTCGCGACCCCAACCTTGGCAAGGTTGTGCTCTACCAACTGAGCTATTCCCGCATAGCGCTGTATGATACAGCAAGCAAGTTCAGGGTCAATAGCTTTATGAAAAAGCTGAGTTTAATTGCATAAAATAAAGCCAGTTTTAGACTGCGTATTGAGCTTTTTTAACTTTTGTTCACGAAACGTTGTGCCTCATGTTAGTGAAAAGAGTTTTACGCATTCAACATCTCGAAGGAACAGGTATACTCTGAACGAATCATTATTTTTGGAGACAGGTATGAGCTTGGAGCAGCAATTGATTGAACGCTTACAACAGCTTTCCTCATCATATTTAGAAGTTGTGAATGAATCTTCTGGTCATGGCGGTTATTTTCCAGGGAAAGAGTCACATTTTAAAGTAATCGTGGTGAGTGATATTTTTGAGGGATTACGTTTAGTTCAGCGCCATCAAAAAATTTATGCGGTAGCAGGAGACTTACTCAGTCCAGGTAAAATTCATGCTTTAGCTATTCATGCCTTTCTACCTGAAGAATGGCAAGGACAAGACACTTCTAGTCCAAATTGCGTACATGCCCCGAAAAGCTAAGCAGAGATTCAGTTATGGAAACACAATTATTGATTAAGATCGTGCATATGTGTGCGGTCAGCTTGGCATGTGTCGTGATTTTGGCGCGTGCCCTGACATTATTTAAAGGCGTTCAAGGCAATCAACCCAATCCAGCAGGTCGAACAGTTTTTGTTGCTCTTCAGCACTTAAGCATGCTGGTGATTGTACTGACTGGGGTTGCACTTTTAGTGATGAAAAACTTTGATGTGCAAACATGGTTTTATGCCAAAGTGGTTTTATTTTTAGTGATGTTATCTTCTTTGTCGAAAGCTTATAAAAAAGAAGACAGCATTTTACTTACACAGCGCCGAGTGGGGTTATTCTTGGCGGTGGTAGCGATGATATCCATTTTAGGTTTAGTCATGATTAAACCAAACTTTGGCTAATTGTTAGACATAATCATCGGCACAGCGATTGTTCTGCGCTACACTGCTATCTATAGCGGAAAAATAACAAGATGGAGGGGATTTTATGCATACACGTGTGGTATTTAATCAAAAAGGTGGTGTCGGCAAATCCAGTATTGCAGTGAATTTAGCGGCAATTAGTGCACATCAAGGCTTAAAAACCTTACTGATTGATCTCGATCCGCAAGCGAATTCGAGCCAGTATGTATTGGGCGATGACGCAACGTATTCGGCAGACAAGCCAGCCTTAGAACCCAATATTGAAAACTATTTTGAAGAAGTACTTGGAACGACTCAAAATAAAAGTCTATTGGGCAGTGCCATTGGTTCGATCCTCAAAGGGCGTGCTAAAGGCTTAGAAAGTTATGTGCACCAATCCCCTTTTAAAAATTTGGATGTGATTCCAGCCAGCCCAAGCCTCGGGGCATTGGCTTATGCTTTAGAGTCAAAACATAAAATTTATAAACTGCGTGATGCGTTACAACAGCTTGCCGGAAAATATGATCGTGTCTATATCGATACACCACCAGCCTTTAACTTCTTTACTTTGTCGGCACTGATTGCAGCCAATAAAGTCCTGATTCCGTTTGATTGTGATGTCTTTTCTAAACGTGCACTGCAAACTTTGATCGAAAATGTGCTCGAAACTCAAGACGATCATAATGATCATTTGGAAATTGAAGGCATTGTGGTGAATCAGTTCCAAGCGCAGGCCAAACTTCCACGTGAAGTGGTGCAACAGCTGAAGGATGAAGGTCTTCCTGTACTAGAAAGTATGTTGCCCCCATCGGTGCTGATGAAAGAATCGCACCACAAAAATTTACCTTTGATTCATTTGGCACACGATCATAAATTGACGCAGGCCTATCAATCATTGTTCAATGAGATTGAGAATAATAAATTGCGAGATTCAGCATGAAAAAGATCACAATTGCTTTTTTAGTGGGCAGTACGCTGTTATTGAGCGCCTGTGCCACAACGGTTAAACCGACTTATGTCTCTCCTACACAGTATCAAGCTTTGAACTGCCAACAGTTACAAGCAGAATATAATCGGATTCAGCAACATTTAGATGAAGGTGTACCTACTGCGAAACGCACGGGTGTTGGCGTGGGGCTAGGTCTGGGTGGTGGATGGAGTCATGGTGGCGGTTGGGGCTTTGGTCCAAGCGTTTCAGTGAATATGGGACAATCATCGAATACCAAAAAAACTGAAATTTCACGACTTTTGGGTCAGCAAGAGGCGATTGTACAGGCTGCAAAATTCAAAGGCTGTGCGATTACCGTGCAAAATAAGACGAATTAATACCGCATTTATTCATCCTGCTGAAGGGTTCACCTTTCAGCAGTCATTAAAATCTTAGCAAAATGTTTCTAAAATAATTTCAAGAAAACAATGGATTATCATTTTAACACACACTTTTCTACCTCATGGGTTCTGTGTTTTTTTCCGCTTTGACTTGAGGAAACCGCTCTTTTTCGGCTAAATTGCGCATCTTTAATGCTGTTGTTGGATGTCTATGATTGAGAGTTGGCTGTTTGTATTGGCAATGATTGCTGTCTTGATGATTCCGGGACCAACCAATGCTTTACTCGCAAGCTCTGCACATCAGCAAGGTCTGGCGAAGACCAGCTTACTTGTACCCGCAGAACTGTTTGGGTATTTCTATGCCATCAATTTATGGGCACTTCTGATTCATCTCAGTACACCGACTTGGCCTTATCTGATAGACCTTTTACATGCACTCAGTGCAGTCTATGTGTTCTGGCTGGCTTTTCATTTGTGGAAAAGCTCGCACTTAGAAAAACATAATCAACGTTTTACCTCGATTCGACCTAAACAATTGTTTTTTTCTACTTTGAAAAATCCGAAAGCGGTCTTATTTGCTGCGGGTATTTTTCCCTATGAAGCCTGGGATAATCCCACCAATTTCTTTTTGGTCTTTGCCGTGTTTAGTCTGGTGTTATTGCCAACGGCACTGTTCTGGATGTCTTTTGGCCGTGCCACTTTATCGGGCGAGTCCAAACAAATAAAAGCCGATCTCTTATATAAAGGATCGGCCATGTTGTTGGTGGTGTGTATGTTTCCCGTGATTCTACGCTTTTTTGCTTAAGCTTCAGTGGTTGATTTTTTCTTTAATTTGGCCCGAATAAAACCAATAATCCCGGGCAAGACACTAATAATAATAATGCCGAAAATCAGATGCGTGAAATTGTCTTTGACCACAGGCACATTGCCAAAAATATAGCCTAAAGTAATGAATGATCCAATCCAGCAGAATGCACCAATCAGGTTATAAGACAGGAAAAATTTGTAGTCCATTTTTCCTGCACCTGCTACAAAAGGTGCAAAAGTCCGCGCAAAAGGAATAAAACGTGCAAAAATAATAGTTTTACCACCATGTTTTTCAAAGAATTTTTGTGTATTAATCAGATGTTGTTTATTGATGAAACGGGATTCGATTTCAAAAACGCGCGGTCCAATATAACGACCAATGTGATAATTCAGCGTATCGCCCAGTACGGCCGCGATAAAAAGTAAAACACCAAGAGTCCACGGATTCATTGCACCTGTGGATGCTGCTAAAGCACCTGCGGCAAACAATAAGCTGTCGCCGGGTAGGAACGGCATGACCACCAAACCTGTTTCCACAAAGATGATGAGAAACAAAATTGCATAAATCCAAACCCCATAGTTGGTGATAAACTCAAGCAAATGGTCATCGACATGTAATATAAAATCAATCAGTTCCATGGGGCACAAATAAGCAAAAGAGTGCGGAAATCCTAGCAGTCTCGTTATCAGAAGTCAGTATTAAAACGTAAATAAATTTAGCTATCAGTGTTCTTATCTTAAAAGTATGTGTGATGAAAATGGATATTTATTCTAAAAATAGAGAACATTAAGATAGCTACAACTTCAAATAAAACGTATTTAAAGGTGTAAAAATATTTAATCGAAATGTTGTGGCCAAAAATATTATCAATCAACCCAATACAGATGTAGTTTTAGCTTTAATTCCCCGTGTATTGATGGCTTATATTTTCCTTGTTGCAGGCTGGGGAAAAATTTCAGCTTATAGCGTAACTTTAGGGTATATGGAGTCTATGGGGACTTGGAGCGCTATTACCTTTAACCATTTTAGTTGAGTTTGGTGGTGGCTTAGCGCTGTTATTTGGTTTTCAAGCCCGCTTTGCTGCGTTTGGTTTGGGTCTATTTAGTGTGATTACCGCTTTTATCTTTCATGATGGCACACAAGACAGTATTAATTTTATGAAAAACTTTGCCATGGCAGGTGGTCTATTGTTTCTAATCCTGCATGGTGCAGGAAAAATGAGCCTAGATCATCTGATTGAAAAATAATTCAAAATGAAAAGCAGCATTTGCGATGCTGCTTTTTTTATTTACAAGAAAGTACGGTGTGGACGTTCTTTTTTTTGATCAAGATCAATAAAACATGAGGAAAATAAGATGAAAAAATCTTTTTAAAATAGGGTTATGTATTACAAGTTTAAGTCTTGCCGCTGGTGCATGGGCCAAAGATGATCATATCATTTTACAAGAAGCTGCAAAGAACCATGTCTCTGTGTCAGCGATTGCAAAGCTCAAAGATGAAACTGCGGTCACTTTAAAAGGGACACTGCTGAAACATCTCAATGAAGACCACTACGAGTTCAGCGATGGTATAGGGGATATTTTGCTGGATATTGATGACGATTTATGGAAAGCATCCAATATTAAAGCAGGCGATAAAGTACAAGTGGTCGGTGAGGTGGATACACATCGTTATAAACCGACCGATATTGAAGTTGTTAAAATAGAAAAAGTTTTGAAATAAACATCAGGCACGCGAAAGCGTGCTTTTTGATATAAAAACCATTGGGTTTTAAGTGTTGTATAAAGCTTGTCCGAATTATGTGCGTTATGCGCGGAAAAATGCTAGAATACGGCGCTTATATTCGTTTGCCTTTCATAGTTGTTTGTCATGACTACCAATACTCAAATTACTGAAGATCGTATCCTTATTTTGGATTTCGGTTCTCAATATAGCCAGCTTATTGCACGCCGCGTACGTGAAGCTGGCGTATATTCTGAAATGTATGCCTATGACATGTCTGAAGAAGACATTCGTGCATTTAATCCAAACGGTATCATCTTATCAGGTGGTCCTGAGAGCGTACACGAAGAAGGCAGCCCACGTGCGCCAGAAGTTGTGTTCAACTTAGGTGTACCAGTTTTGGGTATTTGCTATGGCTTACAAACCATGTCTGCACAGCTTGGCGGTAAAGTTGAGCCGGGTACTGTACATGAATTCGGTTATGCCGAAGTAAACATCCAAGTTCGTGACAAGTTGATTGGTGATCTTGAAGACACCAAAGACCAACTTAAAGTTTGGATGAGCCATGGCGATAAAGTGACAGCGATTCCTGAAGGTTTCCAAATCACTGCAAGCACACCAAGCTGTCCAGTTGCGATGGTTTCTGATGAAACTCGTCGTTTCTACGGTATTCAGTTCCACCCAGAAGTAACGCACACTGCAAAAGGTGCAGAGTTATTATCTAACTTTGTACACAGCATTTGTGGCTGCCGTAGCCTGTGGAACTCTGAAAACATCATCGACCTACGCGTTGAACAATTACGTCAACAAATTGGCGATCAAAAAGTTCTTTTAGGTCTGTCTGGTGGAGTTGATTCATCAGTGGTTGCTGCGCTTTTACACCGTGCGATTGGCGATCAATTGACTTGTGTATTCGTTGATAATGGTCTGCTTCGTTTGAACGAAGGCGAACAAGTGATGGACATGTTTGCGAAAAACATGGGTATCCGAGTGATTCGTGCCGATGCTGAAGAGCGTTTCTTGACTGCTTTAGCAGGTGAAGTTGATCCTGAGAAAAAACGTAAAATCATTGGCCGTGAGTTCATCGAAGTTTTTGCTGAAGAAGCGCGTAAACTTGATGGCGTAAACTTCCTTGCTCAAGGTACGATTTACCCAGACGTGATCGAATCTGCTGCAACCAAAAATGGTAAAGCTCATGTGATTAAATCTCACCACAATGTGGGCGGTTTACCAGATGACTTGGCTTTTGAATTGGTTGAGCCAATCCGTGATTTGTTTAAAGATGAAGTACGTCGTTTAGGTACAACTTTAGGTTTACCGTTTGAAATGCTTTATCGCCATCCATTCCCAGGTCCAGGTTTGGGCGTGCGTATTTTGGGTGAAGTGAAGAAAGAATATGCAGACATTTTACGTCTTGCAGATGATATCTTTATGCAAGAGCTTCGTGCTAGCGGTTGGTATGATAAAACTGCACAAGCCTTTGCTGTATTCCAACCTGTGAAATCTGTTGGCGTCGTCGGTGATGGCCGTCGTTATGCATGGGTGATTGCACTTCGTGCTGTTGAAACGGTTGACTTTATGACAGCACGCTTCGCACATCTTCCTTATGATTTGGTTGATAAAATTTCGACTCGTATCATGAACGAAATTAAAGATGTTTCTCGTGTGGTTTATGACGTATCGTCTAAGCCACCAGCAACGATTGAATGGGAGTAAAACTGGGCTTTCATGAAGCAACGCTTCATGCCAGTTTTACGCCAAAGGCTACGTATGCGGCAAAAAGGCTTTCAAGAAGCGAAGCTTCTTGCCTAAATTACGCCAAGAGCTATGCTCGCGGCAGTTGACGAAAATTATGTTAAAAAAAGAGCGCTTAGGCGCTCTTTTTTATTTTATACTGAACGAAAATTAGGATTCAAATTTGAATTTTTATGTATACGCATTATGATTTAATGTTGCCTTTACTACGTATTATGCAATCACATGATGTGACATATAGCTTAAAAGAGGCTTATGAAGCATTACTGCAAGAGTTAAAATGTCCAGAAGAAGAACGTAATGAAACGATGGAAGATGGGAGAAACATCATCTTTTATCGTTTACAATGGGCGAAAACTTATCTAAAGAAAGCAGGATTAATAGATTATTCTAAAAGAGCACATTTTAATTTATCGAATATGGGAAGAGATTTAGACTTAAGAAAAGTTGAAAAAATAGATAAGAAATATTTATCCAGATTTGATAGTTTTAATGAGTTTAGAAAAATAAATTCAAAAAATGAAAAAGTGCAAAAAATTGAAAATACACAGAAAGATAGTTCAGATTCTGAGGAATTAACACCTCCTGAGATTATTTACCAGCAATCAAAAATATTAAATAATGATTTGAAAGATGAGCTATTAAATTTAATTAAAAACAATTCCTCATCATTTTTTGAAAGACTAGTTGTCGATTTACTTGTTGCTATGGGTTATGGAGGATCGCATCAAGATGCCGCTCAAGCGATTGGCAAAACTAGTGATGGTGGTATCGATGGAATTATTAGTGAAGACCGTTTAGGTTTAGACAAAATTTATATTCAGGCTAAACGCTGGGAAAATACAGTGGGTCGGCCTGAGATACAGCAATTTAAAGGTGCACTGGCAGATCAAGTAGCTAAGAAAGGTGTCTTTATTACAACTTCCAATTTTAGTAAAGAGGCGATGGAATCGGCTAAAAAATCAGGCATTGTTTTAATTGATGGTAATAAATTAACAGCTCTCATGATTGAATTTGGTTTAGGCGTTCAAGTGGAGCGTAGTTTCCATATCTATAAAATTGATCAAGATCGTTTTGATGAAGAAAACTTTTGATTTTCCTGAGTGATGGCTTTCCATCACTTCTAAAACACTTTTGCAGAGCAAAAACACACCTTATAAAGATGTAACAACATTTTTACATCCACGCATTGCCTTGTAGTTACGTTTTGAAAACACAAGATATTGTCCCAAGTTTAAGAATCAGCATTCTATTTTTAGGGATGTGCAGTTGGGAATCTGCTTGTTATGATCTAGGGCATATGGATCTGTAATGAGTAAGCATATGACGAATAATAACTATACTGAACTTTCACATTCGGATGACTGTGAAAAATACGTAAATCAATTCATTCAAGAGTTTCCACTGAGAAGTGCTGAAATAGGCCAAGGGACGGTCATCAAACGCGCGCTCCCAAGTCGCCATAAACGAATGATTGGTGCATGGTGTTTCTTAGATCACGCAGGCCCTGTAACCTTCCCTCAAGGGGACGGTTTAGATGTTGGCCCACATCCACATATCGGTTTGCAAACCTTTACATGGATGATTGAAGGCACCATGATGCATACCGATAGTTTGGGTAGCAAACAGTTGATTCGTCCAAAACAGGTCAACCTCATGACCGCAGGACACGGGATTTCCCATACGGAAGTCGCACCAGATACGGAAACCAAAATGCATGCGGCACAATTGTGGATTGCATTGCCCGATGCACAAATTGCTGTTGAACCTCGTTTCGATCATTATCCAGAACTGCCAGTGGTGGAAAATGATGGGGTGGAGTTTACTGTTTTGGTCGGAGAGTTTTTAAATACCACTTCACCTGTGAGCGTTTATACCGAGCTGTTAGGGGTGGACTTAAGTGCGGCAGAAAGCACCAAAACCCGTTTAACACTTAATCCAAACTTTGAATATGGCTTTATGGCTTTAGAAGGAACGGCCACGGTCAATGGGCACGAACTGACTGAAGACAATATGGTGGTGCTCGAGCAGGGTGTAAGTGCGATTGAAATTGAAATTCATGCTGGCAGTCGCTTGTTACTGTTAGGTGGTGAGCCATTTGAAAGTCCAATTCTACTGTGGTGGAATTTTGTGGGTCGTACTCAAGAAGAATTGAAAATTGCGCGTGATCAGTGGATTGCACAAGATGAACGTTTTGGTTCCATTCCTGACTATGAAGGCCCGCGCTTGGAAGCTCCGGCATTTCCAGACCAAATGCGTGCTTCAAAATAAATTGAATACTGCGCAAGTCGTTCAACAACAGAATAGGTGGACAGTTTCAATACTTGAAACCTATTCAAAATAATATCAATGAAAAATAGGATAATAAAAAATGGCAATAATTGCGAATGCGGAAGTCAAAACATGCGTCGAAGCATGGTCTGGTCAAGTAAGCAGTGGGCGACATCAATTCATCACCGATAAACCAGCGTCTTTTGGCGGTCAGGACAAAGGCCCAGCACCTTATGATTTTATTTGTACAGGTTTGATTTCCTGCACCATGATTACCCTACGGATGTATGCACAGCACAAAGGTATTGAGTGGGGGGCTTTTAGTGTCGAAGCAGATTTTAATGCCAATAAAGAAGGCCGAGAATGGATCAGCCGTCGTTTGTCGTTTGAGCAAACATTGACAGAAGAAGCACGCCAAAAAATCTTAGACATCTGTCAAAAAACACCAGTTACTAAAACTTTATTACGTTCCGTCGAGATTGAAACCTCAATTGTTTAACTCGCTTGACGGTTTTTTATAGGTGGTAAAGGATTTTGCGCGACTGGGTATTCATGTATATCAACAGGTGCAAAATCCAAATTTTAGCGTAAAGTGAGTGCTAGATTTCAATTAAAACAAAAGGCACAACAATGATTACCCTGCACCATTTGGAACATTCACGCTCTTTACGCATTTTATGGGCTTTGGAAGAGTTAGGGTTGGAGTATGAGGTGAAGTTTTATAAACGTCTGCCGACCTATGCTGCGCCACCTGAGTTAAAAAACATTCATCCCTTAGGCAAAGCTCCTGTTTTGACCGATGGTGATTTGGTCATAGCAGAATCTGCAGTGATTTTGGAATACCTGCAAGCTACCTACGATACGGAGCACAAGTTTAAACCGCAAAATCCAAAGGACTTAATGCAATACAACTACTGGATGCATTATGCCGAAGGCTCGTTGATGCCATATTTGGTTATGACCTTGGTGATGAGTAATGTACCCAAGCATGTTCCATTTCTAATTAAACCGTTTGCCAATAAAATTTGTGATGGGGTGAAAGGCGGTTTTATTAATCCACGCTTGAAAGAGCACAGTGCATATTTGGAAAATTATTTATCTCAACATGACTATTTTGCAGGTGATTTTTCCTTTGCCGATATCCAAATGAGCTTTCCTGTGGTGGCGATGCAAGAGCGGGTAAAAGCCCATAATCCTCAAATGGTGGCGTATGTACAGCGCATTCAGCAGCGGCCAGCATTTAAAAAAGCCAAAGAACTCAGTGGATTCTAGTAGGGGGATAGTTTGAACCTGATTTTTTTGCCCGGTGCGTCGGGCAATACGGCATTTTGGCAACCTATCATCCAGCGCCTTCCTCAGGACGATTCAACCATGGTCGTCGCTTATCCGAGCTTTGGTGACTATCCTGATGATGTGGATGTACAGAGTTTTGAAGGCTTACAAGCCTATGTGTTGAATCAAATCCAACAGCCTTCTGTGGTCGTTGCACAATCGATGGGTGGCATTTTTGCAGTACAAGCTGCCTTACAAAAGCCTGAACAGGTGCAGGCCTTGGTGCTCGTGGCAACCTCAGGTGGCATTGATTTAAGTCCTTTTCAAGTGGCAGATTGGAGAGAGGATTATCAACAGAGCTTTACGGTTCCTGATTGGTTTGTTCAGCATCAGTCTGATTTGACGGGGAGTCTGGAGCGTATCCAGTGTCCAGTTCTGCTGATTTGGGGCGATGCAGATCCGATTAGTCCTGTTGCAGTGGGGCAGTTCTTACACCGTCAAATACCACATGCAGAATTGCACATCGTGTCACAGGGACAACATGATTTAGCTTATGTGCATGCAGAGCATGTTGCGCAATTGATTCAAAATTTTCTCGTCAAACTCAGAGTATAAAAAAAGGATGCCGAGGCATCCTTTTATTTTTCTAGCGTTTGACCACAATTGAGTCAATGCCACTATGTTGTAGGGTTTGTTGCGCAATCACCGCGGCTTCTTGCGAGTCATATGGCCCTGAAATCACGCGATACCATGTTTGGCCGCCTTCAACGGTTTTGACGACATCGGCAGAGAGACCATTTAAGATAATTTCTGCACGACGTGCATCGGCACTGTCTGGGTCAGGATAACTACGCACTTGTAATATAAAACTTGGCGCTTGCGGTGTCGGTGCTGCTTCGGTTAAACCTGGTTCAGCAGGGGTGCTTTCTTCGGCAGCAGGTGCTTCAACAATCACCACGGTGCTTGGATTATCTTTGGTTTCAGGAATGGCTTGATCTGGAATCGGCGTCACTTGCTGCTGTGGCAGTAGGTCATAGAAACGGTAGTCTTTATTGGTTTCTTCTTGATAATGTTCCGAAGTGATTTGACCTTTCGGCTTCACTGGTGCCCAAGGCTTCCACAGTAACAGTGCTACAGCAAAACAGAGCACGATTAAAATGACCACAAGTGTACCGAGCCAAGCTGGAATCAGTGGCTTTTTGGGTTTGTTCGGTCTTTCAGATACACCGCGCTGCGTTTTTCCAAACACGTGGAAACCTCTTTTCTTCTAATCAATATGAGGGACAGGCCCATTCTTTTCTTTATTTTAATACTTGGCCTCAAGGAATTAAAAGAGGCGTCATCGTAAAATAAAGAATCGCTTTGCAAAATTCAAGTTTCGCAAAGCGAGCAATACATCAGGGTTGATATGGCTACTTCGGGCATAGCCCTTCATCTTGCGACGATGTGCAAAGCATTGCTTTTTTACATCGCTACCTCAAGCATAGCTTTCGGTCTTGCAGCCATGTGTGAAGCTTTGCTTCACTTATTACATAGTTACTTCGGGCATAGCCCTTCGTCTTGCGACAATGTGCAAAGCGTTGCTTTGCTATTTACATCGTCTCAGGTGCAGACACACCTAGTAACTCTAAACCATTACGCAAAACTTGTTGTACGTTTATTGAAAGTAATAAACGGGCTTGCGAAAGGGCAATATTCTGTTCGTCGATAATTCTTGTATTATCCAAGTTATACCAACCATGGAATAACGCTGCGAGTTCTTTCAAATAGTTACCCACTTGGTGAGGTTCATAGCTATTTGCAGCACGAAGCACAATTTCTGGATAGGCTGCAAGTTTGGCAAGAATTTCAGTTTCAGCGTCAAGAGTTAATAAGGTCGCATCGTAATCAGCTGCTTTGCTACGATCAAAACTAATGCCTTTTTCAGGTGCTTTCACATCGACCATACGATTGACACGTGCATGTGCATATTGGATGTAATACACCGCATTGTCTTTGCTTTGTGAAACTGCAAGGTCTAAGTCAAAGTCAATGTGTTGCTCAGACTTACGCATCACGTAGTAGAAACGCGCAGCATCGTTGCCCACTTCTTTACGTAGGTCACGTAAAGTCACGAACTGACCAGAACGAGATGACATTTGTACCATCTCGCCACCACGCCATAGGCTGACGAACTGAACCAATAGAACGGTGAGTTTTTTCGAGTCATACCCCAAGGCATCAATCGCGGCTTTAACCCGTGAAATATAGCCATGGTGGTCTGAGCCCCAGATATCAATAATATCGGTATAGCCACGTTGTAATTTATTCAGATGATACGCAATGTCAGAAGCAAAGTAAGTGGTTTGTCCATTACGACGCTTCACAACACGGTCTTTTTCATCGCCAAATTCAGTCGATTTGAACCAAATGTTGCCGTCTTTTTCGTATAAGAAACCGCGTTGTTCTAAAGTTTCTAAAGCTTCATCAATTTTGTCTGTCAATGAGGCTTCGCTGAACCATTGGTTAAAGGTTACACCAAACTCGCCCAAGTCATCTTTGATGTCATCTAAGATCGCATTCAGCGCTGCTTGGTGGAATACGCGGTAAGCTTCACCGATTAAGCTTTGTGAATTATGGATTAAACCATCAATGTGCTTTTCTTTGTCGCCTGAAAGGACAACTTTATTGCCTTCGGCATCGAGTTCTTCTGCATATTGCACATCTTCAGGGACATCTTTATAGACGTCTGCTACAGGGCGGACGTAGGCATCGCCATCAGCATCGATAATACTTTGCGCGATTTCTTTAACATAATCGCCTTGATAGGCATTTTTAGGGAAAACCAGTGCTTGGCCTGTTAATTCGAGGTAGCGCAAATAGGTAGATGTTGCAAGGATGTCCATTTGACGGCCTGCATCATTCACATAATATTCACGGTCTACCGTTGCACCTGTTGCCTCAAGCAAGGTTGCAACCGTCATCCCATATGCTGCGCCACGACCATGACCAACGTGCAAGCTAGACGTTGGGTTGGCAGAAACGAATTCTACTTGGATTTTCTTCGCAGCATTGGCTTGAGTGCGACCAAACTGATTGCCTTGCGCTTGAATTTGATCAAGTACAGCAAAGCGTTGGTCAGCATTTAAAAAGAAGTTAATAAAGCCAGGGCCTGCGATTTCTGCTTTGCTGATGTCCGCCACTTCAGGCAGTGCAGCAAGAATTTTTTCGGCTAAATCACGTGGCTTCATACCCGCAGCTTTAGAGGCAATCATCGCGATATTGGACGCGAAGTCACCATGGCTTCGGTCTTTGGTACGCGTCAAAGTACTGCTGTTGTTCCAGTCTGCTGGAAGGACGCCTTCAGCTTGAAGGTTTTGCACTGCGTGCTCGAGAGCTGCTTGGATTGCCGTGTTCATATTCAGTCGAAAATTTGATGTCGCAGAAAAACGCTAAATATAGCAAATTTCGACGTCTTTAGGTGAATCCATTTTTTTAGAATAAAAAATGTTCAAAAACTGCTAACGATTGCGCTGCAATAAACATGAAAAGCGCAGTATGATGAGAACCAAAACGCATACTTTTAAGGATAAAACGTGTCTGAACAGCGGCCGATGATCATTGGCAATATTCCCAAGTTACCAGCAAAATATGCAATGTTTATTTTGCCGTTTTTTATCTCATTTTTTATGAGTGGCATTATCTCGATGATCAATCTTTGGCGCAATTTGGGCTGGGTGGACAATTTCCTACAGGTTTGGCTGTCCGCATGGATGATGTCTTGGGTGGTGGCCTATCCTGTAGTGCTCATTGTACTGCCGATTGTGCGCCGTTTGACCGGTGTATTTGTCGATATGTCACATTTGAACCCACCCAAATAAGCCCCATTTTAGCTATTTTCACGGCATGAGACAGGTTTGCTTAGGAGTTCCGCATTTTGGTTTTGAAAACGATACAGTTTGCCGGCATGAAAGAGCTTAATCACTTGGGCGCTGGCAAGCTGTTGTTGAAAACGACTTAGGGTTTGGCGTTGAAATGGATCAAAGGGATTGCCGTAGTTTTTGTTGTCGAGTAAAAACTGAATCTGTCCTGCTTCTTTATCATAGCCATATAAAATACGTTTGCCTTGTGCATCTTGAAGCTCAAAGGTAGGCGGATGACTGCTGATTTTACAATTCAGACGTAGCGAGAGCACAAAGCCTTCGGTCGATTTGTTTTGTAGCTGATAAATCCCTTGTTTTTCATTCTCCAAATAGACCCATTGATTCAAGGGTAAATTTGCACTGAGTTGTTCATATTGCTCGATGGTGGCTTTACTGATATCGACAATGCCTTTGGGATCGATTTCAGGCAGTTTTTCGTTATGACCAAATAGTCCTGTAATTTTATCACTCACTGTCTTTTGCGTTGTAGCAATGGATTGGCATGCTGTAATTTGTGTGAGGCAAAGACACGTAAGGCTCAACAACATCAGTTTTTTGATGATCATTTTTAATATAAAGAAGAAATAAAAGCGCTAGCTTAGCTTGAGCTTTATTCAAGTTCAAATTTTATCCATATGCTATTTGATTGAAAGACTGCCGTAAACGTCATTTTTACGTTGAGTCGGTTTGATTTTTATTTTCAGACTAAATCGCTTTGATAATTGCATCACGTTTATAAATATCAAAAGACGCGCAAATGGCGCTAAGCTAGTAGCCGAATTAGATGCATAGATTCTCCCCATAGGTTCATCTAAATCTATGTATAACGAGATAGGTAATGACGACAGAATATTTAAAGACAAAACAACCCTTATACATCCCTTATGCGGGCAATACCTTACTTGAGTTGCCGCTGTTAAATAAAGGATCGGCGTTTACGGAAGAAGAGCGCACTCGCTTCAACTTGCATGGTTTAATTCCACATGTTGAAGAAAGCATTGAAGAACAAAGTCAGCGTTCTTATCAACAGTACTGTGCTTTTAATGATGCGATCAATAAGCACATTTACTTGCGTAACATTCAAGACACCAACGAAACTTTGTTCTATCACCTCATTGAAAACCATTTAAGTGAGATGATGCCAATTATCTATACGCCAACGGTGGGTGAGGCCTGTCAGCGTTTCTCGGATATTTATCGCCGCCATCGTGGCACATTTATTTCTTATCCAGACCGTGCGCATATTGATGACATCTTGCATAACATCAACAAGAAAAATGTCAAAGTCATTGTGATTACCGATGGCGAGCGTATTTTAGGCTTGGGAGACCAAGGCATTGGCGGGATGGGTATTCCGATTGGAAAGTTGTCGCTCTATACCGCGTGTGGTGGTATTAGCCCAGCTTATACTTTACCAATTACCCTCGATGTCGGGACCAATAATCAGCAGTTACTGAATGACCCGATTTATATGGGTTGGAATCAACCACGTATCAGTGGTGATGAGTACTATGCTTTTGTCGATGAAGTGATTGCTGCGATCAAGCGTCGTTGGCCGAAAGCCTTAATTCAATTTGAAGACTTCGCGCAAAATAATGCCATGCCGTTATTGAATAAGTACCGTGATGAAATCTGTTGTTTTAATGATGATATTCAAGGTACCGCAGCCGTTTCTGTGGGCAGTTTGATTGCTGCATCACGTGCGGCAGGTAAACAGCTCAAAGATCAAACCGTTGCCTTCTTAGGTGCGGGTTCAGCAGGCTGTGGGATTGCTGAGCAAATTGTTGCGCAGATGAAAGTTGAAGGTTTAACTGATGCCGAAGCGCGTGCATGCGTGTATATGGTCGATCGTTTTGGTTTAATCACTGAAAATCAGCCGAATCTACTCGATTTCCAACGTAAATTGGCGCAAAAGCCAGACGTGATTGCGGAATGGGGCAATGCTGAAGAGGTGATTTCACTGCTCGATGTCGTGAAAAATGCCAAACCTACTGTGTTGATTGGGGTATCGGGTCAGCCGGGCTTATTTACTGAAGAAGTGATTCGCACTTTGGCTTCGAACTGTGATCGTCCGATTGTATTGCCACTGTCTAATCCCACTTCGCGTGTCGAAGCCGTGCCAGCAGATATTATTCACTGGACGGATGGCAAGGCTTTGATTGCGACAGGCAGTCCTTTTGCCCCTGTCAATTATCAAGGCAAAATTTATAATATTTCACAGTGCAATAACTCGTATATCTTCCCGGGCATTGGGCTGGGTGTGATTGCGGCCAATGCAACCCGTGTGACCGATTCGATGCTAATTGCATCGAGTAATGCTTTGGCAGATTGCTCACCGATGCTCGTGAACCCTACAGCAGATTTATTGCCTGAGATTGATGAAATTCAGAAAGTCTCTAAGCTGATAGCCTTTAAAGTGGCCAAAGCAGCAATGGATGCAGGTGTAGCCCCGATTATTAGTGATGAGCAATTGCAACACGCGATTGATAAAAACTTCTGGAAGCCAGAGTATCGTCACTATAAACGTGTTGCCTTCTAAAGCTGAAAATGAGATTGAACAAAAAGGAGCGTAATGCTCCTTTTTGTTTTTTGAGAGCTGCGTCTTCATTAACATTATTTTACTAGATTAAAAAAAAGACATTTTGTACACTCCGCGCACAAGTATAAAAACCAATAACTTAACAATGATCATGTTCAATTCTATTTATAAAATGCTGGAATCCTTTGGGTTTGGCTCGCAAAAACGTGCTTTGCATATTCATTTTTCCAATCCGGCTTTGAACACACAGGTGTTTATTCAGCGCATTGAGGGTGAACATCGCATTAATCAGGGCCTAAAAGCTGAAATTCTATGCCTATCGACCAATGCTTATTTGCCTTTAAAACAGTTCATTGGTGGGCGAGTCGCGGTTGATCAGGTCACGGATGTGGGGCAGCTTTCTCGTCTGACGGGGGTGATTACCAGTGCTAGTCAGGGGCAAAGTGATGGCGCATTAACTGTTTATAAACTGACGATTGAAGATGCAACTGCGCTGTGGCATAAGCGCAGAAACAGTCGCGTGTTTATGAGTAAAAGTGTTCGTGAAATCACTGAAACTCTGTTTAGCGAATGGCAAAGTCACAGTACATTATTTGCAGCCAGCTTAAGCCTAAACTTAGACGGTTTGAGTCGTGATTATGATGTACGCCCTTTTGTCATGCAGTCTAATGAAACCGACGCTGAGTTTCTCACTCGACTATGGCGGAGTGAAGGTATTAATTGGTTGATCGATGAACAAGCTCCGATGGTGCTCAGTTCGTCGGAACCGATTCAGGCACAGCAACTTCGTTTGATGGATGATAATCAAGCTTTTACAGCACTGGGCCGCCGAAAGATTCGTTTCCACCGCAGCCATGCCACTGAACCTTTTGATAGCATCACCAGTTTTATTGCTGAACGTCACTTACAATCCACCACGGTACAGACGCAACGTTGGCAAGCGCAACATTTAGTTCAAGATCAGAGTCAAGCTGTATTGAGTGTGCATCAGCACAGTGATCAACAAGACAATGAAAGCTTGGGTCTGGAACAAGTCTGGTGTGTCAGTCCAGCATGGACAGCTGATCTACAGGGTGAGGATCAGGCCACGTCTGCCAATAGCAGTCAACTAGATCGTCTCAACCAACAACTGAACCAATATCATGAGCTTCAGGCCAAATATTTCACAGCAAAAAGTAGCGTTCGAGATGCGCAAGTGGGCTATTGGTTTGAAATGGTGGATCATCCTGAAATAGAACAGCATGTGTCCGCAGAGCGTGAATTTCTCATTTTAGGCAAAGTTTTTTATAACCAAAATAATTTACCCAAAGAGTTATTACAGCAAATCAATCTGTTATTAAAAGGAAGTCGCTGGCAAGGTCTGAATGAGGAACGGCAAGCCAATGAACTCTTTGTCGTACGCCGTGAGGTCAAAATTGTTCCTGAATATCAAGCGTGGATACACCGTCCAGCAGCCTATCCTTTACGTGCCAAAGTAGTCGGGCCTGAAGGGGAAGAAATTTATGTGGATGCTTGGGGACGGATTAAAGTTCGCTTTATGTTTACGCGTAGTGATGATCATGCCCATGATGGTGGCGCGGGTGCAAATGATAATGACACGGACTCGGCATGGGTCGATGTATTGACTCCATGGGCGGGTGAGGGGTATGGCGCACGTTTTCATCCGCGTGTTGGAGAAATTGTGGTCATAGACTTCTTTGAGGGAGATGTTGATCGACCCTTTGTCGTAGGGCGTATTCATGAGGCCGAGCGCCATCAAACCATGTTTGATGTGAAGGGGGCATTACCTGCGACAAAAAAACTCAGTGGGATTCGTTCACAAGAGGTTGCAGGGCAAGGCTTTAACCAACTGCGTTTTGATGATACGACAGGGCAAATTAGTGTGCAGCTACACAGCAGTCATGGAGCGAGTCAGCTCAACCTTGGCAATCTCAGTCATCCAAAAGAAACTGAGAACAGTGATGGGCGTGGTGAGGGTTTTGAGTTAAGAACGGATCAATGGGGAGCCATGCGCGCAGGCAAAGGTCTCTTGATTAGTACCTATGCACAGGATCAAGCGGTTGCGGATCATTTGGCTGCATCAGAAGCCCAGTCCATCTTGCAGCAAGGTCATGACAGTATGCACATGCTAAGTACTTTGGCTGTTAAACAACAGACTGATGCATTGAATGTGGTCAATCGTCTGCCTAAATTGATTCAGTCTGTAGAGTTAAAAGGCGCTAATCAAGCACTCCAAGCAACCGTTGGTTTATTTAAAACCGCAGTTAGTCAGGATCCGATTTCGGCATTAAAAACGTGCGGTGGTTTTCTTGAGGATATTCAAAAATTTGGTCAAGATACGGACAATTTGATCAATGAATTTAAAGACTATTTTCGGGATGCAGAGGCTTCAATAGGCAATTTAAAAGCCTTTATCGATAACCTCGAAGAACATGGCACAGATGCTTTGAAAAGTCAGTTGCAAGGCGTTAAAGAAAAATTGAACGCAGATCCATTCGCCGCTTTAAAAGATGTAGGCAAAGTGATTGCCAATGTTGAGATGAAAGACTTTGACCTGACCAGTGCCTGCGGAAGCTTTAATAAAGGCAGCAAACTGAATGTTAATCCCATGCAGGCATTGGGCTCCATGCAAGGCTTTATGGAGACATATGCTCAAGAGGCAGAGCAAACGCAGGATACTCAGAATCAAGCTCAAGCGAAGATCTTTCGTCAGGCTTTAATGCTGCTGGCTTCCCCCAATGGTATTGCCTTAACTACACCTGAAGATATTGTTTTACAGGCTTCTCAAGACATCGCTGAAAGTGCACAGGGGTCCATCAACTTAAGTGCTCAGAAGAATATTATTGCGCATGCACAGGATAAAGTGAGCTTATTTGCTGCACAAAAAGGGCTAAAAGCATTTGCTGCAAAAGGAAAAGTTGAATTACAGGCACAAGATGATGCGATAGAGGCGATTGCGCGTAAGGTGATTAAGTTAATTTCAACAGAAGATAAAATAGAAATAACCAGTCCGAAAGAAATTGTACTGACTGCTGGTGGTTCACAGCTCAAAATTAATGGGGATGGGATTTTTACGACAACAGGTGGAAAGTTTGAAAGTAAGGCGGGGCAGCATAGTTTTGTGGGGGGGGCCATAGTAAATGCTGAATTACCTAAAATGCCTGAGAGTGGAATCTTTAGTCGACGCTTTGATTTCAGTGAGTTGATTAATAATGATCTGTTGAAAGACGGGTTCAAATATAAAGTTATTAATCATGCAAAGAAAACAGAATACATCGGTTTTCTTGATCAGTTTGCAAGGACAGAAAGGATCTTTAGTGATAATCCGGATAACGTTGAAATTCTTCTACTTGGTAAGAGTAATAATAGCTCCGATAAATTACAGCTTATAGAGGAGAAAATTACAGAAGACCAAAGTAAGTTTCCGGATGAAACCTGTTGTGGCGGTGATGATGAACATGATCATAACAATAGGCAGATTGCTGAAGAGTTAAATGAAGATGATGATTTGAAATTAGATTTTGAAAATTTTGGGCTCAAGGATTAAGTTAAAATGAAGACGTTAAAGATAGTGCTAGGTTCATATATTCTATTGAATAGCATGAATTTATATGCGGAAAACGTTAACGAGTGTATGAAATATTGGAGTGAGCCAGCTGTACAAATACGTGTTCTACCAGATGTGCAATGTTTCGATATCTGGGAAGAAGGTTTTAGTAATGAGAATAAAAAAGTAGCAAGAAAAATTGGTTTTAATCTCAAAGATAAAAATTGGATGTCTACAGGGATATGTAATCATATCCAATATAAAAATAAAGATTACTATATTTACTGGGCTGATATGAAGGATGATAGAACTGATCTTATTATGATTTATAATGAGGGTAATTCATTTGCTTATTCAAGGAAGATAGACCAAAAAAATATTAAAAATGGATTTAGAAAAGAAGATCAGGTTGATGTGAATTTATCTTGCGGAAAAATAGGTGATGATATAAAAATTGCATCAGTTCTAAATGGTTATATATTTAAAGAAACATCTATTAGTAATATTTTAAAATATAAAATGTATGATAGGTTTAAGTGATGAATAAAATAATAAGATTTAAAGATGGTACGGTGCAAGATTTTAATTTGAATAGAAATGGTTTTATACAAGCTGTTAGTTATAAAGAGTCTAGTGCTGATTTAAAGTTAAGTCCAAATCATAAGATAAATATAATAGCTTCAGCTAAAAAAAGTGCAGGGGGGCACCGTGGATTTTTTCAAATGGGTGAATCTGCATTATTTGAAACAGGATATTACTTAGGGGATCTAGGTGTAGATTTTAGAAAGTTAAACCCAGAAAAAGAGCGGGGGAAAATAAATACTATTAGATCAACTTTTGGTAAAAATGACTGGAAAGGAGAGTGGTCTGGTAAAAATGGAATCTATTCACTTAATGATTTTCTTACAAAACCTGAATTACAATTAATGGCAGTAAATGATTGGATTAATCATTTGTGTAAACGTATGAGGATGTTAGATTTTAACCAATATTATGGACAAATTATTAATGGGGTTGAGGTAACAGAGTCGGGAGCAATTGCTGGTGCACACTTGATGGGAGAAGGAGGGTTGGCTACTTTTCTTGGTTCACCTCAATTTAAGCAAAAATCTGCTGTATCTGATGCAAATGGTACGCATATTTCCTCATATATATCGATGTTTGGAGGTTTTGACTTAGAAAATTGTTGCAAAAGAAAAATCTATATTACTTTAAAAGATAGCTCTGGTTTAGAGCTGAAAAATAAAAAAGTGACCATCGTCTCTCAAAATAATGGTAAATATATTTCGGGGGAAACAAGAGTTAGAGTTAATAGTGATGAAAATGGTAACTTGCCAGTTATTGTTAGAAATCCTGACACTGCAATAAAAATTGTCGCTGACGGAAAAGAGTCAAATAGCATTATTCAAAAAGCAAATGAGAAGCAAAAGGCAATTTTAAATGATTTTAAAGTTGCTAGTTACCCTACTGTTCTAGAAGAAAATAATACCCCTCACCCAAGACCTCAGACTAATAAAACACCTCAAGAAGTAAGAAATGAACAAGCACAGTCTTCTACCTCTAAAGATGAAACTGATAAAAATTCGATACAAAAAAATGTTAGTTTTAATATTCAAATTGTCGAAGGTGACTCTGCTAAGCCAATTTCAAATATGAATTTTTATCTTACTTATAAGGGTAATATTAAAAAGCATACAGCTGATGGTACTGGCGTTAAACAAGGGATTATTGCAGAAGAAGGACGTGATATTGAGGTTTCTGTCGAAGGAAGTGGGAAAAAACAGGTCATACATCACTTTAGAGTCAGTGCTGCATTAAAAAATCAAACGATTAAAGTAAAATTGCCCGTACATACTTTTGAGGTTTCAGTTATACATGATGGTAATGCTATTCCAAATACACTATTTAGTATTTTTTATAGGGGGCGTGAAATTCCTAAACGAACAAATAGCCTTGGCATTATCAATATTCGAATGTTAACAGGTTTTGTTTTTGGTTTTGGAGTCAAAGGGAAAAGTCTAGTTTTAAGCCGGGTTGAAAAATCAATTAAGATACAAAATTTTACAGTTAATAATGATGCTATACAAGCATCAAAAATGTATGAAATTGCGGATGCAAAATTCAAGCAAGTAGAAGATTTAAAAAACCAGCAAAAACAAAAAGAAGATCAAGAAAAGAAAGCGAAAGAAAAAGCAGAAAGTGCTAAGAGTGAGACTGATAAGAAAAATCAAGCAAAGCAAAACGATACGTACACTGAAAATGGAGGAAAGCCATTAACTGCAGTAAGCAGTCAATCATCAGTAACAAGTGATACTACTCGATATCATATTTATTATAGTGGAGTCATCAAAAGGGAGAATAAAGCAGCAACAGGCTTTGCTGAATTTATTTATTATGATCAGAATGGTGGAATTCATAATTTAGGAAAATCAAATTTTAATGTAGCTAATAGATGGAGCTCTAAAAAAGTTAAAGGGGTAGGCTCGGTATATTTGATTGATCAAAGAAAGCATAAACAGTACAAAAATGGGAATATAGGTTATTTATGGAGAATAGACAGTGGAGATGGAAGATATTATCTTTCTGGAGCTGCTCTTTCTGCAGTATTAGGTGCTATGTGTAGCCTTGGGTATGCTGAATATACAGGTTCAGGGTTTAGCTGTAAAGATGGGTCACCGGGAGATAGTGTCTCTCACTTAAATGGTGAAAATGGGGACTTTAGGTATATTGCTATTAATAATAGACATATGAATGAACTAACTTATACAAGCCATAAACATTTTGATTGGGATAAAAATGTTGGTTTCTTAAATGCTTTATATAAATTTGGATATAAATTATTTGGTTCTAATCCTGTTAAAATTAAAGAAAATAAATTGTTACCACATTCCAAGAGTTGGAGTGGACATAATAACCATGTTCACCTGCATAATTTTAATCCAAATTTAGAGGATATATAATGTTTTTAATGAGATATATAAAAGAAGATAGACTTTTAAAAATGGTGTGTTTCTGTTTTTTATTATCTGCATGTAATACTTTTGATAAAAATGGGAATTCTTTAAGTAGTTTTAGTGAAGACGGATTTGAGAATTTTAAAATTGGAGATAATAGTAAAAATTTGACAGAGGTTGATGGTAGTCGTGTAGGTGATTGTTTTATTGCAAAGGATAATAAGAATGAGGATATAGAATTTCAAATTATGAATAATAGAATTTCAATTATTTCCTCTATAGACAGTAATAGAAGATCCTATAATGGCATAAAGGTAGGTGCGCCAGAAGAAGAGATATATGAAAAATATACAGCTAAGAATTTAGATAAGAGAACAAATCCCTATGGTGATCCTAAAAAAGACTATTCGCTTATTCATTGGAATGATAGCGCTAAAAAATTAGGAACACGTTATGATGTTGAAAATGGTGTTGTTGTCGGTATTAAGGTTGGAAATAGCAACTTAACTTTAATGGAAGGTTGTGCTTAGTTAATGTAGCTAAAACTTAATCTTACTTATTATGTAAAAATTTGGGTAAGATTAAGTTTGTGAGGAAAAATTTTCAACTTTAGATACTGATTTTAAAAATCACCCTTCCAACACTTCTTCCAACAACTCCTCACTCGGCGCAAAATAATAAGCACCATCCACTGGAGTCACAAAATGAAGCATACGGTCATGAATTCCATCACCACTGGTGCCGAACATACGCAGTAACATCGCATCAATAATGTTTAAATCTTTCGTATAGGCAATAAAAAATAAACCTTGCTCACCTTTACCATCGCCATATGGAAGAGAGTGACGTAGGATTTCCATTTCCTCTCCTTTATCATCTTCAACCACGACACGTGCAACGTGAGAATTTTCAGGTTTAACGTCATCATCTAGTTCAATACTTTCAAGTTTTGTCCGTCCAAAGACTTGCTCTTGAGCATCAACCTTTAGCTTTTTCCACTTTTCCAAATCATGGCAATAGCGCTGTGCAAAGATAAAAGAACCATCTGCGAATACTCCTGCATCTTCACTTAATAATGTCGTTGCAGCACGATCATCGGGAAACTGCGGGTTTTCAGTACCATCAATAAAACCAGTCAAATCTCGACCATCAAAATTGCGGAAACAGACTCGTTCATCTAAAACATCAACTTTATCTTGGATGCCTTCAAAGAAGGATTGGCTAAGGGCAAAACAAATATCGGTACGCTGAGACGCAATATGAATTAAAACATCCGCAGGTGAAACAGGCATATTGAAAGAGCCATAAATGGGCTCTAGCTGTTTAAACCCTACAGGCGCTGTAGGATGAAGTTGTGCCCAAAGTTCAGGGCCAAAAGCAACCGCTGTTTTAATTTGCGCATGTGGATGTTGGGTAATAAGACGATCACGAGTTGAAAATAAATCTTCTAATTTTTCTTTAAGTTCTTCAATACTTAAATCTTTTAAACGTAAAACAATAAAACGGGCATGATCTGAAGGTAATGGTAGAATTACAGATTGGGCGGTCATTCATGGCTCCTAAAAAAATTGTTATTTCTATTGGCTGTACTTATTGTGCCTTATGCAGTTTCAGCTTCATAGCCTTAAGTGATAAATTCATTGATGAATAATAAACTCTAAAAGCATGAAAGATCATATAATCTAAAGGTCATTTTTTTCTCAATACCACTATGTCATTTCAAATTTGGCTGGGCTTTGTACTCGCATGTTGGATCATTAGTATTTCTCCAGGGGCAGGGGCCATTGCGTCAATGTCGAGTGGCCTTAACTACGGTTTTCGGCATGGCTATTGGAATGCGCTGGGTTTACAACTCGCCTTGTTGGTACAGATCGGTATTGTGGCGGCTGGGGTAGGGGTACTTTTTGCCACAACGCCGTGGGCATTTTGGGCCGTGAAGTGGTTTGGTGTGGCTTATTTGTTGTATTTGGCTTATTTACAATGGATGGAACCCATCCAATCGATTGAAATTCAACAAGAACAACCGACTAAATCACGCTCTAAATTGGTGATGTATGGCTTTTTGATCAATATGAGCAATCCCAAAGCAATCGTATTTTTATTGGCAGTTTTACCGCAATTTTTAGATTTGTCTAAGCCGCAGTGGAGTCAATATGCGGTGATGGCCGTCACGATGGTTACGATTGATTTGATTGTGATGGCAGGATATACGGGATTGGCAGCGAAAGTTTTAAAACTCTTAAAATCCCCGCGACAGCAAAAATATCTAAATCGTACTTTTGCAGTGTTATTTAGTTGTGCGGCGGGATTGCTTAGTTTGGTTCATCAGTAAGTTTAGTCTGCGTCAGTTCTGCTAAAAATTGTTGTTCGGTAACCACATGTATATCGTGCTGACGAAATAGGGCGGCAGTAACTCCTTCCCCTGCAATTTTTTGTCCAGTAAATGAGCCATCATAAATACCATCGCTGCCACAGGATGGACTATTGGCTTTGAGTACAGCATGGGTAACGTGATTGGCTTGGGCCAATGCTAAAGCTTTGTAAGCACCTTGAAGAAAGACCTCGCTAACCTGATGGTCATCTGAGGAAAAAACCTGTGCTTTGCCTAATAAAACATCAGCACCTGACCCATGGCGAATTTCTGCTGCGGGACGCGGGGTTGGAAGTCCTGCACTGACTTCAGGACATAAGCTGACATAATTTTTATCGAGCAAAGCTTGAACTAACTGAGAGACTAGGCAGTCTTTGCCGTCATAACGGACTTTTTGTCCGAGTAGACATGCACTGATAAAATAACGTTGATGACTCATTTAGTTATGTCAATTTTTTAAACTTCTGCGCGATAAAAATCAACGCAAACAGAGTCGACATGGTTAAAACAATGCTGAGCCCTGTAGAGGTATTCAGTCCTGCACTGGACCATAAACCAACCGTCACCCCAATTTGCGCAATCACAAAGGCCCAAATCACCATTTGTTTTGGAGAGTGGGCAAGCAGTCGAGCGGTGAGTGCTGGAATGACAAGCAAGGCACCCATCAGTAAAGAACCCACTGCACGAAGCGCTAAAATGGTAAATAAAGCCAGTAGCAACATAAAAATCAAACGTTGCCATTTCGCACTGACGCCTTCACTGACGGCCATATCAGGATCGATCGCGATTTGAATTTGAGCCTGCCAACTCTTATAAAGCACTGCCAACGCAACAACAATAACAGTGGCAAAAACGGGCAGGTCTGCCCATGTGATCGTGAGCAAATCACCAAATAAATAGCTGAGTAACTCAGGTCTTAAGCTTGGAATATGTTGAATAAACATCAGACCCGAGCAGAGCAAGGTCGCAGAACAGAGTGCGAGTAAGGCGTCATTCGGTAACCGTGGATCATGCAAAACCCAAAGGATCGCCACCAACAAGCCCGCAATAAAAGCCACACCCATCCACAGGGGCAATGCCATTGCTCCTGCAATCGCGACACCCAGTAACGTGCCATGTGCCATGGTGTCGGCAAAGAATGACATGCGGCGCCATAGCATCAAACAGCCCAGTGGTGCAGTCAAAAAGACCAGCAACGTACCCATAATCCATGCAGGTAATAGCAGTTGTAACCATTCCATCATGACTTAAGCTTCCGGTTCGGGGTGAATGTGTGGGCGAGCGTCATGCTGACAAGGCGTTGCACTATCACCATGTGCGCAGTGATCATGATGATGTTGATAGAACACGCGGTTAGTACCAAAAATGGCTTGATACTCAGGGTGTTGTTGCACACTTTCAGGCAGGCCACTACAACAAATGTGTTTATTCAAACACACCACACGATGAGTTCCTTGCATGACCCACTGCAAATCATGTGAAACCATGAGCACAGCACAACCATATTTGGCGGGTAAACTGCGCACATAGTCGTACAGCTCAGCCTCAGACTGAATGTCTAAGCCTTGCATCGGTTCATCGAGAACTAAAATATCGGGTTGACGTAACAGCGCACGAGCCAGTAAAACGCGTTGTCGTTCTCCACCTGAAAGCTGCTGTACTTTAGAGTTTTCAAGTTTGCTGATCCCAGTATCGTGGATAATTTCTTGCTTGATTACAGGATCGCATTTTTCCAAAGCCAAAAGGTCTTTCACCCTAAGCGGTAGGCTATGTGAGGGATTAAACTTTTGGGGTACATAAGAAAACTTGAGTGGCTTTGTTGTTTTAATGTCGCCAGCATTAGGGTGCACAATACCCAACAACACTTTAATAAGCGTGGATTTCCCTGCACCATTTGGGCCAATCAGGGTCACAATTTCCCGTTCATGTAAGACAAAATCGACATGCTTTAAAATCTCGCGTTCATCGATACGAACACTAATTTGGGAGAGTTCGACCAGAACAGGATCGAGGCTTATTTGTGGCGACACTGCTGACAAATTCCTGAAATTTCGATAATGCTATGTTGTGCCGTAAAACCATCGGCTGCGGAAAGTGCATCGAGTTGTTGTAATAATCCTTGAGCAGAGGCCTCTGTCACTGATTTGCAATCAGTACAAATGAGAAAGGCGGCTTGATGGCCTTCGCGGGGATGGCAACACGGAATATAGGCATTAATCGAGGTGAGGCGGTGAATGAGGCCCTTTTCTAATAAAAAGTCTAGGGTGCGGTACACCGTCGGTGGGGCAGCAGGGCGATCGGCATTGCTTTTAATTTTAGCCAACAAGTCATACGCACCCATCGGGCCTGTCGCATTCAGGATCAGTGCCAAGACTTCTTTTCTTAAGGGGGTTAGGCGCGCACCAGTTCCTGCGCACAAGACTTCTGCTTCAGCCAAACGCGTCTCAACGTTGTGATGACCATGCACATCATGTAAAGCATGGTGGTGTTCGTGAGAACAAGCGCTCATAACAAACCTCAAGTGCAAAATTTATAAAAGAAAAACGACATTAAATCTTAACATGAAGCGCAGAGAGTTTCGATTAGGCATAGGTATTTTTGTCGATTTGTTATATTATAACACTAATTGTATTTCTAGTGATTGCTCCCCATGTCCCGTTTCTTGGCTTTTTTTGCGTTTGCGCTGTTTAGTAGTGTTGCTTGGACGCAAGACTTGGTTGTCTCTACACAGCCGATTTACTTGATTGCACAGGAAGTGACGAAAGGCATTGAAAAACCAACCTTATTATTGGCCGATCAATCTGGACATGATGTGAGTTTGACCCCAATGCATCGTAAAATTATTCAGGATGCAGGTTTGGTTATTTGGTTGGGACGAGCACATGAAGCACCGCTGGATAAACTCCTGACCCCCAATGATAAAGCAGTTTCTATTTTAGATTCAGGCATTATCAATGCTTTACCACTACGCAATACCCGTGGTGATGCCTTAAAAAATACCATCGATACCCATGTTTGGCTTGACCCAAACAATGCGGTACGCATTGGTTTCTTTATTGCAGGCCTGCGTTCACAGCAGATGCCTGAGTATAAGGAGCGCTACTGGAACAATGCCAAACTCTTTGCTCAGAAAATGTTGCAAGCTTCAGCTATATATAGTCAAAGTACCCAAGCGCGCCCATATTGGTCTTTTCATGATGCCTATCAATACTTAGAGCGACCTTTAAATTTACGCTTTGCAGGCGCTTTGACAG
Organism: Acinetobacter johnsonii CIP 64.6; assembly: GCF_000368045.1. Lineage (GTDB taxonomy): Bacteria > Pseudomonadota > Gammaproteobacteria > Pseudomonadales > Moraxellaceae > Acinetobacter > Acinetobacter johnsonii. The sequence goes on from NZ_KB849229.1 coordinate 181,905, forward strand.
ATGACCCACATATTGCCCCTACGGTTGCGCAAATCAAATACTTAAATGACAGCCGCCCTTATTCAAAGATGTGCCTTTTGGCCGAAGTGCATGCCAGTCAAGCACAATATCAAAAGTTGAACCCATTGGTTTTCCAAGCTGTTGATGAAAGCATGACTGGGGCGGGGGATTTTGTCAGCGCGTGGAAGCAATTGGCCGATCATGTGCATAAATGTGTGCTAAATGCGCGAAAGTGACGCAAAAATTAAACAATAATTGATTAGTTTAAAAGCAATTTAAACATAGAAAAAAACTCGACTTAGGTCGGGAAAAGATTGCATGTTCAGGGGTGTAACTCTATAATGCCTGCGATTAAAAATAATCATCAGCTAAACTTGTCAAGCATGATTGTTGTGAGTGAATAAATAATGAGCCGAACTAGTCGCTTGATTGACCGACGATTAGCGAAAGCTTTAGTCCTCTTACAAGCATGTATGATTCCTGTTTCAGCCTTGATCGGCTGGGTCGTGAAAGACTCAACCGCAGCCCTGAGTGCAGCATTAGGTGCGCTCGTGTGTTGGCTTGCGACTTGCTATTTTTCATGGCAGTCGTTTCGAGCAGCAGGAGCTCGCGCTTCTAAACAAGTTCTTGCGAACATGTATAAAGGCATGATGGGTAAGTTTGCAATTGTGATTGTTGGTTTCATTTTAATTTTAAGCAATGTCAAACCGTTGTCAGCGGTGGCGTTGTTTTGTGGTTTTATGCTCGTTCAAACCATGACGTGGGTTGCTCCATTTTGGGTGTCGCGTCAACAAAAACGAGTTTAATAAGCACTACAAAAAATTGAAAAGTTTTTTAGGGGATGAACGAGATATCAAGCAGCACGCGATGTTCGTTCTCTCTATTTGTATTTGACATTGACCAGGTGTGATTTATGGCTGCTGAAGAACATGCCCTTACTTCGACCGAGTATATCAAGCATCACTTGACGAATATGACTTATGGCAAAATGCCAGACGGTTCATGGAAGTTGGCTGAGACTGCTGAAGAAGCTCAACAGATGGGGTTCACTGCTATTCACTTGGATTCAATGGGTTGGTCTATCACTCTTGGTGTGATTTTCTGTTTGTTGTTCTGGTGCGTAGCGAAAGCTGCAAACTCTGGTGTTCCAACCAAGTTCCAGTCTGCAATTGAAATGATCATTGAGTTTGTGGACTCAAGTGTTCGCGATACTTTCCATGGCAAATCACGCTTAATTGCGCCACTTGCATTGACCATTTTCGTGTGGATTTTCCTCATGAACGCAATGGACTTAATCCCAGTTGACTTTATTCCGTATACAGCTCAACTGATTGGTGCAAGTGTATTTGGTATGGATCCTCATCACGTTTACTTCAAGGTTGTACCTTCTACAGATCCAAACATTACCCTAGGTATGTCTTTATCTGTATTTGTACTGATCTTGTTCTACAGTATTCGCGAAAAGGGGATTGGTGGTTTCGTTGGCGAATTAGCACTTAACCCATTTAACCCAAGTAACCCAGTTGCAAAAGCGTTATTGATTCCAGTGAACTTAATTCTTGAATTAGTAACATTCCTTGCACGTCCAGTTTCATTGGCTCTGCGACTTTTCGGTAACATGTATGCAGGTGAGTTAATCTTCATCCTTATCGCATTATTACCGTTCTGGATCCAATGGGCGTTGTCTGTGCCTTGGGCGATCTTCCACATTCTTGTTATCACGCTACAAGCATTCATCTTTATGATGCTGACTATCGTATACTTGAGCATGGCAAGCGAAAAGCATTAATGGTAATGCCCAACTATCACTGGATGGTTGGGCGCATAATTTTTTAATTTAATTTGGTATAAACCTAACCTCTGAGGAATTATCATGGAACTCACTTTAGGTCTAGTTGCAATTGCATCTGCTATCTTGATCGCTTTTGGTGCTTTAGGTACTGCGATTGGTTTTGGTCTTTTAGGCGGTCGCTTCCTTGAAGCTGTTGCACGTCAACCAGAATTGGCTCCACAACTTCAAACTCGTATGTTCTTAATCGCGGGTCTTCTTGATGCTGTGCCTATGATCGGTGTTGGTATTGGCTTGTTCTTCATCTTTGCTAATCCATTTGTAGGTTAATCAGCTTAATTCCTAAATTAAACTATTGAGGAATAGCAATGAATATCAACCTCACATTGATTGGCCAAGCGATTGCATTTGCGATGTTTGTCGCATTCTGCATGAAATTTGTATGGCCACCACTAATCAATGCGATTAGTGAGCGTCAGCGTAAAATCGCTGATGGCTTAAACGCTGCTGAAAAAGCAAAAGCTGATCTTGCGGATGCGCAAGCTCAAGTGAAAGCTGAATTAGATGCAGCGAAAGCGCAAGCGGCTCAATTGATCGAACAAGCGAACCGTCGCGGTGCACAATTGGTAGAAGAAGCTCGTACTCAAGCGTCAGCTGAAGGTGAGCGTATTCGTCAACAAGCAAAAGAAGCTGTTGATACAGAAATCAATTCTGCTCGTGAAGAATTACGTCAACAAGTTGCTGATCTTGCAGTAACAGGTGCTGAGAAAATTCTTAGCCAAAAAGTTGATGCTGAAGCTCACAATGCCATGCTGACTCAGCTGGCTGCTAAACTTTAAGAGAGGCGGATTATGGCTGAACTCTTGACGTTGGCACGCCCGTACGCTAAAGCAGCATTTGCTTACGCTTCTGAGCAAAATGCAACTGACTCTTGGTCATCTGCATTGAACTTGCTCAGTGCTGCGGTGCAAGACGAAGCATTTTCAGCTTTCTTAACTCGCCCTGAGCTTACTCCTGCTGAGCAGGTAAGTCTTTTTGCAAAAGTATTAGGCGAAGACCAAACTGCAGCAGTGTCAAACTTTTTGACATTGCTTGCTGAAAACAACCGTTTGGTGCTTCTTCCTGAAATTTCTGCTGAATACGAGCAGCTCAAATCACAGAATAACAATACTGTGGATGTAGTGATTGAATCTGCATTCCCATTGACTTCTGTACAAGAACAATTACTTGCACATGCTTTAGAGAAAAAATTCGAAGCTGCGGTAAATGTTTCTGTAGAAGTTAAACCAGAGCTTATTGCTGGTGTTGTTATTCGTGCAGGCGACCAAGTGATAGATGATTCTGCGCTTAACAAGCTAGAAAAAATGCGGACTCGTCTTCTTGCTTAATTGCATATGAAGACTGAACTTTAAAAAGATTGAGGTATAGCGCAATGCAACAACTGAATCCATCCGAGATCAGTGCGCTCATTAAACAGCGTATCGGCGATCTGGACACCAGCGCGACCGCTAAAAACGAAGGGACCATTGTTATGGTTTCCGACGGTATTGTGCGTATTCACGGCCTTGCTGATGCAATGTACGGTGAAATGATCGAATTCGACGGCGGCTTATACGGTATGGCACTGAACCTAGAACAGGATTCAGTGGGCGTCGTTGTTTTAGGTAACTACTTAAGCCTTCAAGAAGGTCAAAAAGCGCGTTGCACAGGTCGTGTATTAGAAGTTCCGGTTGGTCCAGAACTTTTAGGCCGTGTAGTAGATGCTTTGGGTAACCCAATTGATGGTAAAGGCCCAATTGATGCAAAATTAACTGATGCTGTTGAAAAAGTAGCACCAGGCGTAATTTGGCGTCAATCAGTGGATCAACCTGTACAAACTGGTTATAAATCAGTAGATACAATGATCCCTGTAGGCCGTGGTCAGCGTGAGTTGATCATTGGTGACCGTCAAACTGGTAAAACAGCGATGGCGATCGATGCGATCATCGCTCAGAAAAACTCTGGCATTAAATGTGTATACGTAGCTATTGGTCAAAAACAATCGACTATTGCTAACGTTGTGCGCAAGCTAGAAGAAACTGGCGCTATGGCGTATACCACTGTTGTAGCAGCAGCTGCAGCCGATCCAGCAGCAATGTTGTACTTGGCTCCATACTCTGGCTGTACAATGGGCGAATACTTCCGTGACCGCGGTGAAGACGCACTCATTATTTATGATGATTTGTCTAAGCAAGCTGTTGCTTACCGTCAAATTTCATTGTTATTACGTCGTCCACCAGGTCGTGAAGCGTATCCAGGTGACGTATTCTATCTTCACTCTCGTCTTCTTGAGCGTGCTTCGCGCGTTTCTGCTGACTACGTTGAGAAATTCACGAATGGTGAAGTTAAAGGCCAAACTGGTTCATTAACTGCATTACCAATCATTGAAACTCAAGCGGGTGACGTATCTGCATTCGTACCAACGAACGTAATTTCGATCACTGACGGTCAGATCTTCCTTGAAACATCATTATTCAACGCAGGTATTCGTCCTGCTGTGAACGCGGGTATCTCTGTATCTCGTGTTGGTGGTTCAGCGCAGACTAAGATCATCAAAAAATTGTCTGGTGGTATCCGTACTGCTTTGGCGCAATACCGTGAATTGGCAGCGTTTGCTCAGTTCGCTTCTGACCTTGATGAAGCAACTCGTAAGCAACTTGAACATGGTCAACGTGTAACTGAATTAATGAAGCAAAAACAATATGCTCCATATTCAATTGCTGACCAAGCTGTTTCAATTTATGCATCTAACGAAGGCTACATGGCTGACGTTGAAGTGAAGAAAATCGTAGACTTTGATGCTGCGTTAATCTCTTACTTCCGTTCAGAAAATGCTGCGTTAATGCAAAACATCGATGAAACTGGTGATTACAACAAAGACATCGAAGCTGCAATTAAAGCAGGTATTGAAAGCTTTAAAGCGACTCAAACTTACTAATTTCAACTTCAGTTGGATTTAGTTTTGGTTTGGTTCACGGAATCAACCTTCGAGGGCTCGAAAGGGCCTTCGAATACTAGGTTAAGCGTATGGCAAATTTAAAAGAAATTCGCGCCAAAGTAGCTAGTATCAAAAGCACGCAGAAAATTACTCGCGCGATGCAGATGGTAGCAGCTTCTAAGATGCGTCGTGCGCAAGAGCGCATGGCTCAAGGCCGTCCGTATGCCGAAAATATGCACCGTGTAATTGCTCACTTGGTTCAAGCGAATCCTGAATACAAACACCGTTATATGGTTGAACGCCCTGTAAAGCGCGTTGGCTATATCATTGTGTCTTCAGATCGCGGCCTTGCTGGTGGTTTGAACATTAACTTGTTCAAAAAAGTGGTTAAACACGTACAACAGCAACAAGAGCAGTCAATTGAAGTTCAATTTGCTTTAATTGGTCAAAAAGCGGTTTCGTTTTTTAAAAACTACGGCGGTAAAGTGCTGGGTGCTACGACAAATGTCGGTGATACACCAAGCCTTGAACAGTTATCTGGTTCTGTACAGGTGATGTTAGACGCATTTGATAAAGGCGAGTTAGATCGTATTTATCTCGTGTCAAACGGCTTTGTCAATGCCATGACTCAAAATCAAAAAATCGAACAACTTGTTCCTTTAGCAACTGCTGAAGAAAACAAGACCCTTAACCGTCAATACGGTTGGGATTATATCTATGAGCCTGAAGCTGAACAGCTTTTAAATGGCTTATTGGTTCGTTATATCGAGTCTGTGGTATATCAAGGCGTGATCGAAAACATCGCGTGTGAGCAGTCAGCTCGTATGGTTGCAATGAAAGCTGCAACGGATAACGCAGGTGATTTGATCAAGAGCCTACAACTTATTTATAACAAGCTGCGTCAAGCCGCGATTACTCAGGAAATTTCTGAGATCGTTGGTGGTGCCGCTGCCGTTTAACATTATTTTGAATTGAGGAGACAGCAATGAGTAGCGGTCGTATCATTCAGATCATCGGCGCGGTTATCGACGTCGAGTTTGAACGTAACAGCGTTCCTAAGATCTATGACGCTCTCCATGTTGATGGTACTGAAACTACATTAGAAGTTCAGCAACAACTTGGTGATGGCGTAGTTCGTACTATTGCAATGGGTTCTACTGAAGGCCTTAAGCGTGGTTTGAACGTAACGAATACTAACGCTCCAATCTCTGTACCAGTGGGTACAGCGACTTTGGGTCGTATCATGGACGTTCTTGGTCGCCCAATCGACGAAGCTGGTCCAGTTGCGACGGAAGCGCGTTTGCCGATTCACCGTCAAGCACCTTCTTATGCTGAACAAGCAGCTTCTACTGACCTTTTAGAAACTGGTATTAAAGTCATCGACTTACTATGCCCGTTCGCTAAAGGTGGTAAAGTTGGTCTGTTCGGTGGTGCCGGTGTTGGTAAAACTGTAAACATGATGGAGTTGATCAACAACATCGCTAAAGCGCACTCAGGTTTATCTGTGTTCGCTGGTGTTGGTGAGCGTACTCGTGAAGGTAACGACTTCTATCACGAGATGAAAGACTCAAACGTTCTAGACAAAGTAGCAATGGTCTACGGTCAGATGAACGAGCCACCGGGTAACCGTTTACGCGTAGCGTTGACTGGTTTGACCATGGCTGAGTACTTCCGTGACGAGAAAGACGAAAACGGCAAAGGTCGTGACGTACTATTGTTCGTAGATAACATTTACCGTTATACACTAGCAGGTACTGAAGTATCAGCACTTCTAGGTCGTATGCCATCTGCAGTAGGTTACCAACCGACACTTGCAGAAGAGATGGGTGTTCTTCAAGAACGTATTACATCGACTAAGTCTGGTTCTATTACGTCAATCCAAGCGGTATACGTACCTGCCGATGACTTAACAGATCCATCGCCTGCAACTACGTTTGCTCACTTAGATGCAACTGTAGTATTGAGCCGTGACATCGCATCTTCTGGTATTTACCCAGCGATCGATCCACTTGACTCAACTTCACGTCAGTTAGATCCACTAGTAGTGGGTGCTGAGCATTACGAGATTGCTCGTTCAGTTCAAAACGTTCTTCAACGTTATAAAGAATTGAAAGACATCATCGCGATTCTTGGTATGGACGAACTTGCAGAAGAAGATAAGTTGACTGTTTACCGTGCGCGTAAAATCCAACGTTTCTTCTCTCAACCGTTCCACGTAGCTGAAGTGTTTACTGGTGCTCCTGGTAAACTTGTACCGCTTAAAGAAACGATTCGTGGCTTTAAAGGTCTTTTAGCTGGTGAATATGACCACATTCCAGAACAAGCGTTCTATATGGTTGGTGGTATTGACGAAGTAATTGCTAAAGCTGAGAAACTTTAATTAGTTACCTAATTTAGGAGATTCTCATGTCGACTATGCAGTGTGATGTTGTAAGTGTTCAAGAGTCTTTGTACTCTGGCGCTGTAACGATGCTAATTGCTAAAGGTGCTGGTGGTGAATTAGGTATTATGCCTGGTCACGCGCCACTAGTAACTTTACTCAAGCCGGGTACAATCCGTGTTCTGCTTGAAAACGGTACAGAAGAGTTAATCTATGTATCTGGTGGTGTTTTAGAAGTTCAACCGCATGTTGTTACGGTTCTTGCAGATACTGCAGTCCGTGCAGAAAACTTAGATGAAGCAGCAATTCTTGAAGCGCGTAAACACGCTGAACAATTGCTCGCGAATCAAAAGAGCGACTTGGACTCGGCTGCTGCTTTGGCTGCTCTTGCAGAAACTGCTGCTCAGTTGGAAACCATCCGCAAAATCAAAAACCGCGCTCAATAAGAGACGGTTTGAGATTAAAAAAAGCCACCGAAAGGTGGCTTTTTTTATGTCAGTTGATAAAAAGGCGTCAATTGCTTATTTCATGATGAGTTTGTTGGTTTCTTAGTTGTCATTGTTCAAATGGACTGGATTGGTCTGCTGCATACATGCAATCTTTGTTTTGCATGATAGTCCTTCGTCTTTTAACTGTACGCTGGCTTGTAGAATACTTTGAATACACAATTTTTAAAATTCAGCTGAACCAGCGCTCCTATGCTTGATATATTTCGTTTAGCAGGGGCACGACTATCTAAAGTTGCATATCTTTTATTCAACAGAAGTTATATTTTGAATACTTCTCTGTGAGGGTAGATGAAGATGAACCTGATTGCGCATGAATCCCACTTTTGGGAACTTTACCAAGATTTTGAGCATTATTATCTGAGTATCGCAGTCGATATGAGTTCAGTGGTGTCATGTTGGGACTTGGTACTGACTTCAGAAGAAATATTACAATATGAACATCGAGGTCGCGAGAGTATTCAGGAGCTGACCAAAGCCATGATTGAAGCAGCTTATAAGGGTGATTTTTCAATGATGGAAGCACGTTTAGCCAAGCCATATGAGCGTCACGCCATGCAAAAGGCTTTTAAAGAATGGTTAGCACAGAGCAAAACTCAGGAACAGTCTTCGTTTTGATGAGGTGTGAGCTCAAAGCATTATTTTAAATTTATTGCAAAAAGCTTTGACGCAATTGGCTGAACATCATGCGGCTAACGCTATTGTGTTGAGTCTCAATCAACTTTTTGATTTGCTCAACTTGAGGTTTATCTTCAGGAATCACAATCTCTGGATCGATTTCGATATCCGAATTGGACATGGTATTGGACGGCTGTGCAAGCAAATTTGAAGATGGGTGTTCGTTCTGCCAAAGCTGTGTTTCGAGTGACATGATGTACTTATATTCATCGGTATTGGGGTTAAACCGCTTATAAAGCCTTAAGTCTTGCATCGCATCTTGACGGCTTCGATCAGGCATATCTGTTTCGACTTCCAACCATTCAGAGAAAACCGGATGAATTTCATGTTGCATCAGTTGGTAATAAAGCCAATCGCTGAGTAGGCTATGATCGATGTCAGACAGATATGGGCTGTTTTGTTGCAGCAATTGTTGTAAGTGTTCGAGAACCAAAATTTCTTGCTTTTGTAAGGCATAGCGCGCTTCAGCATCAAATTGTTGGTATTCTTCAACTGGAATTTCAGTGAAATGCTGCTGTTCAACGAAGGCATCTACAATATGCGTTTGAAATAAGGTATTCCATTGCTCTAGCGCATGAATTTCGAGCTGTTGTAGCTCTTTAAACGCTTTGCTTTGATAGCGGCTGAGCTGCAGGCGCTGAATATTTTGCTGGTTGAACTCAATTTTTTGTTTGATATATTCAGCATAAGCACCTTGTTGTTTGTGGCTGACAGGGCTTACAACATCGACCAAAAGTAACTGCTGCTGTTGTTTGTATTTGAGCCAGTCCTGAATACGTTGAACTTCTTTATGCTCTTTAGAAAAAAACTGGGTTAAGTGTGGCGTGGTTTTTTCAGGCATTAAAAAGTGCATCCCGCCAAAGACGATGATTGCTAAACAGGCGATCACAAGAATGACTTTTTTCATTATAAAAATGTTTTTCTGTGTTTCTTATTTGTACATGGTAGCTTAAAAATGAGAAATAGTTAATGTTTTTTCATTAAAGCTTCAAATCGGTATGGGTGAAATTGAAAATTCACCTTGCCCGAGAATACGAACTTTATACAATGCATCAAAGCCTTCAGCGTAGTGTGGAGGTTCAAATTTTTGAGCGGTGGCTCTGATTCCGATTTCAGGAATGCAGGCTTTGCCTTCACGTAAGTGGTTGCGTTCCAGTGCACCTTTAAGCTCAGTCTCAAAGAAATAGCCAACAATTTCAAAGCCTGCGGCCTGAGCACTGGCAATATAACGCGCACGATCGGCTGGCGTAGGGTTGGTATTATCAATCACCATTTTGGTTTTTGAGGCCAGTCCTGCTTCAAAAATGATTTTTTCACGATGCCGTGTTTTCAGCATATCAAGGTTGATGCGCAAATGGCTATGTGCCAAATTCAGCAGATAATAGCTCGATTTTCCCGAAGCTTGGATGCCCATAAAAATAATCAGCTGCATGTGAGAAATCGTGCCTCAATCAAATTAGGAGAAAATGGTTGCAGTCATTTTCTCCTACTCTATTGCTGAAAGCACCACTATTTAAATGTTTTAAGATTGGTTTGTGTTTGAACTATCATTCTCAGCTTGCTGAGGAATCATCATTGCAGCCAATTTCAACATTTCAGATTGGATTGTACCCATTTGCTGTTGCATCTTTTTAAAGTCGACTTGGCTGAAATCCACCTGTCCATTTAAAAAAGGCGAAGCTAAAACTTGTTGGTTGGCAGACAGTAGTTTTTCACGGATATCATTGATTTCTTGTGTTTTAAGATTCAGGCCATTCAAGGCATTATTGAAACCTGTGAGCTGTTGCTGCAAAGCTGTCGCGGCGTGTTGCAACTGTTGTTGATCATGCTGTTCAATTGCGGCCTGCAAGTCACTTTGGGTTTCTTGCAGCTGAGTGACGTATTCACCTGCTTTTAATTGCATATCTGCCACATCACGCACGATATAGAGCATGTTGCCACTTTTCAGTTCAGCTTTTTCAGGGCTTTGTGTATTCGCAGATTGGTTTTGCTCAGAGGTCTCAGTCTGGATGTCTTGCTGATTCGGCTCTGTTGCTTGCTCACAGCCAATGAGTAGAATGCCTGAACTAAACAGTGCAAAAGGAAGAACTAAGTTTTGTAAAAGCTTTTTCATCATCAAATCAATATTGGGCTATGTGTTTTTTAATATAAGGGCAAAATGTGTAGATAAAATGCTGGGTTTCAAAGTCATAACAAAACTTTTTAAAATAAAAAAAAGAGTGCCTGAGCACTCTTCATTTACAGTAGTTTAACCAGCAATGATTTTAATAATGGAATGATTGCGAATGTCTGTCAGTACATAGTCGCCATTCACTTTAATCCACTGTTGGTTTTTACCGGGTTTGCTGAGTTTTTTGTATTTTTGGTGATCTACTTTATAGGCATTGCTATGGTAAGCGCTTGGGAGTTTTTGACCTGCTTTCCAGTCTTGAGATGGACGGTTGGCTTTTTTGACAGTGGCATGGGTTGTTGATGTCCATTTGATGTGTGCTTTTGCGCATGTCCATGTGACTGAGCGGTTTGATGTTGCTGATGTTGTTCTTGTGGTGCTGCTAGTGCAGGCAGGGCAATCAATGCGGTTGAGATAGATAAAACTGCTGCTTTTATAAATGTATTTATGAGCTTCACTTCGGGTTGTCTTGAGCGGATAGATGCATCATAGAGTGAAGTGTTTGATTGATCGTGAATGAAATGTTGTAAAATTATCAAAATAAAGAAGAAATCATGAAGATCGAACCGATTCGAGTGTCATTACTCATTTAAAAAAATAAAATATAAGCAGCCGTTAAATTCGACTGCTTATAAACAGCTTCCGGCTTATTTGGCCAATTCGGCATTGATAGCATCGACAATACGCGGATCATTGGCCGTAATGTCCGGTGCAAAACGCGCAACCACTTCGCCATTTTTATTGATTAAGAATTTCTCAAAGTTCCACAGCACTTCAGGTGGTTCGTTCGGTGTTAAACCATAGTCCACCAAGTCTTTCCACCAAGGGCCTTCACCAATGCGTTCAGGCACCGCTTGGGTGAGCGTTTCATATAACGGATGCTTATCATCCCCAGCAACCGAGATTTTTGAAAAAAGCGGGAAATCCACTTGATAGTTTAAAGAGCAGAATTCTTGAATTTCAGCGTCTGAACCCGGTTCTTGTGCCAAGAAATTGTTGGCAGGAAAACCTAGAATCTCTAAACCCTGTGATTTTTTGTCTTGATAGAGTTTTTCTAAACCTTCGTACTGCGGTGTGAGGCCACATTTAGATGCCACATTCACCACCAAGAGAACTTTACCTTGGTATTGGTTTAAGTTGATGTCTTAGAGATGGATCCGTAAATTTGAACAACTCCTATAAGTGATATTCTGCTCCTCAAATGATGTTATAAACATCAATATATGGAGTATTTTATGGCACGTAGACCAAGAAGAAATCATTCAAATGATTTTAAAGCTAAGGTAGCACTTGCTGCGATTAAAGCAGAAAAAACACTTGCTGAATTGAGTGCTGAGTTTGATGTTCATCAAAACCAAATTATTGACTGGAAAAATCAATTGATCTCAGCTTCCTCGCAAGCTTTCGATCAATCAAAAGCTCCAACAGAACCACCCATCGATCTAAAAAAACTACATGCAAAAATCGGTGAGCAGGCATTAGAAATTGATTTTTTAGAAGGTGTGTTGAAGAAACTGGGCCGCTTCAACCACAAAAGTTAATCGACGACTCACTTCAGATTTCAGTATCTAAGCAAGCTAAGCTGCTGAAAGTCTCCCGTGGTTGTTATTACTATCGCCCAAAACCTGTGAGTGCATCAGATCTGAAGCTGATGCGATGTATTGATGAATTACATATGCAATATCCTTTTGCAGGCAGTCGTATGATGCGTGATTTGTTGAATCGTCAAGGACATCATATAGGACGACGTCATACACGTACTTTAATGAAGAAAATGGGTATTCAGGCGTTATATTGCAAACCAAATTTAAGCCAGGCTAATCAAGCTCACCGTAAATATCCATATCTGCTCAAAGGGTTGGCTATTCAGCGCAGTAATCAAGTGTGGTCTACGGATATAACGTATATCCCTATGGCAAAAGGCTTTGTTTATTTATGTGCTGTGATTGATTGGCATAGCCGCAAGGTACTTGCGCATAGGGTATCGATTAGTATGGAGGTGGATTTTTGTATTTCGGCTTTAAATGAAGCGATTGAAAAATATGGTCGACCTGAAATATTTAATACAGACCAAGGCAGCCAGTTTACCAGTGATGCATTTATTGATGTATTGAAATCAAATGGCATTCAAATCAGTATGGATGGTAAAGGTCGATGGGTAGATAATGTGATGGTTGAACGATTATGGCGGAGCGTTAAATATGAAGAGGTGTATCTCAAAGCTTATAGCAGTGTCACAGATGCGAAAAAGCAATTAAGTGCATATTTTGAGTTTTATAATTTGAAACGACCTCATTCGAGTCTAGACAAAATGACACCAAATGAGTTTTACTATGATCAGCTACCCCAACAAAACAAGGTGGCTTAACTAGAGCGGAATATCACTTATAAATACGCTTTTAGTTGTTCAAACAAGTGGGACCACCTCTTCTTCGCCCTGAATGGATTTGACTGGAATATTATAAATCGAAGTGCTCATTTGCGTGTCCTTATACGATGTGCATTTTATTGTGTTGGAAGCGTTCGACAAAGTCACGCCCATTTGCGGATTGATCGCAACAAAAAAGCAAGCCAAGGCTTGCTTTAAAGGGTAGGGAGGTCATTAAGACGCTGGAGCCGCTTTGACTTTCGCTTCCAAAGCCGTTACGTCAGCAATGATCGATTTCTGCAATTCAGTGGCTTTGTTTTGAAGTTCGGTGATTTTCGCGCTATCTGGTGTTGTTTTTGTACTTTCTTTGGTGAGCTCGACACCCAGATCATTGGCGTCCTGCATTTTTTCACGTAAAGCATCTACTTCAGCGCTTTTTAAGGTTAAGGCATCTAATTCATCATTAAATTGCTTCACATAGGTTTCTGTTTTTTCAACCATATTTTTAATTTGAGCGGGATCCTTTTTCTCTAAGGTTGCACTCACTTCTTTTTGAAACCCGGCGGCTTCTTGAGCTTTGGCATTCGATAGCGTTTGTACGGCTAACAAATCGGCTTGAATATCGGCAATATTGTTATTGCTATGATTAGCAACGATAGTAGTTGCTTCGGTTGAGGTCGCTTCAGATGCAGACGTCGTTTGTTCAACGGCTGGCTCAGTTCCTTTTTTTTCGCACGCAGCCAAAGTAAGTGTGGCCATACAAACTGTGGTTAAAAGTAACTTTTTCATAACGACATCCTTCTATCGGGAAATATGTTTTTGTAGGCCAGAGTTTAAGAGCAATGACCAATCAATTAAAAAATACGTTCGCTAGAACAGCATCAATACGATGCAGAGATTGTTGACATTGTTCTATGGTGTTTTTGTAGAGTGAAGCTGCTGAAATACATCAATTTATTGAAATGTATAGTTTTATATTGTCTTAATATTATGTTTTTTATGAAGTTTATATTTTAAGATAAATGTATCAATTATGTGTGATACCCAAATGATATTCGAATAAATCATAAAAATGTTTTACCATTCATTTAAATTTTGCAAACAAAAGCTAAACGGGAAAAAGAATGAGTACCACACCACAACGTATGTATTGGGCTTTGAGTCTCCCTATCATTGCCGTACTCATTTGGTCGATCAATATTGTCGTTACGCGTTATGTAGCTGATTTCATTTCGCCAGTCAGTATTAGTTTTTATCGGTGGTTCTTTGCCTTCATTCTGTTAACGCCTTTTGTCGTGCGACCTTTATGTCGGCAGTGGGCATTAATTCGAGCGCATCTGGGTCAGTTGGCAGTGCTAAGTGCATTTGGTCTGGTGTTGTATCAGGGCTTAGCCTACACCGCAGCGCACTATACGACTGCGACCAATATGGGATTGATTAATGCCTTTATTCCGATCTTCACCATTTTTGTTTCACTGCTGATTTTAAAAGATATTCCAAATCGTTTTGCGATGATTGGTAGTATTTTATCTTTTGCAGGTTTGGTTTATATCATTGGGCAGGGCAATCTTGCAGGGCTAGTTCAATCGGGCGGGCATTTGGGAGATGTCCTGATGGTGGTTGCGGTATTCTTCTATGCCTTTTATGGGGTATTTTTGAAAAAGTGGCAATTGCAAATTCCCTTGATGTTGAGCCTCTATGTGCAGATCTTTTTTGCACTGCTTTACCATTTACCTTTTATTGCCTATTTCGGTCTCGATTCAATCAATAGTCAAAATGCGGCAAGTGTTATGTATGCCAGCATTTTCCCTTCTTTGGTTGCGCCTTTACTGTGGATGTTGGCCATTACCCATTTAGGGCCGAATCGAACCAGTATTTTCATGAACTTGATGCCAGTCTTTACCGCAGTGATTGCCTATGTCTGGTTGAAAGAGGCGTGGACGGTTTATCATACGGTCGGTGGTGTGGTCATTATCTGTGGCATTTTACTGGCACAGCGTAAAACAGCTTTAAAAACGGCACCTTTAGTAAACTCGATGGATTAATTTTGGTTGAAAATCGATCATTTAAATTATTTTTTTAATAGAATAATTTATTAATAAGTTGATTTATTAATGCTATTTTAGATGATTAATGTATTTAATGTATGTAAAAGCTGATTAAAAATAGGTAGATAATTTGAATTATAATTTAATTATCTCCATTAATCAGCGTTTTAACGCTGTTTTTAATATAAAAAATCTATTTGTTTAGAAAAGTAATTTGTTACATAATACGTCCACTGCAAACTTAGGCGAATGTCAAAACGGACATTAAGTGTTTGCTCATCAGTTTTCAGACCCTCTGGATGTGATTACACATCCTTTTTCATGCTCAGCCATCCCTATATGGCTGAGCTTTTTTTTTTCTATTTTTCAGTAAAAATCCTGAGAAATAGCACGCTTTTAGGCACGAACCACTGCGCCAGTTTCGGCATCGAGTATGCGACTCGGTTCTTGGCTCAAGCCTAGGTCACCATTTAGATAATTCACTTGTTGCGCAAAGTATTGGTTGGCATCTTGTAATGAGCGGGCAGGTGATAATCCAGCAGGGTTGGCACTGGTTGAGACTATGAAGCCTTGAAAGGCATTGCAAAGCGCCACACAAATCGGATGTGTGGTTACCCGTACAGCAACTTTAGGGTGATTGCCTTTAATCCATGTTGGAATATGTTCATTTGCAGGTAACAACCACGTGGTTGCGCGTTCTGATGGACTGCGATCGCTCCAGCTGTCGATCACTTGTTGACGGATGTGGGGATCTAAATGTTCTAAAAGCGGTTCAACTTGAGCAATTTGCCCAGCCAGTAAAATTACCCCTTTTTCAATCGGGCGTTGCTTAATCTGCAAAATATCTAGAAAAGCCTGTTCGTTATACGGATCACAGCCTAAACCCCATACTGCTTCTGTTGGATATGCTAAAACTTGACCTTGTTTTAAACATTGCGCCGCTTCAGTCACAGAGGTGGTAATCATTACACTTTGTACCTTTTATTGATTTATAAAGGGTTATTGTGAACCTTATTGGCTGGAACGGCAACGCAGATAATTGCCAGCCTGTTGTTGTGCAAGCCCCAAAATTTCCAGTTCCATTAACTGGCTAGTGAGTGTGGCAATATCGGTGTTAAGTTTGAAATTAAGTTGATCCATATTTTGTCCCACCCAATCCAGTTGATTATAAAGTTCGAGTAAATTAGATGGGATCTCAATACTAGCGCTTGGGGTGGTTTCTTGTGACTGGGATTGGCTATGCCATTGAGTGGGGAGTGCCAAGTCTTCAATGATTTGTTCAGGATGATCGACTAAAATCGCCCCTTCTCGGATTAGTTGATGACAACCTTGATGGTGCTCACTGTAAATATGACCGGGAATCGCAAAAATCGTCTTGCCTTGTTCAGCAGCAGTTTTGGCTGTGCCAAGAGAGCCACTTTTGAGTGCGGCTTCTGCAACCACAACCCCTAAACTCAATGCACTGACGATGCGGTTGCGCCGTGGAAAATTATGCTGTAAAGGCGGTGTATGTGGTAAAAATTCAGTAATGATACAGCCATTATTTTCTAATATTTGCGTACGCAGGGCTTGATGTTGGGAAGGGTAAGTGAGATCTAAGCCCGTGCCCATCACCGCAATAGTGCGTTGATGTTTTAAGCCGCCCTGATGTGCCGCTGCATCAATGCCTTCAGCTAAACCACTGCAAATATAAAAGCCTTTTTCGGCGAGGTAATAAGCAAAGTCATAAGCCACTTGTTTGCCGTGCGGACTGGGTTTTCGACTACCGACGATAGCAACTTGAGGTTGGAGTAAACTTTGTGGATTGCCCTGACCAAATAAAATCGGTGGTCGGTCAGCATAGGGCAGCAGCTGCGAGGGATAATGACTTTCACTATCAAGCAAAATAAAATCACAACTGGATTGGACGTCATGCAATAAAGTTTGTAATTTGGTTTGTCCAGCAGGTGTTTGGATTTCTGCGACACGTTGTAGATGGCTTTTGTGTAAGCCGAGATTTGGCCAGATCTGAAGATTGGAGGCAGCAACAGCTTTTGTGCTTGTGCCAAAATGCTGCTGTAGTTTTTGAAAGCTCGATAAAGAATGCTGAACTAAATACCACAGGGTGATTGTTGCAATCTGTTCATGTGATAAAGAGTTCAGCATATATACACCTTAAAGCAACGGATTATTCATCCACGACAGAGGGAGAAAGTTTCGCGCCCAAGTTCATTGGTAGTTCGCTGTCGAGCACATAAGCATAGCTGACACGGTCAAAGGTTTTAAATACCATGATGTTGCCGATACGCTCCGTTGGAAGGGTCAGTTTTTCATTGGTTTTCGGATCACGAATTTCTTGACCCTTTTGACTAACCGAGAACACATAACCCGATTGAACGCCATCCACTGTGCCACGATCAATGGTTACAACTGAATGCTTCGCAGCTAGACCAATCGAACCTTGAACACGAATCACTTGTCCACCCCCAGTCACATCTTGTGCATGTGTTGGGTAGAACAAGGTTGGAAGCATGGCGTCGTATTCAGGCAGTACGCGATAACCACGACGTACTTCAGAATTATACGAATCTGTGATTTCTAAAGTGGACATGTCATTTTCACCACGAATGGCAATGGCTGAGCCAACCTGAGTCAATTCTAGACCTAGATTTTGTTTTTTACCCTCTGCATCCGTCACAATGTACGGTTCGCCTTCACGGTAAATCGCGTAGCGTTGACCGACTTCAATGCCTTGGCCACGTGCATAAACGGTTTGACCTTTACCTGCAATGACACGCTGATCGGCAGCACCAACGATATATGGTGTACCTTCCAGAGATTCCTCTGAAAGAATAGTGCTGTGTTCAAGCCAGTTTTTAATGTATTCCAGTGGAATGACAGGAATGGCATTGTTTAAAGACTCAACGCGTGCTTGAGGTTGAAGTTTAGTGCCGCCTGTATAACGACGAATAATCCCTTCACAGCCATCGCCTTCGTCTTTACCAATAATTGGACGGCCTTCATGAGTACACATCAGTAAGCGGTCACCCGGGAAAATCCAATGTGGATTTTTGACGTGTCTATTGCTGGCCCAAATTTCAGGCCAACGCACAGGATTGTTTAGGAAACGTTTAGAAATATCCCACAGGGTATCGCCTTTTTTCACCACATAAACATTCGGTGCATTGGCTTTTAAAGCAGGTGGATTGTAATTTCGTGTAGGCGCCGCTTGAGCTGTTGAAATGACGCCTGCGCCAACACTTACGCAAACCGCAAGTGCTAACATGTGTTGCTTAAACCCCAAGGCACTAAAAGATGGCATGCCCATAAAAACCTTTTTCATTATCATAATTCCTAAAATTATGTATGTAGTTGCGTTATAATAACGATATTACACACATTTTTTTGATCAAGCATTCCCTTCATTTGGTTTTTTGATCAATGGCATAATTGAGGACGCAGTATGGCCTTATTACCTATTTTAAGTTTTCCTGATCCCCGTCTTCGTACCATTGCAGAACCCGTCGAAGAAGTTACTGATGAAATTCGTCAGCTGGCTGCAGATATGTTTGAAACCATGTATGAAGCGCCAGGCATTGGACTTGCCGCGACACAAGTTGATCGTCATATTCAGTTGATTGTCATGGACTTGTCTGAACATAAAGATCAACCTTTGGTATTCATTAACCCCAAAGTTACCCCATTGACTGAAGAAACGCAGCCCTATGAAGAAGGCTGCCTATCAGTTCCCCAAATATACGACAAAGTTGAGCGCCCGTCACGCGTAAAGATCGAAGCAATTAACCTTGAAGGTCAAGCATTTGAGATCGAAGCTGACGAACTTCTCGCTGTTTGTATTCAACATGAAATGGATCACTTAAATGGCAAATTGTTCGTCGACTATTTGTCACCACTGAAGCGTCAACGTGCACGTGAAAAAGTAGAAAAATTGACTCGTCAGCGCCAAAAAGACAAAGTAGCTGTGAAACGCGGTTAAGTTTTTTTGCTTAAAAATCATCTTTAAAGTGAGCCCAATTTCAATTGGGCTTTGTTATACTGGCCGCGTTCTCAATTCGGATGGAATGGATTGTTTTTTAGAGCTGCGTTGCTACTGTCTTGTGTAGCTGTGTTTTTACAGATTGCTGTTTTTTTACAGCCTTTACTACCGACGCAATATCAAATTGCGCCGGTCTGTGAAACCATTTCGCGTGCGCTTTTACTCAAACCAGTTGAACATCTCAGTTCTCATGCTGAAAAGCATTCAACACATCAGCATGAACTCAGTTCACAACATGCCGAACACAATCATCATGATGCAAGTCATCAATGCCAATACTGTACGGTATATGGCAATCTCGTGCTGCCGCCTGATTTAGAGTTAAAAGCGGTACTTGACCGTATTCAAGTCCGTTTAATTGCATTCCAAAAAGCCTTTGCGCATGTTTGGTTTGCACTGCAACAACTCTTTTTACTACCTCAAGGGCGAGCACCGCCACTGTTTGTATAAACCTAGACATATATTTTTCGGGTCTTAACGGACTCTAGCCTAGTTGTATTTATAGATTCAGTGAGAATAAAAATGGCTCAGCCTACATTCTTTTTACAGCCTCTTGCGGCTGCGATTTCCCTTGCTTGTTTTTCAAGCGTCGTATTTGCCGCTGAAGCAGACAGTGCACACATTTTAGCACCTATCGTGGTGACGGCTCAGCAGGGCAATGATGCCCATGGTCTGATTGTACATGCTGACCCTAAACAACCCACTCAGCCAATTCCTGCGGTTGATGGTGCAGCCTACCTACAAAGTATTGTGGGTTTTAACCAAATCAAAAATGGTGGGGCGAATGGTGATGTCACCTTCCGCGGTATGTTTGGCTCACGTATTAAAATCCTCACAGATGGTACGGAAAATTTAGGCGCATGCCCAGGTCGTATGGATAATCCAGCTTCTTATGTCTCCCCTGAAAGCTACGACAAAATCACAGTCGTAAAAGGGCCACAAACTGTTCAGTATGCACATACTGGCTCAGCCGCAACTGTTATTTTTGAACGTGAACCTGAACAGCTCACTTCGGTGAAACCCTATCGCGGACAAGCCAGTGTCATGCTTGGCTCTTATGGTCGCTTGGATCAGAATGTTGAAGCCGCTGTTGGTGATGAAACGAAATACGCACGTTTAAATGCCAACCGTTCGATTGCAGATAGCTATCAAGATGGAGCTGGCAATACGGTTCCGTCCGATTGGGAAAAGTGGAATGCAGATCTTGCGCTGGGCTGGACTCCAAATGAGGACACATGGATAGAGCTGAAAGGTGGGAAGAGTGATGGTGAGGCAGTCTATGCTGGACGTAGCATGGATGGCTCTAAGTTTGCTCGTGAAAGTCTAGGTTTACATGTTGAAAAGAAAAACATTAGTGAGGTGATCAAGAAAGTCGAAGCGCAGGTGGACTATAGCTATAACGATCATGTCATGGATAATTTTAGTTTAAGAACGCCACCGACAACGACCATGACGATGCATGGTATGCAGATGACTGTGCCGAATAAGATGGAAATGGAAGTAACGCGCCGTACTTTGAATGCACGCGCTGCAATGACTTCTGAATGGGACAAAGTCAGCCTGATGACAGGAATAGACTCGCAGAGCAATAAACATGGCGGCAATATGATTATGTATGCTATGCCGAGTATGAATTCTCCCTTTAAAACCAATATGGAATTTGAGTCTTATGGGGCTTTCGGTGAGCTGAGTTATGCATTCAATGATCAGCATAAACTGGTGACAGGTGCACGCGTCGATCAAGCGAAGATCGATAACTTAGCCACTGATACAGAACGTAAAGAAACCCTGCCAAGTGGTTTTGTTCGAATTGAAAGTGAACTTGCGGAACATGTTAAAACTTACGCAGGTTTGGGTTATGTAGAGCGTGTGCCTGATTATTGGGAATTGTTTAGTACCAAATACCATCAAAGTACAGGTACGACCTTTGCTGATTTAGAGAATGAAAAAACCGCGCAGTTTGATGCAGGTTATCAATATGAACAGGGTGCATTTAAATCATGGGCTTCAGTTTATGCAGGTTTGATTCAAGACTATATATTGGTGGCATATACTCCGACAGGTTCAATGGGGCGGTTGGAAGCCAAAAGCCGAAATGTCGATGCAACCATTGCAGGTGCTGAAGCAGGTGTGGCTTACCAGTTGACGGATCAAATTCAAGCGGACATCAGTGCCATGTATGCGTGGGGTGAAAATATAACGGATCACACCGCTTTACCGCAAATTGCACCATTAGAAGGGCGTTTCAATCTACGCTATGTGCAAGAGAAATATAATCTCGGTTTGTTATGGCGTGTGGTGGCAGCACAAGATCGTACCAGCTATCGAGAAGGCAATATCATTGGATACGATTTAGAAGACAGTAAAGGTTTTGGAACTTTGTCTTTAAATGGGACTTATAATATCCAAAAAGATCTAGACCTTTCAGTCGGAATAGATAATGTGCTGAATAAAAACTATGCCGAGCATTTGAATAAACTTGGAAGTTCAGGCTTTGGTTATGCTGCAACAGAACAATTCAACAATATTGGACGTAATTATTGGGCGCGTATCAGTATGAAGTTCTAAATATATTCTGGTGATTGGAAACAGCTATTCTAGAAATAGAATGGCTATTTTGGGTTCTAAGATAGAAATTGACTGAGAAAACAGCATTGTGAGTGGATATTCACCATAAAAAGTAGAAAGAAACAGCGATTTAAATAAAATATTTAAATATTATTTCGATATATTTTTATTTAAATTAATTAAAACAATATATTAAGTTTAATTTGTGCGAATGTGATGGTGCGGTTTATGGCGCTAACTAGGAAGTAGGTAAATTTATTAAAAAATATTTTACATAAATAACAAATACTTATATCTTTATGAGTTTGAAAAATAAACATGCAGAAATATTTATTGAGAAAAGGTGTTGCAAGGGATTAGAAATACTGTAGAATGCACATCCATCGGCGGTGATGTTGATTAAAACTTGTTGATAAACAAGGATTTAGCCCAAGCGGTAGAATCTGAGAGTCTTGAGTAAGTTTAAAATAATTAACAAAACCAGTTGACTTTCTCTGGAGAGAGAGTAGTATAGCCGACCTAGCTTGCTGATGACGAATCAGCAAGAAGATCATTAAGAGATTATGAAGAACAACTTGTGTGGATTTTTACTGATTGATCGATCGAAAATATTTCATTGATTGATGGTAGAAATTACTCGAAGTTTATTTGAGAAATATTTGTCAGAAAATTGATGAGCCAAGATTTGTAGCCATAAGCTACTAATGATTTTTAACTGAAGAGTTTGATCATGGCTCAGATTGAACGCTGGCGGCAGGCTTAACACATGCAAGTCGAGCGGGGAAAGGTAGCTTGCTACCTAACCTAGCGGCGGACGGGTGAGTAATGCTTAGGAATCTGCCTATTAGTGGGGGACAACATTCCGAAAGGAATGCTAATACCGCATACGCCCTACGGGGGAAAGCAGGGGATCTTCGGACCTTGCGCTAATAGATGAGCCTAAGTCAGATTAGCTAGTTGGTGGGGTAAAGGCCTACCAAGGCGACGATCTGTAGCGGGTCTGAGAGGATGATCCGCCACACTGGGACTGAGACACGGCCCAGACTCCTACGGGAGGCAGCAGTGGGGAATATTGGACAATGGGCGAAAGCCTGATCCAGCCATGCCGCGTGTGTGAAGAAGGCCTTTTGGTTGTAAAGCACTTTAAGCGAGGAGGAGGCTACCGGGGTTAATACTCTAGGATAGTGGACGTTACTCGCAGAATAAGCACCGGCTAACTCTGTGCCAGCAGCCGCGGTAATACAGAGGGTGCGAGCGTTAATCGGATTTACTGGGCGTAAAGCGTGCGTAGGCGGCTTTTTAAGTCGGATGTGAAATCCCTGAGCTTAACTTAGGAATTGCATTCGATACTGGGAAGCTAGAGTATGGGAGAGGATGGTAGAATTCCAGGTGTAGCGGTGAAATGCGTAGAGATCTGGAGGAATACCGATGGCGAAGGCAGCCATCTGGCCTAATACTGACGCTGAGGTACGAAAGCATGGGGAGCAAACAGGATTAGATACCCTGGTAGTCCATGCCGTAAACGATGTCTACTAGCCGTTGGGGCCTTTGAGGCTTTAGTGGCGCAGCTAACGCGATAAGTAGACCGCCTGGGGAGTACGGTCGCAAGACTAAAACTCAAATGAATTGACGGGGGCCCGCACAAGCGGTGGAGCATGTGGTTTAATTCGATGCAACGCGAAGAACCTTACCTGGTCTTGACATAGTAAGAACTTTCCAGAGATGGATTGGTGCCTTCGGGAACTTACATACAGGTGCTGCATGGCTGTCGTCAGCTCGTGTCGTGAGATGTTGGGTTAAGTCCCGCAACGAGCGCAACCCTTTTCCTTATTTGCCAGCGGGTTAAGCCGGGAACTTTAAGGATACTGCCAGTGACAAACTGGAGGAAGGCGGGGACGACGTCAAGTCATCATGGCCCTTACGACCAGGGCTACACACGTGCTACAATGGTCGGTACAAAGGGTTGCTACCTAGCGATAGGATGCTAATCTCAAAAAGCCGATCGTAGTCCGGATTGGAGTCTGCAACTCGACTCCATGAAGTCGGAATCGCTAGTAATCGCGGATCAGAATGCCGCGGTGAATACGTTCCCGGGCCTTGTACACACCGCCCGTCACACCATGGGAATTTGTTGCACCAGAAGTAGGTAGTCTAACCGCAAGGAGGACGCTTACCACGGTGTGGCCGATGACTGGGGTGAAGTCGTAACAAGGTAGCCGTAGGGGAACCTGCGGCTGGATCACCTCCTTAACGAAAGATTGACGATTGGTAAGAATCCACAACAAGTTGTTCTTCATGACGATGTATCTGAGGGTCTGTAGCTCAGTTGGTTAGAGCACACGCTTGATAAGCGTGGGGTCACAAGTTCAAGTCTTGTCAGACCCACCAAATCTGACTAACAAGCATTGTTAAATGCTGAATACAGAAAAACAGAGACATTGACTTATTGATAAGCTGGGGACTTAGCTTAGTTGGTAGAGCGCCTGCTTTGCACGCAGGAGGTCAGGAGTTCGACTCTCCTAGTCTCCACCAAATTTCAAGAATAGAAAAACAATGTTTTTCCTTGAAATTTAAGCAAGAAGCTATGCTTCGCGCAGATAGGTTGGATTACAGAAATTAGTAAGAAGTAGATATTGGTTTACATTTTATTAACTTCTGTGATTTATCACAGTTTCCTGACCTGACGAAGGCTGGAAAAATCATTAACAGAATATATTTGAGTTGAAATAATTTGTTCATACTCGTTTTTAAGATCGACATTAACAGTGATTTATTACTGATTGATGAAGGTTGAAGAAATGAGTTACTAGCGAAATTAACTGAATCAAGCGTTTTGGTATGTGAATTGAATTGAAGCTGTACAGTGTTTAAGTACACAGAACAACAAACTGTAAGGAAGTGATGAGAAATCATCATAGACTGTCTTAATCCTACTTGTAGGGATTAACGACTGTTTGGGGTTGTATAGTCAAGTAATTAAGTGCATGTGGTGGATGCCTTGGCAGTCAGAGGCGATGAAAGACGTAATAGCCTGCGATAAGCTCCGGGGAGGCGGCAAATATCCTGTGATCCGGAGATTTCTGAATGGGGAAACCCACCTGTCATAAGGCAGGTATCGTATGATGAATACATAGTCATACGAGGCGAACGAGGGGAAGTGAAACATCTCAGTACCCTTAGGAAAAGAAATCAATTGAGATTCCCTCAGTAGCGGCGAGCGAACGGGGAAAAGCCCATTAAGTCATATAAGTTCTAGTGGAATGCTCTGGGAAGTGCAACCATAGTGGGTGATAGTCCTGTACACGAAAGGGCTTATATGATGATGTCGAGTAGGGCGGGGCACGTGAAACCTTGTCTGAATATGGGGGGACCATCCTCCAAGGCTAAATACTCCTGACTGACCGATAGTGAACCAGTACCGTGAGGGAAAGGCGAAAAGAACCCCTGTGAGGGGAGTGAAATAGATCCTGAAACCGCATGCATACAAGCAGTGGGAGCC
>NZ_KB849230.1:0-199123 GCF_000368045.1 Acinetobacter johnsonii CIP 64.6
ATTTTGGGGCCTTAGCTGGCGGTCTGGATTGTTTTCCTCTTGACTACGGACGTTAGCACCCGCAGTCTGTCTCCCGGATAGTACTCATTGGTATTCGGAGTTTGCATCGGTTTGGTAAGTCGGGATGACCCCCTAGCCGAAACAGTGCTCTACCCCCAATGGTATTCGTCCGAGGCGCTACCTAAATAGCTTTCGGGGAGAACCAGCTATCACCGAGTTTGATTAGCCTTTCACCCCTATCCACAAGTCATCCCCTGGCTTTTCAACGACAGTGGGTTCGGTCCTCCAGTTAGTGTTACCCAACCTTCAACCTGCTCATGGATAGATCACCCGGTTTCGGGTCTACACCCAGCAACTAAACGCCCTATTAAGACTCGATTTCTCTACGGCTCCCCTATGCGGTTAACCTTGCTACTGAATGTAAGTCGCTGACCCATTATACAAAAGGTACGCAGTCACCGAACAAGTCGGCTCCCACTGCTTGTATGCATGCGGTTTCAGGATCTATTTCACTCCCCTCACAGGGGTTCTTTTCGCCTTTCCCTCACGGTACTGGTTCACTATCGGTCAGTCAGGAGTATTTAGCCTTGGAGGATGGTCCCCCCATATTCAGACAAGGTTTCACGTGCCCCGCCCTACTCGACATCATCATATAAGCCCTTTCGTGTACAGGACTATCACCCACTATGGTTGCACTTCCCAGAGCATTCCACTAGAACTTATATGACTTAATGGGCTTTTCCCCGTTCGCTCGCCGCTACTGAGGGAATCTCAATTGATTTCTTTTCCTAAGGGTACTGAGATGTTTCACTTCCCCTCGTTCGCCTCGTATGACTATGTATTCATCATACGATACCTGCCTTATGACAGGTGGGTTTCCCCATTCAGAAATCTCCGGATCACAGGATATTTGCCGCCTCCCCGGAGCTTATCGCAGGCTATTACGTCTTTCATCGCCTCTGACTGCCAAGGCATCCACCACATGCACTTAATTACTTGACTATACAACCCCAAACAGTCGTTAATCCCTACAAGTAGGATTAAGACAGTCTATGATGATTTCTCATCACTTCCTTACAGTTTGTTGTTCTGTGTACTTAAACACT
Source organism: Acinetobacter johnsonii CIP 64.6 (assembly GCF_000368045.1). Taxonomy (GTDB): domain Bacteria; phylum Pseudomonadota; class Gammaproteobacteria; order Pseudomonadales; family Moraxellaceae; genus Acinetobacter; species Acinetobacter johnsonii. The sequence goes on from NZ_KB849230.1 coordinate 1,107, forward strand.
GTACAGCTTCAATTCAATTCACATACCAAAACGCTTGATTCAGTTAATTTCGCTAGTAACTCATTTCTTCAACCTTCATCAATCAGTAATAAATCACTGTTAATGTCGATCTTAAAAACGAGTATGAACAAATTATTTCAACTCAAATATATTCTGTTAATGATTTTTCCAGCCTTCGTCAGGTCAGGAAACTGTGATAAATCACAGAAGTTAATAAAATGTAAACCAATATCTACTTCTTACTAATTTCTGTAATCCAACCTATCTGCGCGAAGCATAGCTTCTTGCTTAAATTTCAAGGAAAAACATTGTTTTTCTATTCTTGAAATTTGGTGGAGACTAGGAGAGTCGAACTCCTGACCTCCTGCGTGCAAAGCAGGCGCTCTACCAACTAAGCTAAGTCCCCAGCTTATCAATAAGTCAATGTCTCTGTTTTTCTGTATTCAGCATTTAATAATGCTTGTTAGTCAGATTTGGTGGGTCTGACAAGACTTGAACTTGTGACCCCACGCTTATCAAGCGTGTGCTCTAACCAACTGAGCTACAGACCCTCAGATACATCGTCATGAAGAACAACTTGTTGTGGATTCTTACCAATCGTCAATCTTTCGTTAAGGAGGTGATCCAGCCGCAGGTTCCCCTACGGCTACCTTGTTACGACTTCACCCCAGTCATCGGCCACACCGTGGTAAGCGTCCTCCTTGCGGTTAGACTACCTACTTCTGGTGCAACAAATTCCCATGGTGTGACGGGCGGTGTGTACAAGGCCCGGGAACGTATTCACCGCGGCATTCTGATCCGCGATTACTAGCGATTCCGACTTCATGGAGTCGAGTTGCAGACTCCAATCCGGACTACGATCGGCTTTTTGAGATTAGCATCCTATCGCTAGGTAGCAACCCTTTGTACCGACCATTGTAGCACGTGTGTAGCCCTGGTCGTAAGGGCCATGATGACTTGACGTCGTCCCCGCCTTCCTCCAGTTTGTCACTGGCAGTATCCTTAAAGTTCCCGGCTTAACCCGCTGGCAAATAAGGAAAAGGGTTGCGCTCGTTGCGGGACTTAACCCAACATCTCACGACACGAGCTGACGACAGCCATGCAGCACCTGTATGTAAGTTCCCGAAGGCACCAATCCATCTCTGGAAAGTTCTTACTATGTCAAGACCAGGTAAGGTTCTTCGCGTTGCATCGAATTAAACCACATGCTCCACCGCTTGTGCGGGCCCCCGTCAATTCATTTGAGTTTTAGTCTTGCGACCGTACTCCCCAGGCGGTCTACTTATCGCGTTAGCTGCGCCACTAAAGCCTCAAAGGCCCCAACGGCTAGTAGACATCGTTTACGGCATGGACTACCAGGGTATCTAATCCTGTTTGCTCCCCATGCTTTCGTACCTCAGCGTCAGTATTAGGCCAGATGGCTGCCTTCGCCATCGGTATTCCTCCAGATCTCTACGCATTTCACCGCTACACCTGGAATTCTACCATCCTCTCCCATACTCTAGCTTCCCAGTATCGAATGCAATTCCTAAGTTAAGCTCAGGGATTTCACATCCGACTTAAAAAGCCGCCTACGCACGCTTTACGCCCAGTAAATCCGATTAACGCTCGCACCCTCTGTATTACCGCGGCTGCTGGCACAGAGTTAGCCGGTGCTTATTCTGCGAGTAACGTCCACTATCCTAGAGTATTAATCCAAGTAGCCTCCTCCTCGCTTAAAGTGCTTTACAACCAAAAGGCCTTCTTCACACACGCGGCATGGCTGGATCAGGCTTTCGCCCATTGTCCAATATTCCCCACTGCTGCCTCCCGTAGGAGTCTGGGCCGTGTCTCAGTCCCAGTGTGGCGGATCATCCTCTCAGACCCGCTACAGATCGTCGCCTTGGTAGGCCTTTACCCCACCAACTAGCTAATCTGACTTAGGCTCATCTATTAGCGCAAGGTCCGAAGATCCCCTGCTTTCCCCCGTAGGGCGTATGCGGTATTAGCATTCCTTTCGGAATGTTGTCCCCCACTAATAGGCAGATTCCTAAGCATTACTCACCCGTCCGCCGCTAGGTTAGGTAGCAAGCTACCTTTCCCCGCTCGACTTGCATGTGTTAAGCCTGCCGCCAGCGTTCAATCTGAGCCATGATCAAACTCTTCAGTTAAAAATCATTAGTAGCTTATGGCTACAAATCTTGGCTCATCAATTTTCTGACAAATATTTCTCAAATAAACTTCGAGTAATTTCTACCATCAATCAATGAAATATTTTCGATCGATCAATCAGTAAAAATCCACACAAGTTGTTCTTCATAATCTCTTAATGATCTTCTTGCTGATTCGTCATCAGCAAGCTAGGTCGGCTATACTACTCTCTCTCCAGAGAAAGTCAACTGGTTTTGTTAATTATTTTAAACTTACTCAAGACTCTCAGATTCTACCGCTTGGGCTAAATCCTTGTTTATCAACAAGTTTTAATCAACATCACCGCCGATGGATGTGCATTCTACAGCATTTCTAATCCAACACAACCCCCTTTACTCAATTATTTATAAAAAAATCTCCAACTGTTTACTTATTCGGCAAAATGATGTTTTTTTCTTATTTCTTGAGTGAAAAGGGAACAATTTCTCCAATTTCATTTCGATTTTTTTCTTGTGATTTTTTTTCTTGCCACTTTAATGCACGACAATCCACATATTCACAATAACCACTTTCGCCCTGTTCCTCATAATTATCCATTTTGAGTTGATATTTAAAGCTACCTACATAACCCGCAGCCAAACCAAATTTAAAATCACCACGACTTTGAGCGTAAAGATGAATGTGATGTCCCTGCTCATCTTGATAATGCCATTCAAACTCTCGCGGTAAATACATTTTTTGCCCATTGGGAGTTTTCACAGCAGGATAAACACGATGAACTTGAAAGCGCACCATCCGATCAAACATATGGGTTTGTTGTTTTTGTAAATCACGTATATAGATACGTGACTGTACAATTCGATTAAACGAATCTCGAATTTGTTCTAACAATAACTGACGCTGATCTACTAGATTAATGACTTGATATGTGAAAAACGCTAAGGGTAAATAACTAAAGTCGATACTGCGCGCGTATTCAAAAGCTCCCAACTGGTCAATGTCAAAGCACTGTTCTTTATATTTAACTTCTCCCTGACATCGACACAATACAGACCAATGCTCAGCAAGACCAAAACGCAATTTGGTGAAATGTGAAATCAGCGGCGTTGTTGTAATTTCAATCTCAAAACTCAATTCTGTGTCTTTTCTTTGAATTTGAAACTTTGGGAACGCTCCCATGAGTTGTTCTTTGTTGGCAAATTTAAATGTTTTTTCTTGAAATGAACATTCCGCAGAAATTGAATAGCGGTTCAGTTGCCCAGCCATATGTGGGCTACTGCTGGCCAATACCGTAGCAGTATCTAAAGGTGTAGTTCTGATTGCACTATTATTGCGAAACATAGGCGTATTGGGCTGACCAATCATGCTCAAAAAATTTAAATAATGCAGTGGTGCAGGAAGATTGGGAATGGTTAAAGCTTGATGAATAATTTTATATTTTTTATTGGGCGGATGATAAGCAGGGAGTGACCGTGAAAGAGCCTGATTAAGTTGTTTAGACTGATCGAGAAAATCTTGAAACAACCACATATCATACTCCTTCTACATATCATTAACTCATGATGGGCTGTGCTGACGTCGTGCTAAAAACGTAGTAATAAAGCCAGATAATGTATAAATCAAGGAAATGACCAAAATACCGACAGGAATATTGTAAGTTATTGCAGCAAAAATAAAGACCGCGATAGGAAGGACAAAAAATGGTACTCGCTTACGATCTACCGTTTTAAATGAATAATATTTAATATTCGAAATCATGAGGAGCCCCACAGACACAATCACTGCTGCACTGATGGCTTGAATACCCCGCTCACGAATATCAAAAATTTCGGGGAAATCGAGTCCGACCCAAACCAATGAAATAATAATAATCGCAGCAAGTGGACTAGCTACACCAATAAAGTAACGCTTATCGACCACACCAATTTGCACATTAAAACGAGCTAGACGGAACGCAGCACAGGCAGTGTAGACAAAACAACACGCCAAACCTATGCGACCGAGCGAATCCAAACTCCAGCTATACATCAAAATAGCGGGTGCAACACCGAACGCCAATAGATCAGATAAAGAATCATACTGTTCACCAAAAGCACTCTGCGCACCAATGGCTCGTGCAACGCGACCGTCCAAGCCATCCAATAACGCTGCCAAGAAAATGGCATAAATCGCTTGCTGGAAGTTGCCATTCATACTGGCAATGATGGAATAAAAGCCTGACAACAACGCTGCCGTTGTAATCAGGTTCGGCCACAAATAAATACCTCGACGTTTTACTTTTTGACCTTCCTGTGTGTGCTCTTCTTCTTCCACCTCGAAAGTAATCCCATCAAAAGTAGGCGTACTGCGGGGTGAAGATTCGCTTTCAGGTTTATTTATATTTGTCATTCTCTGTCGATCCTAATGTAGCCTTTTCTCTTATAGTCTATCTTTATTCGCCAACTAACCAACGAACAGCAGCATGACCACCATTTTCACTCATACGCAAATGTGGGAATAACCATTGTAGCGCTTCATCTGCATCTTCAGAAAACTTCCAAGGTGGGTTAATCACCAATAGACCACAACCGTTTAAGCCCACTGGAGTATCATCTGGCCAAACACATACTTCACAGATCAACTGACGACGAATACCGGTTTTAATCATTTTCTTTTCAAAACGGTCAATCATGGCGCGGTCTTTGATTGGATACCAAATTGCAAACACACCCGTTGGCCATTTTTTATATGCAGTCGCTATGAGATCAACCAATTGAGGGAAATCTTTACGCTCCACTTCGTAAGGTGGATCAATCATCACCAATCCGCGTTTTTCTTTGGGTGGAATAACACCAAATAGCCCTTCATATGCATCGCGCTCATGTAAGCCTGCGCGTTTATCACGAACGTTGTAATACAACTGTTGGAATACATCACGCTGCATTTCAAAAATGGTGGCTTTATCGATTTCGCGCATGCCTTCCAATGCAAACCACGGCGAACCTGGATAAGCGCCTTTACCTGAACCTTCACGCATTTTTTCAACAATTTTTAAATACTGCTGAACACCCTCAGGTGCATTACGCTTAATCGAGTCATCAAGTTTTACTAAACGGTGAATACCATTTAAAAACTCACCCGACTTTTGTGCTTCTGAAGTTGATAAATCATATTTACCAGCACCGCCATGCGTATCAATATAACGATACGGTTTATCTTTTTGATTGAGGCGAGTCAAAATCTGAAGCAAAAGGACATGCTTCATGACATCTGCAAAGTTACCTGCATGGAAGTGGTGACGGTAATTCATGTTTCTATCATTCCTAAAATCAATGAGTATTTTAGCATGAAAAATAGTTTCGTTCAGATTGCTTTCATACACTAGAATAACCGTGGCTTTTCTTTGTCTTTTTTAGGTTAATAATGTAATGGAAGCAGTTCTTCTCCCAAAGTATTGGAATGTTGATCAAATCCTAGATGATTTAGATCAACATGGTTTTGCCATCATTGATGACGCCTATTCTAATGACTATGTACATCAACTCATTGAAGAATGTACTTCGAACTTAAACCGCTTTCGTGAAGCCGCTATTCAAAACGGTGTCATCAGCAAGATCCGTAGTGATCACATTTTATGGCTCAATCCCGAGCTCGTTATTTCCCATCAACATGTTCAAGCCCTTTATAGTTTGGGTCAGGAACTAAATCGTGCCTTTTATCTTGGTATTCGAGACGTCGAAGCACATTTTGCTTGCTATAACGCTGGCGAGTTTTATGCCCTGCACCGTGATAACCCTCAAGGCAAAAATGGCCGCATGATTTCTACGGTTTATTATTTACACGAAGACTGGCAAGACGGTTGGGGCGGTGAACTTCATCTACAAGATAAAAATGACATTTGGCATGTACTACAACCTAAACCGAATCGTATTGCATTGTTTCAAAGTGACTTACTGCATGAGGTTTTAGAAGCCAAACATCAGCGTTTATCGATTACTGGGTGGTTACGGAGTGACAGTACAATCCTGTGATTCAAGCAAAAAGACTTTAAATTGTAAGAAGTATCCTCATATACTGAACATCAATTGATGAGGATGTAACCGATGCGTGCCAGCAGTCAACAAATTATTCAGCGTATTGGTGAAACAGATCAACTCTACCTACAAGGCAATAGCCCTGAATTAGCCCTTGAGCGTGCTGATTTGCGCTTACAGTTGGTCACACTAAGCCAACTACGTCAAGAGCAAGTCCACTTTTTACAAGAAGCGGTGGTATTACTTGAGCAAGGTCGAATTGAGTTTGAGGAAATGCCTCTGTCTTTGTACCTCAATTTGTCTTTGCACCTTGCAAAGGCTTATATGCTGTACTTTGAAATCACCAAAGAAGATCGCTTTGCGTTGATTACACAGCAAATTCTAAAACCGCTGACCAGCTATGGTCAGGGCGATATTTACCTGTTTTTGGCCTATGCCTCGGTCAGTCGAAAAGAGTCAGCATTGGCACGGCACTGGCTTGGCAAATATGCGAAAAGCACCGAGTTTGATTTCGTTTTACTGCGTGAACATGCCGCTTTTGTTGACCTTCATCAAGAAGATTGGTTTATCAAGCTGATGCAAAGTAAACTGCACTAAAATGCACAAATAAAAAACGCCTGAAATCAGGCGTTTTTTTATGGGTCAATTCTACAATTCAAATGCCAACGGCATAAAATCAATTTAGGCAGTTTGAAGTTTATAAGCATCAAGATGTAGCTGTTGATTGAGTTCATCAACCATAATCGCCCAATCATCATCTTGAACCAAATGACTGATTAATAGCGCACGTTGTGCGGAATTCCAAAACGGTGCGTCGTGTAAAGATTGATGAGCAGGAAGTTGATGCGTACGAATATATAACTCGATGGCAGCCGCACTATTGGCGAGTCCCAGTTGCGAAAATAAAAGCTCTAAGGATGGTTTATGTTGACTGAGCATCTCGGCCTCCTTATCAATACTATTGTCAATTATTATTGAATTAACTTATATGTATTTTCTAAAAAAACCTAGTCATAAAACTAGATTTGTTGTTTCAATTTGTGATTATAAATGACACGAACCTGAAAGCGTATGTTCTGTATGTAATTGTTCATTTAACAAGTCGACCACCATTGCCCATTCATCATCTTTTTTCCAATTACTGATAATGAAGTCATGCTGTGCTTTTGACCAAAAGGGTGCTTTATGCAATGGAACGTCTGAAGTAAGTTGGTGTGTTTCAATAAACTGATCGATTGCTTCCGCACTCGCATCAAGCCCCAATTGTTCAAATAAAAGTTCTAAAGTCGGTTGTTGGTCAAACATCATTGTTCTCCTCAAGCCCTGATCATGCCCTTTTAGAATAAACCTTTGGGCACCTATGCTCAGTTGTATCTACATCACAGCATGTTATTTTTTGTTCAATAAACACCCCATATAAAAAAGCACCCCAAATGGAGTGCTTTTTCAAAACAGATCTTGAACAGATCAGTTTTTAATTATTTAAGCATGTCAGCAATTGCTGCGCGCTCTTCTTCAAGTTCTTGAAGAGTTTTGTCCATACGCTCACGGCTGAACGCATCGATTTCTAGGCCTTCAACACGTGTGTATTCGCCATTTTCGCAAGTTACAGGAACACCGTACATTACGCCTTCAGGAATACCATAAGAACCGTCAGAAGGAATACCCATCGTTACCCATTCGCCATTTGTGCCAAGAGCCCAATCGCGCATATGGTCGATCGCAGCGTTCGCAGCTGAAGCTGCTGAAGACAAACCACGCGCTTCGATAATCGCAGCACCACGTTTACCAACAGTTGGAAGGAATACATTCGCGTTCCAGTCAGCATCGTTGATTTTGTCTTTTAAGCTTTCGCCGTTTACAGTTGCAAAACGGTAGTCAGCATACATTGTTGGAGAGTGGTTACCCCAAACAGTCATGTTTTTGATGTCTGCTACAGCAACACCCGCTTTTTGAGCAATTTGAGTCAACGCACGGTTGTGGTCAAGACGTAACATTGCTGTAAAGTTTTTCGCTGGAAGATCTGGAGCAGATTTCATTGCGATGTAAGCATTTGTATTTGCAGGGTTACCTACAACAAGTACTTTAACGTCACGGCTAGCAACTTCGTTTAGTGCTTGACCTTGACCGATGAAGATTTCACCGTTCACTTTCAATAAGTCAGCACGTTCCATACCAGGACCACGTGGACGTGAACCAACCAATAACGCGTAGTCAGCATCTTTAAATGCAACTTTTGGATCATCAGTACCGATCATGCCAGCCAATAATGGGAAAGCACAGTCGTCTAATTCCATCATTACGCCTTTAAGCGCAGCTTGAGCTTTCTCAAAAGGAACTTCTAACAATTGCAGAATAACTGGTTGGTCTTTACCTAACATTTCGCCACTAGCGATACGGAATAATAGGCTATAACCGATTTGACCAGCAGCGCCAGTAACGGCAACGCGAACAGGTTGCTTCATGTACTTATCTCCATTTGAGGAACGTTATATGATTAAATAGCTGTTCTATCTAATCTTAATAATCATAAACGGCAAAGATTGTACTCCAATACTTTGGCAGATGCATGTAAAAGAGAATGAATTCCAACAAAAGTATGATAGGAAATATAAATTAATTTAGGGAAAGAGATTAGTAAGAACCCTTGATCGCAAAAGAATTTGGGCAGTTTTCTTGTATATTCTCTGCACAACCTTTGTACTGACCATTGGGTTTATAACAGACCTTGACTTCGGTCAAAATATTGGTTTGACGGTGAGTACGGCAGCTAAAACGCAGCCCGCTTGCAGGTAGTCCAGGATTCAAACGTTGGAACTGTCCACGTAAGCTATGCAGTTGCGCGGTTTTATTTTCAGATGAAGTCAAATCTGCGGGAATTTTTAAACGTTCTGCATAATTAATCACGTTACGAAAATATTGACTGGCACTCATCGGCACACACCCCCCAATCTCTGCCCACAATTGGCGACGTGCATGCTCATCGGGCATCACCCTAGCCACCACTTTGGCCTGAAGTGGTGACAGCACTGCTGAGGAATTGGTCTGACACTCTCGTGTTGTAGTTTCAGGATACAAGCCAGTGATGTTGAGCGAATAGCCTTCCAAACATTTCCGTTTCTTTGAGCCTTGGTTATCGAACAAACACACGGCGGGTGTCATTTGAACTTCCATCACATAGCCAAACACGGTCGGTGTTGCATGGGCTGATGTCGCAAAAAATCCCATAGCTATGCCGCTGCTGATCAACAGCAGAAGCTTTTGCGTTAAGACTGATTGGGATGACATCAAAACCATAAAATGCCTAGGCCTTTATTATTGACTTCTAAAAGGGATATTTTGCATGCGCTGGGTGATCGACTGTGGCCCCTGTCCAAGCAGAACACCATAATGGGTCGCATTACTCATGACATGCTTGACGTAATCGCGAGTTTCAGTCAAAGGAATACTTTCTGTGTATTGATCCGCCGCAATCGGCTGATTATCAGGCTGCCAACGGCGCGCACGATTTGGCCCTGCGTTATAACCTGCTGTGGCAAGTACAGGACTGTTACTTAATTGGCTTTGAATCATGGACAAGTAGAATGTGCCATAACGAACATTGGTATTCATATCACTCAGTGCAGCAGGATTATAGGTTTCACCCATTTGTCTAGCGACTAGTTTTGCCGTATCTGGCATGATTTGCATCAAACCACCTGCCCCCACATGCGAGCGAGCATGGGTAACAAATCGGCTTTCTTGGCGCATTAATCCATACGCCCATGCAGGATCTATGCCTGCATTGCGACTATGGCTGACCACATAGCTTTGATGCGGCATGGCATAACGATAACTGTAGTTATGTTGCTTGACGGTTCGATCGGCTGCATAGATCGCGCGGTCATACCATCCCATTTCGGTTGCACGTTTGGCAGCAGCCAAAATTAAGCCATCATCTTGTTTTAAATACGCTTGTCGAACTGCCCAATTCCATTCACGGTTGACATAATTGTCTGGCGCATTGACGTTGCGCAGTGCAAAAGCGCGGCTAAAGTGAATATCTTGACTCAAACGCTGCGCATCCGCATTGCTCGGTTGGGTATTTGCTGGAATCGTTTGATAACGCTGACCAATACGATCTTTTGCCAATAAGTTATGATAATCGTCACCTACTGACAATTTTTTGAAGATCTCGCGCGCCAGTGCTTTTGATTTTGCATCACCACGTTGTTCTGAAGCACGGGCTAACCAATACTGCCAGCGATCTTCTTGTTTCTGCGTCACACTCATGCCATCAATGGCACGAATGACACTCTCCCATGCGCCGAAACGAATGGCTTGGCGTGCATAAATTTCAGCTTCTTCTTCACTCAGTGCTAAACCATAGCTCCGATCGAAAGCTTGCAACACTTCGACATTAAAATTATTTTTCATGACGGTTGTGCCACCGATATACCCCACGGCTCGGTACAACGCTTTTTGCACCGACTCAGGTGTCCCCTCAGCAGCACGCTTTACCGACGCCAGTGCAGTATTTAGATCACTGTCGGCTAAGCGCCCAATGGCATAAATTAAATACGCTTGATCTGCCGCCGATGCTTTCGGTGCGGACCAGAGATAGTTCAGGGGATCAGCTTGAATGCTATTCAGCTGTGCCAACGACAGATTCATGCCAATGGTTTGTGCGGTTGCAATCGCTTGACCTGACTGCCCTGCACGTAGCTGCGCCCATAAACGTTGTTGTTTGTCTTGCTCCGTCATCAGTGGACTAGACAACATCATACGCCCCAGCCCTGTACAAGACTCAGGTTGTGAATTGGTCGTGAGCCAAACATCTTTATATTCGGCAAAAACCAAAGGATCGTCTGACTTGGCACGGACTTGCGCCATGGCACAGCTTTCTGCGCGATCTGCATTGGACACATAGGCCAATACCGGCTGCGCGGAAGCAAAGTCGGCCATTTTAACTTTTTCTTCGATGTAATCTGCTGCTAACTTCTCAGCCATGGCAGATTGCGGATAGCGCTGTGCAAATCCGACAATATTCGCCGCAGGTTGCAACGCCAAATTACTGTTAAGCACCCAGTATTCAGGATAATAACCCAGCACATCACCCTGCATACTACTTTGATATTGCTGTAATAAACCAACATTGCCTGCATTTGCTGCACGCAAGGCATCATTAAACTGTTCATCTGCGGCATGTGTCGCTGCCGATAGACCCAAGGCAGCCACACCCAACGCAAACACTTGATAATATTTATTCTGTAATCGTTTTAACATGGGTTTGCCTTCAGTCATCTTTGGATTGCCTAGTCTCGTCTCATCATTTTCATTAGTTTAATAACTCATAACAGACTCTATTGTTCTCTTATGTAACCTTATGATTAGACAATATTAATTTTCCTGCATTTTCACTTCACAAATCAATCTTTTTAGCTTCAGATTTAAAGCTATAAGTTTATTCATATTTCCTGCTAAAATACGCGCCTTTCGTAGATTTCACATGGTGTTTGATCGCCCTTTTTTGTCGCCAGCCAAGCTCTGCTTTCGCCGCCACAGATACTGATCAGACACAAAAACCTAGATTTATCCCCCCTTAGGAGCCTACATGACGGTTCAAACCTTCATTCCAAATGGTGCCCAAGCTGCCTCAGAAAACACTGTTACCCAGCCACAGCACACCCCAGCCATCGATGGATCAGTTAAAAAACTGTATATCGAAACGCAAGGGTGTCAGATGAATGAGTATGACAGTCACCGTATGGCAGACTTACTTGGCGACTCGCACGGTTATGTGCTGACCCAAGACCCGAAAGAAGCAGATATTCTACTCATGAATACCTGCTCGATTCGTGAAAAAGCCCAAGAAAAAGTGTTCTCTGAATTGGGTCGTTGGCGCAAGCTGAAAGACAAAAATCCTGAACTGATCATTGGTGTCGGTGGTTGTGTGGCCTCTCAAGAGGGTGACAACATTCAAAAACGTGCCAACTATGTCGACATGATTTTTGGCCCGCAAACCTTGCACCGTTTGCCACAAATGCTTGATCAGCACTTTAATCAAATCGAAAAACCCAAGAAAGAAAAAATCAAATTGGTGGATATCTCTTTCCCAGACATTGAAAAATTCGACTTTTTACCTGAACCGCGTGTGGAAGGTTACAAGGCTTTTGTTTCAATTATGGAAGGTTGTTCAAAATATTGTTCATTCTGTGTAGTGCCCTACACCCGTGGTGAAGAAGTTTCTCGCCCATTGGATGATGTTTTAGCAGAAATTGCGACATTAGCCGAAAAAGGCGTACGTGAGATTTCTTTATTGGGTCAAAACGTGAATGGTTACCGCGGTGAAACATTCGAAGGCAATATCTGTACTTTTGCAGACTTGTTACGTCTTGTGGCAGAAATTCCGGGGATTGGGCGTTTACGCTACACCACCTCACATCCACTTGAGTTTAATGATGACTTAATTGAATGTTACCGTGATCTACCGCAAATGGTGTCGCATCTACATTTGCCCGTACAAAGCGGCTCAAACGATGTATTGCAAGCCATGAAGCGTAACCACACCATTGATGTCTATATCGACAAAATTGCTAAATTACGCAAAGTTCGTCCAGATATGCATTTATCCAGTGACTTCATCATTGGTTTCCCGGGTGAAACCGATGCGCACTTTGAAGAAACTTATCAGTTTATCAAAGATATGGACTTCGACCATTCCTACAGTTTTGTCTATTCAAAACGTCCGGGTACACCCGCGTCTGATCTTGAAGACACCACCTCTGAAGACGTGAAAAAAGAACGCCTCAGTAAAGTTCAAAAATGGATCAAACGCTCGAGTATTGACAAGACCGATGCCATGCTCGGCACCATTCAACGCGTTTTGGTCGAGAAAGTTTCAGACAAAGATCCAAACTTACTGATTGGCACGGCGGATAACACTCGTTATGTGAGTTTTATTGGTGATGCAGCATGGGTCGGACGTTTCGCCGAAATCGAAGTGACAGAGATTAAAACTTTGAATTTTGTTTATGGTGAACTCTTGAATCTTGAGCCTGACGTGGCGTAATGTAAGGGAATAGATTCTGACTACTTAAAGGAATTCTCTTGACTGCAGCGATTCGACGTACAGTAACTTTTCCTGGGGTTTCAATAGAACGTTTAAAGAGCATGCTCGGTGCTTATAACGGTCATTTGAAACAAATCGAACAGCGTTTAGATGTCACTATTTCCCATCGAGGTGATGCATTTTATGTCGATGGTGAAATGGATGCAGTTGAGAGAGCCGAAGGTCTGCTCCATCGCCTGCATGAAGAAGCAGAAAATACGGCACAAATCAGTGCCGATACCTTACACCTCATGATTCAAGGCAGTCAGACTGACCGTGAATTGCAAGAAGACCTCGACGGGCAAGAGCATACTGGTTTAGATGAAGTGTGGCTGCAAACCCGTAAAGGTCGTATCAATCCACGCGGTGCCAACCAAAAGCGTTATGTGCAGCGTATTCTACAAAGTGATATTTCTTTTGGTATTGGGCCTGCAGGTACAGGTAAAACCTATCTCGCAGTTGCAGCCGCAGTCGACATGCTAGAACGTAATGAAATTCAACGGATTTTATTGGTTCGTCCTGCCGTTGAAGCAGGTGAAAAACTTGGTTTTCTGCCGGGTGATTTAAGCCAGAAAATTGATCCCTATTTACGCCCACTCTACGACGCCTTGTATGAAATGCTTGGCTTTGAAAAAGTGGCCAAACTGATTGAACGTCAAGTGATTGAAGTGGCACCACTGGCTTATATGCGTGGTCGAACTTTAAACCACTCTTTCGTGATTTTAGATGAAGCGCAAAACACCACGCCTGAACAAATGAAAATGTTCCTCACACGCTTAGGCTTTGGTTCGCGCGCAGTGATTACCGGCGATATCACACAGGTCGACTTACCGCGTGGTCAGCAATCCGGTCTGGCGCATGCTTTACGCATCATCGACAAAATCAAAGAAATTCACATTACCCACTTCCACTCTCGTGATGTGGTCCGCCACCAATTAGTGCAAAAAATTGTTGAAGCTTATGAGGGATGGGATGCAGAACAACATCGCTTAACGGCTGAAGCGCGTGCTGAACGCAAAGCGCGTCAAGAGGCCTTAGTTGCTGAAAATGATACCGCTGCCGATGCTCAGCATTAAGTTAAAGTCTGCGGGCATTTTAAAATGCCCGCAGATATCATTATTTAAGGATCTATTTTGAAACTGAGTCTTTCTCTACAACAGGACTTTCAAGCACCTGAGTTGGTCTTGAAACGTGGCTATATCAAAAAAGTTGTAGAAACTGTTTTACGTCATATTGGCACGCAGAGTAACTGTGAAATTGGCATTGCTTGTGTCGACCATGATGAAAGTCATAAATTGAATTTGGAATATCGCGGCAAAGATAAATCAACCAATGTGCTGTCTTTCCCGAGCGATTTACCCGATGAAATGGCACAAATCCTTGACTCATTTCCTATTGGCGATTTAGTCATTTGCATTCCTGTGGTGCTGTTGGAAGCGAAAGAACAAAACAAAGCGCCACTGACGCATTTCACTCATATGTTGGTACATGGCACTTTGCATCTCATGGGCTATGACCATGAAACGTCAGAAGCAGATGCTGAAGAAATGGAAGGTATCGAAATTGAAATTTTGGCTAAACTCGGTTTTGAAAACCCTTATTTAGAACAGTAATTATTAAATTTGAAACAACTCACCCGATTCATCTCGATGTGTCGGGTTTATTTATGCTAAAAAATAAAGCAAGATGAAAAAATAGATGAAGAGATTATAAAAATGCATACATCGATTTCAAAACTACTCTGCATTATCGCCCTATCTTGCACTACACCACTCTATGCTAAGAGCAATGATAAAAATCAAACATCCTGTCAAGAAGTGAAATTTCAAGACACAGCTCAGGCGTGGGCTGGACATTATTATTTAAACGGCGTTATGGAGGTCGGTTCCGAACTTTTACTAGAGACCAACGGTAAATTTAAATGGTACTTAGCTGTCGGCTCTTTAGACCAATATGCTGAAGGGACATGGTGGAAAAACGGCAACTGCATTGGTTTAAAGGCACTGCCGAAATATAGCAAGCATTTAGAAATTTTTCCTAGCCGCCTAGATGTGGAAGAGTCTCATTTAACTGTGACTTGGATGGGTGGACGTCAAGACGGGGCCTATGTACGCGCAACCCAATAAATCAAGCTAACCCAAATAGCATAACAACTTAAAACAATGATACAGCCATTTAAGGTTGAAGTCTGCAAATGAGAACATGCTTACTCAAGTCAAGACAGCATGTGAATAAGCCGAGACTTATCCACATTTTAATAAAAAACGGCTGTTAATAAGCCGTTTCTGTATTTCTCAAGATTTTTTAGAATTGATAGCGGAAAGTGAGCGTTGCATTACGTGGTGCACCATATACCATACTATTTTTACCTAAGCCTTCGTAATATTTCTCATCAAACAAATTGTTCACATTCAGCTGAAGTTTAATATTTTGATCAACTTGATAAGCTGCCATCAAGTTCGCCAACACATAGGCATCTTGCGTAATGCGCCCCGCAGTCTCATCTTTATATGCCTCGCTCTTATAGTTTAAGCCGCCACCAAAGCTCCATCTATCGAGTGTATATTTGGTAAATAGATTGGCTGAAGTTCTCGCAGCAGTCGTTTGTACTTTTTTGCCATTCGCATCTTCTGCATTAAAATGAGCGACACCAAAACTCATGTCCCACTTGTCCGTCAGTTTGCCATCTAACTCTATTTCAAATCCTTTACTCTCCACACCATCCGCACTGCCATAAATATTTTTTACTTCATCACCATCCATAATTGTGCCTATAATCTCAGCTACATTATCTTGCTGGGTTAAAAATACCGACATTGATGCATTAAGTTGTTTGTCAAAAAACTCTCCCTTCAAGCCCGTTTCATAGCTTTTACCTTCACGTGGGTCAAGATATTGACCATCCGCACTCTGCTTATCTTCTGGTTTAAAAATACCTGTATAGCTGGCATACCATGAGTAATCTTCCAAAAAGTCGTAAATCAACCCTGCGTATGGTGTCACTTTATTATCAAATTTACGATTGCCTTTACCATCAGCACTTTCATACTCCCAGTTAGATACACGTACACCTGTTACTAACTTTAAAGGCTCTAACAAAGTGAACTTACCTGCTAGATAAGCCCCTGTTTGCGTGGTTTTATTAGATGGATTTGCGACATTATTATTAATGGATCCAATAATTTTTGATGGCGTAAAATCATCAAAATCAATCGTCCCATTATCTAAAGTTGGTGACCCATAATAACGATCAGTCAGCTCACTTTGGTTATACATAAATCCAGCAAGAACCTCTTGCTGTAGTCCACCTAAAGTGAAAGGTGCTGAAATATAAACATCTGCATTATTTTGCGTAGTCTTTGAAGTATCGGTGTATGGATATAACCCGCCACTACTATTGGTTGCTTTATCTACAGAGTCGGACCACAGATATAATAATGCTGTCTCTGCATCAATTTCGCGGTAATCATAATTTACGTTCAACGTAATATCATTAAATAACTTCTGCTTAAATTGGGCAAATGCTGTAGTTGTATTGGTATTCCAATAGGTCCAATCGCTGGTCACTGTTAAATCACGATCAAAATCTGTTAGCGAGCCATCATTATAAAATGCAGGTAAACCACCCCATTTAATACCTGAACGATCAAGCTCCTGATAACTTGCACCCACTGACAAATAAGTGTTGTCTGTTAAATCTGCATCGATCACGCTATAAAATAAGTTATTCTCTTTTTCATACAAATCTGCGAAAGCATCTGTACTTTCATGTTTAACCACGACTCGCCCACGTACACTACCATCAGTATTTAAGGGTGCAGAAATATCTGCCATGCTGTTCCATGCATTCCACGAACCATAAGATGAGCTTAATGTACCTGTGAGTTCTTTTGCATTGGCATGTTTACGCACCATGTTAATCGCAATCGAAGGATTACCCGCGCCCGTCATTAAACCGTTTGCGCCTTTCACCAATTCCACACGGTCATACATACTCAGATCAGGATCACTTGCAATGTCCAGCTCAGACGAACTCGGTACACCATCAAATAAGTAATAATCCACATCAAAACCACGTGCTGTCGGATATTGACGTTCATCCCAGCGATTGGTAGTGACTCCTGTCACGCTGTTCAACATATCTTGGAAAGAATTAATATTTGCATCATCTAAATACTCGCGGGTTAAAACTTTAACCGACTGCGGTGTTTCACGAAGCGACAAATTTAATTTGGTCGAAGTACTGGCACTCTTAGCCGTATAACTCTTTGTTCCTTCTGTTACGGCTGGATTCTCTTCCTCAGCCTGAACAGTGATGGTTTCAAGCTGGGTGCTTTCATTGCCTACTGTAGATGCTGCAGATACCAACGTCGGGAGAAATACCGTTGCTGCTGCCATAGCCAACATCAGTGGGCTAACTTTGAAGCGATTCAATGTTGGAGAGTTGTACATAAAACTATGTCCTTATAACAGGGATCGAATATTTAAAGGCATGCACGCTCTCACCCCATCGCTTCGCTATAAAGAAAGATGTCTCAATGCTTAAAATATTTAACAAAAAATACACTGCAAATGATAATTATTTTTATTATCAATTCAAGTTTTAAGGAGTAAACCTAATTTGTTGTTTTTTATTGTTTAAAAAAATTAAAAGTCAAAGCAAATAAATAACATATTGTTTTTTAAAATTTTATTAAATTTAAATTAATTATAATAATTTTACGTAAAGAAGTGCACAGCTCAGTGCACTTCAAACTCTGCCTCTGCTGGGTCAAAACGCCATGTACGCACAATGCGTAACTCAGAAATATCCTTCATTTTGGCATCAAATCCACCGAATGGTGCGGCCTTACGTACCGATGCTTTTGCCGCCTCATCGAGCATCTCATGACCTGAACTATCAATCAGGCGAATAGCACGGATGCCTCCTGATGCATTTAGAATCACCATTAAACGCACTTCACCCGCCAGCCGCTGCTGTTTAGCTGCTTCTGGATAGTAACGGTTGCCATAAAACTCCACTTTCTGACGGAACTTTTCAAGATAGGCGGCCGAAATATCTTGCTTGGCTTGAATACCATCGACTGTTTTAATTTTTTGCTGACGACTAAAGTTTTGTTGGCGTTGTAAATATTGCGCTTCAAGGCTGGCCACCATTGCTGCTTTGGCTTGAAACTGACTGTTCATTTCTTCCATGGCTTTTTTGCGCTGATTATCCTCAGCTTGTTTTTGCCAACTTAAAGTCGTCATCAACAGTTTTTCTTCAAAATTCAGTTCACGTTTTTGTTGGATCTGCTCTAAAGTTTCACGCTGCTGTTCGCCTGTACTTTGCTCAAGCATCGGTGCGGGCATGTCACTCGACATACGATGTGACTCACGAAAGGTACCTGAACCTTGTTGATCGGCTTGCGCTAAAAAATCTGCATTTTCAATTTTTTTATCAGAAGGGCGTAAAGTGACAGCAATTTCTTTCACTGCCGCATCATTTTCTTGAGGCATAGCAAATTGCAAAGTCAAAATCACGAGATGCAAAAATACCGCCAGTACGACGGTCGCTGTAAAAATTGGATCTTTCCACCAATCATGAGCCAAAGGCATTACATTTATTTTTCTAAGCATCACACCAAACCGACAATTTGTCTTGTTCCCCAAAGCGCATGCGCGCAGTATAAAATAGACACAGTCTTCATTTTATTGCGTAGAATGAGACCTCGTACCCTTTAGATTCACTGTTTCATAAAATCATGAAAATGGTGCAATTAATTTTGCTAAACTGCAAGGTTCATGAGCAGTATTTTTCAAACATTTCGACCAGAGATCTGATCGCTCAAACACGTTGATTAGCTAGGACGCCTTTTATGCAAACGCTTATTTCCAACATTTCAAATCGTTTACGCCAAGTTTATCAAAAGGCGGAAGGATTTATTGAGGATGAGCGCGAGTTTCCAATGTCTCAAGTCTTTTTAAATGCCACTTTTCAACGTTTTGTGACCGACAACGTGAGAATGTTGAAAGACCTGCATGCCGACTTACATGATGATTGGTTACGCTTATATGCCACACTCGACTATAACGGGCTCAAACTCACGCTTTCGGTAGATTTGAAACTGGCACAAATGGAGTTAAATAAAAAAACGCAGTTGATTGTATTTGAGCAAATCAGTGACACCAGTGTTCTGGATGCTGAATACCCAACGGTATTTCATAAAATTGGCGTGCGCTGTGCCCTATTCTTTTATCAAAAAGTCCTGAATCAAGACCCCTTAGGCATGATTTTAGAAAAACTGAATGTGATTAAAGTCAAAGATGATCTACTGCATTTGGATCTGAATCGCTGGTTAGGAAAAAATCGTTCTATTATCGATACCTTAGGTAAAGTCCATGTCAATCATGCCGTATTGCGTGAAGCAGAATTGGTAGTGATCGGTAATGTCAACTTAACGGCATTGTTCAATAAGTTTTCGCAAACCTCTATCGATGACTTGATTGAACCCAATCTAGACGAAAGCACGGTCTCGCCAATTCGACAAAAATAACTCGGGATGCTGCGACTAAAATGTGACTTAAGGTGGGTAAAAGAAACATAAAACTACAGTTTGTCCTATGTTTCGAATTTTTTCTTCATAATCAACGTGCATAATATTTCTATGCAAAAAAATTTGTGCCTACAACTGAATAGGAAACTTTTTCTTATGGCTAAATCAATGTTGAAAACAGTCGCAATGGCAACAGGTGTCAGCACCTTGCTCTTTGTCGGTTTCTCAAGTCAAACCTTTGCCATGAGTCCATTCCAGGCCAGTTATCAATTTAACTATAATGGCAAAAACATGGGCTCAGCGACGCGTACGTTATCGAAATCGGGCAACAACTGGAACTATGTCTTTGCAGCCAAAGCTGGTGGTATCGCCTCTGCAACCGAAAGTAGTCGCTTTAGTTTTAATGGTAAACAAATTCAGTCCAGCAGCTTTAGCCGTAGTAGTAAAATTTTGGTGCATAACAACACCATGAGTATTAACTTCAATCCAGCGGCAAAAACCATCAATACCAAGAAAGACAAAGAAACGCGTTCTTTCGCTTGGAAAGCTGGCGTACTGGATGAACTGAATGCTGAATTACAACTTCGTGAAGACATCAAAAATGGTGGTTTAAAATCGACTTATTATTTGGCCGATGCCAAAGAAGTCGAAGCACGTAAATTTGTGAAGCAAGGTTCTGAGTCAATCAAAACCGATTATGGGACCTTTGACACCATTAAAGTGGTCATGAAACATGACAAACCTGGCCGCGAAACCATTTTCTGGTTAGCACCTAAATTGGACTACCTTCCAGTCAAAGTCAGCCATGTGGATAAGAAAACATCCTATGGATTGCTATTAACGGGTTATAAAGGTGCAAGCAATTAGTCATTTTGACGAATTTTACTTGCATTTTTTCAGGTGCTTCCTAAAATACGCTTTTGCTTGAAAAAGCACCTGCCCCTAGAGGATTCTCCCGTGTACGCACTAGAACAGAAAATCTTAAGCGAAGGTATCGTTCTATCTGATGAAGTTCTGAAAGTTGATGCTTTCTTAAACCACCAAATTGATCCGGTTATGATGCAATTAATCGGTAAAGAATTTGCTGCTCGTTTTAAAGATGCAGGCATCACTAAAATCATCACGATTGAAGCATCAGGTATCGCACCTGCAATCATGGCAGGTTTAGAACTGGGCGTGCCCGTTATTTTTGCGCGTAAATACCAATCTTTAACCTTAAAAGATGACCTTTACCGCTCAAAAGTCTTTTCGTTTACCAAACAAACCGAAAGCACGATTGCAATTTCAAATAAGCACATCAGCTCAGCAGACAAAGCCCTCGTGATTGATGACTTCTTGGCCAATGGTCAAGCGGCATTGGGTCTGATTGACTTAATTCACCAAGCGAAAGCAGAAGTTGTTGGTGTGGGTATTGTGATTGAAAAATCATTCCAACCTGGTCGTGACATTTTGCTTGAAAAAGGCTACCGCGTTGAATCTTTGGCACGCGTAAAGTCTTTGGCAAATGGTACTGTTGAATTTGTTCGTGACTAATCACGGCGTTTAACTTCAAAAAAGAGCACTTCAGATGCTCTTTTTTTGTCACTCAGATGACCCGCGGGTCATCCACATGTAAATGTCACAGTAGGTTATTTTCAATTTAATTACACATTGAAGTTGGAGAAATGCGATTTATATAGCATGATCAAATCTAAAAGGTAATGTCCATTTTCTAAGAGCAAAACAAACAAAGACCAAATTGGATACTATTTTATAGAGATACCGATTTGAATGATAAACAAGAATCAATTAACTCAACGATCATTTACCACAAGCCAATTATCTGTCTTTGATGGCGTACACTCCATTCAACTCGCCCGTAGACTTCATTCACGACTTGAGTAAAGCAGACTCCTTGCAAGCTGTTTTAGATACCATTGCTTACTGGATTTCTCACGTGTTTGATGCGGATCGGGCCAGTATTACCCTGCAAGATACTGAAGAATATCTCAAACTGTATTCGATCTCAGGCAATCATGCGATTCCCATGGATTTTAAGATTCCGATTGGGCAGACTTTTGTCGGACGAGTCTTTGCCCAATCTCAACTGATCATTTGCGATGACCTCGCTCAGTCGGATGAGCTAGATTGTAAAATACTTTCCGAGCATGGCATGGGCACCTGTATGGATGCGCCCATGATTCACAATGGCGTGTGTATTGGCACCTTAAATGTGGCAGATCAACGTAAACATCACTACACTTTGCAGCAAGCGATTCTTTTACAGAGTCTCGCCACTTGGTTAGCTTTGAACATTAAATTGCATTTACAAGTGCAAGAAATGGCAGTCTTAGCCTCTACAGATGAACTCACAGGAACCTTTAACCGTCGTGAATTTGTGCAAGAAAGCAATCAAACCATGCAGCATTTCAGCCATGCTCGCGTGCCATTTACAATCGGCATCTTAGATATTGATCACTTTAAACAGCTGAATGACTGTTATGGGCATACCGCAGGTGACCATGTGCTGAAAAAGATGACCAAAAAAATCCGCAGTGTACTGCGTGACGAAGACTTTTTAGCCCGTATTGGTGGTGAGGAATTTGCGATTATTTTACCCGCTTGCTTGGGTGATGAAGCCATGCGGGTCTTTAAACGTATCTGTTCAACGATTGAAGCGATGGAAGTGCATTATGAGCAAGAAGTGCTGTGCTTCACGGTCAGTATAGGGGTTGCTGAAGTCGGCAAACATGACGCAGATGCAGAGGATGCCTTTAAACGTGCAGATAAAGCGTTGTACTGTGCCAAGCAAGCAGGACGAAACCGAATTCACTTTGCCAACTAAACCATATTTAAAAACACAGCATAAAGTACTCAAGAAAATTACAAGTTTAATAAATATTATTGCTGCAAGTTCAACTAAGATTTACTCTAGATTCAGTTGTTTAGATCTTTCAAATTCAAGCGCAAAACACGGTTGTTCTGCGCAACGTGTCATCCACACCGTAAAACGGCTGCCAGCTTCAATCACTGGTCACCCGAATAGGCCAATAGACTATGGAAAATACAATTCTCTGCCCAAAATGTGGCTCTAGTGATGTTGAAAAACGCAATCACGAGCAACAACTGACTAAAATTGGGGGCGTATTGCTCAGTTCGGCAGGTGCAACCGCTGGTACCGTCGGTGGTGCAGCATCTGGGGCCTCTATTGGTGCAGCGATCGGTGCAGCGGCTGGACCTCTTGGGGTGATTATGGGTGGTACCATTGGCACTTTTGTCGGTGCAGTCAGTATTGGTGTGACAGGTGGTTTTTTAGGACATCGTTTTGGTAAAAAAGCGGGTGTGATTGTCGATAAAAATGTATTTCTTGACTATAAATGTCTCAAGTGCGGTACAAAGTTCAAAGAACAGCATCTGAAGCCAGCCCAATAATAAAAAAGCCCATCATGGATGGGCTTTTTTCATGTCTCAATGTTCTAGGCTTGTAGTTTCTTCACAACTTCCCCAAGACGCTTACCTTGAGCTTCGCACAGCACTTTTTCATCTTGGCTTAAGTGCTGATCATGTCGAGGCCCGCTGACATGGCTCGCACCATACGGTGTTCCACCTGTTTTCGTATGTGACAATGCGGGAATGGCATTGTTCAACCCTAAAATCATCATGCCATGATGAAACAACGGTGGCAGCATGGTCAATAAAGTACTTTCTTGGCCACCATGCATCGAACCTGATGAGGTAAACACACAAGCCGGCTTGCCATGCAGTGCTCCATTGAGCCAAAGACTGGTGGTCTGATCGAGGAAATATTTCATTTCAGAAGCCATGTTGCCAAAGCGAGTTGGTGAGCCTAGCGCTAAACCAGCACAGTTCTCCAAATCCGCTAAACTACAATAAATATCGCCTTCTGCAGGAATACTCGGCTCTGCTTCCTTCACCACAGCCGCAATATTTGGCACCGTTCGAATTTTAACTGCAACACCACTGGCTTCAATTCCATTTGCAATCAGATGCGCCATTTCACGGGTACTGCCGTATTTGCTGTAATATAAAACTAAAACATAGGTTTGCATGAATAGAGTTCGGTAACAGAAAAAATAAAACTATACGGTATTTTTCCTATTTTTTGGTTAAGCTTAGGGTGAAAAATGTAGAAAAGATGAAGAAAACAAAAGAGATACTTTGCCTATGTTAGAACAGTACTTAAGAAAACTTCCTTTCTATGAGAAAACTTGGTTTCAGTTCGTTTTATTTGTACTGCGACGCTTTGAGGCCGATCGATGTCGTGAACAAGCAGGTTCACTGACCTATACCACCTTATTTGCCGTCGTTCCGATGCTAACCGTTTTTTTGGTGATCATTTCCTCAATCAAAGCACTTGAACCTGCACGGCAGCAATTACAACAACTGATCTATAGTAATTTTTTACCGAAAACCACGATTGCTTTTGATAAGGCCTTAAATGCGTTTACCGATAAATCCAGTAATTTAACCATTATTGGGATCTTATTTTTATTCGTCACCACCGTCATGATGCTAACCAGTATTGAAACAGTCTTTAACCGAATTTGGCGCGTTCGTGAGACTCGCGGCGGCATTATTGGCTTTATGCGCTATTGGACCATTATTTCTTTGGGCCCTATTCTACTCGGCAGTGCTTTTGTTATTTCGTCGACGATGGCTTCGCTCAATGTTCTGAGCAATAATTTTGCAGGCTATGAGCTTGATGGCGCATTTGTCCTGTGGCTGATTTCATTCTGCTTAACCGTCGTCGGCTTTTTTATTCTGAATTGGACCATTCCAAACCGCAGTGTCCCGATTAAATCCGCTTTGATTGCAGGTTTATTTAGTGCCGTCGTGTTTGAACTCCTAAAAAACTTATTCGGCTTCGTTATGTCGAACTTCACCAGTTATGAAATTATCTATGGTGCATTTGCTGCAATTCCCATTTTCCTGTTATGGATCTTTCTGTCGTGGAATATTGTCTTGATTGGGGTCGAAATTAGTTATGCCCTGACCGCATTTACTTCCCATAAAGAGCAAAAACGGCACCCAGTCATTATGCTACTAGATTTGCTGGAGCTGTTTTATAAAAAGCAACAGCAAGGACTCAGTGTCTCTGATGATGAAGCTTTAGATGTATTAGGGCGGGATGAATTGGGGCGTTGGCCGAGTTACGTGTTTATGCTTGAACAACAAAACTTAGTCAAACGTACCGATGACAACCAATATGTGCTAGTACGTAATTTATCTCAAGTCGATTTTTGGAGTTTTTACAGCAAACTTCCTTATCCTTTACCAAAGCGTAAAGATTTGGGTAATGTCCATCCTGATGATGTCTGGATGCAAAAAATTGGCCCAGCGTTAGTAGAATCGGATGATTACTTGGCGGCCAAACTCGCCATTCCACTGTCTACAATTTTTGATGATAAGTCTTAAGACTTCATATAAAAAAACGTGTCCAAGACACGTTTTTTTATCATCCAACTCAAATCGGCCTGAGTTTAAGACAGGTTCAAGCCGACTCAGTATTTACTGCAAAGCCATTTTAAATGCCTGTACATACTGCTTAATTTTGTGATGCAAACTCACACCCATCACACCCATCACACCCATCAACACAAAGCATGTACCTACCAAAAAGTTGAGTTCCAACTGTTCATTGAGTAACACTACACCAAAACACATGCCAAAGATTGGGGTCAAAAAAGAAAAGACTCCCAACTGCGATGCCAAATATTTTTTCAACAGCCAAAACCAAATCAGATAACTGGCAAATGACACGACAACGGTATGGAAAAGCAAACTTGTAACGGATAATACAGACCAGTGAATTGTCGCTTGTCCCATGAAAAAGCCACAGGCAATAACACTAAGAAAGCGATAAAAAGCTGATAAAACAAAGTTTGGGTCGCTGGTGCTTCTGCTAGTTTAGTCAGCCGAACTGCAATGGTCGTGGCAGCCCACAACACCCCTGCCAAGAGTGCTAAAGCATCGCCCCAAAGTGCAGAACTCGCAGCCGCTTGTGAAGCTGCAGGACGAAATAAAAATGCAATCACGATCCCCAAAAATGCACATGCAATGCCCAACCACTGGATAAATGATAAACGCTCAGAAGGCAACTTCCAGTGCAAACCCAATGCTACAAAAATAGGCGCGGTATACAGCAAAACTACGGTATGCGCCGCGGAGGTAAAACGTAAAGCTTGAGCGACCAGAAAAAATTCTGCTGCAAATAAAAGCCCAACCAAAATTCCTGCGGGTAAGTAGTCTCGCCCCCATAAAGATGTACCCTTTGCCAGCTTGATCATGGGGTAAACCATCAACGCAGATAAACCTGAGCGAAGTGCAATTTGCATCACTGCAGAAATATCGGGGGCAGCAAGCTTTAACACCACTTGTTGTAATCCCCACAAAATACACAGCCCAAACATAATCCCTGAGGCCTTACTGTCCAGCGCTTGACGACTACTCATGACCTGCTCCACTGAAAAAGATCAAAGCTCACTATAGATTTGTCTGAAATAAAACATATAATTTAAAACAGACAAGAGATCTTCTTATTCAGGCAATTTCAGCCATGCCCCAACGACAACAAAAAAAGAGCGCACCACTCAAACAATTACCAACCAATGATCATATTGATAAATTATTGTGGATCAGCTTTCGTGAAGACCCCGCGCAGTCGGTTTATCCTGTGCATGGACATGCATGGGGTGAATTTGTATATGCCTTTAATGGTGTGATGGAGGTGAATATCAATCAGATTGACTACCTTACCCCGCCACCTTATGGCATTTGGCTTCCACCCAATGTAGCCCATAGCAGCTTAAATCGTACCGATGTTTCACATGGCACCTTGTATATCCATGAAAGCTTATGCACTCATCTGCCTCAACAAGCCGGTATTATGCTCAGCTCACCTTTGGTCTCGGCACTATTTAAGCATTTGAGACAACATAGCCTGCCAGATGATGCACCTGAACACATGCGCTTACTCTATGTCTTGCTTGACCAATTACACCATGCAGAATTGGTCAGTAGCTATTTACCGCACTCTGAACACCCGACCCTAAAAAGCATTTTAGATTTTTTACATCTGCACCCTGTGGATAACAGTTCTTTGCAACAACTGGCAGTACAGCACAATATGACTGAACGCACACTCGCACGTTATAGTCAAAAAGAACTTGGCATGTCCTTGAATGAATGGCGACAGCGCTTAAAAGTCATGAAAGCCATGAGCATGCTGACAGAGGGAAAAAAGGTCGAAAGTATCGCGCTGGATTTGGGCTATGCCAATGCATCGGCCTTTATTAATATGTTTAAACGCTGGATGGTGTATACCCCCGATCAGTTTCGCAAACTGTACCATAGCCACCAATAACGCTAAAAAAAGATCACCGAAGTGATCTTTTGAATGATGAAGGTTTGAAAGTCTGCAAATTAAGCTTTGACAAAGGTATTCCACGAATAGTCTTGTTTTTTGCCTTTTAGGGTCATTTTCAACTGCTCACCCGCCTGTAATGCAGCGACCCCAGCAGGTGTGCCTGTCATGACCACATCGCCTGCTTCCAAAGTGAAGACTTGGCTAATGTCGGCCAGCAAGGTGCCAATGTCAAAAATTAAGTGTACAGTGTTGCCCGCTTGGCGCAGCTCATCATTAACATGAAAACTGTAATGCACATCATCCCAGTCCTGTACCACATCGGAAACAGCAACCCAGTCTGCCAGCACACACGAACCATCAAAGGCTTTAGCACGTTCCCAAGGCTGGCCTTTGGTTTTTAAGTCATCTTGTAAGTCACGCAAGGTTAAGTCCAAACCTAAAGTCACAGCTCCCACCGCTTGCAGGGCTTGAGCTGGATCGGCGGCTTTGCTTAGGCGATGGTCAATGCGTAAAACCAGTTCACATTCATAATGGCAGCTGCCCCATGCAGGATTCCAAGAAATGCCCGCATCTAAACTGAGCAAACTGCTCGGTGGTTTGATAAATAAAACGGGACGATCAGGAATCGCATTGCCTAATTCTTTGGCATGGTCTGCATAACTACGACCGACACAGACAATTTTAGATGGACGTGTACTCATGATCTTCCTCTGATTTTTTGATGGTGTTATGGAACAAAATGCTTATTTTTTGAAAGTATTTTCAAATTTTGCTTGATCCGCACTATCGGCCAACGCACGCTTAGGCACAATCACCACAGTACGGTTTTTCAGCTCAAGCATATAGGTCAACTTGCCACTGGCAAACTTTTGCACTTCATTATAATGGACCACTTGCTTGCGACCATTGGCATAAATTTCCGCATAATCTTGGTATAAATCGATGCCTTGCTCACTTTTACCAAACTGATATTTCACAAATTGGCGCTTAAACATCATCGGCAGAAACCAATAGCGCATGAGAATTTGTAAAACCAAGAAAAATATACCCAACGCTACATAGTAGCGACCGACACCTGAAAAGCCGAGCATAAAGCCCCACACAATAATCCCGACACTAATCAACGGCGTGATAAAACGTGTCATTTGCTTTTTACCAAAGGTCGCTAAGGCAAAACCATCTTGGGATTCTTCTAAAGTAAGGAAATAACGTGTCGATAATGCAGGCTTGTTCTCTGACATAGGGTCATATCAAATAGCTAAAAATATTGTGCTCAATACTACAACACAATCGGTCATTTTTTTAGGACTTTAGCAGATCGATGTTGATTAGCGGCGATCCACTCAAGCCGAGGCCATACCGATATCAGAACCGCATTATAAAACTGAGATGCAAGAAACAACTGAATAACTACGGCAAAAAATCCATCCATGCTATGGATTTCTACTGAACAGAAAGTGCAGACACAAAAAAACCGCAACATGTGCGGTTTTTTCAATATTGATCAAGTTGGTGCGCTCAGAGAGATTCGAACTCCCGACCCCTTAGTTCGTAGCCAAGTGCTCTATCCAGCTGAGCTATGAGCGCGACGTCTTGATGGGGTGCATTGTATATGGTTTATTTCATTTTGATAAGTCATTTTGTAGTAACAAACCATCAAATGTTTATTAATCGTACATAAATCAGATTAAGTCGCTAAAAAATATATAAATAATTACAATATTCACTCAATACATTAAAAATTAGTGCAAATTCAAAAACAGCAACCACAACTAGTATGAGATTCTTTATAATCAAATAGAAGAATTGCATAAAATTAATTTAAGATACAAATACCAAATCAAGCAGATCAATCAACTTTAAACATGAGTAAAATTGGACCAGCAATAGCATCTATACTTATCCTGCTCATCGTCATTGGCTATTCTATTAAAACAATAAAAAATCAAGTTCGATATATTGAAAGCTTACACTCAAACGAATGGCACGTATTTGAAAGGCATATGACTTCAAACTATTTTTTTACCGTGTCAAAATTTCGAGATAATAGTCAAAGCCTATATATAAGCCAGAATGGTGACGTATTTTATTCTCAACTTTGCACTAACAAACTAAAAAATATCTGTAAATTAGCTTATTCATCTGAAATAAAAGTTGAAAGTGTACTATTTTATGCTCAAATACATAAACGGACAGGGCGATATACTTCACTACATTTAAAAGACATCATTTTCATAGATCAAAACAATCGCCAACAAACATTTAATTATTTAACTACTTCTCCAGATGATCAAAACTCTATTTCTAATAAAAAAAATAGTTTATGGATTTCACTCATACTCATATTTATAAGTTATTTATTCTTCGGATCTTTGGCATCTTTTCAGATTTCCGATAGCATTCCTCAAAATATTAAAATGCAAAAAAAGATCAATAAAACTATTATTCTCGCAATCTGTATGTGTTACTGCTATTTAATTGCAATCACATTAATTACATTCTTGAGAAATTAATATTTTTCAAATATAAAATGATCAGACACAAAAAAACCGCAACATGTGCGGTTGATTGTTCAAGTTGGTGCGCTCAGAGAGATTCGAACTCCCGACCCCTTAGTTCGTAGCCAAGTGCTCTATCCAGCTGAGCTATGAGCGCATTACTTGTGTGCCAATTCAGGCGATACGTTACATACAGTTTACTTATTGGTGCGCTCAGAGAGATTCGAACTCCCGACCCCTTAGTTCGTAGCCAAGTGCTCTATCCAGCTGAGCTATGAGCGCATTACTTGTGTGCCAATTCAGGCGATACGTTACATACAGTTTACTTATTGGTGCGCTCAGAGAGATTCGAACTCCCGACCCCTTAGTTCGTAGCCAAGTGCTCTATCCAGCTGAGCTATGAGCGCGACATAAGTAAAGTTGGCGGTGAGAGAGGGATTCGAACCCTCGGTACAGTTACCCGTACGCATCCTTAGCAGGGATGTGGTTTCAGCCACTCACCCATCTCACCGTAACGTGCGGCCATAATACAAACTTCATGCTAGCACTGCAAGCACAGACACTCAATTTTTTGCATATTTCTGTTCAATTAAATACTTTTTAAACAATTTAGAGCGGATTCATTCGAATTTTTTCTTTTCTCTACATCTGCATGTTGAATAAAACAGCAGATATTCTAAATTGCCGACATAAAACACAATATTGCAATCATTTGCGTGCAGTCTGTCTTCGCATGACTTATGCTAATCCTATCTACTGACATACAGCCAAAGACATTATGAAAAATTGGGTCGATCCTGAAGCAAAAGCTGAAGCTGAACGTTATGACAACCCTATTCCGAGCCGCACGCTCATTTTAGAAACCATCGAAGAAAAAAAGACGGCGTTATCACATGCGGACTTGGTCGAAATTTTTGAAATTGCAGATCAAAAAAGCATTGAAGCACTCAGCCATCGCTTAATTGCGATGGTTCGTGATGGTCAACTGATGAAAGATGGCTTCAAGTTTCAAATTGCCGAAGAGCAACCTGAACATGAAGCAACGGTTTACATCAACAGTAAAGGCTTTGGCACGGCGAATATTGCAGGGCATGAAGACTTACTTCTACCTGAACGCGAACTGCGCCAAGTGTTTAATGGTGACCGTGTTAAAGTGCGTCAAACCTCAGTAGACCGCAAAGGTAAAGCTTGGGGCTTTATTACCGAAGTGGTGCAACACCGTGTGAAGCAAATCATTGGTAAAGTATCAATACATGATGGTGAATACTTTATTCAGCCAGCAAATCCGAATGCGCACCAACCGATTACTTTAGAAAAAGAATTAATCGAACACGCACAAGTCAAAGTGGGCGATTCGGTTCGTGTCGCAATTGATGACTACCCAACCAAAGATGAGTTGGCGACAGGTCATATTGTGCAATCGATGGCAGACAAGGCCGACACTGAAATTATTATTCCGCAAACCATTTTAGAGTTTGGTTTGCCATATGAGTTCCCAGAAGAAGTGATTAAAGAAGCAGAAAGCTTTAAAGAGCCTTCAGCGCAGGACCGTGAAGGTCGTATTGACCTACGAGATTTAGCCTTAGTCACTATTGATGGTGAAGATGCACGCGACTTCGATGACGCAGTCTATGCAGAAAAACGTCCAGGCGGCGGTTACCGTGTGGTGGTGGCTATTGCAGATGTCAGTCACTATGTCCGTTCAGGCAAACCACTAGATGATGAAGCTCAAGAACGGGGTACATCGGTGTATTTCCCTCACTTTGTTTTACCGATGTTGCCTGAAGCTCTTTCGAATGGCTTATGTTCACTCAATCCGCATGTGGACCGTCTATGTATGGTCTGTGATTTAAACCTGTCACGTGCCGGTCGCGTCACCAAGTTTGAGTTCTACCCGTCTGTGATGCACTCAAAGGCACGTTTAACCTATACCAATGTTGCCCAGTACTTTGAAGGCGACAGCAGTGCCATCCCAGAAGACCGTGATGTGCGCAAATCCTTAAACACCCTGTTCCAACTTTATCAAGTCCTCAAAGGTTTACGTGCAGAACGTCATGCTATGGAATTTGAAACCGTTGAAACCTACATGACCTTTGATGAACTGGGCGGCATTAAGGAAATTTTACCGCGTACGCGTAATGATGCTCACAAACTGATTGAAGAATGTATGTTGTTGGCAAACGTGGCAGCAGCTGAATATGCGCTACAACATGATGTGCCAATGTTATACCGTATTCATGAACCACCTGAGTTTTCACGCATTCAAAAAGTACGCGACTTTGTCAAACTTCTAGGTCTATCGTTCCCAGAACAGCCGACTCAGAAAGACTACCAAGCCGTGATTGATGCAACCAAAGACCGTATTGATGCACCAAGTATTCATGCCGTGCTGTTACGTTCAATGATGCAAGCCTACTATGGTGCGAATAACGCGGGTCACTTTGGTTTGGCATATGAAGCCTATACGCACTTCACCTCTCCAATTCGTCGCTACCCAGACTTGTTGTTACACCGTGCCATTAAAGCCAAGTTAAAACATAAACCTGCACCTCTTTCAGGGGCTGCGCTAGATGATGCTGGTCAACATTTCTCAGCGACTGAACGTCGTGCAGATGAAGCGTCTCGCTCTGTCACCACATGGTTGAAATGTCATTATATGCAGCAACATTTAGGTGAAGAGTTTGTCGGTACCATTTCTGCCGTAGCGGAATTTGGTCTATTTGTGACGCTCAAAGACTTATATGTTGACGGCATGATCCATGTTAGCCAACTGGGCGATGACTACTTTGTCTATGACCAACCAAGTCAGAGCTTGATTGGGCAGGCACGTGGTCAAAGCTTTAGCTTGGGCGATGAAGTGAAAATCAAAGTTGCAGCAGTGAATTTAGAAGACCGCAAAATTGATTTTGAATTATTGCAGCAACTCTCACATGGTGGTCGGCCCATACGTAGTCGAGCACCCCGTGTTGGCAAAGCCAAAACAGCACGAAGCGAAAGTAAAGAAGAAGTCTTTAGCGAGTCGACAAACGCCTCTCCCAGTAACAGTGGAGACCAGCCCATACGACGCAAAAAAGATAAATCCC
Source organism: Acinetobacter johnsonii CIP 64.6 (assembly GCF_000368045.1). GTDB lineage: Bacteria > Pseudomonadota > Gammaproteobacteria > Pseudomonadales > Moraxellaceae > Acinetobacter > Acinetobacter johnsonii. Next base: position 33,823 of record NZ_KB849230.1, read on the forward strand.
AACCTAGCTCCTACAGCAAAAAGCCTGGTAAAAAATCTTCATCAAAGTCTGAAACGAAGGTTAAAGATAAAGTGAAGAAAAAGGCTAAACTTAAAAAGAAAAAATCAAATGCAAAAGCAAAAACTGAGTAAATGATGTAAAAGGTACTAGGGCTTCATGTTCTAGTACCTTTTTTCATAGGGCCAACATGAATTTTTTGCGTTTATTTTTAAGCAAACCCATCAGCCAATATCATCCCCTGCTTTATTTCATGGCCACGCGTAGCCGACGTGTGATGCGCTATTGGCAATGGAAAACAGATGGGAAAGACTATGCACATTCATTTTCTAACGCCCCTTTGGCTTTTCGCGTCAAAAAGCATCAGTCCGTTCTGATTCGTAAATTAGGCGACAGCGATCAGCACTGGCAACACAATAAAGTCATCAATCTCAAAATTTCCAGTCCGTGTATTTCTGGGATTTTAATCCATCCACAACAAACGTTTTCTTTTTGTCAGTTGGTGGGACAACCGACAACTCAAAAAGGCTATGTCGAGGGAATGGAACTCAGCTTTGGCCAAGCTCGCGGTGGCATCGGCGGCGGTATTTGCCAAATTGCCAATCTCATTCACTGGCTTGTCTTGCATAGCCCGTTACAAGTGGTACAACGTTCTCAGCACTCCTTTGACCCTTTCCCAGATCATGGCCGTGTACTTCCTTTTGGTAGTGGCGCTGCAATTTTTTATAACTATATCGATTATCAATTTTACAACCCCACCCCGCATAGCTTCCAAATTCGGCTTTGGTTTAGTGAGAAATGCCTAGAAGGTGAACTGCGCTGTTCCGCCGATTTAGGCTATGTCTACCATGTGTTTGAGCAACAGCATGCCTTCCTAAAAATCGGGACGGATTACTATCGTCAAAACGAAATTTGGCGACACCGTAAAGAAAAATATAAAAGCGGTGAAATCTTAGCAACTGAATGTATGACCCGTAACTTTGCCAAAGTGCTTTATCAGCCCTCACACATTGACCAACACTACCGATCATGGGCTGAATTTCAAGCAGCGCAAAACATCAAAACCAATTAAAACTTGATTTCCCACGGCATCACCCTTACATCTAGGGATAACTGAACTTTTAATTTGGCTTAAACGCATGACATTAGAAAAAGCAACCTTGCCTGTACCACAGTTTGATCAAATCACCTTAGTACAACTCCAACAGCAGATCGAACAAGCAATTCAAGAGGGTCAAAGTTTCTTAAAAGACCTGAGCGAAGTCCCTGAATCAATTCAGGCACAGCTTGCGGTCTTAGAACAAGTCGATCATTTAGAAAATAATATGAGTGAAGCATGGGGCGTGCTGTCCCACCTCAATGCCGTGATGAACAATGCTGAAACTCGTGAGGTGTACCAGTCACTATTACCAAGCTTAAGTGAATACTATACCGAGTTAGGTCAACACACAGTACTGTATCAAACCTATCAACACATTCATGATGCTGCACAATTTGATCACCTCCCTGAAGCCCAACAAAGTGCGATTAAACTTGCACTGCGCGACTTCAAACTGTCAGGGGTGGCTTTAGAAGGTGAAGCCAAAAAACGTTATGCAGAAATCTCCGCACGCTTATCACAACTATCATCCGACTTTTCCAACCATGTTCTGGATGCAACCCAAGCCTATTTCAAACCGTTAGCGGAACATGAACTGGCAGGCTTACCCCAAAGCAGTGTTGAACTGTTAAAACAATATGGTCAGCAGCGCGAACTGGATCAACCCGTTGCCACTTTAGACTTCCCATCATATCTGGCAATTATGACCTACGCGGAAAACCGTCCTTTACGCGAAGAACTGTATCGTGCCTATACCACACGTGCATCTGATCAGTCGGAACACGCTGAGTTTGATAACACCGCGGCGATGGAAGAAATCTTAAGCCTGCGTCAGGAAATGGCTGCACTGTTAGGTTTCAACAACTACGCCGAGCTTTCATTGGCCAGCAAAATGGCGCCAAATGTAGCAACGGTGGATCAGTTCTTACGTGATTTGGCTGAACATTCACGTGCCCCTGCGCTCAAAGAAGTGGCGGAGCTGAAAGCTATTGCAGCTGAAGATGGCATTGAGGATTTAAAACCGTGGGACAGCACGTATTATTCGGAAAAATTGAAAGTCCAACAGTTCAATTTATCTCAAGAAGCACTCAAGCCCTACTTCCCTGCACCCAAGATTTTGCAGGGCTTATTTAGCATTGTGAACCGTCTTTATGGGATTCAAATTGTGGAGCGTGAAGCCCCTGTTTGGCACGCAGATGCACGCTATTTTGAACTCGAAGATCAAGGTGCAGTGGTCGGTGGATTCTACTTTGACCTCTATGCACGTCAGGGCAAACGTGGTGGCGCATGGATGAGTGGTTTCCGCTCTCGCACCCAAACAACGCAAGGCCTACAAAAACCTATTTGCTATATGGTGTGTAACTTTACGCCACCTGTGGGAGATCAAGCAGCGCTGCTGACACATGATGAAGTGATTACCTTGTTCCATGAATTTGGACATAGTTTACATCATATGTTGACAGAAGTTGACAATATTGCGGTTGCGGGGACACACGGCGTGGCATGGGATGCGGTAGAGTTACCAAGCCAATTCATGGAGTTTTGGGCATGGGATACCGAAAGCTTAGACCTGCTCAGTGCACATATTGAGACCCAAGAAACCTTACCAAAAAGTCTACTGAAAGCCTTGCTGGACGCGCGTTTCTTCCAATCTGGCATGCAAAGTTTACGTCAAATTGAGTTTGCCCTGTTCGATCTCAGCATTCATAAAGCAGCCCCTGCTTTGAAAGCAGATCAGATCCAAGCCACCTTAAATGACATCCGTGCACAATACGCTGTTTTAGAGACTACTCCTTATAACCGATTCCAACATAGCTTCAGCCATATTTTCGCAGGCGGCTATGCAGCGGGTTATTATTCTTATAAATGGGCGGAAGTTTTGGCCAGTGATGCCTTCGATCGCTTCGAAAATGAAGGGATTTTTAATACTGCCACTGGAAAAGAATTTCGTCAGTTTATTCTAGCAGTTGGCGGAAAAGATACAGCGCTTGATGCATTTATCAATTTCCGTGGACGCGAGCCAAAAATAGATGCTTTACTTCGTCATCAAGGTTGGACGAACCGCTAAAAAAGTGAGTAAACTAGGCGCCTAAATTGTTCAGAAGGTAAGTCTAATGACTATTAAACGTCGTTTCATTGCAGGTGCAAAATGTCCTAAATGTCAGGCGATGGATCGAGTTGTTATGCTTACCTCGAATGACGATGAATGGATTGAATGTATCGACTGTGGTTATTCTGAGAATCGTCCAACTCATGTAGACGAGCCTCAGATCGCCGCTATCCCTGACGAGGTTGGGGTCATTCAATTTAAACCACGTCAATCCAAAGAATAAAGGTTGAATCGAATGTCGTCCGTACAACACAACAACCCTAAATTACTCTGGGGTATTACAGCAGGTTTAGTCGCAATCATTGCGATTTTTGCACTTTATCAATGGTTGTTTGCTGCACAAGAGTCTGCAACACCGATGCACCAAGCGGAGTTGATTCAACCGACCGTGAAGGCGCTTCCAGAAGCTGAAAAAGCAGCTTCGACCGCCATGGCTGACAACACCATTAAATTGGTCGAAGAAGATATTTTAAAAGCACCTGTACCTGAAAATGCCTCACTTGCCAAAGAAGAAGTGGCGAAACTGGACGATATTCAAAGCCAGTTGAAGGAACAGGAAAAGAGCTTGCAAGCACAGCACAAAGATGCCGATGAACTGGTAAAGCTCAAAGAAGAACAAATTAAACTGTTAGAAGCCCAATTGGCTGCTCAGTAAAATACGGTTATTATTTTAAAGACGTTAGCCTATCGACTGATACGCTAACGTCTTTTTTTGCCCTGCTGCTTCATCCACCTTTTCAATCAGCGCAAAGCCATTACACAACTCATCATCTCTTTTGAACCACCTCCACTAATAAAGTCGCTATACATCACAACCCCTAGCTCATGCCAAGGATATCTTTTAGAAGGAGTTTATTTGTCGATTAGCTCTTATCATTGAGCAAGTAAGGGCTGATTTTTTAAGATGGGACGCTTAACAATACCCTTGTACTTTGTTTTGATTTGAGTGGGTAGTCGCTACAAAGAAACCATTTTCCTTAAAATCATCATGAATAAAATCCAAAGCATAAAAAAGCATCCGAAGATGCTTTTTTATGGTCTAACTCAAGTTCACAACTTAGTGATACCAGCCAAATAACTTAAAGAAGTATGGAACATAAGCAATGATCAGCATCGCTGGGAACAACACGATCAAAGGTAAAATCCAACGTTCATAACGATAATAGAAAGATAAATGACGCACTTCCTCATCGGCCTCATTCACCTCGGCATCACCAATGGATTGTCTTGCTAAAAGATGATTAAGAGCCACAGGTGGTGTCACATAGCCCAACTCAAAGCCAATCAAGGTGATCATCCAAAAATGGACAGGATGAATACCATATTGATAGGCCACAGGTGCAACCGTCGCAGAAATCAAGATCACGGCGCCAAACGGATCCATAATCATCCCAACAAAGACCATCAACCCCAAAATCAGGGTAATGACCAAGAACGTACTGCTAATATCAGTCGGGAAGAAACTCATTACCTCCGTACGTTCAAGCAATCCGCCCACGCTCACCGACAGTGCCATTAAAATAACCAAAGCACCAATGTGTCCAACGGTTTCACTGATCGAGATATGCATCGACTTCCAAAAACCGACTTGGCGTAACACGTCCATGGAACTAGATTGAACCACCCCATGATTCACCACTTGTCCATCATCTGCGGCATTACCATGTAGCCCTTCACGGTATTCTGCATGGGCAACTTGAGCCCCAGCCAATGCAGGTTCACCACCCGAGTTATAATTTGCGCTGAGTGTCTCATCCCAATGCCCCACAGCAGGTAAAGGCGCAGGCTGATGACGTAATTTATCAAACAACACGATCATCAATAAAATCACAGGCATCATCACAGGTGCAGTAAATTCATTTAGGTCAGTGTCTAATAAGAATTTATAGAACATCCACGTGAGGACAAAAATCACGATATAAGGCACAACTGCTAAGAAAGCACGCCCTGATTTCGGTGCGGCCAAACTCGGTGCCGCGATGCGGAATTTACTCTCTGCAAAGAAGAGTGAAACCACTAAAAACAGTGTTGAGGTCAGTAAGAACGTGTAAACACCATATTGATAAAGCAGGTCCGTCGTGACTTCTTTGTTTAAGGATGCCACCACGACAATCAATAAGCATGGACGCAAAACAACACCCAGCGAACCCGACATTGCCGTTGCAGCCAAAGCAAACTGACGACGTCCACCTGCATTCCAGACTTCTTTATAAATAATCGCCCCTGCTGCAATCACAAAGATCCCCGATGCACCCGTATATGCGGTCGGTAAAGCCGCAGCGATTAAAATCAACCAAGTTAAAGTTTCAGGTGCCAAATTCCATGGACGCAAAATATTTAAGAACAGATCCACGACACGGGTTTGTTTCAACAACATACCCGCCCAAATAAACAGTGCTAAATTCAGAAAAATACTCGAGAACTCAACCAACTGTCCCAAGTAAATCCCTTGCCCCATGGGGTAGTCCATGAAGAAGATAAATGCCACACCCGTAATCACTGCCATGTAGGCATACAGAGGAACACTCAGAAAAGCAAAGCCTAGACGTCCGCCGGCTTTGGCCTCTTTCGGTGGGCTAAACAGCTGCCACACACTTATCAAGGTGAGTACCGAAAACAGAATCATCCACAGCCAATAAATCAGCTGGGTTTCGCCATTCATCGGTACACCCGAGTCTTTGACTGAGTTAAATTGACTAATGCTTGAGTAAGTTAATAAACCATTACCCAGTGTCATCAGTAAGCTATAAACACGATAATCCAGCTTGGTTGCAGGGCCACGCAAACCAATATGATGGATTTTTAAGGTGGCACTAATCGCAGCTAAGACCACCATAAAAATTAATAGAATGGCGCGATTTTCTGTTCCAAACTTAAAAATACCAAAAAAAGTGGTTTCAAAATTACGATAGGCACGAATACTTGGATGTGCCTCCATATGTTGCATGGCTTTATCATAAAACTCATACTTTTCTTCACACTGCTGTACACCTGCCAAAATGGACGCACGCACATCCGCTTCCGAAGCCGTACCAAAGAAGTCAGCGAACTCATCTGCGGCGTTGGCTTGCATTTGGGTTTTGACCAAAGCATCCACATTCGGCTGACGATTACACTCTGGTTTGGCAGGCTCTGCCCTTAAAAAAGAGTACTGCATACCCGTGGCTGGATCGCCATATAAGCGCTCACCCATACGCAGTAATTGGCCATGAATCATTTCACCTGTACCAATTAACAGCGTAAGTAACAGTAAAATCAGAATGACAAAAGTAGAAATCCACTCGGTCCATATATACTTCAGCAGATCGAGTCCTGATCTGCGCTGTCCATGATTTTGCATGTTGTTTCCTATTTTTATTACCGTTCTGTCCAGCGCAATACACCGTAGAACCTGTCGTTTTAGTCGGCTCGAGCTTGTCCTTTCTCTCTGCCTTTAGATTTTTGTTTTGTTTATCTTTGCATCAAATTTATATTTTTGAATATGACAATCTAGATTTTCTTTTTAGAATTTAGGTCAATCCTCTATTCATCAAATAGATTCACCCCGATTAAATACAAAGCTGCAATCACAATTCCCCAGATCACGCCCAACAAATGTGCTTCGACCAAAACTGGACTCCCGATCAGTTCAGCCGTAGCACTCTCGCCAAAGGTATTTTCCCAAATCAATTTGCCTAAAATAAGAAACAACACCAAACTCGCAAACATCCGTTCTTTACGGTATAGCAAATGGACAATGGCTATGGCAGTGAACATCCCATGCAGCACACCTGACAACCCTGCATAGGCTTCAATATCACCCAAAAAATAATAAAAACTCAAACTAATCAGCGGCGGTAAAATCAGCAATAACGCCACAAAATGCCAAACACGGGCCCGTGGAAAAATAAAAGGCAAACACATAAAAGCCAGCATATTGAGTGCAAAATGAATCCATCCCACATGCACCCAGTGCGCTGTCCACAAGCGCCAAATTTCAGGAAAAATATCCACTCGCCAATAAATAAATTGATCTTTAAAAATCTGTAGGCATGCCGAGATCGACACGACAAACGCAATCAAAATGATTTTTCGATTCAAAAATTGATCATGCATCACATGTCCTTATCGTGTTGCTCATTTATTTATTGTTATTTTTTCTGCGCTTCGGCTCAGTTTAAAATTGGTTAACTTTCACTAAACAACTCATCTAGCTCAGAACGGTCTTCTTTTTCATCCCAGAAATGTGCCGTACCACCATCCCCAGTTCGTGTCCCCGTGTGTTCAGTCCAATAACGATCTGAAATCCCCTGAACCATACTCGAGGCCATACTATCAATCAGTTTAAATTGTGGATTACTCTGTTTTTCATCGCTATAAGAGGCCGCATAACTTTTCAATGCATCACGAATCTTGGCATCGTCCCCACTGGCTTGAGCCGCTATTGCATACATTGCATGAGATAAACGAACCCCTTTTTGCTCCCCAATTTGCATCGATTGTTTCAAGGTCTGATACGGATCAGGTTTGCCTTCACCCGCACCTGGCAATAAGGTCCAAATCACCGCACGTGTTGCATTCGGCGCACCCCAAAACTTTTCATTGTCTAGACATACCATCCCACGTTCAACAATAGCCGCAATGTCTTTAGGAACATTGACTACACCACCAGAGTTAATATCATTGGTCATGGCTTGTAACCCACTCAACATCCCCAGCATATATACAGTTTGATCCAAATCACTGTTCATTTTTGGGCAGCCTTCACCCAATGGTTTCTTATATTTCTTTTCCCATCGGTTTTGAAAAAGTTGATAGCCAGTATATTGACGTTGTGCTGCAGTCGCCGCCCAACGCTTTTGTTCAATTCGAGCATCCTGTGCTTCAGAGACATTGCCTGCTTTCGAGGCACGCAAATAACGTAACTCTGCCTCAAGCGCCTGATTCTCCGCACAAATACCTGATGCTGAATAAAGTAGAACCGCCACACGCGTTGGATCTGCCCCCATGTCTTTGGTCGACATAATCGCAGGAGTCAAAGCATTGCCTGAGTTACACACCATCTCAGCGTCTTCCATGGCTAAAATAGGCGGTACTATATGTTTTTCACTAAACCCAAGCGCAACATTGGCGCCTGTTTTAACCACTTGTGAACAACCCGAAAATAATAAACTTGTAAGCACTACAACAGCCACACCTTGGCCTATTTTTTGGACTTGCGACATTTTCCTGGCCTCTATTTGTATAATTGTATGTGTCCATGCTGATAAACATAGCAGAAGCATTTTCCGAAGAAAAGAGTATTTACTCTAAATCAGACCACTACTCTGCCATGAAATAAAAAGCGGAAAATTGACTAAAATGACGCCTTAACTTTTTTTTAGGCAAAAAAAAGTAGCATAGCGACGGTTCGGCACATGCTACTTATCAACTGGGAAGCCTAGCTAGGCTTTGTTTGGTGCAAATCGTTCCTTCAGCACAGTTCCTAATCGTCCTATAACAATCGCTAACACAATTGCTACCAATAGAAACATCCAAGTTGGGATCATCATACGATTTTCCTTGTTTGCTGTTGGTGATTTGAATGTACATTTTAAGATCAAAAAACTGTAGGAAAGTTGTCTGACAATCCAAAAAAGCACATCAGTTTCTTCAGATATGTCAGACAACGCAAAATACGATATGGTTATATTTATTATTTTTCAATAGTTTAGGTTGATATTACGAATTAAAATTGTCCAACAATTATTGCATTTTAGTAAGTATTTTCAGGGCTTTCCATTGCGTGATGGGTAACTGATCACACCAAACCAACATCGGTTTTGCTCTAAAATGTTGAAAATAAATCACAATATAAGCACGATGATCCACAATATGGCTGATTTGAACGCGTTGCGCATTGGTTTGTTTCTGAAGTGACAAAGACCAATCACGGCCATCTAAATGCTGAAGCTGAAAATGTTGCGGCCCACGTAGAAAAAACAAATACAGCACAAAGCCAGCAACCAAAGCGATCAGCCACAGTCCAAAAGGAAGTAGCTGATACAGGACCAGCATCAGAACGGCATAAATCGACAACTGAAACACATAAGCCAAACGGCTGGGTTTAAGTTGAAAATGACGATGTTCCATTGCACTTATCCGTGTACATAATGCTTTAATTTTTGAATCAATGTTTTCATTTCAGGGTGCGGCGGCTCAGAGACTTCCATAAACCAATCCAGCAAATCAGGATCTTCTTGTTCAACCAAGGCCGCAAACATGGCCTTTTCTGCAGAATCCGCCTGAAGATAATAATTTTTCACATAAGGGTCAAAGTACACATCAATTTCTTTTAAACCACGACGTGCACGGTAGATTACTTTACGTTCTTCTAGGCTCATTTCTTCAGTCATTACATTCCCCAAATTAATTGAAACGGCTTAGTTTAACCGATCACACCGCCCTCGCCACTAGTTAAATGTCGCAATTTTAACAACTGGCAAAACTCATCAAAAAATCAAATAGATTTGAGCATTCAGTCCATTGTCGCATGTCCTGCTTTTCACTACTCTCTTAGCAAAATAACAACATCAGGATGAGCTTCCATGCAATCAGGCGCAATTCGCCCGTTACACAATATGCTGCCGCGTAACTTATTTAATGCTGAACATGAAGCATTTCGAGAAACTGTGCGAAAGTTTTACGCCAAAGAAGTCGTTCCGAATATTGAAAAATATGAACAACAACAACATGTCGATCGTGAACTATGGAATAAAGCAGGTGCCATGGGACTACTGTGTGCCACTATGCCTGAGGCTTATGGTGGCTCGGGTGTAGACCGCTTGTACAGTATGATTTTGATTGAGGAACAAGCCTATGCCATGGATTCCTCGACAGGGTTTTCACTACACTCTGACATTGTCGCGAACTATATCAATAACTTTGGTAGTGAAGCACAAAAACACTATTGGTTAACGCGGATGGCTTCGGGTGAAACCGTAACAGCAATTGCTATGACTGAACCTGGCACAGGCTCAGACTTGCAAGCGGTACGAACAACAGCTGTTTTAGACGGGGATGACTATATTATCAATGGCTCCAAAATCTTCATTACCAACGGCTATCTCTGCGATATGGCGATTGTGGTCTGCAAGACAGGCGACAGTGAAAAAGGTTCAGCCAATCTCTCATTAATCATCGTTGAAGCTAATCGTGCAGGATTCAGTAAAGGTAAACCCCTCAATAAAATTGGAATGAAAGGACAAGACACCTGCGAATTGTTTTTTGATCATGTGCGCGTGCCTAAAGAAAACTTGCTCGGGATGGAAGGCATGGGCTTTATCATGCTGATGAAAGAACTGGCTTGGGAGCGCATGTTGGTGGCCATTATCTGCCAAGCGGGGGCAGAAGCAGCACTGGCGCATACCGTTCAGTACACCAAAGAGCGTAAAGCCTTTGGAAAAGCGATTTCAAGCTTTCAAAATACCCGCTTTAAACTGGCGGAGTTACGTACAGAAATCGATTTTTGCCGCGCTTACCTCGACCGTTGTATGCAATTGCAACTGGAAGAGAGTCTCGGCATTGATGCCGCAGCGGCTGCCAAATATAAAATTTCCGAGATGTTTTCTAAAGTTGTCGATGAATGTCTACAACTGCATGGCGGCTATGGCTATATGCTGGAATACCCGATTGCACGGGCTTATCTAGATAATCGTGCCAATCGCATTTATGCAGGAACCAATGAAATTATGAAAGAGTTAATTTCCCGTTCACTCTAAGATCAAAAAGCCCCTCTTTCGATGGGCTTTTACTTTTAACAATGTACTTGATGAAACTCCGCAATCAAGGCAACCACCAACTCTGGCTGCTCTTTATGTGGCATATGATGTAGACCTTCTAAAATGTGCAGCTCAGCCTGTCCAGACACCCCTTCAAAAATCTGCTGAGGTTGTCCAGTACTGCCATATTCATCCAGTTCACCATGAATAATCAACGTTGGACAACACACACCATCAATCACTCTGGCCAAATTCCAATCTTGAAAAGCGGGCGATAGCCATGTTTCAGTCCATGCATCAAGCACCCACTGCGCCTTTTCTGGGTGATACCTCTCCAAACGCTCCATTTGTCCCGCTTGTTGAAAGCCAATTTTTGCTTCACTTATCCCCTTCAGTGTCAGTGCTTCAACCGCATACTGTGCAGAGATTGAAATTAATCCTTGGCAACGCTCTGGATAAGCCGCAGCAATCGCAACAGACATCCCCCCACCCACGCTATGCCCTAGAATGACAAAGTGCTGTATCGAAAAATAATCCAATACAGCTTTAAAGGTCTGTTCTGCTTCAGTGATGACAAAACTATGTGCCAAGGGCTGTGTACTCGCATCAGATAAACCAAAACCCAATCGATCATAGGCATAGACCACTCGCGCAGTCGCTTGTGCCAGTTGGGCAGGAAAATCTCGCCACAAAGCCACACAACCTAATGAATCGTGCATTAAAATAATCGGAGCTACAGCGTGATCTGCTGCATCAGTGTGCCATTTTTTAGCATGAATCATGTTTGACGCAGATGGGACTTGGTAACTTTGTTCTAAGATATTCAAAATATTCCCTATTCTTTATCTTTTAAGTTTTTAAAATCATCCACCAGTCCTACAGTTTAAGAAAGTAAAAACAGAACACCCTAAAGTCATTTCCATAAAAAAGGAGCGTTACGCTCCTTTTAAAATCAGCTACTCAGCCTAAGACACCAATTTAGGTTTCTGATTCAATGCTGCATCACGTTTAGCAAATTTCAGTACTCCATCCTCAAAAGAAGCACTTTTCAATGTCTTACGATCCGCAAGATAATTATTGCTGACTTTCCATGGCGCATGTTTACCCTGTTTTGGCATCACATTGGCAGCACGTGCAATATAACCCGAGCTTAAACTGCCCATGACCGTATCATCCATCAGCTCTGTCGCGTCACCTTGCGGGATCACTTCAGCCCACTGCTTTTGATCCATATAGTTGAGTAAGCGGCAAATATATTCAGCTGCAATATCCACTTTCAAGGTCCATGACGCATTAATATAACCAATAATCATCGCCATATTCGGTACATCACTGACCATCACGCCCTGATATAACATATGTTTAGAGGTATCTAACGATTTACCGTCAATGGTCGCTTGTATACCACCCAAGATTTGAATTTCTAGACCAGTGGCTGAGACGACAATATCGGCCTCTAAATGCTTACCAGACTTTAATTGGAGACCCGTTTCAGTAAAGCGCTCAATCTGATCTGTCTCAACACTGGCTTGGCCTGAACGAAGAATTTTAAATAAATCACCGTCTGGCACCACACATAAACGTTGGTCCCAAGGATTATATTCAGGGGTGAAGTGTTTCATGTCCACTTTACCTTTGAGCTGCATTTTAATCGACTGGAGCAGCAGTCGGCGTAACAATTTCGGTTGTTTCTGCGCGAGTGCGTAAATCCCGCGTTGCATTCCAATATTACGTGCACGAGTCAATTTATACGCCACATCTTCCGGCAACACTTTACGCATTTTGTCATATACAAAATCGATCGATGGCACTGAAGCAATATAGGTTGGAGAGCGTTGTAACATGGTGACATGCGCCGCCCCACCTTTGGCCATCGCAGGCACCAATGTAATCGCAGTCGCACCACTACCAATAATGACGACTTTTTTACCTGTATAATCTAATTTTTCAGGCCAAAACTGTGGATTTACAAACTCGCCTTTAAATACTTCTTTATTTGGGAAATCAGGTTGGTAGCCTTTGTCGTAGTTATAGTAGCCTGTACAGCCAAACACAAAATTTGCAATCCAGTTTTCTTTTTTGCCTTTTGCATTCTCAATCACTACCTGCCACTTTTTCTGAGCAGAATCATAATTGGCGCTGAGTACGCGATGCTTAAAATGAATTTTTTCTTTGAGTTTCTGTTCATCAATGACTTCCGCCAAATAGCCCTTAATCGAAGAACCATCTGCCAAAACGCTGGCTTGTTGCCACGGTTTAAAATTAAAACCAAAGGTCGACATATCTGAATCAGAACGAATACCTGGGTATTTAAACAAATCCCATGTTCCACCAAAGCTGTCACGACGTTCAATAATTTCAAACGAACGTTGTGGGCAATGCTTGGTTAAATGTGCCGCAAGGCCAATGCCTGAAATACCAGCACCTACAATGAGCAGATCGACGTGCTTATCCATGTTGTTTTTATCCTGTCTTATATTCTGTTCTTATTAAACCATAAAACTGACAATACACAATGTCAAGTTTAAGCAGATCTTTCGTAAAATATGTCACTACAGGCCAAAATACAAAGATTGTCGAACAAAAACCCATAAAAAAAGACCAGTGAAACACTGGTCTTTTTCTAAGAACAACTGAACAGTTCTACGAAATTATTTAACTTCGCGATCTACTAGTTCAACGTAAGCCATCGGCGCAGCATCACCTGCACGGAAGCCCGCTTTAAGAACACGTAGATAACCGCCGTTACGTTCTTTGTAACGAGGGCCAAGAACGGTAAATAATTTACCAACAGTTGCTGCTGAACGAGTACGAGCAAACGCTAAGCGACGGTTTGCAACAGTATCGTTTTTAGCTAAAGTGATTAAAGGCTCAGCTACACGACGTAACTCTTTTGCTTTAGGCACAGTTGTTTTGATCAACTCGTGCTCAAACAAAGAGTTAGCCATGTTTTGAAACATCGCTTTACGATGGCTGCTTGTACGGCCTAATTTCACACCACTATTACGATGACGCATGGTGATAGTCCTACTTAATTAACGGCTACGATAGGCGAAACGATCGTCCATACGGAGACTAGCTGGTGGCCAGTTCTCTAAACGCATGCCGAGTTGTAAGCCTTTTGAAGCCAGAACATCTTTGATCTCAGTAAGCGATTTTTTACCAAGGTTAGGAGTTTTGAGTAACTCAACCTCAGTGCGCTGTACAAGATCACCAATGTAGTAAATGTTTTCTGCTTTCAAACAGTTAGCAGAACGAACAGTAAGCTCTAGATCATCTACTGGACGAAGCAAAATCGGATCAACTTCTTCACGAGGTTCTTGAGCAACAGGAGCTTGATCTTTCTGAAGGTCAACAAAAATTGCAATTTGTTGTTGCAAGATTGTTGCCGCTTTGCGGATCGCTTCTTCAGGATCAACTGTACCGTTGGTCTCAAGATCAATGACCAATTTATCAAGGTCTGTACGTTGTTCTACACGAGCGTTTTCCACTGTGTAAGACACACGTTTGATTGGGCTATAAGAAGCATCTAACTGTAAGCGACCTACAGGGCGAGTTTCGCCTTCTGGGAAACGCGAGTCAGAAGTTTCATAACCACGACCTTGAGAAACTTTCAAGCGCATTTTTAATGAGCCTGAAGCACTTAAAGTACCGATCAAATGTTCAGGGTTAACCACTTCAACATTATGAGGTAAACGAAGGTCAGCGGCAGTTACGTCGCCAGGACCTTGTTTCTCTAATGTCAAATAAGCTTCATTTTGATCGAACAGCTTAATAGACAATCCTTTTAGGTTCAGCAAGAGCTCGACGATGTCCTGCTGCAAGCCTTCCAAAGTACTGTACTCGTGCTCGACACCTTCAATCTCAACTTCAACCACAGCAGCGCCAGGTAAAGAAGAAAGAAGGATGCGACGTAAAGCATTGCCCAGAGTATGACCAAAGCCACGCTCTAAGGGTTCTAGAATAACTTTTGCCGAGGTCCCGCTAACCGCTTCGACCTTGATCGCTTGCGGAGTTAGAAACTCATTTGCAGTACGCGTCATATTGCTACCTCAAGGATTATTTAGAATACAATTCTACAATCAAGCTTTCGTTGATTTCAGCAGGTAAATCTGAACGATCTGGTGCAGCTTTAAACGTACCTTCCAACTTAGAATGGTCAATTTCCATCCAAGAAGGAATACCACGTTGTGCAGCTAATTCAACTGCGTTTTTGATACGCAATTGTTGTTTAGCACCTTCATGCACAGCAATTACATCACCAGCTTTAACTTGGATAGACGCGATGTTAACACGACGGCCATTCAAAGTGATCGAGCGGTGAGATACAAGCTGACGAGCTTCTGCACGTGTAGAACCAAAACCCATGCGATAAACGACGTTATCAAGACGGCTTTCAAGCAGTTTCAACAAGTTTTCACCAGTTGCGCCTTTCACACGAGCAGCTTCTTTATAGTAATTACTAAATTGACGCTCTAAAACACCGTACATACGACGTACTTTTTGTTTTTCACGTAATTGTAGTGAGTACTCAGATTGTTTGCCACCACGCGCTCCGCCATGTTGGCCAGGAGCTTTAGCAGCTTTTTTAGTTTTGACGTCAAATGGTTTAACGCCAGATTTTAATTGCAGGTCTGTCCCTTCGCGGCGAGAGAGTTTGCATTTTGGACCAATATAACGAGCCATGAATGTTTCTCCTTACACGCGACGTTTTTTAGGTGGACGGCAACCGTTGTGCGGGATTGGCGTCACATCGGTAATGCTGTTAATTTTATAACCCACTGCACCTAAAGCACGAACCGCAGATTCACGACCAGGACCAGGACCTTTTACAAGGACGTCCAAGTTTTTCAAACCGTAGTCTAAAGCAGCTTTACCAGCAACTTCAGCAGCTACCTGAGCAGCAAACGGAGTTGATTTACGTGATCCACGGAAGCCTTGTCCACCAGAGGTAGCCCAAGCCAGTGCATTACCTTGACGATCGGTAATAGTCACAATGGTGTTATTAAAAGAAGCGTGAATGTGTGCAACACCTTCAGAGACGGTACGAGTGACCTTCTTGCGTGTGCGAGTATCTTTAGCCATCTTTTAGCTTCCAGAAATCTTATTTCTTAATAGGTTTGCGCGGACCTTTACGGGTACGTGCGTTAGTTTTGGTGCGTTGTCCACGGACAGGCAAGCTGCGACGATGACGAAGACCGCGGTAGCAGCCTAAATCCATTAAACGTTTAATGTTCATGGAAATTTCGCGACGTAAATCACCTTCGGTCGGAACCTTAGCAACTTCTGCACGAATCGCATCAAGCTGAGCGTCATCTAATTCACGGATCTTTGTAGTCGGCGCGATACCAACAGCAGCCAAGATATTCTTAGCAGTGTGGCGACCTACACCAAAGATGTACGTTAGAGAGATAACAGCATGCTTGTTATCCGGAATGTTTACACCGGCAATACGAGCCATTCAATTTTCTCCAAAAAGGCAGTTAAGACAATCAACCGCCCCACAAAAATCTTGAGGGGCGGATAATAACCTAATTAGCCTACTGAAATCAACAGGTCTTGATCAGATTAACCTTGACGCTGCTTATGACGAGGTTCTGCGCTACAAATTACGCGAATAACCCCATTACGACGGATAACTTTACAGCTACCACAAATTTTCTTTACAGAAGCTTGTACTTTCATGATGAAACCTCAAGTGCGCTTATCCCTTAGGATGAGCAGTCGTTTTTCTCATTAACGTTTGATTATCGTACTGATGCGAGGTGAGATGTGCTTGCAGCTGAGCCATAAAGTCCATCACTACCACCACAACAATAAGCAAAGATGTTCCACCTAAAGAGAATGGAATACCAAATGAGCTTTGTAAAATCATCGGCATTAAGCAAATGATGGTGATATAAATCGCGCCAATAAATGTCAAACGGTTAAGAATATGATCTAAGTAACGAGCAGTTTGCTCACCTGGACGAATACCAGGTACATAAGCCCCGCTGCGTTTCAAGTTTTCCGATACTTCTTTCGGGCTAAATACAAGCGCTGTATAAAAGTAACAGAAAAAGATAATTAACGCACCAAAGAGCACCAAATACAACGGCTGACCAGGCGAAAGCACCAATGCCAAATCTTGCAAACTACGTTTGATAATACCCGCATTCGGATCTGCACTACCCACCCATTGCCCTAAGCTCGCTGGGAACAAAAGCAATGAACTTGCGAAAATCGCTGGGATCACACCCGCCATATTAATTTTTAATGGCAAATGCGACTGTTGTGCAGTAAATACACGACGTCCTTGTTGTTTTTGAGCATAGTTTACTGGAATACGACGTTGCGCTTTCTCAATAAACACAATTGCAGCTAATACAGCCAGTGACAACACGCCAAAAATTACCAAGCCGATTAGACTGGTTTGACCATTATCTACTGATGATATTGATTGCAGAATTAAATTCGGCAAACCTGCAACGATACCAGCGAAGATGATCATGGAAATACCATTGCCCACCCCACGTTCGGTAATTTGCTCACCTAACCACATCAAGAACATTGTACCTGCAACCAAAGAGGTTACAGCTGGTACGTAGAAAGCCAGACCTGCAGTTAAGGTAATCCCTTGACTGATCAGACCAGCACACATCCCAATTGCCTGCACGAGTGCAAGGAACAATGTACCCTGTCGCGTATATTGATTAATCTTACGCTTGCCTTGTTCGCCTTCTTTCTTTAAAGCTTCCAGCGAAGGAATAACTGTAGACATTAACTGCACGATAATCGATGCAGAAATGTACGGCATAATCCCAAGAGCAAGAATGGACATACGCTCTAATGCACCACCTGAAAACATGTTAAACAAACCAAGGATCGTGCCTTGGTTTGCATTAAAAAGATTTTCAAGTGCGGCATTATTAATGCCTGGTACTGGAATATGTGCTCCTAGTCGAAAAACCAATAATGCACCGATGAGAAACATCATGCGGCGAATAATTTCACGGTATTTCACATGAAATGGCTGGCCTTTCATCATATTGACATGACCTGAAGAACTAGGAGACATAGACACTAGCGATTACTCCTCGACTTTACCGCCAGCAGCTTCAACAGCAGCTTTAGCGCCTTTAGTCACAGCAACACCTTGAACAGTGAATGCACGAGTAATTTCACCAGAAAGTACGATACGAGCACGTAACATATCTTTACGTACAACGTTTGCAGCTTTTAAAGTTTCTAGGCTAACGATGTCGCCTTCCACTTTAGTAAGCTCAGATAAACGTACTTCAGCAGTTTTCAAAGCGATTTGGCTAGTGAAACCGAATTTAGGTAAACGACGATATAACGCAGTTTGACCACCTTCAAAGCCTGGACGAGTACCACCGCTCTTACGTGAATTCTGACCTTTGACACCACGGCCACCAGTCTTACCAACGCCAGAACCGATACCACGGCCTAGACGACGATTTTCACGTTTTGCACCTTCAGCAGGTGCAAGCTCATTTAAACGCAGAGTCATGGCTTATTCCTCTACACTAACCATATAGTAGACTTGGTTGATCATACCACGGTTAGAAGGCGTATCTTGCACTTCTACAGTATGACCAATACGACGCAGACCTAAACCTTGTAGGCTAAGCTTGTGATTTTTCAAGCGATGCGCAGAAGATTTAGTCTGGGTAACTTTAATCGTTTTCATGATTGATTACCCTTGAATTTGTTCTACTGTAAGACCACGTTTCGCAGCAACCTTCTCAGGAGAAGTCATATCACGCAGACCGTTAAAAGTCGCGTTTACTACGTTTGCAGCGTTAGTAGAACCATAACATTTTGTTAATACGTTACGTACGCCTACAGCTTCTAGAACTGCACGCATAGCACCACCAGCGATTACACCAGTACCTTCAGAAGCAGGCTGCATGTAAACACGGCTTGCACCGTGACGCGCGTTAATAGGGTGCTGTACAGTACCGTTAACAAGGTCAACAGTAATCATGTTGCGACGAGCAGCTTCAAGTGCTTTAGAAATAGCAGCTGGAACTTCACGTGCTTTACCACGACCAAAACCTACACGACCATTACCATCACCAACCACAGTCAATGCTGTGAAAGAGAAGATACGACCACCCTTAACAACTTTGGCTACACGATCAACGGCAACCAGCTTTTCAACAAGACCTTCGTTTTGTTCAACTTTAGCCATGATTAGAACTCCAAGCCGTTTTCACGAGCAGCATCAGCCAAGGCTTTGATACGACCATGATATTTGAAACCAGAACGGTCAAATGCAACTTTAGTAACACCAGCTGCTTTAGCGCGTTCTGCGATTAAAGCACCTACTTTAGTAGCTGCTTCAACGTTACCAGTTGTGCCAGCACGTAAAGTAGCATCTAAAGTTGAAGCTTGCGCTAAAACTTTGCCACCATCTGCTGAAATAACTTGAGCGTAGATGTGACGCGGAGTGCGGTTTACACACAAACGAGTCGCACCCAACGCACGGATGTGCAAGCGTGTGCTTTTCGCACGACGCAAACGGGATTGTTTCTTTTCGTTCATAAGAACCTCGCGCCTTATTTCTTCTTAGCTTCTTTACGAAGTACAACTTCGTCAGAATAACGAACACCTTTACCTTTATAAGGCTCTGGTGGACGGTAACCACGGATATCTGCAGCAACCTGACCTAAACGTGCTTTATCAGCAGATTTAAGAACGATTTCAGTTGCGGTAGGAGTTTCAGCAGTTACACCTTCAGGAAGCGTATAGTCAATCGGGTGAGAGAAACCAAGGTTAAGGTTAACAATGTTACCTTTAACCGCAGCTTTATAACCAACACCGATAAGTTGTAACTTACGTTCGAAGCCTTCGCTCACACCTTTTACAAGGTTGTTAAGCACAGCGCGAGCAGTACCAGCTTGCATCCAAGCGTCTTTCGACTCAGCTTTTGGAGCAATCGCTAAAATACCGTCTTCCTGTTTAAGCTCGACCAGCGCATGCAGGGTGAAAGACAAAGTACCTTTGCTACCTTTCACTTCGACCTGCCGGCCGTTCTGAGTAACTGTTACACCGTTAGGTACAGTTACTGGGGCTTTAGCCACACGAGACATGAGGAATCACCTATTAAGAAACAAAAGCAATAACTTCACCACCGATACCTGCAGCACGTGCAGCGCGATCAGTCATGATGCCTTTGCTTGTAGAAACAATTGCAATACCTAAACCTTGCTTAACGCTCGGAAGTGCATCTTTACCGCGATACTGACGTAGACCTGGACGGCTTACGCGTTTCACAGTTTCGATAACTGGTTTGCCTTCGAAATACTTTAAAGTCAAAGTAAGAGTTGCTTTGCCTTCAGCATCCGCAACTTCTACGTTTGAAATGTAACCTTCTTGTTGAAGAACGTTTGCAATAGCAACCTTCAACTTAGAGTTAGGCATAGAAACTGTTTGTTTCTTTGCCATTTGCGCGTTACGAACACGAGTTAACATGTCGGCAACGGTATCTTGCATACTCATCTATAGCGCTCCTTACCAGCTTGCCTTAACAACGCCCGGTACATCACCTTGCATTACTGTATCGCGTAATTTGTTACGGCTTAAACCGAACTTACGGAAGTAACCATGAGGACGACCAGTTAAACCACAACGATTACGTAAACGTACTGGAGACGCATTACGTGGTAATGCTTGGAATTTCATCATCGCTTCGAAACGCTCTTCGTCGCTAGCATTTACGTTTGCAATAACAGCTTTTAATTCAGCACGTTTTGCAGCGTATTTAGCAACAGTAGCTTCGCGTTTCAATTCGCGATTAATCATACTTTTCTTAGCCATATCGACCTCTTATTTGAACGGGAAGCCGAATGCACGCATAAGCGCACGGCCTTCGTCATCGGTGCGAGCAGTCGTAGTGATGGTAATATCCATACCACGAATACGATCAATCTTATCAAAATCGATTTCAGGGAACATGATTTGTTCCTTAAGACCCATTGAGTAGTTGCCGCGACCGTCAAAAGATTTCGCAGAGAAACCACGGAAGTCACGGATACGAGGGATCGCAATCGAGATTAGACGGTCTAAGAATTCGTACATACGTTCGCCGCGTAAAGTAACTTTACAACCAATCGGCCAACCATCACGGATTTTGAAACCAGCGATTGATTTGCGAGCTAACGTAAGAACTGGTTTTTGACCAGCGATAGCTTGCATATCAGCAAGAGCACCATCAAGGAGTTTTTTGTCAGCAGCAGCTGCGCCAACACCCATGTTGATCGTGATTTTAGTAATGCGAGGAATATCCATCACATTTTTAACGGCTAAAGTCTCTTGTAATTGAGCCTTAAGTTCGTCGTTGTAACGCGTTTTAAGTCTGGCCATTGCCTTTTCAACCTATTACTTCGCTACCGCCACTGATTCACCATTTGACTTGTAAACGCGAGTTTTCACGCCTTCAGTCACTTGGTAACCAACACGGTCAGCCTTTTGGGTTGTAGCATTAAAAATTGCCACGTTAGAGATATGAAGCGAAGCTTCTTGTGTAACTACAGCGCCTTCAGCACCTGTTGCACGGTTCGGCTTTTGATGCTTCTTAACCAAGTTAAGGCCTTCAACCATAACACGGTCATTTGAAACAGACAGAACAGTACCCTGTTTGCCTTTTTCTTTACCTGCGATCACAATAACTTGATCGCCTTTTTTAATCTTAGCCATGATTGCCTCTTATAGAACTTCAGGAGCCAGTGAAATAATTTTCATGAACTGTTCAGTACGAAGTTCACGAGTCACTGGTCCGAAAATACGAGTTGCAATCGGCGCTTTGTTGTTGTTCAAAATAACAGCAGCATTATCGTCGAAACGAATCACTGAACCGTCTGGACGACGGATACCGAATTTTGTACGAACTACAACAGCATTCATCACGTCACCTTTTTTAACACGTGCGCGTGGAATAGCTTCTTTTACAGTAACTTTAATAATGTCGCCAACAGAAGCATAACGACGGTGTGAACCACCAAGTACTTTAATACATTGTACGCGGCGAGCACCACTATTGTCTGCTACGTCTAGCATACTTTCGGTTTGAATCATTGCCCTACTCCAAAACCGAGCATCACCGGTCACAATTTCGAAAGGCTCAAAGAGTACTCGAAATTAACCGATGATGCAACAGATACGTCTAATTACTCAGCAGCAGCTTCAACAACTTCAACTAGAGTCCAAGACTTAGTTTTAGAAATTGGGCGGCTTTCTTTGATAGTCACAACGTCGCCAGTTTTAGCTGTGTTGTTCTCATCGTGAGCATGTAATTTAGTTGAACGGCGGATTGATTTGCCATACAACGGGTGTTGAACGCGGCGTTCGATAAGTACAACAATAGACTTGTCCATTTTGTCGCTTACTACTTTGCCGGTTAACGTGCGAACTGTTTGTTCACTCATTGTCCGTTCCCCTGTTTTTCGGTAAGGAGTGTCTTAATACGAGCAATTGTCTTACGAGTAAGTGCAACTTCATGCGATTTACCCAATTGACCAGTTGCTTTTGCCATACGAAGACGGAATTGGTTAAGCTGTTGCTCATCAAGCAAAGCTGTCAACTCTTCTACCGACTTTTCACGTAGATCTTTAGTTTTCATTACATTACCGTCCGAGTCACGATAGTGGTTTTAAACGGAAGTTTAGCAGCTGCAAGCGTAAACGCTTCGCGAGCCAATTCTTCGTTAACACCATCAATTTCGTACAAGACTTTACCTGGTTTGATTTGACAAACCCAGTATTCCACAGAACCTTTACCTTTACCCATACGCACTTCAAGAGGCTTAGAAGTAATCGGCTTGTCCGGGAAAACACGGATAAAGATCTTACCACCACGTTTAATACGACGGCTGATTGTACGACGCGCTGCTTCAATTTGACGAGCAGTCATTTGACCACGCTCAACAGATTTAAGTGCGATTGTACCAAAAGATACCGAGCTACCGCGGTGAGCTAGACCAGTGTTACGGCCTTTCTGCACTTTACGGAATTTAGTACGTTTAGGTTGTAACATGGATTATTCTCCTTTTTCAGCAGAACGATCATTGCGACGACCACGACGCTCTTGACCTTCACCACGACCACGACCGCGTTTAGCTGGACGTTCTTCAGCTGGAGCTGGGTTCATGACTTGTTTCATGCCACCCAAGATCTCACCACGGAAGATCCAAACTTTAACACCAATCGTACCGTAAGTCGTTTCAGCACGCATAGTTGAATAATCGATGTCTGCACGAAGTGTATGCAAAGGTACGCGACCTTCACGATACCACTCAGTACGAGCAATCTCAGCACCACCTAAACGGCCTGATACTTCAACTTTGATACCTTTAGCACCAGCACGCATTGTGTTTTGAACCGCACGCTTCATAGCACGACGGAACATTACACGTTTTTCTAATTGAGAAGCGATAGCTTCAGCAACTAAACGAGCGTCTAAGTCTGGGCGATCGATTTCATTGATACTTACTTGCGCTGGAATACCCATAATTTGAGTAAGTTCACGCTGTAGTTTCTCAATGTCTTCGCCTTTTTTACCGATAACGATACCAGGACGTGCAGTGCTAATAGTTACTTTAGCAGCGCCCGTAGGACGTTCGATAAGAATATTGCTGATCATTGCATTCTTAAGTTTTTTAGTTAAAAACTCACGAACTTGAAGATCTTTAAGCAAGTATTCAGCGTATTGTTTCGGACTCGCATACCAGTTGGCGTTATGACGTTTTACAACACCAAGGCGGATACCGATTGGATGAACCTTCTGACCCATATCAAACCCCTACCTTAACGGTAATGTGACAAGTACGCTTAGTAATACGATCTGCACGGCCTTTAGCACGTGGCATAATACGTTTAAGGCTAGTGCCTTCATCAACGTAAATCGTAGTAACCTTAAGGTCGTCTACATCTAAACTGTTATTGTGTTCAGCGTTTGCAATTGCAGATTCCAATGCTTTTTTAACCAAAACTGCAGCTTTTTTGTTGCTGAAGTTGAGAATATTAAGCGCGTGAGCAACAGATTTGCCACGGATTAGGTCTGCAACCAAACGAGTTTTTTGTGCCGAGATAGCGGCACCGCGTAATTTAGCAGTAACTTCCATCATAGCACCTTAACGTTTAGATTTCTTGTCAACACCGTGACCACGATAGGTACGAGTTGGCGCGAATTCACCAAGTTTGTGACCAACCATATGTTCAGATACGATCACTGGAACATGGTTACGGCCATTATGTACAGAAATTGTTAAACCAACAAAATCTGGGAGGATCATCGAACGACGCGACCAAGTTTTGATCGGCTTACGGTTATTAGCCGCGATAGCCGCTTCAACCTTAGCGAACAAGTGCGCATCGACGAATGGGCCTTTTTTCAGAGAACGAGGCATTGTCAGATTCCTTTACTTGTTACTTAACGCGACGGTCGCGAATAATCATCTTAGTCGTACGCTTATTGGTACGTGTCTTGTACCCTTTAGCTTTTTGACCCCATGGGCTTACAGGTTGAATACCTTTGCTACGACCTTCACCACCACCGTGCGGGTGATCTACTGGGTTCATCGCCATACCACGAACGGTAGGACGAACGCCACGCCAGCGTGCTGCACCTGCTTTACCAAGTGAACGAAGGTTGCTTTCTTGGTTAGAAACTTCACCAAGAACTGCACGGCACTCAACGTGAATTTTACGCATTTCACCAGAACGTAAACGAACGATAGCGTAAGAACCGTCACGACCCAACAACTGAACTGAAGTACCAGCAGAACGAGCTAATTGCGCGCCTTTACCGATTTTAAGTTCGATGTTGTGAAGAGTAGAACCGATAGGCATGTTGCGAAGCGGTAAACAGTTACCTGGACGAATTGGAGCATCGTTACCAGATTGAACTTTATCGCCAGCGCGAAGGCCTTTAGGCGCGATGATGTAGCGACGCTCACCATCAGCATACAATACTAGTGCAATGTGTGCTGTACGGTTAGGATCGTATTCAATACGCTCTACAGTTGCAGGAATACCATCTTTGTTACGTTTAAAGTCAACTAGACGGTAGTGCTGCTTGTGACCGCCACCAACGTGACGAGTCGTGATGTGACCGTTGTTATTACGACCACCAGTACGTTTTTTAGCTTCAACCAACGGAGCATAAGGCGCACCTTTGTGAAGATGGTCGTGAACGACTTTCTCTACAAAGCGACGTCCAGGAGACGTTGGCTTACATTTTTGAATTGGCATAATTCTCGTCCTTATTCCGCTGCGCTTTCAGCGGTATCGCCCAAGTCAGCCATTTCAACATCTTGGCCAGCTTTCAGGGTGACGTATGCTTTTTTAACATCAGAACGACGTCCTAATGTTTTACCAAAGCGTTTAGTCTTACCTTTAGTGATCGTTGTGTTAACTTTAACAACTTGAACACCAAACAATTGCTCAACAGCTTTTTTGATTTCAAGTTTGTTTGCATCAAGTGCAACTTTGAAAACTTGAACACCAGCAGTTTCGCCTAAAACTTGTGCTTTTTCTGAGAATACAGGTCCTTGTAGGACTTGATAGATACGTTCGTTGTTCATCCGAGTTCTACCTCAATTTTCTTAGCAGCAGCTACAGACATAACAACTTTATCGAACGCAATCAAGCTAACAGGATCGATAGCAGCAGCATCAACCACATCAACGTGTGGAATGTTGCGCGCTGCAAGGTATAGATTCTCATCTACAGATTCTGTAACGATCAATGCACGAGTAGCATTCAAGTCGTTAAGTTTTGCAAGCAACTCTTTAGTTTTTGGAGCAGCAACAGCAAACTCTTCAACCAATACAAGACGATCTTGGCGAACAAGTTCAGCTAAGATACATTGCATTGCACCGCGATACATTTTGCGGTTAACTTTTTGAGACCAATCTTGTGGGCGAGCAGCAAAAGTTTTACCACCACCTACCCAGATTGGGCTACGAATAGAACCAGCACGAGCGCGACCAGTACCTTTTTGACGGAATGGCTTTTTGCCACCGCCAGAAACGTCTGCACGTGATTTCTGAGCTTTTGAACCTTGACGGCCACCAGCTAAATAAGCTGTAACAACCTGGTGTACAAGAGCTTCATTGAATTCACGACCGAACGCAACTTCTGATAATTCAACAGCAGAGCCGGAAACAGTATTTAAATTCACGTTATTTCCCCTCAGGCCTTGATCGTAGGACGAACAGTTACGTCACCACCAGTAGCGCCAGGAATCGCACCTTTCACTACTAAAACTGAACGTTCTGCGTCGATAGATACAATTTCTAGACCCTGTACAGTTACGCGCTCAGCACCTAAATGGCCAGCCATTTTTTTGCCTTTGAACACGCGACCAGGAGTCTGGTTTTGACCTGTAGAACCCAGAACACGGTGAGAAAGTGAGTTACCGTGAGTCGCATCTTGCGTACGGAAGTTCCAACGCTTAACACCACCTTGGAAACCTTTACCTTTCGACTGACCAGTTACGTCAACTACTTGACCAACTGTGAACATGTCTACACCGATAGTTCCACCAACTTCACGACCTTCAAGATCAGCTTCTGTTGCACGGAATTCTTGAACTAGACGACCAGCAGCAACACCCGCTTTCGCGAAGTGACCTTTCTGAGCGTTAGTTACGCGAGATTCGCGACGTTCACCAGTAGTGATTTGAATCGCCTGATAACCATCAGTTTCAAGCGTTTTGATTTGAGTGATGCGGTTAGGATCAACCTCAATCACTGTAACAGGCACAGAAACACCAGCATCTGTAAAGATACGTGTCATACCGCACTTGCGACCGACTAAACCAATAGCCATGTGCATAAACCTCTAAAAAAGCGGCCTAATTAACTTAGAGCGTTAATTAACCCGAAAGCCTTAACCCAATGCGATCTGAACATCAACACCAGCTGCAAGATCTAACTTCATCAATGCATCTACAGTTTTGTCTGTAGGTTGAACGATGTCGATCAAACGTTTATAAGTGCGGATCTCGTATTGGTCACGCGCATCTTTGTTAACGTGTGGTGATGTTAAAACGTTAAAACGTTCAATGCGTGTAGGCATTGGAATTGGACCACAAACTTGTGCGCCAGTACGTTTTGCTGTTTCTACGATTTCTTGAGCTGATTGATCAATTAAACGGTGATCAAAAGACTTCAAACGGATACGAATTCTCTGGTTAGACATACCAGTAAACTCCAAGCCAAATATATAAAGAATCACTCCTGACGCATCTCACCCCACTAAAAGGTAAGTGTCAAGAGCAGTGAAATATCACTAAGGTCATGATCGATGCCACGACTGTCACGATGTTAACTACTTTATTCGCAGCCAACCCCCTTTCATTAAAGGGTCGCTCATTATAGCCATTGTTTAATGCATAAGCAAATTCATTTTTGATTTTTTACAATATATTCAATTTGTTTGGATTATCAGTAGCTTAAAAAAGCATCAATAGACTGTTTGCCGCAACACATAATCAATTGCACTATTAAGAATTTGATTTCCCTCAATAAAATTTAATTTCGGCGATTTTTTCAATTCGGTTTCAGTTGCCACGTATTGCCCCGAAAACTTATTCAGCTCGTCATCATTTTCTAAAAAAAGTGCTAAGGTTTCTGGCACCATCTCTGGGTGAAATTGAAAACCCAATACATTCTTTCCAATTTGGTACATTTGATTGCGACAGACGGTATTTTCAGCCAAATGTACAGCACCTTTTGGAATTTCAAAGGTCTCGCTATGCCATTGCATCACATTAAACTGTTCAGGTAACTCAAAGCATTCTGTTGGGACATGCTGGATTTTGCGTACTGTTGCCCAACCCAACTCCTGTTGTTCATTGCGACTGACCGCAGCTCCAAGTGCATTGGCAATCAGTTGCCCACCCAAGCATAAACCAATCGCAGGCTTTCCTGCGGCCAAGTAACGCCTTAACCAACGCTTCTCAATCTTCAACCATGGAAAATTCGCTTCATCATTCACACTCATGGTACCGCCCATAATGATGAGTAAGTCAACATCCTCAATACTCGGTAAAGCTTCTATCTCTAAGGCTTGATCTATAGGTAAAGCAAAAAACTCTGTTGCACTGATCACTGCACCTTGTTGTTTTAAATATGTATAGCAACTGCCGAACCCTTCACCAGCAATATGCTGAAAATAATGTACTTTTAAATGCGACGTCATGCGCTTATGCCTTCTTTTTACTATCCTTATAGATGATTTAGCAAAATTGAAGCCAACTTTTTATTTTGTTTACCTTTATTCACATTTGTTCAATTTTCTCGCCTATTTAGAAACTTTCTCTTAAGCTAAAAACAATTTATCGCTTTATGATGAGTCGATTCGTGAAAAGAAATCCGCAAACAGCCCTAGTTCATGCACCAAGACAAGCGCCTCAGTACATCTCAACAGTTCAACCTCCCCTGTATCGTGCATCGACGATTATTTTTAAAGATACCAATGCACTGTTTAATCGCCATTGGACCGATGACTATGACTATAGTTATGGCACCCATGGTACCCCCACCACATTTACATTGGGCGATAACATTGCACAAATTGAGGGTGGAAGGTACTGCCTACTCGCACCGAGTGGTTTATCTGCCATCAACCTAGTGAACTCATGTTTTTTAAGTCATGGTGATGAAGTTTGGGTGGCAGATAATATTTACGGGCCAAACATGGAGCATCTTCGTAATCTAGAAAAACGCTATAGCATTGATGTTCGTGTTTATAACCCTATTGATGTGTCCTCTTTCCAACCGACGGAAAAAGCTAAACTGATTTGGCTAGAAGCCACAGGGTCGGTCACACTGGAGTTTCCAGATTTGGTCGGGCTGGTAAAAAAGGCACAAGCACATCATATGCTCACTGCTTTAGACAACACGTGGGGCGCAGGCCTTGCCTTTAATGCTTTTGATTTTAGTGATGAGCACTTAAGTGTAGATGTGACAGTACATGCTTTAACCAAGTACCCAAGTGGCGGTGGAGACATTTTAATGGGCTCAGTCGTGACACGCGAACGAGCTTTACATCATCAACTCTTTCGCACGCATGCCATTCAAGGCATTAGCGTCTCTGGGGATGATGTTGCTCAAGTCCAACGTAGTCTGGCATCAATGCGCGTTCGGTATGCCGCACAGTCTGAAAGTGCGCTACAGCTACTGGCATGGCTAAAACAACAACCCGAATTTGTGCAGGTCTTACACCCTGCTGACTCGAGTGCTGCAGGTCATTCATATTGGAAAGACATTTGTGTCGATCAACACAGTGCAGGTTTAGTCAGTGTCATTTTCAAGCCCGAATTTGATCTGCAGGATATTCGTCAG
Organism: Acinetobacter johnsonii CIP 64.6; assembly: GCF_000368045.1. Taxonomy (GTDB): domain Bacteria; phylum Pseudomonadota; class Gammaproteobacteria; order Pseudomonadales; family Moraxellaceae; genus Acinetobacter; species Acinetobacter johnsonii. The sequence continues at coordinate 63,120 of NZ_KB849230.1, forward strand.
TTTTGTGATGCCCTGTCGCTCTTCAAACTCGGCTTTAGTTGGGGCGGTCCTGTAAGTTTAGTGATGCTGTATGACCTCAAAGACATGCGTGCACTTGAGCATACACATTTACAACAAGGTTTATTGGTTCGCTTTTGTATAGGACTAGAACATCCTGCCGATTTAATTCAAGATATAGAAAACGCACTAAAACAACTGAATAACCATCACAAAAAAATTGAATAGGAAGAAGTATGAGCACCCCGATCATCATTGCCAAGAAAACCACGAATACCCAACAAGATGTTGTTCTACACTCGAAGTTTGCCAACCGTCATGGCTTAATTGCAGGGGCAACAGGGACAGGTAAAACCGTAACCCTGAAGGTGTTGGCTGAAAGTTTTTCCAGACTCGGGGTGCCCGTATTTTTAGCCGATGCCAAAGGTGATGTTTCCAGCTTAGCGCAGGCCGGTGCATCCAATCCCAAATTTGATGAACGCATTAAAAGTTTAGGCATCGACAGTATTCCCTTTGCTGCATCCCCCGTGGTGTTTTGGGATTTATTTGCTGAACAAGGTCATCCTATTCGTACCACGATTACCGAAATTGGCCCGCTGTTGCTGGCACGTATGCTGAATTTGAATGACACCCAAGAAGGGGTACTTTCTGCGGTATTTCGTATTGCAGATAATCAAGGCATGTTACTGATCGACTTTAAAGACTTAAAAGCCATGATTGGTTATGTCAGTGAACATGCCGCAGAGTTTAAAGCCGAATATGGCAACCTATCTCCTGCCAGCCTTGGCGCGATTCAACGGAATTTATTGGCACTGGCCGATCAAGGCGGTGATCAATTCTTCGGGGAGCCCAGCTTAAATATTCTAGACTTTATTCAGACCGACAGTAATGGTCATGGCTATATCAATATCTTAGCCGCAGACAAGCTCATGAATACTCCAAAGCTCTATGCCACTTTTCTGCTCTGGATGCTTTCAGAATTATTTGAACAGCTGCCTGAGGTTGGTGATATGGACAAGCCCAAGCTGGTGTTCTTCTTTGATGAAGCGCATTTGCTGTTTGATAATGCCAGTGCAGCGCTGCAAGAAAAAATTGAACAAGTGGTGCGTCTGATCCGCTCCAAAGGGGTTGGTATTTACTTTGTCACGCAAAACCCACTGGATTTGCCTGAAAGCGTCCTAGGACAGCTCGGAAATCGTGTACAACATGCCTTACGTGCATTTACCCCGAAAGATCAAAAAGCGGTTAAAACAGCTGCAGACACCTTCCGTGCCAACCCTGAATTTAAGGTTGAGCAAGCCATCACCGAGCTAGCTGTGGGTGAAGCCCTGATTAGTTGTCTAGATGAACAAGGCACACCGCAAGTCGTACAGCGCGCATGGGTGATGCCACCCTACTCGTCTTTCAGTCCCATTAGCCTAGAGCAACGTCAAACCTTAATTTCACAAAGTATCGTGGCAGGCATTTATGAAAAACGCCTAGACCGCGAAAGTGCTTTTGAACTTCTACAAAATAAAGTGGTTGAACGCCAACAACAAGCGGTACAGATAGAGCAAGAGAAACAACAAGCCAAAGAACAAGAAGCGCTAGCGAAACAGCAAGCCAAAGAAGCTGAAACACTGGCTAAGCAACAAGCACGTGAGCAAGAGAGGATTGCGAAAGAACAGCAGAAAGGAGCTGAACGTGAAGCGAAACAGCGTGAGAAGCTAATTCAAGACACGGTCGGAACCTTTGCTAAAAGTGCAGCACGTAGCCTTGGGGGCAGTACAGGACAAAAAATCGTCCGTGGTTTACTCGGCTCTTTGTTTGGGCGTAAGTGATCTACTTTTTAAATCTAAAAATCAAAATTTATGAGATATTGTTATATTCCATAAAAAAAATTAAGCTTTTCTTTAAAAGATGTATTTACATTACATCTTTAAAGGTATATTTTAAATACATCTTATAAATGATAGCCAAGAGAGATCAAACATGACTCCGCAGCAAATTGAACTTGTAAAAGCAACTGTTCCTGTCCTTCGTGAAAATGGTGTCGCACTCACGGGTTATTTTTATAACCGTATGTTAGGCAACAATCCTAATTTAAAAGAAACCTTTAATATGGGGCATCAACGCAGTGGCGCTCAAGCACAAGCTTTGGCGGGCGCTGTATTGGCCTATGCAGAAAACATTGAAGATCCTTCAGTATTACTCCCTGTGGTTGAGCTGATTGCCCACAAACATGTCAGCTTGAATATTCAAGCACCTGACTACAACATTGTTGGGGAAAACCTCCTCCATTCGATTAGTGAAGTTTTAAGTATTTCAATGGAAGATCCATTGATTGATGCTTGGGCTACAGCGTATGGTCAATTGGCTGATTTATTCATTAGCACTGAAAAAGCGATTTATGAGCAACATCAACAAACCAAAGGGAGCTGGTTAGGCTGGCGCAACTTTAAAATTGCGAAAAAAGTGGTTGAAAGCGATGAAATCACTTCTTTCTATCTTGCCCCTGTGGACGGTGGTGATTTACCAAAATATGAAGCAGGTCAGTATATTTCAGTACGTGTATTTGTTGAGGAACTTGGTCTAAAACAACCTCGCCAATACACCCTTTCAACTAGCCCTCAAGCTGACTATTTACGTATCTCGGTCAAACGCGAAGATGAAAAAGGCGATTTGGCAGGAGGCTGGGTGTCAAATACCCTGCATGGTTTAGCCGAAGGTGCTGAAATTGAAGTGTCTGCACCAACAGGTAACTTCTACCTGATTGACCCAAATAAACGCAATGTCTTTATTAGTGGTGGTGTAGGCCTCACGCCAATGGTGGCGATGCTGAATCAATTGGTGACTTTGGATATGCCAGAGCCTGTGACTTTTGTGCACGCCTGCCGTAGCAAACAAGTGCATGCCATGAAACAACATATTCATGACTTAAAAGCCAAATACCCGCGCTTAAGCACCTTTACTGCATATGAGTTCCCACATCAAAGCGATGTTTTAGGTCAAGATTATGATGCGCAGGGTCGCCTTGATTTGAGTACCATTGATAGCGCGATTTTACCTGTTCAAGCAGACTACTACTTATGCGGCCCAATGCCATTTATGGCTGAACAACAAAAAGCCCTAATTGCCCGTGGTGTTCCTGCCGAAAATATTCACAGTGAAGCTTTTGGCACAGGTGGTGTTCATCACTAATCCATGCCATCGGCATAAAATAGAGAGGGTTAGTCAGGTTATGCTAGACTAGCCCTTTGTTTTTTTGCTTATCAACGATCAGTATCCTCATGCAGCTCAATAAATTTACCGATTATGCTTTGCGAATTCTAATGTATGTTTCACAGCCGAAAGCGCTGCCACATACCATCGCAGAACTGGCGCAAGCACTACAAGTGTCTGAAAACCACTTGATGAAAATCGTACACTTTATGGCGAAGCAGCAGTGGATTATTACTGCACGCGGTCGTGGCGGTGGGATTCGGCTCAATCCAGAAACCCTCCATTTAAGACTGGGCGAGATTGTACGGATCTTGCAAGCGGATCAGAACATTGTGGAATGTAACACCCCGCCTTGCGTACTCCGTTCGAATTGCGGACTGAAAGGGATCTTAGATCAAGCGTTGGATCAGTTCTATCACAGCTTAGACCAGTATACCTTAGCGGATGTGCTGGGCAGTGAAGCTCAGAATAAGTTCACGACCCACTCGCCGATTAACCTGATCAATCTTGCCGATTAAGGTCTTTTATAGACAAGATTGCGGACTTTACGCTGCAAAGGTCGATTGCCTGCTCGACTTCCATTATAATGGCTGATTGTAGATCATAAATTGAAGTTGAGTTATGCACCACAGCCGAGGAAAATCCAAAAACAGTAAAATTGCTGCTGCCCCAAAGCAAAAAATTAGCTATGAAAAAAAGGTAGATTCTGCAGTTACTGAATATGCTGTGCGCGCTCTCAACTGGCTGCGTAAAGCAGAGTTTTTAATGAGTGCTCCGAAGCTCAATCTGTGTGTGGAAGATACAGGCTATGAAATTGCCTTTGCGGGTCGTTCAAATGCAGGTAAGTCTAGTGCTATCAATGCCTTAACCAACCAAAAGCAATTGGCTCGTGCCTCGAAAAGACCGGGTCGTACGCAGATGATTAACTTTTTCAGTCTGGGTAATCCTGACCAACGTCTCGTCGACTTACCCGGTTATGGTTATGCGGCCGTGCCTGAAGCGATGAAAATCGTGTGGCAAAAAGAGTTAGAAAATTACCTGATTCAGCGTAAAAGCTTACAAGGCTTAGTCTTGTTGATGGATATTCGTCATCCGCTACAGCACTTTGACGTGATGATGTTGGAATGGGCTTATTCACGTAAATTGTTTGTGCATGTGCTACTAACCAAGTCTGACAAACTCAACCGTGGCCCTGCCTCTAAAGCATTACAAGAAGTGAAAGCCCAATTGAAAAAGATGAAACTTGATTTCTCAATTCAATTGTTCTCTTCTCTCAACAAACAAGGCCTAGAAGAACTGGCGAGCGTAATGGGTGGGCGACTGAATTTCACTTTAGATCAAGCCCAACATTTTGACTTAAGCAGCATTCCAGATGCGACAGCCGATGAGCTGGATACAGACGAATTCGATGAAGATCCTGAAGCTGCTATGGATCTTGATGCTGAAGACGATGTGGAAACCAAACCACAGTCTGAGGCTTAAGTTTTAAACGCCAACCTATAAAAGCATCATCTATTGCTGTATCTGTGTCCCCTATTGCTAATCACAATCGGGGACTTTTTTTTATACTGACTTTATTCAGCTCGTGAAAAAGTTCAATACATATAAAAATAGGTCAGCATATGAAATTATGGTCTCGATTGAAAAAAAACAAAATTCGTTCCTCTATTGCCTACACAATTAAGCCTCGCAAAGTTAAATTTGAGTGGCAAGACAGTCTCATTGATTGGATTCCCAACCAACCTTTTGCCAGCTATTTCATCAATGAAATTAATATGATCCTGCCCGCAGGTGAGTTCTGGTTCTGCCGCCTCTATAACAAAGTTTTACCGCAAATTAGCGATGAAAAACTGAAGCAAGATGTACAAGCCTTTATTCGCCAAGAAGCCATGCATGCGCAGGCACACAACTCAGCCAATAAGGAGTATCTCAGCCAAAGAAATATTGATGTCTCCCGTAATATAGCGTTGATGGATTTCTTATTTGGAAAATTACTGGCCGATAAGCCACTTGATCTCACTGTACCCAAAGCACTTGAGCACCAGTGGGATCTGTTTCGACTCGGTATTATTGCCACGGTGGAACACATGACCTGTGTCCTTGGAAAATATGCACTGGACAACACCGAATGGGAGAAAATGGGCGCTGACCCTGCGATGTTAGACTTGATCAAATGGCACGGCGCAGAAGAAATTGAACACCGTACCGTCGCATTTGATTTGTACAGACATTTAGGCGGGGGTTATATTGCGCGTTATTATTTGAGTCTGGTGGTGATTGCTGCCGTGCTGGGTTTATGGGTCGATGGTGCAGCCCATATTATGAAACAAGATGACCGCTTTAAGTCGATTCAACCCAGCCTGTTTAAACCTTGGATTTGGCGTGAGTGGCTGTCTATTTCTAAACGGAATCATCAAGTGTTACCAAGTCCACTCTGGTTAATCTCACAGCAATTTGGCTATTTGGTACCATGGTATGACCCTGTACACGAAGCCAAAACAGAAGATGCGATTGCCTACTTAGACCAATCCCCAGCAGCTAAACGTGCCATGCTCAAAGTCGCTTAAATCCCAAAATAAAAAAGCAGCTCAATCAGCTGCTTTTTTTAATTTAGAGCAAAACTTAAGACGGATTCGATAAATTGGGCAAAGGTACATCTAGATCTTGGGTATGTCGATCCACCACCACACTAATCATCATGTCCCCTTGCACATTTACCACGGTACGTACGGTATCCAGCAAGCGATCAATCGGCAATAAAATCGCAATTGCTTCAGCAGGAAGTCCGACAGACTGCAATACCATAATCATGGTGACCATGCCTGCACTCGGAATCCCTGGAGCACCTAAAGAAGCAATCATTGCCGTCAGACACACCACCAACTGTTGACTCAAGGTCAAATCTAGCCCCATCAAGTTGGCAATAAACAAAGCTGCCGCCGCCTCATACAGCGCAGTACCATCCATATTGAGCTGCGTCCCTAAAGGAATCACAAAGCCCGCCGTTTGCGGACGTACACCAAGATTCTCTTGCGCACACTTGAGGGATAAAGGCATGGTCGCCGAGCTTGAACTGGTGGCAAAAGCGGTAATTAACGCCACACGCGTGCCTTTAAAAAAGGTCATCGGATTCATCTTGCCAAAAATCCACAGCAATAGCGGTAAAACCACCAGACCATGAAAAATGGTAGTACCCGTTACCACAGCCGCAAACTCAGCCAAACGGCTCAATACCGAAATGTCTTCAGTGGCAATCAACTTAGCAAGTAAGGCAAAAATTCCTAGTGGTGCAAGCTTCATCACCCAACCAATCATCAACATCATAATGTCAAAGAACTGTTGACTCAGCTTACGCACCGTACGGAATTTTTCGCCGCCTTTAACCAGTGCTACACCTATGAACAACGCAAAAACCACCACCGCTAAAACATTGCCTTCGGCAAAAGCTTTGAAGGGGTTAATCAGCGTATTTTGAATAAAGTTGGTGAAGAACGAAGATGGAGTGAGCGTATCTGGAGTTTGATGAGCGGCCATGGCATCTTGGAACATGGCGATATCGACACCTTTGCCGACTTCAAATAAATGCGCGCAGCTTAAACCTAATATCAAGGCCAAAGTCGTGGTGGTGACACAACATGCCACCGTAATTTTCCAAACACGGGAGAGTTGTCCGCCCGCTTGTAAGTTGGATACCCCCACCACAATTGAGCTAAAAATGAGAGGAATCAGGAGCATTTTTAATAGACCGATAAAAATACTACTGACCACCCCGATTCCATACAAACTCATCTCTAAAAAAGCAGTCTCAGGGAAAAGATTGAGAATAAATCCGAAGATGACCCCGAAGATCGCTGCAATTAGAATTTGCGTGTTTAAGCTCATAGCTTCATGCTTTTCAAAGATTTCTTTGGGAAACTATGCCATGTGAACGGGCTAGAATCGAGCATTTTTTTGTCACAAGTACTACACATTTCCCCATATACCTCTCCCAAAAAGATGAAGTCATTACAATTGAAGCTCAACTCCTAGCTCAGCTCTGACCACCTTTCAGTCATAAAATCAGTCATAAAAAAAGCTGAGTCATATCACTCAGCTTTTTCTGTACTTAGGCTTTATTGGGCTTCGATTTCACGGAGCCGAATCAAACCTTCTTGCGTAGTACTGCACACCAACTCACCGTTTTGCCACATTCGTCCAAAGTTTAAACCACGTGAACTGGCACTGACTGTAGCATCCATGTCATACAACATCCAGTCATCCACGCGAAAGGGTTTATGGAAATACATGGCATGATCGATACTCGCACACTGCAAACTTGGCGAAAGATAACTTAAACCATGTGGGCGCAGTGCCGTGGTCATTAAAGTGAAATCTGAATAGAATGCTGCAATTGCTTGATGCAATGAAATCTCATCCACCTCTGCTGCTATACGGTCATGCGTGCGAATATAGTGCGCATACACAGGTGCTTCAGGCTGCGGTTGGTACGGGTTCTGTGGATTGATCGGACGAATTTCCACATGACGATCGCGCATGAAACTTGCACGTACATTTTCAGGCACAAATTCCACCATCATTTTTTTCAGTTCAGCCTCAGACTTTAACGACTCGGGTGTTGGATACTCAGGCTCACCGATTTGGTAATTCAGCCCTTCTTCATTATCAGCAAAAGACACCATGCACATAAAGATGGTTTTACCATGCTGAATAGCGCGCACTTGGCGACTGACAAAACTACGACCATCACGAATCCGATCAACTTCATAGATAATCGGCGCGTTCACATCGCCACCAAATAAAAAGTATGCATGTAAAGAATGAGCTGGACGATCCGTCGTATATGATGCCGCACGCAGGGCCTGACCCAAGACTTGCCCGCCAAAAACACGCTTCCCAACCAAATTACGGCTTTGTCCACGAAAGATATTTTCCTCAATTTTTTCGAGGCTCAGTAATTCAACCAACTCTTGGGTTAAAGCATTCATAAACAACCTACTTAATGGTGAGATACCCAATATTTATGTAAAGTGACAGGTATCATATATAGAGTATAAATTCTATTTTGCCATAAATTCAGACTAAAACCCTATAGATTACTTGACTGAGTTGTCATAAGTTTTTTTCGTTATTTCCGACTAAAAATACGATTTTTAACGATAAAATTCACCATATAAAACAAATTTGTCAGGAAATGACATACGGTTTATGTTTACAATTACGCAAAATAAATACCCCTTCAGACAAACTGCGGGATTGGTCATTTAAGCAGGAGTGTATATGTCCAAAAGTGGCTTTGGTCAAATGTATAGAAAGCTTTCAAGTAAGCTTCTTGACCTAATAGTAACCCCACATGTATTGGGTGAGGTTCCAACAGAACCGACAGCAACAGATGCTGACCCAGCAGCTTCAGGCCATCCCAAAAAAATTGTCTGTTATGTGCTTCAAAATCACTCACGCAGTAATGCGCTGTTAGTGGATGGTGAAACACGTCGTTTAAAGCTTGCTCCCGCACTCGATCCTTTGGTCGTGGGGACACATCAAGAAAAAGCATCGATCGTGTTTTTACAGCATAACGATGAAAATAATTTACTTAACCCTTCACCACACACCTTTCCACCGCGCCTGTTACGTCTAGTTGAAGCGTTAGAGCAACAACCCGATTTAGACGTGGAGCTGGTACCTGTGACGGTACTGTGGGGACGTTCACCAGACAAAGAAGACTCTTGGTTTAAATTGCTATTTACTGACACTTGGGCGACACCAAGTACGGTGAAGCAGCTGATGAATATTGGTTTGCATGGTCGTCAGTCATTTTTAGAATTTCATGAAAGTCAGTCTTTACGTGCTTTGGTCGACTTTGCAAAAACCACCTATCCGAATTTATCGCCTGCGACCTACATTCTAAACACCTTAAATAATCAGCTTGATGCACACCGTGAAGCGGTACTCGGTCCCGATCTTTCGGACCGTCGCAACGTGATGCATTCATTGATTAAAGCCAATGATGTACAAGATGCAATTCGTCGCGAAAGTATCCGCGGCAAAATTAGCATGTTGGACGCAGAACGTCGTGCTATTGGTTATGTCAATGAAATCGTATCGGACTACTCGCATTCAACCATCCGTTTTGCGGAAATGGCGCTGGCACGTTTATGGACCCAGCTCTATGACGGGGTTGAAGTCCATAACTTCAATACGGTTCGTGAGTTGGCAAAAGATTATGAAATTGTGTATACCCCATGTCACCGCAGCCATATCGACTATTTACTGCTGTCTTATGTAGTTTATAACCGTGGTTTGATGGTGCCTTATATTGCTGCGGGTGATAACTTAAATATGCCATTTGTTGGGCAAATTTTACGTGGCGGCGGTGCATTTTTTATTCGCCGTACTTTCCGCGGTAACGCGCTCTACACTTCGGTCTTTAAAGAATATCTATACAGCATTTTGTCGCGTAACACGCCTTTAGAATACTTCATCGAAGGTGGTCGTTCACGTACAGGTCGTCTGCTACCACCGAAGACAGGTATGTTAGCCATGACCGTGCACAGTCACTTGCGTGGTCGTGCCAAACCGATTGTCTTTGTTCCGACTTATATTGGCTATGAACGCTTGATGGAAGGTGCAACCTACGTCGGTGAGATGAATGGTAAACCCAAAGAAGCCGAGTCTGTCTTTGGGATTCTGCAAACCTTACGCAAAATTGAACGTATTTTCGGAAAAGTCCATCTCAACTTTGGCGAGCCTGTTTTCCTCGATGACATGCTGAAAAAGCATGGCGCTGAGAATGTGCAAATTGCTAAAAATGATGATCCCATTCCGCAAGAAGTCTCTGATGCAGTCAACAGTTCAGCACATGCAATTTTAGAAAATATTAACCGTGCAGCTGTGGTGAATCCTGTTTCACTCTTGTCTTTGGTTCTGTTGGCCACTGAGAAGCATACGCTGGATGAAGAAATTTGTATCAAACAGCTCGATACCTATCGTAAGTTGTTGACGACACTTCCTTATGATGAGCGCCTCTTGGTCACGCCATTATCGGGTAAAGAAATCATTGCTTATGGTTTAAAGCTGAAACTGATCAAGCGTGTCAATCACGTACTCGGTGACATTATTGCGATTGCGGACAATCAAGCAGTACTGCTGACCTACTTCCGTAATAATATTTTGCATGCTTTTGTCTTGCCATCACTCGTTGCCGCTTTGGTTGAACACAATGGAACCATTGGCCGTGGTGATTTAATCAATGTAATTCGCACGCTATATCCATTCTTAAAAGCAGAATTGTTTTTAAAATGGGAAGATGCTGAACTCAAAGATCAAATCTGTGCCTATGTAGATGGTTTGATTCAAGCTAAACTGATTTCTGAAGATGCCGAAGGCCACTTGATTTCCCCTGCTCCAAACAGCGAAGATCATAACCAATTGGTGGTATTGGCTGCGCCAGTCATGCAGAGTCTTGAGCGTTACTACATGACGCTTGCGCTGATTACACAACGTGGTTCTGGGAACATTTCAGCACGTCAGGTGGAAGAGCTTAGTCATTTGGTCGGTCAGCGTCTATCTGTCCTATATGAGTTCAATTCGCCTGAATTCTTTGATAAAGCCCTGTTCCAAAGCTTTATTAAAGTGCTCACGCAACAGGGTTATATCAGCACCAACTCGGACAACGCGATTGTGTTTGATGAGAACTTTCAAAACGTTGCGCAATATGCCAACTTGGTGTTGGATGATGTCACGCTACAAATGTTGCAACACATCACCACTTTCAGCGATGAAGAACTGAAAGACACGCTAGACAAAGTCGCTGCTGAACAAGCGAAGAAGCGTTTGAAACGTAAGAAGAAATAATTTCTTTTTAAAAGCATAGGTATCTACAAAAGGTAGGTGCCTATGCTGTAAATGAAAAAAATGGCGGATTCAAGCGGCAAGTGCAACAGTATAAAAACCAGCCATAACTTCACTCGGTGTATACCAACCTAGTGTTTTTCTAGGACGATGGTTGAGTGCAAATTCTATCTGCTCTATTTGTTCGTTTGACACGCCATCAAACGATGATGATTTTGGCAGATATTGACGGATTAAACCATTCGTATTTTCATTTCTAGCTCGCTGAATAGACTTGTAAGGATCAGCAAAATACGTCTCTATGCCAGCATCAGTAATTCTTTTGTGTTCGGAAAATTCTTTGCCATTATCAAATGTCACACTATAAGCATGGCTCATTTGTAAACGATCTAATGCACAAGTAATCGTTTGAGAGGATGCTCTTGTTGGCCCTAAATGAACAATATGTACATACAGGCTCTTTCGATCAACGAGAGTCAATAAAGCACCTTTATGATGTTTACCAATCACCGTGTCACCTTCGAAATCTCCTAAACGTTGTCGTTGATCAATGACCTGGTGTCGGCAGTGAATACTTGTTTTATCAATGATTTGACCCCTACGATCCGTGTTTTTGTAACCGCGTTTTCGATATTTCTTCTGATGCCTTAAATGTAGATGAAGTTTACCGCCTTTTGATTTATCTTGATAAATGTACTGGTAAATCCACTCATGTGAAGGTACATCCAGCCAACCGCGTTGTGTTAAAGCACCTGAAATTTGTTCGGGTGACCAGTCCAAACCAATCAAATAATCAATATAAGCGAAGGCAAATGCTGTCATTGATGATGAAGGACGGTACCGTCTTTGACTTGCAAATTTAGCTGCCTGTTGAGCTCTATATCCACGTTGCCCAGTATTTCTTTTTAATTCACGGTAGATGGTTGATCGTGAACGTCCTAATTCCCGAGCAAGGGTAGCGATTGAACTTTTACTTTTCAAAGTAGCATAAATTTCGTATCTTTCATCTTGAGAAAGTTGGGTGTATTTCTTCATTGTGTGCTTTCCAATTACGAGTTGAAAAAGTCTAATGATTCTATGAATACACCTAACTTTTTCAACTAACTACAAATGTGTTGCACTTGGGATTTGAATCTGCGAATTAAAATATTGTTATTCCAAAGTAGAAATGTCCTACCTTAAAACCAAATAGAAATGTCCTATATGGACATTTCCAAGTCAAGCACAGGATTTAGATTTCGTTGTTCAATCGCTGTTTTCTGTGCACGTCTGCTTGGCATCTTTTGAGAACGATTACGTTTGTTTTGCTGTTCCAGTTCTTCATGCTGTTGTTGGATATGATTCAGAACAGCACTCAACCGTTTATTCTCAACAATCTCTCGCTGATTCAGCTGACTTAATTTATCGAAGAGGCTGTAATTGATCTTTCGGCTATTATGCATGATGGCTACAGTACCATCCGGGTATTCCAGGAACTCAAGATACTTACCGATCAACCTCTGATTTTCTTCGGTGTTTTCCAAGAGATATACGCATTTATCATAAGTAATCGTCAGGCTATTCGTGACTCTGCGGGGTTCACGCCAGGTAAAAATATCATCTAATTGCTCGGCTGTTTCAGTGACAGAGCGGTGTAAGTTCTTAGGATTAAAGGCCATCTTTGCAAACTTGAGATTGAACTGCTCAATAAAGCAGGGCAACCACTTATTCGCATCTGCAATCGAACTGATACCTTCCAGACGCATCTCCTTAATCAGACGATCCTGAAGTGTCCTGTTGGCCCGTTCCACACGTCCTTTGGCCTGCGGTGAATTGGCGAAGATGATATCGATATTCAGGGTGCTGAGTACACGTCCAAACTGGGTAATCTTGGTGTCTTTCTTGCTGCTTTGATTCACTCTAAAGACTGAATGTTTGTCGCTGTAAAACGCTAAAGGCTTACCGTGCTGTTCGACATATAAACGTGTTGAAATCATATAGTCAAAAGTTGATTCTGACTCACAGAAGCGTAAATGCTGTAATTTGCCTGTGGCATCATCAATGAACACCAGTAGGCAGCATTTAGCAGCGCGTCCTTCAAACCAGTCATGGTGTGAGCCATCAATTTGGATCAGCTCACCAAAGCAATCCCGGTTGTAACGAGGCTGATACGGGCGCTTCAGGCGCTTGGATCGAGGAATCCATAAGTCAGCTGCAATCATCCAGGAACGCAGGGTTTCTACTGAAAGATCGAATCCATGCACGGTGGTGAGCTTTTCATGCGCTAAAGTGGGTCCGAAACCATGGAGTTGGTCAGAAATAATATTGAGGCATTTGAGTCTGAGTTCTTCAGGAAGTTTGGAATTGCTGATTTGGCCACGACCGGCATGGGCTAATGCAACTGGACCTTGGGCTTTGTATTTCTGCAGTAAGCGTCTGATCTGACGTTCTGAAATATGAAGTAGCTGAGCAGCCTAGGATTGAGTTATGCGTTGATCGCAGATTTCCTGCAAGACCGACAATCGTTTAAGTTCTTTATCCGACATAGACACCAACATATCAAACCGTCCGCTAAGGAAATCGCAAAAGTGCATATTCTAAAAGCGGACATTTTTACTTTGGAGAAACCGGACATTTCTATTTTGGAGTTACAAGGAAAATTTTAAGAATTTCGTATAAGGTGTATTATGTTAATTTTAGATTTATTAAACTATTTCATCCTTCAAAAAGGAGAAACTAGTTCCATTTACATAATATCTTAATAACTTCTCTTTAGTTTTTAATAGCCTTTTTGAAGAGGTTGCAACATCCATTCTGTTAATAGTTTCATAGTATGTTTTTGCCAGTATTTTAGCTTCATCGATCCTATTTAAGTGATGTAAAACACAAATATGCCCTTCACTAAGTGTAACTATAGGGTACATATCCACTTCATCACTAAAAAATTTATTATTTGGAATGTAACGTAAATTTCGTAATATATTTAGTGCTTTTTCTAAATAAGCTAAAGCGATATCTTCTGGATTTTTAAAACATAGGATCAGTAATTGTACAGCCAATGCATGTTCAATATGTGGTGAATCAGGATATGCTATTGATGCATGTTGAAGCTTTATGTAAGCATCATCATGTTGATCAAAACTACGCAGAGCAAGGCCATATTGCATTAAAAACAATCCTGTAACTCCAAAATAGAAATGTCCGGTTTCTCCAAAGTAAAAATGTCCGCTTTTAGAATATGCACTTTTGCGATTTCCTTAGCGGACGGTTTGATATGTTGGTGTCTATGTCGGATAAAGAACTTAAACGATTGTCGGTCTTGCAGGAAATCTGCGATCAACGCATAACTCAATCCTAGGCTGCTCAGCTACTTCATATTTCAGAACGTCAGATCAGACGCTTACTGCAGAAATACAAAGCCCAAGGTCCAGTTGCATTAGCCCATGCCGGTCGTGGCCAAATCAGCAATTCCAAACTTCCTGAAGAACTCAGACTCAAATGCCTCAATATTATTTCTGACCAACTCCATGGTTTCGGACCCACTTTAGCGCATGAAAAGCTCACCACCGTGCATGGATTCGATCTTTCAGTAGAAACCCTGCGTTCCTGGATGATTGCAGCTGACTTATGGATTCCTCGATCCAAGCGCCTGAAGCGCCCGTATCAGCCTCGTTACAACCGGGATTGCTTTGGTGAGCTGATCCAAATTGATGGCTCACACCATGACTGGTTTGAAGGACGCGCTGCTAAATGCTGCCTACTGGTGTTCATTGATGATGCCACAGGCAAATTACAGCATTTACGCTTCTGTGAGTCAGAATCAACTTTTGACTATATGATTTCAACACGTTTATATGTCGAACAGCACGGTAAGCCTTTAGCGTTTTACAGCGACAAACATTCAGTCTTTAGAGTGAATCAAAGCAGCAAGAAAGACACCAAGATTACCCAGTTTGGACGTGTACTCAGCACCCTGAATATCGATATCATCTTCGCCAATTCACCGCAGGCCAAAGGACGTGTGGAACGGGCCAACAGGACACTTCAGGATCGTCTGATTAAGGAGATGCGTCTGGAAGGTATCAGTTCGATTGCAGATGCGAATAAGTGGTTGCCCTGCTTTATTGAGCAGTTCAATCTCAAGTTTGCAAAGATGGCCTTTAATCCTAAGAACTTACACCGCTCTGTCACTGAAACAGCCGAGCAATTAGATGATATTTTTACCTGGCGTGAACCCCGCAGAGTCACGAATAGCCTGACGATTACTTATGATAAATGCGTATATCTCTTGGAAAACACCGAAGAAAATCAGAGGTTGATCGGTAAGTATCTTGAGTTCCTGGAATACCCGGATGGTACTGTAGCCATCATGCATAATAGCCGAAAGATCAATTACAGCCTCTTCGATAAATTAAGTCAGCTGAATCAGCGAGAGATTGTTGAGAATAAACGGTTGAGTGCTGTTCTGAATCATATCCAACAACAGCATGAAGAACTGGAACAGCAAAACAAACGTAATCGTTCTCAAAAGATGCCAAGCAGACGTGCACAGAAAACAGCGATTGAACAACGAAATCTAAATCCTGTGCTTGACTTGGAAATGTCCATATAGGACATTTCTATTTGGTTTTAAGGTAGGACATTTCTACTTTGGAATAACATCTTAAAATTTTCCTATAAGCATCAATATTTTAATCAAAGCCGTTCTAGGATTAAGCGCACTGGAACGGCTTTTTTATGATTATTCACGTTCCATAGCCATTTTTTCAGCTACGTTTCACATTTTTTATGAGTAAAAATAAAAAATTATTTTGACTCACGCTCTGCTAACAACGCCAAATAATCATCAAAGCAATGCGGATGCTGTAATTCAAAATTCATCTGCTGCATCCGCGTAGCATAAATTTGCTTGCCTGATGGCATATTGCTTTCCAAAACCAAAGCTGGAAATCCTAACTGCTGTTGAAACCATTGAATAATTTCATGTAAAGGCAATGGTTGGCTATTGCTGCAAATGTAAGACTTTTCAGTATGTTCCACGTGAAGCAAGTGTGCTAGAAAAGCAACCAAATCATCAATATGAATTCGGTTCGACCAATGCAGTTTTGGATAAGACTTTGTAGTTTCTGCAAGTTTAATCATACGACTAACTGAGGTTCCATAAATTCCTGTTGGACGCACAACCACACATTCAGATGGATAAGCCTGTTGCCACAAAGTTTCCATATTCAATAGCACCTGCCCTTGCACATCGCTCGGCTGGGGACACGTGTCATCATCAACGCGCTCACCTGCACTTTCACCATAAACACGTGTGGAAGAAACCACGATCACTTTTTTTAAAGGATGACTTTCTAAGGCTTGTAGCATGGGTGCAATCGAGTCTACAAAAGTTCGCTGATACGCCTCCACCGTAGTGCCCTCAGGCGAGAGTAAGATATATACGGCATCAATCGGTGCGACTTGAGACAAATCCAACTGATGAATATCTTGAATCAAATGCTCAGCCCAATCATCTGATTTCGGACTTCGGCTAATTGTGGTAATTTGGTGGCCTTGCTGAAATAACTGTTTAGCAACACGCTGAGATGTTTTACCATAACCTATAAATAAAATATGCATTTAGCACCAAATCACAGACAAAGTTGAGGGGACATGGCTGCAGTCCATCAGTTGCAGGGGGTCGGAGCTGCCTCTGCTGCACTACTTGAAAAGTTGAATCTCTTCACTACAGATGATCTGCTGTTTCATCTGCCACGAGACTATGAAGATCGTAGCACGATCATCCCCATGAACCAATTGACTGTGGGGCGTAGCTATTTACTCGAAGGCACGATTCAAGGTGTAGACTTTCCGCCGGGTAAACGTAAATCGATGGCGATTGGACTGCAAGACGACTTTGGCAAAGTGACTTTACGCTTTTACCATATCTATAAAGGCTTAACGGATCGCGCAAAGGTTGGCAACCGTCTGCGTATTTTTGGTGAAGTCCGTGTGGGTGCGCGTGGTCTGGAAATGTATCACCCCGAAATTCAACTCATTACAGAACATACGCCACTTCCACAAACCCAACTGACTGCGATTTACCCCAGCACAGAAGGTCTGACGCAACCTAAGTTTCGTGAATACATCAAACAGGCTTTAGCCAAGCACAGTGATGATTTACCTGAACTGCTGCCCGCAAAATTTACCAATGGCTATGCACTTAAACAGGCGTTGGATTACATCCATCATCCTCCTGTAGATGCCAATATGCTGCAACTGAGCCAAGGCTCACACCCTGCCCAGCAACGTTTGATTTTTGAAGAGTTGGTTGCGCATCAGGTCAGTCTATTAAGCCGTCGCGCCTATATCCAACAAATTGAAGCACCACGTATTTCTGCCAGTCGTCAGTTTGCCAAACAACTGCTCAGCAGCTTGCCTTTTGAAATGACCAATGCACAAAAGCGCGTCTCCAAAGAAATTGTACAAGACTTAAAACTTAATAAACCGATGTTACGTTTGGTTCAAGGCGATGTCGGTGCAGGCAAAACCTTGGTCGCTGGAGTCGCAGCCTGCCATGCCTTAGAGGAAGGTTGGCAAGTGGCGTTAATGGCACCGACTGAAATTTTGGCGGAACAACATTATCTCAATTTTAAAAAATGGTTTGAACCTTTGGGACTCAGTGTATCTTGGCTTTCAGGTAAACAAAAAGGCAAAGCACGTGCCACAGCCGAACAAGCAATTGTCGATGGCACAGCGCATCTGGTGGTGGGTACACACGCCCTGTTTCAAGACAATGTCCGCTTTGCCAAACTTGGATTAGTAATTATTGATGAGCAGCACCGCTTCGGGGTCGATCAGCGCTTAGCCCTACGCAATAAAGGCGCGCAGAATATGACCCCACATCAATTGGTCATGACCGCAACGCCGATTCCACGAACTTTAGCCATGTCTGCCTATGGAGACTTAGACACGTCCGTGATTGATGAACTTCCACCCGGACGAACGCCGATTCAAACCGTGACCATTCAACTTGACCGTCGTGAAGAAGTCCTACAGCGTATTGCCAGCAACTGCCTCGAAGGCAAACAAGCCTACTGGGTCTGCACCTTAGTTGAAGAGTCTGAAACCTTAGATGCTCAAGCTGCTGAAGCGACCTATTTAGAAATTAAAGAACGTTTCCCCGAACTCAATATTGGCCTCGTACATGGCAAAATGAAAGCCGACGAAAAACAAGCAGTGATGCAACAGTTTAAAGCCAATGAATTACAACTCTTGATTGCGACCACAGTGATTGAAGTGGGAGTCGATGTACCGAATGCCTCGATCATGGTGATTGAAAATGCGGAACGTTTAGGACTCTCTCAATTACACCAATTACGTGGCCGTGTTGGTCGAGGTGCCAAGGCTAGCTTTTGCGCTCTGTTATATAAAAGCCCGCTGTCTCAAAATGGACAAGAACGCTTACGCGTCATGCGGGAAACCAATGATGGCTTTTTAATTGCCGAAAAAGATTTGGAAATTCGTGGCCCTGGTGAATTGCTCGGTACCAAACAAACGGGTGATATGGGCTTTCGTGTGGCGAAACTAGAACGCGATGATCATTTGCTCAATCAGGCACATTATGTCGCAGCTCAGATTTTAAAAGACTATCCACAAAATGCTGAAGCCTTACTGAAACGCTGGCTGCCTGAAGCACCACGCTATGCATATGTTTAGTCATCTGCTACATACTGCCAAACAGTTGCTACACAGAGCACAGCCCTGTCAGTTGTGTGGCATTGTACGCGCAGATCTACATTCGGTCTGTTTGGATTGCTGGCAACAACTCCCACTGCATCCACAGACCATTGAAAAACAAGAGCTGAGTATTCATGTGGCGGGACATTATCAATATCCTTTAGATCATCTTATTCAGCAGTTCAAATATGAACAACAACTGCATTGGCAGCCTCTACTGTCAGGCATTCTTCAGCAAATTCGCTTCCCTAAAGTGCAAGCAATTGTTCCAATGCCGATTTCGAGCCAGCGTTTAGCCGAACGTGGCTATAACCAATCAATGATCCTCGCCAAAGACTTAGCCAAGCAGCTAAATGTGCCCATTTGGCAACCTGTGATACGACTGCATCAACATTCACAAAAAGGACTCAGTCGACTGGAACGCTTAGATCAAATTCATCAACAGTTTAAAATCGATCCACAGCAACGTCAGTACGTAAAACTCTACCGACGTGTTTTGATTTTGGATGATGTCGTGACCACAGGCAGCTCCATTCAGGCACTGACTTTACAACTTGAACAATTGGGTTGTCATAAAGTCAGCGCCGCGTGTATTGCCTATGCACTTGAATAATTAGACTACGTCAATCAGCAAATGTTCACGTACCCATGGCATGACCACCTCAGTGGTTAGCGGTGCAAGTGCAGCCTGCTGGTCATTCAAACTGACCCATTTCATTTCTGCAATTTCAGCCGCAATTTGTGGCGCTTGCTGAAGCTGAACATGGTAAACATAGCTCACCAATTTAAAATCAGGTTCATTGGCAGTGGCAGTTTCAAAACGACCAACAAACTGTTCAATCGTCGCATCACTTCCAATTTCCTCCCGAATCTCACGCAGCATGGTTTGCTCAGGTGCTTCATTGGGCTCAAGCTTACCACCCACTTGCATAAAACATGCGGTGTTCTGCTTACGCACCAACAAAAGCTGCTGCTGTTCATTCACAATAATAGCCGCAGCGACAGTAATCACCTTCATGCTTTGACATCCAACAACTCAGGATCAACCATGCCCCACTTCGGTTCAGGTGCTTGGAACTGATCCATCTGCTTTAAAATTGCTTTCACTGAATCCGATACAATCAGGCTGTCGGTAAAGCGTGCATGGGTAAAGCCTTTGTCGGTGGTCATCTTTAGGAATTTAAGTAAATCATCATAAAAGCCATTTACATTTAAAAAGGCATTCGGCTTGAGGTGAATGCCGAGCTGAGCCCACGTCCATTGTTCAAAAATTTCTTCTAAAGTCCCTGCGCCGCCAGGCATTGCAATAAATCCATCCGACAAGGCTGACATTTTCAGTTTACGCTCTTGCATGTCTTTAACGACATGTAACTCGGTCAGACCTTGATGCGCCAGCTCACGATCCACCAGCACGTGTGGAATCACGCCAATCACTTGACCGCCTGCCTCTAATGCACTGTCTGCCACAATACCCATTAAGCCCGAACGACCACCACCATAGACCAAGGTTTTGCCTTGTTCTGCAATGGCGTGTCCAACCTGACGTGCTGTTTCGGAAAAGATTTGATCTGAACCTAATGCGGAACCACAAAAGATCGCAATTGAATTTGTCATTTTTTACTCTGATATTTAATTGTCATGCAACTTCACTAAAATGAATGGATATTTTTTAGCAATTTAACCATTCGATCAGTGTTTTTATTGCAATCCTTGTCTAAAATACACCCATCCACTTCAACCATTACTGCGCAAAGGAGAAAGACGGCATGCTTGAAGCCTTTTACGCCACAGAGCGCGGTAGCTTAGAAGACATCACCATTAATGGCGATTTCGATCTTCAGCCCGATTTGGTCTGGCTTGACCTCATTGCTCCCTCCCAAGAAGAACAACAGTGGATTTTAGATGCATATGAACAAAATTTACCTACGCTAAAATCACTCGAAGACATTTCATCTTCAGCTCGATTCTACCGTGATGACGACGGTATTTTGCATATCAGTACGTATTTTTTAACGAAAAATAAAAACTATCAAGTCGATGGTGAGCCTGAAGAAAGCAGCGGTGCCCTTGCCACGGTACAAACTGTCGCTTTCATTTTGCATAAAGAACGGCTCTTTACCCTTCGTGGGGAAAAATTGGTGGCGTTCCGTGCCTTTCGTGCGCGTGCGCGCCGCAATGACTACGAAATCGACTATAAAGATCCAACGTGGATCTTACTCGGTTTACTCGAGGCCAAGCTGGACGAGCTTGCGGATATCTTAGAAGATATCCACAAGGACTTGGAAAAGTATTCCACAGAAGTACTGAATAACCGTCACCGCGAGATGATTCTCGACTTAGATGACATGATTACCCGTCTGGCACACTTGGAAGATATGCTTGGAAAAGCACAGTTGTGTTTGATTGACTTACGCCGTGTACTGACCTTTCTATCACGCCCACGTGCTTTAGGCAGTCATATTTATGATGCAGACATTCGAGAGCTCAGTGAAGACGTTCGCTCACTGGTTGAGCACGATGCCTTCTTGTTCCAAAAAGTGCGATTCTTACTGGATACCACCTCAGGCTTCATTAACACCGAACAGAATGACACTATTCGTCGCTTCTCTATCTTACCCAGTATGCTCGCTCCACCAATGCTGATTGCCAGTATTTACGGCATGAACACCGATGTGTTGCCTTTTGCCAAAGGCGGCACCAGTTTTATTGTGGTGAGCCTGATCTTAATGGCCTTCTTGATTGGTCCGCTCATTTACTTCCGCTGGAAGAAATGGATTTGAGTACACGTTAAAACATTGCTTTTCCTCATAGATTTAAGAAACGCAATAAATAAAAAAAGCACCTTAGAGTGCTTTTTTTATTTAAGGGATTAACTTTAAGTCATCCTGTAAATGACAGGCTTGAATCACTTTCATCATTTTTTCAGGTACAGCTTTAAAATGTAAACTATGTGCATCGGGTGTTTGACGCAACCAACGCACCAATACTGCCAGTGCTAGTGTACTACCATGCTCAAGCTGGGCCAGATTCACCACCACAGGATAAGACTGTGACTGAATCACCTTTAGACCTTGTTGATAGTAGCTTTCAGCATTGTCATATGTAATCTGACCTGAAAGCTGCATTTCCTGATTGCTAAAGTTAATCACCTTTCACCTACTTATTTTTTCTTTTCAACCGCAGCTTCTGCATCAGGTTGGAAGTTTGCAATCGCTTTATCTAGGTCGCCGCCATTACGTTTAACTGTTGCCGCGAACTGATTACGGAACTGTAAACCAAGGTCAATACCCGACACATTGATATTACGGATTTTCCATTGGTTGCCTTTATCCGCCAACTGGAAAGACACTGGGATTTTTTCGCCTTTGTTATTAAAGTCGATCGTCACCACAGGGTTTTTGCTATTGGTTTCTTTATACGGACGGATGGTATATGTCTGATTGCTGAACTTCGCAAATGCAGTACCGTAGTTTTCAATCAGTGTTTCACGGAAATTATTTTCAAACTTCGCGCGTTGTGCAGCTGTACTGTACTGATTGGTTGCATAAGTCCCCATCACAATACGAGAAAACGCTTGTGAATCCACATATGGGTCTAAGTTTTGACGAACAATCGTTTTCACCGCAGCTGGGTTGTTTTGGAGTTTGGCATGATCCGCTTTTAAACGCGCAATCAAACCATCTGCCACTTTTTTAACAAAAGCAGGTGGTGCTTCACTTGGTGCTGCAAAAGCAGTACCCGCAAACATTGTAGTTAAAATGCTAGCTGTCAGTGTTTGTTTCAATAAAGTATTCACTACAATTGGTCCTCTTCAAATCATTCAACAAATGACACGTTGGCATCTGCTGTTTCAGCAGTTTCAGGTTGCTCAGTTGTTGCTGAAGCATCTTTCGATTTACCTGCACCGCCCGTAATAAATTTAGTAATTAAGTCTTCTAGGTCCATTGTGCCTTGGGTATTGCCAATGCTTTCACCACGTTTCACGTAGTTCAAACCACCCCCTGGAACAATTTTCAAGTACTTCTCCCCTAGCAGACCATTGGTTGCCACCATAATATAAGCATCTTCATCAATGCTGGTGATGGACTTCATGTTCGCAATAAGTTGCTTTTCCATTTCTTTTTGTTGCGCAGCATCCGCAGCGGTATAGTCGCTACTGTAACGAAGCTCTTCAAGTGCATTCTTTTCAACTTCTTTGAGTTGTGCTGCATTAAAGGTCGTTAATTTACCATCTAAAGAAAAAGAAACCGTCGCTAAACGTGTCACAGGGTCTAAGCTAATTTGATCAACTTGACCAATTTTCACCCCACTCATCGTCACTTTCGCACGTGGTTTTAAACCATTTACATTATCGAAGGTTGCACTCATTTCATAGCGATCACTGAGATTTGATCCCACCAAACCACTCACTCGCATCGCAATAAAGAACAAAGCGATACCGAATAAAATGACAAATATGCCGACTGCCAGCTCACTTGCACGTGATTTCATTAAACACCTCCAAACATGACCGCAGTCAACACAAAATCAAAACCTAAAACACAGAGCGATGAATACACCACAGTGCGTGTGGTTGATGTCGCAATACCTTCAGATGTCGGTTCACAGGCATAGCCTTGATACACCGCAATCCATGTACAAATTAAAGCAAAAACAAAACTTTTAATGATGGTGCCATTCAGGACATCTTTATAGAACTCTACGCTACTTTGAATGCCACTCCAGTAAGAGCCTTCATCTGCACCCAAGAAGTCCACACCCACCATTTTACCGCCCATAATCCCCACCGCAGCGAAGATGACAGACAACATCGGCAAACTAAAAATACCGGCCCAAAGTCGCGGTGAAATTACACGTTTAAGTGGATCAACCCCGATCATTTCCATACTGGACAACTGCTCTGTAGCTTTCATTAAGCCAATCTCAGCCGTTAATGCAGAACCCGCACGACCTGCAAACAGCAATGCTGCAACCACAGGTGCTAACTCACGTAGTAAGGTCAAAGCAACTGCTGTACCCAGCATCGCTTCACTACCAAAGGTCACCAAGATGCTATACATCTGCAACCCGAGGACAGCACCAATAAATAGCCCTGACACCACAATAATAAGCAGTGATAACACCCCAACACGGTACATTTGGTAAACAAATAACCGAACACCTAAAGCAGTGGGCATCGAAAATAAAATTTGTAATAACATCAGGCTGGCAACACCAATGCCGCGAACCCGTTCAATCACGCGTCGACCTAAGAGTGCTATCGCATTCATGCTTGCACCTCAGTATTTAGATATGCCTTATGGCTAAATTGATAATCGACAGGCCCTTCAACTGCACCTGTTAAAAACTGTTTAACAAACGGAGAGGCATTCGCCTGTAACTGTTCAGGCGTGCCTTCACCTTGCACCTTACCTTCAGCAACAACATAGATATAGTCTGCGATCGATAAGGTTTCAGCCACATCATGCGAGACAATAATTGTTGTTAAATCAAGAGCTTCTCGCAATGATCGAATCAGACGTGTAAGTACACCCTTCACAATTGGATCTTGTCCTGCAAATGGCTCATCGTACATGATCAGCTCAGGATCCAGTGCAATTGCACGTGCCAAAGCAACACGACGGTTCATCCCACCTGAGAGCTCAGAAGGCATCATCTGTTCTGCGCCACGTAAGCCGACAGATTCTAGTTTTAAAGATATAATTTCTGACAGTAAATGCTCAGGCAGCTTGGTATGTGCTCTTATCGGAAAGGCCACATTTTCATACACCGACATATCGGTAAACAATGCGCCACTTTGAAAAAGCATGCCCATACGCGCACGCGCAGCGAATAACTCTTTGCGTGACATTTTCGCAATATTTTGCCCATCAAAAAGCACTTCACCTTGGTCAGGGGTCAATTGACCGCCAATTAAACGCAGTAAAGTGGTTTTACCTGTACCCGATGGTCCCATAATGCCCGTAATTTGACCCTGTCGAATTTTTAAATTGACCTGATCATAAATGACACGTTCCCCTCGCTTAAAGCTCAGATCTTTGACCTCAATGAGGGCTTGAGCAGTCAGAGGCGCTTGATTATTCATAGCTGTGCGTTTTCCTGCATTTTTTCAGCATGCATACTATAAAGGATTAAAAAAAGATATGTTAGCGTATTCCGTGTCTAATTTTGTGCACGAATTGATTTCAGTTGGTTGTATTTATATTTATTTGAACGGCGAAAACAAGCTACATAAGATGAATTGCTTCATCCATAACGACTATAGACAAAGAAAAGAATGTTGCAAATCAGCAAAAAGAGTCCGAGATAATGTGCCATATTGACCTCTTTCACGTCAGAGAGTGTGACGATTGATTCAACCTCATTATTGTGCATCATTATTATCAATACAATTAAAATATGACTCAGTATACATTTTAATTTATTTTTTTACAGCCGTAGACAAAAAAAAACCAGTGTTTCCACTGGTTTTTTTATTCATTCAGAATTAGTCGTTAAACTTACGACGTGGGCGGTCAAAACCACCTTCAGTACGTGGACGATCTGAATTAAATTCACGCTTAGGACGGTCTTCGCCACCAAAAGTACGCTTAGGACGGTCTTCACCACCGAAAGTGCGTTTTGGACGGTCATCACTAAAAGAACGTTGTGGACGGTCGCCAAAACCACCTTCACGACGTGGCGCTGGACGATCACCAAAATCACGTTTTGGACGGTCACCAAAAGAACCTTCACGACGTGGTTTGTAGTCTACACGGTTACCGCGGTTGTCATCATTCGAGTCAAAACGTGGCTTATCGTTGAAACCGCCTTCGCGACGTGGACGATCAGAGTTGAATTCACGCTTTGGACGGTCATCAAACGAACGTTGTGGACGATCACCGAAACCACCTTCACGACGTGGCGCTGGACGATCACCAAAATCACGTTTTGGACGGTCATCAAAAGAACGTTGTGGACGATCACCGAAACCGCCTTCACGACGTGGACGATCATTATTAAACTCACGACGTGGACGATCTTCACCACCAAATGCTGGACGATCACCACGAGGTTTGTCATCGTAGCTACGACGTGGACGGTCATCACCACCTTCACGACGTTTAAAGTTAGACTCACCTTCGAAACGAGCACGACCGCCGCCATCACGACCACCGAAACCACCACGACCACGACCGCCGCCATCACGACCACGACCACCGCCATCACGACCACGACCGCCGCCATCACGACTACCGCGTGCAGGAGGTGGAGATGGCTCAAGACCTTCAATTTCAGATACATTCAAACGTGCATCTAAGAAATCTTCTAAAGCACGGATTTTACCGCGTTCACGGTAAGTTGCTAAAGTGATTGCTTTACCAGTACGACCCGCACGACCTGTACGACCAATACGGTGTACATAGTCTTCGTTCTTCATTGGAAGACCGAAGTTGATTACGTGTGAAATAGTTGGTACGTCAAGACCACGTGCAGCAACGTCAGTTGCAACTAAGATTTTTGCACGACCTTCACGGATGCTACGTAAACGACGGTTACGAACAGTTTGTGGCATAGCACCATGAAGTGCTACAACTGATAAACCTGCTTCAGCCAATTCTTCAGCCAACATATCGGTGTCTTCTTGAGTAGAAGCGAATACAACAGCTTGATCTACGTCTTCAGCACTTAACCAATGCGTTAGTAATTTTTTCTTGTGCTCAAAGCCATCAGTCCAGTGTAAAGTCTGAGTGATGTCAGTATTCGTAGAGTGACCAGTTTCGATTGCAATACGTTGTGGATCATTCATCATGCGTTCAGCAAGTGTAATGATACGACCAGCAAATGTTGCAGAGAACATTAAAGTCTGTTTACGGTTTGCAGCAAGATCGCTGATTGCTTCTAAGTCTTCAGAGAAACCTAGATCAAGCATACGGTCTGCTTCGTCAACAATAAGCGCATCAACTTGGTCTAATTTAATTTGACGACGGTTTACAAGGTCAAGTAAACGACCTGGAGTCGCAACAACAACTTGTGCACCTTTTAACTGTTGGATTTGCTTACCAAACGGCATACCACCCATGATCGCTGCAATACGTGCACCTTTCATATGACGGACAAAACCAATCGCGTCTTGGCTTACTTGCTGCGCCAACTCACGAGTTGGGCAAAGAACCAAGATATTCGGTTGTGTAATTGCTTTCATACGTTCTTTGAACGGAACGAAAGTCTCTTGTGCTGCAAGTGCGTTTAACGTTGGAAGTAAGAACGCCGCAGTTTTACCTGAACCTGTTTGGCTAGATACTAAAAGGTCCTTACCTTCTAAAGCTGCAGGAATCGATTGTTCCTGTACAGGCGTAGGAGAAGTAAAACCTAAGCTTTGTAAAGCTTGTTGTAACGATTCATGTAAAGGAAAATCAGCAAAAGTTTTGCTCATAGAGTATTTCACCCGAAAAATGGGTGCTCCATTAAATATATGGTCTGATGGACATCGGCAAAAAGCGGCACAGCAATAATCGCTGAAAATATAGAATCAGCGGCGATCCGAGAACGACGATGCGTATAACGCACATTTGATTACAGCCGCAACCTGAAGGAATCGCTTAAGCGATTGGGTGGGGCGCGAAATAATGTCCTCTCTTTGGACCGGACGCGCATACACAATGATAGAAGAGAATGTTCAGGTAATGAACGAAATTTAGTGCGTGGGCGGAGTATAGCAGGATATTTTTAAAAGTCACCTCTTTTCGTGAAATTGATACAATATTTTCCTCAAAGATTGAATAAATGCAGGTTTTCACTTTAATTTTTTTGACCATCTAGAAAAATATTGAATAGCATTCTACGTTCTATCCCTCAACTATCAGCCATAAAACACAATTAATCGTACTAGCTCTCTAATGTTGCCGTGATTTGACTGGTATCTGACCTGTAATGAACATTACACACAGCAAGCTTAAATAGGTGTCTATATGCTGGCTAATTTTAACCCACTTTATTTCTGAGATAGAGTGATCTTCATTAAGAGGTGATCAGAATCTGGCACAGCCTATGTTTTACAATTGAATAGAAGTCAAAGCCATAAAATAAATCACTACAAAGCTTTTACTTTTTTCATGTCTCATCAAAGAAAAAGCCCTCATAAGAGGGCTTTTTCAATGTCTTAAACACGATCTGCATACTATTACTTAGCAGCTTCACCCCAAGCAGGTACAACTGCTTTCATCAGAGGTTTCAACATTTTCATAGAACATGCCAGTACTTGGCCATTTTCCATAGATTCGCTACCACCACGTGCATCAACCACTGTGCCGCCCGCTTCTTTCACGATCAACTCACCAGCTGCGATATCCCAAGGCTTTAAGCCGAGTTCGAAGTATGCGTCAAAACGACCTGCTGCCACATACGCCAAATCTAATGCTGCTGAACCTGTACGACGGTATTGCGCGCCAGCTTCAGTCACATTTAACAATGAATCAAAATGATTTTTTGCATAAGAAATCACTTCACCATTACGTTTTGCACGGTAAGCATGACCCACAGACATGAATGTATTTTCAAGACTGTCTTTCACGTTTACGCGAATACGGCGTTGGTTCATCATAGCACCACGACCACGACTTGCAGAGAACAACTCATCTTTCACAGGGTCGTAAATTACGCCGTGTTGAGTAATGCCTTTATGTTGAACTGCAATAGAGATACAGAAGTGAGGAACACCGTTAATGAAGTTTAGAGTGCCATCAAGTGGGTCGATGATCCAACACCAATCTGCGTCGTGACCTTTACCTTCTTGAAAACCAAACTCTTCACCAAGGAAGCTGTGATTTTTATAGCTTTTACGTAGGGTATCGATAGCCAATTGTTCCAAATAACGGTCTACACGCGTTACAGGACCATCAATTCCTTTTTCTTCGACTTGTAGATCGAGCTTATGACGATTTTGATGCGCTTTTAAAAGCTCTTGACCGACTAATTGAGCCGCACGCGCAGCCATCACCACCATAGGTTCCATTGAACACCCACTACAATTTGAAGATATTGATAAAGAATAATGCATAAAAGCCCGCGCATCTTATCAAAGATCGGGGCTTTTAGGGAAAAAATGTTTCTAAAATTTAAAAACGGCGCTTAAACCATATGTACAAGTTTCGACCAGGCTTGGCGCACTGAGCTTTCAATGCCTTCTGCATCTAGTCCTGCCTGATGCAACATTTGCGCATGAGTCGCTTGATGCATGAATGTATCCGCTAAACCGAGATTTAACATCGGTTTCATGATTTGAGCCTGTGCCAAATATTCATTGACTGCACTGCCCGCACCCGCCATCACCGCATGTTCTTCAACCGTAACAAATAAAGCCGTTGATGGTGCTAAAGTCACTATCATCTTTTCATCAAGCGGTTTAACAAAGCGCATATTCACCACACGAACCGCTAAATCTTGCTCAGCTAATTTCTGTGCTGCCTCTACTGCGGCCTGAACACGACTACCAAAAGCGAGAATGCTAATAACGTCGTCTTGGGCATCATTAAAGCTCGCTACAATTTCAGCCTGACCAATTTCCATCGGGGTCATCTGTTGTTGAATTTCAACACCCAAACCATTGCCACGCGGGTAACGCACTGCAGCAGGACCATTATATAAATAAGCGGTATGCAACATTTGACGACATTCATTTTCGTCTTTTGGCGCCATAATCACCAAATTCGGTACGGTACGCATAAAGGCATAGTCATAGGCCCCAGCATGAGTCGGGCCATCTTCACCCACTAAGCCTGCACGGTCGATACCAAAGGTAACATCTAGATTTTGCAGGGCCACATCATGAATCAATTGATCATAGCCACGTTGCAAGAAAGTCGAGTAAATGGCCACCACAGGTTTTAAGCCTTCACATGCCATACCCGCCGCCAAAGTTACAGCATGCTGTTCTGCAATCGCGACATCAAAAAAGCGTTGTGGATACTGTTTGGCAAAACCCACCATACCTGAGCCTTCGCACATGGCAGGGGTAATCGCCAGTAAGCGCTCATCTTGTGCGGCTTCATCACATAACCATTGACCAAAGACATCTGAATATTTGGGCGCCGTTTGCGGAGCAGACTTGGCATTTATTTTTGTAATCGCGTGATATTTGATTTGGTCAGCTTCAGCAGGTGCAAAGCCTTTGCCTTTTTTGGTATAGACATGAATTAAACGTGGCCCTTTACGTTTTTTTAATGCGCTAAAGACTTGTGTCAACTGCTCGACATCGTGCCCATCAAAAGGCCCAAAGTAATCAAAACCAATCGCTTTAAATACGTTGTCGGCCGCATCTGTCGCTGCGCTATGTAAGCGCGAGTTATAGATCCATTCAGGATGTGGCTGTACATAAGCTTCGCCATCCGCCGAAATATTAATGGACTGACCACTTTCCCAAATTGAAGCCAGATGCTTAGCAAAACCACCTGTGCTGCATGAAATCGACATATCATTGTCATTCAGCACCACCATCAAGTCCGCATCATGCGCGACTGCATCGTTCATAGCTTCAAAGGCCATACCCGCTGTCATCGCCCCATCGCCAATGATAGCGACCACTTCACATGGATTGTTTTGATAACGACGTGCCAGCGCCATACCTAGGCCTGCTGAAATCGCAGTCGAGGAATGTCCAACCCCAAAGGTATCAAATACCGATTCATCACGCGCAGGAAAGGCAGCTAAACCATCTTTGGCACGAATCGTTGTGAGCTGTTCACGGCGGCCCGTTAATGCTTTATGCGGATAAGCTTGATGACCGACATCCCAAATTAAGCGGTCATTCGGCGTGTTAAAGCAATAATGTAATGCCACGGTGAGTTCGACTACACCGAGGTTTGCACCAAAGTGCCCCCCACTTTGTCCTGCGGCATACAGAATAAATTGACGTAGCTCGTCTGCCACTTGTGCTAATTGACTTTGCTCAAGCGAGCGAAGTTGTTGAGGATGATCAATCGTATCCAACAACGGTGTTACAGGGCGATGAGCTGGTATTTCTGTATACAACATAATATGGCAAAGCCTTCTAAAGCCTGGCAAATCTAGCTAGGTCAAATGGGTAATTCGATCATATCGTCGAATGCTATCACCTTCAATCAGCCATATTTCTAGCGATGCAGTTTTGAGCAGTGCTCTCACTGGGTGTTCGTTTAGTGCAGGTGATTATCCTGAATAATCTTACTATTTATCAACTATTATCGTTCGCTTTATACAAAAAAGAAAATCTTCTGCATAAATTCATGGATGCAATTCTACCAATGTCGATGCATTACGCTATACTTTAGCCAATTTCTGAACTATTTACAGGTTTAGCTGTGCCTATTGAATTTGTTGCCACATCCCGTTTACCGACTGCTTTTGGTGAATTTAACATCACCGTATTTCAAGATCCTAAGACCGGTGAAGAACATGTTGCACTCTCAAAAGGTTTGGATCAGCCGATCATTGAACCCGTTTTAGTCCGTGTTCATTCCGAATGTCTCACGGGCGATGCCTTTGCGTCCTTGAAATGTGACTGTGGCCCACAATTGCAAGCCACGCAAAAACTGATTAATGAAGCTGGGCAAGGCGTGATTCTGTATTTGCGCCAAGAAGGTCGTGGCATTGGGCTGACCAATAAAATTCGTGCTTATGCGCTACAAGATCAAGGGCATGACACGGTCGATGCCAACTTAATGCTCAACCTCCCTGCCGATGCACGTCGTTATGACATGGTCAGCATTATGTTGGATCATTTAAATATTCAACAAGTCCGTTTGATTACCAACAATCCATTGAAGATTGCAGCATTGCAAGAGCAAGGGATCAATGTGGTAGATCGTGTGCCTTTGACGGTCGGTTTAAATCCTTTCAATGAAGAATATTTAAAAACCAAACATGAACGCATGGCACATTTGTACAAGAAAGATGATTTTTGAAATTTAATCATTTGCTCTAAGCCTACTTGAAAAGGCCGGTTTAGAGCGCTTCAGTCAGATTAGATGGTCATGGAGAAAATACGACTCTCAGGTCGACGGCGTTTTAAATGCAAATCGAACGCCATACAAATGTTGCGTACAAAGGCTTTGCCCTGCTCAGTTACTCGTATACTGTGTGGCCCAATCTCCAATAAACCATCTTCCTGCATTTCTTCCAGTTGTCCCAATACCTCAGCCAATTCCGGAAACTGCATATCTGGTTCTGCCCATGACGTCTGAAAGCTACACATCAAATTTAAAATGTGACGACGAATCATCAGATCTTCAGCACTCAAAATATGCCCGCGATAGACAGGAAGTTCATTGTTTTCCAGTCGCGCATAATAATCTTCGAGTTTTTTTTCATTTTGCGCAAAGCTATACCAACTGTCGCTGATGGATGAGATACCTAAACCAATCATCACTTGGGTTTTAGACGCGGTGTAACCCATAAAATTGCGATGCAGAGTGCCTGCCTGAAATGATTGGTACATCCCATCACTTTCCAAAGCAAAATGATCCATACCAATTTCATAATACCCCTGCGCAAGCAGCTTCTTTTTCCCTTCTTCATAGCACTGCCGTTTTACTTCATCTTTCGGCACATCATGGTCTTTAAACCCACGCTGTCCATTGCCTTTGATCCAAGGCACATGTGCATAACTATAAAATGCCAGACGGTCTGGACGTAAACGATTGGTTTGATCAATGGTGTTGAGCACATCATCTAGGTTTTGAAAAGGCAGACCAAAGACCAAATCATGTGAAATTGAGCTATAGCCTATTTCACGTGCCCACTGCGTCACTTGCTCGACATGTTCAAAAGGCTGTATCCGATGAATGGCTTTTTGTACGGTTTCATTATAATCCTGCACCCCATAACTGACACGGCGAAAGCCCAAGTCATACAAGGCTTGCAAATGCGCCCGTGTGGTATTGTTGGGATGCCCTTCAAAGCTAAACTCATACTGCTCGGCAATCTCTGCTTGCGCAAGGATGCCTTCAATTAACTGAGTTAAATGCACTGGAGAAAAGAAAGTGGGCGTTCCGCCACCCAAATGAATTTCTTTAATGCACGGCTTCTCTTCAAGCAAGTCACAATAAAGAGACCATTCTTTTAAAACCGCCTGAATATAAGGCTGCTCCATCTCATGTTTTTTGGTCACCCGTTTGTGGCAACCACAAAAAGTACAGAGACTTTCGCAAAAAGGCAGATGAATATACAAACTTATGCCTTCAGTCGAATTCGATTCAGCAAACGATGTTTTCAGCGTCTGTTTCCATTGCTCTAAAGAAAACTGCTCCTCTTCCCAATACGGCACCGTTGGATAACTGGTATAACGTGGACCAGGAACATTGTATTTTTGAATCAATGAATCGCGCATATTTACCATCAGCTCTTCCGCACTCAGAAGATGCAGCCTATTCTGCATCGCCAAACTCAGGTCTGTACTGTGGTTATTCTGCTGAGCTTAGAATCAGAATTCAACCTAGCGAATTGGTCAGGTTATTTTGCACATAGCAGCATTTTCATTTTTAACTTGCTTCACGACATCGAATGCTGCAGTAGGACTCTTCGGAAAATATTCTTAATCTTTTTGCTGTTTTATGTTTTGATGTAGGCAGTTTTCATCTTTTCCCATGAGGCTTTTCATGCAGCACCCAACGTCTGCGGATATCCAACGCGTTCGCGAATTTCTCCTCGACTTACAGGCTCGTATTTGTGCCGCACTTGAACAACAAGAGCGTGCTGGTGGCGGGACTGCACAGTTTGAAATAGATGATTGGGAGCGTCCTGAAGGTGGTGGTGGTCGTTCACGCGTACTGCAAAATGGCACAGTGATTGAAAAAGGTGGAGTGATGTTCTCACACATCAACATATCTAAACTCCCTGCTTCAGCGACTGAACGCCATCCGCAAATTGCAGGTGCCAAGGCACAGGCCATGGGTGTTTCTTTGGTGATCCATCCGAAAAACCCGAATGTCCCGACTTCACATGCCAATGTGCGCTTATTCGTGGCTGAAAAAGAAGGTCAAGACCCAATTTGGTGGTTTGGGGGGGGCTTCGATCTCACTCCATTTTATCCCAACGATGAAGATGTGCTGTCATGGCATCAGACAGCGCACGACTTGTGTGCTCCCTTTGGCGCTGAAGTCTATGCCGAACATAAACAATGGTGCGATGACTATTTTTATTTAAAACATCGTGATGAACAACGTGGCGTCGGTGGATTGTTCTTTGATGATCTCAATCAATGGGACTTTGAAACCTGTTTCCAATATATACAAGCCGTCGGCAATGGCTACCTAGAAGCTATTCTTCCAATCTTCCAGCGTAACCAAGACAAGCCATTTAGCGAGGCGCAACGCGACTTTCAAATCTATCGTCGTGGTCGTTATGTCGAATATAACTTGGTCTATGACCGCGGCACACTTTTTGGTCTACAAACAGGTGGGCGTATCGAGTCGATTTTAGTGAGCTTGCCGAATTTGGCCGGTTGGTCATATCGACCTGAATGGGAAGCCGATTCCGCTGAGAAAAAACTGACCGACTTTTACCTGAAACCGCAAGATTGGCTCAAGCTGCTCAAATAGACACACAGGCTTACAATTCTACCCCCCTCACACATGCCCTTTTCACTAGATTAGGGCCGCTTATCCATTAAATTTTATATATTTCCCGATCAATTCCCCGTAGAATGTCCACTACACAAAGCGTCATTTCTTTGCATTTATTAAAGCATTGTCACAGGTTTAAAACAGCAATTAGGTTCTTTTAAGTTCGCAAAAACCGTAAGCTAAATTAAGTCATTTTCAATGTATTCATTTTAATGACATCAACATTTAGTATCCTCCCTTGCTGTTCTCTCTGAGGCCCCAAACATGTTCGCAAAAAGAGTTAGCTCGACCACCATGGTTCTTTTCTGCTTTGCTATGGTGTTGCTAAGCTCGATCAGTACCACTATTTTTTCTGAAAGTGCGTTTAATGACAATGCATCCATCAGCATCACCGTATTTGCAGGTATCGGCTTAACCCTGACCGCAGCAAAATTATTGTTTGATGCGATTCACAGTATCTGTAATCCATAATCGCCTTTCTTTTCTCTGTTGATAAAAAACACTGAACGCTTTAGCCTGCGTGTAATTTGCCGTATATTGAACGGCATTTCTCACATGGATTTGGTGCGATGAGCAAACAATTCGCTGTCATTGGCAACCCGATTGAGCAGTCTCGCTCACCTGAACTTCACCATGCGTTTGCACAAAAAATGGGGCTCGACCTCAACTATAGTAAACGTCTTGCGCCACTCGATGGCTTCCTCGCCAATATCCAAGAATTTTTCTCACAGGGTGGCATTGGTCTAAACGTCACTGTCCCGTTTAAAGAACAAGCCTTTGCAGCCTGCGCAGTCCTCACTGAACGCGCTAAAATCGCAAAAGCAGTCAATACACTGTGGATGGTCGATGGTCAATTACATGGTGACAACACCGATGGACAAGGCTTAGTCGATGCCATTCGTGCATTGGACTGGAGCTTAGAGCAAACTGATGTACTGATCATCGGTGCAGGTGGTGCAACTCGCGGCGTCATTTATCCACTGGTCCAAGCAGGGGTGAAAAAAATTGTGATTGCCAATCGTACCCTTGCCCGTGCTGAGCAACTGATTGCTGACTTAAAAACGGCTGTACCGCAAGCCGAATTGCAAGCCATCGGCTTAGAGGCACTCGAAGGTCAGTTTGATTTGGTGATTAACGCAACCTCTGCCAGCCTAAGTGGCGATGCCCTCGTTCTGCCAGAAACACTCCAGTTTCAACATGCGTATGAAATGGCCTATGGCAAACCCTCAACCTTTTTAGATCAAGCCAAGACTCGCGGCGTACCCACCTCGGAAGGCTATGGTATGCTCGTGGGTCAGGCGATTGAATCTTTTTCCATTTGGAATGGTGTAAAACCGAACCTGAAAGATTTTTTATAAGCACAAATAAAAAAGAACCTCCGCAGAGGTTCTTTTTTTCAGATTAGTTCATGTGTTTTTGTACGGCTTTATAGGTCTCGTAATAGGTCGAGTCGCTAAAGAAGTCGTCATGTTCAAGCTTCAAACCTTGCAACGATTTTTCTGTCAATTGACCTTTTAAGTCATCTGCAAATGCTTTAGCAAAGACGTGTGCAGACTGAGTCAAATATGCAGTTTGCTCTTGGTCAATCTCATAGGTATCGGTGAATTTGTCTTGATAGACCTGAGCAAAAACCGCTTGCTTGGTTTTGTATTTCTTCGCCAAATCCTTCCATTGCTGATTTTCTTGTACATCTTCCAGTGCATCATTAACGATATTGGCGATACTTTCTCCCAGCTCATCAAAGTCTTGTTCGTGCTGTAAAGCATGTTTTTGACGTAGCTGAGTCAGACGCTTAAGTGCTGCACCCTTCGGCTCTGCAACATCCATGAACTCATAGGCATACACTTCTGAAATTTCATTGATGGTCGCTGAGCTATAGTAACGAATATACTCTGGACGTTGTGCGGCAAACATCAAAGCAAATACCGCTTGATACGCTTTAACTTGAGAATGATGACGTGCATAGCTTTGCTGCGCTGCCTGCTGGTAATAATCTGAAATAGCCTTAGGTAATTCTGTTGTACTTGATGATGCGCTCTCTACACTTGATGAATCTGCACCTAACGGGCCCAGCATGCCTTTCACTACATTTTCCAGCAGTGAACCTTTAGATACTTCCTCAATCGATTTGGCATTTCTTAAAGCTTGACGGTCAATGGCGGTCGCACTGCCATAATTAAACACCTGATTGGTGCTCTTAATTTGTAGCTTACCAATTTGCTCATCGCTAATCACAATGTTGTAATCCATGTTTTGCGCACGACCTTTTTGGTCGAGTCCAACATCCATCACAAACGGTGAACGCTCGCTACCCAGCTGTGCCATGATCGGTGTAATTTCAGCCTGATGTTTTTGCCAAAGTTGTTTAAAGCTTTGTGCGTCTACCAGTTGCTCTGTTTGATACGCGCTAAAGAGTGGTTTCAACTCTTCCAAAACATTGGTCGCTGCTTGTCCAAAAGTCTCTTCATCTATAGATTCATTGGTTACTTTAGGTGCAAGTACATCAATATCTTGATAATCACGGCATGCGGTCACTTTACCAATAGGAATGTTCTTGCTGTTGATGAGCGCATCGCAAGCTTCTTCAGATAGCGTATTTGGTGCTGCAGAAGCAGTCACTTCAGTTGCTGTCTCATCAGCATCTTCTGTCGCGGCCTGCGCATAAGCCACATCTGCTGCTGCATCAACCGTAGCATCGGCAGCGGCATCTACAACAATGTCTTGTTCATCGCTCTGCCCATAACCACTCAAGTTCTGCATTTTTTGGTTCACCAAATGACTGACACGTTCGAGTGAATCATAGGCTGGGTCTTCACTTGCGCTACTTGCAGCAATCTCTGCTTCTTTCGCCGCCTGCATTGCATCTTCCGCTGCGCTTGGTGTTTTTGCAGCATCTTCAATCAGACGCTCAGCATCAAAAGCTTGTATCTGTTGGGTATAGTGCAGTTTATTGACGTATTCAAACAAGCCCAATTGTACTTGTGCTGTTTCTAAGTCACCCATATAGCGAATTTTTTTGCTTAGTCCCGCTTCTTTTTCTGACTTGCTTAAATCAACACTATGCACTTGATTTGACTCTGCCAAGGCATATGGCAGTGCATTCATCTGCTTTAAATATTCTGCAAACTTTTTAAAATCAATATGACCAAATGCGTCTTTATGCTTAGAAAAGTCAATGTAGGCAAAACGATCCTGACTTTCACGATTCACCATGAACGGCATAAAGGCAAAGTAGTTGGTGTAAAATTTATAGTCATTAAAATCAACCACCATCGGCAACTGTGCTTGCACTTGTAAGGTTGGTTTTTGATAGCTTAACTGCAAAGTCAATGCTGCCAATTTTTGACGGAAATGCACAGAGCCCTGATAACTAAACTGTAAGTCATTGAGTAAATTTACCAAAGATTCTGCGATTTGAACCTTAGCAGAACGTGATTCACCACTGCCATACAACGATGCATACGGATTTTGTTCACGCGCAAGTGCATCATATAGGGCTTGTTTTTCTTTGGCGGTAAAGGAAATCTTTTGATTTTTTAATAGTTGATCTAATTGTTTTTTCAACTCTGGATCTAAGTTCGTCCCATTTGACTGAGTATTCGACTTAGAATTTGGCTGAGTCTTTGGCTTGGACTCATTAAAATTAAAGTCAGATTGAATAGAGAACTGACCTTTAAAATCATAGCTAGCATTTTCAAACATGGCATTAAGACCATGCGTGGCTTGTTGCCCGAGCTGCTGATCTGAAGAGGCATTGGATTTAATGACATGCTGAGTACACCCACTGATACTCAAACCCAATAAACAAAGTGTTATATATTTTAAGCGCATAATACTTGCTGAAAACCTGAGTTAATTATAGTTTATTAAAAAAGTACATGATCAAAAGACCACCGAGTCAGTGTAACAGAACTGTCTTTTTAGATTGATGATTTTATCTACCAATTCGCCTTTCTGACATTTTCTCAAGTCGGATCTATCAATGTATTTTGATACGATGTATGAATAATGAAATGATCGATTTAAATAATCCAATACTATTTCTAAATTAGGATTACACACATGCCTGCATATAAAGCTCCCTTACATGATATTCGCTTCTTAATGAATGAAGTGCTGGACTATCCTGCACATTATCAAACCCTATCGAATGGTGAAGCTGCCGACGCTGATACGGTAGATATGATCTTAGAAGGCGCAGCAGATTTTTGTGAAAATATTTTATCTCCTTTAAACCAATCGGGCGATGAAGAAGGTTGTACCTTCGACAATGGTGAAGTGAAAACACCAAAAGGCTTCAAAGACGCTTATGACCAGTTTGTCCAAGGTGGCTGGCAAGGTTTGTCTTTCCCTGAAGAATTTGGCGGTCAGAACCTGCCTCAATCTTTAAATCTGATTAAATCGGAAATGATGGGCACCGCAAACTGGTCTTTCCAAATGTACCCAGGTTTAAGCATCGGCTGTATGAACACCATTTTACAGTTTGGTACAGACGAACAGAAAAATCTGTATATGCCGAACTTAGTGGCAGGTACATGGTCTGGTACCATGTGTTTAACTGAACCTCAGTGTGGCACCGACTTAGGCCAAGTAAAGACCAAAGCAGAATTAAATGCCGATGGCACTTATAACATCTCAGGCACCAAAATCTTCATCTCTGCAGGTGAGCAAGATTTAACTGAAAACATCATTCACATCGTACTTGCTCGTCTTCCAGATGCACCTGCAGGCACCAAAGGCATTTCACTGTTCATTGTGCCTAAATTCTTGGTCAATGCAGACAGTAGCCTTGGTGAACGTAACCCTGTGACCTGTGGTTCAATTGAACATAAGATGGGGATTCGCGCTTCTGCAACCGCAGTGCTGAACTTTGACAATGCTATCGGTTACTTGATTGGTGAGCCAAACAAAGGCTTACATGCCATGTTTACCTTTATGAACACCGCACGTATCGGTACTGCCATTCAAGGTATAGCACATGCTGAGCTTTCTTTCCAAGGTGCACTTCCATATGCCAAAGAACGTATGTCGATGCGTGCACTTTCTGGCAAGAAAGACCCTGAAAAAGTGGCGGATGCTATTATTCATCACGCTGACGTTCGCCGTATGTTGCTAACACAAAAAGCGATTGCTGAAGGCGGTCGCTCAATGATTTATTATGCAGCGCAAATTGCCGACAAAATGGCAGATGCGCTTGAACGTGGCGATACTGCTGCATTTGAAGCACATGATGATCACTTAGGATTCTATACCCCAATTTTAAAAGGCTTCTTAACTGAATTAGGCTTGGAAGCTGCAAACCATGGTATGCAAGTTTATGGCGGTCATGGCTACATTAAAGAATGGGGCATGGAGCAAATTGCACGTGACGCACGTATTGCGACACTATATGAAGGCACAACAGGTGTTCAAGCACTGGACTTAATTGGTCGTAAAGTACTTCTGACCTCTAAAGGTAAAGTGATTCGCGACTACACCACTGAAATTTTAAAATTCTGTGGTCAACAGGCACGCAACAAATACATGCGTCGTTTTGCATGGGACTTAACCAAAGTATGCGCACAGTGGAATGCCTTAACTGTTCGCATTATGCTTGCAGCTCGTAAAGACCGTGACGTGGTATCTTCAGCTTCTGTCGATTTCTTGATGTTCTCTGGCTATGTAATGATGGCGTATTTCTGGGCACAACAAGCGGCTGTGGCTTCAGAAAAATTGGCTTCTGGTGATGGCAAAGAATCTGCTGAATTCTATAAAGCAAAAATTAAAGTAGCTGACTTCTATTTCGAACGTTTATTGCCACGTACCCAAGGTCATGCCGAAGCAATGGTCAATCCTTCAAAAACCATGACTTCTTTAGCACCTGAACACTTTAGCTTTGACTACTAATTAACAGTATTAGACCGATAAAAAGAGCGCCTAGGCGCTCTTTTTATTTCTTGTTCGACCTTATATTTCCATAAACCTGCAACTTCGTAGTTGCTGCTGTTCTCTTTCACATATTGCAAAAATCATTTAACAAAAAAAATAATATAAATATTCAATTACATCAGAAAAACAAATATGATCAGCATTCAAATATCAGTAAAGGGAATAACAATGTTAAAAATATATAAGCTGAGCTACTATATTTTTCCGCTCATGCTGGGCTTTTTATCAATGGACACTATTGCGGCAATCAATGTTTATGGTCCAGGTGGGCCAGCACCAGCGATGCATGAAGCAGCGAAACAATTTAAAAATAAGACAGGGATAGATGTCCATGTAACCGCTGGTCCTACTTCACAATGGGCCGACAAAGCCAAACTCGATGCAGACGTCATCTATAGCGGTTCGGAAGCGATGATGTCTGATTTTGAAAGCGTATTTGCCAACAAAATCGTAAAGGACTCAATTGAACCACTCTACTTACGCCCTGCTGCCATTTTAGTCAGAAAAGGCAATCCCAAACATATTCAGGGATTTAAAGATCTAAGTAAGCCAAACACTAAAGTTTTGGTCACACATGGCGCAGGCCAAGTGGGCATGTGGGAAGATATTGCGGGTAGAACGGGTAATATTCAGCTCACAAAATCATTCCGTAAAAATATCGCCATGTATGCACCCAATACAGGCGCAGCGAAAAAAGCATGGGAAGCGGACAGCAGCTATGATGCATGGTTGGTGTTTAATATTTGGGGAGTCAGTAATCCAGACATTGGGCAAATTATTCCGATCGAACCTGAACTGGTGATTTACCGTGATGCAGGTGTTGCACTGACTCAGCACAGTCTAAAAAATCCTGAAGCAAAAAGTTTTGTTACGTTTTTAAGTTCTGCTCAAGGCAGTGCGATTTTTAAACAGTTTGGTTGGAGCAAATAAATCTTTAAATTTAAGCCTTTATCCACATTAAAGAGAAGTTTCCAAGCTTAGATAATAGAACCTTTAATAAGCAAATCAGACATAAAAAAGAGCGCCA
The DNA here is from genome assembly GCF_000368045.1 of Acinetobacter johnsonii CIP 64.6. Taxonomy (GTDB): domain Bacteria; phylum Pseudomonadota; class Gammaproteobacteria; order Pseudomonadales; family Moraxellaceae; genus Acinetobacter; species Acinetobacter johnsonii. The sequence continues at coordinate 104,400 of NZ_KB849230.1, forward strand.
CGGCGCTCTTGATTTCAGAAAACAATAATTACTGAACCTCGGCCAAAAGCGCTTGTGCTGCCATTTTACCCAAGGTATTCGATGCCAAAGGACTATCTCCTGTAATTAGCTTACGGTCTTGAATACACTGTCCCGACATCTCTTTATTGACCACTTCAACACCCAACTTTTCTAAGCGATCTGCCAGTAACCATGGTAACTCCCCCGGCATATAGCCAATTTCTAAGTTGGTCCCTTGATCGAGTGCATCGGGGAAAACACACATTTTGTACCCTTTAAAAATATAATTTTCAGGGGCTTCATTAAATGCGGCAGCCAATAAGCCTGCTGGCCCATGACACAGCGAAATGACAAATTTATCTTTTGCCACCGCCCACTTCAGTAAGGTTTTTAAGTCTTCACTTTGAGGTAAACCAATCAAAGCACCATGCCCACCGGGAATAAGAACGGCCAAATAGGGAGAGTCATCACCTAAACTGTTTTTCAGTACATCTGCCAGTTTTAAGGGTTTCTTAAATTGGGCTAAGTATTTTTGAAATGTTGCAGGCACGACAGCATCTTCATGGGGCATCGCCCACATTTCAAGTTTAACGGGATTGCCGGATAACGTAGCAATATCAATGTCAAAGCCTGCGCGATCTAAATGATACATAGGCAGTAAAGTTTCTACTGGGTGGTTGCCTGTGGAGAAGAACTTGCCATTTTTCATCAGTAGATAACGCTCATCGCTTGCGACCATCAAAACTTTTTTATGCCCAATATAGGGTGTTGGATAGTCGGTTCCATCGAAGTCGGTTTTACTGGCGGTGTATTGGGAAAGTGAATAAGGCGATGGAAAGAATGCATTATCTTCAGCTAAATCAGGGCTTGGATTACGGTCTTGGCTGGTCTGTGCCATGCTGATTCTCCTTTATTATTGCTTGGTTATTTTCAGTTTTACGAAACCTAGAGTTCTGTATTACAGCTCATTTATTCAGCATAACAAAGTTTCAAAGTGGCTCTGTTTTAAGATGTAAATATAAGCTTGCCTATATGACAAGATAAACATTTGGACAATAAAAAACCCCGACATCCTGTCGGGGTTTTTCGTATTAAGTGCTGAGGTATGACTCCTGTCGTACCTTCGTCCTTGAGCTGATCTTTATTGTTATTCTATTGGAGCATCCTGCTCTCTATGGTTCTATATTAGAAAACTTACAGGCAGACGTATAGGCGCAAAAAGAGGGAATTAATGTAAGCTAATTCGTACAAATGAATCAACGCTATTCATTAGCGGCTGAATCAAAAATAACTGGCTATTTAATGTCTGATGATTATTCACTCGCTTAATTTCACGCGCAGGTATTCTTTTAGACTTTATGTTTTAATTCTTGTGTATTTTATCTGGATTTAATCCTGATGAGAAAGCAATATCATTTTAGAAAAGTTGAAAACGATACCTATATTTGGGATGTCGATCGCTTGATCGAACTCACTCAATCTTTTCAAGTCAGACAAGTTCCGCTATCAGACATCAAGGAATTAGACGAAGCTTATTGGTATCCAGATACTCACCCAACCACTCATGAAATTATTGCGCATATGCAACTCATTCTAGAGGCAGATTTATCTTATCCCATCATTTTATGTGCTCAAGGTCGCTTGATGGATGGTATGCACAGAGTGGGAAAAGCAAAGATTTTAGGCAAGGCGTCGATTTCTGCGGTTCAATTTGATACAAATCCGCAACCTGACTTTATCAATGTGCATGAAGATGATCTGATCTATGATGACAAGTGAATAAATTAAAAACAATTGAAATCAATCTCATATTAATAAAAAAGCCCAGAACTGAAGTCTGAGCTTTTTTGAATAGACTATTACATCAAAGTCTTACTTCACCACTTCTATCACAGGCATTGAATATTTACCCTCTTGCATGGCTTTACTTGGACCGTACATTCTTAAAATGATATAGCTGTCTTTATTTGGAATCGGTAGAAAGTTTGAATTGTTGGCATTAGCTTTTTCATCAGAACTTAATTCTATGGTGTACAGACCATCTGCACCCGCTTTAAGTGTACGGTCACCACGACTATGACGATTCATTTCGTTATGTGCCATAAGCTTATTATCTGAACCATAGACCGTAAATGACCAGAACTGACTCACTTCTGGCGCTTTAAAGTGTATTTTGTACTTTTTACCATTTGAGCCATTAATATTTTTACCATCTGATCCAACATCAGTTTTTAAGTACACGGTTTCAGTTGGTGGTAACCCCCACTGACCAATATAGGTTCCTTCTGCAAATAGGTCGCGAGGGCCTTCACCCAATTGCTCACGAGTACCTAATAAATTACTAGAATTGGACAATTTAGGTAAAACGTCTTTAAGATGCTGCATACCAAGTTTTTCACCTACTTTAGCAGCCGCCAATTGCTCTTGAGTAAACTTATAATTACAAGGTGCAATACCCATTGCCTTGTATTGGCTAACCCACTTTTTATCTGCCTCTGCCATTGTGCCTTCACAAAGCATAAAGTTGACACGTTCTAACCAAGAAGTATTTTCTGGGTTTGGATAGTTTCTTTCTTTTTGCTTTGGCCCTGCTTCACCCAAATACTCAGATAAAGTTCGAATGTTCCATTGATCCATATAATTTAGGGCTTTTTTCTCATCTTCTTTGCCTGTCGCCATAATACGACCCATCATTTTTTGCAAATCAGATTCGACATAAATCACTTGGTCGACACTTTCAGGTACAGTACCTTTCCAAGATTTTGAAGCAAACATGAAACGACCACCTTTAGTGCCACGCGTTCTGGCACCAATCATGGCTGTAGTGTAGTGACCCATGTCCATGGTGTGCAAAATCCAATAACGCCCCTTATCAAAATCTGGAATACTCACAATAACAGGTTCTGTACCTACATCTAACCAACCCATTAAGTGCAAGGTATCATTATTAATACTTGGGTGAGCAGTATATGTATCATCCGCGAGTTGGCGAATATTTTGGAACCGATTTAATGGGGTGTTAGTTTCAACCGTTGTTTTATAGAAATATTTATAGGCTTCATCAATGGAGTAGCCATACAAATAAGCATCTTCAGCAACTTGATCTGGAATCGCTGCATTCGACGTAGAGCCTACTGCTCCAAGCATTATGAGTGATAATAGTCCTATTTTTTTCATATTATTCCCTTAGTATTATAAATGACTAGGTACTTTTATCATTTTTTAATATTCTTTTTCACCACTCAAATGAATGGTTGTTAAATCTAAATTGAAAGATTCTTCATCTACGGTTCTCATTTCTTCTAAATCCAGTCTTTGCCATTTTCTTCTGTTAAACAAAGAGTCTGTATTATTAAATTTTTGATTCCATAGAAAAAGGCATATTCATTCCCTCTATACCGACGAATAAATATGCCTTATTAAAAGATAGCTTACTTAAAAAACTTAGATAAATTCTTCCAACACTGAGTTTAAAAATACATGCCCTTGCTCGGTACATGCTAAGCGCATGGCATCATCCACCATTAATTTTCGACTGCGTAGTGAGTCTAACGTTTCAGCCAAACTATCCAAATTCAAACCTGTACGCTGCGCATAACATTCAGCTGCAACCCCATCATTTAAACGCAAAGCATTCATCATAAATTCAAATGGAAGTTCGTCGGCTTCAATCCGCTTAAACTGCACATGCTCCGCAGGGACTTTAGCCAAATAGTCTTTCGGTAAACGAGTTTTCTGGAAACGATAGACTCCATCTGGCTGGGTCACTTTGGCATGTGCACCTGCCCCTATCGCTAAATAGTCGCCAAACTGCCAATAATTCAAATTATGTGCGGAAGGTTGCTCTTTACGCCATGCCGAAACTTCATAATTAATAAAACCCTGTGCTTTTAAATAAGCTTCACCTTGGGCTTGAATCTCTTCAAGCACATCGTCCACAGGTAAGACAGGCTTGGTTCTAAAGAACACAGTATTCGGTTCAATCGTGAGTTGATACCATGAAATATGGGTTGCACCATTGTCCACGGCCAGCTTTAAATCCAGTAGAGCTTGCTCTAAAGTCTGCTCGGGCAGACCATGCATTAGATCGACATTAATACGTTTAAAACCTGCATCACGAGCTAAACCGATGGCTGAAATCGCATCGGCGTTACTGTGAATTCGTCCCAACTTGGTTAAATGTTCAGTATTAAAACTTTGAGCCCCTATCGACAAACGATTGATGCCTGCTGTCAAATAATCGGTAAAAGGGTCATGTTCGACTGTACCTGGATTAGCTTCTAAGGTAATTTCACAATCCGCCTCAAAAGGCAGCAGTGCTTTTAACTGGGCAAATAACCATTGATACCCTTGTGCTGAAATCAAAGACGGCGTTCCGCCGCCAATAAACACACTATGAATATGACGCCCTTGAGCAAACTCGAGTTGAGTTTTAAAGTCTTCCACCAAAGCATGTAAATATTCTTGCTCTAGATCTAAAGACAGTTTGCCATCTGGCACCGCATGCGAGTTGAAGTCGCAATAGGGACACTTACGCACACACCACGGCATGTGAATATATAAAGACAACGGAATATTTGCAGGATGTAAATCAGTCAAGGAAGAGACTCTAAAGCACAGCGGTAATCTTGCATATTTTAACATGACTGCATCAAGACACTTATGAAATCTGTGTCTATTTGGATTAGACTGATAAAAAGACAAGAAGAATGAATGGTTTAAAATGATGAAAATATCGAGCCACTTGCTGTTTATGCTACCACTGGCCTTTGGTATTGGCATTGCTATGACTTTTCAAACGGCACTAAATACACAACTCAGAGAATATTTTTACTCTCCACTACAAGCCGCATTGTTATCCTTCTTCATTGGAACCTGCATTTTAGCGCTTTTGGTTGTACTCCAACCTGTGGACAAACCACAGTTACATGATTTTTCCAATATTCCTTGGTACTTATGGCTCGGTGGCTGCTTAGGGGTTTATGCCATCAGTATAAGCATCTATACTGCGCCTAAATTAGGCTTTCTCACGTTTTCAGGTTTGGTTATTTTTGGACAAATCCTGACCTCCGTGATTTTTGACCACTATGGTCTACTTGGTACCGAAAAAACGCCTGTCAATTGGCAGCGTTTACTTGGTGGCGTCGTAATTTTTATTGGTGTGCTTCTCACTTTACAACGCTGAATTTATTTAGACCAAGCACATGATGAATATGAGTAATTTTTGTGTCGACTACAAGTAAAATCACGTCCCATCGTTTCGAATTAAAAAAGTTATTGGTGTTAATGCTGCCCATCCTGATCACGCAGTTTTCTCAAGCGGGTCTCGGGTTAATTGATACCATCATGGCGGGGCATTTATCCCCTACTGATTTAGCCTCAATTGCCGTCGGTGTCGGTTTATGGATACCAGTGATGTTGCTATTCAGTGGCATCATGATTGCGACAACGCCGTTGGTGGCGGAAGCCAATGGCGCACGCACCCCTGAAAAAATCGCCACCATTGCCCGTCAGTCACTTTGGGTGGCCTTTATTTTGGGGAGCATTGCGGGTTTAATTTTACAAAGCATGCCGCTATTACTGCCACTCATGGGGGTACCTGCAAACTTACTGCCTAAAGCTAGCCTATTTTTACATGCCATTGGCTTTGGCATGCCTGCAGTGACTATGTATGCAGCACTGCGTGGATACTCAGAAGCGCTCGGCCATCCACGTCCTGTCACCGTCATTAGCTTAGCGGCCTTGGTTCTTTTGGTTCCACTGAACTTTGTCTTTATGTATGGTTTCGGCCCGATTCCAGCGCTCGGTTCAGCAGGCTGTGGATTTGCCACTGCAATTTTACAGTGGATCATGTTTTTCACCTTGGCCACTTATATTTTTAAAGCTTCGGCGTATCAAAAAACTCAAGTGTTTAGTACTTGGGAGAAGATGGATCGCTACTGGATCGAACGCATTTTAAAACTTGGTTTACCCATTGGCTTAGCGATTTTCTTCGAAGTCAGTATTTTTAGTACCGCTGCAATTATTCTCAGTCCACTGGGTGAAACCATTGTGGCGGCGCATCAAATTGCAATGTCGGTCACCTCTCAGTTGTTTATGATTCCGATGTCCCTTGCCATCGCCCTGACTATTCGTGTCGGGACTTACTATGGCGAGAAAAACTGGGAGGCTATGCGAAAAGTGCAAAAACTCGGACTGGCTACAGGTACGGTTTTGGCGCTGATGACCATGCTACTGATTGCACTGTTTCGTCCTGAAATTGTAGCGATTTATACCTCGAATCATGAAGTATCGGAAGTTGCGATGTATTTACTGCTGTTCGCACTCGCCTACCAACTGATGGATGCTTGGCAAATTAGTGCCGCAGGCTGCTTACGCGGCATGCAAGATACCAAAGGCCCAATGTGGATTACCATGGTTGCCTATTGGATCGTGGCTTTCCCAGTCAGCATTTATTTGGCGCGCTACACCAATATAGGTGCAGCAGGTGTTTGGATTGGACTGATTGTTGGTTTAAGCGTGGCGTGTGCCCTGCTCTTGCTCCGTCTTTATAACAACAATAAACGCCTCAGTCAGGACTATCCATAAGTCATGCATGGCATGGAATAGGAAGGAGCCAGACTCTTCTCCTATTCCAGCTGTTCTACTGTTGTGCCAAAGCGTCTTTCAGACCTTGTGGCACTTCACTCTCATCCTCAACGTCTTTAACCACCACCTGCCCCACGATCACCTCACTACCATTAAAGGTCATGGTGGGTGAACCATACAGGCTATAACCTTCATTCAGTGCTTTGGTGACACGCGCACAAAAATGCACATCGTCCTTGCCTGTAAAATAACGATAAACTTTCATTTATTTCTTACTCAAATTTTTTCGCACAGTGTAACGCGATTTTTAAATGCAGCGACATCTTGTGTGCAATTCACTCAATTGACCACTATTATTTAAATAGAAACATCAGCTTAACAATTTAAAGTAGGCAGTTTTGCATTTGTCGCCTATGATCAAATCTGAGATGTAATGAAAATTCCCCGAGGAATATCGCATGGCAAATACGACTCGTACGCCCGGTCGTCGCTTTATGAAACTTGCCAGCATGACGGCAAGTATCGCAACCAAAACTGTGACCAATTCAATTAAAAACTTCAATGCCGATGAAGATAAAAAAAATGCGGCGCGCAGTCAGCTTTTTCAGGACATTGGACTTCAAATTGCAGACACCTTAGGTGAAATGAAAGGTGCCGTGATGAAAGTCGGGCAAATTGCATCTCAATACAAAGATATTTTCCCGCCTGAAGTGGCACGTGCAATTAGTAAATTACAACGCCAAGCGCCTGCCATGCCTTTTCAAGAGATCAAAGCTCAAGTTGAAAAAGAACTCGGCAAGCCACTCAATCAAATTTTTACCACCTTTGATGAACAACCCTTTGCCGCAGCCTCCATTGGCCAAGTGCATAAAGCTACTTTACCGAGTGGTGAGCAAGTTGTAGTTAAAGTTCAATATCCGGGTGTAGAAGAAGCCTGTGAAAGTGACTTAAAACAAGTCCGTTTGGCGCTTCGCTTGATGGGTGTACTTAAAATTGACCGTAAGCTGCAAGATCAACTCTTTAAAGAAATTCAGGACAGTTTAGACAACGAGCTAAACTATCAAATAGAAGCCCAAAACTTAGAGGTCGCAAGAACCTTTCATCAAGCTTTAGACCCTAAAATTATTATTCCTCAAGTCTACAAAGACTATTCAAGCCGTCATATTTTGACCTTAAGCTTGGAGCACGGCGAAAGCATTGAAACTGCCAGTACATGGTCACAAGAGACGCGCAATGAACTGGGCCGTCGTTTATTTCGTGCCATTGGCCGTGAGATTTTCTTCTTAAAACGCTTTCACTGCGACCCCCACCCGGGTAACTTTGCCTTTCGTGAAGATGGTAGCGTAATTGTATATGACTACGGCGGTGTCAAAACCCTATCGACTGAAATCGTAATGCATTTTAAGCAGCTGATTCAAGCAGCGCGCGACAGTGATATCTTGGCCATGGAACAGCAACTGACTGCTTTGCACTCTATGTCCGAACAAGGCAAATTTCCTGCCGAACTGTATGAAGCATGGTTAGAAGTGCTGATGCGCCCCCTTACGACCATGTATGACTTTGCTGAGAACTCAGCGCATCATGATGGCATTGAACTGGTCAAGCCATCTCTGAAATATTGGGATGTATTTAAACCCTCACCCGATACACTCATGGTGAATCGAACAGTCTCAGGGCATTATTGGAACCTGATTCATCTCAAAGTGCACGACAACCTCAATGATCTATTTGAAGAGTTGGTCCCTCCTCCTGCCTAAATAAGAACTGCGGGCACGATAAAATCGCTACAACTCAATAAACCCAGTTACATAAAGGCACTGGGTTTATTTTGACTTCTTTATTGTTATATTATAACATTTCAAAATAACACATTTAAGGAGAAGTCTATGCGTGCCAATATTCATCCAGAGTATCGTGAAGTCCTGTTCCATGACACCAATGCCGACGCGTTTTTCGTGATCGGCAGTACCTTACAAAGTCATCAAACTCGAGAGTATGAAGGCAAGACTTATCCTTACGTCAGTTTAGATATCTCAAGTGCTTCACATCCGTTTTATACCGGTGAACAACGTCAAACCAGTAATGAAGGTCGTGTTGCAAGCTTCAATAAACGTTTCGCGCGTTTCAAACGCTCACAATAATTTCATTTTTCTTTAAGCTATACGCGTTATAGTAAAGATATCAAGAAGCCTAAGACCTCCTCCAGCTTAGGCTTCTTTTTTATGCGTTCTTTTCTGGTTCCTATTTTGACCAGCTTTTTTCTTAATGTTTAAGCACACTATCCAACAGATAAAATCCGATCCCAAGCACGATGACACCCACCACTAAGCTCGACAGGGCGTAACTCAAAGCCAGTACAGTTTGCCCCTGTCTAAATAACTGAAAAGTTTCGAGGCCAAAACTAGAAAATGTCGTAAAACCGCCCAGTATGCCCACCATCAAAAATAAACGTGCTTCTTGTTGCAGTACTGGAAACTTCTGGCTAAAAGCAAAGAAAATACCCGCAGCAAAACAACCGATGATGTTGATCCACCATGTCGGCCATGGAAAACTCATACTCGGTTTAAACAACCATAATCCTGCACCGTAGCGTAAACAGGCACCTATTCCGCCCCCCATTGCCACCAAGATCCAATTCATTGACCTATCCTATTCTTTACAAAATGCGGTATGGATAAGTCCAAAGTTATCCACAGTTCATCAACTATAACGCTATTAAACCTGAATCAATCCTCGCACTTCAAGGTTTTTCAACATCGCTTGTTGCCCCTACATATCTTCTTATCTCACTCTCAAAAGTGAACTTCAGCATTCAAACTCACACATGCTTTACATTGGATATTGAACTCAGGATCGCCGAATATCTTTACTTCACCCTAGTGTGCTCTATGACCAAGACAACATAGATTCCCAAAATCACTAGCATCCGTTCTTCATGCAAAACAGACGGTTTTATCTCAGGTAAAAACTCCCAATCGTGCAGTTTTTGGGTATGATGTGGACATAAATTTAGTCGGAAATAGACGCATGGCACAGGTATTATTGGCTCAGCTTGCAGCGGGCGAAGCAAAATTTTCAGATGTATTGGCTTTTATTGAAGCAGCCTATACACATACACCAACTGCATTTAAAAATGGTTTGCAGCACAATGCGGCAACTGAAAACCAAGGCAGCGCAAAAGTGTTTTCGTTTGCACAACTTCAAGGTCTCGATCAAACGCAAACTTTAAGCCTATTTGCAGAACACTATGCTTCTGTTTTAGCCACACCTGATGCAACAGATCATCAAAATATTCGTCAGTTCATGTTGAATGGATGGGACGGTATTGAATTTGACGGTACGGCATTAACTGCAAAATAAAGATAAAAAACCACGTTCAAGTTACTTGAGCGTGGTTTTAAACAAATACAAGATTAATTTTATTATCAGATATTTATAAACACTATTAACATTGATACACCTATAAGCATCCACAGATTTGACCAATAGGTTTCACGTGGAGCAAGACGTCATATGGGTGTTAATCAACTATAAAACATTAAAACAGCACGATGAAGTAACCCAGCGCTACTTTCACATTACCCCTTTACCCGTTCAATCCATTGGATTGAGCTGACCCGAAATACTTCACATGCTCCATCGCCCGTATCGGTCGGGGTTAAGGATGAGGTCCAGACCATATCTTTGTCTTTAATTTCAACCAACTCACCTTTTAAACGAACCAAATCACCACGTTTCACGTGTTTAATTTGTTTAGCAATTTCAGGGTTGGCTGGAATAATGTGCATATTCGACACCATTTGCATAGCTTGCTCGGCAGGCACAGGCAAACGATCGATTTTCCAGTTGAGATAACGGTCGTATTGATTCACCGTAATATGGCGTGCAATTTCAGGTTCAGCAAATAAGCCCCAACTCACGGCGTAGTCAATCGGAGAGAATTTGGCTTGTGCATCATCCGAATACATTTTAGAACCTAAAATTCGAAAATCACCTTTAAACGGTTTCAATACCGAAATCGATTGATCTTTAGAGGTCGGCGCTAAACCTTTGGCAATGTTGTAATCCACAGTGGCACTTGCACTGATGGGCAACAGCAAACTACTGAGTAAACCGAGCAGGATAAATTTAGATTTCATTGCAAACCTCATTCCCATCGACCTAGGAAAATACGAACCAATTTCATCTTAGTCCAGTTTCCTGAAAAGAAGCTTATGAACTTAGTAACATTGTGAACGAATTATGCAGTCTACTTTTAGCCACAGCACTTTTCAGTTAGGCTAGAGCTGAAGAACAGAGCCCCAAAAAACAATCATGCTTTATAAATACTATCAACAGCACATCTTTCCGCATGTCCTGAATCAGGTCATGCAAGTACCAAGCTTAATGGACAAGCGCCGCGAACTGCTTTTGCCAATTCAAGGAGAGGTATTGGAAATTGGTTTTGGTACAGGGCTGAATCTACCCTTTTATCAAAATGTCGATACTGTCTTTGCCCTTGAACCCAGTCCTGAAATTTATCATTTGGCTTTAGAGCGGGTACAAGCAGCAGCATTTGAAGTGCATCATGTACAAGCCCGTGCGGAAAAGCTGCCTTTTGCTGACCAGAGCCTTGAGCATGTGGTCAGTACATGGACACTGTGTAGTATTGCTGAGCTAGAACTGGCTTTGGCGGAAATATTACGCGTGCTCAAACCGGGTGGCACCTTGCATGTGGTGGAACATGTATTAAATACAAATAACCTTTATATTCAGCGCCTACAACACTTACTCACGCCTGTGCAAAAGCGTTTAGCCGATGGCTGCCATCTCAATCGAAACATTGAACAGGCCTTAAAAATGGCAGGATTTAATATGATAGAACAACACTACTTTTATGCCGAAGGTATTCCGAAACTCGGACAACTGATGTTTTTTGCACGTGCTCAAAAGCCACACTCAAGCGATGGGTCATGATAGTCATGTAGAAGGTATCTGTTCTATATCAAGCAAGATACTTTCATAGGTAGACATTATCAAGCTTATTCGATCGTATCGAAGTCAATGCGAACCGTTTCAAAACGAACCCGTCCTGCTTGAATCGCTTGCGCAATGGCAACCTGTCCTTTGGTTAACCTCGCCCCACCGCTTTTAATATCAATGAGAACAATTTCAATATCTTCCGCCCTCCCCTCACCATCACGCAGGTCGGTATAGCCATCAAAGACCACATAGTCGACAGGATCACCCAAAAACTTGGCATCGCTGGGTAAGTATTCAAACTGGGGCATAATCGGTGCCAGTTGCTCTGCCATTTTACCTTTGAGCACTGCACGACTGGTATTGACACTGCGCTTTTGTGCTTGAGCCAAAGCCTGCTGATGCTCTAGTTCTAATTCGGCAATGTAGCGCTCATATTCTGCTTTGATGCGTCCATTTCGGCTGTGACTTAAAATAAGGGTGGTCAAGACCACACCAATTGCTGCACCGATCAACATTGCCATCCATATGGACATGGTTCTTTCCTAATTTTGTGCTACAGGTAGCAAGATTTAAACTTACAACTTTGGTTTGGTGTCATATGCGACACACAAAAGAATGATATGCTAGGGGTGAGCAGAATAAAATCATTTAAGGTCATGAAAACGATATTAATCGCCAACCAAAAAGGTGGCTGTGGCAAAACGATAACCGCAATCAATTTAGCTTCGGCACTCGCACAAAAAGGTTATAAAGTGGCTTTGGCCGATGCCGATAATCAAAAATCTGCTCGTCAGTGGTTAAAACAGCGTCCAGAGCAAGTGGCGCATATTCAAAGTTTAGATTGGCGCCATGAGAAATCGATTGGTGAAGTGCCTAAAAATATTGAATATTTAATTATCGATGCACCAGGTGCACTGTCTGGTGAGCATGCCGAACAACTGATCAGTGAAGCACACGCGATTGTGACGCCACTGCAACCCTCGTTTTTTGATATTGACAGTACCCGTCGTTTTTTAAAGCATTTACAAGACATTAAACGCATTCGTAAAGGCAAAGTGCAAATTTTGCTTTTGGCCAATCGGGTCAAGGCCAACAGCGCCAGTGCCAAAGACATCCAAGATTTTTTTGCGAAAATTGAACAACAACCTGTAGCATGGATTTCAGAACGTACTGCGTATGGCCAATTGGCAATGCAAGGTTTAAGCGTATTTGATAAAACACAAAAGAATTACCTCTCCATTCAAAGCCAATGGCAACCGCTGCTGAACGCCATTGTCGATGACCCAAGTGCTTGGTTCTAAAATATTTTGCTATAGATAAAACGGGGCTATTCCCTATTTATAGTCGGTTATTCACGAGAACTTACTAAGGGTACGTTCTCGTGCGCATTTTTTTCAGTTAATATGACTTTGACCTTAGAGATATAGCAGTGAATACCGTGCAACGATACGCACCAGCCTTACAAAAAGTATTGTTATTTGGACTGATTTTTATTCTGTTCTATTTGAGCTTTCAAGTCCTGAAATACTTTATTGTACCTGTGCTTTGGGCTGCGATTATTGCCTACATCACATGGCCTTTATATCATTCAGTGCAGAAACTCTGTGGACCACGTCCAACCTTAAGCGCCACCATCATGATCAGTATGGTCGTATTAGTTGTCGGTATCCCGCTGACCTTTGCCATCTTTATGCTACAGCATGAAGGTCGTAATCTGTTTTATGAATTGCAAAGACAAGTGTTCTCAGGTCATTTAGATGTTCCGCAATTTATTCGGGACTTGCCCATTATTGGTAAAGAAGTCACTCGTACTTTAAAAGAAATCAATACCGATCCGAACAGTATTGTACAAAATGTCTCGGGCTGGTTCCAAAGCCACTTAAATTATGGTCGTTTGGTGCTGAGTGAAATCAGTAAGAATATTTTTAAACTCTGTTTTGCGGTGATGTCGTTATTCTTCTTCTATCGTGACGGACAAACCATTTTAAATCAGGTCAGTAAAGCGCTGGAAATGGTGATTGGCCCACGTATCCACCACTATTTAGACACCATTTCTGAAACAACACGTGCTGTGGTCTATGGGGTTGGTCTGACTGCAATTGCGCAAGCACTCTTGGCAGGCCTAAGCTATTTTGTTGCTGGTGTCCCAAACCCAATGGTACTGACCATTGTAACCTTTATCTTTGCACTCATTCCTTTTGGCCCTCCTGTAGCATATAGCGCCGTGTCTTTATGGTTATTCTCTCAAGGGCAGACTATTGAAGCGATTGGAGTGATGGTATGGGGGGTTTGTGTGGTCAGCACGGCAGACAATGTAATTCGCCCATTGGTGATCTCAGGTGCAACGCAAATTCCGTTCTTACTCATCATGTTTGGTGTATTGGGTGGTTTAGCCAGCTTTGGTATGGTCGGCTTATTTGTCGGACCCGTGATTCTAGCGGTACTGTTAGCCATTTGGCGCGAATGGCTACATGAACAAATCAATGAACCCCTAATGATGCCGAAAGCGACATTGGCTTATGATCCACCTGAAGAGCCTTTAGATACGCCCAAAAAATAAGTTCAGTGAAATGACTTGAACGCATACTTTCCTCGAAAGTATGCGTTTTTTTATGTCAGATACAAAAACACTCTACGGACAACATTGAACCGAGGCCCTGCCTTTGTTTGACTGGTTCTGAATTTTAAGGAAAAAAGGATCCAACATGTTGTCTTCTGCTTTCACACTAAGCGCACTTGTGGCTTTAATCGGTTTAGGGACTGTGGCATGTACCACTACACCCACTGAAACCAATACGATGGTCAAAAACGTCGATGTACACGCTGTTTCAACTGCAGGTGTAGGACAAAAAATTGGCACCATTCGTTTTATTGATAGCCCTGTTGGTTTAGCGATTCAAACCAATTTGACTCAACTTCCACCCGGCCCACACGGTTTTCATATCCATGAAAAAGGTTCGTGTGATGTGGCTGAAAAAGAAGGAAAACCTGTGGCTGCTTTAGCGGCTGGGGGACACTTTAACCCAGAAAAAGCACCAAACCACGGCACACCACTCAATGGCCATATGGGTGATTTACCGATTCTGAATGTCGACTCAGCAGGTAATGCAAAAGTCAATTTACTCGCTCCTCGCTTAAGTTTAGCTGACGTTGAGGGCTTAGCGGTGATGGTACATGCAGGTGGTGATAACTATTCAGACACCCCTAAACCACTTGGCGGTGGCGGTGACCGTATTGCGTGTGGCGTGATTAAGTAACTCTATCGCCCCGTGCACTGTGAATAAAGCAGTGTTTTGACCGCACACCTGTGGATAAGTTTCGACTTATACACACAATGCAGCGGAGCCATGCTCCGCTGCATTTTTATTGTCATAGGTGAATTTTTCATGCAATGGAGCACCGCATTAAATTGACAGTGCCCTGAAAAAAGTTCAGGCTAAAACCAAAATAAAACTAAGCCTAGACTATTACATCGTGAACAATTTTCGTCAGTGGTTTCAGTCCTTTCAGTCCAATGCAATTTTTATGTATTGCTTGCAAATCTTGATTGTGCTGAGTGGCACAACCTTAGGTTTATATTTTTTAGGACTGCAACAGCTCATCGTTCCGACCACATTAGGTGCAATTGCAACTGCCTTGACTGACTTCGACGACCGACTCAGTATTCGTCTCAGAAACCTTGCCTATGTCTGTGTCTTGTTCTTTAGCGTCAGTAGCATCTTAGATTTTTTACATCCTTATAAATTCTTCTTCATCTTATATTTATCACTGTCTAGTGCTTGTTTTATTTTACTGGGGGCACTGGGGCAACGCTATGCAGCAATGAGCTTTGGTACCATTTTACTTTCCTTATACAGCATGTTTGGCCTAGGTGAATATTCGGTTTGGTACTTTCAACCCAGTTGTTTTGTCTTGGGAGCATTATGGTATGGCTGTACCGCGATTGTGTTTTATATCCTTAAACCCACCTTGGCCGTTCAAGACAACTTAGCCCGCTGTTTTAACCAAGTTGCCGATTTGCTCAACGCAAAAGCACGTCTATTCGACCCAGACAATCGAGACAATGTAGAAGTGCTGCTCTACGATTTATCCCTACAAAACAGTACTGTGGTGCAAAGTTTTAACCACACCAAAAGTTCACTACTGACGCGACTAAAAGCGTCTCGCGCTAACCAAAACACGATTTATTGGCTCAACCTCTATTTTCTCGTTCAAGACATTCATGAACAAGCCAGCTCTAATTATTTACACTATGAGCAGTTACATCAAAACTTTAGCCGTACTGACCTCATTTTTCGTATTCAAAAAAATATTCGGCTGCAAGCCCTTGCCTGTCAGGCTTTGGCACGGTGTATCTTAGCCAATCAAACCTATGTATCCGATCCAACGACCACTCAGGCGTTGCTGAATTTACACAGTTCCATGCAGGACTGGATTCGAGATCATCCACACAATATTGAAGTCAAAAATCTACAACTGATTTTAAATAATTTGGACAGTGTGCATGAACGTTTTCAGCACCTCAACGAACTACAATCGCGCCAAGAACAGCGTTATCAACAGCATATTGATAACCTCAATTTATATGATGATGATATTCATGATTGGCATGATCTGTGGCTCAAACTCAACCAACATCTCACCCCCCAATCCGCACTGTTTCGCCATGCGGTGCGTATCGCCTTTGTCTTTGCTGTCGGTTATGGCATCTCGCTTCTGCCCTTTGCGCAACATGGCTATTGGATTTTGCTCACCAGTTTATTTGTTTGCCAAATGCGTTATTTCGCCACCAAAAACCGTTTAAAAATGCGAACCTTGGGCACTATTTTGGGCGTTGTTTTAGGGATTCCACTGCTGTATTTCGTCCCAAGTATTGAAGGACAACTGCTACTAACCATTATTTTTGGCGTGTGTTTTTTCTATCTCAGTTCCAAGAAATATGCCATGGCGACCCTAATGGCAACACTCATGGTGCTGCTGATTTTTAATTTAAAAGGTGCAGGCTATGCCATTATTTTACCACGAATTATAGACACCCTCATTGGCTGTGCCATTGCTTGGTTCGCAGTGAGTTTTATTTGGCCCGATTGGGACTTCCGCAATATTTCCAACACCATAAAAAAAGCATCCGATGCAACCCTCAACTATTTCAATGCCATCTGTGAGCAATATCAACACGGCAAAAATAATAGTCTGGCTTACCGCAGTGCACGACGTACTGCGCATAATGCCCAAACCGAACTGGCGAACATGATCTCCAGTCTCAGTACCGAGCCCAATCCAAACCCAGAACTGGTGCATCATGCTTTTCGCTACTTGGTATATAGCCACAGTCAACTCAGTTATATTTCTGCTTTGGGAAGTCACCGAGAATTGGTGCAGGATACGCAAGTGCTGGAACTCATGCTGTGGTGTCAAAATACGCTAAATCATGTACTGCTCCATCAGCAGGCATTACCTGAACTCGACATCCAGCAGAAACTGGCAGAGATTAAACGTTTAAATGCTCAAGAAACCATGAGTCAGAATTTACACTTGGTCCTCAAACAAATCAGTCTACTACTGGAAACCTTGCCTGAATTGCTGAAGTTAAAAACTGAACTACTGGCCCGAGACATTAAATAAAACGGACTACACAACGACGATCTTTAAATGGTTCATGATGTACGGGTGTATTGTGGTTCATTTTTATCTGGTTCTTGCGTACACTCGAGCTTCATTCTCATAGATTTTTTGACCATGAACATTCAGACATTACGTGTTGTAGGATTTTTAGAAGGGATTTCTTTTTTACTGTTGTTATTCGTTGCGATGCCAATGAAATACATCTTTGATAACCCGATCCTAGTCAAATACGTGGGTATGGGGCATGGCGTATTATTTATCTTGTTTCTCATCGTGCTGTTTGTGGTCTGTGAAAAGCAAAAATGGTCTTTGAAGATGTTTATTCTAGGTTTGATCGCTTCAATCTTACCTTTTGGGCCTTTTGTGTTTGATGCCAAAATTAAAAAATTAGAACCTGAGCAAGCTGAAGCCTGAGTTAAAAAACTGGCTTTAAAAAGGATTTTGTAAAGCAGTAATAAAAAAGTGCTCATTCAAATGAATGCGCGCTTTTTTTGATGTGAACCTCGCTGAATTCAGTGAATAAAATCTTAGTAAACACCACGCTCAAGACGTTTTTGCATCACTTTTTTCACGGTCGCACGTGGAAAGCTAAACCAAAGTGCAATCAAAATGAGGCAGACCAAACTGTAGGCCCAAAGACCAAATGCCACATAAGCCATGCGAACCAGTTCAATCACAAAGAAGAACGTAAACATCATCAGTACCGAAACGGCTGCGGCAACCGTCCCTTTGGACACTTCCGATGACATCAAAGCAAAGCGATATAACACCGAAAAACTGATACCTTCGCCGAAGCTCACCAAAGTCATCCCCACAATCAGTAACGGCAAGAAATAGCTTTGGAAAATGGTGCCGAGCACCACCAACAGCGTACCGACGAACATCAAAGGTAAGCCTAGTAACACGGTTTTACCCAGTGCCATTTTGTCGATGACTTTAATCAGCACAATATTACCCAGAATGAGACCACCCAGAACTGGAAACTGCGCTAAGCCGTATTGCATACTGCTTAAGCCAAGTTCTTCGACCAAGATTACGGGTGATAGTGCAATCCACAACATCAATGGCATGGCCACCATAGGCAAACCAAAGGTAAGCGCCAAAAAAGTCTTATTTTTATAGACCGTTTTATAATCATCCCATATATAACTCAATGGCTTTTTAGAATGACGCTGTTGTGTCGCAGGCATTTTGGCTTTTAAACCAAACCAGCTTAAAAAAGCCAAAAAGGCGATGCCAATAAAGCCCCAATGCCATGACACATGGTCAATCATAAATGCGCCCACAACGGGACCAAGCAGCGGTGCCAGCAAAGAAATATTGGCCATGAGTGCCATGACTTTAATGGCATCACGTTCTTCAAAACTTTCCTGTACTGCGGCATAACCCACAGCAGAAATCATCGACAACCCCATGCCTTGTAAAAAGCGGAGCGCCAAAAAAGACTCAATATTTTGAGTGAGTAAAATCGCGAGGCAGGTCAGCACAAAAAATGCCACACCTGCGAGCAACACTTTTTTACGGCCTAAACGGTCTGAGAGTGGTCCAAGCAGCCACGCGACACAAGCCCCGCCCAGTAAATAAAAGGACATAGACGATGGTGCCCATGCACTACTGACCCCAAAATCTTGGGTAATGGCGAGCATGGCAGGTTGGACTAAATCATTACCGATATAGACCGAAAATTCGAACAGCACCAAAGCTAAAGGAAACATCAGCGTAGTGCGGTTCAACGTGGTCGTTTGAACTTTTTGCATTATTTTCTACAGATCATGATGGTCTGGTCGAGGTCTTACGCTATTTTTCGGGAGATAAACGTCAGCCCAATGACCAGCACTGAGAGATTTATTTAAATTACGTTTTTTTGAATGCGCTAAGGTTTAGCAGCTTAATACACCGTATTCACAAGGTGTCTAAGACAAATCAAGCTATTTCAGTTGTGAGATTTTTATCACTCAAGCTAGTACACCCACTAGGTCAAGTGGGTGTAGTTTAGCAAGAATATACCACGCTGTATTGCTAATTTTCTAATTCAATCTCTTTTAATGAAATTAGATATTTTTCAACAACACCATTGTCCAAATGTAAATCTTCATATGATTTACTCTGCGTACCAGGACAAAATTGATTAATCTTATAAGTAATTTTATCAATAGGATAAAATGTATGGATGAATTCTATAATACTTTTATCAAACTTAATTTTTCTGCCCCCTGGATGGGAGATAGTACAAAAAGCTGTTAAAAAAACTTCCAAATCCTCTTTACTATTTATAATTTTATTTAGATAAATTTCGCTATTAAAATCATTTTGTAGTTTCAAAAGTTTTAAAACTTGACTTATTATAAACTTATTTGGAAAATCTATTAAACTCATTCCATGATTTATCTTTAAAAGTGCTTTTTTTGAAAATTTATCTAAAACCTCTTCATTTTCATGAAATTTATTATACTCTGAAAATCTATAATAAAAATTCACAAACAAACCATTATCCAAATCATCTAAAAAATCATAATTTATAAAAAAATCTCCTATTAGATCATAAGAATTTATATAATCAACTATATTAGACTTCCTTCATAAATCATTTTTCAATCAATTTAATTGTTTATCTTTCACCCAATCTAAATTGTATATGCCAGCAAGTAAATTAAACCGCAGGTTTAATCTTTTACGACGATTTCTATATACACAAGATAAAATCTTAAAACATTTCATCCTTCCAAATACATGCTCTACTTGAATTCGTCTACGACCAATCTCTCTATTTAACTTTTTTAATTCAGAATCTAATTTTTCAGTTTTCTTTGCTTTAGATGGCATGAGGCATCCAAAACCCAATTTTTTTATCCCTAAATACCCCTTATCAACGATAAAAAAGGGCTTAAATTTTAATTTCCTCATACTTTTTTTAAATATTTTAAAATCATGCATGCTTCCATGACTTCCACATACACTTAGTATTTCACCTGTTGTATAGTGCATAGATAGCTGAAATTTAAAGGTATGTCGCTTTTTTTTACCGCTATACCATTTCTTCTGTTTTTTTTGGACGTTGAACTAATATTTCAGTTGCATCAATCACAACAACTTCCCAATCCACTTCATCTCGATTAGGAAGTTGTTTTGACAAGTTAAATTTTCCAGAACGGATTAAGGTATCTTCAATAACACGTGTGATACGAATTGCACTCGTTTCAGATACACCGTAACTCATACCAAGATGGAAAAATGTTCGATATTCTCTCCAATATTCTATACATAAGAGCAAACGATCTTCCAACGGTAATTTATGCGGTCGTCCTTTACCAATATGACGAGGTAACTGCTTATTTAGCTCGGCCAACATGAGGTTAAATGTAGCCCAACTAACACCGGTAAGCCTACGAAACTTAACGTCTGATAATTTTTGAATATCTTTGAATTTCATCCAAGGATTATCTCTTGAATTAAATAATTTTGCTGATTAATTTAAGATCAAATAAATTGTACGTTTTTTGATTTATGACGGAAGTCTATTATGTAGAAATCCATCAGTAATTAATTTATCTAAATCCAACCATTCCTTTTCCGTCAACTTTATTTCATTTTTATTCAGTACTCTTTCTATACTTTCCTGCCATAACTTGATTAGTATTTTTTTATTTATTAATGGAATTTCAATTTGTAATTGAATTATTTTTTCCAAAAAAGTAGAACTTTTTTGATAAGAATAAGTTTGAGCTAAAGCCTGTGTAACTACATCTCTATCAAAGGACAGTATATAAGTCACATAATTAAAATCACCCATTAATTTAATAACTTTGAATAATTCTTGTATATTTTCATTGGGTAATCTATCAATATCATCAATATAAATTACAACTTTCTTATTTTTCTCTTTTAATAACTTCTGAACTCTTTCTTTAAAATCCACTAAGTCAGAAGTTTTTAAAAAACTACTTAACCATGATGCAACTTTTTGCCCTGTATTACTTGGATCCCCTGATGCAGCACTGATTAAAGTACCAACTTTTTCAGTATGTGTTCTAAAAAAATTTCGTACTAAATCACCATTTGTTTCTAATTTACTATCTAAGGCTCTAGCAATTTCATTAAAGAAAAAAATTAATAACTCTTCTTCTCCACTATATCTCCAAGGATTAAAAAAGATTGTTATCATATCTCTATGGCATTTCTGAAACCGTTCTTCTATTAAATTTAAAACTGAACTTTTCCCACTCCCCCATGCACCCATTAGTCCAATAGTGAAAGCATCATTTTCTGTCCTTTTTGCGACTATATCTGCAATATTATAAGCAAAATCTTTCCTTTCTAATAAATCCTCTTGATATCCTTTAATTGCTGAATCACTCACTAACGTCATTTTTATTCTTCCCTTGAACGCAAAAAAGCGCATCACTTGATACGCTTTTTATGAGGCAGACTCGCCTACATTTCAACCATAAATCAAAGATTTATTATGCACACTTCGCTGTTTGGAAGTTCTTGGTGTTTTTACCGCGCGCACATTGGTAAGAGGTTTTCGTCGCAGTTTTTTCCCAGTCGCCATCAACCAACTTAAAGTTATACACGGTACGCACCGACTTTACTGAATCATCTAACAAACCTGTTTCAGTCACTTTGACTTCTGCCGCAGTCGGGGACTCAACCGTATTAAAGTACTGACGGATTTCAACCGTAACCAACTCATTACGCAAATCTGGACGCTCTTTGAGTACCTGAGCCAACGGCGTATCTGACGAACCGACTTTATTCACTAACTCTTTGGTCGTCACACAACCTGACAATAATCCCACACATACGGCTGAAGCTAAAATAAGACGCAACATAAATCCCACCCAAAATTCATTATTTATCAGTCCATCATGCCTTTTTTAGGCCTATTACACTATTTAGTAAATGTAATTCAGTTCCTTCAGCCATAAAAAAGCGCATCACGATGGATGCGCTTTTAAAACTCAATTCGAACTTAAAGGTCGAATAATTTACCTGGGTTCATAATTCCGTTTGGATCGAAAACTTGCTTCAATGCCTTCATATATTCAATCTCTTCCGCCGAACGCGTGTAGTCAAGGTATGGCTTTTTGGTCATACCTACACCGTGCTCCGCAGAAATTGAACCGTCGTATTTTTTTACAGTTTCAAAGACATATTTATTCACCACCTGACATTTGGCAAAGAATTCGTCTTTGCTTAAGTCAGCCGGTTTTAAAATATTTAAGTGTAAGTTCCCGTCACCAATATGACCGAACCAGCAGATTTCAAAGTCTGGGTAGTTACTTGCCACAATCGCATCAATTTCTTTAATAAATGCAGGTACATGCGTAATCAACACTGAAATATCGTTTTTGTATGGTGTAAATGGCGCAATCGACTCAGAAATGTCTTCACGTAAACGCCATAAACTTTCCACTTGATCGAGGCTTTGGCTCAACACGCCATCCAGTACCCAACCTTGTTCCATGCAGTGCTCAAAAATTTCCATCGCCTTGTCCATAATTGGCTCAAATGGCGCTTCAAATTCTAACAATACATAGAATGGACATTCGGTTTCAAATGGACGTTGTACATGACCATGTGCCAACACTTTTTGCATTGCCAGTTCACCAAAGAACTCAAATGCAGTCAGGTCAATTTTTGCTTGGAAAGCATGCAGTACAGGCATCACAGCATCAAAGTCAGGCACACCCAATATCATTACTTGAAGGTCTTGCGGTTGGCGCTCCAGTTTGATTTCAGCTTCAGTCACTAAGCCCAGTGTCCCTTCACCACCAATGAATAAATGTTGTAGTGCATAACCGGTTGCGTTTTTGATCATGCCTTTGTTTAGACGCAGCACATCACCCTTACCCGTGACTACAGTTAAACCAAGTACCCAGTTACGCGTCATGCCGTATTTAATGACTTTAATACCGCCTGCATTGGTGCCAATGTTTCCACCAATTTGACTCGAACCCGCAGAAGCAAAATCGACGGGGTAATACATGCCTTGCTCTTCAGCATAGTTTTGCAGCTGTTCAGTCACCACGCCTGCTTGGACTCGAACCATACGGTCTGCTGGGAAGAATTCCAAGATTTGGTTCATCTTGTCCATGCTCACCACAATTTCACCGTTGGCAGCGACTGCACCGGCAGATAAGCCAGTACGCCCGCCTGATGGTGTAATCGCAACATTAAACTCATTTGCAAGTTTCACAACCGCTTGCACTTGTTCCGTGCTCGATGGAAAAACGATGACTGACGGGTTTGGATCAAAATGTTTGGTATGATCGCGTCCCCAATTTTCAAGGCTATCCGCATCGGTTTTAATGCGGTTTTCACCTACAATTGCTGTCAATTGAGTCAATAACTCTGGGGTTAAAGCGACTGGAGCATTCATCGTTTTCAGACCTTGCAAGAAGTAAACAAGTTGTTGTGGCGCTAGGGTTCTCTGCATGAAAAGCGCTTTATTTCAGTCTTTCCATGCCCTAAGGCTCAGGCAGTTCGTGAGGATTTAAGCAGCAGTGTACAACTGGCTTATTTTCACGGAGTCATATTATAAGGCATTTTTTCTGTTTCCCGCAGAAAAAGCTGTTTTATTCAGGATACCTTTGAAATGATTAGTTTAATTAGACCAAAAAGACTTTTTTACGCACTATAGAGGCTAAAAATACCCAGCAGAGTCCGCATAAAGGAAATGTATATCGGGCGCGGTACGTGCTATTATATCGCCACTAAATTTGGCCTTTGTAGCGGAGCCGTAATGAGCCAACATCTTTCACTTCCTAAAGATAAAATTCGTTTCTTGTTGTTAGAAGGCGTTCACCAAAACGCAATCGACACACTAAATGCTGCCGGATACACCAACATCGATTATCGTAAAACAGCGCTTGAAGGTGAAGCGTTGAAAGAAGCGATTAAAGATGCACATTTCATTGGTATTCGTTCCCGTACACAACTCACTGAAGAAGTGTTTGAAGCAGCGAATAAATTAATCGCTGTTGGTTGTTTCTGTATTGGTACCAACCAAGTGAACTTAAATGCTGCGATGGTTCGTGGTATTCCAGTATTTAACGCACCATACTCAAATACACGTTCAGTGGCTGAACTTGTACTTGCTGAAGCTATCCTTCTTCTTCGCCGTGTACCTGAAAAATCGACAGATACACATGCAGGCGGTTGGAACAAGTCAGCTGTTGGTTCGTTCGAAACTCGTGGCAAAACTTTAGGGATTGTCGGTTACGGTTCAATCGGTTCACAACTTTCTGTCCTTGCTGAAAGCTTAGGTATGAAAGTGATCTACTTTGACACAGTAACGAAACTACCATTAGGTAATGCACGTCAAGTCGGTAGCTTAAACGAACTTTTAGCCAATGCTGATGTTGTTTCTTTGCATGTACCTGATGTTCCGTCTACACGTAACTTCATGACCAAAGAAAAATTTGCACAAATGAAAGAAGGTGCAATCTTCATCAATGCTGCACGTGGTACATGTGTCGTGATTGAAGACTTAGCAGATGCCTTGAAATCAGGTCATGTTGCTGGTGCTGCGGTTGACGTGTTCCCGAAAGAACCAAAAGCCAATGGTGAAGAGTTCATTTCTCCACTACGTAATATTCCAAACGTGATCTTAACCCCGCACGTAGGTGGTTCGACCATGGAAGCGCAAGCGAACATTGGTTTAGAAGTGGCTGAGAAATTCGTTTCTTATTCAGATAAAGGTATGACTTTATCTGCGGTGAACTTCCCAGAAATCGCATTACCGTTGACCGAAGGCAAACACCGTTTACTTCACATCCACAAAAACGTGCCAGGCGTGTTGTCAAAAATCAACAACTTGTTTGCTGAACACGGCATCAACATTTCTGGTCAGTCTTTAATGACCAAAGGTGATGTTGGTTACTTGGTGATGGATGTAGACGCAACCGCATCTCAAGAAGCTTTAGATACTCTACAAGACGTTGAAGGCACAATCCGCGTTCGCGTATTGTTCTAATTCGACTCTATTTAAAAACCACAGCTGCCAAGCTGTGGTTTTTTTATTTTTGAATACTTGTTAAAATTTTATGTGCGACCCAAGCACATTCCCCGCTACTTTTCGCAAGTATTCATTTCTCTATCTAGTATTCTAATAATGCCAAATCTAAAAAGTACTCCCCACCTTCAAGCGACCTTTTTATTGCTGATTGCAATGCTCAGCTTGCAAAGTAGTGGTTCACTGGCCAAAGTGCTGTTCGATCAATTTCCCATTTTAACCGTTTCCGCCATGCGCTTGCTGTTGGGATCAATCATCTTGGCCGTGCTGTTTAAAATTTGGCAGGTTGACTTTAAGCAAGTCAAATATAAAGCCATTCTCAGCTATGGTTTTGCTTTGGCAGGCATGAACCTATTGTTTTATTTATCCATTGCTCGCCTGCCGCTCGGCATTGCAGTATCGTTCGAGTTTATTGGCCCACTCAGTGTTGCTCTGTTTTATGCCAAACAACGCTTTGACTTTGTTTGGGTCGGGCTGGCGATTCTAGGCTTAGTTTTACTGTTTCCATTCGACCAAGCTGCTCAACCTTTAGACCCTCTTGGGATCGCATTTGCACTAGGTGCAGGTGCATGTTGGGCCTTGTATATCGTGGCGGGACAGCGCCCATCGGGTGTTTCGGGCAATCATACCGTGTGCTTAGGTATGTTTGTCGGTATGCTGATATTAATGCCACTTGCTCTGTTCAATGGTTTACCCGCAAATGTGTTTGAACCCTCAAACTTGGTCTATTTCATAGCTTTGGCAGTTTTGGCCAGCGCTCTGCCTTTTAGCTTGGAAATGATTGCGCTACGCAATTTAACCGCTCTAAGTTTTGGGACGCTCATGAGCCTTGAGCCTGCCATTGCAGCACTATCCGGTTTTGTCTTTCTAGGCGAGCAACTATTGTGGTCACAGTGGCTTGCGCTCAGCGTGATTATCATGGCGTCTATTGGTTGCACTTATACAGCCCAAAAAAACCGCCAAGCTGCAGTTTAAACGATCTGATCCAGCGTTTGAATTTAGTTTTTAAATCCAAAGGCTCTATCGATTACTTTTAAATTCATGTTGTTGCATTTCAAAAAATCAGCTTATTCAGCATCCAATTTGGGTGCTGAATCGTTATACTAATCCACCGTCTTAAAATAACAGGTCGCCATGACCTGATGTGTGCATGATGCCTAATTCTCAACTGATGGCAGTGATGTTCATGGTCTTGTCCATGCTGTCCTATCAAATCAGTGCTTCTTTTGCCAAGCAGTTGATTGCCATCCTTGACCCGCTGACCGTGGTGACCCTTAGACTGTGCTTTGCGGCAATTTTAATTGTGCTGATGTTCCGCTCATGGAGCATCATGAAACGCCTACCGCATTTAAAGTGGAAAGATTTACTCAGTTATACAGCAGCCTTATGCCTCATGAATATTTTATTCTACGCTTCGCTGGGTAAACTGCCGCAAGGTATTGCCGTAGGTTTAGAGTTTTTAGGCCCTTTAACTTTAGCTCTACTCTCGATCAAACAACGTCGTGATTATATTTGGGTCGGATTAGCGATTTTAGGCATTGCACTGATGGTGCCGTGGCATCAAGCGAATGCAACCAACTTCTCTTTCTTAGGTGCTGCATTTGCGGTTTTGGCGGGTGCGTGCTGGGCGCTGTATATTTATTTTGGGCAAAAAGTCGTCCGTCAAAATATCGGCATGCATGCCCTCAGTATTGCTATTGTGATCTCAGCCTTGGTGCTACTGCCCATTAGCGCCACGCATAACCCTACAGCGCTAATGCAAACGGAATACTGGCCCAAAGCCTTATTGATTGCACTACTCGCCACAACCATTCCCTATGCTCTAGACCTCATGGCTTTGAAACGTTTAAGTAAACTCAGCTATGGGACGCTTTCAAGTCTGTCGCCGGCTTTAGCAGCCTTGGCAGGTTGGTTATTACTGAAAGAACAAATTAGTATGTGGCAAACGTTGGCGCTAGTTTGCATTATGATTGCCTCTGTTGGTGTTACCTTTAGAGCCAAACCGCAAAGTGATGACGCGCTTTAAATTACAAAAGATGGCATTCGCCATCTTTTGTTTAAAATGGACTTAAACCAAACTGTCTTTTTCAATTTTTTTGTACTTTTTGTATTCCTGCTGATACTGCTTAGCGAGTACAGTCTTTTCAGCATCGAGTAAAATTTTTCCTGCTTGCTGAAAGAAACCATGCTCTTCTTCTTGTAAGTGATGATGTATGGTTTCCGATAATTTTTTTGCAATTGCCAACCAACCCGGATTGGAGAATTCCGTCTCCGTCAGTTGCTCCAATAACTCATCCATTTTATGGTGTTCTGCCAAAGCATGGCGGGTAATGTTGAGGCCCGAATCGGTCATCATTAACGGGATATAAAAATAACGGTCTTCTGCCACAGCATGGGCAAATAATTCATTTTTAAGCCGTTCAAATAGCTCACGGCGCTCAGGCGTATCCCCTGAAGTTTGGAGTAGTCGTTCAGCCAAATTTCGTTGTATAACGTGACTTTCTCTTAAGGCTTCAAATATATTCATTCTATGCTCCAGTTCCATTCAACTTAAAACATCATTTTTTATTGAAAAGCTTCTTGGCACAGCGTTGAGTGCACTGTATTGATCATAAATGCAATAAACGAGAAATGAGGTCACAGACTGCGCGTTTTTTGTAATGAAGTTTTAAAGGTGTAGCCCGATTACATCAAAAACATTTGATAGCTCAACCTGAGAATTAAAATAGTTACCAAAATAAGAAATAAAATGCGGATAAAACCACTGCCGTATTTCAGCGCCATTTTTACCCCACAAATAGACCCGATCATATTTGCGACGGCCATCGTGCCTCCTACAGCAAAGAGCACATGCCCCGAGGGAATGAAAAAGCTTAGCGCTGCAAGATTGGTCATCACATTGCCAATTTTAGCCAATGCCGCCGCATGCAAAAAATCAACGCGTAAATAGCGAATAAAATAGAAAATAAAGAAACTGCCCGTGCCTGGGCCAAACAAACCATCATAAAAGCCAATGGCTAAACTCCCGATTCCCGCCAACAGCAAAATTTTAGGCGTCACAGTTTGCGCCATATGCACTTGCCCAAATTGCTTCTTCATGAGGGTATAGACCGCCATCACAATCAACATGACCAAGACAAAGGGTTGGAGAACTTCTTTTGGAATCATGGCGACACTGGCCGCGCCCCCAAATGAACTGATGGTGGCACACACTGCGACCACAGCCAAAAGTTTCCATTCAAAGCGAACTTTGCGGGCAAAGGAAACGGCTGAAGTGGCTGTACCCACCACTGCCGCTAATTTGTTGGTGCCAAATAAAGTGGCAGGTGCCATCGACGGAAATGCATTCATCAGAGCGGGAATTTGGATCAGCCCACCACCACCGACGGCAGCGTCAATTGCGCCTGCACAAAAGGCAAAAAAGATCAGACTGATAATAATGTCGATGTCCACGCCTTATCCTTTTTTACCGCGTGATATATTTCGATTATAGATTTAAAACCCGCTTTGGAACCAATCTTTTCTTATCGGTAATTTCAGCCAAGCCTAAGCATTTTTCCCCATCGAAAACCAAGACCTGTGCTTCGGCTGTATGCTCAATATTACTTTCCATACCGCGACTAAAGTATTCACTGCGTCCTTCTGGAACTTGTACTTTAGGAAAATGATCTACAGGTGCATATACAGGTAACAACAGTGCTTCGCGCTCTTGTTCAGACAAACTTTCCAAATACTCAATGGTATAACTTGGAATCAGATCAAAATGACCTGTTTTAATGCGGTGTAAATAAGTTAAATGGCCATAAGTACCCAATGCCTTCGCAATATCTTCGCCTAAAACACGAATATATGTACCTTTCGAGCAGGTAATATCGAGGGTGACACTGTCTGCTGTGAATGAAAGCAACTCAATCGCAGAGATGGTAACCGGACGGGCTTCACGCTCAATTTCAATCCCTTTACGGGCTAACTCATATAAAGGACGACCATCTTTCTTCAAAGCGGAATACATTGGTGGCACTTGCTGAATATCACCCATAAACTGAACCAAAACGGATTGAATCAACTCTTCGGTTAACTCAGGTACAGCCTGCTCTAACAACCGTTCGCCTTCCACATCACCTGTAGTGGTACTGTGCCCCAGCTGAATGGTGGTTTGATAGCGCTTCACCGAGTCCAACAAAAAGTGCGAAAACTTGGTCGCTTCGCCCAAACAAATCGGCAGCAGTCCCGATGCCAATGGATCAAGCGCTCCTGTATGCCCCGCCTTTTGCGCACGGTATAACCAGCGCACTTTTTGCAATGCCGCATTTGAACTGATCCCCAATGGCTTATTCAATAAAAATACACCATTCACGGCACGGCGCTGGATTTTTGAAGCAGATGATTTCATAACATAGACACGTCTTAAAGCTGCCGCAATACTATCAACCGCTTGTCTAGTTCTACAACTTTTCTGTTGTTTATTTGCCCTTTTGTTTCAGAATAAATCGAGTTCAATCATATGAACCGAACAAAAAATACAATAGGGATGTTAGGCATAGGATATGCAAAAAAAGAAATTATGGCTCATTTTCGCCGTGATCATCGTTGTCATTCTTGGTTTTCTCATTTGGCTCGCACCCAATGCAACTGTTGGCTCAAACCAAGAGCCGATTCGCTCTAGTGCTCAAAATACGACAGGCTTATTACCCCCAGCGTCAGACTTGCCACATGCTTCAGGGCTGCCTTTTGTCAGTAACAGCCAACAGGACACCGAAATCAACTGCCAACTGGTGCTCGACCAAGGTAATCGCTTAGTTGTCAATGAACAAACACGTAACTGTTTTGAATATTTTATCACCCAATATGGTGAAAAAAATATTGACCAGATCAAGCAAGATTTTAAAGCCTATATCCAGCAAGGTTATAAAGAACCTGCGCTTAAGCAAATTTTAGATCTTTGGACTCGTTATTTAGATTATCGTGTGCAATTGGGTAGTCTGAAGGAGCCAAGCCTAAATAAAGAAGATCCCGAGTACTATCGTAAAATTTTTACTTTGATGAAAAACCTACGCAGCCAATTCTTTTCCGACTATGAAATCGAAGGTCTCTTTGGCGCTGAAAATACCTACCATGAATATACCTTAGACCGCATGAGCATCATGGCAGATCAGTCCCTGACCGAAGTACAAAAAGCGCAGAAACTGAAAGAGTTGTTTGCTCAACTGCCTGAAGATTGGAAAGAAAACCTAGAACAACTCTCCAAACTCGAAGATCTGCGTAAACTGACCTCAGATATTAAAGCGCGCGGCGGCTCTGCCGAAGAAATTCGCCAAATGCGCCAGAATCTTGTCGGTGCCGAAGCGACCGTACGCCTAGAAAAACTCGACCAAGATCGAAACAATTGGAAATCTCGGATCAATACTTACTTAGAACAACGCGACAGCATTCTCAAAAGCAACATGAATCAAGACGCGCAGCAACAAGCCATTCAAAAACTACGTGATCAACAGTTTAATAATTCACAAGAACAACTTCGACTAGGAGCCTTTGAAACCACACATGACACGGGAGGAAAACTTCCGTTCGCAGATTAAAGCTATACCGTGTTTGACTTTTTCAGGATGAAAAAAATGTTTATAACGAAAAGAATGATACAAACAATGTCACTCGTAGGTCTGGTTACCAGCCTTGGACTCAGCGCAACTACAGCCACAGCTGGATTACAGACGGTGACTGCAAGCGTAAAAAGTAATTATGCTCAAACCAAATATCCATTGCTATTTACCCATGGCATGTTTGGGTTCAGCCGAGTGGGCGTTGCCGAACTTGGACTGGATTACTGGTATCAAATTTTACCCGACTTGGCTCGAAATGGTGCGACCACCTTTGCAGCACAAATTTCCCCGCTTGAGTCTACTGAAGTACGAGGTGAACAGTTACTACAACAAGTTGAAGAGGTCATCGCCCTGACAGGCAAGCCCAAGGTTAATTTGATTGGACATAGTCATGGTGGACCAACCATTCGCTATGTAGAAGCAGTTAAACCGCAATATGTGGCCTCACTGACAGGTGTGGGAGCAACATTTAGAGGTTCAAAAGTGGCAGACCAGCTTCTTGCCAATCAAGGTGGAACACAACTGCTCAGCCTAGCGGCTGATTATATTATTGGTCCTATGCTTGCTTATGGGCAAAGTAACCCTGCATTAAAAAGCAATTTAACAGCATCACTCACCTCAATTAGTGAGCAAGGTTCCCGTGTTTTTAATCAGAAATATCCAACAACAGCACTGGCTTCAGACTGTAACAAGAGCGGTGCAACATCCAGCAATGGCGTGTATTACTATTCGTGGACAGGCACGTCTCAAGTCACGAACATTCTCGATGTTGCAGATAGTGCGATCTCACTGTTGGGGCCTTTGGCCTATGGACATTTAGACAATGATGGTTTAGTGGCACGCTGTAGTACACACTTCGGTAAAGTCATCCGCGATAACTATGACTGGAATCATTTAGATGAGGTCAACCAAGTTATGGGACTACGTGGACTATTTAGCGCAGACCCTGTTGATGTCTATCGCCAACATGCCAATCGCTTAAAAAAATGCAAGGACTCTAGTTCTGTTTTTCCCTTCGAATCTTTAACGTTTCGGAGGGATGCCTCCTAGAATTATCCAGTTACAAACTGTATTTAATTTAATCGGATTTCTCTACACTCCTCCTCCCTCACCTTTATACTCATTTTTGACAACTTAAATTGTCGTCATAAAAAATAAAAAACGAGGATGATCAATGAAATATGGATTATTGATAGCTGGACTGCTGTCGACCTGCACACTTGCTGCTACACAAACGCAAGCAGCTGCTTCACAAATTAAATCAAACTACGTTGCCTCTAATTATGCAAAGACCAAATACCCTTTGGTTTTTGCACATGGTATGGGTGGCTGGATTCGAGCAGGAACCGATGAACTTGGTGTGGATTACTGGTATCAAATCTTGCCAGATTTAGCCCGTAACGGTGCAAACGCATGGGCAACACGCGTTTCTCCATTCAACACATCTGAAGTTCGTGGTGAACAACTGCTGCAACAAGTTGATGAAATCTTAGCGATTACAGAAGCACCCAAAGTCAATTTGCTTGGTCATAGTCACGGCGGACATAGTATTGCCTATGTCTCAAATGTTATGCCCAATAAAATCGCGTCTGCAACAGCCATTTCTAGTCCTTTAAAAGGCTCTCCTGTGGCGGATTTGATTATTTCCGCGCAAGGTACGCCGCTAGAACAACCGCTGGTAGGCTTAATCAACTTTGGGTCCAAGGCTATTGTTTGGGCACAACAGCAAGATCCGAACTCACTCCCACATGATGCACTCGGTGCTGGTAAAAGTTTAAGTCAAGCTGGTTCTAAAGCTTTTGCACAGAAATATCCACTGGGTATGCCAAAAACAAGCTGTGGTGAAGGCTTAGCGAAAGAAAATGGAGTTTATTTTTACTCTTTCTCTGGCAAGTCAACATTAACCAATATTCTTGATCCAGACTCATTATTGGGTGCGACAGGCTTACTCATGCAAGCGCCCAATGATAATGATGGCTTAGTCTCACGTTGTAGTGCCAAATATGGTAAGACCGTGCGCGATAACTATAATTGGAACCATTTAGATGTGATTAACCAGTTCTTTGGTCTACGTTCTATTTTTGCTCCAGACCCTGTGGATGTTTATCGTCAACACGCCAACCGTTTGAAGCTTCAAGGACTCTAAAATTTAGGCATAAAAAATGCGCCATTGGGCGCATTTTTTACTCGTGTAAAACTTAAAATTAAGCTTTAACTTTACGAGCTGGTAACTTTTCACGAATACGTGCAGCTTTACCAGACAATTCACGTAGGTAGTAAAGTTTAGCACGACGAACGTCACCACGACGTTTCACTTCGATTTTAGCAACGATTGGAGAGTGAGTTTGGAAAACACGCTCAACACCAACACCGCTAGAAATTTTACGTACTGTGAACGCAGAGTTCAAGCCACGGTTTTTCTTCGCGATTACAACACCTTCAAATGCCTGAAGACGCTCACGGTCACCCTCTTTTACTTTAACCTGAACGATAACTGTATCGCCTGGTGCAAAAGCTGGGATGTCTTGTTTAAGCTGTGCATTTTCAACAGCTTGTACTAAAGGATGCTTACCGCTCATGGGGTATCTCCAATATGTGCGGGTCAGAAGAGGTCTGATATCCGCTGGGTATAGAGGCTAAATCGCATAGACCCGATTATCTTTCTCTTTATGCTTGACCACTTCAATGCACAAAGAGCCTATTAAAAGAATACTCTGAATTAAGTATTCAAATCTGTTAGCCATTTCTTTTGCTGCTTCGTCAACTCCACATGTTCCACCAACTCAGGTCGGCGTTGTTGTGTTCGTTGATAACGCTGCAAAAACCGCCATTTCTCAATATTGGCATGATGTCCCGACTTTAAGACTTCAGGGACATCCAAACCTTCAAAATGGTCTGGCTTGGTATATTGTGGGCAGTCCAAAAGACCATCCACAAATGAGTCTTGCACATGAGACTGTTCATCAGACATTGCACCCGGAAGTCTCCGAATAATACTGTCTAATAAAACCATCGCAGGAAGCTCACCACCCGATAAAACGTAATCCCCTATCGACCATTCCTGATCAACATATTTTTGGATCAAACGTTCATCGACCCCTTCATAACGACCACACAATACAATCAATCCATCATAGTCGACAAACTGTTGTACTGCAGGCTCATTTAAGGTTTTTCCTTGCGGTGACATATACACCACAGGAACATGAACTGCACCTGCTTGCATGGCAAGCTCTTTGGCATGTTGAATTGCTTTTGCCAAAGGCTCAGCCATCATCACCATACCTGGACCACCACCAAATGGACGTTCATCCACTCGTTTGTAGTTGCCCTCAGCATAATCACGAGGATTAATACAAGTCACTTGTACTAAATCACTTTTTGCTGCACGCCCGCTAATACCGTAGGCTGTAATCGCTTCAAACATTTCAGGAAAAAGCGTAATGACTGCAAAAAACATCGCAGACCCCCGTATTTCCAAAAATAATTAGTAATCTACGCCCCAATTCACGTAGATACGACCAGCTTCGAGATCAACGCGTTGTACCACATCTTTATGCCATGGAATCATGCGCTCTTCAGCATCAATGCTGTCTGGTGTTGCGTGAACCACCATCACATCATTGGCACCTGTCTCAAACATTTCATGGATTTTTCCGAGATTTACTTCTTGTTCTTCATCATCCAAACCTAACACTGTTAAGCCTTTCAAATCTGACCAGTAAAACTCATCCATTCCTGCTTTAGGAAGTTGCGCTTTTGAAATCCAGACATTTGCGCCAACTAAGTTTTCTGCACCCGTGCGATCATTCACGCCTTTTAACGCAACAACTAAGCCTTTGCCATGTGGTTTCCAACGTTTTACATCGACTATTTGCCAACCTGCCTTGGTCTCAATGTACCAAGGGAGGTAGTCAAATATATTGCTCATGGGTTCAGTATTGGAGTAAACCCAGAGCCACCCATTCAGTCCATAAGCTGAACGTAACTGTCCAATCTGAATACGATCTTCGGGTACATTCTGTGTTGGTGTCATGGGCTACCTACTACAATACTTATGCAGTAGTCGCAGCTTTTTTAGCTTGAGCAGCTAAAGAAGCAACACGTTCAGAAGGCTGAGCACCTTGTGAAATCCAGTGTGCAAAACGGTCAGCATCTAAACGAACTTTTTCCGCCTGACCTTGTGCAGTTGGGTTAAAGAAACCAATACGTTCGATGAAACGACCATCACGTGCATTGCGGCTATCAGTTACAACGATTTGATAGAATGGACGTTTTTTTGCACCACCGCGCGCTAAACGAATAACAACCATGAGAACAACCTTATAATTTTTACGGATTATCCTTGCGCCGACCATCGGCAACACTTCAAACCCCTTTCATAGAGGGCAGTATTTTACGTTATTTTTGTTTTGATTGAAAGTAAATAATCTGTTTATCTACAGGTTTGAATTTATTTAGCGTCCGTCCCAGTTGGAGGTGGCTGAGGGAACGCAATCTGTAGTTGTTTTAGTCCAACACTTCCTTCCCTGACTATCTAAAATTACACTTCCATTACCCACCTGAACAGTACCAGATTTAGGTTCTGCAGTTAACGTATAAGTTTGACCATTCGGGACCAGTGTAATGCTATAAACAGGATTAGATGTTGGGTAATCCTTTGTAGTTGCACCATTATCCAGTGTTGCGCTGGTATAGTTATGGTTGATAACGTAATAACTCTGTAGACGTTGTGCAATTTGCATCATTTCACCTTGCACATCTGCCCGATTGGTACGGATTTTGTACTGTGTGTAAGATGGATAAGCAATTGCTGCCAAGATGCCAATAATTGCGACAACAATCATTAATTCAATTAGATTAAATCCTTTTTGTAACCACATTACCAAGTCTCCACACCACTGGTTCCACAATCACCATAATTTGTTATTGTATTTTTAGTCATACAACGTAGACCATTACCTCTCAGTAATAAATCATAATTTTGAGGATCTTTCGGAAAACCACTGGTAGCGGCACATCCCCCTACTTTACAGCGCTCTACTTTTATTGCCCAATTTAAACCTTTAACTGACTGGGAATCTGCGGTTTCAACCCCCCCACTTTTTACAACAGTTAAAGGCTTTTTAGTATCGCTTGTCGGAGTACTCAAATCAGCATCTACCAGAGTTAAAACATATTTACCATCTGCTGCTGCTGAACCAACAGGAAGATACAAGGTTCCCGTAGAATTATTATAAGAGCTATAGATATAACTTGCGTCGAAGCCCTTATAACTGAAATTCTTGGATTTAAAGCGTTCTAGTTCGCTGGCTATACGCAAGGCCTCCTGTTTCGCAATCGCCAAATCCTGTTTTCGCATATATTGTTGATAACTTGGAATAGCAATTGCTAGTAGAATTGCCATCATCACTAAAACAATCATCAATTCGATCAGGGTAAAACCATAATTTTTTTTCATCATTCTTACCTACCGAGTTTCATACCAACGTAACTGTCTAAGTTTCGCTGTGGTGGTAAACTCCTGACATTCAGGTAAATTTGGGGTAGTGGTACAATTGAGCGTGTTAGGGCGGTTTACAATCAACCCAGTATTATTGGCACTACTACGTCCTTGACCTAAACCAGCACCCAAAATACCCGCACCAAGTTTTACGCTATTCGGCACCCCAGATGTGGTTGTATTAAATGGACATTTTCCTGTAGGCAAACAGAACTGATAGACATAGCTGTCACCTTTGACACCTGCACCACACGAACCACCAATACCTGTACCATCACGATGAAACACATTGACATACAACATGCCATCTAAGGCATATAGCTCATTCATTCCTTTATAAGCACCTGCAGTACTTGAATAGGTATATTTCCAACCGCTATTTCCATTAATTGCAACACCTGTACTCATGTTACTGTTTAAGGAAGACAGCGCAGTCCGGGTGGTTAATGTTGGCGTACCATAAAGATCCATTTTTGCAACGTCTTTATCATAAGCCACAAATACGCCATCTACTGCACTGGTTGCTGAACCCGCCTGATTCGTGCCAGCCGCCCCAACCAATGGTGAACTGCGATTACCTGAGCTAAACGCAACGGCAGCAACATAGCCATCATCGCTGTCATGTATAGACACACTTGGCATTTCATAGAAGCGAGGGCTTGCCCCACCTGTTGCATGTTCATCAAATAAGCGTACAACACGTTTCGCAAAATTCGCTTTTTTCGCACTTGCATCCGCCCCAGTCGCCGCATTATTTAAGTCAACACGGAATCCCTGTCCACCCAAATCACCAAAGTACAAATTATCTACCAAACCATCACTATCACGATCAATCGCATTGATCTGACTGACAACACTGTATTTCATGTTAATAGTAGCTGCACTTGCATTGGTAAATGCTTCTGCTCCACCTG
This sequence comes from Acinetobacter johnsonii CIP 64.6, assembly GCF_000368045.1. Taxonomy (GTDB): domain Bacteria; phylum Pseudomonadota; class Gammaproteobacteria; order Pseudomonadales; family Moraxellaceae; genus Acinetobacter; species Acinetobacter johnsonii. Next base: position 141,609 of record NZ_KB849230.1, read on the forward strand.
CTGCTGTTGCATTGGCACTCGTCCACCACAGTAAGTCGCCATTATTGGCATCAAACATATAGACACCCGCACCACCACCTGTGGTGGTATTTTGGTCATATGCTGCATTTTCATAACCAGGGTCATAACCCCCACCCACAAACATGACTAGTTTTTTCACTCCACCAAAATTCACATAAGCAATGGTCGGTTTAGACCAGCTTTGTCCCATATAGCTTAGAGCGGTTACACCTGTAGTTGTGGAACTTGATTTATAAATTTTTGAGTTGGCTGGGTCGATGTGAAATTTGAGCTCTGGATTATCTAAGTCAGATAAATTCAAGGCGTAATAACTTTTGCCTCCCATACGCAAACCACCATAGACCCACTGCAAACCTTTAATGGCAATATCATCACCACTGGCATTTTGTGCAACACGACCTGAATCCTTCACGGTCAATGTTCCATCTGCTTTTGCAACATACTGGGTATAAGCCGTCCACGGTGCATCTATACCGTAGAACAGGTTATTTTTGCCCAAGGTACTACTGGTTTCAGATAGAAAAGCATTCTTTTGATTTTGCATCATTTCATTTGGTGCAAAGGCAAATACTTCCTTACCACGATCAGCATCAGTTGCATTTTTGCCTGCCCGTACGACATGCAATAATCCTTGTGTAGTACCGAATAATAAGTAATCGTCACGATCAGTGGTGTCAATGGTGCCAGAAGTGTATGAAATTTTACCTGACTGGGTCAGCAAGATAGGAGTGGAGTGCATAACCGAACCGACCTGACGTAGTTCAGGTTTGGTTATAAGATCGGCTAAAGTCACCGTTCCTGTTTCAGCAACATTGTAACCAAGCAAGTTCAACCAATAATTTTTATCTGGGTCGTTCACAAACAATGCCGTGCTACCTGTACCAAATAGCGTCGCCACATTGACTTTTTTCAGTGAACCGATTTCACTTGCTGCATACGGAGCCGCAGTACCTGTAATTTCACGATTGGTATAAATAGTACGGTTTGCAACTTGCTCATTCGCAGCATTAGTGCCTATGCCTAAGGGCAATTGTCCTTTCATGCCCTCGTCAGTCCAAAGCCCTTTGGCGGCTGCGTCAAGCGAACCATCTGCCTTAATTAAGCGAATAGTTTTGCTTGCATTATATAGTTCACCGTTAAAAATATGATATTTATTCATATTCCCAACCCAAAGCTGGGTCGATTCCTGCGGTTTCGGCACAAATGAAGCGTAATAACCATAAGGTTGGATACGCAATGGATTCAAAGCATCTTGAGGAAGTGTTGGAGAACCCGTTGCTACCGCAGGAATTTCAACTTCGATTTCATTTAAAAAGCCTTTAACACTATTCACCACATCTTCTGAGCTACTACCAGAATACCACCCACCACCGCCTTCAACCCCCCACAGTGCGGCATTCTTTTGATTGGAGCTCGCACTGGAAGCATTAATCGATGTCACATTATCCGCAATACTTTTTGTCTTATCATATGACGGCACACTGTTAAAGTTTTTACCAAAACCAACAACAGCTGTTTTAATTGCCACACCTTTAGGATTGTTCCCATTAAGTAAATAATTTTTTGCAAGATTACGAACACAATCCCATGTTCCAGCCGAACTGTCACTAGTACTACAGCTAAATGAGCTTCCTGTACTTCCCAAGGCACTTTGAATCAACTCTTGCGCATTCGTATGTTGATAAGGATCACCATCGGTTAATACATACACACCTTGTCCATTACACTGTTTATCCGCTTCTGCCTGCGTCATGGATGATGGCGCCGCATAATATCCTGTTCGAGTGGTGTCATAAGCATCTGGATTAGCAAAATTATACCCGCTTGAAGCACGCCCCTGAGTTGTCTCACCCAGCAAATAAGCTATTGTTTCAGCATACGAACGTGCAGTTGGCGTATTCGTCACCGCTGCAAGACTGGCAATTTTCTGTGCTAAATATTTACGTTGAGTGATCGAAACACCATCCACCGTAATCGTTGCATCTAGTCGTCGTGCAGGCACTGCAATATTACCAATATTATCCCAATCCGACTCACTACCACCACGCGCACTTTTATATTCACCCGTTTTACCATAAGCCAAACTATTCATATTAGTTTGATTTCTCATAGGTGAGCTAGACTGTGTTCCATCCCAAAGCAACCGACCATCGGACTCTGTAGGATCGATTAACAGCGGATTCCGAACCCAGCCTAGCGTTGATAAACCAATGATATTATTATCAGGTAAGGCGGTTATGCCTTTACTAGTATTTCCAAATAACAAATCCATCATACCGTCCTTAACGCGGGTAATACGATCTGGATATTGGGTAGTTACCCCTCCACTGGTCACCTCGCACCACTGCCTTCTATAGGTTGGAGCATCTGCATGCGGATTAATTTTTTGCAGCGCATACTTTTTTACACTTTGGTTCGGTGCATCACATGCACTTTGACCACCATAAGACATATAGTCCATACTCCCTGAAATATCGATCAGCATCATCAGGGTAATCGTGCTTGGCTTGGCATTTTGATAGATCTCGATATCACTCGCCCGAGAGACACTACTACAAACCATCATCGTCATCAGCGCCGAGACTGCCGTAGAAAGTATATTTCTTGAATTTAATGTTTTCATTTTTTAATCCTCTTTCTTTACGGTAATATCAACTTCGGATGACCGCCAACGGTATAGTCCGAATGCTGCATGTTATAGGGAATACCTAACCCATCAAAACATGCCCCCACGGCCGAAGCCCGCTGCTTAAAACAGTTCTCTATTTGCGTAGGAGTCGCACCTGCAAAACTTGGTAAGACTGAAATAACAGTCGCACCAATATTGTTGCTGGTTGCAGGAACATTACTTTGCCCGATACTGGTCCCCTTGGGAACTGAACCAAAAGGGGCAGAAACCGTAGAACTCTTGGTTAAATACACTTGTGACAACACTGCAGAACGCCCCATTGCAAACTGGTTGGCTTTACAAAAGCCATCAACACCAATCTTGGTCGTTGATCCATCCTCTGTAATCGCGCTAGCTTTAGATAATTTAAAGAAAGAATTTTCCGATGCGCGATAGCAAAATACCAATTCGTCATTTGCATTGGCAGACGAGTTAAAATAAGCAAACATACCATCCAAGGCCAGTTGTCTTTCAACCTCAGCAGGATTTTCAATATTAAACAACGCTGAATCAGAGTTTTCTAACAACAACGCATTCACCTGACTATTGGTTGCAATTTTTAAACCCACAATCCCCATTTTTACCGCTATAGTCCCCAGTAATGTGATAACGATCAAAATGACCAATACCGTAATGAGTGTTGCGCCTTTTTGTTGTTTCATGATGATGCTCCCAAAGTATTACGAATAGCGACCACTTGATTTACCGCCTGACGCAAATATCGCTTATTTACTGCTACATCCCCTGAAAGCGTGACTGGAGTTCCAGCAACATTAAAGCTGGTTTGAGTATTTAAACTTGCATCTGCACCAATTGTTCCCGTAGAACGAGACAAAATGCCAATATCCATAGAAACAACATTCAAATAAGTTTTGGAACAGGTATCTTCAACAATTGGAGTCGCACATGCTGCACGAATTGCATCCATCGCAGTAATATATTCATTAATCGTCATATAGCGTAACCGACCCGCAGGATTTTTTACCCCTAAGCGTACTTTAAACGCATCGACCCGCTGCATAATTTGTTGTGCATTATTGGAATCATGTACATCTAAACCGGCAATTGCAGTGGGTGCACTCATAGGATATGAGCCGGCATCACAATATAAGGAGTAAGCCGTTGGTTCACCTGTAATTTGTTGTGGACTAGCAGCCAAATAATAACGCTGCACAATTACCAGATTTGAAGCAGGGGCAGCAGCAGTTCCTATTGTTGCTCCCTCACAGTTAATAATGCTTTCGGTTTCAGGGGTATATTGAATAGTTATACGGTCACTTTTACCTGTAGTATTATCAGTATCTTTGTCTTGCAAACTGACCAATTCAGTTTCTAAATTAGCTGTTGCTTGCAATGCAGTTGGTAGATTTTCTTTTTTAAAAATAATTCCCGAGCCATTGGTATAATTATTCACTCTATGTGAAGAAAGGGTATTTAAATTGGTATGTCGCAAATCGTGGGTAACCAGTGATAAACCAAAATTAGCATTTTGTTGCAACTCACTCATGCCAGACTGTAAACTCAAAGAACGCTGACTACTCAAAAATACCGCCAAACCTGCGGCAACAATTAACAATCCTAATGCTAAAGCAATCATCAACTCCATGAGGGTGAAACCTGAGGTATATCGCTTATGAGCCATAGTTATATACCTCCATGATGATGCATTTCGCATTTGGTACATAAGCCGCACCATTGGTGCAATCAGAACTACTTGTACCATTGGTCGCTGTTGTTCCTTCCCACGCTACATATATACATTTTCGAACTAAGGTAGACCCTTGACAATTAAGCACATCCATACTCATACCCAAGTCAGTTGCACGGCTGCTTACTAGTCTAAAATCGTATTTAGCCATATTTTCAGGGGAGCAAAATGCAGTTGCGCAATTCGTGGTATCGGTATTCGCAACATATCCCACCAACCCATCCCGATTCATACGCATCCGCTCCGCCAAATCTCGGGCAATATTGGTCGCCTGAACATTCATCGTCGCTTCGTTGCTAGCCGTGATGGCTCTAATTTGTAATGCCACAAACCCCAATACAGCAATACTTAGAAGTACTAAAGCCACAAGTACCTCCACCAACCCAACTCCCGTTTGACGTTTCATCATTTTTATTATTCCTTCCCCTCAAGTCGGACAACTTGTTGCCGCTTTATTGTAAACAACCGTTCCACCCTTTTGTACATACACATATGCTTTTAACGCAGCATCACTACTGTGTTCAAAAATAAAGCACTGTCCGTTTGTGGAAACACTGGTCTGCCCCAAACGATTAAAAGTCACACTGCTATCCCCACTCGTTTTTGTGACATGCGTCGGCACCCAAGTTTTAAAAGGTGTTGCCACACTACTATCTAACGCTACGACCCGATCACTTTGTTTAAAAATCGCTTCTGATCTCGTTTCGCTCAATAAATCCACAAAATCACGGGTATCGCTTCGCAATTGATTACTCCGAACCATTTGGATAAAAGACGGAGCCGCCATCATCGCAATAATTGCCAATACAGCAATCGTCACCAACAATTCAATTAAGGTGAATCCCCGACTTGTTCCCATCGCCCTGCACCCAACTCTTTTAAAATTCCTTACTCTATATTAAATTTATTTTTTACAGAACCAATACAAAGCAGATAAGAATCATAAAAAAACGGATGGAGTGTCGTCCATCCGTTTTGAGTTCACATTTTTCTATACAAATTAGGCCTGAATCACTTGTATCCGTAACTCTTTAGGTAGACTAAACGTAATATTTTCCTCTCGCCCTTGAAGCTCTTGCGGAGGGGTCGCACCCCAATCCTGTAATCGCTGAATAACCTGCTTGATGAGAATTTCAGGTGCAGATGCGCCAGCTGTCACACCAATTTTACTGTCTGGCTTAAACCAATCTTTTTCAAGTTCATCTGCATTATCGACCAAATAAGCTGATTTACCCATACGTTCAGCCAGTTCACGCAAACGGTTTGAATTGGATGAGTTTGGCGAACCCACGACCAATACGACATCACATTTCTCCGCCAAGTCACGTACCGCATCCTGACGATTCTGTGTTGCATAACAGATATCATCTTTACGTGGTCCCTGAATCTTTGGAAACTTGGTTCTTAGGGCATCAATTACTTTGGCTGTATCATCAATCGAAAGCGTCGTTTGAGTGACAAATGCAACTTTTTCAGGATGTCTCACCATTAAGGCCTCAACATCCTGTTCATCTTCAACCAAATAAATCTTTCCACCACCAGATTTATCATATTGCCCCATTGTGCCTTCAACCTCAGGATGCCCTTCATGCCCGATCAAAATGGCTTCGGTGCCCTCACGCGCGTACTTGGTCACTTCAATATGAACCTTGGTGACAAGTGGGCAGGTTGCATCAAACACTTTTAAGCCACGGCGATCCGCCTCCTGCTGTACAGCCTTGGAAACACCATGTGCACTAAAGATGACAATGGAATCATCAGGAACCTGATCAAGCTCATCTACAAAAACAGCACCACGCTGACGTAGGTCATCCACCACAAACTTGTTGTGCACCACTTCATGGCGTACATAAATGGGTGGATTAAAGCACTCAAGCGCACGATTTACGATGGCAATCGCACGGTCAACACCAGCACAAAAACCTCGTGGATTGGCGAGTACAATTTCCATAACATCCCCTCTCATCATCTGAATATTTATGCCAAACTATTTCGTTTAATGGCACGCTACACTACAATAGCCAAGATATTTTATCATATCAGGAAAAATATCATGTCGGGTCTCTTGTTTGTCGTTTCTGCAGCTTCAGGAACAGGCAAAACATCCCTCGTAAAAGCCCTCCTTGACCGTGTAACGAATCTTCACGTTTCTGTTTCTCATACTACACGTGGGCAACGTCCCGGCGAACTTGATGGTGTACATTACCATTTTACCGAAAAAGACTCATTTTTGGCCTTGGTTGAACAAGGTGGTTTTATTGAATACGCCGAAGTCTTTGGTAATTACTACGGTACAGCTCAAGCTACAGTAAAAGAACAATTGGCGAAAGGTCATGATGTTCTATTAGAAATTGACTGGCAAGGCGCGCAGCAAGTTCGTAAGCTTTTTCCTGACTCTAAACAAATTTTCATTTTACCACCAAGCCAGTTTGATCTGCGTCAACGTCTGTCTAACCGTGGCACAGACTCGGTTGATGTGATTGAGCGTCGTTTAGGCTGTGCAGTTGAAGACATGCAACAATATGTTAACTTCGACTATGTGATTATTAATGATGATTTTAACAAAGCTTTGCACGATCTTGAGTCTGTGATTATTGCCAATCGTTTAGTCATTACACAGCAAGCGAGCCGTCATCAGAAAATGATTTCTGAGCTGATCACCCCTGTTGAAAAGTGATTAAAACTTGAGTCTACAGACAAAGCACCTTATACTGCACAGTCTGTTTAATTTTAGCCTTTGTAACGAGAACTCTTATGGCACGCGTAACCGTTGAAGATTGTTTAGACCATGTAGACAACCGCTTTGAGCTTGTACTAGTGGCAAGCAAACGCGCGCGTCAATTGGCACGTCAAGGCATTGAACCTACCGTTGAGTGGGACAATGACAAACCGACTGTTGTTGCATTACGTGAAATCGCAATCGGTCATGTTTCTAAAGATATTTTGAAACAACGTGAACAAGACTACCAAACTTCAAGTCTTGATCTTGCACTGTCTGCAAACAATTTGAATTTAGATAATTTTTCTTTCCAATAAGAAAAAATTTATCGTTTAAAAGCCTAGTTTTTAACTAGGCTTTTTTATTGGATAACTTTTATATTTGTGCAATACACGTTATAACTAGAAGATAGGATTCATCATGGTTTAGGTGTGTCTTTTTTGCTTTTCTCTCAATGAATAAATTGACAATTCAGGCAATATGTTTTTCATTAGAGTATCAGTAAAATTTTCTTGTAATTGCTACGTCTTAAAGGTGTTTTATGCCAGGCCCAATGGTCAGCCAAGCTAAACAACAGCTCAAAACTATTATCGATGCTTACTTAACTGAAAGCGACGTCGAGCGAGTGCTTGCGGCCTGTGATTATGCGGACATTGCCCATGATGGTATTACCCGTAAAAGTGGCGAACCCTATATTTTGCACCCGATTGCGGTAAGCTGCATTTTAGCGCATATGCGTCTAGATGCCGAAACCCTGATGGCGGCACTTTTACATGATGTGATTGAAGACACTGACTTTAGCAAAGAAGATATTGCAGAAAAATTTGGCAAAACCGTCGCCGAACTGGTCGATGGCGTCACCAAACTCAGCCAATCCAGCGATAAAGAATATAACAAAGCCGCTTCTTTCCGAAAAATTCTGCAAGCCACACTACAAGACCCACGTGTCATTATTATTAAACTGGCTGATCGCTATCACAACATGACCACCTTGGATGCATTGCGTCCTGATAAGCGTGCACGTATTGCCCAAGAAACCTTTGATATTTTTGTCCCAATGGCACGTATTGTTGGTATGAATGAGATGGGCGATAACCTCGAACATTTGTGTTATCAAAATCTTGATCTCGACATGTATAACAATGTCCAAGAAGCCCTTCTCCAAACTAAACCCAAACGCTGTGAATATCAAAGCAAATGGGAAAATAATCTGACCGAGCTATTAAAAACCCATCAAATCTCAGGTCGAATTAAAAAGAAAAATAATAATATCGAACTGTTACGTCACTTTGTAAAAAATGACATTGATCTACATGAACTTACGCATAGTCATGCCTTTGAAATTATTCTAAATAGTATTGCTGACTGTGACCGCTTAGCCGATGTGTTGCGAGAGAGTTTTCAAGTTTTACACTTTGCAGACCATATTCGTAAACCACTCCCAGGTGGTAACCAATCGCTACTACTACGTTTAAAAGGTGAAAACACAACCTTATCAGTCACCATTCAAACCGAACTGATGCGCAAAGCTGCGCGTTTTGGTGTAGTCCTAGGCGACAGTGCTCCGCAAGCTTGCCGCTCTGCGATTCAAGCCTCGATGCAGAACTTGAATGTCTTGATCGATGGAGCCTGTGCTAAAACCACTTTTAGCGAACTGCTCGATTATTTACACCAAGAGAAAATTTGGGTGTATACCCCACAAGGTCATCTACACGAGTTACCACAAGGTGCAACGGTAGTCGATTTTGCCTACTCTGCTAGCTTATTTTTAGGTAACCATGCGGTAGGTGCGAAAATCAATGGGGAAACTAAACCACTTTCTACGCCATTGCACAGTGGTCAGGTGATTGAAATTATTACTGATGTCTTGGCCACCCCAAACCCGGATTGGCTCAGCTTTGTCAACACGCAAAAAGCCCGTCGTGCCTTACAAAATATACTGCGTGAGCAAGACATCGAAGAACAACGCCTTGTTGGACAACAAGCTTTAAATCGCGCTTTAAAGCTATTCAATGTATCCATTAAAGATTTAACCGAATCAGATTGGTTAGAACTTTTACAATGGCGACATATTGAAAGTAAAGACCAACTCTTTGAACAAATTGCCGTGGGCGATTTACTGCCGCAATTGGTTGCGAATCATTTGTTTGCGCATGACCAAAGTGCACAGGAATCTGACAGACTCATTCAAGGTACTGAGGGTGTCGATGTTAAATACGCACATTGCTGTAACCCTGTGTTGGGTGACCCAATTCAAGGACATTTATCACGCCGCGGTCTTATTGTGCATCGTGCACGTTGTCATAACCTCCTACATGAACAACATCTGCACCCTGAAAATATCATGCCGTTGCAGTGGACTAACGAGAATGAAGAAGAAATTAGTTTTACTGCATATTTATTGATTAACATGGCCATGGATGACGAACAAATTTCTGACCTAATTTATCAATGCCGTAAAGAAAAAATCGGGGTCGAAATGGTGTGTAATCAAGATGATAAGACTTATGTCAATGTTGTGGTGCACAACCGTAAGCAAATTGCAAAAATCATTCGTGATCTACGTATGCATTTTGGCTTCCCACGTATCAGTCGATTGGCTCAACCTGTTAGTATTGCGGAAACATCGATTGCGAGTTAATTGTTTAAATCCACACATTTTAATGCCAATCTAGGCTATGATTGATGGTGAATATAATAGGAGAACACGATGTCCCGCCAAGTAATTCATACTGAAAATGCCCCTGCTGCGATCGGCACTTATTCGCAAGCAATCTTAGTCGGCAATACACTTTACCTTTCTGGTCAGATCGGTTTAGACCCATACAGTATGGAGTTGGTTGAAGGCATTGAAGCACAAATTCGTCGTGTGTTTGATAACTTAAAAGCTGTCTGTGAAGCTGCTGGTGGAACACTGGCTGATATCGCGAAGTTGAATATTTTCTTAACCGATCTTTCAAACTTCCAACTGGTCAACCAAATTATGGGCGAATATTTCGCACAACCTTACCCTGCACGCGCTGCACTCGGTGTGGCTAGTCTACCCAAAAATGCATTGGTGGAAATGGATGGTATTGTGATTATTAATCAATAAGTTATATTTTTTAAGAAAAGCCACCGATTGAGTGGCTTTTTTTTATCCGAAACTCCAATAAAGACAAATGAGATTTCAAATGATTTTTATTGACAAACGATAACAATTATCAATAATATCACTTATCTTATTTCTTTCATGTGGCTTGCTGAAATGTACGTGTGCTTATGCCGTGGTATTACAGATCAAGATATTAAAGACGCTGTTGAAAATGGTGCGGGCAGTTATCGCGAAGTTCGCGAGATGCTGGATCTCGGCACATGCTGTGGCCGCTGTGCACCGGAAGCGCGCTCAATCATCAGCGCAGAAGTCTCTGCTATTGCATCACGCTTAGCCATTGCTGCCTAGATATTTGATTCATTTGCTAGAATAACCATAATTATAAACTTACTCTTTATGAGTAGCTCCTCCCCCGCTTATGACTCTAGGCGGGTTTTCTTTTTTTAAATGTCTAAAAATCAAGTTTCCACCTCGTATGCTTTTGATTGCGATTTTCATTTGCTGTTCTATAAATTACTCGCCAAAATCTACTTTGTTGTTTAAGATATTTCTCATAAGTTATTGATATTATTTTTAAGTCGCAGTTTGAATGGAGCTTTCTCATGAAAGGCAATCGTGATGTAATTAATCAGTTAAATCAGGTGCTTTATCATCATTTAACTGCCATTAACCAAAATTTCCTACACTCTCGCATGTTTAATGACTGGGGGATTGAACAACTCGGTTCAGCTGAATATAAAGAGTCAATCCGTCAAATGAAGCATGCTGACAAAATCATTGAGCGCATTCTTTTTTTAGAAGGTCTACCAAACCTACAACACTTGGGTAAACTCTACATCGGTCAACACACAGTGGAAGTTCTTAACTGTGATGTCCGTAAAGTCAAAGAGAATATTGAATCCATTCAAGCTGCTGTCAAGCTTGCCGAAGAGCAGTTGGACTACGTTACTCGAGATCTTGTTCAAGAAATTTTAGAAAAAGAAGAAGAGTGGTTAGATTGGACAACTACACAGCTTGATTTGGTTGAGACCGTCGGTGTAGAGAATTATATTCAGAGTCAGATTTAAAACTTTTCTATCATTTAAAAAACCTGCATATGCAGGTTTTTTTATTATGGTTTTAGGTTTACTTCCAAGGGCGAAGATCAACAATTTTAACCACATTCGCTTTTTGATCTATCAAAACAGTCATATCTACAGCATTTGCTTTCATCGGTAAAAATGCGGTTGCCTGTGGATATTTTGCTAAGATTTTTTCCACATCGGCTTTGTTATTGTACTGCTGTAATAATTCAAGTTTTTGTGCGCGTTGTTGCATTTGTTTTTTTGCTTTGTTTAGCTCGACATAACGCTCTGGACGTTGTGCAAGAGAAATACCTCCAAAAACCTCTGTAAACATATCATAATTACGCTGATTTACATCTTCAGAGAATTCTACTGTTACATATTGCGGTTTAAACCAAGAGGATTGCTGATATTGCGGTAAGGCGTTTGCAATATTGTCCTGAATAATTTCATTTTTTCGAACCAGCTCAAAACGATCTGCATAAAATACTAACCAGGCAGGGCGACCTTGCTCAATACTATAGATACCATAGCAAAGAGCAGACAGTTGAAGGAGGATAATCACAGTGAGATCAAACTTAAGACTTTTTTTACCTTCTTTATATATCAACAATCCTAAGATTGGTCCTAGAATAATATCTATAACCAACAGCATTAAAAAAACATGTGTAACGTCTGCTGCCACATCAAGTGGTGATGGATACCAAATAAAAAAGGTTAGACCTACAATGACTAATGCTACAATTAATGAAAGGAATAAATGACTTAAAAAATATTTTATTCGCTTAGGAAATTTTCTTAATTTCATTTCAATATATTTTAAATACCAACTATCTTGTATTAAATAAGAAATATATTAGTGCAAATTATATTAGACCTCTTGCGAAAGTATCGTTTTGCCTAATTTTTGAATTGGCTAAAACCTTATTAAATGTAGCTTTAGGCTGTTTAAATTTTGACTAACGCAATAGGTCTATTTAACTTAACATAAATATTCTTTGATATCTTGGGTATAGCACCTTACTCAATTTTCAACTTAGTTTAAATAAATTATTAAAAATAATAAAAACGCATCTAAATAGATGCGTTTTTTAATTACTAAATCAGAGACCAACGCAAGATTTAGGTAAATATTTTTGAGGCATACCTGCATCACCTGTAGCTGTAGTACAAGCAAAAGTGAAAGAATTCCCAGCTGCAGCTAAGTCAGCAGGAGGAGTTAAAATAATTTTTTTCCCAGCAACTTTAGCATTTACAGTTCCAGCTGGTTTCATAGTTACTGTAATTACACCAGTTGCAGTAGTTACAGCAGAGTCCGCATATGTGCCACCAACAGCTAAATCAGCAACTGCGGGTTTGGTTGCTGTTGTAGGATAAGCTCCATTATTTTGTGCATATTCTGCAATAGCGGTTTTTTGAGCTGAAGTCATCGCAAAAGCTTCAGCAACCTGCGAACGCGCAATATAATCTTGATAAGCAGGAATAGCAATCGCAGCAAGAATACCGATAATTGCTACAACAATCATTAATATTTGCCATTCCATAAGTCACTTTATACAGACATACATCAAGTCATTGAATTTTATTGTTTTACTTCATTATTCAGTTTGTCCATATGGACATGGGTTTAAAAGGACAAAAGTTTTTAAATTGTCCATATCAGAAAATGGCTTTTACTCAGTGCGGTAGGATGAATTTTTATAGATGTAGTCCGGTCGTGAGATATTTTAAAATTTTGACAAGCTAAAAATAGAGTAAAAAGTCCAGCCTCATTTATAAGCCAACTTCTGTATTTCTTCTTTATGCTGAAGAATCACACGTTTTACATGATGAATAGCAATACGACGAGTCGCTTCGTCATCATCAAATTGCATAGACAAAAATTTTACAGCTGGACGAGGTATTTGTTCAGTTACTTTGAAGTCTTTTAGTCGTTTCATTCTATTATTTCCTCATATATGAAACATTCCGCATAGAACAGCACTTTCAATTTCAGATTGCTTTCATCCCCACACAAGCAATCATAACTCAACCAATTGTTATCTGCTTTCTTAGCTGCTAAGAATTTAACTTTTCCTGCTACAAACAATTTGCATTATGGCATCTCATAAAAACAATAAAACTGACGTTTTTTGTCACTTAATTACAAAAACTTACTTTATGATTTTTTTACATTTTTTAACTTACTAAACAATGTATTGATTTCATGCTGAATCATTGGATAATATGCTTTGGCACACTTTGTGCAAACTATAAACTAGCTTACAAAGCTTATAAATAAATTAACAAAACATTTGTGGAGAATGTTATGAACGCTCAAAAAGGCTTTACGTTGATCGAGCTGATGATTGTTGTCGCTATTATCGGTATTTTGGCTGCAATTGCGATTCCTGCTTATCAGGATTACACAATTCGTGCTCGTGTTTCAGAAGCTCTAACTACTATCGCTCCTTTGAAAAGTACAGTTAGCGAAAATATTATTACAAATAATCTTGTAACAAGCCCTCTTACTGCTACAGCATGTTCTGGAATATCTACAGTCACTGCTACCGATAACGTAGCTTCTGGAACTTGTGCGTTAGGTGTTGTTTCAGTAACTACTACTGCTAAAGCAGGTGCAGTAACTATTAAATTAACTCCTACTGCAACAGTTACTGATGGCATCGTATCTAATGTTAAATGGGTTTGTACAGCCGATAAGGAGAAATATGCACCTGCTTCTTGTCGTACTGGAGCTTAATTAAATAGAAAAAACGCATCTTTAGAGATGCGTTTTTTTAGCTCGAAATTTTCCAACAATAGCGAGTTACACTTTTCCAGCAGTTTTTCGTAATCAGCCCTAAGCTGTTCATAATCACTTTTTACAGCTTTGGTCTTAGTTTTAGCCTGCTCAATCCATTGTGTAGGCGAAAGAACATTTTACCCAACTTGCTGTGTAGCTTGCTCAATTGCCTCTATAAGCGCAGCATGATGGCTCTTCTTAATCGAATCCCGTTTACGCCTTGCTTCCAGTGCTACATTTATGGCAGAGTTTTTATTACGATAAATAGCTTATTAATTTCAAAGGACAGCCCGTAAAATTTAACTTCATCATTCATAATGAAAATGATTTCAGGGCATTGCTATCACAATATAACTCATCGAAATTGACTCGAAGTCTCTTGTTGCTTGATGCCTATCTAACCCCAAACCAAAACGAATTAATTACCACCACTTTAGATATAGAGCATATTTTTCCTAAAAAATGGCAAGATACAAACTATAATGGCTGGTCTAGAGCCGATACAGATGAGTTTCTTGAAAAGTTAGGGAATAAGGTTATTTGTGAAAAGAAACTAAATATTCAAGCTGGGAATGGTTATTTTGGTATCAAAAAGGCGCGATATGCCCAGTAAAAATTCAAACTGTTCTTGATTTAAGTACCCTCACTCAAAATGACTGGATAAAAAATGATATTGAGCAACGAGAGATCGCCATACAAAATCGTTTAATTTCAGTCTTTAAATAACATTTATCAATAAAGAATTAAAATCAAATAGCCACTAAATTACAAATTACAAAATTTAGTGGCTGTTTCAATTATAGAGTTCGAGCACTTTGTCTTAACTCAAAATTCTCCATCAACAACGAATTACACTTTTCCAGCAATTTTTCATAATCTTCCTGAAGTTGCTCATAGTTGGTCTTTGCTGCTTTGGTACGGTTTTTCGCCTGCTCAATCTGTTGTGCAGGCGAAAGAATATTTTGCCCCGCAGCCTGCGCAGCTTGCTCAATTGCATTAATCAATGCAGCATGGCGGCTCTTCTTAATAGAACCCCGCTTACGCCCTGCCTCCAGTGCTACAGTATCGTTATTAATGGCAGAGCCTTTCGGTAGAATAATCGGTTTGTTGGCTTTTAATCGCTCCAAAGCAGCATAATATTCATTGAGTGCACTCATTTTTTAAACCTCAATATTGATCGTTTGAATTTTTTGAATGGTCTTGTTTAAAGCCAAAATATCGCTATCCATTTGTCCGTATAGCAAACTACCTTGCACTTGCGCATCCCGAACTCGCTGTAGCCGTTGAACCGCTTTATTCATCTTCTCTGCACTAGCAATATCGAAAATTGCATGGGCACAATTCAAACAACTGGTAATCGCAGTAAATGAAATTTTTTCGCAAGAATCAGGATTAGTACAAGCACCAAACAGGCTAGTCTTGCAAGCAATTTCCCCTTTTTTCATACGCTTGATGGTTTCATCACGATTCGGAAATACTGTGAGTAATTGCTCGCGGTCTTTTTGCAGCTGCAAATAGTTTCCTGCACCACCGAGCAAACGGCTAGCACTATTAATTACACCATCCTCAAATTGTTCATAAGAATGTACCAAACGCTGATATTCTAGTTCTTGAATAAATTCTTTCTGGCTATCACTGGCTAAAATGTTTGGAGCAAACACCGCATTATCTCGATAATACAAAGTCATGGCTTCGGTTAAATGTTTATATTGAACCGACATGGCACCAAGTCCGATCATGCCTGAACGAGCGCCATAGACAGCCAATGAGCGTCTAAATTGATGGGTACAGATATTCCAGTACTCACCAATTTGACAGTCTTTTTCTTCTCGCCAATTAAGAAAACCATCAAATGCTTCTAGCTCTGCTAAATCACTTTCAGTAATTCTCAATCCATCACCAAACGATGCCGAGATGCGGTTTAGATACTGGTTAAAGTTGGACTGCGTTCTAGTCGGAGCACCTGAAAAATTGGAAATAAAATCCGTTTCATTTTCAATATTTTGATTCTTTTTATGCCGATGTTTCTGCGAATACAGGGTTGGAAATAATGGGTATTCAGCAGGATTAGACAGATCATAATGCGGATTGAGCAAGGCATAGATTTCACCTATGCTTTGTGCTGCACGTACCCCAAGCTGGATATCTTCAAAGCTAATCCAATAGGTAGACTTGTTACCGCCACCATGTAACTTGGAGGTATAGCCTATTAACACATGCACTAGGTGCTCATTGCTCTGAACAGTTTGGTAACAGTCATAAGACAGCTGATTTACTTCATTATCCCGCATGCCTGTAAACAGATGAATCCAAAGCTTGGCCATACCTTGAATCAACGTCATATAACGGGTGAGATTGGCATGTTTTTGAATCTGATTATTTTCAAACAGTGCCGTTAAGCCAAGCAAATCTCGAGCATCCACAAAACTCACTGCATTTTTATAATCTTTAAACTCACGTGGCATACGCGCAAAAAACGGCTCTTGTTGAATGCGCTGAAACCACTGATGTAAAGCAGGTACATAATGATTAAACTCATTCAATTTCTCTGCTAACCCATTAATTAAACTTATATAAATACGAGATGGAATCAACTTAGTTTGCGGACCTACTTTGCCCGACTGCAACTTGAGTTGAGCAGCCAACTTTGCTAAATGCTCAATCGGTTGATATGTATTAAATGCTGGAATGAGCAATGGATATTGCTGTTGTAAGGCAAAACAATCAGTTAAAAATGCTTTAATTTGGAGTGCTTTTTGATGGCTCACGCCAACATAAGCATCATTTACTTTTGAGATATAAGCAACATCGCCAAATAACTGCTGCAATGTACAGCCATTGCGGTATGCGATAGCAGCAAACTGGCGCAAAATAGTATGCCGCTTCTCAATACTTTTAATAATCGACTTGCCAGATTTTATATAAAGCAAAGCAAAACTGATTTTTTTCATTTCTGCCCGAATTTGGCAGAAGAGAAAGTCATCTTCACGGGAATTCTCAAGCCAGCTATCAAAATTCAGGCGACAGTGACACTTCGGTAAATATGGAGAAAGATCCCACACATTGTCTGAATAAACTGATAATGTTTCACCGCTTTTCATTCGCGATAATACAAAAGTATTTGCAACAGTCAGCTGATTATTCTGTAGGTTGTACTCATCAGGTAAGAATTGCTCAGTAACACCAAGACCGTATAAATATGAATTAAATGAACTCATGCGACCCACCCCAAATCGATTAAAAGCTCAAAATGATTGAGCCAATAGGCATCTAAATCACCACTTTCAACTTCTTCCTGAATCAAAAAAATACGATCACGTAAATTTCCATAAGTATTTGATAACTCTTCGATCACTTCATCGATACGATGTAGTACAACGCCGAACTGTTGTTCCCACTTGATTAAGTCCGTGGCTTTTTGCTTAACGTAGCCGAGCAGACTTTTCAGTGATAAAAGCTTACGCACATCTTCGTCATCAGCATGAACTGCATAATGTTGGCAAAATAAACAGTGCTCAAATTGCTGACAGTTAGGTTTAGGAGCTTGTTCGGTAAAACCTAAAGCTTTTTCAGGATGTGGAGCTGCTGTAATACATGCACCGACAGGTAAGGTCTGAACATCAACAGTTTCATCTAACATTTGTACAGCGATTCTCTCAAGTGTTCGTGTTTTTGCGACCGCAACTTCTCGCAGCTCATTAAAAAACTGTGAAATTTGCTGGGCTGCATCTTTGAATGAAGTACGTGCATAATTATTTCTTGCCGTATCGAGTGAGTGACCCATTACTTCAGCTTCAAGCAGTAGATCACCATCGCTAAACTCAACAGTTTGACTGCTTTTATGCTTACGCCACTGTTGTGGTGTAATCCAGACCATTCGTGGGAATATGCGCTGAAAAAGCTTTTTCATTAATTGTAATCTGCTGTAGCTGACAGGTCCCAAATGTTGAATTTCGTTGCGTAATGGAAAGATGAAATCACATGCTTCATCTTGAATATACCATTCACGAAGTTCCAGAATCTTCCTAAACACTGGCTCAAATTTCGCCCCAAATTCTGGGTATACTGTCTTGCCTCCTGCACGGCTTTTTGTTCCCGAAAACCTTCGCCCTTGGGTACTTGGTAGGATTTCCATCGTATCGAGTTCTAACTGTTGAGCAGTGTCTAAATTTGCCCCAGTTTGTGCAATAAATAACAACATGCCAATGCAAAGACCATAGGAGGCGAGTCGTTCTCGCTCGGTATGTCGTTTGTCTTTATTACGTTTTTCAAGATTACGAATCGCTTGATTGCGATTCTCACGTAAACGTTTTCGATGCTCACTATCTTCTTCTAATTCAAAATCAGCTAGCATTTTGGAAAAAGCTGGAATAACTGGATATTTGACTAAATAACTCTGTATATCAAACTGGATATGCTGTTTTTCATTTTGATGATGAAAACCGGAATAAAAATAAAAGTTCTCTTCATCAACCGATTTAAAATGCGCTGGAAAACTCTCTTCTTGCACAACGATACGATGGATTTCAAGAAAGACATTCTGCAAAGT
Source organism: Acinetobacter johnsonii CIP 64.6 (assembly GCF_000368045.1). Taxonomy (GTDB): domain Bacteria; phylum Pseudomonadota; class Gammaproteobacteria; order Pseudomonadales; family Moraxellaceae; genus Acinetobacter; species Acinetobacter johnsonii. Next base: position 160,214 of record NZ_KB849230.1, read on the forward strand.
CGCATAAGTTTTTTGATGATCTTCTTCCGCAATCGGTAATATAGGCACATCATAACGCTGGGACTGTACTTGCATTGCTTGACTAACAATATCAATTTCATGACAGTCAAATACATATGCGATTAATTTGGCTGTATTACGCTGATATTGCTTTGCTGTATGTGCAGCCAAACTTTCCTCTTCAGTATCCGCAAGCAAAGTGCGATCAACTAAATATTTACTGTAACGACGATACGCATCAATCACACTATCTTGATTCGATAAATCAAAAACTTTCTTTTGCTGATCCACCCAATCTAGAAACATTTTACTAGTATAGTAAAAAAGTCCTTTTGACAAATCTGATCCGCTCATTTGCAGCAAATAGTCGGTCAAACATTGTAAAAAATAACGCCTTTTTTCATCAAATGATGCAGCTAACTGCTGTTCTGACAAAATCTCGTCAGATACTCTTTTACGGTAAAACAGAGTTCCAATATCTAATGTCTTAAAACCAAAAGAAGCAGTTTTATCTTTGCAGACGAGAACAAGTCGCTCATATTCATTAATTTGTTTGTTGATATCGGAGATATGGACAAACAATGGGGTACGTGTGAAGCTCATGAAAAATCTCCTACTGGATTGACAGAAGACATCACATACTTCATTAAACTTGACTCATACTCATGCTGAATTTTATTACGCCACTGTAAACGAGATTTGTAATTCAAATATTGTAAAGTGGTGCTGATGTTGCGATGACCCATGCGAGCTTGCACATATTCGACAGCTGTCATCGCCGAGTGCCCTTCGGGCAGGTGTTGTAACTGACTTTCAAGCAGGTTCATACCAAAACTGGCACGTAAATCATGGAATTTAAAACTTTGAAATTGCGGATCAATCAAGCGAATTTCAGGCAATAACACACCTTTTAAATAGCTGCGTACCGCTTCGCCTTCATAAAGCTTAAGCCTAGCCCCAAATGAGTCAGAAGCTTTAATCTTATCGGTCAGCTCTTGCTGTTCTGCTTTGCTGGTATAAAAAGGTGTACCAAGCTTGGTGAGAAATACATAATTTTCATCCGAGTCAGCATAGTTTGACTTCTGTCTACGCTGTTGAGCTTGCTCACTATTGATATAAATTTTAAGATCTAGCGCCAACCAATGCGGAATTAGCAGCGTCATTGGCTTTTGAAATTTAGTGTCCACACCTGTCCCAGCCCCAACAGGCAGACGAATAAAGCCATGATTATCAGACTCTCGGTTGAATAAGCACTTGATTCGTAAAGTACAAATTGTTTGCAGGCGAGCACCCGTGAACAATGCAAGATAGAACATCAACTGATATTCAAGTGATGATTTTTGCAGTGCTTTTAATACAACAGCTTGCTCTTCAACAGTAAGTGGGCTTAATTCACCACCATCTAAAATCGCTTCAGAGTTTTGGGCTTTAGCAGGAACATGAATTGCAAGATCATGTGACTTAATTGCCATTTTTCGACGTGCGCCAAACTCATTATCCACGGCAATATATTTATAGACATCCTGAAATGGAAGTCCATAACGTTGATGGTCAACTAAGTCTTCCGTTACAAGAAATCGATAAAAGTTCACCACTGCATTAATTCGACCACGTGCAGAACTGGCTGAAATTAGACCTGCATTTGCCTGCTCAATAAGACGAGTACGATATTTAAAAATCGCATTTAACTGTTTTAGTTTATGAAATTTCAAACAGTCCAGCTGCTCATCTTCTAAAAAGCGCTGAAAATCAACAAGCTGATGAGCAATAGATGCAAATGTTTTAAAATCATACTGTATTGTTTGCTCAAGTTTTTTCAGCAAATACAGATTAAAAATTTCAGAAGGGTTGCCATCTCCCTGGATAATCACAGGGAATTCGAGATACGCATCACCATGTTTTTCGAACGCTGCATCATTTAAACGATCAGCTGCCTTTCTCAACGTCGATAACTGAAATTTTTTAATGGTCACAACTTTGGCTTTTGATTGGTAGCGTGACTGACCATTTTTAAGTTTAGTGCTCATTTTGAGCCTCCTGTTTATTAAAAACAGGCAAAAAGTGATCTTGAGATAGGATTGACAAAAATGTCCCTATTCATCAAAATACAAATGTCTGATCAGCAATGAAGACATCCATAAAAGCTCATGGTTACGACATGGGCTTTTATACTTTTTGCCGAATGAAAATAATTACTTTTTTGTCAATTCACTCTGTTCCTCCTTTCTTAATCGTTCCAATTCTGTAATAAAAAAAGCATTCATTGACTGATGTCTTTTCTTTGCCGTTTGTTTGGCCCAAGAAACTAAATCTGTGGGTAAGCGAAGATTTGTTTGTTTCATATGCAATAAACTACTTGTTAGCATATTGCTAACATAGCAATATGCTAACACTTATGTCAATTTTTTTTTTATAGCATAATGCTAGTACTAAAATTTCTAGTATTCATGGAATGTATGGGTAAAAAAGACATTCAATTTAACCTTCGAATTCCAGAAGAGTTAAAAAATAAAGTGGATGATGCTGCGAAAGCCAATCAACGTTCCATCAATGCTGAAGCAACTTCTCGGCTTTATGATTCATTCGTCATGAATGATAATATCCAAGTTGAAGCGGCAAAAATCGTTGAAAAATTTTTACGATCACACTCTCCTACAGAACGGAAAAAAGTAGTAGCTAAACGTTTAAATTTCGTATTAAGCGAATTAAAAAAAATTTATCATTTTAGAGAATTTACAATTGCTGAATTAGCTTTTGAGATACGTGAAGATACGGCTGATGAAGCTGAAGCATGGTTTAGGGCAGAATTAGAACCTACATTTGGACAACTGGAAAAAATAGCGCAACATACTTCAGTAAATCCAAACTGGTTACTCTTTGGTAAACAGACTCCATATGATATTCAACATACACGTTTGAATGAGTATTTAGAAAAAGATATAAAGCTGCTCTTAGGTTCAAATCCTAATAATGAATATTTAAATAACTCAAGGGTGAAAGAAATAAAGTTTATTCGAGAACTGTCAGAAACGGGGCAATTAATTATTCTTAAAATCTATGAAAATTATGCAGTTGAAACTTTTTCACCTCCATACCATATTAGCAATGTAAATGGTGATGGTGGATATAGATCATTGTTATATTTTTGCTTATTGACCAAAGTGTTACTGCGATATTACCACCCCAATGTATCTATACATAGCCACCTTCTTCCAGAAGAGCAGTTTAAACTTATTTTGACTGGAACAGTTCATCCCTTAACAATTGTAGAAAAATTACATCATATTCCTTGGATTGATGATTTAGCAGATAAACTTCCTGACGGAATTTTAGACTATTGGAATGGTTTTGATGTATTAAGAGCAAGAATAATTCAAGATTTTGCTAAAGAGAAATACATTCAGACGATTTGGAATGATCCTGAATTGCATCTAAAGCATCCTATTCAGCTTTAAAATAGCGATGGCGTATTACTGAATGTCATTCCTTTTTTCAGGTTCATTACTATATTCAAACAAGTCCTGCATATTACAATTAAAATATTTACACAAGGTATCTGCAACCGAAAGTTCAATTCGAATCGCACGATCATAATACAAATTCGTCAAGGTATTACGGTTAATACTAGTGGCATGCGCCACATCACTTAGCTTCAAAATTTTGCGTTCGCCCATCAGAGCGGATAATCTACATCTAATCATAACAACTCACAAAACAACATTTAAACCCATAGCAGGTTATTTTAACTTGATACAAAGTTCTATCTATGCTAATTTCAACCTGCAACAGGTTATTTTACATATCAAAGAAGCAAATTAACCTTCTTAAATATCATTATATATTGTTTCAAAGGAGTTTTAGCGATGAATAACTACTTTTCCCCAAAATTATCTGTTTCAGAAGAAGTCCGTTCGACTGCCGTTGCACTCATCAAAGAGTTTAATATTGACCGGACATTTGATTTAGCTTTGTTTCTAAATGTAAACCCCAATTTAAATGATCAAGATGCCGTTTTAGCTTGGGTTAATAATTTTTCGAAAATTCAACATGATCTTAACGATTTCAACCAAGTTCGTCGCCACTTCATGAAAAATTTTCCTAAAATCATGTTTACAAACTTTAGTGAATAAAACAAACAAAGGGAGATATAAATATCTCCTTTAATTTTTTACATCAATCTACTTCAGAATGAGACAATGCTCTTATGGTAATCTCAACTAAAAGTGAAACTTAATTTAATTGATTTTAAAAATATGGAATCATCTATAGAAACAGGTCATGTTGAGCCATCAGTCATTGCTTTTGACGTATTTGGTACACTTATAAAATAGGAGAAAGACGTTTCCCATATAGAAAATTAATGAAATAGCTGAAAGAAAATGGGTGACAACCAAAACCTGATGATGCTAAATTTATTATATCCCGCAATTTAAATTTGGTAGAACGTGTAAAGCTATTAGCAGCAAATATTCCAGACCAGTTTCTGCAAGAACTTGAACATGATTTAAATGAAGAATTACGGTCTATTGCACTATATGAAGATACCTTAACTACTTTGGAAGAATTAAAAAAAATTGGGGATTAAATTGGGATTATGCTAAAATTTAGCTATGCCATATGGAAAATTTTTTTCTTCATTATTACCTCCCCTTGATACTTATGCTTGGAGTTATGAAGTTGGTGTAATTAAACCTGGACCGAAAATCTATCAATCGCTAATTGACCAACTACGTTGCCAAACTTCAGAAGTTTTATTTATTGGGGACACAGCTCTTGGCTGATTTTACAGGGACAACAGCATTTGGCATGTCTGCTAGATTGATAGATCGTAAAAATGGTCAAAAATTGGCAGATATTTTAGTGGATATTATTGGCTGACAAGTATTTGCTCTCAGGACTGAGAAAAAATTATTTTTAAAAATATATGTAAGTTCAATCACTAAAATTAGTCTCCTTTCTTTAGTTTTTCTATATAAGCCTCGCATTGAGGAGGCAAACCAAGATTATATTTTAAAGCGATATCTACTCTAGCTGTCACATACTCGATATTTTGAATTTCACGCTGCTGAGCAAAAATTTGAATCGCAGGATGTAACTGTTCTGAGCAACTCGCATCATTACTAAAGTATTTTAGTATCTTGGTTTCATAAAAATAAATAGCAGCAAACAATCGACCATCTTCAAAAATAATCGCTGATGAAGCATCTAAACTGGATGCAGACCGACCTTCATAGTACAAAGCCTCATCTGTTTTCAACAAATAAGGCGCTGAGTAATGCTCAAAATGAGATTGAAATTTTTGATAATCATGCTTTAACAGCTTTTGAAGTTCTGTTTGAATTTTTTGATTTGAAGCAATTTGCGTAATTGATGAAATATCTGAATATTGATCTAAGTCTAACGCTTGTGCATGAATCAATGTAGGAAGAAACAAAAGAAGAGCAAAGGAATATTTCTGCTTCATAGCGGGAACGAGTCTGTCGTTTATTCGATGATGTCCATATGAGCTTACTTATGGAATGTTCATTTTATATGGACACTTATGGAGTATCAATAAGAGTAAAACCCTTTTGTATAGATTTCATAACATTCTCCACAAATGTTTATTGTTTATTTATAAGCTTTATAAACTTATTTAGCTTATTTTATGTATAGCACTAAATATGCCAAGAGTGATTATAATAAAATTAACAGAAAAAACAGCACTTTAAAAAAATAAAATTGTTACAGTGTGGTTTTAATGTTTTTTTTGGTAAAAAAATGACATTTTTTGTCACTTAAACACTATTTTCTAGCCCAATATAATCGGGTCATTACTCAATTCATTCTGCCGATCTGTTGTGGCATGTGCATAAAACTCAATTAATACCTCTCCAATACTTTCCACACCCTTTATAACGGCTACTTTATAGTGCTGTGCTGCCAGTTGTTGAATGATATTCTGACAAATTTGATCCCAAACCACTTGTTCGGTCGCTTTTTGAATTCCGCGATCAATCACAATTTCAACTTTTTGTTCACATAAATTTAGATATAACAGCACCCCACTATTCAACTCTGTATCCCATACACCAAGTTCAGCAAAGAGCTGTTTCGCACGCCCACGAGTATCTAAATAATAGGCTTCTCGTGCAGGCATATGCCCTTCGATCACTACCTGAATTTCACCAACATGACCCTGTTCAGCAGCAGCTACCGATTGTGCAATCGCATGTTGATCTTGCTGATTAAAGAAACGTTTACTCGCTGGCATATGTAATAAATGCTTTAGCCAACGTTTAAAACTAGGTTGTACGACTTCATCTAGCTTTGGTTTGGTGACGATTTCCGTCGTTTCAGTTGTTGTTACCATGACCCTGATGCTCCTCCACCGCCGAAGCCGCCGCCTCCGCCACTATATCCACCTCCACCAAAACCGCCGCCGCCACGACCTCCACGTCCACCTCCCCCACCTGAGGAGAGAAAAAGCTGAAATATCGTTTGGGCTAAAGTCGTGATGAGTAAAAAGAAAATACCGCCACCAATCAGTAAACTGGTGACTAAACCAGCTCCATTGACCAAGCCTGCCACGGTTCCAGCAACTGCAGCCGTCGAGGCACTTAAACGCTTCCCCACCACAAATGAGCCAATTGCGCCAGCAATTAAAATAAATATAGCAGTACTAAACGTTTTACTTTTGGCTTCCTGCTCTCGAATAGCTTGGTCTTGGCGTTCTTCTAGTTGTTGCGCCGCTTGGGCTGCAACTTCAGGATCAAGATTTAAAATCCGTTCAATTTCAGCAAGCCCCGCATTGATCCCTTGAGCATACTGAGCTTGCTTAAAATACGGTGTGATTTGTTGGTTAATAATGCGATTCGCAATGATGTCCGGAATAACTCCTTCCAAACCATAACCCGTAAGAATCTGCATACGCCGGTCATTAACGGCAATTGCTATCAGCAAACCGTTGTCCTGCTTTGCTGAACCGAGCTGCCATTGGTCTGCAATACGCATGGCAAAACCAAAAATATCCTCTTGACCTGTAGTCGGGACAATCACCACGCCTATTTGGGCTTTTCCTGTGTCATGCAAGGCACGGATTTTTTGGCCAATGGCTTGCTTATCTTCAGCACTTAAAATATGTGCTTGATCAATCACGGGTTCATTTAAGGTTGGTAACACCCGTATCGATTCACCTTCTGCCATATCATTGGCAACGGGTGGTTGTGACACGGCATCAGTATTTGTCGAGCTTACATTATTGGAACTCTCCGCTTGCTGACCTTGAATAATTTTTCCAGCGATAACTGTTTCAGCACCACCATCTGTTGCTGTAGCAACCTCTGCCCATGTTAAAGAACTTAGACACAGCAGTCCTGATAAAATGAATGCAAGCACCCATTTATACGAAAACCGTAAGAACTGCTGCTGTACTATCATTCATTCACCCTATGGTTGCGATTACTTTAAGTCACAGCTAGTTAAATGACACCGTTGGTGCTTTTTGCGCGCTTTGCTCTGCACTAAAATTTGGTTTGGTGTCCATCCCAATCACCTTGGCAGTCATGACTTGTGGGAACTGGCGTGAATAGGAGTTAAAGTCTTGCACCGTAGTAATATAGCGATTACGCGCCACAGCAATGCGGTTTTCGGTGCCTTCGAGTTGGACCTGTAAATCACGAAATTGCTCATTGGCTTTTAAGTCTGGATAGTTTTCTGAGACCGCAATTAAACGCGACAATGCACCCGTCATTTGCGCCTGCGCGTCTTGATATTTTTGGAATAATGCAGGGTCTTCTAATACTTTTTTATCGACTTTTAAACCTGCCACATTGGCACGTGCCTGCGTAACTTCGGTCAGGACTTGCTCTTCATGTTTAGCATAGCCCTTCACCACATTCACCAAGTTTGGCACCAAATCTGCACGGCGTTGATATTGGTTTTGTACTTCCGACCACGCAGCTGTAACTGCCTCATCTTTGACCTGCAAGGTATTATAACCACAGCCCGATAGGGTTAAGGTGCTCGCAAGGGCAACAACGACAGCAGTTTTTTTCATAAAATTCATTCAGCTATCCTCTTTCTTTTGTATTTATTGCAATAACCTGATTGTAAACACATTTGATTATCCTTTTGTTGCTTTTAGTTAAAGTAGCTAAAAATGAAAGAACCGAGCGATTTTCACTCGGTTTTGATTATTTATTTTTATACTTAAACTAAATAGCCGCCTGCAATTCCTGCTGAAAACCTTCTAGTTGATAGTCGTCTACCAAACGGGTTTTCCAGTATTTCAACAGTTGGGTGTAATCAATATCTGAGGGATGAAAGTTGGTTTTGTAGTAAGACAGATATTCAGGCAGTAATTGCACAAACATCTTCGCCAATAAATACAATCCAAAAAGATTCCCGCCCAATTTCGGTATACTCTTTTTACGGTCTTGTAAAAATAAACGGCTGGCTGAATAAAAAGTTAAACTGGCAAAGCCTGTTGTTACACTGCGCATAATTAAACGGCGAATCTTGTCATCACCATAGACAGCTTGATAAACATCAAAAGCAACCGCGCGATGCTCAATTTCTTCAATGGCATGCCACACCCAGAGTTTCACTGCATCATCATCCAAGGTGCTCAATATCTCAGGGTGTCGTAAGATATAGCCACCTAGAAGCGCCGTAAAATGCTCAAAAGCACAGGTAATTTCGAGCTGAATTTTAGGATGCAAGTTTTTCACATAATCATCTTTACGTGCCAACCATGCCTGAAAACGGTCGAGATTATAATCATCACGGCGCCATGCAGCATTAAATGCAGTGTGTGCTTGAGAATGCATCGCCTCTTGACCAATAAATGCCGCAATCTGCGCTTGAAGATTTTCATCCTTCACTTGGTCACGTACATTGCGCACGCTATGCACAAAGAACTGCTCACCGATGGGAAAAGTTGAAGACAATGCCGTCAGTAAATGCGACATGACTGGTGAATTGGCAAAATAATGCCGGCGAATGGCTTTGGGGTTGAATTGCAAACGTCGAATCGTAATACCCTGAGCTTTTGGACGATGTTGATATAGTTTTTCTGTCGTCACTTGAGTCATGTCCATTTCCTAACATTTAACCGAGCGATCTTCAGTATCTGAATTTAGAGACCATTCACATATGGCAAAAATGCTTAGTACGTTTGCAAATTCGTCCATTTTTATCAGACTCTCCACCAGATCTTTTTCGATTTATCCCGATCCACCTCTTTCATATCATCTCAGGCAAATAGTGATCATACAAAAACCCGCCGAAGCGGGTTTTTGTGTTGGACGATTTAGATTAAATGTCTAAATAATCCAAAATACCTTCAGCCGCTTGACGGCCTTCCCAAATCGCTGTGACAACAAGGTCTGAACCACGAACCATATCACCACCCGCAAAGATTTTCGGATTTGAGGTTTGGAATTTATAGGTTTGCTGTTCAGCCGCAACTACACGACCTGAACCATCAAGGTTAATATTCACATTTGTAAACCAATCCGCAGGGCTGGTGCGGAAACCAAATGCCAATAAAACTGCATCTGCAGGTAAAATTTCTTCTGAACCCGGAATTGGTTCTGGACTGCGACGACCACGACTATCCGGCTCACCAAGTTGAGTCGTAACCACTTTCACGCCCGTGACTTTTCCATTTTCACCGACGATTTCAATCGGTTGACGGTTAAACAAGAAGTTCACACCTTCTTCTTTGGCATTTTGCACTTCACGACGTGAACCCGGCATGTTTTCTTCGTCACGACGGTATGCACAGCTCACCACTGCTGCACCCTGACGAATAGAGGTACGGTTACAGTCCATTGCAGTGTCTCCACCGCCAAGAACAATCACCTTTTTGCCTTCAACACTGATGTACTCACTTGGGTCTTTTTCCCAGCCTTGAGTACGGTTGACATTGGCAATCAAGAAATCCAATGCATCATAGACACCGTTTAGATCTTCACCTGCAAAGCCACCTTTCATGTAGGTATAAGTACCCATACCCATGAACACCGCATCGTATTCTGTAAGCAGTTGATCGATGGTGACATCTGTCCCAATTTCAGTATTTAAACGGAACTCCACGCCCATACCCGTGAAGATTTCACGGCGACGCTTCATCACATCTTTTTCCATTTTAAATTCTGGAATACCAAAGGTTAATAGACCACCAATTTCAGGGCGTTTGTCGAATACAACAGGTTTCACCCCGCTACGCACCAAAATATCAGCACAGCCTAGACCCGCAGGGCCTGCACCAATAATCGCGACTTTTTTATCTGTCCACTTGACTGAAGACATATCTGGACGCCAGCCTAGTGCAAACGCGGTGTCATTGATATATTTTTCAGCATTACCAATCGTCACTGCACCAAAACCATCGTTTAAGGTACAAGCCCCTTCACATAAACGGTCTTGCGGACAAACACGACCACATACTTCTGGTAGCGTGTTGGTTTGGTGACACAACTCTGCTGCTTGGAAAATACGACCCTCAGCAATCAACTTTAACCAGTTTGGAATGTAGTTATGTACTGGACATTTCCATTCACAATATGGGTTACCACACCCTAAACAACGGTGGGTCTGATTTGCTGCCACTTCCGCTGTAAAAGGTTTATAAATTTCCACAAACTCTGCTTTGCGGACCTGAATCTCTTTTTTCTCTGGATCTTGGCGTGCTACATCCAGAAATTGAAAGTCATTGTTTAGGCGCTCTGCCATGTCTCTCTCCGTGGGTAGGTGCAGCCCGTTTATCTATCGTCTGCACCTGCCTATGTATCAGCAGTAGTGGAATTATTGTGGATCAGCTTGAGTGGTTTTCAACAAAGTCTGTAAGTTGGCAGCTTTCGGTTTCACCAACCAGAATTTACGACTGTAGAAATCAAACTCATTACGGATCTTGTACGCCCAAGCACTACCAGTCTCAGCAATGTGTTCATCTAAGATACGGCTTAAGAACTCTTTATGTTCTTCCATCGATTCAGTCGAAATACGATTCAGCTCAATCAGCTCGTGGTTGTAATGATCAACGAAGTCATTATCAAGGTCAAGAACGTACGCAAAACCGCCTGTCATACCTGCACCGAAGTTATGCCCCACTTTACCGAGTACAGTCACGATACCGCCCGTCATATATTCACAGCAGTGATCGCCCGCACCTTCAATCACGGCAAAAGCACCTGAGTTACGTACCGCGAAACGCTCACCTGCCGTACCTGCCGCGAACAATTTACCGCCTGTTGCACCATATAAACAAGTGTTACCTATAATTGCAGTTTCTTGGGTTTGGAAAGGTGATCCTTTTGGTGGGAAGATCGACACACGACCACCTGCCATACCTTTACCCACGTAGTCGTTCGCATCACCTTCTAATCGAATGTGCAAACCACCCGCATTCCAAACACCGAGGGATTGACCCGCAGTCCCCATCAAGTTCATCTTCACTGGGTGTGCTTCCATGCTGAGGTTGCCATAACGACGCGCAATCTCACCAGAAATACGAGCACCAATTGAACGGTCACAGTTACCAATGGTGAAGTGATATTCACCAGTGGTCCCAGCTTCAATTGCTGGCAACATTTCTGCCACCATTTTCTCAGCAAGCAAGCCTTTATCAAACGGTGCGTTACCTTCAACTTCGCAGTACTGCGCCTTACCTTGCGCAGAAGGATGTGACTCCAGTAATGCACTCAAATCAAGGTGCGCATGTTTCTCCGTTTCACCTGGAAGCATTTCAAGCAAGTCTGTGCGACCAATCAAGTCTTTGAGGCTTGAAACACCCAACGCTGCCAACCACTCACGTGTTTCTTCAGCAATAAATGTGAAGAAGTTAATGAGCATTTGTGGCTCACCAATATAATGTTCTTGACGTAAATGATCTTGTTGAGTTGCAACACCCGTTGCACAGTTATTCAGGTGACAAATACGCAGGTATTTACAACCTAAAGCAATCATTGGTGTAGAACCAAAGCCAAAGCTTTCTGCACCTAAAATCGCAGCTTTTACCACGTCTAGACCTGTTTTCAAGCCACCATCGGTTTGAACACGGACTTTACCACGTAAGTCATTGACACGAAGTGCTTGATGCGCTTCAGAAAGACCTAGTTCCCAAGGTGAACCTGCATGGTGAATTGAAGACAATGGCGATGCTGCTGTACCACCGTCATAACCTGAAATGGTAATGAAGTCAGCATAGGCTTTTGCCACGCCTGCAGCAATGGTGCCTACACCCGGCTCAGACACCAGTTTCACTGAAACCATCGCTTGAGGATTGACTTGTTTTAAGTCAAAGATCAATTGTGATAAATCTTCAATCGAGTAAATGTCATGGTGTGGTGGTGGAGAAATTAGGGTCACACCCGGTACTGAATAACGTAAACGTGCAATTAAGCCATTCACTTTACCCCCAGGTAATTGACCACCTTCACCCGGTTTAGCCCCTTGCGCTACTTTAATCTGCAAGACTTCAGCAGAAGTTAAATACGCAGGTGTTACACCGAAACGACCTGATGCAATCTGTTTGATTTTCGAGTTACGAATGGTGCCATAACGCGCTGGATCTTCACCGCCCTCACCCGAGTTTGAACGGCCACCAATGGTGTTCATCGCAATCGCAATCGCCTCATGCGCTTCAGGAGACAATGCACCTAAAGACATGCCTGCAGAGTCGAAGCGCGGTAAAATCGCTTCTACAGACTCCACTTGATCTAGAGCAATCGAGTTATCAGTTTTTAACTTTAATAGGTCGCGAATTGTTGCCACTGGACGGTTATTTACCAGCTCAGCATATTCTTTAAAGTCTGCATATTGACCAGAACGCACTGATTTATGCAAAGCATTGATCACATCTGGGTTGAATGCATGGTATTCCTTGTCGAAGACAAATTTCAGCAAACCACCTTGATCGATCGGTTTACGTGTTTTCCATGCGGTATCAGCCAATTTCTTTTGGTCATTTTCAAGGTCAACAAAGGTTGCACCTTTGATGCGGCTCGGTACACCCGTGAAGCATTTTGAAACCACTTCTTCAGACAGACCCACCGCTTCAAACAACTGACCACCACGGTAAGAGGCAACCGTAGAAATCCCCATTTTTGAAAGGACTTTTAACAAGCCTTTTTCAATGCCTTTACGGAAATTCACTTGCGCTTGGATTGGGTCACCCAATAGCTCGCCTTTTGCAACCAAGTCATTGATCACATCATAAGCAAGGTAAGGATAAATTGCTGTCGCACCAAAACCTAGAATAACCGCAAATTGATGCGGATCACGTGCCAGTGCCGTTTCAACAATAATGTTGGCATCCGTACGCAAACCGACATTAATCAGGTAGTGATGCACAGCACCTGTTGCCATTAATGCATTTGCAGGCAAGAAACCTTGACGAATTTTCTTATCAGACAACACCAACAAGGTTTTGCCATCACGAATCGCTTGCGCTGCTTCTTCACAGATACGCGCAATTGCACCTTCTAGACCTTCATCTTCCGCATAATTTAAATCGATATCTGCAATTTCATAACCCTTACGACCCAGCGTACGGATTTGATGCATTTTCGAATTTGACAGTACAGGGCTTGAAATGATCAAACGATCCGCATGCTCAGGGCTTTGTTCAAAAACGTTTTGCTCACGTCCTAAACACGTTTCCAATGACATCACAATCGATTCACGTAATGGGTCGATTGGTGGGTTAGTAACCTGAGCAAACTGTTGACGGAAATAATCCGAGACATGACGTACTTGGCGAGACAAAACCGCCATTGGCGTATCATCACCCATTGAACCCACTGCTTCCTGACCGCTTTCAGCGATTGGACGAAGCAATTGATCACGCTCTTCAAAGGTCACCATAAACATTTTTTGTGATGCTTTCAGGTCGTCGCCTTTTAAGCCTTGATCACATAAATATTCTTCAAGCTCTGGACTACCTTGTACACGAACCGAGTTTTCACGTAACCATTCACGATAAGGACGCATTTTTTTCAAATGCGTGCTGACATCTTTAGTGTCGAGCATTTTACCTGTGAAAGTATCGATCACCAAAATTTGACCTGGTCCGACACGACCTTTAGAAATCACGTCTTCAGGCTCGTAGCCCCATACACCAATTTCAGATGCCAATGTGATGTAACCATTTTTGGTAATCACCCAACGTGCTGGACGTAAACCATTACGGTCCAACATACAAATTGCATGACGACCATCTTGAATCACGAGCCCCGCAGGACCATCCCACGCTTCCATATGCTTCGAGTTAAACTCATAGAATGCACGTAAATCGGCATCTAACGTCTCCACGTTCTGCCATGCTGGCGGAACCAACATACGCAATGCACGGAACAAGTCCATACCGCCGCCCACAAGAATTTCAAGCATGTTATCTAAGCTTGAAGAATCCGAGCCAGTACGGTTCACGATTGGATTGAGCTCAGTTAAACCAGGCAATAATGGGTTTTCAAACTTTGGCGTACGCGCCATCGCCCAGTTACGGTTCGCAGTAATGGTATTAATTTCACCATTGTGTGCAAGATAACGGAATGGCTGAGCCAAAGGCCAACGCGGCAAAGTATTGGTCGAGAAACGTTGGTGGAACACCACAATATGTGACTCAAGACGTGGATCTGCCAAGTCTGTGTAAAAATCAGCAATCGCTTCAGGCATCATCAAGCCTTTATAGCTAATCACTGTTGAACATAATGTAGTTACATAAAATGAAGCATCATTAGTAAGCTGCTGTTCTGCACGGCGGCGTGCCAAGAAAAGTTTACGGTTAAACTCAACTTCAGATACACCCATTGGGCAGTTCACTATAATTTGCTCAAATGCAGGAAGTGACTGCATCGCAATCGAACCTAAAGCATCGTTATTGGTCGGAATCACACGCCACGCCAATACTCGGCAACCTTCAGATTCAATTTCTTTAGTTAGAATTTGTTTTGCATGTGCTGCAATTGCTGGATCGAGGCTTAAAAACACCGTGCCGACAGCAAAAACTTCACTGAGTGTAATATCACTGAGTTTTTTCGCTTCTTCGCGGAAAAACTGTTTTGGCATTGCTAAGAGTAAACCGCAACCATCCCCTGTCTTACCATCTGCAGCAATACCACCGCGGTGGGTCATACAGCTCAGACTGTGCATAGCAGTCTTGACAAGATGATGGCTTGGATCACCCTGCATATGGGCGATTAAACCAAAACCACAGTTATCTTTAAACTCATCCGGTTGGTATAAACCTTGAGCGGGAGCTACAGTATTAGGCGATGGCATGTGCATAGCGTACCCTTCTTTCTACAGGCCCTGTCGGGCGTCTAACAATCTAATTACTTCTTGCCGATTCGTTCAATTGACTCATATTCAGATTCTGATTGAAGTACAGCATTTTTTCTTCACACCCAAGATAGACTGATTTTCGTCTTTATGCATGTCTTAATTGAAAAAATGTATGCAGCAGTCACGCACTTATTTAAGGCACTTGGCCGCTACTATTTCGCTCATAAATCGAATCTTTTTTGCGCCAAAACAGTGACATCAACTCAATTCATGCACCATTAAAGCAAGTTTTATGCCAATTATTTATTTTGTGTGTTAAGCGCTTTAGTTTTATTAGGTTTGTGTTTTTTACGTAAAAATTTAGTTCGAGGACAATCCATTTATTGCACTATATCTGTGCACATATGGAATTTACATTTTTTGATGCGCCATAATGAACCAATTTTAATTAAATGGGTCGGTCACTTCAGGTTCATTTGTTTTATTTTGTGGCGCATTCTCTACGGTTGTTTGTGACTTTTGCACATCAACCACATTTCCATCCACATCACGACGAGTAACCGTCGTCGATGTTGTCGATTGTTTATTTTGTGCAACTGCTGCACGTGCCGCTTGTTGACGCGCAGCAAGCGTGGCTTCATCAATCGCGGGCACAGCGGCTGGTTTCAACTGCACAGCATACAGCTTATTGCTAAGTCCAAGTTCATCAGAACCTAGGTCATTGACATATTCAGCATAACTTTCAATTTTTTCAACTTTGGGTTGCACCGACTTCGGCAACGTCAGTTTTAAGTCCGCCAATACCTTTTGCGCCTCATTGGCATTTTTATATACACCATAGATCAGCACATATTGCTCAATTTGGTTTTCACCCGTCAGCCTTAGGTAACTAAACGCTTGACGATCAGATTGCCTTTGCAAAAAGCGCTTAATAATCGCTTCTTCTGAGACTCTAAACAGTTCAACTGTACTGTTCTTTTTATTTTCCTGAATAAATTTGGTCCCACGAAATTCAGCTTCATGTTGTGCAATAGCCACCACACGTGTCGTCATATCCAAAGGTTTTACTTCATCGAGGAATGAGCCTAAATGGGCGGTGGTTGCGACTTTTTCTGGCTGAATTTGTAACTCAACTTCGGATTCAGCTTTTTTTTCAACTTCAACCACAGTCTCTTGATCTGTAATAGCCCAAAAGATTAAGGCGCCAAACAAGCATACCCCTCCGAATGCAAGCCAAATATAATTTTGCTTTGTCTGCCACTGGGTTCGAAGGGTTGTTGCCATAATAAAGTTATGCCTGCTCTTGGTTGGCTAAAATCGCCTGTTTCATCAATTCTACATCAAATGTTTTGGTAATGATGGCCTGGCCTACCGCTTGCATCAAAACCAAACGAAGCTGCCCGTTCAAGACTTTCTTATCATGCGCCATATACGCCAAAAAGTCATCGAGGGGAATCTGCGGACATACTATCGGTAAATTCGCACGTTGAATGATATTTTTTGTACGCGCCAAATCTTCTGCACTGATCCATCCCATACGCTGCGATAAATCTGCTGCCATCACCATACCTGTTGCCACAGCTTCACCATGGAGCCATTCACCATAGCCTAGATAAGATTCAATCGCATGTCCAAAGGTATGCCCAAGATTCAATAAGGCACGCTCACCTTGTTCTTTTTCATCATTGGCAACAATACGCGCTTTATGGGCACAAGAACGATACACAGCTTCAGCCAGTGCAGCTTCATCACCCTGCACCAAATCATCCATATGTTGTTCCAACCAAGCGAGAAAGTCAGCATCACCCAAAAGTGCATACTTAATCACTTCTGCCAAACCTGCTGATAACTCACGTGGTGGCAGCGTTTTAAGTTGAGACATATCCGCCAAGACCACTTGCGGCTGTTGAAATGCCCCGATCATGTTTTTACCCAGCGGATGATTAATCCCTGTTTTACCACCGACACTCGAATCAACCTGGGAAAGAAGTGTCGTTGGCACCTGAATAAAATAGACTCCACGCTGGAAGCATGCCGAAGCAAAGCCCGCCATATCCCCAATCACGCCACCACCTAAAGCTAAAACTGTGCAATCACGGTTGAAACCTGATTCTAGTAATGCATCAAAAATCAGGTTGAGGTGCTCAATATTCTTATATTTTTCACCATCAGGCAAAATACAGGTTGCAACTGTTTTTCCCAACGCTTCAATTGCTGCCACGTAACGGGCTAAATACAAAGGTGCGATCGTTTCATTACTCACAATCATCACTTGACGCCCATGAATATACGGCTCAAGTAAAGCTTTCGGATCTAAATCACTACCAATAAAGATCGGGTAACGGCGTTCGCCAAGTTCAACATATAAGGTTTGCATGGATCAAATCACTTCAAAACTGAATCA
This sequence comes from Acinetobacter johnsonii CIP 64.6, assembly GCF_000368045.1. Taxonomy (GTDB): domain Bacteria; phylum Pseudomonadota; class Gammaproteobacteria; order Pseudomonadales; family Moraxellaceae; genus Acinetobacter; species Acinetobacter johnsonii. Next base: position 177,888 of record NZ_KB849230.1, read on the forward strand.
AAACTACTTTACAAGAATCAAGTTTAAGATACGCTGCGCAAGATCACGTGCAGCCCCTTGATTGGTCTCGATAATATAATGAGCAACTTCACGATATAAAGGATCTCGAACGCTGAGTAAGTCACGTAACTTTTGCTCTGGATTCTCCACTTGAAGCAGTGGGCGATTTTTATCACGATAGGTTCTCTGCAGTTGAATCTCTACAGGAGTATAAAGGTAAACAACGATACCTCGTTGTTTGAGAAATGCACGATTTGGAGCCTGAGTCACCGCCCCACCACCTGTGGCCAAAACCAAGTTGGGTCGAGAGGTTAACTCATCAATCACAACCGTTTCACGACTACGAAACCCAAGCTCTCCCTCTTTTTCAAAGATCCATGGAATCGTTGCCCCTGTTTTACGCTCAATTTCATGATCGCTATCAAGAAACTCACGACCTAACAGTTCAGCTAAATGTCGTCCTACCGTTGTTTTTCCAGCCCCCATAGGCCCTACCAAATAAATATTTGGTAGGGTTTCAAACTCTTTGCTTGGCAAGGAGTCACCTTTTAGATTTGTTCAAATTGAAAATATATTAATGATTTCTTGAAACACTGTCATTAACAATTCGTGGTGTCACAAAAATCAATAACTCAGTTTGCATGGTAGTTTTGACATTGTTCTTAAATAAATTCCCCACCACTGGTAAATCAGCTAGAAATGGCACTTTTTCATAGTCATTACGCTTCACATCATCAAAAATGCCACCCAGTACAACCGTCTCACCATCATCTACCAAGACATTGGTTTGTAATTCACTGGTGTCAATCGCAATACCATCATTGGTGATATCACCAATCGAGTCTTTTTCAACCATGAGCGCCATTTGAACTTTACCATCTGGAGTAATACTTGGCGTCACTTCTAACTTTAAGTTAGCCGCGCGAAACTCAGTTTTTAAACCTTCCGTCGCACTCCATGTTTGATAAGGAATCTCTGTACCACGCAAGATATAGGCTTTCTGTTTATCGCCAGTAAGTACTTTAGGCGCTGATAACACTTCACCATGACCATCCGCTTGAAGTGCGCTTAACTCAAGGTTTAACATATAGTCTGAAATTTTCAACAAACCAAAGTTAAACGTACCAGCAGTGTTTGTTGCTAAATCCACACCCAAATCAAAACTTGGCTGGAAATCTCCACCCCACACTGGGCTATTGCCCAGCTTCTTCGCACTCCACTTAATCCCCAATTCACGAGAAAAGTCTGTTGATGCTGTGACAATACGTGCTTCGACCATCACCTGTTTCACTGCGACATCCAACAAGTCAATCATGCGACGAATCTTATCAATGTTCTGCGATGTGTCGTTTACGATTAAAGTATTGGTTCGTAAATCGGCAACCACACTACCGCGTGAACTCAATAAGCTTTCTAAAGCTAGTGAATCTGTGCCAGCCGTACCGTTGGATGCCGCCCCTTTGCTATTTCGAGAATCTTCTAGCAATTTTAAAATATCAGCAGCTTTCGCATAGCTCAACTGAATATAATCGGTTTGAATCGGTGCAAGTTTAATACTTTGTGCAATGGCTTTAGCTTCATCATCCTCAGATTTGATCAGTTCAGCTACAGGAGCAATCCAAATTACATTACCATTACGTCGTTTATCCAAGTTCTTGGTTTTCATAATGATATCAAGCGCCTGATCCCACGGAACATCCTTCAGGCGCAAGGTAATATTACCTTGTACAGTGTCAGAAGCCACCATGTTAATGCCTGTAAAATCAGCCAAGAGCTGTAATACACGTCGCACTTCAATATCTTGAAAATCTAAAGAAATCTTTTTGCCTGTATAAGCACTTGGTGCTTTAGGCTTCATTGGATTTTTATCTTCAGGACGCTTTAAACTAATGGTGAGCTTATCTTCAGCCTGATAAGCCATATATTCAAAACTGCCATTCGATTGGATCGTGATCAGGCCGTTACTGCCATCGTTTTGTGCATCGATGGTCGATACAGGCGTTGCGAAATCATTCACATTGAGACGGCGCGATAAGTGGGCAGGAATTTTATTCCCCAAAACGCGCACCACAATTTTACTGCCTTGTTGTTTCACATCGACAGGGGTATTGCTACCTTTTAAATCAATGACAACTTGGCCTTCACCGTCTGAACCACGTTGGAATCCAATATTTGAAATACCTTGCTCTGAACGCGCTGCAGCAACAGGTGTTGCTAGCGCTGGGTTCACTGAGTTAATTTTCAGAATAAAGGTATTACCTTCAACACGTGTAGTAAATGCACCGGCATCAGCCAAATTTACAGTTAAACGTGAACGCTGCGCATCTGAAGTTACATCTACTGTACTTGCTTCAGCCGTTGCCACCGCAATGCTGCCTTGTTTTAAGCTCTGCTGTGCTTTATCAAAATCCAAAACCAAACGTGATGGCTGTTCCAACTGATAGGCTTGCGGCTGTGGTGGCAAACCGTTGAACATGACACGAATTTCTGTTCCCTGTCCCGGAATTTGCATCGGCACAATATTCGTAATACTGACTTGCGCACTTGCAGCCTGCATCACCGCCATTGCAATTGCACCCATTGAAAACTGACGGAACATATGGTTCATCGTATTGCCATCCCCAAATATAAAATCTTTAGCACTATTTTTCATTTTTATTCCTTTTCCTTTTTTAAGGCGCCGGCCCAATTAATACTAGGCTTCTCGGGCGCTCGACATAGCCCTCACGCCCATCCGGAATAATTTCAATCAAATCAATTTGTGTAGCGGTGATATTAATCACACGACCATGATTCATCCCCAAATAACTACCACGCTGCACGCGTTCAATTTCACCATCAGGGGTTTGAATCAACGCCAAAATTTGTCCATTTTGTCCACGCATGCTGCCTTTCATGTTAAGCGATTCAATCGCATAACTTTCCAAGGGTTGTAATTGGCGAGATAAGTTTGGATAAACACGCTTTCCAGCCATAATTTTCAGTTCAGCCGCTAATGAGCTTGGCATAAACGGACTTTTTAATTGATGCGCGGCATAATTAAAAGTCGGTACAGGTGGGAAATCTGGCGCAGGTTCAATCGGCAATGGTGGCTGATTACGAATTTCAGCCATTTGCATATTGACCGCATCAATACGTGAATCACAACCGATAAGGAATAGTCCAACGCAGAGACTAAGCATGAGATTTTGATATTTCATTACTGAGCACCTCCTGCATCTGCTTTAGCTGTATTTTCCACACTTGCAGCAGCTGTCGCCCCGACATAGCGGTAAGTTTTAGCCTTTACACTGTATGAAATTTGCGGAATATCCGTCTTTTTCTCATTATTACTTGATGCTGAGATATCGAAGTCATGCAAGGTCACAATACGCGGCAAAGCTGCAATTCCACTGACAAATGAACCAAAAGAATGATAATCACCCGTCGCTTCAATAGAAATCGGCTGTTCGATAAAGAACTCTTGGCGAATTTCTGGCTCTAAACGAATATTTTTAAACTTTAATCCAGAATTTACGCCGCTCACGTTGATATCTTCAACCAAACCCGGAATTTCAGTTTCTTTCGGCAACTGTTCTAACTGCTGATTGAAATTAGCTTCCATTTCTTGCAATTGCGCTTGATATTGCTGCAAGTTACGTAATTTTGAATCTTTTTCACGAAACTCATTCAGTAAATTTTGTTCTTGTGCATGTGCATTTGAAATCGCATCAAGTTTCGGCTTAATCACGACAAAATAACCCAAAGCTCCAATCACTAAAATGATAAAGATCCAACAAGTCAATTTGACTGAAAAGGGCCAACTGCCGTAATTATTGGGATCCAAAGTATTGAACTGTTGAAAAAACTTATCAACCGTCATTTTCTTCTTAGTTACAGCATGGTTTTCTGATGTTAATTCTTCAAATTCATCGCGACTCATTGTGCTGCCCCCGCTGTTGAATTATTAACTGTACTTGCGGCTTCAGGTGTCGTCGCATTAGGCGCTACTGGCTGTGCAATCTCATCTAAATCTGCCGTAACCACAAAGGTGCCATAGGTTTCTTCAACACGTGGCACGATGGAACTTGGTGCTTTATCTTTTTTCTCTTCAGCAACCAAAAAGGAATTCATAAAGGCATTGCGATACCACGCCGATGCTTCGAGATTTCTTAAGAATTCCGCAACCGTATTCGGGCTTTCCGCTTTCCCTTCAATGGTAAATTTATCACCCGTACGCACAAACTTAGTAATGTACATATTACTTGGTGTGACACGTACCATTTCATCGACCAAACGCACAGCCACAGGACGTTGACCTTGCAAACCTTGGATCAGCTTCATCCGTTCAACAATCGCATTGCGCTGCTCTTGCAGACCTTCCAACGACTTTAATTGGACATCTAAGTTTTGATTGGTACTCACCACCAACTGATTGGCTTGTTCTTGATCTTCAAGTTTTTGACTGTAAAAGAACCAAGCCAAAGCAACAGCTAAAACCCCAACTAATGCAGCCCCAACACAATAGGCAATAAATTCTTTTTTTCGTTTCTCTCTTAACGCATCACGCCAAGGGAGTAGGTTTATTTTTGCCATTAATCAAAACTCCTCAATGCCAATCCACATGCCACCATGAGTGATGAAGCATCATTTTCAATTTTTTTAATGTCGATTTGTGGAGAAAAGCCCATCTGTAAAAATGGGTTGGCAATGGTGACCCGGTAACCTAATTTTTGTTGTAATAACTTCGCCAGTCCTGGAATATTGGCATTCCCCCCTGCCAATAAAATATGGTCGATCTCATTAAATTGAGAGGACGAAAAGAAGAACTGCAAAGAGCGTGCTGCTTGTTGCACCACAGCTTCAAGAAAAGGTTCAAGGACTTCAATATCATAGTCGTCAGGCAGGGTACGGCTTTTTTTGGCACGTCCAGCTTCTTCAAAAGACAAACCATAACGATTTTGAATTTCTTGCGTCAGTTGTTTACCCCCGAACACCTGTTCACGGGTATAAATGACTTTATTATTTTGCATGACGGACAAGGTGGTCATGGTGTGACCGATGTCCAGAATCCCAACAGTATTTACGCCCATTGGAAGCGTATCTGAAAAAACTTTGAATGCATTTTCAATGGCGAAACTTTCAACATCGGCAATCTTAGGCGTTAAACCGTCCAACTCCAATGCTTCGGCGCGTGCCTCTACATTTTCAATGCGGGTTGCAACGAGGAGTACATTGACACGATTAGGATTGGCTAAACGGTCTGGAAGGACTTCAAAGTCTAAACTCGCTTCATCTAATGGGAATGGAATATATTGCTCAGCATCATCACGAATCTGAATTTCACGTTCGTCATCGTTCATATCGGCATCCATTTCAATGATTTTAGTAATCACCATGGAAGTCGGAACTGCCAGTGCTACGTCTGTCGATTGAACATTGGCCAAATTTACCGCACGCTCAAGGGCATCACCAACTGCTTCTGGATTCAATATATTTTTTTCGACCACACTTCCTTCTGGTAAAGGGACAAGTGCATAGCTCTCCACCCAATACCGATTGTTTTTAACAGAAAGTTCCAATACCTTAACAGAAGTCGAACTAATATCTACTCCTATTAACCCCTTACTTGGCTTACGATATAACCTGAGCACAGTATCATTCCTATTATTTTTTTATCCCCAAAAAAAGTAACCCACTAATTAGTCCGCGTCTATAATTTTATACGGATACAATAACTCATCTAACATTCCGTATGTGTACAGGATATACTGACCGCTAATTAGTTTGCCATTAGCTCTTATTAAAACTTACTTGTTATGAAAAAGCTATCTTGTTCGGGCCGTGTTCATCCATTTTTTTTGATCATTATTATAATGTTGGTCTCAATTCCAATGGGTTTTTATGGCATGTATCTCTATATTGCCCCATCTTTGCCGCAAATGACAACTCTAAAAAAGGCGCCATTACTAAAACCTTTACAAGTTTATAGTGCGGATAACCAACTCATTTCGGAATACGGTGGCAAGCTATCTGTACCCGTAGATTACGATCAGATCCCACGAAGTTTTATTCATGCTTTCTTAGCGGCGGAAGATTCTTCTTTTTTTGAGCATAGTGGTATCAGTTTTAAAGGTTTAGGACGTGCAGTCAGTGAAAGTATTACTGGCTCAAATGTCCAAACGGGTGGCTCGACCATCACCATGCAAGTGGCAAAAAACTATTATCTCAGTCCCGAGCGTACATTAAAACGTAAATTGACTGAGGTTTTTCTAGCCCGAAAAATTGAACAAAATTTGACGAAAGAGGAAATCTTAACCCTCTATGTCAACAAGATTTTCTTGGGTAAAAATGCCTACGGTATCGCAGCGGCAGCTAAAATCTACTACAACAAAAGCTTAGACGAACTCAGCATTGCACAAATGGCGATGATTGCAGGTCTGCCTAAAGCGCCGTCTAAATACAATCCAGTGGTCAACCCCGAACGTGCTTTAGAACGTCGTAACTGGATTTTGGGTCGCATGCTGCAGCTAGGCTATATTAACCAAAGCCAATATGAAAAAGGGATTGCTGAACCAATTAACCTCGATATGCCTGACCGCGGGGTAAGTAACCGATTTCCCTACATCGGTGAAATGGTCCGCAGCGAACTGATTGAAAAGTTCGGCGAGCACGCGATTGACTCTGGTTATAAGGTTTACACCACCATCAACAGTGAACGCCAAGCCTATGCCGAACAAGCGGTACAAGATGGTTTAGAAGCCTATGACCGTCGTCATGGTTGGCGTGGTGCGGAAGCTCATGACAAACCCTTAAGTAGCTTTAGTGCATTTGCCAACACCTTCCCTGCCGAAGTTACCCGTGTCAATCAAAATAGTTTTGATGCCTTAATGCAAGATGGCTCAACGGTAACCGTACCATGGTCTGGCATGTCTTGGACACGCCCTTATCGCAATGCGAATGCGGTAGGCGGTGCACCATCAAGAGCATCTCAAATTGTTAAAGTGAAAGACATTATACGTCTGCGCCCCAATGACAACAAGACCTCATGGGCTTTGGTGCAACTGCCTAAGGTTCAGGGCCAGCTGATTGCACTTAACCCAAACAATGGCGCTGTAGAAGCATTGGTTGGTGGTTATAATTTTTATCAATCTAAATTTAACCGAACCACACAAGGCTGGCGCCAACCAGGTTCGATTATTAAACCCTTTGTCTATGCACTCGCTTTAGAGCGCGGTATGACACCGTATAGCATGGTCAATGACAGCCCGATCACCATTGGGAAATGGTCACCACGCAATGCCGATGGTCGCTATTTAGGTATGATTCCCCTGCGTCGTGCACTGTATTTATCGCGGAATACTGTGTCAGTTCGACTCCTACAAACCGTAGGCATTGAACGTACACGCCAATTGTTCATGGACTTCGGCTTAACCGATGAACAAATTCCGCGCAACTACACCATTGCACTCGGAACACCTCAGGTTTTACCGATTCAAATGGCCACAGGTTACTCAGCCTTTGCCAATGGCGGTTATCGTATTCAACCACACTTCATCAATCGGATTGAAGATGCCTATGGCAAGGTCATTTATCAGAACAACCCTGAATATGCATGTATCAGTTGTATCTCTCAACAAGAATCAAATCCTCAGCCTGCTGACACCATCACACCTGATGATGAAGTAATTGAAGTCACCAACCAAGAGCTGAACTCTGCTGAAAAATCGGCAAATCCTGTTGAGATCAACAGTGACTATCGCCAAGCGCAACGTATTTTAAAATCCAGTTCTGCTTATGATATGGCGAATATTTTAAAAGACGTGATTCAACATGGTACAGGCCGTGCTGCGCTACGTATTGGACGAGATGACTTGGGCGGAAAAACAGGAACCACCAATGATGCAAAAGATGCTTGGTTTGCTGGCTTTAATGGCAAATTAGTGACCGTAGCGTGGGTCGGTTTCGACCAACCGACAACTTTAGGACGCCGCGAATACGGCGGTGTGGCTGCGCTCCCGATTTGGACAGACTTCATGGCCAAAGCCTTACAAGGCACGCCTTCGGCTTGGGTTCAACTCGACGCTAAAGCCAAAGCACCAATTCAACGCCATCAGAAAGAAACACCTCAGAGCAACTTAGGCCCAACCCCACCTTTGGCGCAGCCGTTGTATCGACCTGCACCAGTGGTGGTTCCACGTGCACCTGAGCGTGACTTTGATGATTTGCCGGGTGAGGAGGAAACGCTAGTTCCAAAGAATAGTACCCCACCTACCATGCAAGCACCGAAAGAACAACCGAAACCTAAATCAGATGCACTCGATCATTTGATTGATCAAGTCCAATAAGAAAGGCCCGCATCTGCGGGCTTTTTTATACTTATGCTTTTTTCTGAAACAGTAAAATTTGATACTGTGCCTGTAGTTCAAAAGCTGTTTGAGCCTCTAAAGCTTCACGGCGCTCTTGTTTTGCTTTATAGGCATAAGGGGTCATGGCAATCAGGTTTTTTAAGTCCTGCTGATTAAGCTTAAGTTCAGCATCAACAACATCATCACTCACCAAATCAAACGCATCACTCAACTGCTCTACAAATTTGCTCGGCTCATGTGGCTTCACCTCTTCGAACAAAGCCTCACGCATTGCATATAAATGCTGAGGCGCAGGCGTCACCACCAATAAATATCCTTGCGGCTTGAGCACCCTTAAAATCTCTTGTTTTGGAATCGGGCTAAACAAACTACTACATAGATCAATCGATTGATCCAACACGGGTAAAGTTGCTCCTGTACCCACCACCCACGTGATATTTTTATTGATTTTCGCAGCCACTTGCACTGCATTTTTTGCAATATCTACACCGACACATTGCAGCACTTCAGCCTGCATCGCATCGGTGTAATAGCCTTCACCACAGCCGATATCGAGTAAATTTTCAATACGTAACTCACGTACCTTATTGACCACTGCTTGCTGTAAAGGCGCGTAATGACCTGCACTTAAGAAGGCACGGCGAGCTTGTACCGACTCAGGCGTATCCCCCGGATTTTTGCTGTGCTTATGTTGAACGACATGCAGATTGACGTAGCCTTGTTTCGCCACATCATAACTATGTGAATTCGCACAGCGCCATGTTCTTTCGTTTAAAGTTAAAGCCTCACGACACACAGGACACATGAGCAGATTCATTATTTTCTCCAAGACATTACCTCACGCATAAAAAAAGCCGGCAAATACCGACTCTTTTCATACTTTTGCTTAGCGCAATTTTAAAGTCATTAGCCCTAAAACTACCAGCATAATTGTGATAATCCAAAAACGAATCACCACTTGGGTTTCACGCCAGCCTTTTTTCTCATAATGGTGGTGTAAAGGTGCCATCAGAAATACCCGTTTATTGCGCATTCTGAGAGAACCAATTTGCAAGAAGACTGAAATCGCTTCGACCAAAAACACACCAGCCATAATGGCAAAGACAATTTCCTGACGAACCATGACCGCAATTGTACCGAGCATTGCACCCAATGATAATGCACCCACATCGCCCATAAAAACCTGTGCAGGGTGTGCATTAAACCAAAGGAAGGCTAGACCTGCGCCAATCATGGCTGCACAAATCACCACCAACTCAGAAGCAAAGCGCACATAAGGAATATGTAAATAATTGGCAAAACGGACATCACCGGCCAAATATGCAAATACACCTAAACCCGCTGCAACCAGCACTACAGGCATAATCGCTAAACCGTCCAAACCATCGGTCAGGTTCACGGCATTTGATGCACCATTAATCACCAAATAGGTGAAAATGATAAAACCAATACCCAACGGGATCACCGACAAAGGAATACTTAAATCTTTAAAAAATGGAATCAGCAGATCCAGCATATTTGCGGTATGTACAGGATTGCTCTGTTGTTGCGCAATTACATACAGCGCAATACCTGCGCCCAGTGACGCAAGCGACGTCCAGAAGAACTTTTTACGGGCAGGTAAGCCGGCATTGTCTTTATAGCGAATCTTGATCCAGTCATCGGCCCAACCCACTGCACCAAAAATCACCATCACTGCCAAGACAATCCATACATAAGGGTTGGATAAGTCTGCCCACAACAGTGTGGAGATACCAATTGAGAGTAAGATCAGCACCCCCCCCATGGTTGGTGTACCCATTTTTTTGGCATGATTTTCAGGAGCATATGAACTCACGGCTTGACCATATTTGAGTGCTTGCAACTTGCGAATCATCACAGGACCGAGCACTAGACCAATGGTCAGTGCGGTTAAAACACTGAGCAAAGAACGCAATGTTAAATAACGAACCACCTGAAACGAACTATGGTAGCCCGCCAGTTGTTCAAATAACCATAACAACATTTAGAGTTTCTCCATCAAATCAGCCATCAACGTTTCCATATGGGTATAACGAGAACCTTTAAACAGGAAACTCATAGACTGGGGTTGATGTGTTTCAATTAAACTGAGTAAGAACGGCAAAGCCTGCTCTTGATTCAAAAAAGCCTGCATTTTTTTGCCATATTGGGTGCTGCGTGCGCCTTCTTGTGCAGCAGGTGCAAATTCACCGACAGCCACTACGAAGTTCAGCCCTTTCACTGAGACCAAATCACGCCCCAGCATATAGTGCTGCTGTGCAGCAGAGCTACCTAGCTCACCGATATCACCCATCACCATCACCCGAACCCCCTCTTGCTGTGCAAGCACTTCAGCAGCGGCACGCATAGAAGTTGGGTTGGCATTATAGGTATCATCAATCAACAAATGATGGCCTTGTTGAATAAAATTCAAACGCCCTTTTGCACCGACCGCTTGCTCAAGGCCAAGCACAATATCATCCAAGCTGATGCCAATCGCTAAAGCAAAAGCTGCTGCAGCGGTTGAATTTTGAACATTATGCTCCCCAGCAAACGGTAAGTTCACCTGACGCACGCCTTGCGGGGTATTCAACTTAAACGTTGCAGATTGTGCCTGTAACTCAATCTCAGTGGCAAAGATTTCACCACCCGCACCAAAGCCGAGCACCTGTTCAGTTTGCACTGCTTGGCGAATGCTATCGGCAAAATCATCGGCTGCTGGAACAATGGATGTGCCATTTGGAGCAATATGCGTATAAATCTCAGACTTGGCACGGCAAATGCCATCACGTCCACCAAACTCACCCAAGTGCGCTGTGCCAATATTGATAATGCCCGCCACCAAGGGTTGGACCAAATTCGAAGTATAGTCAATTTCACCTTGATGGCTTGCACCCAACTCCATCACTGCATATTGATGCTCAGGACGTAATTCCAATAACATGACTGGCACACCCAAGTCGTTATTCAGATTGCCACGGGTCACCAACGTTGGTGCTATACGTGACAAAATACTGCCTAACATTTCTTTGGTGGTGGTTTTACCACTACTCCCCGTCAGCGCAATCACTTTTAGCTGTGGGTTTTGTGCACGGCGATAAGCCCCCAGTTGTCCCAATGCCAAACGTGTATCAGGCACCACCAACTGACAAATCTCTGCATCTATAGGCTGACTCACAATGGCGACTTGGCAACCTTGTTCAGCAACTTGCGTAATAAAAGCATGCGCATCAAAACGTTCGCCTTTGAGAGCTAAGAAAGCATCTCCTGCTTCTGCATCACGCGAATCCGTCAAAATACGCTTAATTTCAGTATTTGGCGCTTGATCATTTAGCCAATAACCTTGGGTTGCTTCGAGTAACTGTGCGACGGTCCATGACACTAAAGGCACTGTGCTGGTTGTTGAGGTATGCATACGACTTCCTTAGTGTGCAGGATAAGCAGAATCAGTAGTGTGGTGCTGTGCATCAATCGCGGATTGCACTTCGACGACATCGTCAAACCAATGCCGAACACCCTCTATTTCTTGATAGTTTTCATGACCTTTACCGGCAATCACGACAATATCACCCGCTTGGGCCTGTTGAACGGCAAATTTAATCGCTTCACGACGATCATGGATTTCATGAACCACACGGTTTGAGAAATCAATCCCCGCTTTCATATCGGCAAAAATTTGCTCAGGATTTTCGGTACGTGGGTTATCTGAAGTCAACAACACCACATCTGCTCCGTTTAATGCTGCTTGGGTCATGAGTGGGCGTTTTCCACGGTCGCGGTCTCCACCACAGCCAAATACCGCCCAGAGTTGCTGCTCTACATGGCGCTTCAACGTGCTTAAGACTTGCACCAAAGCATCAGGTGTATGCGCATAATCAACCACAAATAAACGCGCATCATCACGAATCACTTGCATACGGCCTGGTGCACCCTTCAGCTGTGCTGTCGTAGTAACCACATCGGCTAAATCAAAACCCGCTTGTTCAACCATAATTAAACTTGCGACCAAATTTTCAATATTAAAATGACCCAATAATGGGTTCTGTACCTGATATTCGGCCTGTGCCGTACACAGGCTAAAGTTCGCACCCGTCAGGCTATATTGAATATTCTTCACCTGATAGTCTGCAGGCTGCGTGGTTGAATAGGTTAAAATTTTCGGTTGAGCTGGATTATTTTGTGCCGCTTGAATCATGACTCCAGCATGCTCATCATCCAGATTGATGACTGCAACTTTCAATGATGGAAATTGAAACAAGCGAGATTTAGCTTCGGCATAGGACTCAAGCGTGCCATGGTAGTCCAAATGGTCACGACTTAAGTTGCTATATGCAGCAATTTCAATTTCACTACCCGCTAAACGGCCTTGTTCCAAACCATGTGAAGAGGCTTCAATCGATGCAAATTCAGCCCCTTGCTTGGCATAGCTATGTAGTGCATTTTGTAAATGCAGCGCATCTAAAGTGGTATGCGACGATGCTTCTAAATTGGGTAAAATGCCATTACCTGTCGTGCCCATCACAGCACAAGACTGACCTTGCAACATCAACAGCTCAGCAACCAAACGAGAAATCGTAGTTTTACCATTGGTTCCTGTCACCGCTAAAATACGAGCAGGCTGTACTTGGCTAGTGGCCAACAAAAATTGCTTTTGCCAGTCTCCCATCAAGTGACGCACATTCGGCACCACAATACTGTTTTCAAGTGCAAGCTGAGTTTCACTCACCACCGCTAAAGCCCCTTTGTCCAAGGCTATTTGCGCAAACTGCTCTGTTTTCTCAGGTTGTGAAAGTGATGTCAGCGCAATAAAAATTTGCCCTGCCTGTACTTTACGGCTATCAAGAACAAAACCTTGAAATGGCTGTGCCATCCATCCAGCGTTTTGGTTAGCGGTGTAGAGTTGTTGAAATGTAATGGACATTCATCACCTATTTCTTGATTACAGGAGCATCTAAAGGTTTATCTAAAGGCACGTTCATTAAACGTAAGGATTCTTGCATAACACGGGCAAATACAGGCGCAGACACCGTACCACCATAGTAAGTCCCTTGCGGGTTTTCGACCACAACCACCATCGCTAAACGCGGGTCACTAACGGGTGCAACACCGGCAAAAAGTGCACGATATTCATTGGTTGAGTAGCCTTTACGGTCAGCACGTAACTTATGTGCGGTTCCTGTTTTACCCCCCACACGGTAACCCGGAATGGTTGCACGAGTCGCGGTACCACCCGGTAAAGTTGCCGTTTCCATCATCAACAAAACCTGATCCGCAATTTTTGGATCAATCATTTGTTCACCACGGGGCGGCGCATCTAACTTATACAAACTCAAAGGCATTTTCACACCTTTGTTAGCCAACATGGCATAAGCATCCACCAGTTGCAGCACAGTCGCATTTAAGCCATAGCCATATGCCATGGTCGCCACTTCCGATACATTCCATTTACTTGGCGGAAGAATTAAACCACCACTTTCACCTGGAAATTTAACCGCAGAACGCTGACCAAAACCAAGACGTTTATAAAAAGTCGGTAAAGTTGCATAAGGGAGAGATAAGGCAATTTTAGCCACACCCACGTTAGACGATTTTTGAATAATTCCACCCAAAGTCAGTGGACCATAGTTATGTGTATCTCGAATGGTGTGGTTGCCGACTCGCATCGAACCCGGAGTGGTATTAACCACAGTATTCGGCATGTATTTGCCGCTTTCCAAGGCCATTGAAATGGTCAAAGGCTTCATGGTTGAACCCGGTTCGAAAGAGTCAACCGCACCACGGTTACGCATGGCGTCTTTATTGGACAAACTGTTTTTATCGTTCGGGTTATACGACGGCCACGACGCCATCGCTAAAATTTCACCCGTTTTCACATCGACCGCAATTGCTGTGGCAGAACGAGCATTATTGGCTACACCCGCAGCGGTCAGTTCACGGTACATAATGTATTGAAGGCGCGAGTCAATACTGAGCGTAATATTTTCGCCCGGCTCAACTTCTTTAACCACCTCGGCATCTTTAAAACGATTGCCCTTTTTATCTCGAACAATTTGCTGCTCACCATCAATACCCGACAAGCGTTGATTCAGCTGCATTTCTAAACCTTCAATGCCCGAACCTTCACTGTTGGTCAAACCAATAATTTGCGCATTCGGTTGTGGCTGCGGATAGTAACGTTTGTAGTTCTTTTCGGTATACACCCCTTGGAACTCACGTTTCGCAATCAGTTCAGCTTGCTGAGGTGGCACTTCTTTTTTTAAGACCAAGTAACGCGAACGCGGACGTTCATTCAGTTTCCGCTTCAGTTCCGCACGATCCATGCCGACGGCATCAGCCAACTCATCCAGATTTAAGTTTTTGTCTGGTAATTGACGCTTCAATTTACGATTGTGTGGATCTTTGGCTAATTCAGCGGTAATTTCATCAAACAGTTTTTTATTATCAAAATAATCACGTGGATCAATCACCACTTTCATGATCGGCGTACTGATCGCCAAAGGCACACCATGACGGTCATAAATCACACCGCGCATGGCTTTAATTTTTTCAGTTCTTAAAATATTGGCATTGGCTTTGTTTTGCAAAAACTCAGTATTGATGACCTGTACGTAAAAAGCACGTCCAACCAAAGCAATAAAGCAAGCTAAAACCACTGCCCACATGAGATAAAAGCGCCACATTTCAACCTGTAGAGCCGATTTTTCAGTCACCGCTTGCTGTTTTTTACGAGTGGGTTTACGCTTTTCTACCATGTTACAGCGGCCTTATTTTTTGTCTTCTGAAGTCGTGGGTAAAGAAATCACTACGGTTTGCGCCGCAGGTGGTGAATACATCCGCAGTTGCGTCACTGCGCGCGTTCCAATTTGTGCAGTTGCGCCAAAAGTTTGCTGTTCAATCAGCAAACGGCCCCACTCTGCATTTAAGTCATCACGCTCGCGCATAAAAGAGCTCATTTCGCGATAGTCATGACGGTATTCAAACACTTGGAACACCACCATCATGGCACTGATAAACACCAGCACCAATAAAATGACATAGGCAATCAGCTTCTTAAACTTTAACTTTGTTGGAATTTTTTCAACGACTTCAGTTTTCATTATTCGCCTTTAAGTGCTAAGCGCTCTGCAACTCTAAGCCATGCACTACGTGAACGTGGATTGGCTTTAACCTCGGCATCACTTGCTTTCACACGTGATACTTTCTTTAAACGACGCGTATCTGATCGTTGTTGTGGCATACCCCAACCCATGTCTTCCTCAAGTGTCGACTCTTTTTGAATAAATTGTTTAATTAATCGATCTTCTAAGGAATGGAAGCTAATCACAGCCAAGCGACCATTCGGTTTTAATACGTCTACCGCTTGCGGTAGGAAAACTTCAATATCTTCTAATTCTTTATTAATGGCAATACGAATTGCTTGGAAAGTTCGTGTTGCGGCATGTTTATTTTTTTCCCATTTCGGGTGCGCTACTTTCACAATTTCAGCCAACTGCGCTGTGGTTTCAATCAACCCGGCCGCTTTAATGGCTTTGGCAATACGACGGCTATAACGCTCTTCACCGTATTGGAAAATAATATTGGCTAACGCCTCTTCCTCAATATTGACCAACCACTGCGCTGCGGTTGGACCTTTTGAATTGTCCATACGCATATCCAGTGGTCCATCTTTCATAAAACTAAAGCCACGTTCTGCCTGATCAAGCTGCGGTGAAGACACGCCCAAATCGGCCATAACCCCATCGACCAAGCCAATGCCGCGTACCTCTAACTCATGCTTAAGGTCAGCAAAGCTGGCATGGATAATTTTAAAACGTGGATCTTCTTGTTCTAAAATCGCGGCTGTTTCGAGTGCTTGCGGGTCTTTATCAAAACCATAGACACGTGCATTTTCATCCAGCTTAGACAACAGCAAACGCGTATGTCCGCCACGACCAAACGTCCCGTCAATGAAAATCCCTGTATTGCGATCTGCTACCAAAGCATCAACAGTTTCGTGAAGTAATACAGAAATATGCGACATAAAGACTCAATATGATCGGAAGGAAAAATGTAACTGCACATTATTACCTTGTTTTAACAAAGCTCCAAACGACTTTTTGTAGGGAAATATTACTTTTCATAGACAAAACCGTTTTTAAACGGCATTCATTATCAAAAAAGCCTCCCAAGGGAGGCTTTGTAAGCAGCAGCTGAAATAATTAACTGGATTATTTACGGCTATTATAGATTTGGTCGAAAGTCGCCCCATTCACAAAGTGGGTCTTTTGAGCATTGGCCCAACCACCAAACACTTCATCAATGGTGAAGGTTTTTAACGGTGGAAATTGCGCTTTATATTTTTCTAGAATTGCAGCATTACGCGGACGATAGAAGTGTTTCGCCGCCATTTCCTGACCCAGTGGTGAATATAAATAGTTGATATAACCCTGTGCTAACCACTTGTTGCCATTTTTCGCCACGGTCTTATCAACGATTGCCACCGAAGGCTCGGTTAAAATCGAGATCGATGGATAAACAATATCGAACTGATTTTTACCTAAAGTTTTTTGTGTCACTAAGGCTTCATTTTCCCAAGTCAATAACACATCACCAATGCGACGTTCTGCAAAGGTGGTCATAGACGCCCGTGCCGCAGAGTCCATGACTTTCACGTTATGGTACATTTTACCCACGAACTCTTTGGCTTTGACCTCATTGCCACCGGGTTGTTTCAGTGCATAACCCCAAGCAGACAGATACACCCAACGTGGTAGACCGCCTGTTTTAGGATTAGGCGTAATAATTTGTACACCTGGTTTGGTTAAATCAGACCAATCCTTAATTTTTTTCGGGTTGCCTTTACGTACCATGAACACAATGGTCGATGTATAAGGCGCAGAGTTATTTGGGAACTCTTTTTGCCAACCCGGCTGGATTTGACCTGATTTAACAATTTCTTCAATGTCATTGGCTAAGGCCAAGGTCACCACATCCCCTTTTAGACCATCCACGACCGAACGGGCTTGTTTACCTGAACCCCCGTGTGACTGTTTAAAATCGACCGTTTGTCCAGTACGACTTTGCCAATAAGCACCAAAGGATTTATTGAACTCATCGTAAAATTCACGTGTTGCATCATAGGAGACATTGAGCATAGTACGGTCAGCTGCTTGAGCTGATGTCATACTGAATGTCAGACCTGTTGCCACTACGGCAGCAGCCCAGAGAGATTTCAAATGCGTTTTCATAGCGTATTAAATTAAATATCAAGAATTATGCTAAATATATGAAACAAAATCATAAATCGCAATTCGCTTTTGTTTTTTAAATACACATTATTTTTACATCACTAAGACTTAATGAATTGTTTTTATTTAAAATAATAGCAAACACTTTACTTATTCTTATTATATACATTTTTATGCTTAAAATATAATAAAAGTGGATATGTGTATATCCACTTTTATGTTCGAACGTGATCGCGTCAAACCATAGCACGTTTATTTTTCAGTATAAATTTGATCAAAGATCGCACCATTTACAAAGTGAGTTTTCTGCGCTTTGGTCCACCCTCCAAAGACATCATTAATATTAAAGGTTTTTTGCTTTGGAAATTGCGCAAGGTATTTGTTCGCCACTTGTTTATTTCGTGGACGGAAGAAATGCTTCGCCGCCAACTCCTGCCCTTTTGGCGAATACAGATAGTTTAAATAGCCCTTGGCCAAATTTCGATTGCCATTTTTGTCCACGGTTTTGTCTACAATCGCAACTGACGGCTCCGCTAAAATCGAAATAGACGGATAAACAATATCGTATTTGTCTTTACCTAGGCCTTGAGTTGCCAGTAAAGCTTCATTTTCCCAAGACAACAACACATCACCTATGCCCCGTTCAGCAAACGTGGTCAATGAACCTCGCGCGCCTGAATCAAGAACTTTGACATTTTGATACAGTTTTTCACCAATTCTTTGGCTTTAGCATCATTACCTCCAGGTTGTTTTAACGCATACCCCCAAGCAGATAAATAGATCCAACGCGGCGCACCGCTTGTTTTTGGATTTGAGGTAATGATCTCACCCCCAGCTTGGTTAAATCATTCCAGTCTTTAATTTGTTTGGATTACCTTTACGCACTAAAAAAACAATGGTTGAAGTATAAGGTGCAGAATTATTTAGAAATTCTTTTTGCCAGTTTTTATCAATTTGTCCAGTATTCACAATTTCATCAATATCATTGGCCAAGGCCACCACATCTGCTTGGAGATCCGTTGCAACGGCACGTGCTTGCTTGCCCGATCCACCATGAGACTGTTTAAAGTTGACCTCCTGCCCAGCTTTGCTTTTCCAATACTGTCCAAAGGCTTGGTTATATTCTTGTTGACATCCTCCCAGACCTAAAGAACGGGGATTCCTCCTCCGAGACGCTCATGTCCGAGCGCAAGAATATTCAGTGCGGAATTTATATCCCGATCATGGAGCGTACCGCACTCCATACACTGCCATTCTCTTATTCCAAGACCTGCTCTACCTTTCGGACTGCTAGAGCGTGAGCCACAGCACGAACATGTTTGGGTCGTATAGGCTTCGTTGACTTCTCCATACCATACTCCTGCGTTCTCGCATTTATACTTGAGCATGGTTCTTAGTGTTGTCCAACTGGCATCTAACACTGACTTCGCTAATCTAGTTTGTGCTAATGCTTTAGCATTCACATTGCCAACAAAGATTGCTGCATGTGCATTCACCAGTTTATGGCTGAATTGATGCAACATATTTTGGCGTATATTTTTAATCTTGGCGTGAATCGCTTTGACACGTTTCTTATTTTTTGCTCTTTGAGCAATGCCAAGTTTTTCCTCATATTGGCGATAGATTTTAGGAGCTTCGAGTTTCACACCATCTGAACAAGTGGCTAAATCTTTCAAACCCAAGTCTATGCCAATTGAGCCTTTAGCTATAGCTTTAACTTGTTGAATATCATCAACCACAAGGCAAACATACCAACGTCCACGACTGTCTTCTACAAATGAGCCTGTTTTGACGTTGTATTTGCTTAGTCCGTAGCTGTCCCATAGTTTGAATTGGTGCTTGCCATATTGCACATAGCCATCGGCGTATTTAATGGCTACTTTCTTAAAAGGTATCCAGCCTAATGAGCGTCTTGCAGATTTGTTGTTACTGACACGCCATTTTAGCTTGGCTTTTTTAAACTGCTTTCTTCGTGTAACTAATTCTTCTGCAATTGCCTGTATGGTTTGGCTATGTAAGTTACATTCTTTTGATGTGCCTTTCGTGTATTGAGCAATATCGTATGCTGAAAAGAATTGTTGTTTACGTTGTAGGTGCTTGAAACACAAATCATTGACATAATTCCAAACAAAGTTCACCTCTACTGCTAGTTGGTCTAGCATCTTGCAATGTTTGTCTTTTATTCGTAATTTAAGTGTTTTCATTACTAAAATATATTTGGTCTATGAGCAATAGTCAAGAGATTAGAACAGGTCGTCATTGTGTTTTTAATATGCACGTTCATTTAGTCTTTGTCGCTAAATATTGTAGAGATGTTTTTACCAAAGCAATGCTTGAAACAATGCGTGAAGTGTTTGAGCGTGTTTGTTTAGACTTTGAAGGTAAGCGTCCGCTGAACCCACTTTTTCTAACTCATTAATACCGCGATAGTGTCCACTAAAATTTAAGTGGACACCTATTTATGGATTTAAAGACAGTTATAGACAGCACACCAACCCTAAAAAAGCCCGTCGAACGTAAGCGTCCGCTGAACACACCTTATGAATTCATCCTATAAGCCTTAATTTAGTCCCCACTTAAAAACAAGTGGGGACTAAAATTTATGACTACAAATCACCAGACATCCATCGCATCTCTTGCGAAAAAACGAAGAACATACAGTGCTGAATTTAAACAGCAGATCGTTCAGGCTTGTAAAGCACCGGACGTTTCAATTGCTTCGGTCGCTTTGCAACATGGATTGAATACAAATCTTGTATCCAAATGGATTCGCTTAATTGATGCTAAGCCAGGGAATGATCGCTCACCACTACCGAATAAACCTGCATTTATTGCCTTATCTTGCTCTGCACCATTAGATCCTACTCCTACTGACATGTTAACGGTTCAAATTACTTTACCCCACTCAAAAGCAGAAATTGGCTTGAAATGGCAAGTATCAGAAATATCTGCTTTAGCAGAATTACTCAAGGCACTTGCAACATGATCCGCATTGATGAAATCTGGCTTTCTACCCAACCTCTGGATATGCGAGCAGGGATGGATACTATCATGGCTCAGGTGGTGAGAGCCTTTGGCTACATTAAACCGCATTGTGCTTACCTGTTCTGTAATAAACGTGGCCATCGCATGAAAGTGCTGGTACATGATGGACTGGGCATCTGGCTGTGTGCCCGGCGGCTGGAACAGGGAAAATTCCACTGGGCGCAGGTTCACCAGGGTGAAAGCATGGCGATCAGTCCGGAACAGTTACAGGCACTGATCCAGGGTTTACCTTGGCAGCGCATTGGACGACAGCAGGTGGTGACGATGCTCTAAACTAGGCTGGTCCATTCTGCTATTCTCCAAACGTTCTATTTCCTCTGCGTCATGACCTCAGGCATACTGCGGTCATGAAAATGCTGCCTGATTTAAGCCAACTGACCCATGAACAACTGCTGGAATTTACCCGGCAGTTGGCGATGCAGCATCAGTCTCTGGCACAATCAAATCAAGAATTAGAAAAATCAAACCAACAATTAGATACCAAAGTTCAGCATCTTGAAGTATCCAATCAGCAATTAGATGCTCAAGTTCAACATCTTTCTATTCTCAATCAAAAATACGAGCATGAACTCGCACTATTTAAACAGCACAAATTCGGCAGTAAAAACGAACATCT
>NZ_KB849230.1:199793-381891 GCF_000368045.1 Acinetobacter johnsonii CIP 64.6
AGTCAGCAAAGCTGAATGGGTTGGATCCGTATGCCTATCTCAGTGATGTGCTGAAAAGGCTGCCGACGCATAAAGCGACCCAAATAGAAGAATTACTACCACATCGCTGGAAATCCAACTCAAATTAAAAAATAGGCATGGGGTTCAGCGGACGCTTACCGTCGAACCTTCACGGCTGAATTTAAACATCAACTTATTCAGCAATGTCAGCAGCCAGACACATCAGTGGCCAAGGTGGCAATGCAACATCAGGTCAATGCGAATCTGTTGCATAAATGGATTCGTCAGTCCAGATCAATGGTTCCATCATTAACACCCCCATCTATTCCACAGACCGACTTCCTTCCCGTCATTCTTCACCCGACTCCAGTCAGACAAGAAGCACCTCCGCCACCTGTACCAGAGAAGAAAGTTGTCGCTCATATTAGGATTCCACTACATGAGGAACCAGGTTCCGTAAGGGGTCAGATGATCGAGATCGACTGGCCGGTGGAGTCAGTAACTGAATTACTGGTGCTGATCCAGGGTTTGACTCAATGATCCGTATTGATGAAATCTGGCTTGCTACCCAGCCGATGGATATGCGTGCAGGTATGGATACTGTCATGACTCAGGTGCTGAGAGCCTTTGGCTACATCAAACCGCATTGCGCTTACCTGTTCTGTAATAAACGTGGCCATCGCATGAAACTGCTGGTACATGATGGATTGGGTATCTGGCTGTGTGCCCGGCGGCTGGAACAGGGAAAATTCCACTGGGTTCAGCTTCATCAGGGTGAAACCGTAGCCCTCAGTCCGGAACAGTTACAGGCATTGATCCAGGGTTTGCCCTGGCAGCGCATTGGACGACAGCAGGTGGTGACTATGCTCTAAACCAGGCTCGTCCATTCTGCTATTCTCCAAACGTTCTATTTCCTCTGCATCATGACATCAGGCATACTGCGGTCATGAATACGCTGCCTGACTTAAGCCAACTGACCCATGAACAACTGCTGGAATTTACCAGACAGTTGGCGATGCAGCATCAGTCTCTGGCACAATCTAAACAACAACTGGAACAATCAAATCAGCAATTAGATGCCAGAGTTCAACATCTTGAAGTCACCAATCAGCAATTAGATTCTAAAGTTCAACATCTTTCTATTCTCAATCAAAAATACGAGCATGAACTCGCACTATTTAAACAGCACAAATTCGGCAGTAAAAACGAACATCTAACCGCAAAACAAATCCATCTGTGGGATGAAGCGGTCGAAGAAGATATCGCAGCAGTTGATCTGGAACTGGAGCGGCTGAATGCAGATAAAACCGATGCAGCGACACAGAAAGCCACAGTCAACAAACCTAAACGTCGACCACTGCCAGATCACCTACCAACCCTCCGTATTGAGCACGAACCTGCCTCAACGCAATGCAGCTGTGGCTGCACATTGCGTCGTATCGGCGAAGATATCAGTGAAAAACTAAATTTCAGGCCGGCACAGTTCTATAAGGAACAACATATCCGTGGTAAATGGGTCTGTGATCAGTGTGACATCCTGACTCAACAAGCGATGGCTGCGTATGTTATTGATAAAGGAATCGCTACACCTGAATTGCTCAGCCATGTGCTGGTTTCCAAATACGCTGATCATTTACCGCTATATCGTCAACGTCAAATCTTTCTACGCGCAGGTGTTGATCTTTCCAGATCCACATTATCTGACTGGATTGGACGCTGTGGGGTAGAACTTGAACCTCTGACCAATGCCTTAAAATAGCTTGTGCTGCAACAACAGGTGCTGCATGCAGATGAAACACCAGTCATCATCATGCAGATGGGGGATGATGAGAAAAAACCGAAGAAAGGTTATTTCTGGGCCTATGCCACCACACAGTACAATCCAGTTCAGGCGGTGATCTATGACTTTCAAGATAGCCGTTCAGGTCAGCATGCTGAAGAGTTCCTGAAAGGCTGGCAGGGGCATCTGGTCTGTGATGATTACAGTGGTTATAAAGCACGCTTTAAATCAGGCGATGTCATTGAGGTGGGCTGCATGGCGCATGCACGTCGTAAATTCCATGAACTGCATGTGACCGGGAAAAGTCAGATCGCTGAACAGGCATTACTGATGATTCAGAGACTGTATGCGATAGAAGCAGAACTCAGGAAAAAGACGGATGGTACAGCAGAACACCGCCGCGAATACCGGCAACAGTATAGTCAACCGGTGATGCAACAACTATATGAGTGGCTCAACCAACATCAGCTGACGGTGCCATCGAGTTCCCCAACTGCCCGAGCGATCAACTACAGCCTAAAATGCTGGCCAGCCTTAAGTCGCTATCTAGATAATGGCAATTTGCCCATTGATAATAATTGGTTGGAAAATCAGATGCGTCCCTGGGCCTTGGGACGTAAGAACTGGCTATTTGCAGGTTCGCTGCGTAGTGGTCAACGAGCGGCCAATAGCATGACCCTGATCCAGTCAGCAAAACTGAATGGGCTGGATCCGTATGCCTATCTCAGTGATGTGCTGAAAAGGTTACCGACCCATAAAGTGACCCAAATAGAAGAATTACTGCCACACCGCTGGAAATCCAACCCAAGTTAAAAAATAGCTATGGGGTTCAGCGCACGCTTACCTTTGAAGCCGAGTTGGCAGAATTTGATGGTGAAGATGATCATGTCCATCTACTTGTGCATTATCCGCCAAAGGTCGCTATTTCTAGCTTGGTAAATAGTTTAAAAGGTGCTTCCAGTCGTATTTTACGAACCAAGCACCCTGAAATTAGAAGCAAGTTATGGGGTAATGCTTTGTGGTCGCCTAGCTATTTCGCTGCATCATGTGATGGTACACCTATTGGGATTATCAAACAATATATTCAGCAACAGCAAACTCCGCATTAGCAATCCTAGCTAATCCCCACAAGGGGACTAGCGGATTGCAGCCTTACATCCCCGCCCTGAAGGTATAGGTATCTACACATCTTCGTGTGGATACCCCAACGCAATTTTAGCCATTTCCTTTAACTCATCCACCGAATAACTTTCCAGTAGCTTCAAGGTGTTTAATAAGATTGAAAGTCCAGCAAGTATTGATGGTGCACTTTCTCTTTTCCCTCGCTTTTGCTGTCGCCCAGATAGTCGTGTTAGTACGGCTCTTACTCGAGTAGTTTGTTCATCATTACAGCGTTGTATTCGCCATGTCAGTACGCAGGCCATACTCGCAACAAGTAGTTTTCTTAAAATTGCTTGAGGGGTCGTTTGGAGCCACGATTCAACATCATGACCCGCTTGTTTTAGAAGCTTGAAGTAGCTTTCAATTGACCAACGCCAAATTGACGATCCAACAAGTTAGGCGCTGTAGGCAAACGATGGTTTGAATCAGTCGTATGCTTGTATTTACGTGCAATCCTGCTACGTAAACCAAGCTTTTTAAGCATTCTTCCAACGGTTCGTTCGCTCATGCTGTAACCTAAATCATGCATGTCATGTACCAATGAAGGTGCACCCAATCGTGCATGATGCTGCCAATATACGGCTTTTAAATCATTATATTTCTGCGCTAGATTGGCCTGGCATTTTCGCCAGGCATAATAGCCTGAAGTGCTGACACCCAGGCATTTACAGGCAGAAGATACAGTGACTTCATTCACATCCAGATCTTGAATTACCGTGTACTTTTCTTTGCATGATCTGTCAGAAAGTACACATGCGCTTTTTTTAAGATGTCATTGGCGTCCCTGAGCTGTTTGACTTCTTTCTCTAATTCTAAAATCCGCTGTTGTTCTGATGAAAGTTGGCGTTTGCTTGAACCCACTGGATTGGCTTCACGAATCCATTTATCCAATGTTGAATAACCAACACCTAATTTCTGGGCGATTGCAGCTATAGGTTCGTGGGGGTTTGAAAGTGCATAATCAATCGCTTGCTGTTTAAATTCAGGACTAAAACGTTTAGCCATTTCTTGAATCTCCAAAGATTAAAGTTACGTTATCTTTAGAGGGACGTGCTGTCCATTATTTTGGCTAGGATCATAGATACCTATACCCTGAAGGCGAGGTTTTACGGCTATACTGATAAAAAGATATCTCTAAAAGGACTATTTTGTGCACTTTTAAGGATAACCCATATCCACCCTCCACAGATCAAGCTCAAAATCTCCATGCTATCTCCACAGTTATTTGGTACAAAAAGCCAAATGATTTATATTTGATGTTTAAATGTCAATTTAGCCCAAATTTGTTTATAATTTTGTAAATTGTGTGACACAGTTCTACTTTTTTATTTGTGAAATCGGTTAAATTGAAACTAGATTACCAATGACTTTAATAAAAATCTGTTCCAATACCATGTTGAGAGGGGGGAAAAGGACATGAAAGCAACATTTTTACATACCGTTACGTTGAGTATCGGCTTGGCTTGTTTTAGCCAACTGGGACATAGTGCAGCCATTCAAAGCAATGACAAAGCGACGATGCCCACTGAGAAAACATCGTTGATTGAAAAAGCGATCAGTCAACAAAGAGGCAGTGACCGAACTACGATGACGGATACTGATTTAAAAATCATGACCTCAATCAAAGTTGCACCGACACAAAATTTCTTTGCTACACAAAACCAGCGCTTTAGCCGTTTTGTGCAATCATTGTTCCTCTAAACTAAAAATAAGCCACAGTGTCGTAACCACTCTCAAGTTATGACATTTGCGTACTAAAGCCTGATCACTGAATGTTGAATTAAGCATTAAGTGGTCGGGCTTTTTCGTTATAATAGACCTCAATTTACATTCTGAATCATAATTGGCTATGACTGTTCGTACTCGTATTGCACCCTCTCCAACTGGCTTCCCGCATGTGGGCACAGCGTATATTGCGTTATTTAACTTATGCTATGCCAAGCAACATGGTGGTGAATTTATTCTGCGTATCGAAGATACCGACCAACTTCGTTCGACTCCTGAATCGGAAAAAATGATTTTAGATTCATTGCGTTGGTTAGGATTGAATTGGTCTGAAGGTCCGGACATTGGCGGGCCATATGCACCGTATCGCCAGTCTGAACGCATGCATATTTATAAACAATATGCACTGGATTTGGTTGAAAAAGGTCATGCGTTCTACTGCTTTGCTACGAGCGAAGAGTTGGATCAAATGCGTGCAGAACAACAGGCCCGTGGTGAAACACCAAAGTACGATGGTCGTGGTTTAAAATTATCTGCTGAAGAAGTTCAAAGTCGCCTTGCTGCAGGTGAGCCACACGTGATTCGTATGAAAGTGCCCGAAGAAGGCATTTGTACAGTCAATGACTTACTGCGCGGGGAAGTGGAAATTCCTTGGGTGCAAGTGGACATGCAAGTCTTGCTTAAAACAGATGGTTTACCAACCTATCACCTTGCCAATGTGGTTGATGACCATTTGATGCAAATTACCCACGTTTTCCGTGGCGAAGAATGGTTGCCTTCTGCACCTAAACATCAGTTGTTGTACCAATACTTTGGTTGGGAAATGCCTGTACTGGGTCATATGCCATTACTACGTAACCCAGACAAATCAAAACTGTCGAAACGTAAGAACCCAACCTCTATTAACTACTACAAAAATATTGGTGTCTTGCCTGAAGCCTTGTTGAATTACTTAGGCCGTATGGGCTGGTCGATGCCAGATGAACGCGAAAAATTCACATTAGCAGAGATGATTGAACACTTTGATATTCAACGTGTATCCCTCGGTGGTCCAATTTTTGATGTGGAAAAACTGAATTGGCTCAATGGTCAATGGATCAAAGGCTTAAGCCCTGCTGAACTGTTAGATACCTTATTGGCATGGAAAGCAGATCGTAAGATGCTCGAAGACATCGCCGCAGCAATTCAACCTCGTATCAACTTACTTTCAGAAGCGGTGAACTGGTCTGCACATTACTTTAACCAGTTCCCAAGCTTGACCAAAGAACAGTTTGAAAGCAAGAAACTGAGCGAAGAACAAGTTCGTCAAAGTCTGCAATTTGCGATTTGGCGTTTGGAAAGTATGTTCACATGGAACAATGACACCGTAAGCCAAACCTTGATGGACTTAGCCAGCCAAATGGAAATTAAGCTCCGTGACTTTATGCCAGCGTTCTTTATTGCCATTGCAGGTTCAACCGCTTCGACCCCAGTGATGCAAACCATGGTCACCATTGGCCCTGACTTAACCTTCGCGCGCTTACGTCATGCCCTTGAAATTGTGGGTGGTCCTAGCAAAAAAGAAGCAAAAGTTTGGGAAAAACTCAATGAAAGCCTAAAATTGCCGAAAAATGACGCAGTTGATGAAGCTTAATTGATTTTTTAGTTGACGCATGGGCGTTATATCCCTAATATAGCGCTCACACAGAGAGACGGTGTTAACCACTCAACGTGATGCCTCAATAAGTCCCTATCGTCTAGAGGCCTAGGACATCGCCCTTTCACGGCGGTAACCGGGGTTCGAATCCCCGTAGGGACGCCAATTTCAGAAGTAAAGTTTTATTAAGTCCCTATCGTCTAGAGGCCTAGGACATCGCCCTTTCACGGCGGTAACCGGGGTTCGAATCCCCGTAGGGACGCCATATTTAAGATGGCAACATCTGGTAAAAAACCCAAGCATTATGACTTGGGTTTTTTATTGCCTCAAATTTTTCAGCACTTCATTACCACGCTTTTTTGGCTTTCCGCCCCAATCCGATTAGAATACAGCATAGATTCGAATTTTGGAGTTGTAATGCAATATCGTTGTCCTCAATGTCAAAGCCCAAAAATTATGCCAGTTGCTCAAGCAGGAGCTCCAGCAACACGCCCTGTCGTGCCTAAAAGTCTGGTTTTTTTGGTTCCAGCCATTTTTGTATTATTACTTTTGGTGCTCATTAGCATCGCAATGTGGCTGTTCGGGGATGGCGCTGGCTCAACACTACAAATTGCAACGGTCGTGGTTTTCATCATATGTGTGATTGCTGGCTTCTTATTTTACCGCGACCTTCCTGATTTTAAGATTTCAATGCAAGGCTTCATGCAGTCTCAGAAAAAATGGAAATGCCGTGAATGTGACCATGAGTGGGAAATCTAAGCCTTAACTTAGAACCCGCATCCAAAAAGGGAGTCTATGCACTCCCTTTTTATCTACTCAAATAATAATTATTATCACCTGTTAGTTTTTCTCGATATAATCAAAAACCTCATCTTACGAAATATTTTTAGGCCTAGTCTTTATGAAAAATGCTCTACTCTGCACACTTTTATTCTGTTCAGTGGCTCAAGCACATGAACCCTATGTCGCTCCACTGGCGTATCACACTGAAAATACCCAAATCCCTGTATTGAGCGCCTATGCGGAACAAGCCTTTCATCCTGAATATGCCCTAAAAGATATTTCGTTCAGCGTTTTCCAACCAAACCAAATACAGACTACGATTCAAGCACAGAAGCACTTAGAATCTGCAACTGCATTTGATCTTAAGCTACCGGAAAAAGGCACCTATACCATTTTTGCCAAGACTTCATATCCAATTGAATATGTAAAACATAATCGTCAATGGAAAATCTTTGCCGATGTCGCAGCAGACAAAGTCCCTGCCCTAAGCGAGCGTGACTATGTCATACCAAGTGACTTTAAAGGCAAAGTGCCAAGTAAGGTCTCTACGGTTCGCGAATGGAGCATTCAAAGCTATGTGAGCAAAGACAGCACCTCACCTGTTGCTATAACGCCAGCCCCAATTCAAGTCAAATTCAAAACCCATCCAAACCAAATCACGGTGCAACAGCCTGTACAACTGCAAATTACTCAAGCAGGCAAAGCTCTTGCACACGCAGAACTCATGGTTCGCGCTCAAGGTGAGCTTGAGCAGCAAGCGAAAAGCACACCTGTCGATGTACAAGGCAATGCCACACTCACGTTTGCACAAGCTGGGCAATACCTGATTGAAGTGAGCGAAAAAGTCGATGCCAAAGCAAAACCTAAAAATCAGTATTACACCATTATCAGCTTACAAGTGAATGCCCCTAAAACGCCTTAAGCGGCAATTGCTAAGCATAAAAAAACCAGCCCGAAGGCTGGTTTTTTAATTGAATTAACGGAAGTATTAACCGCCAATTTTCTTGTATTTGGTCCGTTTTTGAACCGCGGCATCACCTAAACGCGCTAAACGATAAGCTTCATACTCAGCATAGTTACCTTCGTAGAATTCAGGCTGCTCGTTCTCAAACGACAAGATGTGCGTTGCAATACGGTCAAGGAACCAACGGTCGTGCGACACTACCATTACCGTACCTGGGAATACAAGAATTGCATCCTCAAGTGCACGTAAGGTTTCGATATCCAAGTCGTTCGATGGCTCATCCAGTAAGATCACGTTTGCGCCCATTTGCAGGATTTTCGCCAGTTGTAAACGGTTACGCTCACCACCTGACAACTCACCTACACGCTTCTGTTGGTCTTGACCTTTGAAGTTAAAGCGACCGATATAAGCACGTGATGCAATTTCATAATCGCCAATTCTTAAGATATCCAAACCGCCAGAAACTTCTTCCCAAACGGTTTTGTTGTTATCTAAGGTGTCACGAATCTGACCCACATACGCTACTTTAACCGACTCACCCAAAGTCACCGTACCTGTATCTGGCTGTTGTTCACCAGTCATCATACGGAACAGTGTGGTTTTACCCGCACCGTTTGGACCCACGATACCCACAATTGCTGTAGGCGGTACGGTAAAGCTTAGGTTTTCGTACAGTACGCGACCATCAAATGATTTGCTGATGCCTTCCACTTCTACGACTTTATTGCCTAGACGTGGGCCAGGTGGAATATAGATTTCAGAAGTTTCGTTACGCTGTTGGAATTCGCGTGAGTTAAGCTCTTCAAAACGCTCCATACGCGCTTTGTTTTTCTTTTGCTGACCTTTCGCATTTGAACGAACCCATTCAAGTTCTTTCTTCAATGCTTTAGCAAAAGATTCTTCTTGCTTGTTCTCTTGCTCTAGACGCGCATTCTTTTGCTCTAACCAAGAAGAATAGTTGCCTTGATATGGAATACCCATACCGCGGTCAAGCTCAAGAATCCATTCCGCTACGTTATCCAAGAAATAACGGTCGTGCGTAATCGCCACGATGGTGCCGGCAAAGTCTTTCAAGAAACGCTCTAACCAAGACACAGATTCTGCATCTAAGTGGTTCGTCGGTTCGTCTAGAAGTAACATGTCTGGCTTAGATAAAAGCAAACGACACAATGCAACACGACGACGCTCACCACCGGAAAGTAGTGTGACATCCGCATCCCAAGCAGGTAGGTTCAAGGCAGCAGCAGCTTGATCCATTTGGTTGCTAAGGTTATGCGCATCCCATGAATGGATAATTGCTTCAAGTTTTTCTTGCTCTTTTGCCAATGCATCAAAGTCTGCATCTTCTGCTGCATATTCAGCAAATACTTCGTCCAAACGTGCCAAAGCATCCAATGGTTCACGTAAACCATCTTCTACGTTTCCACGGACATCTTTATTTGGATCAAGTGGCGGTTCTTGTTCTAGGTAACCAATTTTGATACCCGGTTGCGCACGAGCTTCACCAGAGAAATCTTTGTCTACGCCTGCCATAATACGAAGCAAGGTCGATTTACCTGCACCGTTTAAACCAAGTACACCAATTTTTGCACCCGGGAAAAATGACAAAGAGATGTCTTTTAAGATTTCGCGCTTAGGCGGAACCATCTTAGACACTCGGTTCATCGTATAAATATATTGGGCCACGTAGGACTCCTCAATAGAAAAACCAAAAAATCGCAAGAAGCGAAAAAATATTTGCGGGCATTATACGATGAATACGTTGAAAAAATAAGGCATGAAACCGATCTTCAATGCAATGTTACAACTTTCAGTGCGGTTATTTTTTAAACACTCTCTTTATCTTACTTTTCCGCATACACGAAGCTACGCTCAGCTCATCTTTATGAATTTTTTAGATAAATATTCATTATTTTCACACTTTCACTCATATTCATTGATGGTAGACTGTGCAATATTTAACTCACGCAGATGAAGTCCCATGACCTATAAAGATGAAACTTTGGCTATCCATGCTGGTTATAGCCCCGAAGCCACCACCAAAGCAGTGGCCGTACCGATTTATCAAACCACGTCTTATGCCTTTGATAATACACAACATGGTGCGGATCTATTTGACCTAAAAGTTCAAGGCAATATTTATACCCGAATTATGAACCCGACCACTGCCGTGCTAGAACAACGTTTGGCTGCACTCGAAGGCGGTATTAGCGCGTTGGCCTTGGCTTCTGGCATGGCGGCCATCACCTATGCCATTCAAACCATTACCGAAGCAGGCGACAATATTGCTTCCGTGTCGACCTTGTACGGTGGCACTTATAACCTGTTTGCCCACACTCTACCGAAGCAAGGCATTGAGGTACGTTTCTTTGATTATCAAGACCCTGAAGCCCTGCGTGATTTAATTGATGAAAAAACCAAGTTGGTTTTTGTTGAATCGATTGGCAATCCACTGGGCAACATCATTGACCTAGATGCGATCGCCAAAATCGCACATGAGTATGGCGTGCCTGTGGTGGTCGATAATACCGTTGCAACTCCTGCACTGCTGAAACCCTTTGAATATGGGGCAGATATTGTGGTGCATTCCTTGACCAAATATATTGGTGGGCATGGGAACTCGATTGGCGGTGCGATTGTCGACAGCGGTAAATTTCCTTGGGGCAAGCATCCTGAGCGCTTTAAAGTGCTCAATACGCCAGACGCAAGCTATCACGGCGTGAACTATGTTGAAGCTTTAGGTGAAGCAGCTTATATCGCGCGTGCCCGCGTGGTACCACTACGTAATACTGGCGCTGCGATTAGCCCTTTAAGCGTGTTCTTGATTCTACAAGGCTTAGAAACGCTAAACCTGCGTATGGAACGTCATACTGAAAATGCGCAGAAAGTGGCTGAATATTTACAGCAACACCCTAAAGTACAATGGGTCAACTATGCCGGCCTGAAAGATCACCCTCAGCATGGCTTAGCGCAAAAATATGTCAAAGGAAAACCTTCGGCAATTTTATCCTTTGGGGTACAAGATGGCCGTGAAGGAGGCACTCGCTTTATTGATGCACTACAACTCTTCACTCGCTTGGTCAATATTGGCGATGCCAAAAGTCTGGCCTGCCACCCCGCCACCACCACACATCGCCAACTGAATGAAGCAGAATTAAAGTCTGCTGGAGTAAGTCTTGATATGGTGCGTTTATCTGTAGGTATTGAACATATTGATGATTTGATTGCAGATTTAGAGCAGGCCTTGGCTCAAGTCTAAAAAACAGACTGCTAAACTTAAAACCTCAATCACATGATTGAGGTTTTTTATACGCTTGTCTTTTATATTTATAGCCCTTTCACTTCGCTTGAATTCGTGGTAAAAACAAGTAATTAGAAGAAATAAAATAGAGCTTTTACTCTAATTTTATTTATTATTTCAATAACTTATGCAGTGATATTTTTAAGCAGTTTAGGTATTATACTGTGAAGGAAAGCCGCTACATTTCTCAGAAAATGCAGCCTTAATAATCGAATATAAAAATAGCCATAACCCTCAAATATTTGACTTAGATCAGGAATGATAACGTGAATTCAAGAATGGATAGACTTTTTAAAGAACGTGTAAATGGAAAAACCGTCTTAATTACAGGCGCTTCAAGTGGTATTGGTTTAACCGTTGCGCACAAACTGGCTGACGCAGGAGCACACGTCCTTTTAGTTTCGCGCACCAAAGAAACATTAGAAGAAGTTAAAGCAGAAATCGAAGCCAAAGGCGGTTCAGCTTCTGTTTTTCCATGTGACCTAAATGATTTAGACTCGATTGATAAAGTTTCTAAGCAGATTTTAGCTTCAGTCGATCATATTGATATTTTAATTAATAACGCAGGTCGTTCGATCCGCCGTGCTGTACATGAGTCAGCGGAACGCTTCCACGACTTTGAACGTACCATGCAACTCAACTACTTTGGTGCGGTACGTTTAGTCATGAACATCCTGCCACAAATGATGATTCGTCGTGATGGGCATATTATTAACATTAGCTCGATTGGCGTATTAGCAAATGCCACTCGTTTCTCGGCTTATGTGGCGTCTAAAGCCGCATTAGATGCATTCAGTCGCTGTCTTTCTGCCGAAGTGCATTCACATAAAATTGCGATTACTTCGGTGTATATGCCTTTGGTACGCACCCCGATGATTGCGCCGACGAAAATTTATAAATACGTCCCAACTCTTTCACCTGAACAAGCAGCAGATCTGGTTGCTTATGCGATTGTGAAGCGTCCGAAGAAAGTGGCAACTAACTTAGGGCGTTTGGCATCAATCACTCATTCAATTGCACCAGACATCAACAATAAGCTCATGTCGATTGGTTATAACTTATTCCCAAGTTCTACCGCGTCTGTGGGCGAACAGCAAAAACTCAACTGGGTACAAAAAGCGTATGCACGTTTGTTCCCAGGTGAACACTGGTAAGTTTTCTTACAATTTACCCAACCTTTGATTAAAGGTTGGGTAGCTAAATTTTTTACAACTCTTTTATAGTTATTAATATTCGCTTAAGAAAAAAAGCTCATCATAAAAGCAATTATAAAAGGGGAAAAGAAATGCAGGCACTTTATTTATTCAAGCTTTTTTGCTTCATCTTTGCTGCAATCACCGCTTTTAATCTGTATACAGAACTCACCCTCTTTCATATTTCAATCTGGCAAGTGCTGATTCATGGCGGTTTGCTAATGATTCTGCTCGAATTTGGCTTTAAGAGCCAATGCGCATCTCAACAGCCTAACCCACTGACGAGTGAAATATACTCCCTAGAAACAGAAACTGGGCCAGCTTCACAATCATCAAGCATGTATTGCAATTTTTTTTCAAAAATAGGTTTAGTCTCCATTTTTTCCAGCCTGATTGCACAAAGCCTAATCAGTTAAGGCATATACCCTTTTTTGTGGACAAAAGATAAAGACGACGCGACCCTTCTACTTTTTGTGTTATAAACAGCCGTCTTTTTTTATTTTGTGAATTTATGCGCGCTTTTACTTTCGTACTGCAATATGTGTGTATCGCTTTTGCGATTTATCTCTGCTACCGAGTAGGCAGTAGCCTGTATTTACAAGATTATGTGATGATGGATATCGTGGCCAATGTCGGGACGATTCTAATCTGTATCGATCTTGCTGTTTTCCTGTGGCATAGCCGCAGTACCCAAGCCATAAGCCTCAAAGATTATGCGACGAGACTGGAACAACCCGCTCCAACCTTTGTCAAAGTTTGCCGAAAACTTGGGCACTTTGGCATTATGCTGATTATCACCAGTTGGATTGTGCCCATCATCAACGGATAAAAGTAACCATAAAAAAACCTCCCAATCGGGAGGTTTTTTATTCAAATCTTAAAGATTATTTCGAACCTTTAATGCCTGCTTGAAGTAACAATGCACCTAAACCACCAATTTTATTTTCTTGAGGTTTAGCCGTTTGCGGCTTTTTGTTTGTTTGAGCACGCTCGCCTTGCAGACGTGCTTGTTGTGGACGTTTACCTTGTGGTTTACGTTCACTACGCTCTGTATTTTCACGACGTGGTTGACGTGGAGCTTTAGACGCTTCAGCACCTTCAGGGCGCATCGACAAATTCACACGATTACGCTCAGCATCTACAGTGAGTACACGTACTTGCACAATTTGCCCCGGCTTCACCACTTTATGCGGATCTGCAACGAATTCATTGGCCAACTCTGAAATATGAACTAAACCATCTTGGTGTACACCCACATCCACAAAAGCACCGAAGTTCGTCACATTGGTCACGACGCCTTCAAGCTGCATGCCTTCAGTCAGTTGCGCAACTTCCGTAATGTCTTCACGGAATTTTGCTGTACGGAACTCTGGACGCGGATCACGACCTGGTTTTTCCAGTTCAGACAGTACATCTTGAATAGTTGGTAAACCAAATTTCTCATCTGCAAATTCTTCAGCATTCACTTGGCGAATGATTTCAGAGTTACCAATGATATCTTTCACCGTCGTCGCTTTCGCTTCAACAATTTTACCGACCAGCGCATAAGACTCTGGGTGAACAGCAGAAGCATCCAGTGGCTCTGAACCATCTTGAATACGTAAGAAACCTGCCGCTTGTTCAAAAGTACGCTCGCCTAAACGTGGCACTTTTTTCAAATCTTGGCGGTTGTCAAAACGGCCATTTTCTTTACGAAAATCGACAATTTGCTGCGCAATCGACTTATTCAAACCTGCGATATAACCCAAGATAGCAGATGATGCAGTATTAACATCCACACCTACCGAGTTCACACAGTCTTCAACGACTGCTTCAAGGGTTTTCGCTAAACCCGTTTGGTTCACATCATGTTGGTACTGACCTACACCAATCGATTTTGGATCGATTTTCACCAGTTCAGCCAATGGGTCTTGTAAACGACGTGCAATCGACACTGCACCACGAATCGACACATCTAACTCTGGTAACTCCGCAGAAGCCAATTCAGATGCTGAATAAACCGATGCACCCGCTTCTGATACAGAAACACGGGTCAATTTAAGATCGCTATTCGCAGCCATCATTTCAGCCACAACGCTTTCTGTTTCACGGCTTGCTGTACCATTGCCAATGGCAATCAGGTCAACATTAAACTCACGGCATAAACGGGCAAGTTCTGCAATTGAACCGACCTTATCGTCTTTGGGTGCAAATGGATAAATCGTACTATGTGCAAGTACATCACCTGATGCATTCACCACAGCCAATTTCACCCCTGTACGGATGCCAGGGTCTACCCCTAAGGTTGTACGTGCGCCCGCAGGTGCAGACAACAACAAATGACGTAAGTTTTCAGCAAAAACATCCATTGCTTCAGATTCGGCTGCAAGACGTTTTTCGGTGAGCAACGAATGTTCGATACTTGGACGAACCTTGCCTAACCAGAACAATTTAGCCGTTTGTTTTAAATAGTCTTGACGTGCTTGCGGCTGTGCAGTTTCAAGGCTGTATTCAGTTTCAATACGCGCCACTGGTGCATCATCTTCGCCATCAACTTTTAAACCTAAAACATTTTCTTGACGACCACGTAACATAGCCAATAAGCGGTGTGACGGGACTTTATTTAAATTTTCAGAAAAGTCGAAGTAATCGCGGAATTTTTTGCCAACTTCTTTTTTCTCATCACTTGCCACTAAACTTTTTAAAGTGGCTGTTTTTGCAAACATTGCCTTAAGTTCAGTGGTCAGTGCAATGTTCTGCGCCCAGTCATCAATTAGAATATGTTGAATCGCATCCAACTGACTTTCTAGATCTGGATAATCTTCATGGCTAAAGTCTGCCAATGCTTCAGCTGGATCAACCGCTTCTGCAAAGATTTTTTCTGCAATCGGGCCTAAGCCTGCTTCTTTGGCTTTAAATGATTTACTGGTCCGTTTTGGACGGTACGGTGCGTAAATTTCTTCTAAGGCATTTTTAGTTTCAGCAGCATTTACACGCGCCAATAAATCATCAGACAATTTGTCTTGTTCTTTTAATGATTCGATTACCTTGTCGCGACGTTCAAATAAGTCACGTAAATAAGCCAAACGTGTATCGAGCTGACGTAACTGCGCATCATCTAAGCCTTGCGTGACTTCTTTACGGTAACGCGCAATAAATGGAACGCTAGCACCTTCATCAATCAACTTGATGGCAGCCTCGATTTGATTTGGACGTACGGCAATTTCTTTTGCCAACTGCTGAACTAAGTCAGTCATCGTATGTGATCCCACAAGGATATGTACTAAAAGCCATGATTATAAAGACCAAGACTATAAAATCCACAACTGTTTTTATTAATTTAATGGCTTAAATGTGACATATTTCAGGCAAATTTCATAAATCCATCTCATTTTCAGTGTTAAATCTTATTTTTAGGTATTCTTTGCCATTTTTTTCTATGGGCTAAGATGTATACATTTGGTATCTATGTCTTGATTTTACCTGCAATATTTGTTGCTTTAGAGCATAGTAAAGACATACAAATGAGTCGTATACTCAAGACTATCCCGACTTTTGTTTACGATGACAATAAAGAATAAAGGAGCACTTCAATGAGTTTAGTTGTACCTGCTGAAAAAACAGATGCTGTACATAGTGACGCAGATCGCGTTGAACGCATTTTAGTGGTAGATGACGATGTGCGTTTACGTACGCTACTCCAACGCTTTTTAGAAGATAAAGGCTTTGTGGTAAAAACAGCGCATGACGCAACCCAAATGGATCGTCTCTTACAGCGCGAACTGTTTTCACTGATTGTGCTCGACTTCATGCTCCCTGTTGAAGATGGCTTAAGTATCTGCCGTCGTCTACGCCAATCCAATATTGATACGCCTATTATTATGCTCACCGCACGTGGCAGTGACTCAGACCGTATTGCAGGTCTAGAAGCGGGTGCAGATGACTATTTACCGAAACCATTTAATCCAAATGAGTTGTTAGCACGTATTCGTGCTGTACTGCGCCGCCAAGTGCGTGAAGTTCCAGGTGCACCAAGCCAACAAATGGAAGTGGTCAGCTTTGGGCCATGGTCACTTGATTTATCTACACGT
The DNA here is from genome assembly GCF_000368045.1 of Acinetobacter johnsonii CIP 64.6. Classification (GTDB taxonomy): domain Bacteria; phylum Pseudomonadota; class Gammaproteobacteria; order Pseudomonadales; family Moraxellaceae; genus Acinetobacter; species Acinetobacter johnsonii. The sequence continues at coordinate 216,407 of NZ_KB849230.1, forward strand.
ACCTTAACGCGTGAAGGTCAAGTCGTAACCCTAACCACAGGTGAGTTTGCTGTTCTCAAAGCCTTAGTACAACATCCGCGTGAACCTTTGACTCGCGACAAATTGATGAACCTTGCACGTGGCCGTGAATGGGGTGCAATGGAACGTTCAATTGATGTTCAAGTATCGCGCCTTCGTCGTCTTGTAGAAGAAAACCCTGCTCGCGCACGTTATATCCAAACGGTTTGGGGTGTGGGTTATGTGTTCGTTCCAGATGGCGCGGAATAATAAGCTCCAATAATGTAAACGTTCACCGAACTTATTGTCCCTAAAAGCCATTCGCTGCTGTTTGAGCCAATTTTACTTTCAAGGCTCGTCAACTTTATTGCGAGTTCAGCGAATGGCAAAAGTTTTGGTTACTTTTTAAAAAGTAACAGAATGAGCTCCTTCTATTACTGGTAAAAAACGGTAAGACTCTGCCGTGTATCTTTCAGTAATATTGATAAAAAATAGTCCATAGGAAGCTGGCGTGAAACTCGAACCCATCGACCCTCAAAAATTTACAGATTACGAAGCGTATTCAGAACGGAAACGCACACGCTGGGAACGCTTTTTAGATAAAATCAAGCCGCGCTCTGCTGCCATGCGTACCACCGTACTGGTACTCTTCATTGTGTTTTTCAGTTTATTTATGTCCTTGTGGTTCTTTTGGCGAACTCTATATCTTCCAGAAATCCAGCAACATGCTCGCTATCTTGCTGTTGAAATAGAAATTCTCAACAACCCCAATTTACGGATTTATCATCAAAATACTGAAGTCGATGTCGATGACTGGCTAAGAAGTCGTGTTGGCATTGAATACGTCACCGATCCCAAAGAATATCCTAATGTCAAAGATAAGGTCATCGCCGAATTCTTTACCAACCAAATTGAAGCTAAGCTGGCCAAAGAATTAAAAGTCGAACATGCCACGGTGTATTTTCAATTTAAACCTAGCCCGCGCATTTGGATTCAAACCCCTGAAATGAACGGCAACTGGGTCCGCGAACCACTGAAAACCTATGCCAACTACAGCCCTGAATTAATTTTCGGCTGGCTACTTGGCGTACCACTTATTGCAGCAGCCATTATTTTAACCTTGGTTCGTCAGCTCAATCGCCCGCTGCGTCGTCTGCAAAATGCTGCCAACAGTTATAGTAAAACAGGCACAGCACCATATTTAGAGACCAATCACGGCCCCCAAGAAATTCGTGAGGTCAACCAAGCGTTTAATCACATGATCTATACCCTAGATCAGACTGAACGTGACCGTCGGATTATGTTGGCAGGGATTTCACATGACTTACGCACCCCTCTGACCCGTATTCGACTCAGTGCGGAAATGATGCCCGATGATGATTTTTTAAAAGAGGGACTGATTTATGACGTTGAAGATATGGACGCGATCTTAAATCAGTTCATTTCCTATATGCGTGACGGCTCGGATGAGGAAATCCAAGACACCGATTTAAATATGTTGTTACAAGAATTGGTGGTGCAATTCAAACCGCTAGATATTCGTTTTGAACCCGCTGAATTACCGATTATTCAGGCACGTAGTCTGTCTCTTAAACGCCTGATTGGTAACTTGATTAATAATTCAAAACGCTACGGTGCTGAGCCGATTGAACTTTCCGCAACAGTGGAAAATGAACATATTTTAATTAGCGTAGCAGACCATGGTGAAGGCATTCCTGACGATCAAATTGAAGAACTTATGCAGCCTTTTGTGCGTGGCAATGAAGCCAGAACAGTTCAAGGCAGCGGTTTAGGTCTCGCCATTGTGAAGCGCATTGTTGATATTCACCAAGGTCAATTGGCCATTCATAATCGTGAACAAGGCGGACTTGAAGCAATTATTTCGCTGCCTCTTCATCACAATCAAGATGTTGAAATTTCCAGCAACAACCCACTCGAAAAATTAAAGCAAACCTTGGTTGAGCATTTTTAAACTTTGTACAATAGTTGATCAAACGATTTTGTTCAACTATTCAACAATTTAATTTTACCAAATATATTTCAACCACTTACAAATCATCGGAATCCCTTATACCCACATTTTTTCAAAAAATTAGACCTTAGCCTAACAGGTATGCACAATGTCGTTCTTGATCGGTACAATCGGTGCCAGATCCAGAATATTAACGAGAGTAAACCATGTCTTTAGATCGTATCCGTTTAGCTTCACTTCACGATAAAGTCATCAGTGCAGAAGAAGCGTCTGCTTTTATTGAAGATGGCATGATTGTAGGTATGAGTGGCTTCACTCGTGCTGGCGAAGCGAAAGCTGTACCTTTGGCATTGGTTAAACGTGCACACACAAATCCTTTAAAAATCACATTAATTACTGGTGCTTCTTTAGGTAATGACCTAGACAAGCAATTGACTGAAGCGGGTGTATTGGCACGTCGTTTACCGTTCCAAGTGGACAACACGTTACGTAAAGCAATCAACAATGGCGAAGTGATGTTCATTGACCAACACTTGTCTGAAACTGTTGAGCAAATGCGTAACCTTCAGTTGAAAAAGCCAGATGTAGCGATCATTGAAGCGGTTGCAATTACTGAAGATGGCGGCATCATTCCAACAACGTCGGTAGGTAACTCTGCAAGCTTCGCAATTTTCGCAGAAAAAGTGATTGTTGAAATCAACACCAACTTAAGCCCTGCATTTGAAGGCTTACACGATATTTACATCCCAACTTACCGTCCAACACGTCAACCGATTCCATTGACTCAAGTGGATGAGCGTATTGGTACGCACGCGATCAATATCGATCCTGCAAAAATCGTAGGTATCGTCATCAACAATGACTTGCACGACTCTCCATCAACAGTAACTGCACCAGATGATGAAACTCAAGGCATTGCAGACCACTTAATCGCATTCTTTGAAAAAGAAGTGGCTGAAGAGCGTCTACCTAAAAACTTAGGCCCATTACAAGCAGGGATTGGCTCAATTGCCAATGCTGTACTTACAGGCCTTAAAGATTCAAACTTCGAAGACCTCGTGATGTATTCAGAAGTACTTCAAGATTGTACGTTTGAATTGATTGATGCAGGTAAAATGAAGTTTGCTTCAGGTTCCTCAATTACCCTTTCAGCTAAATACGGCGAAAAAGTATTTAATAACCTTGAAGCGTACAAAGATAAATTGGTTTTACGTCCGCAAGAAATTTCGAACCACCCTGAATTGGTTCGTCGTTTAGGTATTATCGGCATCAATACTGCGCTTGAATTTGATATTTACGGTAACGTAAACTCAACTCACGTTTGCGGTACGAAAATGATGAACGGTATTGGTGGTTCAGGTGACTTCGCACGTAATGCACACTTGGCGATCTTCGTAACCAAATCAATTGCGAAAGGTGGCGACATCTCTTCAATCGTACCGTTTGCATCGCACATCGATCACGCAGAACATGATGTTGACATCCTGGTAACAGAACAAGGTTTGGCTGACCTGCGTGGTTTAGCACCGCGTGAACGTGCTCGTGCGATTATCGACAACTGTGCACACCCACTGTATCGTGATGCATTAAATGACTACTTCGATCGCTCATGTGCAAAAGGTGGTCATACGCCTCACCTTCTTCGTGAAGCGTTGTCTTGGCATTCTAACTTTGAAGAAACAGGTCACATGCTTCCTGTTCAAGCAGAAGCGAAATCTGCTTAATTTAAAGTTTAAAAAAAAGCGCCCTCTTGGGCGTTTTTTTATGTCTGATGAAAAGTGTAATAAAACACTTATCAAAATAAAAAAACTCAATTAATCTAAAGGCATCCAAAAAATAAAAATGCCAAGCTCATGTTCATTATTCGCCCCTATCTCGAAACAGATTTAGAAGATGTCATTGCACTTTGGGAGGTATGCGACCTCACTCGCCCTTGGAACAACCCTGAAATTGATATTTTTAGAAAAACCGCACAAAAAGATGGTTTATTTTTATTGGCCGTTAAAGATGAACAACTCATCGCCACGTTGATGGGTGGTTATGATGGCCATCGCGGCTGGATTAATTATTTGGCGGTACATCCACACTTTCAACGCAATGGGGTCGCAACCGCACTCATACAGCAGCTCGAGAAGCGCCTGATTGCGTTAGGTTGCCCCAAACTACAACTGCTTGTACGTAAAGAAAACATCGATGTGCAAAGCTTCTATGAGCAGCTGGGCTATGAGGAAATCGAAGTCGTATGCTTTGGTAAACGTCTGATTGCCGATTAAGCTTAGACACTCAATGCGCCGATACAGGTAGACGGCCCAATCTTAAAAAAATTGGAAATTTAAGCACAAAGACTTGGTTCGCATCATCATCCAACGCAAAGAATGCTTTGAACTCATATAAGGGGTCATCTGAATTTTTCGCTCGATAATGTTTCAGTGCAGACCATGTATTTAAATAATCCAACAATTGAGCAGCAGACCATTGAAACGACATCGACAATTCAGGCGTCGTTATTTCTTCAAAGGGAAAAGGAATGGTTTGATAGGCCTCGTCGATATAACGACGTTCGGCATCCCAATAGCCTTTCAAAGTCTTAAAATAAAGTCGTTCAATACAGCCCTGTAACTCAGGTTGCTGCAGCTGAATTAAACCATAGCCAATGACCGCCAAAACACCATCAGGACGTAAAGTCCGCCGCACTTCTGCATAAAAACCATCAAAATCAAACCAATGAATGGCTTGAGCTACCGTGATTAAATCAAAACTCTGCGCGGAAAAACTGGTGTGCTCTGCAGACTGAACTTGATAACTGACATTTTCAAAATAAGGTGCATGTTGTAACTGATGAACACTGATATCTGTCGCCACCACGGCATCAAAATGCGGCGCCAACAATTGAGTTAGTTGCCCCGAACCTGCACCACAGTCCCATGCAAATTGAGGAGTCGCCACATGCTTGAGTATTTCTTGAATCAAACTCGCTGGATAACTCGGACGTGCGAGTTGATAAAGCTGACTTCCTGACGAAAAGCGGTCTTTCATAAGCCATTCTCAGTCTTATTTTTGACTCAAAATTAGCACATTTTCCATTAACTAAAGCATGATGTTGTCCAACACCTTATACAATCCTACTTTTCATGGGACAAAAAAAAGCCCCAAACATTGTTTGAGGCTTTTTTGAATATGGTGGCGAGACCCAGGATCGAACTGGGGACACACGGATTTTCAATCCGTTGCTCTACCTACTGAGCTATCACGCCGATGCCGTGTATTAAGCCGTATCTCGGATGAATAGTCAATAAAAATCATCACTTTTTTATTTGATCGGATAAATTTCAGGCAAAAAAAATCCCTGATGGGATCAGGGATTGAAATCTTTAAATAAGATTTTGAATATGGTGGCGAGACCCAGGATCGAACTGGGGACACACGGATTTTCAATCCGTTGCTCTACCTACTGAGCTATCACGCCGATGTCGCGTATTAAACAGTTTAAGCGAAGCAGCGTCAAGTCCGTTTTCAAAAAAATCATTTGAGTGTTTACTTTTACAGCAAACCCAGCACCCTTCGTACATTTTTTGAGTCATCCTTTGTACTTAGAGCGCATCACCATCACTATTCATGAAAAAAAGCAGCCCAAAGACTGCTTTAAAAAAGCTTAAATTTTACCAATGTGCTCTAAGCAACGGTGAATCGCACCACAACCCGGCTCGAACACTTTGACACCTTTGGCCTCTTCCATACGACAGACTTCTTCAACCAGCCGCTCCGCAACCCCTCGTCCACGGTTAGCAGGATGTACTACGATGTATTCTAAGGTTTTATTTTCACCCTGCCCACTACACCAAATGGCACCAATGACTTTAGTATTAAATTCTGCGGTGTAAAGTAAGGTATACTGAGCTAGATTTTGCTCAAGTTGTTCTACGGCATCATGCCCATCGCCAAATTCAGGACTGGTGTCGTACAGTCGCTCTAGCTGGCTGCGCAACTCTTCTTTTTCCAGTGAAGTATAAGCGTGTACGGTAATAGGCATTGATAAACCCTCCTGAGCAATCTAATATGCGGTGACTTCGTTACGGCGAAACATTTTACATCAATTATTTGACGTCTTTGAGGAACGTGTCTATGACAGAACGTATCAGTGAAGTGGTAAGAAATACCAACGAAACCAAAATTCGAGTTCGTGTAAACCTCGATGGTACGGGTCAAGGCACGCTCAACACAGGTATTCCCTTTTTAGATCATATGATTGATCAAATCAAGCGACATGGCTTATTTGATATTGATATTGAATGTGATGGCGACTTGGAAATTGATGATCACCACACGGTTGAAGACTGTGGTATCACGCTTGGACAGGCTTTTGCCAAAGCTTTAGGTGACAAAAAAGGTTTACGTCGTTATGGTCATTTTTATGCACCGTTAGATGAATCTTTAAGCCGTGCTGTGGTGGACTTATCTGGCCGTCCAGGTTTATTTATGGATATTCCATTTACCCGTGCCATGATTGGTCGTTTTGATGTGGATCTATTCTCTGAGTTTTTCCAAGGCTTTGTGAACCATGCACTCATGACAGTACACATTGACAACCTGAAAGGTAAAAATAGCCACCACCAAATTGAAAGTGTGTTCAAAGCATTTGCGCGTGCACTTCGTATGGCCTGTGAAATTGACCCACGTGCAACCAACACCATTGCTTCAACCAAAGGTAGTTTGTAATGACCCGTATTGCCCTTCTTGACTATGGTATGGGTAACCTACACTCAGCAGCAAAAGCGCTTGAGCATGTTGGTGCAACGGTCGATGTGACCAATGATCCCAAGTTAGTGGCTCAAGCTGACAAAATTGTATTCCCTGGCGTAGGTGCTATGCGTGACTGTATGCAAGGCATGCATGAAGCAGGGATTGATGAAGTCGTTCGCCATGCGGCATTTAATAAGCCTGTATTAGCGATTTGTGTCGGTATGCAAGCGCTGATGCAACGCTCTGAAGAAAATGGCGGAGTCGATGCTCTCGGTATTTTTGAAGGCAGTGTGAAACGCTTTCCTGATGTAGACGGCTTGAAAGTACCCCATATGGGTTGGAACCAAGTTCATCAAGCCGATCCGAGTCATCCAATGTGGAAAGACATTGAGCAAGATGCACGTTTTTACTTCGTGCACAGCTTTTATGTTGAACCGAAGAACTCTGGCATTGTGGCGGCGACCTGTGACTACGGTTTAGAGTTCTGCACAGCCATTCATCAAGAAAATTTGTTTGCGACCCAGTTCCACCCTGAAAAAAGTCATACCGCAGGTTTACAACTGCTGAAAAACTTTGTGGAATGGAAAATTTAATTTATTCCAGCCTCTGTTTGATTGAAAAAGCTCAACTTCGGTTGGGCTTTTGTTTATCCAAAATTGATGCACCTAGACTCAAAATAAATCAGAAACAGCTTAAATAAATGAGGCGTGTGCCTCACTCCTATACATCTGAAGATATAAAATCTTTGCTTTACAGCAAACTAGTGTACTCAAGATGACTACGATGCCTTTTCATTGGCACCAAATTTGATTATTATTTGCCTGCTTTTTAGACATTTTTATTTATAAAAAACTTAATTTACAACGATAAGGTAAGTCACTATGACTCAATATGCACAAGAATCTGCGCTAAATGCCGCAGGTCGTTTCGGCCGTTTTTCATACCTTGCATGGAACTGTCTACTTGCCATTGTAGCGTCAATTATTCTAGGTATATTCATCGCCATCTTTCCTAATACTTTCGTGAACTTGGAAACAGGCAACTTCGGTGGCGGCATGATTTTTATCGTCCTGATCTATGTTGCGCTCATGTACTTCACTTTTGTATTTACTATTCGTCGCCTACATGACCGCAACCATACGGGCTGGTTATCACTGTTGATGCTAGTGCCTCTTGCCAACGTGATCCTAATGCTTTACCTGATTTTCGCACCAGGCGATGATCGTAGCAACAGCTATGGCTCACCACGCCCAACCGCAGGCTGGGAAGCCGTTTTGGCATGGATTTACATCCTGATTTTCGTTTTAGCGATTATCGGCGGTATTGCGGCTGGTTTTATGTCCTAAAATCACCTGTGCAAAACAGCCTGCCTAGGTCGGCTGTTTTGCTAAATCAACGCAAAAGCTTTAGGCTTAAGCAACAGTGGCATAGTTAAAGCATGATGGATTCTTCTTTTCAACACATCCTTCCCAGCAAAGTCGAAATTCAACAATTTCCTCGTTTTCAAAATTTGCCAAAACAAGCAATTCATGTCATTCAAAACTTCGAACAGTGTGAAGCAATCCGTGCTGAACTGGAACAGGTTTCCATCTTCGGTTTTGACAGCGAGTCCAAACCGACCTTTCAAGTGGGAGAAGTTTCCACGGGTCCGCATCTCATTCAACTGGCTAGCGTCGAGCATGCTTATTTGTTTCAAATGAGTCCACCCATTTTGAACTTCCTTGCGCCATTTTTGGCGAATCCCGCCCAACTCAAAGTGGGCTTTGGTTTAAAAAATGATGCCCATCTATTCCGCAAAAAAGGTTTTGAGCTCAAAGGCGTGGTTGAGCTGTCAAAATGCTTTGCAAGCTTTGGTTTGACCAACCCTGTCGGCATTAAAAATGCCATCGCCCTGCTGTTTCAACTCAACTTCCCGAAAAGCAAAAAAGTCAGCACTTCAAATTGGGCGAGGAAAATACTCACGCCTGAACAAGTTGACTATGCCGCTGCCGATGCCTATGCGGCGCTGTTGGTTTTTGAAGAATTGCGGCGTTTAGAGCGACTCCCAAAAGATATTTCCAAAGAATTAGAAAAAACAACAAAACCTTGTCGTCATGAAAAGCTGTAACAGATGCTTAGAAAATTGCCAATACTTTGCTAAGATGACGGACATTGATTTTATTTAAGATTTGGCTAGGAGCGAAAGCATGCTGATCATCCCTGCAATTGACCTGAAAGATGGCAAATGTGTTCGTTTAAAACAAGGTCGTATGGAAGACGATACGGTTTTTTCTGATGATCCTGTTGCAACTGCACAGCACTGGGTAAATGAAGGCGCGCGTCGCTTACATTTGGTCGATTTAAATGGTGCTTTTGCTGGTACGCCAATTCATAAACCTGTGGTTGAAGCCATTGCTCGAGCACAACCTGAACTGCCAATTCAAATTGGCGGCGGTATTCGCTCACTAGAAACAATTGAACACTACTTAGAAGCGGGTGTGTCTTTTGTCATTATTGGCACCAAAGCCGTTCAAGACCCTGAGTTTGTTGAAGAAGCATGTAAGAAATTTGCAGGTCATATCATTGTCGGTATCGATGCCATGAATGGCATGGTGGCCACCGATGGCTGGGCCAATGTGACCGATGTGAAAGCAACCGATTTGGCCAAGCGTTTTGCCGATGCAGGCGTATCAAGCATTGTCTATACCGACATTGCCCGTGACGGGATGATGCAAGGTGTGAACGTTGAGCAAACTGTTCAACTGGCACAATACTCTGGCCTACCTGTGATTGCATCAGGTGGTGTGACCAACCTTGATGACGTACGTAACCTCAAAGGTCAACCGGGTATTTTGGGTGCAATTACCGGTCGTGCAATTTATGAAGGCAGTTTAAACCTACGTGAAGCACAATTGCTGTTAGATGAACAATCGCTCTAATTGTAGAAGTTAAAAAAGAGGTCTTTTGACCTCTTTTTTATGCGCTAAATATCAGTATGTAAGATCTGCATCTTATTTAATAAATCGCATTACGAATAAACTTTAACGGTACAGTTCCACGGTTGATATATTGGTATTCGATGGCACTCGAAAACACAATCGACTCACCTACACCTAAGACTTTCATGTCACCCGCCAAATCCAAAGTTAGCTCCCCCTCCATCACATAGAGCATCTCACGCCAACCGACTGGGTCGGGTTCTGCACTATAGTGCTCATTTGGGGCAAGTACCCATGTCCACAGTTCAACTTTTTGTGTTGCTGCCGCCGAGGCCATTAATTTTGCTTCACTGTGTGCTTGTGTACCATGCCAAGCCAAAATATTGACCACCGCTTGCCCTTGCTGTTCAGGCGCAGCAATAATCTGTACAAAATCGACCTCAAGCACATCGGCAATCAAGCTGAGTTTCGCCAAACTAATATTGTCCTGCCCTGATTCAACTCCAGCCACCATACGACGGCTTAAACCAGCCAAATCCGCCAGTTGTTGCTGGCTCAAGCCTTTTAAACTTCGATAATGACGCACATTTTGACTGACGTGTTGTAGTACCGCAGGAGACTTCATAGAGATAAATCAAAAAAACATTGAGCAATATATTGCACATAAAAACAAAGCATGACAAGCTATGTGCAATATATTGCACACCAATTCTTTTATGTTGAATACTCAGCTCGGCTCTAAAGCACCTGTCATTGCACTGATTCTAATTACCTTTATTTGGGGCGGTACCTTCTTGGCCGTGAAATATGCCTTAAATTTCAGCTCCCCTATGTTCTTTGTGGGTTGTCGTTTCGCCTGCGCCGCGACAATTATTGGCTTATTTTCCTATCAGCATTTAAAGCACATTACCCGACAGGACTTGTGGGCAGGTGCACTCATTGGCTGTATGGTCACTATTGGCTATGGCACACAAACGGTCGGACTACAAACAGTCAGTAGCAGTGAATCTGCCTTTTTAACCGCACTGTATGTGCCTTTGGTGCCTGTATTGTTGTGGCTGATCTTTCGTAAAGTGCCCCATTTTATGATTTGGATCGGTGCGCTCTGTGCGTTTATTGGCTTAGTCTTACTCACAGGCAATAGTCTGAATTCAATTTCACTGAATTTTGGCCAGACCTTAACCCTACTCGGTGCAATCGCTATAGCGATTGAAATTATCCTGATTGGTTATTTTGCTTCAACAGTCGATATTGGTCGAGTGACGGTGATTCAACTGGCAGTTGCCTCTGTGCTCGCCTTTGCAGCCATGCCATTGGCAGGTGAACACCGCATTCCAGACTTTTCATGGCCTTTACTGAGTATCGCACTCGGCTTGGGTCTTGCCAGTGCCGTGATTCAATATGTAATGAATTGGGCACAGCGCTCAGTCAATCCATCTCAAGCGGCAATTATTTATGCAGGAGAGCCTGTATGGGCAGCACTATTTGGACGCCTTGCAGGAGAACGCTTAGCACCACTGGCTTTGTTGGGTGGGCTTTTGGTGGTGTTTGGCATTATGATCAGTGAATGGAAACCGAAACTGTTGAAATCGAAAAAGAACGTCGAACAGCTTTAGCCTATCTCCGAAACGCAAAAACGGCTGAATCGAGTGATCAATGGCCACGGATTCAGCAGTATCGTCAGGCGGTTAGAATGACACCATCTTGCCCGGATTAATCATTGCTCCGATTCCATACATGCTTTTGGCTATTGGAATGACCAACGGCGCCAGTGCACGACAAAAAGGAATGTTTTGATGTTGAATACGGGTCAACCTGTTTTTTATTGATACATCGGTTGATTGTCGTTTAAACGAATAATGCCTTTAATGGCACGATACACAATCCACACCCACGACAACCCAATCACAGACACGCAGAAGGTTGAAGCACCGAGTGCGACACCTGCGAAAGCGGTGGCATTTTCACCCGTAAAGAATAAGAAAATAAATGGCACAAAGGCAATCACGTTCCAAATCAAATACCACCAAAAGGTGCGAATCTGCCAAGTAAAATGGCTCTCAAAAATGGAACCACGCACAGAGCCACGCTTCACATAATTAATCACTAAAGCAATAATGGCTAAAATGCCTGCGGAAAAAATCGCAACGATATACAAAATATAAAGAATAAAAGTCAGACTACGATTCGGATCTTGATCGACTGAATAATTCATATTGTCCCTCATAAAGTGGGCTTGAACTTTAAATAGGCAAACTATTGAAAGGAGAAATAAGCCATAAAATTAAAAGAATATTGAATAGAATTGTACAAAAGTAAATCTTTCTAAAGGGTTGTTTTTGTGTTTTATGTCGTAGCTTTTGCTGCGCTAACCATGCTGCAGGCCAACCGCCCAAAAATGAAAGGAGATGCAGTGTATTTTCAGGTACACGGCGCTGTCCATTTTGTGCAGCTTCTTTGTCTTGTGCATAGAACCAATAACTGGCCGCATTCATCACACTAATCAACAGCAGCACCAATCCACTCAAACGCCCCAGGAGTACCAATAACGCCAAAAACACGATGTATGCCACCGACGTAATTTGCATTGGACTCCAGCGTTGACCCTGTTCGGTCTTTTTCGGGGAGACTTTTTGGGTACGGCTCTTTTGGGTTTGTGATGCTTTTAAATAACTAACTTGCTGTGCACGATAACGCCCTTGCGCATCCACAAGCACGTTGTATTCCAACGCACAGCCTAAAATAGGACGAGGACCTTGCCGAGCAAAATCCTTGATATGTAAAAACACGCGATCTTTGCTGTCATCGTTGGGCTGAATAAAGCCATAGCCTTTTTCATCGAACCATTCAACGAGTCGTCCTTGGTCACGCATTTTTCTTTCCTATTTAAACAGTTACAAACTTTAAGCGGTCAATCACCATATTACGCATTTCGGCAGGATTTTTCTGCAAAATGTCATCCCCCGTACGGCCTTGTTCAGCATTTTTTTGTGCCACTTGTAAACGCATCATCCAAAAACGCGCAGCAGCCATCGCCAGATACAACTCTAGGCAAGATTTTTCATCAGTCGTCAAAGGACGAATGCTTTCATAGGCGTTTAAAAATGTGATGGCCTTGTCTTCATTTAAATGCACACTTGGATATTCGGTACAGAAGTCATTCAGGGTAATCGCAATATCAAACAAGAACTCATCTTTATTCAGTTCATAAAAGTCTAAAATGCCTTTGAGCTGATTGCCCTCAAACAAAGTGTTGTCACGGAATAAATCCGAGTGGATAAAGCCCTTAGGACGATTCGGATAAACCGCCGATAATGCATCATATAAACCCAACAACTTACTGAGCAGTGCCTGATCCGCCTCACTTAAAGTTGGTTTCATCTGTAACGCTACAGCGAGCCAGTAGTCATGGTCACGGTATTCTGCACGCTCCAGTGGAAAGTCTTGCAGTGCCACGTGCATTTGTGCTTGTGCAACCGCAATCGCCTCGGCTTGTTCAAGGGTCGCAGGCATGGGGTGTTTGCCCATCATCCGTGGGGCAATTTGGGCAGGTTTATCTTTTAAACTATGAATGGCTTTGCCTGAGTGACTTAAAGGTACAGGAACCGCTAAACCAGCCTGACCTAAATGCTCAAGTACAGGAACCAACTCGCCTGCGCCCTGCTCATCCATTTCTTCAAATACAGTCAATACATACTGCACAGCATTTTCACACACAATAAAATAGTTCGTATTTTGAATACCGCCTTGAATTGGGATCAGATCGATTACCTCAAGTCCATAAGGTGCTGCAAACGCCTGAACTTCCTGTAAAGTCAAAGTGGTATAAACCGACATATAAAACCTGCAAAAAAACTTACATAAGTTTGATAGAATACCCGCTCCGACTATTAAGGTGTAGCATCTAAGTCGCGAAGTTTCATAATCGGCTGTTATTTTTGGAAAAAATTATGCTAGCTAAACGTATTATTCCTTGCCTCGACGTAGACAACGGTCGTGTAGTGAAAGGTGTTCAATTCCTTGATATTCGTGATGCAGGTGACCCAGTAGAAGTAGCACGTCGATATAACGAACAAGGTGCTGATGAAATTACCTTCTTAGACATTACCGCAACTTCGAATGGTCGCGACACGACTTATCGTACGGTTGAACGTATGGCTGAAACGGTTTTTGTTCCCTTAACGGTCGGTGGTGGCGTTCGCAAAGTTGAAGACATTCGCCTCTTACTCAATGCTGGCGCGGACAAAGTGAGCATTAACTCAGCAGCGGTGTTTAACCCAGAATTTGTACAAGAAGCATCGCAACGCTTTGGCGCACAGTGTATTGTGGTTGCCATTGACGCAAAAAAAACGGGCGAGAATAAATGGGAAATTTTTACCCATGGCGGCCGTAAACCAACGGGTATTGATGCGATTGAATGGTCCGTGAAAATGGCCGACTTTGGTGCAGGCGAACTGCTGATTACTTCGATGGATGCCGATGGTACTAAAGCAGGTTATGACCTCGAGCTGATGCGTCAAATCAATGACCGCGTGACTATTCCAACCATTGCTTCGGGCGGTGTCGGAAACTTACAACACTTGGCCGATGGTATTTTAAAAGGTGGTGCAGATGCTGTACTGGCTGCTTCGATTTTCCACTTTGGACAACACACCATTCCTGAAGCGAAGAAATACCTTGCGGAACAAGGCATTGAAATGCGTCTATAAACAGACCATAACCGTAGAACCTATGAAAAGAGTGCTTTCGAGTACTCTTTTTATCATTTTAAAGATGAGAAAAAATGTATCACTTAGAACTAATCTTATTTATTTGTGGTCTATTGATCTGTTTTGTTTTCATCCTTTTGATGAAGAAATATGCTGACCGCCCTTTCGGTATGCTGGCTGTACTGTTACTCCTTGGTTTATGCCTGTTTAGCTATATCAGCTTCTGCAAATACCAGTTTAAACAGTATTATGAAAAAGCGCTGATTGCACCTGATCAAATTCGGGCTTGTGGTATTTTTACGCAATGGTCAGAGGTCACCCATTACCGACGGCACAACATCAGTACTGAAAAAGTGTTTTACTTTCAGAGTGATCGACAAGGTTTTTTATTTAGCAATAGTCCGCGTGCCAGACAAAGCTTCCCTGATCTCAAAACCTTAAACATCAACGAGCATGTTTGCTTTCAGTTTTCCCCTGACTATACCGATGAAATGGATCGCTATATTTTAACCGGCTTTAAAAAGCAGGCGAATTAAATGGCTCAATTACGCTGTACTTCTGCACAGCTGAGCTAATGCCAAGTCGGACAGTACTATCGCCTCTATTATGCAGCAGATGTTAAAGCTTAGAATGTTCGCTGGCTCTTGACCACAATTACGCTCTCAATTTTTGAGATAAAAAAAGGGAGTCTTGCGACTCCCTATAAACCTAGAATAACTACAACATTGTCTTGTTAAACTGGAAAATGAAAAATGACGTACTAGTGCTCATGAGATGATTTCACCTCATCAACAGCTTTACTATAGAATGTTCAAATGACGAAATATTGACAATACATACCAATATTATTGACATATCACGACAAAAATACCTATTCAGTTATCCTGCAACCGTTTCCGTCGTCTGCGCTGAGTTCAGTGGAATCGCTTCAGGTGCCTTAACCCATTTTGCAGGGAAGACCTGATTGACCCACTGGGTGAGCTTATCCGACACCACTTGAGGTAAAGCAATACCCAACGGATTTTGCTCTTGCAAATCCAACGAGGAAATGACCCGCGTTCCTAAAATATAATCAAACCACGGCTTGGTCACACACCAGTTGGCATCCTGATTAGAGTTCATATGATGATCATAATGCCAAGGAATCTTACGCATTGCCCAGTCTGGCTCTAAGTGCGCACGGCGGTGGATGTAGTAATAATTTCCTGCACTGTACAACACAGACAACGTCATGCCTTTGGAGACAGGATAAAATAATGTACCAAACACACCCGCCACGACAGCGAGTGACACGATTTCATTTTTGGTACGCCAATTGCTCCAACCTTCAACATAACCATGATCATGATCATGAAATGTAGTTTTCCGCACTTCTCGGTGATGCTCCCAATGCGATTTCATGCTGTCAGGCACGGGGCTATAGCGTGGCTTTCCAGCACGGTGTGTTCCATGCAAGATATATTTATGTGCAACCCACTCAAACGCATTGGCAACCACCAGTCCTGCGACAAAACCCTTCCACATGGCAAATTCCTCCTATATTCAGATTGAATATAATGTGGAAACTATGCTAAATATTGACCCTAGTATTCAAATTCATTGACAAATCACGACAAGAACAATAGAGCCAATAAATGCAACATTTCAAAGACTACACAGGTTCTGTCTACGGTGGACTGGGGCATTTACTCTATGCCTATTGCCAAGCCGTGGGTTACCCAATTTCTGAACAGCTTGAAAAAGCACAGAACTTAGAACGTTTTGATTATGCCCTGTGGTTAGAGTTACTGAATGATCTTGACAGCCATCTGCACATCCCTGTGCTCGGACTCGAGATTGCAAAGTATGTACAGCCCAAACATTTAGGCATTTTGGGCTATATTGCACTGTCCTGCGAAAATTTAGGCGAAGCGCTCACCCGTTATCATGACTTTCACCGTCTCATTTATGATGGCAGTTCACTGTATGTGGCAGTTGAAGGTGAAAATCTATGCTTTGGTTGGGTGGAGATGCCAATTGAACTGACCACACAACTCAGCAATGAAGTGGCCATGGCGCTGATCATTCAGTTTATGAAACACTTTGTCGCCCATGATGACATCCAGCTCAGCGAGGTTCATTTTACTCATCCTGCACCGAAAAATACGGCACTGTATGAGCAGTACTTTAATTGTAAAGTCCGCTTCTCTCAAAGCCGACCGATGATGATGATTCCTCTCAGCGAATTATCCATACCCTTTCAGCAAGGTGATCAAACCCTGCAAAAATTGCTCTTACAGCAAGCTGAAGCCTTACTGGAAAAACTTCCCAACTCTACTCACATCGATCAGCGCTTACAGCATGCGATTTTAACGGGACTACAAAAAAACCAATATCAAATTGAACATATTGCTCGGCAACTAAATTTTTCAGTCCGACAGCTGCAACGTTACTTACAACAACAAGGCACGACCTACCAACAGCGGATGCAAGAAGTTCGACGTATTTTGGCGGAGCAATACTTAAAAGATCCACACCTCAGCTTACAGGAAATTGCACTGTTGCTGAGTTACTCTGAACAAAGTGCTTTTCAACGTGCCTTTAAACACTGGACCCAAGTCACACCTCAGCAGTGGCGTATCCAGCATTTTCACTAAAATCTGACCTGTTTGATCCACGTCATCAGGATGTCATGCTTTTTTTGTTAAATTGATTAAAAAAACGAGCTTTTCTCGTTAAATATAAAGTTCTACGCGAATAAAACATCAATAACTACAAAAAGTGCATTATGAATAAATATCTTGCTGAATTCATCGGAACGTTTTGGTTGGTCTTCGGAGGCTGTGGCAGTGCCATTTTTGCAGCAGCTTTTCCCGAGTTGCGCATCGGCTTTCTTGGCGTTGCACTTGCCTTTGATTTAACCGTTTTAACGGGTGCCTTTGCACTTAGACATATCTCTGGCGAGGATTAATTTTTTCTCTATCCATTAATAACAAAGCCCACAATCTGTGGGCTTTTCTTATTGTTCCACATGGAACATAGATAGGCTTATGTTATAAAAATGGATTGTCAATTTCACTCGAATGCGGATGTTCAATTTTCTCAGGAAGCTGAGCTTCACTTTCAAGCTGTTGCACAATGGCATTCAGATACGCCTGCAATGCTTTGGCCGCAGCTAGGCCAGCTTGGTCTTTGGTGAGTTGTAAATTGCCATAAATACTGACGCAGTCCGTGTCATTTTCAAGGGTCAAATCATGGATGGCATGGGACTCGTTACCTTGTACAAAAGGTTTAAACATTTTATTTTTACTCTTCTTTATTTTTCAGGCATTAGGCACTGCAGTCAAATGTCTATACATCCAACTGCCTAGAACTTTAACGTAACAGCTGCAAAATATATTGCAATAAGGCATCGACCAATTGTTTCACAATCGCATCTTGATCCGCCGCATCAATACCCGTACCCTTTGTGACTGTGCTACCACTACTCGACTGAGTAGAGCCCGATTTAAAGTTTTTTTGTAAGGCTTTGAGCTGCTCGGATGAAACCTCTTCTGCACACTGACTTTCCGCATCCCAATGTGAGTATTGAATTGCACTATTGGCTTTTACCGCCGTTGCTGTCAACGGTAGTTTATAGGTATTACGTTTTTGCTCTTCTGTCAGTTGCGGAAATAAATTCACACCCAACTGCTCTTCCAAATAGCAGACACTGACAATTCTTACCTGCTGTGAATTATCATTCGGTGCGTAATAAGCGCCGATTGCACCCGTTTTTGGCATATAGACCGCTTTGTAAACCGCACTCGGAACAATCACTCCCTGACCAATGGTCTTGAGCTTTTTGCCCTGAAATACAGGCCCAGTTACCACAAAAACATCCAGCTTTTGCTTGGTCACAAGCGCCCGTGTGGCTTCTTCCAATTCACGCCACACTTGCTGATTATTTTTAGGGGCCTGTGGCACCATGTTGGCCAAAGAAAAACTGTCGAATTGTGCGGCTTTATTGGGCATATCAGCATTCGGTGCCATATGTCCACGGTCATAGCCTGAACCACGGTAGTCCGACAATGTCGCTCGATGTTCGGTTGCAACATTATTTTCTTCGTGAAAACTATCTTCACGTGGAATTTTTTGGCTCAGGCGCTGTGGCGTCAGAGCCTCTGCAACCCAGAGGGGAGTTTTCGAAACGCCCGAATACATCACATTAAAACCGTTAAAGCACAGTGCATAGCTGTGTTTACTTAAACTTTCTTTGAGTAAATAAGGCGGAATTTCCCGATAAAATTGTTCTAAACAGGCTGAATTTGAGCTTGGGCTTAAAGACACGTATTGCTGAATTTTTTCTTGACCAAAGGCAATCGCAAAACTTCCCGTTGCCACCAATCCTAAAATCACTTTCAGGCCATTTTGATTAAACATGTTAAACACTGACTTACCTGAACTACTTTTCTTCTTCGCCATCACAACTACAATAAACATCGGTTTTTCACGAGCTTAACAATCAGCGTATACGAAGTATATCGCTCGAGTTCTATTCGCATAACAATTAAACAAAACGCCATATTTAGATGATTTTCATGTAACAAAATGTCTTTTTTGTAGAGTTTTCCTACGGCAACGTGATGCGATTGCGTATCTTTGATTGCTGTCGCTTCAAAAAATATGCCAAGGTAAAAATGAATCGAACGAAATAATACATGCAATTTACGGAGTTCTTATGCATTCTAAGATTTTAGCTTCTCTTGGTTTAATCGGCACAGTGATAAGTGCTTCAGCCTTTGCCGAGCCACCTATCCAACCGGGTGACACCTTAGAAAGTCTCTCTCAAGCCAAAGTCACGACTACAGTTAATGGTCAACTGGGTTCTATTCAAGAACTCGTAAGCTCAGGGCAAATTAAATTGCTTGATCCAAATGCAGCACCTATCAGCCCAGCGGGCCAAGGTGTACCCAATGACCAAGTCGTGATGCCAACATCACCACAGAGTGAAGCCGCCGCACCTGATACCACAGTGCCACAAGACGTCGCTGCGACTCCAACGGAGCAACATCCACTAGCACCGAATGCAGAACTCTCAGCACAACAAGCTGAAGCGGCGTTAAATGATGCTGTCGCACCCACGGCAAATGCAGACATGAATGCTGCCCCAGCTGCTGCACCGCAATTAGATTCATCAGCAGAGGCACCTGTCAATGCGGTTGAGCCTGATTCACTACCATCATCAGATGCCCCAGCACAGGCACTTCCTGACGCTTCAGCAGAACAGCCTGTCCAAGCGATGCCTGAAGCACCTGTAAATGACCCAATGAACTAAGACTTCAGCTGATTTATCCTCCAAAAAAACCAGCATATATGCTGGTTTTTTTATTGAGGTTTTAAATCTCGATCTGACTACCGAGTTCAACCACACGGTTTGGTGGAATCTGATAGAAGTCACTCACAGGACTGGTATTCCTTTGCATTGAGATAAAGAGCTTTTCACGCCACGGCGCCATACCATCGCCCACGGTACTGATAATCCGTTCACGCGATACAAAGAAGCTGATCTGCATTAAGTTATATTCCAGCTCAATCGCTTGATACACGGCTTCTAGTGCTTGTGGAATGTTCATTTCATCTTTAAAGCCATAGTACAATTCAAGACGATAGAAATGCTGATTCATGCTTTCGACATGGAAGCGATCGGACTCTTCCACATAAGGAACATCTTGAATTTTAACAGTCAGAATAATGTTCTTTTGATGCAGTACTTTATTGTGCTTCATATTGTGCAACATGGCATGTGGCACAACGGTTGGTGTCCCTGTTAAAAAGACCGCCTCGCCTTCAACCCAATTGGCTTGATCACCAATACTTTGTACAAATAAATCGAGTGGCAAGGTATCTTGCTGAAGCTTGGCAAACGTTAACTCGCGACCTTGTTTCCATGTCATTAATAACATGAATGCAATACCGCCAATCAGCAATGGAACCCAACCGCCCGATAATACTTTAAGTGAGGTCGCGCTCACCAAGACCAAATCTAAAACAAGGAATGGAATAATCAGCAGCACCAATTTTGGCATGCTCCATTTCCATGTATAACGAATAAATACCGCAATCAATAAGGTGTCACATAGCATGGTCATGGTGACCGCCAGACCATAGGCATGCGAAAGCTGTGAGCTGGTTTGGAAGATTAAAATTAAGACAATAATCGATGCCAACAATATCCAGTTCAGTAAAGGTACATAAATCTGCCCCTGTTCCGAATCTGAAGTATGCTTCACATTTAAACGTGGTAAATAGCCCAATTGAATGGCCTGACGCGCTAAAGAGAAGACGCCTGAAATGACCGCTTGAGATGCAATAACGGCGGCCATAGTGGCCAAGAAGATCATTGGGTACAAGCCCCACTCTGGCACCAACAGGTAAAATGGGTTTTCAATCGCAGTCGGATCACGCAACAGCAATGCACCTTGTCCTGCATAATTGAGCAGTAAACACGGCAAGACCACAATAAACCAAGCCAAACGAATCGGCACAGGACCAAAATGGCCCATATCGGCATACAGTGCTTCGCCACCTGTGACGGTCAACACTACCGCACCCATAATGAAAAAGGCCATTAAAGGGTTGGTCACGATAAACTGAAATGCCCAATGTGGGCTCAGCATGCCCAAAACCAAAGGCGTTTGAATAATGCTCGAAATCCCAAGAATACCCAGAGAGAAGAACCACAATAAGGTCAGTGGGCCAAAGAACTTACCGACAAAGGCTGTCCCATACTTTTGCATAACAAATACAGCAGTGACGATACTAATTGCAATCGGCACAATATAAGGGTCAAGTGCATCGGTTGCGATGGATAAGCCTTCTACGGCAGACAAGACTGAAATGGCTGGGGTGATGATCCCATCCCCAAAAAATAGTGACGCCCCAATAAAGCCAATCGAAATTAACAGTAATTTTTTCCGATGGCTAAAATTGGTATTGCGCAAATTGAGTGCAAGCAAAGCCATAATCCCACCTTCACCATTGTTATCTGCACGCATTACAATTGCAGAATATTTAATGGTAATGACCATGGTCATGGTCCAGAAGATAATGGACAAAATACCCAATACGTTTGCAGGGGTGATGCCCAAGCCATGTGCAGCATGGAAGGATTCTTTCAATGCATAGAGTGGACTGGTTCCAATATCCCCAAACACGACCCCTAATGCTGCCAAGGTCATCGCAGGCAAGGCGGCTTTTTTTGCAGTACTTTGCATAAGCTTGTCTTCAATTATCGACACTATTTTTGCGAATCATATCATTGAGCTAAAACTTTTGCTCGAATTCAATTGTTTCACCTTGTCGATGGCTATGTTTTTCGATATTATCCTCCGCCATGGTGAAGTGTCCGAGTGGCTGAAGGAGCACGCCTGGAAAGTGTGTAAACGTTTATAGCGTTTCGAGGGTTCGAATCCCTCTTTCACCGCCAAATTCGAAAGAACTGCACTCCAAAGCAGTGAAGAAAGGCTTAATTCTAAAGGGATTGAGCCTTTTTTATTGTCTACCGCAAAGAAGTGCAATACTTCCGAATCGTTGGTATAGTGTTGGTATAAAGGTTGGTATGGCATGAATACCAACATATTTATACCAACAATGGGGTATATCAACATGCTCACCGACACAAAGATTAAGCGCCTAAAGCCTACTGCTGATAAGAAAACCCCAGATAAATACAGTGATGGTAATGGACTACAACTTCATGTATTTCCCACTGGTCGTATGACTTGGATCTATGCTTATCGTTTTAATGGCAAACAAAAAAATCTAACTTTAGGCTCTTATGAGTTTATGAGCCTTGCCCAAGCCAGAGCAAAGCACTTAGAAGCTAGGGAATTGCTGAGCAATGGAATTGATCCAGCTGAAAAGAAGAAAGAACGTAAAGCTGAAATAGATCAAAGTACTTTATTTCAAAATTTGGCTCTGGAATGGTTGGAAGGTCGAAAAGCTATTATTAAGGATGGTACATACCTTAGGGATCTCTCTGTATTTGAAAAAGACTTATTTCCATATATTGGGAAGATGCCTATCGACCAAATCAAAGGGAAAGATATTGTGGAATGTGCTCAACGTATAGAAACTCGTGGTGCCCAAGAGATGGCGAAGCGCTCTATCCCCCTTACCGGCAGAGTGTTCAGATATGCGATCCGCCTAGGCTTAATAGAAAATGATCCTACTCCACATCTACAAGAAGCGTTAAAGCCAAGAAAAGTAAAGAATATGGCTCGACTCGATATATCCGAGTTTCCTGCATTCTTACATCGCATGGACCGGTATCATGGCAATATCTTGGTAAAGACAGCCTTACAACTGATGACCTTAACTTTTGTAAGGACTGCTGAACTCATCAACATGGAGTGGGATGAGATCAACTTTGATACTCAAGAATGGCGAATCCCGCCCCATAAAATGAAAATGGCTTTAGTGCATATCGTTCCCTTATCTAAGCAAGCTATAGAACTTATAGAAAGCCTAAAGCCTCTTACTGGGAATAAGCAGTTCGTATTTTATAACCACAGTACGGCAAAACCATTAAGCAATAATGCGCTATTGAGCGCGATCCGAACTATGGGTTATACCGGCAAAATGACAGGTCATGGTTTTAGGGGTCTGGCATCCACCACCTTGCATGAACAGGGATACATGCATGATGCTATTGAGGTTCAATTGGCCCACAAAACTGGTAACGCCGTGTCTCAAGCCTATAACCATGCCCAGCATTTACAGTACAGAACCAAGATGATGCAAGAATGGTCAGACTTCATAGATGGGCTTAGACAGAACCTGGTACCCTTTCCAAAGAATAAACGTGCATAAAATCCAATTCCCTCGAATTAGGGGGAATTACATCATTTTAAACCTATCGAAATCGAAACCTTTAATCTAGGCGAAAAACTAAGACTTTCAGAAACAATCAATTACGTTCAATAACCTGATTATTTGATATATTGAACCAGCTAGGTATAGGAGGCATCCGACAAGTAAGTACCCAACTTATTTACCTAGCAACTCTTTGGGAATGCTGTGGGAAGCCTATGAAAAAGCCAAAACCAAAACCACTCCTCGAAAGATTGCCTTTCCCTAATCTGCGCTCAATATCATTACTTAGTAAAAGCTTACCGGAAGAAGAAAAACTAAAACATGAAGCTGAGGTTAAAGCACACAATGATGCAGTAATAAACAATTTAAATGAATTAACCTTTTTTAAAATGTTTTTACTTATGAAATATCATGATATTGATCCCAATCATCCTAATCATTGGTTTTTATTGGCCACAAAATTAGCCCAACAATATGAACCAGGTTTTCAGATGCAATCAGCTCCTTCAGGCAGATCAAACAAATGGGGCTTCACAGAATTATTAGGTCTTTTCACGCTTGTTGATTATATCTGTACAACAAAAAGTAACCTCTCCGTTAGTAATGCTTGTAGCATCATCAAAGACAAATACTTGCCAGATATAAAAGTTTCAAAAAAAACTCTTGAAAATAAATACTTGGATGCAAAAAAAGATACCAGATTAGTCAATTGGTACAATACTGCTTTGAATGTTGATCTCCAAAATGAAAATTTTGTCACAAGAAATATGATTTTAAAAGAAGCTTTCAATTTAGAAATTTAGTATCCCGAAAATTGTTGCCCCCCCTATTATCGGGATACTTTAAAAAACAAAACTATACGTATCGCAGTCTTTAGCAAAGAAATCTAAAGACTTCCACTTTGGATAGGTATAGCTATGATTTCACTTGATCAAGATCGTTTTTTACGAATTAAAGATTTAGCAAACATCCCTGCCAAATCTCCAACAGAACACGTTTACAAAAGTGGGATTAACAAGGGCCAAGTTAAAACACTAAATGCTCGCCCAGCATCAAAAGGACTTATTGGCGTTTCAGACAAAACTATTTGGAATTGGGTCAAACGTGGTGCCTTTCCAGCTCCAATCAAGCTAAGCCCAAGTGTAACTGTTTGGCGTCTTTCTGATGTGCAAGCCTGGATGCAAGAAAAAGGTATGGAGGCTGCTCAATGAATGCTTCTAATCTTTTATTAACAGCACATCAGATGCTTAGTCCAGAAATAGCAGATCTTGTTCAGTCAGAACCACGTGCAGTAAATTTATCTATTGAACGACTTGCTAAACGTGGAGTTATTCAACTTCCACCATTGATGAAAGTTGAAAATAAACAGTCAGTTAGTCCTAATAAATTCTCAAATGTATACGTATTTTCAGGTGAACAGGGAAAGCTTGACTCAATAACTGTTGTTGCTCAGCTTTGTCCAGAATTTACTGCAGCAATCGTAAAACGCTGGTATGAGCTTGAAAAGCAGACGCCAGCATTTGATATCAGCAATCCCCTGCACCTTTTACAAGCAATTGAAGTCCAAGCCAAGCAGAATCTACAGCTAACGTCAGAGAACCAAGTGCTGAGCAAGGCAATTGAAACTATTACGCATACTGAACACGGTGTGAAGTTCCAGCAAGCATGCAAGATCCTGAATATCAAACAGCAGACATTGGCGGAATGGTTGAGAAAGCATAATTGGGATCGTTACTTAAATGGTGCCAGAGCATCTACTTACTACTCTGAAAACCGCGGCTACTGTGAAACTAAATACTCACTCAAGGAAGGTGTAAAAGCGACTGGGCAGCCGTATAGCTACACTCAAACAGAATTTTTCATATTGCCAAAGGGCATGCAAATTCTTGCCAAAAGATTTGGAGAGCAACCATGAAATTAAAAATTATTTTTTTAATGGCTCTTCTCAAACTGAAACGATTCGGCTATATTGACTCTGTTCGGTGCAAAATCATCGAATTAGTCTTGGCAGACTATCAATCGTTAGCGCATACAGTCCGCTCAGGGCTTTTTTTATGCGTAATTTCTCTATGCATTCGCATCTTTATGGTGAAGCTGGAGAGGGACACTTTCGAGTGTGCTGGTACTCTAACGAACCAGTCTGCCAACCCTTTTCAGCTTTGCCACCCTTACTTGGCAGTAAATGGCAGAGCTTCTAAACTATCGTTAGGAGCGTATTCGTCATGAACGCTAAAGTACAAATTTCATTATCAAAACAAATTCCTTTATATCGTACGATCAATATGGTTGATGCTTATTCACTAGCATTCAATACAACTACTCAAACTCAAGTTTTGATCAGCTGCATAAGTAAAGAAACTATTCGACTTAAAAGTCTTGAACAAGAAAATAGCGCTGTACCTCATAGCTTTACTGTACTTGAAAGTCTTATTTCAATTGCAGAAGATCTAGCTGCCAACTACTGCAATATTTTTGATGTAGAGCATGATAAATATAAAAATGGATTAAATAATTCAAATATTCAATATGATGCTGGAGATCTATTGGAGCCATATGGTCTGGCTCATGAAGTATCCACCTGGCTTTCAACTTTAATTTTTCAAATGAAAGATGAACTAATTACTGTAAAAAAATCATCTACAGCGCTTTGTGATGCTGTTTTTGCAGGCCTCGAAAATCTGATCAATATTGCAGACTATTTATCTGACAATCACAGAAACACTTTCATAATTGAATTTGAAAAGTACGAAGCAGAATGGGAGGCATCTAAAAATGGATAAGCCTTCTAATGCCTCAAAAGAAACTATTACAGCACCACAAAACTCTCAGTCACAGCCCTTATCAGATACATACGCTGAATCAGTGCGAATGACACCGGAGCGTCTCCTTAACGCCGTAATTAAAACAACTCGGCAAGGAGGGTCTAGTGAGCATTGATGCAACGCGCTGGGCTTGGACTGCTCAAGTTAAAAACTCCTCTCAACGTCTCGTTCTGCTTTCACTAGCAGACCGAGCTGGTGAGCATCATACTGCATGGCCTAGTATTGATCGTCTTGCGAAAGATACAGCATTGAACGAAAAGACTGTTCAGAAAGTTATTTTAGAGCTAATCAATCTTGACCTAGTGAAAGATACTGGCGAGCGAACGGGACCGACAAAACGAGTACGTGTACTTAAGCTAAATGGCGTAAAAGGCCGTGAAGAATGTACCCAAAATTGGGATGATTCAAGCATTGAAAAGCCAGTTAAATCTAATCCGAACATCCCCGAAAATGGGAACATTAAACAACCCCAAAAACGGAATGATTCCAATAACGGAAATAATCCCGAAAGTGGTAATTTAAATGATACCAAAAACGGGGTTTTGAACGATCCCAAAAACGGGATACAGAACCAACCATTGAATCTATCAATGAATCTCTCTGGAGAACACGAGTGGATTCCAGACCGAAATCAATTGATCGCTGTCTTAAATTCTGCTGGTCAACAACAAAACTTAGAACTGATTTTTGGACTACCTGATTTTGATTTTCAACTCGGGGCATTCAATGCGCACTATTCAGGTCAAGTGATGCCGAATGCAAAAAAATTGTACTCCTTTGTTCGTTGGATTATCGATAAGTTTGAACGCTATCAAAAAGCTAATCCAAATTATGTAAAAAAGGCCGTTGAACAATCACAACTTCAGCAAGCTCAACCACTAATCAACCTGCCTTCAAAACCTAAAAGTTTACTGGAGAGCATATAATGAATGCTAATACTGCCCCAATTCACAATCTACAGATTGAACAATCTGTTCTTGCAGCTCTAATGACCGTTGCAGGTTCTTATGCTCAAGTTGAAAGTCTGCTGACTGAACAAGATTTTCATGCTACTCGCCACAAACTAATATTTAGCGCAATTGTAGATCTTGATAGCAAGAACTCTCCATACGATGCTGTACTCGTCAATCAATGGCTAGAAATGCGAAATCATGGGGAAGCATCAGGCGGTGAGAAATATCTCATGCAACTGATGAGTGATGCTCCTTCCAGTTTCTACAATCTGCAATCATATGCTGAAAAATTGAAAGATTTTACAGTGTGCCGACAAGCTGAAGTTGAAGCACTAAAAGTAATTCAACAAGCTCGGCATTTAACTACTAGTCGCGGTGAATTAGTACAAAATGCTCAAGCTGCTTTTGCGAATTTAAATACTGAATCTGCAAGTGAATCTTTATTCCACATTCATGATGCAGCATCAAATACCTTTTTAGAAATCAGCCAAAAAATGGAAGCCATGATTGCTGGCGAAACCATGATTAAAGGTATTCAAACTGGTATCTATGATCTTGATAAAAAATTGGGTGATGTTGAACCAGGTTGTTTATTGGTGCTGGCGGCTCGTCCTGCTATGGGTAAAACTACTATGATGCAGCTCATTGCCAACCACGTATCAATCATTCAGAAAAAACCTGTCTTGATTATGTCCGGTGAAATGCCTAAAGAACAGATCGCAATGCGACTATGTTGCGCCATGGCACCAGCTGATATTGGAGTGTTACGCAATGCCCCACATAAACTTCCTAAAGAGGAATTTACGGCATATACAAACGCCGTGGTAATGCTTAAAAACGTACCGATGCAAATCAATGATACATCTCGTCCGTCAATTGCCAACATTCGTGAATCTATACGTAAGACTCAGCATCAATATGGCTTTGTAGGTGCTGTACTTGTTGATTATCTACAGATCATGAAAACGACTAAGCCATTTGCTCGGGAAGACTTGAAGATTGCTTATTTTACTGGTGAGCTCAAAGCAATGGCTAAAGAATTTAATTGCGTCATCGTCCTACTTTCACAACTTAACCGCGAACTAGAGAAGAGGCCAAATAAGCGCCCTGTTCTATCCGATCTTCGGGAGTCTGGTGCGATTGAACAAGATGCTGATCAGATTATCTTTCTATACCGCGATGAAATTTACAATAAGGAATCTCAATTTAGAGGCATTGCTGAAGCCATAGTTGGGAAAAATCGCCACGGCGAAGCTGGTACAGCATATATGCATGCTCAACTGAAATACTGTCAATTTACAAATCTAGATCATGATGCGCTTAATCAAATCCAGGGGAATTTAATATGATGTTTATTCAGGGTGACCGCGTAGATTCTATTGCATCTAAAAGATCTGCCGCCGAAAGATTTATCAACCTTAGACAGCAAAAGAAAGTCAAAGAATTTTTGGTGAAACTACGTGGCTATAAGCGCCCAGACTTCAATAGAATGATTCTTGATCTATGCCGCTTGAAGTGGACACACGAGAAAATTTCTTTTGTTCTCCCCGTTTCTAGCGCCTCAACTGTCTCAGAATGGGCACGTGGCGGTACACCAAATTTTGAAAATGGAGAGGCTCTTATCGAACTTTGGAGAGCTGAAACAGGTATTGAACGTATTCCACGCGAAGGTGAATGGCAAACGTATAAATATGAAATTGGGCAATTAGAATTACTCTGATATCAAATTGTCCGCCATCTCTGAAAGTAAATGGCGGACTCAATGTTTGATATACGCTGAATTATCAGGAGACTTTCCCTTGGGAGATTCTAGGCAGCCAACTTATAAAAGTCTTCGGCCATTTGATTTGGTGTCTTAAAACCCAAACCCTTTTGAATTCTTCGATGATTATAAAATAACTCAATGTATTTTATAATATCTGCTTTGGCTTCTTCTCTGGTTTGATAGTTGTAATGATGCACTAACTCATTTTTCAGTATTCCCCAAAAGCTTTCAATCGGTGCATTATCGTAACAGTCTCCGCGCTTGCTCATTGAACCTTGAAAACCATATTGCTCAAGTATATTTCGATATTCATGGCTGCAATATTGACTTCCTCTGTCTGAATGCACAATCAGTTCTTTGGTTGGTTTTTGATTGTGAATAGCCATATTTAGCGCATTACAAACAAGCTGTGTTGTCATGCGCTCATTTAAGCTATAGCCAACCACTTGCTTCGTGTAAAGGTCTTTTACCGCTGCTAAATACAGCCATCCTTCAACAGTCCATATGTACGTAATATCACTTGACCATGCTTGATTTGGTCTAGTCATTGAGAATTGTTGCTCCAGCAGGTTTTCATAGATCGCTCGATTATGGTCACTATTCGTAGTCCTTTTAAAACGCTTGTGTCGCTTACAATACAGGTGGTTCAGCGCTTTTATCTGACGTACAGCGTACATACTCATTTTTATACCTTGAGCTTGTAAGTATTTGGTTAATCGAATATAACCATAGCTCTGCCTGGTCTCCTCATGGGCTATTTTCACCAATATCGTCTGTTGATTTCGTTGAATCGTTCTTTTGCTCACGCCTCTCTTGAG
This sequence comes from Acinetobacter johnsonii CIP 64.6, assembly GCF_000368045.1. Taxonomy (GTDB): domain Bacteria; phylum Pseudomonadota; class Gammaproteobacteria; order Pseudomonadales; family Moraxellaceae; genus Acinetobacter; species Acinetobacter johnsonii. The sequence continues at coordinate 245,936 of NZ_KB849230.1, forward strand.
CCAATCATAAAAACATGAAACTGAAACATGAAGTAATCGAGCCATTAAGGTAATTGGAAAAGAATATCTTTTTTGTTTCATATAGGCGTACCTTACTGACTTTCTTTGGCAAAGTACGCTGCTGCCTTTTTTAAAAATTCACGTTCCATTTCAGCTATTTTGAGCTGTTGTTTGAGTTTTTTATTTTCTTCGAGTAGAGCGTTTAGATCAGGTGAATACTGTTTTGTACCTGCTAAAGTTCCAGCCTTTGCTTTGGTATTCCAATTTGAAAGAGTTTGCATTGAAATGCTAAGTTGTCTAGCTGTTTCCGAGACATTGCCTTGATTGGCTTCAATTAATTTGATGGCTTCAGCTTTAAATTCTGTGGTGTAAGTCTTGTGTTTCTTGCTCATGGTAAACTCCTGATGAGTGTGTTTAGTTTACCAAGTTAAAACCTCCTGTTTTTTCAGCACACATCAGTTTTATAAACCAATTAATTAGGAGATATATAAATTTTTCTTATGTGGCATTTGTAATAAGCCATACCATCATCATCTTCACATCGATCATTAAGCCCAATATGGTAGAGTTCTGAGTGTTCTAATCCAAGCATATCCAAATAAGACAATATAAACTGAAGTTCCAAATTAGAATTCTTATGCAAATTATCTTGTTCTTCATCTGTTAAATAAATAACGATAAATTCTTTTGCACCTTTTTCCAGCAAAGTAATACTTTCAATTAAACTTTCATTCCTAAAAATTTTTATTTTCTTAATAGATGATCCTAAATTTTTTAAATGAAAGCTTATATCCTGCTGTTTATGCTCATAACCGAGCTCTCCAGTAAAAGGATTGGCCTCTACCATCACTACTTGTTCAGGATCAAAATGTAAACCTTCAAATTCTAATATTGGTTTAGCTTGTTCATGCCGAACTTTTTGATCACTCTCATGAATTTTTATTAATTTTTTCTGTTCCTCAACACTATTTTTCAATTCAGTGGCTTGAAGACGTAATGATTCGGTATTTTGCTTTAATTCGCGCCCTTGTTGGAGATACCCATACACTAACCATAAAAAAGCTAAAGGAGAAAAAACACCAGCTAAAAAATCTCCTTTCTCATTTAGCTTCAATGAATTAAATTCATCTAAATTAATTATAAAATTACAGCTTAAATATAAATATGAAATAGAGATGATAGTGATCAGAACCATCCCCAAATTATCTTTTATTATTTGCATAAACATACCAATAAATTATTAATATTATTAATTAATTTTGATTTTCATTGGTTGAAAATCATCAATATGAACTTTTTTAGCCTTTAGCAAATCCTCTCTTTTACCATCTACAACCAAGACGGCGCGCTTAACCTGAACTGTCCAAGTACGATCTGCTCCACACATTGTTTCAGATTCAAGAAAAACATTTCCAAATGCTTTACCCTGAAGATTTTGTATATCGCCGTAGGTTATTACATTTTCCGAAGTCCCCTGCACTCTGCCGGATCTGTCCTTTGCTACCAGGTCTAAATACAGTTTGTCATAGGTTCCAAGAAAATCATGGATTGTCACATCCACCACGGCGGAACAGATCCCAGAGTTCACATAGCTGGTCTTCGAATGCTGAAGTGTAATTGGGGTGGCCAAAGAGACTGAGCTCATGAGAGCCATTAAAGAGAATGCTATTATATTCTTCATGATGCGAAATTCCTTTTTCTACTAAAATTATGAATGTGGTGTTATCAGAGGCTGTATTTCAAGTGATTCAAGCAATCCACTGTTTCTTTCCCAGGTATCAACTGCTTTGATCCCGTAACGACTGCTTGAGCGTCCATGCGCTTTAATCACTGGCTCAGGAAAGTTCTTTTTATTTCGCCAGCTGATCAAAGTACCTTTAGTAATTCCATAGCGCTTCAATAACTCAGGTGTTGAGATATATAAGGTCATCAGCTATTACCCCTTAAACTATACCCACAAATGTGGGGAGTCAGTATGGTAGTGCACTCTGTATAAGGCTCATGAGAGAATCCATATTATCCCAACCAGCATCTACAATTTTCATTGTTAGATGCTTTAACCCTTCTGCAGGTAGTTCTTTAATAGCATCAATCATAGTAGCTTTACGTTCGGGACTGAGATCGGAAATCATAATTTTTGCAGCAAGAATGGCTCTAAGCTGCTCGGTTTCAAATTTGATCGTAACTGTACCAAGAATTGCGGAGAGTCCGCCGTCATCTGCTAAAAAGTCCATTCCTTTATGCGTTATTTCTGCCGAGCCAAATTGTACTTGTCCACGCCCACCGAGTGATTGAGAAACAAAAACGCTCTTATCTGTAACTAAACCATGAGATTGTAAATAATAAAGATTAGCTACGGCCTTTTCATAATCCACAGATCCGTATTGAAAGTCTTTTGAAAAATCATATCTAAAAGGATATACCTCACTTAGGTTCGTTAATAATTTTCGCTGTAACTCTCTATCTAAAATCATTCTATTTTTGATCCTATGACTGCAGGTAATTCTCAGAAATTTTTGACTAAACTAATTTAATAATAATCTCTCATATCCTTGAGAAGAGAAATTGTTAGACCAGTATTTTGAATTTTTCTTTCATTAGAAATATATTTATTTTTCTCATTTTTATAAGAGTACTGCATCTTTTTGGAATCGATCATTTTGGCTAAGAATTTTTTAACTTCGACCTTATCAATAATACGATAAGTTGCCTCAAAACTAGGCTCCTTATCAAATGCCACTATATAGCGCCCTCCACCTCTTGGCTTATCTTCCATTTCAATTATATATCCTAACGAACCCAACAAAATTCTGAATTCCCCTCTCTGTGCTCCGCATATAACGGCATTCATGTTGTAACTATCTTTGTAAGAGTTACAGCTTAAAAACCAGTAATTATCACCACTCTTGTTTGGAATAGACTCACCATCAAATAGAGCTAAAGTTAGTAATCCATTCTCTTTAGCTGAAATAAATTTAACCCCATTAATAGACCCTTCTTTAGGCGTCCCATCAGAGTTAAAGATGTCAGCTATATCAACTTCTGAAGCTGCTAAAGCAATACAATTAAATGCACTAAAGCATGTCAAAAACATTAAAACCTTAAATAAAAATTTATTCATTTCTTTCATTTTTAAAGTGTGTTAATTAATCACCATACAACAAAAAAGGAGCCGAAGCTCCTAATTCTATTCTGATAAATCCCACCAGTAACTATTACCTAAGTTCTCCAGACGCTGCTGTGTTCTTGGTAAATAATCAGGATCAATCATGTTCTGCATTTTAGAATACAGCATTCGATCTACGACCAGTTTACTGTACCAAAGATTTTGTAATGGAATATTACTCTTCAGGGTATTGGCCACTTCCATCATCCGGGTAGATTCTTTCCCCTCAATGATGTTGTTACCCATACCTGTTAACAGCATACCCAACTTCATGCTTTGGCCTAATAATGGGCCACTGATAAAGTCTGATGCACTTCGACCAGTTGGATCTGAAAGTGCAGACATGATGTCCCCCAGGAAGGAAAGCCCCCCACCTTTAAGGAGTGACTTACCAAAGAAGTCAATCGTGAATACAGGCTCTGGATTCTTACCATTGGCCAAGTTCTGAGTCTGAACGATCAATGCACCTGCTAAAGTTTGATAAGCCAGTAGCGAAACTAGGAATGTCACTCGGCTCTTAATGTCCCCTTGAGCAAAGGCACGATGACCAATACGGAACATGTATGCCAAAGGAAAGCCTTTAAACTGGAATAGTGTTCTGCCTAATTCACCCTGAATGGTACCGGCTTCACCTAGATTAATAATGCTACGCTCACGTACACCAGCCTCAATGATGGCCACAGATTCCTCATTGAATAAATGAGTCTGGTACTTCATTGCTGCTTTATATCGAAAGTCAGCAATCGCACTTGTACTGTTATGCTTATCCTCTGGCAAGAACTGCTTAATGACATCATCAGAGGCATTGAAGAAATCATTCTGAGTAAGTACCGCCGTTCCATCTTCACGCTTGCTTGGCTCCAGCTGCTGCCATAACTGCCAATCGCGTTCGGTAATGCCATTCCCCTGTAGGATCTTAAGATCATCTGCACCGAGATCCTTCCAATCTGTTTTACGGGTCAACTCAGCAAGCTTATTCATATGCACTAGATTGAACGCTCGTTTCGCTCCTGCGGTCACGGCGTTCAGTCCTGACAGTTTCATCGTCATTGCAGCAAAAGCCTGCATACGTGCATTAAAACGGCCTGATTTAGTGGCACTACTGACAATATCAGCATCACCAAACCGGGTCATAGAGCCTGCCATCTCGCCAATACCTAAACCGAATCGTAATGCCTCATCACGTGTGGAACCCTGTTTCAATTGCTTCATGTATTCAGGGAGGATGGATTTGGTATAAGACAGGCCCAGCATATTAGCCACTTTCTTCATACTAGCATGATCGCCAAAGGTCGTTAATGTGGTTCCACCTAATTTAGATGCCACCATTAAAGCACGAAGACCACCCATGACATTTCCTAGGGTTGAATCAATCGCCCGGGTATTAGCATCGAGGGTGTTATACATTGATATAGCCCGGTGAGCCTGCTTATCAATCTCGCCGTGTTTTAATCCATTATCTGGATCAGCCTTAAGTTTTATCTTAGCTTCATCCAGCAACGATTCAAATGTATGACGTGGATTGGATCCAAGGTTCTGCATCATGGCTACTTCAGTACTCATACGCTGGGTATGGTTTTTCAGGATTTCATGAAAGCCGGCTTCATTGTAGGTACCATACTTCTTCTGGTAAGCCAACCAAGCATCACCATCTTTAAAATGCAATGCTCGCGCTTCCTGGTGTCGGTTTGCCATTTTTGAGCGACCACCTACTGGTGATGCTCCTGCTTTGGTCTGTTTATTTAGCACATGAAGATCTTTATTTGCGCCGTTGGTAGCGATAGTCTTATAGATCTCCTCCAACATGGATTTAAGTTCTAACTCATCCATAAGCTCGCCAGTATCTTTGACGTACTGATTTCGATCCGCACCAGCTAAAACATCATTTACCCATTCAGATTGGTCAGTTAAAGCAACCTTTTTCTGATCGTGCGAAGTCATAAAGCCAAAATTGTCCAGCTTCTTAATATTTCCGCCTGCACGATTGAATGCTAAGCGCATTTCTTCTAAAGCTGCACTGACCTCTTTAGCCATTGCAGTAATTTCAGGATTATCAGACTTGCCACCAAACATGACCCTGATAATGTCATCAGTCATGGCTTTGTTCACTGACATTCCAAACCGTTCTTGAGTTTTGGTAAATACATCAGCAACTAAGGACATCCAGCGACTATGTAAAGCTTGTGACTGCTTTTCTATAGACTGAATACCGCTTTGATCCGAGAAATAAGCAATCTTCCGCATTAATGCCTGAACAGGGTTTAATTTTGGATGGTTATAAATTTCAGTTTGAATCTGAGCTTTAATGACAGCATCTCTGGCAATATTCTGATTATTCTTAGCAATCTGCACGGCGAGATCCGAAGCTGTTTTCTGAGCAATAGCTTCAGCACGTTCAGCTGGGCTTTTAAAAATCCAATCAGAATCAGTTCTAGCCAATGTATTTTGCGCGCGGATATACAATGATGAAATGCGGTTACTATCTGCTGCACTAAGTCTTTTTTTACCTAAGGCCTTTGCGACCTGCTCTCTACATTCTGCTCTCATGCTGCTTCACTCCCATATCTTAATGCACAGCTTGCCAATGCTTTCACTGCCTGAATTTCATCTTTTGCGATTTCTTCTTGCTCTTTGACATAGTCCAATAGATCTCGGGATGACATCGTCACAATTTCTTCATTCCCGTTTTCATCCAGGCGCGTAAAGGTCACTTCCATATCGGGATCTGCTTCTAGAATTGAAACTGCTTCCCTACCGTCTGCCGTGTCAGTGAATGCGCCATATTCCCCTTTACTAGACTTGGTTAAGTCCGGTGCACCATCAACCTTGGACTTGCTAGGCTTCCAGAACTCCCGTTCTAATGCCTGAGTAGCTTTATGCTGTACCGCAGTCAATTCAGGACTATCAGCTTTACCATTAGCAGGATGGGCAAATAGATCATTCCCATTACGTGTAGCCTTTACCGGGCTAATGGTGCCATCCTGATTAATCTGGCGCTGGAATGTCGTATTAGAAGTACTATTGTGTAGCTCTTGAATAATTCCCCCATCCTCCATTAAACGCTCTCGTTTGAGATAGTTTTGCGATCTGGTCGGAGTCCAATTGTCTACACCATCAACAATTGAGTTTTGCGGAATATTTGAACCTGATGTTCTGGTATTGATATCTAAAGTGTTCGATTCTGGATCTGGAAGAATAACGCGTTGTTGTTCTGGCTCAAGCTGGTAAAGATCAGAGTCCAATGTATCCAAATTACGACTGGCACTATTACCAGGGCCAGATAAGTCGACCTGAGGTTCAACATACGGCGTTCGGTAAGCACCTCCTTCCGAATACTGATAATGCGCCGTAGCCTTGAGGTATTCCAGATCCTCCTTGGTCAATGGAGAAGATAGGGCTTCGAACTCTTCCTGGAGTGACTTAACACTATGCTCATCTGCACTGAGTACAAAAGGCATTGCTTCAACTTCAGCATCAGATTGGGACTTGTAAGCAGGTGGTGCAGTTATATCAGACTCAAACTGTGGGAACTCTGATTCGCTCCCTCGGACTTCGGTAGGATGTGCTGCACTTTGTGAACCGACATCACCATAAAGTTTAGCTATATCGTTCCAGCGCTTTTCGTATTTGGCCTTTACCTGCCCTACGGTCATACCATTGAATTGATGACTTGAAGTGATACCTTCTGCAATCTGTCTTGCAGTCTTTTTCTGATTGCCTTTACTCCAGCGTGTGGCCACATCAACAAAAAGCTCATTATCCTTAGCCTTTAAAAATGCTGGTCCACCACCCTCACCAAAGAAATGCAGGTAGTAAAGCTCTAGGCCATTCGGATCTCGATTAAAGTGGCTGCGGAAAACCTTGGCATTGTGCTCGTAGTAATTCAGGCCCGCTTTAATTTGATCATTACCATCAAACTTATTTTTACCTCCCATACGGGCAAAGGTGCTATCCAAAGTCTGGAATAAGCCGGTAGCGGACGATAGTAACTTACCGTTTCTGTCCTTTGGCTGGATTGAAGTGCTGAAAGTGCCACCAGTTTCCAAATGGGAAATGATTAAGGCATCCACTGGATTAATGCCTCGTTTAGAGGCTTCCTGAACAATCGTTTTTGTCCAAGGTTTTTTATCAAATACAGGATTAGTCAAAAGCTCCGCTATTACTGGCGCTTTATGTTCATCAGTATTGATAGCGCTTGGTCTTACAATAGCCTTCGGTGTACCTGTTATTGGTACCACTGGTGTGCTCGTTACGATTGCTTTGGGTGTTCCGCTCACTGGTGCTTTTAAGCTGACCAACTCATCATTCAATGCACTCTCCATTGCACTGTCTAAAGCATCAAAATGTGAATTGGCTTCTTTTGCATTAGTTGGGCTAAATGGATTCGTGCCTTCTGCATGCTCTATGTTGGCCTGTATATGAGCTGCATCATTCATGGTATCTACATTACTATGATCTTTAATCTGCTCTGGCCGTAATCGCCCTTTATTCGCCCATAAGTTGAGTAGTAAGGCCATCCCGCCGTTTGCTGCCAATGTGGACGGACTTAATGCATTTTCCTTTAATGCTTCGCCGTATTGAGCGACCTTCTTATTTTCATTGTTCTCTAAATATGAACCTTCGATATAGTCACCGGCTGAACCCGCTGCAGTAGCCAGCGCGGTAGTAGCTACGGCGTCAGCAATTACAGACTTAGACACACCATGGGTAGGAATAGCAAAACCCAAAGCATCTGCAACCCCTTTAACCGCACCACCGGTGCGAGCTGTTTGTATATCCGCCCCCTTATTGATTAAGTCTGATTTTTCGGCCTCATAAGTCTGATAGCCAAAAAGCCCTGAATTAAGTGCTAATCCAGGTACACCACCAGTACCAAGTGTAGTCACGGCGTTCCAACCAATACGAGTAAAATCTTTAGTTAAACCATAAGTAAACTCCCCTACTCCTCCTAAGTCATCAGGTTTAAAAATCTCGAGGTTTTGTGCTCTTAGGGCAGCTGCTTTCTTGTCACCTCGGATTAATGCATCTGGTGCTGTAGCGGCCTCAATGGTCCCCATTGCAACACCAGAAAGAGTCCCTAAGGCACCATCGGCAAAGCCACCACGCTGGCTTTTTGGTTTAAATCGTGGATCATCCTGATTTAATGTGAGTTCATCATCTGCTAAAAAATCCATAGATCACCTCATCGAACCGTAAAAGTTAAACGTTTTTTGCGTTGCTTATCATTCACATCCATGACGTACTTGGCACCATTTTTAAAATAGTATTTATATGGATTATGAGGATCTTGCTCCAATGGCAAATCGAGAAAGAAATCTTTATCCGAACCGCCGTATGCACGTGCATTACTTGAATTGAAAGTTTTTAGCTGATCATCAAAGGATTTTTCATTAACAGTATGTGGTCGCAATACAACTGACTTCGAACCAAAGAAACCGCCTGAGGTATATTTTCCACCAGTTACGTTTAATACAGCCTTATGAAATAAATCTTCATCAATAGATTTATTTAAAATACTTCCTTTTGAATCGGCTACTTGTCCCGACTTCTGCAGTAAATAGGCATAATTAGCCTTCACTGATTCTAAATAAATTTCAAAGTCTGGCTTGCCAGGAGAGGTAACACCTGATAGATAATTCGCCGTACTGGCTCTAAGTGCATTGTCATCAACTTTGACCAGATTTTTATCCAGCAAATCCTGTCCTGTGACAATCTGCCCAGCAATATCATTTAGTCCTCTGCGACCCAATGAGGCAGACAAGCGGTAGGCCCCACTATCCCCGGCAATGCTTTTGATCATATCGCGTGAGGCATTAGCGTTTCCTGCACTGGCTGTAAATAGATTGGTCAAAAGAGTAAGTTTGTCTCCAGGCTTTGCCTTACCCCAGTAATCCTTCAATTCTTGTTGCTGTTGAGTAGAAAGTGGATTAAGTGAACCATTTACACCGTCAATAATATTACTAGCGTGGATCGTTTTAATATTTTTGGATAATGCTGCAACTGCTTTAGGGTCTCCCATAATAATTGAGGTCGTTGGTACTGGTGTTAACTCCTGTCCAGTCTTAATTGAATATGCTAGAGATGAGTTATTTTTCTCATAGCCCAACATATTCTCATGCGTTTTAGACAGAAGGCTTAACTTCCAGCTCACGTCTTTAGCATTATCTTGCGCCGTATTTTGAGCTTCTGAACGTTTTTTACTGAGGTAAGCTTCACGCTCATCCGCTCCCAGTCTCATGAACTGCTGTACTTCAACCAAAGCCCCGCTGTACTGAACAAACTCAGATTCTTTACCTGTACCCTTAACACGTGCTAAACGGGATTTAATCACGTCTTCACTTGGGATCAAACCTGTTTCAATATCCGCCTTCATCTCATTAACAGCATCTTTGGCGTCATCTTCTAACTGCTTTTGCTGTAAGGCAACCGCTCGGTTATTCTGATCGATTTGACTTGATACCCGCCCACTCCAGTAGACAGCCTGCTCTTGAGTCAAATTAGGATGCTTTGCTATTACAGCCTCGGGAGTGGATAGTTCATTTAGCTTTTCGTTATCTGACTTATTTCCTAAATAAAATGTGGATACATCATTGCCAGCGCGATTATTTTTATACTCGTTAAAAGTGTCCTGGACATGAGCTAAAGGTAAATTTTTTGACTGTGCATACAGGGACAAACCACCCCAGACTTCTTGTTCTGAAGCATTAGGATTCTTGAGATAGTTTTCTCTCATATCCTTTAACTTTACAATTGCCTGCTGCTGCTCGGACTTCTGCGCGATCGGCAAATACTTCGATGCACTCTGGTAAGAATGCTGCTCAAAATAATTATTAAAGTTCTGCTCAAACTGTTTAGGGATTAGGTCTTTGTACTGACCCTTGATTGTTTCTAAGCTCTTTTGACGTTGAACTACGGCGTCATCATAGGCAATTGCACCACTTTGCATTTTAAGCAAAAGATCATCATCCACTACACTGATGTCCGCCCCAACCTTAGAGGATTGCAATGCAAGCTCAGCTTTGTCTTTCTTATCCTGCTCTATCTTTTGCTTTTCTTGTGCAAGTTTTTCTCTTTCATGCTGCTGCTGTGCAACTTGGGACATATTCTGCAATGCACCTGCAATCATCTGACCCGATTGATTTTGCGGCATCTGGATACGACCAACTTGAGGCATGGCATTACCAAAATTACCCATAGGAATTTTAGCCATTAATTTATCCTTCTAAATCTATTGAATAGAATCAATTTAGGACAGTATTAACCTTCAAAAAATGGGTGTATTTAGATGTAAAAAAAGGAGCTAATGCTCCTTGATTATTGATCAAAAACTAATATGCTTTGACTATTTCCAGCCCCCGGTTGTCTTTGGCGGTGCTGCTGTATTGATAGCGGCCTGATCGGGAGCTTTCTTTGATGCGGCATACTTGTTATAGCCATCAGCACCCGCAGAAACAGCATTTAAAACACCTGTTGCTGCTGCCGTATTTGCATTGCTTTTAAACTGACTGGCCTGCGTCTTTAAACGTTGTGACGAGTTATAGCCTGTAATTTCAGCCATATTCGCATCGTAATTTGCAGCCTGTTCAATTTCATCATTAATGACCAGTGCTGTACCTTCGTTCACATCTAGTCCATTCTGAGCCAAAGCAGCACGTGCAGCGGACTGTGTTTTTTCTTTTTCCTTACGGATGCGCTCGGCCTCTAACCGTCCACGAGCTTTTTCAGCATTCGCATCCGCTTGAGCTTGTTCACCTGCTGCTTTGTTATTTTGATAACTCGAATAACCAGTAATTGCTGCACTTGCTACCGCGGCTGCGGCTGCGGCTACTGCAAACCATGTCATACACTCACCTCAATACTTTTTAAAAATTGATTAATTTCGTGCTCAGGAACAATCAATTGCTCCTCTATCACGCCTAGATCGGTCTCTGTAGTTGGGTGAGCTGTCAACCAAGAGCTATCATCATGAAAATAAATAACTCGCTTAGTCCCAACCTTAGTCTTGATAATTTGTGGTGCTTCAAAATGTACTAATTCACCATTATCTAAAACTGATGCGCTCCCCTTTAAAATAATGAGAAAGTGTTCTGTCTTGTGCATCTTAGTGACCATCAGCGTGCCAGCTTTAGCATCCATCTGGCGCATATAGATATTGGGTGCGAAGTAGTTAAATACAGGAATATCAAGCTGTGGCAACTGCGCTACTTTCTCCTGAACATTCACTACATGAGCTATTTCTTCCTCTGCTCCACGTAAGATATGCGCCAACAATTCCTTATTTTCAGGGGGGATGATATCAGTCATGTTCAACTCATTTTCTACTAAGATACATTAAGTCTATAGATCTGTTTATGCAGAAAAATGGGTGTATACATCTAAAAAAAGGAGCACAAATTGCTCCTTTTTCGTATGGCCAAATTTTATTAAACATAGTGAGAAATATTTCTGACACCAGACTTACGTCCAACAGAAAGTGATTGAAGCACAGGTTTTATAAACTGAATCTTTTTAACAATTTCACCCATTGCTATATCAAAAGTATTTCGATTTACCATCCGCTTAAACTCTTTAGTTGGATCAAGATAGTACGCCGTGATAATCAATACATTTGGCGCCGTACTTAAACTTTTTAAGATTGCGAATAAATGTTGAAAATAGAACTCTTTATTATTCTTGTCAGCCAAATAGGTTAATCTATGAATTAATTCCTCCAAATTATCAGCTATTTTCAACAATTGCATTTGATAGCTTAACTCATATAACTGGTTGGGCTCTTTACAGTTAATTTCCCTCTGGAATTCATCAATTAAATATTCAACCCCATTGCATAGCTGAATTGACCTCACCATATCATTACAATCTAGGGGCTTATACGCTGGCTGCTTAATCATCAATCATATTCTCCAGTGATTAATTCGAGGGATGTCTTGATCTGTTTTTTCAGTAAAAGTTTTCCATAATTCAACAAATGCTTCGCCAGCTTCATAGTTTGGTCTGCCACCTTTTGCCCATTCGTTAATAGTACTAGCACTCGTAACTGGAAGCATGAAAGCAATCTTTTCACATGTCATTTCATGGTGCTCTTTTAGTTCCCGAATCATTTCCATGTAATTAGGTGCGCCGTAATGAATCGCAGCCTTAAGAAAAATTAATCTTTTTGATGCTCCAAAATTATTGAGCTCAACAAAAATCCCCATGTTTGTCCCCATAAGTTTTATTTCATTAGGGAACGATTCAAGTATTTAAAAAATGGGTATATTTGCCAACAAAACGCGCGCGCGCGCGAGGGAGAGTGCAAAACACCTATTTTTACTCCATTTCCCCAACCAAAACTGATTTTGAATTGGCAATTCGCCTTCCTATTATTTGAATATTTTTGTGCCTTCACATATCGCTCTAGTTTGCGCTCTAAGCTCCAAATAATTTTTAATGTACCTTTGGTTGTTTTTTTAAAAAATAGTTCACTACGCTCAAACCAATGAGAAATTAGGCCATATCTATAATTGATCTTTGGGTCATAGAATTAAATCTGTTTATATCTGGTGCCTTGAGCATCAGGCAAGACAATTCATTGGTAATCACTAGACCCAAATCGCTCTTAGAGAGAATGATTGGTTCAATGGTAGATTCATTGATAGGTTCTGCACCCCAATTTTGGGATCATTCAAAACCCCAAAAACGGGATCATTCAAAATACCAATATTGGGTATATTACCGTTTTCGGAATGATACCAATATTGGATACATTACCGTTTATAAACTCCCCCGAACAAAGACGGTTATTCAAGTTTTAAATGAATCTCCAAAGAGTACGTGCAGCAACAAAAGCCCAAATGCAGCAACAAAAAGTCTTACATGTAGAAACAGAAATTTTCTGATGCAACAACATTGCAAAAATAGAACCTCTTTGATGTTGTAACATGGCAAAGCTAGTTCAAAATTAATCCCTTTTATATCTGTCTATCTTTATTAATTTAAGAAAATTAGCAGGTGAAAAGATGTTCAAACAAAAATATATCATCACTATAGAGAGCGAATCGCCTCCTAAAATATGTCTTGGAGATTCGATACACGGCGCCACTGTTATTGCATTAGAAATAGAACAGTATCCTGATCTAGTTGATTTAGCATGGCTCACTAAACGCTTTCCAATGTCCAGAGAAACACTCTCTCAAAAACTAGAACTATTCAACGTAGGCAGTTCTGGAAAGAAACTCTATGACCCCAATGTTGTTATCCCTTTTCTTAAAACCGATTTGAAAAGTCGACGCGGACGACCAAGGAAGAATTAATGAAACATATAGATCCAAAGCTTAATACCTACACAATGCTATGCATGCGCTATGTATCACCAGTAGTTCACCTAGATACCATTGTCCAAGATTATTTCACGCATATGGATGTCAAAACGGCGCGTAAGAAAGCTAACTTCCATGAACTGCCATTTCCAGCATTTAAAATCGAGCAATCAGCAAAAGCTCCATGGATGGTACGACTCGAAGATTTTGCAATCTATCTAGATCAACAATATGCCCTACATCGCCATGACTACGATGCTATGAATTCATAATAAAAATTATCATTTAACTACTTAATTCAATATAGAAAAAAGTAAATTGAACGGCATTAAACACATTACTTGATATTTATGCATAGAATTTGTATTTTATGCACAACAATAAAATATTAGGTTTTAAAATGGCATTTCGTGCAGATGAAGCAGCAAAAGATGGACGTGATTCAGCAGAAAAATATTTACTATCTCGTTTAACAGATTTAAGTCCTCACGATCAAGCAAATAGCAGAATGGTTTTAATGGATTTATTTGATGAATTAGGTCCCGTTATTTACTGCTACCCTAGTTGGCATCCGCTAGTAAGTGATAAACGTGTAGATTATGATTTAACATCACCAAGTAAAGAATGTGGTTATCGAGGCTTGGATCATACTGTTTACTTTGCGAATGGATTTATCACCTGTCCATATGATGATGGCCAAAAAGTTTTGGATTCTGTAGCAGAGCTTAAGCCAAACCCTGTTGCAGATATTACTGCTGAACGCTTAAATGTACGATTTTACGCCTCTAGTGCTACTCCTATTCTTGTTCGATGCAACTGGTTAAAACCTTTGTCAAAGGATGGAACAATACCTCTATCGATTGCTGTTCCATTGTTATTGGAAAACGAACTACCTGAATGGAGAACTTCACAAGTTGGCGAAACATGGGATTCAATGAGTTCCTATTTTTTAGGAAAACCTCATGGTAAGCGCTCGTCCTTATTTGTAAATCAAGAAACAGGGCAAGGAATTAAAAAAATATGGGAGTCTCTAATCAACACTGGGATGTTTGGTCCAGTAATGATTAGGCCATAAATCAAAAAAGCTCTCTTCTGAGGGCTTTCACATCTAAATAGATCCTCTATAACAAATTCACATGAGCTTTTAAATCAATCTGATACAGGCCATATCACTTATCAGATTCGATTAAGCTCAATTGCCTTTCGGCTATCAGCTCTATACTATTTTCAACAATATACTTGGCTCACATATCCATGTTTGATACCCAGCTCTCCCTAAGTGAATACCTTGCAACGGTCCAAGAAGTTATCCGTATAACTTTTAATGAACCGGTATGGGTAAAAGCTGAAATCCGAAACCTCAGCATTAAAGGTGGCCATTACTATTTAGAGCTGGCTGAGAAAGATGAAAATACAGATAAGGTCATTGCCAGCTGTAAAGCAACAATCTGGAAGTTTTCCGCTGCAAAAATGGTTTTAAAATTCGAACGTGAAAGTGGAATTGAGCTATCCAAGGATCTAAACGTATTAATCAAAATTAAAGCTAAGTTTGATCCCCAGTATGGCTTTTCAGTCAATGTAGAAGATATTGATTCAAGCTACACCTTAGGCGATATTGCACGGCGTTATCAGCAAATATTAGAACGCTTAACCACTGAAGGGTTGGTTGATAAAAATAAGTTACTCCCTACTCCTTTTGATATTCAAAATGTCCTGGTGATTGCACCTGAAAATGCAGCTGGTCTTGGTGACTTCAAAAAAGATGCAGATGCTTTAGATAAAGCCGATGTCTGTCATTTCATTTATCACACCGCGACCTTTCAAGGTAATACTGCCGCCGTGAGTATTATTAATGCCCTGGGTAATGGTTTACGTCAATGGGCTTTAAACTTTGATACTGCTCCAGATCTGATCGTTATTATTCGCGGTGGTGGTGCAGTAAATGATTTGGCTTATTTAAATGACTACGACTTAGCTGCCCTACTCTGTAAACGTTCAGTTCCGATATGGGTCGGTATTGGCCATGAAAAAGACCGGACCATATTAGATGAAGTGGCTAATCGGTCTTTTGATACTCCAAGCAAAGTGATTGGTGGTATTCGTAATCTGATTGTTGAACGCACTCAGGAAGTACTGGACTCTCTACAGAAGATTAAACTTTTATCTCAGCATCAAATCACGGCGTATCAAAGTCAAAATGATCAATACATCAGAGTGATCAAGACTCTTGCTCATGGACAGATCAATGAAGCAAATAAAGCATTAGACATGATGAAAGGTACAACACAGTACTTAGCGCAGCAGCAAACCAAATTAGCATCAAATCAAGTTGAATCATTGATACGTGAGACCCTATTACAGAATCCAAGAAATGTGATGGCTAAAGGCTACGGAATTGTTCGTAGCGAGGGAAAAGCTATACGCTCTATTAAACAGATTTCAGGTGATAACATCCAAGTAGAATTACAGGATGGTACCATTCAAGCAAATGTAACGAAGGTAATTGGTAATGAGTAAAAAAGAACTCTCTTTCAAGGAAGGCTATGAAGTCCTTAAAAAGAATGCTGAGCTATTGGAGTCACAAAATGAGCCAGACATCGACAATTTAATGAAAATCGTTGAAGAGTCCATGACAGCATATAAAGCCTGTAAGACACGTGTAGATGCTGTGCAACAGGCTTTGAATGAAACGTTCAATAGGAATAGCGATTAATTAGATAGCGTCCCAATAACTTCATGACATTAAGCAATATTCAAATATTTTTTATCAAAACCCTCTAAAAGCAACATGTTCTATAAAAACCTAAGTGATTAGAGATGTCTTTAATCAAGCAATGGTCAAGCAAATAAATAAAAAATTAAACATTAAAATGGTGAAGTTAAGAATTTCTAAGAGGTACTTTTGTTTTTTGTTGGTATTTTTGTTGGTATAAAAAAAAATTAAAAATATTTATCTTTTTAAAAACAATTTATTAATTAAAATATGTGAATCCCTCTTTCCCGCCAAAATTTTAAAGACCTTAATCGAAAGATTAAGGTCTTTTTTTTATGCTGAACATTCTTATTTAGACTTGGCACAAAGTCTGCTTCATAAAAACGACTCTTCACAAAACAGAATAATTTGCACCACAAAGTGAAATATTTATTCAAAAATAAACGCTTGAACCTGATTCAAACTTGAGCTAAAACAATTTCTAAGGGAGGTTAAAATAAATCATCAATGATCATCTAGATGCAATGTTTATGAAGCACAATTCATTTGCGGTATATAACTAGCGAAACACTAAATTGACCAATAAAACTGCTATTCGGGAGTCAGAATGAATAACAGCACCAATTATGTCAAACAAATTAAAAACGCTAAACGAGGCGGTTATACCCCAACCCTTGCAAAGGATGTCAACAAACATAAAATTCAAAAAGCAATTCGTCTGATTGAACAATGGAGAACGCTGGCCAATGAACTCAAACCTCAAATGCAACTCGACATGGCTTTTACGTTGGAAGAATGTGCCCAAGACCTCGATCAAATTTTAAGGAGCAAATGAGTTCCATGTTTTCACTTAACCCTATTTAAAAACAGTTTCATCACAGCCCTCAAATTTTATTCTTAGCTTTCACCCACCCTTTGGTGGGTGAAGTTTGCACAAACAATCATGTGCATTTCAATCGCTCACTTTTTGGCTTGCGTTTTCAAGAAAATCCGCTATTATTCTCACCACGTTGCCGGCATAGCTCAGTTGGTAGAGCAACTGACTTGTAATCAGTAGGTCCACAGTTCGAATCCGTGTGCCGGCACCATTTTATACTTAGCCTCGCTTTTTAGTGAGGCTTTGTTGTTTCTGGCCCTTTGGTTTTTTATTTCATTTTAAATGTCTTTAACTGCTGTAATTTGAACATAGCGCACGATGCCCTGTTCAAATAATTTCTGGCAGAGCTTAGCGGTCATTTTAATTTTGAAATGATCCAAATTTTGAGCGACCTGTTGGACTAAATGCACATGATAATAACGAGAAAACCCCGCCAAAACTGCATCTGATAAATCTTCAATAGCGACCTGCTGATAGTCTTGTGCTTCTATCGAATGCTTCAAATCCACTTCTAACTGAAGATGTTCCAAATGAACATCGGCTGCTTTTAACAGCATTTTCAGTTGAAGTTTCTCAAAACGATTTAAATTCAAAAATGCATCACTCAACATCAGATAGTGAAAACCGATGCGCCCTTTTGAATTTAAAACAGAATAGATTGAACTTAGAAATGAATTTAAATCACCGTGATAAGCGGCATCGAGGCAAAACACCACATCAAAAGGTGCTGAAAATAGCTTTGAATTTAAATTTAAAAATGACGTTTGAATGATGTGTATATTTGAATTTAAAGTGTGTTGTATACGCTGAACACATTCGGCTTGTAACTCAACCGCACAAAGTTGCTGAACATGGTAATGCTGCTGCCACAGCAATAGACTCGCGCCCTGCCCACAACCCAAGTCTAAAACACGGTCATTTGATTTTAGCTGTAATCGATCAGCAAGATGTGTTGCCAGTGTTTGGCAAGCCTCAGGATAGGATGACCTTGCGTCATCCCAATAGCCAAGATTGCTCCAAGCCAATACAGCGTGATCTCCCAATTGTTTTGCATCAATTGCATATTTATGTTTGGGCAGATGTCGCTGTAAGGTTTGGAGCCATTTCATGCTTTAGTAGCCGAGTTGTGGGGCAACCTCAACTTTAGGTTTTAATCCAACAAACGGCAATGGTGCACCGAAAATTTCTGCAATATGCATTGCTGAAGTGACGGCAGACTCTAAAATAGGCAGACCATCACACGACCATGAACCACAGAAGAAGACTTTTCGGTTAGCACTCTTATGGCGTTGTTGTAACTCTTGATTCAAAGCCACAGTTTGCGAGTCCACCACCGCACGGGTCAAAGTTACTGTTGAAATCACTTTTTTCGGGTCAATCTCGGTCACAGGCTGCCACGTTTGGAACACGGCGTTTTTACCGACCAGACTTGGTTCGACTGAATTGAGCCAAACGGTGAACTGTTGACGGGTAAACTTACGGTCCATCATATAGCTCAGCACCGACCAGTCTTTACGCTTAGGCGGCATCACGGAAGGATCAGTATGGATCACCAGCTGACCTTGCTCAAAACGGAACTGTTTTAACAGGGTAATATCATCTGCAAACTGAACAGGATCTAAAAACTCTTCAATTTTTGTGGTTGGCGTTGCCACCACCACACGGTCAAACAGTTGCTGTTCGCCCTTATTATTTTCAACCAAAACCTTGTCACCTTGTTCAGTGACTTTGCTAATAGCAGATCCGCTTTGGATATTGATGTTTTCAATCAATTTATCGACCAAGGCAGGTGTTCCCCCTTGTATACGCAATAAAGCATCACCATCCGTCAACTGACGTAAAAAGATCAGCAGCGGTTTCGCTGGCCATTCGCCAATGGTTTTTGGATTACAGGTACAGATGGTATAGAGCACAGGCATGACTGCGCCATGCCAAAACACTTCTTCAATGTCATGCTGGTTGATAAATTCAGCCAAGGTAATGTCTTGATCTTTAGATTTGAAGAATTTAGCAATCGCGGTTTTAAGCTGCAACATACCTTTAACCAAGCGCCATCCATACTGCTGTAGGCCTTTACGGTTATTGATAATCGGGAAATTGCCAATGCGGCTACGCGTAGTGGTTAACCATGTTTCTGTACGGTCTTCAAACAACCAACTACATGCCATATAGGTGCGTACTGGATACGTTTTGATGCCTAAATAAGTCGCAAGACTTAAGGTATTTTTCCATAAGTGTGGGTTCATGACACGTAACGGAGCATCAATCAGACCACCTTCAAACTCTGTACTGTGGCTATCCATCCCTCGCCCAGTCAGTGCTTCGAAAATAGTGATATTATGCCCAGCATCCTTTAGAATTCTTGCGGTAGCAAGACCGGCCATGCCGCTACCAATAACTGCAATATCCAAAATTATGATCCGTCAGTCTGACTTATATTGACTGAAATTATGACCCAATGTCGAAAAAATAGGGCTATTAAAAAATACCAGAATCACATTTTTTCATGTGCCGCACCGATAGGACGATATCTGCTTAAATTACATTTCATTACAGTAAAAAATCACTCAAATAAGCACGCGTTTTTTATAGATTTTATTTCAAATAAAAATATAAGTTGTTTAAAAACAAGGTATATAAATTAACTATTTTTATAACATCTGTTTTACAAACTGGCGAAAAGGCGCTAAGATGCGCCTCGCATAAAAACGATAAATACATCACACAATAATCCATGACCAACTATGCAAAACAAGAAGACTACAGCGCCTAAAAAATCCCTACCCTTGACCGAGTAGGGATTTCTTCTTTTTAGCGACAAGATTTTAGTCCACCACAGCAACAGGGATTTCACCAAACTTGCCACGATTAAAATCATCAAAAGCTTGCACAATTTCCGCTTTGCTATTCATCACAAATGGACCATAACCTTGAATCGGTTCATTCAGGGGTTCACCGGTCAACACCAAAAACTTAGTGTCTTGCAGCGCTTGTAGTTGAATTGCAGCTTCGCCATCTTGAGCGAACATCACAATGGAACTATCCACCACTTTTTGCGTGCCATTAATCAGCACTTCACCACTGAGCACCACCACAATCGTGTTATGCGTGACGGGCACATGGATAAAAGTTTCGTACTCTGCTTTTAATTCACCATCCCAAACATTGACGGGACTATACGTTTGAGCAGGGCCATGATGACCACCAAACTCACCCGCAATCACACGTATGTGTCCAGCATTATCATCCATTTCGATGCGCGGGATATCTGCCACGGTCAAGGCTTGATAACGTGGTGTGGTCATTTTGCCTTTGGCTGGCAAATTCACCCAAAGTTGCACCATTTCAAACAAACCACCATGCTCAGCAAAGGCAGGAGAATGAAACTCTTCATGTACCACACCTGAACCCGCAGTCATCCACTGTACATCGCCAGTATTGATGGTACCACCGCCGCCGCTAGAGTCTTTGTGCGTCACTTCACCACTATAGGCGATGGTAACCGTTTCAAAACCACGATGCGGGTGTGAACCCACACCACGTTGCGATGTGGTTGGATCAAATTTGTAAGGTGCAGCATAGTCCAAAAGTAGAAACGGACTAATCGCTTGCCCTAGGCGATCATATGAGAAGAGGTTTTTGACAGGAAAACCATCACCCACCCAATGCATGTCTTGATTACGATAAACACCAATTACTTTTTTCATCTTGGAACTCCTATCTCGATAGGATGAATATGCAATCTATACTACCCCTTTCCTCATCCGTCTTATAGCACTGCGCTAGTACACACAATCACACGAATAGGACAATCTCGTTAAAATCGTATCACCCACATAAAAACCAATTTAAAAACAAAGCCTTTCTTTATCTTTATGGCATATTTTTGCTCAAATTTTCCTATTTTTAAGATTAAGCATCTCGTTTGGCTTATTTTATTGTCTCATTTTCCTACCTATGATGATGTTCAAGCTCAAGGCACTAACCTTCTTACTGATTGCCCTGAGACTCGACTGATAATCACAACGAGGACAGAAAAATGGCGAAACCTTATATTCGTTTAGATAAAGATAATGCAGCGGTTCTTTTGGTTGACCACCAAGCGGGTCTACTTTCACTGGTCCGTGACATTGACCCTGACAAATTTAAAAATAACGTACTCGCACTGGCTGCTGCCGCGAAATATTTTAATCTTCCCACCATTCTGACCACCAGTTTTGAAGAGGGTCCAAACGGTCCTTTGGTCCCTGAATTGGTCGAAATGTTCCCCGATGCACCCTATATTGCACGCCCAGGGCAAATCAATGCATGGGACAATGAAGACTTTGTTCAAGCCGTGAAAGCCACAGGTAAAAAACAATTGATTATTGCGGGTGTAGTAACTGAAGTCTGTGTGGCCTTCCCTGCACTGTCAGCACTGGAAGAAGAGTTTGATGTCTTTGTGATTACCGATGCATCGGGAACCTTTAACCCCATCACCCGTGATGCAGCATGGGATCGCATGTCTCAGGCAGGCGCGCAGCTGATGTCATGGTTTGGTGCAGCATGTGAATTACACCGCGACTGGCGTAATGATATTGAAGGCCTCGGTTCACTCTTTGCAGCGCATATTCCAGACTATAAAAACCTGATTCAAAGCTATAGCAAAAATACAGCGCAGAAATAATTCAACCTGAGCAAAAGCGATCTTCGGATCGCTTTTTTGTCGTGCGCAATCGTTAGCGATGATACAGTATCAGATCATCCATCACAGACTGCCTTCGGTCACAAATCAATACAGGCTTGAACCCATCATGCATTCATTTGACGACTATTATTATTTTTATCTTGTGGTCAAACACGGCGGTTTCAGTGCAGCAAGTGATGCCTCGAACATCACCAAGTCTAAGCTTAGTCGCCGTATTTTAGACCTTGAAGCCAAGTACAACGTGACCCTGATTCAGCGTTCAACACGACATTTTAAAGTCACACCTTTGGGACAAGAGCTGTTTGAAGAATGTCGTCAAATCATTCAGCAAGTCGAAAGTGCACACAATGTTTTACTGAAACAGAAAAGTGAACCGCAAGGTTTAATCAAGATCAGCTGCCCTTCTGTGATGATGCGCTATCAAGTGCGAAGTTTACTCAATCATTTTTTAAAACAATATCCCAACGTCCAAGTGGAAATGGAGCTGACCAGCCGTCGTGTCGATGTCTTGCATGATGACATTGATCTTGCCATTCGGACCAATTTTAGTGCCAATGAAGACTCGAGCATTGTGGTCCGTGATGTGGTCAAAACTACGCACTGTTTGGTGGCCAGTCCTGATTTGCTACAAGGCCGTGAAATTCAATTTGCCACCGAGCTGAATGATTTTCCAACACTCGCACTGGGGGTACAAAAATCCGATTATCAATGGTTATTGCATCATACCCAGAGTGATGAACAGATCGTGATTCCTTTAGAACCACGGGTCAAAAGTAATGATGTCGCAGGTGTGTATTACTCGGCTCTAGATGGACTCGGCATTGCCAACCTGCCTTACTTAACGGTAGAGGCAGATATTGCTTCAGGTCGCCTGATTCACATTTTGCCCGACTGGTGTTCCAATATTGGAACCGTACAGTTGGTCTATGCTTCACGTAAAGGACAACGTTTAGTCATGGAAAAACTGATTGAGCATTTGATTCAGGGTTTAAGAGACTTTGCCAGTACCAGCAAGGGTTACCATCTCTAGAACCGAAAAGAACCCACATAAAAAAATCAGCCACTTGGGCTGATTTTTTACAGGTATCATGCTCATGACTTAGCACAATGCAACCATCGAGGTGACTTAGATTTTACCAACCAAGTCGATTGACGGCGCAAGCGTTGCTTCACCTTCTTTCCATTTTGCAGGACATACTTCGCCTGGGTGTGCATGCACATATTGTGCTGCTTTCACTTTGCGTAATAGTTCAGACGCATCGCGACCAATACCGCCAGCATTAATTTCAATAATTTGAATTTTACCTTCAGGATCAATCACAAAAGTACCACGGTCTGCTAGACCTTCTGTTTCAATCAGCACGTCAAAGTTTTTAGACAAAGTCCAAGTTGGATCACCAATCAATGGATACTGAATTTTACCAATCACATCTGACGTGTCGTGCCATGCTTTATGGGTAAAATGAGTATCAGTCGATACACCATAAATTTCCACACCCAGTTTTTTAAACTCAGCATAGTGATCGGCTAAGTCGCCCAATTCTGTTGGACACACAAAGGTGAAATCAGCAGGATAGAAAAATACGACAGACCATGTGCCTTTCAAGTTTTGCTCAGACAACTCAATGAATTCACCATTTTGGTAAGCTGTTGCATTAAACGCCTTAACTTCAGTATTGATTAAACTCATGTATTCGTCCTCAAAAGATTTGTGAGAGTGCTTAAGTGATGAAGCAAGAATACGCACAAACCAAAAATTGGTAAAACAGTAAGTTTTTATTATTTTTATCGGATTTTTAGATTAAATATTTCCCCCTCACGCTGTTGCCCGATTTTCACCATCTTGTGACCTAAATGAAAACCTTTCGATTTTTCAAATCGAGCTAATACAGTCAAATCTAGAGTCAAGCAGTGGAAAATCTATGATTTGGGAAGCCATTTCAGAGCCTTGATGTTCAATAAAAATTGAATTTAAGCCGTTTCGGTCTGCCCGACCTGATGATAAGCACGATTAAAATAAACCAAACTTTGCTCATGTTGGCTTTGTTGAATCGCGACAATACGGCACATAAAAACCGTATGTGTTCCAACTTCTTGAATGTCATCAATTTCACAGTCAAAATTGACCAAAGCATCCTTTAAAACAGGTGCGCCCGTTTCTAGCTCTGTCCACACACCATGTTTGAAACGCTCTTCAGACGTCATTTTAGATGCAAAGACATTCGAAATATGCTGATGTTGTGCACCTAACACATTCACCGATAAAATTTTATTGTCGACAAAATGTGCATGTGAACGCGATGCTTTATTCATACAGACCAATAATGTCGGTGGTGTATCCGTCACACTGCATACGGCAGATGCTGTGAATCCATGACGATCAGCCATGCCTGCCGTAGTTACGACACTCACTGCACTGGTTAACAAAGACATTGCATCTCTAAAGTCTGTTGCTTCAATCATCATTTTATTCCTCAGTAGAACGGACACATGCTTTGACTCAGATAAAAGCTACCCATTTTATCAAACAGGTAACCCTTTCACATCAAGCGCTTGCTGCGTATGAAGCCGAAAGTTCTTTACGAATAATTTCTGCACCTGCGCTTAACGCATTCAGCTTACCACGTGCCACTTCACGTGCTAAAGGTGCCATGCCACAGTTGGTAGATGGATAAAGCTTATCTGCATCGACAAACTGAAGCGCCTTACGTAGTGTATTCGCAACTTCTTCAGGTGTTTCAACGGTGTTGGTTGCCACATCAATCGCACCGACCATGACTTTTTTACCGCGAATCAGCTCAATCAGATCCATTGGCACACGCGAGTTTTGACATTCGAGTGAGATGATATCAACTTTAGATTGTTGCAGTTTAGGGAATGCTTCTTCGTATTGACGCCACTCTGAACCCAAGGTCTTTTTCCAATCGGTATTGGCTTTGATACCATAGCCATAGCAAATATGAACCGCAGTTTCACATTTCAGACCTTCAAGTGCTCGTTCAAGCGTTGCAACACCCCAATCATTCACTTCATCAAAGAACACATTAAATGCAGGCTCATCGAACTGAATAATATCCACGCCAGCAGCTTCTAGTTCTCTCGCTTCTTGATTGAGAATTTTGGCAAATTCCCAAGCCAGTTTTTCACGACTTTTATAATGACCATCATACAGCGTGTCAATCATGGTCATTGGGCCAGGAAGCGCCCATTTAATCGGCTGATTTGTTTGGCTGCGTAAAAACTTAGCATCTTCAACAAATACCGGCTTTTGACGGCTTACTGCACCTACTACTGAGGGTACACTCGCATCATAACGATTACGGATACGAACTGTTTCGCGTTTCTCAAAATCAACGCCATCCAGATGTTCAATAAACGTCGTCACAAAATGTTGGCGGGTTTGTTCGCCATCACTAACGATATCAATGCCTGCATGTAGTTGTTCTTGTAATGACAAACGTAAAGCATCTTGTTTCGCTTCGAGTAATGCCTCACCTTCGAGTTTCCAAGGTGACCAAAGTTTCTCAGGCTCGGCAAGCCAAGAAGGTTTCGGTAAACTGCCCGCAGTTGATGTTGGTAATAAAATGGCCATTTTAAATCTTCTATCTCTATGTTCTATTTCAGGTAAATTAAGCAGTGTTGCTGTTTACGGTGTAATTCGCAGCCCATTGTTCAAGGATGTCTTGATAAGGCTTAATAAAGTTCTCTTCCGTCCATTTACCTTGCTTAACCGCGAGCTGACCACGTTCAACACGGTCATAGACAATTTGTGTTAAGGAGTAATCTGGATACTCTAGGCTGGCTTGATAGACTTGGGACGCTGATGAATTTGCATTGTAAATTTCAGGGCGATAAATCTTTTGGAAGGTTTCCATGGTGCTAATCGCACTAATCAATTCAAGATCGGTGTAATCACGCAGTAAATCACCTGCAAAATAGAATGCTAAAGGCGCAGCGCTCCCTTTCGGCATAAAGAAGCGAACCTGTAAGCCCATTTTATGGAAATACTCATCGGTACGTGAATATTCATCTTGTTTATACTCAACGCCTAAAACAGGATGCTCATTGGCAGTACGGTGATACTTCTTCGCTGTTGAAACACTCAAACAAATCACAGGCTGTTGATTAAACTCTGCTTTAAACGTCTCTGAGTTCACCAAATATTGATACAGCTTGCCATGTAGATCACCAAAACCTTCAGGTGCATACGACTTCGAATTCTCTTTATTATGTTCTTTCAGCACCACGCTAAAATCGTAGTCACGTACATAAGATGAGAAGCTATTCCCAATCATGCCTTCAATACGTTGATGGGTGTGATGATCTGTAATTGTGCTTTTCAGCATTTCAATGATAGGGAAAGCTTGACCATTCCCCTCAATGTCTAAATTTGCAGAAATAATATCGATTTCAAGCGAATAACGATCACCATTCGGGTTATCTGTTTGTGCTAAGGCATTGAAACGATTATTAATCATACGAAGTGTATTACGTAGGTTCTGCTCACGGCTTTCACCACGCGCCAAGTTAGCAAAGTTCGTCGTTAGACGTGTGTTATCTGCTGGTTGATAGTTTTCATCAAAACGAATGCGTTTAATTGAACATGCAAACTCTGTACTCATGGCGATCTGTTACCCTATATTTCTGCGATAAAACTGAATTTCTTTCATGCTCTTTCTAGACTGTCCAATTTTCTTGTTGGATCTTTCTAGCAAATCATCTTTCCAGCCTTCTCATATTTTTCTGAGCATCAGGCTAAGAAGCAACGATGAATATGATCTATCGTTAAGAGCGTGGTTTAATTTATACCTGAATGATCACATGAATAAAAATGATTTAATCTCACACCAAAGTGAACTAAATTCATGTTTAGAAATTCTGTCGCTTTAACAATGAATTGTGCGTGGATAATTTTTTGTGGATGTACGAAAGGAAAGAATGAAAACATCAAGCCCTCGTGCGTGAGCTGTGAAAAGTCATGATATTGCTCAATCAACGTCATCAACACGCTACATCTCTTTTTTAATTATCTATTTAAATCAGAAACTTAAAGTCATGAGATGATTATTAAAATATTAGATAAAACAGGCAATTCAATGGTTTTGTCTGTGGGAAAATTAAGAGTGCAAGCTTGGTTTTGAGTTCTTGTATTTATTAACTTTGGCTCCTCTTTCTGACCTTGGCTCTTCCTCACAGAATCAGGAAATTTAATATCTTTCCTATCACCAATCAGAATGAAAAAAACAAACATTCGGTCGTTATATTAAAAACAGCTCACCTATATCAAGTAAAACTAAATAATCATCTCATGCATTTTTTGCATAACTGAATTAAAAATTGCATTGTCGTTTTTTTAAAAAAAAAGTAACACTTGCCACAGTTAAATCCCCAATCGACGATTTAGCACTCAATATCTAAAGCAATGCCTCTATAAATTGATCAACATGGAATGTCATCAATGCCTTGCTACATAAGGCCAAAAGTTGATGAAAAGAAGATTAAAAGAAGGAACGATAAGTATGAAGCAGAAGAAACTACTGAAATATATTCTGATTGCCATGATCTCTGGAATACTGATTGGATGGGCTTTTCATAGCACTTTAACGACTGCACAAACCACAGAACTTGCCGCCTATTTTAAAATAGTGACCGATGTATTCTTAAGATTAATTAAAATGATTATTGCACCCTTAGTTTTTGCAACAATCGTTTCTGGTCTTGTCTCAATGGGAAAATCCTCTTCTCTGGGATCAATTACCTTAAAGGCCATGAGTTGGTTCATTGGTGCATCATTTATTTCACTTTTACTGGGTATGGGCTTAGCCAATTTATTCCAACCTGGCGCTGGAATGAATCTCACCGTTCCTCAAACAGCGGTTGATATCGGTGTCAGTGCGACAAGTCTGAGCTTAGAAAGCTTCATTACGCATATTTTCCCGCGTAGTTTTGCTGAAGCCATGGCCAATAATGAGATATTACAGATTTTGGTTTTCTCAATTTTCTTTGGTTCCGCACTTGCCTATGTTCAACATCATAGTGAAGCGACCGTCATTGGCAAAATTATTGATGAACTCTGTAAGGTGATGTTCCGAATTACAGATTATGTCATGGCATTTGCACCTATCGCCGTTTTTGCAGCCATTGCTTCCGCGATTACCATCCAAGGCCCTAAACTGATTATCGATTATAGTATTTTCATTGGACAGTTCTATGTGGGATTACTGGTGCTTTGGACTCTCCTGATTGCTTTCGGCTATATCTTCTTGAAAAAAGATATTTTTAGATTGATGCGAATCGTGCGTGAACCCACCATGTTGGCCTTTGCGACCGCAAGTAGTGAATCGGCTTATCCAAAGACCATGGAAGCTTTGGATAAATTCGGTGTGCCTAAACGTATTACCAGTTTCGTTCTCCCTTTAGGTTATTCTTTCAACCTCGACGGCTCGATGATGTATATGGCATTTGCCGTGTTATTTATTGCACAAGCCTACAACATTGATTTAAGTTTTTCCCAGCAAGCACTCATACTCTTTACCCTCATGATTACGAGTAAAGGAATTGCAGGTGTTTCACGAGCATCCATTGTGGTGATTGCCTCAACACTGGCCATGTTCAAGCTTCCTGAAGCCGGTATTCTATTAATTTTAGCGATTGATCAGTTTTTAGATATGGGTCGTACGGCAACCAATGTGATTGGAAATAGTATTGCAACTGCCGTGATTGCACGCACTGAGGGCAATAAAGATGAGCTTACGGAGCAAGAAGATATTATGGTGAACAACATTCCTCCCGTAAACCAATTGGCCGATAATAGTTAGAACTATTTATAGAGAAAATAAAAGGTGATTTTTAAATAGTAAGTAAAGTCCTTTATTTACTATTCATAAAATCACCATATTTATTATTAACAACGATTAACTAAAATAATTCATAAAATCCAATTATTTATTTTTCTGAATTAAAATATTCCAAATATAATTAATTCGATTTGAAAATGACATTTCTCGTTTAACCAGATAGACATCTTGAAATAAATAGTACTGCTTACCATCCAGTACTTTTAATTTATTTTCTTGGATTTCTCTTTCAACCAATAATTTAGGCAGCCATGCCACACCTAAACCTTGTAATACCAACTCTTTTAAATCACCTGCATTATCCGTCTCATATAAAGTTCTATAATCCAACTTATTTTCAATCGCTTCATCCACACAGTTTCTTAAATATGCTTGTTTACTATAAGACAACAAAGGAAATGACTGATCGAGTGAATATTTGGCAGTCCCGTCATGATCTAAGGCCGTCACCGGGAGTATTTCCATTTCAACAATTTTATGAAATTCGAACAAAGAACGATCGAATTGTTCTAATGTTTTTTGATCACAATAACTGATTAAAAAATCACACGAGCCATCTTTTAATAAGCGCATCCCCTGTTTGAAATTTGAGGCAATAATTTCCAATTTTAAGTCCGTCATATCCATAGATAACTCATGAATAAAGCGGGGGAAAAACTGGGTAATGAGCGAGTGTGACACTGCAAACTTGACGGTTAACTCATCATGTTTCACATTCTTTTCTAAATATTTTATTGTTGTAGTGAGTTGATTTTGTATATTTTTTGCCGAAGCCAGTAAAACTTGCCCCGCTTCTGTGAAATCAATATTTTTACTATATCTTTTCAAAATTTGGAAACCCAATGAGTTTTCAATATTCTGAATTCTGCGCGTAAAGGCAGACTGCGTGACATGTCGTAGAGCTGCTGCTTGAGATATCGATTTTTCTTGCTCTAATGCAAGTAAATCTTCAATCCATCGAATTTCTAAAGTCATAACTCATTCTTCACTCATCCTTTGATCAATTATAATCTATTATGCAAAAAATGCATGTAGTAATATATTTTTACATTAGAAAAAAAACCGTGCACACTTTAATATCGATTTATTCGAGATTAGAGTCTATTTAAATGAACATTAAGATTAACACACGCGTTGAAAAGGATTTATTAGGACATAAAGAAATTCCTGCTCATTGCTATTATGGTGTACAAACTTTAAGAGCTTTAGAGAACTTTAATTTAAGTCCAAATAAACTCAATCAATTCCCTGTTTTTATTAATGCCCTTGCAATGGTTAAAGCTGCATGCGCAGAAGCCAACTTTAAACTCAATAAACTTGAAGAAAATAAATACAATGCTATTCAGTATGCATGTGAACAAATTATTAATTATAAATATCATGACCAATTTCCAATTGATATGATTCAAGGTGGTGCGGGAACATCCACCAATATGAATATCAATGAAGTACTGGCTAATATTGGATTAGAACATTTAGAGCATTTAAAAGGCGAATATCAATATTTACATCCAAATAATGATATTAATATGTCTCAATCAACCAATGATGTCTATCCAACAGCAATTAAAGTGGGTTTAATTTTTGCAATAGATCAATTGAATAGCCCGTTTCAAAATTTAATTCAAAGTTTTAAGAATAAATCAGATGAGTTTTCGCATATCTTAAAAATGGGTCGTACCCAATTGCAAGATGCCGTTCCAATGACCTTGGGTCAAGAATTTGGCGCATTTGCAAATACCTTACAAAATGATTTAAACAAGCTCAATGACATCATGCCGTCTGCTTTAAGTGTTGTAAATTTAGGCGGAACAGCTATTGGAACAGGGATCAATACCGAAGTTAAGTATCGTGAATATGCCATCGCAGCATTGTCTGAAATTACGCAAAAGCAGATCAACAGTTCACCTGATTTAATTGAAGCAACCTCAGATATGGGTGATTTCGTTTTATTATCGAGCTTCTTAAAACGTACCGCGACTAAACTCTCAAAAATTGCCAATGACCTGCGTTTGCTTTCTAGTGGCCCTCGTACTGGTCTGAATGAAATCCATTTAGAACCGCGTCAACCAGGCAGCTCAATTATGCCTGGCAAAGTGAACCCAGTTATTCCAGAAGCAATGAATTTAGTGTGTTTTCAAGTGATTGCAAATGATTTGGCCATTACTTTGGCGGCCGAAGCAGGTCAGCTACAGCTCAATGCGATGGAGCCGTTAATTGCTTTTAAACTGTTCGAATCGATCGATTTGTTAGGTAAAGCGATGCAAATGTTCCAATACAAATGTATTGAAAACATCCGTGCCAATGCTGAACACTGTCAGGCCAATGTAGATAATTCAATTGGCATTATTACTGCACTCAACCCATATTTGGGTTATGAAACAACGACTCGTATTGCAAAACAAGCGAATGAAACTGGTCAAAGTGTATTGGCTTTAATTAAAGCTGAAAACCTATTGTCTGATCAAATTTTGGCTGATGTGCTATCGATCAAAAATATGGTTCATCCTCAGCAATCTTTATCATGATTTATTAGCATTTCGTATTTTTAAAAAGGGATCTCATCAGAGGTCCCTTTTTATAGAGAGGAAAAGTATGCTATGTCACTCGTATTAACTGAACATTTTTATTCTATAAAGCTCTTTTTTAAATACCAAATTTGCCTAGTCATAAAAAAAGAACTTGATATAAATCAAGTTCTTTTTCACTTCATACAATATTTACATATTATACAAGTTAGAACGGATATACCCACCAAAAACACATAATTATTTATATTACAACAACTTAAATTAAAATGTTAAATTTTTTGTATTTATTAAGACAAAATATTTAACATTTTTAACTTCCTTTACAAAGAATTATGAAAACTTTGATTTGCCATAGTAAATATAGAATAATTATGAAATGAATGTGAACTAAGGCTTAACCATCTATTGTATCTTGAAAAGCTTTTCTAAAATTTTCACCAATATCTTTAGAATGGATATAAATTCCTATTTCATGATAAGGATCTGTTGCATTACTCACAGATGCATTAGATGACAACCAATTAAGACTGCTAATAACAATATCATTATCATCCCAAACAAGAACCTTAGAATGACTTTTCTTCCTAGGATTAATATTAGGTGTATGTAGTTGAATATCAATTTTGTATTCAGGCTGCTTAAGTAATTCTCTTAATTTCAATTCATCATTGTGAGTAAAATTTTCAGATTTTTCTGAAAAAAATACTATTTTCTTTGCATTATGGTTATTTTTAATTGAATCAAAAATTGGCTTTCGAGAAACATTACTTAATTTGTCACTTGTAATGAGAATTAATTTTTTAGCGTTTACTTTAGCCTTTTCAACAAGGCTATAATGCTGATTCTTGTAAACAATTGCTAAATTAGCAAATTCAGTATCATTAGATTCTCTTTGATTAAATAAGAGCACATCCTTAGCCAAATCAGAAAAATAATTATACAAATCATTAGAGTGAAAGTCTTTAGCACTGCATAGAATACTAGATATCCTTAAAAAATCATGAACTATTTGATTATTTTTAATAATTACAGAAGCCTCAAATCTATCAAAGTTACTATAGAAAAAATTACATGAACCTAATAAAAGACTTGGGCCCCATTCATTATGATGTGTAATTATAAATTTAGAATGAGAACCAGTTTTTTTGTGATCATTTAATTGAAGTGGAGTAATATTTTCAAGAGTACATTCTTCATTGAATCTATCTAGTAATTTTTCAATTCTATAGATTTCATCTAAGGATTTTACTAACTTAATTTGTGAGCTGTCATCAACATCTAAATCATCAGCGTCTGGCTTATCCTTACCAAATAATATAGTAACTTCAACTCCTCGTTTAAGAGCATTTTTTAATTCAAAACCTATTTCAGTCCATTCAAGTAATTTTTTATTATATAATGAACGTTCTGAGATAAAAGTGGAGTGTATTACCAAGTATTTACTAGAGTTTCTTATTAAATCTAAAAATATAATTTTATGATCATCACCACCATATATAGTTCTAATATTTTCAGCACTCGTTTTATAAAATTTCAATAATGGCTCTTTAGAATTTAAAACAAACTGATTTATATTTGATTCTGATCCAGAAGTTATGGTTTTTTCTTTATTAAATTCTAAATCATTAATAACTTGATCTGCTAAAATAGAAAATTTAAGTTTCACCTCATTAAGTAATTCAAGTGTAAAAATATTTGAATAGTCTTCATTAAATTCAATTTTTTTACATTTTTTATCAAAAATCGTATCCAACAAAATATATCTTGTTTCATTAAGTGTTATATTCCCACTAGTAAACTCTAAATCCTCAATATGCTCTCCAGAATAAGTTACACACTTTTTAACTGCTTCGGTATCAGGAAAACATGATTTAAACGGTAGATTTAAGAATTTTATCTTAATACCATCCTCTATTAATTCTTGTATTCTAAGAAATGACTCAACTCTTAGTGGATTGTTTTTTAACAACCCATAATACCTATTACCAATAGGATCAAAAACATAATCTCTGGTTCTATAATACTTTTCTGAAAATTGAGGTATGGTATCAAACTCTGAAATATATTTTCCTAATTTAGTAATTGTAAAAACATATGTATTTTCTATTGGTATGATTTCCACCCAATTATTTGATACAAAAGGAAGAACAATTTGAATTACTATTTGACGTTTCAAATTAGAATATTGTTCTAATATTTCTAATGATACTGATGAATCTGCAATTCTCCTTAAAAATAATAAATCTAACACTGACCACTCAGACTTTCTTGTAATAGTAAATTTATTTTTTCCATAAAAAAAAGGAACAGCTAATTTTAAATCTTCATATCTATTATATTTCATTATTAATTTCCATTCTCATTAAAAAAGTCTTCAGTACTAACAAAATCACAGTACGCAGGAGGAAAACTACTTAATAGGTTACTAAGTCTTTTTACAAACTTTTTATCATCTGCATTTGTATCATTTGATAGCTTTTCTTGGACTTCAGACTCATAATAATCAACAGTTTTTGCCCAACTCTCAAATAAACCAAAACTTCCCACTAATATTAATTTAAATTTAGCTCGACTTAACAATACATTCATTCTCCTTTGATCAAGTAAAAATCCTAGACTTTCTCTAATAGATGATGCATTATTATGTCTTACTAAACTAACTATAATAATATCAGCTTCATCACCTTGAAATGAATCAAC
This sequence comes from Acinetobacter johnsonii CIP 64.6, assembly GCF_000368045.1. Lineage (GTDB taxonomy): Bacteria > Pseudomonadota > Gammaproteobacteria > Pseudomonadales > Moraxellaceae > Acinetobacter > Acinetobacter johnsonii. Next base: position 279,765 of record NZ_KB849230.1, read on the forward strand.
TGATTTACAAATTTCATCAGAATTCTTTAAATCGAAACCTTCTGGTAATATATTCTTAGGAATTCTAGCATTAATAAAATTTACTTGCTTTAAATAAGGACTCAGAACTTGTATAGTTAGTTTTTTGTTTTTATATTTTTTAACACTATTATCCTTTTTTAAAATTGAAAATATAGCTTTTATCAGGTCTACTTCTTGTGAATTAATATAGTTATCATCAAAATTACCTTCTAATTTTTGGTGATCATTTTTATAAGGTACATCCAACCATAGAACACCTTTTGTACTGGTCGATAGTTGTAATTTTTCTAAATATTCAAAGTAAAATGGATTAGGATCACTAAACTTAGCTTGCAATTCGTGATAAGTTTCAAGCTCTGAATTGTACACCGTTTTTGAAACAATGTTTGCTATATCTGGATGCATTCTATGCTGAATATTAACTCTCTTACCAAAACTAGGCTGTTTTCTCTTATTTAACTCTTCTGCTTTTTTAGTAAGAAATTTAAATAGTCCAAAATAATCTTTAGAATTTTTTTGAAGTTTTAACTTTGAGTCTAAGCTTATATTGAGATCACTTTGATCCTGATTAGTATCACCTAAAATTTGATTAAAAAGAGGAAACTTAAACTCACCATCCTTCACTTCATCAATAACATGCCTTATATTTGAAATATCAGAATCTAAAATTTTGTTTATAGATCTTTCTAAAAATGGAGGTAATTGCATATGATCACCAATCAAAATTCTTCTATGAGACAACATTAATGGGCTAATAATTTCTAGTCCAGATGACTTACCAGCCTCTTCAAGAATAGAAAAATCGAACTGTATGTTATTATCAAGTAAATTCTCAATAATCTTTGAATTTGAAGTGGTAAACAGTATATTAGCTGCTTTTAGTATTTGCTCGAAAAAACTCCCCCAATCACCATTTTCATTTATAAAATTATTTAATTTATTTTTAAAATCATCAGTTTGATTCTCACAACCATCTTTAAACATTTGGCTTCTTTTAAAATCATTAATATATGGCTTTGTTACACGACTACTAATTTTAAAGTCTTCATCATCTTGATCTTTACTTTTGTTATTGAAAGCATCAATAATAATTAATTCCTTATCAAATTTGAGTTTTTTTACTTCATTATATAAAATATTAACTGTTGCATGACTTTGGGCTGTTAGTAATATTTTACTATACGCTTCATCTTTAAAAATTTGATTGATTAAAGCTGTGATAAGGAAAGTTTTCCCAACACCAGGTGGCCCTTGCACTATAAAATTTGGTTGTGTCTCAAGAACTTGCTTAAAAATTTCTTTTTTCACATGATCTAGCTCTTGAAAAGACTCATGAAATTCATGTGTATAATTTATCTTACTTAGACTATCAATAGGATTTACAATACTGTTGACCAAAAGTGTTTGATTCGCAAGTTTTACCAATGCTTTACTTTTTCTTCTAAAGTTTATTTTATCTCCTTGAGTATCTCCTGCCATAAGAGTCATTGAATCTGACAATATATTTTTAATATTATAATCTTTTTTTGCTCGAAATATATAAACTTTTCTTGCATAGTCTTTTTTAATAAACTCAAGTTCAATCGGGATTGATAAATCATCTACAATATTATTTTTTTTATTTCTAACTAGCACCCACTTTTGAATCTTTTCATCCTTAATAAAATCATCAAATCTTTCTTTAAACGGTTTAATTTTTAGTTTCTTCGATAAAATTTTATTATTTATATCCTCATTTAATTTTATTAATATATTTGTGTGAGTGGAACTATTATTTTTTTCAACTTCAGCACAAACTTGGAATAAGTTAGCTTTATATAAGCCGACTTCAACAGCATATGAAAATAACAACCCCTGATAAAGTTCTTGAAGATTATCTGAATATTTTTCATTATTTGGAAAAATTTCAAAAATGTTTACCCATGATTCTGTATTTTCGAAACTTCCTCTTCGAGTGTAGAAGCCATTTGCCACCTCAACTTTTATTTTTGCGAAAACTTCTATTTTATCATTTTTCACAAATGATGGAAGCACTGGAAATACATTTTCTATATATCCATAATCCCATGTAAATCTTTCTTCATCCTCTTCAAAGTATTTAAATTTACCAACTTGATATACTAGTTTTTTCCCAACTATCAAATAAAAAGTATTATTTCTAATTGTACATTTATATACTATTAAATTTTTAACATCCAAATCATTTCTTACAAAATTCAATACTTCATCTTTACTTGGTTCATAATCTAATTCATTCATTATACTTTCTCGAATAATTTTATCTTTCGAGTTTTCTGAATCGAAATGAAGTAGTAAGATATAATCTTTATTTCTAGTCGCACTTAAATCTAATGAGGATAATTCTTTGATTATTGAAGATATAGAAATTTCTACTTTCTCCAAATTAATATTATTAGAAATTGAATTATAATTCATTAAATTATCTATAAATTTTTTTTCTTTACTACTAAGATATGAGTCATTTATTTCGGTAGTCTTTATGTCTAATAATTTACAAATAAGGTAGCTTAGCGCAAGCCAATCAGACCTAAAGCTAGCAAATGGATAAAGTTTCCTCTCAGTAAGTATTGGATCCTCTTTTTTTAATTGATATAAGCATAATGTCCATTCAAAACCAGAGAGTTTAAATCGCTCAGAATCATTTTCCACATTTAAATCATAAATAATACTTTCGCAATTAATATTTCTATGAATAATATTTTGATCATGTAAAATTTGAATAGCTCTTGAAATTCTTAAAATATTTTTCCAAAATATTATTCTATTGTGACTTAACATTAAACTTTTTTTATGCAACCAATGTTTATTTCTAGATATAGTTCTTATATCTCTCTTTTCAATATTTACTCTACTTTTCAAATATTCAGATAGAACTCTCGATGTATTTGCATCTTCATAGAAAATATAAAACCCTTTATCATCATAATGGGCACTTTTTAATAATTCTAAATAATTGTTAGCCTTGGGATAGTTTTGTATTTTTAATATTTGTCTAATTTCATGAATCCACATATCTCTTAATGCTTCACTTTTTTCATTTTTTAACTCCCATATTTTTACTCTTTTAACCTCATCTCCATCCATATATTCTACTAAGCTTACTCTTCCAGCCTGAGTATCATTCGAATAGATTTCAAGCTTATCTTCTATGTTACAAATTACCATAATATTATGATTATCCAAGAAATTATAAATATACCAAGTTGAAATTCTAAAAAATTTTTTCTCATTAAGCAACTTATAAATTCACTCTAATTTCCACAATTCTTTAGAAAAAATTATATTTATATTCACTTTAAATACACATAGAACATTCCATTTTGATAATGTAAAATTTGACTCTAGTTCTTCTTTGTATCTTAAAAATTAAAATAATTTAATTAACATATTTTATCCTTTCAATATTTGTTTTTTCATACCTATAGAAAGGGTAATACCCCCATTTTAATTGAGTTAATGAGTAGAAAACCAAAGTTCTTATCATTGTTTAAAATTGGATGGACGACCCTCAGCCGCCTGTTGAGCAAGTGATTTACGCTGGAGAGGCCTTAGAACTTTTTTGAAAGAGCATCTTGTAAGATATCTGATTCAGCCGTTCATCAGCGTACATGCGTTTTAAACGTGCATTTTCAGTCTCTAACTCTTTAAGCCGGGTCATCATGGACAGATCCATCCCTCCATATTTGGACTTCCACTTATAGAATGTGGCCGTACTCATCCCGTGCTCACGGCAAAGGTTGGGAACCGGTGTTCCAGCTTCAGCCTGTTTCAGGATACTCATGATTAAGCTGTCTGAATATTTAGATGTTTTCATAGAAAATCTCCTTGGATTAAGATTATTCGATTTTCGACTTTTAAGCTCTATTAATTGCAGGGAGCATTACCCAATCATATATAGCTAAAGTTGAAGATTTAGATAGAAGAATAGATGTTTTAGAATTGCATGATTGGCTATCAGCTTTAGATAAACCTATTGGTGATTTTTTAGTATGCTGTCTTGAGCAGTAAGATTTTTTAGTGGCAAGTTTTGAAGTGAAATTAGTGGGCTACCGATAAATGTAAAGGGTGGACTAAGATCAATGATATATACACTAATCAAAATCACAGCGTTTTATTAGATTTTGAACAAAATTTATTGCCACTATTCTTTAAAACTTTTTTTAAAAAATTCAATAATTGAGATATCTAATACAAACAACCAATCATGTAATTCTAAAACATCTATTCTTCTATCTAAATTTTCGACTTTAGCTATGTACGATTGTGGTTTTTTTAAGGATGTAGCAAGTTCTACCTGAGTTATATCTTTGGACTCACGTATCTGAATTAATTCTTTAATCAAGTTTTTGTATCTAGGATCATGTATTGAGCTCATAACCCAAGATGTTGTACTATTATCAAAAATATCCCAAAATAGGATATTTTCTCAATTAATTCTTCATGCGGTATATCTATATGTCTACAAATCATCAGCTTAAAAACTGTTTGTTTGATTTTTTATCAAATAGAACATTCACAGGCTATGAGTTTAAAGACTTAAGAACTCTTTTCATTAATCATTATCCTGAGTTTAGTGCTAAAAAACATTATGCAAAAATTTATCAAATAACCAGAGAACTAGCCACGATAGGCCTAATATTAATCGATAGCAGAACATGTACTTATAAATACTCTTCAAATTATGAACGAGTAGAAATATTAAATTTAATTAGTATTAATGAATCCAATAACGATATTAAAATGAGCTTGGCACTTGAAAATGATAGAGTCCTAGCTGAAATTACAAAAATCACTAATGAACTATCCATCTATCAGCATTATCTGAAACGATTTCCATCACTTTCTGAAATAATCCATAACTTGATTAAGATGAAGAAAAAGGAAATTTGTTTGCTAAAGTGTGAGTTGGCAGCAGTTAAGAATATGATAGAAGCATGTTAGGCTTCTATCATATAAATTAGCTTTGATTATTAATAGAGAGTACCCTTTGAGCGATATTCACAAGTCTTGGCGAAAAATTATTCAATGTGTCAAAAATAGTCATAAACCTATGTTTGTTTGTACGAACAATACGCCCGAAGTTACTATTCTGAATTTTGAAGAATTTAAAAACATGCAGGAAATAATTGAAGCTGCTCGGCGTGAACAGCTAGGACAACAAATGGTTTGTGATCTTTTGGATATCGCCCAGTTAACTGGCCAACCGATCAAACACATGCTTTTGAACCCCATAGGTGTGTTTGAAGAAGCAAAAGACCCAAAAATAGGCTGTTGATGGTATTTATCGATTTTCTGTAAGATTTTATTCAGATACGGCTTATAAGCCGTGTAATAATTTACTTTTTAAAATCAATCCGAACTTTTTTTGCTCATTGGCTCATTCAATTTAGCAATGCTTAACCCATACTTATGGGCATTGTATTGCCACACCACAAACTGTTCCAACAGCATAGCGTTTTCTTTTTCCAATCTAGCATTCTTGGCCTCCAAAGCCTCAATTTTAGTTTGAGCGATTTTAAGACTAGCAGGTAGTTTATTCGTCTTATTAGTATTTACATTCAAAGCCTTAGATGGCTTTTTACTTTGGTCATAAGCATTCTTAATACGAGCGTATTTCTGCAATGTTTGACGAGTTGGTGCAGGTACAAGTTCTAACTGTAATTCAATAGCCTTACAGAGCCGCTCCCATGTTAATTTCTCATCTAAAGACCAATAATCAAGAAGCTCGACAATATTTTCAATATCTTTGTCAGTTAAATGCTGTGCCATATCAAATCCATGAATCCATTAGCAATACAGAATTGAGCGAATGTGCTTCACCCTCAATTTTTTTACGTTGAGTATTCTCAATTACGGGAATACGTTTACGCCCTGCCTTTTGATAGGCCAAATCAAGATGTGTAACATCCTCAGAAGATGGAAGGCTCAAAGGACTACCATCAGGAATATTTGGATCATCCAATAATGCAATCATCTGTTCACAACGCTGAATTGTTAGCTCTCTGATCTCAAGCCATACTGCTGCACCAGTCACATTCTTACTAACAGCTTCTTTATCCTTTGCCCATAGAATTATTTCTTTTCTAAGCCGATCCTTAAGCCGTTTTTTCTTTTCTATATCACCCTTGATACAGACATGTTCAGTACAATTAAGACAATTTCTATACTTTAGGCAAGGTTCATCAATATATGAGTGTGTACAAAGTCCAAACTCAGTAGTGTGCATGGACAATGTTGTTCTAGTATTTAACTCTTGTAGAGTTCGAGGTGTAGCAATCTGGAGTGCACGTGCAATATCAGTCTTTACCGTACCGACCTCATTTTTCTGCATCTCAATTAAGCCAAGATTACGATCTTGAACCGTAGTATGGTCATATACTCGATTTTGCTTCATATCAGCTCGCCCTGACCATTTGGCAAGTAACAAGCTATCCATTCCATTAGTATTTGCTATCGTATTTAATAAATGCCGAAACTGGTGGGTAGTTATACTATGGTCACCATATCCCCACCGCTGAAAAATGGATTGCACATTCGATAACTGTTCTTTTCCTCTTAACTTCTTTTTAGTTGGTGATAAGTCTTCATTTAATGTATCAATTTGTGGCATCCATAATTCTGAAAAAATGGTTAATCTATCGCTATGAAATTGGTTTGCAAAACTACAGAATAAAGCTTCAGACCACTTAACCTTAACTCCACCGCCAGTTTTAAAAGGTACATAAGGGAAGCCTTTGGGTAATCTCTTTCGCAGTATAATATTTAAATCATTCAAACAAACTTCGTAATCATTAATAGGAATATCACGAGTTCTTAAAAATTGTATTCCACTGTTATTTACTTGACGAGCATTCAATAGTGACGCATCAAAACCCATTGCCAACAATACTTCACTGCGTTTTAATAATTGATGATCAGGTACATCAGGACAAAGTTCATGTCTCGGAAATTTATCACTTGTCTCAAGCAAATATGCTAAATGTCTAGGCTTTTCTGACATCTTAATCAAACGTGCAATTGCCCGTTTGGCTGTTGGAATCATGACACTAGGAATGGCTTTAATATCATACCCATAATTTTTTTGCGCATACCACCTAATCCCTAATGTTTCATCCTTATCAGAATCATTTACTACAGCTTCTAAATTGCTTTTAGAAAATTTTTTATCTTCTTTATCGATACAATTGACCTTAAGGAAAAATAGCTCTGATGCTCTTTCAGGTGCAGATAAAAGTAACCCCACAGCACTACTAACAAAAACATCTCTATTTGATAACTCAGAATCCTTGCGGGAAAAAATATCAGCTATGATAAAAATCGCTTCCTCGTCAGGAAGTTTAGAAGCTCTATATTCCTCGGACTCCTCATCAATCACAATTCCTTTATCGGCAGGCTTTTTAATTGGATTTTTCCAATCTGATAAATCAACTATTTTTAATTGACGAAGAAAATCTAAAAGAATTTTTAAATGTCTTCCCACATGGTAAGCAGAACTTGCTTTATAATTTTCCTTCGCAGTTTCAGCAGCCAAATCAAAGTCAGCAATAACCAATTTAGTTAAATCAATTTCGCCATATCGCTCTAAGCATATTTTTTCTATTGCCCTGATTGCCAAAATCGTATCTTGAGCTTTTAATTTAAGATTAATTCTTTGATATTTAACATATGCCTTGGCGAATTCTAGAATTGAGTGGTGTAAAATATTTTCAGGTGATCTATCTTTAGATGAAATACCTGTTTTGACAAAATTTACTTCGCCTTTCCAATAATGTTCTTCAAATCTAATATCTTCATTTAATTCTGATAATTGCTTAACAAAATCAATAAATCTCTTAATTTCAGAGTAAGGAGTCTGGATTCTGTCAGATGGAAAATAAATCAAATTATCCATGATTAAACTCCTTACAAACATCAATGACTTGCTGAATGGCAATAATTGTTCGGTCATTCACTGCAACAACTTCAAGACTACACCCCATTGTAATTAGGTCATCTCGTTCTTTCATTAATTGTTTTAAAACAAGATCATGAGGTGCATTTGCCCAAGGCATAAATTTGCTACATAGATAACATGCGATTGGTGCATAATCGCTACAGTATTGATGTGTACCACATGATCCAACATCACAATCCTGTTCTACACAAGAAATTCGATTAGCATTTTCAATTTTTGATTGAGCCTCAATCTCATCCTTTACAACTTTCCCCTGAAAAGCATCTGCATATTTGCGTAAACTCTCATCCATGATGGATGATATTTGCTGTGCAATTTCTGGCACACTTTGTACGTAGCAATGTGCATTTTGGGTATCATGATGATCTAATAAATTTGCGATGACAATCACGCCTGCTTTTTGTCTAGCCGCATTTGTACCAAGCGTATAACGAAACCTATAAGAAGTAACAAATATTGGCTTACCTGTTTCCCTTGACCGAACACCAAGCTTTCTTACCGCTCCTTTCAATATTTGGGTTAATTCAGCCGTAGGCAAATGAATAATTTCTTTTGGCAAAATTTCTGAAATTTCATGCCGATTTTCCCAATCCAAATTAACCAATTTCTCAAAATCATAAAATAGCGGTAGCTCTGCAAACTCTTGTTCAGATATCTCTCGTTTTATTTCTTTACTTAATTTCTGCTTTAAAATTCGAGTATGCTCAAACAATATTTGTACGATACTTTCACGAATTCCTACTTCACGAAAAGCATAACGAAATCCACTAGCACCTCTTATTTTAGCTTTTGGAATATTGAGTACATGAATTTTTTTTTCATCCTTAGACTTATACTTATCGGTCTCGTATAAGTCTTTTACTTTTAACCCAGCAATTTGTATTGGTCGTCTACCTGTCGCACAAAAAACACGAATTAAAGCTGCCTCATAATAAGAAATCCTATTTTCTGCTAAATATTCGTTGGTTCTAGTAATAATTGCTTGGAATTCAAATGGACTAAATGGACCTTCATCTGGATCAAGGGAAAGAACGGCTGTACCTTTTTCATTTCCAGTTAATTTCCATGAATCCATTAAATCATAGATTTCGTCATCTACTGAAGAGTATCCTAAATTGTAGAGTTTTTTCAAAAAAACTCGTAGCATAGCTACTTTATATTCTTCTTTTTTAGACGAATAAAAATTTTTATAATTTAAAAGACCTTTAATTGAAAAATGATCCTCTCCTGTAATATCGGAATATTTACCAATATATTCACACATGTTTGCTGTATGTGAACTTGAGCTATATTTAGCAAAATGAGCCAAAGTCATGACAATTTCTGATTGAACAGAAAACTCATAATTTCGTACTCGAGAGATATCTATAGTTTTATTAATATCTAATACCCATTTCTGATCATCGATACTGAATTCATATCCTTTGAATGAATTAAAAGTATTTTGCGACCTATCTAAACAATCGAATTGAGGTAACTTACTCATTTTCATTCTCAAATTTTTCTTGGATACTTAAACCTATTTCCATAGCCCGTCTATTTTCTGCACGTCTAGAATATCTTCTAGCACTTTCTGAATTTGGTATCCAACCCATCAGATACGCTCGATCTCTCTCAGCCTGATCTTCCATTATTTTGCCAGATTGAATTAAAGTTTGAACTTTATCTGTATATTTATCATTCCATGTATGCCTAAATGCATGTGCATGCACATTGAATAAAACGACTTCAGAAATTTCTGAAAGAATTTTGTCTAGTGCATTAATTGAAAGCGGCTGTCCCTTATTTGATAAGATCAAAAAGTCTGTTAACTCTGCATTAGGCACTGTCGATCTATGATTTAGAATATAGATATCCAATTTTTTCTTTAGATTCTGGTTGAGTGCAATTGATCGACTTCTAGTCTTTACCAAAGGTTGATATAACCGAGAATCACTATCATCATGAGGATTACGTCTAATAGTCAGGGCAGAGTAAAACTTGAAGTGCGACATAAACCACCTAATTAATTTAAAGGGTTTATGGAGTATATAAAATTGTCATACCATCATCTTAACTTTGAAGATCGTACTGCATTAATGCTTGAGTCAAGAAAAGAAGGCTTTTCAGCCAGAAAATTTGCTGAACTCATTAAAAGACATCCTAGTACGATCTATCGTGAGCTTAAAAGAAATAGCATCAATGACGTTTATCAAGCTCAATATGCTTCTGATAACACCTTCGCTAGACGTAGACGTGGTCACAGAAAACTCAAAATCGATTCAATCCTCTGGAAATTTATTGTTGAAGCGATCCGTTGTTTATGGTCTCCTCAGCAAATAGCAAAACGTTTAAAGACATTTCCTGATTTGGATCAAACAATGAATGTAAGCCATACAACGATTTATTCAACGATACGAGCATTACCAAAGGGTGAGTTGAAAAAAGACTTATTATCCTGTCTGCGTCATGAAAATAAAAAGCGAAAAGCTAACGGTGAACCTAAAAAAGATTCTATATTACAGGATATTAAAACTATTCATGAGCGCCCAGCCGAAGTTCAAGAAAGAAAAATACCGGGTCATTGGGAAGCTGATTTAATTAAAGGTAAAGACAATAAAAGTTCGATAGCAACACTTATTGAACGAAATACACGGCTCTGTATCTTGGCAACATTACCTGATGCAAAGGCAGAATCAGTGCGCAAGGCTTTAACTGAAGCTCTGAAATATTTACCTGCAGAACTGCGTAAAACGTTGACCTATGACCGTGGACGCGAGATGGCAGAACATAAAATACTTGAAGAAGATTTAGGCATAGATGTATATTTCTGTGACCCACATTCACCCTGGCAAAAAGGCACATGCGAAAATATGAATGGTTTAATTAGGCAATATTTACCTAAAGGGATTGATTTAAATCAGGCAGATCAGCATTATTTAAATCAAGTTGCCATGTCACTGAATACTCGTCCTAGAAAAGCGTTAGATTGGCTTACACCATTAGAGAAATTTGCTCAGCTTGTTGATTATCATAAGACTTTTCAAACTGTCGCACCTCATGTTTGAATTCGCCCAGATAAGGAGTACCCGCTTTAGGAGGGGTTATATCTGTAATTTTTAAATTTAATAATTCTCCTTTACGACATCCTAAGTATAAAAACAAATAGATAATCAGCTCATTTCTATAAACAATGTAATTTGAAATCCAAATACGATTCTGATTATCAGGATTAACCGCCTTTAAAATTTTATCTACCTGCTCATCATCAAAGGACTTATATTCAGACTGACTATCCATGGGCTTACAAGGCCTACGAGATGTTAATAAACGTTTTGTACTTGTTATTACTGATGAATGAAAATATATCTCTAACCACCCAATATATTCAGCAAAATTAGTTAACCGCCTATATATTAATTGTTTAGATACATAATCCTGAGTAATAACCAATTTTGCCCTAGATCGCTCTTTATTATTAATTTTGGGAAAATCTACAACCTTTTTATTTGAAGCCACTCTATTTAGTCGACTACGGGTAAAACTTGCTAAATTTGCTATAGCCTCAATTTCATTTATTTCCAGAAAGTCTTTACTTTTTATTCTTTGCTCCAAGTCAATTTCTAATTGATCTAACAACTGAAAGAGCAATTTAATATCTTCCAAGATAGCTGAAATTGTATTAATTGATTGACCATGATTTCTTAAATTAATGATTGCATATAAATTTGGATAAGTCATAGGAACACCATCACTATCCAAAAGAACAGCAAATCGCTCACCACTACTCATTACAAATCTTTTAACGGACATCATAACTATATTTAACAAAATATCTAGGTATTAAATATAATAGACTATAATTAAAAAAATTTACAGAACTATTTCTAGTATCTGTAAATTCTTTTTTTAATTAATTGTTAAATAATAAAAAATATTAAAATTTAACAAAACCTACTCTCAGGTATGTGTCAGAACGGAAGATCATCATCCATATCTGCTGGTGCTGCCGCAGGCGCTGACTGAGGAGCCGCCTTTGGTGCAAAACCGCTTGGGTTATTGTTCGCATAACCACTTTGTTGGTTGTTGCTATTGCCCGCTGCAGGATTGCCGCCATAACCGCCTTGGTTGTTGTTATTGTTATAACCACCACCTTGGTTATTGTTGAAACGTGGTTGTGCATAACCATCATTTCCGCCTTGCATTTGCTCGCCTTGCTGACGGTTGTTGTCGAGCATCTGCATTTGCTCACCACGAATTTCTGTGGTGTAGCGTTCTTGACCATTTTGATCTGTCCACTGACGAGTACGCAGTGAACCTTCAATATAAACTTTCGAACCTTTACGTAGGTATTGTTGCGCAATTTCACCTAGACGGTTGTGTAACACAATACGGTGCCATTCGGTTTGCTCTTTACGCTCACCTGTGCTTTTGTCTGTCCAAGAGTCGCTCGTTGCAATTGAAAACTGGGTCAACGAACCACCATTTGGAAAAGTTTTCGTCTCTGGATCTCGGCCTAATGTGCCCACTAAAATAACTTTATTTACACCGCGCATCTGATGTTTACTTCCTATCTATTTCTATTATTTACTTTATAAGAGTTATGCTTAAATGGCTACCTCTTTCCCCAACAACTGCGTTAAATCTTGTCGCGTAGCATCATCTATTTGCTGCTTATCGACTTTTACATACGCTACTTGCTGATCAGACATCACCACGACCTCTTCAATACCACGAATCGCTAAAAGCTGTGAAGTCCATTCGTCCGTTTGTTTATGCTCAGGTAAACGCAATACCATCGAAGACAAATAACGTGGTTGTGCCAAGCCAAAACTAATCAATAACCAAACAATCGCAAGTCCAGTCAGGATGCTCCAACCCAAGGCAGTATTGTTTAACAACAACAACTGACCACCTGTGACACCACCAAAGAATGCGCCTAAAAACTGGCTACTAGCATTGACGCCCATCGCAGTCGCTTTGGACTGAATCGGTGCAGCTTTCGATAACCATGACGGCAACAACGCTTCCATGACATTAAAGGCAATAAAGAATAAACCCAAACCTGTCAGCAAAATATACTTCGACTCAAAGCCAAAAATTAGGATGCCTAAGCCTAAAATAATGCCGCCAATAGCCGTTAAAAAGATGCCTCGCATCTTGCGATATTTTTCAGCCAACACAATACTTGGAAAGGCAAAAAATAGGCTAACTACCAACAGCGGTAAATACACCCAGCCATGCGAATTTAGTGGAATTTTTGCAAAGTCGATGAGTTGCGATGGAACATAAATAAACATTGCTGTCAGCAATAAATGTAAGCTAAACACCGACACATGCAGACGGTTCAGATCGCCCATTTTTAAGACTTGTTTGAGCTGGGCCAAATAACCTTGCTGATAATTACGATGATGGCGGGTGACTTTTGGCACCAAAAACAGCATCGAAATGGCCGCCAAACCCATGATGGTCGTTACCCAGAATAATCCTGAAATCCCTACTAAACCGGTAAGCCACGGCCCCAAACTAAAAGCTACAGCAAAAGAAACCCCGATACTCATGCCCATGGTTGCCATGGCTTTCATGCGGTTTTCTTCACGGGTCACATCCGCTAGTAGTGCCATCACCACTGCAGACACTGCACCTCCACCTGCAATGGCACGACCAATAATCACCCCATAAATGGTGTCTGACATCGCGGCAATTGCACCACCCAAAGCAAACAGAAGTAGCCCAAAAACCACCAAAGGCTTACGGCTATAACGGTCAGCAATCAAGCTGAAAGGAATCTGTAAAATAGCCTGTGTTAAACCATAAATCCCCACAGCCAAACCGAGCAGCGCAGGCGTTGCATATGCATAGGTCTGCCCTGCCACAGAAAATACAGGGATGATCATGAACAAACCCAACATGCGTAAGGCAAAAATACTGCTTAAGGCAAAAGTTGAACGACGTTCTAAAGCATTCATCATAAACGAGGACAGACTGTATTGAATTAATCTTGGATCAAGATTATAGGCTATTCAATCCGACTAGCGGCATGAATTTTATGTTTAATAAAAGCCTTCCTGATCTGAAAAACAAAAAGCGCAGCCTGAGCTGCGCTTTTCTGCGGTTTAAAGCAATCTGCTTTAAACGGCTTGATGTTTTTTGTATTGAATAGAAGCAATAACAGCCCAAACAATAAAGGCTACACCAATTAAACCCGTAACGACTTCAGGGACATGTAGACCTGTACCACTTGCCAGCATAATGAATGCTAAAGCACCAATTGCGTAGTGTGCACCATGCTCAAGGAAGACATAGGCATCCAAGGTACCTTTTTCGACCAAGTAAATGGTCATCGAACGCACGAAAATCGCACCAATCGCGAGACCCAACATAATAATCACGACATCGGAAGTAATGGCAAACGCGCCAATTACGCCATCAAAACTGAACGATGCATCAAGTACTTCTAGGTATAAGAAACCACCAATACCTGCTTTGACCACACCTGTGGTTGCGCCATTGGCATCATGCGTAACTGCATTGCCATCTTCATCAACTTCAGGTTCACCACCCAACAAATGACTCAAGACTTGTACGCCAATATAAACCACGATGCCCCAGATTCCCGCCATGGTCACCACCAGACGTTTGGCTTCATCGACATTAGCCGCCATCACCAAAAGTGCAATCAGTGCAAGGAAGACTGACATTGCAGGAACATTGGCTAAGTTGGTCAAACGGCGTTCTAACCAGCGGAACCAGTGCGTGTCTTTCTCTTCATCTAAGAAGAAGTTTAAGAACACAAGTAACAAGAATGCTCCACCAAACGCAGCAATTTCAGGGTGGTGATCCATCAGACGTTGTGAGTAGGTTTTTGGATCATTCAAAGCCAGTTGTACGACTTCAACAAAGCCCATATCTGCAGTTACAGCCACAATTGCGACAGGGAAGATTAAACGCATACCAAATACAGCGACTAAAATACCCACAGTCAGGAACAACGTTTTCCAGAAATGATCCCAACCACGTAAAACAGATGCATTGACCACGGCATTATCAAAAGATAACGAGACCTCCATCACCGCTAAAATTGCAGTGATGGTCAAAGCAGTAAACATGGTCTTTAAGCCCGCTTCTGGTCCATGGGTAAAACCCCAGTACGCAGACAACGCAAGACACACGATCGTAAAAATGATAGAGAAACCAAAATGTTTCATCATGACAGATCGACCTATAAAAAATTTGGAGATGAACGAAAACTTAAAAAACAGGTTGAGTTTTATGGCCGCAATTATGACGCTTTTTGCGCCTGAAACCAAAACATCTTCGTTAATTTTTACTTATCTCACCGATGTACGGAGATGGTTTGTTGTTCCGCGTAAACTGTTGTTATAGTCTTGCCCATATTTTGGCTTCCCTTAGGATCTAATCATGGCTTTTTCTCAAGACGTTTGGCAGCGTAATGTCGACTTATATCAAAAAACACTGGCTTTACCTTTTAACCAAGAATTGGCTTCAGGCACACTTAATAAAGAAGCATTTTGTCATTATGTGATTCAAGATGCGCACTACTTGGTGGCTTATGGTCGTGCTTTAGCGGTGTGTGGTGCCAAAGCGTATGAGGCTGACGACATTATTCAGTTTAGCCAAGGGGCTAAAGAAGCGATTGTGGTGGAACGCAGTTTACATGATGGCTTTATGAAAAATTTTGATATTTCAAAACAACAGTTTGAAGAAACACCTCTGACTTTGGCATGTCACCATTACACTTCATTTCTAACGGCAACAGCATGGTCTGAAAGCTACCCTGTGGTGTTAGCAGCGCTCTTACCTTGTTTTTGGATTTATGCTGAAGTCGGTAAAGACATTGTGGGTAACTCTATCGCCAACAACCCGTACCAAGCGTGGATCGATACTTACGCAGGTGAAGAATTCAACCAAGCAGTACGTAATGTAATTGCAACCATCGATAAAGTGGCTGCACGCTGTGATGCAGACACTATTGAGAAAATGCATAAAGCCTACCGTAAAGGGGCTGAACTGGAATGGTTGTTCTGGGACAGCGCTTATAAACAGCAGCAATGGCTCGGTTTAGACCACGCTTAAAAGCGAAAATGATCCAAAAAGCCCTGAACCCTTCAGGGCTTTTTATTTACCGAATATCGTATTTTTTCAGAAGGCGCGATTGCTATTTTAAGCATTTAAAACTAAACTCCAATAATGATAATAATTATCATTTACATAATTAACTTTCGAGGGCCATTCTCATGCATCCTGATACTCTAGGTACTGAAGCCATTCGTGCATTTTTTACCGTACAATGCTGCTGGCTAAATAACGAAGAAATATACCTTGAAAAAGGCTGTTTACACTGCGGTTCTGCCGCGACCTATCTCATTTATTATACCAATCCACATATTCAAAAATTGATGTTGGCTTTTATTAAAAAATATCATTGTGTTTTAAGTCGAGAACAAGACTTACTCGACCTACTAGACTTTGAAAATGACTACGACGCCTTCTTACAAACTCTTGAGCACGAAGTCAATTTCTATGCCCGTCTCCATCATGACATTATCCGTCCCTTTGCTTTTGAGACGGTCGATTCAATCTTTGAACGTCCTTATGCACTAGCATGCTAAATGCTGCAACCACAACAACACTCTATCCCTGAAGGCCTATGGCAAACCAAAAATAGCACAACCATGATGCAACTTTTACACTACGCCGAATGGGTGATCCACTCTTTTTACGCAACGCATAAACATCTTTCTGTCTTCAGTCGCAGCCAATATCGATAGCTTGAGACTTGTTTCAACACTGAAATCTAGCTACAGTCTAGCAGCATCACTTTTCTTTTGGCCGACATGATTTGTCGCTATAAAATCATGTTTAACACTTGAATAAAGCATAAGTCGTTATCATATACTTCCTTCATCTGCACAATTTCGAGATAGTTTTATGAGCCAAAGTCATATCCGTATTCGAGGCGCACGTACCCATAACTTAAAAAATGTGAACCTTGATATTCCCCGCGATAAATTCGTGGTGATCACGGGACTTTCTGGTTCAGGTAAGTCATCACTTGCATTTGATACGCTGTACGCCGAAGGCCAGCGTCGTTATGTCGAATCGCTCTCGGCCTATGCGCGCCAGTTCTTATCACAAATGGAAAAGCCTGAAGTTGACTCAATTGAAGGCTTAAGCCCTGCCATTGCGATTGAACAGAAATCGACCAGCCATAACCCACGTTCTACGGTGGGAACCATTACCGAAATTTATGACTATTTACGTCTACTCTACGCACGTGTCGGCACGCCATTTTGCCCAGAGCATGATTTACCAATGGTGGCACAGACCGTATCGGAAATGGTCGATGCAGTAAAAGGATTGGATGAAGGGACAGCGCTGATGCTGCTTGCACCTGTGGTGCGTGAACGTAAAGGTGAATATTCCAACCTATTTGAACAGCTACAAAGTCAAGGTTTTGTACGAGCGCGCGTCGATGGTGAGATTGTTGATCTCGACCCAATTCCAGAACTCGATAAAAAGAAAAAACACACCATTGAAGTGGTGGTGGATCGTTTTAAAGTCCGTGATGACCTCGGCAACCGTATTGCAGAATCTTTTGAAACGGCACTGCGCTTAGGTGGTGATATTGCTGTTTTGTCTTGGATGAACGGTGAACACCCAGATCGGGTTTTTTCGGCTAAACACTCATGTCCTGAATGTGACCGTGCCGTTGCAGAACTTGAACCACGTTTATTTTCATTTAACAATCCCTTTGGTGCCTGCCCAACCTGTGATGGTTTAGGTACTCGTAGCCATTTTAGTGCTGAAAAACTCATTCCAAGCCATGAGGTTTCGATTAGCCAAGGCGCAATTCGCGGTTGGGACAGACAACGTCCGTACTACTACAGCATGATTGAAAAAGTCGCAGCGCATTTTGGTTTTTCTTTGGATACACCTTGGAATGAATTGGATGCCGACACCAAAAAGAAATTTTTATACGGTACAGGCAAAGAAAAAGTTGATTTAAGTTATATCGATGAACGTGGTCGCAAACATAATCGTGTACAACCTTTTGAAGGAATTTTGCCACATTTAGAACGTCGCTATCGTGAAACAGAGTCAAACTATGTTCGTGATGATTTGGCACAATATCTGTCTAATGCAGCATGTGATGCCTGCGGTGGATCACGTCTGAATGAAATTTCACGTCATGTTCGAGTGAAAGACAAAACCATTGCCCAAATTACCAAAATGTCGATTGGTGATGCAGAAAGTTATTATCAAGATTTAAATCTTGATGGTGCAAAAGGTGAAATTGCCGATAAAATCTTTAAAGAAATTCGTGAGCGCCTGCACTTTCTAGTCTCTGTGGGTCTGAACTATTTAAGTCTATCTCGCTCAGCAGAAACATTGTCTGGTGGTGAAGCGCAACGTATTCGTTTGGCTTCGCAAATCGGCGCAGGTTTGATGGGTGTGATGTATGTCCTCGATGAACCATCGATTGGTCTGCATCAACGTGATAATGATCGCCTATTGGA
The DNA here is from genome assembly GCF_000368045.1 of Acinetobacter johnsonii CIP 64.6. Lineage (GTDB taxonomy): Bacteria > Pseudomonadota > Gammaproteobacteria > Pseudomonadales > Moraxellaceae > Acinetobacter > Acinetobacter johnsonii. The sequence goes on from NZ_KB849230.1 coordinate 298,281, forward strand.
AACCTTAGTTCGTTTACGTGATTTGGGGAATACCGTTTTGGTCGTTGAGCATGATGAAGATGCGATTCGTGCAGCAGATCATATTATCGATATTGGTCCTGGTGCTGGTATTCATGGTGGTCATGTGATTGCTGAAGGGACTTATGATGAAATCCTTGCGAATAGTGAATCTCTCACGGGTCAATATTTATCAGGCAAACTAAAAATTGAAGTACCGAAAAAACGTACTGAACCGCCAAAGCCTGAAGAACAAATTAAATTGATGGGTGCTGCGGGTCATAACCTACAGAATGTGGATTTAACCATTCCTTTGGGTGTGATGACCTGTGTGACTGGTGTGTCTGGTTCAGGTAAATCAACGCTGATTAATCGTACTTTATTGCCTTTGGCAGCGACACAACTGAATGGTGCAACGACATTAACGGCCGAGAAATTTGATTCGATTGATGGTCTGCAATTCCTTGATAAGGTTGTTGATATTGATCAAAGCCCAATTGGTCGTACACCTCGCTCTAACCCTGCAACGTATACAGGTTTATTTACTCCGATTCGTGAATTATTTGCGCAAACACCAGAAGCCAAAGCACGTGGTTATGCTGCGGGACGTTTCTCGTTTAACGTGAAAGGTGGTCGCTGTGAAGCCTGTGAAGGTGACGGCATGATCAAAGTGGCAATGCACTTCTTACCTGATATGTATGTGCCTTGTGATAATTGTCATGGTGAACGTTATAACCGTGAAACTTTAGAAGTCGGTTATAAAGGCAAAAATATTTCCGATGTACTGAATATGACCGTTGAAGATGCCATGCATTTCTTTGATGCAATTCCTGTGATTCATCGTCGTTTAGAAACCTTGAATCAAGTCGGTTTAGGCTATATTCGTTTAGGTCAGTCTGCTACGACACTGTCAGGTGGTGAAGCGCAGCGTGTGAAATTGGCTCGTGAATTGGCAAAACGTGATACGGGTAAAACGTTGTATATCTTGGATGAACCCACTACAGGTCTACATTTCCATGACATTGCTAAACTGTTAGATATCCTCCATGAGCTTCGCAATAAGGGTAATACCATTGTGGTGATTGAGCATAATTTGGATGTGATTAAAACTGCTGACTGGGTGATTGATTTAGGCCCTGAAGGTGGTGCAGGTGGCGGGATGATTATTGCGGAAGGTACACCTGAGCATGTGGTGAAATCTAAAGTTTCACATACAGCGAAGTTTTTGAAACCGTTGTTGAAGTAATACGATTTAATCCTCCCCTTGCGGTGCATACTCCTCACCTTTAAAAAAGGAAGGAGTTCCCATTACCAATCAAGTGGTGTTCCCCTCTTTATCAAAGAGGGGTTAGGGGAGATTAAAAATCATGAGTAAAATTGGATTTGTCGGGGATAAAATGCGCTTCTCAGAAAGATATGGTTATCAACCTATTCGTGAAATAATTCAGAAGAATTCAATAGATACAGATTTAAAAAATGCTTTGTGGAATGCAATTATAGTATGTATTTTTAACAAGTATTCTTACCATTTTGGTGCCCGAAGTCGTCCTATTATTGGAAGTAATTTAGAATCTTTTTTTCAATTACTATTTCATAGTTTTTTCAAGAAAAGAATTGACCAAATCCCATATTCGATAGAATCTACTATTGCTGAAATTGACACTTTATTTTTTAAAACATACAAATGGTATGAAATTTATAATTTTATTGAGGCTTGTATAGAATATTTTCCTTTTGATGAAAAAAAAGAGGATTTTATCATTCTCTTGAATGATTGCTTGGAAATTGAGAACTCTGCTTATAGAGTAATTAATTATCAAATTACTCCAATCACATCAGAACAAGAAATCCAATCTATAGAACAAGCAATAGAAAACACTAATCCATATTCAGGTGTACAACAGCATTTAAATCAAGCTCTAAAATTGATGTCAGATCGGCAGAATCCTGACTATCGAAATTCAATAAAAGAATCTATTTCAGCCTTAGAAGGTATTTGCAAAATTATCGCAAATAAAGAAAATGCTGGATTTCAAGAAACCCTAGCTATTATTCAAAATAAATATGATTTGCATAAAAGCTTAAAAGAAGGATTTGTCAAATTTTATGGCTATACATCAGATGGTGATGGTATCCGCCATGCTATGCTCGAAGAATCTAATTTAAGTTATATCGATGCCAAATTTATGTTGGTAGCATGTACCAATTTCATCAATTATTTGATTGAGAAAACAAAATAACATTTAAGGAGTAAAACTACTTACTCCTTATTAATCTAAGACAATCCAAAACCCCTCATCTTTTCAGCCAACTTCGCCAACGTATCATCATCCGCTCGCTGAAAATCATGTGAAGAAATATAACCTTCGTATTGATCAAAATACTTATCAACATTCGAGTTCACAGTTTGCCAGTTTTCATGCACTTGCTTAGTACCATGCATTGGAAATAACTTAGCGTGAACATGATCTACACCAAAACCTTCAAATACCATTGCTGTGCGCCCAACATCTTCAAAAAAGCCATCTAACTTTTTCGCAACTTTCTTGGTATATAGCATCAATCCAGTTAAAACTTCATCATCCAAATCAAAAGCATAACTTGTGTAATGTTTTTTGGGGATTACAACAGCTGCACCCAAAGTATTGGGGAATATCGTGAGAAATGCCATAAATTCATCATTACTATCAATAATATGGCAAGGTATTTCATTTCGTGTCATCTGACAAAAAATACAGTCTGTTCCCATTTGCCCCTCATCTATTCTTTTGTACTGTTATTTAATTTACTTATTTATTTTGATCTAGTTCTTTTAAATATAATATGACTCATTCACTTCATCGACTGAATAAGCCACAACCTTGTTTTTCCCCTGCTCTTTGGCTTGAAACAAAGCACGATCGGCTTTTTCTAACAGTGCCATCCAAGTGGTCGCACCAATTGCCACCCCAATACTAATACTAACTTTCAAATCAGGGCAGCGTACATGATCAACTGACTTCGCTTCATAAATCTCAGAACGAATCTTTTCCGCAATTTTTAAAGCGCGCTCCATTCCAACATTTTCAATTAGCACAATAAATTCGTCACCACCGTAACGTACTAACAAGTCAGAAGTCCGAATATTTTCTTTTAATTTTTCAGCCACAAACTGAATCACCTGATCCCCCATCAGATGTCCATATACATCGTTGACCTGTTTAAAATGATCAATGTCGATCACCATTAAACAAGTCTCCGAAAACTGAGTCGGCTGATTTTCCAAAAGTTTAATGTATTCATTCAACGCATAACGGTTTGCAACCCCTGTTAATGAATCCAAATGCGCAATATTCTTGAGTCGAAACTCCAACGCATCTCGCTGCTGAAGCGTCTGTTTTAACTGCTGAATCGCTGTAAATAAAGAATACACATTAGCGGGTTGATCTTTGGTATCCATTGGGTTGGGGCGAATACTGGAATGGGATAAATCAAACAGAATTTCACGCGCTTGAATGAGTGGACTAAACACTCTCTTACGCGCATAGATCATGGTAAACAGTGCCGCAAAAATTGAAATAAGTGAAATACCCACAGTTGTGAGCAAAATATTTTGTGCTTTATGCTTTTCGATGATGGCTTTTTCAACGCTATATTTGAGTAAATAATTTTGCAATTCCACCACGGTCGAAAATTTATCAACGATTGCTTCAGTTAACTGTGTCCCAGTTAAATAGTACGGTCGATGGTAAATACTTTCATTCATCAAGCGCTCAACAATTAATAGCCCTTTGGCTAAAAACTCGTTATAAACCGCTTGATGCAGCACTTTAAATTCTTCGGTTTTATCACGCTCGGGCTGTAAGGTATCAATGAGTTCCCACAAATACATCACTTGCTTCCGAGTCTGTAAAGAACGCGCTAAATTGGTTTCAGGAATCGGTTGTTTAAAAGCTACATGCGCCATCACATTGGATGCAGCACGACCAGCCTGATCGCGTAAGTCCGCTAATAATAAAATTTGGACATAGAAGTTTGAAACAGCGGTGTCTTTGCCTTCAGATACAGCGATTACGTCTTTTAAAACATCATGACTACGATCCCAAGCATTGAACATTTTTAGGATGGCTTGATCCATGGTCTCGGCATTACGTTGCTCACGTGGTAGAGCTGCATAGGCATCTACCTGCTGTCTGCCTTGCGTTAAAGCTTCATCTAAACGGTCAACTAAACTTAAATCTAAATTTGGGAGGTTCGAGTGCTTTAAAACTTCTAAAGTCTTTTTCATCTGCTCATCCACCGTAAGCCGATATAGTTTTAACTCAAGCACGTGTTTGGCAAAATCTTGTTGATTACTCGACATGAGTTTATTGGCGGGCGCACGCTCTCGTGAAATCTTATTGGCCAAGTCTGCAACAGCCTGTAAGGCTTGTATTTCAGTTAAAGCTTGGTTAGTTTTGATGTAATCACGATAACTTTTAACCATCAACGGAATGGATAAGCTGCACAATGACAAAATAATAATGCTCATTGCAATATACAGCTTTTGACTCAAATACTCAGAGCGTATTTCTCGCATACTTCAACCACGCCCCCATTCCCAAATAAAAGAAAACTAAATTAACTGTTTATTATACGAACAGTATATCGTGTATTTAAGTGATTAATTCTTTGTTTTGCATCGTTTTAAGATTTCATCATCCCCAAATGATCACAGCTAAACTTTCACTCACCTATGAAAGCTGAGTCAATCCATCCTTAATAATATTCATGTTTAGTGTGAATTTCATTCAATATTTTTAATTCCCATTTTTTAAAGTGCCTATATTTACACATGCAACATTTAGGTGCATAATGCACAGTATTGGGGCGAATTAGAGTGTATCCTCAGCAGATATTCTAATTTTCCCACAAGTTTTGGCGGAAAAAACCAACTTCTTTTAGAGGTTGGTTTTTTTTTGCCCGAATAAAAGTTTTTAATTAAAAATATAGACCTATATTTGCACCATTATAGCGCATTAAATTCCAATCTTTTTTTATTCAGAAAAAAATAAGATCGCGAAAATTTAAATAAAAAAAAGCCCAACCTTGGGGAAAGTTGGGCAGATAAACAAAAACTGTTTGAGGAGAATTAGCTTCTCAGAAAACAACAATATTGTTAAATGATTCGCTAAAATTATTATGAAATAAATCTGCTCTATTGTAAAGCCAACCAAAGCACTACGGATTAATATAATTGCATAATTATTGTGAGAATTATCACAAATACAGAGAAGATATGTACATTATGCAAGCAAAAAACGAGCTTTTTGTGCTAATTTTAGGCGTTTTTTAGATTTAGGACACAAAAACGCCTATATTTGAGGTGCCTTATTTAACTTTTTTACCGTTTATATTTATATATTCAATCTAATTTATCAATTAAAAATCAAGTTCAGTACAATTCATTTTCCTGCATTCTCTGTTTTCTAAATAGGTATACCCTATTGTTCTGCAGTAAGTTTTTTTTGGTTGACATGGATACACTCAATTGAGCAATTTTTAACCTCTAACATAGCTAGAGTAATTACTCAATAATATAATACCATTAGAGCTCATTGACTTAATAAATTGTTACAATAGAATAGCATTAGTTTAATCCAATGTTAACAATCTGGTAAATATCATGAAAAAACTCGGTTTAGCCACTGCTTTATTATTAGCCATGACCGGTGCTCAAGCATACCAATTCGAAGTACAAGGTCAATCTGAATACATCGATGCATCTGATGCAAATGACAAAGATTTTACTGGCGGTTTACAAGGTACTTTCTACTTTAAAGATGTTGATTCATCTAAAGGTCCTTTAGCTGAAGCTGCTTTTTTAAACCAAGCTTCAAATGTTTCTTTGGCATATAACTATGCTGAATTAGGCACTGACGGTACTGATTTCATCGCACACAACTACGGCGCTAAAGCTGAAGCGTATATTCCTACTAAATTCGTTCCAGCATATGCAAGTGCGTCTTATAGCCACACGCATTTGGATGGTAAAAACAGCGAAACTCCTGATGACAATGGTGACCGTTATGCACTTGAAGTGGGTGCTTTAGCTGCTCCGAACTTCTTGGTTGCTGTAGGTTATACTAGCGTTGCTGACCAATTTGCTCTTGATGCGTTCAACGTAATGGGCAATGGTGTTGTTAAAGCTGTTGGTGAAGCTGCTACGATCGGTGAAGATCAAGACGCGGTTACTGCACGTACTAAATACGTAGGTAACATCGACGGTACAAACATGGCGCTCGGCTTAGAAGCTGGTCTTGTTTACGGTGAAGACACCGCTTACCAACTTAAAACTGACCTTTACTTAACTCCTGCGTTAAGTTTTGGCGCTTCTTATGTTGAATCAAGCTTTGCTGGTACTCCAGATTCAGCTTGGGGTGCAAACGTTAACTACTTCATCACTCCAGCAGTTGCTGTAGGCGCAAGCTATGTAAATGCTAATGCTGAAAATGCAAATCTTGATACTCAAACTGTTGGCGTAAACGCTAAATTCCGCTTCTAATTTCATTTAGAAACTGAATATAAAAAAGGACGCTTTTAAGCGTCCTTTTTTTAGTTTGTGGCTCTGACTAAATTTAAGAAATGTAAATGACGCTCATATTGGTCAATAATATCTTGCAAGAGATCATCTAAAGTCCAATCCATCACATCATAATTCTGTCCACCTTCTCTTAAGAAAACTTCAGCTTGATAAAACTGCTGTTCTTCGAGTCGATCCGCCATAAAACTGGGTGGCTGGGTTTCACGGGCAACCACCTGATAGATGAAGTTAATTTCATTATGGTGATCTACACGTAACTGCAAGCCATGCTCAATCGGTTGAATGGTCACGTCTAGCTGACGGCGCTGAAATTCCTTTTGTACCGCTGAAAATGCATGTTGTACCTGCTGGCCAATGAACTCTTCGACCTCAGACTGGGTATGCGGATAATGCATAATCAGACCTAGACGCTGTTGCCAACTGCGTGGATTTTGAATCGCACGTGGCGTGATTCGCGCATCTTGTAGTGCACGCATTTTGGTGACATCCAAACGCAATGCTTTCAGTAAGCCCCAACAGACCAGTAACATAATCAGAGTAAAGGGCAAGGCACTCATAATTGTGGCCGATTGCAAGGCTGAAAGTCCGCCTGCCATCAGTAAGATAATCGACAGTAACGCAATCAAAATGGTCCAAAATAGCCGTTGCCACAAGGGTGAGTTTTCTGTTTCTGCGGTTAAGTAATCAATCACCAATGAGCCTGAGTCGGCTGAAGTCACAAAGAATAGCACCACCAGAACGGTCGCAATCAGGCTCGATATTTGAGAGAAAGGTAAATGGGTCAAAAATTCAAACAGTGCGACGGATGAATCTTGTTGTACCGCTGAGATTAAAGAAGTGTGCCCATCTTGAATAATGCTGAACAGCGCTGCATTCCCCATGAAGCCCATCCAAATCAGGGTAAAACCTGTTGGAATGAACAACACCCCGACAATGAACTCGCGAATGGTTCGACCTTTAGACACTCGGGCAATAAACATTCCAACAAAAGGCGACCATGAAATCCACCAGGCCCAATACATAATGGTCCAACCACCAATCCAACCATTGGGTTGGTAGGCATACAGGTTGAAGGTCATCGTGAACAGATTGGATACGTATTGCCCTGCATTTTGAATGCTGGTTTGTAAGATATAAATGGAAGAACTGGCAAAAAACACAAATAACAGTAGAACCACTGCCAGCACCAAGTTCAATTCAGACAGCCGTTTAATGCCTTTATCCAAACCAAACCCGACTGAGAGCGAAGCTAAAAAAGTGACAAAAATGATTAGCCCGACCTGAATACCAATACTTTGCTGGATACCAAAAAGATAATTCAGTCCTGAATTAATTTGGGTCACCCCAAAACCAAGTGTGGTCGCAACCCCGAAAATGGTGCCTAAGGTTGCAAAGGTATCAACCGCATCTCCCGTTACACCATAGATTTTTTTGCCCACCAAAGGATATAAAGCGGAGCGAACCTTTAAAGGCAAATTATGTCGGAAAGAGAAATAGGCCAGTGACAATCCCACAAGCGCATAAATGGCCCATGCATGTAATCCCCAGTGGAAAAAGGTGATCCGCATTGCTTGTTGTGCGGCATCTAAGGTTTGCCCTTCCCCTGTTGGCGGGTTGACATAATGCATCACGGGTTCAGCGACACCGAAGAACATCAAACCAATCCCCATCCCTGCGGTAAACAGCATGGCGAACCAAGAGCTACTGCTATATTCAGGCAGACTATGATCAGGACCGAGTTTGATTTTCCCCATATCGGAGAGCGCAATAAAGATCAGCAAGATCAGAAATAACGCGACAGATAAAACATAAAACCAGCTAAATGAATCAATAATCCATTGATTTAAATGTTTGGTTAAAGCCTCAAAACCACTTGGGTCAAAAAGAATCAAGGCCAGAAAAAGCACTAGAATCAGGACAGTGCTGAGAAATACATTCCGTTTGATGTTTGCAAACAGCGATGGCTTTATGGAAGGCATAATTCCCCCAGAAAATTATTTTTAGTACAAAGATATAACCAAAATGGTTAATTAGACGAGTCTAATAAAGAGTGAAGAATGAATAGCTTAAAATTTAACGATTCTGTTCCATCATAATTTATGTTTAAAAATAAGGCAGTGCGAATCCTGTAACAGTTTAATTTTCTTTATGATCATTGGGTCGGTGCTGAATATACTGCAAGGCAATCAAGCGTGAGACGACTAAAGCCAAATACATCACCCCACAAAACATCTGCAACATTGCAATCATACGGGCCAGCGGTGTCAGTGGCATTAAATCGGACAAACCTGTCGCCGACTGCAAACTAAAGCTTAAAAATAATAAATCGAGCCATGACTGTGCACCCGCCACATTGGGATTTAAAAAGCTATTGGGTTCTAAAATCTGGCAAATGCTATATAAAAAGGCAAAACCCCATGCAATAAGTGTAAACACTGCCCCTGCAGCAAATAGTTCATCTTTGGTTAAATAACGGTCTGCAAACATATAACGCAGCAAACCATAAGCCGCAATAAAATAGGCCATCGCTTCAAAGGCATGACTAATCACCAAAAGCATTGGATCTCGCGCACCGAGCAAAATCAGTAAGGAAAAGAACAATGCCCCACCAACAAAGCTCAAGCCGAGGATGGTAAACACGGGAGTTTGACGAATGACCTTGGCAATGAGTAACAGGACCAAAACACCTAAGCCCCAAACCAATACACGTAAGGACAGGCTATGACCGCTCAACAGCGCCAAAATCAGCATAATAAATTGCAACAGCAGTAACCATGCTGAAGGTAGTAGACGGAAGCCTTTCCAAAATTCGACAAATACTTGCATATGTAGCCTGTTGTTTTTAAAGCCAAGTTTGATTGGTTCTTGTTCTCGCTTTTTTAACTTAGCATGAATAGCCACTGAAACCGATGCTTTTTATTCGTGTCAGTCGATTCATTTTGTTCAACAATTTGAGTACTGCTTGAATACTGAATGTCACGATCTATGCATTTCAATATACAAAGCTGACACAGTTAGGAGCGTCAACACCATAAAAAAAGCCCCGATGAAGGGGCTTTTTTTAGTTCAGGTTCAGATTAGTGATCTGAAGCACCTGAGATACCAATACCTGTTTGTGAACGTACATACTGCGCATCAAATGCTTTACGTTCTGCTTGTGCACGTGCTGAGTTATCAGTCACAGAGAACAACCAGCAGCAGAAGAACGCCAATGGCATTGCAAAGATTGCTGGACCATTGAATGGGTTCACTGGCGTTTCAGAAATGCCCAATGTATCGACCCAAACGGCTTTAGATAAGATAATTAGTGTTACTGCAGTCACTAGACCAATCACACCACCAATCACCGCACCACGTGTGGTTAAACCTTTCCAGAACATTGACAGTACAAGCACTGGGAAGTTGGCACATGCTGCTACAGAGAATGCTAAACCGACCATGAAGGCAACGTTTTGTTTCTCGAACAGAATCCCTAAAATCATTGCAAAAATAGCAAGACCTAAAGTCGCGATTTTAGACATACGAAGCTCAGATTCAGGAGTCGTTTGACCTTTCTTGAATACGTTTGCGTACAAGTCATGCGAAATTGCTGAAGCACCTGACAAGGTCAGACCTGCAACAACAGCAAGAATCGTTGCGAACGCCACTGCTGAAATGAAGCCCATGAACAAGTCACCGCCCAATGCATCAGACAAGTGTACCGCTGCCATGTTGTTACCACCAACAAGCTCTAGCTTGCCAGTTACTGCCATTTTCGCGACATCAATGAACTGTGGGTTGTTCGATACATAAAGGATCGCACCAAAACCAATGATGAAGGTTAAAAGGTAGAAGTAACCAATGAAACCTGTGGCAACAACCACTGATTTACGTGCTTCTTTAGCATCTTTAACGGTAAAGAAACGCATTAAGATGTGTGGTAAACCCGCTGTACCGAACATTAAAGCCAAACCTAAAGAAATGGCATCAATTGGGTTCGCTGCAAGTTTACCTGGGCCCATGATATTGCCCGCTTCTGCTAAAGAAATATCATGTACTTTAGAGAAAACTTGAATTGACTGGGTGAACATTTCAGAGAAACTGAAGCCCACGCCTTTCATCACCATGAAAGCCATGAATGTCGCGCCAGACAAAAGCATCACAGCTTTAATAATCTGTACCCAAGTTGTTGCCAACATTCCACCGAAGATCACGTAAGCCATCATCAGAAGACCAACAATTACTACAGCAATGTTATAGTTCAAACCAAATAACAGTTTGATCAGCTGACCTGCACCCACCATCTGAGCGATCAGATAGAATGCAACGACAACCAATGAACTTACTGCTGCAAGCGTACGTACTGGTTTTTCTGCTAAACGGAATGACACTACGTCAGATAAGTTGAACTTACCTAAGTTACGTAGACGTTCAGCCACCAAGAACAATACGATTGGCCAACCGACCATGAAACCCAATGAATACAGCAAGCCGTCGAAGCCTGAACTGAAAACCATTGCGGAAATACCCAAGAATGACGCTGCGGACATATAGTCACCCGCAATCGCTAAACCATTTTGGAAACCTGAGATCCCGCCACCTGCTGTATAGAAGTCAGCAGTGTTGGTGGTTTGTTTTGCTGCCCATTTAGTGATGAGCAAAGTAAATCCGACAAAGATACCAAACATGATAATGGCATGCCAGTTTGTCGCTTGCTGTTGAGCCTCACCCAAATCTGGGCCTGCAAGTGCTAGGCTCGAAGCCAACAATGCTGTAGCAGCGACTGTAAGCGCTTTCAATGAATTCCATTTCATTAGTGCTGTCCTTTCTCTTGCGCAATGGCTTCGACTTCACGCATTGCTTCTTCATTTAATGCGTCGAGTTTGTTATTCGAGATATACGAATAAACACCACACAAAACAAAAGACAATACAATAATGCTTAGACCCAATGGCATGCCAATCGTGGTCACCCCACCACTGACTGAAGTCATTAAAAATTCTTTGTTGTAGCCGACCAACAACATGAAACCAACGTATACAACCAACATAATAGTTGTCAGTGTCCAGCTCAGTTTACTTTTACGACTAACCATTTCCTTGAATTTGGGATTTTGTAGAATCTGTTCTACTTGTCTCTCATCCATAACCATACTCCTGTCTGTATCCAACCGTAGATACAATTTTTTAATTCGAATTATTACATTTGCTAAAGTAGCAAGCTTCTGTATGGGTTGTAATTTAGACTTTGGTCTGTAAATTTTAAACAAGCTCAGCAGCCTCTATCCCAGATGCGCTATGATGGCCGAGATGATGGAAAAACTTTAGGTAAAATGAACAGCTGGCTCATTATCGGGGTATTGGCCCTCTATATCGTCTTACTCTTTATCTGCGCCTTTTTTGGTGAGAAACACGCCAGCCGCCTGAGCACGCGTGGGCGCATGCTATTGTTTAGTTTAACTTTAGGGGTCTACTGTTCATCTTGGACCTTTTATGGCGCAACAGGTGCAGCAGTTCGTGAAGGCATTATCTTTCTGCCGATCTACCTTGGCCCACTACTTTTCGTCGCACTGGGCTATGACATTTGGCGTCGTTTAGGCCGCGTCCGTCAGCACCATGCTATTTCATCGATTGCCGATTTTGTCGCTGCACGCTATGGTAAAAGTGGGCCTTTGGCCTCAATGGTGACTATCCTCGCCGTCATTGCGATTATTCCTTACTTAGCCCTGCAGTTACGCGCTATTGCACTCAGTGCTGCGGTGATTTTAGAGCCCACCGCAGGCAGTATCGCCTCAACCACCAACGGTGTGTTATTCCTCACTGGTATTTTGGCCATTTTAGCCATGATTTTCGGGACCAGACAGATTGCCAATACAGAACAACATGGTGGTCTGATGTTGGCGGTTGCCTTCGAGTCTTTTGTCAAACTGTTTGCTTTGCTGTGTGTCGCACTCTTTTTCGTGTTTGCTGCACCTGAAAACATCCATCAAATTTCCAAAGATGTCGCAGAGACTTTCCATCAAGTACAACTCATTGGGGTGCCCGATACATTTTGGATTCAAACCTTGTTGGCTGGACTCGCGATCATTTGCTTACCGCGTCAGTTCCACGTCGCTGTGGTCGAATTGCGTGATGAAAAGCATATTCGCGGGGCACGGCGCTGGTTCGCAGTCTATTTAGTTTTAACCATCATTGCTATTATCCCGATTGCCAGTTGGGCGCTGCATGCAACGCCAGGTTACTTAGCGATTCCCGATGTAGCGGTTTTGTCTTTACCTTTAAGTTATGGCCAAGACTGGTTAACCCTATTGGCCTTTTTAGGCGGCTTCTCTGCCTCTACGGGTATGCTGTTGGTGTCTTCAGTGGCCCTGTCGATCATGCTCAGTAATGACTTGATCATGCCCGCCTTATGGCGTACTAATTTACTGTCCCGCCACGATAAACGCTTACCTTTGGTGCTTAAATTTACCCGTCGGGTCTGTATTTTAGCCGTAATGTTATTGGGCTTTTTGTTCTTCCATTTTTTCAATGACATTGACCAACTTTCAGTCTTTGGCTTGTTGGCCTTTAGTGCGGTGGCTCAGTTCTCACCTGCCCTCATAGGTGGTCTGTACTGGCGTGGCGGCAGTAAACAAGGCGTCTATGCAGGTTTATTGGCCGGTTTTGGTATGTGGGCCTACACCCTGTTGTTACCCACTGTACTGCGCAGTTTGCCTGCTGAATATTCACACTTTACCGAAAGCTTTCTCAATTTCGGGCCAATGGGCATTAACTGGTTACGCCCTGAAGCCCTGCTCGGTTTTGAATCCTTTGCCGCACTCACTCATGGGGTAGTATGGGCACTCGGTCTGAATATTATTTTATACATTTGGATTTCCCGAGTTTTCCGTCCCAGCGTGGCTGAACAAATTCAAGCAGAAAGTTTTTTCTATTATGAAACTAAACCACTGCCGACACAGAGCACGTCTACAGACATCAACTACATTCATCACGATGTTGCACGTTTAAAAGTCGGTGATTTAATCACCTTAGCCAAACGGATTACAGGCGATGGCGCAACCATACGCGCTTTCCAACAGTTCTGTGCACAGAACAATGTGGTACTGAATGAAAACAGCAATGCCAACGGCATGTGGTGGCGTTTTACCGAGCAATATTTGGCAGGCACCATTGGTGCTGCATCAGCACGTACTCTGCTCACCACTGCAATGGTCAACAATGGCCTCGCTTTGGGGCAAGTGGCAAACATTCTAGACCAAGCCTCACAGTGGCAACGTTTTAATCAAAACCTGATCATGACCATGATTGACCACATGACCCAAGGGGTGAGTGTGGTCGATGAAAATATGTGTTTGGTGGCATGGAATAACCAATATTTAAAACTGTTTGATTATCCAAAAGACATTGTCTATGTCGGTTGTCCGATTTCCGATTTGATTCGGTATAACGCAGAGCGCGGCGAATGTGGTCCGGGTTCGGTCGAAGAACATGTACGGAAACGGATGCACTGGATGCAAGTCGGTAGCGCACATGAATTTGAACGGATTCGTAAAGATGGTCGTGTCATTCAGATGCGCGGCAATCCAATTGAAGGCGGTGGCTTCGTCACCACCTTCGCCGACATTACCGCCTTCCGTGAAAACGAAGCCATGCTGGAGGCGCGTGTCCAAGACCGAACTCAACAGCTAGCAGATGCATTAACTGAACAACAACTAGCACGTGAGCAAGCCGATAAAGCCAATATGTCGAAAAGCCGCTTTATTGCCGCGGCCAGTCATGACTTATTGCAACCCATGCATGCCGCGCGTCTGTTCAGTACGGCTTTAGAACAAAGCGTACAAAGTGAAGAAGACCGTAAAACCCTACAACAGCTTGATCGTGCCTTACACGGTGCAGAAAGTATGTTGTCTGCCCTGTTGGATATTGCCCGTCTTGAAGGTGGCACCATTCAACCCAACCGTCAGGCTTATCCGCTGCATGATTTACTCAGTGACCTCGAATTGCAGTTTAAATCCATTGCCGCACAGCGCGGAATTCGTTTCAGCGTACATGATGCTCAGTTCTGGATAGATACCGACCCACAATGGATTCGCCGTATTATTCAGAACTTTGTCAGTAATGCCCTACGCTACACTGCCAAAGGCAAAGTGGTGGTGGGTGTACTCCGCTCTACGGACAAACCACACCATATTCGAATTGGAGTGTGGGATACTGGACCCGGCATTGCAGAAGAACAACGGATTAAACTATTCCAAGAGTTTGAGCGCTGTGGTCATACCTCACCGTGGGGTGAGCAAGGGCTTGGCTTGGGCTTAGCCATCGTGCAGCGGATGACTAGTCTGCTCGACTACCCAGTGCATGTCTATTCAGAATATGGTAAAGGCTCCTGCTTTATGATTGAAGTGCCGATCATTGACCCACCAAAAGTGGTTGCCGCACCTGTACAGGCCGTTCCTCTCAAAACTAAGGCCTATAAAATTCTGTGTTTAGACAATGACGAAACCATTTTAGAAGGGATGTCGACTTTACTCACCAAATGGGGTTATCAAGTGTTTAAGGCAACCGAACCTGAGCAAGCTTTTGAGATGATTCAACAAGAAAACATTCAGGTCTGGTTGGTCGATCAGCACTTAAATCATGACAAAATTGGTT
Organism: Acinetobacter johnsonii CIP 64.6; assembly: GCF_000368045.1. Taxonomy (GTDB): domain Bacteria; phylum Pseudomonadota; class Gammaproteobacteria; order Pseudomonadales; family Moraxellaceae; genus Acinetobacter; species Acinetobacter johnsonii. The sequence continues at coordinate 313,470 of NZ_KB849230.1, forward strand.
TGGACTTTATTTTGGCCAATCGCCAAGAAAATGTACCTGTCGCTTTGATTACCGCAGACTCAGATCCTGAACTGCCACAACGGGTCAAAGATATGAATATCGTGCTATTGAAAAAACCGTTAAAACCTGCTTCTTTACGAGCATGGTTATCGGGTTTAAAAATTTCAAATCCTGAATAAATTCACTACATTTGCTCACAAAACCCAAGTCATCTGACTTGGGTTTTGTCTTTTTTAGGCTCTGTATACATGGCAAACTGACTAAAATTTTAAAGATTTCGACCAAAGTGCTCATTTTCAGCACGTTGAAGCCCCACAGTATTGACTAAAAATTACACATCTATTTTTACTATGGCAAAATACACCAGTTACATTAATGAACACTTGTACACTTAATTACAATTTTTCAAGTATTTGTTTTATTTAAACTAAATATGCATAACAACACAAACTACGACTTTAGTCGTATTCATCTCCGCAGGGGATTGGCAGATAACTAGGACTAAGAAAAGATCAGTTTTTCTACCTATATCCCTCTTCCTTCGCTGAAGAAACTGATCATCTTTCTCTTGGAGTTTTATGATGAACATTTCTAAAGCAATGCCACATGGCTCAGATCAGTCGCAACAATTTCTGCGCCAGTATAGTGCCAATGCCTTTTTACCCAGTATTGACTGGGTCGAAGTCTTTAAACAAAGTAGACTCAACGAGACACATGTTCGGGCCTTAGATACGCTGTATCACACCGCTATTCCCCTCGCATTACAAGTGTTTGAACAACTCGACTTTGATGTGTTTCGCCCCGCGGCTTACCAACCGCAAGGTTTAGGTCTATTTGAAAAACTTCAGCAACAAGAAGACCCGTTCTTGCTGGCATTGGAAGCCGAATCCAGCGGACTCAGTGCAGATGTGCGCCATCAAATTTGGAGTATGCTCCTTCGCGGCGGCGCAGTATTGGTGTTTAAAGCATGGCTCGGTAAAGTCAAAACCGATCAGGATCAACTCGATACCACCCAGTTTGACCAACTGTCGGATTTGCTCTTTATTAAAACACCACCACAAGTCTTGGCGGATCGTTTAAATATTGATGCCCAAGGGACACAAGACCATATTTTCCTTATGTATGACAACGAAATCTACTTAGACCGTTTCAACAGCTTGGAAACAGCGGCTTTATTTATCGATCTTGGCGTGTATGATGCGGCCTTTTTAATTCTGCGTGATGACCGCGTTGCCGCTTATTTGAAACAACAGGGCTATGTCTCTGAAGAGCAAATTGATGACTTGCAATGTGCTTTAAATCCTTTATTTTGTACCGATGTCACCAGTAAACAAAACTGCTTGGCTTAAACTCAAAACCGAAAAAAAGCGCTGATGATTCAGCGCTTTTTTTAATTCAATAGATCAGCTTACATGCGTTTTTCTTCAATATTTAAAGCATTGATCGCAAGGACCGCTTGAGTTCGGTTTTGTACCCCGAGCTTACGAAAAATCGCAGTCACGTGCGCTTTAATCGTCGCTTCTGAAACATCAAGTTCATAAGCAATCTGCTTATTCAGCAAACCTTCTGCCACCATCATCAAAACACGGAACTGCTGCGGTGTTAAGGATTGAATTCGCTCAGCCAGTGCAGTTTCATCGGCAGCACGTGGGTCAAAGTTCATGTTAGCGGGTAAATTTGGTGGCAACCAAATTTCACCATCTAAGACTTCGCGAATTGCTTCGCCAATATGACTTGGATGTGCCGACTTTGGAATATACCCCATCGCTCCATGCGCAATTGAACGCTGAATGATCGACGTCTCTTCATGCGCTGAAACGACAATGATCGGTAATGATGGATACTGGGCACGAACGTGTACCAATGCAGAAAAACCTGAAGCACCTGGTAAGTTTAAGTCCAATAGCACCAAATCAGGTTCAGGACCTTTTTCAAGGCGTTCATAAAACTCGTTTACTGCGGCTGTTTCATGAATTTGAGCTTGCGGTAAGCTATAACGAACAGCTTGGATTAACGCATGGCGAAACAGCGGATGGTCATCAACGATTAATATATTCATAAGCAACGACAGATTTCGAGTGCACTAGTCATGACTATTCTAACCATACAAGTGCCGATAAGGATATGCAAAGTCTAACTTTTTTTCACTTTATCACGCTTTAGGTAGGAAAATAGCCTCAATTCCAAGTCGATCTTGAAATATAAATAACTAATCACATTTTGATATAAAATTTATCAGCACATCGAAAAAGGTTATTTATTTTAAATATATTAGGACTTACGCACTATCATTTATAGATTCTCTGTGGTAGCAGATGATTTTTATCGAGAATAAAGTCATCAATGAAGTTTTTGATCATTGGTCTAAATAACTTCTTCTGCCAACGATATACATTTTCAAAGATCCGCTCAAACTGGTTCTTTTGTATCTCAACGTAGGCCATCAAGGCTGAAAAAATATGATTCAAAATCAGTTTAGATCGTCTTACTTGAAACTTTTCAATATGACAAACCTGTTTAATCACTCGGTGATATTGTTCTATTTTCCAATGACTTGAATGTAATTCATGAAAACCCTCAAAGGACAATAAATCATCTTCATCTTGATGCACAATATAAAACCTCTGCTGTTCTTTTAACTGAGTCTTAAATAATTGTACAAAGCCAAAATCTTTGAGCCAGACCACTTGACCCTGATGGAAATTTGGCAATAAACGCAGTTGAAACCATTGTCCTTTTTCAGGGGAAACCTTACGGTTACAGTCGATACCAAACATAAATCGAATACCATGTTTTCTTATGGTTTTTAGATTTCCAGTCGATGAATACCAACTATCACCTGTAATAAATTGAATCTTTGCCCCCCAACTGAGTACTTCACTTAACATATCCATAAAGTAATCATTCTTGGTTTTACCTTCAGATTTGTCATAAATTCGAAAATTAATTGGAATATTTTGACCATTTTGATCTATCGCATACAAGGTAATGAGATTAATACCCTTGACGGATCGGTGGTGTTTGCCTGACCAAAAATAGCTAACCAAGTCCATATGCTGACTATACGGTTTATCTAAAACAGTATCATCAATACTGACTATAAGTTTATTATTATCAATATGTTGAATTGTTTCTTGATATAGGTCGTGAGGTGTGTAGTCTTCACGCTCTAGAAAGCGATTTACACTATCATGCGAGATGTTATAAGTCTCGGCAAGTTGTGTGCAGCTAATAGAGTTCGGTTCTGTCATGAGAAAGCCCATATAAATGGGTAGTGTACAAGTTGCTGTAGAAGCATTTTTAATTCGTCTGATCACAGATACTTTATAAAGTATTTTAATACTTTTTTGAATCCGTCAATGCGTAAGTCCTAATATATATAAAAAATACAACCATTTAATAAAAATTTTAGCAGCCTTTTTCAAGCTCAACAGATATATCTTAAAATCAGATAACTTAACGCTATTTCTTTATTTTACAGCCTTCGTTCAGATATTAGATAAATAAGCCCATTCCGAGATACAACACTTTAGGGCTTTCCTTATGTCTACTTTACTGCAAAAACCACTCAATATTGTCGCTGTGTCAGGCGGTTTAAATACTCCGTCTAAAACTGAGGCGCTAGTACAAGAAATATTAAATGAACTGGGCGATGCAACCCCAATCAATGTACATTTCATTAAATTCAGCGAAATTGGACATTTACTCGGTGGTGCGATTTACCGCAATCAACTGCCACAACGTGTGCAAGATGACTTAGCCGCGGTCGAAGCTGCCGATGCTTTGATTGTTGGAACGCCTGTTTACCGTGCTTCATTTACCGGTTTATTCAAACACTTTTTCGACTTTGTTGAGCAAACGGCGCTGGTCGATGTACCGGTACTACTTGCAGCCTCAGGCGGCAGTGAACGCCATGCACTGGTACTGGAACATCAACTTCGCCCACTATTCAGTTTCTTCCAAGCGCAAACGTTACCCATTGGGGTCTATGCCACAGACAAAGACTTTACACCCGCGTATACCATCCACAGTGAATTATTACGAGATCGCATTACTCTTGCGGTAGCTCGTGCTTTACCCATCCTAGAATGGGCACCTGCGAAAGGTCAGCGTGCAGAAGTGGTGAAAGAAAAGACCCAACTTGCGAATCAGAACTTGGGTATCAACACGCAAATCGAACAAGATGATGTACTGCCTTCAGCGGCAGTACCAAATTTAGATGCAGCCGAGTCTCGCTTGCATCAGAAAAAAGCCAAACCACAGGTCGCTTAACGCAAAAAGCATTGAGAGGGTTTTCACATGTCACAACAGAATAAAAATATTACGTTTGCTTATTGGGTTCCCAATGTCAGCGGTGGCTTAGTGGTGAGTAATATTGAGCAGCGCACGGACTGGAGTTATGACTATAACGTCCGTTTAGCGCAGGCTGCGGAAAAAAAATGGCTTTGACTATGCTCTAACTCAGATTCGTTTTACTGCGGGTTATAATGCAGAAAACCAACATGAGTCGGTCAGTTTTAGTCACGGTATCTTAGCCAAAACCAGCAAACTCAAAGTCATTGCCGCTATTTTACCTGGCCCGTGGAAACCCGTGCTTGCCGCAAAGCAGCTTGCAACCATCGACCACTTAACCCAAGGACGTATTGCGATTAATGTGGTTAGTGGTTGGTTTCGCGGCGAATTTGATGCTATTGGTGAAGCATGGCCTGAACATGACCAACGCTATGCTCGCTCGGAAGAGTTTATTCGTGCATTAAAAGGCGTTTGGACCCAAGACAACTATAGTTTCGATGGAAAGTACTATCAGTTCAAAGACTACACCTTGTCACCCAAACCTGTGCAAAAGCCGCATATTGAAATTTTCCAAGGCGGCAGCTCTCGTGCTGCACGGAATATGGCTGCACGAGTTTCAGACTGGTATTTTACCAATGGCAATACCCCTGAGGAGCTCAAAAAACAGATTGATGATATTCGTGCAAAAGCCCAACAGAATGGCCATCAGGTCAAAATTGGGGTCAATGCTTTCATCATTACCCGAGATACAGAGGAAGAAGCGAAAACGGTTCTGCAAGAAATTATTGATAAAGCCAATATTCAAGCGGTACACGCCTTTGGCGATGCCACCCGTGAAGCGGGAGCAGCAACACTTGAAGGTGAAGGCAACTGGGCCAAATCGACCTTTGAAGATTTGGTTCAATATAATGATGGCTTTAAAACCAATTTGATTGGTACACCACGCCAAATTGCCGAACGTATTGTGGAATTAAAAGCCGTTGGGGTGGATTTAATCCTTTCAGGTTTTTTACATTTTATCGAAGAGGTTGAATACTTCGGTGCCAAAGTGTTGCCATTGGTTCGTGAGTTGGAAGCTCAACAGCAATCCGTTGAGAATGCCAAATCTGCTTAGCTCGGTAAGCAGCAGACACGAACTAAAAAATAATAATGATAGGTGACTCTATTCTTCCCTCAAGACTCGGCTTGAGGGTTTTTTTATTGGTGTATAATCCACACAAAGTAAAAAATAACCACTTGATATGAACAACAGCCAACCCTCTAAATTCATTAATCTCTCTTTGGCCTTTTTATGGGGCTATCAAGGTCTAATTCCTAAAATCCTCTTTATCAATCCCGATGAGATTACCATTTGGCAAACTTTTGGACTTTCCTATGCACAGGCCCAACTGGCAGGTCAGGGCTCAGGCATACTGGAGTGTGTTTTTGCTTTATTGTTCCTATTTAGCTCCAGTAAATATCTGCATTACCTCAGTATCTTTAGCTTAGTGTTTTTATTCACACTGGTCGCTTTGCTAATACCAGACAGTCTCATTCGTGCTTTTAATCCTGTGGTCATGAACCTTGCAATGATCAGTCTATCCATTTGTTATTGCATGCTTCACAACCAAGAAGCGACGTCCTTTAGTTCACAAAGTAAAGGATCCATATGAATTCAAAATCAGGTTGCATCGTCATTACAGGCAGTTCTAAAGGTATCGGCTTGGGTTTAGCTCAAGCCTTCTTAGAACAACAACAAGCCGTCGTGATTTCTGGCCGAAATCGCACAGATTTAGAGCGCACCCTGCAACAGCTACGGCATCGTTTTCCCGCTGCGCTGATTCATGCTGTCACTTGTGATGTCACGCAGATCCATGAAGTACAAATGCTTTGGGATGAAGCCATTCAACACTTTGGTGCTGTTCAGATTTGGATTAATAATGCAGGCAGTTGTACAGCGACACTAGATTTTAAAGATCTTGCAGCAGCAGACATACAGACTGTGGTTCAAACCAATATTATAGGCAGTATGTTCGGCTCACAAGTGGCCTTAAACGGCATGCTGGCACAAGGCTATGGTCAAATTTTCAATATGGAAGGTTGGGGTACTCGAGGCGAATGGAGTGCAGGCATGACCGCCTATGCCACAACCAAACGTGCCGTAGGGTACTTTAGTCAAGCCCTGTTTAAAGAAACCAAACAGACCCACATTCAAGTCGGTACGCTCAGTCCTGGAATGGTGGCAACCGACCTACTGGTATCCTCTTGGCAAAATGGCGATGTTCAGCACTGGAACAAAATTAAACGGCTTTTTTTGTTTATTATCGATCCTCCCGAAGTGGTCTATCGCTATTTGGCTCAACGTATTTTAGAGAATAAACGTCGCCATACTCGAATCGTATGGATGATGCCATTACGTCTGTTACTCCGATTTTTGCAACCCTATTATTGGCGTCGAAATCCCATTAAAGATACAGCTTTAGCACATCTCAACTCAAAATAATGCCACATCAAGTGATAGATCATTTACATTAAACATAAACCCCGAATTAGGAAGACTTCTGATGTACACAGGTATCGTACAAGGCTTAGAGAAAATCTTAGATGTCCGTCAAGGCGACGGTTTTAGCACCCTTGTGGTTTCAAATACACACCACTTTTTTCACGATGTCTTCATCGGTGCAAGTGTAGCCATCAATGGCACCTGCTTAACTGCAACGCACATCGATCTTAACGCCAATCAAGTCCATTTTGATGTTTCGGATTTGACTCGACGCCTGACCACTTTAGGCACTTTACAGGCAGGTGATGAGGTGAATATCGAACGTTCAGCCAAAGTCGGGATGGAAAATGGGGGACACAACTTGTATGGACATATCGAAGGAACGGCTACAGTAAAGCAGCTGAGCCGTCACGGCGAGACTCTGCATGTGGATCTCCACATTCCCGAGGGCAATATTAAATACTTTTTCTTAAAAGGTTTTATTGGTCTGAATGGTTGTAGCCTCACCGTCAACCGTGTTGATCGTAACAGCCATGAAATTTCAGTTGATTTGATTCCTGAAACTTTGCGTCTGACCACGTGGGCATCGGTACAAGTCGGCGATGCCGTCAATTATGAAATTGATCAGATGACACGGACGATGGTGGATACCTTAGAAAGCATCCATCAGCGTTAAGATCGCTCTTCTATCTAATTCGACTGCATCCTATATACATGTTTGTAGCGCAATCCAGACCTGTTGTTGCTTATGCTGAAATAAAAAATACCGTCTGCTTGAGACGGTATTTTTTAGGTTGATTTTATCCGTTTGGATATACTTCTTTAATCAACACTTCGACCACTTGCGGTTCAGCCAGCGTCGATGTATCGCCCAAACTATCTAACTCGTTCGCTGCAATTTTTCTTAAAATACGGCGCATAATTTTACCTGAACGTGTTTTCGGTAAAGATGGTGCCCAATGTAAGGCATCTGGTGTCGCCACAGGACCGAGCACCTTTCGTACCCACTGAATCAGTTCAGCACGGAGTTCTTCAGTTTGTGCAGTGCCCGCTTGTAAAGTGACAAAAGAACAAATTCCCTGCCCTTTGATTTCATGTGGCATTCCTACTACGGCAGCCTCAGCAACCGCCTCATGTGCCACCAAAGCACTTTCCACTTCAGCCGTGCCTAAGCGGTGCCCTGACACATTCAGTACATCATCCACCCGACCTGTGATCCAGTAATAACCATCTTTATCACGGCGTGCACCATCGCCCGTGAAATACGTTCCCGGATAAGTTGCAAAGTACGCTTCGATAAACCGCTCAGGATCCCCCCAAATGGTTCGCATTTGCCCCGGCCATGAATCCTTAATCACCAGATTGCCTTCAGCTTCTCCTTCTAACTCGTTGCCTTCTGCATCGACCAAAGCAGGTTGAATTCCAAATAAAGGACGCGTTGCAGACCCGGGTTTAAGTGGTGTCGCACCCGGAAGTGGAGAAATTAAAATTCCACCAGTTTCGGTTTGCCACCAAGTATCCACCACTGGGCAACGGCTTTCCCCCACCACTGTGTAGTACCAATTCCATGCTTCAGGGTTGATCGGCTCTCCGACGGAACCAATTAAACGTAAACTGCTACGATCACTCTCACGGACAAAGGCATCCCCTTCACGCATCATGGCGCGGATCGCTGTCGGTGCTGTGTACAAAATCGTCACATTGTGTTTGTCGACAATATGTCCTGTACGTGCCCAACTTGGATACTGTGGAATCCCCTCAAACATCACTGTTGTGGTTCCATTCGACAAGGGGCCATACAGCACATAAGAATGTCCCGTAATCCAGCCTACATCGGCGGTACACCAAAACACATCATCTTGTTTTAAGTCAAACACTTCGCGGAAGGTACTATTCACATAAGTTAAATAGCCCCCTGTGGTATGCAGCACACCTTTCGGCTTACCGGTTGAACCTGAGGTATATAAAATAAATAAGGGATCTTCCGCATTCATCGGTTCAGGTGGACAAATCTCGTTGACCGTCATGATTTCCATGTGATACCACAAGTCACGCCCTTCTTTAAGCATGATTGGATTGCCTGTCCGGTGTACCACAATCACGTTCTGTACTGAGTCTGTCCCGGGTAGATTCAATGCTGCGTCTACATTTTCTTTCAGCGGAATCGGTTTACCCCCGCGCATTCCAGAGTCTGCGGTAATCACAATTTTGGCTTGGCTGTCATCAATTCGGCTTGCCAATGAATCAGGCGAGAAACCACCAAACACCACACAATGCACGGCACCGATTCGGGCACAGGCCAACATCGAAATGGCCGCTTCTGAAATCATTGGCATATACAGCACCACACGATCACCCTTCACCACGCCATGCTTTTTCAGGACATTGGCAAAACGACACACTTCGTCATACAGTTCAGCAAAGGAAATGATTTTATGGCGTGAGGGATGGTCACCTTCCCAAATAATGGCAGGTTTATACGGATGCTCTTTTAAGTGGCGATCAAGGCAATTGGCACTTAAATTTAACTGGCCATCGGCAAACCATTCAATTTTAAAATTGTCTTTATCATAACTGGTGTTTTTAACTTGGCTAAAAGGCTTGATCCAATCTAGCTTCAACGCTTGTTCAGCCCAATACTCGTCAGGTTGTTCTATCGATTTTTGATAGCGTTCAAAATATTCTTGTTCATTGGTGCGCGCAGTTTTTTCAAATTCTGCAGGTACAGGATATACTTCTTTCATATCATACTTCCTTATATTCTGACTCTCATCGCGAGAGTTCATGCCACAGTTATTGGTTTATTATTGGACTGCATAACCACAGTATGACGATTGTTTTTTAAACAGATCAACACGGCTTTGGTCGTATATTATTTCTACAATTTAAAACACATTTTATAGTGATCTTTCAATGAGATCCTGTGTTTAATCCGTAACATGAACAACGTCGAACTCCGTAAAGTGGCTCCAGCTAGGCTTTTTAAGCATATTGTTACACTTCAGGCTGTGCTATTTCATACATAGGAGCATGGCTCAGCACCTTGATTCAAAAAATCAAGCATTTAAAAAACAGACAGATAGATTTTTATCCGTTTATCAATCACTCAGAATGCGATAATTTCATACGCTTTTCTCTATTAAATACACACAATTTTCAGGCAAAATATGCCAAATTTTCAGCGATTGGAGCACCAGTGTCAGAACAAACCCATACCTTGAGCGAGGTTGCTCAAGGTACGTCAGAGATGCTACATGACGCGACAGCGAAAACCACCCAAAGTGTAATTGCACATACAGCAAAATATAATGACGCCTATTCCACCATCGACAAATTTGTCGATAGTTTTTGGGAGCGTATGCCTTATTTTTGTATTGCGCTGATTACCTTCGTCATTTTTTATTTGCTCTCCAAACTGTTTAAGCTTTTTGTTCGTAAAGCACTATCTGATCGTTCTTATACCAAACAAAACCTTGTCCTTGTCCTGAACCGTGTCGGCAGTTCGGCCATCGTCTTTATTGGCTTCCTGATTGCCATGGTGATTGCGATTCCGGGTTTCACCCCTGGTCAGCTGATGAGTGCTTTGGGGATTGGCTCGGTTGCCATTGGTTTTGCATTTAAAGATATCTTCCAAAACCTTCTTTCAGGGATCCTGATTTTACTGGGTGAACCGTTTAAGATTGGCGATGACATTATTGTCTCGGGTATGGAAGGCAACGTTGAAGATATTCAAATTCGTGCCACTTACTTACGTGCGCCAGATGGTCGTCGTATCGTGATTCCGAATGCGACTGTGTATACCAGTGCGGTCACTGTTAACACCGCCTATCCACGTCGTCGCTGCGAGTTCTTGGTCGGTATTGGTTATGAAGATGACATCAAAAAAGCCAAAGATATTATTTTAGGCATTTTAGACCGAGATACGACCATTTTAAGTCAACCGGGTTTTAGCGTGAACGTCGCTGCACTTGCAGATTTTTCAGTAAATCTTAAAGTTCAATGGTGGGTCAACACCACAGAAACTACGGTATCTGGCTCGATCAGTTCAGTACAAGAATATGTGGTTCAAGCCTTTGCTGAGCAAGGAATTTCTATTCCTTACCCAGTCCAAGAAGTTCGCGTCGCAAAAAATGACAGCTACCCGACAGAAACTTCAACCGCTAAATAAGCGCCCTAAAACATAAGGGATCACGGTTTCAGTCCGAATAATACGGTTGCCTAAGCTCACAGCTTGGCAGCCGTTTTTTACAAGTAATTCAACTTCGTAAGGGATAAATCCTCCTTCCGGCCCGATCACAACCGTACAGGGATGCTGAATCGCAAAAGGCATTTTGGCATCGCTATAGGGATGTGCCACATAGGCAGGACAGTCGGCTGAAATCAGGCTTGGCAATTGATCTTCAACAAAAGGCTTAAAGCGTTTATAAATTTCAACTTTCGGTGCAATCGTATCGCCTGCCTGCTCTAGCCCCAAAGTCACATACTGATCCAACTGTTGTAAGAACGGGGTTTGCCAATAACTTTTATCGACCCGATAGCTGTGCAGCAAAATGATTTTTTCAACCCCTAAAGTCACCGCATCCATAATCAAACGACGCAGAACTTTAGGGCGTGGCATCGCGACAATTAAAGTGACTGGTAGTTTGGCTGGTACAGGTTCTTCGTATAAGGGTTTTATACGTACAGCTGTTTCAGAAACATCAACCACTTGCGTAAGATGACGCTTTCCGTTTTGTATCCCGACTTTTAACGTATCACCGACTTTCAGCTCTAAATGATGATGCAAATGTTCAAGCTGACGCTTGGCGCTAATGGACCAGAGTTCAGATTCAGTTTGGCGCGGTTCTAAGAGAACGATATTCATAATAAATAGAAAAAATCCAAACAGTGGAGGCATCATTAGCACAGGTCATCGTGAAAGGCGACAAGGATGTCGCCCGCTGTGCTGAGGTACAGAATGTACCTTCAGCATAGCAAAAGATTTTTGTTACTTTTCATCTTTGAAAAGTAAGAACCACCTACGCAAAGCCATCCATAAAATCTACAGTATTTGTAGTAATGACAAACTCACTCAAGTTTTATAAATAAGCATCAATCACTTGAATATGCTTTGCTAGAGAGCCGGTATTTAACTGCATAATCTTTTGTGCCGCTTGATTCAGTGTATTGGCCTGCTCAGTATTCTCTAACAGTGCCATCAACACCGCGGCAGCTTGTTCAGCATCCTCAACAACTTTCACCGCATCGGCTTGTACAAATTCATCGACAATGGTTTGGAAATTAAAATAGTTTTTGCCCAAAACCGTCGGCACATGTAACGCAATTGGCTCTAAAATATTATGTCCGCCACCAGGTTCATTTAGTGATCCCCCGACAAAACAAGCATTCGATAAGGCATACCATAACCACATCTCCCCCATCGAATCGGCTAAATAGACTTGGGTTTCCGCCTCTATTCTTTGTCCCGTACTTCTGCGAGTGGTATTTAAATTTAAACTTTGTGCAGCAGCAAAAACTTCATCAAAACGCTCTGGATGACGCGGTACCACAATACACAACAGTTCAGGCTGGGTATCTAAATATGACTTAAATGCACTTAACAGTTTTTGTTCTTCGGGTGCATGGGTACTGGCAATAGTGATGATCTTACGCCCAGCGAGTGACCATTCTTGATTGAGCTGAGCTGCCTGTTTGACAGCCGATTCTGGCGCATGAATATCAAACTTAATACTCCCCACCACCTGTGTTACCGATGGCGTTGCACCAAGCTGAATAAAGCGCTCTGCAGTTGCCTGATCTTGTGCCAAGAGCTGATCTAGCCCGTGTAACATCGGCTGCGTCAGGCTAGATACTTTGGCATAGCCTTTGGCTGATTTTTCAGAAAGACGTGCATTAATCAAGATACATGGCACCTGACTCTGCCCTGCTTGGGCAATTAAATTCGGCCACAGTTCCGTTTCAACCAAAGCCAAGAGTTTGGGCTGATACAATGCAAAAAACTGACGAACTAAAGGCTTTTGATCTGCAGGTAAATATACAGCTTGGAACAGGTCTAAATAAGGCGCTTTTAAAAATAGGGATTTGGCCCGCGCCTGACCTGTTTTGGTGGTGTTGGTCACCAAGACTGGATGACCCGCTTTTAAATAATGCTCGATGAGAGGCTGCGCTGCATTGGTTTCACCCACCGATACTACATGGAACCAAATCGCTTGGCGATTTTTAACCGGTTGAAACGGCCCGAAACGTTCGAGACATTCTTGTTGAAATTGTTCTGTAGTCTCTGCACGTTTTTTTATTTTAGACTTATACAGCGGTTTGATCAGCGCAAGTGCTGCGTTATACCAAAAAGGAGTAGCCAAATACGTGCTCCAAAAATCAATGCAAAAATAAAACAGCGCAACTCATATTATCCCATGAATTGCGCTGTTATCTTGTCGCGAATTTAACGGAAAAGCAATTTAAACCGCAGCAGTTTCCATTTCAGCTAAAGTTGGATAGTCCACATAACCGGCCGCGACATCTGTTCCAATCATGTTTTCCAGTTTCAATTCATTCAGTGGCGCATCTTGAACCAAACGCTCATACAAGTCTGGATTGGCAATATAATCCTTACCCCAAGACACTGCATCCGCTTGACCCAACGCTAACAGATCAATCGCATCTTCACGGCTTAAACGCATATTGGCAATCAATGGCACACCACCCGAACGTTGTTTCAGGTACGTACTGATACTGTCATCTGCCAAATATTCACGGGTAAAGAAGAAGGCAATCTGACGCTGACCCAATTGTTCCAACGCATAACCAAAGGTTTCACGTGGATCATCATCGCCCATGTCATGCTCATCACCACGTGGAGCTAAATGCACCCCAACACGACCTGCACCCCAGACTTCAATCAATGCATCAACCACTTCAAGCAACAAACGCGCGCGGTTTTCTACGCTGCCACCATATTGGTCTTCACGTAGATTGGTTGAACTTTGTAAAAACTGGTCAATCAAATAACCATTGGCTGCATGCAGCTCCACCCCATCAAAACCTGCCGCTTTGGCATGAATTGCTGCTTGTTTATATTGTTCAACAATGCTCTGAATTTCAGCAATCTCTAATGCACGAGGCACCACATATTCACGCTTTGGACGCAATAAGCTAACCTGACCCGCTTGTTGTACAGCACTTGCAGATACTGGCGTCTCACCATCCAATAAATCAGGGTGCGATACACGACCGACATGCCACAACTGCGCCACAATTAAGCCCGCTTGGTCATGTACAGCTTGAGTGACCTGTTTCCAGCCTTCAACTTGAGCTTCATTAAATAGCCCCGGTGTATTCAAATAGCCATTGGCTTCTTCAGAAATCACGGTCGCTTCAGAAATGATCAAACCTGCACTTGCACGCTGTGCATAATACTCCGCCATCATGGCTGTTGGCACACGGTCTGCCGTTGCACGACTTCGTGTTAAAGGAGCCATAATGACACGGTTTTTTAAGTGTAGATCACCTAAAGTTAAAGGAGTATTCAGTTCAGCCATAGTCGCCTCGATCGCCACTTTTTTCAATTAAAGTGAACGTTGCAAATGTTCGATATATTGCTGAATCAACGCTTCATTGCGAGAAAAATAAGACCATTGTCCATATTTTTCCACTTGAATTAAACCGGCCTGCTGTAACACGGACAAATGGTTCGACATCGTCGATTGCGATACATTTCCCAACCGTTCGATATGACCTGCACATACGCCACGTCTAAAGTCACCACATTCGTCACTCGATAAAAATTGTTCTGGTTTTTTTAACCATTCCAAAATTTGGCGACGCGTTGGATTAGCCAAGGCTTTAAAAATTAAATCTATATCCATACTCAAGACACGTTTAATGGGCAGCAAAGCGTTGTCAGCTTGTTTTACTTAATATATCGCATTTTTTCGATTTTAATATCGATTTTTTTAGATATATTGTAAAATAACTGATAACACTTTGCTTTCATTCATCATTTAAATTACAAACCTTGTTTTAAGCTTGCTTCAATAAACTTATCAAGGTCACCATCTAGTACTGCACCTGTGTTGGAATTTTCAACACCCGTACGTAAGTCTTTAATACGCGAGTCATCCAATACATAAGAACGAATCTGACTGCCCCAACCAATATCCGACTTCGAGTCTTCAAGTGCTTGCGCTGCTTCGTTACGTTTGCTCATTTCCAACTCATACAACTTCGCACGTAACTGTTTCCACGCATGGTCAC
The DNA here is from genome assembly GCF_000368045.1 of Acinetobacter johnsonii CIP 64.6. Lineage (GTDB taxonomy): Bacteria > Pseudomonadota > Gammaproteobacteria > Pseudomonadales > Moraxellaceae > Acinetobacter > Acinetobacter johnsonii. The sequence goes on from NZ_KB849230.1 coordinate 328,498, forward strand.
GGTTGGCATGTTGTGAACGTTGGTTCTGACATGCCACCACAATGCCTGTTGGCGCGTGGGTTAAACGTACCGCAGAGTCTGTTTTGTTAATGTGCTGACCACCTGCACCAGAAGCACGATAGGTATCGGTACGCACGTCAGATGGGTTGATATCAATTTCAATGTTATCATCGACTTCTGGCGAGACAAACACAGCAGAAAATGACGTATGACGGCGGTTACCCGAGTCAAATGGCGATTTACGTACTAAGCGATGTACGCCCGATTCGGTACGCAACCAACCATAGGCATATTCACCTTCAACACGAATCGTTGCTGACTTAATCCCAGCCACATCGCCGTCTGACTCTTCCATCAATTCAGCTTTAAAACCATGACGTTCAATCCAGCGCATATACATACGCAGTAGCATTGAAGCCCAGTCTTGTGCTTCTGTCCCACCTGAACCGGCTTGAATTTCCACATAACATGGATTTGGGTCCATTGGGTTACTGAACATACGGCGGAATTCAAGCTTCGCTAACTCTTCTTCTGCAGAAGTCAATTCAGCTTGGACATCAGCCAACAGACTTTCATCATCTGCTTCTACTGCCAAATCAAGCATCGCTTGCGCATCTTCAAGCTGCGTTGCCAAACCATCTAACACATTTAAGACGTTTTCAAGTTCGCCTTTTTCTTTGGCCATGGCTTGTGCACGGCTTTGATCATTCCAAATCGCGGGATCTTCTAATTCACGGAGAACCTCTTCTAAACGCTCTTTTTTCAGATCGTAGTCAAAGATACCCCCGTAATGTGAGACCACGGTCGTTTAAGTCTTTTAATTGGTTTAGATACGGATTAATTTCCACGTGAATTACTCTCAATCAATATAAAGCGAAAAATAGCCGCTGATTATATCACAGTCGACGGCTGGGATTATTCATCTCAAATTCGACAAAAACACACCCTTCTTTCTAGAGATTAAAACTGTTTAGCCTCCAAAAAAGTATTCACTTGATCCAAAATCAAGCTGCATATAAATGCGAACCATCCCATAAAATACATACCTGAGAAGTGTTCTCAACAGACAAACGGACTAAACATTTTGAGTTAAAATTGATTAAAATAGCGTCAAAAATTATGAAATCCACAGAATCTACACAATTTTAATAAAACAAAACATTATAAATTTATAATTTATTATCAATCATTTAAATTTAAAAAATTACACGATGTAACCTTAGATACAGAGCATTAACTTTCCTTTGGTTGACGCTTTTTTATTTTGCCCTAGACTGAAGTTGTAACAAAAAATTAATGAAATACAGTTCCACTTACGAGGGGTACATACCATGAAAAAATTAGCAATTGCTTCAGCATTACTTTCCGCTCTAGCGATCACAGGTACTGCACATGCATACCAAGCAGAGGTGGGTGCTTCAGCTGGCCTAATTGATCCAGACAACGGTAGTTCAAGTGGCTCTTTTGGCGTAGATGGCACATACTATTTCAACCCAGTTCAAACACGTAATGCGCCACTTGCAGAAGCTGCATTCTTAGACCGTGCAAGTAACGTTAACGCAAAATATCAGTATGACGAAGTTGGTAATGATGAACGTCATCGTTACGGCGTAGGTGCTGAAGTTTACATTCCTAACTCAGATTTCTATGTGAGTGGTAATGTTGGTCGCGACGATATGAAATTTGACCGCGGTGGCGATTTTGATGAGACCGTTTATGGCGCTGAAGTCGGTTATTTACCAGCGCCAGGCTTGTTAATTGCCGCAGGTCTTAAAGGTTGGGATAATGACCGTGATGATGGTGTAGACCCGACTTTACGTGCCAAATATGTAACTACACTTTCGAATGGTAAAGACATCAACCTTGAAGCAGGTGCTGCTTTTGGTGATTTAGACGAATATAATCTTGCAGCAGATTACTTCATCGATAAAACCTTAAGCCTAGGTGTAGACTACTACAGTAAAGACCGTGACTATGGTGATACTAACGAATTTGGTATCAATGCACGTAAATTCTTTACCCCACAAGTCAGCCTTGAAGGTCGTGTTGGTTTTGGTGAAGTTGGCAACAACGACTACAACAAATTCGGTGTAGCTGCTAAATATCGCTTCTAAAACCAATTAAAAACCTTGAATACTCAAAGCCCATTTTCGAATGGGCTTTTTGCACTCTGATAAAGCATTGTTATAAATAAAGATTGACTCCCTGCTACTTTTTTGTACACTTCGTTACAACTGTCATAGAACAGTCATATTTTTATAACAAAGAGAGAACCTCTAAAATGCTTAAAAAAATTGCGCTGACTACAGCACTGATCGCAAGCTTCGGGACTGCACATGCTTACCAAGCGGAAATCGGCGGCACCATTGCTGTGGCTGATCCTGATCATGGGGACACTTCAATAGGTTTTGGCGTAGATGGCACGTACTACTTCAACCCTGTTCAAATCAAAAACAGCCCATTGAATGAAGCTGCGTTCTTAAACCGCTCAAGCAATCTCAATGGCGAAGTTTCATATATTGATTATGATTATTACGAAGTCACAGACTTTAATGTTGGACTTGAGTATTTTATTCCAAATTCTGATTTTTACCTGAACGGTAATATTGGGCAAACTAAACATGAAGCGGACGGTGTTGAAGATCTAGATACCACCATTTATTCTGCTGAAGTAGGTTACCTACCTGTCCCTGGTTTATTGATTGCGGCGGGCCTACTTGGTTATGATAATGATTATGGTGATGATGTCGATCCAACTTTACGTGCTAAATATGTCACTCAAGTAGGTGCTTATGACATGAACTTTGAAGGTGGTGCATCTTTTGGTGATATTGATGCCTACAGCTTTGGAGCTGACCTGTATGTAGATAAAACCCTAAGTGTGGGTCTTGGTTTCTCTGATACAGATGGGAAAGATGCTGATGTATTTACCATCCGCGCGAAAAAGTTCTTCACGCAACAAGTCAGCCTAGAAGGTGCAATTGACTTTGCCGATGACGGCAATGTATTTGGCTTACGTGGTGCTTACCGCTTCTAATTGCAACTAAAATCTATTAAAAAAACCGCTCTATAGAGTGGTTTTTTTAATGTTGTTCTAAATGCAAAATGCGAAGTTGTACGCTGACATTGCCACGAAATTCATTTTTATCCAGCTCATAAACCAAACGAACTTGATGGTTCATCTCATTGAACTGGTATTTGTCCGCCGCATTAAAAGCAATGGCATCCACGACCTGTCCATTTTCTAAAGCAATACGTAATTTTAAATGCACTTCTTTCAACCAGCGGAAATCTAAAATTTGAAAATTTCCTTCAAAAATAGGCGCTGGAAACTTTTGCCCCCATGGACTAATCTGCTGCAAAAGATCGACCGTTTCAACCTGAATATTCTGTGCAGCTAACTCGCCATCGGTCCATAAAGTCGCCGTAAATAAACGTTCATCCTGAGCTGTCATCAGTGCTTCAAAGGCCTGCTTGAACTCTTCAAAATGGACTTTTTGAATGGTTAAACCCGCTGCCGCAGCATGCCCACCAAAGTGGCTGACCAAATGTGGATATTGCTCAGCAACACACTCAATGGCATCGCGGATATGGATTCCTTCAATCGAACGGGCAGAACCTTTGATGTGTATCCCATCTTCATCTGCAGCAAACACAATACTCGGACGATGAAACTGTTCTTTTAAGCGCCCCGCAACAATGCCAATCACCCCTTGATGCCAATGCGGCTCGAACATAATTAAAGCCGCGGGTAAGACCGTATCATCTAGTTGAATTTGATCCAAGGCTATTAAAGCCTCTTGTTTCATCGTGGTTTCAACCTGACGACGTTCCACATTCAACTGATTCAGTTGTTCTGCCAATGGATAGGCAGAGGCAAAGTCCTGTGCCAATAGACATTCAATTCCGATATCCATGGTTTCCATGCGACCTGCCGCATTAATACGTGGTCCCAGTACAAACCCCAAATCTTGCGCTTTTAAAGTTGCAGCCTCTCGACCTGCAATCTCCAGTAGAGCACTGATACCAGGGCGGCATAAATGCTGTTGAATGCGCTTCAGGCCAACATCGACCAAGATGCGATTGTTATAGTCAAGACTGGCAACATCGGCATAGGTGCCTAAGGCCACCAAATCCAAATACTGACTCATGACTGCCGAGGACTTATGCAGTTTTTTACGATAGGTTGATAAGTTAGCCAGGACATAAAAGGCCACGCCGACCCCAGCTAAGGCTTTACTTGGAAAATCACACCCCAACTGGTTCGGATTCACTACCGCTTGGGCACTGGGAGTCGGTTTGGTGGTCAAATGGTGATCGGTAATAATCACCTGCATGCCATGATCTTGCGCTTGTTTCACGCCGTCATGACTGGAAATACCATTATCCACAGTAATCAATAAATCAGGTGTAAAGCTAGTAAATGCTAAATCCGCAATCGCAGGCGTTAAGCCATAACCATATTTAAAGCGGTCTGGAACCAGATACTCTACCTGCGCCCCCATTTCTCGCAAAGCCAAGATCATCAACGCGGTACTGGTTGCACCATCCGCATCATAATCGCCCACAATGACAATTTTGTGTTGCTGATCAATCGCAGCATCCATCAACTGAATCGCTTCATTTAAGCCTTTCAGACTAGGGGCCAGTAAATGCTTGAGCTTTAACTCCAGCTCCTTCGTTGACGCCACCCCACGGCGGGCTAAAATTTCTGCAATAAACGCAGGAATGTCCTGAAATAATTCAGGACAGGTAATAAAGGGTCTTTGCTTAATTTGAATGGCTGACATTTATGGCATCAAACGTTTCAGCATCCAGACATCTTGCTGTTTTTCATAACTTAAACGGTCATGTAAACGGTTCGGACGCCCTTGCCAAAACTCATAATAGTCAGGCTCGAGACGGTAGCCACCCCAAAAGAGGGGTTTATTCAGTTCTGATTTACTTTCAACTTGGCTTTGCAATTGCTCAAAACGTTGTTGCAAGACTTCACGGCTTTCAATCACACCACTTTGTGGTGTACTGATATGTGCCGCAATTTGGCTATCTCGTGGCCGCTTATGATAGTAGTCCGTCGATTCTGCTTCAGAAATTTTGACCACTTTACCACCAATGCGAATCTGACGTTCCTGCTCTTGCCAATAAAACAGTAACTCTGCATATGGGTTTTCTGCCAAATCATTGCCTTTTTGGCTGTCATAATTGGTATAAAAATCATACCCTGCCTCAGTTGCACCACGCAGCAATACCGTTCGCACATGCGGGCGACCCTGCGCACTTACTGTCGCCAATGACATGGCATAGGGTTCGTGTAGTTGTGCTTCTAAAGCATGATTAAACCAAAGCAAGAACTGGGCATGTGGATGGGTTTCTACTCGATCTTCACGCAGCTCGCCTTTTTGGTAACTTAAACGAAGCTCACTGAGATCTTTAATTAAATCACTCATTTCTTCACTCCCTATTAAGCTGCATTCGCACGTACAGCATCAGCCAATGTATTGGCTAAAGTGTTGACTTCATCGAGGTCATCCCCTTCCACCATGACACGAATCACAGGTTCAGTACCTGATTTACGAATCAACAAACGACCACGACCTTTAAGTTGTTGCTCGGCTTTATCAAATTCAGCCACCAAAGCAGGCACCGCATAAGGGTCAAACATCGCCTCTAGACGTACATTCACCAGCACATTCGGTAGAAGCTTAAAGTCAGCAACCAATTCATGAAGCGCTTTCTTCTGCTCGACCATCACGGTAAGGACTTGTAGGGCGGCAATAATGGCATCACCTGTGGTACTTTTATCCAAGGTTAAAATATGCCCTGATGGCTCACCACCAATGACCCAGCCTTTTTCTTCTAGGCCTTGTAGGACATAGCGATCACCCACATTCGCACGTAATAACGCTACACCGGCTCTTTCCAAAGCCAGCTCTAAAGCCATGTTTGACATTAAGGTACCCACTATTCCAGCAGGTTTTTTAGCGCTCTGAGTCGCCAAGATATATAAAATATGGTCGCCATCAATCAGCTTGCCATCTTTATCCACCAAAATAACACGGTCTGCATCCCCATCAAAAGCGATGCCCAAATCTGCACCATTTTCAACTACAGCTTGTTGCAAACTTTCAGGGTGTGTTGAACCACATTGCTCATTGATATTTACACCGTTAGGCTCATTATGAATGGCAATGACCTTGGCGCCGAGCTCACGAAAGACCGATGGACCCACGTTATATGCAGCACCATTTGCACAATCCACCACAATGGTTAAATCATTCAAGTCTAAATGGTATGGAAATGTGGATTTACAAAACTCGATGTAACGCCCATTGGCATCTTTTACGCGGACACTTTTACCCAAGTTTGCCGTGTCTTCAATCACTAATTCTTTTTCAAGTTCTTGATTAATTTCTTCTTGAATAGCATCTGGTAGTTTCTTACCTTCACTGGAAAAGAACTTGATCCCATTATCAAAATAAGGATTATGTGATGCTGAAATCACAATGCCCAAACTTGCATGTAAAGCACGAGTCAAATGTGCAATCGCTGGGGTTGGCAATGGGCCTAGTAAATGTACATACACCCCTGCTGCGTTTAAACCCGCTTGTAATGCTGACTCTAAAATATAACCCGATAAACGTGTGTCTTTACCAAGTACCACCAATGGTTTTGATTTTTTACTGTGGCGTTTTAAAACTTTCCCTGCGGCAAAGCCTAATTTAAGGGCAAATTCAGGGGTAATAGGGAGGACGCCAAACTTACCGCGAATACCATCGGTACCAAAATAACTCATGTTCTACTCACTTCTTAATGGTGATCTAAATCATCACTTTTTTACTCACGACACTTTACACCAAAACGAAAAAGCCGTCATAAAAATGACGGCTTTTACATTCAACAATTCGTATAACTTTATTAGCCAACGCGATAGTTCGGTGCTTCTTTGGTAATCGTCACATCATGAACATGCGACTCAGACATACCTGCCGAAGTGATTTTCACAAACTTCGCATTTTGACGAAGATCTTCAATCACAGATGAACCCGTATAGCCCATAGAAGAACGTAAACCGCCCATCATTTGATGCACAATATTGCCCATTGGACCTTTGTATGGCACACGACCTTCGATACCTTCAGGAACAAGTTTTTCAGCGCCTGCTTTAGAGTCTTGGAAATAACGATCCGCAGAACCTGTTGCTCCTGCCATCGCGCCCAATGAACCCATACCACGATACGCTTTATAGTAACGACCTTGGAAGAATTCCACTTCACCTGGCGCTTCTTCAGTCCCGGCAAGGAGTGAACCGACCATAATCGTACTCGCACCCGCGCCAATCGCTTTCGCCATGTCTCCAGAGAAACGAATACCACCATCTGCGATCAATGGAATTTGATCTTTCAATGCATTAGCCACACTGTCAATCGCAGAAATCTGCGGCATACCAATACCTGCCACAATACGAGTGGTACAAATTGAACCTGGGCCGATACCGACTTTAACCGCATCTGCGCCTGCATCAAGGAGTGCCAATGCAGCATCACCAGTTGCAATGTTACCGCCAATCACTTGGACTTGTGGGTAATTCGCTTTCACCCAACGTACACGCTCGATCACACCCGCAGAGTGACCATGTGCCGTATCCACGACAATCGCATCAACACCCGCTTCAACCAAAGCCTCTACACGGCTTGGTGTTTCTACACCTGTGCCGACTGCAGCACCCACGCGTAAGCGACCAAGATCATCTTTACAGCTGCTTGGATAACTTTCCGCTTTACGGAAGTCGGTAACTGTAATTAAGCCTTTAAGTTCGTTGTGTTCTCCAACGACCAAAACTTTTTCAATCCGATGCTTTTGCAGTAATGCTTGAATATTTTCTTTCGACTCACCTTCACGAACAGTCACAAGGCGGTCTTGGCCGGTCATGATATTGCTTACAGGTTGCTCAAGGTTCGTTTCAAAGCGTGTATCGCGACCTGTCACAATACCGACCACTTTGCCATCTTTCACAACAGGCACACCGCTGATGTTGTTGGCTTGAGTAATCGAGATCAATTCGCGTACTGTGGTTTCAGGTGTCACAGTAATTGGATCTTTCACCATTCCTGCTTCAAATTTTTTCACACGACGGACTTCTGCAGCTTGTGCCGCAATATCCATGTTCTTGTGCAAAATACCAATACCACCGTTTTGCGCCATTGCAATCGCCATACGTGATTCAGTCACCGTATCCATTGCTGCTGAAACAAGGGGGATATTTAAATTAATGCCGCGCGTGAATCGTGTCTTTAATGAGACATCTTTTGGGAGAACAGTAGAATAGGCAGGGAGTAATAGGACATCATCAAAAGTTAACGCGTCTTGAACGATGGTCAACATGGCAGTCTCACTGGTAATTTCCGTGCGCTATTATAAACAAATATGAACTTAAATTTCATTTCAATTGAAAATTTATTTTTTATCTTAGAAAATAAAGTGATAAAACCTATATTTTATTTGACACCATCATTTTCACCTTTATTTTTTTATTTCTTGTTTTGAGATGGGTTCAATTGACGTTCTAAAACTCAAAAAAGCAGAGCCTTGACTCTGCTTTTACTGATTAACACACTTGATCAAAACCTTCATCGTTGACGGCAATGCTCGCTTCCAATTGCACAAATGGAATCATATTGTGTGCACGTCGTGCTTTGTTGCATTGATCATCAGCAATTTGAACTTCTTTACATGAAGAGCTACGCTGTTCATACATCCCACAACTGACGTGCTCACCAATGGTGCCTTGCAGTGCGATACAGCGTGGGCTGGCTTGATTGGTTCCAATCATACATGAATACACAGCCGTCACTGGCTCTGTGTAATGTTCAGGCATGGAGATGCCTTCAGCCCAGTAAAATGAGACTCTAAAAAAGGCACAACATGCCCCGCAGCTTAAACAGGCATCTTCCGTTGGAACTTGAGACAACATCCTTTATATTCTCATTTTCAAAAACTTTTTTTGGAAGAAAATATTAAAAAAATTGTGGTTGCCAAACAAGCAAAATTTACGACTATTTTGTCACTTAAGTTGGACAGGTAAAAACACTCTCATCCATCAAGTCGGTACCGCACTCCAAAGTCTCAATCCAGTCTAAAAATTGATGAATCTGCTCTTGCCCAATAAACGGCGTCCCATGTTGCGGTACAATCATTTCGACATCCATGGTACGGACCATATTGACCCATAGACGAATCACTTTGTTATTGCACATATAGCGCTGATGAAAGCCTTTCATTTTAGGAATATGCGCAGCAAAATTTTCCAAAGGTTTTGAGGCATCATCCACCATCGATGCCCCCATATCGCCTGAAAATAGAATCTTGGCAATCGGGTCATAAAACTGAAAATTACCCACCGAATGTAAAAAATGCGCCGGCACAGCAATAATCGAGGACTGTCCCAACGTAATCACTTGACCGTGGTCAGGTAGCTCCACTAAACGATCCAGCCAGTTACCTTTCATCCGCTCACTCATAAAGGCAGAGTTCAAATGCGGTAAAAAGCGTGCCCAAAGTTTAGAAGCCACCACTTTCGCTTCGGTATAGACCAACCAACGCGGCATTGAGGTAATAATGTCAGGGTCTTGGTGTGAGGCCATCACAAAATCAAGATTGGTCAAACGGGTATATTTATTCAACTCCATGGTCAACGGTACATAAGTTAAATCACCACCGGGATCTAAGACTGCTGCACGCTCATGGTCAATAATTAAAAACTGATTTGCCTGTACACCCTCGCCTTTGACCAAGCTGGTAAAGCTAATACACTTATGTGTGCCATCATCATATAAAACCTGTGACGTTGTGCGGTCAAATGCCATGCCCATCCCCTCAAAATGCTGTTTTTCTTAAAAGACTTTTTAATACCTACAACATATATGGATTTACACAAACTTACAATGCATTTGCGACCAATATCATTTGATATATCAATAAATTGAAGATAATTTTTCAATAAAAATCCCGATTTTTTAAGTCGGGATTCTTATTTTGTACGGTGAATTAGAAGAAATAATGCTGTACAAGTGTAGCAACACCAATGACCAAGAAAATGGCCGCACCAATTTTATGAATTAAGGCAATTGGCAACTTGGTCGCCAACTTATCGCCAATAAAGACCGCTGGCGCATTGGCCAACATCATCCCTAAAGTCGTACCCAACATCACCCAAACAATACTGTCAAAACGTGCTGCTAAAGCCACGGTAGCAATTTGAGTTTTATCTCCAATTTCGGCCAAGAAGAACAACACAAATGTTGCGCCAAATACCCCTAGTTTCTGCCATTTCTTAATGCTGCCTGACTCATCATCCAACTGATCAGGAATCAACATCCAACCCGCCATAGCAATGAAACCAATCGAGAGAATCCAGATCAGCGCATCAGGGCTTAAAACTGTGGTGATCCATTGACCTAAAACAGCAGAGACGCCATGGTTAATAATGGTCGCCAGCAAAATAGCCAATAGAATTGGGACGGGTTTACGGAAACGTGCAGCAAGTAACAATGCAAGCAGTTGGGTCTTATCGCCCATTTCAGCTAAAGCCACGATGGCTGTGGAGAGGAGGAATTCATACATGATGTCTTTCTCTGGCTAGCATAACAAATACCAATGACTCACCGCTCCTGCTAGCCAAAAATCTGCAGAGTGGTAAATCAAAGGTCTTGCCAACAAAAGAAAGCTCTTTAGAAGCTCATTTGGTTCTTTGCTATGATGACCATGCTCGTTTTAGAGCAAATATGTTGATCATCACCTGTTCTTACGAACAGCGGCTACTCCCCAATGAAGTAAAACTATGTTAGGCGAAAATATGTTTTTTGGCAATCTATAAATACAAAAGACCCTGCCGAAGCAGGGTCTTTATTGAGGTATTTTTGCAGTGCTTCCAGCCGCTATTTCTCTCTTTTGAGAAGAGAAATCAACAGGGCAAAAACCTAGATCATCAGATCAGTAAAGTACGGATGTCTTTCAGTAACTTGGTCAGCTTATTGGTAAAGCGCGCTGCATCGGCCCCATTAATCACACGGTGATCATAAGACAATGACAACGGCAACATCAGTTTCGGATCGAAACCTTGACCATTCCATACTGGTTGCATCGTTGCTGGAGAAATTCCCAAAATTGCGACTTGCGGCCAGTTCACCAGTGGTGTAAATGCCGTACCACCAATTGCACCTAAGCTTGAAATCGTGAAGTTTGCACCTTGTAGATCTTTCGGCGAAAGCTTCTTATCACGTGCTTTCTGACCCAATACACCGAGCTCCACCGCAATGTCTTTAATCGATTTCTGGTCTGGATTACGGAGTACAGGAACGGTTAAACCATCTGGTGTTGCTACAGCAATGCCCATATGGATTTCGTTCCGCAAGAGCACAGACTTGCCATCATCAGCCAAGTGACTGGCAAAATCACGCTCTTCTTTCAGCAAATGCGCAACGGCTTTAATAATGAAAGCCATAATGGTCAAACTAATACCATCTTTCTTAAAGTTACCTTTAAGGTCATTACGCCAAGCTTCAAGCTCAGTAATATCCGCCAAATCAAACTGAGTTACTTGCGGAATATAGTTGTTTAAAGACAACTGCGGAATAGAGACTTGTTGCAGACGTGTCAGCACTTTCTCTTCTACACCACCAAACGCTGTGAAATCCGGAAGCTTTGGCAAGCCAGAAACTTGAGCAGCAGCCTGAGCGGCTGGAGCAGCCTGAGGCGCAGTTAAACGCGCTTTGACAAATGCTTTCAGGTCTTCCTTCATGACACGCGCATGCGGGCCAGATGCGCTTACTTCAGACAATACGACGCCTAATTCACGCGCCAGCTTGCGTACAGCTGGGCCTGCATAGACTTTCGCATTGGCGTCATTCTGCGCTTTCGTCAGCTTGTCTGCACCCTGTTCTGACACAGGAGCCGCAACTGACTGTGCTGCTGGCGCAGGCTGCGCTTTAACTTCAGCTTTAGGCGCTGGAGCAGAAGCCGCCGCAGGTGCAGCAGCGGGTGCTGATGAAGATTCACCTTCAATGGTCACCAAAGCCACACCTTCCGATACATTTTGTCCCAATGCAACATGAATGGCTTTAATCACGCCCGCTGTTGTACTTGGTACTTCAACCGTTGCTTTGTCTGATTCAACCACGATGATACTTTGGTCTTTTTCAACCGTATCACCTACTGACACCAAAACTTCAGCAACAGCCGCTTTGTCCACACCTAAGTCAGGCACTGCAATTTCAACTGCACCTGCAGGCGCAGCAGCCACTCGTGGCGCCGCTTCAACAGACTGAGCTTGAGTGGCTTGAGGTGTTGCAACTGGCGTAGGCTCAGCAGTCACTGGTGCAACTGACGCTGCTGTTTTTACAGTCAGAATCACCACACCTTCTTTAACACTGTCACCAACTTGAACACTAATTGATTCCACTGCGCCTGAAATCGTACTCGGGACTTCCACAGTCGCTTTGTCTGACTCAACCACAAGGATGCTTTGATCGACGTCAATTTGATCGCCAACCGACACCAAAATTTCACCAACAGTTGCTTTTTCCACACCAATATCTGGCACTTGCACATCAATCACTTGCGATGCTGTAGTCGCAGCGGGTGCAACCGTTTCAGCAACAGCAGCGGGTGCAGTCTTTTCTTCAGCTTGTACAACGTCAGCCTGTGCTTGTACTGCTGGCGCTTCAGTTTGTCCCTCGGCTTCCAGCTCAATCAGCGCTGCACCTTCAGCAACAGAGTCACCTAAGTTTACTAAAATGCTTTTAACAACGCCTGCTGAAGTGCTAGGCACTTCAACAGATGCTTTGTCTGATTCTAATAGAACAACACTGTCATCAACCGCAATGGTATCGCCAACTTTGATCAAAATTTCAGCAACAACAGCTTTATCTACACCAATATCAGGAGTTGTAATTTGCATACTTATTTCTCCTCTTTGTAGTCAGCTACAGCGTGTACAGATGGCGTTGCTTGAGGAGCCCAAGCTACTGGACGGTCCGTATCTAATTCAAATGTAGAGATGGCATCTTTCACTAAGCGTGCATCCACTTCACCCTCATCAGCCAATTTCTTCAGTGTGGCTACAACAATGTGCGCTGCATCTACACCAAAGTAACTACGTAATTTAGCGCGTGAATCTGAACGACCATAACCATCTGTACCCAATGCTACGAATGGACGGTTGTCTGGAAGATATGCACGAATTTGCTCGCTATAAGCACGCATATGATCTGTTGCAGAAACCACGATACCTTCTGTACCGCGCAGTTGCTCAGTCACCCAAGCCTCTTTCACATTTTCGCTCATTGGATGCAAGCGGTTATATTCTTCACATGCCATACCATTACGTGCAAGTTCATTGAAACTTGTTACGCTAAATACATTTGAATGGATTTGGTATTCATCACGTAAGATTTGAGCAGCTTTAATGACTTCACGCAGAATCACACCTGAACCCATCAACTGAACAGTGGCTTTTTCATCTTTTTGAAGTAAGTACATACCACGTTTAATGCCTTCCTCAGCACCTTGTGGCATTTCCGGATGCTCGTAGTTTTCGTTCATTACCGTTAAGTAATAGAAAATACGCTCTTGGTTCACATACATGCGTTGTAAACCATCATGCACAATAACTGCTAATTCATAACCAAAACATGGGTCATACGACACACAGTTCGGAATCGTGTTCGCAAGAATATGTGAGTGACCATCTTGGTGTTGTAAGCCTTCGCCATTGAGCGTTGTACGGCCTGCTGTTGCACCCAATAAGAAACCTTGTGCTTGTGCATCACCTGCAGCCCATGCAATGTCGCCAATACGTTGAAAACCAAACATAGAGTAGTACATGTACATTGGAATCATTGGTAAGTTATTGGTTGAATAACTGGTTGCCAATGCTGCCCAAGCGCTCATTGCACCTGCTTCGTTAATACCTTCTTGAAGCATGTGACCGTCTTTTGCTTCACGGTAATGCATAAGCTGTTCTTGGTCTTCAGGCGTGTAATGCTGACCATTGGCTGCATAAATACCTAACTGACGGAACATACCTTCTAGACCAAAAGTACGTGCTTCATCTGGAACAATAGGAACAACACGGTCTTTAATTGCTTTTTCTTTTAACAATGCAGCGATTAAACGAACCATCACCATGGTGGTTGATTGTTCTTTGCCTTGTGAGCCTTTTAATACTGCATCAAAGACAGAAAGTTCTGGAATAGCCAACTGTTCACTTTCTTTACGACGTGCAGGTAAGTAACCACCTAGTGCTTCACGACGTGCTTTCATATATTTCAATTCAGGCGAGTTTTCGCTTGGACGATAGAAAGGCACTTCTTCTAATTGCTCATCGTTAAATGGCAAATTGAAGCGATCACGTACATATTTTAAAGATTCGATTTGCATCTTTTTGATTTGATGCGTTTTGTTTACTGCTTCAATTTCATCAGACAAGCCATAACCTTTAACAGTTTTCGCTAAGATTACAGTTGGTTGACCTTTGGCTGTACATGCTTCTGCATAGGCTGCAAAAACTTTGTACGGGTCATGACCACCACGATTTAGATTATCAATATCTTCATCGCTTAAGTCTTTAATCAACTCAGCCGCTTCTGGGTATTTACCAAAGAATTTTTCGCGTGCATATGCACCGCCCTTCACTTGTAAGCGTTGGTATTCGCCATCCAGTGTTTCTTCCATCACCGACTTTAAAGCACCAGTTTTGTCTTTTGCAAGTAGTGGGTCCCAATGACGGCCCCAAACCACTTTAATGACACGCCAGCCCGCACCACGGAATAAAGATTCTAATTCTTGAATAATTTTACCGTTACCACGTACTGGGCCATCTAGACGCTGTAAGTTACAGTTTACAACCCAAATGAGATTGTCTAATTTTTCACGACCCGCAAGTGAAATTGCACCTGTGCTTTCTGGCTCATCCATCTCGCCATCGCCAAGGTATGCCCAAACTTTGCGATTTTCTTCTTTAATCAAACCACGGTTCATCAAATATTTTTGAATATGTGCTTGATAAATCGACATGATTGGGCCAAGACCCATCGATACCGTTGGGAACTGCCAATAATCAGGCATTAAGTATGGATGCGGATAAGAAGGTAAGCCAACACCGTCCACTTCGCGACGGAAATTGTTTAGATGCTCTTCAGTCAAACGACCTTCAAGGAACGAACGCGCATAAATACCTGGCGCACAGTGACCTTGATAATAGATCATGTCCCCGCCAAAGTTGTCGTTATTGGCACGGAAAAAGTGGTTAAAACCGACATCATATAAAGTTGCTGAAGATGCAAAACTTGCCAAGTGACCACCTAAGTCATCACCCGTTTTATTGGCACGGAGTACCATCGCTAGCGCATTCCAACGAATCAACGCACGGATACGACGCTCCATGTCTTGATCGCCTGGCATTGCAGGTTCTTCAGCCACTGAAATTGTATTTAAATAAGGCGTGTTTAAACGCTGAATAGGGACATGTTTAGCGATTGCTTGTTGATACAGTTTTTCTAGTAGAAAAGCTGCACGCTCAGTCCCCATGTGTTGTAAAACGGAGTCAAACGCATCTTGCCATTCTTGCGTTTCTTGCGCGTCAGTATCACCATAAAACGCCATAATTCACCTATTTCGATATCCTAATCTTATACGTTAATATGTATCATACTTTCGTCCTATAAGAGTATCGCTACAGCTGAATATGGCTGAGCCCTACTATTTAGCAACTAAATAGTCATTGACCATTCGTTACCCAAGATAACAAAAAACCGCCAATTTAGGCGGTTTTTTATACATTTAATGCTGTTTTTTGATGCTAACTTAGATTCCGTCAGAGCTGTATTCCTTTTTCAAGCATCAGACCAATGGTAAGTTCGGATCATCCGATCAAATCGGATTAAGGCAACATGGCTAGATAAGTCGATGGGTTTTTGCGTTGACCATCTTTAACTACTTCATAGTGTAAATGTGGGCCAGTACAACGACCTGTACAACCAACATTAGCAATATGTTCACCCGCGTCTACACGGTCGCCAACACGAGCAATTAAACGTGATGCATGGGCATAGCGCGTGATGTAACCATTCCCATGGTTAATTTCAACGTATTGACCATAGCCCGTACCCCAACCTGACTTGGTCACAATCCCTGGACCTGTCGCATAAATCGGTGTACCGCTTGGCGCAGCAAGATCTAGACCTGAGTGGCGCTCAGCACGACCATTCATAGTACGGCCGCCGTAACTTGAGCTCACACGTGCGCTTGGAAGTGGGTGTGTCACTAACCACGAATATGCATTATTTGAAAAACTTTTTGCAGAGAATTCTGAACCGTATTTTTTCGCCAGTGAAGCGTTGTTAAGTTCAACCGTTTTTTCACGGAGCTGAACGGTCATTTTCGTTTCGGCAGGAACATCAATATCATTAGATTCAGTATAAGCACCTTCGGATAAAGTGCGTGTCAATTGCTCAATTCGATCCGAAGATGCATTATTTGTATTGAGTTCTACCAAATCAGCGAAGGCTACTGAAGCAGCCGATGCCGCAAAAGAAAAAGCCAACAAAATACGTCGCATATGCATAAAAAACCTCTTAAAACTGTTCTTACGAATGTTTCTTGCGTGATCTCGTCCTTGATATCTACCGAAAGAAGCGCATAAGATTAAGACATTAACATGAAGGAAATATGTATGTCCGAACCAGTGAATCTCTTTCAACAAACCAGAAAACACATAAAAACAGGAAACTTAACGTTTCTCTCAAAGCAAGTGACTGCATGGCAGAAACTTACAAAACTGATTCAACCTATCCTACCGCAACCAGAGCAGTGGCAGGTTGTTTGTTATCAATATGGTATTTTGACGATTACCGGCGAAAATCAAGCGATGATTAGTCAACTTGGTTACCTTCAAAAACAATATATTGCACAACTGTCGGAACTTGATGAGTTTAAAGACCTACAAAAACTCCAAGTTCGTTTGAGAATCCCCTCTCAAACACCCGCAAAGATACAATCTATTTCAAGATCGTTAAGCACAGAAACTCAAGACTTAATTCGAGATGCTGCTGACTTTGTGAGCGACCCTAAGCTTAGCCAAGCAATGCGCCGTTTGGCAAGCAAAAAAAAGTAACCTCGTCGCGACTAGCTTCAGAATTGCATTTTTAAAATGATAAATTCATCACATTTATACCTGTTACAATATAACATCACATAATAAAGACAATGACTTAAGTCACACTCACATAAGGAATT
The DNA here is from genome assembly GCF_000368045.1 of Acinetobacter johnsonii CIP 64.6. GTDB lineage: Bacteria > Pseudomonadota > Gammaproteobacteria > Pseudomonadales > Moraxellaceae > Acinetobacter > Acinetobacter johnsonii. Next base: position 345,790 of record NZ_KB849230.1, read on the forward strand.
GGACACTGATCTTCGTCATCAAATGTTACAATTTCATAGCTGCTTGGATCACTTTGGACATTGCGCAATAATTGATTATTCAAAGCATGCCCAGACTTATATCCATCAAATTTGGCAATAATTTGGTGCCCGAGCAAGTAAAGATCACCCACCGCATCTAATATTTTGTGACGAACAAATTCATCTGAGAAGCGTAAACCTTCTTCATTCACCACACCGGTTTCATCGACGCCAATGGCATTGTCTAAACTTGCCCCCAAAGCGAGATTATTGGCTTTGAGATAGTCCAAATCTTTCATAAAACCAAAAGTACGGGCTTCGCTGACTTCATAAACAAAGGTTTCGGTTGAAAAATCGATAGTGGCAGACTGATATTCTTTCTTAAAAGCAGGATGATCGAAGTCAATGGTGAAATTGAGTTGAAAACCTTCATGCGGGCGGAAAATGGCGCGTTTGTCGTCAATGAGAGCTTCAACAGGTTTGAGTATTTTTATAAATTTTTTAGGGGCATCCAGTTCTTTGAGGCCACCTTGCATGAGCAAGTAAATAAACGGACCTGCACTGCCATCCATAATTGGGACTTCAGAGGCAGACACCTCAATGATCAAGTTATCAATACCTAGACCTGCAATTGCACTCATGACATGTTCAATGGTACCGACTTTGGCATCTTCTTGAACCAAGTTTGAACACATGAAGGCTTCTTGGATCAACATCGCATTTGCACGAATGTCGACGGGTGGATTGAGATCGATACGACGAAACACAATTCCTCCGTCCGCATGATGTGGTACAAAGTTAATTAAGACTTTTTGACCACTATGCAAACCAATGCCGCTTGCTTTAACGACACGTTGTAGAGTTCTTTGTTTCAACATGTTTCATATCATCTCACCACTAAACCGCTATACGTTAGCATATTTAGCCATTGATAAAAAACAAAAAGGTAGTCAGAGACTACCTTTTCTTCATCACATGTGGCTTAAGCACATAGACAAATACTACTTACGTTGTTGATTTTTCAAGTAATCTTGAATACTCATTGGTGTTGGACGTGCAGCACTCACTGTCGATGCAGAACTCGCTGCAGCAGCCACGTCTTGGTTCTGACGCTGGATTGCAGGCACATCATCATCTTCAACAACCGCTTGCGTTGCATGCCCATGTTGTGCTACCTGCACATGTGCATTTGGACGCTTCACTGGCTCAGCAGAATCTGCTGAATTTCGAGTTAAACCTGTTGCAATGACAGTGACACTGATTTCATCACGCGCATCTGGATCAAATACGGTTCCATAGAAGACTTGGCCTTCGTCTAGATCGACAATTTGGTTCACAACATCAGTAATTTCTTCAATTTCGCCAAACGTGACGTCATCACCACCCGTCACATTAATCAGAATCCCTTTGGCATTCATAATGGTGACATTATCTAGTAATGGACTACGGATCGCTTGTTCGGCTGCTTGACGTGCACGGTTTTCACCACGACCTAAACCCGCACCCATCATGGCATAACCACGTGTGCTCATCGCAGTTTTCAAGTCAGCAAAGTCAAGGTTAATATGACCTGGGCGTACCACCAAATCAAAGATACTACGGACCGCATTTAATAAGACATCATCCGCTTTTTTGTAGGCATCTTTCATTGAGATGTCACGGAAAACTTTTAACAAACGTTGGTTTGGAATGATGATTAAAGAATCTACATGCGCTTCTAATGCTTCAATGCCTTGCTCAGCAGACTGAAGACGACGTTTACCTTCAAAGTTAAACGGTGTCGTTACCACGCCTACGGTTAAAATACCCATTTCTTTGGCAATTTCAGCAACCACTGGCGCAGCACCTGTACCTGTACCACCGCCCATACCAGCAGTGACAAACACCATGTCAGTGCCTTCAAGGTGTTGACGAATCAAGTCACGACTTTCTTCAGCCGCTGCTTGACCGACATTTGGATTGGCGCCCGCACCCAAGCCACGGGTACTTTGCTCACCCAACTGGATCTTGAATTGTGCATTCATACGGTCTAGCGCTTGCTTGTCCGTATTGGCACATACAAATTTTACACCTTGAATATCTGACTCAAGCATGTGTTGTACGGCGTTACCACCTGCACCACCAACACCAAACACAGTAAAACGGGCTTGACCGTTGCTATCGGTTTGATCATCTTCTAAAAATTCAAATGAGGCCATGACCTATAGATTTCCTAATTCGTTATTGGCAGTCACTTAAGCCCGTATACTGCCTTGATCTTAATAAACAAAATTGCTTTTAAGCATGCTGTGCAAGCCATAGCTTGTCAAGTTTAAGCGATGCGTTGTACAACTTCTTAACAATATTCCAAAAAAATTCAACTTAAAAAACAGATTTCAGCTTTTCATTGAGTCCAGACCAAGCACGTCCAACGCGTTTAATCAGGGACAGTTTTTCTGTATCTTCTGGTTCCACTATGGTTTCTTGTGTTTCGCTCTGACTAAACATCAATAAACCTGCGGCAGTGGCATACTGAGAGCGACGCAGTGCGGCAATATTTTGCTCATCTGCTGTCACTTGCACAGGTGGATTACCCAAATGCGCAGACACACCCAACATACGACGAGTCAACGTCACCATCCCTTCGATTTGACTGGCATCACCAGTTAACACCACACCGTGATACAAACCATGAATCGCACCATTACGCTCTAGTTCTTGGCGAACTTGGCCTAAGATTTCTTCATAACGCGCAATCACGATTTCAGTCAGCTCAATACGACTAATCGTTTGCGGACCATCAATCCCTTGGATCTGAATCATATGATCCGGTTTAACCGACTTAATGTCGACACACCCATAGAGTAATTTAATTCGCTCAGCTTCTTCAGTGGTGGTTTGTAACACAGCAGCAATATCACGGGTGACATGTTCGCCACCACGCTGCAACGTATGTGTCAACGCCAAACGACCATCTAAATACACCGCAATGTTGGTGGTACCTGCACCAATATCGACTAAACAAACGCCATACTCTTTTTCATCTTTGAGTAGGCTCGCTTCTGCCGTTGCCAGACAAGACACCACCAGTTTCTCCACCCCGATGTTCGCGCCTTTTAATGCCCGATCAAGGTTTTGCATGGTACTAATCGGTAACATCATCAACTGATAATGACCAATCATGCTGTGTGCAGACATCCGTATTGGGTTTTGTACCCACTCAGTGGAGTCATCCAGCTCAAAGCCCAGTGGAACAGCGCTGACCAAATAATGATCCGAGGTCATGTGGCTGGCTTTGGCCAACTCTAATGCACGAACCACTTCACTTGTTGTAATTGTATGGTCAGTATTTTCAACTGGCGTTCGTCCAGAGGCATAAAAGCTTTTTAACTCGGCACTTGGGATTGAGACCCACGCGGAATGAACACGGCATTCAGCCATATCTTCTGCTTCTTGCACGGCATTTTTTATCGCTGTAATGACTTTATCAAGACTTACAATTTTTCCTTTATTCATGCCTCGGTTACGAGCAGTTGCCATTCCTATCACTTGGATATTGTCTGGCGCATGTACCTTACCAATCAAAACTGAAACTTTGTGCGTCCCAATGTCAATCGCAACAACTGAGGGAACCGCTTCATTCATTATTTACTACTACCATCACATGTTTGTTTAATTTATGGCTTTATGCCTCTGTTTTAAAGCCAAGTATTATGGCTTTGCTGCTGCTCCACCTGCAATGCTTGTGTCATCAATCGTTACAACAAAATGACCATTTGCTATCTTTGGTGCGGCAGCACTCTTCCATTGGATGGCCAAGCCATTCCGATAACGCAAATCAATGGCAGATACTTTGGCCCAAACTGGCTTCAAATCACTTTGAGCCAAATAACTCAAACGTTGCAGCTTACTCATGGTTTGATCCTGATCTACGATAACACGTAAACCTGAATCGAACTGCATAAACCAAGTCATACGCTCCGTTAAATATAGTTCTTTTAAACGAAGGTTGACTGGCTGGAATAATTGATTAATTTCATTATAACGGCGCATCATCATTTTAGACTGACTGATTGGGCCGTGTAATAAAGGCAAATTCTGATTATTTTTCGGCGTCACTTCGCTAAATACGTCACCACTGTCACTTAAGAGACGCCCCGTCCCCCAACGTGCAATTGCATGCCGTGGCATAACACGAACGCGAATCGCATTCGGCCATGCCCGCGAAACCACCACGCGATCTACCCAAGCCAGCTCTAAAGTTCGATCACGAATTTCTTCTAAATCTGAGGTGAAATAATTATGAGTAATGGCTGCTGAAACATGTCCCATCACCTGATTTTTTTCCGCCTCAGAACGTACGCCTACTACATCAAGTTCGGCCACACGTGCATCTGTCATGACTTGATATAAGCCATAAATACCAACCAACAGCACCGCCACGGCAACGACCAACATCACCCAACCACCAAAGTTGGTAAGCTTTTCCTTACGCGTCGGTGGTTTATCGTGTATTGAAGTAATCGCTGCGCGTTTACGGCGCATAGAAGCAGGTAATTGCGCCATTTAGTGAGCCGCACCTGTCAGTGTTTGCTCTAAAATTTGGACACAAAGCGCATCAAAACTATAACCCACTGCATTTGCTGCTTTCGGCACCAAAGAGTGACTGGTCATCCCTGGGACTGTGTTCACTTCTAATAACCAGAAATTGCCTTGCTCATCTTGCATCGCATCAATACGGCCCCAACCACTTGCACCTACCGCTTGGAATGCACGGAGGCAAAGCGCTTGCAACTTTTGCTCTTCTTCAGCGCTTAAGCCACACGGAATTCCGTATTCCACATCATTACGCTGATATTTCGCTTCGTAATCATAAAAAGCCACATCCGCAGGCGGTTGTAGACGAATCACAGGTAGTGGTTGACCACTTAAAAATGAAATCGTGAATTCACGTCCGGTAATCCATTTTTCAGCCATCACCACAGCATCGTGTTGGGTCGCTTTGGCAATTGCCGCTGCCAAATCTTCTGCTTTTTCGACTTTACTCATGCCGACACTTGAACCTTCATGTACCGGCTTGATAATCAGTGGAAGACCCAAATTCGCCACTACTTCAGCCAAATCTGACTCTTGGCTAATGATGCGATAGGGTGCTGTCGGTAAGTCTGAACCCTGCCAAACTTGCTTGGTTTTAACTTTATCCATGCCAATAGCAGAACCCTGTACGCCTGTTCCGGTATAGGGGATGTTGAGCCACTCTAAGACCCCTTGGATTTGACCGTCTTCCCCACCGCGACCATGCAGCACAATAAACGCACGGTCATAACCGACCAATTCCGTCACACTACGCTCTTGCGGGTCAAAAGCTTCTGCATTTACACCCGAACGAACCAATGCTTCAAGTACAGCTGCACCACTATCTAGAGAAACCTCACGCTCAGCAGACTTACCACCAAGCAACACCGCTACTTTGCCGAATTTTGAAGCATTTGACACGTTGATATCCTTAAACTTTATGACTGTTTTATTCATTGAGTAATCACAAAACGTGATTATTTTAAATATAAATGATTGCTTGCAAGCTCAACCGAGATAGCCCCCACATTACCTGCGCCTTGCGTCAATAACAAGTCATCCGCTTGTAACACTTTTTTCAACGCATGCTGCAAATTACCTTCGACTGGATCGATCAAAATCGGCTCTACATCACCACGTAAACGAATACTACGCGCCAATGATCGGCTGTCTGCCCCCACAATCGGTTTTTCACCCGCAGGATAGACTTCGAGCAGCAACAACTGATCGACATGTGACAGTACATCCACAAAGTCATCGAAACAGTCACGGGTACGGCTAAAACGGTGTGGCTGAAACATCATCACTAAACGGCGGTCTGGATGGCTTGCTCGTGCCGCTTTAATGGTCGCTTCAACTTCTTTTGGATGGTGACCATAGTCATCCACCAATTTCACATTACCGCCTTCAATGTCAAATTCGCCCTGTACTTGGAAACGACGACCTACACCGCTGAAACTTTCTAACGCACGTGCAATCGCAGCATCAGAGACACCTTCATCGGTTGCAATACCGATTGCTGCAAGCGCATTTAAAATATTATGCAAACCCGGCAAATTAATGGTTAAACGTAAAGGCTCACGATCTTTACGTAATACGGTAAAGTGCGACTGCATGCCTTCTTGTTCAATATCCACTGCACGAATGTCATTGTCTTCGTTAAAACCATACGTGATCAATGGACGACCAATACGCGGCATGATTTCACGAATGTTGGCATCATCGCCACACACCACAGCCAAGCCGTAAAACGGTAGTTTTTGTAAGAACTGTACAAAGGTATCTTTTAGGACATCGAAGCTACCACCATAGGTGTCCATGTGGTCTGCATCAATATTGGTCACGATGGTGGCCATCGGTTGCAAATGTAGGAATGACGCATCTGATTCATCTGCTTCTGCCACGATAAAACGACTCGCGCCCAGCGCAGCATTCACACCAGTACGGTTCAGCAAACCACCAATCACATAGGTTGGATCTAGATTTTCTTCTGCCAACATACACGTGACAAGGCTAGTGGTCGTGGTTTTACCATGTGTTCCTGCAACAGCAATCCCATGACGGTAGCGCATCAGCTCACCCAGCATTTCTGCACGGCGCACCACAGGTGTACGCGTTTCAATGGCTGCTTTGATTTCAGGGTTTTCTGCATCAATTGCAGTCGACACCACAATCACGTTTGCCCCTTGAATGTTTTCAGCCGTATGCCCGATATAGACTTTGATGCCGTTTTCTTCAAGCTGAGCCGTGGTTTTTGATGCTTTGATATCTGAACCTGAGACTTTGTAGCCTTGGTTCTTGAGCACTTCAGCAATACCACACATACCCGCACCACCAATCCCAATAAAATGGATGTGCTTAATACGGCGCATTTCTGGCACTTTAATTAACTTTTTTGCTTGATCAGCAGGCGTAGATGGCGACATAAAATACTCGGTTTACAATGCTTGAATTAAACGAACCACATGTTGGGTTGCATCGGGTTGTGCTTGCTGACGTGCTTTCACTGCCATTTCAGACAATAACTGACGGTTCATCAAGGGTAATAATAGTTCTTTTAAACTCTCGGGCGTCATGCTTGCTTGCGGGCAAATTTTGGCTGCACCGATATTGGCTAAAAACTTTGCATTGGCCGTTTGGTGATCATCTACTGCACTTGGCAGTGGAACAAACACCGCAGCCACACCCGCAGTCTCAATCTCGGTCACGGTTAACGCCCCAGCACGGCAAATAATTAAATCGGCATCGCTATAGGCTTGGGCCATATTTTCAATAAAAGGGCGGACTTCAACCTGAAGCTGTTCAGGGGCATCGGCATAACGCGCTTGGGTCGCCTCTGCATGGTTTTGACCACATTGATGATAAACGCTTAACGGCACATTCAATTGCTTCAATGCTTCAGGAACACGCTCATTTAACGCTTGTGCACCTAATGAACCACCCACAATTAAGACCCGAAGTGGCAGACCTGCTTTTTCACGTTCTTGATAACGCCAAGACGGATTTAAAATTTCCGTAATCTCTTTGCGGACGGGATTACCCGTGGTCACAATTTTATCTTGTGTCGCAAAGGTGTTTGGAAAAGCCTGACACACTGTTTTGGCAATACGTGATAACTGCGTATTGGTAAATCCAGCAATGGCATTCTGCTCATGAATAATGACAGGAATACCCAGTGCGCGCGCAGCCAATCCACCTGGCCCAGCGACATAACCCCCAAAGCCCGCGACGGCATCGACTTTGAGCTGCTTCATGTAACGCATTGCACTTAAAGTGGCTTTTAAAATTTTAAAGGGTGCCAATACTTTGCGGACTAAGCCATTGCCGCGCACACCTTGAATATCAATTTGATAAATTGGGATATCATGATTTTTAAGCAGGCGATTTTCCATACCTGTAGGCGTAGCAAGCCACGAGACTTGACAGCCTTGTTGCTGTAATTCCTTAGCCACAGCAAGTGCTGGAAAAACATGTCCGCCCGTTCCGGCAGCCATCATCATTACATGTTTCGGCTTTGTTTGTGTTGCTTCGGTCACAGTCTAATTCTTCAATTCTAAAAATATGGAAACAAAATTCAATTTTAAGCGATCAATTGTAATCACAAACGCATAGCCGCGAAAGATTATTTACTTTTTTTCAACAGGCATTTGATTGTTTTTTTCTACTGATTTTCAAGTTTAAACTAGATTTGTTATCAGATGTGCATTTTTACTCAAACTACAGCACACAATCAGGCTCAACAGTGCAATTGGAGATATTTAAAAATAAAACAATGAAGCTGATTTGAATCAAATATTTAACATCATTCTAAAGTGTAATTCACTTCATTTTAGCGGCTAGAAATACAATCTGAGTGCATACATTTGAACAGAATGAAAATTAGTGGTGTCTAGCAACATAATCCGCTTTATTTTCAACCAAATTGATACACTTTGCAGCAAAGTACAGCTCTATTTCAAAACCGACCACAACCATGAAAGAAAAAAGGAACCATTTCAGGTTCCTTTTCTGTCGTTTTAGCTGGCTTTGCCTGCTTCTAAGATATCAAATAAAGTATCGGCAATCGAGGTACCAAATTGCGCATCAATCTCACGAATACAGGTTGGACTGGTGACATTAATCTCGGTCACATAATTGCCAATCACATCAAGTCCGACAAAAACCAAACCTTTTTCACGTAAGAAAGGTCCCACTTTTGCGGCAATCGCCTTGTCGTTTTCAGTCAACGGACGTGCTTGACCCAAACCACCTGCGGCCAAATTCCCACGCACTTCGCCGTTTTGTGGAATACGCGCCAAACAGTACGGAATAGGTTCACCATTGACCAGCAAGATACGTTTATCCCCTTCCACAATTTCAGGAATATAACGCTGCGCCATAATCGGACGTGTGCCCATTTCCGTCAACATTTCCAAAGTTGAGCCAATGTTCACACCATCTTGATATAAACGGAAAATTCCCATGCCACCCATACCATCAAGGGGCTTCACAATCACATCACCATGTTCTTTAATAAATTCACGGATCAGGCTTTGTTGTGAAGTCACCAATGTAGGGACTTGGAGTTCTGGGAACTGCGTGGCAAACAGTTTTTCATTACAGTCACGTAAGGACTGTGGTTTATTGATAATCCACGCGCCTTCACGTTCTGCTTGTTCCAAAATATAGGTGGTGTAGACAAAGTTCATGTCAAACGGTGGATCTTTACGCATCAAGATCACATCGTAATCGGCCAAGGACTCTTTTTGCTGTTCGCCCAACTCAAAATAATGATCGTAGTCTTCAAACACTTTTAAGGGAGAAATCAGACCAAAGGCTTTGCCTTGATCGATATATAAATCGTGTTGTAATGCATAACCCAGCTCATGTCCACGACGGCTTGCTGCCCATAACATGGCCATGGTGGAATCTTTTTTCAGATTCACCGTTTCAATCGGATCCATCACTACCAGTACACGCATAATTCTCACGCTCATATTTTTTAAACTTGGCAAAAAGTATAGCGAAGTTTTCAGGTTTGGGTGCAACAAGTTGTGTAATAATTAAAGATTAAAAAATCTATTTTATTCAAATAACTACAACACATTGCAGTAACAAATCAGATACTAACTGCTCAATTCAACAAAGGAAGTATGCGCCTATTACCACGCGACAGCTCCTTTCCAAACCGTCTCCATTAAGCCAAAAGGCGTTGAATATCCTTGGCAATTTTTTCAGGTTTAACAATTGGCGCATAGCGTTTCACCACCTGCCCTTTTTGGTTAATGAGAAACTTGGTGAAATTCCACTTGATGCTTTGACTACCTAAAATGCCTTTCGCCTCAGACGTTAAATACTGATACAGCGGATGCGCTGTAGGACCATTCACGTCAACTTTGGCAAACATTGGGAAAGAGACCCCATAATTACGCTGACAAAAGCTGCCGATCTCTTCATTACTCGCAGGGTCTTGCTGCGCAAATTGGTTGCAGGGAAAACCTAAAATCAGCAGACCTTGCTGTTGATAGTCCTGATATAACTTTTCCAAGCCTTCAAATTGCGGGGTTAAACCACATTGGCTGGCGGTATTCACCACCAATAAAACCTTGCCCTGATAATCGGCCAGATTCTTTTGCTCACCTTCCAACAGTTCGGCCTGAAAATCATAAATTGTGGTCATTACATCTCTTCCATTCATCAAAATGTCATTACTTAAAGTCGCTTCAAGGACTGAAACGACCTTAGCCTTAGATAAATATCGCACACAATTAACTTGTGCACAAGATTATAATGCGCAATACACTTCCATCCCTATTTCATTTATACTGCTTTACAGACATTAACACCCCAAGGACATTCAACATGGCGGACACCCCTCTTTTAGAAAACCGCGTGTGTTTTGCCATGTATTCCGCAACCAATGCCATGGTTCGTCAATATCGTCCACGCTTACAGGTTTACGATCTGACCTATCCACAATTTATTGTTTTGTTGGCTTTATACGAGCAGGACAATGTGACGCTGACCGAGATTGGACAAAAAACCTTTTTTGACTCAGGCACCTTAACCCCAATTATTAAAAAACTAGAAGAAAAACAGTTTTTGAAGCGTGTTGCCGTCAAAGAAGATGAACGTATGAAAAAAGTCGTTCTGCTGGAAAAAGCACTGTTAGCCAAAGATAAAATTATGGCCATTCCTTTTGAGCTGGCATGTTCTTTAGGCCTAGATCCCGATGATTTGGTAGCCATCCATCAACTGTGTCAGCGTTTTTTAAACGGCTTAGAACAGCCTCAACACGCCAGTGGAGATACTTAAGTGCAACAAGCGATTGTTGGTTTTCATCTCGATGAAGAACATCATTGGGTGGCGGAACTAGCCTGTGGCCACACACAACATGTCCGCCATACTCCACCGTGGCAAAACCGCCCTTGGGTACAAACTGAGCAAGGACGCCAAGAAAAAATAGGCATTCTTTTAAGCTGTAAAAAATGCATGGAAAATCCACAAAAATAATTCTTTTGCATTTTTTTTAAATTTTAATGCTTATTTATCAATTTTTTAGAAAAATTAAAAAGCCTGTACAGCTGTACTTTTCAACCCAGTAAAACTATGTAGAAAAAATGAATATTACCATAAGTCTTGTTCATTTTTAGTAAATGATTATACTTCTCATTTTTATTGGCAATTCACTCTCTCCGAGCCTTAAATCATGATGAAATTTTCACCACAGCCGCTTTGTGGTTCTAACCTATTCAAATATAGCCTTCTCAGCTTTATGATTTTAAATGCGCATGCAGCCTATGCGGATGAAGCGACGCTACAAAATAATGAGAATCCCTCCTCTCAAGCGACGACAAACAAATCGGGCACAGCAGCAGTTTTGCCTACCTTGAAAATTGAGGCGATGAGTGAACTTGATCCAATCAAAAGCTATGTTGATTACGATCAGGCCAATGTCACACGGAATGGTTTAAAGAAAAAAGATATTCCTCAAACCATCGACACCATTGATGTACAGAAATATAAAATCTATGGCTCTAACGACCTCAGTGTGATGCTACAAGGCACACCAGGGGTATCCACCAGCTACGATATGCGCGGTGATGGCATTACCCTCCGTGGTTTCTCTGCCGACTCGGGTGATATTTACCGTGATGGTATCCGTGAAAGTGGCCAAGTGCGTCGTAGTACAGCCAATATTGAACGGATCGAAATTTTAAAAGGCCCTGCCTCGGTGTTATACGGGCGTAGTGCAGGCGGTGGTGTGGTCAATATGGTGAGTAAATACGCCAACTTTGACTCGAAAAGCTCAGTCGGTACTTACGTAGGCTCATATGATAACTACGGTGCAACCGCAGATATTAACCAAGTCTTAAATGACAACTGGGCTGTCCGTTTAACAGGTGAATACGGTGAAGCGGATAGTTTCCGCTCAGGCATCAACAGTAAAATTGAGATGATCTCGCCAAGTTTCACTTATAAAAATGATGATGAAACCCTTACGTGGACCACACAATATACCTATGACAAATTAGGTCGAGTACCTGACCGTGGTCCAAGTTATAGTGTTTTACCTGCTGGCACATCGATTAAAACGAGTTTTGCACAAAAAGGCGATTACGTTGATGATGTACTACAAGTCATTCGTTCAGATTTAAATTACGAATTTGCGCCGAATTGGAAATTCCATTGGGCAACAAGTTACCGCCAAGCAGATCAAGACTTTGATCATTTTTATGGTGGTACCTACTGTGCTTCAGATGCAACCACCAGTAATGGTGAAAACGCTTCTAGCACTCCACTTACACAACGTCGCTGCTACAACAATGTCGGAAAAATTTCGCAAAACTATTACTGGCAGCAAACATCTAATCGAACCACCACCAATACGTGGGATATTACAGGTGAGTTTGATACGGGCGCTATTAAACATAATCTTTTAGTGGGTACCGATTGGACCTATGAACAAAGAGAGCCGAAACTTTCTAATAAAAACGCCAATGGCAGTCGAATTGATGGTTTTTATGACCCAATTACAGGTCAATTAACACAGAATAATCGTGATAACGGTGCTAAAACCATTACTCAGCATAATTATAATGAAGGCACAAGCTACGGCTTTTTCATTCAAGACTTAATTAGTTTTAATGAATATTTCAAAGTAATGCTTGGTGCACGTTATGATTATTACGATACATCAACCACCAACAAATTATTAGCTTCTTCCGACATCAATTACCATCGTAGTATCAATGATGAAAGCTTTAGCCCCAACATTGGTTTCATTTGGCAACCCACAGATCAACACAGCTTCTATGCTTCATACAATAAAAGCTTTGCACCGTTTGGTGGGCGTGTAGGTGTCAGTGTTGTATCCGCAAATACCAATCTGAATACCTTTGATTCAGAACCTCAATATAATGAGCAATATGAAATTGGGGTCAAAAGTGACTGGTTTGATGACCGTTTAAATACCCAACTCTCAGTTTTTGACATTCGCAAAAATAATATTCGTTATGTACCTGATGACACTAAACCTGAAGAATGGGCAACTGCGGGCGAACATCAATCTAAAGGTCTAGAGTTTAGTTTTATTGGTCGCGTATTGGATAATGTATTTGTCCGTGGTGGATATGGTTATCTACAAGCCGAAGTTAAAAAAGACAAGCAAAATCCAGATAATGTGAATAAAGTGCTAAATAATGCGCCTGAACATACGGGTAACTTATTTGTTCGTTACTTACCTACAGAAAAACTCTATGGTGAAGTTGGTGTGACTTATGTGGGTGACTACAAAGCCTACCCTAATAGCAATTTAAGCAACCAGCCCTTGGATATGAAAGCTTTCTCACGTGTCGATGCAGCCATTGGTTATAGTGCTGATCCATGGAACCTGACCTTAGCTGTCAGTAACTTGACCAATAAAGAATACTGGCGTTCAGACTCTATGCCTGGTACACCGCGTAGCTTCCTCATGCGTTTGAACTACCAGTTCTAAACCCCTTCAGTTAAAACGCCATCACAAGCGGAACAGGTCACTGTTCCGCTTTTTTATGCTTATCAAGGAACGACTAAGTCAATCAATGCATGCTTCGAACCTTTTCTGATAAAGCGCAAGAAACGGATTTTCAGGCCTCGCTGGATTTGTTAGTGTTTTCTTAAGTTAAATGATTTCCGCGAGTAATCATGACAGAACATAGCAATTACGCACGTGTGGCAAAGGCAATTGAATACATTGAACAAAACTTCAAACAGCAACCCAGTTTGGCTGAGATTACAGAACACGTTCATTTAAGTCCTACACATTTTCAGCGTATCTTTAGCGAATGGGCAGGCATTAGCCCGAAGAAATTTCTGCAATATATTAGTGTGGAATATGCAAAGTCGGTTTTGAACAACCACACAGAAAATAATATTTTTGCAGCAACTTTTGACACTGGCCTTTCCAGTACCAGCCGATTGCATGATTTATTTGTCCAAATCGAAGGGATAACGCCCGCAGAATATAAACAGGATGGTGAAGCACTCCACATTCACTATAGTTTTGCAGAAACCATTTTTGGCTCCGTCATTATTGCCTCGACCCCTAAAGGGATTTGTCATATGGCCTTTACCGAAGCAGATCGGGATGCATTGACCTATCTGAAAAAACAGTTCCCACGCGCGACATTTATTGAAGATCAGGATGAATTACAACGCAAAGCGCTCGCAATTTTTCAGCACGATCAAAACAGCCTATCAGAGATTAAACTGCATCTGAAAGGCACCGACTTTCAGCTCAAGGTGTGGCAAAGTCTGCTTAAAATTCCCATGGGGCAGCTCAGCAGTTATGCGCATATTGCCCAAGAGATTGGGCAAGAGCGTGCCTCACGAGCAGTCGGAACAGCAATTGGCAGCAACCCCGTTGCCTTTTTAATCCCATGCCATCGGGTCATTCAGTCTTCAGGACAACGTGGCGGCTATATGTGGGGGACGACACGTAAAACTGCGATAATTGGTTGGGAAGGTGCGCATAGCCAAACGCCAACCGAATGAGAGAGCCAATAAAAAAGGAAGCCGAAGCTTCCCTTTTTTGTTTCAACGCTTAAACGCCATATTTCACGCGATAGGCTTCCATTTTTGCTAAAGCTTCTGTCTCACCTTTAGCCTCTAAATAATTCATCAAATCTTTCATGGTCACCAATGCATGCACAGGAATTTCCAATTCTTTTTGGACTTCTTGAATCGCAGACAGTTCACCTTGACCTTTTTCTTGGCGGTCTAATGCCACCAACACACCTGCAATCTGCGCACCTGCATTTTTCAAAATGGTGACTACTTCACGGATCGCTGTACCCGCAGTAATCACGTCATCAATAATCCAGACTTTTTTGCCTGCAACAGATGCACCAACCAAGACCCCGCCTTCACCATGATCTTTGGCTTCTTTACGGTTGAAACCCCAAGGCACACTTACCCCATGATTTTGTGACAAAGCCACCGCTGTTGCAGCAACAAAAGGAATCCCTTTGTACGCAGGACCAAAGACCACCTCAACATTGTTGCATTCTGTCAGTTTGGCTGCATAGCCAGACGCCAGTAATGACAAGGCTTCACCGTCATTAAGCAGACCTGCATTAAAAAAATAAGGACTCACACGACCCGATTTTAAAGTAAACTCACCAAATTTAAGCACACCACGTGATAATGCGAGTTCGATAAAAGCTTGAGGGTTAAATGTCGCTTGCGTTGTCATGCGGTGCTCCGTATTTTCAAATTGAGGTAAGACTTGCGCATGATACCAAAGAGTAGCTATCCAAGTGATCAAAAAATTTTACGTGTGGTTTCAATTAACGTAAATGGTCTACGTTCTGCAGAAAAAAAAGGGATTTTTGATTGGATTGCCACATCAGATGCTGATGTGATTTGCATGCAAGAATCTCGCATCACCCACGAACAATGGACCGATAAATTTAAACCTGAAGGCTGGCATACCCACCTGTTCCCTGCTGAACGTCCAGGGTATGCTGGCACTGCTATTTATAGCCGTTTACCATTTGTTTCAGTTACTGATGGACTTGGTTTTGAATTGGCCGATTCTCAAGGTCGCTTTATTTCGGCTGAGTTTGACTTAGGCTTAGACCAAAACGTGCATATTTGTTCACTCTATTTACCATCGGGTTCTTCTGGTGAAGAAGCACAAGTACGTAAAGATCACTTTTTAGAAGAATACAAACAAATTTTGAAACAATGGCGTGATGAAAATAAATCCGTGATTGTCTGTGGTGACTACAACATCGTGCATAAACGCATCGACATTAAAAACTGGTCAGGCAACCAAAAAGCCTCAGGCTGCTTACCGCACGAACGCGCTTGGCTCGATCATATTTATGATGAACTTGGCTATATCGATACTTTCCGTGAAGTGCGTCCAGAGGCTGAGCTTTATTCGTGGTGGTCAAACCGAGGACAAGCTCGTGCGAAGAACGTGGGCTGGCGCATTGACTATCAAGCTTGCTCACCTGACTGGAAAGCCCGTACAGTCAATGCTTGGGTCTATAAAGAAACATGGTTTAGCGACCATGCACCTGTCATTATTGACTACAAAATCTAGAAAAATTTAAGTATTTAGCTCATATTCAGTGAACATTTGTTTACTGAATATGAGCTCTTAACCTACATTATCTGCCGTTTTTTGAGTCTTTTTCTGATCAATCAATCAGTGCATTATGTTTCCACGGCAAAGGGACGATGTCAGGATGACAGCACAAGGACAGGACGCCGTAGGATGAAATTAAAACGAACTATGGAAATAGTTGGTTTTCAAGGATGTGACAATGGACGTTGTAATGAGACCCGCATGATCAGGATGATTAAATGCGGGTTTTCTCTTTTTTAGTCTCTGCCTTTTTTAATGCTTCTTCTTTTTATATTCTATTTTTCTTTGATTTAATTCTAAAACGCTTTTATGACAAGACGATGACGCTATTGGCTTAAATCGCGACACTAGAGCTGCTCTGCTTTTTCCGTTACTCTAAACCCAGCTTAAAATTCAGAAGGGTTTTCCATGTTAAACGTGTATGGCATTAAAAATTGTAATTCAATGAAAAAAGCATTCGACCTACTGAATGAGTTAGGTTTAGCGTATGAGTTTCATGATTATAAAAAACAAGGCATTGATGCTACGACTGTCAAAACATGGCTCGATCAGATTGGGGCAGATGTGGTCCTGAATAAGAAAGGTACCACTTGGCGTAAGCTGACTGAAGCAGAACAAGAGACTGCTTTAGCTTCAGAGCAAGGACTGATAGATACTCTCACGACCCATCACAGTCTCATTAAGCGCCCCGTGATTGCAACACCCGATGGTTTTATTGTGGGTTTCAATGAAGATGCAATTCGTGCCCTAAAGGCATTGTCTTGTCCTGAAATAGATTGACAGTATTCCACTTCAAACCGAGTTAAGCAATTAGCTCGGTTTTAGTTTGCTCATACATCTGATTCGGGGTGTTCATATTTAAACTTAAATGTGGTCTATAGTAATTATAAATCATGATAGATTCCGTAATTAAGTGATCTAACTCCTTCATGGTTTGACATCGTGTAGTTAAAAACTCCTGCTTTAATATTCCATTAATCCGCTCTGCTAATGCATTTTGATATGAGAAACACTGTTTCGCAAGGTATCCATCTGTCATGGAAGGACATATCCCATAATGGTGCAATGCCGATTGATATAGCTCAGAGCAATACTGAGAGCCTCTGTCTGAATGATGAATCATCCTAGTCGCTCGATCCGTCACATGCTGCATCGCCATATGTAGAGCCTGCATAACATTCTCCGCACGCATATCATTCGATAACTTATAACCTTTAATCTGACGGGTATAAGCATCTGTCACCAATGATAAATAATGTACGCCTTCAGCACTCTCAACATAAGTAATATCACTAACAAAGACTTCGTTGGCTTGCACTGCTGAATAATCCTTTAATAAATTTGGATGCTTCTTCATCCAATGCTTGCTATCCGTAGTTTTTGTATAGCGACGCTTGGGGCGAATCAATAAATTATGCTCTTTCAATATTTTAAATAACTGATCCCGTCCACACTTTAAACCACGCTGCAACAATTTGCCTTTAATAAGCCAATACAACTTACGTGTTCCGATACTTGGCATGAGACAACGATATTCCATAACCAACTCAAGTATTTGTTCAGTTGCTTGTGCAGTCATTTGAGCACGTTTTTCTGCTTGATAATAAGCTTGTCGGGTGATTCCCAACCACTGACAATAACGTGAAACGCTTAGTCCTCTTTGGCTTTGCCAATCTTTGAAACGTGCTCGGTATACTTTTTTCCAAGATCAGTCCCACATTCTTTATCAATGTGATAAATCACATCCTGAATAAATTCAGTTTTAAGCTTTTCTGCGGCTAACTGCTTTTCTAATTGGCGGATTCGTTGTTGGGGTGTTAATTGGCGTTTAGAAGAAGGCGGCATATTCGAAGTCCAGTCCTGTTGTCCGTGCTTGCGTAACCATACCAGCACAGTTGATCTTCCTTGAATACCATATTTTGCCTGAGCTTGTTTATAAGTAATTTGCCCTTTTTCTACTTCATGTACAACCATCATTTTAAAGGCAAAGCTATAATCACCTTGTGTACGTTTAACTCTTTGTTCTCGTTCATGTTCCATAAAATAAGCCTCTTAAAGGTGTAAACTTATTTCAGGACGGGACACATAACAAAAACAAAAAAGCCGAGCAATTGCTCGGCTTTTTTTGTTGGATGAGATTAGTTCGCGCGAATCCAAGTTTGGTTACGGCCAAGTGCAGCCACACCAATATAGCCACGAAGCTCTAGTTTTTTACCACCAGCAGCAATGTTGCCTTTTAATTTATAAGTTTTACCCGTTTGCGGATCTAAAATTGATCCACCTTCATAGCTTGTACCACCCGCGTTTTTCAGACCATGTACAATCGTTAAACCTTTCAACGATTTGTTTTTGTATGGGCCTTCACACTTGGTACATGCATTTTCTTCACCTGGTGTCAAAATACCTTGAATACTCGCAGTTAAAGTTCCATTTTTTTGCTCTGTGAATTTAACCAAAGCTTTCGCTTGTTTAGTTTTGTCATCAATCGTTTTCCAAACAGTGCCATTCAGCGGATCTGCTGCATGAGCTAGAGCGGTTAATCCTAGTACGCTTAGTGCAAGTGCAATTTTTTTCATTTTTGTCATTTCCCTAGTCTAGTATAGACGACTATCATTATTAAAAAGTCACAACAATTTTTCAATTTTTCAATGTGACCAATTAGTGTAACCTTGTAAATTATGTTGGTAAATACACAAACTCAAGGTAAAACAAATAACAAAATGGAATAACTATGAAGATTGCCGATCCATGGAAACAAATTTTTACGGAGCAGTTGTTAAAAACCACGATTCGAACCCCAAGTCGCTTTAGTCTCCCACCCAGTAGTCAGCGGTTTCTTCTTGAACAAATGTGCCGTGCATTTCCGCTCAATAAATCGATTCGGATTCGCCCTCTACGTCTTGCAGGCCTGCGTGCGGAAGAATTAAAACCTGAAACTGAAGCCACTCAGCTCATTTTGCACATTCATGGTGGGGCTTTCTTTTTAGGTTCAATGAATACCCATCGCGCGTTTGTCTCAGACCTTGCAGCCAGCACACAAATGCAGGTTATTCACCTTGACTATCCTTTGTCACCTGAACATCCCTATCCTGAAGCTATTGATGCGCTGTTTGATGTTTATCAGCTGTTATTGGAACAAGGTATACAGGCCAAAGATATTATTTTATCGGGGGATTCATGTGGTGCAAATTTAGCGCTAGCCTTAGCACTACGCATTCGTGATGAGCAACGTCCTCAAGTCAGTGGATTAATTCTACTTTCGCCGTTTTTGGATTTAAGCTTAACCAGTGAGTCTATTCGCTATAACAGCAAGCTTGATGCACTATTATCCGTCGAAGCCCTTGAAACAGGCATCGACTATTATGTCCCAGAACAAATTGACCCAGCGGACCCGCTCGTTTCACCTTTATTTGATGATTTAGCAGACCTCCCGCCAACCCTTGTACAAGTCGGTTCGAAAGAAATTCTCTTGGACGATGCGCAGCGGTTTAGAGATAAAGCGACCAAGGCAGGTGTAGATGTGACATTTAAACTATACACAGGCATGTGGCATAACTTTCAAATGTTTAATGCATGGTTTCCAGAAGCTAAAATGGCATTGGATGACATCGCAACGTTTGCTCAAGCGCTTGACCAAGACTAAACAAATTCCGCATAAAAAAAGGTCAGCTGAACGCTGACCAAATGAGGAATCATGGAACTACAGTTATTGTTATTAGATCGCTTGCACCTGCGCTAAAGCTGCTGCAATGGCTTTGTCTTTCAGCTCTGGGCCCATATTCACGCCTTCAGCACGAATGATTTCAACATCGGTCACACCAGTAAAATTAAAAACAGTTTTTAAGAAGCCTTCTTGGAAGTCAACAGGACTATTTTCACCATAGACACCACCGCGACTACTGGCAATATAGGCTTTCTTGTCACCAGCCAAACCGACAGGACCATTTTCCGTATATTTAAAGGTACGACCTGCAACACTAATGCGGTCAATCCATGCTTTTAAAGTCGAAGTAATCCCGAAGTTATACATCGCCGCACCAATCACCACAACGTCCGCATCTAAGTATTGTTGAATAATACGTTCGCCCAGAGCCGATTGTTCTACATTTTGACCCATTAAAATTTCTGCGTCTAAATGTGGAATCGGCTGCGTTGCCAAGTCCAAATATTCAACCTCAACTTGTGCATGCTTTTCGCTGAGTTGCGAAACAATGGCTTGGCTCAACTGACGAGATACAGAGGCATCCGCCATAATACTTGAATCAATGTGTAAAACTTTCATGGGATGTTCCCGCATAATCTTTATTGAATAGCTGCATCTTAAAAGAATCCCGCTCTTAGAATAATTGGTTTATTTAAAACACTATGTTGCAAAAATAGAACACTTTTCCCTTTTTATAGGGATATTTTTTCTATGATTTTAGATGCTATCTTTAAATTCAATTTTAAGAATTAATTACACTATTTAAATTTAAAAGAATATGAAAGTAGAGGATAAAAAGATTGAATGAATTCACTAGCCTCCAGCTCTAAAAAATTAAATAAAAATAAACTTTATTAAATAAAAATAAACTTTCTCACTATTTACTGGAAGAGGAAGTCATCATGAATTGGAGCACCTTGAAAAAGTGCATTCTGATGTTGGTTTTGGCTTGCATTATTCATGTTGCTTGGCTCGGTTGGGATAGCTTTATCCTACTGAACCCGCAATATTGGCAGGTGGTCAATCTCGATATTGTACGCATCCAATTTGTACTGAACTCTATCTTTTTACTGACCTTGTCAGGACTGATTTATCCCTGCTATGTCCTACATGATCGCGTCTGGGTACAGCGTTTTTTACCCTATGTCGCGATCGGGATTTTTGTCATTTCTCTTTGCCAAGACAGTTATTTCGTCGGCGTATTAAGCCCAATGACTATGATTACCTACATGTGCTTGCTGACCGTGGGCTTAGTCCTGTTTAAACGCAAAATCATTTATATCATGCTGATTCCCGCAACCAGTTTTTTGGTCTTTTCAGGCTATCTCAGTTTTATAGATGTCATGCCCTACTCTCCACTTTTCACCATTAACGGCAAGCTGTTTTATAATGGGTTTTGGTTATTTTCAATGCTGTATTTCATTGCCCCTATTCTTGTCACTTGTCTGATTTTATTTGAAATCTTACTCAGTCAATGGCGGCATCGTGAGCGACTAATTCAACATTTAAGTCAGATCGACCCACTGACCAATACATTTAACCGTCGCCGTATTAGGCAAAGTTTAGAGTATTTGCATCAGCAAGATCCGCATAATCCCTATGCCGTCGTCCTCTTAGATCTCGATCATTTTAAAAGCATCAATGACCAATTTGGACATCATATGGGAGATAACGTGCTCATCGCCGTGAGCCAAGAATTAAATGACCAGATACAAAAACATGACCTAGTGGGGCGCTTTGGCGGAGAGGAGTTTATCCTTATTTTAAAACATGCTTCACTCCCTAAAGCCTATCAAATTGCGGAACGTTGTCGCACTACCATCGAGGCTTTAGTCATTAGCAATGATGAAGGTCAATCTATCCACGTTACAGCTAGTTTTGGTATTGCACAATCTCACCATGGACTCAGACCTCAGCAAGTTTTGAGTCAAGCAGACAAAGCACTCTATGCCGCTAAAGCCAGTGGACGTAATCAAATCAAATGCTATCTTGAAATCAATCCCGGTGAGATCAAATATAGCGCCGCATGTGCAGACACACAGCATATTTCACCTAACTAAACTGCTTCTGCCCGTGCCGCGTCGACCCATTGTTTAACCGCAGAATGCTGCATAATGTGTTGCATATACTGCTGGCTGCATTCAGATACAGGCAGTGCATAACTCTTGAAACGCATCACCACAGGTGCATAGAAGGCGTCGGCTATAGAAAAATCACCAAATAGAAAGGTATGCTCATCCGAACGCTGTGCCCAAATTTGTTCAATTCGTTCGACATCTGCTCTTAATTCAGCATGCTGCGCACACAAAGCTAGCCCCTCAGCTATGCTGTACTGCGCTTGAATATTCATCGGGCATAATTGGCGTAGTGCCATAAAACTACTGTGCATCTCACCACTGATACTCCGTGCTTCTGCTCTCAAATAGTCAAGCTTGGGCCACAGGGCTAAATCTGGATTTTGCTCAGCCAAATATTCACAGATGGCTAAAGAGTCCCAAACTTTAAATTCACCCACGTCCAATATGGGCACTTTAGCATTGGCATGAATGTGGGACAGTTGCTGCTTAAAGGTGGGGGCTTCTGCATCAAAACGAATGAGGATTTCTTCAAAATCCAGATCAAATGCAGTCAAGACCAACCACGCTCGCATCGACCAACTGGAGTAATTTTTATTGGCAATATATAAACGTTGCATCACCCTTCTCCCTCAGGTTTAAAAACGTTGTAATTGAGCTAAAAGTTCAGCCTCAGTAAATGCACCGGTTAAACGTAAACCACGAATTTCTTGTTGTGAGGCATCTAAGAATAAATAGGTCGGTGGTCCTAAAATATCCCACTGGTTTAAGAGCAGTTGATGGGTTGCATCGTAATGACTCAAATCTAATTTGATCAAATAATACGGCGCAAGCGCTTGCTGTACCGTTGCAGACTTTAATATACGGTGTTCAATCGGCTGACAAGCAACACACCAATCAGCATAGACATCGATAATGATCTTTTGACCTTTTGGTGCTTGTGCCAAGAGCTGCTTAAACTCCGTTGCCGTCGCTGCCACATGCCAACGTGCAGATGTAGCCACTGGCGCTTCAAAGAAACGCTGACTCTGCTGATATTGGCTATAGGCAATGTACGTCCCGCCAATGATTAAAGCCACAATGTACAGCATACGCAACTGAGTTTTATGCCACATCAAACGATACAACACATAAATAATAAAGCTCAAGCCTAGCAGCAGACTCAGTGCTTGCATCCATGTTTCAGAAAGCAAAGGACGCACAAAATACAGCGCTAAAGCCAACATGATGAAAGCAAAGAATACCCGAACCTGATTCATCCACAGACCAGCACGAGGCAATACCTTAGCACCCAGCACGCTTGCCAATAACAATGGTGTCCCCATACCAAAGCCTAAGGTGAACAGCAAAATGGCCCCTTGCCACTGGCTTTGTGTCTGTGAAATAAATAGTAAAGCGCCTGCCAAAGGTGCCGTCATACACGGTCCAACCAACAGCGCAGAGATCATGCCCATAATCGCGGCACTGATCAGGCTGCCACCCTTTTGCATAGACTGGATATGATCGAGTTTATTCACCACGGCTTGCGGCAGTTTAAGTTCAAACAAACCAAATAGATTGAGCGCGAATAAAACAAAAAGAATGCTAAAAGCAATCAGGGTAGATGGCTGTTGTAACCAACGCTGGAAGTTCAAACCCGCAGATGAGGCCACCAAGCCCAAAATGGCATAGACCATGGCCATACTGCACACAAAGACCAAGGCAATCATCCATGCTTTGAGGCCTTTGCTATCGCGAATAATTAATGAGGTTAAAATCGGCAACATCGGCAAAGAACACGGCGTAAACGCGAGTAATATCCCGAGGCCAAAGAACAGTAATAAACCATAGGCCAATGAGCTTTTGGCTAACTCTTCAGACCAAATTTGATCTTGCGCAGCCATCGCATCGGAAGCTGTTACGGCGGGTTCAGCAGTGACTGTTGGGTTGATCGGCTCAAATTGCGAATTCGACTGCGCGGCTAAATCTAACAGTCGTTTTGATCCACCCGCTTGATCTTGTAGGCTGACCAAGCCATTGACATCAGTTTTAAACTCAATACTTTGCGGTGGATAGCAAATGCGATCTTTGGCACAGCCTTGCCAAGTCACCTTATAAGTTTGTGAAGCCTGTGTGTCTAAGTCAAATTGCACTTGTTGATAATAAACTTGGGTGTGTCCATAGTTTTCATCATACAAATCATGCGCAGGCGGCAGCTCAAGCTTAAGGGGCTGACCCGCCTGCTGTACTTCAAATTTGTGCTGATACAGATAATACTGTTCAGGGATATTCCAGTGCAGTTGAGCGGTATGCTCAGTCGTGGATTCCACTGTAAATGGAAAAGCATCTTCAGCTGAAAGGAGTGGAGTTTCTGCATGAACGTTTAGGATACTGGCCCAGATACACAGATTGATGATCAATACTGACAGCGCCAGATACCACGTTTTGCCGCTCATCCCCTGTTTCAGATGAAGATGCTTTTTCATAATATGTTCTTTTTTCTAATTAAAATAAGTATGAAACGCCAAGGCCTGAATAATAACTTTTATCTGCACCATTTAAGTCGACACCAACACTTGCGTCCAACTGCATCCGATTATTCACCGCATACATGACACCTGTACCGAGCGCATATTCATTGTCTTGACTTTCTGCTTTACGATAAACCAATTCAGAAAAACCACTGAGTTTATCGGTAAATTGGTACTCTAAAGTCGGAATTGCAGAAATGGCCCAATCACTATTTTGCACTTCATAACGCATGGTGATGGATGTCGACACGAGGTCGCTATAATCGTATGCCACCACAGATGACAGGCTATAAATATCATCTTCATTGGTGAAACCATCATTACCTGTGGCAATAATTGCTTCAGCCAGTACCGCCATACTCAAGCGTTCATCATCCAAGGGAATCGCCGCTTTTACACCGACACTGACATCACCCAAACCGTCTGTTTCAGACTTATGGCCAGCCACTTTCACTTGTTGCCAAGAGGGTCCAGCCCAACCCAATTGCAATTCGATATTTTCAGCTAAACCTGTGCGCAATAACATATCTGCATTTAAGCTGGTGGTTTTGAATTTTTCACCATCAGCCGTAGTCGATTCAGCATAGTGCGCATTGGCCAAGCCCTGCTCCCAAGCCAACTGCCCCACAGGCGTAATCCCTGTGCCTATACCCGAACCTGGGCGGTCAAAGGAAAAATCTGTAGCCATCGCATTCATACTGAACCCAGTGGCTACACATAAACCTAAATGTTTTAATTGCATCATGATGATCTCGCTGTTTAAGCTAATTCTTTTGTCATTTTTGCACCATGCTGGCGAAGCAACTCTAAGGTTTGCTTTTCTTCAGCCAATGCTTCGGCCCAATTAATTTCGTCAAATTCACAATCAAAGAATAAATCGCTAATGGAGGATAAAATGGTTAAACCATCTTCATCTTTGGTGTTTGGATCGACTTTTTCGTCCAACAAACGTTTGACCGCGGGCGCACATGCAGCACTTGCCGCATCCCAAAGTGGGCCATAAATTTCTTCTGTATCCCACAAATGCAAGTTTGCTTTGCCATGAATCAGTTGTTCTAAAATGTCTAAATGTACCGCTAGAGTCTGTTGTTTTTCTTGTTCTGACAGCGGTGCGCCTGCTTCATACGCTTCGCAAATCGCTTCCCACCATTTGAATAAGCCGTCTGACCAAACAGAAATCACAGGTCCTTTTTCAGGATCGATAAAATTGAGACTTAACCCATCGGTCAATAGACGTTGAATTTGTTGAAGATCTAATTCTTCAAGTGCTTGCACGAAAGCTTGTTGTTGCGCGGTTAACATGGAGATGACGCTCTTCAATTCAGTTTATTCTATTATGCCGAATAAACGGGACATTTGTTATCCGTAATGTTGGATAAAAGTGAGTGTCCAGCATTAAAAAAGCCCCTGATTGAGGGGCTTCTTTAAATTCGGTGAGGTTTAATCTTCCTCATCATCAACTAGGCCATCATCCTGATCTGCATATACAGGTTGGCCAGCACGTGGTTTATCATTTTTTTCAAAGGTATGTTCTAAACTACGTTTAAGGCGATCGATCGCGCCATGAATCGCAGTATCGACATTATGACCTTTATGATTTACAACCACGGGTTTTAAACCTGCTGGACGCGCTTCAATCATACATTGAATGTCGTCATCTCCGCCTTTATGGCTATTGGCATCACTTAGATGCACTGAAAAGTGGGTAATGCGCTCACTGTGACGTTGAAATTCTTGATTCAGCTCTTCGCGTATATAACTAATTAAACGGTCACTATTTTGAATGTTTTTATCTGTACGGATTTCTATGTTCATAAAATAACATCCTCTCTCTTTCTTTATTCGACTCTTTTTTTGTACCAAGATTTTTATCTCTTGGCACACTTGTAACTTACTGTTTTAACAGTATTCGACCATCTTCAATTGCTTTGGAATGTAACCTCCATCGATTGAATGATGAACACTTTTGAGTCTGCAGATCTGTGTCCTTCTCCTTTGAATATCGGGCCTAACTGAAAATTATGCAAGTGATATTTTTAAAAAAATATGAAAAGGATACTTATTGTGACAAGCCCTTACTTACATGGCTAAAAACAGATGGATTTGATTCCATCTTCTAACTATTCACGTGACTTCATTGGCTAGAATGAACAAAAAAATCTAATGATTATGACAACTTCAATTACGGCAGGAATGACTCCACGCATCGATCATTCATTCTTTGCAAACATCCCCCAATAAGTGCAAACCCTGTTCCATTCTAGGATTCTCTCGAGCAGTATCATGTCGATATTGCTAAATTTATTATTCAATCACCTAACATTTTTTCCAAGAAGGTCCATATCAAATTAAGTGTCATGCCTGAAAGGCAACATTAAACCATTTGGTAAAAAAAGTATAAAAAATGGCTCATTTTGATATCTATTTTCCATGACGTTCGTCAAATTTGGCTTTATTTTTGCTTAATAATCGGTATCCTGTATCCGATTTTTTGGGGAAATATTCATGAAACTGACTCAAATTGCTGCTTTCGTAGCATTATCTTCTGCTGCGGCAATTTCTCAAGCTGCGCCGATTTGGCAAGACTTTAGCTTCACTGGTTTATATGGTGAAAACTATGCTCATCCTGTAAATATGGATGACAACAACCAGCAAACGACTGCAACTGTAGAATATACTGCTAAGTTAAAATATGGTGATTTTTTCGGCTTTGCTGACCGTGCTCACAATGACTTTGAAAACAGCACATATTTCGAGCTTTCTCCTCGTTTAAGCTTAAGCGCAGTGACAGGGACTAAATTAGAAGCTGGTCCGATCAAAGATATTTTAATTGCAGGAACATGGGAAGCGAACAGCTCTAACTACCCAGGTGCAGACTTCAATAACTACCTCTATGGTATTGGTTTTGATCTTGCTATTCCTTATTTCCAATATGCTCAACTTAACTTCTACAAAGCAGACAATGAAAAAGGGACTACTGATGACTACCAAATGACTGCTGCCTACGGTATCCCAGTTAAACTTGGTTCAGAAGATTTTCTTATTGACGGCTTCCTTGACTGGTCAACAGGTGAAAATGCAACTCATGCAAGTGAGTTAAACTGGACAACTCAATGGAAATGGAATGTAGGTAAACACATTTCTCCAGATACACGTCTTTATGTGGGTGTTGAGCACTCAGTTTGGAACAACAAATACGCCATCAAAGGTTTAGACCAAAATGACGTAAGTGCATTAATCAAATACCACTTCTAATTCACTTTTGTGAATATCCAAAAGCAAGACTTCTGTCTTGCTTTTTTTTATGCAAAAGCAGCATGATACCCCTACCAACGCATACAACCTTGCCTTCATGTCTTTTCTCATTCGTCCAGCCACTGAACACGATCTGCCCGAGATCCAAAACATTTATAATGCAGAAGTCTTATATGGTATGGCCACTTGGAATGAACATACCTATGATCTAGCGCATTTCCAAAAACAGCTACAACACTTTCAACAGAATCAATTTCCATTTTGCGTGGTGGAAGACCAAGAAACACAGGCCATTGCGGGTTTTGCAGACTATGCCACTTTTCGCAATTTTTCAGGCTATCGTTATACCGTTGAGCACTCGATTTATATTTCACCCAACTATGCTCGTCAGGGCTTAGGCCAGCAGCTTTTAGCCTATTTGATTGAACAGGCGAAATTGCAGCAAATGCATGTCATGGTTGCAGGAATTGACCACGCCAATCTGGCTTCAATTGCTTTACATCAAAAGTTTGGCTTTGTACAAACTGGCTATATGCCCCAAGTCGGACGAAAGTTTGGGCAATGGCGTGATCTGGTGTTGATGCAACTGCTGTTAAATCAGTGAGATTGGCGTTAGATTGTCACTGGTGACGCTGATCACGGCATAGGTATGCTTGGCCGCATGTTCATAAAAGTTTCTGAGCTGAGCAAAGACTAAACTCAACTCGGCAAATTGCAATTCAATCGATTCGGTCTGGATGCCATGTTCCTGTTCTAAGCGTTTCAAACATGTGGTTTGCATATGTTTTTTAAAGTCATCGATAGCCAGTTTTTCTAAAGCCTCTTGGACTTCAACGACACGAACCGCGGTGTTATAACGTACCTCTGTAAGTTGTTTTTGGCGCTCTGCCAAGTGATGCTCGGCTTGTACACTCAAAGCAAGTAATGAAGTGCCAGACTTAAAACTGCCTTGCAATAAGGTCTGTAAGATTTTCCAGTTTTTACCTAAAAGCAGATGCGACTCGATGTGCTCCGAATTCAGCACATCGTCGATAGAAATAGATTCTAAAATCAATGTTTCCAAAGCATTGGGGCGAATACTTAATAATAATGTGTCCATATGGCAGCTCTTATTTTGTTGTTGCTTTGCATTAGCTTAACGCGTCTAAAAGCAGATCGCTCAATCAATTTGTATGAGTAATTTTTCATACAAAGTGAAAGACGACCAACCTTTACTTCCAACCCAAAGACCGATCAACACAGACTAAAACTTACCCCTCCTCGCAGATGTATATATTGAGACTCAAACATTCGAATCCCCAAAGGAGTTTTCGGTTTTGATTGGATGAGGACAGAACACCATTGTGATATTTTTCAGCTTGATAATGTGATAATTGAGGGTAAAATCAAAACAGTTCAGAAAAATTATGAGTTTTTAATAAGCAGACTAATGGAAAAAGAAGATTATAATGAAAAATACATGTTTTTAGCTGAGATTGCTCAAAATGAATATAATTTTGAACTAAATAGATCATCTAAATTTGACGAGAAGATAGGTCGGCAGATTACTCTTCTTAGCGTAATCATCGTTGCTTTTACTACGATGATAGCATCTACGTTTTTCGCCACTATTTTAACTAAAGCACCTATATTGGTAGGGCCTTTGATTTTAATCAACCTCTTTCTCTTAGGGATATTTCTATCAGGAGCATGGTACCAACTTTATTTAGCTAGCAACTTACATAGCTCATCAAAATTCCCTATTGCAGAAGAGTCATTAAAGAATAAAGTTAAGTCAAAAGGTGAAATACCCGCAGCCACTTATTGGCACGTATATCTAACCTACGTTAATTGTATAAGTGACAATAGAGAGGCTCTAAAACAGCGGCTTGAGTTTATTAAAAAATCACAGAATTTCATTAAAGCGGCTGCAATTTCATTCATAATTCTTTTAGCGTTAATTTTTTTCGCACAACTTTACTTATTTCTAGTTCAAGGCGGTATAAAATGACACACTCCAAAGATGATAAAAAAATACAAAAAAAAGCATCTGCACGAAGAAGAATACATACTAGATCATTACCTGGTCACTATTTAGGCCTTGTCATAAGGCCAAACCAATCATATGAGTTTGAGCCAGATCCTAATGATAAAGGATCCAAGCCAACCAAAGAATTTGATCCAAAAAGAATAAAGGATTGATTTAAAGTGGCGATGTCAAATCGCCACCAATTCTCGAATACCTTTTGCAGGCATTTCACAGCCTGCCCCTTGCGCAATCACTTGCCCACGGGCCATAACGGTATATGCATCGGCCAACTCCTCGGCAAAATCATAAAACTGCTCGACCAAAACCACCGCCATGTCGCCGCCATCCGCCAGTTTACGAATCACTCGGCCAATGTCTTTGATAATAGAAGGTTGAATGCCTTCTGTAGGCTCATCCAAAATTAACACCCGAGGCTCTGATGCTAAAGCACGCGCAATCGCCAGTTGCTGCTGCTGCCCCCCCGATAAATCCCCACCTCGGCGGTGCTTCATTTCATCTAAAATTGGGAAAATTTCATACAAATGCTCAGGCACTTTTCGAGTTTTCGCCCCCTTAAACTTGGCCATGCCAATCAGGATATTTTCTTCAACCGTTAAGGTTGAAAAAATATCACGCCCTTGCGGCACATAAGCCAAACCCGCACGCACGCGTTGCTCGGGACTCATTTTTGAGATGTCCTGACCATCAAGTAAAATCTGTCCGGACTTGATCGGTAAAATCCCCATTAAACATTTCAGTAAAGTCGTTTTCCCAACGCCATTCCGCCCCAGCACCACGGAGCACTCTCCTACAGGTGCTTGAAAGGAGACATCTCTTAAAATATGGCTGCCACCGTAAAACTGATTGACGTCTTTGACTTCTAACATGGTCGGCTCCTTAACGTCCTAAATATTTCTCAATCACATCTTCATTGGCCTGTACCTCAGCCAATGTACCTTCGGCTAAGATCGCCCCTTGAGCCAGTACCGTCACTTTTTCACTGATGGTGTCGATAAAGCTCATGTCATGTTCAACCACCACCAAGGTGTGATTTTTCTTCAGCTCTAAACATAGCTCAGCGGTTCGTTCCGTTTCGGCATCGGTCATACCGGCCACGGGTTCATCAAGTAGAATCAGCTTAGGGCGTTGCATAAGCAACATGCCGATTTCCAACCATTGCTTTTGTCCATGTGACAACAGTCCCGCTGGTTTATGTACCCATTCTTCTAGGCGAATTTGCGCCAATGACTCATCCAAAGCCAGCTGTGCGTCTGGATCTAGTTTGCTGAAGAAGCTTTTCTTCACCCGCTTATCTTTGGGTGCAGCGAGTAGCAAGTTTTCCATCACGCTAAAGTTTTCAAATACCGTTGGTTTTTGAAATTTACGCCCAATGCCTGCTTCCGCAATTTGCTCGGTACTCATCTTGGCCAAATCATAGTTTTGCCCAAAAAAAGCGGAGCCTTCAGTCGGTCGGGTTTTACCCGTAATTACATCCATCAGTGTGGTTTTACCTGCCCCATTGGGCCCAATAATGCAGCGTAGCTCCCCTTCTTGAATGTATAGAGACAGATCATTTAAGGCACGAAAGGCATCAAACCAAACACTGACTTTTTCCAAGTACAGTGCAATCCCATGGCTAAAGTCGGCACCTTGTTCTTTGGGACGTCCATAGCCGTCTGAAGCATGGCCACCATGAGGTTGTATTAGCTCACTCATTCGCTACGCTCCTTTTTAAAACGGTCAAATAGACCAATGACACCTTTGGGTAAGAAAATGGTGACCACAATAAATAGAGCACCCAAGATCAATAACCATGCTTCTGGATAAGCCACGGTGAAATAGGTTTTCACGCCATTAATTAACCCTGCACCCAAAATTGGACCAATCAAGGTACCACGCCCACCCGCAGCCACCCACACCGCCATTTCAATCGAATTGACGGGGTTCATTTCACTCGGGTTAATAATGCCAGCCTGAGGCACATACAAGGCTCCTGCAATACCTGCAATCACTGCGGACAGCACCCATGCAGAAAGCTTGTACCACAACGTGCGGTAACCCAAGTACTGCAAGCGGTTTTCACTATCCCGAATTGCCCCCAGCACACGACCGTAGGGTTTATTCATGAGATGACGCAGACCCACGAAGCACAGCATCAACACCAAAGCCGTTAAGGAACATAAGGTGGCACGCATAGGTGCAGAAGTGATATCCATGCCTAAAATAGTCTTAAAGCCTGTAAACCCATTGTTTCCGCCAAAGCCTGTTTCATTGCGGAAAAATAACAGTGCCGCAGCAAATGTCATGGCCTGCGTAATAATCGAGAAATACACGCCTTTAATTTTGGAGCGAAAGGCAAAGAAACCAAAGATGAAGGCCACCACACCGGGAACCAATACCACCAAGGCCAAAGCCCATAAGAAATGATTGCTGCCCACCCAATACCACGGTAGTTCAGTCCAGCTTAAAAAACGCATAAAGTCAGGCAGGCTGTCACCCGCTGTCTGACGCATCAGATACATACCAAACGCGTAGCCACCAAGCGCAAAGTACAAGCCATGGCCTAGGCTTAAAATGCCTGCATAACCCCAAACCAAGTCTAGTGCCAAAGCCACCAGAGCCAAGCACATGATTTTACCAATCAAGGTGACCCAATACGCAGAGAGATGAAAGGCTGAATCGACGGGTAACAAATGTAACCAAGGCAGGATCAACATCACCGTAAAGCAGACCGCAATAGCGAATGCACTATAAGGTTTATCGGAAAATAAAGAAGTGATTTTCATGCGCTTACTCCACAAAACGGCCTTTGATGGCAAACAAACCTTGTGGACGTTTTTGAATAAACAAAATCACAAGAACCAGTAGAATAATTTTTGCAAGAACAGCCCCCATCCCAATTTCAAGGACTGTACCGCTGATCCCTAAACCAAGCGCCGCCAATACCGCTCCCCAAACTTGCCCGACACCACCTACCACAACGACCAAGAAAGCATCGATAATATAGTTCTGACCCAAATCAGGCCCAACATTGCCCACCTGTGCTAAAGCACAGCCTGCTAGACCAGCCAGCCCAGAACCCAGCCCAAAGGCCAACATATCGATACGGCTAGAGCGAATACCGACAGCACGTGCCATTTGACGGTTTTGTGTCACTGCACGAACAAACAGACCAAAGCGGGTTTTATTAAGCAGGTGAACCAACAGCAGTAGCACCGCAACCGTAAACACAATAATGGCAATCCGGTTATACGGCAGCATTAAACTTGGACTCAGCGCAATACCGCCCGATAACCAAGAAATATTCGAGACTTCAACATTTTGTGCGCCAAAAATCATCCGCACCAATTGCATCAAAATCAGACTGACCCCAAAAGTGGCCAACAAGGTTTCTAGCTGACGACCGTAAAGTGGACGAATCACCGTCCGTTCAATCAACATGCCAATTAAGGCGCTCACCAAAAAGGCCGCAGGAATTGCAGCAATCAAATACCAATCGACATAGCTACCCAAGTAGGTCTTAAACAGGCTTTGCACCACATAGGTGGTATAGGCCCCAATCATAATCAACTCGCCATGCGCCATATTAATCACACCAAGCAGGCCATAGGTAATGGCCAAACCGAGCGCTGCTAGCAGTAAAATACTGGCCGTACTGAAACCTGAAAACACATGCCCTGCCCATTCACTGGCTTGGATGCGGGTTTTAATCTGACTTTTGGCATCTACCAACACAGCTTTGAGTTCGGGGTTCAAATTTGATTGAGTTAAAGCCTGCTCAACCAGTGCCAGCACCTCGGGACGGTTGGAATCGGTAAGGACTTTAGCAGCCTGAATTTGGACTAAAACATCTGGACTTTCAAAGTCGAGGCGCGCTTTGAGCTGTGCCAAGCGCTGTTTAACTTTATTATTTTGTTCATGCAGATAGAGCTGATTAATCTGCGCAACATTCAGCTCAGACAAATTATTTTCTAAAATATCAATGGCTGCTAAACGTTGGGCAGATTCTTCAGATTTTAATTTGGCCTGTGCCTGTCCAAAGTTTAAGGCTTTACGTAAGGTGTTGACCAAAGTGACCTGAGACAAATCCCCCGGCCAAGTTTCAATCACTTGCTCATCGAGATAACGCAATAATTTTTCATTATTTTTTAAAATATATGTCGTGCCTGCGCTGTCCCGATACAGCTCATCATTGTCGATCAGTGCCACCAATCGATCAAATTCTTCAATCGTCCCCGGCCATTGGTTGAGCATGGCACGGCGCTCAGCAAACTCAGCTTTGACAAAACGTTGAATCGTATCATTCGATGCTGATACGCTTTGGGTCTGAGCAGAAAGTTGAGCCTCTTCAGCCCAAATACTGCTACTCACGAGCTGTGCCATTACGCACAGCAGTGCGGCACAAAAAAAATTAAGATTCATAATATGACGTCCTTAAGCTTGTTTAAAACACCCCACATCGGGATGTGCTTACTGAAAAGCCCACAGCGATCGCAGCAGGCTCAATGCTTAAGAAAATTATTTAGGAATGTACGGACTCCAAGGTTCCGCCTTAATCACATTTGGTGTTTTATACACCACATCAAACTGACCATCACCACGAATTTCACCAATCATCACTGGTTTTTGTAGATGATGATTTTCAGCATCCATTTTTAAGGTATAGCCTGAAGGTGCTTTGAATTCTTGACCTGCCATCGCAACGCGAACTTTATCAACATCGGTACTGCCTGCCTTTTCAACCGCTTGCTTCCACATATTGATGCCCACATAGGTGGCTTCCATCGGGTCATTGGTCACGATTTTGTCTGCATTCGGCAGCTTATACTGCACTGCATACTGCTTCATTTTATTCACAAATTCAGTATTGGTCGGGTTTTTCACCGACATGAAATAGTTCCAAGCAGCCAAATGTCCAACCAATGGTTTGGTATCAATACCACGGAGTTCTTCTTCACCCACAGAGAAAGCCATGACTGGAATATCCGAAGCTTTAATGCCTTGGTTACCCAGCTCACGATAGAACGGTACGTTAGAATCGCCATTGATGGTTGAAATTACTGCAGTTTTCTTACCCGCAGCAAATTTCTTCACATTTCCAACAATGGTTTGATAGTTACTATGACCGAAGGGGGTGTACTCTTCCATGATGTCCGCATCGGCCACACCTTTGGACTTCAAGAACGCACGTAAAATTTTATTGGTGGTGCGTGGGTAGACATAGTCCGTACCGAGTAGAACAAAGCGCTCTGCTTTACCGCCCTCTTCGCTCATCAAATATTCCACCGCAGGAATCGCCTGTTGGTTCGGTGCGGCGCCTGTATAGAAAATATTTTTCGACTGTTCCTGCCCCTCATATTGCACTGGATAGAACAATAAACCATTCAACTCTTCTACCACAGGTAACACTGACTTACGCGATACCGATGTCCATGAACCAAAAATCACCGCGACTTTATCTTGGGTAATGAGTTGTCGTGCTTTTTCAGCAAATAAAGGCCAATCAGATGCTGGATCGACTACGACAGGTTCTAATTTTTTACCCAGCACCCCACCATTGGCATTAATTTCATTGATGGTCATCAAGGCCGTATCTTTGAGTGAGGTTTCAGAAATTGCCATGGTGCCTGAGAGCGAGTGCAAAATTCCGACTTTGATGGTGTCACCACTGCTCACTGCCGCTGTTGGCTCAGACGTTGCTGTTTCCGCTTTCTCCGCAGGTTTTGAACAACCTGTCAAAGCAATAGTCCCCATCATTGCAGTTGCAAGGAATGTTTTCGTGAGTAATTTTTGTTGGAACATCTTGATTTTCTCCAAACTTGAAACTTAGGGTGCATTTTGCAATGCATGATTGTTATTCGCGCTATGAGTGCCAATTCAATTTCTATGCCAAGCAGGGTTTTACTATATAAAAATCATTGTAAAAATTTTAATTATTTTAATATTTTTCAATCATTTATTTATTTTTAAATGCACTGTATTTTAGGTAGATTTTCGCCCAAATGGCTACTTTTTTGCATACAAACTTGTATACATCATTTGTTCCAAATCAATTCATTTCGCCTAATTCAATTGATTGACTGAAAAATTGTGCACAGATTAAGCGCAATCTTATGGCCCATCTGCGCAACAAAAAGCCCGCAATGTACGGGCTTTTTATTTTTAGATTAAAAGGGCTTTGTTGCACAAAGATTTGAAATGCAAAGCGCCCCTAATTGAGCCAAATTTAAGGCGTAACTTGGGTAAGTGGTCGACCTAATTCCGTAAATCTGTTAAGGACTGCTACACGTGCATGGATCTCATTCACTTGGCTATCAAAACTCCTTGCACTGAGTTTATCTCCTAATAATTTGATGCAATGCATCTTAGTTTCAACCAAA
>NZ_KB849230.1:382601-464254 GCF_000368045.1 Acinetobacter johnsonii CIP 64.6
GCATACCATTGCGTAGCAGGATCAAACCAAATGGCAATATTTCCGCGACTCATGAGTGCTCGGTTATATGCGGGCCAATTGGTTGTGCGGTAGATTTTGTGTGTAGGCTTCTTCATTTGAAAATTATATCGCTGAAAAACCCTTTACAGATAGGTTTGTGCAACAAAGCCTGTTCGAATTATAAGTCTTTTTATAAGCTTATCCTACATAATTTATAGACTATTCCTACAATTTTATAAACTTATCCTACAATCTACAATTAAACCACTAACTCGGCCAAGTTACCTTTCTGCTCTAACCATTCTTTACGGTCACTCGAACGTTTTTTTGCCAGCAATTTATCCAATAAACCTGCAGTAAAATGACTGTCATCCAAATCTAATTGCACCAAACGGCGTGTGTTTGGATCTAGTGTGGTTTCACGCAGTTGGCTTGCGTTCATTTCACCCAAACCTTTAAATCGAGTAATTTGCGGGTTCTTGGTTTTGCATTTTTTTAACATGCTTTCGAGCTCGTCATCGTCCAAGGCATAGTGCACATCTTTTGCATCATCAATTCGATACAGCGGTGGCATCGCCACATACAGATGTCCCTCTTCAACCAAGATCGGAAAATGTTTCACAAACAAAGCACACAGCAGCGTCGCAATGTGTAGACCATCCGAGTCAGCATCGGCCAAGATACAGATCTTGCCATAACGTAATTCTGATAAATCATCCGACCCCGGATCGACCCCGATCGCAATGGCAATGTTATGCACTTCTTGCGAAGCCAAGACTTCATCAGAAGAGACTTCCCACGTATTTAAGATTTTTCCACGAATAGGCATGATCGCTTGGAAGTTTTTATCACGCGCCTGCTTGGCTGAACCACCCGCAGAATCACCTTCCACAATGAACAGTTCAGACTCTTCTAGGGTATGTCCAACACAGTCTGACAATTTTCCGGGTAAAGTCGGACCTGCCACAATTTTCTTACGTTCAACTTTTTTCGCAGCTTTCAGACGACGACCTGCTTTCGAGATCGCCATTTCTGCCAACTGCATGGCAATATCGGAGTTTTGGTTCAACCACAGTGCAAAAGCATCTTTGGCAATGTTCTGGACAATCCCCGACGCTTCACGACTGGATAAACGCTCTTTGGTTTGGCCTGAAAACTGTGGCTCTTGGAACTTCAACGACAAAATATAGTTCACACCATCCCAAACGTCTTCAGCCGACAGCTTCATATTGCGTTGCAGCAAATTACGCAGTTCACAAAACTCGCGCATCGCATCAGTTACACCTGAGCGTAAACCATTCACATGAGTCCCGCCCTGCGCAGTGGGAATCAGGTTCACATAGCTTTCTTGAACCAACTCACCGCCATCGACATTCCAACAAATGGCAAATTCGGCACTGGCACGCTCAGCATCTCCTGTTGCCACAAAGGCTGGATGAGGCAGAATCTCACGATCCTCAATTTCATCCATCAAATAATCGACGAGGCCATTTTCAAACTGCCAAACGATTTTTTCGTCATTGATTTGGTCGACATAATTGATTTGCAAACCTGCCGCCAAAACAGCTTTGGCTTTTAAGTTGTGCTTCAGCGCTTTCAAGGCAAATTTCGGTGAATCAAAATATTTGGCTTCAGGCCAAAAGTGAACGGTGGTCCCTGTCGCACGCTTCGGAGCTTTACCTTCTAGCACCGTCAAGGGTGCAGTCGGTTCACCCTGCTCAAACGCCATTTGGTAAAGGTTGCCTTGACGCTGAACTTCTACTTCGACTCGGCTAGATAAAGCATTCACCACGGAAATGCCTACGCCATGCAATCCACCTGAAAACTGGTAGTTGTCAGTACTGAATTTACCACCTGCATGCAGCTTGGTCAGGATGATCTCGATCCCGCTTTGACCATATTCGGGGTGAATATCGACAGGCATGCCGCGACCATTGTCTTCTACTGAAAGCGAACCATCTTTATAAACGGTGACGGTAATTTTGTTGGCATGACCAGCCAGTGCCTCATCGACTGCATTATCAATAACCTCTTGCGCCAAATGGTTTGGGCGTGTGGTATCGGTATACATGCCGGGACGACGACGTACCGGATCTAAACCAGATAATACTTCAAGCGATTGAGCCGTATATTGAGACACGTTGTACTGTTTCCTTATTTTAAGCAGTCCGATAAAAACTGTAATGCCATCGGTATTTTGTCTGCGAAATCTTCCATCGCATGATTGCCTTGCGTTTCCGAGATCACGAGCGCTGCGCCATTATAATAGCGCTGTGCTTCACGATAATCCAAAACTTCATCGCCTTGTTGCAATAACACTAAAATTTTGTCTGCATCTTGCACAAATGGCAGTTCAATCTGTTCTAAATAGTCCAATTGCGCATCATCAAGCGTCCAATGCTCATTTACTTTATAGGGCAGTCGAGTCGCACCAAATAGATCTCGGAACAAGTGCCATGGTTGCATAGCTGGATTGATCAGCACAGCCGGCACTGCTAACTTCGCGACCAGTTGTGTCGCATAAAAGCCACCTAAACTACTGCCCACCAGTACCACCTGATCCAGCTCCTGAATCAAGGCGGCCAATTTTTCTAAGGCCAAATGTGGCGGCATGTTCAAGTCTGGCAAATGCACATGCCACTGTGGACGAGATTCGCAATAGCGTTTCAGCAATTGACCTTTAATCGATAAGGAACTGCTTTGAAAGCCATGTAAATAAATAATATTCATGCTGTACATTTACTCTTCTACATCATTTTTATTGAACTCAAAAGAGATAGCATCAGCCGA
This sequence comes from Acinetobacter johnsonii CIP 64.6, assembly GCF_000368045.1. Lineage (GTDB taxonomy): Bacteria > Pseudomonadota > Gammaproteobacteria > Pseudomonadales > Moraxellaceae > Acinetobacter > Acinetobacter johnsonii. Next base: position 385,392 of record NZ_KB849230.1, read on the forward strand.
CTGTATTATTTTGTATGGATATAAAAATTGTCAGACAAAAAAATAAGGTCATCTGTGTATTCATCGCTATTGTAAAAGTTGTTCGAGATGAATTAGATAAGCTAGAGTGCTAAGAATTTATACCGTGATCGTTGAAAAAAATAAAGTCCCTTTGGACACAGAAACACAAGGGTAGAAAAAATGCCAAGTTTAACGCCTCTGCACGAGACCTATTGTAAATGGGATCGTACTCCTCCCAGCCAAGCCGACCTGCTTGAAGGGATTGCTCAGTTGGTGACAACCCGCTTAGGCGATGTCGTCCACGATTTAATTCAGGCCATTCAACGGGAAATTTTAATCAGTATATTTGGGATGAATGAAACCAGTTCCAAGAAGTTTCTGTCGACACGGTCAATTGAAAAAATTTACCAGTTTTCCTTCAATACCTTGCAAAACTACGGTAGCTATTTATTGGCGCCAAGTTTGCGTCATATCATTGAAAAATTTCCAAATTTGCATCGCAAACCCTTAACCCCAACCATGCATTATTTAGTTGGTGCAATCAACGGCGTTTTGGGCGACTATTTACTGAAATATCACAACCCTGTGGCGCTACCGATGGTGTTTTATGATCATTACGGTGCTATCCAGCAAGGCGAGTTGTCTGGTCGCGTGGTGATTATGGTCCACGGTCTATGCATGAACCATTTGTACTGGAGCACGGCGCGTTATGGCGGTATAGGGGAAAAACTGCTGGCGCAACGTGCACAAAATACCATGCTATATCTCAACTACAACACGGGTCGTCGTATTTCAGCCAATGGGCGTAGCTTAGCCAACTCACTACAAGATTTACTCAACCGTAACCCACGGATTAGCTCGATTGATCTGATTGGACACAGTATGGGCGGACTGGTTTCACGCAGTGCGCTGTTCTACGGCAAACAAAATATGCAAAGCTGGATTCACGTGGTGGAAAACATGGTCTGTATTGGTTCTCCCCATCATGGTGCGGCTTTAGAACGTTTTGGCTTTCATTTGCAGGACAAATTGGGACGTTTCCCTTTTGTCAAAATTATTGGGCATATCGTCAACATTCGCAGCAACGGTATTTTAGACTTACGTCATGGTAGTGTACGGGATGATGACTGGGAACATAATGAAGCGCGTATTGGTCATGTTGATGACAATCGTAAGCCAGCCCCTTTGCCCTCTCATATCAACACCTTTTTGGTGGCAGGTACGATTGAGTTTGAGCATCGCAAATATCGTGCGCTCAATGTGATTGGGGATTATTTGGTCAGTGTGAAAAGTGCTTTAGGCGAGCATATGAATCCACGCTTTCAACTAAAAGTCCCCGATTCACATAAAGCTATTTTCTACGGCTTAAACCATTTTGAGCTACACACCCATGCCAGTGTTGCCGAACAAATCGTCAATTGGTTCTATCCAAATCCAACCGAAACTGAATATGGTCAAGTGCATGAATACATGATCGGGCTGGACGACTTAGAAGGCATTGCACTCACCTAAACCACTGATACATCCAATAAAAAAGCCGACATGACGTTGGCTTTTTTTATCTTTATTATTTTTTCTTCGCGTGGCTTGGATATTTACGCAACAGTTGCCACAGGCTAATCAACGCCAGTACCACAAAAAACACCAACGACCAGACAGGTAAAGACTGACCCAAGAAAGTCCAATCTACCAGTGCACATTCACCTGAACCTGTTAAAACTTGCTCAAACACAGCACGCAGCGGCAACGTGTCTAACCAATAATCCAAGCCTGGGCCACAGCTCGGCACTTGATCAGGTGGTAAGCTCTGTAACCAAACGTGACGTGCTGCCACACCTGCGGACCATAAGATCGAGAGGCTGCCTAAAAATGCATAAAAACGTTTAAAACCATTCGATGCGGGGTTATGCAAAAAGGCAATCAGCGAAATAATCCCCAGTCCGATCAGTCCCACACGTTGGAACACACAGAGTGGACATGGGTTTAACTGTAGCGGGCCATGCTCTAAATACAAGGCAAAGGCCATCCCGATGATACTGGCTAAAACCAAAACACCACTCACGAAGCGATAACTCCATTGCATGGTCAATCCTCTTAATTTTTTATCTAAATTGTGCAAGGTACTGTTCAAAACTCAGTTGACTGTCTTGCTCTAATTGCTGTTGTTGTTGCAGTGATTGCGTGGCTAAATCGTCAAAATAAGCCCATGTCTCTGCACTCAACTGATGACGCTCATAACTCGATGCATGTTGTGCGGCCATTTGGCTACCAAAGCCCCATGTCCCACCCGCTTCCAGAGTATCTTCGATCATCTGCGCCGACAAAGTATCATCAACTTCAGCGACTCTCTGTTGCATGACTGTCATCGCTTTGCTATAGAGTGTGGTGCCATAGCACTGATCTAACAACACAACCAGTTCTTGCATCGCCTCTAAATGAGACTGACTCCATGCTTCAATTGGGAACGATTGCTCACCCACAGTAATTGCAGCATTCGGTGCACGACCACGATTGACCACTTCCGCTTGGTTTTTCTCGATTTGATCTTGCTCTGCAGGTAATAAATCTGGGCTATCCAGCAGTAAGCAATACAGCGCCAGCACTTCTAAGAAACCTGCGGTATCTTCATTGATCCCAATTGGGCTATACGGATTCACATCCACCGCACGTAGTTCCACATAACCGACACCACGATTGCTCAGCGCTTGTGATGGCGTTTCACCTGCTTGCGGTACTTGCTTTGGCCGTACCAAACTGTAGTACTCATTTTCAATTTGCAGGACATGATCATTAATTTGAATCGGTTCGCCCTGCGCATCATTGAGGCCTAAGCGACTAAATGGCGCATAAGCGGTTTTGACTGCCTTTTGTAGGCCTTCGAGATAACCATCGATATTGTTGTAATGAATACCGAGCTGCTTTTGTGCTGAGTTTTGATAACCAAAACGTCCCATGCGCAAAGCAGTTGCATACGGTAAATACAAGGTCCCGCGCAGCAATGGCAACAGATGATGTTCACGCCCTGTCATAAAACACTGGCAGACCGATGGACTTGCCCCGACCAAAAACATGACCAACGGCGTAAGGCGAATAAAGTTGCGGATCAAACCAAAATAGCGGTGACTACGATAGTCTTGTGCAGATAAGGCTTTTAGTGCCTCATCTGTTTCATGTTGTTGTAATTGTTCAAACAGCTGATCAGGAAAAGACAAGTTATAGTGTAAACCTGAAATGGTTTGCATACGGCGACCATAACGTACCCCTAAACCATGACGGTACAAGGTCTTGAACTTCCCGATATTTGAGCTGCCATATTGGGCTAAGCGAATTTTATCGTCATTGTCATCCAACATACATGGCATCGACAGCGGCCAGAGCTTTTCACCATGTTCCAAATGACGATGCGCCACACTATGAATGTCTTTTAAATAATGCAACGCCTCAGTAATGCTAGGCTGGGGCGGTGTAATAAATTCTAATAAAGCTTCCGAATAATCCGTCGTGATATGCGGATGAGTCAGCGCAGAACCCAAAGCTTGCGGATGATCGGCTTGTGATAAAAAACCATCACTTTGCATACGCAGACTTTCACGCTCAATCCCGCGTAACATCCCTTGCAAAAGTGATGAATTGACCCAAGTCGGTAACACAGCTGTAGATTTAGATGCGGGTTGACCCATTACAATCTCACTTTTTGGAAGAAACAATACAACGACGAATAAAATAAAATCATCAGTTTATATCAGTATAACGTGATTTTAATTCGGCACATTACACCCAGTCCTATTTTCAAGTAAACCATCTGTTCTATTTTTTCGGAAAATATTTATCACAAAGTTACGCTATTAGACATGTCAAAAGTGTGATTGTATTGAAGAATAAATGCTAAAGAATTGTAAACTTTATGAATTATCAAGAAATTTTAGATTTTTGGTTCGATCCCAAAAACCAAAGCTGGTGGTTTAGCCAAAATGATGCGTTCGATAAACTCATCGAAGAAAAATTTAAGACAATTCATCAACAAGCGGCGTATGCTGAGCTATGGTCTTGGCGCAGTAGTGCTGAAGGGCGTTTGGCTGAAATTATTGTGCTCGACCAACTGTCGAGAAACCTGTATCGGAACAGTCCTTTGGCCTTTGCTCAAGATGCCTTGGCCTTAGCTTTGGCGCAAGAAGCCATCACGCTAAAACTGGATGCAGCACTGCCACCCATACAACGTAGTTTTTTATATATGCCCTTTATGCATAGTGAATCGAAACTTATTCATCAATATGCTTTAAAATTGTTCGAAGACTTAGGCAATCCGATTAACCTCGATTTTGAACAGCGTCACAAAGTGATTATCGATCGTTTTGGACGCTATCCGCACCGGAACCAAGTCCTTGGCCGCAACTCAAGCCAAGAAGAACTGGATTTTTTGACTCAGCCCAACAGCCATTTTTAACTGTTCGGCTTCTCCCTCTGTGCTAAGGAGTCTATCTCATGAAGAAAATTTTAATCGCCTGTGCACTGGCGACGGGTCTGAGTTTAGTAGGCTGTGCCTCTACCCCCTCAAAGCCCTTAACCTTCGACCAGTTAGGTCGGTTTAGTAATACGCCTTTAAACACTTCGACTTATCGCATCAGCTTCCAAGCGCGTCCAAATATGAGCTATGGCACAGCTGAAGAAATTACCCTGGTCAAAGCCGCGCAAACTACGGTGCAAAATGGTTATCACTTCTTTAAAGTACTGAATGACCCGAGCAACCAAAACCAACCACCAAGGCAAGCCGTGGTGTATTCAAACCCAATGCCTTACTACCCATATGGTTATTATTCTCGCCATCCAGCCTTTTGGCCTGATCCGTTCTACGATGTACCACGTGTAGTCGACATTGACCCCGTACAAGTGTCATACAGCATTCAATGCTTTAAAGACCAAAAATCGGCACCAAGCGATGCCTTTGATGCCACGCTGATTTTAAAATCGCTGGGTGGAAAATATGGTTTGAGTCCAACTGGTGAAGTGCTCCCACCGCCTGAACCCAGCAGTCCAGCGTCGACCAGCAAATAAAGCATAGAGCCTGCCTATGAATGAGCCTCAAGCCGTCCCATCGAGTCTGAAACGCAGCAAACGTTTTGCCACCATTGCCCTAATCACGGCAGTGGTGACATGGCTGCTGCTGATGGTCGTTGCCAAGTTTGTCCCCACAGACAAAGTCTGGGTCATTCATATTTTAATGTTATCCGCCGAAGCAGGTGTGGTCGGCGGCTTGGCTGACTGGTATGCCATTACTGTGCTGTTCCGTAATCCCTTTGGGAAAATGCCAATTCCAAAGTTTTTACGCGATCACACCGAAATTATTCCCCGTAACAAAGACCGTATTGCAGAGTCTATGGGCCGCTTTGTACAAGAGAATTTTCTTTCTCCACAAGTGGTGGAAAAAAGCCTGCAAAGTACCGACCTGTCTTTGGCGGTTGGCCAATGGCTCGCCAACCCACAAAACAATCTGCAAGTCACTCAAGTTATTCAACAAACGGTGCCTAAAGTCTTTGAGTTTGTGGGCCAAGAACAAATCGGACGCTTTATCCAAAGTAACAGTGTGCAGTGGGTGCGCAATACTCAAGTCAATCATTTGGCCAGTGAAATGCTGCGTGCAGTGCTAGAAAATGATTTCCATCAAGATGTATTACAACGCGGACTCGACTTGGCGCATGACTGGATGACCCAACACCCTGAACAAAGTCGTGAGTTAACCCGAACCTTGTTCAAAGAACTCGGGGTCTGGAAACTGGCCAAAGGGGCCAGTTGGATTGGCATCGATGTGCAGCAAAGAACCATCGACTCTCTCATTCAACGAGTCGAGTCGATGTTGGCCGATCCTGAGCATCCGTGGCGTCAAAAGATTGAAGCGATAGGGCACGCGCTCATGCTCGAACTGGCAGACACAGACAGTAAAGCCAGCCAGCGTTTAAACCAAACCAAAGATGCCCTGCTAGATAGCCCACAAGTCCTGAATTTTATTAGCGGTGCAGTGGTCATTTTATGTGATGCCATTAAGCAAGACTTACAAAAACCAGACTCTGGCATTGCTCACAACATCCGTGTATCCATTCAACAAATCGGGGAAAACATCATCTCCAATCAAGCCGTCAGAGACTTGCTTAATCAACGCCTCAGCGGCATTGCGGTCAATCTCAGTGACCAATACAGCGAAAAAGTCATTCGTTTTATCAGTGAACGTATTCACGAATGGGACTCCAGTGTAATGATTGACAAGATCGAAAATGAAGTCGGTGGCGACTTGCATATGATTCGGGTCAATGGTGTGGTAGTCGGTGCATTTATTGGCTTAGCACTGGGGATTATTCGCGCGGCAGTTGAACAGCTCTTATAAAAGCAATCCATAAAAATGCATGCTTTACCCCTGTCCTACATGCAAAATTTGCATAAGTAAAAGGGGATGAATATGCTATTTTGGGCTGATATTTAGACACTTTTAAGCATTCATGATTCAGTTGCCTTCATCTAAACTGCCTGCACAAGGCGTCACTATTTTCAGCACCATGACTGCCATGGCACAGCGCTTAAATGCCCTAAATCTATCCCAAGGTTTTCCAGACTTCGAAGCTCCTGCTGAACTGCTGGATGCTTTAGCACAGGCCACTCAAAGTGGTTTCAATCAGTATGCTCCAGGCGATGGGGTCTGGTTATTACGCGAGCAACTGGCGCAGCAATTTGCGCAGCGCGATCAGATTCAGCTCGACCCGATGACTGAAATTACCATCACCCCAGGTGCAACGATTGGCCTTTATGCCACCATTCAAGCCGTAGTCCATGCGGATGATGAAGTTATCATTTTCGACCCCAGTTATGACAGCTATGCGCCAAGTGTGGCTTTGGTTGGGGGCAAAGCCATTCATATTGCGCTCCAGCCCCCTCATTTTTCGGTCGATTGGGAGCAGGTCAAATCAGCCATCACGGCCAAAACCAAACTGATCATTATCAACACGCCACATAACCCAAGTGGTGCCATTTGGAGCAAGCAAGATTGGCTCACCCTGATTGAACTGATTCGCGACAGCAATATTTTAGTCCTGTCCGATGAAGTCTATGAACATCTGGTATTTGATGGCCAACGTCACTATTCCGCGCTGTCTTTTCCTGAACTGCGTGAGCGTAGTGTAGTGGTGGGTTCCTTTGGTAAAACCTTTCATGTGACGGGTTGGAAAACCGGCTATTGCGTCGCTACACCTGCGCTGATGCAACTGTTCCGTCAGGTCTATCAGTTTGCCAACTTCTGCGGAGTGACCCCTGTACAACTGGCTTTGGCCAATTATATGCAGCAACATCCTGAGCATATTCAAAACTTAGCGGGCTTTTATCAAGCAAAACGCGATCGTTTTATTGAGGGTTTAACTGGTTCACGCTTTCAATGGTTGCCTTCGCAAGGCACTTACTTTCAAAATGTCGACTACAGCCACATTCGTCCCGATTTAAATGATGTTGAATTTTGCCGCTTTCTGGCAGAGCAGCATGGCATTGTTGGCATTCCTGTTTCCGTGTTTTATCAGCAGGCCCCAGAGGCTTTGCGCATGATTCGTTTTTGCTTTGCCAAGACCGATCAAACCTTGGCTCAGGCAGTTGAAATTTTGCAAAGCGTATAAATTTTTTTCAGCTTTGCTTATGCACAAGAACAGGCTTCGCTTACTGAAATACATCGGCTTTTCAACACTGAACTATGCTAGGGTAAGCCTTAGAAATGTAATAAAAATAACCTCAGGATGACTTATGTCAGCACACACCCCATTGGTGCAACAGCAAAAGCTATGGAAAGCCTTTTTTATTTTCCTGATGCCTTTGATTGCCACCAATATTCTGCAAAATCTGTCGGGTACAATTAATACCATCTTTGTCGGACAGATGATGGGTGTACAGGCGATTGCAGCGGTTGCGGTGTTCTTCCCCATCCTATTTTGCTTAATGGCCTTCGTAATTGGACTATCTGCGGGTTCTACCGTCTTGGTTGGTCAAGCATGGGGCGCACAGAATATTGAAAAAGTCCGTGCGGTGGTCGGCTCCACTATTTTTATAACTCTCATTGGTGGCAGCTTTATTGCATTTTTAGGGGTAGTTTTTGCGCGACCAATTTTATCGGCTTTGGGTATCGATGAAGACGTCATGCATCTCTCGTTACCTTATGTGCAATGGATGTTGGCAGGTAGTCCCCTACTGTTTGTATATATTATTTATACCTCAATTTTACGCGGTGTCGGAGACAGTACGACACCTCTAATTGCTTCTGGCATGACCATCTTGATTGGGCTTTGTGTCACGCCAGTTCTGATTGCGGGTTATTTTGGCTTTCCTAAACTGGGGATTGTTGCGCCTGCTATTGCGACCATTTTAGGCTTTGTTTCCGTGCTGACCTTTTTGTATTTCTATTTGAACTATAAACAGCACCCACTCCGACTCGATGCACAACTGCTACGTCATATTCGCTTTGACCGTCAACTGAGTAAAATTATTCTGCGCTTAGGGGTTCCAACGGGCATTCAAATGATCACCACCTCGGTTGCAGGTCTTGTGATTGTGGGTCTAGTCAACCGCCATGGGGCCGATGCGACCGCAGCTTATGGCGCGGTCAATCAGGTTCTGAATTATATTCAATTCCCTGCTCTATCGATTGCCATTGCTGCATCGATTTTTGGTGCACAAGCCATTGGCGCAGGCAAATCCGAGTTATTGGCCAAAGTCACGCGTACGGCACTCGGCATGAATATCATCATTACGGGCTCCTTGGTGGTCTTGGCTTATCTTTTCTCCAAATACCTCATGGCACTCTTTATCACGGACTATGCGGTGGTCGAGCTAGGGCAACAGCTGTTATTTATTGTGCTGTGGTCCATTTTATTCTTTGGTGCCAGTGCCATTTTTGCCTCTATTATGCGGGCCAGCGGTACGGTCACCATGCCCATGGTGATCAATATCGTTGCGATTATTGCGATTGAAGTGCCCTGTGCCTACTTATTTAGTGAATGGTGGGGACTGCAAGGGATTTGGTATGCTTATGCGCTGGCCTTTGTCAGCTTATGCATCATGCAAGGGCTTTATTATCAATTTGTTTGGAAGAAAAAGACCATTGAAACGCTCATTTAAAGCTAAACGGATATTTGATAGAACACGTTTTTGACCATAACACTCTTTAAAATAAAGCATAAAAAAACCCACCTTGGTGGGTTTTTTACATCATGACTTTAAGACTTTCTTTGGCTTAATTTGGTCGCAAAAGCAGTCACTTTTTGGTAGCCCGTCGGTAAGATACGCTGAATCAAATCTAGCGTTTTCGCATCATTGCCAATCAACAAACGACGCTTGTCTTTTTGTACCGCCTCTAAAATTTGACGCGCTGCTTCTTCGGGTGGACAGCGTAATAATTTATTAAAGGTCTGCGCAGATTTCTCAGGGTTCATCCCGATGCTACGCAAGCTGTCATTCACTTTGGCAGCATTGGCAATATTGGTTCGAATCCCACCCGGATGCACGCACAACGCGCTCACGCCACAGTTTTCCATATCTAACTCTTGGCGTAATGACTCGGTAAAGCCACGTACCGCAAATTTAGTGGCATTGTAAGCAGACTGGGTCGGTTGAGCCGTGAGGCCAAATAAGCTGGAAATATTGATGATATGCCCATCGCCTGTTTTTTTAATATAAGGCAAAAACTCTTTGGTGCCATAGACCACACCCCAGAAATTAATCCCCACGATCCATTCCAGCTCTTCATAGGATGCACCTTCTACGGTTGAACCCAAAGCAACGCCGGCATTATTAAAAATCATATTCACAGAACCATGATTTTGTACGGTTTCTTCAGCCCACGCTTGCATCGATAAACGGTCTGAGACGTCTAATTTTTTCGTGGTGACACGTACATTGCTGCCTTGTAGCAGTTCAACTGTTTTCGCCAACCCTTGTTCATTGACATCACTCAATGATACATGACAGCCCGCCTTGGCCAATAAAAGTGCCAATTGTTGGCCAATACCCGATCCTGCACCTGTAATTGCCGCAACTTTATTTTTAAAATTCTTCATGAGATTGTGGTTGTCCTTTATCTTTGTACATCGACTGTAGATGCTTTTTTTATAATTGACAATATCAATTGTCATAAATTTAATAGCCAAAAGTGTCAAGTCTATGAAAACCAGCTAGAGATTAAAGCCTACGCATAGGTAGAGTCGTGGTTTATTGCTAAACTATGCAAAACCTTGGCTTTCAAATAGGGCGATGAAATCTAATGACGGCATCTGAACCAGTACAAAAAAACAGCGATAATAATAAAACCAAAGAAAGACAATTCAAGGGCTTATCGCTTTCTGAACGTAAACAGCTGCGTCGTGAAAAACTCATTGAAGCAGGAATTGAAGCCTACGGTACTCACGGCTTTTTTGCCGTGACGGTGAAAGATATTTGTAATGAAGCCAAACTTACTGAACGTTATTTTTATGAGTCGTTTAAAAAAAGTGAGCAGCTGTTTCAAACCATTTTTTTAAAGCTGATCGATGAGTTACAGCACAATGTCATGCAAGCCATCATGCAAGCCTCTTCAGATCCATACAAAATGATTGATGCAGGACTGCGTGCCCTGCTCACTACCTTAAAAGACAATCCCCGCATGGCGCGTATTATTTATATCGATGCGATGTTGGTCCAAGAATTACATAACCAAGCCACCATTCATGAAACCATGACCCGTTTTGACCGAATGATTCAAGCCTTTGTCATGCTAATGATGCCGCAAATTAACCGGTCCGAACGAGAAATTTCGCTGGTCGCCACAGGCCTCAATGGCTATGTTACACAAATTGCGATCCGTTGGGTGGTCAGTGGGTTTAAACAATCCTTTGAAGAAGTTTTAACCTCCAGTCGTATTGTATTTATTTCACTCCTAGAAACCTTTTCAGACCCGAATACACGGGCAAAATTGGATGTCTAAGACTTTTCACTTGGATGAGATCGGCATTTTCGAATGCAATTTAGATTAAACTTCCATTAATTTTGAATCCCAATATGACGATTTTTTGTCACATTTTTTTGCAAATTTCATCAATCGTCTGTTTTTTGCAATGATACTGTCATAATTAATCTTTGTAATAAGCCTGTCATAAAATTAAAACGGCCTGCCGTTACCTACAATAGGATATTGCGTTGTGAAAGATGACTACATTTTAATCGTCGATGATGAACTTCCCATTCGAGAAATGATTCACACCTCGTTGGATATGGCAGGCTTTCAATGCTTACAAGCCGAAGATGCAAAACAAGCCCACCAAATGATTGTGGATCAGCGTCCTGCTTTGATCTTGCTCGACTGGATGATGCCTGGTGGCGTCAGTGGTGTAGACTTATGTCGTCGCCTCAAGCGCGATGAAAATCTCTCTGAAATTCCAGTGATTATGCTCACGGCACGTGGTGAAGAAGACCATAAAGTACAAGGTCTGGACGCTGGTGCAGATGACTACATGACTAAACCGTTTTCGACCCGTGAATTGGTTTCAAGGATTAAAGCGGTTTTACGCCGCGCTAACGCGCTCAGTGGTGAAAAATCGATTGATGCCAATGGCTTAATCTTAGACCCTGTCAGCCAACGGGTCAGCTTTGGCAATAATTTCCTCGACATGGGGCCAACCGAGTATCGTTTACTAGCCTTCTTCATGACTCATCCTGAGCGTGCCTATACCCGTGCACAACTTCTTGACCAAGTCTGGGGCGGAAACGTGTATATTGAAGACCGTACCATCGACGTGCATATTCGCCGCTTACGTAAAGTGCTTGAGCCTTATGCTGCAGATCGCTTTGTGCAAACAGTTCGGGGTACAGGCTATCGATTCTCTACACGTGCGGATATCGCCCTAGGTTAATTTTGTTTTATGTATGAACCCTACCCGGTCCCTGAACTTGCACGCGAGCATAAAAAAACGCGATACAGCAGTTTATGGGGCTTTGCCAAACAGGACTTACGTCTCCTTGCCTTTTTCTTGCTGATTGCAAGCTTGATTGGCTTTGGCGTCGGTTATTTTTGGACGTGTATCTCCTTTGCTTTTGCCGTTTTTTTCATTCTGCAAATGCGCTCTTTGTATTTGGTCAATGACTGGATTTCCAATCGTCCCTACGAAGTTCCACCCAACCTTGGGGGCATTTGGGGAGCATTATTGTTCAATGTCTATCGGGCACAGCGCCAAGAACGGATTGTACAAGCGGAAATGGTCGGGTTGATTGATCGGGCGCAGTCATCATTGGTCGCTTTGCAAGAAGCCGTGGTGCTGATCGATGACATGCAACAAATTGAATGGTGGAACCCTGCCGCAGAACGGTTATTAGGCATCGAACAAAATGACCGTGGCCGTAATATTTTGACTTTATTACGCCAACCGAGTTTTGTGGATTATTACAATAATATTGATGCGGCACCAGATGGCTTAAAAATGAAGTCATCCAGTTTTGATGAACATTATGTTCAAGTCAAAATGACCCGATTTGGTGGAGAAAGTCGCTTACTGGTCGCCTATGACGTGACCCGTATGCATAATCTCGAACAAATGCGTAAAGACTTTGTTGATAATATTTCACATGAACTACGTACACCACTGACGGTACTCAGTGGTTATATTGAAACCTTTACAGACCAAGAAGACCTCAACCCACGTTGGAAGCGGGCCTTTGACCAAATGCAAGCACAGGCCAAACGCATGAATGCCTTGGTGAATGATTTGCTCTTACTGTCACGCCTAGAAAATGACAAGCAAATTGCTAAAAATCAAATCATTGACATGCCTAGCTTAATGAACCAACTTTATGACGATGCACATGCCTATAATATTGATTATGGGCATACGCTCAATCTCGACATTGACAGTCACTGCGACTTAATCGGTTCAGATATGGAATTAGCCAGTGCTTTTAGTAACCTGATTACCAATGCCATCAAATACACGCCGAAAGGCGGAACGGTGACCATGGGTTGGCATGACAATGGTGAACAGGCTTATTTTACCGTGGAAGATACTGGTATCGGTATTGATCCTAAGCACTTGCCCCGTTTAACCGAACGCTTCTACCGTGTTGACAGCGCGCGCAGTCGACAAACGGGTGGCACAGGCTTAGGGTTAGCAATTGTGAAACATGTGTTAATGCAACACCAAGCTCATTTAGAAATTGAATCCAAAGAAAATCAAGGCTCTATTTTTAAAGTGATTTTCCCCAAAGAACGCACCTATAATCCTGAATAAACCTCTTTCTTCAAAAGCATGAAAAAAGCACCGATATCGGTGCTTTTTTTGTCTCTCACCGTCCGTTTAACAAGGACGGTGACCTAGAGCTGACACGATTAAACTGTATGTCCCATCGCTTCACCCATCACCACAGTCGAGTTGGCTTTAAAGGCTGCATCCCACGTCATTTTGTCTTTTTCAAACAGTACCACAGCGGTTGAGCCTAGGTAGAAACGACCGAGTTCAGCACCTTTGTCCAAGAACAAGTCATGCTGATTTAGCTCTAAACGGCCAGTAGGCTTCACTTTTCCTGTCGCAACAGTTTCAATCCCCGCCACAATCATGGCGCCAACGAGAACCACGGCCATACGGCCGATTTCCGTATCAAATAAACAAACCATACGTTCATTGCGGGCAAACAGGCCTGGAATGTTTTCAGCAGTGGTTTGATTGACCGAGAACAATTCACCCGGCACATATAAGGTTTCCGTCAATGTGCCTGCAAATGGCATATGCACACGGTGATAATCTTTAGGCGATAAATACACCGTTGCAAACTGACCATTTTTAAACGGTTCAGCCAATTGCGGATCTGCAATTAAATTATCAACGGTGAATTTTTGTCCTTTGGCTTGGAAAATATCCCCTTCCACAATTGGACCCAACTGTGAAATCGCACCATCCGCAGGCGATACAATACTGGTCACATCGGTATCAATATCACGTACACCCTCTTTTAATGCACGGGTAAAGAATTCATTAAAGGACTTAAACTTCAGTGCATTGCTCTGCTCAGCAATCGACATATCAATGCCGTACTGCGCTTTAAACGCGGTGATGACCGCATTTTTCACAATCGGATTTTCGCTGGCTGCGACTCTGCCCACGACACGTGATAACTGATGTTGGGGTACAACACGTTGAGCTTGAATGAAAATTTGTTTTTTTAAGCGTGATGTGAGGCTCAAGACGGCATCTCTCCGGTAATGATAGGACTGTCGAGGCGGTTGCCCCATTCACTCCACGCACCGTCATACGCCTGAATATTCCAACCCAATAAACGACCTAAAATATAAGCCAGTCCTGAACGGTGATGTGACTGACAGTACACCACCACAGGTTCATTTAAGTTAAAACCCAATTGTTCTAAGCGTTGCTGCGTGCGTTCTAAAGGGTGCAATCTTAAATGATTTTCACGGTTAAGGGCAGTACTCCATTCAAAATGTAGTGCATTTGGAATGTGACCGCCGCGTCGCGCTGCAAGGCGCAGGCCGGTATATTCGTCTTCTGTGCGGCAGTCCCAGAGTTGGACTTGGCTGCTTTGAACTTTCTCTAATAACTCAGCATATTCAATTCGATACTGCTGTATTTTGGCTTGATCGACCTGTACTAAAGCACTGACAGGTTCAAACTGCTCCACTTCGGAAGTGGTTGGAAGTCCTGCTGCAAGCCATGCATGAATTCCACCATTCAGCAAGCTGGTATTTTCAAAACCTAAGCAGTGTAAATTCCAAATCAAACGCCCTGCCCATGCGCCACCTTCATCATCGTAAACCACCACATGATGCTCAGGTGAAATATTCAAATAACGAATCAGCTCTTGTAAACCTTCCACATCAGGAAGTAGACCGGTGGCTTGTTCATCTTGGCGCACCAAAAATTTTGGCTTTAAATGTAAAGCATGTGGAATATGCAATTGGTCATAGACTGAAGCTCGACTTAAATCGACGATGCGTAATTTGTCATTCCCTAAATGCGGAACCAACTGCTCTGCGTCTATCAACAAGCCAAAATCAAAGGCAGAATGTGTCATATTATTTCGTATGTTTTCAGATTATGCTTTGATCTTAGCACAACTCATTTTTACAATTATTCTGATTTTTTGCATTCTTTTAGCAGAATTATAGATATCACTATTCATCAATTTTTTAATACAACAATGCCAGAACAGATTCTGGCATGGTATATATTTTGGATTAATTGGCTTCTGCTTCAGCAATCTCAAAAACCTGACGTAAATACGCTAAAAAGGTGTCGTTATCCGTCATCGTTTTACCCGGACTGTCTGAGATTTTCGCAACCGACTGGCCATTACACTCGACCAGTTTAAGCACAATATTTAAAGGAGTTTGTCCCATATCATTGGTCAAATTGGTGCCAATCCCGAAGCTGACTTGGAAACGGTCTTTGAAATAATTGTGCAGATCCCACGCTTTCTCTAAATTCAGTCCATCACTAAAGGTCAGCATTTTGGTTTTACTGTCAATTTTCAGCTTTTTATAGTGAGCATAGGCTTTATCGCCCCACTCATACGGGTCGCCACTGTCATGACGCAAACCATCGAACAGCTTGGCAAAATACAAATCAAAATCACGCAGGAATGCATCCATCCCCACCACATCCGTCAAGGCAATACCTAAATCACCACGGTACTCTTGTACCCAGGTTTCCAGTGCTGATTTTTGGAAATTACGTAAACGTACATCCAACGCTTGGAATGCTTGTAGGAATTCATGTGCCATGGTGCCAATCGGGGTTAGGCCCAATTGCTTCGCAATTAAGACATTACTGGTACCACGGAAAATATGTGGTGCAGCTTGATTAAACACCTCAATCACATGTTTTTGCCACGCCAAACTATAACGTCGCCGCGTACCAAAATCAGAAACTAAAAATGGGGGATCATTTGACGTTTGCGATGTTTCATAGTGTTTTAATAAAGCCACTTTGGCCTGTAAGCGACGTTCGCCCTCAGCCATCACCTCTTCGCTTCGAATACGGCGGAAATACAGCTCATTGACGATGGCAAGCACAAAGATTTCAAACATCATGGCTTGAACCATCGGCCCTTCAATTCGAATGTCTAAACGGCCTTGATGATCAATACTGGCCACAATAAAGCGGCGTTTGAGCTGAAACAACTCTAAATAATCGACAAAATCACTTTTGATAAAGCGCAAACCGCGCAGGTATTGCAGTTCATCGTCTTGAAAACGTAATTGGCAGAGCAAATCTAATTGGTGGTTTAAATCATCGAGAATGTCGACCAAAGGATAGACGGTGTCATCCAAATTGCGACAACGGAACTGGTACACACTATGCGCTTGGGGAAACTTATGCAGGACCACCTGTAGCATCGTAAATTTGTACAGATCAGTATCTAATAAGGATTGGATGATGGCAGACATATCATTTTCGGTTTTTAGCAACTTATTGCATTAAAGCACATTTTTTTAAGCTGCATAGCCATGTTTTGGTAATTCGGTCTTGCTATTCGACCAATTACTCGGGACATTTCTTGTTTCTCTTGATTCAGAATCCAAGTGTTGATGTCTTTATTGTATCGCTCTTGGCCTATGTTCTTTTACTTAAACATTGCTATGGATATCAACGCAACGGCCTTGTTTTTTCAATCGATATCTCTCCTGTGCTGCACTTGGTTTGCTACAATTTCAGTCTGCACAATCAAATGGTAGATAAAATCAGTCATGCGGGCCTTATTACAACGCGTTCTCGAAGCCAAAGTGGTGGTCGATGGTGAAACCACAGGCGAAATTCAACACGGTATCTTGGTTTTCTTAGGTCTTGGGAAAGAAGACACTTTAGACAAAGGCAAAAAACTGATCGATAAAATTTTAAAGTATCGTTTTTTTGACGACGAACAAGGCAAAATGGGCTGGAATGTCAGCCAAGCTGGTGGTGGAATTCTTCTGGTTTCTCAATTCACCTTGATGGCGCACACCCAAAAAGGTTTACGTCCTGACTTTGGACCAGCCATGCCACCGAATGATGCCGAGGCCTTATACGAACAACTGGTTGAATATACCAAGACTCAGTTTGAGCATGTGCAAACCGGTATTTTTGCTGCTGATATGAAAGTACATTTGGTCAATGATGGGCCCGTAACTTTCAATTTAGAAATCGAATAAAAACACCATGCATAAAAAAGCCCTCGATAGAGGGCTTTTTCGATTTCATTGCGCTCAATCTGCCTTTTATAAAGGAGACGGAATCGAGATGTTTAAAAAATCTTTTTACTTACCGGTTTTTTCTTTCAAAAACGCGCGAGCGGCTTTAATTTTTGCTTTCACAGGCTTTGGTAGCTTGGGTGGAACCAATTTTGCAACTTGGTTAAACCAAACTAAGAGACCAAAATCACCTTCCATTTTAATGCTGCCGTTTTGCATGCCCGTCATAAATGCGGTTGGGTCACCTTTGATTAAAGTTTTCACACCCTGCTCACTGTCCGCAAACTGTAAAATAAAATCGGCTTTTTCAGCATCACCTGAAACGGTATCAATCTGACCATTGTTCACAATAATTTGGCGTGCCATACCCAGATCCGTACCAATTTGAATACGGAACTGACGTTCATGAACTAATTCAATAAATTTTGGACTGGTACGCGCCAGCTGTTTCATACGAAGTGCCAAACCAGTAACCATTAAATCCAGCGGATCCGTGCTGACATCAACCAATGGAAGTTTAACCACAGGAATTGAAGATAGTTTCATGACATGAAAGCCTATTGTAATTGTTGATAAATTGACTGTTTTCAATGCTACCACAAGTTGCCATTTTTACCGCTAGGCTTTGTATAACAATCATGTAAGAACGTAAAAAAGATGCTCTAGGCATCTTCTTTTACGGTATGAGGTTATGACTTAGCGGCTAGAACACTGCTGTTGGTCATCTTCATATACAGGTGTATGTTCAATACAACGGCGCTGCGCCAGTGCACGTTCTGCGCGACGGTCTTCACGTAGAAGCAACATCGTCACAATAAGCATCGCTGAAGTTAAAGCAGTTAAGTAGCTATAAGTGATCGGCATTTCAAACACTGCTTGCACACCTAGGCGAATGACTTCCAAGATTCCCCAAAACACCATACCCGCCACCATAAAACTCAACCAGCGACGATAAGGCGAAAAGAAAACAGCAATTAACGCAGCGGCGACTAAACTTAAGCCAACGATGGTTGCTAAATTCGCTGTTACCATAAAAACCTCCGTCTAAGATAAATTCAGGCGACTGATACACTGTGCTGAACTCATCCCCGATACCGTTTAAAATTAATGGATTGTGTAGCTTTCAAACTCTATGCATGCATTATGAGCAGTTTTGAAAAGAAAAAAAGGCTTGTATTTTTAGAATGCGACATACCTTGTCGCCATATTATATTGTCATTACATTTTTTTAGATTTGAACTTTTCCAAAACAAAGACGCGCTCAGTCTTGGCGTGTCATTACAAAATAAAACCCGTATTTTCAGCGCTTAAAAATATTTTTTCCAATTCTGTTGATCGTTGTTTTTATCGACATTTTTCACTAACCGCTCATCGTTTTTCGCTTAAATTTGCAACAAAAAAACGCAGCTCAAAGGCTGCGTTTTTGATAACACCGAGATGCTTTAAGCACGATTTAGGTCTTTATCGTGCACACCCAATAAATACAACACCCCATCTAAGCCGACACTTGAAATGGCTTGATTGGCGTTTTGTCTCACCAGCGGTTTCGCACGGAAAGCTACACCTAAGCCAGCAATCGACAGCATCGGTAAATCATTTGCACCATCGCCCACTGCAATCGCCTGCTCAAGAGAAATGCCCATCTTATCGGCTAACTCACGTAATAATAATGCCTTACGTGCACCATCCACGATGTGACCTTTAACTTCGCCCGTCACCACGCCATTTTCAACGTCTAAGACATTGGCATGAACTTCATCGATGCCAAGTTTGGCTTGTAGATACTCTGCAAAGTACTGGAAACCACCCGACAAAATAGCCGTGTGGTAGCCCAACGCTTTTAAAGTCGAAATTAAGCGTTCAGCACCTTCTGTAACGGTCAGACGTTCTGCAATTTTAGGTAGGACAGAGGCGTCCATCCCTTTGAGTAGTGCGACACGTGCACGGAAGCTTTGTTGAAAATCTAGCTCACCCTGCATTGCACGTTCCGTAATTTCAGCGACTTGTGCGCCGACACCCGCTTCAATCGCCAACTCATCAATCACTTCTTGCTCGATTAAGGTCGAGTCCATGTCAAAACACACCAAACGGCGGTTACGACGGTAGGCATTGTCTTCTTGTACAGCTACATCGACATTCAGTTCATGTGACAAACGTAAACAGGCTGCACGCATGGCTGCGGCATCCAGCATTTGACCACTTAAACCGAATTGAACACAGGCGCGTTTCGGTCCATCGACTTCGCCATTTAAGACTGGACGACCTGACAAACGGGTCACGGTTTCGATGTTGAAACCTTGGTTAGACACAATATTTGTAACTGCTTGTAAGTGAGACGCCTCAAGCTCTGGCGCCAAAGCCGTGACGATATAACGCGTCCGCCCACCTTCACTCACCCACTGGTCATATTCAGTTGTAGTGATTGGTTTAAAACGTACAGTTAAACCAATATCATGTGCTAAAATTAGAATTTCCTTCATCGCCAAAGCTGTTGCAGTTTGGTCGTCTGAAGAAATAACAATACCTAAGGTCAATTGGTTATGAATAACTGCTTGTCCGACATCTAAAATTTGTAATGAATGAGTGGACAAAACCTGCATTAATCGAGTGAACTGATTAGGTTGGTCTGGTCCTAAAAATGAAATAAGAATGATTTCTCGCATGAATTGACTCGGGTCTGAGCTACGACTATTGTTAGAATCATAATCGAAATTGAATATATTTTCTTTGGAAGTTTACGTTGAATGCGCCTAGACAAGGGCTATTTGCTAGCCTATTAATTGTAAGTTTTGCTTTACATACCTTTTTATTGGTATTGGCAACGACTCATCAACTGAATGAAAACCGTGCCAACCAAGGCCAACTGATGACCTCTCAATTGGTCACAGACAGTCTTGCAGAGCTGGAGCCTGCCAACACGGTTTCCCTTGCGCTTTTGGTGGATCGCTATGCGACCAACCCAAGCGTAGCTTCCATTCGTATTTTGGATGCCAACAATCAAGTCTTGGCGACAGGTGGACAAGTTCGAACACGTGATGGTGAAGTATTTGTCCGTGATGCGCTGCAAAATGAAAAGAAAGTGGGTAGCATTGAAATCACGCTCATTAAACCAAGTATGGGTGAGATTTTACGTACTCAGTGGTTAGCGATTTTATTGTCCTTAGCGATTCATGGTTTACTGTGGTTAGCTTATCGCGCCATTGCGCGCCCAAGCCGTACCGAATATTTGGCACGGATCAATAACGAATCCCGCTTAAAACATGAAATTCAAGTTTTAACCCAAACGCTTGAACAGGAAAAACACCATACTGCGGTCGCGATTGCTCAAGCACAACAACAAATCAAAACCAGTGCGAAACCTAAAGAACAAAAACCCGTGATCGTGGATAATCATTCGGTTGCACTCAATATTCAATTCTACGACCCGAAACAGTTGATGGACTCGGTGAATACAACCGTGTCTATTCCATACTTTAATTTGTGTCAGATTTTCCTCAATAAAAGCACAGAGCTCTGTTTAAAACACTACAAACTCAACAGCTCGGACATCACTACAGTTCAATCCTTTAATGAGCATGGTGCCACCCTCAGCATGTCGACAGACACACCCAATGCAGTGCCATGTTTAATGATGATCAGCAGTGTGTTCCAACTGCTTTCTGAGGTTTTGTATAAACGTTACCGCGAAGAAAAGCGCTTTGTTTTACAAACGCGTTGTGGCATTTCAACTGCAGTCGATGCGATGCAGCTGTCTGCAAATCAAGCTGCTGAGCGTTTGGTCCAACAGTTATCGGCCAAAGAAAGTGCCGTACATTTAAGCAACGAATTATTGAAAGACATTTCTGAAAGTTACCAATTGGTGAATTTACCTAATCCAACCAATGTCTTGACCCGTCATGCCTTTATGGTCAATGGCATGGGTGCGGAGTCTGCAGAGTTGGCGCAAAGCTTAAGAACGGAAATTTTAAAAGCAAAACAATCTAAAGCCTCTTAATTACATCCAATCATAAAAAAAGCCTGACCTACGTCAGGCTTTTTTTATGGCAACTGTTAAATTTTGAGTTGCTTCTGTGCAATTAAATGTTGCTGCGCACTATACCTTTGCTCTGGATCGGTACAGGCCACTTTAAGCCAATGACCATCGGCTTGTAGCTCCCAAGCATTCAAACAATCATTTAAGTAACTGATTAATCCGTCTTTATAAATCTGCTTTTTCAAAACGCGATCCAATATTGGAAAGCAGGTTTCAACACGCGAAAATAAATTACGTCCCATCCAGTCTGCGCTGGCACAGTACAGCTTTTTCTCACCGCCATGCTCAAAACAATACACGCGGGTATGTTCCAGAAAACGGCCCACAATCGAACGCACACGAATATTCTCAGACATGCCTTGGACCTGTGGAATCAAACAACAGATCGAACGGATAATCAGATCGACCTGTACCCCTGCTTGTGACGCACGATACAGTGCGGCAATTAACTGAGGTTCCGTTAAAGCATTGACTTTAATGATGATATGCGCCTTTTGACCGGCTTGTGCAAACTGAATTTCTTGCTCAATCAGTTTTAACAGTTCACTGTGTAAAGTAAAAGGCGCATGTAACAACGCCTTCAACTTGGCCATTTTGCCCATTCCCGTCAGTTCTTGGAACATACGGTGTACATCTTCACAAATATCAGGCTGTGTGGTCATCAACCCATAATCAGTATACATACAGGCATTGCCCGCATGATAATTGCCTGTGCCCAGATGGGCATAACGGATCAACTGGGCATTTTCACGGCGTACGATCAAAATCATTTTGGCATGGGTTTTATAACCGACAATGCCATACACCACCACCGCCCCAGCTTCTTGCAAAATATTCGCCACGGTAATGTTCGACTCTTCATCAAAACGCGCCCGTAACTCAATCACGGCTGTGACTTCCTTGCCATTTCGTGCTGCTTCTGCCAAGACTTGTACAATTTCAGAGTCGGGCCCACTCCGGTAAAGCGTTTGTTTAATCGCCAGCACATTTGGGTCTTTTGCTGCTTCTTTTAATAAACCAATCACAGGCTGAAAAGAATCAAAAGGATGATGCAACAACACATCCTGTGCTTTTAAGGTATCAAAGGTACTTTTTTGTTTACGCAAAACTTTGGGAATGACTGGAATAAAAACTGGATGCTTTAATTCAGGCCGGTCACAACTGGTGCTGAGGCGTGAAAGATTGATCGGCCCATCAATGCGATAAAGCTCCTGCTCAGTTAAATCAAATTCCTTGAGCAGATAATCAATCACCGCTTCGGGACAGTCATCTTCAATTTCTAAACGCACCGCGCGACCAAAACGGCGTGAAGACAGCTCATCTTTGAGTGCAACCGCCAAATCATCAACATCTTCCGACAAAATCAGATCAGCATTACGCGTCACACGAAAAGCATAACAACCCGTGGCTTTCATCCCTGGAAACAGATCACTGATGTGCTGCTGAATCATTGCGGTTAAAAAAATCTGCGTGTCGATATTGCCTGCCACGTTTTTCGGCATCTGAATTAAACGCGGTAATGAGCGCGGTGCAGGGACTATCGCCATCTCAATGCTTCGTCCAAAAGCATCTTTACCTTGTAAACTCACAATGAAATTCAAACTTTTATTCACGAGGCGAGGAAAAGGGTGTGACGGATCTAAGCTGATTGGGGTCAAAACCGGTTGGATTTCTTTGGCAAAATATTCTGCAATCCATGCTTTATGTTTTTCTAAAATGTCTTGGAACTGGATGAACTGAATACCTTGCGCTTGTAACTCAGGCAAAATCGAATGATTTAAAACTTCAAACTGTTTTTTGACGGCACGATGAATGGATTGGGACAGGTCTTCTAATATCACTTCAGTGGGAACAGCATCAGGGGTTCGTGCTATCACATTCATATCGCGTTGTTTCATCAAGCCTGCAATACGAATTTCAAAAAACTCATCTAAATTACGTGAAAAAATAATTAAAAAAGTTAAACGCTCCAGCACTGGCAAACTCGGATCTAATGCTTGTGCTAAAACCCGCTGATGAAACTCAAATAACGATAACTCTCGGTTAAAATACGTCGCCGATGAATGCTGAAAATTATCCATACCCTCTCAATGCTGTTTGCAACAGTCTGTTATGAAGTGTTTGGCAGGGATGTTAGGTAGTCTTTATGACAGTTTAGTTACAACCTCATGCCAAATAGAAAATTCATCCTGACTTTATGCTTAAAGCTGCAACAGTGTACAGTATTCAAACCGACATATGTTCCTTTTCACTTTTTTTTCTTGGCTGTAGCGTCTGCTTTCGCGGCCCAATAGCTGGCTAATATTGGCCCTGAAATGTTATGCCACAAACTAAAGATCGCGCTGGGTACTGCCGTAATTGGTGAAGCTGCAAAATGCACAGCCGCCAAAGCCACGCCTAGTCCTGAGTTTTGCATACCGACCTCAATCGAAACCGCTTTACAGTCAGCATGTGGCAAGTGAAACATCCGTGCTGCTGCAAAGCCAAGTAAATAACCAATCGCGTTATGTAATGCCACCACAGCTAAAATCAATAAGCCTGATTCTAAAATTTGTGCTTTTGAGCCGCCAATAATCGCCGCCACAATCAGCACAATCGCGACCACTGAAATTAAGGGCATCACCGAAATATAGCTTTCGACTTTATGTTTCAGCACAGCACGTACCACCAGCCCTAAAATAATCGGGAACAGAACCACTTGCAAAATTGAACTCAGCATCGACCATGCATTAATTTCAATCCATTGGCTGGCCAGCAGATAGAAAATCGCGGGAGTCAACACAGGCGCCAATAAGGTCGATACCGTGGTACATGCGACAGACAAAGCCGTATTGCCTTTCGCCATATAAGTAATCACATTGGATGCGGTGCCGCCCGGACAGCAACCTACCAAAATCACCCCGATCGCAATTTCAGTCGGCAAGCTAAACAATAAACACAGCAGATAAGCCACGCTTGGCATCACCACAAACTGAGCTGCCACCCCAATTGCAACCGCTTTAGGACTTTGCATCACACCTTTAAAATCATCTACTGTCATGGTCATGCCCATACCAAACATGATCAGCCCTAACATCCACGTGATATAAGCTTTCAGCCAGACAAAAATTTCAGGGCTCAGGAGCGCAATGCCTGCAAATAACACCACCCACAGAGCAAAGGTTTTTTGAATCCAAGCGGTAAATTTTAAAAAAGTGCCCATGACCTTTCCCTACTGCATGTTTTTATAATGTCTATACTGGTAATTGAGGTGAGCCGATTGGTTCAACGCATCAGTTCACGGCATATTGTTGCACAATATCTCTGCAATACAGACGTTTCACACCATGGGCCAGCATGTCTTGCCATGCATGTTGTAAAGAACCATGTAAATCAATGCCTTTGGTCGCATCGGCAATCACATAGGTTTGAAAACCGAGTTTACAGGCATCAATTGCCGTCCATGCCACACAAAAGTCAGTTGCAATCCCAACAATAAATACCGTATCAATCCCACGCTCTCTTAAATAGCCTGCGAGTCCCGTCTGGGTCTTATGATCGGCTTCTAAAAAAGCAGAATAACTATCAATATGCGCATGACATCCTTTACGAATGATCAACTGCGCTTTGGCAAGTTCAAGATCGGGATGCAGTTCAGCATCCTGTGTGCCTTGTACACAGTGACGTGGCCAGAGTACTTGTGTGCCGTAGTCTAATTCAATCGTTTGAAAGGCCTGTTGATCGGGATGGTTGTCTGCAAAAGAAACGTGATTTTCAGGATGCCAATCTTGGGTGAGTACAATAGTGTCAAAATAATCGCCAATCTGATTAATTTTAGGAATAATTTGATCTGATCCTGCTACCGCCAAATTTCCACCAGGCGTAAAACCATTTTGTACATCCACCACAATCAATGCCATATTCTTCTGCATTCTTCTCTGTCCTTTTAGTTCTGCGCTCGAAGGCCAAGTTTAGCTTAATTTATAAAACAGTATTCATCCTCGCGGGTCAAAATTAAATGACCGCAGCCTTGAGTGCAATGGGTATTGTGGCAAATTGAAGCGAAGATAGAATATAGAACAAAATACTGGACATTGATCTATAACGTTAAAAGGACGATGTCACACATACTTAGAGAACTCGTATAATCATGCAAAATCCTGACGTTTATAGAAGTTTATAACCCAATATTCAATTTGATCGGCTTCTAATACTCGATTGAGATGAAGAATGTCCTTTCATTAAATACTTCAATCCATGGCCATAGGTTATGCAAAACGCCCTTTTCAGACGCAAAATAAGATGCTTTTCTTTGTCTACCATTTGAACAAGCTGTATTTTTGTAGCGAAAGATAAAGTTTTTATACACTTTGACTAAAGCATATTGTTCTTCATGTTGTGTTCGTTCATAATTTGCATAAGCATTATTCAATGCATCAGCGCTTTGAAAATGCTATAAATTAAAATACGCACCCATCCAATCTTATGTTTTTCTGGCCTAACTGGATGGACAAATAGGATATTTTTTTAAAATGACTCAGCAAGCACAGACCATCCAAGGCTCAATTGTCGCAATCGTCACCCCTATGTTTGAAGATGGCAGCGTAGATTGGAAGGGTCTAGAGAAGCTCGTTGAGTGGCACATCGCACAAGGCACAAATAGCATTGTTGCTGTCGGTACAACGGGTGAAGCGTCTACTCTAAGCATGAAAGAGCATACACAAGTGATTAAAGAAATCATTCGTGTCGCGAACAAACGCATCCCTATTATTGCGGGGACTGGCGCGAATTCAACGCGTGAAGCCATCGAGTTGACTAAAGAAGCCAAGGAACTCGGTGCAGATGCTGCTCTTCTGGTTACCCCTTATTATAATAAACCGACCCAAGAAGGCCTGTATCAGCATTATAAAGCTATTGCTGAAGCTGTTGATCTTCCTCAAATTCTGTATAACGTACCTGGTCGTACGGGTGTCGATATGGCGAATGAAACGGTCATTCGTTTGGCCGATATTCCTCAAATTGTGGGCATCAAAGATGCCACAGGTGATGTCCCTCGTGGTCAAGCACTGCTCGAAGGCCTTGCTGGTAAAGCGATGACCGTCTATTCAGGTGATGATGCAACAGCTTATCAACTGATTCTGTCGGGAGCAAAAGGCAATATTTCTGTGACTGCAAACGTTGCACCAAAAGAAATGAGCGATGTTTGCGCGGCAGCACTGGCAGGCGAAGCTGAAAAAGCAGAAAACCTAAATACCCAAGTTGCAAATTTACACGAAATTCTATTTTGCGAATCAAACCCAATTCCTGTGAAATGGGCACTTCATGAAATGGAGTTAATCGAAACGGGTATTCGTTTACCATTAACACCACTTGCAGAACAATATCGCACACCGCTCCGTGAAGCACTCACAACGGCGGGTGTCATTAAATAAAGAGCACATCAATATGCAATTACGTTTAGGTCTTACTCTCGCACTTTCAGTTGTCAGTTTAGCGGGTTGTAGTTCCCTTGCAGTCAATAACGGTAGTTTGGACTATAAAGAAACAGCAACCTTAGAACCTCTTAAGTACCCTGAAGGCTCTATGGTTCGACCTGCAACGCCGTTGTATCCAGCTCCAACGGTTGAAGCGCTCGCTCTTGAAAATGCACCTGTACTTGAAAACAAACGCGGAAACCGTTTTGCAATGCCGCGCCCTCAAGCTGCTCAAGTCATGTCGAATGCAGAATCAACGGAAACAGTTGATACAGCTGTGAGCCGCCCTCAATTGATTATTGACGGAAATAAGAATCCACTGCTCAAAATTGAGGGAAATTCTGCTACAATTTGGCAATATACGCTTGCCACCCTCAGCAGCCTCAACCATCAAATTGTTGGTCAAAGCAAAAATGGTTATGAAGCAACCATTAAAATCGATCAACAGGTCTATGTGTTAAGACTGACCGCGGTCGGTAGCAGCAACAACCTCGCTGTGTTCAATGCCGATAACAGTTTTGCAGCGCCTGAAAAAGCCACAGAATTGTTAACCCAGATTTACCAAAATTGGCCAGCCTAGTCGTACTAGGCATTTTTTTTTGAAAAAGGTTCCCTCATGTTAAAACAAACCTTGCTCTATACTGGTAAAGCGAAATCTGTCTATGAAACAGACAGTGCAGACCACCTGATTTTAGTCTTTCGTGATGATGCTTCGGCATTCAATGGTGAAAAGATCGAACAACTAGATCGTAAAGGTAAGGTGAACAACCGTTTTAACGCCTTTATCATGGATAAATTGGCTGCGGCTGGCATTGAGACTCACTTTGAAAAACTTCTTTCTCCAACAGAAGTTCTAGTGAAAAAACTCAGCATGATCCCTGTTGAATGTGTAATTCGTAATTATGCAGCAGGTTCTTTATGCCGTCGCTTAGGTGTAGAAGAAGGCAAGGAATTAACACCGCCGACTTTCGAATTATTCTTCAAAGATGATGCGCTTGGTGACCCAATGGTCAATGAGTCTCAAGCGATTGCTTTAGGTTGGGCAACTGCTGAGCAACTTGAGCAAATGAAAGTCCTCACTTACCAAGTGAACGAAGTTCTTAAAAACTTATTTGACCAAGGTGGCATGCTACTTGTGGACTTCAAACTTGAGTTTGGCGTATTCCACGACCGTATTGTTCTTGGTGATGAGTTCTCTCCAGACGGTTGTCGTCTATGGGACAAAGAAACCAAGAAAAAACTCGACAAAGACCGTTTCCGTCAAGGTTTAGGTGGTGTGGTTGAAGCTTATGAAGAAGTTGCTGCACGTTTAGGTATCGACCTTTCTGATATCTAATCAGTTACAGATTCAAAAAAACCGAGCTTAATCGCTCGGTTTTTTTATAGGTGACTCAGCGCCAATAATAGCTAGCCAGAACATAAAATTGCTGCGAATAAAACAACATTCCTGTACGCCATAGCGCACAAGACTTCCGGTATATTTCAACTATGTATTGAATTTGTTTTTTAATATGATAAAAACATATGAACAGGACGTTCTCAGATAAAAATTATTCCAACCGAAAAAATACCCTTATTTCCTCATCTCTCATGGCGACAAGATCCATCGATCCCCTAAGAGCAGAAAGCTGGTATAGATGTTGCTTTTATTCAAAAGTACTCAGTAGGGTAAATTCTATCTTCGTCTTATTTCCTAGATTTGATTTTTTACGGATGGCTATATTTAAAATGAAAAACTGGCAAAAAAAATTACTACTTTCTACTACATTCGTAGCCGTAGCACTGAGCAGTACTGTCCAAGCAAAAGAATGGAAAACCATTCGTTTTGGCACAGAATCCGCATATGCACCTTTTGAATATAAAACACCAGACAATAAGCTGGTCGGTTTTGACATCGACTTGGGCAATGCTATTTGTGCCAAATTAAAAGCCAAATGCGTGTGGGTAGAAAACTCCTTTGATGGGATGATTCCTGCGCTCAAAGCGAAGAAATTCGACGGTATTCTGTCTTCAATGACGGTCACTACGGATCGTGCAAAACAAATCGCGTTTAGTAATAAAATTTACAACACGCCTACCCGCATGGTCGCGAAGAAAGGCTCTCCTTTACTCCCTACGCCTGCATCCCTAAAAGGCAAACGTGTGGGTGTACAACAAGGTACGATTCAAGAAGGCTATGCAAAAGCCTATTGGGCGCCTAAAGGTGTCAATGTAGTTCCTTATCCAAACCAAGATGTGCTTTACCAAGACATGGTTTCGGGACGTCTAGATGCAACATTACAAGATGCGATTATGGTCGATGCAGGTTTCCTAAAATCGGCGAAAGGTAAAGGCTTTGCTTTTGCAGGTAATAATGTGGTCGATGCCAAAACACTCGGTGTGGGGGCTGCAATCGGCTTACGTAAAGAAGATGTCGATCTGAAAAAGAATATTGATAAAGCGTTAGCTGAAATTATTGCCGACGGCACCTATAAGAAACTCGAGAAAAAATACTTCTCCTTCAGCATTTATTAATTTATAGGGTGTCGGTTAAATACCGACACCCTATATATATTGCTGATTTATAAAATATTATATTTTTACTCGGAGAAACTGAGTATGTTTCTGTCTGGCTATGGTCCCGTATTACTCAGTGGCACTTGGATGACCATACAGCTTGCTTTGTTATCACTGGTACTTTCGATCATTATTGGATTGTTTGGGGCAAGTGCCAAACTTTCTCGTATTCAAATCTTACGTCATGTTGCAACCCTCTATACCACGCTCATTCGTAGTGTTCCTGATCTGGTGATCATGTTGTTGTTGTTCTATAGCCTGCAACTTGGATTGAACTCGATTACCGAATCGATTCATATGGAGCAAATTGACATCAATCCCTTTGTGGCAGGGGTGATTACTTTAGCCTTTATTTATGGGGCCTATTTTACGGAAACCTTCCGTGGCGCATTTCAAGCCGTCCCCAAAGGTCAACTTGAAGCTGCATATGCCTATGGCATGACCCCATTTCAAGTCTTCAGGCGTGTCCTCTTTCCACAAATGATGCGTTTTGCCTTACCGGGGATTGGCAATAACTGGCAAGTCCTCATCAAAGCCACTGCCTTGGTGTCCTTAATTGGTTTGACCGACATCGTCAAAATTACCCAAGATGCAGGTCGAAGCAGCATGCAAGTGTTCTATTTCAGTATTGTTGCAGCCGTCATTTATCTGGCCATCACCACCCTTTCGAATTTGATTCTCATGTGGCTGGAACGTCGTTATTCTGCTGGTGTGAAAAAGGGACAACTATGATTGAAATTATTCAACAATACTGGCAGTCCTATCTGTGGACCGATGGTTTTCAAATGACTGGGGTCGCCATGACCGCATGGCTACTGGTCTTATCGATTGCGATTGGTTTTGTTCTGGCTGTGCCTTTGTCAATTGCTCGAGTTTCTGAGCATGCTTTTGTACGTGGACCTGTTTGGTTTTTTACTTATATTTTCCGTGGTACTCCCTTATATGTGCAGCTACTGATTATTTATACCGGGATTTATAGCCTCGAATTTGTCCATGCCCATGAACGGCTCGATGAGTTTTTTAGAGAAGGACTTAATTGCACCATTTTAGCGTTTGCACTCAATACAGCAGCTTATACCACTGAAATTTTTGCAGGGGCGATACGTTCGATTCCCTACGGCGAAATTGAGGCGGCAAAAGCCTTTGGAATGTCGCCTTGGAAACGCTATACCCGCATTATTATTCCATCTATGCTACGTCGAGCATTGCCGTTTTATGGTAATGAAGTCATTTTGATGCTGCATGCAACCACCATTGCCTTCACTGCAACCGTGCCTGATATTCTCAAAATTGCACGGGATGTCAATGCTGCCACTTATGCCACGTTTGATGCCTTTGGCATTGCCGCTGTGCTGTATGCCTGTCTGGCATTTATCCTCATTTGGATCTTTCGTAAATTGGAACAACGCTGGTTGGCGTTTTTAAAACCATCGAATCATTAGGAGAAACAATGGAAAATTCAGCAAAACTGGTGATTCGAGACCTTTGTAAAAGTTTTGGCGATCATGAAGTCTTAAAAGGGGTTTCACTTGAGGCACGCGCAGGTGATGTGATTAGTATTATTGGTTCCTCAGGTTCAGGTAAAAGTACCTTTCTTCGTTGCATCAATTTTCTAGAACAACCAAGCCAAGGCAGCATTCAGCTCAATGGTGAACAGTTAGAGACCACTTTAGATAAAAATGGCGATCTCAAAGCGACAAATCCCAAACAACTGCAAAAAATGCGCACCCAACTGATGATGGTCTTTCAACATTTCAATTTGTGGTCGCATATGACGGTATTAGAAAATATTATTGAAGGACCCATTCATGTCTTGGGGCTAAAGCGGAGTGAGGCGGAAGAGCGTGCACGAAAATACTTAAGAAAAGTTGGGCTTGCTGAAAGTGTCGAAAAGAAATATCCGTCTTTTTTGTCAGGAGGACAGCAACAGCGTGTTGCAATTGCCCGCGCCTTGGCAATGGAGCCTGAAGTGATGTTGTTTGATGAGCCGACC
This sequence comes from Acinetobacter johnsonii CIP 64.6, assembly GCF_000368045.1. Lineage (GTDB taxonomy): Bacteria > Pseudomonadota > Gammaproteobacteria > Pseudomonadales > Moraxellaceae > Acinetobacter > Acinetobacter johnsonii. The sequence continues at coordinate 416,648 of NZ_KB849230.1, forward strand.
AGTGCTCTAGACCCTGAACTGGTGGGTGAGGTATTGAAAGTGATGCAAAGTTTAGCTGAAGAAGGCCGAACCATGATTGTGGTCACCCATGAAATGGGCTTCGCACGCCATGTATCCAATCATGTCATTTTCTTAGATCAAGGCAAAATTGAAGAACAAGGTGATCCAAAAGAAGTTTTGATTCACCCCAAAAGTGAACGCCTGCAACAGTTTTTAGAGGGTAACTTTAAATAATTGAATAGTCTTCAAGAGCTTGATGCAGCAATGATTCAACATTCAATACTTAGTTGAAAAGATAAAGCGCCTTGTTTGATCTGATCCCACGAAACTATATGCACTCAGATAAAAACCGAGCCATTTCGCTCGGTTTTTTACCTTTCCACCTAAGCTTTTATAGATTGGTATATCGATTTTTAGTGGTATCCATCACCAAAAAACTGGTGATCGAGCTAATGGATGGAATCGTTCCTAAAACATCAGTATGAAACTTTTTATAAGACTTAATGTCAGCCACTTCAACCCTGAGCAAATACTCGACCGAGCCTGTAATGGTATGACACTCTGTGACTTCATCCGTTGCAGTGATCACATCCTCAAACTGACTCAAGCTTTCTTTTGAGTGACAAGACAGCCCAATAGTCACATAAACCGTTAAGCCGATACCCAAAATCGAACGGTCAATCACCGCTTTATAGCCTCGGATCACACCAACTCTTTCTAACTCTTGCACGCGTCGTAAACAGGCCGATGGCGATAAACCCACGCGTTCTGCCAGTTTAATATTGGTTAAATGTGCATCGCGCTCAAGCTCACACAATATTTTTCGGTCTAATCGATCTAATTCAATCATTTGTTGCATGAAACTCAGTATTAACGATCAATATACAACCAAATTGTGATAGATCAACAATAAAATGATATTTATTTGATTACGCCATCCCCTTTATGAACGCTTCACTGTTTGTCTCTTATCTACTGTTCTGTGTCGTAATGACCTGCACGCCTGGACCCAATAATGCACTGGTCATGCTGTCTGGTGCACGATTTGGTATCCGTAAAACTCTAACTCTGGTTTTAGGTATTGCCTTTGGTGTGGCTGTGCAACTCTTCGCCATTGGCATAGGGTTAAATCAGGTGTTTCTGGCCCTGCCCCAGCTCCAATTTATTTTAAGTTTAATCGGTACGGCTTATATGCTGTGGCTCGCATGGAAAATCGCGTCCAGTGGGCCACTCAACATCGAATTAGAACAAAAACCATCGATGGGTTTTCTACAAGGGGCTCTTTTTCAGTGGGTCAATCCCAAAGCGTGGATTATCTCCATCAGCACCATTGCCACTTATTTTGCTTTAAACCATCATGTCAGTGATATTCTTTATGCGGCCCTGATTTTAATGGTAGTTTCCATTCCATGTGTCGGGGTTTGGGCAGTCGGTGGTCTTTTCTTACGCCAATATCTGATGAAACCGCGCTTTGCCTTGAGCTTTAACATCACAATGGCAATCGCTTTATTAGCCGCTGTGTTACCTGCGGCATTAAAATTGATGAATACGCACATCGGAACATAAAACGCTACAGTGCTTAAAGAAAAAACTGCTCAATGAATGTGACTAAATCCTAAGCCTCAAAAAACAAAAGCCTGATTTTTTCATCAGGCTTTTTATTACTGCTGCTGTTGCTGTTCTTGTTGCCAACGGCGTTGCTGTAAACGCTCACCCTCGACCTCACGCTTATTGCGTGCCGACTCATAAAGTTTGGTTCCTTTGAGCTCAGGAGGTAAATATTCTTGCATCACAAAATGCTCTGGATAGTTGTGCGGATACAAGTAGTCGACGCCATAGCCCTGCTCTTTCATCAACTTGGTCGGTGCATTTCTTAAATGCAGCGGCACAGGTAAATTCGCTGTTTTCTCGGCCAAATCCAACGCTTTGTTGATCGCAAGATAAGTACTGTTACTTTTGGCACTGGTCGCCAAATACACCGCACACTGCCCAAGAATAATTCGACACTCTGGCATGCCCACCGCTTGAACAGAACGGAAGCATTCTCCAGCAAGCAGCAGTGCATTGGGGTTTGAGTTACCAATGTCCTCAGAGGCTGCAATCAACATCCGACGGGCAATAAAAACGGGATCTTCACCACCTTTGAGCATACGTGCCATCCAATACAAAGTGGCATCAGGATCACTCCCTCGAATTGACTTAATAAAAGCCGACACCAAATCATAATGCTGCTCACCCGATTTGTCATAACGGGCAATATTTTGCTGTGCAACTTTGACCACCATTGCATTGGTCACGATATTTTCAAGGTTCGGCTCGAAGGTGCCCGCAATCAGTTCAATTAAATTCAAGACTTTGCGGGCATCACCTGCGGCAAACTGCACCAATGCTTCAAATTCTTCAATTTGAATATAACGCTCTTTTAAAAATGGATCGTTCTTAATCGCTTGTAATAATAAAGTTTGAATCGCATCAGCATCGAGCGCATTTAAGGTGTAGACCTGACAACGGGACAGCAGCGCGCTGTTCACTTCAAAAGAAGGATTCTCGGTAGTGGCACCAATGAGGGTAATTTTGCCTTTCTCCACTGCATTCAGTAAGGCATCTTGCTGCGATTTGTTAAAACGATGAATTTCGTCAATAAACACCACAGGTGGCATTAAATCTCCGCCATCAGCAATGATCTCACGGAGCTCTTTAACCCCCGTATTGAGCGCAGATAGACTGACAAATGGTCGATCAATCGCTTGCGCCAACAGTAAAGCAATCGTGGTTTTCCCCACGCCTGGCGGCCCCCAAAAAATGATCGATGGCAAATGCCCTTGATCGATCATTTGGCGGAGCGGTGCCTGCTCACCCAATAAGTGATCCTGCCCAATAATTTCAGATAAATCACGCGGGCGTAAACGTTCAGGCAGTGGAATATTGCTATCGGACATAGGGCTAGGACTTATCATGCGTTCATCGAATGCTTATGTTATGGCAAATTCAGGCAAATGACACAAGCTTTTCATGCAATTTGATTGTCCTTTTATCGACTAGCGAACCCAACGCACAATATAGTCTTCGATGTCGTCATCCTGAACCTCTTCTTCAGAAATACAGCGTCCTGCTGCAGACTTTTTGGCTTTCAGAATACTTTGACGTGAGCCCGTATTCAAATAGTGCCATCTGGGCAAATTTTTACCTTCATGCAGACGGCGATAAGCACAGCTCGGTGGTAACCAATGAATCGTGTCTAAAAGTTCGGGCGTGAGCTGGATACAATCGGGCACATGCTGCTTGCGGTTCGGATAATCCCGACAACTGGCCGTTTGACAGTCCAGCAGTTTACAGGCCACTTTGGTATAGGCGACTTCTTGGCTTTCTTCATCTTCAAGTTTCACCAGACAGCATAGACCACAACCATCACACAACGCTTCCCACTCTGCTGAACGTAGCTCAGTGAGCGCATAATGCTTCCAAAACTCTGGTCTTAATTCGTTGGACATAACCACTGCCAATAAAACTGAATGCACTATTATAACCTATAGTCAGATGGCTTTCAGAGCTATCTAAAGTGTCAATATTTACATCATATTCATAAACTTAAAATACAAACAGAACACTTTTTAAACAAAAGCAACACAGTGTGTCCGAACCTTCTTTCTATACTAATAGAGTAATAAATAAGAACATCTATGGAGAAAAATTATGTTTCGTTGGGCGATTATCTTCGCAGTGATTGCACTGATTGCAAGTTTACTTGGTTTTGGTGGTGTCGCAGGTTTATCCAAAGACTTTGCGATTATTTTATTGGTGATTGCTGTGATTCTTGCGATTGTCGGATTTTTATCCCGTGGCAAAGTCTAAAGTACGCGACTATTAATAAAGAAAAAGAAGGATTCAGATCCTTCTTTTTTATGTGTGCCTTTAAAAATAATTTCTCACACTTCTCATATACATTGGAATATTTTTCAAATCCTTGTAAAAGTTTTTATGCTTTAATCAGAGCAGATCATCTATCAGGATTTGAGCATGACAATCAGTATTCAAACTCGAGAAATTCAATATAACACCGCCGATGGACAACGCTTAGTTGGTTATTTTGCAGCACCAATCTCTCAAACACCGCATGCAGGTATCATCGTTGCACCCGAATGGTGGGGCCGAAATGAATATACTGAACAACGTGCTCGCGAACTGGCTGAACACGGTTATGCGGCACTGGCGATTGATATGTACGGCGACAAAAATGTCACCACAGATGCGAAACAAGCCTATGAATGGATGATGCAAACTTTTGCCGATGCAGACACCATCGTCAACCGTGCACAAGCAGGTTTAGATACGCTTGCAGCCCAGCCTGAAGTGAATGCAGATCAACTGGCGGCGATTGGTTTTTGTTATGGCGGTAAAGTGGTTTTAGACTTAGCGCGCTCAGGCGCACCACTTAAAGCTGTGGCGACTTTCCATGCAACATTGGCACCGAAAGCCCCTGCGGTCGAAGGTCAAATTCAAGGTGAAATTTTAGTTTTACATGGTGAGTTAGACAGCATGGTTACTTTGGATGATGTTGCTAGCTTCCGTGAAGAAATGCATGCGGCAAAAGTGGACCATGAAGTCATCATTTTTGAAGATGCGAAGCATGGTTTTAGCAATCCATTGGCCGATGAGCGTGCCAAAGCCAATGGCGTAGACTTGGGCTATAACCTAGAAGCAGAAAGACAAGGGCTAGATGCAATGTATGACTTGCTAGAACGCAATCTCAGTGCTTAACTAGAGCTGAGAATTCAAATATTTGATTTTTCAGATCCAACAGGATACATAATTAGATTTTAGAGGAGATAACAATGACTGAGACCCACTGCCAATATTGTAATTTTGATGAATATGACGTGCTTGATAAAAATGACTTTGGGGTGATTTTACCCGAACCCAATGCATTGTCTAAAGGTCACTGTGTCATTATCCCTCTACGTCATGTGAGCTCATTTTTTGACATTACCGACAAAGAGCGTAAAAGCTTAATGTCTTTGCTGGAACTGGCACGCAATGAACTCCAATTGCGTCATCAGCCTTCAGGCTTTCATATTGGTTTTAATGATGGTGAAATATTTGGGAATGTGTCTGAACACTTACATATCCATATTATTCCACGTTACAAAGACCAAGAGCTCAAACTCGATGCACGTTGGGGCATGACGAAAGACTAAGTTTTTATGGTTTTAAATGGCGCATAAGCGCCATTTTTTATGCGCAAAAACTCGGGCTCAGAAAAGACATTCAGTTATACTAAGCCGAATTTTTTGCTTGTGCCTCAGATGTCTCCTTTCTCTTTTTCAGATGCGTTACTGACTTGGTTCGATGTTCATGGTCGACATGACCTGCCATGGCAAGTAGCCGATGATCCCTACAAAGTCTGGGTGTCTGAAATTATGCTGCAACAGACCCAAGTCAAAACAGTGCTGCAATACTTCGAGCATTTTATCGAACGCTTCCCAACCGTTGCAGCTTTAGGGACAGCATCATGGGATGAGGTCGCACCCTACTGGGCAGGTCTGGGCTACTATGCCCGGGCACGTAATCTACATAAAGCCGCAGGGGTTGTGGCACGTCAGGGGCACTTTCCTCAAACTTTAGAGGACTGGATTGAACTGCCAGGTATTGGTCCATCTACCGCAGGGGCGCTGATGTCTTTGGGTTTACGTCAGTACGGCGTCATTATGGATGGCAACGTGAAACGCGTGCTCGCACGCTTTTTTGCCATTGAGGATGATCTGAGCAAACCTGTGCATGAACGCAGTATGTGGCAACTGGCCACTGAACTCTGTCCAACTGAACGTAACCACGACTATACCCAAGCCATCATGGATTTGGGGGCAACCGTGTGTACCCCTAAAAAACCGCTGTGTTTATACTGCCCAATGCAGCAACACTGTAAAGCCCATGCACAAGGGCTAGAAACTGAATTGCCGTTTAAAAAGCCCAAGAAAGCTGTGCCTGTGAAGTCTGCCCAAGTTTTGGTGCTGCGTCATCACAATCAATGGCTGTGGCAACAGCGCCCCAATAGTGGACTGTGGGGCGGTTTATGGTGTTTACCTATTTTTGAAAATCGTGATGAACTCATGCAACTGTGCCAAAGTCTAGGACTGAAACAAGTCTCGCAACGCGCTGACATTTCGCATAGTTTCACCCATTTCACTTGGCAACTGGAAGCGCTTTGCTTTGAAGTCGATGCCGATCAGCTCGAACATTTAAGTATAGAATTGGCCAGCACATGGCTAGACATACAAAACGTCACAGAAATGGGCATCCCAACTGCGATGAAAAAATTGATCTCGGCAATTCAACTGTGACATAGTTGGGTGATCCATTGGGTTCACCCTGACACTTTAAAATTAGATCACTGAAATAATAAAGGATTGTTCGTGCGTAATTGTTTGCCCCGCCTTTCTGCGCTTGCTAGTTTAAGTTTTGTGATTCTGTTACTCGCAGCTTGCCGTACCACGCCGCCTGCGCCGAGTGGAAGCCAGTTACCTGTCTCACAAGTCCAACAGCTGAAAAACATGCGTTTAGCCACACAACTTCCTGTCCCTGTCCAAGGCATTAAACGTCACGGGCTCACAGATACTTGGGGAGCGTCCCGCAGTAGCGGACGGACGCATGAAGGCATCGACATTCTGGCTCCACGTGGAACAAAAGTTTTTTCTGCCACAGAAGGTCTCGTTGCAGACTTACGCAATAACAATTTGGGTGGTAAAGTGGTTTGGATTATGGGGCCAGCAGGCACTTGGCATTACTACGCTCATCTTGATGACCATAAACGTGGCTTAAGTGTCGGCGACTATGTCAAAAAAGGCGACCTGATCGGCTATGTCGGCAATACAGGCAATGCACGGCACACAGCCCCACATTTGCATTATGGACTTTATTTACACGGTAAAGGCCGTGGTGCAGTAAATCCCTATCCTTATTTACGTTAACTTTAGGAATTTTTCATGTCAGAAGCGTTGATCAACCGTCTGGTCGAATTTGCTGAATCAGGCAATCAACAAAAAATCATCTTGGCTGGACAAAACCACCAAGGTTGGATCATGGAAATTACCGAAGATGCGCTTTTAATCAGTACTGGATTTGCTGAAAAAACAGGAAAAGATGTTTGGATTAACTTTTCCGACCTCGAACACGCCCAATTGTTTTATTGGGACAATCAACACGACCAATGGGCACCTTTTACCCTATAAAAAGATCAGGAGCATGTTCATGACCACTCAACGCTGCGGATGGTGCTCCTCAGACCCACTTTACATCGACTACCATGATCATGAGTGGGGTAAACCACTACATGATGAAAAGCAGTTATTTGCGATGCTCTGCCTCGAAGGTCAACAAGCGGGGCTGTCATGGATTACCGTCCTGAAAAAGCGTGAACATTATCATCGCCAGTTTTTTCAATATTCCATTGAACAAATTGCGGCTTTGAGTGATACAGACTTAGCCGAAAAAGTCCAAGATATCGGCTTAATTCGCCATATCGGGAAGCTGACCGCCATTCGTGACAATGCGCTTGCATGGCAAGCCCTGAAAAAACAAGGCATCAACCCCGTTGAGTGGCTCTGGAACTTTGTCGAGCAACACGCAATCAACAATGATGTCCCGGACTACCGTACAGCACCTGCACAGACTCCTCAAAGCCAAAATATGTCTAAAATCTTAAAAAAACAGGGTTTTAAATTTGTCGGACCCACCACCTGCTATGCCTTTATGCAAGCGGTTGGTATGGTCAATGATCATGAAAACAGCTGTCATTTTAAATAAAAGTACATAAAAAACAGGAAAATAAGGATCTCGAATATGACGGATAACACCATTCGTGCCTATGCGGCAATGCAAGCAGGTGCAGCACTACAACCCTATCAATTCGATGCGGGTGAACTGCAACCACATCAGGTCGAAGTCCAAGTCGAATATTGTGGATTGTGCCATTCCGATGTTTCAGTCATTAACAATGAATGGAACTCTTCGGTCTATCCCGTTGTCGCTGGTCATGAAATTATTGGCACCATCAGTCACTTAGGCTCCGAAGCCAAAGGGCTTAAACTTGGACAGCGCGTCGGTATTGGCTGGACGGCAGAAAGCTGCCAACACTGTGACCCCTGTGTGTCGGGCCAACAAGTGCTCTGTACAGGAGGACCGACAGCAACCATCGTCGGTCATGCAGGCGGCTTTGCCGACAAAGTCCGCGCAGGTTGGCAGTGGATTATTCCTTTACCTGAAGAGCTGGATCCTGAATCCGCGGGTCCTTTATTGTGCGGCGGTATTACCGTTTTTGATCCAATTTTAAAACACCAAATTCAAGCCATTCACCATGTTGGCGTGATTGGCATCGGTGGTTTAGGGCATATGGCTATTAAGTTACTTCGAGGATGGGGCTGTGAAATTACGGCGTTTACCTCGAACCTCGACAAAACGGAAGAACTCAAGGCCATGGGTGCAGATCATGTGGTGAATAGCCGTGATGTGGATGCGCTTAAAACCCAGCGAGGCAAATTCGATCTATTGCTCAGTACGGTGAATGTCACGCTCAATTGGCCTGCCTATATCAGTACACTGGCACCGAATGGCACGATCCATCTGCTAGGCTTGCCTCTAGAGCCCATCAAGTTAAATGCAGGTAGTCTGATTGGTGGAGCAAAGTCTATCACGGGTTCACCCACTGGCTCACCTGCGGCATTACGTCAGCTACTCAAATTCGCTGCACGTAAAAACATTGCGCCACAAATTGAACTGTATCCTATGTCACAGTTGAATGAAGCACTGGAACGGTTACATTCTGGAAAAGCTCGTTATCGTATCGTTCTCAAAGCCGATTTTTAATCCAAAAGCGCCTCAAAAGAGGCGCTTTTTATACCGCTTGTTTGACCAACGTCGAACTGCTGAGTTGCACTTTCACCCAATCGGCCAACAAAGTGACTGCCGCGCGAATATCTGTTGAAATTTCATGACCTGCATTGAGGCGGATACAGTTTTTATAACGCTGCCCTTCACCAAAGACTTCTCCTGGCACTATATTGATGCCATGCTGCTGAGCAAAATAGTACATATCTAAACCATCAATACACTCGGGCAGCTGTAACCACAGCGCATAACCACCTAAGGGTTGATTGATACGTAACGCAACTCCGTTAAAGGCATGCTGAATCATGTATCGGTATTGCTCAACTTGCTGTTTCAAAATCGGCTTTAACTGCTGTAAATGCTCCCGATAAGCACGACTATAAATCAGATCGGCCAGTGCCAACTGCAAGGGTGTATTCACTGTAATATTTTGCATCAGTAACGTAGCCTTCAAGTGCGCTAAGCGCTGCGGAATGCAGAACCAACCTACGCGATACGCAGTTGAAAGTGACTTGGAAACCGAACCACAGAAAATCACATAACCCTGCTGATCCCAATACTTAATCGGCAGCGGACGACTCGAGCTGAAACTACATTCACCATAAATATCATCCTCAATTACATAACATTGATAGCGCGCCGCAAGTTGTGCAATTTTTTCTTTTTCAGCATTGCTTAAGCAAAACCCCAATGGATTTTGATAATTGGCCGTGAGTAAACACGCTTTTGCGCCTGAACTTTGCATGACCTGCTCTAAACGTTCAAGATCAAAGCCTTGAGTATCAGCTGGAATTTCAATAATTTTTCGCTTTAACCCCGCCAGCATTTGCAACTGACCATTAAAATTTGGGGTCGGTACAATTACGCTGTCGCCCTCCTTGCTGAGGTGTTGGATCATCACCGACAACGCAGGCATACAGCCATTGCTGATATAGATATCATCCTGCGAAATATAGAAGCCATCTTCAGCCCAATGCTCAGACAAGGCCTGCCGCAAGCGAATATGGCCCTGCTTATCGCTATATAAAAAGTCTTCAGGTTGACTGTGTTTTAAGGCGCGTTGAATGGAGCGGCGGAGCGCTTCTACAGGCACATGTTTTGGCGAAAGCTGAATCGCTCCCAAATGGATGAGACGGCTATTAATGGAAGACTGTTGAATTTCCAGCTGTAGCTCTAAATTAGAAATATCACGGGCTTGAGACTGAAAATCAGGATGCTGCGGTACAGGAATAGATGGGCTGGTATTTTTCTGATAACTGACAAAATAGCCCGACTTATTTTTCACATGAATATACCCCTGTGACTCGAGTAGTTCATAACAGCTCTTAGCAGTATTCAAACTGACCTTTTGTAAGTTGGCAAACTGGCGTAACGACAACAGCTTTTGCCCTGCGGGTAATTCAGCATTTTGAATTTTTTCAAGCAACTGTGCAGCCAAGCTTTGATACTGGAATGCCATTCATCTGTACCTATTTTTTTAACTTTTATGTATCTGTATCCATTATGCCAACAGAATTATGCTTCTGTCATTCGTTCACAACCATAAATAGGCACTTTTATGAAAAAAATAATCATATCTCTCTTTTGCTTATTGAGCTTATCGGCTTGCCAACCGCCACATGTTTCACAGCAGGTACAACAGCAACATTTTATTTGTAAAGCACTGATTGAAGGGTTTCTGAAAACGCAAAATTTAACTGATTATCAGTTTTTAAGTTTAGCGCCGAGCTTGACTGAAACCTCGACCCAACGAACCTATCAATATCGGTTGAACAATGAACGTGAAATGCAGATGAACTTGCCCCACCAGAAAAATTTACAGTTCCAATGTGACCAAAGCAGTGCTGAAAACTTCAAGATCTCGCTCGCTGGTGAAGGAGATGCCATGCTCAGTTTAATCCAGTTAGACCTGCCTAAGGCTTCAACCTTAGAGCTGCTGAGCGCCTATCAACAGCCTTAAGTTTTAAAACATAAAAAAGCCTGCATTGCAGGCTTCTTCATCTTTAAAATTAACGTAAGGCAACTGGTAAATGGGCAGGAGTGTCTTCTTGTTCCAGCAATTGATTTTTCATTTTTTGCAGCATTTGATAGGGTTGTTGTTGGACAAACATATTCACAAACTTCAGTGGTATCGACCCCTCAGGGTTAGCATAACCTGAGGTCGAAACCTTGACTTTATTTGATCCCAGTTTCTGAAAGGTCCAATCGCCCTCATAATGATTTAGGCGCACATAATCTGGATTTTTAAGGATGTTTTTATCAATCGCTTTATTTTTAATGCTAATAATGCCCTGACTGTCCTTGGTCATTTTTCCCTGCACCACCAAGTCGCGGTCTTTTAAAGGAAAAGGAAAATCCAGCACCATATACAGTTGAAACTCGCCTTTTTTATCATCGCGCGACAAGACTTTCACACTGCCCATATACGGCACCCATTTCACCGCATGGTCAACATCTAAGATCAATGACACTGCTTTTTCAATCGGCACATCAAACGTGGTTTCAGCCTTATATAAAAAAACTGGGTTTTGTGCATTTTGATAGGTCCAAACTTTAATATTATTTTTATGAATACTGAGTTTGGCTTGATCCATAGGTTTGGCCTGTGCTGTCGTCATCACGGCAACAACACAAGCCATATATATGACTTTTTTCATTCTATTCTTCGTCTTATTTTAGTTTTTTATCTTGTTTTTATGGCGAATGAAACAGGTTTTAAACTTAAATGTCGTTAAAACCCAGTACATCTTTCATGTCATATTTACGTGCTTCACGTCCTACCACCCAAGCCGCAGCGCGTACCGCACCCGAAGCAAAGTTCATACGGTTGGTCGCTTTATGGGTAATTTCAACACGCTCACCATCAGCAATAAACATAGCCGTATGTTCACCGACAATATCGCCGCCACGAATGGTTTGGAAACCAATACTTTGACGCTCACGTGGTCCTGTATGACCTTCACGGCAATACACTGCATCGGTTTTCAAGTCACGACCTAAAGCACCCGCAATCGCCTCACCCATCATCAACGCTGTGCCTGATGGTGCATCGACTTTATGACGGTGATGCGCTTCAATCACTTCAATATCCACTGTGTCGCCAAAGACTTTAGACGCCAATTCCAACAGTTTAATCGAAACATTGACCCCCACAGAATAGTTGGCTGCATAGACCACAGGTGTTTGAGTCGCAGAGTCATCCAAATAAGCTTTTTGTTCGTCATTCATGCCCGTGGTGCCAATGACAATGGCGACCCCAGCTTCACGACAAATTTTTAAATGCTGAACGGTCGCTACTGGTGCAGTGAAATCAATGATCACATCACAATCTTTCACTACCGCTTCCAGACTACCCACCACCTTCACGCCTAGGCTGCCAATACCTGCAAGCTCACCTGCATCTGTACCAACCAGTGAGCTTTCAGGGCGTTCCACTGCCGCAGCCAGTTGATAGCCTGCTTCATGTACCGCTTGAATAAGGATGCGACCCATACGACCGCCGGCACCTAAGACACCAATGCGTGGAGCTGCTGACATAACATATTCCTAATCTAGCTTCAAAATTGCTCTTACTATAGCAAAACTGATTGCACAGACTAAGGTTTGTTGGGCATTTTCATCGAAAAAATCGCTTTATTTTCAAACATGATTTCTCCAGCTTTTCACAAATTTGCAATCAATCTTACGCAGACTAGGTTCGCGTTTAAAAACAACTTTAAAATGAGGAAAATAGAATGAAAGCAAAGGTACTTTTTCTAGCGATGGCCTTTGGGGGCAGTTGGGCACAAGTTCAGGCTGAACCCGCTGTTCAAGCGGGCGACACCTTAGAAAGTTTGTCACAGGTAAAGATCACCACCAGTACACATCCCAAAGCACAGGCCGAGCAACAAGTACAAGCCGCTGCACCTATGGCTGAAGAAATGGTGTCGGTTGAAGAAATCGATCAACCTGAGTTGCCAGCAGAAGCGCAATAACATAAAAAAAAGCGGGAAAATATTCCCGCTCTTTTCAACACTGATTCAGACGTAACGTATTTAATTAATCAAACAGACGGTCAAAGAAAGACTTTTTCTTCGGTGATGATTTGTGATCATCTCCATCTAAAGTTTCTTGCAACTCTTTCAACAGTTCACGTTGACGTGCCGTCAAGTTGACTGGCGTTTCAATCACGATACGGCAGAGCAAATCACCCTGCATACTGGTGCGTACAGGTTTAACCCCTTTGCCACGTAAACGGAACATTTTACCCGTTTGTGTGCCTTCAGGAATTTTCAAACTCACACGACCTTCGAGTGTCGGGATTTCAATTTCTTTACCCAAAGCAGCATCAGCAATGCTCACAGGGACATCCATATACAGGTCTGCACCATCACGTTGGAAGATTTCGTGCTCACGCACCACCACTTCTACGTACAAGTCGCCTGACTGACCATCACGAATCGCTTCGCCTTTACCCGTTAAACGAACGCGGTCACCGTTATCGACGCCCGCAGGAATCGTCACTTCTAAGGTTTGTTGACGGTCTTTAACGCCTGAACCATGACAAGTATTACATGGGTTCTTAATGATCTTACCCTGACCGCGACAAGTGCTACAGGTCTGCTGTACAGAGAAGAAACCTTGCTGCATGCGAACCTGACCTGCACCATGACAAGTTTTACAGGTTTCAACATCGTTCGGGTTTTTAGAGCCTTTACCATCACAAGTTTCACACGGCGCTGGTGCGGTAAAAGTAATGGTTTTTTTCACCCCTCTTACTGCTTCTTCCAACGTCAGTTCCATCACATAACGTAAGTCAGAACCACGACGTGCACGCTGTTGACCACGACCACCGCCGCCACCAAATGCGCCACCGAAAATGTCACCGAATTGATTGAAAATGTCTTCTGCGCTGAAACCACCACCGAAGCCGCCTCCGCCGCCCATACCACCTTCAAAGGCTTGATGCCCCATCCGGTCATACATGCTGCGCTTTTCGCCATCAGATAAAATTTCATAAGCTTCAGCCGCTTCTTTAAATTTCTCTTCAGCTTCAGCATTGTCAGGGTTGCGGTCCGGATGATATTTCATCGCCAACTTACGGTAGGCTTTTTTAATTTCATCATCACTAGCGGTTTTAGCAACACCTAAAACCTCATAATAATCACGTTTAGCCATGTCTGGCGATGCTCCTCACGGAATTTATTTAATACTTAACTGTGGTCTGAAATTGGGTTCAAACCAAGTTTTACAAGGGGGTGTTTGAAAAAAAATCAGTAGAATTAGAAAACTGCTTTATTTTTCAAAAATTTAGACAGGCCTTTAAACCATGCATTTAGAAGGAAGAGAAATGCAATACAGCTAAAAACCACACCTGCAACCGTGCATCCAGTCACCCACAATGCGCTGTCCCAAGTGAAGAAAATAAGAGGAATAAACCACAGTGCTGCAAATAAAGCCAAAATGCTATAAATCACAATATTGCGCATGACCCAGAGTGCTTGCGCTTGTAACCACACTTCGGCATGATCAATTTGCGTGACTTTTCGGGCATACCAATAGGAAAATGCGCCACTAATCACAGTAAACAAAGCCAAAAACATGAAGACATAAGAAATCGCGATAGAGCGGCGATACTTGGTTACATTGTCTTGCATCATGCGTTTAACCCCATTTGCCACATCGTTGGTTTTTTAATGTGTAGCAAAAAACTGCTTTATAAAAATGCCATAAATTTCAGGTGCTACTATATTGAAATTTTCAACGTTTCGCACCTGATATTGGCATAAATTTACAGCTTATGGCTAATTTTTTTTACTTTAAACCACTGCGCGTACAAGGCAGGTAAAAAGAACAGGGTTAATAGCGTCGCCACAATTAGTCCGCCCATGATCGCAACGGCCATAGGTCCAAAGAAAATACTTCTAGACAATGGGATCATCGCCAGAACAGCTGCCAATGCCGTCAGCACAATTGGACGACAACGTCGCACTGTCGCATCGATGATCGCATCCCATGATTCATGCCCCGCTTGAATATCTTGCTCAATCTGATCAATCAAGATCAGTGAGTTGCGCATGATCATGCCTGACAAGGCAATGGTGCCCAACATTGCAACAAAACCAAAAGGTTTATTGAACAACAGCAAGAACAACACCACGCCGATTAAACCTAAAGGTGCAGTGAGCAAGACAATCGTGGCACGAGACATACTGCGCAGTTGAATCATCAGCAAAGTCATGACCACGGCCAAGAACAAAGGCATACCCGCTGCAACCGATTTACCCCCACGTGCAGACTCTTCCACTGTGCCGCCGACTTCAACCAAATAACCATTCGGCAGTTCCGCACGCAGCTGATTCATCTGCTCAGCCATTTCATCCACCACGGTGGCAGGCTGTAACTTGGTCCGAATATCTGCGCGTACCGTAATGGTCGGTAGGCGGTTACGATGCCAAATCAAACCTTCTTCAAAGCTATACTCAATTTTTGCAATTTGTGCCAACGGTACTGTTCCACCATTTGAGGTTGGAACGGCAAGGCTCGCCAATGATGCCACTTCAACCCGCTCGGCTTGATCGCCACGTAAACGGATTTCAATCAGTTCTCGTTTCTCACGGTACTGGTTAATGGTGGCACCCGAAATTGAGCTGTTCAAGAAATTAGCCAAATCTAAACTCGATACCCCCATTTGGCGGGCACGGTCTTGATCAATCTCTAAATTGATCATCTTGCTTGGTTCACCCCAGTCCAAATGCACATTGGTGGTGTTGGGGTTAGCACTCAGCATTGCCGCGACTTTATCCGCCCAAGCACGCACTTGGGTTAGGTCTTCACCCGACACACGGTATTGAAGTGGATAACCGACAGGTGGACCGTTTTCAAGTAAAGAGACGCGAGTACGCACATCGGGCAATAACTGACGGATTTGAGTGTCTAAGGATTTGCGAATTTCATTACGATCATCTAGTGAAGAAGCCAAGACCACAAACTGAGCAAAGCTGGCTTGTGGTAACTGCTGATCGAGCGGTAAATAAAAACGTGGCGAGCCTGTGCCCACATATGCCACATAATTATCTATGCCTTCTTGCTTAGACAGGAACTGTTCAACTTTTTTCACCGCATTTTCAGTTGCGGTTAAAGATGCACCTTCTTCAAGCTTTAAGTCGACCAAAATTTCGGCACGATTTGAAGGCGGGAAAAACTGCTGTGGTACTAACTTAAACATCAACACCGAGAGCACAAAAATAGCCACCGTCGTAGCAATGACCGTTTTGCGATAGGTCACACACAGATCGACCCAACGGCGAAAACCTTGATAGAACTTAGTTTGATAAGGATCGTGATGCTCACCTGCATGATGCACCATCGGCTGAGGTTCTGGCTGTTTGCGCAAACGTGCCCACAAACGGCTATACCACGGCGCTTTTTGAATCAGCTCTTTATTAAAATCGGGCAGGAGTTTGTCGCCCAAATAAGGCACAAACAACACCGCTGCAAACCAAGACACAATTAAGGCAATGGTCACCACTTGGAAAATAGAGCGAGTGTATTCACCTGTACTGGACGCTGCCGTGGCAATCGGTAAAAAGCCCGCAGCGGTAATCAAAGTTCCCGTCAACATTGGGAAAGCCGTCGTTCGCCACGCATGCCCTGCTGCTTGTAGTCGGCTGTAGCCTTGTTCCATTTTGATCGCCATCATTTCCACGGCAATAATGGCGTCATCAACCAAGAGGCCCAGCGCTAAAATGAGCGCACCCAAAGAAATTTTATGTAGACCGACATCAAAAATATTCATGCCTGCAAAAGTCATGGCCAAAACCAGTGGAATGGAGAATGCCACCACCAGTCCAGTCCGGAAACCCAGCGAGAAAAAACTGACCAGCAAGACAATAATCACCGCTTCCGCCAAAACTTTCATGAACTCGTTGACACTACGCTTCACCGCCACAGGCTGGTCGGAAACTTTTTTCAACTCCATACCTAAAGGTAAGGTTTTTTGCAGCTTGGAAAACTCAGTTTCTAAATTTTTCCCCAAAGCCAAGATGTCGCCACCTTTACGCATCGACACCGCAATGCCAATGCCATTTTCCCCCATAAAGCGCATACGGGGTTGAGCAGGCTCACTAAAGCCACGATAGACGTCGGCAACATCGCTAAGCTGGATGGTTTTTCCATTCACCAATAAAGGCATACGTTGCAGTTCTTCAACGCTCTTAATTTGCCCTGTGACTCGGAGTTGAATACGATCCGACTCTGTTTCAAAAAAACCTGCACTGGCCATGGTATTTTGCTGTTGCAGGGCTTGTTGTACCGCTGTCACAGGGATGCCTAGCTGCGCCGACTTGGTGTTGGAAATTTCAATCCAAATCTTTTGATCTTGCAGCCCAACCAAGTTGACCTTGGCGACATCTTTGACGCGTTGCAGTTGTAACTGTAGACGGTCGGCATATTCTTTCATCACTGCATAATCAAAGTCTTTACCCGTCAGCACATAAATGTTGCCGAATGTATCGCCGAACTCATCATTAAAGAATGGTCCTTGTACCCCATTGGGCAGCTGATGTTTGATGTCTCCAACCTTCTTGCGTACGTCATACCACACATCAGGTATCTCACTAGAGCGCATGGCATCTCGTGCCACAAAAGTCACCATCGACTCGCCGGGTCTGGAGTAGGCCATAATTCGCTCATACTTACCCGTGGTCATCAGCTCTTTTTCAATACGGTCGGTCACCTGTTCAGACACCTCACGCGCCGTTGCGCCCGGCCAATAGGTCTGTACCACCATCACTTTAAAGGTAAAAGGGGGGTCTTCGCTCTGTGCTAGTTTGGAATAAGACACCACACCCACGATGCCCAGTAACAACATCAAATAAAGGACCAAGCCCTTATTCTTTAAGGCCCATTCCGACAGGTTATAGTTCATGCTTAACCTCCTGTCACAATCTTGACCGTTTTATTGTCACGGCTAATCGGTTGAATTTTTTGTTTTTCACGCAGTAAATGCACCCCACCCACCACGACATAGTCCTTTGGCTGTAAACCTGAACGAATGGTAACGCTGTCTCGACCATACTCCCCCACACTGACAGGGACTTTACGAATGCTGTTGTCAGCATTCACCACCCAGACATAAGCATTTTTACCCGCAGCGGAAACACTGGCTAACGGTACACTCAACACATTGCTTTCAGTTGAACTGAAAAACACCCGAGCACTCTGTCCCAGTTGGATCGTATTTTGCCCTTCACGCAAAGCCACTTTGACACTAAAAGTACGTGACTGATCTGCTGCAGGCGAAATTTCACGGACGTAGGCAGCAAAACGTTCATCGGGTTTAGACCACAAGGTGACGATTGCATCTTGTCCAACTTTAATCTGAGCAATGGCTTGTTCAGGCACACCAATCACCACTTCACGATCACCTGAAATAGCCAGTTGAAACGCGGGTTGCCCTGCTGAAATCACCTGCCCAATTTCAATATTACGCTCGGTAATCACGCCGTTTTTATTGGCGATCAATTGGTTATAACTGGTTTGGTTTTGCGTAACGTTATAATTGGCTTGTGCTTGTTTCAAGCTCGATAGTGCGGCTTTATATTGATTTTCAACGCTGTCGTACTGTGAACGACTCACCGCATTACTCGGTAATAATTGCTTAAAGCGTTTGAGTTCATCCTGCGCATTTTTTTCAGCCGCTTGGGCACTTTCTAACTGTGCTTTGGCTGCATTGAGTTGCAACTGGGCATCCTGTACATCTAAGCGTGCTAAAACTTGTCCGACTTTGACTTGGTCACCCACATCGACCAGACGTTCCGTGACTTGTCCCCCAACACGAAAGGACAGTGCCGTTTGTTGGCGGGCTTGCACTTCGCCTGCATAGCTTTTTTGTTCTAGATGCGTGGTATTCGGCTGGCTCACCATTACCAAAGGCACCGACTCTGGTTCGGTCGTGTCTTTGCTACATCCCCACAAGGTGATACTACACACCACCATCATACTTGCCACAAGGGTCTGAATTTTGCTCATTAAGTCTGCTCTTCTTCCATAACCACCAATTAATCAGGCACAATATCCAGACTTAACTTGGTTATTTTTTAATTACTATACTGCATAGTACACTAATTAAAGATATGCTCAGATGTAAATGACTTTTTGAACTTTTTTTTAGGAAAATGTGTGCAAGCTTCAGCAGGACGTCCCAAGGATTTAGAAAAACGGCAACGTATTTTGGAGGTGGCACGTCAGTTGTTTTTACAACATGGCTACCACGGCTCCAGCATGGATCATATTGCCAAGGAAGCGCACGTCACCAAACTCACGGTGTATAACCATTTTCAGGACAAAGCCAATCTGTTCAGTTGTGCAATTGAGGAAACCTGTGAAAAGCTGATGCTGGGTCGTTCATTTCAATTGCAACGTGCCGAAGACTTTGTGCCTATGCTCAAACAGATCTGTGCGTTATCAATGCATATTATTAACCTGCCTGAGGCCATCAAGCTGGAGCACCTGTTATTACAGCTGGCCGCTGAACAAAACCCATTACTAGAGAACTTCTATAAAGCCTCTCACCTCAAAATGCGGGCGATTTGGGAGCAGTTCTTTGACCAAGCCCAAACCTTAGGCGTGCTTCAGTATGAACAAGTCAACGAGGTCATCACCTTATTAATGTCTTTGCTGTTTGGATATCGTCACCAAGAAATGTTACTGGGGATGAATGAAGTGCCCAATGCCGAACAACGCGAGCAACTGATTCAAGAAGCCATTGCGATTTTTTTATTAAAATACCCCTTACAAAAACCTTAAGATTCGGTTAATTAAATTTATATTTTTATAATTAATTCAAATATTTATAATGAAAAATCATCTTTATGTTAAAACAATCGCTTGCCCTAAGTTGTTCATTTGATTCTAAATTCAGCAATTAATCCCCTACTTTTGTCTGCCCCTACTTGGATTGTCATCGAATCGGGGTATAGTCAAATTAAGAACAACGAGGGAATAATAATCATGATTCAACAAATTGATGCTCCACTACGTGAAGATGTCCGATTACTCGGCAACCTATTGGGTGAAACCCTCAAGGAGCATGCAGGACAAGATTTGTTTAATCAGGTCGAGCAAATTCGGGCCTTATCCAAAGGGGCACGGGATGGTCAAGTCGAAGCTGAAAAACAGCTGGAACAATTGTTTTTTAGCCTTGAAGATGATGAAATCTTACCTCTGACACGTGCCTTTACCCACTTTTTGAACTTTGCCAATATTGCAGAGCAATACCATGTGGTCCGTAGCCGTCGTCAAAGTGAATTTGATGAGACCGCACCTTCTCCAAATCCGCTCGACCACCTCTTTGCTAAATTTAAAAATAACGACATTTCAACCGATACGCTGTTCCAGCAAATCTGTGATTTAAATATTGAACTGGTTCTGACCGCTCACCCCACTGAAGTCAGCCGTCGTACCCTGATCCAAAAATATGATGGTATTAACGATGCCTTATTTAAAATGGATCAGCAAAAACTGACCCCTCGCGAACGCCAAACAGTCCTTGAAGACTTAAAACAACTGATCTGTTCGGCGTGGCAGACCGATGAAATTCGTCAACACCGTCCAACCCCAGTCGATGAAGCAAAATGGGGTTTCACCACCATTGAGCAAACCTTATGGAATGCCGTACCGAAGTTCATGCGTGAACTAGACGACATGGTGATTGAACACTGTGGCCAACGTCTGCCTTTACATGTGGCACCTGTACGTTTCGCTTCATGGATGGGTGGTGACCGTGACGGCAACCCGAATGTGACACACAACATTACTCAAGAAGTCCTGTGGCTATCGCGTTGGAAAGCGGCTGATCTTTACTTACGTGACATTGAAGACTTGCGTTGGGAACTGTCGATTCAAAGCTGTAGCGATGAACTGCGTCAAGCCTTGGGCCAAGACCATCCTGAACCCTACCGTGAATATTTGCGCGATACCCGCGAACGTTTAAAAGCTACGCGCCATTGGCTCGCAGAAAAACTGCGCGGTGCCGATGCCGATGACAGCTTGGTGATTAAAGCCAAAGATGAACTGTTACAGCCTTTACTGCTGTGTTATCGCTCTTTAATTGCCAGCAATCTGCCTGAAATTGCCAATGGGAAACTGCTGGACTTTATCCATCGGGTGAACTGTTTCGGGATTGAACTGCTGAAACTGGATATTCGCCAAGAGTCAGGACGTCATCGCCAAGCGATTTCGGCCATTACTGAATATTTGGGTCTGGGTAATTTTGAAACGTGGACCGAACAAGCACGCCAAAACTTCTTATTGCAAGAACTACAAAGCAAACGTCCGCTGTTGCCCAAGCATTTAAATGAACCTGCGCAAAGTTTAATTGAACAACCCGAAGTACAAGAAGTGTTTGCCACCATGCGTACTTTGGCGGCGCAGCCTCAAGAAAGTCTAGGTGCCTACATCATTTCGATGGCTGAATATCCAAGTGATGTGCTGGCGGTACTGCTTTTGCAAAAAGAAGCAGGGATCCAACATCCACTACGTGTGGTGCCATTGTTTGAAACATTGAAAGACTTAGATGGCGCCGCAGCCACCATGAATACCCTATTCAATATGCATTGGTATAAACAGCATATTCAGGGCAAACATGAAGTCATGATTGGCTATTCGGACTCGGCAAAAGATGCAGGCTTTATGTCAGCCAATTGGGCACAGTACCGTGCGCAAGAAGAATTAACCGCAATTGCGAAAACGCATGGCGTACAACTCACACTATTTCATGGTCGTGGCGGTTCCATCAGCCGTGGCGGTGCGCCAACGCAACAAGCCCTGTTTTCACAGCCACCTGGCTCGATTTCAGGTGCAATTCGAGTCACTGAACAAGGTGAAATGATTCGCTTCAAGTTTGGTCTAGAAGGTATTGCGCTACAAAACTTAGAGATTTATACCGCTGCTACTTTAGAAGCCACTTTACTTCCACCGCCCGTCCCAAAACCTGAGTGGCGCGAGTTGATGCACAGCATGACCGATTTGTCGGTACAAGTGTATCGTCAGACTGTGCGAGAAAACCCGCACTTCGTAAAGTACTTACGTACAGTCACGCCAGAGCTTGAACTGCAAATGTTACCGCTTGGCTCACGCCCTGCAAAACGTAAAGTCACTGGCGGCATTGAGTCCTTACGTGCCATTCCTTGGGTATTTGCGTGGACCCAGATTCGTTTGATGCTACCCGCTTGGTTAGGTACAGGCGCAGCAATTAACCAAGTGATTGATCAAGGGCATAAAGCCACCTTAGATGAAATGCTGGTGGCTTGGCCGTATTTCCAAACCCTGATTGATATGTTGGAAATGGTGCTCTCAAAGTCTGATGCTCATGTAGCGCTATATTATGAGTCGCACCTGACCGATGATGAGGACTTGAAAGTGCTCGGTGAACATCTACGTCAGCGCTTAAAGTATGCAGTGCAAACCCTCTTGGCGCTTAAAGGTGAGTCTAAACTCCTCAGCAGTAACGAAGTTTTAGATCAGTCAATGAGAGTGCGCAAACCGTATTTATTGCCGCTGCATTTACTCCAAGCAGAGTTAATGAAACGTCGTCGCCGCTACCTAGAAGAGCGTCAGGAAACAAATACACCTGTAGATCATGCACTTATGGTGAGTATCGCCGGCATTGCAGCGGGTCTTCGTAACACAGGATAAAGTTTTAAGCCCGCTCCATTTAAAGCACATCAGCATGATGTGCTTTTTTATTGACCGCATGGTCAAACCTTTTATAATTTTTTATCAATCCAATCATAAATATTTATGAATGAGCGATTGGCTAAATTTACCAATTAAACATTGATTTTTCATTATTTTTAAAAATTAAAAGTTTTACCATACGGTAAAAAGTTCTGAAAAGTCATAAGATTAGTTTGAACAATTTTTTGTATCACTGATTAAATCTTCTAAAAAACAAGAGTATGATGTGCACAATTTATCTTTAGAGTGCTCAAAAAATGTCCAATTGGTTTCCCAAATGGCGCCCGTACGAAGGCAATATCGATGCACGTCCTGTTGGCACAAGTGAATACCTCCCTGCTTCACAAAGTGCAATTTTAGGTGTGCAGCATGCCTTTGCCATGTTTGGAGCAACGGTTCTTGCACCTTTCTTAATGGGCTTCGATCCCAACCTTGCTATTTTAATGTCCGGGATTTGTACCATCTTGTTCTTTATTATGACGGGTGGACGTGTTCCAAGCTATTTAGGTTCAAGTTTTGCCTTTATTGGGGTCGTGATTGCAGCAACGGGCTATACCGCATCGGGCACAGGCGCACTCAATCCAAATTTAGCTATGGCGGGCGGCGGTATTATTGCCTGCGGCGTGCTCTATACCTTGTTTGGTTTTATGGTCATGGCAACGGGCACTAAGTGGATTGAAAAACTGATGCCGCCTGTGGTGACAGGTGCTGTGGTGATGATTATTGGTCTCAACCTTGCGCCAGTGACGGTCAAAGGCGTTGCGGGCAATTCCTTTAATATGTGGATGGCACTAGTTACCGTATTATGTATGGGCTCGATTGCAGTCTTTACCCGTGGTTTATTGCAGCGTCTCTTATTATTAATTGGTTTGCTACTGTCTTACTTGGTCTATTTCATCGTGACCAATGTTATGGGCTATGGCACAGCGATTAATTTTACACCAATTCAGCAAGCCGCTTGGTTTGGTTTACCGACTTTTCATGCGCCTGAATTTAATGCCAATGCCATGATGATTATTGCACCAATTGCGTTAATTTTGGTGGCAGAAAACCTCGGTCACATTAAAGCCGTGAGTGCGATGACCGGTGAAAACCTTGATCCGCACATTGGTAAAGCGTTTGTTGCCGATGGTGTCGCAACGACATTAGCGGGTGGTGTCGGCGCACCAGGCATGACCACCTATGGTGAAAACATTGGGGTCATGGCCGTCACACGAGTTTACTCGACCATCATTTTTGCCATCGCAGGTGTGTTTGCCATTTTCTTGGGTCTGTCACCGAAATTTGGTGCCATCATCCATACCATTCCGACCGCGATTTTAACCGGTGCGTCGATTGTGGTGTTTGGTTTGATTACCATCGCGGGTGCAAAAATTTGGATTGAAAACAAAGTCGATTTTTCACAGAACAAAAACCTGATGGTCGCAGCAGTCACCATCATTTTAGGTACAGGTGATTTTGCCTTACAAATTGGCAACTTTAACTTGGGTGGTATTGGTACTGCTACGTTTGCAGCGTTGTTCTTAAACTGGTTCTTCAGCTTAGGACAAAAAGATTAATCTGCCTGATATTTTGATTATCCATTTTGATCGCAGCCTTCGGGCTGCTTTTTTTGGTCTGATATTCTGGCTCCGATTACACATGCCACTACGCTAAAAGGATGTCTCTAAACGCAAAAAGGGCTAAGATAAAGTAACCTTTTCCGCTTTGACCCTGCCATGCGCCTTGATTTTTTTGATCTGCAATTGTTTATCAATATCCTGAGTACAGGCAGTCTTACCAAGGGTGCAGAACGCTCCGCCATTTCTTTACAGGCCGCCAGTGAACGGATTAAAAAATTAGAACACCATTTTGAAGTCAGTTTATTTACCCGCCATGCAACGGGTGTAAAAGCGACCCTTGCTGGACAAACCTTTGCGGAACATGCGCAGCACTTACTGCAACAACAGCAGCAATTACAACAAGCCATGCTGCCCTTTGCTCACAGTGCAACGAGCAACATTATATTGTGGTGCAACTCATCGGCACAGAGTGAGTACTTACCACATTTATTACCGCAGTATTTAATGGAAAATCCGAAGCTCCATATTGAATTAAAAGAAGCCGAAACCAATGACATCATTCAGGCCCTCAGTACAGGCACGGCGCAGTTAGGACTGATCTCTGGTTTTTTTGATGCGGGACAGCTTGAAACTCAAGAGTTTGCTGAAGACCCTTTGGTACTGATCTGCCCAAGCCAACACCCTCTTGCCACTGCGGCACAACTAGAACTGGGTGAATTACTGCAACATCCATTTGTGGGCCTCATGCAATATCACTCCTTACAACAGTCAATAGAAGCGCAAGCCAAACGCTTAGGCTGTGACATCCAGTATCGTCTACGGGTGCCGAACTTTGCCGCGATCGCCCAAGTCGTTGCCAATGGCGTCGGCATTGCGATTATTCCCAAACGGGCAGCACTGCGTTTAAAAGCACAGTATGATTTTCAGCAAATTGAACTCTTAGGCAAATGGGCCAACCGTAAGTTGCTGTTAGCAGCACGGTGTTTTGATCAGCTCCCCGCAGATTATCAACGCTTTAGTCAATTCCTCTTGAGCCAACATGACCAACTCATTGGGCATTAAAGCCAGCCCAGTTGATGTAAAACCATATAACTGCCAAATAAGACTAGGCCCACAAAAAACACCTTACGAAAGGCTTGCTCAGGGATGCGGTAGCGAATTTTAGTGCCCAACCACATTCCGAGCAATGCAGGCAGCAGTGCGATCAACGACAGCTGATAGTCAATTGGGGTGTCTTCAACAGGATTTAGATGTAAATACGTGGCCAGACACAAGGTTGAAACAGTAA
Organism: Acinetobacter johnsonii CIP 64.6; assembly: GCF_000368045.1. Lineage (GTDB taxonomy): Bacteria > Pseudomonadota > Gammaproteobacteria > Pseudomonadales > Moraxellaceae > Acinetobacter > Acinetobacter johnsonii. The sequence goes on from NZ_KB849230.1 coordinate 442,097, forward strand.
AGGCAAGGCCGAGCGATTGTACCAAATCATCCCGTTTCAAATGCAAGGACTGCAAATACGGCACCACGGGAATCACCACCACCCCTGTCGCCACCGTCAAAGCACCGCCCAAATAGCCCATGATCGGTGATAAATATTTTTCATACGGGGCTAAGTTGGGCATGTTTTTGGCAAACAAACCATATAGACCGTAAATAGCCAGCATCCCGCCCAACAGCGCTTCACTTTGAAATTCGCCATGTCCAAGTGTAGGAAAAACACTCCAAACTGAACCAATGATCATGCCCACCAGCAACGGCCAAAAGCGCTGTACCAGTCGCAGTACACGCCCTTCTGCAAACAATTGCCAAAAGTTCGTGACCATGGAAGGGATAATCAGCAAAGTTGCCGCTTGAAATGGGCTAATCACCAAAGATAAAAGTCCCATCGACACGGCGGGCAAACCCAGACCAATGGTACCCTTAATCATGCCTGCGACAGCAAAAACAAAAATAACAAAAGCAAGCATGACGCTTCTCTCTAAACACTTAGCGCCATGCTATAAAATTTAAATGTGGGCTCATATCACTGTTTTTAGAAGTAAGCCTCAACCAAAGATTGAGGCTTACTGGGAAGAATGGACTGGACTCAACTTTTATTGAATCCAGATGTGATGCAGTGCGATTCTGCTTAGTATTTGAAATTTAGGCTGAAGCGGAAAGTACGTGGATCGCCCCAATTGACCAATTGCGCATTTGGTGTGGTTCCGACTAAATACTCTTTATCAAACAGGTTTTTTACACTGAACTTTGCGCCCCAATTTTTCGCCTCATAACCGGCACTGACGTCATACAGCATATAGCTCGATAGTGGCACATAAGAAGTTCCACGTTGTGCTGTACGCTCGCCTTGATAATTGGCACTGGCACCAACATTCCAGCCCAGTTGCTCATCCGCAAAGAAGTATTGGGTTGATAAAGAGGCGGCATTTTTAGGCACATGGTTAATTCGTTTGCCTATATCACTGCTGGTGGTACTTTCTGTCGTTTCCGCGGTAGGAATATAACTATAGGTTGCGGTCAAGTTCCATTGATCCGTCAATGCGGCGGATAATTCCGTTTCAAAACCTTTGGTTTTTTGTTCACCGATTTGCACAGAATAACCGAGGGTAGAATCCGACTCAGTCACGTTCTGACGGGTTAAATCATAATAAGCCACATAGCCTTGCAACCGTTGATTCAACCCCTGAAACTTAACCCCAACCTCAAACTGCTCGCCCTCTTCAGGATCCAATAGTGTTCCGCCAGCGCCAGTGTCGCTCACAGGAAAGAATGAGGTTGCATAACTCACATAGGGAGCAAACTTATCATTAATCTGATACATCAAGGACGCATTACCCGTGAAAGCATTGTCCGAGTTTTTCAGCGTCGTATCATTGAAAAGGTCATCGACTTCGACCTGTGTCCAGTCATGACGACCCGATAAGCCTAAGATCCAATGATCATCAATTTTAAAATTATTACGCAGATATACGCCCATATATTGGGTATCTGTAATTTGATGGGATTTGGTCGTGGTCGCCTTTGCGATAGGTGTATAGATCGGATTATCCGCATCAAATGGAGTCTTCACTTTATCACTTCGACGCTCGTAATCACTGCGTTCATGCATCATGTCCAAACCCACCATCAAATCATATTGGGTTTTGCCCCAGTCGAAATGACGTGACACATTATTATCTAATGCAAAATTTACATCATCTTTAATCTGTCTTTCTACCGTCCGTTTGAAGGTTGGTAAAAAAGCGCCACTAGCTGCCAATACAGGATTATTATCTGCATCGGTTGTAGTGACTGCAAAATTTTGCTTAAAGCTCCAGCCATTATCAAAATAATGTGCATAGTTCGACCCTAAGCGCAGAACATCGACCGTATTGCTTAGATTCGGCGCGCCAAAAAATAAGGTCTGTGAATAGTTTTTATAAGCGCCATTACTATAGGGAATCCCCTGTTGGCGAATAAAATCCCGATGCTGATAGCTGGCAATTACAGACAGTTCGTCTTTTTCACCTAAGTCAAAATTATAAGACGGTGCAATATAATAATTTTTATAATAAACATAATCGGTTGGATCATCTTGGTCAGAGACATGACCCACCACACGAAACGCCCCTTTTTCGCTATCATTTGGCGCATAGTTGATATCAAATGTGCCATCCACAAAGGCATTGCTGCCATAGCTTACACTGCCACGATAAGAAGTCTTTGCCTCAGGACGTTTGGTGGTTAAGTTAACTAAGCCGCCCGGCAAGGCAAAGCCAAAACCAGTCGATGTCGGCCCTTTGACAACCTCAATTGACTGTAAACCACTGATGTCTTCTGAACGTAGGGCATTATCAGAAGTTTGAATACGCAAGCCATCGACATAGGTCTGTGCGCTGGAAACCTGACCACGAATAATAAAGTCATCCCAACCACGGCGACCATACTGTCCTGCGGTGACCCCCGCTACACCCTGCAAGGCTTCAGACAGTGTTTTCGCTTGTTTCTGTTCCAGTTGTTTTTCACTAATCACGCTGATCGATTGCGCAGTTTCAAACAGCGGTGCATCTGAACGCAAAACAGCTGATGCAGTTTTTGCTGCATATGCCGCTTTTTCATCTGCATCTTGGGCTTCAAATTGCAAAGTCGGTAAAACTTGGGATGATGCTGTTTCCTGTGTCTCGCCCTGAGCAAACGCTGCTGTAGTCATCACGGCCAGAATGGATAAGCTCAAAGAAGAAATATGAAAACGCATAACATCAATCAACAGACAGAAAGAATGCCAATTATAATCATTTTCATTTGGAAGCCTATTTATTAATAAAATTTAACAATGAATTTAATTGTTAAACCTCATTAACATTATTAATAAGCACTTTAATAACTCAGCCTAAAAACACCATCGGCTTTAGGTTTCATGTGTTATTGGACTGTTTTGATCAATAAGAGGTATCCAAAACTCAGCCTTCGCTTTCATCCACAGGGTCGGTTTTATATTGATCTTCCAGCACATTACTGAAAATACTTTCAATCATCCAGACGCGATACAAACTATTAAAGACATAGCTCTGCCCATCCACACGCAGTTCAATCACAGGGAAATCAGGCTGGGACTTCATTTCACAGAGCATGTCATTTTCTTGAAGCTTGGCTTCTACATCTTCGGTGATCAATGCTGCAATTTCCAATTCTTGCATCAGTTGATCAAAATGCGATTTAAAGGATAAATCTTTGCCTTGGGTCCAAACGGCTTTTAAAATCCGATACATGGCATCAATGCGCTGCTCTTCAGGCACGCTATAAAATAACTGTGCCATCGCCAAAGTGGCTGCTTGCGTCGGACGGCAAAACGGTGTGAATTTGATTTCTGTCCGTTTGGATAAACGCGTTGCCAAACTCCAATCAAACCCGTCTCGACCGTGATAACTGAGCGGGTAGACATTGAGCTGAATATTATAATAATCGGCCAGTTCTTCTTTAATATAAGCCAATAACAACCATGAAATTGGATCTTCCAGCGCAACGTATAGGTCTAACTCTGGATCGAGTGCCTGAATTTCATTTAACTCTTCAGCATCACTAATCAAATGCTCACGCCAATCAATATGATTGATCAAGAAAATGGGGTTATCGGTAAATAATTTTTGTTGTTTTAAACGGCGTGTTAAACGCAGCAGATCATCGACCGCATGATACTGACGGTCACCGAGCTGGAAATAACTGGCCAGTACCGCATCATCATTAAAAATACGTTCTGGAAAGTGTTGCTCTTGATGATGACGGCTGGCCATCGCATATAAGGTGCGCAGCTTACCCTCTTGTTTTTGCCACAGCATGTGAAATACATCTTCCAGCAAGTACAAAAAGTCCTGCCCACGCAGCGGGGTATGCCGCAGGATGGTTTCCGCTTGGCTCAATGCCTCTGGACTGGGTTGTTCTGGCGTTTCATGAAAGCTAAAACGATGTTGACGCGACAGAATTTTGGCATCATTTAAACAATAAGTTTGCCACTCCAAAGCCGACATTTGGTTCGGAGGTTCAGCAGCCTGACTGGAAATGACCACCTTCAATGGCTTCAGTTCATCCGCTAAAATTTCTTCAATTTGTGGTAACTGCTGAACCGCTAAATAGCTATATACATCGTCGAGGCGTAAATGAATACTCAAGCCTTGTTCTGTAGATACGACCGTTTGACGAATCGGTTTTTGATAAAACCAACGCGATCGAATCGGATCGAACCATCGACGCAACAGTGACATGAGCAAAGCCTCTAAATTAAACCCTTGAAAGTACTACAAGGGTTTATATCAATTCACAGCAAAATGATCAATTAGACATCTAAATTTAGATCAGTTACCGCGCCTTTTTCCGCACCAGTGGTCAGTTTTGCAAACTTGGCCAAGGCCCCATAACGATAATTCGGCTGCGGTTTTACCCACGCGGCTTGACGCGCTGCAATTTCTTCTGCCGAAACATGCCACGTCATTTCGCGAGTTTCTGCATTAATCGAGATTTTATCGCCATTTTGCACCAAACCAATTGGCCCCCCTTCATAGGCTTCTGGGGTGACATGTCCAATGACAAAACCATGACTACCGCCAGAGAAACGACCATCAGTGATCAGCGCCACAGATTTACCGAGTCCTTTACCAATAATCGCTGAGGTCGGTTTCAACATTTCTGGCATGCCCGGCCCGCCTTTAGGCCCTTCACCACGAATCACCACCACCTCACCCGCTTGAACTTCACCATCCAAAATGCCACGCATCGCGCCGATTTCACCCTCAAATACACGTGCTGGCCCTTCGAAATACAAACCTTCTTTGCCGGTAATTTTAGCCACAGCACCTGTTGGAGACAGGTTACCTTTAAGCACCACCAAATGAGAGTCTTTTTTTATCGGCGCGTCGAACGGTAAAATAATCTGCTGACCTTCCGGATAGTCTTCCACCTCAGCCAAATTTTCCGCCAAGGTCTTTCCAGTTACCGTTAAACATGAACCATCCAGCATGCCAGCATCCAGCATTCGCTTCATCAGCGGTTGAATGCCCCCGATCGCGATCAACTCAGACATCAAATATTTGCCAGATGGACGCACATCGGCCACCACGGGAATATCTTGCCCGATACGGACAAAATCATCCAAACTCAGTTCAACCCCAGCGGTATGTGCCATCGCCAGTAAGTGCAGCACACCATTGGTCGAACCACCCAAGGCAATCAGCACTTTAATTGAGTTTTCAAATGCAGCTTTGGTCATAATGTCGCGTGGTTTCAGGTCTAAGCGCAGTAAATTCATCACCGCTTCACCTGCTTTTTGACAGTCGATCCGCTTGTCATCCGAAACCGCTTCTTGTGCAGAGGAGCCCGGCAAACTCATGCCCAAAGCTTCAATCGCAGAAGCCATCGAGTTTGCAGTGTACATGCCACCACATGAACCCGGACCCGGCAGCGCCACTTCTTCAATCTGCTTGACTTGAATGGCACTGATTTCACCTTTGGCGTGCTGACCCACAGCTTCAAAGACAGAAATCATGTCGGTATGCCCTGCACCCGGCTTAATCGTCCCGCCATAGACAAACAAACCCGGACGGTTCAAACGCGCCAAACCCATGATACAACCCGGCATATTTTTGTCACAGCCACCAATCGCGATCACCCCATCATAGGCCTGACAGCCCACTACGGCTTCTATCGAGTCTGCAATAATTTCACGGCTCAGCAATGAATACTTCATGCCTTCGGTGCCGTTAGAAATACCATCTGAAATGGTGATGGTGTTAAAAATAATGCCTTTACCGCCTGCCTGATTAACCCCTTTTTCAGCCTCACGTGCCAAACCATCGATATGCATATTACACGGCGTGACATTGGCCCAAGTAGATGCAATACCGACAAAGGGACGAGTAAAGTCTGAATCTTTAAAGCCTGTGGCACGCATCATGGAACGTGCGGGTGCATTTTCAATGCCTTCATAAACAGGAGCTGAATGTTCGCGGATATTGTCTTTACTCATTGTATTTGTCCTTAGCGATGGCTGCATATTACTCTACAGTCTTGGCAATTTTTTCTGTTTTTATTGTATAGAAAGCAGGCTAGACATGAAAGCGACTCACTGGGAATTACATGAACCCATTTATTGTGGTTCTACCCAAATCAGGTCAAATGATGAAGCGACATGGATGTCGCTGTTTCACTGTATGGCAGGGACGCCATATCAGGGGAACAAAGGCATTTTGTTACTTTTGTGTCGTCAAAAGTAAAACCTCATCTACGCAATAACAGTGCAAACCGTACTGTCAAATGCGACTGTGCTATTTTCATCAATCAATAAAAAAGCACCCCAAATGGAGTGCTCTTTCTCATCATTCAAAGACTAGCAATTAAATGTCACGTACCGCACCTTTAGACGCACTGGTAGTATGCATTGCATAAGCTTTTAAGGCTTTAGACACTTTACGTGGACGCTGTTCAGCAGGTTGCCAACCTTTGGCTTCTTGCACTTCACGACGCGCAGCCATGGTTGCTTCATCCACGGCCAAGTGAATACTACGGTTTGGAATATCGATTTCAATACAGTCACCATCTTCAACCAAACCAATCGCACCGCCTTCAGCCGCTTCAGGAGACACGTGACCAATAGACAGACCTGATGAACCGCCCGAGAAACGACCATCGGTGAGTAAAGCACAGTCTTTACCAAGGCCTTTCGATTTTAAATAACTGGTTGGATACAACATTTCTTGCATACCCGGACCACCACGCGGACCTTCGTAACGAATGACGACTACATCACCAGCAGTGATTTTGCCACCTAGAATCGCTTCTACCGCAGCATCTTGGCTTTCAAACACACGTGCCGTGCCGTTGAATTTCAAGATGGAATCATCCACACCCGCAGTTTTCACAATACAACCTTCAAGTGCAATGTTACCGTACAGGACAGCCAAACCACCATCTTGAGAGAAGGCATGCGCAGCATTACGAATCACACCGTTGTTACGGTCGCCATCCAATCGTGAATAATAACGGTCTTGTGAAAATGCAGTTTGCGTCGGTACACCGCCCGGTGCTGAACGGAAGAATTGATACACATCTTCGTCTTCCGTACGGATGATGTCCCATTTATCCAAAGCATCTTTTAAGGTTTTTTCATGCACAGTCGGTACAGACGTATCCAGCAAACCTGCACGGTCTAACTCACCCAAGATCGACATGATGCCACCTGCACGATGGACATCTTCCATGTGCACATCTTGTTTTGCAGGTGCAACTTTACACAGCACAGGCACTTTACGTGACAAACGGTCAATATCGGTCATCGTAAAGTCAACTTCAGCTTCGTGTGCAGCTGCCAACAAGTGCAAAACGGTATTGGTTGAACCGCCCATTGAAATATCAAGCGTCATGGCATTTTCAAAGGCTGCTTTAGTGGCAATTGAACGTGGCAACAAGCTGTAATCGTTTTGTTCGTAATGACGTTTGGTAATTTCAACGATCAAATGACCAGCGCGTTCGAATAATTTTTTACGATTCGCATGGGTCGCTAAGGTTGAACCATTGCCCGGAAGGGATAGGCCCAAAGCTTCGGTTAAACAGTTCATTGAGTTTGCAGTAAACATACCTGAACATGAACCACACGTTGGACAAGCTGAACGTTCGTATTCCGCCACTTCTTCATCGGTGAAGCTGTCATCTGCTGCTACGATCATGGCATCAACAAGGTCAATCGCGTGTTCATTGCCACGGATTTTTACTTTACCCGCTTCCATCGGCCCACCAGAGACAAAAACTACAGGAATGTTTAGACGCATAGACGCCATCAACATGCCCGGGGTAATTTTGTCACAGTTTGAAATACACACCATCGCATCAGCACAGTGTGCATTGACCATGTATTCCACCGAGTCCGCAATCAAGTCACGTGAAGGCAATGAATACAGCATGCCATCGTGGCCCATCGCGATCCCATCATCAACGGCAATGGTATTAAATTCTTTAGCTACGCCACCTGCCGCCTCAATTTGGCGTGCTACAAGTTGACCTAAGTCTTTTAAATGAACATGACCCGGTACAAATTGAGTGAATGAGTTGACTACCGCAATAATCGGCTTACCAAAGTCTTCGTCTTTCATCCCCGTTGCGCGCCATAAGCCACGCGCACCCGCCATGTTTCTTCCGTGTGTTGATGTTTTTGAACGATAGTCAGGCATTGTACTTTTCCAACATAGTTGTGCTTGAGATGAATGTCCACATTCACTCTGGCTAAAATCTGAGTTCTGAGAGTGTCAAACTGTCAAAAATTTAAACATAGCATATTCGCATTCTGCGTAAATCTCGTTTTTAGGCATCTCGACCTAAATTACCGAAGGCAGTAAGTTTGCGCGCTACATTTTAACCGATGAGCTGACATTCAATTGCATATGGAAACTACTATAACCCGTTCACTCACCTTGCAATACAAAACTTCTATGAATAATTTTTAAATTTTGCATGAGTTTTATTTATATGAAATACAAATTTTGCATGAGTTTTATTTATATGAAATACAAATTTTGAGCGATACGCTATCAAGGGTCCTTTCTCTATTCTTTGAATAAAACTCTAGTACATCATCTAGTTAGAACTACTCTATCGGCTTTTTATGCAGGATAAATCTGTAGCTGCTCGAGTTTTGCTATAATTGTTTTAATCTTCTCCTTTTTCCGAGTATTTCTTGAAAATCATCTTTGCAGGCACGCCCGAATTTGCGGCTGTGGCATTAGACGCTCTCCTAAAAACAGAACATGAAATTGTAGCCGTCTATACGCAACCTGACCGTAAAGCAGGTCGTGGGCAGAAACTTACTGCTTCAGCCGTGAAGCAGTTGGCTTTAGCACATGATATTCCTGTCTATCAACCGCTGCATTTTAAGTCTTCAACAGAAGAAGGCTTAGCGGCTCAGGCTGAATTGAAAGCCTTAAATGCAGATGTGATGGTGGTGGCGGCTTATGGCCTGATTTTGCCGCAAGTGGTTTTGGATACGCCTAAATATGGCTGTTTGAACATTCACGGTTCACTGTTGCCACGCTGGCGAGGTGCAGCGCCTATTCAACGCGCAATTTCTACTGGAGATACCGAAACTGGGGTCACCATTATGAAAATGGCCGCAGGTTTGGATACGGGCGATATGATGTATAAAACCTACTGCCCGATTGAAACTACAGATACCTCTGCAAGTTTGCATGACAAACTGGCACTCCAAGGGGCTGAAGCGACGGTCAAAGTGTTAGCCTCTGAAAGCACATTGCAGCACTATTTAGACAACCGCGAAGTGCAAGATGAAGCTTTGACAGTCTATGCACACAAACTCTCTAAGGCTGAAGCGCAAATTGATTGGACTTCAACAGCGGTGCAAATTGACCGTAATATTCGCGCATTTAACCCATGGCCTGTCGCATTTATCGCACTGGATGAAAGCAATAATCTGCGCGTTTGGGGTTCGATGTTGTCTCAAGAAAATGCCCAAGCTCAAGCTGCAGGGACCATTTTAGCCATCGATAAACACGGTGTTCATGTGGCTTGTGGCGATGAACAAGCAGTGTGTTTAAGCTCTCTGCAATGGCCAGGTGGTAAACCCCTAAATGCCGTACAAATTTTACAAACCCAAAAACTGAATATTGGACAAATTTTATAATGAAACAATCTCCCCACGCCTCAGGTAAGACTCTAAACTTACGTGCTCAGGTTGTTAAAACGTTATTGGCTGTCCAAAATGGTCAATCACTGGCATCGGTGCTTCAGCAACACATGGCAATTGTGTCTGACAAAGACCGTGCCTTGTACCATGAATTAGTTCTTGGCTGCCTACGCCAATGGCATGCACTTAAACAAGTGACTTTACCGTTGTTGACTAAGCCACTGGAAAACCAAGTCGTTGAAACCTGTTTATATGTGGGTTTATACCAATTGTTGTGTACCCGCGTTGCAGCGCATGCCGCGATTTCTGAAACGGTAGAAGCAGCCAAACAATTGGGGATGGAAAGCTTAAGTGGTGTGGTGAATGCCATTTTACGCCGTGCAACACGTGAAACAGAACAATTCTACGATGTTTTGGAACAAGCCTCGAATCTGCCAAGTTGGTTATCCAAACGTTTGAAAAAAGACTGGGGCGAGCAATTGGCTGAAATCAGCTATGAGCTTAAACAAGTTGCACCCTTAACCTTAAGAGTGAACACCTTACAAGTCAGCCGTGACGAATATCTTGAAATTTTAGAAGATGAAGGCATTGAAGCACACGCCTGTGAACTTTCGAATGTCGGTATTGTGTTGGATGACAGTCTGCATATCCCAAGCCTACCGGGTTTTGAAGTAGGTGGTTTTTCAGTACAAGATGAACATGCGCAACTCTGTGCAACCTTGTTGCCAGACTTAAATGGCAAATTCGTAATTGATGCCTGTGCAGCACCTGGCGGCAAGACAGCGCATATTTTAGAGATGTATCAGCCGAAAAAACTGATTGCACTCGACCAAGATGAAAAGCGCTTAAAACGTGTCTCTGAAAACTTAGAGCGTTTGGCTTTAAATGAAAAGTATGTCGACATTATCACTGCCGATGCAGTGAAATGGACATCGCCTGAACTGGCGGATTGTATCGTTCTCGATGCACCCTGTTCTGCCATTGGAGTAATCCGTCGCCATCCCGATATTCGTTTACTGCGTCAGTCGGGCGATATTGCTAAAACAGTACAGCTGCAAAAGCAAATTCTTGAAAATATGTGGCAACAACTCAAAGTCGGCGGCACATTGCTTTACATCACCTGCTCGATTTTGAAAGCCGAAAATGAACAGCAAATGGTCGACTTCTTTGCTGAACATACGGATGCGAAAGAAATTAAAATTGATGCCGATTGGGGTGTTGAGCAGATTCATGGTCGCCAACTACTCCCACAAGTAGGGCGTGGCGATGGTTTTTATTATTGTCGCATTGAAAAAATTTAAAAATAAAAGGAGCTGAAAGGCCACTGCTGTCCCATAAATATCACAAGAAGAACCTCAGTTGAGGTTCTTCTTGTTTATTCCACTTTTTGTCAGGTAAAAACAAAGCCTTCAATGGTTTCCTTTCAAATAAATTCACCTGAATAATTCTTAATAATCTTTGAACACTCCATCCTTCCTGCGCCATATGTTTCGCAAAACTCACCAATAAATACGCGATTAGTGCAATCCATATTTGTGTTTGTATCGCATTGCGACTACGGCCTAAAAACGATTTCAACTTTAGGTTTTGCTTGATCGCTTTAAAAAATAGTTCTACTTTCCATCGATCTTTATAAATTGCAGCAATGGTTGATGCAGCTAAATGAAAGTTATTACTTAAAAACTCAAACGTTCTTTTCTTTTTTTCATCATAAAATTCTATACGTCTTAATCGCTTCGGTGCACCACGCTTTTTAGCATAATCGCTACTCAACTCAATATATTCATCCGCAAGAATCCCCTTACTGACTAACACATCTTGTTTTGATTTCACCTCATAAACTGTCTTTGGTCTCAGCCTAGTGACAAAGCTGACTTTTTGGTTGGTCATTTCTACAAAACACTGATAATCAACATACCCTTTATCAAATACAATGATACTTCCAGGTGGGAATTTGAGTCGTAGACCTTGTACCATGTCATTTTCAATACCATCACCAAGCGCAACAAATTCAGGAATGGTATTACTATGATTTAACCCAACTGTAAGTTTTATACTGGCTTTGGACTCATGTACTTTTGCCCATTCACACAATGACAGTGAAAGATCAATATGACTCGCATCAAGTGAATATAATGGATTTTTAAATCGAAATTTATGAGCAATCTTGGAATTTTCACAATGTTGAAGTAATTGGATAAACAATTGCTGATACAAGCTAACTGGTTGTTCTTCATTGATTCTTGCCAACGTACTTCGTGCAATTCTTTTGGCACCAAGGTGATAAAGCTTTTCCTGTTGTGATTCGAGATTAGACTCAATATCCCTCAAGCTTTGACGACATGATAATTGAGACATCAAAATAGCAATAAATTGATCCCATCGTGTTGCAGATCTTAATTTTTGTCCTTGATGGTATTGTTTTGCAAGACGTTCAAAATCTTGTCTTAAAATGGGTTTGAGTAATTGATGAAATACAGTATTTTGATGTGATAAAACCTGAATCCTTGTAGTTGAAGTGTTTGTTCGCACTTATATTTTAACTACTTTGGACTCAGGTTTTTTATTTAAATCTAACTATGGGACAGCAGTGGCTGAAAGGCTCCTTTTTTCATGTGTGTACTGATTGCAGTTACTGCAATTTTTCTAAAAAGTGAACTGCTTTAAGTTAAAGTGTGCCACGGTTTTCAGATAAATATGTGGCTTGATCCATCAACCGTTCTGCAGAAGCAAAAATCTCACGCGAATGATGCCAACCTAATTCACGGTACTCAGCAGCCGCCCAAACCAAATTCACTTCAGCCTATGCAAGTTCTTTATAAGCACACTGAAATCCAGTCTGTGTTTTTATGGTTGTGGCACGCGTCCATAAATCGCGGCGCATCAGTTGGGAAAACGGTAGCATTGGTGTTTCTATACTTAACGTTGCACGCTGATCTGCATATACAATGTCTAAGACCTGCTGATAGATCAGATCAATATTTTGACGCTTCGCTTTTTCACTATATTCATGGTCAGCATAACTCAGCCATGTTCGTGCTTTTTCTAACTGGTACTTGTCTCGTACGTCCATCGCTTGCTCAATTGCAGTGTGCAATTGCTCATGCACCTGCTGCTGCGAAACTGGATAATTTGAGCTGACAGGGACCTCTGCAGCATGCGCCACCACAGTACCCAAAGCTAGAAGCCACAACACATGTTTAGCATGGTGTTTCAACATTATTTAGGCTCCAAGGCTTTATTGACTGAAGGCTTATTTTTGTTAAATAAGTTTTCGTCAAATTTGAAGCGGAAACGGAAATATGCTCCATCCATCGTTGTATCACTATCAATCAGATCTTTATCTTGATAGCCCACAAAGTTATATCCACCTGAAACCCAAAGGTTCGACGCTAGTAGATGAGGTCTAAACTACTGAGCTGATTAAAAGACACATTGGTCGAGATACTGCCCACAAGCAGAACTGCTAAAGATTGACCCGCATTGAGCTCAATTGATCCCACCAATAAGTCTTCGGTATTATCTGGTAAACCATTTTTATCGCGGTCTGCATAGACCTTCACATTACTTAAATCAAAATTATCAGTGCTACTTTGTACTAGACCCAATGTATATCGATCAGCAGTATTACCTGTATTGGTTAACACATGTGGCAGATTTACCGCCCCACCAACCACACCATATTGGTTTTGATTTTGTACTAAAGTCAGTGAGTACGTTTTTTGCACTTCCAATGCCACGGGATTGGAATTGACCAATAAAACATTCCCCATCTCATCGGTATAGTCCCCAGATGCAACGTTAGAAATATAGCTTCCCGGTTGTGGAAATGCATGTGCTTCTAATGAAAAAAAATAAAAACGACAGAGCAGAAAATTTCTTTTTGTTAATTTTCATATGAATTAGCCAGCAAAAATACAAACTGTGTCACAACTCTATACTATTTTGTATCATAGTTGTTATTGTGATTGCATATTTATTAGATAAAATTTGTACAGCATACTTTTTGTGCTTTCTGGTCGTTTAAATTCTTATTTATTTCGAGCCAAATGGACGTGAACAATAAGCTCCAAATCAACTCATCAAAAAAAGCTTATCTAAGCTGCCAACTCACTTTACCTCCATAGAAAAAAATAACGCCCAATGAAGCTCATCGGGCGTTATTTTAAATAGGTAAATACCTATTTTCAGGGTTAAATTTTATATCAGGTATTACAACGTATGCTGGTCTTTCACTTCTTCAAGAACATCATCGAGCTCTTCTGGATTTTTCATCAAGTGGAGAATAGACAACACAAGTCCTCCCCAAACAAACAACATCGAAATCACCATCATTACGATTGCTGAAGTATTCATTTTTTTCTCCTAGCGATCTTTAACTTTACTGAGTACGATTGCGACGACGGCACAGAAAATCACACTGCCCCAACCAAATAGCCCTTGCAGACTCATGCTATAAGTATCGTAACCATTTTTCACCAAATTAAATAACGTCATACTCAACGTCGTTAATAACACGAGTGAAGTAATCACGGTCAAGGTAAATGCCCAACCCTTACCGAGTTGAATGGTAGAAATACGGTTTACGTGATCACGCAGCTCAATCAATGCTGAACGCTTAAACCAAGTAATACAAAGAATAGAAACAAGCGCGCCACCCACAATGCCAATGTTATTGATAAAGTGATCCACGATATCTACCAATTTAATCGCATTCACACTTGAGAATAAGATCACTGAAACCAGTGCACTACCACCACCGATAATGGTAACTGCTTTTTTACGGCTCCATTTTAACTTATCCTGCATCGCTGCAATTGGCACTTCCAAGATACTAACCATAGAAGAAATACCGGCAACAAATAATGATGAGAAGAACAATAGACCGAATAAATCAGCACCTGCACCAAGACTTGAAATGATTTTCGGGAAAGCAATAAATGCCAAACCGATACCACCACTCACCACATCTTGAACTTCTTTGCCTGCGGCATGCGCCATAAAGCCTAATGCAGCAAAAATACCAATACCCGCCAAGATTTCAGTTGAAGCATTGGCAAAACCAACGATTAAACCTGAGCCTGTCAAATTGGTCTTTGGCTTTAAGTAAGATGCATAAGTCACCATGATCCCGAAACCCACAGAAAGCGAGAAGAAGGTATGACCATACGCCGCCAGCCACACTTTATAGTCCATCATCGCAGACCAGTTTGGCGTAAAGAATGCATTTAAGCCTTCTGCGGCACCTGGTAAACGAAGTGATTGCACTACTAAAATGGTAAATAAAACGAACAATAAAGGCATGAAAATCTTATTCGATAATTCAACACCTTTTTTAACCCCGCCAAACAGAATAATTAAGGTCAGCGCCCAAATTCCTACGATTGGCCAAAATAAATGGCTTACAAACTGTAAATCGAAACCTGTTGCTTTCGAAGTTTGTAAGTAGGTATTAAAGAAGAAACTTTCAGGGTCACTGCCCCAAGTCTGACCAATCGAGAAGTAAACATAGCTACCCGCCCACGTCAGTACGCTGGCATAGTACAAACCAATGATGATACACACACAGACTTGCCACCAACCCAGCGTTTCACCGCCTTTAAACAAAGCCCGATAGGCTTTAGGTGGTGACCCCGAACTACGATGTCCCGTTGCATAATCTAAAAATAACAGTGGTAAACCAGCGGTAATTAAAGCCAATAAATAAGGAATAAGAAAGGCGCCGCCACCATTTTCATAAGCAACATAAGGGAAACGCCAAATATTACCTAAACCTACAGCCGAACCTACAGCTGCAATAATAAAACCAGATCGTGATGTCCAGTTTTCACGAGTTCCTGACATAAAACACCTAAACCTAGGTCCCTTTTAATTGCTTTTTATTTGGTTATCTCGCAACAAAAAAGAACCATTTAATATTAATCTTGAGTGTTTGATTTAGCTTCGACCTTTTGGGTGCAAGGTTCTAAATGACAAACAGAGGAGTTTTCACAAAACCTTGGTTAAAGTGTGTCGATTAAACTTCCCTTTTATATGGTTCAACAATACTCACTTTTATAAAAATATTCTGTAATTTCTGCTTCAAATATTCCATTTTTATAATGTGTGCTGATTCAACCGTTCAATTAATCAGCTTATTTATTGTACAAAATTAGTTATAAATTAACAAAATTTTTGGAATGATTTATTGCGCCTATTTTCTTGCATAAAATTTGAAGATCCTGTATCGATACTCAACCTACTGAAAAAATCAATGTAAATAACGCTAAAGCTATCAATCTCCTGCATAAAAACATTACTTTTCACATTTTTATTCAAATATTCACTCCATCTAGAAAGATTGATCATCTTTCTGATGAACATCACATGCATGCATACAACTTTTTAATATTGTTCTGTATTTATCGCGCAGTTGTATTTAAAACTGCGCGATACCAGTGATGCTCTATATTTAAAAGAGAAACCACCAAAGCCAGTCATTGCGTAGAACATCATCAGTTTCACTAGATCAATCCAGCATTCATCAGACTATTTAAAAGATGCTGATCTAAAGCACTAAGCAAAAATTATAAGCCATTCACTTTTGTCAGCTTAGGCTTACAAATAGCGTGGTTAAAATGCTGTATGAACAACAGCCATCGCCATGTATATTTAAATCATCAGGAAACAGGACGTTTCCCAAACTTAAAACAACAATAATCAGTTTGAGCATCAGGATGTGAGATATGACAGAAGTTGTATCTAAACACTGAAATACAAAGAAACCTCGACAGGATGTCGGGGTTTCTTTTTATCTATATTTCCACAGTTAAAGCTGAATATAAGTCCGAAATCCTCGACTCGCATAGTACGAAGCAGCGCCATTATGATAGGTAAACGTACGACCATAGCGCTGATCACAAAAAATTGCCCCGCCTTGCTGACGTAATTCAGCTAGAGTCTCAACCCAACTGGATGTTTTCAAGTCAAAATTAAAGATCTGCTGTAAAAGATAATACTGTTGTTCCGTCACTAAGCTTAAGCCATACGCCTGTACCCAATCGAGCACTGTATTTTCAGGCGGATGATCCTTGCGACTCAATAGTGCCTCTCGGTCATAACACATGCTCCGTCGCCCCTTCGGTGACTCAATCGAACAATCAAAAAAATACACATCTTGTGTATTCGGTAAAACCACGACATCAGGCTCACCTCTACTCATTTCCATTTGTTGTAAGGCGTATAATTTTTCCGGAGACTGCAAAAGTTTTTCTCGGACAAATGCCCAACTAATTTGCATATGACGTTCAGTGTACTGCTGAAAACGCTGTTCTAGGATGTTGAATAAACGTTCACTTTGCTCAGGTTCGAGTTTTTTCTGCTGCTTAATCATTGTTATTGTACTGCCCTATTTAAAGCTGCCTTTAGCATAGCACTCTCCTTCAAACACGATCAAATACCATCCAACGGTACATCTATTTTGAAAAAAATAAAGGCCCTCACAACGAGAGCCTTTTATTTATTTAAGATTTAACTAAGAAGATGCTTTGATTGAACTTGAAACTTTCACCTGAGTTTTAACTGCTTCTTCAGCACTATTTAAACGGATAAAAGAAACTGCTATCGCAGCAAGTACCGCAGGAATTGCCACAGCAATAAAATTCAACTTATGTGGTAATTCCATGCCCAACAATACACCAATGACAATTGGACCCACGATTGCACCTACACGGCCAATTCCTGATGCCCAACCCAACCCAGTTGAACGAACAGCCAATGGATAATATTGCGCCACATAGCTATATAGTAAAATACTACAACCGATTGAAGCAGCTCCTGCAAGTGCAACCAATAAATAAATTACAGGTTGTGGTGAATTAAAGCCTAAACCCACCAATGCAAATGCCCCGACAGTCAACATGCTAATAATGACAGGTTTCAAGTGGAAACGATCCGCAAGCACACCACCACCAGCAGTGCCAATCACCGCACCAATGTTCAAGGAAAGGAGGAACATTAAACTGCTGCCCATCGAATAACCCGCAGCCATCATCAGTTTTGGTAACCAGCTTCCTAGGGCATAAACCATCAATAAGCACATGAAGAAGCAGCACCAAAATAAAACTGTACCCATACCACGGCCATTTTTAAACAAGGCAGCGACAGATGCATCAGGGACTTTAGCTTCGTTCAGCACTAGAACAGTATCTGAAGTTACAGTCTCTTCAGGGACCAGACGTTGAATAATGCTACGAGCCTTTTCTGTTTGCTGGTCTTTCACTAAAAAAGTGACTGATTCAGGTAAGAATTTCCATAAAATCGGAATAAACAGTAATGGAATACCCGCAATGAAAAACATGATCTTCCAGCCAAAGGTCGGCGTAAACGCAACGCCTAGCAGTGCTGCCATAATTCCACCCATTGCATAACCACTAAACATCGCGGTCACCAAGGTACTACGGAACTTCTGCGGCGCATATTCCGAAGTTAAAGCAACCAAGTTTGGTAATACACCACCAATCCCAAGACCCGCGATAAAGCGTAAAATACCAAATTCAGTCGGGTTTGATGCAAATCCACCCGCAAAAGTGAACCCACTGAACAACGTGACACAGATAATAATGACTTTTTTACGGCCAATTTTATCGGCCAGCATCCCAAATAGCATTGCACCAAACATCATGCCTGCTAGGGCAGTACTGGCTAGCATTCCCGCTTGAACAGCCGTCATGCCCCACTCTTTCATTAAAAGCGGTAAAGCCACACCGTTAATTGCTAAATCATAGCCGTCAAACAAGACGACGAATAAGCACCACAAAACAACCGTTAAATGAAAAGGCTTAAACTTAGCCTGATCGATTACAGCATTTACATTCATTGTTGTCGCTGTCATTTTTCCCTCACCTCCAATTGTGAGCTTTATTATAAAAAGTGAATCCAAATTCACTTTTATATAAAATGAATCATAATTCAGTTTTTGTCTATAAATAAAACAATCGGAATGGTTTTTTTTTGGAAAAACTAAACTAAATTTGTATAAAAATCACACAAAATGATTTGCATTTTTCGAATTCTTTGATGAATAATTGATATTTCACATAATTTTAATTTATATAAATGCATTTTTTTATAATTTAACGCGCATTCTCCACTCTACTCTTCTTATTATTCTTCCCTTTTTCGCGCATAAAAAAATCCCCCTCAGCCTTAAGCGGAGGGGGATTTGAATTAATGAGCTGGCGATGACTTACTCTCACATGGATAACTCCACACTACCATCAGCGCTAAGAGGTTTCACTTCTGAGTTCGGGAAGGGATCAGGTGGTTCACTCTTGCTATTGTCGCCAGCACAACTGTTATGGACTTGTTCGGGTCTTATTTCAACTGTACTTACAGTCTATGCCTTACTTCGTTCCAAATAGAATACATTAACAGGTATATCTGAGTTTCTTGCGATAATCTAAAGCAGTGCTTTATCTTATCTCATTGCGCATTGTACTTAGCTTTATAACTAAATCAAGTTGTTTGCAGTGATTTGAACCACAACACCAACTGTTTGGGTGTTGTATAGTCAAGCCTCACGAGCAATTAGTATTGGTCAGCTTCACATATCACTATGCTTCCACATCCAACCTATCAACGTCGTAGTCTTCAACGGCTCTTTAGAGGACATAAAGTCCTAGGGAAATCTTATCTTGAGGTAGGCTTCCCGCTTAGATGCTTTCAGCGGTTATCCCTTCCGAACATAGCTACCCGGCGATGCGACTGGCGTCACAACCGGTACACCAGAGGTTCGTCCACTCTGGTCCTCTCGTACTAGGAGCAGATCCTCTCAAATTTCCAACGCCCACGGTAGATAGGGACCGAACTGTCTCACGACGTTCTAAACCCAGCTCGCGTACCTCTTTAAATGGCGAACAGCCATACCCTTGGGACCTGCTTCAGCCCCAGGATGAGATGAGCCGACATCGAGGTGCCAAACACCGCCGTCGATATGAACTCTTGGGCGGTATCAGCCTGTTATCCCCAGAGTACCTTTTATCCGTTGAGCGATGGCCCTTCCATACAGAACCACCGGATCACTAAGACCTACTTTCGTACCTGCTCGACTTGTGGGTCTCGCAGTTAAGCGCGCTTTTGCCTTTATACTCTACGCGTGATTTCCGACCACGCTGAGCGCACCTTCGTACTCCTCCGTTACTCTTTAGGAGGAGACCGCCCCAGTCAAACTACCCACCAGACATGGTCCTCGTCCCGGATAACGGGACAGAGTTAGAACCTCAATATTACCAGGGTGGTATTTCAAGATTGGCTCCACCGAAACTAGCGTCTCGGCTTCAAAGCCTCCCACCTATCCTACACAAGTAAGATCAAAGTTCAATGTCAAGCTGCAGTAAAGGTTCACGGGGTCTTTCCGTCTAGCCGCGGGTACACCGCATCTTCACGGCGAATTCGATTTCACTGAGTCTCTGCTGGAGACAGCGCCCCCATCATTATGCCATTCGTGCAGGTCGGAACTTACCCGACAAGGAATTTCGCTACCTTAGGACCGTTATAGTTACGGCCGCCGTTTACTGGGGCTTCGATCAAGAGCTTCGCTTACGCTAACCCCATCAATTAACCTTCCAGCACCGGGCAGGCATCACACCCTATACGTCCACTTTCGTGTTTGCAGAGTGCTATGTTTTTAATAAACAGTTGCAGGGGCCTGGTTTCTGTGGCTGCCAATAGCTCAAGGAGTAAATCCTATCACCGTCGGCAGCGTACCTTCTCCCGAAGTTACGGTACCATTTTGCCTAGTTCCTTCAGCAGAGTTCTCTCAAGCGC
Organism: Acinetobacter johnsonii CIP 64.6; assembly: GCF_000368045.1. Lineage (GTDB taxonomy): Bacteria > Pseudomonadota > Gammaproteobacteria > Pseudomonadales > Moraxellaceae > Acinetobacter > Acinetobacter johnsonii. The sequence goes on from NZ_KB849230.1 coordinate 462,602, forward strand.
TTTGGTCTACTCGACCTGACCACCTGTGTCGGTTTCGGGTACGATTCCTATGTAACTGAAGCTTAGAGACTTTTCCTGGAAGCATGGTATCAGCCACTTCACTGTACAAGTACAGCTTGCTATCAGTTCTCAGCATAGAGTACCCCGGATTTGCCTAAGATACATGCCTACAACCTTCCACCTGGACAACCAACGCCAGGCTGACTTAACCTTCTCCGTCCTCTCATCGCATTACATAGAAGTATTGGAATATTAACCAATTTCCCATCGACTACGCCTCTCGGCCTCGCCTTAGGGGTCGACTCACCCAGCCCCGATTAACGTTGGACTGGAACCCTTGGTCTTTCAGCGTGCGAGTTTTTCACTCGCATTGTCGTTACTCACGTCAGCATTCGCACTTCTGATACCTCCAGCATACTTCTCAATACACCTTCATCGGCTTACAGAACGCTCCCCTACCACTTGCAATAAATTGCAAATCCGCAGCTTCGGCATATAGTTTTAGCCCCGTTACATCTTCCGCGCAGGCCGACTCGACTAGTGAGCTATTACGCTTTCTTTAAAGGGTGGCTGCTTCTAAGCCAACCTCCTAGCTGTCTATGCCTTCCCACATCGTTTCCCACTTAACTATGATTTTAGGGCCTTAGCTGGCGGTCTGGATTGTTTTCCTCTTGACTACGGACGTTAGCACCCGCAGTCTGTCTCCCGGATAGTACTCATTGGTATTCGGAGTTTGCATCGGTTTGGTAAGTCGGGATGACCCCCTAGCCGAAACAGTGCTCTACCCCCAATGGTATTCGTCCGAGGCGCTACCTAAATAGCTTTCGGGGAGAACCAGCTATCACCGAGTTTGATTAGCCTTTCACCCCTATCCACAAGTCATCCCCTGGCTTTTCAACGACAGTGGGTTCGGTCCTCCAGTTAGTGTTACCCAACCTTCAACCTGCTCATGGATAGATCACCCGGTTTCGGGTCTACACCCAGCAACTAAACGCCCTATTAAGACTCGATTTCTCTACGGCTCCCCTATGCGGTTAACCTTGCTACTGAATGTAAGTCGCTGACCCATTATACAAAAGGTACGCAGTCACCAAACAAAGCGGCTCCCACTGCTTGTATGCATGCGGTTTCAGGATCTATTTCACTCCCCTCACAGGGGTTCTTTTCGCCTTTCCCTCACGGTACTGGTTCACTATCGGTCAGTCAGGAGTATTTAGCCTTGGAGGATGGTCCCCCCATATTCAGACAAGGTTTCACGTGCCCCGCCCTACTCGACATCATCATATAAGCCCTTTCGTGTACAGGACTATCACCCACTATGGTTGCACTTCCCAGAGCATTCCACTAGAACTTATATGACTTAATGGGCTTTTCCCCGTTCGCTCGCCGCTACTGAGGGAATCTCAATTGATTTCTTTTCCTAAGGGTACTGAGATGTTTCACTTCCCCTCGTTCGCCTCGTATGACTATGTATTCATCATACGATACCTGCCTTATGACAGGTGGGTTTCCCCATTCAGAAATCTCCGGATCACAGGATATTTGCCGCCTCCCCGGAGCTTATCGCAGGCTATTACGTCTTTCATCGCCTCTGACTGCCAAGGCATCCACCACATGCACTTAATTACTTGACTATACAACCCCAAACAGTCG
>NZ_KB849231.1 GCF_000368045.1 Acinetobacter johnsonii CIP 64.6
TTTTCTACGGGGTCTGACGCTCAGTGGAACGAAAACTCACGTTAAGGGATTTTGGTCATGAGATTATCAAAAAGGATCTTCACCTAGATCCTTTTGGGGTGGGCGAAGAACTCCAGCATGAGATCCCCGCGCTGGAGGATCATCCAGCCGGCGTCCCGGAAAACGATTCCGAAGCCCAACCTTTCATAGAAGGCGGCGGTGGAATCGAAATCTCGTGATGGCAGGTTGGGCGTCGCTTGGTCGGTCATTTCGAACCCCAGAGTCCCGCTCAGAAGAACTCGTCAAGAAGGCGATAGAAGGCGATGCGCTGCGAATCGGGAGCGGCGATACCGTAAAGCACGAGGAAGCGGTCAGCCCATTCGCCGCCAAGCTCTTCAGCAATATCACGGGTAGCCAACGCTATGTCCTGATAGCGGTCCGCCACACCCAGCCGGCCACAGTCGATGAATCCAGAAAAGCGGCCATTTTCCACCATGATATTCGGCAAGCAGGCATCGCCATGGGTCACGACGAGATCCTCGCCGTCGGGCATCCGCGCCTTGAGCCTGGCGAACAGTTCGGCTGGCGCGAGCCCCTGATGCTCTTCGTCCAGATCATCCTGATCGACAAGACCGGCTTCCATCCGAGTACGTGCTCGCTCGATGCGATGTTTCGCTTGGTGGTCGAATGGGCAGGTAGCCGGATCAAGCGTATGCAGCCGCCGCATTGCATCAGCCATGATGGATACTTTCTCGGCAGGAGCAAGGTGAGATGACAGGAGATCCTGCCCCGGCACTTCGCCCAATAGCAGCCAGTCCCTTCCCGCTTCAGTGACAACGTCGAGCACAGCTGCGCAAGGAACGCCCGTCGTGGCCAGCCACGATAGCCGCGCTGCCTCGTCTTGGAGTTCATTCAGGGCACCGGACAGGTCGGTCTTGACAAAAAGAACCGGGCGCCCCTGCGCTGACAGCCGGAACACGGCGGCATCAGAGCAGCCGATTGTCTGTTGTGCCCAGTCATAGCCGAATAGCCTCTCCACCCAAGCGGCCGGAGAACCTGCGTGCAATCCATCTTGTTCAATCATGCGAAACGATCCTCATCCTGTCTCTTGATCAGATCTTGATCCCCTGCGCCATCAGATCCTTGGCGGCAAGAAAGCCATCCAGTTTACTTTGCAGGGCTTCCCAACCTTACCAGAGGGCGCCCCAGCTGGCAATTCCGGTTCGCTTGCTGTCCATAAAACCGCCCAGTCTAGCTATCGCCATGTAAGCCCACTGCAAGCTACCTGCTTTCTCTTTGCGCTTGCGTTTTCCCTTGTCCAGATAGCCCAGTAGCTGACATTCATCCGGGGTCAGCACCGTTTCTGCGGACTGGCTTTCTACGTGTTCCGCTTCCTTTAGCAGCCCTTGCGCCCTGAGTGCTTGCGGCAGCGTGAAGCTAGCTTATCGCCATTCGCCATTCAGGCTGCGCAACTGTTGGGAAGGGCGATCGGTGCGGGCCTCTTCGCTATTACGCCAGCTGGCGAAAGGGGGATGTGCTGCAAGGCGATTAAGTTGGGTAACGCCAGGGTTTTCCCAGTCACGACGTTGTAAAACGACGGCCAGTGCCAAGCTTGCATGCCTGCAGGTCGACTCTAGAGGATCCTAGAACGCACGAATGAGGGCCGACAGGAAGCAAAGCTGAAAGGAATCAAATTTGGCCGCAGGCGTACCGTGGACAGGAACGTCGTGCTGACGCTTCATCAGAAGGGCACTGGTGCAACGGAAATTGCTCATCAGCTCAGTATTGCCCGCTCCACGGTTTATAAAATTCTTGAAGACGAAAGGGCCTCGTGATACGCCTATTTTTATAGGTTAATGTCATGATAATAATGGTTTCTTAGACGTCAGGTGGCACTTTTCGGGGAAATGT
>NZ_KB849232.1 GCF_000368045.1 Acinetobacter johnsonii CIP 64.6
TTAGATTGGCTTACACCATTAGAGAAATTTGCTCAGCTTGTTGATTATCATAAGACTTTTCAAACTGTCGCACCTCATGTTTGAATTCGCCCCTAATATGGCTGAATAATATATTGGTTATATCGAAATGTTTAAAGTATCGAGTTGTTAGTTAAATTAATTATCTACTACTTTTAGAAGAATTCTTTAGAGGTGTTAAATGAGTCAAGGTTTGGATGAAATAGAGGTACGTCTTACTATAGAAGAAGACTGGGAAATTCTTAAAACAGTTCGTTTGGAGTCACTTCTAGATAGTCCCGATGTTTTTTCTGCCACTTATGCCATTGTTGAGAAATATAGTGAATCTGAATGGCGTGATAGGGCTGCGCATAAAACTAAATATCAATATATTTTAGCAATCAAAGATACCCAAGCTATTGGGATTGTTGGCGGGATACAAAATTCAGCTCATGATTTTAACTTAGTGGCGATGTGGGTAAATCCTAAATTTCGTGGAAAGGGAATTGCAGATATTTTGATCTCTACTATTAAGGAGCTAGCGATTTCTAAAGGGCACAATAGGATTGTATTAAGTGTATCACCTGGAAACTCTAGAGCTGTTGATGTTTATTCTAGACATGGTTTTGTTTTTATATCTGAGTGGGAGGTTTTACCACTTAGTTCTGGTGAAAAAAATCAAAAAATGGAATGTTCCGCATTATTTTAATTTGCATTAGGAACTGGTCAAAAATCAAAATGTGCAAGATTATATTCTACTATTTAGTAGGTGAATATGTTGAGTACTATTAAATTAATTTTGGAAGTATAATTAATGAAGTCATTAGGGTCTGTTGACATTTACTGTTCATAATTAACCCTATAAAGGTAGCCATAAAAATATACAGGCTAAAGCAACAGAACTTTGATAATTTCTTTTGAGCTTGTCATATCGAGTAGCTATTCCTCTAAATTGCTTTAATCTACAAAACATATTTTCAACTAAATGCCTGATTTTATATAAATACCAGTTCATATGGTCATTGTTCGATTGGCTATTTGTTTTCTTTGGTATATTCGCTTTAGTCCCTGTTTTCCTGATCTGTTCACGCAGTGGTTCTGAATCATAGCCTTTATCTGCACATACCACTTTTGTCTCTTTTAAATCTAATGTTGATATTAAATCAGGTGCAACTTTAACATCATGTGTGGTTCCATCGGTAATCATGAAATCAATAGAATTGCCATGTGCATCAACAATCAAATGTATTTTTGAGGAGTTTCCTCCTACACTTTTAGAAATAGATTGATTCGCTATGCCGGCAGAATGTTGATGAGCACGTACATGAGAGCCATCAATAAAAATCCACTCCATATCGGGGCATGAGGCTAGTAATTTGAATAATCTAAGTAACTTACCGCTGCTTGACCAACGATTAAAACGTTTGAAAATAGAGTTTGAATGACCAAAACAACAAGGAATATCTCGCCACGGACAGCCTGTTCTAATTCTATAGAGAATAGCTTCAATAAAATTGCGTAAATTTGAGTTGTGGTGAATGGATAAATTACGCAGAATAACTTTCAACTTTTGCCAGTGTTGATCTGTCAGCATGGTACGAGGCATAGCGAATAGTAAAATTGGGTTTGGCGATTTGATTTTACTACTTCGCTATTTTTTAAGCTAAAAGTGTCAACACACCCTAATTATTAAAAAACAAATGCCTCACACATGAGCACATTGAAATTACTTAATTCACAGCACCAAGTACAGGTATCAACTTCGGTCCAGCCATTCTCGCTTTGCTAATGATATCCACCAGCTCATAATAAGTCAGTTCAAACTTATCATCACTATCAAAAACATAAACCATGTTCTTGCCTTCATGTTCTTGCGGAGTAGGTGGTACAAATCGTTTCGGGATTAGGAGTTGAGTAATTTGTTCGTCAGTTAATTTAAATAAGTGCATGTTTTTATCCTACTCTAGGTAAGTCAGACCATTTTGTTAAATACGATGGTGATCTAAGGTTTTGATTCATGTGCCATGAGGCTTCTTGATTGTTGGCAATGCCTAGCGTAACGAGATTCTTCCCAAACCGTTCACTGATGGCTTCAATAACATCTGAAAGTTTTTCGCGCTCTTGCTTATGCGAATAGTCCGTGAATAGATCAGGCACAAATTTGGATTTATCCTTAATTTCTAAAAGTACGATTCCTGCCTTTTTATACTTAAAACCCTTCTTAAATATCTGATCGATACCTTTCATTGCAGCCTTGGTGATAAGTAACCAGTCGTCTGTATGCTCATGCATCTGAACTACGGTGTATGGAGTGTAACGCTCAGTCTTATCAAATCGACTGGTTTGAATATAAACCCCAATCATCTTGCATATTGAGCCATCATCACGCATTCGCTTTACTGCTCTGGCTACATAGAATCGCACCGAAGCCTTTAGATCATCCACTTCATACACAGGGCTGCCATATGAGCGGCTGCTGATAATCTGCTTTTTGGCTACTGCATCATCAGTCAGGTCGATACAAGACAAACCCTGTAACTCAAGTACTGTCTTTTCCATGACGATGCTGAATTGCTTTTTAATTTCTTTAGGATTGGCGTTAATCAGATCTAGAACAGTCTGGATACCCATAGCATTGAGTTTCTTGCAGTTCTGCCTGCCGACTCCCCAAACATCAGATACATCGACATGCGCCAGTAAAGTCTCAGCAGAGCACTGGTCCATATGAACTAAATTACACACGCCACCAAAATACTTGTTCTTCTTGGCTAAATGATTGGCAATCTTGGCTTCAGTTTTAGAGCGACCGATTCCAATACAGCAGGGTAGGCCTAACCATTGGAATGCTTTAGTTCTCATATCTTGCGCATATTCTGTCAGGTCAAATAAGTGCTCATACGCTGTGAGCTTTAGGAAGCATTCGTCAATTGAATAGACTTCTTGCTCTCCAGGTGCAACATAACTCCCGAGAAGCTCCATAAAGCGTCTGGACATTTCACCATACAGAGAGAAATTACTCGAGAGAACCTGAATGTTATGTTGTTTGATCAAATCCTGAATCTGAAATACAGGAACCCCCATCTTTATACCTAAGTCTTTTGCTTCTTGGCTTCTTGCCACGGCACAGCCATCGTTGTTGCTGAGCACAATTGTTGGGCGATTATTTAGGGCAGGGTTAAACACACGTTCACACGAGACGTAGCAATTATTCACGTCAACTAACGCGAATATTTCATTTTCACTTTTCATTTTTATTCTTCTTTTTATGAACGGTGATGAATACGTTTTAAATTAAAAGTCACTACACCCCAAATAGATATTGTCTGACTATCGTTGGGAATGATGTGATTGTATCTAGGATTCTCAGCTTTTAACCAAAGGTCTGGAAGAGGGTAGTCTTCATCTCCGAAAATCTCTTTGATTTCAGACTTAGACATCTTGCTTGTAATCATTAACCGCTTAATTGTCGAAGCACTATTATCAATTAATGCAATTACGATATCGTAGTGCTTTGCTTCTATACTGCGATCAACAATGATCGGATCATTAATCTCAAAACCTGCATCAAGCATCGATTCACTGTCTACGTAAGCGATAAATGTAGAAATAGGGTTATGAATAAGGAACTCATTCAGATCGAGTGCTTTATCTTGTTCATCCTTGGTACTAAATGCAGGACCAGCAGGAATGCGCTCTAAAGAGACTGGAATTGAGACTTTGGATTTGGGTAGTACTGCGGTTAACCCTAATTTCTCAACAAGTTCATTTTGAACAGCGATTTGTTCTAGAACTGTATTGATGGTAGGGCTTGGCTTACCCTCTGGACCCATGAGCTCTTGCAAAGATGACCATGCGTCATCAGAGAAGTAGATGGGCAACTTCTTAGACATGTGATACTCCTACGCTACAGTGGCGTGTTTGGAAGTAGAATTTGTCTAAATATGATATTACTAACAGAGATTAAAATTCAAATTTAAAAGTTGTGGATAAACAAGGAGACGTCAAAATAAGTCGTTTTGTTTCTGCTCATCGCGTGGAAAAGTGACGAATTCATCAGACATGTGAAAGAAATATTCATGCGCATGCTCATGATCTGCAGTTAGCCAATCTTTTCTATATTGCTCTGGAATGACGATGATTGATCGTTTTTCATTCTTAGGTGCGTGGAATTGGTTCATGAAAGGGTGATGGTCTGAATTAATGGTTAACATTGAAAATGAGCGTACTTTATTCCCATTTATCACAGCGTCATCATAGATACCAGCAACTGTAAAAGGCTGATTATCTTTGCACTTGATGGTATAACAGTGTGGCTTGCCATTGATGTATTTCGGTTCATAGAACTCTTGAACTGGCACCAGACAAAACTTGCTGTACTTCCATGCATGTCGAAAACTAGGTTTATCACCAACTGTTTCTGTACGAGCGTTATAGGTATGACTGCTGAACTTCAACTCTTTCGCCCAGCTTGGTAGCAATCCAAACTGATAATCGTAGATTGCTTCTCTAAAAATCATGTACCAATAGTTGATGGTATTACGGTTCAAGTTAAGCAATTAGGAAGGAGGCAAGATGAGCTAGCATTTTGCCTCCGCCAGACCGAAGTCAGAGTTGCATCATGAACTATACTCATCTTATTCAAGAAGAAAGATATAAGATTCAAAACTTTTGTAAGTCTTTAATAAATCGTAGAACTTCTAACTTCTGCTCATTACTTAAAGCATGACTAACTTGTATTATTTCTGCCGATAAATCGTTTTCTACATAAAAATATGCTGTTGGTAAATCTAAAATTTCTGCAATTTTGGAAGCCATTAAAAAATCAGGAACATGTTTTCCACGTTCATACTGATTCATACGCGCACTAGCAGAAGATTCATCAATTCCAGCCAAGATCCCCAAGCGCTCTTGTGAAAGTTTTTTTGCTTTGCGCGCTATACGTAATCGTAAGGCAAAAACATTTAAATTATGTGTTGACATTATACATAAGCACCCACCTTAAAACTAAGATTTTCTTAGTTTCAACTTGAGTTATTACTAAGGATTCCTTAGTATTGTGAAATCAAGTAGTCTACATTGCATTGCTCGATGGTAACTTTTGAACAAGCTTGCCAGATCTGCGTTGATCTCAAGTGCTTATTTTTGATCCTCTACCAATTAGTTATGAATCTATATACAGTTCAAAACTAAGGTCATCAACTCTCTTTTGCTTTAATTGTGCTTATACATGTCAAAATATACTCTACCTTTTTACAGTGATTTTTTTCACATTTTACTGAATTATGAAATCATCGAATGGCGAGCGAATGACTTTATAAAGGCTATTTTTAATGATAGACAATTTGTTAAACTCTCTGAAAAGCAAAGTATTTATAGAGGATTAAATATACTAGTAAAATGCAATTTTCTTTTAACAGTGAGAGATGAGGATAACCGTAATATTTTTAGATACAGCGAATCCTCTTATTTAAAATCCTATCGAAATGTTGAAAAAGTAAAGAAAGTCAAAGAAGCATTAATTGAGGAACAAAAGAGTTTGGAAAATGCACTCGAAAGACGTAAAATCGAGAAAGTTTTCATTGAAAATATCATTACTAAAAACCCAGATCTACAATGTTTTTTCGACAAATATGAGAATGTTATATCTAAAGAGTTAAAGGAATTAGAAAATAAGAATAGTTTTATAGTGAATATTTTCAATGATATTGAAAAAGATCAACTTGAATCATTCTAATGAGGGAGAACTACAAGTGGCTTTGTTGCACAAAGATTTAAAAGACAGTACTCTGCTCATTTGAATAGAACTCAAGTGACAACTTGGGTATGAGGCCGACCTAATTCTGCAAATTTATTCAATACAGCTATGCGTGCATGGATATCATTTACCTGACTAGAAAAACTCCTTGCCGTTAATTTATCGCCTAATAATTTGATGCAATGCATCTTGGTTTCAACCAAACTTCGACGGTGATAACCAGACCATTTTTTCCAAAGCGTTCTTCCTAAACGTTTCACTGTTTTTAACAATTCATTCCTCTCTAAAGATCTCAATTTCTGATCTTTCCATGGTTTTGCATTTTTTCTTGGCGGAATGACTGCATGTGCATCTCGATCTAAAATGACTTGTCTACAGTGCTTCGTATCATAAGCACCATCGGTATAGACTGAATCAATTTGTTCATCTAAAGGAATTTGAGCAAGTAAATCACCGAGTACTTGCGAATCACTCACATTATTTGTTGTGAGTTGTACTGCACGTATTTGAAGGGTTTCAGCATCGATCCCAATATGAAGCTTACGCCATTGGCGACGATATTCAGGTCCATGTTTCTTACGTTTCCATTCACCTTCACCTAGAAACTTTAAGCCAGTTGAGTCTACGAGTAGATGTAATCCATCACTACTTTTTTGATAGCTAATTGCAATATCAATATGTTTTTGTCTTCGACAAAGCGTACTGTAATCTGGCGCAGTCCAATTTAATCCACACAGTTTAATTAGACTTTGAACAAAACCTGTGACCATGCGTAAAGAAAGTCTGAATAAAGATTTGATCATTAAACAGCATTGAATAGCAGGGCAGAGTAAGTTTGATTTCGACCTTGCTTGCCTTGTGGTTGTGCATACCATTGAGTGTTTTGATCAAACCAAATGGAAATATTACCTCGGTTAATGAGGGCACGATTATAAGAAGACCAGTTAGTTGTACGATAGGTTTTAGGCGTAGGTTTATTCATTTTGAAATTATAATGCTGAAAAAACCTTCTAAGCTAGGTTTGTGCAACAAAGCCACTACAAGTTATAAATTGCGTGTTCACAGCCGCATAACTGAGAGCCTGCTAGAGTTCAAGCGGGCTTCACTGGAAGCTTACATCAGCCAAGAACAGTTAACACTATTAACTGCAATTGACCGTAGCTATTTATGGCGAATTGAAAGTGGGGAAGTCAATATTACTGTTGAAAACTCTATCAAATATCTAAAATGCTAAATGTTAACCCCAAAATACTACTCCCTTGATAGATACTTTTTGAGTAGGTAGGGGGCCAATAGATGATCAATCTTCAAATTAGTCCTTAGTTTTACTTCTTCAATGATATCTATAAGTGTTTCCGTATTCTGATGAAGCTGAGACTCTAAGTCTTCAATTTGTGTACGTAGATTTTTATTAGTATCGGAAAGAGCCTGTCTTGTCTTTTTATTCACATAAAGTTGCTGTTCTTTTGCTTTTAAGTTTAATGGCGAAATTTGTTCTGATAAATATAAGCTGATGAGTTTCTTCCTTTCAACAGAACTTAAGGTACTTAATCCGCCAGATATATACCTCTTAAAAGTTAAGCGGTTATGTAGAGCTTTGTGCGAAATAGGCGATTTCTCAAAACCCTCAACTAACATCATTTGCAATTCTTGCTCTATTACTTCATCTAATTGTTTACCACGTAACATTTCAGGATTCCTTAGACTCAATTTTTTGTTGCTCTATGGCAAATAGTTCACTTAATGTTGTTGGTAATTTAGTGATCGTATCTCCATAAGGAAAAACAGGAATAGGTATTAATTTATTTTGCCTATCAAGTGCTTTTTCTTTTAAATCCCTTAAATAATGAATTTTTTGACGGAACTGTGCAAGCATTTCAGTATATGTAGAATCATGAGCTACGATTTGTTCTATATATTCAAACTCAACCAACAAATTATTCAAAGTGTGTTGCAGAACTTCTAATTCACCTTTTCGGCCAGTTAGAGCAAAGTTTCCACATTGATCGCCAGATTGACAGGCAAGACGTTTAGGACAATCATGCACAGCAACCTCACGCATACAGCCGCCAAAAGGTAAGGGATGTAAACAGGCATGCCGTTGAACTAATGAGTTAGCTAATGTTTGATCTTCTTTAATCAATTCATTAAATGATTCAGCAATATCTTGAAAATACTCATCAAAAAATGAGTCCTTTAAATAATTAGATACTTCAATTTTTGAGTCAAAAGTCTGTAAATTCATCTTTAAATTATTTTCTAGATCTAACTGTTCTGAAAAGAACATTAAACCATCTTGCTTAATAGCATCTATTGGGGAATCAGTTTTCTGTGCTTGATTAACTACGCTTGGAGACATCAGATCATATTTTTCTAGCATACTAGCCGCAACTTTACGTTGCTTTAACGCTAAGTGGTGATAATATTGATTTTGTTTAATATCCACACGCCCCATTAGCATTGCCTGCAAATGCTCGGCTAAGCCACTAAGGGCAAGAAAAGTATTTATGTTATGTCGTGGAATATGGCTGGTTAATCTTGAATGTTCTGATTCTGTTTCTAATAAATTATATTTTTGGAACACTGACTTAGTTGAATTAACTGACCTAGCACCTAAAAAATTATTAATCATTATCACACTGAATGGAACCACAAGTGATTTAAAGATAAAATCTTTCCCCATATTAATAGATCTATATTCATGTATAAAAAGCAAATCTTCGTAAGCGATCTTTTCAATTTTACCTTCATAATTAAACACATAATCAATTGGATTTTCTAAATTTGATTTGATTAATGATTTTAGGTGTGCATCAATATCCTTTTTTAAATAATATCTTTTGTTATTTACACCATTTTTTTCAGACCTTAGAATAGAAACTTTATTAAGATTAAGTGTAACAGTCGCTCTTTGCCCAGCCCGACCTGATTTATATTCTTTCAAACTAAAAATAGTATTAATTAAATCATCAATCTCAAGATAATCTTCCATTATATCATCTATGGATTTAGGAAAATAATCTTTACAGCCTTTCGATCTTATGTAATTTAGATGACTTCGATATTCAGATGTAAGTTCCAACACAGATTTAAAAATACTCTCAACTAGTTTTACAGATGATGGCTCAACCCAGTGGATTCTATAACCAGCACCTTTGGCACCGTGATATTGAATACCTAAGGTATATTGCTTAATACCATCTAAAGTTAAGTGTTTTTGGGTGACAGGATCAAGTATAGGTTTTTTAATTAAAGCATCTGTTTTTAGAAGAATAACTTCTGTCGAACGTAAACCAGTGATTATAAGCAATAACAACAGATTGAGAACTATCTTTTCACCATTCGTTTTACACAAACTTATTAGCGAAACAATATTAATAAATGTCTGAATAGAAATCAGCTTTTCTTTATTAAGATCATCTTCATCAAGCTCTAACTGATCTATCAAAGCTTTTGTTTTTTTTGCATTCGGTGTTCTATTTATAGAATTTATGTATAAATATTTTTGAGAAAATTCTAATGGTTGTTCAGTAAAACCATAATGATTTAGCATTTGCTGTAATCTAAGATATGTTCCAGCATGGTCAGGAAGGTTAGCTTTATTTGAGTTTTCAGCTAGTATTTTAAAAGAATTTTCTAAAGTTAATGTTGATAAGAAGCAGGGATGAATATTCTCGGGATTCGTTCTAAATAATTCACTAAACCAACGCTTAATAATAAGCACCTCTGCATATAATTTTTGCGGAGAAGTTTTTGAATTAGCCTTTCTATAACTAAGAACCATTACAGCTTTAATAAATTCTTGATACTTTATGTTTATAGGAATGTCATTTATTCCTTTCATTCTTCTCGTTGCCTGAAATGAAAAACGTGTTTTTCCACTACGTGAAAGCAACCATCCTGAACCAATAACCCCTCCAGCCCATTCAGGATCAGTCCATTCCCATTTGAAATTTGGTTTAATATTTTCTTTAAAGAAAATCTTCTGTTCTTCAATAAAAGCATTATATTTTTCAAAATTCATAAATATCACCCTTGTGTGTTTCACAACGAGCAATTACGGATTCAATTTCAAATTTAGTGGACTCATGGACTCGAATAAGTGGATTTCTGGAAATACCTGGCAGAGTAAAACTTGAAGTGCGACATAAACCACCTAATTAATTTAAAGGGTTTATGGAGTATATAAAATTGTCATACCATCATCTTAACT
>NZ_KB849233.1 GCF_000368045.1 Acinetobacter johnsonii CIP 64.6
TTGATCAACATATATATGATGATTACGAAGACGTTAAACGCGCTTTTTTAGCATTCTTTCCTGATGGAGCATTTATGCAATTTTGAGACTGTTAATTGAATAGCTAGACTCCCTGAATGGTCCTTTTAAAGGACCATTACACAATTTACAGTCCTACAGTCAGTTTACCTGACACAGATTTTTGTACGCTCTATCAAAATCCAAAACTAGGACCATCAAATCCTTTCGTTTTTTCTTGTGTCTGTTTCTGCTTTTCTTGCTCTAGTAACTTTTGCTTATTCAATTCTACCTCATAGTAGGGTTTGTACAGCTCATAACGATTTTCAGCTCTCAACCGATTAATTTCTACAATCATGTCCTGTTTTTGCTGATAGCGAACTGGATCACTTTCTTTGGCAAACCGCAGTGCCTTATTCATCATCGGCACATCTTGCAGATTAGTATCGTATTTTTTATTGTAATCCTCATTGGATAGACAACTCACCTCATTCGGAACCTCTACCTTTAGCCCTCTAATTTCAAGCACTTTGGTCGGTGCATAACGCTGTAAGCTGTCATTAATGAGTTCTTCAGTTTTTTGTCGGTACAACTGCAATTGTGCTTTGCCCATCCCTAATACATCGGCTGTTAATTTCTGAGCGCCCCCTTTCTCTGGCTGTTCAGGGTTATAACGCTTAAAAAACTGCTCAGGTGTTCGCTCTATTCCATCCACATGGCGTTCACTATAAATCAGATGCAAATGGGGTTGTTCTTGACCACCTAGACTACCAACATGATGATGGATAGCACAGCTATAAGGATATTGATAACGGTCAGCAAACTCTTGAATAAACTGCTCTGCCAATTCGATACGTTGTTCCGATGTAAGCTCTTTTGGTAATGCCACCACCAAACTTGAACAGACTCGACCATTTTTACGTTCATACAGATCCGAGGCCTGCCAAAATTCTTCCGGATTCCCCTCGGCAAAGCTCGGCATATTACCTGAGCAAACAAACTCAAGTTGTTCATGAACATGATCTTTATGTTGTGCAAATTGTGCAGTTCGAGTGATGTAGTGAAAGCGCTCTTTGGCCGTTCTAGGCTTGTTATTTTTACC
>NZ_KB849234.1:0-144078 GCF_000368045.1 Acinetobacter johnsonii CIP 64.6
ACATAGCTACCCGGCGATGCGACTGGCGTCACAACCGGTACACCAGAGGTTCGTCCACTCTGGTCCTCTCGTACTAGGAGCAGATCCTCTCAAATTTCCAACGCCCACGGTAGATAGGGACCGAACTGTCTCACGACGTTCTAAACCCAGCTCGCGTACCTCTTTAAATGGCGAACAGCCATACCCTTGGGACCTGCTTCAGCCCCAGGATGAGATGAGCCGACATCGAGGTGCCAAACACCGCCGTCGATATGAACTCTTGGGCGGTATCAGCCTGTTATCCCCAGAGTACCTTTTATCCGTTGAGCGATGGCCCTTCCATACAGAACCACCGGATCACTAAGACCTACTTTCGTACCTGCTCGACTTGTGGGTCTCGCAGTTAAGCGCGCTTTTGCCTTTATACTCTACGCGTGATTTCCGACCACGCTGAGCGCACCTTCGTACTCCTCCGTTACTCTTTAGGAGGAGACCGCCCCAGTCAAACTACCCACCAGACATGGTCCTCGTCCCGGATAACGGGACAGAGTTAGAACCTCAATATTACCAGGGTGGTATTTCAAGATTGGCTCCACCGAAACTAGCGTCTCGGCTTCAAAGCCTCCCACCTATCCTACACAAGTAAGATCAAAGTTCAATGTCAAGCTGCAGTAAAGGTTCACGGGGTCTTTCCGTCTAGCCGCGGGTACACCGCATCTTCACGGCGAATTCGATTTCACTGAGTCTCTGCTGGAGACAGCGCCCCCATCATTATGCCATTCGTGCAGGTCGGAACTTACCCGACAAGGAATTTCGCTACCTTAGGACCGTTATAGTTACGGCCGCCGTTTACTGGGGCTTCGATCAAGAGCTTCGCTTACGCTAACCCCATCAATTAACCTTCCAGCACCGGGCAGGCATCACACCCTATACGTCCACTTTCGTGTTTGCAGAGTGCTATGTTTTTAATAAACAGTTGCAGGGGCCTGGTTTCTGTGGCTGCCAATAGCTCAAGGAGTAAATCCTATCACCGTCGGCAGCGTACCTTCTCCCGAAGTTACGGTACCATTTTGCCTAGTTCCTTCAGCAGAGTTCTCTCAAGCGCTTTGGTCTACTCGACCTGACCACCTGTGTCGGTTTCGGGTACGATTCCTATGTAACTGAAGCTTAGAGACTTTTCCTGGAAGCATGGTATCAGCCACTTCACTGTACAAGTACAGCTTGCTATCAGTTCTCAGCATAGAGTACCCCGGATTTGCCTAAGATACATGCCTACAACCTTCCACCTGGACAACCAACGCCAGGCTGACTTAACCTTCTCCGTCCTCTCATCGCATTACATAGAAGTATTGGAATATTAACCAATTTCCCATCGACTACGCCTCTCGGCCTCGCCTTAGGGGTCGACTCACCCAGCCCCGATTAACGTTGGACTGGAACCCTTGGTCTTTCAGCGTGCGAGTTTTTCACTCGCATTGTCGTTACTCACGTCAGCATTCGCACTTCTGATACCTCCAGCATACTTCTCAATACACCTTCATCGGCTTACAGAACGCTCCCCTACCACTTGCAATAAATTGCAAATCCGCAGCTTCGGCATATAGTTTTAGCCCCGTTACATCTTCCGCGCAGGCCGACTCGACTAGTGAGCTATTACGCTTTCTTTAAAGGGTGGCTGCTTCTAAGCCAACCTCCTAGCTGTCTATGCCTTCCCACATCGTTTCCCACTTAACTATAATTTTGGGGCCTTAGCTGGCGGTCTGGATTGTTTTCCTCTTGACTACGGACGTTAGCACCCGCAGTCTGTCTCCCGGATAGTACTCATTGGTATTCGGAGTTTGCATCGGTTTGGTAAGTCGGGATGACCCCCTAGCCGAAACAGTGCTCTACCCCCAATGGTATTCGTCCGAGGCGCTACCTAAATAGCTTTCGGGGAGAACCAGCTATCACCGAGTTTGATTAGCCTTTCACCCCTATCCACAAGTCATCCCCTGGCTTTTCAACGACAGTGGGTTCGGTCCTCCAGTTAGTGTTACCCAACCTTCAACCTGCTCATGGATAGATCACCCGGTTTCGGGTCTACACCCAGCAACTAAACGCCCTATTAAGACTCGATTTCTCTACGGCTCCCCTATGCGGTTAACCTTGCTACTGAATGTAAGTCGCTGACCCATTATACAAAAGGTACGCAGTCACCGAACAAGTCGGCTCCCACTGCTTGTATGCATGCGGTTTCAGGATCTATTTCACTCCCCTCACAGGGGTTCTTTTCGCCTTTCCCTCACGGTACTGGTTCACTATCGGTCAGTCAGGAGTATTTAGCCTTGGAGGATGGTCCCCCCATATTCAGACAAGGTTTCACGTGCCCCGCCCTACTCGACATCATCATATAAGCCCTTTCGTGTACAGGACTATCACCCACTATGGTTGCACTTCCCAGAGCATTCCACTAGAACTTATATGACTTAATGGGCTTTTCCCCGTTCGCTCGCCGCTACTGAGGGAATCTCAATTGATTTCTTTTCCTAAGGGTACTGAGATGTTTCACTTCCCCTCGTTCGCCTCGTATGACTATGTATTCATCATACGATACCTGCCTTATGACAGGTGGGTTTCCCCATTCAGAAATCTCCGGATCACAGGATATTTGCCGCCTCCCCGGAGCTTATCGCAGGCTATTACGTCTTTCATCGCCTCTGACTGCCAAGGCATCCACCACATGCACTTAATTACTTGACTATACAACCCCAAACAGTCGCTAATCCCTACAAGTAGGATATTGCGTCGCGAACTTAATCGCTACAGTTGGAGCCTTGTAGATTTAACTACGTACAGCTTCAATTCAATTCACATACCAAAACGCTTGATTCAGTTAATTTCGCTAGTAACTCATTTCTTCAACCTTCATCAATCAGTAATAAATCACTGTTAATGTCAATCTTAAAAACGAGTATGAACAAATTATTTCAACTCAAATATATTCTGTTAATGATTTTTCCAGCCTTCGTCAGGTCAGGAAACTGTGATAAATCACAGAAGTTAATAAAATGTAAACCAATATCTACTTCTTACTAATTTCTGTAATCCAACCTATCTGCGCGAAGCATAGCTTCTTGCTTAAATTTCAAGGAAAAGCCTTAAAGCAGTGCTTTAAGTTTTCTATTCTTAAAATTTGGTGGAGACTAGGAGAGTCGAACTCCTGACCTCCTGCGTGCAAAGCAGGCGCTCTACCAACTAAGCTAAGTCCCCAGCTTATCAATAAGTCAATGTCTCTGTTTTTCTGTATTCAGCATTTAACAATGCTTGTTAGTCAGATTTGGTGGGTCTGACAAGACTTGAACTTGTGACCCCACGCTTATCAAGCGTGTGCTCTAACCAACTGAGCTACAGACCCTCAGATACATCGTCATGAAGAACAACTTGTTGTGGATTCTTACCAATCGTCAATCTTTCGTTAAGGAGGTGATCCAGCCGCAGGTTCCCCTACGGCTACCTTGTTACGACTTCACCCCAGTCATCGGCCACACCGTGGTAAGCGTCCTCCTTGCGGTTAGACTACCTACTTCTGGTGCAACAAATTCCCATGGTGTGACGGGCGGTGTGTACAAGGCCCGGGAACGTATTCACCGCGGCATTCTGATCCGCGATTACTAGCGATTCCGACTTCATGGAGTCGAGTTGCAGACTCCAATCCGGACTACGATCGGCTTTTTGAGATTAGCATCCTATCGCTAGGTAGCAACCCTTTGTACCGACCATTGTAGCACGTGTGTAGCCCTGGTCGTAAGGGCCATGATGACTTGACGTCGTCCCCGCCTTCCTCCAGTTTGTCACTGGCAGTATCCTTAAAGTTCCCGGCTTAACCCGCTGGCAAATAAGGAAAAGGGTTGCGCTCGTTGCGGGACTTAACCCAACATCTCACGACACGAGCTGACGACAGCCATGCAGCACCTGTATGTAAGTTCCCGAAGGCACCAATCCATCTCTGGAAAGTTCTTACTATGTCAAGACCAGGTAAGGTTCTTCGCGTTGCATCGAATTAAACCACATGCTCCACCGCTTGTGCGGGCCCCCGTCAATTCATTTGAGTTTTAGTCTTGCGACCGTACTCCCCAGGCGGTCTACTTATCGCGTTAGCTGCGCCACTAAAGCCTCAAAGGCCCCAACGGCTAGTAGACATCGTTTACGGCATGGACTACCAGGGTATCTAATCCTGTTTGCTCCCCATGCTTTCGTACCTCAGCGTCAGTATTAGGCCAGATGGCTGCCTTCGCCATCGGTATTCCTCCAGATCTCTACGCATTTCACCGCTACACCTGGAATTCTACCATCCTCTCCCATACTCTAGCTTCCCAGTATCGAATGCAATTCCTAAGTTAAGCTCAGGGATTTCACATCCGACTTAAAAAGCCGCCTACGCACGCTTTACGCCCAGTAAATCCGATTAACGCTCGCACCCTCTGTATTACCGCGGCTGCTGGCACAGAGTTAGCCGGTGCTTATTCTGCGAGTAACGTCCACTATCCTAAAGTATTAATTTCGGTAGCCTCCTCCTCGCTTAAAGTGCTTTACAACCAAAAGGCCTTCTTCACACACGCGGCATGGCTGGATCAGGCTTTCGCCCATTGTCCAATATTCCCCACTGCTGCCTCCCGTAGGAGTCTGGGCCGTGTCTCAGTCCCAGTGTGGCGGATCATCCTCTCAGACCCGCTACAGATCGTCGCCTTGGTAGGCCTTTACCCCACCAACTAGCTAATCTGACTTAGGCTCATCTATTAGCGCAAGGTCCGAAGATCCCCTGCTTTCCCCCGTAGGGCGTATGCGGTATTAGCATTCCTTTCGGAATGTTGTCCCCCACTAATAGGCAGATTCCTAAGCATTACTCACCCGTCCGCCGCTAGGAAATGTAGCAAGCTACATCTCCCCGCTCGACTTGCATGTGTTAAGCCTGCCGCCAGCGTTCAATCTGAGCCATGATCAAACTCTTCAGTTAAAATCATTAGTAGCTTATGGCTACAAATCTTGGCTCATCAATTTTCTGACAAATATTTCTCAAATAAACTTCGAGTAATTCTTACCATCAATCAATGAAATATTTTCGATCGATCAATCAGTAAAAATCCACACAAGTTGTTCTTCATAATCTCTTAATGATCTTCTTGCTGATTCGTCATCAGCAAGCTAGGTCGGCTATACTACTCTCTTTCAAGAAGAAGTCAACTGGTTTTGTTAATTATTTTTGAACTTATTCAAGACTTCCAGATTCTACCGCTTGGGCTAAATCCTTGTTTCTCAACAAGTTTTAATCAACATCACCGCCGATGGATGTGCATTCTACAGCATTTCCAACCCAACACAACCCCCTTTACTCAATTATTTATAAAAAAACTTCTACCTGTTTATTTATTCAGCAAAATGTCGCTTTTTTACTAACATTTCTTAAAATTTGATTTAACAATGAGCAATAAAGAGCTGTTAAGATAGTTAAAAGATTATTTTTTTAATTCACCTGCTGATTATAAAGTTCCGGAACTCTTTTATATGCAACACATTCGCCACTTATGTGCTGGTCTACTCTTTGTAGGCTTTACAACATTTGCATTTGCTGAAGATGTAGCGCCTACAGCTGCCAGCGAAATAGATACCAGTGCTGATCCGCAAACAGCTCAATCTTCTTCGCTTAAAGAATTAAAGAATATTAAAGCAAAAGATTTAAAAGTAGATGCCAATGCAGCACAACCTGATAATGTAAAAGATCCGCTTCAACCTTTAAATAGACAAATTTTTGCCGTCAATGATGCTTTAGACCGTGCGATCGTTCGCCCAATTGCGGTGCAATATAAAGAAAAGATCCCTTCACCAATTCGTGACTCTTATAGTGGCTTCCGTAAAAACCTAGGTGAACCCTGGAATGCGGTAAACCAACTTATACAAGGTCGTCCCGGCCGTGCCGCAAAAACTTTAGGTCGATTTACCATTAATACGGTAACTACTTTAGGTTTTGCAGATCCTGCTTCGCGCTTGGGTTTAGAAACTGAAGATGAAAACTTTGGTACGACTCTTGGCTATTGGGGTGTTCCATCTGGCCCATACCTCGTGCTTCCTGTTTTTGGACCAAGTACTTTCCGTGATGGTTTTGGCTTAGTGGTCGATGGCTATGCACGCCCACAGAGATACGTTTTAGAAAATGAAGAAGGCTTATATTGGGCTGAACAAACATTACGTGGTATTGATGTGCGATCACAACTGATTGATATTGAGGGTGCGATTCAAGGCGACAAATATTCCTCAATTCGTGATATTTATTTACAACGTAAAAACTTCATTATTGCTGAGAAAAAAGGCCAAGAAGCGGAAGGAATGTTCATTGATGATGTCAGTGATGATGATTCTTCTAGCTCTCCATCAACCAATGAATCGCATCAAATGTTAGATACGGAATAACAATGTATTGCAGCTAGAGTTGAATTTTTTTTCTCTAGCTGTAATTTGCTTGTTATAGTAAAGCAATAGCTTAATGCTAAGGATAAGCCATTTTTTTTATGTATTTCATTCAACCCTCTCGCCATATTCCATATTTAGAACAGGTGCTAGACACACTACCAAGTGTGCAAATGATTCGCATAGAAGACATTGATCTTTATGACCCGACTATTATTGCTATTGCTGATATCCAAGATTATTTAGATTATAAATGGACACTGCCTACCATTGTCCTTGCCTTTGAAAATGAAGGTAGTGCTTTAGCCCAAGCTTGGGAATTAGGTGCTTTAGCAGGTTGGATGTGGAATAAACTGCCCAGTAACCCACAGCAATCCTTACTCAAAATTGATGCTCAATATAAGCGTAATCAAGACAGTCGCGATCTGCCTTCCGCAGCAGAGTTACAAAAGCGACTTTTACCAAACCCTATAGAACTCCAAAACTACACCGTTGAAACGTTTTTTCAGCCTTCTGCTTATTTGTCTGGAGACTGGTTTGATTATTGGAAAATTAGCGATAAAGAAGTGATGTTCTATTTGGCTGATGTATCTGGTCATGGGGTCACCAGTAGCTTATTAACCTCTTGGATGGCAGCTTTTCATGGTCGTGCCAAAACACCGCGCGAACTCATTAAGAAACTCAATGGCATGTTGGTTCAAGAGAATATTGAAAAGCACATCACCATGATTGCAGGGATTTTAAACCTCGAAACACATCAACTTCGTTGGTCGAGTGCAGGACATTACCCCCCCGCAATTATCTTCGAGCCGAATCAAGCTCCTAAAATATTACATACCAGTAGTTTTCCTCTGGGCCTTACTGAAGAACTGGAAGTTGAAGAGCATGAATGTGTGCTCAACCGCCATGCCCGCTTCATTATTTGTTCCGATGGCGCACTCGAACCCTTCAATGGCGGACTGAATGATCAGTTCACACAATTGGTCTATCATTTGCAAAATCAATCCTTTGAAGCACCAGAGCATGTTGCAGACGATATTGCCATTTTAAGTTTACGTCGAATGAATTAATCAAATTATCAATAACTTATTACAATATCCTATCTTCTAAGACTGTTAGATACTTGAGTAAGTATTTGCCCTATGGGATAATTTCCTATCCTTCTCTGCAAATGGCATTTATATGTCAACAGGTCATGTTGAATATGCAAGCTTGAATGGAACGCATATTTTTAAGCTTATTGGCGAAGTGCGTGCCCAATCTTGTATCAGTCTAGACAAACTTTTAAACCGTATTGAACAACAGTCAAATGTTGTTGGTGCAATCGTAGATTTAACCCAAACTACATTCATCGACAGCACTGTGTTAGGCATTTTGGCAAAGTTAGGCTTAAAGCTTAAACAGATCCATAATATCCAAGCTGTCATGTTGTCCACCAACTCTGATATCACTACCTTAGCCAACAGTATGGGGCTAGGGCAGGTTTTTGTGATTTTAAACTACTGTGGCGATCCCAATGTCTGTACCCTCGAACTGATGGAAGAGCACATTACACATCGTAATATGTTAAACACCGTACTAGATGCACATAAAACTTTGATGGAACTGAATCAAAGTAATCAAAATATGTTTGAACCTTTGGTCAAACAGTTGCAAAAAGAACAAGACAGCCTCGATCAAGTGTCACAGCAACAAAACGCATAACAACAAATTTTGTAGGCCCATTTATGACTTTACTTTCTGTTGTACAGATGAACTCTCAAAATGACATTGAAGCAAACTTTCTTGTCATTGAGTCTCTCATTCAACAAAGTAAAGCAAATGGTGCTGAACTTATTGTGTTCCCCGAAAACTTCGTTTGTTTTGCCGCAGGCAAACAACGTGAGACCGCAGCACAGTTTGAAGACATTCAAAAGCGTTTAGAAAATCTTGCTCATCAATATCAGATCTGGATCGTCGCGGGTACTCTCCCATGCCCGTTCCGTCCAGATGGTTCTGTTATTGAGGATGGTCGTGTTCGTACAGTCAGTCTTTGCATTAGCCCTGAACGTACTGAAGCACGTTATGACAAAATTCATTTGTTTGACGTACAAGTTGGCGATGCTGTGGGTGGCTACCAAGAATCGAAGTTTTTTGAACCTGGTACAGATGTCGTTGTGGCAAAAACACCTTTTGGTAATATTGGCTTAATGGTTTGCTATGACTTACGCTTTCCTGAATTGGCTTTAACTTTACGCGCGCGTGGTGCAAATATTTTGACTGCTCCTGCTGCATTTACCTACACTACGGGGCAAATGCACTGGCAGTTATTATTACAAGCCCGTGCGATGGATAGCCAAAGCATCGTGTTAGGCGCAGCGCAACAAGGCTGGCATGGTGAAAAAAGACAGACTTGGGGACATGCAGCAGCAACCAATAGCCGTGGTCAAGTTTTGGATTTGATTCTTAACCCGGGCGCACAGTTGATTACGGTTCCTTTTGACTTGGCGGAACAAGCTCAAATCCGTGAAAGCATGCCGTTAATGCTACACCGAAAATTAGTGCAATTTTAATCAAACCGCGATCATTTAAAATAACGTCAGTCTTCTCACAAAAACTTCATATTGATTTGCTGCTCTTGCATTGAGTAGCTCTAACTCTCATAAAATACATGACTCTATTTATCTTTAAAAATTAATAATCCCTCGAATCACTCTCAGTTTTCATTCGCATCGACAAGCCCCGATTGCGAATGTTAAAAAAACAATAATAGGCATTCATATCATTGATTTTTAATAGACTAAACCCTCAATTTAAACGCAAGCATTCTCTGTATAAATTTACAAAAACACTGCTTATTCTTTCTGTAATTTAGGACAGGATAAGAACTCAAATACAATATTCAGGGAATCACAATGTCTTTAGAAAAAGTAGTTTATACAGCACATGCTAAAGCGACAGGTGGCCGTGATGGTCGCGCAACCTCTTCTGATGGAATTTTAGATGTAAAACTCACCGTTCCTAAAGAAATGGGCGGCGCAGGTGGTGGAACGAACCCTGAACAGCTTTTTGCCGCAGGTTATTCTGCATGTTTTCTAGGTGCAATGAAGTTTGTTGCTAACCGTGACCAATTAAAAATTACACCTGATGTTTATATCGAAGGTGATGTAGGTATTGGCCCGATTCCAACAGGTTTTGGTATTCAAGTGACCTTGAACATTCACTTAGAAGGTTTAGATCAAGCAGAAGCGCAAAAATTAGTGGATGCAGCACATATTGTTTGCCCTTATTCAAATGCAACACGTGGCAATATTGATGTGACATTGAATGTAATTGTTTAAGTCATCTCTTCTATCCTAAAGTCATAGCTTTGGGATAGAGATTTCATAACTTACAAGGGTTTAGAAATATCTTTTTAAATTTCTTTTGATCATCGATTTCATCTGCCAGCAAAATCAAATTTCCTTTTTGATCAAAATAAGAAGTGCCTTGGAACACAGTGTATTGGGCAATATCAAAAATAGGGACATTTTGAAAAATAGGGTGCTGAGTACTGATCAAAGTATGTCTTTTTTTCGAATTTAATTGGCGAGCTGTGATTTTATTGTGTTTAGAATCAGTTTCAATTAAACAATTACTCTTCGTATCAATAGCGATAAATTCTTGAGTCGCATCATCTTCTTGTTTATTTCTCGATAGAAAACTATGAGCTTGACATGGGCTACCACATGACATTTGAACATGATAATAACTTTGATTTAAACGCTCAATGTTTGGTGATTTCATACCGCCATAAACTTTTTCCTTCTTGCCATTGGTATTTCTAATGACATCACATGACCACTCCATTTCATCATGGCATTTTTTATTAACATTAAAAGTTTCATCTTTTGCAAAACTGAGAGGAGTAAAAAATACTATACCACTCAGCACACCAAACAAGGCTAAGGATTTATTCATCATTATAAAGTTCTTTATTTTCATTCTAAAAGTAAAACGGGCGCTGCCATACAAACACATCAGGTAATTTCAGGATAATACAACTACACGCATAACCCGTATCCACTACTCAGTATTCGACTGATATTATTCAGCCGCTTCATTGGTCACACGTAATACTTCTTCCAGTGTGGTTTTCCCCGCCAACACTTTACGCAAACCATCATCACGAATAGAGCCAGAGTGTTGGCGTGCATAACTTTCCAATTCATATTCAGCGGCATTGCCATGAACTAAACGGCGCATCTGATCGTCCACAGCAACAATTTCATAAATTGCCGTCCGCCCTGTAAAACCTGTATGTGAACAACGTTCACAGCCATTCGGTTGAGGTAACTGAAGTTCTGTTTTTGGATTCAAATGCTGAAACAGATGTGTTTCAAAAGTATCGGCTTCATGCCATGTCACACAGTGACTACATAAGGTTCGCACTAAACGCTGTGCAATGACACCAATCAAAGAACTCGACAGTAAAAATGGTTCAATGCCCATGTCTTTTAAACGAGTGACCGCACCAATGGCCGTATTGGTATGCAGTGTAGATAAAACCAAATGCCCTGTGAGCGATGCTTGTACCGCAATTTCAGCCGTTTCCAAGTCACGGATTTCACCCACCATTACTACATCAGGGTCTTGACGCAGCATGGCCTTTAAGGCTCTCGCAAAAGTCATATCGACTTTGGTGTTGACTTGTGTCTGTCCAATCCCTTCCAGTTGATATTCAATCGGGTCTTCTGCGGTCAAAATATTTTTCGATCCGTCATTGAGGTCTGAAAGCGCCGCATAAAGCGTTGTTGTTTTACCCGAACCTGTCGGCCCTGTGACCAAAATAATGCCGTGTGGGCGATGCACCAATTGGGTTAAACGCTCATAGTCAGGTTTCAATAAGCCCAAATGTGTCATGTTCAAACGACCAGCTTGTTTATCTAATAAACGCATCACCACACGCTCGCCATGTGATGATGGCAAAGTCGATACACGCACATCCACTTCACGACCGGCTAAACGCAGTGAAATACGCCCGTCTTGCGGAATCCGTTTTTCTGCAATATCCAGTTTTGCCATGACTTTAATACGAGACACCAACAGCGGTGCTAGTTCACGGCGTGGCTGCACAATTTCACGTAATTGCCCATCGACACGTAAACGCACCGACAGTTTCTTTTCAAAGGCTTCAATATGAATATCGGATGCGCCAACACGAATGGCTTCAGACAATAATGCATTAATCAAACGAACAATTGGGGCATCATCTTCTTGGTCCATCAGATCTTCAGCTTCAGGCACTTGGTCAGCTAAACTAAGTAAATCGGGATGATCTTCTAAACCAGCGGCCACTTGTTGTGATTCGCCACTGTCCCCTGCATAGCTACTGCTTAAAAGCTGATGAAATTCTTCATCACTACACAGTTGATGTTGTGCTGCCACACCTAAAAAACGGCGTGCCTCTTGCAAAGCCAACAACGGGGTACTTTCACGGCGCACAATAAAGGCTTGATCACCTTCATAACGCAGCAGCACACCATGACGCTTCGCAAAACTATAGGGAATTTGTAATTGTTTAA
The DNA here is from genome assembly GCF_000368045.1 of Acinetobacter johnsonii CIP 64.6. GTDB lineage: Bacteria > Pseudomonadota > Gammaproteobacteria > Pseudomonadales > Moraxellaceae > Acinetobacter > Acinetobacter johnsonii. The sequence continues at coordinate 11,964 of NZ_KB849234.1, forward strand.
GCACTTGCATCTTAAAATTATAATAATGATGAAAAATATTATTTTGAGTGTACTCTAAGCATATGACAGCGTGAAGTCTGTTTTTCACTGATTTGCAATATAAGGAAATGTGCTGTTGCCTAATATGAATGAACTGTTTGAATCGGATAGCCCCAATTTAAAATGGTGGGGGGAATACAACTTTGAGTTGAATCAAGCCCGTGCGTGGCAGTTCGGCTCATTACTTTTTCGCCTCACCCGCGGTCTACAAGAATGGCGTTTAGAGTTCCATCGTCCTCAAGTTCAGTATGACTATGAGCAAAAATGGCATGCGATAGAAGACCCACATTTCGCCTTTCCACAACCGGTTGAAATTAAACGCTACATGTTTAAAAACACTCACCATACGATTCAACTGATGCCGCGTTTGGCCGATCGTTCAGTGGTAATTAAACCTGTCGACCCGATTTATATTCCAGCTGGTCAGCGCGGGACGCTGTATATCAGCACTCCGTTATGGATTTCGGGTTTTATTGAAGGTCAGCGCGATCCTCTATTTGATATTCCTGTGATTTTACCCAAAGAAACTTGGTTTGGGCCAAACCACCGTACAGGTGAAATTGCCTACGCTACGGCTGTCGATGGTCGAACTGAATTGCATCAACTCAAACCACGTGCATTTCGTGCAGTGACGCCCATTGAGTTCCACAACACCAGCCATTTACAACTGCGTTTTGACCGCATGAACGTGCCTGTTTCAGCCCTGCCTTTATTTTATAGTGAAAGTACGGATCGACTTTGGACATCACAAATTAAAGTCTTGCATGAAGGTGCTGATCGACCACCGCGAATTCGTATCGAAAACCGTACGCCTCCGCATGCAGGCAAAGTGATTTATGTGCATCCACCGCGCTCTTCGGCGAGTGCATTATTTAATATGTTTGATTCATTCTTCTAAGGGGGACAGATGCCAAACTCAAATATTCCCCAAGAAATTACCAGTAGCCTAAAAGGCATTTTCACCAACATCAACACAGAACGATTAACGGAAATCTTAATTGCCTTAGTGCTGTGTTTTGTTGGGTTTCTCTTGGCACGTCTGGTTTCAAATACCTTTATCCGAACCATTGGCACCAAGTTTAACGCCCACCAACGACTGGTCTGGCGTCGTGGTATTTTTTACTTTATTTTCCTAATTTTTGTGATGGCCAGCCTCAAAGAAGCTGGTTTTAAACTCAGTGTATTTTTAGGTGCAGCAGGTATTTTGACGGTTGCTTTGGGTTTTGCCTCACAAACCTCAGCATCCAACTTAATCAGTGGGTTGTTCCTCATTGGTGAAGGTTCTTTTGAAATTGGCGACACCATTTCAATCACCCTTATTCGTGGCAATACCATTGAAGGTGAAGTCATTTCAATTGACCTCCTCTCGGTTAAGTTACTCACTCAGGACAACATTTATGTACGACTGCCGAATGAACAACTGATTCGAGCCCCAGTTCATAACCTCTCTAAGTTTCCAATACGGCGCATTCCCATCACCCTAGCAATTAACTTTCATGAGAACATCATTAAAGTACGCGAGGTGCTGATTGATGTCGCCAATAAATATCCTTTGGTGCTTGCAGACCCGAAACCAGCCGTCACTGTCACCGCCTTTCGTGAGTCTTCGATTGAGTTACTGTTTGCCGTGTGGTGTCAGCAAGAACACTTTTTGCAAGTACGTGATGAAATGCAGGAACGTATTCGTAATGGTTTCTTAGATAACCAAATCGAAATTCCTGTGCCGAAAATGGGCTTTGTCGATCATCCGCTTTCGCGTCCTTTATCCAATGAAGAAATTGATCAATATGCCAATGCACAAGCCTTGAAACGAGAACCGAATATCAAATAAATCGCCTCAGCTCCTTATGATCCATGTAGACATAAGGAGCGGAACTTGTTTAATTGGTCTTTTCCTCAAGTTCAGGCATCGGTGCAATATACGCAATTACCAACATTACCAAACCTGCACCTAAAAATGAAATCACGCGGGTGAGTGTCCCAATGTGAGATAAGTCAAACAAAACCAATTTCAGCGTCACCAAAACTAAAATACAGCCACCAAAAATCCACAATGAACGCAAGTTGCGTTTGGTTGCCGTCAGCATGCAAATGAAAGCCAAACTGACCCAAAGCAAAGTAAAGCTCAGTTGCACCAAGGCGTTTTCCCACATTTCCCAGTCATTATAGGGTGTTAGGAAATAGACATGAAACGCACGTAGCACCACATAACTACTGAGCCAAAGTAGACTCGACATCATCAAAATGGCACCCAGACTTTTTTCCAAACCCGCTTTCATTTGTAAATTCAGCATCCAAATGAAACCGATCAGCATCGCAATACTGACCAAGTCAAATGGGTTGAAAATGGGTAACCAGTATCCTGCAAAAGCTTGTTGGCTAAAGATCTGAGAACACACGATCCAAAACAACATGAGCACTAAGGTATTGCGTGCCTGCCAAAACTGTCTCCATCGTGTTTGAATCTGTTGTGTATAACACCATGCTGCAAAGGTCAGCGGTAAAATAACCATGCTCAAATACGGCATACTTGGAATGAGGGTTAAGCTGGTCAGCGCTAAACTCAGTAAAGCCCCCAAACTCACCCACTCCTGTTCATCCTCTACGCCCTGTAACGGGCGAAGCCACAACAATGTGAGCAATCCGCTCGTTAAAGCAAAGAATAGGCGGTCTAAACCAGACTGCCAAATAATGATGCCATCATGGCTCAAGCCCACCAAGAAAATGAAGGCAACGGCATAGAGCGGAATCAGGCCAATCCATTTGGGTAATAACCATGACCAACTGGCTTTGCGGTAGAGCAACCATTCATTCAGTACTGTATATAAAAGCACGATGATCAGTAGCGCCATCGTCACCTGACTTTTACTGTCGATTTCATCCAAAAGTAAAATAAACAACATGCTGGTTGCTGAAAGCAGTTGTAAGCAAAAAAAGGCAATGGTGGCAAAAGACAACTGTTGTCTAAAGCGCTCTACACTGTTGGCAACAGCAACCACAGCAAAATAACTCAGACACAGCGCCCAATAGACTTCCGTTGGAAAACGATTAAGCTCCACCACATAGTACAGACTTGAGAGCCCTGCCACGGCCAGTAAGCCCATCGCCAAATAACGACTCAGGGCGGAATTTCGATATAAGGCATACATAAAGATCAGTGCACCCTCAACACTCCAACCCACCACACCCCACTGATCAGGCAGCAAAATAGGGGGAATCAGCGCCAAGAAGACCAAAGTCAGACTGAGATAACTTTGCGCAATCAGCTCAACGCTATGGGCTCTTTTTAGCAGTTGATAAAGCATGGCATAGAGCGCTGCAAAGCCTAGACTAAAGCCTGCCTGCCAAATTGTTTCCTCAAAATACATTACATACAAAAAAGCAAAAGCAACAATGGGTGCAGCAAAAATCAAAGCCACATCTAAGATCGGTTTCAACTTAAACTGAGTTAAATCCTCACGCGCCAATAGTTGACTATAACGAAAACTCAACCAAATAAAGACCGCACTATGTGCCAAAACCAACACGGCCAGCATGTCTCGCTCTGACGCTTTACCCTGGTAAAAGGCATAAGCGCCACCTACGACCACCGTCATTAAAAAGGCAATTTGGTTGAGGACTTTCCACGGCCTGAACGTGCTTAAAACCGCGACCGCAATATTAATGACCAAATAATAGGCTACCAACTCTATCGCAGTGGCATTCCGTACAGGCAAGGTAAAAGGCGCCAAATATGCAATGATCATCGCCATCAACGCCAGCTCAATCGACTGTTGTTTTAAACTGAGCCAAAGTGTAAGCGCCATCACCACCACAAAGCACAGACTTGCAATCGCTAAACTTGCAATCACACCATTGTAGTAAGCAAAAAACAAAGTCAAAAATAAACCTGACAGTCCAAGTGCTTCCAAAGCCAAAGCAAAACTGCGGTTCTTTTGTAGGAGTGCGCAACCAAAGACCACAACGCCCACACTTACCGAAGCAACGAGGCTAAGCTTTACCGCGAGACTCAACTGCCAATGTTCGGTGGCAAAGCGTAATAATAAAATAAGCCCAATCAGCAGTATCACAATCGCAACTTTTAAGACAGGATTGCCCTGCCAAAGCCAGCGTTTCACTTGCTCACTGAGACTTAAATCATCTGTATTGTTTAGAGTAGTGGGTAAAGAGGGAGCGTTTTCAGATTCTGGGAATCGGTCAGATATCACCTGATGTGGCTGTGCTTGCACGGATAACAATAGATATTCTAAACGACGCAACCATCGAAAGAAAAAGAACAACCAACCACTGATCCCCAATCCAATGAGCCCACCCCATTGCCCCACCATGCCGACTAAAATGACGAAAGCAGCAAGGTAAAGCGGCACTTTTGACGTTGGCTGGAAAGTAATGTCCCGTTGTTCCGCCAAGGTCGTACTGGGGTGTTCAATACTATCAACATAGTGCATAACACTCATGATCAAAGCAATTCCACACAATGCACTCAACAGCGGTACAGCCAGAAACCATGCTGCAATAGCAACAATCGTGAGCCCCATCAACCACATCATGCGAATTTCACGCTGTCCAGTTTGCATCCGTTCTCAATCTCTTTTTCTCATCTTCAAATAATACATCAGCTTGTAGTGCATCTTTAAGCGCATAACCGTAACCATCTATGCCAATCGGTACATCAATACACTTTGTTCTGCGTCAAAATCACGTACAATAAACGGGTTATTTGGATAAGGAATCTTGCAATGCCACCATTTGTCTTGGTCGATGGCTCATACTTTTTATTTCGTGCTTTTCATGCTTTGCCACCGCTCACCACGTCAACTGGCTTACATACCAATGCAATTCGTGGGGCAATTTCTGCCATCCAAAAACTGATGCGTCGTACCCAGCCAACACATATGGCAGTCATTTTTGATACACCAGAACCAACTTTTCGTCATGTGCTGTCGCCGATTTATAAAGGTGACCGCCCAAGTATGCCTGAGGAATTATCAGAGCAAATTCCATATTTGCATGCCTTAATTCGTGCTTTGGGTATCCCCTTATACATGCTCCCAGGTGCAGAAGCAGATGACATCATCGGGACTTTAGCCAAACGTGCGGAAGCCGCGGGACAGCAAGTGCTGATTTCCACAGGCGATAAAGACATGGCACAGTTGGTGACCGATAAAGTCACCTTAGAAGACAGCTTTAAAGACAAGCCGATGGATGTAAATGGCGTGTTTGAAAAGTTTGGGGTGTGGCCAAACCAAATTATTGACTATCTGACTTTAATGGGCGATGCCTCTGACGGCATTATGGGTGTTCCGGGTGTCGGGGCTAAAACCGCAGCAAAACTATTAACAGAATATGGCTCGATTGGTGGCATTTTAGAAAATGTCGATAAAATTAAAGGCAAAGTTGGTCAAAACATCAAAGAACATGCCGATGGAATTGCTCTAGATCACCAATTGGCAAGTATTGTCTGTGACTTAGAGACAGGATTGACCTTTGACGATCTTAAACTCCAAGATCCGAATACCGAAGCCTTGCGTTCACTGTATACCGAGCTTGAATTCCGCCAGCAGTTACAATCGCTCGATCATCCAAACAATCCCAATAGCGCAACCTACAAACAAGCGACGCAACACATTGCCAAATCAGCGCAGTCTGAAACTGTCATCAATACAGAAGATCAGGCCGTTCAAAGCAGTGTCGATGACCAACTGGGTCAAGCGAATTACCATACTGTGCTCAGTGCAGAACAGTGGACTCAATTATTCAAACGTTTAAATACAGAAAAACGCTTTGCCTTTGATACCGAAACCACCAGTTTAGACTATCGCGTAGCGCAAATTGTTGGTTTCTCGGTCGCGTTCGATGCGCAAGATGCGTATTACGTTCCACTTGCGCATGATTATGAAAATGCACCTGCGCAGTTAGATCGTGAACAGATCTTGGCGCAAATTAAACCTATTTTAGAAGATGGGTCGGTTCAGAAAATCGGTCATCATTTGAAATACGATGCACATGTCTTAGAAAATCATGGCATTGAGCTAAAAGGCTGGTATTTCGATACCATGTTGGCATCTTATGTACTCAATGCTGTGGCGACTCGTCACGGGATGGATGATGTTTCACGCCTCTACCTCAGCCACTTAACCACCACTTTTGAACAGGTGGCGGGTAAAGGCGCAAAACAGAAAACCTTTAACCAAATTGAGATCGAAACCGCCGCACACTATGCGGCTGAAGATGCACACGTGACCTATCGCCTGTTTGAAGTGCTCGATGCCAAACTACAAAAGCATCCCGAACTGGTCAATATTTTGCACAATGTCGAAATGCCAGTTGCCCGCGTCCTGACCATCATGGAAGAAAACGGCATTGAATTGGATCTAAGCTTTCTTGACCAACTCGGTGTTGAGTTTGCCAATACCATGGCCAATCTTGAAAGCCAAATTACCGAATTGGCTGGACAAAGTTTCAATGTCAGTTCGCCTAAGCAAGTTGGTGAAATTCTGTTTGATAAACTCGGACTTAAGGGCGGCAAAAAAACCGCAACAGGTCAGTACAGTACCTCTGAAAGTGTTTTAGAAAAGATTGACCACCCAATTACCGAGCTAATTTTGGACTATCGCGGTTTATCGAAACTAAAAAGTACCTATACCGATGGCTTATTAAAACAAGCCAACAGTGATACCCATCGTGTGCATACCAGCTACCACCAAGCACTGACCGCAACTGGTCGTTTGTCTTCGACCGACCCCAACTTACAGAACATTCCTGTGCGTGAGGAAATTGGCCGTCAAATTCGTAAAGCCTTTATTGCACCACAAGGTCGCGTGCTCTTGGCAGCCGATTATTCACAAATTGAACTGCGTTTAATGGCGCATTTCTCACAAGATGAAGCCTTGGTCGATGCCTTTAATCATGGGCAAGATGTACACCGTCGTACAGCGGCTGAAGTCTTAGGTGTCGCACTTGAAGATGTCACGTCAGACCAACGTCGTCAGGCCAAAGCCGTCAATTTCGGTCTACTCTACGGCATGTCTGAGTTTGGCTTAACCCGTCAACTCGGTTTTAGCCGTGAAGAATCGCGTGGCTATATTGCGAAATACTTCCAGCGTTATCCGGGCGTGCTCGACTATATGGAACGTACCCGTCAAATTGCACGTGAACAAGGTTTTGTCGAAACCATTTTAGGCCGTCGATTGTATACGCCCGATATTATGGCAAGCAATAAAATGATCAAACAAGCGGCCGAACGTGCCGCAATTAATGCACCGCTGCAAGGTTCTGCTGCGGACATTATTAAAATGGCGATGATTGCTGTTGATCAAATGCTGCCTAAAGATCAAGCCAAAATGCTACTACAAGTACACGATGAATTGGTTTTTGAAGTCGATGAAAGTATTGCGGATGAACTGGCTTCGAAACTGGCAGACGTGATGCAGTCTGTTTTGCAGATTTCTGTGCCATTGTTGGTTGAAGTCGGCAAAGGTCGAAACTGGGATGAAGCCCACTAAAACATTTGAGCCTTTCTCCTAGGAGAAAGGCTGGTATGGAGGTCATTTGCTTCCTAGAAGAAATATCAACGTCTTCACCTGAAAATTTCAACCACAAAAAAAGGACTCACAATCGAGTCCTTTTTATTCGCTACAATCTTATAAACCAGTGAGCAGAACAATCGCCACTTCATTCATAATCATTTCAGCAATATACAACGCCAAGAACGCTACGATTGGAGAAAGATCAATCATGCCCATATTGGGCAATAAACGGCGAAACGGGGCCAATAATGGTTCGGCAAGCTCTTGAATCACTTCGATATAAGGTGAGCGTGACTGCGTAAACATCACCACCCAACTTAAAATAATCGTTGCAAAAATCAGGTAACGACAGAAACGAATCAAGTCCTGAATCATGGTCACAAAAGTTAAAATGACCAAATGCACAGGACTATTCGGCATCGCTCCAGAGAGATACATGACGCCAAAAATTTTCAGTAAGTACAATAAAACCAAAAGCACTAAAGCCGCTGAGTTAACGCGGCCTTTCGCTACATTTGGAAAAATACGACCAAACATATCCACAATTTTTGTGGCTTTTACGGTCGACATCACCACTGGGTTATAAAAGTTAACCGCTGCCAACTGCATGAGAAAGCGGAAGAACACCAGTAAAATGGCAACGTTAATAATGATGCCAAAAATTAGCGCAGAGTTTGCACCCATACTTGAACTTTCCTAAATAAAACGATTATTTGCTACTTTCACTCAGCTCTTGAGCAAGTTCCTGACTGCGCTTTTGAGCAGCAGCCAATGCAGCTTGGATATTTTGTGAAATTTGTGCACGATCAAACACTTCAAGTGCCGCTTGGGTTGTACCATTCGGTGAAGTGACATTTTTACGCAATTCAGCTGGTGTATTTGAGCTCGTGATTGCCATTTGTGCCGCACCCAATGCCGTTTGCAACGTCAATGCCGTTGCTACTTTTTCATCTAGACCGAGGTTTTTACCTGCACGGATCATGCTTTCCATCATATAGAAGAAATACGCAGGACCTGAACCAGACACCGCAGTCACAGCATCAATTTGCGCTTCCTCGCCTACCCATAAAGTCAAGCCTGTTGCAGCAAGTACTTGGCTCGCCAAATCACGGTCTTCTTTATCTACAGCCTCAGTGGCATATAAACCATGCGCACCTGTTTGTACTAAAGCAGGCGTATTTGGCATCACACGAACAATACGATTACTGCCAGCTAATGCAGCAATCGTTGCAATTTCAGCACCCGCAACAATCGAAATAATCAACTTACCGTCAAACAAACCGTTTAATGGTTTTAAAACATTGGCTAAAACTTGAGGTTTAACCGCTAAGACCACGACATCGGCTTCACGAATAGCAGATGCGTTATCCTCAGTCACCACCAAGTCTTTTTCAGCCAATAAATGACGAACTTGTTCAACAGGATCAGAAACCGTAATGCGAGTTGAAGGTAAACCACGTGAAATCAAGCCACCAATGAGGGCTTGAGCCATGTTACCACCGCCGATAAAACAAATATTACGATTCAACACTGCGCTCATGATTATTTCTCTATCCTGAATTTTTTAACTAAGCGATTAAATTTGGTTGCCATCCACCCGCTTCACAATAAGCCGACTCGACCAACCAAAATCCTTTAGGCGTAAAAACACCAAGCATAACATTATCTATGCTTAATATTTGTATTGTATGACGTTGCCACGGAAAAATTTGTGCGCTCTGAATGGCTTTTTTCAACGGCCATGCCCCAACACGTCCATACAAATGCAATTTTTCTCCACCTAAACGTGGTTTTATCTGTAAAGGCTGCTCTAATAATGCAGAAGACAGTCCATATTTTTGTGTTTCAATGCGAAATTGCCCTGAAGCCAATGCATAAGCTTGATTTAAACTAAACCGTTGCTCAATTGACTCAATCGTCTGAAATTGTTCCGCCAAATACTCGGCTTTACTGACACGAAAGAGCTGTTGTTGATAGCGCACATAATAATATTGGTTCCAATGCAATGCGGCTTGAGCATCCACTTTGGATTCAATCACTTCATCAAACAAGCGTTGCACCATATCAAAAGCGGGGCGATATAAATCCTCACCTTTCATCCAAGCGGACAACAACTGTCGCTGTCTCGGTGCAGATAACTGACGAAATGGGGTTAAATTTAAAACCGCAGCATTCCCGCAACTGGCCCAATCTTGTGCCAACACATCAGCCAAAATCGTTTCGGCATCTTGCATCAAATAACTGGTGCGTGCCAAAGCTTGCTGCATTTTCGGAAAGCGTTTTTCTAAGATTGGCCACAATTCAGCTCGGCACCATGCCCGATCATAACTGGTATCAAAATTGGTTTGGTCTTGAATATTTCTCAGCTGCATCTCAGCGGCCCACAGCTCAATTTGCTGTCTGGACAAAGCCAATAGAGGGCGCCAAATTGTAAATTTCTCTCGTATATCGATGCTTTGCATGGCAGCAAGTCCATGAATCCCCGCACCAGAGAGTAAACGGAGTAAAACGGTTTCGGCTTGATCTTGTTGATGATGGGCGAGAACTAAAATTTCATTGGCAAGAAGATGCTTCTGAAAGGCCGCATAACGTGCACTACGTGCTTGGCTTTCTACATTGCCTGTATCAACATCCACCGCTTGAATCACACATGGGACATCCAAGACATAGCATTGTTCTTGAACAAAGCTACCCCACTGCGGACTAACATCCTGCAATTGATGATCAATATAGATGGCGCGAATGCGCTTGGGAAATAAATGAGACATCAAATGGAGTAGCAGCATGGAATCCATGCCACCACTACATCCGATTAAAAAATGAGGCTGTTCAGGCGTATCCTGAAACTCAGTTAAGACACTAGCCCTAAATTGTCGCTGCCAAACTTCATTAAACGTTGGTAACGTGCTTCGCATCGTTCATTCGCATCCATTGGTTGCAACTCAGCCAATGCATCTTTTAAAACGGTTTTTAAAGCATGCATGACTTGTTCTGGGTTGAGATGAGCGCCTTCACCTTCATCGACCACATATTCAACAATACCAATTTTCTGTAGTTTTTCAGCAGTCAAGGCCAAAGCTTCGCTGGCTTGCTCTGCTTTTTCAGCTGTTTTCCATAAAATAGACGCACAGCCTTCAGGTGAAATGACTGAATAAATACTATGGGATAACATCACCACACGGTCAGCCACACCAATACCCAGTGCACCGCCTGAACCGCCTTCACCGAGTACAGTTGCAATGACAGGCACTTTCAAGCTTGAAAGTTGTGCCAAAGACGTTGCAATTGCTTCAGCCTGACCACGTTCTTCTGCACCCACACCTGGATATGCACCCATGGTATCAATAAAGGTAAAGACGGGTAGATTAAAACGTTCAGCCATATCGAGTAAACGTTGTGATTTACGGTAACCTTCTGGGTTACTCATACCAAAGTTATGTTGTAACTTTTCACGCGTACTACGACCACGGTGTTGACCCACAATCATGACTGGCTGACCTTCAAAGCGAGCTAATCCACCGATCATTGCACCATCATCACCAAATAAGCGATCACCATGCAAAGCATCAAATTCGGTAAAAATTTCACTCACATAATCTAAAAATTGCGGACGCTCAGGATGACGTGCAATTTGAACCGTCGTCCATGCTTTGGATTGCGCAGCTTTATTCTTCATAGCTCAACCATAAATCCCTAATTGACCAATTTATTCATCGACAAATTGTTCTGATTGGATATCCAGCTCAACATCCCAATGCTTAAATTGCGCTTGCTCATCATGCAAGTCTGCAACCAGCAAAGGCCATTGCGCGGCATTACCAGAAACACTCAGCTGCCATTGTTGCGCATTGCCTACTGTTAATTCAATGGCAGGAAGCATCTGATCGCTACGACTATGATTGAGTAAAACAGCAAGGCGAAGTAACAAACACAGATAGACTAATTTGTTGCCGCCGACTTTCATCACATCGACACGCGCGTCACTACGCAGCTTACGACGATGATGTGCTACCAAATGCGATAGATGGTTTTGATCGATTTGCGAGAAGCCCGCAATGTCTGAATGTTGCAATAAATATGCACCATGACGATGGTAGCCCGCATGACTAATCGCTAAACCAATTTCATGCAGATAAGCTGCACGACGCAGTAAATCACTGTCTTCTGTGGTTAATTTTAGTGAATCCGCCACACCATCAAACAAATGCTGAGCCATGTTCACGACCCGTTCAGCTTGTTTTGGATCGGCGTTATAGCGTCCCATTAACGCTTGTACAGAACGATCTCGAATATCTTCATGTTGAAAACGTCCCAGCAAGTCGTACATCACCCCTTCACGCAGGGCACCATCCGAATACACCAGTTTATCCAGTTCAAGTACATCGAAAATGGCATAAAGTATAGCGATTCCGGCTGGCAAAACTGCTCGACGGTCTTCTTTTAGGCCATCAAATTCCATCTCAGCGACATGTTTATATTTGAGCAATTTTTCTTTGAGCTTATCTAAACCGTCACGGGTGAGTTCTTCTTTTTCATTACTCCAACCCATATTCACGGTAATTTGACGACACGCTTTAATGGTTCCACTCGAACCGACCACCGTATCCCAACCCGCTTCTTTATAGGTATTGGCAATACCAGACAGCTCCTTACGCGCTGCTACCACAGCTTTATCAAAACTTTTTTGGTTAATTTCACCGTCGACAAAGAAGGCTTTTGTAAATGCTACACAGCCCATTTGTAAAGATTCGGTATGAATGGGCTCAAATTCTTCACCAATAATCAGCTCTGTCGACCCCCCACCAATATCAATCACAAGGCGGCGCCCACTGTTTACCATGGTATGAGATACACCCAAATAAATCAGTCGAGCCTCTTCACGACCTGCAATAATTTCGATGTGCTTCGGCAAAATTTCTGCCGCTTTTTGAATAAATTCATGTCCATTTTTGGCTTGGCGTAGCGCATTGGTCGCCACAATTCTTAAACGATTCGGCTGAACCGAACCTAAGCGTCCGACAAAGCGAGATAAACAGGCCAAACCACGCTGCTGTGCGGCTTCTGTTAAGTTTTTATTTTCATCTAAACCCGCTGCTAACTGTACTTTTTCTGACATTGACGCAACTTTTTTCACTTCACCATGGTCCACTCGCGCAATCGCTAAGTGGAAGCTGTTCGACCCCATATCGATGGCAGCAAGTAACTCTTCATCAATCAAAAAATCAGACATGATTTAATATAAACCTATACAGAATTGTGCTTAGATTAATTCACCTCCATGCAATTTAAAAGCCATTTATAGTCAGAAATTGACGAGCTTTTAAAATTTCGGCATATATGACAATTGTGTTACACGATCAGTAACATCGTGAGCTTCAATTAGACAAATTCAAACTAAAGGTTGAAAATTTAGTAATCCATCTACTCAGTGATAGCAGGCTATGACATACTAATAGCCATAAAACTATCCAAAAATTGAAACTGGAGCTATCCATGTCTGGCAATATCGTAAATACAACTGATACAAACTTCGACGCTGATGTACTTCAATCAGACGTTCCTGTGCTTGTTGACTTCTGGGCAGGCTGGTGTGCGCCATGTAAAGCAATTGCACCTGTATTAGAAGTATTGGCGAACGAATACGAAGGTAAAGTGAAGATTGTTAAAGTTGACGTGACTTCTTGCGAAGCAACGGCTGTGAACTATAACATCCGTAACATTCCTGCATTACTCATGTTCAAAAATGGTGAAGTTGTTGCTCAACAAGTGGGCGCTGCACCAAAATCGAAATTGACTGCTTTCATTGAAGAAAACATTTAAGCATCCGTTTAGATTGAAAATGAAATACGCTGTCTAAACAACAGCGTATTTTTTTCGGCTATAAATTGACAAGTCTGTCTTTCTCTCTTATATTGCATGATCAAGAGATAAAGGATTATTCAATCCTGTCATTTTCTTAAAAGACACAACACATAAGATCGCCGCTCGGCAATACAAATTGTTTTGACACGTTTCTCTTCAAACAATGAATCAGTCCTCTGAATTGTTATAGTTCAAATACAATTGCGTTACTTCATTGCATGTCTGCGGCTAAATGTTGCTTCCTTTTCATCCTGTAATTTAGAATTTTTGATTCTTATCTGACCTCCTATGAATTTAACCGAACTCAAGAAAAAACCGATTGGCGAACTCATCAAAATTGCTGAATTTATGGGCCTCGAAGGAATGGCTCGTAACCGTAAGCAAGACATTATTTTTGCCATCTTAAAGCGCCATGCGATGAATGGCGAAGAGATCTTTGGGGATGGCGTTTTGGAAATTCTGTCAGATGGCTTCGGCTTCTTACGCTCTGCAGCAGGTTCTTACCTTGCAGGCCCAGATGACATTTATGTTAGCCCATCTCAAATTCGTCGTTTCAATCTACGTACTGGTGACACCATTACGGGAACCATTCGCCCACCCAAAGAAGGCGAACGTTACTTTGCACTGTTAAAAGTGAACCAAATTAACTACGACACTCCAGAAAACTCACGTAACAAAATCTTGTTTGAAAACTTAACACCACTTTTCCCAACTGAGCAATTGGTGATGGAACTTGGTAACGGGACGACAGAAGATTTAACCGCACGTGTAGTTGACTTGGTTGCACCTATCGGTAAAGGCCAACGTTCAATTATCGTAGCGCCGCCAAAAGCGGGTAAAACCATGTTGTTACAAAACATCGCTCAGTCGATCGTGCGTAACAACCCAGAGTGTTTCCTGATCGTTCTTCTCATTGACGAACGTCCTGAAGAAGTGACGGAAATGGAACGTACTGTTCGTGGTGAAGTCATTGCGTCAACGTTTGATGAATCTCCTGCTCGTCACGTTCAAGTGGCTGAAATGGTGATTGAAAAAGCAAAACGTTTGGTTGAGCACAAGAAAGATGTTGTGATTCTGCTCGACTCCATTACCCGTTTAGCACGTGCTTACAACACCGTTGTGCCTTCATCTGGTAAGGTTTTAACTGGTGGTGTGGATGCACATGCGCTGGAACGCCCTAAGCGTTTCTTCGGTGCAGCACGTAATATTGAAGAAGGTGGCTCACTAACCATCATTTCTACAGCTCTGATTGAAACAGGCAGTAAAATGGATGAAGTGATCTACGAAGAGTTTAAGGGTACAGGTAACCAAGAAATTACACTGGATCGCCGTATTGCGGAAAAACGTGTCTTCCCTGCGATGAATATCAAAAAGTCGGGCACCCGTCGCGAAGAGCGCTTAATGTCTGAAGACAATCTACGTAAAGTTTGGATTTTACGTAAGTTACTTCATACCCAAGATGAACTTGCAGCAATGGAGTTCCTACTTGATCGCATGAAAGAAACTAAAACCAACGATGATTTCTTTGATCAAATGAAGCGTAAAGCGACCAGCTAATCCGACCTGCTTCACCTAAAAAGGCTGTCTTAACGACAGCCTTTTTATTTGGTTGACTTAGCTTACACAAAGCAACATTTCATCCGATTCTCTGTAAACTTATTTGCAAGTTTTTGATAAACAAAAATTTGAAATAAAAAACCTTCATCTTTTTAAATGTTTATTCAGTACTTCTCCAATACAAACCTCATCATTGATTGTTATTTTCTGTTAAAAAAGCCCTGTTTTTAGACCTTTTTTATCACTTTTTTCATCCCAGCTAGTAGCAATTCAAAATGCGCAGTGATAGCATATTTGCAGACCAGTTAGGCTGCTCCTGCATTGTTAGTCCCTAGCAAAATTAGGAACAATAAAAGCACACAACAGACTAACGTCGGTTTTTTTTAATCTCATATTTTAGAGAGTGATGCCATGTTATTCAAAAAAATTGCTATTGCTGCTGCAGTTGCTACTACTTTAGCTTTCGTTGGCTGTGCTAAGAAAGAAGAAGCTCCTGCTGCTGAAGCTGCATCTGAAGTTGCTGCTGCATCTGAAGCTGTTGAAGCTGCATCTGAAGTTGCTGTAGACGCTGCTGCTGCTGCTTCTGAAGCTACTGTTGCTGCATCTGAAGCTGTTGAAGCTGTTGAAGCTGCCGCTTCTGAAGCTGCTCACTAATCCTTTAGATTAGTCAGTAAAAAAGAGAGCCCTTGGCTCTCTTTTTTTACGCTCAAAATTTATCAAAAAACGACATTCCATTATCTGGCAAGAATTGAATCAGCCAAACAATCACCAAAAATTCTAAGCAAAAAAAAGCAGATCAATCGATCTGCTCATTTCCCACACGCTGGCGGAATTTCTGCCCTGCGCGGAAGGTTACTACACGGCGTGCAGAAATCGGAATTTCTTCACCCGTTTTCGGGTTACGACCTGGACGTTGACGTTTATCACGCAACTCGAAGTTACCGAAACCAGAAAGTTTAACTTGCTCACCAGAGATTAGCGCTTGGCTAATCTCGTCAAAGAACAACTCGACCATTTGCTTAGCTTCACGACGGTTTAAACTCGTGAGCTCACTTAGATGGTCAGCCATTTCCGCTTTTGTTAATGCTGTCATGAAGCCCTCAATGTCGCCTGATAAGTGTTTTCCAACACTTGTAAAATATGATCCATACCGGATTTAATTTCAGCATCTTCAAGCGTACGTGATGGGTGTTGCCAAAGAAGTGCAAATGCCAATGAGCGCTTACCGTCTTCAACGCCTTGCCCAGTGTACACATCGAACAACCAAGTCGAGTCTAAAAGCTCACCACCTGTTTTTTCGATAAGTTGCTGAATTTCACTTACATTTATCTTATCACTAATTAAAAGCGCAATATCACGTCTAACCGACGGAAAACGTGATAATTCTGTAAAATTAGATACATAAGTTTGCAAAACAGCCGATTGATCAAGTTCAGCCACCCAAGTTGTGCTCAAATCCAGTGCATCTTCTAAAGATGGATGTAATCGACCAAAGTAACCAATAGATTGGCCATCGACTAAAATCTCAGCAGACTGTCCTGGATGCAACCAGCTACGCTCAGAACGAACATAGTCTACTTGCACACGACCTGCCGCCAATACTTCTTCAATTTCACCTTTGAAATCAAAGAAATCCATAGCTTGAGGTTTAGCATGCCAAGTTTCTGAAGTTTTTGCACCTGTTGCAATCACTGCCAGGGTAGGAATTTGTTTCAAATCATGAATAAATTCAGCATCTTGATAGTCAAAACGCAAGCCTAATTCAAAGAAACGTACACGGCTTTGTTGGCGGTTCACGTTGTATTGCACACACGGAATCAAACTAGAGAGCAGTGTTGAACGCATCACGGCTAAATCGCTTGAAATTGGGTTAGCCAAAGCCAAAGGATTCACAGCCGCATTGAGTTGCTTCTCAAGCTTTAAGTCTGCAAAGCTAAAGCTAATCGCTTCTTGATAACCCAAAGTCACGAGAGTTTGACGCAGCTGAGCCATTTCAAATTGGTCTTGATATTGAGCCAATTTCGCTTCAATTTTTGGCAAACTGATTTGAATATTGTCATAACCATGAATACGCACAACTTCTTCAATCAGGTCTTGGTAGATTGCCATGTCATAACGGTGTGAAGGTGGTACTACAGACCACTGACCTTCTGCTTTAACCGTCACAGCACAACCTAAACGGGTTAAGGCATCCGCAATAAATGCAGCATCTACGCGATAACCGAGCAATTGATCCACTTGCGCTTGTTCCAGCTCAATCGCTTCACGCTTCGGTAAAACTGCCGTTTGTTCTACAGTCGTAATCGGACCGAACTCACCACCCGCCAATTCTGCAATCAATTGTGATGCACGGTGCATCGCGAGCATTGGGAGTTCAAAATCTACACCACGCTCATAACGCTGCGACGCATCGGTATGTAAGCCAAAGCTACGGGCACGACCTGCAATGGCTAATGGGGCAAAGAATGCAGACTCTAAGAAAATGTCTTGGGTTTCATCGGTAACAGATGAAGACAAGCCACCCATGATGCCTGCAATCGCTAATGCTTTTTCATCATCCGCAATCACCATGACTTTTTCATTGAGCTCAACTTCTTGTTCATTCAGTAAAACCAATTTCTCCGCCATATTCGCTTGACGAACTTGAACTGAACCTTGAATTTTTGCCGCATCAAAAGCATGTAGCGGTTGACCCAACTCCATCAGTACATAATTGGTAATATCAACCAAAATACTATGTTGGCGAATCCCTGAGCGAACCAAAGCGCGTTCCATCCATTCTGGGGTTGCTGCTTTGGTATTCACGTTTTTAATCACACGACCTAAATAGCGTGGGCAGCCTTCAGTGCTCACCACAACTTTTTTCTCATCGGCAATAGTCGCAGCAACGGCATTAATTTCAGGTGCAGTCACGGTCAGTTGGTTAATTACCCCAATTTCACGGGCAATACCACGAATGCTGAAACAGTCACCACGGTTTGGCGTGATGCTGATATCAATGACATGATCATCTAAATTTAAATATTCACGAATATCCACACCTACGGGCGCATCAACGGGTAACTCTAAAAGACCATCAATTTTATCTTCTAGATCAATTTCAGACGCACCACACAACATACCTTGTGATTCAATGCCACGAAGTTTGCCTTTCTTGATTTTGAAATCGCCTGGAAGCACAGCACCAATGGTCGCCACAGGGGCTTTCATACCGACACGTACGTTTGGCGCACCACAAACAATTTGTAAAGAATCGCCTGAACCAATATTCACCGTGGTCACACGTAAACGGTCTGCATCGGGATGTTGCTCTACCGTCAACACTTCACCAACAACCACGCCAGTGAACGGTTTTGCCGCAGGCGATAAATCATCGACCTCTAAACCCAACATGGTCAGTTGATCAGATAAAGTATTGCTATCAACGGCTGGGTTAACCCATGTACGCAACCAATTTTCGCTAATTTTCATTTTGTTAAAAACCTATAAATCTAAATTTTTGAATCCCCCTCTAACTCCCTCTTTTGGAAAAGAAGGAGAACCCCGAGTCATCACAAACAACTCCTCTCCTTCAAGGAGAGGCTGGGAGAGGTATAAATCTGTTTAAGCAAATTGGCGTAAGAAACGCACATCGTTTTGGTAGAACATACGTAAGTCATTGATGCCATAACGAAGCATCGCAAAACGTTCCACACCTAGACCGAAAGCAAAGCCTTTGTATTTTTCAGGATCAATCCCTGCTGCCTGTAAGACATTTGGATGTACCATGCCACAACCAAGCACTTCTAACCATTTACCACGCTCATCCATAATATCCACTTCAGCGCTTGGCTCTGTGAATGGGAAATAAGATGGACGGAAACGCACTTTTAAGTCTTTTTCAAAGAATTCGTTTAACAGATTGACCAATAAACCTTTCAGTTCTGCAAAGCTAGTATTTTCAGCTACATACAAACCTTCAATTTGATGGAACATTGGCGAATGCGTTTGGTCAGAGTCACAGCGGTATACACGACCTGGGCACACAATACGAATCGGGGGTTGCTGGGTTTCCATGGTACGAATCTGCACACCCGAAGTATGGGTACGTAACAAATGTGTCGCATCAAAATAGAAAGTATCGTGCATTGCACGCGCAGGGTGATGCCCTGGAATATTTAAAGCTTCAAAGTTGTGGTAGTCATCTTCAACTTCTGGTCCAGTTTCAATTACAAAACCCGCTTTGGTAAAGAACTGACAAATACGCTCTTGCACTTGAGTAACGGGGTGAATACTACCAATCGTTTGACCACGACCCGGTAAAGTAATATCCACCGTTTCACTTGCAAGTTTTTGCGCCAACGCTGCTTGTTGTAATTGTGTTTGGCGTTCAGTTAAAGCACCGGTAATCGCTTCGCGGACTGCATGAATTTGCGCACCAAAATTTTTACGCTCTTCAGGGTCCATTTTACCTAAAGCTTTTGATTGCTCAGCGAGCTGGCTTTTCTTACCCGTAAACTGCACTCGTACTTGATCGAGTGTAGTAAGGTCCTCTGCTGCTGCAATCGCAGCAAGCGCTTCAGTGGTCAGGGCTTCCAGTGACATAGTAACTCTCAAAGCAACAATTTATAAAATTAATAAAACCCCATATTCTATCAGTTTTTAAGCACGTTGATGAAGCTCTACGATCAGGAAAATTTATTTAGTACATGGTTTTATAAACAGGTTAAGATAGTGCCATCACAGAAGAGAACAACAAACGATGTCGCTTGATCCTATTTGGCAACAACAACTTACTTTAGTTACTTATGGCAATGAATATTTGCGCCACAACCTAAGTTTCCAACGTTGGTTAGAACATGCCATTTTTGACCGACATTGCTTTCAGTTTCGTGATCTAAATAGCCAACATTTACTGGCTCAGCATTTTCAAGTTTGGCTTGAAGCCTTAAAAAAACAAGGGGTCAAACAGCTCAGTCTGCATAGCTCAACATTGCTAGCAGATGAAAAGAACCCTAACCCAAATGTTGAACTCCTCGCTACCCCACATATTATTGTGAGCCATCAAGCACAGCAAAAAACTGCTTGGATTTTTGGTAAAGAACTGGATGAGTGGTACAGCGCTGAACACGATTTTATAATTCCAAAAACACAACAAAGCTCAATCCGTAGCGAAAATTTATGGCGTTTTGAACTGAATCACAAACTCAGCAAACGCATTGAAGCGGACTTACAAACGCCGAAATGGGATGAAATCGAAAACTTTACCGAACAAGAACTGTTTAGTGCGCCATTTGCACAAGGTTTAGTAGAGCCTGAGGCGGTAAACTTACCTTACTATGGACAACAAGAGGCCACAGATGAAGCCCACCGTCTCGCTCTTTTACCAACAGATTACGCTGCTGATTATGCACATCAAATGCTGTATCGTTTAGATGCGCTATCAGCATTTATCCAGACTAAGATTCAACATCCTTACAATGCAGAAGGCCAAGTGCTCACGCCAGATGAGCAATTGAACTTACGTCATTTTGAGCAAAAGATTGATGATTTAAGTACCAAGTTTATTGTGAAAGTGGCCAATCACTATCAAACCGCGCAGCTCACACCCAAAGACACGACTACACCACTTGATGCTCGCAATCATTCAACACCTAAATTAAGTGCGATAGAGAGCAAGCCTCAGGAAACACACCATAAATCGGGGAAAACCGGGGTATTTGCTTTAATCGTGATTACGATTTTGATTTGTGTAGTTGGCTATTATTTTGGCTTATAAGCTATTATAGAGATATCTAAGCGCTCCTCTCAAAGAGCGCTTTTTTTATGGTCTCAATTTGTTCAGGCGGTAATAAGAAGGTTGAAAGGCCGGATTTTGATTTGCACCTTATGCTGATTGGCATGTTGATTAATATAATGATTAACTGAAACAACCTCGCCTTCTAGCTCCGCATCAGGTCCATACATAATTTTGACCGACTCACCTTTTCTGGGAATCATTTGTAATTCCACTGTGATACTTCCCTGTCCCATCCCAGTAATTTCTGCAAGCATATCCCGCTCCTTTTCTTTTTAATCTTTTTATTTATTAGGCATCGGCCACCTTTGAGATTAAAGCAGTTTTATGTAACTAAAGCTTAAAGGTGCGTCTTGATCATTGAGTACGCACTGATATTCTCTGCCTTAAACACTATGCTTTTCAACAGCCAACTGGTCTAAAAAACGACTCACTTGTTTTGGTGTCTTTAAATGAATCCACTGTATATGTTGATATTCAGGCATCTGCATCATTTTTAAGTATTTCTGTCGGTTTTTAGCATGCGTTTTAATCATCCACCAAATAATCGAATCCCGACCAAACATCCGTAGCAAGCTTTCCCGATTATTCGAGTTTTCCCATAAATCCTGTTGTGCCCATGCCCGCTGAACCGCACGCTTCACAGAACGGTAAAGGTTGACTGGAAACGGTAAGTCCAACCAAATGACAGTATCAATTTCCGCCCATTTCACAGGAATAGCACGGGTATAGTTACCATCGATCACATAGCCCTGTGTCGCCTTTTGTACTTCCGACTCAATCTTGGCAAAAAACACCTCATCGGGACATTCTTGCCAGTCATCTAACCAAAAAAAATTATCCAACTCGATATAATGCAAATCTAACTTTTCGGCCAAAGCTCTGGAAAATGTAGATTTTCCTGTAGCAGAAGTTCCTACAACATTGATTCTTTTCATTGTACTGGCCTAACGCTGATGCGATCTTTCTTATCATACCTAATTATGGTTGTATCACAGTCTCACCTTTGACCCATAAAAAATTTGACTCAAAAAATAATCGACCATAAAAAAGACCGCTAAAAAGCGGTCTTTTTTAAGTCTTAAAGACTTATGCAGCTAATGCATCTTTAGCTTTAGAAGCTAAAGCAGCAAATGCAACTGCGTCATGCATAGCGATGTCAGCAAGTACGCGACGGTCGATAATCACTTGAGCTTTTTTCAAGCCAGCGATCATACGGCTGTACGATAAACCATTTAGACGAGCACCAGCGTTAATACGCGCAATCCATAGAGCACGGAATTGACGTTTTTTCTGACGACGGTCACGGTAAGCGTATTGACCCGCTTTGATTACTGCTTGGAACGCTACGCGATATACGCGTGAACGAGCGCCGTAGTAACCTTTAGCACGAGCAAGAATTTTTTTATGACGGCGATGAGCCTGTACACCACGTTTTACACGAGCCATTTATAATCTCCTTAGATGTATGGGCACATACGACGAACTGAAGCAACGTCACTCACGTGAACCATTACACAGCCGCGTAATTGACGAATACGCTTAGCAGATTTTTTGGTCAAAATGTGGCGTTTGAACGCTTGTTTACGCTTGAAACCGTTAGCAGTAGCTTTAAAACGCTTAGCTGCACCACGGCGAGTTTTCATCTTAGGCATAACAACCTCTTTTGAACACCTGTTCGGAACGTTTGCACCATTGCAAAACGACCTGCAGGTAAGGGAGCGAATATTCTAATCGAACTTTGTCTAAAACAAAAGCAAATAATCAACAATAAAAGCAAGCTTAGTTTATTTCCCGATAAGCTTTAAGCGATGAATTTATAACCGAGGTTTAGTCCAAGTCGTATAATGCTTCATCCATTCCATACTGTACCCTTATGAACGCTACACAGGATGCTTTTGCCGCACTCCGATACCGAGATTTCTCTATTGTTACACTCAATCAATTTTGCCTGACGCTTGCCATTTTAATTCAGGAAATTATTGTGGCGTATTCTTTGTATAAAATTACCAAAGATCCTCTCACTCTAGGCTTGATTGGTCTGGCAGAAGCAATCCCCTTTATTGCGCTCTCCTTATGGGGCGGTTATTTTGCCGATCGCTTTAATAAGCAAACCATCATGAAAATCTGCTTATTCTTTGCCATTCCTCTACCCTTGGTTTTATGGGGTTTATTTCATGCTTATGGCTTAAAGCAAATTGAACTCTCCACCCTGTCATGGGGTGTCTATGCCGTGATCTTTGGCCTAGGAACAATTCGAGGTTTCCATAATCCATCCGCAACATCTCTCAAACCCTTTTTAATTCCTCGGGAAATTTATGCCAATGGTGCTACAAGGACCACCATTGGTTGGCAAAGCGGGGTGATTATTGGGCCAATGCTGGGTGGGTTGATGTTAGCCTTTTTAGGCCGTGAAACCAGTTTCATCAGTGTGGCGGTACTGCTCAGCCTATGTTTCTTACTCGTCAATCTTTTAAGCAAACGCACTTTTCCTAAAATTGAAACGGAACATGTACTACAAAGTTTAGGTGAAGGCTTTCGCTTTATTGCTAAAACTAAAATCGTCCTCTGGGCCATCTCACTCGACTTAGTCTCGGTACTGTTCGGCGGTGTGATTGCTTTACTCCCAATCTTTGCTGAAGATATTTTGAAAATTGGGCCTGAAGGATTGGGCTATTTACGGGCAGCACCATCGATTGGTGCACTCATCACCATGATTGCGCTGACGCGGTTTCCGCCCACCCGACATGCATGGCGCAATATGCTGCTTGCTGTTGCAGGTTTTGGCCTATTCACTTTATTGTTCGCTTACTCAAACTACCTCTGGCTATCTTTATTTGCTCTTGCGATGACGGGTGCATGTGACAGTATTTCAGAGGTAATTCGTCAGACCATTTTACAAATTTACCCTCCTGAGAATATGCGAGGCCGTGTTGCAGCTGTAAATGGCATGTTTGTATCGAGTAGTAATGAACTGGGGGCATTTGAGTCAGGTCTTGCAGCAAAATATTTAGGCCCTGTGATTGCAACGGTTTTTGGCGGCAGCATGACACTCTTGGTGGTCGCACTGAGTTGGGCTAAAACCAAAGACTTATTTGGTGTAGACATCACCCAAGCCGAGCAAAAATAGTTTTAATTTAACAATATAACTTGCGAGTCTTTCCAATTCAGGAAATACTCGCAACAATTATTTAAGTCATGCGCACTGGATGCGTTATAAAAGAAATCGACCATATGAAACCACTCTTCTTGCTCGCATTATAGAGGTGGTCCCACTTGTTTGAACAACTAAAAGCGTATTTATAAGTGATATTCCGCTCTAGTTAAGCCACCTTGTTTTGTTGGGGTAGCTGATCATAGTAAAACTCATTTGGTGTCAATTTGTCTAGACTCGAATGAGGTCGTTTCAAATTATAAAACTCAAAATATGCACTCAATTGCTTTTTCGCATCTGTGACACTGCTATAAGCTTTGAGATACACCTCTTCATATTTAACGCTCCGCCATAATCGTTCAACCATCACATTATCAATCCATCGACCTTTACCATCCATACTGATTTGAATGCCATTTGATTTCAATACATCAATAAATGCATCACTGGTGAACTGACTGCCTTGGTCTGTATTAAATATTTCAGGTGATCCATATTTTTCAATTGCTTCATTTAAAGCCGAAATACAAAAATCCACCTCCATACTAATCGATACCCTATGCGCAAGTACCTTGCGGCTATGCCAATCAATCACAGCACATAAATAAACAAAGCCTTTTGCCATAGGGATATACGTTATATCCGTAGACCACACTTGATTACTGCGCAGAATAGCCAACCCTTTGAGCAGATATGGATATTTACGGTGAGCTTGATTAGCCTGGCTTAAATTTGGTTTGCAATATAACGCCTGAATACCCATTTTCTTCATTAAAGTACGTGTATGACGTCGTCCTATATGATGCCCTTGACGATTCAACAAATCACGCATCATACGACTGCCTGCAAAAGGATATTGCATATGTAATTCATCAATACATCGCATCAGTTTCAGATCTGATGAGCTAACAGGTTTTGGGCGATAATAATAACAACCACGAGAGACTTTCAGTAACTTAGCCTGTTTAGATACTGAAATCTGAAGTGAGTGATCGATTAACTTTTGTGGTTGAAGCGGCCCAGTTTCTTCAACACACCTTCTAAAAAATCAATTTCTAATGCCTGCTCACCGATTTTTGCATGTAATTTTTTTAGATCAATGGGGGGTTCTGATGGAGCTTTTGATTGATCGAAAGCTTGCGAGGAAGCTGAAATCAGTTGATTTTTCCAGTCAATAATTTGGTTTTGATGAACATCAAACTCAGAACTCAATTCAGCAAGTGTTTTTTCTGCTTTGATCGCAGCAAGTGCTACCTTAGCTTTAAAGTCGTTTGAATGATTTCTTCTTGGTCTACGTGCCATAAAATACTCCATATATTGATGTTTATAACATCATTTGAGGAGCTGAATATCACTTATAGGAGTTGTTCAAATTTCCGGATCCATCTCTTTATCTACACTGCCCTTTCATCTCAGTCATGCAGCTCAACCACCATTAGAACTCACCATTCAAAAAAGTTCAGCTCAATCGGCGCATTTGACCACGCGTATTCAATGGGTAGATTTTCCCAAACCCCAATATAAAAATAGCGATTTAAATCAACAAAACCGTGCAGCAATTATTCGTGTGTATGCAGATGAAACAGGTGATGTAACCAAAGCGACAGTCCAAGAAACGACTGGACTCAAAGCTTTGGATGAAAAGCTGGTAAATGCCGTGCTTCAAGCTAAAGTAAAACCGTTTATGGAGGACGACACCGCTTTAGCCGTCATTGGTTATCAAGTTTTTAATTTAAACCTAACCCCAGATGATGCCGAAGCATGTAACTATAGCTTTGACTCGAAGAACTGGCGTGCGCAGCAACAGCAGCAAAAAGTGCCTTTTCAATATCAGGTTCAACCTAAGCTTGCGCTAGATTCTACGCAGTTAAATGATCATGACCGTCAAATTAAATTTAGCTTTAAAGCCGATAAACATGGCAACATCAAGAAGCCTAAAATTATCAAAGGTTCAGGTATTTACGAGCTTGATCAACAAGTTTTACAAGCCGTTGCAAACAGCAAAGTTAGTGTTAAACGCACGGCAAGTAGACTGTGGCTCTATAAAAAATCTAAATTTAAAGATGCGATTGAATTCGATCTAAATGCTTGTCGTTAAAAATTTAGCATGACACGAGTTTTCACTCACTCGTGTCATCTCTATATCAACTTTAAACCCATTCAGCACATATAAGCATGTGGCTAGTTAGTCTCTGAAAATAATTAGAACTGACTAAACATCCAATACACAAAAAGATAGCGTCCTATTTTTGCAATACTCACCATCACAACAAAACGAACAAAGTTTTCTTTGAGTAATCCTGCAATGAGGGTAATCGGATCACCAATAACGGGCACCCAACTGAGTAATAAAGACCAAAAACCATATTTTTGATAAATACCCTGCGCCTGCAACATCTTTTGCTCTGAGACGGGAAACCATTTTTTGTTTTTGTATTGCTCAACTTTCAAGCCGAGCCACCAATTCACACAGCTACCTAGAATATTGCCTAGACTGGCGACAGCTACCAATAACCACACTGGATACTGCGTCTGAGCCAACAATCCCACCAAGACTGCTTCTGACTGTAAGGGTAGCAGTGTCGCCGCCCCAAAGGCAGAAAGGAAAAGTAGTCCTAAGGCCCACATCATTTTATGATTTTAAACCCAGCTTTTTCTTGGTTGAGCTATAGGCAAAACTTGACCAGATCAATGCCAGAATCAACAAAGACCAACGTGACCATGAATACTTATCAGCAATCGGTTCAATTGCAGCTCGAAGTACCGCCTGATCTTTGGTATTCAGCAGTTCAATGATTTTTTGAATGTGTACCGCTTCAGCTACAAATAGCACCAAACATCCCGCAACCCCCACAATAATACTGAGATAGATTTTAGGATTCGCTTCAATAATGCGGGTTAAATTGAGGAAAAACTCTTTTTTCATTACACTAATGTCCAAACAACCTTTCAACAAAAAAGCCACCCATCGGTGGCTTTAAAGAATGGCTTATACCTTGAAGGTGCTAAGCTT
Source organism: Acinetobacter johnsonii CIP 64.6 (assembly GCF_000368045.1). Taxonomy (GTDB): domain Bacteria; phylum Pseudomonadota; class Gammaproteobacteria; order Pseudomonadales; family Moraxellaceae; genus Acinetobacter; species Acinetobacter johnsonii. The sequence goes on from NZ_KB849234.1 coordinate 38,894, forward strand.
AACACAGTTCAAGTCAGCGCTTCTGTAACTAATTAACTTGAAGCGCCAACGCACGCTGAACTGCGGGGCGCGCTTGAATACGCTCCATATAAGCCTTCACATTTGGATAGTCATTTATGTCAATTTGTTGCCATTCATAACGCAAAATCCATGGAAAAATTGCCATATCCGCTATCGAATACTCGCCAGCCACATAGTTTTGACCAAAAAGCTGTTTGTCTAGTACACCATACAAACGCTTGGTTTCATTGACATAGCGTTCAGTTGCATACGCAATACGTTCGGGAGCAAATTTACTAAAGTGATGGTTCTGTCCAAGCATTGGACCGAAGCCACCCATTTGCCACATCAACCACTGCTCAACCTCAACACGAGACTGTTCATCGCTTGGATAAAACTGCCCTGTTTTACGCCCTAAATACTGCAAAATCGCCCCTGACTCAAACACAGAAATGGCTTCACCTTTGGGACCATCTTGATCCACAATCGCAGGGATTTTATTGTTGGGTGAAATGCGTAGAAAGTCGGGTTGGAACTGATCATTTTCTAAAATATTGATGGGAAAGACTTGATACTCCAAACCCATCTCTTCTAATGCGATGCTAATTTTATGTCCGTTGGGTGTTCCCCAATAGTACAAATCGATCATGTGGTTATCCTGTTACTTTTCTCGTTTTAGTTCATATTGTCGAGGTTTGATACTGTTTATAACATGATTCCAGCCTAGAAACATTAGGTTAAACTGAAATTGAAATCTTAAAATATGCATGACTAACTTCATATAAATAGAATAATTATCAACCAAAGAGAATTTTTAAAAAAAATCTTATTTTTTAATCTTGAAATTTCATAGAGCATCCAAATATTAAAAGTACAGCAAACATCCACACCGATTATTGCTGTGACAACCATGCTAATCGAGTCGCATAGGTTGCTTATTTATATCACTTTTCCTAATAGTGGAGGTTTTATCAATGAGTAATTTAAGCTTAATGCCATTATTCCGTCGTAGTATCGGTTTTGACCGTTTAAACGATTTGTTTGATCATGCAATGCTCAGTGAAGCACCACATTATCCTGCGTACAATATTGAAAAAGTCGGTGATGATCACTACCGCATTGTCGTAGCTGCGACTGGTTTTAACCAAGATGAGCTCGCGATCGATTTAGAGAATCAGGTACTTAATATTTCAGGTCAACATGCTGATCAGACCAAAGACAATCATGCTGAGTTCTTGCATAAAGGCATCACACAGCGCTCATTTAAATTATCTTTACGTTTAGATGAACACATTGAAGTACAAGAGGCCAATTATGAAAATGGTTTACTCACCATCCAGCTACGACGGATTGTTCCAGAAGAAAAAGCGCCATGCCGAATTCCAATCGGACAAAAGAAATTAACAACTGAAAACACTTCGGCATAGTCAATCAACAAAATAAAAAAAGCACTGCATAGGCAGTGCTTTTTTTAAGATCAATGGATCATTACTTTTTCTTTTTAGGACCAAGCAACATACCCATTTGACGACCTTCCATTTTTGGTGATTGCTCAACAACACCAATTTCAGCCACATCTGCTTCAACTTTTTGAAGTTGAGCCAAACCAAGCTGTTGGTGCGCCATTTCACGACCACGGAAACGAAGAGTAATTTTTACTTTGTTGCCTTCTTCAAGGAACTTAATGATTGCACGTAGTTTTACGTTGTAATCACCAACATCAGTACCCGGGCGGATTTTGATTTCTTTCACCTGTACTTGATGCTGTTTTTTCTTCGCTTCTTTCTGCTTTTGCTTTAGATCAAACAAATGCTTGTTGAAGTCCATGATTTTACAAACAGGCGGTTCAGCGTTTGCTACGATCTCAACAAGATCAAGCTCAACACTTTCAGCAGCGCGTAATGCTTCTGCCAAGCTAACAATACCTTTTTGCTCACCATTTTCGTCTACAAGACGGACTTCTTTCGCACGAATTTCATCATTCAAAGCAGGACGGTTTGATTTGTTACCGCCCTGTTGATTACGGTCAGGCTGTTTAATCGCTGTTACTCCACAATGTACCGGCCGCGTTCGGCAACGGCTGCTTTTACTAGGTCAACGAAAGCGTCGATTGACATAGTACCCAAATTTGTTCCAGAGCGGGTACGCACGTTCACTGTACCTTCCTCTACCTCACGGTCCCCAAGTACCAGTAAGTAAGGAATACGCTCTAATGTACGTTCACGAATCTTAAAGCCGATTTTCTCATTTCTCAAGTCTGAAATCGCACGGAGACCATTTTCTTTAAGTTTAGCGACGACTGACTCACATGCTTCCGCTTGTGAATCGGTAATGTTCATCACACATGCTTGGATTGGTGTTAACCAAGGTGGCATAAAGCCCGCATAGTGTTCGATTAGTATACCAATAAAACGTTCAAAACTGCCAAGTATTGCACGGTGCAACATTACAGGTTGATCACGATCATTGTCTTCAGTGACATATGACGCATCTAAACGTTCTGGCAAGTTGAAATCACATTGGATTGTACCACATTGCCATACACGGCCTAAGCAGTCTTTCAGGGAGAATTCAATTTTCGGACCATAAAATGCGCCTTCACCCGGTTGAAGTTCCCACTCCAAACCGGCAGCATCTAAAGCATCTGCTAAAGATTTTTCAGCCATATCCCAAAGTGCATCATCACCCACACGTTTTTCTGGACGTGTAGACAACTTCATTTGCACTTCTTCGAAACCGAAGTCTTTATACACATCTAAAGTCAGTTGAATGAAGTCAGCCACTTCTTGACCAATTTGCTCTTTGGTACAGAAAATGTGTGCATCATCTTGGGTAAAGCCACGAACACGCATAATGCCGTGCAATGAACCCGATGGTTCGTTACGGTGACATGAGCCAAACTCAGCCAAACGAATTGGCAAATCGCGGTATGACTTTAAACCTTGGTTGAACACTTGTACGTGACAAGGACAGTTCATCGGCTTAATTGCATAGTTACGGCTTTCTGAATGCGTCGTGAACATGCCATCTGCATAGTTTGCAGCATGGCCTGATTTTTCCCAAAGCGTGAAATCAACCACTTGTGGAGTACGAATTTCAAGGTAACCATTATCTTGTTGTACTTTGCGCATGTATTGTTCAAGTACTTGATAAATGGTCCAACCGTTTGGATGCCAGAACACCATACCTGGTGCTTCTTCTTGCATATGGAACAGGTCTAAAGCTTTACCAATTTTACGGTGGTCACGCTTTTCAGCTTCTTCAATACGTTTGATATACGCTGCAAGCTGTTTTTTGTCTGCCCACGCTGTACCATAAATACGTTGTAACTGTTCATTCTTCGCGTCACCACGCCAGTAAGCGCCTGACATTTTAGTCAACTTGAATGCTTTTAAAAATTTAGTATTTGGCACGTGTGGACCACGGCACATATCCAAATAGTCTTGATGGTAGTACAAGCCCATTTCTGTTTCTTCAGGCATGTCTGCAATCAAGCGTAATTTATAATCTTCGCCACGCGCTGTGAATTCTGCAATCACCTCATCACGTGGTGTCATTTTTTTGATGACATCATAGTCTTGATCGATGAGCTTTTTCATACGCTCTTCAATGGCTACCATGTCTTCTGGCGTAAATGGCTTTGCGCTAAAAATATCGTAATAGAAGCCATCTTCAATGACAGGACCAATCACCATTTTCGCTTCAGGGAACAATTGCTTAACCGCATGTCCCACCAAGTGAGCGCAAGAGTGACGAATGATTTCGACACCTTCTTCGTCTTTAGGCGTAATAATTTGAAGGCTGGCATCCGTGGTAATTAAGTCAGATGCATCGACTAAACGACCATCGACTTTTCCTGCAACTGTATTTTTCGCAAGACCAGGACCGATGCTCAGTGCAACGTCCATCACAGATACAGCTTGATCAAATTGTTTTTGATCGCCATTTGGCAAAGTGATAATTGGCATAAAAAATCCTTAAGGAGTGATGCCCCGTACCATGGAGCATGTCACCGCGAGATTATGATCGAGGTAAAACCTCAAAAGATAAAAACGGTGGATAAATAAAATCAGTCGAATTTTACACGTGTTATCCACAGGATTAAACCTTTTCCCCTAGAAAATTCACGTTTCGGCGCATTTTGAATTCATTTGCCAGTCCCACAGCCTCACTAAAATGAGGGAATGGATGTGCCGCAATCTCATAGCTACATTTTATAATGACTGTATCAGTCACTTTTTATTGAACAATGCAGTAACACAAGCATACACATTTTGCTTAAAAAGCAGGCTAAAATCTAACTAAAAGGGTTTATATCGCACAGAATCCATAGATTCAGTTTAGATAAACTAAACAAAAAAAATTCAATAAATTCATCTAAAAAGAGCAACTCGACTAAAGCATAAATGCAAGATGGCTGAAAAATGCATATCTTTTAATCAATGGAAAAATAATACCAAATTCAGGAGTGATCAACATGGTGAGTGCTTATGATGAGTTACCAAGAACCCCCGCAAACTTTGTGGCTTTGTCACCGCTGCGTTATTTAGAACGAGCTGCTTATATTTACCCTCATCAAGATGCCATCATTCATGGGCACCGCCATATTTCATGGCGTGAAACTTATCTTCGCTGCCGCCAATTTGCCTCACAATTACAAAAACTGGGAATCACAAAAAACGATACTGTCTCTGTTTTGCTGCCCAATGTCCCTGCAATGATCGAAGCACATTTTGCAGTCCCAATGGCAGGTGCTGTGCTCAACACATTGAACACGCGCTTAGATGCCAAAACCATCGCATTTATGCTTGATCATGCAGAAACCAAAGTCTTATTGGTGGATCCAGAGTTTGCATCGGTTGCACAAGAAGCCTTGGCTTTGGTCGGACGCGATATTTTCGTGATTGATGTAGATGATGCTGAGTACGAAAACTGTTTTGCAGCCCCTATTGGTCAAATCGAGTATGAAGACTGGTTAACCGAAGGCGATGAAAACTTTGAGTGGCATTTACCTCAAGATGAATGGGATGCCATTAGCCTAAATTACACCTCGGGAACGACAGGTAACCCGAAAGGGGTGGTCTATCATCATCGTGGGGCTTATATCAATGCAGCCAGTAACATCATTGCTTGTGGCATGACACCTCGTGCGACCTACTTATGGACCCTCCCCCTGTTTCACTGCAACGGTTGGTGCTTTGCATGGACTATGGCAGCCAATGGCGGCACCAACATCTGTTTACGTAAAATTGACCCTGAACTTATTTTTAAACTCATCGCTGAACACAAAGTCGATTATTTCTGCGGTGCGCCGATTGTGTTATCAATGCTGATCAATACCCCTGAAGAGCAACGGGTTCACTTTGAGCATCGCGTTGAAGTGATGGTGGCAGGTGCTGCACCGCCTGCTGCAATTATTGAGGGCATGCGTCATATTGGCATCAATGTCACCCATGTCTATGGCCTCACTGAAACCTATGGCCCTTCTGCGCTTTGTGCCTCTCAAGCAGGTTGGTCAGACTTATCGATTCAAGAACAAGCGCAGCTGCACTCACGCCAAGGTGTACCGTACCCATTGCAAGATGGTATGAAAGTACTAGATCCAGACACCATGCAACCTGTCCCACATGATGGTCAAACCATGGGCGAAATTATGTTCCGTGGCAACATTGTGATGAAAGGCTACCTCAAAAACCCTGAGGCGACCGCAGAAGCCTTTGCTGGTGGTTGGTTTCATACAGGCGATCTTGCAGTCTGCCAATCCGATGGCTATGCCAAAATTACTGATCGCTCTAAAGATGTGATCATTTCTGGAGGCGAGAATATTTCATCACTAGAAGTTGAAGAAATTCTCTATCAACATCCTGCTATTTTAACGGCTGCGGTGGTCGCAAAACCCGATCCTCGCTGGCAAGAAGTGCCCTGTGCATTTATTGAACTCAAAGCAGGTAAAGAAACCACACCTGAGGAAATCATTGAATTCTGTAAGCAACATCTGGCACGTTTTAAAGTCCCGAAAGATGTAGTGATTACAGAAATTCCAAAAACGTCGACAGGCAAGTTACAAAAATTTGTTCTACGCGATTGGGCCAAAGAGCGTGCAACGGGCGAGTTTAGCTAAACATTCAGCAGTCTATACAAGCAAATATTCTCACATAAAAAAGCGACCTTGAAGGTCGCTTTTTTATGTCTAAATGACTTAATTATCTGAAATTAAAGCCACTTGCTGAATGTAGTTAAACAACTTCAAACGCGAAGCTTTAAGCTGTTCTTCATCAGCCTGCTGTTTCATATCACGGTGAATACGCAATATATGCTGACGAATGGTATGACGTTCCGCGGCATTATAAGTTTTGGAAAACTCATTAATGACCACATCACCATCTTTGATCATACGATCAACCCAACGCTGCAATTGAGCGGTTTTTTTCGCGCCTTGTTGCGGTGTCAAATAAGACAAAATCACCGTTTCATCTTCATTACGCAACAACTTACCAATACGTAAAAATTGGCGACGACGAGCTTCATTTGATGTAATCAGTTTCACATCCAAAAGGGCTTCAATCAAACGCTCTTCAACAGGTAAGTTTTGAATTTGTTTAGTGTTCAACTCTGCAAGTTGAGAACCCAAAGATGCCATACGTTGTACGGCTTTTTTCTGTTCAGTTTTACTTGCACGTCCTTCTAAAGATTCAAAGTCTTCTTCAGTAAAACTATGCGGTCGACGTGCCACGATTAATCTGCCTCGTAAAATTTTGCTGCAAATAGTGCCTGAATCTCAGATAAAGCTTGTTCTTCATCTGCGCCTTCAAGCACCAAGCGTAAAGTGGTGCCCTTTCCTGCGCCTAGCATCAGGAGGGACATAATATTTTTGGCATCCACCAATTTGTCTCCTTTTCCAATTTGGATTGAAGAACGGAATTTGGTGGTCACTTCAATGAGCTTGCCAGATGCACGCGCATGTAACCCTAGTTTATTAATTACGTCAACAGTTGTGTCAATCATGCCCAGTGCTTCATTTCTCGATGGAGGACCTGAATAGACCATTTTGCCTCAAGGGCTTTTTTTAGTCTATCCACAATATATACAGAGCGATGCTGCCCACCCGTACAACCAATTGACACGGTCATATAGTGACGATGCCCTTCAGCAAAAGCTGGTAACCATTTATCTAAAAACTTATAAATATCTTGGAACATTTCGTGCGTTTGCTCACTTTGTTCCAAAAATTTTTGCACAGGGGCATCCAGTCCAGAATACTTCCGCAGTTCTAAATCCCAATGGGGATTGGGTAAATGTCGAACATCAAACACATAGTCAGCATCCAACGGGATACCGTGTTTAAAGCCGAAAGACTGCAAAATCAAAATCAGGTTATCCGACTGACCCAACTTTGACAGCAAGGTATGCTTTAAGTCGTGCACACTTTTATCGGTGGTATCAATATGCACAGTTGAGCGCAAATTAATCGGCAATAAAAGGGTTTTCTCTTCTTGAATGCACTGATTCAAACTTTGAAAGCGTGTCGCCAACGGATGCGGACGACGTGAAGCACTAAAGCGCGCAATCAGTTCTTGGTCACGCGTGGTCAAATAAATAATATCGACCGTACCATGCCTTTGCAATTGTTCAAACACCAAGTCGAACTCTTGCAAATCTGCACGTGTACTGCGTACATCCACACCAAGCGCCAACTGCTCAAGGTTATTTTCCCGATCCAGTTTAGCCACAATCTCTGGGAGTAAGGCCAAAGGCAAATTATCAATACAGTAATAACCAAGGTCTTCCAATACTTGTAATGCAGAGGATTTACCCGAACCAGACTGTCCTGTAACAATTAAAATGCGCTTCATCTTAATCCTTTGAGAGGTGAGCTTGCCTAAATATGTTTCACTTTCAAGTTATCAATTAAACGAGTTGCCCCGAGTTTTGCCGCAACGAAAAGCACTACATCTTGGTCAAATGCATCCATTTTTTGCAATGCAGGTGTGCGTGCTTCCACATAATCCACAACAAAACCAGCTTGTGTCAATGTCGCCTTTATATTTGCTAACACATCCGCTAAAGCGGTACCAGTTTGTAGCGACTGTTCTGCCGCTTTTAAACTTTGATAAATGGTCGGTGCCTTTTGACGGTTTTCTTCGCTTAAATAACCATTACGTGAACTTAAAGCCAAACCATCTTCTGCACGTGCAATTGACACACCCATCACTTCAAGCGGCATATTCAAATCACGAACAAACTGACGAATCACAGCCAACTGTTGATAGTCTTTTTCACCAAAGAAAGCAAAATTAGGTTGCACAATATTGAACAGTTTCGTCACCACAACGGCGACACCATCAAAATGACCTGGACGTTGTAGACCACACAAATCATTGGTGATATCTGAAACAGTAATATTGGTCAAACGTGGGCTGTTGCCATACATTTGCTCAACCGATGGTGCAAACACGATGTCACAACCAACCTCGGCCAACAAGCGCTGATCTTGTTCCAAGGTGCGTGGGTAACTGTCAAAATCTTCATTGGGTCCAAATTGAATCGGATTCACAAAAATGCTGACTACAACCACATCACAGAGTTTTTTCGCTTCACGTACAAGGTTCAAATGCCCCTGATGCAAGTTGCCCATAGTCGGGACGAAACCAATACTTTTTCGAGCCGTTCGCGCAGGGTTCAATGATGCTGAGAGGCCTTGGATCGTGGTTTCAGTTTTCATGTTTTACAGCTCGACTTGGAATGTTTGTTCTTTTGCAGGGAATGAGCTATCAAGCACCGCTGCATGGTATGCCTTGAACGCATCCAAAATCGCCGTTTCCCCTGCTTGTTCTTTCATAAAGTTACGCACAAATTTTGCAACACGACCAAAAGTCAGTCCAAGCATGTCTTGTACCACCAAGACTTGACCATCGGTATCCACACCTGCGCCAATGCCAATGACAGGTACATGTGGGAACAACTCACTAATTTCTTTCCCGAGCTGCGCAGGCACACACTCTAATAACAGCACCGCAGCACCCGCATCAACCACCGCTTGGCAGTCCGCAATTAATTGATCTGCCGCTTCACGTGTGCGTGCTTGTAATTTATAGCCACCAAACACATGTACAGACTGTGGGGTTAAACCTAAGTGTACACATACAGGAATACCGTTGCGTGTCAAAACCTGAACCGTTTCAGCCAGCCATGCTCCACCTTCGACTTTGACCATTTGCGCGCCCGCTTGCATCACTACTTTTGAGCTTTGCAAAGCATCATTTAAGGTGGCATAGCTCATAAAAGGTAAGTCAGTCATGATCAAGGCATGCTGGTTACCACGGCGTACAGCTGCGGTATGGTAAGCCATATCTTCAACTGTAACAGGCAAAGTGGAATCACGACCTTGAATGGCCATACCTAGCGAATCTCCAATTAAAATGGTATCAATTTCAGCAAGTTCCATTGCCTTTGCCATACTTGCATCATAGCAAGTCAGGCAGGAAAATTTGCGACCTTCTGCTTTAAATTTTCTTAAGTCATTTAAACTAATCATCAAACTATTCCTTTCAACATCTTTAGCTCGGCTAAATTAAATCTCTGCCCAATTGCCTGCATCCAGCACGCTCAACGTGGGTTGTTGTACAACAGGCAACTGTTTCAACGCAATACCATCAATGTGTAAATTGGGGTCTAAATCAAGCAATGGAATCAACACAAAATCACGCTCCATCACACCGACATGTGGCACAGTTAAGCGTTCATGCTGAATTTTCTCTTCTGCATAGATCAGTAAATCTAAATCTAAAGTACGTTCACCCCAATGGCGTAAACGTACACGTCCCGACTCTTGTTCAAAACGTTGCAATTCATCCAGCAAGGCCAACGGCGCCAAGTTTGTGCTGAGTTGCACCACGGCATTTAAATAATTGGGTTGGTCTTGCGGCCCCATCGGTGGGCTTTGATACAGCTTGGAGATCTTCACATCGCCAAGACTGGCCAACTTGTGCACCGCTTCAGTCAAAATCACTTTAGAGTCGCCTAAGTTGCTACCTAGACCAATGTACGTGACGATGCTCATTGTGTCGGCCCAAAAATCACGCTGCTTAAATCACGCTGAACACGTTTACGTTTTAAAATTGGGTGGTCTGCACCAATCTCGGTTGAGCTATGACCTGCTCCCGTACCAATCTGGGTACGAGCTTCAGCGTGTTGCTTCGGTTTACGTGCACGACGACTGCGCGATTCTTGCTCTTGCACCAGAGGCTCAATTTCATGACTTACCGTTTTGGCAATCGCCGCTTCTTCAGCACTTGCTTTACCACTGCGACGTGATTTTGCACGTTGGCGGTTATATTGGCTGATGGCACGTTCTTTTTCATCGGTGCTCATCAACTGATAGGCATCCCACCACTGTCCCATGCCGAGCGTACCCTCATCACCGGATTTTTCGCGAAGCAACAAGAAGTCAAAGCCTGCACGGAAACGTGCATGGCTAGATAAGGCTTGAATTTGCTGTGCTTTCGGGTTGAGTAGTCGAGTTTGCATTTCCCACACTTCACGAATGAAGGTTTCGGCAAAGCGCGGAATAATAGTCCGCGTGGCTTGGCGTTTTAATACATCAAGTCCCGCTTGTGCACGAGCTTCAGCCGCAACCATACCTTTACTGCTATAAAACTCACAACGCTCTAAGAACGGCTGCCATAACAACACCGCATAGAAAAATGCAGGGTTGATGGTTTTGCCCACTTGAATACGCTGATCGGTATTTTTAGCGGCACGTTCAATAAATGGGGTGATATTCGGTTGGATATCTGCAAATAACTGCTTCCAAATGCCGAAGTCGATCAGCATTGGCAACACACGATTTAAATGTCCCATCGTGAACAGCTTCTGAGATTCATCATATAAACGGTGCGGTGAAACATCGCGTAGCAACTGCGTCATTTCCAAGGTGAAAACGTCGAGAATTTGCTGATCGATTGAGAAACCTAATTTTGCAGCAAAACGCAAAGTCCGTAGCATTCGCACAGGATCTTCTTCAAAACGCGTTTGTGCATCGCCCAGTAGACGTAAGGTTTTATTTTTAATGTCATCCACAGCATGACAGAAATCTAAGACAACGCCCTTGCGTGGCTGATAGTACATTGCATTAATTGAAAAATCGCGGCGAGCAAAGTCTTGCTCTATCGTGCCCCAATTGTTATCACGCAAAATCATGCCTTGCGCAGAGGTGACTTCTTTCTTCGGCGGTGCACGGAAAGTTGCCACTTCAACCAACTCACGACCTGAATAGACATGAGCCAGCTCAAAACGGCGCCCGATAATACGGCAACGTCGTCCGAAAACTTCTTTTACCTGTGACGGTGTTGCATTGGTCACTGCATCAAAATCTTTGGGATTTAGGCCAAGCATCATATCTCGGACACCGCCACCGACGATATACGCTTCATAGCCTGCCTTAGTTAATGCATCGATCACATCTAAAATGTAAGAAGGTAATTGAGCGGTTGATAAACCACATTTTGACGCGCGCAAAGTTTGCAAAAGCCGCTGTCTCCTACGCCTAAACGTAAAATTCTAAGATGACGCTAATCATATATCTAACACAATCAAAGGGCAATTTGATTATCGAAAGCAAAGCAGGATTCTGATCAATTCACCAATAAATGACACCGCTTTTTCACAAGCCCAAACGGGTTTTATTTTTTGCAAAAATTGCCGGTCCAATCCCGCGCACCTGTTGTAGCTCATCTATGCTCTTAAATGGCCCTTGTTTCTGGCGATAGGCCACGATTGCCTGTGCCTTTTTTAGACCCACACCCTGAAGCTGCTGTAACTGATCGACACTGGCTTGATTTAAACTAATTTTATTTGCACTCGACACAGGTTGGGCCTGAACAGGAGACACAGCACGTTTCACGCTTTTAGGGGCTTGAATACGATCATCCCAGGCCTGCTGCTCTGTTTTCCAGTTCAGGTAGTTCTGATCAAAAGACTGTGCATAACTACTGGGTATCCAAGCCAGTAAACTCAGTAATAACAACGCAATGATCAACAAACTTACTTTTATTTTTATCAATTCAAGCCACCATTTTTATTATTTCAGTTGTAATTTCGCTTGCTCCCACAGTTGATCCATTTCTTCTAAGGACATCTGCTCAATCTTTTTTTGTTGTTGCAAAGCTTGATCTTCAATGAAAGCAAAACGAGTGCGAAATTTATGAATCGTACTCAAAAGCGACATTTCGCTTGAGATGCCCAGTTTACGTCCAACATTGATCATTGAAAATAAACAATCGCCAAATTCATCTGCTATTTCATCGGAATTTTGCTGTTGAACCGCATGTTTCAATTCAGCTAATTCTTCTTCAAGCTTGGCATAAGCACCGGCTACATCAGGAAAGTCAAAACCGATCTGTGCTGCATTTTTTTGAATCTGTTCCGCTTGTTGTAAGGCTGGGCCATGCTTGATGCTGTCTAATCTTGACTGTTCCTTACCTTGTTTTTCCTGTTGTTTAATTTGCTTCCAAAGCTCGCCCACATCTTCGGCAGACAAAGCTGAAAACTGCTGTGCTTGAAAGACATGGGGATGACGACGAACCAGTTTTTCTGTGATGGCATGGACCACATCTTGAAAATTAAAAGCCCCTTGCTCGGCATACATCTGTGACTGGAACACCACCTGTAGCAGTAAATCACCCAACTCATCGCGCACCTCATCAGCTTTACCTGAACGCACAGCGGCTTCAACTTCATAAGCCTCTTCAATGGCATAGCGGGTTAAGCTTTCTGGGGTTTGTTGTTGATCCCATGGACATTTTTCACGTAATTCACGCATCACGTTCAGCAATTGTTCCATGTTTATCTCTCTTCAAAAATCATATTGATAAAAATTACATTATGACGGCATTCATTTGTTATGCTCAATCCAATCACAACAATAACATCAAGAAAAAGAGCAACAAGGAGCAGTTTCAATGCGCAGTATTTTGATTAGCGGTGCGGCCCAAGGTATTGGTGCAGCGATCGCCCGTTTATTTTATGCACATCATTATAAAGTGGGAATTTACGACATCAATAGCGCTCAAGCCCAACAGTTGGCAGCTAGCCTCGGCCCAAATGCCAAAGCAGGACAACTCGATGTTTCCAACTATCAAGACTGGCAAACGGCTTTAGCCGAGTTTGTCGCATGGGCGGGCGAGCTCAATATCTTGGTCAATAATGCAGGAATTCTATTCTCAGGGCCTTTTGAACGAACAGAGATCAGCGCACATCACAAAACTATCTCTATCAATGTCAATGGTGTACTGAATGGCTGTCATGCTGCATTGCCCTACCTCAAACAAGCGAATTTTTCCCGCATCATCAATCTTTCTTCAGCTTCAGCCATCTATGGTCAAGCCGATTTAGTCTCGTACTCGGCCAGTAAGTTTGCGGTACGCGGCATCACCGAAGGCTTAGATACCGAATGGCAAAAATATGGCATTCGCGTATTAGATGTCATGCCGCTATTTGTACAAACTGCCATGGTGCAAGATATGCAAGCGAAGAGTATTCAAAACATGGGAGTACACTTAACTGCAGAAGATGTAGCGCACCACGTTTTTCAACGTGCTGTTGCAAAAGATACGGCACTCACTGCAACCCATCAAGCCTTGGGTGCCAAAGCCAAGCTTTTATTTCAACTGAGTAAAATCAGTCCTCAATTTCTCAATCGCCTGACCAATTTGTACCTTTCCAAATAAAAAGAGCCTGCAATTGCAGGCTCTTTCTTTTCAATTCGCTTAGTTACCTTGCACCAAACGACGCGCACTAATAATGCCTGGTTGTTGCTCTAACCGCGCCAACAGTTTTGATAATTGTGATAAACCCTTCACTTCAATCAACAATTTCATATTGGCAATACCGTCTGCTTCAGAGATGGTGTTGACCTGACGAATATTGATTTGATCGGAGAAAATCACTTGGGTCAAATCTTTAAGCAAACCACGGCGATCATAAGCTTCCACCACAATCTGTACACTCTGACCACGCGTTGGTTGCATTTCCCAATCGGCTTCTACTGCGCGTTCAGGTTCATTTTGAATCATGCGTAAGTAGTCAGGACATGCCACTTTATGGATGCTCACCCCACGGTTCAAGGTGATATAACCCGCAATTGACTCACCATGCACAGGCTGACAACACTGCGCCACATGCAGCTCAACGTTATCTAAACCATCAATCAGAATGCCATGCGCTGACAAGGTATGACTAGCACGTGGATTCAACGTCGGCTTCAGCACCAGTTCAGGTTCGTCCTGATCCAAATGCATATGACGGTTCACCTGATTGATCAAAGCATGCAGGCTAATGTCACCATTGACCAGTGCAATCAGAATATCTTCACCCGCTTTGACATTGAAATGATTGCAGTAATCATTCAAATCAATACTTTTTGGGTGAATTGCTAAACGTGAAAGTTCTTTATTTAAAAGGTCACGGCCCACTTCCAAGTTTTTGCTGCGGTCTTGTTGTCTAAACCAATGGCGCAGCTTGTCACGCGCACGTGCCGTCTTGATGTAACCTAAAGAGTTCACCAACCAATCACGGTTTGGCTCACGGTCTTTCTTGGTTAAAATTTCAACTTGCTCACCCGTTTTTAAGGTATAAGTCAGCGGAACATAGCGCTGATTCACTCGCGCGGCATAACACTTATTACCGACTTGAGTATGCACATGATAGGCAAAATCGAGTACTGTCGAACCACGTGGTAGCTCTTTAATATCGCCATCACGGCTAAACACATAAATCTTCTCAAAGTCTTCAAAATCTTGAATTTGCTCAAAATTTTCAGAGTCTTCATCCGACTTATGTACATTCGCATCATTGCGCTCTTGATAGTGTTCAAGTACTGCACGCAATGAATGTAAACGATGGTTAAAAGAGCGATCGGTATTCTTACCGCCCTCTTTATAGTTAAAGTGCGAACACACCCCAAGCTCTGCTTCTTCATGCATGCTCTTGGTACGAATCTGAACTTCCAGTGATTTGTTTTCCGCAATCACAGCCGTATGCAGTGAGCGGTAACCATTGGCTTTCGGGTTGGTAATATAGTCATCAAACTGATGCGGTATATGCCGCCAAATTTGATGCACAATCCCCAGCGAGTGATAGCACTCAGGTACGGTTTTAACCAAGACTCGAACGGCACGAATGTCATAGAGCTGATCGAAGCTCAGGTTCTTACTTTTCATTTTTCGATAAATCGAATAAATGTGTTTTACCCTGCCGCTAATTTCAGCTTCAATGCCATGCTCATTCAAAGATGCACGCAGTTTATCAATCACAAACTGAATATATTGCTCACGCTCCAGTCGCTTTTCATTCAGCAGCGTCGCAATTTCTTTATAGCGATCGGGTGCTAAATAGCGAAAGGCTAAATCTTCCAGTTCCCACTTTAACTGCGCAATCCCTAAACGGTGTGCCAGAGGTGAGTAAATGGTTAAGATTTCTCGTGCTACACGCTCTTGACGTTCTTTAGATGAAGTCGCCAATTCACGCAGTGCATAAGTTCGCTCAGCCAATTTGATCAGTACAACGCGCACGTCTTCCGTCACCGAAATCAACATTTTATAAATGCCGTTTAAGTGCTCGCGCTGATTGTTATTAAAGTGATCTTCGAGACGTTTATTCTGCTCAATGAGGTCGGACAACTTACCCATGGCCAAAGTGCCTTTGACCAGTGCATGCACTTGTTCGCCAAAATGCTCTTGTACTTCCGCCAAAGGAATCACGCCTTCGCGTACACCACGATAGAGCATCGCAGCAGCCAAGGTGTCTTCATCGACATGTAAATGGGCCAGAATATCCGCCATTTCAATACCGGTATAAAAGGTATTGGAACGATGATTAACCGTGGTTTCTAACTCTTTTTGTAAAGTCAAATTGGCAACTTCTTCGAGTTGCTCAAGCTTCGCATCATCTAATATGCTTCGAACACGATCTAACCATTCAGCCAAATCATGTTGAGCTTGTTCGGCATGCTCTACAGTCGCCTCCTGAGACAACTCATTGAGTCGCCCAGGTAGTTGCTCACGTACTGTGACCATACCCTTCTCCTACACTTTTACGCTTCATATACTTTAATCGTTTATCTCATTATCTTTTTCAAACAATGCTATCGACTCAACGTGGCCTGTGTGGGTAAACATGTCCATCACACCGGCTTTGACTAATCGATAACCCTGCTGTACCAACAGCCCCGCATCCCTTGCGAGTGTCGCTGGATTACACGACACGTAAACGATTCTTTTTGCACCAAAGTTAGGCATATAATGCATTATTTCCTCTGCGCCTGCACGTGGAGGATCTATCAATAATGCATCAAATCCTTGATTTGCCCAAGAATGATGCGAGAAATCTTTTGTTAAATCTTGTGAAAAGAACTTCAACTGGTGAAGCGCATTACGTTCCGCATTTTCTGCACCACGTTGAACCATTTCTTCACTGCCTTCAACACCAACCACTTGTCCTGTTGCGCCCACGCATCGAGCCAAAGGCAAAGAGAAATTTCCTAGACCACAGAACAAATCGAGAACGCGTTCTCCTTGTTTTAAATCTAGCAAGTCACATGCCAATTTCACCATTTGCGGGTTAATGGTTGAGTTTACTTGAGTAAAGTCGTGTGGGTTAAATCCAAATGCCACATCAAAATCATTTAAACGATAATGTAAACGCATCTCTGCATGTTCATCATCCATACGCTTTAGACTGTCTGGACCAGCAGCTTGTAAATACAATTGCCACCCTCTGTCTAACGCAAATTGTTTTAATCGGTTGACATCCTCTGTGTTTAATTTTTCAGTATGTCGTACCGTGAGGGCGATGTCACAATCCCCCATGGCCAATTCTATATGACCAATGGCCGCTTTGGCTGTTAGACTTTGGAGTAACTGCTTCAAGCGTGTGATTGAACCAAACGCTTGATCTAACACCATACAACGATCAATTGAAGTCAGTTTATTGGTTTGACGCTCTCGAAAACCCACGACCAATTGGTCTTTATGTGGCAAATAACGCACCCCAATGCGTGCTTTACGACGGTAGTCTTCACGTAAAGAGCGCAAAGGCGGCAACCATTGTTCAGGTTGAATCCCCGCAAAATGCTGCAAATGCGATTTAAGCACATCTTGCTTTAAGCGAATTTGTTCATCGGGATGAATATGCTGCATATTACAGCCACCACAGCTTTTAAAATGCGGGCATTTCGGCTCAACCCGAAAAGCAGAGGCTTCACTGAGGAGTTGAACAGCATCGGCTTCCTCTAAACGCTTTACCGCATGGGTAATCTGTGCTTTGACGGTTTCACCCGGCAATGCATAACTAATAAAGACTTTTTTACCCTGCTTGTCTGCAGGATGGTCTGGATGCGAACCATAGTGCGCTATGCCGCGTCCTTCATGCGAAAGTGACTCAACCTGAAAAATATAACTGGGTTGTTGAGTTGGACGAGGTTTGGCTCTATGTTTCATGTGTACCTAAAGATGGGAAGGGGAAAAATCGGCAGCGGTAAAAGCCGTCTGCTGTGAGGTCTCACGCCACACCGACAAAAAGTCTTGATGCTGCGGTTGAGCCTGTAAAAACTGGATGGTTTGATCGATAAAGTGACGGTGGTCTTGAGCTAACAATTGCCCTTTGAGCAAGAGCCAACGCAAATACACCAACCATGTATTTAGCACATCACCTTCACAATAACTGGTGAGTTTGAGCCATTCCTGAGCCCGAACATATTCAGGTACATGATACGCCCCATCGCCTCGTTTACCGGGATACCCCAATAAATGGGCAACATCATCTAGCTTTTGGAAATGACGTCCATTAAACATTGCCATCACATCCATCAGGTCGATGTGACGCTGATGATAACGGTTCTGATAGTTATTATAGCGCTTTTGTGTGTCAATTTCGCCCTGATCGAACAAAGCAGGTGCAGTTAAACCATGATACATAGCACGAAGCATGATTACAGGTAAGTCAAACTGAGCACCATTCCAACTCACTAAAGTCGGTAAACGCTTATCAAATATAGATAAAAACTTACTGAGAATTTCTGCTTCCGAATATTGTTCACGGCTAAAAGAAAAGAGTTTCATCTGGCCTTGGTCATCCAGCCATAAGCCTGAAATACACACAATTTCATGCAAAGCCAAACGCTGAAAATCCATGCCTGACTCTTGGCGACGCAATTTGGTCAGTGCCGCCTCCAAATCAGCCTCAGGCAAATCTAAACCATATAAATGCGCCCCCGATCTCAAATCAGTCATTGTTTCAATATCAAAGGTGAGCACAGGTAGGCGCATAGCAGAACTCTCTTTTATTGTTTTATTCAGGATCGACCACAGAGAAAAGACCCGTCGATAAATAACGGTCACCACGGTCACAAATAATGCACGCAATGACGGCACCAGGGTTTTCTTCAGCAATTTTAATCGATGCCCACACCGCACCACCTGAAGAAGTTCCTGCGCTAATCCCTTCTTTTTGCGCCAATTTACGCATGGTTCTTTCTGCTTCAATTTGCGGAATATCAATAATCTGATCAATCCGACTGCGGTCAAAAATCGTTGGTAAATATTCTTCAGGCCAGCGGCGAATCCCTGCGATACTTGAACCATCCGATGGCTGTAGACCAATAATTTGAATGTCGGGGTTCATCTCTTTGAGATATTTAGAGACCCCCATAATGGTGCCAGTAGTGCCCATTGAGCTCACAAAGTGAGTGATTTTGCCACCCGTTTGCTGCCAAAGTTCAGGCCCAGTCGTTAAATAATGGGCTTCAACATTATCAGGATTACCAAACTGGTTGAGTACGTGCCCTTTGCCTTCTTCTTGCATTTGCAAAGCCAAATCACGTGCACCTTCCATGCCCTGTTCTTTGGTCACTTCAATCAGTTCCGCGCCATAAGCACGCATTGCATCTTTACGTTCTTGGCTCATGTTGTTGGGCATAATCAGTTTCATCTGATAGCCACGCATCGCAGCAACCATCGCCAGTGCAATGCCGGTATTTCCACTGGTCGCTTCAATCAAGGTATCGCCCGGCTGGATTTGCCCTCGCTTTTCCGCTTGCATAATCATGTTATACGCGGGACGGTCCTTGACAGAACCTGCGGGGTTGTTGCCTTCTAACTTTGCCAATACTGTTGCTTGAGTGTGACTTGCCAGACGCTGTAAACGCACCAGTGGAGTTTTTCCAACATAGTGATCTAACAAAAATTCGTCTGCTTGAAAATCAGTGGATGTAGTACTCATTCTTTGCACCTTGATCGAGGTGCGCCTATTGTATGGAAAAATGCCAGTCCCTGCACCCATTTAGCGTGCTTTTTCGTGAAAGTGATTAAAGCACCATCGATTTTTTATAAAGCATGCTACACTCCAAAGTATAGGGAATAAATCACTTGCACCATGTCAAATATCAATAAAAAGTTATTTAATCGTCTGCACTTAAACCATGCTTATGGACAGCTTATTGCACTTATTTTTGTGCCGATTATGATCTTGGCCTGTGTAGGTGCATTACTGGTTATTACCGAAACTTCAAATGCCGCCAAAGCCCAGCAGCGACAAATGGCGATTGCGATTTTAACGCGCTACCAGCTGGATGCAGAAGCAGCAATCAATTTGGTGAATGCCTCCCCTTGGCAGTATGAAAATGCACGTTATTTGATGCAAAAGATGTTAGATGAAAAACATCTGATTCGTGCCGCAATTATTGATGACAAAGGCAATAACAAACTTAGCATTGGCTATCAAGACCAAGCGCCGTGGCCTGCGCTGAAAAAAAATACTGATTTTTTTGGCCCAATGAATTTTAAAGGCAATACGGTATATGGTTTGCCCATCAACCAATTTACAGGCACGCCTGCGCAGTTGGTGGTTGAATTAGATAACCAGCCCTTACAAATTGCCCGTTATCGCGTGTTGATCGTGTTGATTGCGACAGGTCTGTTGACACTCTTATTGCTTTTACTCTGTTTAAATTTCTACTCACGTCGCTGGATTGCGCCGATGTATGAAATTCGCATGCAGCTGCAACGTTTAAATGCCGACACCCTCGATCAACACATGCTGATTAACAGTACCGGTGAATTACGCTTACTACAACGCGATATTGCCAATGTAGTGAAACGCCTGCATTTTAGTTTTTTAGAATTGAAAGAACATACTGAGCAGACGGAAGACGATTTACGTCGAACCCTTGACACTTTAGAAGTACAAAACATCACCTATCGTCAAGCGCGTGACCAAGCCATTTCAGCCAGTCAGTCCAAGTCTGTATTCTTGGCCAATATCAGCCATGAACTGCGCACACCATTGAACAGTATTGATGGTTTTATTCACCTCTTACTGCGCCAAGACAACCTCAACAATGATCAAAATCTGTATTTACAAACCATCCGAAAATCATCTGCACACTTACTGGCACTGATTAATGATGTTTTAGATTTTTCAAAAATTGATGCCGGTAAACTAGAACTTGATACTGCAACTTTTGATTTAGAAGAAGCAATTTTTGATGTTATGGATATGCTGTCTCCTCTTGCTGCACAAAAGCATATCGATATGGCCTTTTACTATGCCGACAATGTGCCAAAGCATGTGGTTGGAGATGCCCTACGCTTCAAACAAATTTTAACCAACCTGATTTCCAATGCCATTAAGTTTACTCCTGATGGCGAGATCATCGTCCGCGCAAGAATGGAACAAGATGATATTGGACAGTGCCTATTGCACTTTAGTGTACAAGATAGCGGTATCGGGCTCAGTGGAACCGACCGTAAAAAACTGTTTGAGTCTTTCTCGCAAGGCGATGCTTCGGTCACGCGTCAATTTGGCGGCACAGGTCTGGGCTTAGCGATTTCCAAACAGCTGGTGCATTTGATGCAGGGGCAAATTGGATTTGAGGATAACCAAGAACGCGCGCCAACCGAAAAAGGGTCCACCTTCTGGTTTACAGCCATGTTTATGGTCAATGAAGAAGATGAGTACGTTGAGCATCCTCAGTTTAACGATATGCAAGTGGTCTCGTATTTGGCGCATCCAGCAACGGCCAATATTCTGCGTCATTATCTTGAAGACTATGCTGTGGAGCACATCGAATCGAGTTCAATTTTAGACTTGTTCAGTCATCTCAACAGACTGCCTCAAGATGTGGAAAACACATGGTTGATTGTTGACCACAGTGGTGATACCGAAGCCTTATTAAAAGAAATTCGTCAGCGTTATAGCGGTAACCTTGCGGTTTATGGCTACCAGATGTCACTCGATTTGACCACGCTGAATGAGTATCGCGCACGACCATTATACCAACCACTCAGTCGGAGTGCTTTGATTCAATTACTCAGCAATCAACCGCTATTTGAAGAAGACGAAATGGAGTCCTTCAATGGTCAAGGCTTACATATTTTAGCTGTAGATGACCATCTCCCTAACCTGATTGTCCTTGAAGCCCTACTAGGCGAGTTGAATGTCACCACAACAAAAGCTTTAAGCGGTCAACAAGCCTTAGAGATTTTACAAGAGCGCGCTGAACACAACAGCAAAGCTTTTGATTTGGTGTTTATGGATATTCAAATGCCTGTCATGTCGGGTGTCGATACCACACGTGCCATTCGTGCGCTGGAGTCAACCATTGAAAACCATAAGCGTTTGCCCATCATTGCCCTCACCGCACATGCATTAGCCGATGAAAAACAAAAACTACTGCAAGTTGGCATGGATGACTATGTCACCAAACCGATTCAAATTGATCAGATTATTCAAATCCTGACCCATTGGACCACTGATCGCTTCAACAAAGGCTCACCCGTTGAAAAAGCCATCGTGATTGAAGCACTTGATCCGAAGGTACTCGACTGGCAGCAAAGCTTACAGTTGGCCGCCAATAAAGAAGACTTAGCAGTCGATTTATTGCGTATGTTAATGGATAGTTTTGATACTGAGTTGCATGAAATGAAGCAGTTGATTGAAATGGAAGATTTCCCACAATTAGAACATGTGCTACACCGTCTGTATGGTGCAACACGCTATGTCGGTGTACCCAACTTACAAGAAGCAACAGGGACATTTGAACAGTTTGTTTCAACCTTACGTAAAGAGCGTCGTAAAGCAGATGAACAGTTTATTCAAGAAACCATAAAGCGCTTCAATGAACTCAAAGTTGTGATTGAACAAGTACAACATGCGGCACAGCAAATTCTAATCAAACATAGTCCATAAAACATTCAAAAGAGCATGACACCAAAGGTAAGTTTCGACGTGACTCTTGGTGTCATTTATCCGCACGGGAGCTATGCTATGCTCCGTGCGAGCAAAAAATAAGAGTTCTCATCATGGCTTTACTTCGCATTGAAAACAAAAATGGCATTGCCACTGTTTCACTTAACCGTCCAGACAAACGCAATGCGATGAGTTTCGACCTGTTGCGCGAATTGGTTAAAACTGCTGAAAAAATTAAAAAAGACCGCAGCATTCGCTGTGTCATCCTCACTGGTGAAGCGCAAGTCTTTAGTGCAGGCATTGATCTTGCCGATTTGAACAATCCGAAGAATCGCGCCTATGCCGCATGGGAGCTGATCAAACCTGGACAAAGTCTATTTCAAAAAGCTTTCCTAATTTGGCAAGAACTGCCTGTTCCTGTGATTGCCGCGATTGAAGGGTTTTGCTTTGGCGCTGGCATGCAACTGGCTTTAGCGGCGGATATTCGTGTCGCACACCCTGCAACCAAAATGTCGATTATGGAAAGCCGTTGGGGACTAGTTCCGGATATGGGACTGACGCGTTCTTTGAAAGGTTTGATCGGACTAGATCTTGCCAAAGAATTAACACTTACGGCGCGTATTTTCGATGCAACTTATGCCAAAGAAATTGGATTAGTCACACATCTTGATGAATCACCGCTTGCTAAAGCCCAAGCCATTGCAGAAGAAATGTTACAACGCTCACCAGATGCGCTCATGGCCTCAAAATATGTGCTGGATGCCATGCAGCATGAGCCTAAAAAATCCTTACGTTTGGAAAAAATTTGGCAGCTCAAATTACTGTTAGGTAAAAATAGCCAAATCGCACGTAAGAAAGATAAACAACCCGACGTGCAGTATCTACCACGCCAATATAAATAACAGTATTTAATCACTGACAATCAAAGGGGGTCCCATGAGTTTCGATCGACACACTAAAATTGCATTTCTCGGCATGGGACTCATGGGAAGCCGTATGGCCACCCGCTTACTTCAAGCAGGTTTCGAAGTCGCTGTATGGAACCGTACCCGCAGTACCTGCGATGCCCTCATTGATTTGGGGGCGACAGACTTAGCACTACAGAATATTGCTGAATATCCTATAGTCCTAACATGTTTAGCCGACGACAAAGCTGCACTCAGCGTTTATGAACAAATCGAACCGTTTTTGACGGCGAAGCAAGTGATCATCGACTTTTCCAGTCTTTCGGTGGAGCAAACCCTGAGTCTTGCAGCACGTGCCGAACAAAAACAGGTGCAATGGATAGACTCACCTGTTTCAGGGGGGACTGTCGGTGCGGAACAAGGTACGCTGGTCATCTTTGCTGGTGGCGATGCACAGACGATTCAAGACTTGTCTTTGATTTATAATATCTTGTCGCAACGTGTCACCTGTATGGGCAACACAGGAACAGGACAAGCCACCAAAATTTGTAATCAACTGATTGTGGCAGCCAATAGCACGCTGATTGCAGAAGCAGTTGCTTTAGCAGCCAAAGCTGGCGTGGACACTCGCTTACTTGCACCTGCGCTTGCAGGCGGTTTTGCCGATTCGAAACCCTTTCAAATTTTAAGTCCACGTATGGCGACTCACCTGTTTGAGCCCGTACAGTGGAAAGTTCAAACCCTGTCTAAAGACTTGAACAATGCTGTGCAGCTTGCTGCGCAGCACCAACTCGACATTCCTGTTGCAGCGCGAGCACTTCAGCAATTGCAAGCACACCAACAACAAGGCTATGCTGAAGCTGATCTTGCCTCAGTCATATTACAAGTAGAACAACAAGCCAAATAAAATCAGGAGAAAATCATGACCAAACTTGCTGTAAATTTATCCATGATTTTTACCGAAGTACCGTTGCTTGAGCGTTTTGCTTTAGCGCAAGCTGCTGGTTTTAAACATGTGGAAATCCAATTTCCCTACGAGCTCAGCATTGAACAAATTCAAACTCAGCTTACGCTTCATGACTTAAGTCTCTGCCTGATTAACGTTCCTGCGGGCGACTTAATGACTGGTGGAAATGGACTCGCAGGTGTCCCCGGCAAAGAGCTAGAGTTTCATCACGCTCTTCAGTTAGCAGTGCAATATGCCAGCGCACTCAAAGTGCCAAGTGTGAATATCCTTGCTGGCAAACAACCCTTAGATGCCGACCTACTGCCCTGTTTAAATACCTTGTCCAAAAACCTGAAACTGGCCTGCCATATATTCAGTGAACATGACATTCAACCTGTCTTTGAAATGATCAACGGCACGGATATGCCGCGCTTCTTAGTGCAAAATATTGCCCAAGCACAGGAAATGCTAGAAGCAGTACAACACCCTGCACTTAAAATGCAATACGACTGCTATCACATGGCCATGATGGGTGAAGATGTGTTGCAAGGGCTACAAGAAAATATTCAAGATATTGGTCACATCCAATTTGCAGACTGTCCGGGGCGGCATGAACCAGATACTGCACAAATTATGTATGCAAATATTTTTGAATGGCTACAACACAGCAGTTATGACGGTTTTATTGCGGCTGAATATCGACCAAAAACTGTTTCAACTCAGTCCTTTGCATGGAAGGCAAAATACTTTGCTGCACATCCTCAAAGTTGAACTGTTGCAGATTTGAAATTTTCGCCTAAAAACGCTATATTATAAGATGAGTTATTGTCCGGAAAAATTCCCTTTATGAATTTAGAACCATCGCCCAGCGCTTCTAATTCTCACGATTTCGCAATGAATACCCAAGCTGCCGACGTACAAGCTTGCTTAAAAGTTGTACATGAAGCCCTTGAAGATGTAAAAGCAAAAGATATTTTAGCGATTGATGTCAGCCTAATCAGCAACGTCGCTGATGCAATTGTGATTGCAAGCGGTACATCAACGCGTCACATCAAAGCACTTGCTGATAACGTTGCTGAAGAAGCACGTAAAGCAGGTTTTCGCCCTCTCGGTGTCGAAGGCGAACGTGATGCAGAATGGATCTTGATTGATCTTGGCTTTGTTGTTGTGCACGTGATGTTACCAACAGCACGTCGTTTCTACGACCTAGAAAGCCTTTGGCGTGCAGCCCCAGAAGAAACTGTAGCCTAATATGAAAAGAGCGACCTGAAGGTCGCTTTTTTTATGTCTCATTTTATTTAAATTAAGCGATGCATATCGACCATTGGGTAACGCTCTTTCACTTGGCGCTTCACATGGGCATAGAGTTGATCTGCTTTTGCTGGACCATAAAATTCACAATAATTTTCATAACAGACCGTCAAGACCTGCGCATATTGAGTCATGGGCAAAGCTTCAAGTACTGCTCGATCATCCAAGGCCTGATAACTATCAATCACAATGGATAAAGCGTCTAGCTGCGTTTTCACTTCACGCTCAAACTCCTGCACATCAACAGCTTTGACTGCTTGACAGACAGTTTGCAGAAAAAACGTCAATGCATCGAGTAACGCTACTCCCCCTTGTTCGCTTTTCGATGCTTTTGCAGAGGGATTCAACAACACTTGTTTTTCAACTTGGGCCATCTCGGCCAAGACATTTTTGAGCATGTCTTTTCGAAAGTAACGTAATTCCTCTGTGGTACAGATTTCACTCAAAAAACGATTCAGGACAAAGGAGGGTTGATCACCATATTTCGCTTCCCAATGATTCAATACTTGCTCTAAAAGTGTTCCTTGTAAGTACTGACTTAACCCACGTTCGATCGCTTGGCGTTTTTGTAAAATAGTTAATGTTTCAGTCGACATGAGCTATCCTCCTTTCATTAATGACGTTTGGTCATATCATCAGTTTCAAACGTCACATCACGCTGAAACTCAGGATAAGATAGTTCTGCATGTTCGGTATAGTCCAAGCCACGTTGTTCATGTTGTTTACTCACCCGTAAACCACCAAGAACGAGGTCTAAGACTTTAAAGACGATCAACGCCACACCAAAACCCCACGCAAAGGCTGTCAAAATCCCCAAGCCTTGTACCGCAATGAGCCCCGCATTAAACATATTGTTTTCAAAAAACAAACCCGCTGCCAATGTGCCCCATGCCCCACAAAAACCATGCACAGTCACCGCATCGACCACATCATCCAAGCGGAGTTTTTCCATCACCACTGGTAAAATACTGACCAGTACACCTGCAACCGCCCCACTGATGATGGCATACAGTGGACTCATGGTTGCACAGCCCGCCGTAATTGCAACCAGCCCACCCAAGGAGGCATTAATGGTGCCGCGCATTAAAATTGCTTTACCACGTATTAGGGTATAAACCATATAGGCAACTGCCGAAGCACACGCCGCCAAATGTGTATTCAAGGCAATCCGCCCAATACTCACATCCGCCTTTACAGTAGAGGCCGCATTAAAACCAAACCATGCCAGCCATAGAACAAAACCGCCTAGCGCCACCAACGGTAAATTATGTCCTGCCAAATAATGGACCTGTCCATTGCGCCCAAACCGCCCTAAACGAGACCCCAACACAATAATTCCGGCTAAAGCCACCCATCCACCAATCGAATGCACCACCGTTGAACCTGCAAAGTCAATGAAACCCATGGCTTTTAGCCAACCCTCGCCATCAAATAAGCTCCCCCAAGCCCATGCACCAAAAATCGGGTAGATCAAACCACTGACCACCGCAGCACTCACGATATACGCCACAAAGTGAATCCGCTCAGCCATCGCCCCACTGGCAATCGTCGTGGCGGTGGCCGCAAACATCATTTGAAAGAACAAGAGGTTCCAGTGCCAGTCATCCATGGCATTGGGTGCAAAGTGTGAGGTTCCTATCCAACCACTCGAATTGACACCAAACATCAAACCAAAGCCAATCAACCAAAACACCAAGCCCCCTAAACACGCATCCATATAGTTTTTCATGAGTACATTAATGGTATTTTTAGAGCGCACCGAACCACTTTCAATCAGGGCAAAACCTGCTTGCATGAAAAACACTAAAATGCCACCGAGCACCACCCAGACACTGTCGAGCGAGAGACGAATTTCTTGAATATTTTGAGCCTGTGTTGGCAGGGGCTCTGCAGCAAAACTGGGTAAAGCAATACAGCACACAAAGAAGAGTAAGTATTTTATTTTTTTCATGAATAATCCCCCAAAGATTATTCATCTCAATTGCAAAATCAATGCCAGTGTTTCAACACCTTACAGATATTTAATCATGATCCATGCCCGCCAATATAAATGGACAATTCAAACAAGGCGAAAAAGCGATACACCATAAAAGGGCCAAAGCGCATTTATCAGCTGATTGATAAAACATAGCTTTTAGTTTTTATAGTACTCATCCACAGCATAATAGTGAACCCTCTCTACCCATCGACCACGATTCAGTGTTCGCTCCGTCACTTTAACCTTTCCCTCTTGGACTGTTGCATCTTCAATAAACTCTTTGACTAAACTCAAGCCGTGTTTAGGAATCACGATATATTCCGAACGGATGTGATAACAACACCCACTTTTATTGAAGGTTAAGATCCTTTTCTGTTTTGGATCGACCTCAAACATGCCCAAATTTTCATGGGTTAAAGCAGATAACTCCTCACTCAGAACAAATTTATTCTTGGTTCGATGAAAGACATAAACATCGTAAGTTGGCCCGCCATAGGCACCATAGTTACCATTACGGATGGCGACATCCTCACTCCCGTCAAAGTTAAAGTCAGCAAAAATTAATGCACTTTGCTCACCATAAAGCTGCACCACATTGATAGACGGTTTGTAAGTTTCGTCCAGATCCATCGTCAATTCAGCAGAGGAAAAATGCTGAAAGTGCTGTGTTGTCCCTTTTAGGTAAAGATCAATATTGGCTTGTCCATCACAGCTACTGTCCGTACAGTTCGTCGTCATTTTTACATCATAGTGCTTCGATGCATTTTTTATTTCGAAGACCTGAGCCTGAGTAGCTTGACTCAAAACGCACACACCAAATATCAACAGCACCTGAAACGAGATCTGATTTATGTTCATATTGTTTTCTTATTGAAAAGATACACATCATCTTAGCAAAAGCTGCAAACATAAAAAAACCACCCGAAGGTGGTCTTTATACACTCTAGGAGGAGGATTAGTGTCCACCACCATTGATTGCTTTGGTCATATCTTCAACCACTTTCTTCGCATCACCGAAGATCATCATGGTTTTTTCGTTATAGAACAAATCGTTGTCTAGACCTGCATAACCTGTCGCCATAGAGCGTTTGATGACCATAATGGTACGTGCTTTATGTGCTTCAAGAATTGGCATGCCATAGATTGGAGATGTTGGATCGTCTTTCGCCGCAGGGTTGACCACGTCATTCGCACCAATCACAAGCACCACATCTGTTGCAGGGAAGTCAGAGTTAATCTCATCCATCTCTAAGATGTCTTCATACGCCACGTCTGCTTCAGCCAAAAGTACGTTCATGTGACCCGGCATACGACCAGCCACTGGGTGAATCGCGAAGCGAACTTTTACACCTTGTTCTTTCAAGATTTCACACAGTTCTTTCACCGCATTTTGTGCACGACCTTGCGCCATACCATAACCTGGTACGATCACAACGCTGTCTGCATTTGACATCAAGAAGCCTGCATCATCTGCTGAACCAGAACGATGGTTACGCTGTGCTTGTTCGCCTTTGTCCGCAGAAGCTACCGCTGTACCGCCCATTGCACCACCAAACAAAACGTTGATGATTGAACGGTTCATGGCTTTACACATGATGTAAGACAGAATCGCACCTGAAGAACCCACCAGTGAACCCGCAACGATCAACATATTGTTTTCAAGTGTGAAACCAATACCTGCTGCTGCCCAACCAGAGAAAGAGTTCAATAGTGATACTACGACTGGCATATCACCGCCGCCGACTGGCGCAATCCATACCCAACCGAATGCAAGTGCAAGTGCCGTCATGGCCCAGAATGCATTCATATTGCCTGTCGTGAAGAAGTACACACCACACGCCAACATTGCAAGGAAAATCAGCGCTTGTACAGGTTTAACCCATGCACCAGAAATGGTTTTTGCCCATTTTTTCGCAGCCAATTTACCATAAGCAAATACAGATGCTGTAAAGGTAATTGCACCAACAAAACAGCCCACGAACAATTCAAATAAATGAACCTTGCTCATGTGTGCATGTTGCACACCCGCAGCAGTTAATGCCGCTTCATTCTGTGCAAATAAGGCAGTCAGTTGGTTGTTATGTAGAATTGCCGCGATTGCAATTAAAACAGCAGCCAAGCCCACCAATGAGTGCATTAAAGCAACAGTTTCAGGCATCTGCGTCATAGGTACAGTACGCGCACGAGCAATACCCACAATCGCACCTAGCACCATCGCACCACCAATCATCCAAATCACAGGATGATCAGCCACGAAGAAAGTAGTCACGACAGCAATCGCCATTGCGATCATGCCATAACGGTTACCTTGAATTGCCGTCTTCGGGCCAGACAAACCACGTAAAGTTAAGATAAAGAGGACAGCACCAATCAGGTAGAACCAATCCGCATAGTCTCGAATGAATTCCATATATTAGCCCTCTTTTTTCTTTTGCTTTGGCTTGAACATTTCAAGCATACGCGCTGTTACTGCGAAGCCACCGAAAATATTGATACTTGCTAAGAACACAGCAATCGCACCTAAGATGCTCACCACATTCACACTTTGGAATGCAACATTCGCATCAACACCAATTGCAGGAATCCCCACCGTTTGAATCATTGCACCGACCACGATGATCGATGACAACGCATTGGTTACTGCCATAAGCGGTGTATGTAGTGCAGGCGTAACGCCCCACACAACGTAGTAGCCTACAAAGATGGCAAGGACGAAAATTGTAATTGTTTCAACCATGATCTATCTCCTTAACCACGCTTCAGCAGTACTTGACCGCCATGAGTTACTAGAAGGGCTTTTTGAATTTCTTCTTCAGGATTGATAGCAAAGTTTTTCTCTGCATCAAATAAAGTATCTAAGAAGTTCAAGACATTTCGTGCATACAAAGCAGAAGCTTCAGTTGAAACCGTAGACGGAATGTTTGGAATCCCTAAAATGGTTACACCGTTGTCAGTCACAACATTTTCACCATTTTGAGAACCTTCAACGTTGCCGCCTGTTTCAACCGCCATATCAAGAATGACTGAGCCTGGTTTCATTTTGGCAACTGTTTCCGCCTTAATCAGACGTGGTGCATTACGACCTGGTAAAAGTGCAGTGGTAATCACGATGTCAGCATTTGATACAGCTTTGTCCACAATAATGGCTTGATCGCGGATATAGTCTTCACCCGGCATCCAGCCATAACCATTTTTCGCAGCATCGGCTGCTTTTTGCTGCTCTTCTGCTGACATAGGTACGTCTAACCATTTGCCACCCAAAGATTCCACCTGATCTTTCGCCGTCGGACGTAAATCCGTTGCTTCAACCACAGCACCCAAACGTTTTGCTGTCGCAATCGCTTGTAGACCTGCAACACCAACCCCCATGATCACGACACGTGCAGGTTTTACAGTACCCGCAGCCGTCATCAACATTGGGAACATGCGCTGGTACTCAGCCGCAGCAAGAAGCACTGACTTGTAACCGGACAAGTTAGCTTGTGAAGATAATACGTCCATGTTCTGCGCACGAGATAAAGTTCGTGGCAGTAGCTCCAAAGCAAATGCAGACACTTGTTGTGATGCAAATTGATCAAGCTCCGTATTACGGTACGGGTCAAACATGGCAATAACCGATGTATTTGGCGCAAGCTTTTGAATTTCAGCACCCTGAGGGGCACGTACTTTCAAAATCATTTGGCTACCGGTATAGGCATCATCTGTCAGCGTAGCACCGACTTGCTCATAAGCACTGTCGATATAAGCAGCTTTCACACCTGCTCTACGTTCAATCACTACACTATGACCAGCACTGATCAACTTTTTTACCGTTTCTGGCGTTGCGGCTACACGATTTTCACCGACGACAGTTTCGGCTGGAATTCCGATCTGCATGAGCGTCCCTCAAGCTAGTTTTTCTTAAAGTAAACATCACCGATTAAGCAATGCTTTCTCACAGGATGTTCTTATGAATTTTTGGATTCTAATGAAACTTTTTTAAAATACCACCCACTATTTATTTAATAAATACCCATATACTGAACTGGTGATTCATAAAAAATATTGGGTGATATTGCGTTTATTTGCTTTGAATCCGCTTAAAAATTGATTTATTTCTATTCAAATTCTGAACCACAGATCTTTACACACTAAAATCTACACTTTTTTTGCACAAAACCAAGTCCTTTAATTCCGCAGTATTGATCTTTTTGACCAATCCAAGAATATGAACCACCACGTTTAGATTAACCCGAACCCGTCATTCATCGAGCTTTACCATCTGTCGTCACGCAGACTTTGCAGACATTGACTTAAATGACAGTTTTGCCCCATTTGCAAAAGCTTCGAATTGGCCTGTCCCTATTTTTCATCGATCAAAAATGCCAATGCTCAAAATTTAGCTCAACTAAAACGCGTATTTGGAATGGATCATCTAAAAATACAAGGAGGGGTTGATCACGTTTAACTAGATCTGAAACGAGAAATAACCAACAAAAATGTTTTTTTCATATTTTATGGGATGATAATGGCGTGCATTGACGCACTAGCCTTAAGCAAAAATGCACCATAATTGAGCAAAAACACTTTAAATAGATGAATATTTCAACAATCAGCCCCAAATGCTTGGTATGCTTTATGAGTGAAAATGATCGAATGCAACAATTTCATACAAGATAGACGGGTGCGTTCAGAATTTTTTAAAGATTTTTATCATTTTTTGACAGGAAATTCGAAATATCATTATTTTTTGATTGTATTAGACGAAAATACTCTCCTGAGAACAGGTCATGCTATTTTCTATGTCTTCATCTTCGACTCATTTTTTATGCAGTCTTTTCTCGCCTGTTTTAGGCTTTTGACCCAGCTTCGTATACAATTTCTGAAACGATGCATCTATTTAGCTCAAACATGATGTAAACGTCTTTCTGAAAAAAATACTCCCTCATCAAAGGCTCATTATGAATACCTCTTTCGACATCAGTCGAGACAAATCTCTGCTCTGGCTGATGGCAATTGTCTGTGGCTTATGTGCAGGGGCAAACTATTATTGCCAGCCTTTGATTTCCTCTATTCAGCAAAGCTTTCAAGCGCCAGAAGAACAAGTGGCTTTGACCGTGACCTTTGCGCAAGTCTCCTATGCTTTGGGTTTACTGTTCATTGTGCCCTTAGGCGACATGCTGAACAAAGCCAAACTGATTCCATTCCTGATGTTTGGCGCATCTGCTGGACTGTTTATCTGTGCGACATCTACCAACTTATCGATGCTCTGGCTAGGCACCATTATTACAGGACTCTTTTCTGTCGCAGCACAAGTACTGATTCCTCTGGCCACGATGGCAGTCAAACCTGAAAAAACGGGAGAAGTGGTCGGTTTCCTCATGAGTGGCTTGTTGGTTGGGATCTTACTGTCGACCAGTGTGGCTGGATTACTCTCAGACTTATGGCACTGGAAAATGATTTATGTACTGAGTGGTATTACCATGTTTGCTTTGGCCCTTCTGATGAAAGGAAAACTGCCTCAACTACCAAAACTCAAAATCACCTATTTCGACATTTTCAAGTCTATGGGGAGTCTGCTGCAACAAGAGCCGCGTTTGGTGTTTCGCTCAATCACGGGTGGATTTGCTTTTGCTGCCATGAGTATGCTGTTTTCAACCATTGCCCTACTTTTAACCTCTGAGCCATTTCAACTTTCGGATGTTTTAGTCGGCGTGGTAACTTTGGTCGGCGTATTTGGCGCACTCTCCACTCAGTGGATTGGTAAATGGGCCGATCGCGGTTATACCCTGCTTTTGACTTGGGTCGGCTGCGGGACGTTAGCCCTCAGTTGGGTGTTCCTATATTTAGGCGGGAGCTCACTCATCAGCTACATCATCGGTTATGCACTGATTAACTTAGGGCTTGCAACTACACATAGTTGTAACCAAAACGTGATTTTCCGTTTACGCCCCGATGCGAAGTCTCGGGTGAACTCCATCTATATGACCTTATATTTTATTGGTGGCGCGTGTGGCTCGGCACTGGGTGTCTATGCATGGCATCACGGCGGCTGGAGCAGTACATGTTTAGTCGGTATTACACTGGTGATGATGGCGAGTGTCTTTGCTCTGCTGGATACCCTGTATAGCAAAAAACATGGTATTGCTTAACCCTTAAAAAGACAGTTGACTGAGTAAACTGTCTTTTGGTTTGGGCACTTCATTTTGAGCGCTAACTGACCTGAGCCACGGGGTAAAAAGGTTTACCCAAGTCGAGACTATCGGCATTTTCCAAAGCAATATACAAAAATGCGGGCAGCAAAGCCGATAAAATTTGACAGCCATCTTGTAGCTGCTTACGGTTTAATGAACTCTTATAGGTTGAACCGCCATGCATCAGCTGATTTCTCAAGGTATATAAACGGTTAAACAGTACCAGTAAAATATCAACCGAATGCTTCTGTTGTAGCGCTTTCGCGACTTTTTTCTTTTCTTGTTCAAGCTGAGCCTTACAAACCTCTAAACCAATTTTCTTATTTTGATAGTCCCAATAGCCTTGATAGGTGTATTGGTTGTCTAAGAGCATACGAATGGCTTGACTAAACTTGTCCCATAAAATGCTATAAATTCTATGATCGACATCATGCTGGCAAATTAAATGTAAGAACTGACGTAAACTCTGTTTGTCCTGACTTTGCCCCAAGTCTTGTGCATATATCGCATTGAAAGAAATCCAGAGGCTGATAAATTGCAAATCGGGATCATGATCGAGCAGGAATGCTTGCTTTAACCAACTCAGCCCACGATGTATTCTCAGATTAAACTCATCACTCTGTTGTATTTTTTTAGTTTTAAAAATTTCTTCTAAAAGCAACATCGGCTTTTCCTATACTTTATTCTTCTATATATTCAACATACTGAATGATTAAGCTAAATTCAATTTAATCCTGCTAGGACATAATGATTGATGAATCCCACAAGTTCAGTGTGAATGTTCTATCGAAAAAAACATTCTGTTTTCTATATTTCAATGTATCTAATGAATATTGGCTGCTCCTCTTACCATTAATTATAAGTTCTAAGGTTGATAAAAGCAGATAATACCTCTCAATGAATGTATTCCATTTTTGTGATAGTATTGCGTGCTATCGGAAATACCTGAATAAAAATGAAGCACCGAGTTTCATTTTTCGTCCACTCCCAAAGATCCTCCTATCGGTAATGAATGCATTTCAGCTCATTACATTGTGCTGTATCGTGCTCAATAAATGGATTGATGCTTTGGCTTTGCGACATCTGATTTTCATGTAATTTCCCACATATTTCTTTGCACCGCTTCCGCTCTAAGACATAGGTTGTTCACCATGTCTTTGCAGACAAAAGCTGATAAACACTGATCAAGAGCCTGATTTTTTAATGAATACTGACAAAACCATTGAAACCCCTCAATCTCCACGAATCAGTGTTGCCCCGATGATGGATTGGACACATAAATAAAATTAAAACATTACTATCAATAACTTAATTAAATATAAAAATATTGTGGTGTAAAATTGGTGTAGAAAACCCGAAAGTAAATTTTTTAACCATTTATTCGTTCAAATAATGACACTTCTTCCTTCTATTAATTATTCATAATTTAGTTCCAATTCATGGATTCTCTATATCAATCTTTATTGTTTACTGTATATCTTGAAACAATTTATTTTCTATTTTTTTCACCAAAAACTATGTTTATTTCTATTTTTACCACTAAAAACTATGTATGCTAGGTAAATGATAATTTAGTAGATCTAACTTTATGCAACCATTATATTTAACAATAGATGATCCACTTCACTCTCAAAATAGAATAAAAGAAGTTTTTGGGTTTGACTCGAAAATCTTGCTTGGAGTTATAGAAGATAGTTTTTCAGCTCGTAATGAAACAACAAATAATCATCCTAAAATTTATGGTGGTTATAGAAATTTTGCTGAAGGAACAGCTTTTTTAAGAGAACGCTTGTTATCAATGGGTTATTTAAAATATACCCAAGGAAACTCTGAATGGGTTCGTAATGAAAAGCTCGGAATCCTAATTAGTTTTATGACGGGAAATGCATGTGTTGGATTGAAAGGACAAGTTCCATCTAATACAGAGAGTTTGAGAACTGAAAAAGTTGCTCGAAACCGAAACCCTAAGGGGAGCATGTTTTCAAGAATCGCCAATGCCCAATTACATGGCGATATGCTAACAACCTACTCTACTACGGATACTTGGTGTTGGGTTCTAATGTATTATATTGATTATAAAAATAAAATAATCAGAAGTGAACTTTCATGTCCATCAAAACTTACTGAAAATGGTAAATTTTTTACAGAATACCATGAAAGAATTATTTTAAAAGAAATCAGTTTCGATCCCGAGTCTGAATTTGATACTATTCTTTCCCCTGCACCAACTCCCGCGCCAATTGATTTTGAAATCAAGCGCAAGAATGCTTAAGAGGCAATACTATGTTCAATATGGGTCGTTTCGATCTCGCTCGTCAACGCCGTGGTTTGACTAAGAGAGAATTGGCTCATCGATTAGAAGTAACCGATAGAACTGTTTCAAATTGGTACAGCAACCAAGAAGTTGATGAAAAAATTTTAGAAAAAGCTGCTGAAATTCTTGATTTTCCAATCAACTTCTTTTACGGACGTGAAGTAGAAAAGATTCAAGTTGAATCTGTAAGCTTCAGGGCCCTCACTAAGATGACAGCTAGAAAAAGGGATATGGCAATTAGCCAAACTATTTTAGCTGAAATGATTAGTGATTGGATTGATCAAAACTTTGAATTACCACTTCCTAACGTACCTGATTTACATGAATTAAGAAGTGATTTTTCAACTGCGACTATTGGTTCATTGGATGAGGCCGACGAAAATGATGTTAGATATTATCTTGAATATTCTTATCCTGAGGCATGTGCTGATACAGTAAGAAAAGCTTGGGGATTAGGCGAACAACCTATTCCCAACCTGATTGCACTTTTGGAATCTAAAGGTATTCGTGTTTTCTCTCTCACTGATGAAGCACAAGATGTAGATGCTTGTTGTAGATGGACAAGTGGCCGTCCTTTTATTTTTTTAAATACTTCCAGAACTGCTGAAAGGTGTAGATTTGACTTAGCTCACGAGCTAGGCCATTTAGTTATGCACAAACATGGGATAATTGAAGGAATTCACGTAGAACAAGAAGCAAATGCTTTTGCTTCTGCATTTCTAATGCCACGCAGAAGCTTACTAGCAAATCCTTTACGGATTCCATCCTTAAAAAGTATTTTGTCCAAAAAAGAAATATGGCAAGTTTCTGCTGCTGCTTTAACCTATCGTTATAATAAGTTGGGGATTATTACTGACTGGAATGCCACAAGTATCTATAAACAATTAGCCCAAAGAGGACGAAATAATGAGCCTAATCCCATCCCGCATGAATCATCTCTTTTGTTAGATAAAGTGTTCCAAGCTTTAGCCCAAGAAAACTTTGATTTATCTAAACTGACAAATGATTTATGTCTCAATCTAGTAGAGGTTAATAATCTTACTTTCAACTTAATCTCTAAATACCAAAATTTAGAGGCATTACGGCGTCGAAGTGAGTTAACAGTTTTGGATTAAAACAAATTTAAAAGAGAACATTTAAAGTTCTCTTTTTTTTCTTTAAGTACATGCTAGTTTCTGTAGGATTGAAACATTTGTACAGCCAAAATAAGCAATCAGGCTAGTTAGTAGTCCAAGCATTCGACAATTGCTCAGCCTGCTTCATGACCAGTTCAATCGCCTCAGCCGCTTTATCTGGTGGGTACTTCCAACGCTGCAAGGTACGACGAACCAGAATCTTAAGCTGAGCACGGACACTATCCCTAACCTGCCAATCAACCGTCGTTGATTTCCGTAGCTTCTCGGTAATTTCGCGTGCAATCTGCTTAAGCGTATCATCTCCAAGCTCTCTGACCGCACTTTCATTATTCGCTAAGGCATCGTAGAAAGCGATTTCATCTGAATTTAAACCAAGTGCAGCTTCACGCGCCATATCCGCCTGAAACTCTTTCGCCATTTGAATGAGTTCCTCAATGACCTGAGAAGTTTCAATCGCTCGGTTATTGTATTTTCTCAAGGTTTCCTGTAAACGGTCAGAGAAGCGTTTTTCCTGCACCACATTGTTTCGCGTCTTTGCCTTAATGCCATCATTCAGTAACTTTTCCAGCAGTTCAATTGCCAAGTTACGGTATGGCATCTGCCGTACATCTTCGAGAAACTCATCTGATAGCAAACCAATATTCGGTTTATCTAAACCACACATTGCAAAAACATCTGTTACCCCATCAGCAATAACAGCATTATCCAAAATCTGTTTTAGCGTACTGTCCTTTTCCGCTTGCGACAGTTTACGATCTACAGAGGTATGCTTGCTAATGACTGCTTTAATGGCTGAGTAAAAGGCAATTTCTTTGTGCAGGTTCTTCGCTTCATCTAAGGTGCTACATAAAGAGAAGGCTTTATTAATTGCCAGGACTAAATCAAGGAAACGCTTTTTACCATCCTTGAAACTCAACACATAGTTGGCTGCTGGGATGATCAGTCGATGTGCCTGAGTTTCGTAAGCACTTAAATTCATGCCTACCTGTTCATTGGTTTTGGCAAACATTCCCCGTATCGCATCCATCTTTTCAGCAAGAACTGCATAGGCTTCTTCTGCACGTAAAGTCGGCTCACCTTTACCTTTGGCATCAGTATAAGTTTTTAAAGCCTGCTTCAATTCATTGGCAATGCCGATATAGTCGACAACTAGACCACCCTGCTTATCTTTAAATACCCGGTTCACGCGTGCAATTGCCTGCATGAGGTTATGGCCTTTCATTGGCTTATCGATATACATGGTGTGCGTACACGGTGCATCAAAACCTGTAAGCCACATATCGCGCACAATCACTAACTGCAAAGGATCTTTTACATCCTTAAAGCGTTTCTCAAGACGTTTTTTGACTTGCTTGATGTAAATGTGTGGCTGTAACAATGGTTTATCTGAAGCTGAACCCGTCATCACAATTTTGATTTTGCCTTTTTCAGGATCAGTGTCATGCCAATCTGGGCGTAGAGCAATAATTTCATTATACAAATGCACACAGATTTCGCGGCTCATGGTCACAATCATGCCTTTACCTGCCGTCGCTTCAGTACGGGCTTCAAAATGTGCGACTAAATCCGCAGCAATCTGTTTCAGCCGTGGTGTGGCACCCACCAGCTTTTCTAGTCGGCTCCACTCACTCTTGGTCTTTTCCCTGTTACCGACATCTTCTTCATCTTCTACAACCTCATCGACTTGATCAGACAAATCTTCAATTTCAGTCTGATTGATGTCCAGCTTTGCCAAGCGTGATTCGTAGTAGATTGGGACGGTTGCACCATCATCGACGGCATCCTGAATGTCATAGATGGAAACATAGTCGCCAAAGACAGCTCTGGTGTCTTTATCCTCACTCGAAATCGGAGT
Organism: Acinetobacter johnsonii CIP 64.6; assembly: GCF_000368045.1. Lineage (GTDB taxonomy): Bacteria > Pseudomonadota > Gammaproteobacteria > Pseudomonadales > Moraxellaceae > Acinetobacter > Acinetobacter johnsonii. Next base: position 77,754 of record NZ_KB849234.1, read on the forward strand.
TCCAGTAAAGCCAATAAAAGCAGCATTCTTTAAAGCATCGCGCATGTGCTTGGCATAGCCGAACTTGTATGTGCCATCATTACCTAGTTTTGCTTTCAAACCATATTGGCTACGATGTGCTTCATCTGACATCACCACAATATTGTGGCGTCCATTTAATAATGGATGCTCAGTCTCACCTTCCAGTAATGCAAACTTTTGTACCGTGGTAAAGATAATGCCACCAGACTCACGCTCAGCTAAAAACTTTCTCAGCTCATCACGGTTATTGGCTTGTACTGGCGTTTGTTTTAATAATTCTTGAGCATTACTAAAGGTTTCAAAGAGCTGTCCATCTAAGTCATTACGGTCAGTCACGATCAACAAAGTTGGGTTGTGCATGGCAGACTGCTGTAATAGTTTACCTGCATAACAACACATGGAAATACTTTTACCCGAACCTTGGGTATGCCAAACGACGCCTGCTTTTTTGTCCCCTGTCGGATTGGCTGCTGCAATGGTCGCTTGTACCGCTTCCCTAACCGCATGGAACTGATGATAGCCTGCAATTTTTTTAATGGTCTTTTCGCCATCTGTTTCAAATAACACAAAGAATCGAATGTAATCTAAAAACAATTCTCGGTCAAAGAAGCCCCGAACAACTGTTTCTAGCTCCCACTCTAAAGCAGGTTTATCATCTTCATTCTTGATGGTACGCCACGGTAAAAAGCGTTCCTGATTCGCCGTCAGTGAACCGACACGTGCTGTTACACCATCACTGACTACCAAAGCTTCATTAAAGACAAACAGATCGGAGATTTCTTCTTTGTAGGTTTGCAGCTGGTTAAAGGCATCCCAGATATCTGCATTTTCATCGGTTGGGCTTTTTAGCTCCAACACGGCAAACGGAATACCATTGATAAAACAGATGATGTCAGGGCGTCGAGGTTGTTTAGTGCCTAGAATCGTAAATTGATTGACCGCAACAAAACGGTTTTGATGCACATGATTAAAGTCCACTAAGAAAGCATGGTCATGTACCCAATCATCTTGTTTCTTATAGGTGACAGGTACACCTTCCAATAACATACGATGGAATGCACGGTTATTGGTCACCAAATCCAGACTTTCAGGTTTGCTTAGTTTCAGTAACACTTGCTCAAAGCAACTGGCAGGCAAATGTGGATTCAAACGTTCAAAAGCTGCCTTTAAATCAGCTTCCAATAAGATCTGTTTATAGTCTTTGCGTAAAGGATTACTGCTATCAAGTGCAATATCAATACCATGAACGACTTCCCAACCATTTTCGGTGAACCAATCAAGGCAAAGGTTTTCAAGTTGTGTTTCGTTCATTTTATACTTCCGAAGTAGAACTGATGTTGCTTGTATCTTCACCTACACTTTTAAGCAGACCAATAAACTGTTCTCTATCTGCACTTAATTTTGTGATAATTCTTTTGGCTGCAATTTGCATTTCAGGAACTTCTACAGGTGAAGAACCACGTTCAAAAACACCACACAAATGTGAATATTCATTATTGATTCTATCTGTCAAAAGAGCAGGAATATTATCCCCATCAAAAAATAAATTTAAGGTTTCTTCTGTCATGCCTTTATCGGGGTATTTGTAATACAAGTAAATTTCAAAAAATTTTCGAGCATTGTTTCCAAAATTATAAAAAGTTATATAATTTGAATCATCAATAACCTCAATAACAGAACACTTATAAAGTTGATGGAATAAATAGTTAAATTCTGTCACATATTCTTTAAGATATTTGGGCATGATACTAATCTTAGAAGTATCATTCACCCTTGCAATCAAAAAGTACTCTTTTTGATAATTCTGAGTTTTTCCACTCGCATTTAAAAATTTCCCATCAACTTTTTTTAAATATTTTAGAAAGTCTAAATTATGTGTAGAAATAAATAGTTGACCAAAAATATGGTTATTAACAATTTTCTCATTAATCAGACTATAAATGAAGAAAATATGATTACTATCTAAGCTAGAAATCGGATCATCAATCCAAACAATTGGCTTTGAACCTTTAGTATCAATATCATCTAATTTTGCCATAAAATAGCAAAAAGCAAGTAAACTGCATTCCCCTTCGCTTAAATGATATGCTTTTTTATCATCTCTAATAACTTCAAATCTCACTCCACTTTCATTTGTTATTGGTTGCAAAGATAAATAATGATGTCCAAAGAAATTCTTTAATAATTCATTAACTTTATCTGCACCTTTTTCTTCATCTAGAAGTTCTGCTTTTTTAGTTTTAATAAGTTGCTCTTTTTGTCTGATAATTTCATCCATAGATATCTTTTTATTTTCATTTTCAACAACTTTGACACGCAAGGCTTCAATATTAGTGCCTTGATCTTGATATTTAATAATTTCTAAAAAATTAGAGACCTCATTTAAACGTAATTTATCTTTAGCATTTTTTTGTTCACTTAATAACTTCTTGCTAAATTCAGTCGATTCTTTCTTAATATTTAGGTATGAAGTCCATATTACTTGTAACTTTTCAACATTTTTATTAGGGTTAATGAAATCTTTTTCATTAAGAATGTTCGCTTTCCGTTCTTTTAGTTGATCAATTAAACCATCTAAAATTAAATCGTATTCTCTAATTATTTCTTCCAATTCTGTTTGAATAATATCAAGTCTTTTATGAAATTTTGAATAAAATTTTGATTTATCAATTTTTAATAAAGAGAAACTTTTCTTCTCTGATTCAATATCTTTAATGAGACTATCTATATCATCTTCTAAGATTTTAGATTCTTTATCAAAATGCTGGTCTAATTCCTTCCACCTCTCCTCACTTATAAAAGTTCCACAAAAAGCGCAATTACTTAGTTTATCTTTATGATAAGATCTACCCTCATTAACCCAACGATTCAAAATTGCATTTTTAACCAATTCTTCAATCTTATTAGATGAGCTAATTTTTTTCGTAACGAGATTGTCAGTTTTTTCAACAAAATTAGATAATCTAATTTTAGGAAGATCAATTATAGAATAATCATCTAATGCTTTTTCTAAACTCAGCTTTGTAAACTGTTCAATTTCTTCTAAAGATAACTCTTTATACGACTCAGACAATACATCTCTAATATCATTACTAAGTTTCTGAACATTATAGTTTTGATCACCAAATCTTTCAGATTGATATTTTATTCCAATTTTTCTATCTGTTGCTTTATCACTTAACTGCTTATCTAATGCTCTTTTAGCATTATCCCAAACTATTTTAGCATCATTGTAACTGCTGATTGCTTGAACCCTTTTAGCATACAATCCTGTTTCTTGGCCCTGTTCCTTTTTCCCAAGCTCATCTTCAATGGTCTGAATTTCGGCTTCAACAATATTATTGTTCTCACCTAAAATAGCAAATGATCGAATGTCATCATCTTGATGCACAATAAATTTTAAATTTTCTTTAATAAAGTCTTCATTAAAAACTCTAATTTTCTTCCCATGAGATGTTAGGTTGTTTTGCGTTACTTCTTTATCAGAAAACTTCACACAAAATTCTGGATTGTTATATTTATCCGATATCCTCCCCATCTCTAGTGCTCTAATTATTCGAGATAAAGATGTCTTTCCAGAATAATTTCGCCCATAAATTATATTGATGTCTTTAAAGGTATCAGCAGCTCCCCCATTATTCCTAACATTAGCATCCCATTCAAAACCTTTAAAAACCGCAAGGTTGCCGATACTTTTAATTTTCTTAATCATCAATACTACCCATATTTTTATTCAAAGAAATCTCACCCGACATCAATTTCGGCAATAAAGTATCTCTTAAATTAATTAAACTCTGATTTTCTTTTGCTTTTGAGGTAATTTCATCATATAGCGTTTTGACCGTTTTAGTATAAGAGACAACCACTTTGTCATCTGGGCAAACAAAGCTTATTTCTCTGAAATTTTTCTTACTAATTTCCTGAAATGTCGTACCTGATGCTCGGCCTTTTATCTCAGCCATATTAGCTTCACACCACTGAATTAAATATTCAGCTGAATATTTCATATTTGGTAAAATTGCTATATAGCCTTGATTAATAGCTACTTCAATTTTCGATAGAGCCAAATACCCAACTGGCGCACGTGAAGACATTAAAACAGTATCTTTAGGCAATAATCCTGAACTGATCTTTTTCAGTCCGGCATCAGTTATTTTTCTTTCTGTATTTAACAGAATTTTATCAGTTAAATTTGATAAGTCTTTAGGTGTTGTCCAATAGTGAATACCATCGTCCCAAAAATCAACATTCTTAGTTGAAGGTGTCCCTCCTCCAACTGTTTGAACTTGTTCTCCAACCGTCGAAACTTCCCACCCCTTCGGCACTTCCCCTAACTCACTTTCTACCAACCCATCAGGAAACAGTGCAGCAGTCGCCCGTAACGCAGCAAAATCATCTTCAGCCATTTGCTGAAGTTCAATTTCACTTTTTCCGCTAATGGCACACATCGCAGCAAGCTCAGCGTCTTTTCCTTCCTGCTTAGCAGCAATTTTGGCACGGACAGGGTCGAAGTCGACAAACCAACTTTTAAAGAGGGCTTGGGCGATAGATTCGAGGGTTTGGTTGATTTGGTTGTTGATGTAAATTTTGTCATCTAGGTCGGAAAGGATTTTGGCTATTTTTCTCTGTTCTCCCAATGATGGAAGTTTAATTTCTATATTTTTTAATGATGTTAAAGGCTGCCCAATTCCAGGCGTACCAACTTGAGAAGCATTCTTTAATAACTCATAACGTCCTTGATGAGATTTAAAAAAATAGTAAATAAATTCGCTATCAGCAATATTTGGATTACAGCGAAGCTTCATTAAACTTGAAGACATCATGTATTGATGAAACTGATTATCAACTAATCCAACCTCACCAATAGAACCTCGGTGTGGAAATACTAAATCACCGTTACTCACACAGCAATTTTCTAATTGTTTTGCTAACTGTTCTGAAATAAAAACCCAATCACCTGAAAATTTCTTACTGCCAGTAAGATTAGTTCCTCTAATGACAGGAACACCACTTTCGACATAAGCATCACTTTTCATTCTTGAACCGAATGGACCTATCGTTATTTTGTCAGCTATGTCTTCAATTCTGTATGTATTCCAAACGGTACTCACACCTCACCCCCAAATTCTTTCTTAATCATCCAATAGCCACGTGTTCCACCCACACGCTCAAGCCAACATGCATCTTTTAAATGATTCAGATGCTTTTTCACTGCTGACTCATTGATTCCCAACTGTTCGGCCATAGCACGATAGGAAACTTTTGGGTTCTGTTGAATTAAAACTAAAATCTGTTTTTGCCGATCTGTCAGCATATCCTCTTGGATTGAGCCACCAATTGAGCCACCAATTGAGCCACCTAATTGCTCAATCGAAGGACGATAAAACTCCCAATCGACAAAATCCCCTTGTGCTTTCAGTTGAGGTTCTGCATTGCCTGCCTGTAAACAAAGGTCTTTGATACGAGCAATACCACTGCCCCACTGTTCGATATAACCCAGCTCTTTAAACACACGAGCCAAGACACGGTTACGAATCTCTGAACGACCTTGTGCCAAGTCCTCTTCAGTCAGTCCATTTGGCAATCCACCTGGAGAAACAATATTCAGGATGTCATCATAGATACCGACCTTAATGTCACGCCCTGCATTGCTATAGTCACGGTGCAACACTGCATTAACCAAGGCTTCACGAATCGCCGGGATTGGGATTTCAAAACTTTCTGTACGTTGTAACCCTAAAATTTCAGCACGTAGGTGCAGATGATTCTTGATGAATTGCTCGGTCTGCTTCAGCTGGCTAAACAGATCTCCACGGTATTCTTTCTTGTCCAGAAACACCGTCATAGTCGTGCCTTTAAAGCGGCTGCATTTAATCTCAACATGCTCATAAAGCCCCAACAAAATGAGCAGCCCATGACTTGGATAATCCTGTCCATTCTGCTGAATGATCAATTTGAGATTCCGCATCTTCTGCAAAGATAGCTCTTTACCCACCTCAGCAAAGGCCTGCTGTAAAGGCTGTAAATCGATGTCATCTAAACTGTATTGCGGATTCGGCTGTTCATCAAAAGTCTGGTTCAGACGCTGCAATTCGAGTTGCTGGATATACTCAGGCGATGCCACACGATTGCTTGCGCCTAAACGGATATAAGTCCCCTGTGCCTTGCCTTGCGGCTTGAGATAATAAGGCAATAATGAACCGCGGCTGACTTCAATCACCAGCAACTCTATGCCTTGGATATTCTCGATATAGATATACGGCAGAATATTGGGCGCACACAGTTCATTGATCATCGAAGTGATCTGATCTTGTAACTCAAAAATATCATCTTGAATACCTACGAGTTGGCGATCATCACTTACACCAACTACCAGCTTACCACCACTGGTATTGGCAAAAGCAATCAGGGTCTTTGCCACCTGTTGCCCTTTCGGTAACTGCTCTTTAAATTCAAGAGTTTGACTTTCACCCTTCTGAATTTCTTGCAATAAAGGATGATCAGAACTCATAGCCCAAGCCCTTTAGATTCTTTTTAATCTCACTTTCCAAGACCGCACTTTCAGCAAATTGCTCTTTGAGCTGAGCAGTCAAACGTAACATTTTCTCAGCGAATGGCTCGCCATCATCTTCCTGCTCGACTGCACCCACATAACGTCCCGGAGTCAGTACGTAGTCATGCTTCTGAATATCTTTTAACTCAGCAGAGAAGCAAAAACCTTTCTCATCTTGATACGCTTCGCCTTCAAAATTTTCACCTTGTTGCCAAGCATGTAAAGCATTGGTGATTTTAGCAATATCTGCATCGGTAAAGTCACGCAGTACGCGATCTTTCATATAGCCCAAATTACGGGCATCGATGAACAGAGTCTTGCCTTCACGATTGGCTTTCTTTTTATCTAAAGACAAGCCATTCTTTTTGTCCTTGGTTAGAAACCAGATACAGGCTGGAATTTGCGTGTTGGTGAACAGTTGTCCTGGTAATGCGACAATACATTCCACCAGATCGGCTTCGATCAAGTTTTTACGGATCTCACCTTCATTGTTGGTATTGGAACTCATCGAACCATTGGCAAGTAACAATGCCATACTGCCCGTAGGTGATAGATGGTGCAGCATGTGCTGCATCCAAGCAAAGTTGGCATTACCTTGCGGTGGCGTGCCGTATTTCCAACGCACATCATTTTCTAAAGAAGCATGCCACCAATCCTTGATGTTAAAAGGTGGGTTAGCCATGACAAAATCGGCACGCAAGTCTGGATGCTGATCCTCTAAAAAGCTGTCTGCATTCTTTTTACCGAAATTAAAATCAATCCCGCGAATCGCCATGTTCATGGCTGCCAGTTTCCATGTGGTCGGGTTGCTCTCCTGACCATAGATAGAAATATGCTTTTTCTGTTCAGACGCTTTGTAACGCTTTTCCTGTGCATGTTGTTCAATGAACTTTTCACTAGATACAAAGAATCCGCCTGACCCCATTGCTGGGTCATATACGCGCCCTTTATAAGGCTGTAACATTTCAACAATTAAGGTAACAATACTTTTAGGTGTGTAATATTGCCCACCCTGCTTGCCTTCAGCTAAGGCAAATTGTCCTAAAAAGTATTCATAGACATGTCCAAGAATATCTTTACTGTGCAGATTTAGTTTTTCACCGTTGTATTCAGGCTGAGTGAAACTGGTATCAGAGAAGGTATTAATCAGATCTAGTAACTTATCATTATCTAATTGATACTGTCCGATGCGATTCAGAATACCTTTCAGTTTTGGATTGGCTTTTTCAATTTTATCAAAGGCATTATCAATCAACCAAGATACAGAGCGTAACTTCACGTCCTGTCCTTGTTCATCTTGCCAAATGATTGAGCCAATTGGTAAAGCTGCTGCATCACGGATATTTGACCAGCGGCCTGCTTTTGGCACCCAAAATACGTTTTTTTCTTGGTAGTAATCCAGTATTTCTAGTTCATCAGCAATAGACTGTTGGTATTCTTCTTCGCTGTCGTACTGATCACGCGGCATGTAATAGATGTTGTGATCGTCTTTTTGTGCAAACAATTCTTTGAGTTCAGATTGCCGTTCATCAAAAGCATCTGATACGTACTTTAAGAAAATCAGTCCTAAAACAATATGCTTGTAGTTAGCGGCATCCAGACTGCTGCGTAATTTATCGGCGGCTTTCCAAAGCTTGTCATCTAAGTCATTTAGAAACTTTTGTTCCAATGAATGCATTTTATTTCCTCAATCCAAGATCAACCGCTTTGGTTTTATACTTAATGTTAAACAATGTTGCTAAGTTAGCATATCAATGACCTATTAAAAGTCATGCACTTAACAAAAAAAATAGAGATTAATAAAGTCCTGTCATTTTAACGGGATAACTTTAGCTAAAATAGTCCTTTAACAACTGCTACGTCTTATAATGTCGTAAAAAAAAAGAGCAACCTAGAAAGTTGCTCTTTTCCAACCAATCGATTAATTGACGGGTCTGACTGATCGCTGCACCCCCTGCTGAATACCCTGCACAAACCCTTCAGGCGAAGCTTGTTGCTCCACCGTACGGTTTTGTTCTTGTTCAGGGTAGTATTCCTCCAGCACCTCTAACCCTTCCTCTATATCCGTTTCAAACCGTGCATTGGCAAAACCCTTCCTTGCGGTAAAGTCTAATGATTCTATGAATACACCTAACTTTTTCAACTAACTACAAATGTGTTGCACTTGGGATTTGAATCTGCGACTTTAAAAAATATTCATCTTAAATTTTATACTTATTTTACGCAAAATTTACGATAATTTTATTATATATCAATAAATTAAACCATAACATACATTACTTCAATGACTACTAATTTAAAGTGTTATGAAAAAATTATACCATCTACTTTTTAGCCTTATACCGCTCTATTCAAGTTATGCTTTTGCTACTGGAGATGAAAGCTCTCCCGCTTTAAGCTTTTCAGGTAATGTATCATTGGCCAGCGACTACCGCTGGCGCGGCCAAACGCAAACCCAGAATGATCCGGCCTTGCAGGGAAACTTTGTTTTAAGCCATGCTTCAGGATTTTATCTTGCTGCATTTGCATCGAATGTTGATTTTGATGACGAAGTAAATTTAGAACTGGATCCCCAGATCGGCTATACAGCGCCAATCGCGCTAGGTTCAATCCATCCTGCAGTTGATCTTGGCATGCTGCGCTACAATTACATCGGCAACAGCGATTTAAATTATAATGAATACTATTTCAAAATGATCTTTAATGCGTTGCTGCATCAGAACGATAGCTTTACACCAAGCATAAGCTATACCTATAACTATGGCGGCAAAGCTGCCAGTGACAGTATAGGTAAAGATATCTCAAATTGGTATTTTAATGTCTTATATGCTACACCGATTGCTCAAACTAATTTTGGCACAAATGTTAGCTTAGGTTATTCCAAAGCAAATCAGGACATTTATGGTTCTGAAGCAAAAGACCATTTTTTTGATTGGAAAATTGGTGCAACTTACCGCTATAAGCCAATGGGAATAAATGCAGAATTAGCAGCGGTTGGTAGTAATTTAAAAACCAAAGACTTTACAAGTCAAAATAAAAAAGGGGTAAAAACTGAAGCAGTATTCACCCTGACTAAATCTTTTTAAAAGTTAAATGCCAATAGTATCAGCAATACTATTGGCATAATTATTTTACTTGAGTGATTTCAATATATGATCTATCTCACTTCGATTAAAACCTCTTTCTTTAAAAATAGTATGAATTATTTTTTTCATACTTTTTGACGCATACTGGTATTTCTTTACTAAAATGTCAGAATCAATTTCCTGTAAACTATACTTCAAATATAATTCTTCATTGAGCTTCTGATTTCTAGCATCATCTTCATTATTTATCGTGTTATACATTTTTAAGCAGTTAAATATCCCAATGTTGTTCGATCAAAGTAATTTGGCTGTACATATACTGATGCTCAGCACGTTTAACTGCACACCATAATTCCATAAATCTTTTGCCGAGATATTTTTGCAAAACAGTATTCCGGTGAAAAAATGTTAAAGCATCCAGCTGATTCGTACTTAAAAAGTGCGGCTGATGTTTATTTTTTATCTGAGTGGCTTGCTGTGGAATTTCCAGATTCTGTGTCAACCCATGCAGTGTGCCGATCAAAATCAGGGCTGCAGTTAAATAAGGATTGCAATCCGCACCTGCAACACGATATTCCAAGCGTTGATTTTCATTGTCCGAACGTGGTATGCGAATGGCCACATTGCGGTTATTCACGCCCCAATTAGCTTCTAAGGGCACATGGTTTCCAGCTTTAAACCGGCGGAATGAGTTTACATTCGGGGCAAGCACGGCCATGGACGGCGGCAGCAAGACTATCAGCCCGCTGATCGCCTTTAATAATTGCCGTGACGGTAAAGGATTCTGCTTCATGCTGAAAATATTCTGCTGGTCTTGATTTAACAAACTCATGTGAAAGTGCATGCCGCTGCCCGCTTTATTCAGATCAGGCTTAGCCAAAAAGCTTGCATGTAACCCATGTTCTACAGCGACTTGCTTAATGGTGCGCTTTAGCATCATGATCTGATCGCATAGCTTCAAAATATCACCGCTATGCTGAATATTAATTTCGTATTGTCCGGAAGATGATTCCGAGACTAAGCCTGTAATCTGAATCCCCTGCAAAAGGGCAATCCGTTCAATTTCATCCAGAACGTCTTGATATTTATCTTGCGCATTCACATCAAAACATTGATTTAAATAAATCTGATTGGAGCCAGATTTTTCATTGCTGTCAAATAAATAAAACTCCAATTCTGCGGCCATGCAAGGATAAAAGTTTTGATCATGCAGCGCTCTTAAACTTTTTTTTAAAATATTGCGCGGTTCAACTTCGCAATCTTGATGATTGTCATCTTTCATGGTTAGGAATAACTGTGCATTGGACTCTGGATTTAAAGCGCAGGGCTGCAGGCTTCCCAATATAGGTTTACATAAATAATCCGGCTCACCGATCGATTTTCCTAAACCCGATTCTTCAATCACTTCTCCATCAAGACTCATGGCATAAATAGACATTGGGAAATAACAGCCTTGTGCAATATTTTTTAGACCGACAATATCTATGCGCTTGCCGCGGACATGACCATTCAGATCGTGCAGGCAAATCTCAACATGACGGGTATTGGGATAGCGCTGCAGATAGTTTTCGATTTCTTCTGAAAATAGAATATCTTCAATATCGCAGCATTGACGCGCAGATGGCATGGATTCAGGGACCGCTTCTTCGTCAGCTATATTATGTCTAGCCATGAGTAAATTACTCATTATTTTGTCCTGTTAAATATTAACAATGATCAAAATAAAACAAGTTCTACCGAATGTAACGTAAATAAACCGTAAAAAAGCACCCAACTAATATGATTATTTTTTAAACTATTAAAACCACGAAAAAGCTAATTTAAAATAAGTTAAAACATAAAAATAACAATAGATCTCTTTCATAAATCAAAAAACGATCTTCTTTTTGGTTAATATTTGCACTCCGGATTTCTTAGCATTCGTGCATAATCTGCGGATGAAATACATCGATTCAAACAAGCTTTCTGATCCTCAGTTCAAGCGATACACAGGCATCTCATGGTCAACTTTCTATTTGATGGTTGAGCAATTGCAGAAGCATGTCTCTGCCAAAGACAGACCGCCCAAGTTAAGCCTGGAGGATCAGGTTCTGCTCTGTCTGAGCTATTGGCGGGAATACCGAACCTTATTTCACGTTGCGACGAGTTACGGGGTTTCAGAGCCCACAGCCTCAAGAATTGTCCGTCATGTTGAAGACTGCCTGCTTCGGTCCAATCTGTTTAATTTACCCAAAGATTTACCCGAGGGCGAAGGCATCGACTGGAATGTTGTGATCGTGGATGCCACGGAAATTCCAATCCAAAGGCCTAAAAAAACAGAAGAAAAGCTATAGCGGCAAAAAAAAGACCCATACCTTTAAAGTACAAGCCATGATTCACTACAAAACTCAGCAAATTCTGAGTTTATGTGCCAGTCGCGGGGCAGTGCATGATTTCGAGTTGTTCAAACGCAATTTAAACCAGATTCCTTTTGGGGCTTTTATCCTGGCAGATAAAGGCTATCAGCGGATTTATGTGTTGTATCCGAATAGCCTGTTGCCATTAAAAGCCAAAAGACACTGTAAATTGGATCCTGAATTGAAAATCTATAATCAAGAAATCAATAAAAGATGAATCGGAATTGAGCATGTATTTGGCAACCTGAAAACCTTCAAAATCCTTGCTGAGCGTTATCGAAATAGATGTAAAAGGCTTAGTTTGAGATTCAATTTAATCGCTGGAATCTACAACTTGGAACTGAGCAAAAAATGATTTATGAAAGAGGTCTAATTACTCATGTAAAATAAATGGCATATTTAATATTAATAAATCTTCAAAAATCGCAAACCCACTCCCGGTTCAGTAATAATATATTTAGGCTGCACAGCATTATCATTTAACTTCACTCTTAATTTAGCCACCAGAATCCGTAAATAATGCGTATCTTCTTGGTGCGTTGGCCCCCACAGCTCTTTCAATATTTGCGGCTGAGTAATCAATTGGCCTTTATTTTTCGCCAATAAATTCAGCAGCTGATATTCTTTGCGTGTTAAGGAGAGCAATTGTTGATTTAAAAAAACCTGCCGTTTGGAAAAATCGATTTTTAATACGCCATCATCAAAAATTACAGTATCAACAGTACTATGCTGGTGCTGCCTAAGCAGTACACGAATGCGCGCCACCAGCTCCTGAACACTAAACGGCTTGGTGACATAATCATTTGCGCCAGCATCCAGAAGCTTCACTTTTTCTTCTTCATTTGCCCGCACAGACAGCACTATCACTGGAACGTGCGACCATGTGCGAAGCTCAGACAAAACCTCATAACCATCCAAATCTGGCAAACCCAAATCGAGGATCACTAAATCCGCGCCTTGCAAAGCTAGGAGTTCCAAACCCTTTTGGCCATTTTCAGCCAAAAGCGTTTTATAGCCTTGCGCTCTGAGTGCTATATCCAAGAATTTTCGAATCTGATTTTCGTCATCAATAATCAAGACATTGGTCATGGAGCTGGCTGATTCATTCTGTTCTGGCATTTTCCCACCTAAAAGCTGCTAGATGCTTTAAGTAATTTGCTGAATAGGAAGCTGTATGCGGATACATGTTCCTTGATTGTTCTTGCCTGATGATGCCATGATTTTCCCCATATGCGCACCCACAATCGCTTTCACAATCGTCAAGCCCAAGCCTGTACCATATTGCCCGCGGTCGCCGCGCTGCATGGTATAAAACATGTCAAAAATGCGTTCCCGCTCACCTTCCGGGATACCCTGCCCCTTATCAGTTATGGCAATTTCGATCTCATTTTCATTCACCTGCTGCACCTCAATCATCACAGCTTTATTTTCTGGTGAAAATTTTGCGGCATTTTCCAGTACATTAAAAATGGCCTGTTCAATCAAGGCGGCATGTACAAATAAACTCAAAGATTCTTGAGGCGCATGCACTTCAACCAATGCATCTGGCATATAACGGTTTAAACGGCGCACTGCTGAACCGATCAGTTCATCAACTCCAATCCAGTCCCGCTTCAAGCTTAAGCCTTCATGGCCTAAACGGGTCATATCCAGTAGGTTTTGAATATAGCGGTCTAAACGCTCCCCCTCTAAATGAATCGCTTCCAGCAAGCTGTCCTGATCATTTTCATTCATGGAATGGCGGTAAGTGCTCAAAGTATCCGCTGCTCCAATCATCGACGCCAAAGGCGAGCGTAAATCGTGCGATACGGATGATAATAATGCCGAGCGCAATTTTTCCGTTTCAGAATTCACATTGGCTATTTCCAAAGCCTTGGTCAGCTGGGTGCGGAAAATCGCCTGCGCAAGATACTCTACCATGAGTTCAGCGAGCTGTTTTTGCTCCGTATTGATTACTGCTTGCACATCTTTAAGTTTCAACCCCACCACGCCTAAGCATTGCTTGGAAGCCAATAAGGGCAAAAACCACCACTCATTTTCCGTCAAGGTTTGGGTAAAGCGACCGGACGGTTGATGGTTTTTGAATGTCCAATCGGCTGAAATTTTTTCTTTATTACTCATGATAGTCGATGATGCTTGAGTTGCTGCAGTATCTGGGAAATACAGCCAGACATCTGCATTGAGATTTTTACTCAGGCTATGTTCAGCAATCTCCTTGATTTGTGCCAAATCTAATGCTGTGGACAGCTTCTGCCCTAAATCCTGCATAATGCTGTTATAACTGTTCGCCGTTTTGAGTGCAGTCACCTGCTCTTTCAAACGTGACGCTAATCGGCTCGAAATTAAAGCCGCGCCCAAAAATGCAATCACGGTGACAATCCCCTGATGTGCAGAAATCTGAAATGTAAATTGCGGGGAAATAAAGAAAAAATTATAAGCTAGAAAGAATAGGATGGCTGAAAAAGCTGCAGCCAGCATCCGTGTTTTTGATGCCACAAAAACCACAGCGGTGATAAAAATCACCGAAAGATCTTCAATCCCTAAATACTTTTCCCCTAAGCTTGCAATCACAATGCTGATGACCGTGGTGGCTAGTACGTACTGTATTTCTCTCAGCGACAAGAATGCCCTTTGAGTGAAAAAGGACATATGCTTATTCTCTGCAATAATCGGCACTATACTGAGTTCAAAACTGGGCCGGTATTGCAGTAATTGATCAATCAAATTGAGCCTTAAATTCAGCGAAAACTTTTGCGGAGCCGCTTGCGCTAAAACTAAGGTTGAAATGCCGCGGTCCATCACATAATCAAATAAAGTTTTAGCATGTTGCTGGCCGTAAAGGACTTCTGTCATTCCGCCCATTTGACGCGTTAAGTTTAAAGCCCGTTCTATTTCACGGCTTTGCGAGTTTTCCTGTTTATTCATGATTTGCGTATCATGAGAAAAAGCAACAACCGTCCAGTTTGCCGCACGATGCTCGGCAATACGGCATCCAGTCCGAACTAAAGCTTCAGAATGCCCTTTGCCATCAATCATAATTAAGACATGATTTTTTAAGGGGATTTGAGCAAGCCCTTGAATGGCGAAATTTTCGCGTACATCATTATCAACATAATTGGCAACGGTTTGCATTGCCAGTTCACGCAGTGCCGTTAAGTTGGAGCTGTTGAAAAATCGCTGTAAGGCCTGTTCCGCCTGCTCAGGCACATAAACCTTCCCTTGGTTTAAGCGCTCCAACAGCTCATTCACAGGCAAATCAATTAAGCGGATATCTCTAATCCGTTCGAACACCCGGTCTGGCACGGTTTCAGTGACACGAATCCCAGTGATTTGATATACCACATCATTCAAACTTTCCAAATGCTGAATGTTCATGGTGGTAAAAACATCAATACCATCATCTAATAATTCATTGATGTCTTGCCAGCGTTTTTCATGACGGCTGCCGGGCATATTAGTGTGGGCAAATTCATCCACCAAAACAATACTGGGCTTTTTATCCAAAACGGCATCTAGATTCATTTCCTCCAGATGCTGCCCTTGATATTCAATAGCCTTGCGCGGAATTATATCTAAACCAGAAATTAAATTTTCAGTTTCTCTACGGCCATGCGTTTCTACATAGCCAATGACGATATTAATACCCTGCAGCGCCAGTTCATGCGCACGAACCAGCATGGCAAAGGTCTTTCCCACGCCCGGAGCTGCGCCTAAAAAAATCGTCAGCCGCCCGGACTGATAACGCTGTGTATGTTGCAGCAAAACATCGGCTTTATTGGTTCGTTGATCAGTCATAGAAGTAATCTTTATTTATTGCTTTAAAAAGATGTTTTTAAATTCATTTAAATGCGTCTAAAGTCAGCTTGGCTATTGCTGGGCAATATGGATGCCACCGTTGGGCGGAGGTATAGAACATCCCCTCGCCCAACAATCGTATGTAACTTAATTCAAATTATTTAATAGCGTTCAATCACTATATTTTAATCTTCAAGCCATTCATATCACTTCCCGCCCCGATCCAAAGCCAAATTCAATTCAAGCACATTGATACGTGCCTGCCCTAAAATCCCAAAAATCGGCTGAACCGTATGCGACTGAATCAGTTTTTCGACATTCTGTTCAGGCATATGCCGTGCATGGGCAATCCGCTTCACTTGAATCATGGCTGATTGCACGCTAATTTCAGGGTCGATGCCACTGCCTGAAGCGGTGACCAGATCCGCAGGAATTTTAGATTTTTCAATCTGTTCCTTCGCTGCGATTCGATTCAGCCGTTCCTCTATGGCTTTCTGCAGTTCAGGATTGGTTCTCGCCATGTTGCTTCCGGCCATCGCCATAGGATCATAATTTGCGGCAGATGGACGCGGATGGAAATATTGAACTTGGGCAAAAGGCTGTGCCACTAAGCGTGAACCGATCACTTGATTATTTTCGACAATCAAGCTGCCGTTGGCTTGTTTTGGAAAGAGCATTTGTCCTAAGCTGGTTGCAGCAGCACTATATACAAAGCCGCATAAGCCTAGAGCAATGATGGTCATTCCAAACGAAGCGCGCAGTTTCTCACCCCATGATGAGTCTGCCAATTGATGATTTTGCATATTCACTTTGTCATCCTCAAAAAATTTATAGGGCCAAGATTGGACTGATCAGCAGATCAATCGCTTTAATGGCAATAAACGGTAGCAGCACCCCGCCCACACCATAAATCAGCATGTTGCGGCGCAATAATTGGGTAGATGTCGAAGGTTTGAATTTCACACCGCGCAGTGCAATTGGAATCAGCAGAGGAATAATGATCGCATTAAAGATCAGCGCAGACAGGATGGCACTTTCAGAACTGCCTAGTTGCATGACATTTAACACATGCATTTGCGGAATTGCCGCGACGAATAATGCCGGCAAAATTGCAAAATACTTTGATACATCATTCGCCAAGGAAAAGGTGGTTAATGCACCGCGAGTAATCAGCTGCTGTTTGCCTATTTCAACCACAGATAGCAATTTGGTTGGATCAGAATCTAAGTCCACCATATTGCCTGCTTCTTTGGCTGCTTGCGTTCCCGAGTTCATGGCTAAGCCAATATCTGCTTGGGCCAACGCCGGTGCATCATTAGTACCGTCACCGACCATCGCTACCAAATATCCTTTGTTTTGCTCGGTTCGAATGCATGTGAGTTTATCTTCTGGTTTCGCTTCAGCGATATAATCATCCACACCAGCCTCTGCTGCGATGGCCGCTGCTGTGAGCGGATTATCTCCGGTCACCATCACAGTTTTAATGCCCATTTCACGTAAGCGCGCAAATTTTTCTTTAATGCCTTGCTTAATCACGTCTGATAGTTCAATGACACCCAACAAATTCTGGTCTTTAGCCACGACCAGCGGCGTTGCCCCTTTTGAAGCTATTTGTTCTACGCGCGCTTTCAGTTCGGCATGATTTTCAAGGTTTTGCGAAGCGAATTTAAGAATGGCATCCATAGCGCCTTTACGCACTTGATGACCATCCGCCAAGTTAAGGCCTGAAATGCGTGTGGACGCATTAAAAGCGATAAATTCAGCCTGTTCAGGCTCGGCCACTCTTTCACCTTGCTCTTTGGCCAAAGCAACCACCGATTTACCTTCTGGCGTTGGATCGGCCAAAGAAGTCAGTACCGCCGCTTGGCGAAGTTCAGACTCCGTCACTCCTGTTAAGGGATAAAAAGCAGTCGCCTGACGGTCACCGTAAGTAATAGTTCCGGTTTTATCGAGTAGTAAAACATCTATATCGCCTGCAACTTCAACCGCCTTGCCTGATTTGGCAATCACATTGGCTTTGAGCGCTCTGTTCATCCCTGCAATTCCAATAGCTGGCAATAAGCCGCCGATGGTGGTTGGAATCAAGCAGACCAATAGCGCCACCAATAAAATCGGGCTGATTTCAATATGCAGGAAATGTCCAATCAACGGCAGGCTGACCACGACGATGATAAAAGTCACAGTCATCACGGTCAGTAAAATACCTAAGGCAATTTCATTCGGTGTTTTTTGACGGTTTGAGCCTTCGACTAAAGCAATCATTCGGTCGAGAAAGCTATTTCCCGCCTCTGCGGTCACTTGCACGATGATCCGGTCGGTTAAGACTTTGGTTCCGCCAATCACCCCAGATTTATCTGTGCCCGCTTCACGGAGTACCGGCGCAGATTCACCTGTTACTGCAGCTTCATTGATCGTAGCAAAGCCCTGAATTATTTCACCATCTGCGGGAATCAATTCCCCTGCACGCACTTCAATCAAGTCATGCATGTTCAATTCAGCCGCTGAAATCTGCACCCCATCCATATCATCTTTAGAATGGATCCGGCGCGCCGTCAAATTCTGACGCGCTTGACGCAGGGATGACGCCTGTCCGCGGCCTTTGGCTTCAGCAACCGCTTCGGCATAATTGGCAAAGAGAACCGTCACAAATAAAATCAACGTCACCAATAAGCCAAAAACCAAACTAGATTGACCTAGAATTGTACTAACCAGTGTAATCAGCGTCCCAAGCCAAACGATGGCCATCACCGGATTTTTAATCACATGCTGCGGCAGCAGTTTAATAAAAGCATTTTTCCATGCTTCAGCTTGAAATAAGGTTGAAGCTATGGTGTTTTGCTGTGTTTGAACAGTGTGTTTTGAATGATTCATTGTACTCCCCCTTAACCTTGAACCAATAACAGATGATCAGCAATTGGCCCCAAGACCAGGGCTGGCATAAATTGCAATAAGGTCAACATCACCACAATGGCAATTAAAGTCAGTGCGAATGTTGGCGTTTCGACTTTTAAACTGCCGCTGCTTTCAGGTGCTTGGCGTTTAGCAGCTAAACGTGTAGCGATGATTAAAGGAATAATTAATGTCGGGAAACGGCCGAGCAATAAAGCAATACCGCATGTGACATTCCACCACACGGTATTGTCTGATAGCCCTTCAAAGCCTGAGCCATTGTTGGCAAATGCAGACACATATTCGTACAGCACTTGAGAAATGCCGTGGTATTGCGGATTACTGTTGCCCGTCAATTCAGGAAAAAATACAGTTATTGCGGTTAAACCAAGAATGACGATGGGTTGGATCAAAATCACAACAGCGAGCAGCTTGATTTCACCGGCTTCAATTTTGCGGCCAAACAATTCTGGGGTGCGGCCGGTCATTAAGCCTGCAATAAAGACTGCTAAAAACAGATAAATAATGAATTGCTGTAAACCACAGCCAATCCCGCCCCAAATGGCATTGATCAGCATATTGGACAATTGCACCATACCTGTGAGCGGTGCAGATGAATCATGCATCATATCCACTGAGCCGTTATTGACTTGGGTGGTGACCGCTGACCACAAAGCAGATGATGCCTCGCCAAAACGCACTTCTTTACCTTCCATGGCGGAAAGCAATGTCGAAGTCGATGAAAGGCTTTCTGACCAGATAGCGCTAGTCGCAGAAATGATCGACATCAGCAGCATTGAAGCAAAGACCAAGCCTGCGAATTTGGCGCGTTTGGTGAAAAAGCCCAGCATAAAAATCACCGAAACAGGGATCAGTAAAATCGCAAGCATTTCCAGAAAGTTTGACAATGGTGTCGGATTTTCCAAAGGTACACTGCTGTTCGGACCATACCAGCCACCACCATTACTGCCCAATTGCTTAATTGCTACCATGGGCGCAACAGGGCCTAAAGGTATTTTTTGCGTTGTTAATTCGCTGCTTTGGTCGATGACTTGAACTTCTGGGCCGCCTTGAAAAGTCGATGGTACGCCTTGGCTAGTGAGCAATAATGACCAAACCATGCATAAAGGAATCAGAAAGCGGAACGTCGGACGAATCACATCGGCCCAATAGTTGCCGACATTAATTTGTTGCACTTTATGCTTAAAGCTGGTCTGTTGATCGGTTTCAGAAAGTGCATTGGATTGTTTGTAAAACAGTGCTCGAACTGTTGCCACCACCATCGCTAGGCCCATCATCGGCGTGATGATCTGCAAGCCGACAATGCCAACCATTTGCGATAAATAAGACAGTTGTGCCTGTCCTGAATAGTGCTGCTGATTGGTATTGGTCAGAAACGAAATCATGGTATGCAGCGCCAAATCCCATGACATATTCGGCGCATGATTTGGATTCAGCGGCAGGCTGGCTTGAGCCATGAATAAAACCCAAGTCACTAAACCAATCACCGCACAGCTCATGACAAAATTTAATGAATAAGTTTTGACATTCATCCCCCGTTTGGGATTGGTTCCAAAAACAGCGTAAATGGGCTTTTCAATCCAATTGAATAGAGGATCAATTTTCATCTCGCGGTTGTGCATAATTGCTGCGAGGTATTTACCCAAGGGATAAGCCAGAACAAAGACGATGGCTAAAAGCAAAGCAAACTCTAACATGGCATTTCACTCCTATGTTTCAGAGCTGAAAACTGCATGCAGATATTGAAATAACGTTTATTTTGATTATTTAGTACAACGCAATTTTTTTGATGCTGTACCTGCTGATGCGCGTGAATGACCGCACTCATGTTTTTCATCCTAAGCATTGGGATATTCCAAAATCCAGTATGAAAAATAAGACCGTAAAGTCTCTATTCATAACTTTGGATGCCGCGTAAAGAAAGCGTAAAAATTTAGCTCAATGCACTTATAAATGCAGAAAAATATCTTAAAAGTGATGGCTATTATTATTCTGTGACTCACTTTATTTATGGATATAATTTCAGTACTTAAAGCCTTATTTTTAGGTTTTATAGAAGGTTTAACGGAGTTTTTACCCATTTCCAGTACTGGTCATTTAATTTTATTTGGCCATTTAATTGATTTTCATTCAGGCTCAGGCTGTGTCTTTGAAGTTGTCATTCAACTGGGCACAATCTTAGCCGTTTGTTGGCTCTACCGTAAAAAAATTATTAATCTACTACATGGTTTTATATCAGGTGATTACCATGCGAGACGTTTTGCGATAAATGTCTTCATTTCATTTATTCCTGCAGTAGTGATCGGAGTTATAGCTGTTGATTTTATTAAACAAGTTTTATTCAGTCCTTCGGTTGTGGCATCTGCACTGATTATTGGTGCACTGTTAATTTTTGCTGTAGAAGCTAAAAATTTTAAAGTCCAAACCATTGAGGCAACCAATATTGGATTCAAACAGGCCATTGTTATTGGTTTGGTTCAATGTCTTGCGATGATTCCGGGGACTTCACGGTCTGGTGCAACCATTATTGGTGCCGTTACTTAGACATATTTCGCAACGTTGATGTTTTAACTTCAGAAAATTTATTGAATATTTCCGTAGGCTTTGTAACCGCATTCATCGCAGCTTTGCTTGTGGTAAAAGCCATGGTTAAATTTGTAGAAAAACATACTTTAAAAGTTTTTGCTTGGTATCGCTTGGTATTAGATTCAATCATCTTATTTGTTTTTTAATTCAAAAAAAATAAATTAAAGAGAACTCGCTGTTCTCTTTAAATTTTTTAATTTACAATCCTTACATTCTGCTTCAAGCTTTTCTGAATCTCTTGTACAACACCCTCTCCCTGATGGGACTTAAGCTCTGATTTAGATTTATTTTTGATTTCAGTTTGTACCGATTCAGACTCAAAACCCTTATCATTATAAAACTCTTCAACCAAATCTAGTCCCTCCTCAGCATTCACCTCAAATCGTGCATTACCATAACCCTGCCGTGCCATTTGATCTAAAGCAGCCTGATTAAAACCACACAACTTACTTTTCTGGTCAATTTCCTTCGCTGTTTGAATCGCCTCTTGTAAATGAATGCCATCCCTGAGCGTTAAATCCACGTAGTACACAGGTTGACGATAACTTTGCGTTGTACTCTTTCCTCGCAAGGTCAGCTGCAGTGGCAAGCATGAAAGCAACCCATTTGATGCTGCATGGTAGTAGCTCAATCGTGCAGCCAACGTACGTATGCTGTTAAAGCCTGTTGTTCTAAAAATGAATGTACCAAATTCATCCGACTCATCTAAATTGACATGCAGGCGTCCATAAGGCTTACAGTGCCCGCCTTGTCCAAGTGGGCATAAGTCGGGGGATGGGCAAGGATGTTGCTCTACACCTTGTGATGTCATACGTTGACAGGTCTGACCATTCCCCACACAAATCGGGCGACCTGTCTGTCGGTCAAACAAGCTGTACTCGGCACGTAAGTTCAATTCAGGATCATTGAAGATCATACGCACAGGAATGCTACGCAGCTTTTGATTCGGTGCTTGACTACGCAATTGCTCATCCAAGGGGTGTTTGACCCAACCATCCTTGCCTTGTATTTGACTGGTAATGGTGAACTGATCGTCTTTCTCAGGCAGACGCTTGCCATTCTTTTCGACTACACGACCAATACTGATCCGGCCCAAGATGGGTGGTGTGATTGCTAGACCTTTAATCATGTTGAAATTCCTCTCGTATAGATGTTGATGTTTAGATGTGTTGCACTGTTTGCTAAAAATGAAATCGGTATAAAAATCCCATGCAGGACTGCACGGGATTTCAGGTTTTTTCTTGCTGAGTGATTAACTCTAAGCTTTGAGCTAATCGTGATAAATGTTGAAACGACGACTGCCTGCTTTCTGCAATGGGTATTGTTGGATGAGTTCAGGTTGGTGCTGAAGTAAGGACTTGGTATCTAGGCTAATACTGTCCTTGCTCTTTTTCCATGTCACTGAACCTTGCTGAAATACGGCACGTTCATGTTCCTGCATCAGTGCCTGAACACGGTGTTTGAGTAGATCAAACTGGCTTTGGTGTTGTTCAATCTGCTGTTTTTCCTCTATCAACTGATCAAACAGTTCATTGGCAAGTTCGACCTCCGTTAGGTCAACACAGCTCAGTGGGGTATGTTCAGGATAGAGCTGTTGTAAAGCTTTGGCTGCCGATTCACTGGCATCCACTGCTGGTGGAACATCATTTTCAACACATTCCCAAAACAACCGTTCCGCCTGAATGATCTGTTCAATCAAAGCTTCATTACGACTGACTTTGTAGATTTTGGTTTCCTGTCCACACAGCAACACACAAATATGTGCCGCTTGCTTGCCTGTCACCGCCAGTTGATGTTGTACCTGACATAGCACATACAGAGGAACGCCCTCCTTCCATAGTTTGGCGCCATATTCTCCTGCAGTTTTACATTCCAGTATTTGCACGTCTTCATTGCCCACTACGGCATAATCCAAGTTCGCCAACATAAAGGCTTTGTCAGGATCAGGGTGTTGCAGCACCGCATTGACCCGACGGACTTTATTATTGGTGTGCATGCTGTAGTATTCTGCGACCAAGGGTTCTAACTGTTTACCCCAATATAAAGGTGCGTGTCCTGAGCTTTCATCATCAATATTCTGCTGTACCCGTCCTGTTTTGATCATCCACAGTTCCAGCATCGACATATAAGGATTTATGCCACAGGCGGCTGCGGCATCACTGCTGCCTATTCCCTGCTTACGCACTTCCAGCCATGCCTGATAGTCCAGTTGTTTGGTGCTGATCAGACGTTTGGCATTTAAACTACGTTTTGAACCTGATTGACTTTGTTTAAGCTTGTCATTGGCTACAGTTGGTAAATACTGAGATTGAGACGTTACTGCTGGGTTTATAATCTGATTCATGGATTTAACCTTCTATCATTGATTTTAAAACGGCATAAAAAAGCCACATCCGAAGATGTGGCAAAGAGGGATACGAGATAAAATTTAGGCTGCAAGATATAAAGCTTGCTCCAATCCACGTTGTTTCAATGCTGCCCCTGCACCAAACCATGCCGAATCGAGGCGGTGATCAGTACTCATTGCTCGACGTTCATGGTCGACAAACTCGGTGATCGCACAAAGTAGTCCATAGGCGGTGTCTTTGGCTGAAGATAAGTCTGCTCCACGTCCCTGCCCATTAAACATATTCATGACTTTGGTCATGGCACGTCCATTCGGTTCAGTTTTATTGGGCTGTGGATTGGCTTGAGACGCGACATTACGATAGTACTGAATAATGTTATCCTCCTGTTCCATCGCACTTAGGCTATTGTTGTTAAATACCGCATCAAAATAAGCTGCTGCTTCTTTCTGGGTGACTTTACGTTGGGTAAGTTGTTTCATTTCATACATGTGGTCGTACCATGTCTTGACTGAAATACCGAGTTGATCTTTGACTTTATCAGCATCAAACTTGGTACTGTGTGGTACTTTGACCACGCCTGCATTGGAACTCTGTCCACGCAAGGCAATGGCTAAAGTGTTGTTACACACCACACGGATATTGGTGAATTGTGCGGTGGTCGCCAACGTACCGTCACATGCGGTTGCCAGCAGAATATAGCCATTGCTGACATCTCCACCTTTCAATTCTGCAGTTTGGCCTGTACGTGCCAAGGCCCAGAACTTCTTCCCACCTTTTAAAACACCTGCGGTTTCCAGTTCAAAGCCTGATTGCTCAGTCAGATCACGGTAGAATTCCAGAATCTCCATCGGCTGGACTTCTTGATAACGCTGACTGACTACGGATAAAGGAGCATGGGTATCTGAACGGTACAGTACCCGTTGTTCTTCATACGGCATAATGATGCTTTGTCCACGATCATTTTTAGCCATGTAGCTGACATTGGATGATTCAATACGCCAATCCATACCTGCTTGCTTGGCCCAGACTTCAATCGGTTGGTTTGGGCTAAGTTGATTGCCTAGACCATGCCACGGGGTTTGTCCGACATAAGCCATTTGTTCAATTTGATGTGCCATTTTGATTATTCCTAAAAAGAATGTGTAATGTGATGTTTTAAAGAATCGATTTATTCAACGATGTACCAGTGCAATGGCTGAGAAGTGATTACCTCGCCCATGCAAACTGTTGTTGGCAATCCAAGCAGACATACTGCTCGGCATTGCTGTAATATTTTTCATAGCAGTACTGACTGACAATAACCAATACACCACCCACCACAACACCGATGGCTGCGCCTGTAAAAGGCGGGAATCCTGCCTTTTTGGCAAGCTGCATGCCGAACAGCGCCATCTGTGTCGGTGAAATACAGCGTTGCAGTTGTTCGAAATAGTTGGCGTTTGCATGACTTGAATCAGTCTGTCTGACATGGGTGGATTGACAATAGGGGCATTGAATTAAGGACATTGAATATTCCTTGTTAAATGAATTGGGTACGAAAAGCTGAATTGAGGGCATAAAAAAAACCGTGCCCATTGAGGACACGGTTTGATTTAAATTTTACTTTGGCGAGGAGAGTCGCTATTGAAAGCTATAGCTTGCAGTGCCTTTATCTGTTTCGACATCAACCTGCACCACATTACTATAGCTACAGTCTGTTAATTTCAGTCTTAAACGTTGCCCCATCTTAAAATGCTGCGGATATTCCAATGATCGACGATAGCCTTCATAACGGCATTGTCCATGATTGACAGAAACATCGCTGACATCGATAGGCTCTGCACTGTTAGAACGGATCGTTAATACCGTAGCGGATTGATTTTGGGCATACCAGTTACTGGTATCAATTACATCGAGTTCGACCGTAAACGTGTTTGGATCAAGGCCAGCATTACAGCCACTCAACATGATGCCTGTCGTTGTAGTCACTGCGAGGAGTAAGGGTTTTAAAAGTTGCTTCATCAAGTTCATCCTTAACAGTAGTTATAGCTCACGCCATAATCGCCTGTATTTAAATCAATACTGGCCAGATGGATTTCACAGTCTGTGCCGTTATCAAATTTATAGACGTAGTAGCGATTACCCGCTTGCTCCGACTCCAGTGCGCCATGTTCTTGCAAGCTAAAGTCTTGCACTGATTTGCCTGTATCTTTTGCGGCTTTGGCAAAGATATAGCGCTGATACTTGTCTATATTGTCCTGCTCAAATTCAGGCAGTTCATCATAAGGCAGCATCGACAGTAAGGTATCCACCGCCTTAAGGTTTTGATCAAACTCAAAACTCAGCAATTCAGGTTCATGATCTGATGGACTCAGACGCTTGCTTCCCGTGGTCAATTCTTTGACATCGATGCCATCCACTTCTGCCGCTGCAATCACAGTGGATACTGCTTCTGAACTGGCGGATTCTAAAGGTTGTGCAGAGCTGACCTCAGAAGTACTGGCTGGAACCGTTTTTTCAGTTGTGTGTTTATGGCTAAAGAAGTAGAAGCCTGCGATGCTGATCAAGGTCAGGGCTAAGATTGCCGCCAAGCCCAATATGGTTTTTTGAGTCATTTGAATGTTCCCCTCATTTAGTTGGGCACAGTGACTTGACCATTCTGCGCATTAAAGTGAACAAAGCGTGGACAACCACCTTGAAAGTTCACCGTGAAATTACGCCAACCACGGTTGCCAGGATTGGTTTTATAAAGACATTGATAAACCCCACCGCCTGTATGACGTGCTTGAACAAGGTAGGATTCACTGGCTTGTGCAAACCAGCCTGCCTGCGCCAATGATGCGCCTGCAAGTAGTGATGAAATAAGGGCAGTTTTTAGGAAAGTTTTAAACATCATCATTTTCTCTTTTTTATAGGCATCACTGGTCTTGGTCTTAATCAGACGCAGTGCTCCCCATGCATGAATGTTAGAATGAATATCTATGTTTTTTTGAAGTGTTATAGACGATAAAGCACACAAATCTATGCCCCTCAAAAACAGCATAAGAGATTCATCTTCATATCGGTAATATGTACTTAAAAAAGTTTTATTCTTAGAAAGTGATCTACACAGCAATGTATGAAATACACAGCATCAGGTCACATTACCCCTGTGGTGTAGATCGAGCACACACATTAAAAAAGAGAAATATAAAAGACGGTCTTGATGTAAGCGCATGGCGTACTCCTTAGGTATAAAGAAGTTTCACCAAATCACTGCTAAATGATGGTGGCGAAACAGAAGACGGGTTAGCAGACTGATACCTAAGAAATCAGCACGTCCGAAGACGTCCCCCCTCCCGTTCCGCCGCAGAGGGGGTACGTAGGGATACCCACCAAAAAGTTAGACTTTTTAGTGTACTTAGGTAAATGGGTCTGCTAAAACCCGCTGACGATGTAGGTCAGCAGTCTAAGGATAATCTGCACGCTGTAGAGCGTCAAGCAAGTGCAGGACTCTGATATAAATTTTCAGCGCTGTACAGGTGCTCCATCAAACCATTTAAATCCTTTAGGGTAAATGCAGATTCTATTCGGAAGCCCAAACTGCCCCGTTTGATTTTCAGGCATTTCATTTAATGCACCCAAAGGACAGCCCGCTTCTTCTTGCATAATCCGATCAATCCTCAGCGCTTTTTGTGCATCAGTATCGGAAAGCTGATGATGCATTTCTGGATAAACGCATGTGCCCAGATATCCAGTAACCCTCATCCAGTGCTCTCTGATATCCTGACAATATCCAAGTGGACCAGAATAGAGTGATCGGTTAAAGCTCACATAAAAGTGGATCACATAACGCTGCTGAACATCATCCCGTACAATTTGATAAAAGCGGTAAATCGCTTGTGTTCTATACCAATACTCAGCCGCTAGACTTTTTTGGAAATTTGATAAAAATCGCTCTAACTGTCGCAAATCGATAATTTCATTTCCACCCTCATTTAGACTTAGTTCCAGTTTTAAATCCGCTGTATCAGGATAGATCTGGCTTGTATTACGATAGGATTCTCTCAACTTTTCAATCCGCTTTTCGTAGCGCTCATTCAGCTTATGCATTTCTTCAGTTAAGCTGGTGCTTTCAAACAGCACTCTCAGCCGCTTTACGATCTTATCGATATAAAAACCAGCGTTTCTTTGCGCCGTGACCTCAAAGAACCGAATCTGCTCTTCCTGTAATACACTGCAGTAAGCCTGAAAGAACTTGTCTGCCCAAAAGGAAAAAGACAAATGCTCATGAATGCCAACGGCCATCATTCTGCGCCATGCTGAAAAATAACCAGACAGTTTCCGCTTGAACTCCTGATCTATATTTTTTTGATGAGCATCGTAATCAGTACCTTCTGGAATTGGAGCAAAGCGAATCGTTTGGTAATGCTCTAAAACGTCTTGTTCTAATCGGGGTGCTGTAACAAACTCTAACTCTGAATGGCTCATGTGTTGTCCTATGAATGAATTGATTTCATAGAACTGGCACATTCATAATTTTTTAAACCAAATCTCCTCTTCCAGCTTTGCTAAAGCGGTCTGCGCATCCCATTCTTTGATTCTTCTATTTTCTTCTGTATCAGGTATTGGGCGACCATGATGCTGATAATCCCCCTTATAAAACGTTTTACGCCCTCGTGGTTTAACCAATAACGTCTGCTCGTATTTATCAGGGTCACTGAGATAAGCAACTGCACCCAAAGCATTGTTGCCTTGTTCGGGTGTCGTTCGACGAATATCTCCAATACCTAAACGACCTTGCTTCTCGTAGTTGTCTTTATTCGCTGTCGTGTTGATGTTCCGCCCAAAACCCTTATCGAATGTGATTTCCTTCCACTTATCGATCACTCCCTCAGCAATTTTATAATCACTCTGATGCTTCGATCTATTAATCACCAATGTTAAATGAGCATGAAAGCCTTTGGTTATACCCTGCTCCAGTGCGATCGCATAGGTCAAAAGTGCATCAAAATATCCATTCTTATCAGTGATCAAATCACGCAGTTTTCCAATATGCTGATAGAAGTCATTTACTGTAATTTCACTCATGCTGTCCTTGCTATAGCTCAAATCCACTCTGATCACTAGAACCGAATAATACCCCTTGATTGCGCCTTCGAACTCCTCAAGTAATGCCACTCGATTCAATTCTTTCCGTCTCGCAAAGCTTTTGATCTCATCACGTATCAGCCCTCGATGCGCATGCAGGATTCGTCTTAATGCCTTAATTTCCCCTATTGAAAGCCCTGTCAGATATTCAGCAAAGCTGAGCATGCCACGCTGACTATTGACGTATTCAGTGACTGCAATAAAGGCCCGAATTGATGCTGCATACTCAAGCCCTTCTTGTTTAAACGCTTCAAATGCGCAATACAAGCGTTCTAAGTTAAAAATGAATGCTTCGTCTGAAATATCAAAATTAAGACATACATCTACAAAGCGATGAATGGTATACATCACCCCTGCTTGATGATCCAGATCTAATGGAAACACGTTGAACTTCCTTAACTATGATTCACGTCATAGTTAAGCAATCGACTTATTTTTTTAAATGGAGTCCTTATCTCAAGTAAGGACAAGTCATCCACTATCCGCATATATCGAATAGTGCTCTCATCCTGCATGAACTATTGATCCATAGCATCATCCATATTGGGATATGTATTCAGATCTGTATGACATGTCTCGTGGTTCTTGTTATCTGTATGAGTAATTGTATTGGTATATTTAATATTTATAGTTCTATGATGTATAGTCATTAATCTATTATTAGTATTAATCTCTATATATTAATAATATATAAAACCGTCTTAGCGCAAAAGCAATAATGATAGCCCAGCCGATCAGCACGATTTCCAAACCTTCGGATAAGCTCGGCTTTTTATATGTTTAACGTTACGATAGTTAGGTCAGAAAAATGGTTTTTTCAAAAAAACTTAGCGCAAAAAACTATTCGAATAATGACAAACAGTGTTGATACAGCAGTCCGTAATTTTTAAGTTCTGCCAGTGTTGGTGAAGTTTCTGTTATTTGCTGTGTAGGAAAATCAAAGCGAGTTCCATCCTGAAAGGGTTCTTGAAACGCCAATTCACTTAAGAAATACCTGTTAGCTTCCGCATGCTGATCAGGGACAAAGCAACAGCTGTATGTATTCTGTATAAATGACCGAGGTAAAATCCTAAAAGGCGTCACTATTTCAGTTGCATTTACCAACACCCTTCCCAAACTACTTTTAGTTGCACTGAGCTTTTGGTCAATATCAGAATGTTTCCGCATACATTGCTGAAAAAAATAAATTTGGTTATATGCAATTAGATCCATAAGGGCCATTAAAAACTGATGAATTCTGGACTGCTCAGCATTTAACTTGAAGGTGATCATTGATTCAATTTTATCAGACTCATTTTTTAGCGTCATATCCTCTTTGATTGTTTTGATTTGAGTCGCTTGCAATGAATACGGATAGATAAAGTCTGTGCACCCTAAACGCTCAAAGCTTTCATTATCGATTACTACTGGGTTAGCTTCTTTCAGCAATTTAAAAAGCGATTTATTCCGACTGTATATCTGGCAGCACCACTGCTCAAGCATGCTTTGAAAAAGACCTAAGCGGTTGTTCATCCCGCTGAGTTTAGTATGCTGGATAGATGCTAAATGACCCAAAACCGCCTCATCCTTCAAAATATTTTCATGCGGCTTTAAATAAAACGTCGCTGATAATGGGTTCTCTGGATGTAACCGCTTTAGCTCGACATAATGATCATATAACTTCATTATTTCCTGCTGTTGTAACACAACATAATTTGCATAACCTACAGCATCACGAGACCGAAGAATAAACGGTTTCATCCAGCACAAAGGATCATGTAACAAATAATAGTTTTTGCAATTCAACACCTTCAAGCCAACATCTGAATCTTCACTTTTAGTGTTTGACAACAAGTCGCTCTTTGGATTCAGCATAGTAAAAATAGAGGCCACTTTCTGAACTTCAAAAACATGTGGCTGGGGGTACTTCAAAATATAAAATTTGCCGTAGATCGCAGCATCCCCCCAAAACCTATGCGAAAGGTTTAAAGCATATATTGGAGACTCTGTTTGAATAAAACTATTTCGAATTGCGCCATCCGCTTGGCAGCGGATAAATCCGTTTTTCTTAAGCTGCTGTATAGCGCGATAAATAGATTGTTTGCTTAAACCCGTGGCTCGCTCAATTTCACCAATTCCACACCCTATAACAATCCCAAACGAGTCTGCACCGTAAAGCAACCGTAATAAAACAAGATAACTTCGATAATCAAGATAGCAGTCGATCTCTATTTTTTTAGGTGAATTGCTAATACTTATGCCATCACTCTTTATAAATAAAGTCTGAATTAATTTTAATAAAGGGATCTGCCTAACCATACGCTTATTACTATTTTCTAACCATTCAATAGACGTGGCTGAATCAAGCCTTATATAAGTAAGATTAAGTTGTAAATGACGAACTCTAGACCTTTTTCCAGTTTCAGGAAAATCTATTTTTAATATTCCCTGTTGTTCCAACTCATTCAATACACCCCGTAATTTTTTAACCTGTATGCCGATCACTTTTGATAATTCACCGAGTGGCAATGATGTACTTCCGACTCCAAAATTTCTGATAAACGTGATTAATGCCCAAAAAGCATAGGCTGAAATTTGCCCCTCCACCCTTTGATAGAAAGCCATAAATAGCGCCAAAAAGCGCTGTTCAGAATCGTGGATACTCATGCTAAAAATCCCCACACACCAAGTTCTCCTTTGGGTATATGTATTTTACAGCAATAATGATAGGCATGAAATGATAATTGAAATTTGTTTTTTAACAGTTAATGTATAATTAATATTTACTTAATATTTAATTACTGATATATAAATGTTAAGTAAATATTTATGAATTGTAAAATGGCACGACCACATTTAACCTTAGATAAATGGTTATCGACTGACACGGACTTAAAAAAAGATTTCTTGGATCAAGAGAGCTACATGAAGGAAAGTCTATTAACTAAGCTTGATAAACCTGGCCAAAAGATTGTTTACATATCTACAAATCACCCCCAACCTAGATCACATGAGAATTTAATATCAGATTCTCTACAAAACCCGGCTAGGACATCCCACATAAACGAAAAATTTACAAACCCCCTCATATGTGAGACAACAAATTTTATTATTGAAACTAATGATGAACATTTTTCAATTTTAAAAAAGAAATTCCTTTTATTTAAATACCACTCTGAGAAAAAGAAAGCCAACCGTATCACCAAACAAATAACAATGGACGAAAATATATTAAAACAACTTGAGAAAATTAAAAAAAATTGTAAATTTAAAAGTCTAGATAACTGCTTAGAATTTTTAATTGATGCACATAATTTTAAATTAAGTGAAAAAGATAAAATAATATCAAGACTCAAAAAAGAACAGAATTCAAATCATGATTCTAATTTAAAGCAAGAATTGAAATTAAAGGATGAAAAAATTACAGAACTCGAAAAAGAACTCGTGCACCAAAAAAATATCATCCACGAAAACATGAGCAAATCTGCAAAAGAATTTGAGGAATACCTAATTCAATTGGCTACAAATCAAACCATTGAATTAGAGAAAATTAAAGCTTTTTTAGGCGAGATTAACGAAGCAGATCAACAAAGCATTAACCAAACTCTTGCACCCGAAGCACTTAGCGAAATTGAAACTCAATTGAGAAATGAATGCGCAAAACAAAAGCAATTTTTAACAATCAAAAATCAACCAAATACCAATTATGCTTTAGGGTTTGATCAGCATCATCAATATGGCAATACCGTACAAAATGACGATGAAGTTGTACCAGCTCAAACCTGAGCTAACAGTTACTCATTTCTAGGAGCAAGCAGCAATAGCACACCTCATCCACTTGCTGCCTAAGAACGAGCCCCCCCTCATCACCTCAATGATATTCATAATTGAACTTGGATAATCTCTTTCAATAAATCAGGACGACGCCTTAAGTGATTGACCAGCACTTCATCGCAATATGCTGTATTAAATGGGAGTTGCTTTTGCTGTGGAAAATACCGCTCTGGATGCTGTAGAAACTGTTCCCATTTTTTATTTTCATTCTGTAATTCCCTGATCTGGTTTAGATAGGTTCTATCCTGAATTTTAAATGACACACCAAAATCATCATCTTCACAGATGTCTTTATTTTCGTTATTTTTTCTGGCTTCTGTTAAATCTAAAATTTTCTGTTTATTTGTCTCTAATCTGCTTTGAACCCATTGCAAATCAAACTCTCTAAACTTGATTTGCAGCGTGGGTAAAATCAGTTGTACTGCCTGCGAAGCATTTTTAAATCTGCCATTTTTTTGAGCATAACCAGTTAATTCTGAATAGAATATTTCAAGCTTTTTATGCAACAGCGGCGCATATCGTTTTCTTATATTCAAAATCCCATTGATTCTACGCTTCAAACTCGGGTTATAGGTGTAGACTCTCCCGCCTTCATCAACAACCAACTCAATATATTTATTTAATATTTCAGAATATTTCTCATTAATCTGCTGCTGCCTATAATCACGAATCCCCTCTATTACCGTATTAATTTGACCAAGCAAATTCAGCAAGTCCTGTACCGAATACGTTTCACCAAAGAACTGCATTTGGCTATGCTCTACCATCAGTTCAACCAACAATTTGCGTTCTGACGCTTCAAACTCAGTCTTTGGGTCAGGATCGCTTATTATTTTATGTTCTCTTAAAAAACGTCCAGCATGATCCAAAAAGCAATTCAGAATTTCGTCCTTCAATTGCTCAAAATCAAGAAGTGTGCAATTTTTCATTTTTGAATCTAAGTAATAGTTTTCAATATGTTATACCACAACTCTAGTAAAATATTATTTCTAATTATTAGTATTACATAAAGACCTACATCAAAAAAATAAGATTAAGACATAGGGATGGTCAGCCTTACTTCAAAGGTGACCCATTCAAATTAAAAAAGTTTTATGTATGGAATACCCACTTCATGAGTTGCTTTCAAATTAATACTACCGAACTACTTTTTATAAAGTATCGTTCTATGACCGTTGAACTAATGACAGTAGTTTCTGACTATTATCCCCACCTCAGCAAAGCCGAAGCACTGAGAAAAGCGAATAATCAACAATTCCCTTTCTCAGTATTCAAAATAGATAAAAGTAAACGTGCTCCATTTTTGGTACACATTAAGGATCTTGCTGCTGTCTTGGATAAGCAATATTCAGAGGCATCCAAAGATTTTGCTACGTTTCATCGATGAGGCGTAGCACCTCCTCCAACTGTAATATATTTCTTCTCGCTTTCACTGATACATAACGCTGTAAACTCCCCCAAGAATCGTGCAAACTTACTTTCTGAATTTCAGGAATAGTAAAACTCTGTTCAGCTAATCGAGTACAGCCTTCATGTCTCAAGTCATGAAATCGTAAATCTTCAATCCCCAAAATTTTACAAGCTTCTCTAAACTCTTTACCCAAACTTTTGGGATTCAAAGGCAATAACAAATTTTCATTATGTCCAAGCTTTAGCATCCGTTCTCGAACTTCTGAATGTTTCAGTCTTTTGATCAGCACCTTACAAGGATCAAGTACATCAAATGACTTATGATTACCTTTAGAACCATTAGGATTCTTTAAATCATGCACTTTCCACGTTGAATGATGTGGGTCATAATCTCGAAGATACAATCGTGTTAATTCAGCTTCACGTCTGCATGAGAAAATTGCAAACCACATAATCAAATGCATTGGGTATTTAGAGCCATAACGATTTAGCTTCCATCGTTCTGCAAAATACTTCGTCAATGCAATCAATTCATCTCTCGAAGGCAGTCGGTCTCTTTTTTGACTGGAGGATATTTGACGTGTTTTTCTTAACTGAGCAGTAGCCTTATCAAAGCTATTTAAATCAATATCCATTTCCCACATAACAGCAGCATGAGAAAGAACACCTC
This sequence comes from Acinetobacter johnsonii CIP 64.6, assembly GCF_000368045.1. Lineage (GTDB taxonomy): Bacteria > Pseudomonadota > Gammaproteobacteria > Pseudomonadales > Moraxellaceae > Acinetobacter > Acinetobacter johnsonii. The sequence goes on from NZ_KB849234.1 coordinate 112,451, forward strand.
TGATATGTAAAAGCTCATGTTGCAGTGTACTAGTTGCAATAGGTTCAAGATCGAGGTACGGAATTCCACCCTTCCTTAAAGCCACATGCTCGGCCAAATGTACTGATTTTATTTTTGTGATAATATTGCGCGCAATTGGTAGCTTCTTAATTAAGAGCAGAGAATAGCGTTTCGTCCTTCCGTACTCGCTCCCGACTTCATCCAAATATTTATCTATGGCATCTGATAAGGTCAGATCAATCAACTTTTCTTTGCCAAGCAAAATATCAGGATTTTCTTGAATTTCGACTTCTCTTTTCTTAATCCAGTTTTCAGCTAATTTCTTTGAGTGAAATGTTTTACTTTCAGAAAAAGCAGGAAAGCCCTTTCGAGTGATTCGAATCGCAGCACGATAGTTAACTTTACCATCTGCACCTTTCCTTGCTGTAATTGAACCCATAATTTACACCAAAAGCTATTTTTTCTATTATGGTGTAAAATTTGGTGTAAATGCAAACGGATTCACCCACCTAAACACAGGTTCAAACAAATTCTCGCAGGTTGCAGAATATAGATTAAAGGTATGATTTTTAATGACTATTAACAAAAACATTGAAAACACTCAATCTCCGAGAATCAGCGTAGCCCCGATGATGGATTGGACGACCAAAGATTATCGTTTCTTTGCCCGCTTATTTAACCCGAATGTCATCCTTTATACCGAAATGGTGACCACAGGCGCCATTTTATTTGGCGATGCCAAACGTCATCTCGACTTTAACCATGAAGAACATCCGATTGTATTGCAACTGGGTGGCTCAAATCCAAAAGACCTTGCTACCTGTAGTAAAATGACGCAGGACTGGGGCTACGATGAAATTAATTTAAATGTCGGCTGCCCAAGTGACCGCGTACAGAACAATAAAATTGGCGCCTGTTTAATGGCAGAGCCAGATTTGGTGGCGGAATGTATTGCGGCAATGCGTCAAGCCGTCGACATTCCTGTGACGGTAAAACACCGTATCGGCATTGATGACATGCATTCTTATGAAGAAATGCTGCATTTTGTTGATACCGTGGCAAAAACGGGCTGTAATAATTTTATTGTGCATGCCCGTATTGCTCTACTTCAGGGCTTATCGCCAAAAGAGAACCGTGAAGTTCCACCGCTACGTTATGAAGATGTGTATCGTCTGAAACAAGAACGTCCAGAGCTGCTGATTGAAATTAACGGCGGGATTAAAACCTTTACCGAAACAGAACAACATTTACAGCATGTGGATGGAGTAATGATTGGTCGTGAAGCCTATCACAACCCGTATTTACTGGCAGAATTAGGTCAACTTTGGCAACTGGATGTGCCAGATCGTTTTGAGATTATGGAACAAATGCTGCCTTATATTTCTCAGCGTATGGCTGAAGGTGCACCCTTGTCGATTTTAACCCGTCATATTCTGGGCTTATTTCAAAACTTGCCAGGTGCGCGAAAATGGCGTCAAGCTTTAAGCGGTGGTAATGCTAAGACTTTTGCAGATGTTGAAAATGCGATTATCAACATTAAAGATGCAATGCAACGCACCGAAGATTATTTAAAAGAACACACTCTAGTCCAGTAATTTAGAACCTTGATCTAAACGAAAAAAGCGAAGCATCTGCTTCGCTTTTTATGTTTCACCGTTATAGCCGAGTGCAAGCTTTCACTAAAGCACGCTTTTGGATATTGGTCAAACATTTAATTTTTTTGGTTTTAAAATCATAATGATAAGAAATATATTTCCCTGAAAGATACTCACTGACAATTGGCACTTTTCTAAAATAGGTTGTGGTAATGCAACTGTGTAAATCAGGTGTGGCATTTACTTTGATCCGTTCAAAAAATTGAGTTTGCTGACGAATTTGATCTTGTAATTTTAAAATACGATTCATATTTTGGAACTCTGCGGACTGAGTAACTTGTTGTATATTTTTAAAATGACAAGCCTTAACCACATCATCATGATATTGATGCATTGACCAAACCAATAATGACTGTATATCACTCATCATTTCTTTGGCTTCATTGACCTGATTTAAAACATAAAAATGACGAACGGTTGAATAAATAGCATATACAACACCGCAACTCAAAATGATCCCTAAAGCCACTATTTTAACATCAAGTTTGGAATGCCCTGAAAGATCAGTCATTGAGTTACTTTATCCCGTTATATTTTAAAAGTGCTTCAGGCGAACTCGTCTTTTATATAAGAGCTTAACCGGTAAATTTACTCAGAGCATGCCAGTATTTGTCTTTAAACAGACTGACCTCTATTTCAAAATTGTCTTTATATTTTTCAATCGCTTGATCAATGACTTTTGATGGTTTTCTAAACTCTTTACACGCAAAATATATGGTTCTTAAGTGATTACCCGTTTCACGGCCTATATTTAAATAGCCATCCACATCTTTCAGTTCTTGTAATAATTCGTCTTCAATCAAATTCAATAGCTCATAATCTGTAGATGCAGGTATGCCATTTGAATACTGACCATCATAGGAGATTTCAATCAGCATCATCCATGGATGTGAGGCTTTTTGATCCCATGTTAAAAGAGTACGATTTAAAGTCGCCAGCAAAGGTAAACCCTCATTGGTTTCTCCCTCCAAACTGACAAATTCATCGGCATCCGTATTTGAGCGTGTAATTTTGTCTAATCTTGAAATTTCACTGCTTTTTAAAATTAAAATGTTTTTGAGCAAGTTAATCGGTAGCAATTCTTTTTCGGCATATTGTTTAGACTGGACAGAAACATTGTCCAATTTGGTGACCGCATCATACTCGCCCAAATAATTATCGAGGAAAATATGTACAGCCTGTAAAAATGCATCGTTTTCAGCTGAGTTATATTCATCATGTACCACGACCAGATCAATCTCATCGGGATATTCAGCTTGCTGGTTAAAATAAAAAGATAAAGTCTCCTGACTAAACTCATAGCCATGCATATTAATCCCGACTTGATGAATATCACTTTCAGGTTTAAGCGCCGTGAACTTCCATCCTGCAATCTCAGGTGCAGCCGCAATCAGCTCTTCCACAAAAACAATATTTGGAATGATGCCATCGGGGGTAAGAATTAATTCAGCTGTTTGTGGGGCTAACATGCCCGTTAGAAAAAAGATGCCGCTATGGACTTTTTCCAATTCAGGCGTCAATCGATCAAAGAAATCGCGCTCGATTTCAGTTTTACTGCCTTGATCCACAATGTGGTGAAAATGCTGCTGATGCTGCTGAAACCATTGCCAAAATGTAGTATATGCATTTTCATTCACAGGCGTTTTTTGTTTTTGAGAACCCCATAATTTTTTTAAAAAGCTCATTTTCTTTTCTCTTTTTTCTATTGATTTCAATATTTTTATGATCTACGGACTATATAAATATATCGATTTATACAGTCCAATTAAACCTAAAACAGTCTTATTGTTTCGCTTTGATTCCATCTAATTTTTTCAGCACTTCCGCGACTGCCACCATCGCAAAGCTTGAAGTCACCACCACCGCAGAACCATAGCCACCACAGCGTAGGCCTGCACTTGGACATACATCTGCACTGGAAAATGGATTATCAATCGAATAGACACAGCTAATGCCAAACTTTTCTTTTGGTTTTTTACAAATCCCCATGCCACGCAACTGGGTTCGAAGCTTCGCCAACATGGGATCTTGTTCGGTTTTAGACAGATCAGCCACTCGGATTTTCAATGGGTCGAGCTTACCACCCGCTCCCCCTGAAACAATCAATGGAATTTTATTAAAACGACAGTGCAACATCAGTGCTAATTTAGCTTTGACGTCATCAATACAATCTAAAATTAAATCTGGTCGATGTTCTAAAATTTCTTTGACATTTTCTGGGGTCAAATAGTCATCGATCAAATTGATTTTGATCCGTGGATTGATGGATCGACAACGCTCGGCCATCACTTCAATTTTTTCATGTCCCAAGGTTGAGCTCATGGCTGGCAATTGACGGTTAATATTGGAAGCCGCAATCGAGTCCATATCAACCAGTGTTAATTCTCCAACGCCTGTACGCGCTAAAGCCTCGACTGCCCACGAACCTACACCACCAATTCCGATCACCATCACATGACTTTTTTCATAATATGAAAAGGCCTCGTCTCCATAAATTTTGGCTACACCAGCAAAACGGCGGTCATATTCATCATGTTGCAGATCAGTCATGCGTACATCTATATCGGTAAAATCGTGTTCATTTTACCTGAATACGACCTTGGATTGAATGTAGGCTGAAAGATTTCATAGCTACAAACAATAAAGCCCTACTACTGACAGGGCTTTATTCCATTGGGATTAGGCTGCAATCAAATTACGCAGTACATAATGCAAAATGCCGCCAGCTTTAAAGTATTCCACCTCATTCAAGGTATCAATACGGCACAACACTGTAAATTGGTCTTGGCTGCCATCTTCTCGAAGCACCTGAATATCCAAAGTTTGATGCGGCTGGATATCATCCGACAGTCCATGAATCGAAAGTACTTCACGACCTGTCAAATTTAAGGATTGGCGCGTTTGTCCATCGACAAATTGCAATGGCAATACACCCATACCAACCAAATTCGAACGGTGAATTCGTTCAAAACTTTCGGCAATCACCGCTTTAACGCCCAATAAGTTCGTACCTTTGGCAGCCCAGTCACGTGATGAGCCTGTGCCATACTCTTTCCCAGCAATAATGATTAATGGCGTATGTTGCTGCTGATAAAGCATAGAAGCATCATAAATCGGCAAGGTTTCTCCTGTTGGAATATAGATCGTGTTTCCACCTTCTTCACCACCGAGCATTTCATTCTTAATGCGGATATTGGCAAAAGTGCCTCGCATCATCACTTCATGGTTCCCACGTCGAGACCCATAAGAGTTGAAGTCTTTGGGTTCAACCCCTTGCTGTTGCAAATAGCGTCCTGCGGGGCTGTCTTTCTTGATATTACCCGCAGGGGAAATATGATCGGTGGTGACCGAGTCTCCAAGCACAGCCAAAATACGTGCCTGTTCAATATTGGTAATCGGTTTCGGTGGCTGACCTATCTCTTCAAAAAATGGTGGATGACGAATATAGGTTGAATTCTCTTGCCAAGCATAGGTCTGACTTTGAGGAATCTGAATCGCCTGCCATGCTGCATCACCATCAAATACTGCGGCATATTCTTTATGGAACATCGCGGTATTTACGCTCTGTAGCGCATGATCAATTTCAGCCTGACTCGGCCAAATATCCTTCAAGTAGACTGCTTGCCCATCTTTGCCGAGGCCGATCGGTTGCGTGGTCAGATCGGTACGGATATTGCCTGTCAAACCATAAGCCACCACCAAAGGAGGCGAAGCCAACCAGTTGGTTTTCACCAGAGGATGTACACGCCCTTCAAAGTTACGGTTGCCTGAAAGCACTGAAGCGACATTGAGATCATGGCACTGAATGGCTTCTTCAATCGGTTCAGGCAGCGGTCCAGAATTCCCGATACACGTGGTACAGCCATAGCCGACCAAGTTATAACCCAACTCATCCAAATACGGTGTTAAACCAGCCGCAGCCAAATAATCGGTCACTACTTTAGAACCAGGTGCAAGCGAACTTTTCACCCACGGTTTACGCTGTAGACCTTTTTCAATGGCTTTTTTAGCGAGGAGCCCTGCGGCTAACATGACACTTGGGTTTGAGGTATTGGTACATGAGGTGATGGCTGAAATGACCACATCACCATGGTTCAATGGGTAAGATTTTCCATCAATGGTGCAAGATGACTCCTCATGCGGCAGATTGGCTTTTTTAGCTTCAACAGCTGTGCCACCGCCTTCATTTTCTAAACGCTCTTTGGCTTCTTTGGCTGGCTTGAGATTTAGTTCCATCAAATCATGAAAAGTTTTAGGTACATCTGACAGCAAGACACGATCTTGCGGACGTTTAGGGCCTGCCAAACTGGCCTGCACTGTACTCATGTCCAAGCTCAAAGTATCGGTAAAAACGGGTTCATCACCTGCATTTCGCCATAAGCCCTGCGCTTTACTATACGCTTCAACCAAATCAATCCGTTGTTGCTCACGACCTGTCAACGCTAAATAAGCCAAGGTCACATCATCAATCGGGAAGAAACCACAGGTTGCACCATATTCAGGGGCCATATTGGCAATAGTGGCGCGGTCAGCCAAAGGCAAGTCGGCCAAACCATCGCCATAAAATTCGACAAATTTACCAACCACGCCTTTTTGGCGTAGCATTTGTGTGATGGTTAAAACCAAATCTGTTGCAGTAATGCCTTCATTCAATTTCCCTGTGAGTTTGAAACCGATGACTTCAGGAATTAACATGGATACAGGCTGCCCGAGCATCGCCGCTTCAGCTTCAATCCCGCCAACACCCCAACCGAGCACGCCTAAGCCATTGATCATGGTGGTATGTGAATCTGTTCCCACCAAGGTATCAGGGAACGCAAAAGTTTGTCCCTCATCCTCCCCTAGCCATACCGCTTGAGCCAGATACTCTAAATTGACTTGGTGGCAAATCCCAGTACCCGGCGGGACAACGCTAAAGTTATTAAAGGCCGATTGTCCCCAGCGTAGGAATTGATAACGCTCACCATTGCGTTGCATTTCAATTTCGACATTTTCAGCAAAGGCATCTTTATCCGCAAAATGATCGACCATTACGGAATGGTCGATCACCAAATCGACAGGGGACAAGGGATTAATCAAATTCGGATCACCACCCGCTTGTGCCATTGCGGCACGCATGGCAGCCAAGTCAACCACGGCGGGAACCCCTGTGAAATCCTGCATCAGTACGCGTGCTGGCCGATATTGAATTTCCTGATCAGAGCTTCTGGTTTTTTGCCAATCGACTAGGGCTTGAATATGCTCTACTTTTACACTTTTGTGATCTTCAAAACGGAGTAAATTTTCGAGTAAGACCTTTAAAGACTTGGGTAATTGATCAATATTACCCAATGTTTGGGCGGCTTGAGGGAGGTTAAAAATTTGATAGGATTTTTCACCCACCATGAATGTTTGTAATGCATTGAAACTATTGATTTTGCTATATCTGGCCATTCGGTTGCCCTCTAGTATTGGCGAATTTATTTATTATGATGTTCTTTCTTTAATGTAAGCCTGTTTAGGAAAGAGTGTGTTCCCTTTTGGTTATCTTATTTTATCGAGATTATTGGCTTATTCTTCTAAAATTTTAAATTCAATGCAGCCAATGAGTTCTGCCAGAGTTGAGTTGCTAACGACCGCTCAGACTGATCCAGTGTCTGTGCGAGACTCTCCAAAACATAAGGTAAATTCACCGGTGTATTGCGGGTGCGATGCTCGGTCGATGTTTGACAACACAACGGCGTCATATCTGGACAGTCCGTTTCAATCACCAAATATTCACTACCAAGTGCTTGCACCACTTGATGCAATTTTTTGGCGTTTGGATTGGTGATTTGCCCTGTAACCCCAATTTTAAAACCGAGTTTGACCAAGGCCTTGGCTTCTTCCACCCCGCCACTAAAGGCATGAGCGATACCACCGAATTTAAATTTTTGGGCTTTTAAAAGGGCAATGCTTTCTGCATGTGCTTTGCGAATATGTAATAACACAGGTTTTTGATATTGCTGAGCAAGTTCCAGTTGTGCAGAAAAATAAGATTGCTGCTTGGCAAAAAGTTCGGATTGTTTGTGTTGTTTTAAAAAAGTATCTAAACCAATTTCACCCACAGCTACGCAGTCCTGCTGCTGCAAAACCTGCTCTAAATGCTGTAAGTGTTCAGTCTGATGCTGTTCGATATAAAACGGATGTAAACCAGGGGCAAGATAAGAGCATGGAACATTCTTCCAGCTTTTTAATTGCTGATGGGTCTGAATCAGCGCATCAAATCGCGATTCAAGAAAACCAATAAGGACCAGTGCCTCTACCCCAACACGTTTTGCTTGCTCAGCCAAATGTTGACGATCAGTATCAAAATCGGCAACATCAAAATGAGTATGGGTGTCGAACAGAGGCAAGCTCATACTTGATTAGCTCTTGGCTTCTGAAGCAGCCTGTACGCTCTGTTTGGCTTTTGGCAAATACTCAGGCTTTAAAATTTTCTGGAGTTGATCATAGCCGATAGTTAAGCGTGGTAAACCCACCACATAAGGACCAATTTCATACTCGCCATATTGTAAAATCAGACCTTCAGTGCCCAAGTAATAATTGTTACTCAAGCTAAACTTCCACGCTTGCTCATATTCATCGACATTGGTCGCTAACTTAGAGTCTACAACCCAAGCACGAAAGGCTTCATGCGCTACTCTATTTAACGCCGCCTTCTGATTCGGCAACAATAGATCATCCAGACTCACCAGCTTTTGCTGCTTCAAGTCAAAATTATAATAATGCTGCGACGATGAACCATGTGCACCGCCTAAGTAGCTGCTGGTGTTCAACACCACCGTAGCCAAAGGATCTTTGGCATTTAGAATTTTCGGCTTAATCATCAAACTAATTTGATGGTTAGAACTTAAGGCTTTCAACTCTTGATCTAAACCCAGAAAAGCAGCTAAATAAGGTTGAACTTGTTTCTCTAGTTTCAGTTTAGGGGTGAGGACTTGGCCCACTACCGCAGGTTCAGAACTTGCCGCCACAGCACTTGATGCCTCGGTAGCAGAACTGCTATGCATAGGCGAAATATCAATAATCTGCGATAAATCTTTCACAATTTGTTGATCAATAAAATCATCAATAAACGCTTGATTACTTTGCAAACGATCAATGTTTAATTCTGGGCAAGCATTACCATCACATTCAGGTAATTCGAATTGTAATTTTTCTGTGTCACCGACCAGTTTTAAAGTGGTGTCTACCTCTGAAGCCGCTGTGGTTTGCGTTGCAGGAGTTTGAGGCTCTTTATCTTTTGGTTGGCAGGCCGTCAAACTGATGGCAGCTGCAAGTACGCTGATTGTAAATATTGTTTTGCTTTTTAACATATATAACCTATTACCTTTTGAAGCCAGCTCTTGCTTTGGCCAGTACACTAAAACAACTGGGTATAGACATCGGCTTTTAATACCTGTTGAGTTTGTGCTTTCGTCAAATAAATATCAAGCTGAGTCCCATCTTTTACAATCTCATGAGTCCGATAGTGTAAACCGATGCCCTCTTGGTCAAAGAACCAATCTGCTTGCCCCCAGTACAACTTCGCAGGTGCAGATTTTCGCGCTTCGGGTTCTTGTTTCTTCAACCAGTCTTGATACGCTTTTTGCACCAACACATTCATCGCCAGTTGCTGTTTCGGGTGAATTAAATCTAATAATGCCACCGCTTTTTGATTTTTACGATCCGCAACAAAGAAATAATAACGTTCCTTAACATTTACATTCTCTTGATTGGTATCAACCCCAATTTGCATGAGCACAAACTGATTGCGCTGATACGGTATACGCGTATACATCGCCAAGCTATAAGCCTTGTTACCCTTGAATTCGGCTTGCCATGTATCCGACTTTTTCACATAGGCATTAATAGCTTGCTGTAAGCTCATGTCTTGTTTTAAGCCAATTTGATCTTGAATCACGCGGGCCTGACTTTTGGCAATCCATTGGTTTAACCACAGATCTGCCGTTGTTAAACTTTGCAGATCTAATTCAATACAATTCTTGGTTTCACAAAATGGCTGTGCAATATCAGCCACTTGTTGCTGAATATTTAAATACGGTAACACTTCAGCCTGCTCTGTTTTAAATACCGAGCTTTTGGCATCTGTGTCTGTTTCAGATTGTTTAGAGGAGTCACATGCTGTCAATAAGACAGTCAAACTCACCAATATTGTATAAATAGCCTGTTTCTGCAACATGCGTCTTCCATGAAATTAAAGTATCTTGCATAATAAAACAGCTTCACGAAGAAGCTGTTTTATTTTTTAAAATCCCGATTAGTGTTCGCGGGTATTGCGGAACACGATGTCTGGATAGCGCTCTTGCATCAGTTGTAAGTTCACACGACTCGGTGCCAAGTAGGTCAAGTGACCACCACCATCTACCGATAATTGGTCATGTGCTTTTTTCTTAAATTCATTAAATTTTTTGTCATCATCACAGGACACCCAGCGCACAGTGTTAATGCTCACAGGCTCGTAGACGCAGTCGACTTTGTACTCTTCTTTCAAACGGTATGCCACCACTTCAAACTGAAGTACACCTACCGCACCGACAATCAAGTCATTGCTATTTTGCGGCATGAAGACCTGTGTTGCACCTTCTTCTGAGAGTTCTTTTAAGCCTTTTTGTAACTGTTTCGATTTCAATGGATCTTTCAAACGTACACGGCGGAACATTTCAGGGGCGAAGTGCGGGATACCCGTAAATTGTAGTTTTTCACCTGAGGTAAAAGTATCACCGATTTGAATCGTACCGTGGTTATGTAAACCAATAATGTCGCCCGGCCATGCTTCTTCTAGATGCTGACGATCACCAGCTAAGAAAGTCAAAGCATCACTAATACGCACATCTTTATCTAGACGCACATGCTTCATTTTCAAACCTTTTTCATATTTGCCTGAACAAATACGCATAAAGGCAATACGGTCACGGTGTTTCGGGTCCATATTGGCTTGAATTTTAAAGACAAAGCCAGTAAAACCCTCTTCAGTCGCTTCAACCAAACGATTTTCTGTTGGATGCGCTTTAGGTTCAGGCGCATAGTTGCTAAATGCATCTAACACATGGTCTACACCAAAGTTACCTAATGCTGTACCAAACAATACAGGCGTTTGACGACCCGCAAGGAACTCTGTGCGGTCTAAAGGCTCATTGGCCATTTGCACCAGTTCTAGAGACTCTTCAAATGCCGCCCAAGCCAACTCCCCGACTTTTTCACGTAAGTCTGGATAGTCATAACCATCACGGACTTCGATTTCGGTAATGGTTGAACCAAAACCTGCTTTATACACATAAAACTTTTCTTCGATCAGGTTAAACACCCCAGCGAAGTCACGACCTGTACCAAGCGGCCAGGTGATCGGCACACATTTGATTTTGAGAACGTTTTCAATTTCATCCAACAGCTCTAAAGGCTCACGGATTTCACGGTCCATTTTGTTCACAAATGAAATGATCGGTGTGTCACGCATACGACACACTTCCATCAGTTTCACGGTACGATCTTCGACACCTTTTGCACCGTCAATTACCATCAAAGCTGAATCGACTGCCGTTAAGGTACGATACGTATCTTCCGAGAAGTCTTCGTGTCCCGGCGTATCCAGCAGGTTGATCATCTTGTCTTTAAATGGAAACTGCATGACAGAGGTGGTGATCGAAATACCACGTTCTTTTTCCATTTCCATCCAGTCCGAAGTGGCTGCACGGTCCGATTTACGGCTTTTCACCATACCTGCAATCTGAATGGCCTGTCCCCACAACAGCAATTTTTCTGTCATGGTGGTCTTACCAGCATCGGGGTGGGAAATAATCGCAAAGGTGCGACGCTGCGCAACTTGCGCGGCTAATTCATTTTTAAACATAAATTAAATCTGCAATTGATCATAGCCCTCATGGTCGATACGACCACAAAGTCCTATAAAAGAAATTCTAAATTGGGCTAATTGTATCCGAATACCGCTTGAGCTTCTATTGTCTTTTATCGAGCGAAGCGAGAAAGCACCTCACGCCAAAGCGTTTCAATCAACGGCTTAATTGAAATAAGTTGACGATGTGTACTCAAACTCTTCTAAGCGCTTAACATCCATAGGCATACCCAACAAATAGCCTTGTAATTGCTGACAGCCTAACCGCGACAAGATTTCCATTTGCAAAGGACTTTCAACACCTTCTGCCGTCACGACTAAACCCAAGCGAATCGCCAGATGAACAATACTTTCTAAGATCATTTCATCTTTTGAGCCAACAGTCAGCTCATGAATAAAACCGCGATCAATCTTCAACTCATCTACAGGTAGGTTTTTTAAATATAAAAAGCTAGAATGTCCTGTCCCAAAGTCATCAATCGCCAAACGAATCCCCATTTCACGTAAACGCTGTAAGGTACGAATGCTAGCTTCGATATGGTGCATGGCCGTACTTTCAGTGATTTCAATAATTAAATGATTTGGATTGACTTTGTATTTATCAAAAAGATGCTCAAGATTATTAAATAAATGCTTATGCTCAAACTGCACCGCCGATAAATTCACAGCAATTGGATACAGTTCAATTTTCTCTCGTTCCCAGATTTGCAGTTGTTTACATGCTTGCTCCAAAGCCCAATACCCCATTTGGATGATCAGCCCCGTTTTTTCCGCACCTTTAATAAACATATTGGGGGTCAGCAAACCTAAAGTCGGATGCTTCCAGCGAATCAATGCCTCGACTCCACATATCCGTTGATCTTGGATGGTAAATTTAGGCTGGTAATACAAAACAAACTGTTGTTCTTCTACGGCTTTATATAAGTCATTGATCAGCTTAGTTTGGCTTTTCGCTTCTTGTTGGTCAAAACTGTAATTAAAAATAGAATAGGTATTTCGTCCCTGATATTTTGAGGTCAGCATCGCTGCATCGGCATTAATCAGTAAATCCTGCAAATTACTACCATGTTCGGGATACATCGCAATACCAATACTCGCAGACACATTGATTTCTTTACCCGCAATCAAAAAGCTATCTTGAATCAACTCCAGCACGTGCTCCGCCATTTGGCATGCTTGCTCTGGAGTGGCCTGCTCCAGCACCATTAGAAACTCGTCCCCACCAATTCTGAGAATTTTTTCATTTTTACTTAAGTGGCGATGAATTCGTGTGGTCAGTTGAACCAATAATTGATCCCCAACATGGTGCCCAAAGACATCATTCACAGCTTTAAAGCGATCTAAATCGATATATAGAAAAGCAATGCTTTCATTGCGGAAGCGGTGATCTGTAAACAGAAAATGGGCGTATTCTGCCAAATACAATCGATTGGGGAGCTTGGTTAAATTGTCCTGTACCGCCTGATTTGCCAACTCTTTATTGGCCAGAGAGAGTTGAATATTACGCTCTTCTAAACGCTGCTCCAACACCGCAACAACAAATGCCGCCACCAAAATCAAACAGGTAATAAAGATAACAACAAATAAAACAATGCTTTGACCTGCTTCAAGGGGCATCACCAGCTTGTCACTATGGGTTGGATAGAACGAGACTGCTAGCATACCGGTATAATGCATACTCACGATGGTCAAGGCCATCATCCCTGCAACATACCATTGGTACAACAGTTTCTTGCTGACCGCACTTTTATATTTAAAGATCAGCCAAAAGGTTAAACCCGAGCCACTAATGGCAAGTAAAATAGAAAAAACTGTTAATAAAGGATCGTAAACACTCTGATAGCCCTCAATAATCAGCCCCATCATGCCAGTATAATGCATGCCCGAAATACCAAGCCCCATCAATACCGACCCCAAAACCAATCTTAAAAAAGGTAAGGTCTGACGCGTGGTCAACCAAATTGAAAAAACAGATGCAATAAAAGCAATAAAAAAAGAAAGAATTGTCAGTGCAGGGTCAAAATAACTATGCGTCGGCAAATCACAAGCCAACATACCCACAAAATGCATGGCCCAAATGGCACAGCCTAAGAAAAAACTACTGAGTAAAATGAGCACTGTTTGAAATTTTTTACGCCAAGTACGAAATAATAAGCGTTCGGTCGACACTGCAAAAAAACACGCCAACAATGCCACAACAATTGAACCTAATACCAAACTAAAATCGTAATGCACATGCATCATATAAAATGTCCGTATTAATTTCTCTTTTTCTTCATTTATATCCTTTTTATCAAAGGCGAAAAGCATTACTACCCGATTAAGAATCTTATACAAACAGGTTCAGGTCAAGAAAAAATCACAGAGATATCATTAGAATTTATAGATTTATTTTACCTAGCAGATTGCTTTGGCAGCCTGCCAATCCCACATTTGTGTTTTGAATCATGTCTTGTCCTGAAATAGATTGACAGTATTCCACTTCAAACCGAGTTAAGCAATTAGCTCGGTTTTAGTTTGCTCATACATCTGATTCGGGGTGTTCATATTTAAACTTAAATGTGGTCTATAGTAATTATAAATCATGATAGATTCCGTAATTAAGTGATCTAACTCCTTCATGGTTTGACATCGTGTAGTTAAAAACTCCTGCTTTAATATTCCATTAATCCGCTCTGCTAATGCATTTTGATATGAGAAACACTGTTTCGCAAGGTATCCATCTGTCATGGAAGGACATATCCCATAATGGTGCAATGCCGATTGATATAGCTCAGAGCAATACTGAGAGCCTCTGTCTGAATGATGAATCATCCTAGTCGCTCGATCCGTCACATGCTGCATCGCCATATGTAGAGCCTGCATAACATTCTCCGCACGCATATCATTCGATAACTTATAACCTTTAATCTGACGGGTATAAGCATCTGTCACCAATGATAAATAATGTACGCCTTCAGCACTCTCAACATAAGTAATATCACTAACAAAGACTTCGTTGGCTTGCACTGCTGAATAATCCTTTAATAAATTTGGATGCTTCTTCATCCAATGCTTGCTATCCGTAGTTTTTGTATAGCGACGCTTGGGGCGAATCAATAAATTATGCTCTTTCAATATTTTAAATAACTGATCCCGTCCACACTTTAAACCACGCTGCAACAATTTGCCTTTAATAAGCCAATACAACTTACGTGTTCCGATACTTGGCATGAGACAACGATATTCCATAACCAACTCAAGTATTTGTTCAGTTGCTTGTGCAGTCATTTGAGCACGTTTTTCTGCTTGATAATAAGCTTGTCGGGTGATTCCCAACCACTGACAATAACGTGAAACGCTTAGTCCTCTTTGGCTTTGCCAATCTTTGAAACGTGCTCGGTATACTTTTTTCCAAGATCAGTCCCACATTCTTTATCAATGTGATAAATCACATCCTGAATAAATTCAGTTTTAAGCTTTTCTGCGGCTAACTGCTTTTCTAATTGGCGGATTCGTTGTTGGGGTGTTAATTGGCGTTTAGAAGAAGGCGGCATATTCGAAGTCCAGTCCTGTTGTCCGTGCTTGCGTAACCATACCAGCACAGTTGATCTTCCTTGAATACCATATTTTGCCTGAGCTTGTTTATAAGTAATTTGCCCTTTTTCTACTTCATGTACAACCATCATTTTAAAGGCAAAGCTATAATCACCTTGTGTACGTTTAACTCTTTGTTCTCGTTCATGTTCCATAAAATAAGCCTCTTAAAGGTGTAAACTTATTTCAGGACGGGACATCACAATTTAAATAAAAAGCCAGTCGAAACTGGCTTTTTAATACATTGCGTCAGAGATTAAACTATTTTGCAGTGCCTTTTTGCAACTTGGCATAATCTAACAAGACATTTGCAGATTCAGTCACAAATGCTTCCTCTTCAGGCAATGCAGGACGTTGATTCGCTTTCATTTTAGCGCGTGCTTCAACCAAAGCTTCCATAGAAGCTTGATAGCTTTCCCAGTTTGCATAAGGCTTTTGTCCTGCAATCTGACGGCGCTTGTTTTCCGAGTCTAAAGTCTGTTTTTCCAGTGCCAACAATTCAGCTTTACGTTGATCAATATCTAAAACCACACGTTTTTGATCTTCGGTCTTTTTCGAGATGTCTTTACGCTGTTCAAGATAGTTAAACTGCGGGTCGACTTTAACGCGTGCTTGCGACAGCTCACCTAAACGTTTTACATACGGTGTGATACTGCCTTCACGTTTAAACGGCGCAGTTGGAATCGTATCCCATTCAAGCGCATTTTTCGCTTTACGCTCACCAAACTCTTCATTGTAAATATCTACCAGCTTCACGTCTGGAATCACGCCTTTGTTCTGCGTACTGCCACCCGTTACACGGTAAAACTTACGTTGCGTTAGTGTCGCTTGACCATGCGCCAAGTTGTCGAGCTGAACTTGTGCGGTTCCTTTACCTGTGGTGGTGCTACCAATCACAATGCCACGTTCATAGTCTTGAATCGCAGCAGAATAAATTTCGCTTGCAGATGCAGATGCTAAATTCACCATCACTGCCAATGGACCCGCATAGGTTTGCGCACCATTGTCATCGTCTTCGAAAACGCTCACATTGCCATTACCATCTCGAATTTGCACCACAGGACCTGACTTAATCACCTGTCCAAGCATGCGAGCCACTTCTTCAAGCGAACCCCCTGGGTTATTACGTAAGTCGATAATAATCCCTGAGACATTCTTGGCCGCTAAAGTTTTCAGCGCATTGTTGGTATCTTCAGATACAGAGCGATATTCTGTGCCCGCACGACGTGCACGATAGTTCAAATAGAAAGACGGAATTTCAATCACACCAAAGGTGTATTGTTGTCCATCACGCGTTACATTCACGGTACGTGAACGTACCCCAGCATCTTCTTCTTGAATGACGTCACGGGTAATGGTCACATTACGTGCTTGGCTCATCGGCGCACCTGAACCGAGTAACCGTATGGTAACTTTGGTACCACGTTTACCACGGATTAAGCCCACAATTTCATTGCTCGGCCAACCGATCACATCCACCATTTTTTCGCCATCTTGCGCCACACCAATGATGCGGTCGCCCGACTTCACCTGTCCAGACTTGCTCGCAGGACCACCTTCCACAATGGTTTCGATTTTGGTGTAGTCTTCATTGCCCCGTTCAGGTCGAATTGACACCCCAATCCCTTCAAGTTGCAAAGTCGTCTGGCGGTTCAATTCCATTGCATCGACAGGTGGGAAATAGTTACTGTGCGGATCATAGGTAAGCGTCATCGCATTGAGTGTTTTGTCTAACACATCATCACTTTTCACCCGTGAAATACGTTCTAACTGGCGCATATAACGCTTGGTTAAGGTTTGTACCGGGGTTAAATCTTCCGAGCTAGTGAGATCTTGTCCATTGGCCAATTCTGGGTTGGCTTTAAGCGCTTTTTGCTTCGCCAACTCTTCTTCTTTGCTGATGGTCAAATTAATCAGCTGCGAAACCAACATTTTGTTCCAATGCTGACGTTGCGCCGCTTCATTGGCAAAATACGGTGCCTTTTCACGATCCGTTTCGATATAAACGTTGGCTTGTTTTAAATTCTGCGGCTTTTTCAGCTCATCCAGCATATAGGTATAAAACTGGGTCAAACGATCACGATACTGTGCATGAATCGCATACGGTCCACTTAAGTCACCTGCTTTTAAAGCCGCACCTAAGTTTGAGCCATATTTACGCTTATAACTCTCTACTTCAGAGGCAAGAAACAGCGAATGGTCTGGATCTAAACTGTCCAGATAGAAATCGAGAATACGCGCCGATGTTTTCGCATCTAAACGTTGATTGAGATAATGTTGACGGTCAACCAAGGTCGCCAGTTGACGAGACACCAAAGCCTGCTCCTGCGACGGAACAATAGCTTGTTTGGTTACAGCGGTAGTTTCAGTCGCTGCAATGGCTTCATTAATGGCATGGGTGAAAAAGAATCCACCCGTTGCAATTGCAACCGCACAAGCAATGGTTTGAAGTTTCATAAATAATTCTTAGTTCCTTGGTTTTTGACCAAAATTACAATGTCATTTTTCGACATGAATTGAGAATATTCAAAATCTTAAACAACTTAATCTGTTTATGTCGTGTAGTTTTATCATAATCTGTGCTGACAAAATGTAGCAAATCATTGCAAAATTCGGGTATTGTTTTCGACGACCTGTTTCGCTCTCATTTCAGAGCCAAAACAGTCACTGACCAAAAAATCAAATACGGACACCCAATATGATTGGCGCATTGATGCTCGACATCGCAGGCACAGAACTTACTCAAGAAGATATTGCACTATTACAAGCACCGCAAGTCGGTGGCATGATTTTATTTGGACGAAATATTGAGTCTCCTGCACAAGTTCGCGCCCTCACCGACCACATGCGCCGAATTCGTCCTGATATTTTGATTGCTGTCGATCAAGAAGGCGGACGTGTGCAACGCTTAAAACAGGGCTTTAGCCTACTTCCAGCAATGGGTAAGTTTGGCGAGCTATTCTTAAGCGAACCTGAAAAAGCTTTAAGCTTGGCAGAACAATCTGGCTGGTTGATGGCGACAGAAGTTCTTGCCGTCGGTATCGACTTTAGCTTTGCCCCTGTACTCGACCTCAATGACATCAGTGATGTGATTGGTGACCGTAGCTTTGCCAAAAATATTCAAGACATCGTACCGCTGGCCAGTGCATTCCTAAAAGGGATGAAAGCCGCAGGCATGGCATCGACAGGCAAACATTTCCCCGGTCATGGTTCAGTCCAAGCAGACTCACATGTCGCAGCAGCCATCGACTCACGCACATATGATGAAATCTATGCCAAAGATATGCAGACTTTTATCAAACTGATGCCACAGTTGGATGCACTCATGCCTGCACATGTGATTTATAACCAAGTCGATCCAAACCCAGCAGGTTTTTCGCCGTATTGGATTCAAACCGTGCTACGTCAGCAACTGGGCTTTGATGGTGTCTTATTCTCAGATGATTTAAGCATGCAGGCCGCATGTGTTGCAGGTGGTGCAGATTCCCGCATTCAAGCCGCACTCCATGCAGGCTGTGACATGGGACTGGTGTGTAATGACCGAGCATCCGCATGTGTAGCCTTGGAGGGGATCAACCAACTGGCGCTGCCAAACCAAGCTCGCTTAGAACGCATGCGTGGTCAGATTCCAAATATCAGCGTTCAATCGACACTGCATTTAGGTGAAGATTGGGCCAAAGTACGCGACCAAGTGGAACTGTTTAGATTAAGTTAAGCACTTCATCTTTGACCATTTCAACCGCGATATTTCGGACAAAGGGACATCACAAGATGTCCTTTTTTCATTATGATAAACTCAAAATAAATCAACAGGCTTGCTCTGCATTGCCTAAACAACAACGCTAAAACAACAAAATATCAGGTACGGATACCATGACAGATGCTTTATCGGCTCATCGCCACATCTCTTTTACTGCACACTATACAGGCTATATTTGGTATAGCATGGGCATCTCACATCCTGTATTTGCCACCCGCAAAGGGAAGTTACTGGCCAAACTGGTGCATCCACTCGAAAGCTGGGCTGAGAAACATGTCGGTGGCAGTATGCGCACGACCTTAAAACAGCGTCATCAAATGATTGATGACCACCTCAGCGCGCTGATCCAACAGTACCCAAACTTACAAGTTTTAGAAATTGCCAGTGGCTTGTCGCCACGTGGCTGGAGCTTTCGCCAACAGTATCCTGAGATTGACTATCGTGAACTCGACTTACCAGACATGGCACAAATGAAAACTCAGGCCTTAAAACAGATCGATCAGACCAGTCCAGCGGTTCTGTCTGCCGACTTATTTAGTGCGGATTTTGCCCGTGCCTTTGAGGTGTTTGACCCAACCCGCCCTTTGGTGGTGGTGAGTGAAGGTCTGATCAACTACTTTAGCAAAGACATGCTCGCTCAACTGTTACAAGGCATTGTCCAATACGGACAGCAGTTTGATCAGTTATATTATCTGACTGACCTCTACCCTGAACCTGTGAAAAATAAGCTGGCTAACTTTATCTGGAGCAGTAGCAAGCTTTTAAAATGGATGTCCCGTAGCGCCTTTGGCTTTCACTTTGTCAGTCCGCCTGAAGCGGCTCAGTTTTTCAAACAAGTAGGCTTCCACACTGTTACCGTTCACCAACCCACTTTAGCTTTCAATAGCACTCAGTCCGATACCTCAAACTTAGACCAGCAGGATCACTTAGGTGACTTGGTCTGGTTGGTGTATAGCCAATGGCAAAAGCCCAATCAACCCGAGCAATAACCTTAGTCCCCATAAAAAACAGCGATGACACGCTGTTTTTTTATTTTTAAATTTCAATTAACTCACGGCTTCGAGCAACCTCTGTTCTTGTTTCTGACGCCCCACAAAGCGAAGCAGTCGCTCCGCGAGTTCAAAACTACCATGTTTAAATAAGGCACGAATGTACAGTCCATCTTCCGCAAAAATTAAACATTCAATCTGAAACGCGCCTTCTTCATCGCTCAAGTGTAAAGCTAAATCACGCGGATATTTAGCCGCCACAGCAGCCAACTTTGACTCAAAGCGTAAAAGTACCCCAAAGTAGTTCAAATCCACCACTTCTGTCGCAATCACCAAATCCGAATGACGATAGCTTAAAAAGGTTTCAGGTTGTTGAATCTGAACCCGCTCTTCACCGCGGCGCTCCATTTCCAACATTTGTGCTCGACTAAAGGGAATAATCCCTTCTAAGTGCTGAATGGATTCATCCTTCAAAAACGTCGCAAACAAGTGCATGGTTTCTTTACGGCGTTGTAGCTGTGGCACATGGTCTGCATTGGCAATTTGCGCATATTCCATGTCAGGACATTGCAAAGCAAAGTTGGCATTCTCATGTGGCAAGGTAAAACTGTCATATTGGCCACAGGCTACCAAGACTTTGCACTGTGGAATCGGCACATCGGTGAGCCGAAGCAAACGATTACAGTTGATTTCATAGCGCTCTTGTTCTGTTGCGGTAAACTCCGCCATCTGTCTGAAGAACAAACGCTTGGCTGTCGGTGACATTTTGGTTTTATCCATTTTGGCATGATTGACCAAATACAAAATCACGGCCTGACCAAACTCATCCATGCGTTGTTCACGCATTAAATGTAACGATTCCTCCAGCAACATCCGCCAGCTTTTACGGGTCTTTTGCATCACACCCATTAAAATCATACGGTCGATGAGCTCTGGTCGTTGATCGGCCAGACAAGACGCCACCACTGAGCCCAGTGACATGCCCATCACTGAAACTTTGTCTAATCCTTCAATATCGAACCAAACACCGAGCATATTCGCGAGATCACCCAGTTCTAAGATGCCCGCAGACAAGCCTGTATCGATATTACGAATTTGTTGATTGGCGCCCATTGAAGGCAGATCAATCAGGATAATCGGACCGGCATCGAGCAGTTGCTCAACGCAGTATTTGTAGGAGTTAAAGTTTTGAAATGCCCCGCCAATAATCACGATAGGCGTACGATGGAATGACTCCGGCCGAGCAATCGCCATGTATTCGACTTTCCAGCCCTCAATCCATGTGGTTCGTGCAGGTTCTTTAAAGCTGTTACGATGGTAAACATCAAAAAAACCTAAGCGTAAATTCGCGTCATCCAACTCGGCATCCCTTTGAATCATAGAATTCATGTTCCTTCCCTCTACTCTTGCCTGTACTTTTTGTTTTGCAAGAAATGCACGATCACGCCTGTCAACGACAACAGGGTGTTCAGTGTTGTAATAATTATGCAAGGACTTCATGTCCTAAAATTCATTCTATACAGAGCACTGTTTTACACGCAACAGATTGTGCAACCGCTCATCATGTTTTAGATAAAAAAACAATTTCAAAATATGTATAAGTCCGCCTCTACACTGGATTTTTCATGTAGAGACTATGCGGTCGAGTGTTAGGCTGTTACTATCTTCTGTGAAATTTCTAAGTGATCAAACCGCTATGCAAGAGTCGATTGAACAATATATGCAAACGGTAGGACAGCAAGCACGTCAAGCTTCTCGTATTTTGGCGCGTGCCTCTACCGAAACTAAAAACAATGCGTTGTCAGCTATTTATACTGCGTTAGTCAACAGTGAGCCCACTATTTTAGCGGCGAACCAAGCAGATATGAACAAAGCGAACAGCAACAACTTAGACAGTGCTTTACTTGATCGCTTAGAACTGTCTCCCGCACGCTTTAAAGGCATGTTGCAAGGCTTAAAAGATGTGATTGGCCTCAAAGATCCTGTTGGTGAAATCACCGATATGGCCTATCGTCCGTCAGGAATCCAGCTTGGTAAGATGCGCGTTCCTTTAGGCGTGGTTGGCATGATTTACGAGTCTCGCCCAAATGTGACCTTAGAAGCCGCGTCTTTAGCCCTTAAATCGGGTAATGCTATTATTTTACGTGGTGGTTCTGAAGCACTCGAGTCCAATAAAGCCATTGCTGAAGCCATCCAACGCGGTTTAAAACTGGCGGGTTTACCTGAACATGCGGTTCAAGTCATTAACACCGCAGACCGCGCAGCCGTGGGGCAACTGATTACACTCACTGAATTTGTCGATGTGATTGTTCCACGTGGAGGCAAAGGCCTGATTGAACGTATCAGCAATGAAGCGCGTGTCCCTGTAATTAAACACTTGGATGGGAACTGTCACGTTTATGTTGAAGCACAAGCTGACCTACAAAAAGCCCTACCGATTGCGCTCAATGCAAAAACTCACCGTTACGGCGTATGTAATGCAATGGAAACTTTGCTGGTCGATGAAAAAGTCGCTGATGAGTTTTTACCGCGTGTCGCTGAGCTCTACACTGAAAAACAAGTGGAGTTACGCGGCTGTGCTGAAACTCAGCGCATTTTAGGTGCGACAGTCAAAACGGCGACAGAAGAAGATTGGTACACCGAATACCTCGGTCCAATTTTAGCGGTGAAGGTAGTGTCTGGTATGGAAGAAGCGATTGAGCATATCAACAAATATGGCTCACACCATACCGATTCGATCATTACAGAAAACTACTCTCTAGCTCGTGAGTTCTTGGCTGCTGTTGATTCGAGTTCTGTCATGATCAATGCCTCGACCCGTTTTGCCGATGGTTTTGAATATGGCTTAGGTGCAGAAATTGGCATCTCAACGGATAAAATCCATGCCCGTGGCCCAGTCGGCTTAGAAGGCCTGACTTCACAAAAATGGATTGTGTTTGGCGATGGTCAAATTCGCCAATAGCGCGTCCAACTCATTTTAAAGCATGATGCTCAGCCCTCTTAAGAGGGCTGAGCATTTTTTATATCTGAACAACCTCTGCAAGCACTCAAAACAAAAGCATGATCATCATAAGATGCACGCGTATTTTTCTGATCCACTATCGGCTGTTGTTTTGACTTGATATCCCTCTTTTCACATAAAGGCGTTTGCCAACCCAATCAGTACCATTTCAATGCGAATGCTTAAAATTTAGAGGAAATCATGCTTTTTTGATGGTCGCGTTGATTGCGCATGTGATTATGTGTGGATCTAAAATGAAATATCAAAAATAAACAGGAAAGCCACAATATATTCAGCTCTTTTCAGCAGATAGCGTGTTATTTTTAAAGGGTTGAAGCTGATGAATAATTCAGCATCATTTCATGAATAAATGAAAATCATGAACCGATAAATTTTAATTATTATTCATCAGACGGTCGATAGTGCTTAAGTCTAATCACCTAAAGTCTATCTAGGACTAAAAATATACACATGATACAACATAAAAAATGATCAAGATTGCATAAGAACGTACTGCATGAAGATCAGTTCTAGGACGGATAATTCAATTAGAATCGGGTATTAAAACGTGTCTACATCAGTATTAGTAATTAACTGCGGATCTTCATCAATCAAATATGCGCTCGTTTCTGAACGTCGTGAAGATCGTATTTTCGGTTTAGCTGAGAACTTAGGTTCTGCTGACGCTCGTATCAAAGGCATTACAGCGGGTGGTCAACCCCTTGAATTGTCTATTCCACATGCCGATCATGAAAAAGCATTGGAAACCATCTTAGAACGCCTTTCGCATTATAACCCCCAAGCCATTGGTCACCGCGTGGTACACGGCGGCACATTGACCAAAGCTGAGCTTTTAACAGAAGAAATTGTCGAACGCATTCGTGCAGCAACACCACTAGCACCATTACACAACCCTGCACACTTGGTTGGGATTGACGCCACGATGCGTTTATTCCCAGAGCTACCGCAAGTGGCTGTATTTGATACAGCATTCCACCAAACCATGCCTGCACATGCTTATCGCTATGCTGTGCCAAAATTTTTATACACTGAGCATAATGTCCGTCGCTATGGCTTCCACGGTACGAGCCATGCTTATGTGTCTGAACGCGGTTCAGAACTGGCAGGTAGCTTCAAACAAGGAGGCTGGTTAACCGCACACTTGGGTAATGGTAGCTCTACTTGTGCAATTTGGAATGGGCAGAGTGTCGATACCTCAATGGGCTTAACTCCACTTGAAGGTGTTGTGATGGGCACACGCAGTGGTGATGTCGATCCAAGCTTACATAGTTTCCTTGCCAACAACCTAGGCTGGGATATTTATAAAATTGATAAAATGCTGAATAGCCAATCGGGCTTACTCGGGTTGTCTGATCTTTCGAATGACATGCGTACTTTGATTGAAGCCTCAGAACAAGGCAATGAAGATGCAACTTTAGCCATTGAAGTGTTCTGCTATCGCCTCGCAAAATCATTGGCCGCACTAAGCTGTGGTCTACCACGTCTTGATGGCTTATTCTTCACGGGTGGTATTGGTGAGAACTCGGCATATATTCGTGAAAAAACAGTCGCTTTCCTACCGCACTTTGGTTTTAACTTGAATAAAGAAGCCAATGACAGTTTAAAACGTGGTACCGAAGGTCGTATTGATGCAGGTACAGGCCCACAAATTTGGGTTGTGCCGACCGATGAAGAAGGCCGTATTGCCAAAGAAACTGCATCCGTGGCCGATGAGGTGATTCAAACTGCTGCAAAAAAGTCTGAAGACAATGTAGTGATCGCTTAAGCGGTCGTTACATTCACTCAAGTCTGTTTTAAATTCTTGTATGACGAATAAATATATGAAAACGATTTTACTTGTGCCCACTGGGGAAGGCGTCGGCTTAACATCCGCTTGTCTGGGTTTGGTTTATGCGCTGGAATGCCAAGGGGTTAAGGCTGGATTTTTAAAACCTTTTTCTCAAGAACTGACCACAGGTGCAGACCGTACCACAGCGCTCTATCACCATGTTTCAAAAAATGAAACCGTTGAACCAATTAGCTATCACACCATTTTGCAACAACTCAATGCAGGTGAAAATGATGAGTTGCTTGAGGATGCGGTTCGTTTGCACCGCGCTATTGCGCGTAAGCATGACCTGATTATTGTTGAAGGCTTAGTCCCGAATAGCCGAGATTCTTTTGCCTCTGAGCTAAATGCACAACTTGCGCAAGCACTCGATGCCAAAGTTATTATTGTCAGCAATGCAGACATTAATAAACCAAGTGCGACGGCTGAAAAAGTCGATAGCCAGCTACGCTACTTTGGCGGTGCCAGCTCAGAGCGAACTGCGGGCGTGTTATTGATGCGCACCAAAGGCTTGCCCGATGACTCAGCACACATTCCAGTGACGTTTGACCCAAGTCTGCGTTTAATCAGCGATACCAATAAATTTATTATTGAGCTCCAAAAGACCCATCCAAAACTCGGTTCAGATAAACTCCCTGTGATTGGCTTGGTTCCGTTTAGCAACACGCTCAGCGTACCGCGTATGTCGGACTTGGCTTCACACATTCAGGCGGAATGGATCAATCAAGGCGATGCTAACCAACGTCGTGTGTTACATAGCAGTTTGATTGCATCGAACATTGAACATGAACTGCATAAATTTGTCGCAGGCGAGCTAATCATTAGTGCATCAGATCGTATCGATGTGCTTTTGGCATTCAGCTTAGCCAGCAGTAACGGTATTCCATTGGCAGGTT
This sequence comes from Acinetobacter johnsonii CIP 64.6, assembly GCF_000368045.1. Lineage (GTDB taxonomy): Bacteria > Pseudomonadota > Gammaproteobacteria > Pseudomonadales > Moraxellaceae > Acinetobacter > Acinetobacter johnsonii. The sequence continues at coordinate 138,051 of NZ_KB849234.1, forward strand.
TGGTACTGACTGAACACCATACGCCAAACGAGCAAGTGCTTGCGTTCTGCCAAACAGCGATTAAGCAAGGCTTACCAATTTTACATACAGCGCTCAGCACGTTCGACACGGCACAGAGCTTAGCCAATCTCAGCAATGAAATTCCTGTCGATGATACGGAACGCGCTGAGCAAGTCACTCGTTTTGTGTCGAGCCATATCAATGAAGAATGGTTAACGGCAATGTTGAATGGCTCGTACCAACCTCGTCTCTCACCTTCGGCTTTTCGCCATGAATTGGTCCAAAAGTCGATTGCTGCGAAGAAGCGCATTGTCCTCCCTGAAGGCGATGAGCCACGCACAGTTCAAGCGGCGGCTATTTGCCAATCTCGTGGCATTGCACACTGTATTTTATTGGCGAAACCTGAAGCTGTAGTAGAAGTGGCAAAAGCACGTGGTATTGAGCTTCCACATGACTTAGAAATTATCGATCCAGATTTAATTCGTGAAAACTATGTCGAAAAAATGGTGGAACTGCGTAAAGGGAAACTGAACGAGCTGCAAGCGCGTGAACAGCTGCAAGACACTGTCGTTCTAGGCACCATGATGTTGGCACTCGATCAAGTCGACGGTTTGGTTTCAGGCGCAGTACACACCACAGCCAATACTGTACGCCCAGCCTTCCAACTGATTAAAACAGCGCCTGAGTACTCACTGGTCTCTTCCGTGTTCTTTATGCTATTACCCGATGAAGTCTATGTTTATGGCGACTGTGCGATTAACCCAGACCCAAATGCCGAAGAGCTCGCTGAAATTGCGATTCAATCGGCTGACTCGGCAAAGGCCTTCGGTTTAGACCCACGTATTGCAATGATTTCATACTCTACGGGTACCTCTGGTGCTGGAGCTGAAGTTGAAAAAGTCGCTGAGGCAACACGTATAGCGAAAGAACGCCGTCCTGATCTGTTGATTGATGGGCCGCTTCAGTACGATGCAGCATCGGTTGAAAGTGTCGGACGCTCGAAAGCACCTGATTCTAAAGTTGCAGGTCGTGCCAATGTGTTTATTTTCCCAGACCTAAACACAGGTAATACCACTTATAAAGCCGTGCAACGCTCTGCTAATGTCGTAAGTGTCGGACCAATGTTGCAAGGTTTGAATAAACCTGTAAATGACTTGTCTCGCGGGGCTTTGGTCGATGATATTGTGTTTACGATTGCACTCACTGCAATTCAAGCAGAACAACAAGCAACAGCTTAAAGTAACTTGATGTGATCCAAACCATCCAACGGAAAAGTTGGGTGGTTTTTGTTTTTAAAAGAGCTATGTTCAACGAAATAAATGTTTAGAAGAAGCCACACACCTTCAAAATTATTTAATAATTTATCAATATATTAGGTTAAAAACCTACTTCTTTACTTAAAATAATAATCCAATCAAAAAGAAGAGTACCCCCAAAATTGGAATGTAAATCCAATTTTTTCTTATCCATTGATTGATCTTAAAATCAATAATCCATCCACGGTCACCTTTCCTCATCATCTCTTGATACTGCTCATTTGATTTTTTTGATAAAGGAAATAAATTTGCTGTGTAAATTGGAAGTAATAATCCACCAACTATCAATAAACAACCAACTATTGAAAGAAATGAAAAGCTCCATTATTTTCTTCTCTTGAACTATTTTAAAGTGTAATTTTGCGATTGCTACTGTAATCAGCACACGATGTGAAACCATTTTTCACTAAATACAAATTCATCACTCTCCAGCATATACAATTGAGCTGAGTGTAGTACCACCTAATCGTATAGCCTCTCAAACATTCGACTAATGTCTATTTACGAGCATAGCCCAAACACAGATAAAACAGTAAGACTTTACTTTTCAGACACTTAAACAATATACTCAAGCGATATAATTAAATCCTAAATCATTGGTCTCATAATGAATAAAAAATGGCTTCCAATTCTAATAATGACAACATTTTCACTGACAGCATGTAATGAATCTAAGCAGCACCAAACACCGTCAGACTCAACCACAGCATATAAAAACTTAAGTACAGCTAATCCAGCTGACATTAAAGCGGATCTTGATGCCCTAGATCAGATTTCGAATAAAAACTCTCAAGCCATTTTGAACGTACAAGATGCACTTAAAGCGGCTCGTCAAAATAAAGAAGTCGATACCATCCCCGCCCTGCTAGAACAACTGAAAACCCATTCTCTTGCGTTTAATACTGCACTAGATGCAACAAACTTCAAAAGCCAAGAAGGCGCTGCGTTACGTGAAAAATTTAAGCAAGTCCATTTACTTGGTGTTGAACTGGCACAAGAAAATACTAAAAGTCCACCACAGATGCAGCGTATAACAGCACTTGAAGCAGAAATCAGCGTCATACAACAGAGCTCTATCAGTGAAATGAGAGCCTTACAACGCATAGTATATCCTCAACTCAATACTGGGGCATTAGACAACACACGACAACAACCAAAACCAAATACCGAACCCCATGTCGCGGCTCGCACTGCACCGCAGACCACCTCACATCTGAGTCAAGATAATGCTGCAGACATTAAATATGATCTCATCGTTCTTGGAGCTGTATCTCAAACAGCCAAAAAAAAGGCTCAAGATTCTTTTATGGGCATGCAGTATGCGATAGACAGCGGTAATAGGAATGCGATTATGACGGCTGTTAAACAAACCACTACGCAAATTCATGGACTGAATCAAAAATACGATGCTGTGACACTCAAAAGTGCTGAAGTCACAGCAGCTCGTGAAAGGTTAAAAGAAGAAAATAATCTCCAAATCGAAATGGGTAATATCATCTTATCGGACTCACCAGATCGACAGAGGTTTGCTGAGCTAAATGAGAAATGGAAAAATGCTCAGAAAATGGTTGAAATGGAGATGGAAGCACTTCGGCTTAAAGCCAATACAGCGTCATGATGAGGGCGCTGTCTCAGCTCGACTCCATCATTTTACCAACCAACCGCAGCTCACTTAAACGGGCAGATTTTTTTCGATCAGCATATATACCATGTCCATCTCTGGGCATGGATAACCCATTGAAGTTAAAGCCGCTGTCACTTGCCCTCTGTGATGCGTTCCATGATTAAACACATGCAATAATGTAGCCGCATAGGGCAGGCTCATTTCTTGTCCAGCCGATGTTTTGTAATGTAAATCATGTCCAAATTTTTCCACATCAACATGTTTTAAAAGATCTATCCAGTTGTAAGCCCTGCTCTCTAACTCAAACATGAGTTTATCTTTATCCCTTTCTACGATGGTATTTAGCTTCAATGTAGGAGATGGTTTCGATGAAAACCGAGGAAACCATAGATAATGCTCACCAACAAGTAAGTGATTCAATGTTCCAGAAATACTTTTGAAGAAAAGTCCGCATTCAGCATTGAAATCTTCATCAGAGATATTTTTTAAAACTTGGTTTAATTTTTGAGTAGACCACACGTTGTAACGCGCGAATAATTCAAACGTTTTTAAATCCATTTATAAAGCCCTACATAAAGTCCTCTAAAATGAGCATAATACAAAGGATAAAAAACACCTAAATCTTTCATTTCTAAGGTAGAATCACTTTTGATTTTCTTACACACACTCAACTTCGCTTCAACATTTGACTCAGTCTAAACTTAGGTGCTTGAATAAAGAAAATTGCATTACCACATAAAATCAAAATCACCCCAATGACCGCATTCATATGCCATTGATACCCTTCCCAGATGGTCGAAATCACCAAAGCCACCAACGGAAATAACAAAGTACTATAAGCTGCCTTACCTGCCCCAATCCGTCCAACCAAATAGAAATAAGCAGTAAAGCCAATCACTGAACCAAAAATAGCCAAATACAATAAAGCACTCACCGCACTGAATTCCATAGCGGGGAAAAACTCGTCTTGTTTAAATCCAGCAATCAACGCCATCAGGATTGAACCATACAACATGCCATAAGCATTGGTGGTAAAAATATCCAGACCTTGTTTTTGATGACGCGCACTGATCATATTGCCCAATGAAAAACCATAGGTTCCCAACACACAAAGACCAATCCCCATCAGCGTATGATTGTTTAAGGTACTCCCCACCACATCATGCCAAAACAAGGCAATAATCCCTAATCCACCCAACAAAGCCGCAGGATAAAAACGCGTAGACACCTGTTGTCCAAAGAACAGTTTGGCGTTAAGGGTATTAAAAATGACCGCCATCGAAAAAATAACGGCCTCCAAACCACTGCTGATATATTGAACCGCATAATAGAAACAAACAAAGTTAAAACCAAAAATACAGCACGCTTGCAACATACAAAATAGATGGTCTTTTACAGCCAGCTTTTGCAGTTTTCGGCACAACACAACAAAAGTAAACAACACCAGAGCCGAAATAAAGAATCGCCAAAACACGGCTACATTGGTCGATATTCCACTTTGTTGTTGCAGACTTATCGCAATCCATGTCGTTCCCCAAATCACCACCACCAAAGCATATAACAGCGCATTCATACTCTTTAAACCAAACTCAAACCACTCACGCTATTGTGCTTGGTTTAGGTTTCTCATTTCTTGCACCTTCTTGTGGTCACTATCATAAACTTGTGATTTTTTACTGATTTTCGGATATAGATGACAAAATGAAATCAAAGTCCTACACTAAATCTTCCATTTGGCACTGCGTATAGATGATGAAATATCAGATTCTAGATCAATTACAACAACATAAAGCTCAACTCCTCGACTCGGTTGAACTGGGTTCGGGCATGCAGTTGGCCATGTGGCAAAACAACCAAGACCGCGTCAGTGTTTGTAGTAACCACCATACCCTTAGTATGTACATTCAAGGGGGATATCACAGTTATCAAAAGACAGCTCAAGGTTGGCATAATGGCGGTGGGCCAGATCATATGTGCTTGATGCCACAGGACTTTGAGTCAACATGGGATCTGCGCGACCCACTGACTTTTGTGCATCTGTACTACACCGAGCAACATTTACAACGTGTCGCCGAACAAGTGTGGGATCGTGAGCCGAGCCAAATTATTTTAAATCCGCAAAGTTTCGTGGCCGACCCACAGATTGCCATGATCTATCGGCACTTTTTACTCAATGAGGCTTGGCAGAACAGGGAAAATCACTTGCAGATGATTACTGCCACGACACTTCTGCTCAACCATCTAATTAAAAATTATAGCCATACCGAGTGGCAAGTCCCTGAAGTCAAAGGCGGGCTGTCCCCGTATACTTTGAAACAGTTATTAGAATGGATTGATCAGCATATTCAGCAAAGTTTGACCCTGTCGGATTTGGCCGAGCAAACTCAGCTCAGTGAATATCATTTTGCTCATATGTTTAAGCAATCTATGCACATGCCACCACACCAATATGTGATGCAACGTCGACTTGAACTGGCACACCAAGCTCTACAGCACACATCTGCCAATATGACCGACATTTCGGAACAGTATGGATTTAGCTCCTGCAGCCATTTCAGTCATCGCTTTAAAAAGTACTTTGGCTACTCTCCATCCCAAATGCGGAAAAGTGAGAAAAATTAGATCGGATAAACTCACATTCAGCTTATTTATCTAACATCAAAATAAAGCTCATCATTAAACTCGACATTAAAAAACCGAAAAAAGCACTCATCAAATAAGCTTTTCGACGCTCTTGAGCAGATTGGCTCAGGACTTGATGGCGCATTTCCATATGTTGCTTTTCTTCAAAAATCGTCATCTCGACATCGTTTTTTGGCGGAGCTTTTTTCAAAAGCAAAGGCAACATTGCAAGCATCATGCAGTAAAAATTAAATTTAAATATATCTTCGACAATGACATTGCCTGCATGCTTTTGAGCCATTAAATAAAACAGGAAAATAGACCACAAGAAAAAGCATCCGATAAATAGCAAGGCTGAAGTCGAGGAATAGTATTTCATTGTATTTTTTAAGATTTGAAACTGGAATCTTAAGGCGTTAAACAATTTTTAGCTAGTTGAAGATTTGAAGATTTGAAGATTTGAAGA
>NZ_KB849234.1:144203-244843 GCF_000368045.1 Acinetobacter johnsonii CIP 64.6
TTGAAGATTTGAAGATTTGAAGATTTGAAGAAAGCTTAAAACAAAAAAAAGAAGATAAAGCTTAAGCCTGATCTTCTTTTTGACCGTACATCCAAGTCGCTGCGATATATACACAAAAGCCTGCAGCCATCACTAAACCTGTCAACATGTTCGATGTCCTATTGTTTGATGAATGCATTATGCGAAAGTTTTATGACAACTTTATGACAGAGTTGTCATATTTAAAATATTATTATTTTTCTAATATATTCAAAATCTTAAATAATAGATCATATTCACAAACCGAATTTAAACGTGAAATATTTCATTAAATTCAGGCTTTTTTGTCATATTTACCACCATTTATAACCCCATTTTCTCATCAATTTCGTTCAACTATTAAACTTTCGCCCAAAGCCTTCGCAAAACATCCACAACCTCGGCATTTTGTCTTATAATTTAGCCCGCTAGCTATCAGCCCGCTCAAGAGATATTTGTATGACCACTATTATCAAGCAAGATGATTTGATCACATCGGTCAAAGACGCGCTTCAGTTCATTTCTTACTATCACCCACAAGACTTCATCCAAGCGATGAGCCGTGCGTATGATCGTGAAGAGAACAAAGCTGCGAAGGATGCGATCGCACAAATCTTAATTAACTCGCGTATGTGCGCAGAGGGTCACCGCCCAATCTGTCAAGATACAGGTATCGTCAACGTATTCGTTGAAGTGGGCATGGATGTTAAATTTGATTTAACTATGAGCTTAGACGATGCAATCAATGAAGGCGTACGTCAAGGTTACTTAGAAAACTCCAACGTACTGCGTGCTTCTGTATTGGCTGACCCAGCTTTTGGTCGTAAAAATACCAAAGACAACACCCCTGCTGTGATCTACCACAAACTTGTTCCAGGCAACAAAGTGGATATTACCGTTGCGGCAAAAGGTGGCGGTTCAGAAAACAAATCTAAACTGGCTATGTTAAACCCATCAGACTCAATCGTGGATTGGGTACTAAAAACTGTTCCAACCATGGGTGCAGGCTGGTGTCCACCAGGTATGTTGGGTATTGGTATTGGTGGTACTGCTGAAAAAGCCATGATGCTTGCAAAAGAATCGCTCATGGAAGAAATCAACATGGATGAATTACTTCGTCGTGGCCCTGAAAATAAAATCGAAGAACTTCGTATGGAAATCTTCGAAAAAGTAAATGCGTTGGGTATTGGCGCGCAAGGCCTAGGCGGCTTAACCACAGTTTTAGACATTAAAATTAAAGATTACCCATGTCACGCTGCGGGCAAACCAGTGGGCATGATTCCAAACTGTGCAGCGACTCGTCACGCGCACTTCCAACTTGATGGTACAGGTGTTGCACACATTCAAGCACCTAAACTTGAAGACTATCCATCAGTTACTTGGGATTCATCAACCTCTAAGCGCGTTGACCTCGACACCATTACCCAAGAAGAAATGAATGCTTGGCAACCAGGCGACACCTTGCTTCTAAACGGTACAATTTATACCGGTCGTGATGCTGCACACAAACGCATGGTCGACATGCTAAACAATGGTGAAGAGCTTCCTGTCGACTTAAAAGGTAAATTCATTTACTACGTGGGCCCTGTAGATCCAGTCGGTGATGAAGTGGTTGGTCCTGCTGGCCCAACAACAGCAACACGTATGGACAAGTTCACACGCCAAGTACTTGAAGCAACTGGTATGTTCGGCATGATCGGTAAAGCGGACCGTGGTCCTGCAGCGGTTGAAGCAATCAAAGACAACAAAGCAACTTACTTGATGGCAGTGGGCGGCGCAGCTTACCTTGTGTCTAAAGCAATTCGTGAAGCTGAAGTGGTTGCTTTTGCTGACTTAGGTATGGAAGCGATTTACAAATTTGTAGTGAAAGACATGCCTGTATCGGTAGCAGTTGATGTAAACGGTACCTCTATTCACGCAACAGCACCAAAAATCTGGCAAGCCAAAATTGGTAAAATTCCAGTAGTCGATGCTGCAGCGGGCTAAAACTTAAGTTTTACTTTTTTGGATACCCTTAACATGCTAAGGTCATGTTAAGGGTATTTTTTTACCTACTTTTATAGACTTAATCAAAAGATATAGACCAACAATGAAAAAATTAAATCACATCCTTTGCGGTATTACCTTATGCGTCCTCAGCACAGCGTCTTTTGCAAAACCCGCGACCGAAGCATCGGTAGAAAAAGCGCTCAAACTGGGCGATATTAAAGGCACTTTAGCGCAATCACAGCAAGAAATGCGCCCCGTCTATGACCAACAAGCCGAAGAAATTATTAAAAATATTTTTAAAACCTCAACACTCAATGCTGAACAACAAAAAGCAGCCAAGCAAATCGCTGAAATCACGGCATCATTTAGCAGTAAATTGATTTCAGATCCAAAATTTATGCAAATGCTTAAAAATGTCTATATGCAGACCTTTACCGAAGAGGAAGTATTGGCCAACATTCAGTTCCTCGAAACGCCTTTAGGCCAGTCTATCAATAAAAAAAGCAGCAAAATGATGAGTGAAATCATGCGTAATAGCATCGCCATGTCTGCTGAAATGATGCAAGATCCAGCTATTCAGCTGGAAATGAATCGTCAAATTGAAAAGACCCTGACACCATTATTTGAACAAGCCAAAAAAGCACAATAGCTCACTTACCAGGTTAAAGGATTCCACAGCTTAAAGGGTTTCATCAGCTGAACATCTTCACTTGGGTCATATTTGGCAGGTTTAAGTTTTTGCGCTTTCTTTCGTAGCTCACCCGTGTGTTGATCTTCCGCTACAAAGTTGTAGCTATTGGACTTTAACTGGGTAAATGCAATTTCTTGAATCGCAATTTTTTCAGGTATGACCGCCAAAGGCCCCGAAGTATCACGGCGTGTGGACAAGTTCTCTTCATCATACTTGATGAAATAAGACTGCCCCGCTTCTACGCTAAAATCGATATATTTCGGCTTTTGAAAATGGTTAATGCCCAAAGGCCGACTACTCGATAAACGATAAGTCCCTGGGGGCAATTCGACCCAATAATAATGATTGTTAAGCAGGCTTGGAATGCGTTCTTTATTGATAAATAAACTCGACGCCACAATTTCTTGACGGTTCCATTTTGAGTCTGGACGATACAGATAAACCATCGCCGCTTGTTCATGCTGGGGTTGGACACGCTGAAAACGCTGTCCTAATTTTTGATTGACCCACCCACCTACGCTAAACACCCCAATGCGATACTGCTCAATCATGCCTGGGTCATGTTCAAAATCGACCTCATGGCTGAGAGTTGATGTTAATTCAGGTTGTTCAACTGTCGCTTTTCCATGACAACCCAATAAAATTAAACTGCTTAAAAGCGTAATCGTCATTGCACGCATGACTATTCCTCACGGCGTATTCTTATTTTGATACTGAATTTTTAGTTTTAATCTAGGCATCCCAACCTATTGATGCAGAGTAGCATTCCCTCTTTTTTTTGAATATAAAAAAACGTGTGAAAACACTCGATTTTCACACGTTTCAGATGAATAACAACTTAAGCGGACTTTGAATTAATCACTTTTAAATCAACTTTGGCTGCATCTTTCTGTTCGATTCTTGGTAAACGTTCTGGCTTAAATAATGGTGCAGCCGTGCCGTTAATCACGTCTTCATTCACCACAACTGTGCCAACATCGGTACGACTTGGTAAATCATACATGGTTTCAAGCAGCGTATTTTCCAAAATAGAACGTAAGCCACGTGCACCCGTATTACGGTCTAAGGCTTTTTTCGCCACAGCGCGCAGTGCTGAATCTTCAAAAACAAGATCAACATTTTCCATATCAAACAAATGTTGATATTGACGGGTCAATGCATTTTTCGGTTCAGTCAGAATTTGCATCAAGGCGTCTTCGTCTAACTCTTCCAAAGTCGCAATTACAGGCAAACGACCAATAAACTCTGGAATCAGACCAAATTTCACCAAATCTGTCGCTTCAACTTGACGGAACAAATCAGACAATTTCTTGCCTTCATCTTTCTTCTTCACTTCAGCCGTGAAGCCGATTCCACCTTTTTCTTGACGCTGTTGCACGATTTTCTCAAGACCCGAGAATGCCCCACCACAGATGAACAAGATATTTGAGGTATCAATTTGAATGAATTCTTGCTGCGGGTGCTTACGACCACCTTGAGGTGGGATAGAGGCAACCGTACCTTCGATCATTTTCAGTAAAGCTTGTTGTACACCTTCACCCGACACATCACGCGTGATCGATGGGTTTTCAGACTTACGGGTAATCTTGTCGATTTCGTCGATATAGATGATACCTTTTTGCGCTTTTTCTACATCGTAGTCTGCTTTTTGTAGAAGCTTTTGTACAATGTTTTCAACATCTTCACCGACATAACCGGCTTCGGTAAGTGTCGTTGCATCAGCCATAGCGAATGGAACATCGAGAAGACGTGCCATGGTTTGTGCAAGCAAGGTTTTACCCGAACCTGTTGGTCCTACTAATAAGATATTACTTTTCGCAATTTCAACAGCATCATCGTGTTTATGTCCACCATGTGTCGCTTTAAGGCGTTTATAGTGGTTATAGACAGCAACTGACAAGGTTTTCTTTGCCACATCTTGACCAATGACATATTGATCTAGTGCCGCACGAATTTCGTGAGGTTTAGGCAATGGTTTTGCAGCCCAGTCACCCGACTCAACTTGTTGACTGGTTTGCACCAAGTCTAAGCATACGTCCACACATTCATTACAGATGTACGCGTCCTCGCCTGCAATCAGTTTCCCAACTTCAGACTGCGTTTTACCGCAAAATGAACAATGCTTTTGTCCTTGAGGATGTTCGGACATATTCACTCCAATTCTAAACTTTTAAAACTTATGGACGTTTAGATAACACTTCGTCCACGAGACCATATTCTTTTGCAGCTTGCGCTGTCATAAAGTTATCACGGTCAGTATCACGTGCCACAGTTTCATAGTCTTGACCACTGTGCTCTGCCATTAAACGGTTTAAACGTTCTTTAATGAACAGAATTTCACGTGCATGAATTTCAATATCAGATGCCTGACCACGGAAACCACCTAACGGTTGGTGGATCATGACACGTGCATTTTCAAGGCAATAACGTTTACCTTTCGCACCTGCATTCAACAAGAATGCACCCATTGATGCTGCTTGACCCATACAATAGGTCACAACATCGGGTTTAATAAATTGCATGGTGTCGTAAATCGCCATACCCGCAGTCACTGAACCACCTGGTGAGTTAATGTAAAGGTGAATATCTTTATCTGGATTTTCCGCTTCTAAAAACAACATCTGAGCCACAATTAAATTGGCCATGTTGTCTTCAACTTCACCAGTCATAAAAATGACGCGTTCACGTAAAAGACGTGAATAAATGTCAAATGAACGTTCACCGCGAGATGACTGTTCTACAACCATTGGAACTAAGGCATTATCGATAGTTGGAATATACATACGTTTACTTATTCCTAAATTTTTTGTTACTCAACTCATAGTCACAATATGAGGGATAATTGCTGAAAATGCAAAATATTCTCAAGTAAATAACAGATATTTTTTGCATAAGCTTTATGAACGCAAGGCCTTTTAAAAAAACCAGATCATAATAAAAAAGGCGCTCAAAGCGCCTTTTTTACTTTAGCTAAACTTAGCCTTGTTGACGAGCTTGTTGCTCTTTCAATAAGTCTTCGTAGCTTACAACAGTATCTGTTACTTTAGCAGACGCTAAGATGTGATCAACCACTTGGTCTTCTAACACAACAGCTTCGATTTGCGAACGTTGTTGCTTGTCATTTTTGAAGTATTCGATCACTTCAGCTGGATCTTCATAAGAAGAAGCCATGTCTTCGATGTAAGCATCAACACGTGCTTGATCTACTTCAATTTTAGCATCAGCTAAAACTTTGCTTACCAATACGCCTAATTTTACAGATTTTTCAGCTTGTTCTTTGAACAATTCATCTGGAAGCATGCTTGAGTCAAATGCTTTCGCACCTTGAGCACCAAACTGCTGAGTGAACTGTTGGATCATTTGTTGACGTTGACGGTCAACTTCTTGAGCAACCATAGACGCAGGAAGTTCAACTTCGTTTGCAGCTACAAGTGCATCAAAAGCTGCACCTTTCACTTGATTACGCAAACCATTTTTCACTTCACGTTCCATGTTTTTACGAACGTCAGCTTTTAACTTCTCAATGCCTTCTTCTTCAGTTAGACCAAAGATTTTAAGGAATTCAGCATCAACTTCTGGAAGTTTTTGCTTTTCAACAAGCTTCACAGTGATTTTGAATTGAGCTGATTTACCAGCAAGGTTTTCAGCTTGGTAGTCTTCAGGGAAAGTTACATCGATAACTTTCTCTTCGCCTTTCTTCATACCAACGATGCCGTCTTCGAAGCCAGGGATCATACGACCTGAACCTAAAACAAGTTTAAAGTCTTCTGCAGAACCGCCTTCAAACTTTTCACCGTCTACTGAACCTTCAAAGTCAAAAGTTACTTGCATGTCTTTTTTAGCCATGCCTTTCGTTTCAGCCCAAGAAGCACGTTGCTTCTGAAGGTTTTCGATCATTTGATCAACATCTTTGTCGTTTACTTCAGATGCTTTACGTTCAACTTCTAAACCATCAAATTTCACGTTAACTTCTGGATAAACTTCAACAGTCGCTTCGTATACAAGCGCGTCGTCTTTTAATTCAGATTTTTCAATGTTTGGCATGCCAACAGCATTGATTTTTTCTTGTTGGATCGCTTCAAATACTGTGTCACGAATAATGTCGCTTACGACTTCTTGGTAGATACCCGCGCCATATTCACGACGAACAACATTTACTGGCACTTTACCTGGACGGAAGCCGTTGATCTTCACAGTTTTAGCAGTGCGTTTTAAGCGAGCTTCGAACTGCTCGTTAACACGGCTCGTCGGTACAGATACATTTAAACGACGGGTAACACCCGAAACCGCTTCAGAAGTTACTTGCATGGCTTCCTCAATCTTTTGGTAAGAACAATTTTAAAAAGTGCCACATTATATGACAACATTGAACGATATACAAAACACCCGATTGAAACCACATATTTTTTTCTTCATTTATCGTTTTTTATTTTGAATATTTTTAAATCGCTACTGATTAAGCGCAAAGTATTATATTTTTTATGGCTTTTTGTTGCAAATGATAAATATTAACATTAATATTTGCGTCAACTTTGATCGTTTTTTTCAATTTTTTTCTCGTCCATCATTGGAACTCTAGTTATGAGTAAGTTTAATCTACACCCTCTTTCATTAGCATTGCTTGGGGCAATCACCACTCCTGTTTTCGCAGAAACAGCAACTGAAGATTCATCTACCCATCAGCTTTCCACCATTGTGGTTTCAGCTGCAGGTTTTGAACAAGATATTAAAAATGCACCAGCTACAATGACGGTCATTACAGCAGAAGATTTAAAAAATAAACGTATTAATTCGATTGCCGATGCCTTAAGCGATATAGAAGGCGTTGATATTAGTCCCACAGCAGGAAAAACAGGTGGTCTGAATATTCGTATTCGTGGAATGGATTCAGAATATACACTCGTCCTAATTGATGGTCGCCGTCAAAACAGCACTGGTGACATTACTCCAAATGGATTTGGCGAATCAAACAACAGTTTTATCCCTCCAATATCTGCGATTGAACGTATTGAAGTCATACGCGGCCCTGCATCAACATTATATGGCTCTGACGCCATCGGTGGTGTAGTCAATATTATTACTAAAAAAGTTTCAAATGAATGGACTGGAGCAGTCACTTTAGAAGGAACATTACTCCCTAATAGTTCTGATTTCGGGAATCAACGCTCTGTAGATGCATATGTTACTGGCCCACTTATTCCAAACCTCCTTGGTATTCAATTAAGGGGCCGCAAAGCTGAACGAGATCAATCAAACGTAATTCGTAGCGATGATGAAGGTACTGAAACAGAACTAACTCAGGGACAAAACCCAACCAAGTCAGACTTAGAAAATATTGGTGTTCGCTTAACTTTAACACCAACGGATCAACATGATATTTCTGCGGAATATGAGCAGACAGATCAATGGTATGACAACTCTAAAGGACAATTAGGCACTTTAGGTGCAAACGGCGGTTATGATAAGTCCCAAGAATATAATCGTGAAAAAATGATTCTTTCGCATACATGGCGCAGTAATATCGGCACTCTTGAGTCTAGTCTTGCAAATACTCAAACAGAAACTGTAGGTCGCTTAATTCCGGCTCGCGCGCAAAATATGTCTCAGGCAATAACACCACGTTTGCTTGAAAGCGAAGATACTATTTTCGATACCAAGTTTACGACTAATTATATTAATGGTCATAACATTACTTTAGGTGGGCAATGGTGGGATGCAAGCATTCGTGATGGACTTCGTGTTCAAAAAGAAGTTTCTTTTGAGCAATTAGGACTATTCGCTGAAGATACATGGTCACTTAATGATAGTTTGGCATTAACCTTGGGTTTACGTTATGACAATCATGATACTTTTGGGGATTTTTGGACGCCGCGCGCTTATTTAGTCTGGAATGCAAATGAAAACTGGACATTTAAAGGTGGCTACTCTGAAGGCTACAAAGCGCCTCGATTAGAACGCCTAACCACAGGTATTTATAATGTTAGTGGTCAAGGCCGCACACCTGTTTTCGGTAATCCTGATTTAAAACCTGAAACCAGTAAAAATTTAGAACTAGGTACGTATTTTACGAATAACTCTAACTTTGACTTTAATATCACAGGTTTTTTTAGTGAAATTGAAGACAAAATTATGACGGGTAATGCTGAGTTACGTTGTAATACTGATACGAATAAACAGCAATGTGAAGACTATATGCTTTCCGTTGGAACGCCTTGGACAATGGACTATAACCGAGGTGCTCCAGATACGTGGAACGTTACGCGTCCAATCAATGCCGAAGAAGCTGAAGTTTATGGTATTGAAACTGGTCTAAATTGGGAGTTTGCAGAAAACTGGAAACTAGGCCTCAATTATACTTGGACCGAGACGGAAATTAAGGATAAACAACTTAATAACCCTGTTCTAAATGATACACCAAAGCATATGGCAAACGCCTCTTTGAAATGGCAAGCTGCCGATTTCGTCAATTTATGGGCACGTGGTGAATATCGTAGTGAACGTGCACGTTTTACGTCAAATTACGAGAATCTAACCGTAGCTAACCAAGCTGTTTATGATGCGTTAGGAGATTATAAGGCTTATACACTGTTCCATATTGGTTCAAACTTTATCGTTAATGATAACTGGGACGTTGGTGTGGCTTTATACAATGTCTTTGACAAAGACTTCAATGATTATGAAAAAATAGGGACAGGCTATTACAATCGTTATAGTAACACCCAAGAAGGACGACGCGTTCAGCTAAGTACGGCCTTTAAGTTCTAAGCTACATGCAAAACCCTGCGCCGGCAGGGTTTTCTTCATACATACCAAATATAGATCTAACATAATTTATACATACTCACTTGAGAAACACCTTCAAACTTAGCCTAAAAATAATGGATTCTAAATTCCAATAATATTATAAAAATATAATCTAATTTTCCAATCCAAATAAAAATCAAAAACTTATATCAAATTCATTACATTATTACATTTATTTTTTCTACACAAATATATCTAAGCATCGACAATTTCAATGTAATAGTTATGCTACAAAAAATAAGAATCATTATTATTCGCATACTAATTTACAACGCTAGAACTAGATTCGTTATGGCCTTCATCAAAACACGTAAAAAGCTGGTTTCTTCAGCAATCGCTTCAACACTCTCTGTGGTTGCAGTCAATGCTGTTGCGCAAGATCAAATCGCGCAATTAGAAACAATTCACACGGAAGCGGCAGCAGAACAAAGTTTGAAAGTAGACAAATCTGCAAACAGCAAGTTCGTTGCTCCCCTACTCGACACACCAAAGTCAGTATCTGTTATTTCTAAACAGTTGATTGAAGACACTCAAGTTACAACTTTAAGCGATGCTTTACGCACAGTACCTGGGATCACACTTGGTGCAGGTGAAGGTGGTAACCCAAATGGTGACCGTCCATTTATCCGTGGTTATAACTCTGAAAGTTCAATGTATGTAGACGGTGTACGTAACTCTACTTCTCAAAACCGTGAAATGTTTGCGATTGAGCAAGTTGAAATTACTAAAGGTTCTGCATCTGCTATGGGCGGTGCAGGTACAACTGGTGGTAGCATCAACATGATTTCTAAAGTTGCAAAAAAAGGTGACTTTTTAGAAGGTTCTGTGGGTGCAGGAACGGATGATTACCAACGTATTACTTTAGACGGTAACAAAGATTTTGGTAATGGTATTGCTGCTCGTGTTGCCGTAATGGGTCACCACAACGACAAAGCAGGTCAAGAAGATGGTACTGAATATGCACGTGCAGGTATTGCACCAAGTATTACTTTTGGTCTAGACAGCGACACGCGTGCAACTTTAAGCTACTACTACCTCAAAACTGATGATACCCCTGATTCAGGCATTCCATACAACAACCCATTTGGTGCTCCAAGAACTGGAGCAATTGATTACCGACCATTAAATGGCAATGGTAAGCCTATCGATGTTAAACAAGGTATGTATTACGGCTGGAAAGATCGCGATTTCCAAAAACAGGAAAATCAATCAGGAACGATCAAGCTTGAGCATGATCTTACTGATAATTTAACCCTTAGCAATACCGCTGTATACAACAAATCTAAAAATGACTATCTTTGGACGAATCCGGATGATTCACAAGGTAACTTTTACAATAAACCTGAATTCACTAATCAATTAGTAGGCAATGTTTGGGCGCGTGCAAACTCACGTGTAGCTGATACTGATACCTTTACAGACCAATTGGCTTTAACAGGTAAATTTAATACAGGTCGCTTAAAGCACAGCTTTAACCTAGGTGCTGAGTACTCAGACCAAGAAACAGACCGTACCCAATATATTATCAATGGCGAAAATACTACGGGAAGTGCCTACTCGGATTGTAGCAAGTCTGAAAATGTGAGCTCTGGTTGGTGCACCTCGGTTCAGAATCCTAATCGCGGACAATGGACAGGCAGCATCAGTACCGAAGGTGCTGACCAATACAACACTCAAACAAAATCTACTTCTATTTACTTACTAGACAACATTGAATTTAGCCCTCAGTGGATTTTAGATTTGGGCTTACGCTGGGATAAGTTTGATACTGAACAGACCATGACTTATGGAGCTCTTAACAGTGCTGTGATTGCTAATCCTGCTACAGCAAAAGCCGGCGATAAAGTAAAAACTGAAAGTGATACCGACTTTTTCACATATCAAGCAGGTATTACTTTTAAACCTGTTGAAAATGGGGCTATTTATGCAAGTTATGCCACTTCTGCAAACCCTGTTGGTATAGATGCTGGTGACGGTTCAGAAGGCATTGGAGCGGCTTATAGCAACCTAGATCCTGAAGAAAGTCGTACTTTTGAAATCGGTACAAAATGGGACTTGCTACAAGATCGCCTAAATTTAACAGCTGCTATTTTCCGTACTGAAAAACAAAATGCTCGTATTCAACTGTCTCCTACAACCTATAGCAATATCGGTGAAAGTAAAGTGGATGGTCTTGAACTTGGTTTAAACGGTAAGATTACTGATAAGTGGGATATTAGTGCTGGTTATACTTATTTAGACAGTAAAGCGACCAAAAATGGTGTAAGTTGCCGTGGTACAACATGTACAGACCAATCTATATTTAATGGCAACCAAATGCCTAACGTTCCTAAAAACAGTGCTACGCTATGGACAACTTACCAAATTGTGCCACAGTTAACTTTAGGTGCTGGCGCAATTGCGATGGACAAAGTTTATGGTGACTTAGCAAACACAAAATATGTACCAGGTTACGTTCGCTACGATGCTATGGCGCGTTACAACGTCAACAAAAATGTTGATCTACAGTTAAATGTCAACAACTTGGCTGATACACGCTACTTCACTAAAGCATATTCATCTCACTATGCAACTGAAGCTGAAGGTCGTAGCGCAGTACTGTCTCTAAACTTCAAATACTAAGTTTATAACTAAAATCTTTTTCATCCTGAGATTTGATAAAAATAGCCTCTCATTGAGGCTATTTTTATATATGCTTAAAGACTAAATAGATCTTTCATTTTCAGCAGGCCATGTTGTGATCCATCATATTCCCAACGTATTAAGCAAAGAACAGGTACAATACTTTCGTAGTGAAATGGCAAAAGTCGAGTGGGTTGATGGTAAAAAAACCACAGGATCACTCTCAAAACATGTAAAACAAAATCAACAGCTCCCCGAAGATCACCCTCTCACGCAACACTTAGGCCATATCATCTTAGAAGCACTTGGACAACATCCACTCTTTATGTCCGCTGCCCTACCTTTAGATATTTTGCCACCTTATTTTAACCGCTATGAACAGGGCGAAACTTTTGGCTTTCATGTGGACAATGCCATTCGCTGGGTAGCCGGAAGCAAAGATCGGATTCGTACCGATGTATCCTGCACTATTTTCCTAAGCGAACCTGAAGAATATGAGGGTGGTGATTTGGTGGTAGAAGACACCTATGGCTATCATGAAGTGAAACTACCTGCGGGTGATATGATTTTATATCCATCTACTAGCGTGCATGAGGTAACACCAGTGACCTCAGGCTGCCGTGTCGCTTCGTTCTTTTGGGTTCAAAGCATGATTCGAGATGATACTGACCGCCATATCTTATTTAATCTTGATCAAACTATTCAGAACCTACGTGTGCAACTCGGTGATCAACATCAAGAAGTGGTCAAGCTCACTAGTCTGTATCATAACCTGATGCGCAAATGGGCTGAACTGTAAAACAATAATCCCAGCTCAACGTTAACTACTGTAGCAACTGGACCGTTACATGACATCAAAAACTATTTTGCCACCCCTCACCCAAATTCCTGCCTCATTACAAACGATTGCAGACTATGAAATTGAGGCAGAAAAGCATCTGCCTGAGATGGTCTGGCACTATTTGCAAGGTGGTGCTATGGATGAAATCAGTGTTCGAAATAACCTCGCTCAGTTCCAAAACCTGCACTTGATACCACGCATGTTAAGAGATCTCACTCAAGGCAATACAAGCTGTGAAATCTTAGGACAAAGCTTTCCACATCCTATTTTTGTGGCACCGATTGGTCATCAACAGCAGTTTCATCCTGAAGCAGAAGCTGCAACTGCACTGGCAGCAGAAGTACTCGGCAGTAATATGATTTTGAGTACCTTTACCAATACCGATATGCGCACATTCAAACCAGAGAATCCCTTCAAATGGTTCCAACTGTATTGGCAAGGTGACCGCGATAAGTCTTTGGCTTTGCTTAAGCTCGCTGAGGCACAAAACTTCACAGCCATTGTGATCACTGTGGACTCACCACATACAGGCATCCGTGATCGTGAACGTCGTGCTTTCTTTCACCTCCCTGAAAACATGCAGCATCCGCACACTCCTGCCCATATTCCACTGCCTGAACTGCAAGAAGGCGATCATCCCGTGTTTAATGGGCTAATGAAAATTGCTCCGACGTGGGACGACATCGCATGGATGGTTCAACAGACTGATTTACCCATCCTGTTAAAAGGCATCGTCAGTCCACTCGATGCACAACTGGCCATTCAACATGGCATACAAGGCTTAATTGTGTCTAACCACGGCGGTCGTGTTTTAGATACCTGTATTCCGCCACTGAAAGCCTTACAACTCATCAAGAAAACTGTGCCAAATGACTTCCCTCTTTTATATGATGGCGGTATTCGTCGCGGCTCAGATGTGTTTAAGGCCATTGCCTTAGGGGCTTCCGCGGTCTTAGTTGGGCGACCATGTATTTATGGTCTTGCCACTGCGGGTGCCTTAGGCGTTGCCCATGTGCTTAAAATCATAAAAGAAGAATTTGAGATCACCATGGCGTTGATGGGCACTGCAACTCTGGCAGATATACAGCCAGATATGGTCATAGAGTTCTCATAATCTTTTCAAAAATGCGAATGAAATAAACCAAATTCGTAAAATGAAGAAAAAGATTAGGGTGTGTTGACACTTTTAGCTTAAAAAAATAGCGAAGTAGTAAAATCAAATCGCCAAACCCAATTTTACTATTCGCTATGCCTCTTACCATGCTGACAGATCAACACTGGCAAAAGTTGAAAGTTATTCTGCGTAATTTATCCATTCACCACAACTCAAATTTACGCAATTTTATTGAAGCTATTCTCTATAGAATTAGAACAGGCTGTCCGTGGCGAGATATTCCTTGTTGTTTTGGTCATTCAAACTCTATTTTCAAACGTTTTAATCGTTGGTCAAGCAGCGGTTAGTTACTTAGATTATTCAAATTATTAGCCTCATGCCCCGATATGGAGTGGATTTTTATTGATGGCTCTCATGTACGTGCTCATCAACATTCTGCCGGCATAGCGAATCAATCTATTTCTAAAAGTGTAGGAGGAAACTCCTCAAAAATACATTTGATTGTTGATGCACATGGCAATCCTATTGATTTCATGATTACCGATGGAACCACACATGATGTTAAAGTTGCACCTGATTTAATATCAACATTAGATTTAAAAGAGACAAAAGTGGTATGTGCAGATAAAGGCTATGATTCAGAACCACTGCGTGAACAGATCAGGAAAACAGGGACTAAAGCGAATATACCAAAGAAAACAAATAGCCAATCTAACAATGACCATATGGACTGGTATTTATATAAAATCAGGCATTTAGTTGAAAATATGTTTTGTAGATTAAAGCAATTTAGAGGAATAGCTACTCGATATGACAAGCTCAAAAGAAATTATCAAAGTTCTGTTGCTTTAGCCTGTATATTTTTATGGCTACCTTTATAGGGTTAATTATGAACAGTAAATGTCAACAGACCCTAAACTCATCTCAAAAATACACGGAAATATTTCCCCTATATATCAAATTAAAGGGAAATATTTTTTCAGATACGACTAAAAGCCATAAAAAAAGAAAAATCTTTTCGACCGAACTGGATTAAACTCTTAAATATAACGTTACAAGGTTACTCACGGTAAATCTAAGTCGTATCAAATATTTACGTTTACAAACACCCTGAAGACTCCCTTGTAAATAGAGACCATAGACACAATCTATATTCAGTAGTAGGTTGCTTTTTATTACCCACTCAAATGCAACCCGTACTATGTAAGGAGTTACCTCATGATGTTGGCTGATCCAAGTAAAAAATATCGTCGCATGTATCAACGTGTTGACTTGCCAGACCGTCAATGGCCAAACAACGAAATTACAAAAGCGCCTATTTGGATGAGTACTGACCTGCGTGATGGTAACCAAGCAATTTTTGAACCGATGGACATGGAACAAAAATTTAAAATGTTCCAAATGTTGGTGAAAATTGGATTCAAGAATATTGAAATCGGTTTCCCTTCAGCATCTCAAATTGACTTTGACTTTACCCGTAAATTAATCGAAGAAAATCACATTCCAGATGATGTGTATATCGAAGTTTTAGTTCAAGCACGTGATCATTTGATCCAGCGTACTTTTGAGTCTTTAGCGGGCGCAAAACGTGCCATCGTACATATTTATAATTCAAATGCTCCAACTTTCCGCCAAAAAGTCTTAAATGTCGATGTTGCAGGTGCGAAGCAATTAGCAGTCAATGCAGCCAGCAAAGTTAAAGAATATGCAGCGCAATATCCGGAAACGGAATGGGTGTTCCAGTACAGCCCAGAGTGTTTCTCTGCAACCGAATTAGAAGTTGCAAAAGACGTGTGTGATGCAGTTACCGAAATTTGGGAAGCATCACCAAGCAATAAAGTGATTTTAAACCTACCTGCTACGGTTGAAGTTTCGACACCGAATGTTTATGCAGACCAAGTCGAATGGATGCACCGCAACATTGCTCGTCGTGATGGCGTGATTATTTCTGTGCACTGTCACAACGACCGTGGCTGTGGGATTGCTGCATCAGAATTGGCGATTATGGCCGGTGCAGATCGTGTCGAAGGTTGTGTGTTTGGTAATGGCGAACGTACAGGTAACGTCGACGTCGCTGCAATTGCTTTGAATATGTACTCTCAAGGTGTTGCGCCAAACTTAGATTTTTCAAATATCAATGAAATCATTGCAACGGTAGAAGAATGTACAGGTTTGCCTGTTCACCCTCGTCACCCATATGCAGGTGATTTGGTCTTCACCGCATTTTCTGGTTCACATCAAGATGCCATTAAGAAAGGTTTCGAGTTCCAAAAGAACGAAGAAATTTGGGATATGCCATACTTGCCAATCGACCCGAAAGACTTGGGCCGCGACTATGATGCTGTAATTCGCGTCAACTCACAGTCAGGTAAAGGCGGTATTGCTTACTTGTTAGAAGCAAATTACAACGTGGTATTGCCACGTCGTATCCAAATTGAATTCTCTCAAACCGTACAAAAACGTACCGATGAAGAAGGCACTGAAATTACCGCACAAGAAATTTGGAAATTATTCAAAGAAACTTATGTGGACACCAAAGATACGCATTACTCGACTAAGAACTACCGTTTGTATGACAACAACGGCAAACAAGTGGTTGAGCTTGAAATTGAAGTAAATGGTGAAACGCAGCAATTACGTGGCGAAGGCAATGGTCCAATCTCTGCAATGTTGGATGCTTTACAGTTACCAATCGACGTGTTGAGCTACGAAGAGCGCGGTATTAGCTCTGGGGCAAATGCAAAAGCCTTGGCTTTGGTTGAATTACAAGTCAAAGGTACAGGTAAATCAGCCTTCGGTGCGGGTATTCACGACAACATTGTGACCTCATCGATTGAAGCTATTATTGCGTGTACCAACCGCTTAATTGATCAAGGTGTGTTAAGCACAGATCAAGTGATTGCTGCTGCGGTATAAGTATTAGCAATAATAATTAGCACTAAAATGACTTTAGAAGGATACCCTCAAGTGGTATCCTTTTGTTTATTAACCCCAAAGATTTAAGGCGTATTATTCCTGTGTCTTTTCCTGCTGACTCCGTGGGTATCGTTAGTCCACAAAAGTTTACTTTTGAAGAGCCCTTAGAGCTCGAATGCGGTCGTATTCTCCCTCGTTATGAACTGATGGTTGAAACCTATGGTGAACTCAATGCAGATAAATCCAATGCGATTTTAATTTGCCATGCGCTATCGGGTCATCATCATGCTGCGGGTTACCATCATGCTGACGATAAAAAACCAGGTTGGTGGGATGCCTGTATTGGCCCAGGTAAAGCGATTGATACTTCAAAGTTTTTCGTGGTTGCACTGAACAATATTGGGGGCTGTAACGGTTCAACAGGGCCAACTTCGCCAAACCCTGAAAATGATAACCGTCCTTATGGTCCTGACTTTCCTTTAGTCACCGTCCGTGACTGGGTTAAAACCCAAGCTATTTTATCCGATCATCTGGGTATTCAAGTCTGGAGTGCGGTGATTGGTGGTTCGCTGGGTGGTATGCAAGCCTTGCAATGGTCGGTTGATTATCCTGATCGTTTGCAAAAATGCGTGATTATTGCCAGTGCGCCGAAACTGTCTGCTCAGAATATTGCCTTTAACGAAGTCGCACGACAGTCAATTTTGTCTGATCCAGACTTCCATGATGGTCGCTATCTTGAAAATGATAGCTATCCAAAACGTGGCCTAATTTTGGCACGTATGGTCGGTCATATTACCTATCTATCTGAAGAAGCCATGAAACAAAAGTTTGGCCGCGACTTAAAGTCAGGCAAATTTATGTATGGTTTCGATGTCGAATTCCAAGTCGAAAGCTATTTGCGCTATCAAGGTGAGCAATTTAGCCGTAACTTTGACGCCAACACTTATCTGATTATGACCAAAGCTTTGGATTATTTTGATCCTTCGCGTGAGTATGAACAGTCTTTAGTTAAAGCCATGTCACAGACCAAATGTCAGTTCCTTGTGGTGTCCTTTACCACCGACTGGCGTTTTACCCCGCAACGTTCACAAGAAATTGTGGATGCGTTGATCACCAACCACAAACCAGTGAGCTATTTAGATATCGACGCTGAACAAGGCCATGACTCGTTCCTGTTCCCGATTCCTTTGTATGTAAAAGCATTACGTGCATTTTTGGGTGGTTCTGAACACCTTCAAGCAACCCAGGAGGCTGTGTAATGCGTATTGATCATCAACTGGCAGAAAAATGGATCAAACCTGATTCTAGCGTACTCGATTTAGGTTGTGGTGACGGTGAATTACTGGCTCATATGAGCAAAAAGCACAATATTCGCGCATATGGACTGGAAATTGATCAAGAAAAGATTGCAATTGCAGTCGGTCGCGGGTTAAATATTATCCAACAAGACTTAAACTTGGGTTTAAGCCGCTTTGCAGACCAGTCTTTTGACTATGTCGTTATGGCACAAGCCTTGCAAGCGGTAGATGCACCAGATGTTTTATTACGTGATATGGTGCGCGTAGGGAAACAGGCGATCATTACTTTTCCTAACTTTGCCCATTGGAAGACCCGTTCTTTCTTGGCACTGAAAGGAATGATGCCCGTTTCTGAAGTTTTGCCGTACATGTGGTATAACACACCCAATATCCACTTATGTACTTTCCGTGATTTTGAAGCACTTTGTGCGGAAAATAACATCAGAATTATTAATCGACTCGCTGTAAATGGGGATCAACAAGATAGTTTACTCAGTAAACGTCTCCCGAATTTGTTTGGTGAAGTCGCAATTTATCGAGTGAGCGCTCTATGAAAAAACTATTCTTAAGCACGACACTACTGGTTGGACTTTTGAGCATTCAAGCTCATGCAGATTATGTTTCCCCAACCACGTCTGTTGCGAGTCAAGCTGCACAGTATTCTGTTATGGATATCAATAGCTTAATTAAAGCGGCAAAAGCAGGTCAGCCTGCTGCGCAGTTCTATCTTGCAACCAAGTATCAACAAGGTAAAGATATCTCTGCAGATGAACGACAGGCCTTTGCTTGGTACAAAGCCGCTGCAGATCAAGGTCTTTCGGCTGCTCAGCTAAATGTTGGTCGTATGCTTGCAGATGGCCTAGGCACCAAAAAAGATGAATCTTTAGCACGTCAATACTTTGAAAAAGCAGCCAGCCGTGGTGATAACCGCGCAAGCTTTAACTTGGCGATGATGGAAGAGCAAAAGAAAAACTACATGGGTGCTTATCAATGGTATGAGCTTTCAACCCGTGATGGCATGCTCGACAATAAAGTGATTACGCTTTCTGAAGGCAAGAAAACAGCCTTAGCGGCAAACTTAACACAAGATCAAATTCGTCAAGCACGTGACCGTGCAGACAAGTGGATTCAAGCTCAATAAGCTTTTATTTCCATACTCAGCACCTTCGGGTGCTTTTTTATTGCCTATCCATGAGTCGGACTTGTTAAAATAACCGCATAATTTTTAAAGCACGGATCTTTCACATGGCATCAACTGATTGGTTATCTCAAGGTACCTTAGTCCTCGCAAGCAATAACAAAGGCAAAATTGCGGAATTTGAAAAATT
The DNA here is from genome assembly GCF_000368045.1 of Acinetobacter johnsonii CIP 64.6. Classification (GTDB taxonomy): domain Bacteria; phylum Pseudomonadota; class Gammaproteobacteria; order Pseudomonadales; family Moraxellaceae; genus Acinetobacter; species Acinetobacter johnsonii. Next base: position 163,825 of record NZ_KB849234.1, read on the forward strand.
ATTTGCAGAGCTGAACTTACCTGTTGAAGTGATTGCTCAAGGTAAATTGAATATTGAAGATGCCATTGAAGATGGTTTGAGCTTTGTCGAAAATGCGATTATTAAAGCACGCCATGCTTCTAAAATTTCAGGAAAACCAGCCATTGCAGATGACTCTGGGATTTGTGTCCCAGTTTTAGATGGTGCTCCAGGGATTTACTCTGCGCGTTATGCAGGTGAACACGGCGATGATGCGGCCAATAACCAAAAGCTCTTAGCTGAACTCAAGCCACTGCGTAAAGACGCTCAAGCGATTGAAGGCATGTTTGTATGCGTTTTAGTGTTAGTGCAACATGCTGATGATCCTCTTCCACAAATTTTCCAAGGCATTTGGAAAGGTGAAGTACTGGAGGCTGCACGTGGTGAAAATGGTTTTGGTTATGACCCGCTGTTCTGGTTACCCGAGTTAGGGCTTTCAAGTGCAGAAATGAGCAAAGAAGAAAAAAATAAAATCAGCCATCGTGGTCAGGCTATGCAACTGTTTAAAGCCAGTTTAGAACAATAAAAACTAAGCTGTGTAATGTTGCCCCTTCTCCCCTTGGGGAGGAAGGTGGCGAAAAATTTTCTATATTCTCCTCTATCGCCCTTGCGCAGCAGTACTATGCATTTCTAGCTAAAGTGAGTGCTTAGATCACAGCAAATACATGCAGCAATAAACCATAAATACTCACCACGGCACAGCTGATGATCGTACCTGAAGCAATGTATTTTGCCGACGTGCCTGTACCCTGATAATGCGTTTCCAAAGCCACAATATTGGCTGCTGGCGGTAAACAGAACAATAAGAACATGACCCCAATATATTGTTCAATATTAGGAATAGCGAAGTAACGATAACTCAGCCCACACAGCACCACGCCGCATGCCAATTTTAATAAAGCTGTCTGACTACTTTGCCACAGGTCCGCTTTCTCAACTTTGGTGTGCCTCAACCACATACCCAATACACACATGCCAGAGAAGCTCATACAAAATTTGGCTGCACTATAAATCACATCAATCAGATCATGCTGTGACCAATGTTGCACGCCAACGAAACGAAAAATAAGGGCTAAAATCAAAGCAATCATGGGTGGAGCACAGAGCACTTTTTTAAAAATAAACGAAAAAGCTAACGGTGTTTGGCTCACAGCTGTCACTGCCCAGAGATTGCCAAAAATAGAGCCACCGATATATAAAGCCACCATTGCTGGACTAATTTCTGTGCTAAACAACGCAATTGCAAAAGGAAAGCCTAACCATGCCATATTGACATAACTAAAACACAGGGCGCTTAATTTATTCTTTGAAAAATATAGGAAAAAGTAAAATAAGAGCACTGCCACGACAAAACTGAATAACATCAGACTAAAGCTACCAGCCTGATAAAACACCATGTTGTAGACAATAACAATCGGAATAAAGCAACGTGCTAAAAGACTTGAAAAGCCTGTTTTCAACCGTGTTGCCAATGGGGTGGATGCAAGGAATAAACCACTAAGAAAGGCCAACAGAGGGAGCAGCAACGTCACTTCAATATCCTTGAAATTTCACCGAATCATCATAACACTGCTTTTTCTCAAAATCTGTGCGAAGCGATCGTTTTGTCTTGAAATTGAAACATCATCGTCACCGCAATGTCACACAAGCCTGTTGATATAGGGAAAACGAAAAATGATGAGGATCTACCCATGGCGGGACTATCAATTTGGCATGTACTAATTTTTGCAATTGTGGTTATTCTTCTTTTTGGTACAGCCAAACTTAAGAACTTAGGTAAAGATGTCGGTGGTGCGGTGAAAGACTTTAAAAAGTCGATCCGTGATGAGGAAGCTGAAGCAGCTCAACTCAATGAGCCACGAACGATTGATGCTCATGTCAAAAGCACCGAAAGTTCTATTAAAAGCTAAGCGAGCACTGCCATGCTAAATGTAGGTATGACGGAACTCTTATGCTTTGCTATCGTTGCATTATTAGTTCTAGGTCCTGAGAAACTACCTGAAGCAGCACGCTTTGCAGCCAAATGGTATGGCAAAGCCAAACGTTTTATGAATAACGTTCAAACTGAGGTAGATCGTGAGCTAAAGCTTTCTGAGTTTCGTCAGGAAATTCAAAAAGAAATTGAGCGTATGACCGAAATAGAACAACGCTTACAAAAACAACTCGATCATCTCAGTAAATCAGCTCCAACAACAAAGACTGAAAATACGGCTGCATATGAATATCAGTGGCTCACACCCTCTCCATTAACACCATTTTCAATCAACCATCTTAAACAACATGGTACACCTTTGTTTACTGCAGCAAATATACCTATTCAGCCCCAATTGAAGATAGCCGTATGAATCAAGTGTCAACAAGGCCAGACTCAAACACAGGCCAAGATGAAGAATTAGAACAAATGCCTGTCATGCAGCACTTAATTACACTGCGCAAGTATTTATTTAAAATCGTCGGCATTACCCTGTTGCTGTTCTTTTGTTTATTGCCTTTTCGAAATACGACTTATCAACTGTTATCTGAGCCACTACGCCAACAACTGCCAGTCAACTCAACCATGATTGCGACAGATGTCACAGCAACATTTATGGCACCGTTTAAATTAAATCTATTTGTTGCTCTAGTGTTAGCAATGCCAGTCATCATTTACTTAATATGGTCTTTTGTGCGACCTGCACTATATGAGAAAGAGCGCTTCTTGGCGGTTCCACTGCTTGTGGGTAGTATCGCACTGTTTTATATCGGGATCGCGTTTGCCTACTTCATTACGCTTCCAGCAATTTTACATTTTTTTATCAGTGTCTCGCCTGAAAGCGTCGCTCCAATGACGGATATCAATAGTTATCTCAGTTTTTGTTTGAAACTCTTTTTGGTTTTTGGACTCACTTTTGAAATCCCAATTATTACTTTAGTGCTAATTTTAATTGGTGTCGTTAGCACACAGAGTCTCGCTGAAAAGCGTCGTTTCATTGTCGTGGGATGCTTTTTCATTGCGATGTTTGTCACTCCACCTGATGCACTTTCGATGATTATGCTTGCGGTACCCATGTGGCTGTTATTTGAAATTGGTTTATTTTTCGGAAAATTATTAGAGAAAAGAAAAACAACAAGCCACTAAAACTTGAGAATTACAAACTTCCATCTTATTTCCTCCAACACTGTCTGGAGGATTTTTTATTTCATGTTGTATCTATTGCCCTATCAAATACTGTCTTCAAATTGACCCTAAACTGTAAATAAAACGTCACTTCTGCTTCATACAATCTAGCTCGACTTACTTACAATTATTGATATGGACTTACTATGACAGCCACAACAAATCAGCCAAGTCGTCGTGATCTTCTAAAATGGTTTGCGGGAATCCCTTTTTTACCGCTTGGGGCAATGACTACTGCAGCAGCATTGAGCGGTTGTAATGATAGTGACAATGACACAGCGGTAACACCACCTGTGACAAAACCTGCAAATCTAAAAGCTGCAACATTTACAGCGATGGCAGCGCCTATTGCAATTGCAGACCGTGCTAAAACATCAGTCAGTTCGAAACTCAAAATCGACTGGGATGACTCAACCAGTTCAGAGTATCAACTTGGCTATAAAAGCTTTTTTGAAACAGGCAATACTGTGCCTAAATGGGGCGGTGGTGAAATTATTGCTGGGGGATATTTTAACGCCAACGGCGACCCAATTATGGATACATCTGTTCCAGCGTCGCCACGCCAATTCTTTTCAGACTGCCCAGATGGCTCCTCGCTTATTCATTTAGACGGTGCTCAAGTCGAAGGTGTGAATAACCCAGTATTCCATGTGGTGCAATTTGAATATGCCTCACAAAACCTAGCAGGCGCGAGCGAGTATGGCAACTTACCCTCCCCAATTGCAATTTTGACATTAGACCAGAACCAAACAACAGGTCATTTAGAGCTTAAAAAATACTTTAATGTCGATACCTCTGCAGTTCATGGTTTATGGATTACTTGTGGTGCAAGCATGTCACCGTGGAACACACATTTATCTAGTGAAGAATATGAACCTGATGCATTTGAACAAGGCATTGGTGGACCAAGTCCAAAAGGAATCAGCAAAAACTTCTTTGGTGATGAGGCCGCAGCTAAACCATATAACTATGGTCATTTACCTGAAGTGATCGTAAATAAAGACGGCAGTGGTAGTATTGTTAAACACTTCTGTATGGGCCGTATTTCGCATGAACTGGTACATGTCATGCCCGATAACCGTACCGTAATTATGGGTGATGACTACACCAACGGTGGCTTCTTTATGTTCATTGCCGATGTCGCAAAAGATTTGTCAGCAGGTAAACTTTATGTCGCTAAATATGTATCTGAACTGACAGAGAGCAGTACAGGACAAATTAAATGGATTGAGCTAGGTCATGCAACTAGTCAAGAAATTGAAAAAATGGTTAATGTTGACAATATCCAACCTAGCGACATCATGGAAAGTTTAACAACTAATCCAAATGACGCATCATATACCAAAATTATTTTAGCCAAGAAGAAGCTTTGGGTAAAAGTAAAACCAGGTATGGAAAAAGCAGCAGCCTTCCTTGAAACCCACCGCTACGCAGCACTCAAAGGTGGCAGCATGGCCTTCACGAAGATGGAAGGGACCACCATCAACATTAAAGACAAAGTTGCGTATTCTGCTTTAGCAAATATTCAAAATTCAATGATCAAAGACAATGCAGCTTGGGTTGCCGCACACAATGTTTCATTCACGAAGAAAATCACTGCGGGTGGCGTACTGGCACATGATTTAACAGCAGGACAGAACACAACCGATGGGCAGCCTATCAACAGTGAATGGATTCCGTATCAATCGAAAATGCTATTGATGGGTGAGGACATCACAGTGGATAGCTTAGGTAACACAGCAAATCCAGATAAAATTGCAAGCCCTGACAATTTGAAGTTCTCTGAAACACTACGCACCTTATTCATTGGTGAAGACAGTGGTAACCATCCAAATAACTTCTTATGGGCTTATAACGTGGATACCAAAGCAGATCCTGTACGTTTACTCTCAACCCCTGCAGGAGCAGAATCGACTGGTTTACATGCAGTAGACTCAGTAAATGGTTGGACTTATATCATGAGTAACTTCCAACATGCGGGTGACATGAAGAGCTTATCTGAGGACTTAAAAGCAGCAACTTTAGCCAATTACAACAATGGCTATAGTGCAAGTGTCGGTTATTTAACAGCAGACTTGATGCCATCAGTAGAAAAGAAAAAGACTGAAACCAAAGCTTCTTAAGTCATTCCAAAAAAAATGCCGACTTATGTCGGCATTTTTTATGATTTAAAGAGTACAGCCTGTTCCGTGATTTTTCCTTTGAACTCACCCTGCTGCTGCTTTTCCAGCCAAGACCATTGTTCATGGGTCATGCGCAGGAAGTTAGAACAGCGTGTCCCATAAATAGGGTTTTGAATAAAGGTCGAAGACAGTAATTCTTCCATATCCTGACTGATTCCAGTTTGTGGCAACAGGTCTGAAATAATCTTGCGTTCATCCTCCAAAATATCCCAAGCCGTTGTCTCTAACTCGCTTTTTAAGATGTTAGATTGTTGCAACATCGGTAGGAACTCTTGGGTAAAGCGCTTGCGTAAATGTTTGGTTTTTTCCCAATGTTCCGTCATCAAACCATTTGACACCACATACACGCTTTTCGGAAGAACCTGTGGTGCTTCACCGCGATTGCTCATATAGACCGCCTGATGCCGATCCCCCATAAAAAGATTAAAGCCCGCATAGTCACATTGTTTTTTCTCTAAGTCTTGAGCAAAACGAATCGGGGTTTGTTCAGACTCTAAAAAGGATTGAATCAAATGTCCACGAGACGTTGGATAGCTAGTTTGATCCTTTCCATCGCGAAAGTTGGTTAAAACGGCCCAACGTCCTGTTGGCGTTATACCCATCCATGTGCCGCCAGACTGCAAATCTTGCCCTGCAATAATCGGGCTATTTTCCCACTGCTTTAAATGGCTTGAAGGGCGCTGATAGAACTCATCTCGATTTGAAATCAAACACAATGGCATCTCATCCAAGACCTGCCATGCTATTGCCACAATACACATAAACGATACTCATCATCTTTACACATTGAATGTACAACATTTTTCATCTCTTTCAGCTAAAATCTGTTCAAAACATAATGACTAGGAATATGCATGCTGACCTATCCAAATATTGACCCCGTCGCAATAGCACTTGGCCCTTTACAAGTTCATTGGTACGGCCTGATGTATTTATTGGCCTTTTTGTTTGCTTGGGGACTTGCAAGCTACCGCGCGAAAGAACGTGGTTGGACACCAGATATGATCTCCGATTTGATCTTTTATGGCGCTCTAGGTGTGGTTATTGGTGGTCGTGTCGGTTACGTCTTCTTTTATGGCTTTGAGCAATTCCTTGCCAACCCAATCTGGTTGTTCCAAGTCTGGACAGGCGGTATGAGTTTCCACGGCGGCTTCTTGGGTGTAATGCTTGCCATGCTGTTCTGGTGTAAGAAATACAAAATGACTTGGTTCCAAACCCTCGACTTTATTGCGCCATGTGTCCCTACAGGGCTCATGTTTGGCCGTATTGGTAACTTCATTGGCGGAGAGCTTTACGGTCGCCCAGTTGCAGATCCAAACTTTGCACTGGGTATGATTTTCCCAACGGATCCGCTACAGCTAATTCGCCATCCGTCTCAGCTCTATCAGGCCTTTTTTGAAGGGTTATTGTTATTCATCGTACTGTGGTGGTTCAGTTCAAAGCCACGGCCTCGTATGGCGGTTTCAGCATTATTCTTGATCGGTTATGGTATGGCCCGCTTCATCGTAGAATTCTTCCGTGAGCCTGACAATGGGCAACTATTCATCGCATGGATGAGTAAAGGTCAATTCCTCAGTCTGCCAATGATTTTGGTTGGTACGTGGATGATGTGGTATGCCTATCAAAAGAAAATCTATGATTGGGGTCCACAAAAGAATAATGGCTAATCCGATGAGCGGATAAAATATTGGGGGCTTCATTGCCCCCTTTTTTAGGGCCAAATTATGCTAAAGTGACATATGTTTGGTTTTTAAATACATCACTCCCATGCTCGAATTTTGGTTTAATCCCTCAATTTCTATTCTAAAAAAATTACTTATTTTTATCTCAATTGCTGTTGTAACAGGTGTGTTGTATTGGATGGATCCCCTGAGCCTCAATGCCATTTTAATGTTCTTGGGTACTGGAATTGTTTTTCTGATTTGTCGTTACTGCAAAATTCATTTTGCGGCCAAGAACCCTACAGGCTTTCTATATCGTCTACTGACTTGGATTCCTATTGCCCTACTCTTGGCGCTGATTTTTATGAATATTAAAGATGGTGAGCTGCTGATTCCAGGTGCACAAGGGATTGGTTTTATGGCGCTGGGGATTTGCCTATTTTCCCCCCTATCTCTTTTGCATAACAATACTCAGCCTGAGTCCAAATAAACCATGTTGAACTTTTGGTATTCTGAACGCTGTAGCCGTCAAATTAAACTCATCATTTGTATTGCCACTTGCGTGATGATTTTTATGGCAGCACAAGTTCAACAACTTGGCGCGATTTTTATTGGTTTGAGTCTAGTGATTGGCATTGCAACGCATCTGCTACGCGGTGTGCAATTGAAGATTGCTCAGGACAATCCGTATCGGGAAGGTTTTTCTCGTTTGGTTATTTTTCTGCCCCTAATTGCCCTGATTTGTTTGCTGGGCTATCTACCCGCTCAAGATAAAATTGCGCTTGCACTTCAGTGTATCGGCTTTAGTGGAATTGGTTTATTTTTAGTATCGATTCACGCACAGCGTGAAAAAAGAGTTTAATTAGGATGTGGAATTGCTCTACATCCCGTCAACATCTGCTTAATCCATTCGATAATAGCTGTAGTTCACATTTTGGTTACGGTAAACCGCATAACCACTTTGTTTAAAATCAGAAACCCAGCCATTGCCTGAATAAGCGGCAATATGTCCATAACGGTTTTTTGCAGTACGGTCGATAATATAAATATCGCCTTTTTTAGGCTGATCAAAAGATAAATTGATTTTACGATAACCAATGCTAGTTAAGGTCTTACCCCAATCCGCCGCAGCCACAGGATGGTTTTTGAAGCGCGCACCCGCGGACTCTAAGCCAATGCGAATACTTTTAGCACATTTTTGGGTGCTGGTTTGACGGGTAATATTTCTTAAGAAACCTGTAAATTTTTCAAGATCCACACGCTGATGGTTGCTAATAGCCCTTTCTCGTGCCTGCTTCGAGCTTAAAATATCCGCAGCGGTGACATTTCGCGCTGACTGAGAACGTATTATGATATTGGTTTGCGCAGGCGCATAGACGTCATTCATATTTACGTTTTGATCATAAGGCATACTAAAACCGACTCTCCTCCCAATCATTAGGGGTGTGCAACTTTTCGAGTTCGAAATACTAACCGCTCAGCATTGAACTTTCATGTCGTAAATGTAATATTTTTTTTCAAAATGCAACACAACCTTTCTAAAGTTTTCTTTTCTCAGTACTTTTTGAAACCTAAATTAACTAAAAAAATTTAATCTTCATCCAAGTGCTTTTCGCCTCAAGCCAAAATGTTTCACCATCGGCTAACGAAGTCCTTAAATATGGAATGGATTGCCCCTCTAAACGGCTGCTTATTTAGATCCAATACAATTAAATTATTTCAGTTTAAATCCTGCACAAAACCACTTTAATCTGGTTCTCTGTAATAGCTTTCACATAACTTTTATATGATCAATCATCTTACCTGAGCCATTAATCTTGGGTGCGTTATACTGCACATTTCAGTATAATCATCCGCAGATTTTATAATTTAAAGTGGAAAGAACAGGCACATCTATTAAGAGGTCTGTTCCCCCAAAGTGTTTATTTGAGAGTTTTATGAAAACGTATTTAGACCTGCTACAACACATCCTCGATCACGGCGGTGATAAAGGCGACCGTACTGGTACAGGTACGCGCTCGGTATTTGGTCATCAAATGCGCTTTGATCTTTCTCAAGGCTTCCCTTTATTAACCACTAAAAAAGTTCACTTTCGTTCAATCGTGATTGAACTGTTGTGGTTTTTAAAAGGCGATACCAATGTGCAATATTTACAGGACAACAAAGTCAGTATTTGGGACGAATGGTCAACCGCAGAACAAACTGCGCGTTTTGGTCGCCCAGAAGGTGAACTGGGGCCTGTGTATGGTCATCAATGGCGTAATTTCGGTGCAACCAAAAAAGCCGACGGTTTGTATGAAAAAGATGGTTTTGACCAAATTGCTTGGTTAGTCAATGAAATTAAAACCAATCCAAACTCACGCCGTCTGATTGTATCGGGTTGGAATCCACAAGAAGCGGGGCAAGTCGCCCTTCCTCCGTGCCACACCCTCTTCCAGTTTTTTGTTCATAACGGCAAACTGTCTTGTCAGCTCTATCAGCGCAGTGCCGATGTTTTTCTAGGTGTGCCTTTTAATATTGCCAGTTATGCGCTACTCACCCATATGATCGCGCAAGTCTGCGGTTTAGGCGTGGGTGACTTTGTCTGGACGGGTGGTGATACGCATTTATATGCCAACCATTTTGAACAAGCGAAGCTTCAGTTAAGCCGTGAACCTTTAGGGCTGTGCCAACTGAAACTCAATCCAGCGGTTAATGATATTTTCGACTTTAAATTTGAAGATATCGAAATCGTGGGTTATGAATCACATCCCGGGATTAAAGCACCTGTCGCTGTTTAAAGCAGATCAAGCCCAATACAATCTCGCCTTGAATCAGCGGGATTGAGATTTACCCATAGATGTTCTTCCTCTCCTTGAGGAAGAATAAGAAATATGACCCAACATTTGAGCGCGTTATGGCCTTTCAAAACTTAGAAGTTGTACATGTAGTCGCAATGGATCAGCAACGCTGTATTGGTAAAGGCAATGACCTACCTTGGCATATTTCAGCCGATCTAAAACACTTCAAAGCCATCACCCAAGGTGGTGTGGTCATTATGGGCCGTAAAACGCTGGAATCGATGGGCCGTACGTTACCCAAGCGTGTCAATTGGGTCATTACTCGCGACACTTCTTGGGCTTTTGAAGGCACAAAGGTGGCTTACAGCATCGAAGAGGCTTTAGCGCAAGCTGTTGCCGATGTTCAAGCTTCAGAAAAACCAGACAGTATTTTTATCATTGGTGGCGGTGAAATTTTTAAACAGACCATCGACATTGCGGACCGTTTAGAACTCACGCATGTTGCACTCGATGTGCAAGGTGATGCGCATTACCCTGCCATACCAACAGCATTCAAAAAAGTCGCGTCAGAACAACATATTGATGACAAAACTGGAATTGCTTTTGAGTTCGCAACCTATCAAAAATAAAGCATATTTTTTTTGCTAAAAGCACGATGCACAACATGATCAAAATAGAATTTTGGCGGACACTGGGCTTTGGATTACTCCACACCCTGTTTAGTATTTTTGTCTTGTTCAGTTCAATTTGGCTGTGTTTTGCATTGTGGATTCAAGAGCCTTTGGGCTGGTTGGTCAGCCGTATTTTTATTGGGATCTGGATTGCTTTTGCACTCAGCATTTTGGGTATCTATATCACCCAAAGCTTTTTTGGTCGTCGCCTCGATATCATCCTTTATCTCCTTGGCTTTTTACTGGCATTGTCTTGGTATTTTAGTTTAGATGCTCGCCAAGACCGCGACTGGCAACCTGAAGTAGCAAAAATCTTGCATTATGAAAAACAAGGCGACCATGTCACCCTTCATAATGTCCGCAATTTCACATGGCACCCTGACGGCTCCTATACTGAACATTGGGATACCCGCTCTTTCGATCTAAATCAAATCACTGGGGTCAATATCATTACCTCATACTGGATGGGGCCACAAATCGCGCATACTTTGGTCAGTTTTGATTTTGCCAATACTGCACCGCTGACCTTTTCCATTGAAATTCGCAAAGAGAAAAATGAAGAATTTTCAGCGATTGGTGGTTTTTTCAGAAAATATGAGCTGAGTTTAGTGGCCTCAGACGAACATGATATTGTGTATACCCGTAGTAATATTCGTCATGAACAAGTCTATTTCTTTCCTGTTCGCCTCGGACAGGCTGAAAGTAAAGCACTGTTTGTAGAGTATTTACATAAGGCAGACGAGCTCGCCAAGCATCCTAAGTGGTATAACACCCTCACCAGTAATTGCACCACCTTGGTGTTTGATATGGTTCAAGCCGTTTCACATGACGCTTTACCGACTGACTATCGTATTTTAGCTTCAGGATATTTGCCGAACTATCTGTATGACTTAGGCGCGATTAGTCCGCAGTGGGATATGAAAACATGGTATCAAAAAGCTTATATCAACCCACGCGTAAGCAAAGAAACAGAGTTAACCAGTCGTGAGTATTCACAGCTTATTCGTCAGGGTTTAACCGTTGACCAAACACGCTAAGGTCTGCAACGAAAAGCTGCAAGTTAAAACTGGCAATCAACGACAAAATTTGCTTTGATAGTTCAGATGATACATCACAATAAGAGTCTGATCCCATGTTAAAAAAACTGATTGCAAGCAGTCTTTTAGCGAGTAGCTTAATCATGACTGGCTGCCAAACGACACCACCTCCATCTGATACCATTGAAATGGCCAACATTCAACAGCTCCAGCAGCGGACTTGGATATTGACGCAAATGGGCAATACCGAAATTAAAACAGCATCCAATGAACGTAATATTCCAAGCCTTCAGTTTTCAGCCGATAACCGCATCAGTGGTGCAGATGGCTGTAACCGCATTATGGGCAGCTATACCGTCGGACGCGATACGCTCACCTTAAGCCAGCTCGCAACCACCCGAATGGCCTGTATCAATAACAGTGCTGTTCCGCAACAGTTCCAAGAAGCGCTGGCAAAAGTGACGCATTACCAAGTGTTTGGTAAAACTCTGAAACTACTCGATCGACATGGCAACTTGCTGCTACAGTTTGGCTCTGCCATTCAACCACGTTAAATTGTTTCTATAAAAAGCCTGTAATCACAGGCTTTTTTAATCTGTAACAGACAACATTGTACTGAACCAATCAGCCCTTATATAAACAGATATAAACACAATTAGGATTTTAAAATGCAACAAGCACTCTTTGGTGGTGGATGTTTTTGGTGTGTAGAAGCGGTTTATTTAGAGCTTCAGGGCATACATAAAGTGACCAGTGGTTATGCAGGTGGAGATACCGATAACCCGACGTATGAAGATATTTGTCGTGGCGATACCAACCACGCCGAAGTTATTTTAGTTGATTTTGATGAAACTCAAATTAGCTATGCTCAGCTGCTCGATGTGTTTTTTGCCACTCATGATCCGACGACACTCAACCGTCAAGGCAATGATGTCGGCACCCAGTATCGTTCAGTCATTTACTATTTTAATGATGCGCAACGTGCTGACGCAGAACAAGCCATTGCCGACTTAAAAGCAGAAGGTCTCGATATTGTGACCGAACTCAGTCCTGTACCAACGTTCTATTCGGCTGAAAACTATCACCAAAACTTTTACGCTCGCAACCCATCTCAAGGCTATTGCAACTTTGCCATTCCGCCAAAACTGATGAAGCTGCGCTCTAAGTTTCAGGCTTTATTGAAAGACAGTAAATAACTCAATAATTCACCATAAAAAAAGCGACTTCAAGAGTCGCTTTTTTTTAACATCAACTTAGTTATCGCTTACGAAAGCAATATCCGCCAGTCCAGCTTCACTCGCACGAGACATGACTTGTGCGACCATATCGTAACGAGATTCTTTATCTGCACGAAGTTGAACCGTTGGCTTGGTTTCCAACTCACCCGCTTCATTAAAACGCGTTTGTAGTTCTTCCAAGCTAATCACTTGATTATCCCAAGCCACTTCGCCTTTTGCATTAATGCTCACCGTAATGGCTTTAGGTGGAGGATCTACAATATCAGCCGTCGTTTTTGGTAAAGTTAATGGAATTGATGGGTTGGCAACGGTCGCTGTCACCAAGAAGATGATCATCAAAACCAGCATAATATCGATCAGCGGAATGAGGTTCATCTCATTCATGCCAGCATCGTTATCGTCACCCAATTGAAAAGCCATTAAGCTTGACCTCCAACTAAACCTTGTTGAGTCGCTTTACTTTCTACTGCAGCAGGTGCTGAGTCTTGTTGCAACATGGTATCAATGAGCAAGCCGTGTGCTTGGTCTTGAAGCTCATGTGCCAAAGTACGGTTTACACGTGCACAGATGTTATACGCTAACACCGCAGGAATCGCGACAGCCAAACCTAAACCCGTCATGATCAATGCTTCACCCACAGGAGTTGCAACTTGCGCTAAGCCTGCTTGACCACTTTTACCAACAGCAACAAGGGCATGGAAAATTCCCCATACTGTACCGAACAAACCAACGAACGGTGCAAGCGATGCAATCGTGCCTAGAACTGAAACACCTTTCTCAGCATTCGCTTTTTCAGCAGAAATTTGACGAAGGAGTGCTTGTTCTGCAACGGCTTTACGTTGTTCAAAGTTCAAGACAGCAAACTTTGATTTTAACTTAGCTAAAGCTTGTGAAAGTTGAGCATAAGCTTGTTGTTTCAATTGACGTGTACCCATGATACGTAAAACAAAGATGGTCCACGTTGCAATCGACATTGCCAACAAGATGAAATACAGTGTTTTACTGACTGCATCAGCATGTTGCCAATAAACTGAAAAGTTCATACTCGAACTCCTGATAAAGTTAGCGTTTTGTATTCAATTCTAAATCAAATGGTTGCTCAGCCCGAATTGGATAAGCCACACCATTTTCTTTATAAGGTTTAAATTTAGCGCCTTTGACAGCTCTTAAAATCTTTTCATCTAAAGCAGGCACACCACTTGAGCGCGTAATACGGGCATTCACAATCGACCCTTTTTCATTCGCCTCAATCAGCACCACGACTCGACGGTTTTCACCTTGTAAATCTTGATTACTATAAACTGGTTTTGGAGAGCGGCTCCATTGCACACCTGAACCACCAATCGACACCGACTTCGGTGAAGTATCAGCTGGTGCAGCCTGAGTAACAGGTTTCGCTTGCTCTGGTTGCACGACAGGTTTTTCGACTTTTTTCTCTGTAATCGTCGTGGTGACTGTCGGTTTTACTGGAGTTTCGGTTGGTTTAACAACCGGTTTAACCACTTCTGCTTTTTTAACTTGTTGAACCTTTTCTACCTTTTTCGGTGGAGTCGGTTGTGGTTTTTCCACAATCTTCACTTCCTTCGGCTTAGTCGGTTCCTTTTTCGGTTCTTCTTTCGGCTTAGGCGGTAGCGGTTTTGGTGGTTCTTGAATTTTAACGAAACGAACCTTCAAGGGTTCTTTTTCAATCGGTTTGAGTTCAGGAGCTTTCATGTGGTTCACTGCCCACAATACGCCCATATGGCCCACGACAACCGCGATCAAAGCAGCAAGAACTTTCTTTTTCATCGGGTTGGGAGTCTGCATAGGAGAAATAACTGTTGAACTCATTAAAATCGGTGACCTAATTTAAGCGGAGTGGCCACTGGGTTGGTTTCCACTATAACGCTTATCGGTTAGTACAATAAAGTAGCGCAATGATAAATGAGAAGTGTTTTCATTTGCAACTATTAATTTGTCACTTTTTATGGTTTTTTCTAATCATACCCAAACAAAAAAGGCATACTTAATGTATGCCTTTTTCAATCTTGCTTGCAACCAATTTTTTATTGGAAAACGACTGTTTTGTTACCATCAACAATAATACGGTCTTCTAAGTGCCACTTCACTGCACGTGCCAAGACATTACGTTCAACATCCTGACCCAATTCACGTAATTGATCAACCGTAAAGTCATGGTTCACACGCTCTACATCCTGCTCAATGATCGGACCTTGATCCAGATCCGCAGTGACATAGTGCGCAGTTGCACCAATGAGTTTTACACCTTTTTCATGCGCTTGCTTATATGGGTTTGCGCCAACAAAAGCAGGTAAGAAAGAATGGTGAATGTTAATCACTTTCATTTCCCACTTCTCGACAAATGCTTCATCTAGAATTTGCATATAACGCGCAAGTACCAATAAATCATTGCCTTGCATTAATTCATCAATTTCAGCATAAGCTTCGCGTTTGTTGTCCTTCGTTACAGGGACAACTTCAAACGGAATGCCAAAGTTCTCAACCGCTTCACGTAAAGTTTCATGGTTAGAAATCACTTTGGTAATTTCGCACGGCAAACCACCACGCGCATGACGCCATAACAGCTCAAGTAAGGCGTGGTCTACTTTAGACACTAGAATCCCGACTTTTTTCACGTCGCTGACCAGCGCCAAACGCCATTGCATTTCATAACGCTCTGCTACATTTGCAGCAAAAGTTTGAGTGATGCTTTCTTTACGAGACTGTAAATTGTCTAGTTCAAACTCAACACGCATAAAGTAACGTCCGCCCTGAGCTTCAGTCGCGTATTGATCAAGCGCAGTAATATTCGCGCCTTGATGATACAAAAAGCTCGATACAGCTTGCACGATCCCTGGCTTATCTTCACAAGTAATCAGTAAACGTGCCGTGTTAGCAGTTGTCATATTCATGTCAGTTTAAATCAGTAAAATGAAAATCAAGCCGAGTATTCTAGCGCTTTTTACTCAGCTGTCAAAACACCTTATGGCTTATCATCCGATTTAAATGACGCCAAGCTCGAAAACAGTTCAGATGGCCCCATCGTATCCAACAAGCGCTCATACGTCTCACGACTTTCACCACGCAAATAGGCCCCTTCTAAGAACACCATTTGACGGAGAGCCTGCCAAACCCACTTTTCTTCTAATGTATTGGAGTCAGTGATATGACCCGACATATAAAGGAAGTTGGTCCAGTTGGTCAGTACAATCCATAAATTGATAATCAGGGCTTCAATTTCTGACGACGTCATTTGCATCAGACCGGCATCAACAAAGGCCTGATAGATCTTTTGCCCTTGCTGCATCACTTGCCCTGCAAAACGCGGATACATCTTGCGGAAGTCTTCATTGTTTTCAACCAAATGATAGACATCACGGTGTAAAAAGCGATAAGCCCACAACTGGCTGCTCAGCACCTGAAAATAACGAATTTTATCATTGGCATCTAACAGACGGTCATCCGGCAAAGCCAGCATCTGTAGCGTTTCGCCTTGATACTGTTCCATGAGCTGTTTGATAATTTCACTTTTATTGCGAAAGTGATAATACAAATTGCCCGGACTCATATTCAATTCAGCGGCAATATGATTGGTCGTAACAGAACGTTCTCCACGCTCGTTAAAAAGCTGCAAACTGAGTTGCAAAATACGTTCTTTGGTTTTCAACGTTTTAGTTTGAGACATCCTAAAATAACCATTCATTCAGTGCATTAGAAGACTAACACATAAAGTAACTTGACTAATTAGAGCAATTACTCTAAAAATTAAACATAAATTGAAATTTGAAATGGTAGTGCGGCATGAACAGTCAAACAAAAACAACTTCATTGACACCACATTCTTATGATATTCAGCACCTACATGATGTGCTTGAACAGCAAAAGCACGCTTATTTACGCTATCCATTGCCAACCGCAAAAGAGCGTATTGACCGTTTGGCACGACTTAAGCGTATCTTAGTTAAGTATCAAGATCAATTTGCAGAGGCAATTAATCAAGACTACGGCAACCGTTCCACCAGTGAAACCAAAATTGGGGAATTACTCACCTGCCTTGAACACATTAAATATTATAGCAAGCATTTAACCACGTGGATGAAACCCTCGAAACGTCACGTTTCAATCATTCACCAACCGGCTAAAGCATGGGTGCAATATCAACCTTTAGGTGTGATCGGCATTATTACCCCATGGAACTATCCTTTATTACTCTCGATTGGACCCTTAATTTGTGCTTTGGCGGCAGGTAACCATGCCATGATCAAAATTTCCAGTTCATCGAGCAACTTTGGTCGCATCCTTGAAAAAGCGCTCTCCGAAGCCTTTCCTCAAGAATTAGTTTCCGTGACCAATGGCGGTGGCGCGATCTCGGATGCCTTTTGTCGTCTGGCTTTTGACA
Organism: Acinetobacter johnsonii CIP 64.6; assembly: GCF_000368045.1. Classification (GTDB taxonomy): domain Bacteria; phylum Pseudomonadota; class Gammaproteobacteria; order Pseudomonadales; family Moraxellaceae; genus Acinetobacter; species Acinetobacter johnsonii. Next base: position 180,969 of record NZ_KB849234.1, read on the forward strand.
AACTGATTTTCACAGGTTCAACCAATGTCGGTAAAACCGTCATGTCTGCTGCGGCAGAGAACCTCGTTCCATTGATCCTCGAACTTGGCGGAAAATCACCAGTATTAGTACATCCTTCTATTCATTTACGGGATGTTGCGCAGCGGATTGCTGCAGGAAAACTGTGGAATGCAGGTCAAACCTGTGTGGCACCCGACTATATGTTCTTGCCCAAAGGTAAAACTGCCGAGTTCATTGAGCACTTCCGCGAGTGTGTGGAAGAGATGTATCCCGACATTCTGCATAATCCAGACTACACCTCGATTATTAATGACCGCCAATACAACCGCTTACAAGGTTATCTTGAAAATGCACGCGAGCATGGAGCGCAGGTAGTTGAAATCAACCCAGCCCATGAAACCTTCTCCGATACACGCAAAGTGCCCCCTACACTGTTAACTGGGGTCACACCTGACATGCGTATTATGCAAGAGGAAATCTTTGGGCCACTGCTACCGATCATGGAATATGATCAAATAGACGATGTTATCGAGTTTATTAATAGCCGTCCGCGTCCACTTGCATTATACTACTTCGACTTTGATCAGGCGCGTGCAGATTATGTTGCACAGCGTACTCATTCAGGGCATTTCGGACAAAACACGGTTTTGACCCATGTCGCACAAGACGATTTACCATTTGGTGGCGTTGGTGCATCAGGTATGGGGAAATATCATGGTCCAGAAGGTTTCTTCAGTTTGTCGCATGAACGGTCAGTGATGTCGAATCCCAAGTTATATAGCTTGAAATTCATTCTCCCACCGTTTAACAAACCAATTCACAAGTTGATTTCAAAGACCCTTCTTCGCTAAATGATCAAGGCATGACCTATCGCACGGGTTCATGCCTAGTTTTAATGAAAATCGCTTGTCTTTTAAGCGCATTTTTGGTATAAAACGCCCCTTGAATGATTTCATCCGTTTACTTAATAACTAGCGCACAATCGGTGCTGTCTAGCAATGGAGTTCACCATGTCTAAGGTTTGCCAAGTTACCGGCAAGCGTCCAGTCGTTGGCAACAACGTCTCGCACGCCAATAACAAAACCAAACGCCGGTTCGAGCCGAACCTGCATCACCACCGTTTCTGGTTAGAAAGCGAAAAACGTTTCGTACGTCTTCGTCTAACTACAAAAGGTATGCGTATTATCGACAAATTGGGCATCGAGAAGGTTGTTGCTGACCTACGTGCTCAAGGTCAAAAGATCTAAGGAGTCTGAACCATGCGTGATAAAATTCGCCTAGTTTCTACTGCTGGTACAGGTTATTTCTATACCACAACTAAGAACAAACGTACTATGCCGGAAAAAATGGAAATCAAAAAATTTGATCCAAAAATCCGTCAACACGTAATCTTCAAAGAAGCTAAAATTAAATAATTTTAGTTTTTTGGAAAAAACGACCTGCTTTAGGTCGTTTTTTTTTTGCTTTTTTTTCGTTCGACTTGTTAAACTTTTAATCTCTTTTGGCACCATTTGTGCTTTGCTTCTTTTTCACCCTTAACTTTTGCTTAAGGAGTTTTTAGTGCCTCATGACGTAGATCTCATTATATTACTTGCTGTCGGTTTTGGGCTTGCGCTCATTTTCGGCTATCTTGCCGTACGCTTACGCCTTCCCCCACTCATTGGTTATCTGATTGCGGGTATCATTATTAGTCCCAATACCCCTGGTATTGTCGCGGACATTCATCTGGCGAACCAATTGGCTGAACTTGGGGTCATGTTCCTCATGTTTGGTGTGGGCATGCATTTTTCCCTCAATGACTTATTACAAGTTCGACGCATCGCATTGCCTGGTGCTATTTTACAAATTGCTGTCGCGACCCTGCTCGGAATAGGCGTCAGTATGATCTGGGGATGGAGTTTTGGCTCTGCCTTGGTCTTCGGCTTAAGCCTGTCTTGTGCCAGTACAGTGGTATTACTCAAAGCACTGGGAGACCGTGGTCTACTCAATTCAGTCAACGGTAAAATTGCCGTAGGTTGGCTCTTAGTTGAAGATCTGGTCATGGTCTTGGTACTGGTACTCTTACCCGCAACAGCAGCTCTACTCGGTGGAGAAGCCCTTACAGGCAGTACTGATGACAACATTTGGCTTACCTTAGGCATCACCTTACTTAAAGTCGTAGGCTTCATCGCTTTTATGCTGATCATCGGGAAACGTCTCGTTCCAATGATCATGCAATTTGTCGCTCGCCTTGGTTCGCGTGAACTATTTACCTTAACCGTGGTGGCTGCTGCGGTCTCAATCGCCTTTGGCGCGTACAAAATTTTCGGTGTTTCCATGGCACTGGGCGCTTTCTTTGCCGGGATGGTCGTTAAAGAGTCTGACTTTAGCCATCGAGCCGAAGAAGAGACTCTCCCTCTACGTGAAATTTTTGCCATTTTGTTCTTTGTTGCAGTTGGCATGTTATTTGACCCACGCATCTTAGTGGAACAACCTGTGCATGTGCTTGCAGTCGTTGCAATTATTATGGTCGGCAAAACCATTGCCGCTATGGCACTGGTGCTCTTTTTCCGCTACCCCATCAATACGGCACTCACCGTCGGTGCTTCACTGGCACAAATTGGTGAGTTTTCCTTCATCTTAGCCACTCTCGGGGTTTCACTTAAACTCTTGTCCCTAGAAGGGCAAAACCTAATTTTGGCAGGAGCACTCATCTCCATCACCTTAAACAGCTTTGTGTTCTCCGCAATTGAGCCTGTACAACGCTGGATTCGTGAGCGCTCGCATCTAGCACGCTTACTGGAGCGTAGTGGTGACCCACTGGCAATGCTGCCGGATGAAGTTTCACAAGACTACTTACGTGATCAAGTGGTAATAGTTGGGCATGGTGAAGTGGGGCGTCGAATTACCAAACAATTGATGGCCGAAGACATTAAAGTGGTGATTGCGGAAGAAAACCGTGAAATTGTAGAAAACCTGCGTGAAAAAGGCATTGCGGCTGTTTCTGGGATGGCGACAGACCCTGGCGTACTGATTCAAGCCCATATTCAACATGCGCGCCTGTTGGTACTTTCCCCGATGGATATTTTAGATATTCATAAAATCGTGGATATTGCCAAAACCCTCAATCCTGAGATTCAGGTCTTAGTATGTGCTGAAAGCAAAGAAGAAGCCGAAGTGATTCGCCGCGATCAAATTGGTGAAGTTTATTTTGCAAAAGAGGAAATGGCGAAAAATATGAGCAATCATATTTTAAATCAAATTCAAATTGCACATCATCAAGCACCCACCCACTAAGGAACAAACACTGGATACAAAAAAACGCACTGTTCAGTGCGTTTTTTCTTATTCGACTTAGCTGAAGAACTGTGGCTTTTCGTCCACCACTTCAGCCTGCCATTCGCCCACTTGTTTTTCAAGTAAGCCGTATAAAGCCGCTTGCACCATCTGCTGAGCAACGACTGTTGTCTGGTCGCCCAATAATGCTTTGAGCTCTTCATTAAACTGGATCGTGACTAAAGGTGCACTCTCCGAACCTGCGTTACGTAGTGCGAGCTCACCACCTTCAAGTTGAACCAATTCTAAAATGGCTTCTTGATTTCCAAATAATTCTTTCAATTGTTCTATAGACATATTTCCTCCATGTTCAACATGGTGGCAAAGGCAGTTGCACTTTGCTTCGCTTAGACTTATTGATATAAGGACAAATTTTCAAACTTCAAGCGCTGGTCATCGCTTTTAGAATTCAACCATCTCATTCCGAAAGCCATCGATCAACGCCGTTAAGTCTCGATGCCACTCACGTAAAATTTTGGTATCGGGTAACCATGCCTGAGGGGTTTGAGTTACTTTGATGATCAGATTCGATGAAGTTTCTGACTCAGGTTCAGGTGTACTCGGCTCTGGCGCATACTGACACAAGCGATAAGCACGTTTTAACTCGGCAATGAAACCTTCTTTCGACAGTTGTTGCATTACAGTCACTTCAGGCGAGACTTGGCCCTTAGCTGCCATATGCTCTTCTATGGACTTCAACGTTGGGTTTAAGTCATTTAAGCGGTAGTAACGGACCAACTCTTGTAGAAACGCAAGCACCGCGCCATGCAAGTGAAACACAGCAGCCTCACGGTAAGCCTGAGCTTGTTGCACATGATCAATTTGTTCTGCTTGTTGACATGAAAGTCGAGCAAAGTAGAGTTTTTGGTTAGTGCGATCAGCATGGTAACGGGCAACACGAGTCATGAAGGGTGTTCCTAAGTTTTGGCGTTTATAACAATTCTAAGAGTAATCTTTCTATACAGCAGTGCATAATAAAAATTATGCATGATCTATTTCAATAAAATAAATCTTTCTTTTTTCTATGACAGGCATCGAAATATGGATTGGACGCACATTTGTGAGTACCCAAGCCCAATATCCCTCTTCCCAATACGATGCCATCGCCGAATCAAGCTCATCTTCTCTCCATGAGTGAATCGACTCAACATCAACCATAGCAACAGCATACCCCAACTCTTAATCGTCCTCGTGGATTAAATAGTGCTTATTTTCCACAATAATCAAATCTTTGAGTGACCATTGCTCTGGTCGCCAAAAACGGATCTCTAAGGTTTTATTTCCTTGAGAGATTTGTCGTCCCATCGGCGCAACAATCGATAAAGCTGGATAGATTTTTTCATTTTATCCCATAAAAAAGGAGCATCAATTGCTCCTTTTTATTTATGCTTCTGGCTTCTCAGGCTTATCTTCCGCCTGTTTGACGCGAATACCAGTGCCATGCAAACGTAGTGTATTAAGACCTTTAATGGCTTTAATCGCTTCACGTGCGTGTGGCATTTCAACAAAAGCAAAACCTTTCGATTTACCTGTTGCTGCATCAAGGATTAAATTACATGATGCAACTGTGCCATATTGCTTAAATAATTCAAGCAGTTCAGCTTCAGCCACTGTACGCTCTAAATTACGAACTAAAATTTTCATCTTACAACCTTCAAAAATAGGCAAAATCATCAAAAAGCAATCGCCTACGCTACTTTCTGAACATTGCACAACAAATACCACAATGTAATCTGTTTAGTTTAATCGAGATTAATCCCAAAATCTAAATTAATCGATTGGCGCTCAATTAAAGCACTCTTTACGGTTTGCTGACGAGGCTTATGGTGGGTTTCCATGCTACACAAATTTCGCGTCAGATCATTCAAAAAATAACTTTCGACTTTGCGCCCTTGCTCATCAATCACGTCTCGCGCCCACAGACTTAAATTTTGCTTGGTTAAAATCAGCTCATTCTGCGCACGGGTCAGCGCCACATACAAGACCCGACGCTCTTCTTCGACATCATTAAAATCACCTTGGGCACGGGCATGCGGATATTGCCCCGGAGTGACATTGACCACATAACAGACCTTTTGCTCTGTACCTTTGGCCGAGTGAATGGTAATCAGAGTGACGACATCGCTATCGGACTGGCGTTCAATTTCAGAAATCGACACAGGATCAAGCACATATTCCTCAAGGAACTCACTCAACTGGGTATGTTTAGACGCCAATTGTTTGATCAGCTCAAAGTCCCCTTGGCGGCGGTTCCAGTCTTTTTTATAATTTTCCGCCAATTGTACTTCAATCGCCTGAATACCCAAACTGACGCAAGCCTGTACTTCCTGTTTCAGCACCGTCATTTGCTTCATGATCAACACAGTTTCAGCTGGAATCCGCCCAAATTTCTCTAATTTATCAAAGATCAAATCAAACTCAGGCTCTAGTAAAAGTTGCTGAGCGAGACGACTTGCACCAACATCTCCCACCCCATTCCACAAGGTAAGAAAACGCATCCATGCAATATCATCGAGAGGATTGGCAATCACGCGTAGCAAGCTCAGTAAATCTTTCACATGTGCGGTTTCAAGCAGTTTCATGCCCCCAATAAAGCGATAGGGTACATTGGCCGTAATACATGCTGCCTCAATATGCCGTGCTGCAAAGCTGGAACGCACCAAAACCATATGATCCGACCATTTACTGCCTTGTAAGTAATGGCGCTCTTTAATGTCGATCGCAATCCATTTTGCTTCATCAAACTCATTTGGGAAAATGTGCATGCGAGGCTTCAAGCCCTCACCCCGATGAGCATCTAGGCGTTTGTTATATTGAATCTCAGATTGATCGAGCAGCCAATTGGAGAGGTCTAAAATTTCTTGGGTTGAACGATAGTTTTGCTCCAATTTAAACACCTGAGCATTCGGCACACGGTCTTTAAAATGGTGAATATTTTCAAAATCTGCCCCACGGAAACCATAAATCGACTGTGCATCATCACCGACACAGAACAAGCTTACTTTGTCTTTAAGCGGTTCAAGCAAGGCCCACTGCAAAGGATTGGTGTCCTGCATTTCATCGACCAGCATGTGTTTGCAGAGCGATGCCACATAGTCGGCTAAACCTTCTGACTGGTCGAGTGCTGAGGCCACGATCGCCAGAATATCGTCATAATCTAAAAAACTACGCGCACGTTTTCGTGTCTCGTACTCTTTCATGATTTCCGCAATTTGATCTTTAAAAGCCAGATGCTCAGGATGCTGTTTTTCTAAGGCATCACTCAACTTTTGACGCGTATTTCGTGCAAAAGAATATAGGTCACAGAGTTCTTGCGGTTTAGGCAGCTGATTGGGATTTTTCTTGTCATCTTTCCCACGAATCAGACGGAACATCATCAGTTGATCATCACGATCAATAATTGAAAACTGCTCTAAACCAAAGGCTTTCGGTACACGGCGCAGCAGATACATACAAAAAGTATGAAAAGTTGATGCACGCAGCCCTTTGGCTTGCTCACCTAAAGCCAACTCCACTCGCGCCACAATTTCACTGGCTGAACGACGAGTAAAGGTTAAAATTTGAATTTGGTTGGCAGGAATCCCTTGATCAATCAAGTATGCAGCTCGTGCCACAATGGTTTTCGTCTTGCCACAGCCAGCCCCTGCGAGCACCAGACTGTGTTGCGACTCAGTCCTGGCAGCTTGTTTTTGTTGCGGGTTTAATTCATCAATTAGGCTGGCTAAACTCATAATCACTCATCAATTCGTGGATGCTGCTAGTCTAACAAATCTATGACGTCAATATGAGGCTCCAGCAATGATTATCCATTTCTGTCTGAAATACACCTTCAGATCTATGACCCAGACCTTATGCTCGAACCGCTTACTGCCTCAAAAATTTAAAATTAAGCTTACTCAGTATGCTTTAAAAGCAAAAGTCGAGTGATGTCCTCACAACTATTTTGCAAATTCTGCTCTGCGTTTTTCAATGCTGTTGCTAAATCACAGTCAGGTTCATTGATCGAAACAATTTGACTAAACCCTTCATCAAATAATGCCTCAACATCCTCTCCGACACGTCCAGCAAAGGCAATCACTAGTTTATTCAACTGCTTGGCTAACTGAGCCACTGCCCACGGCGTTTTGCCTAACTTGGTTTGGAAGTCGATACTTCCTTCACCAGTAAAGACATAATCGGCTTGCTTTATTTTCTCCGCCAGTTGAGTTTGCTCAATCACCCACGTCGCGCCAGACTGAAGCATAGCGCCCGTAAAGGCCATTAAACCAAAACCTAGCCCACCTGCGGCGCCTGCCCCTGCAACATTACGTATCTGTAGATTAAGCTGTGTTTCCACCACATCGGCAAAATGACTCAAATTTCGATCCAACTTCTCAATCATCTCTGCGCTCGCCCCTTTTTGCGAGCCAAACACATGCGATGCACCCTGTGCTCCACACAGCGGATTAGTGACATCGGAGGCAATTAAAACTTGAATCCTTTGCAAGCGTGGGTCTAAAGCCTGCATATCGATCTGTTCAATATCTCGTAAATGACCACCACCAACGGGCACGTCCCGCCCTTGTGCATCTAAAAACCTTATTCCAAGTGCTTGTGCCATGCCACTGCCTGCATCATTGGTGACACTGCCTCCAAGTGCCAAAATAATTTTGGACACGCCTAGATCCAATGCATGCCGAATCATTTGCCCCGTTCCCAAAGTTGTGGTCAGCAATGGATTTCGCTGTGCGGGCTCAAGCAGATGAATACCATTAGCTTTGGCCATTTCAATAACAGCCGTTTGCCCGCCATCAAATAAGCCCCAATACGTTTTCACTCGTTGTGATGGCAAGGGCCCTGTCACCTCACATTCGACTTTTTGGCCAGCTAAAGATGTTAATAAAGCATCGACTGTGCCTTCGCCGCCATCTGCCATGGGTACATGTATACATACAGCATCAGGGATTATGTTTTGAATTCCGCGCTGCATCGCCGCACAGACCTGCTCTGCAGTCATACTTTCTTTGAATGAATCGGGCGCTAAAATAAAAGTTGTCATCATCCATAATTTTTTTAGAAAATTTAATTTATTAATAACACGATTTACTCTGTACACGACAAAAATAGATAACTCATTGAAATAATGTCACAATAATTGTTTTCTAACGACGAATACTATGACACATCTCAATGAGTTATATCTTATCTTAAACAAATCTCTAAAATGGAACAAGTCACATTTAAAGTGCTTTGCGCTCATCATGCTTGTGATTATTTTAAAGCAAACATGTAATCTTTCTTCTGCATCTAAAGCCTTGCCCATCAAGTGCTTACCACAATCATTTTATCGACGTATGCAGCGCTTCTTTGCAGGTCAGTATTTTGATTATCGTCAAATTTCTCAGTTGATTTTCAATATGTTTTCATTCGACCAAGTGAAACTGACTTTAGATAGAACCAATTGGAAATGGGGAAAACGAAATATTAATATCCTGATGCTCGCAATCGTTTATCGTGGAATAGCGATACCTATCCTTTGGACATTGCTTAATAAACGTGGAAATTCAGATACGAAAGAGCGTATTGCTTTGATTCAACGCTTTATAGCCATTTTTGGTAAAGACCGTGTTGTGAATGTGTTCGCAGACAGAGAGTTTATCGGTGAGCAGTGGTTTACATGGTTAATTGAACAAGACATCAACTTCTGCATTCGTGTTAAAAAAACTTCATTGTCACCAATCATTTAGGAAAGAATCATAAAATTAGTGATTTATTTCGCCATCTTAAAGTTGGTCAAATTGAATGTCGTAAACGACGGATTTTGGTTGGTCGGGTGAAACTATATATAAGTGCACTACAGTTAGAAAATGGAGAGCTTTTACTCGTCGTTTCTCCTCAGTTTAATGCCAATGCTATTCAGGATTATGCATTACGCTGGGAAATTGAAACCTTATTCAGTTGTCTCAAAGGACGCGGGTTTAATCTTGAAAATACGCGCTTGACAGACCCTAGACGAGTGAAAAAATTGATTGCGGTGTTAGCTATAAGCTTCTGTTGGTGTTACTTAACGGGTGAATGGCAACATAATCAAAAAAAAGCGATAAAAATAAAGAAGCATGGACGACTCTCAATGAGTTTATTTCGCTATGGTTTAGACTATGTTCAAATGGCGATTCAGCGTTTAATTGGTTTTGGGAAAAAAGAAGAGTTTAAGGAAATTTTGGCAATTTTAAGAAAGCAGAATCCTGATAGGATAAGGGTTCTGTGAAATTTGTCGTGTACAGAGCACGATTTATAAATTTCCCGCCCGCATTTTTCTCTTTTCATTGTCCTTGGCACAGTTCTTTGTGATTGAAACTGAATACATCTCGATAAAGACAAAATAGCCTCAATAATTTTTTAATTTTAGCCATCTCTGAATTTTACTGTACGCGTCACCAAAATGGCCACCATAGTCCATTTGGTTTTAATGCATAAATTAAACAAAGTGCGAATCAATTAGCCGATAAAATCATCACTAAACATTCAACGCTCTTTAAAAAAATAGGTGATGTATGCAACGAATCAACTTGGGAAAAGCCGCACCTGAACTGTATAAAACAGTATTAGAACTCGAAAATTTATCCATGCAAAAAGTCCAACAAGCAGGTCTTGAGATTGGGTTTTCACACTTGCTGAAACTAAGAGCCTCACAGATTAACCAATGCGCGTTCTGTGTGCGTATGCATACACAAGATGCCATGAAAGCAGGTGAATCAATGGAACGGATTGCCCTCATCAGTGTATGGCAAGAAAGTGGATATTTTTCCGAAAAAGAACGCGCCGCGCTGATTTTAATTGAAGAAATTACACTCATTGCCCAGCAACATTTCCCCGACTCGGCGTATCAAAAGGCAACAAAAATATTATCCGATGCAGAAGTTTCCGCTATTGAATGGATCGCAATTGTGATTAATACGTGGAATCGTATTGCGATTTCAAGTCAATATGCCGTCAATCCGTAAACCTGCCATTCAGTTTTGCACATGATATAAAGCACACAAAAAAAGGGAGCCTGCATGAGGCTCCCCTTTTTTTAATCATGCTTTATTCAGATTGGCTTGCTGGTGGAATCTGCTTAATGGCTGCCGCCAGAGTCAGATAATTAATCCCTTGGAATAAAATATCAAAAGCAAGGAATAAGCCCAGCACCCAAAATGGAGCATCTGGTGTGGTTAAAATCATAATACCTGCCAGTAGGGTTAAAACACCAGAGAAAAGTGTCCAGCCCCAACCTTGGAATGCTCGAAATAAGATTGCATTAAAGATACGAATGACCCCTGCAATAATCAGGAAAACCGCTAAAACACTGGTCAAGACAATGGCTGTTTTCACAGGTGTGCTAAATGCATAATAGCCCGCGACCAAATACAACACACCAAACAGTGCCCATAGCCAGCGGAAGCCACCCTCAAAAATCTTAAAAGCGGCGATGAAGTGTAGAACACCACCTATCATCATGAGCACGCCAAAGATAAACACCACAGATAAGGTGGCAAAAGGCAAAGCGGCCAAAAGGACGAAACCAAACAACACCAATAAAATCCCTAAACCCAAATACCATTTACGATTTTCATGGAGTTGATGGCGAACTAAATCATTACCGACTGTTTTCATCTTCTTCTCAAGTTTGATTTTCGTTCACTTAGTTTTAACATGTTTTGCAGCGAACTTGTAGGTTTGAGCTTATCCACACAATCAATCCATGCTGTGGATAAACTCAACATTATCCACAGTTACTTTTTCCACCCAATTTCAATCGCAGTGATCTCATTCACCAATGTTTCATCAATCGACTCAGGCATTTTACTCTGTGTTTGTGAGGTTGGAATGTGCCCGGCCATTAATTCAGCCTTGGCTTGAGGGAACAGCGGTTGTTGATTTGGATAAGCATAACCCGCAGGATACATCGGCTGTCCTGTGGCTAAGTCGTATTTATCACTGGCACCAAAGGCATGTAAAAGCTCATGTGCAAGCACGACTTTGTTTTGCTCGGTTTGCTTGGTCGAAGCAAATAAATTCACTGAACCGATGCGACCTTTTTGCAAAGCTGTCGAGTGTTTAAGCTCTTTGGTCAGTGCTGGGTCATAATAGTTCAAATACAAAGTAACAGTTGGTGCACCATCTGAACCTTGATGGTTTTTCCATGCATAATAACGGAACTTTAAGCTCCACAAGACCGTATCCAATAAACTTGCCTGCTCAGGCACTTTCGGCGGTAGCTGTTTGAGTTCGCGCCCAAGTTGGAAATAAATCGCAATCGGTTGGCCGCGATATGTCGCCGACATCTGCTCTAAATAACCCTGTACCCCTTTTAAGTTTGCAGGCGTCAATTGCTGTATATATTGCTGAGTTGTACCTTGTCCATCAGCATTAACTGGATGGAGTAATACAATAATAGGCTTGCTCCAATCTTGGTTCTGATCCCGATAAGCATTCAAAGCGACCACCAATAAAATCAGCAGTAAGATTAAAATACGAAGTTTTTTCCACATCTTTGATCCCCAATTTTTAATAATTTTTTATCACAATGATCAGCACATTACGTAATTTCTAAATGTATTATAGGTTGTTGTAATACAAAGTTTTCCCAAATAAAGTCGTATAATTTTCTTTGATTTGAAAATATAGCCAAAGTTTTAGCTTCAGATAAGCTGCACCACCGATATTCAGTATGCTCATGATTCAATAGAACAGATTGGTTTTCAGCACAGAAGCCAACAAATGCGGGAATCATTTCAATCACATTCAAGCTTGGCTCATAAAACTGCTCGATGTAATCTGCACTAAATAAACGTTGAGGCTGAATGGCTGTTTCTTCTTTGATTTCGCGAAGTATCGCTTGGCTGGCGGTCTCATTTTCTTCAACCTTTCCTGCGACATGGCACCAATAATCACCTTTAACACGCTTCATCAATAACAGTTTAATTTCACTCTCAATTTTTGACAGTAAAACTGCGGATACAACAACAGAGCGAATAGGAATCATACATTAACCAGAATCTTTTTTTATTTATAGATGTGCATCATATAAAAAATGCCCACCAAAGTGAGCATTTCTTGATTATTTCTAAGCAATTAAAACTTAAGCTTCAACCCATTTTCCCTCATTGAACACCAATGACCATTTGGTTTGCTTACCTTCAGGCGTTTCAGAACCAATATATTGCGCTTGATTCTTACGGCTAAATTTCACCAAAGTTGGATTCCCTTCAGGGTCAACATCAGGTGCTTGCAAAATAAACTGATACTTCGGATCGAGCTGATCGGCAACACTACGAAGTTCCGAAACTTTTGGTGCACGTGTTTCACGTACTTTCGGGAACTTACTTGCCGCCAAAAATAAACCAGCGGCCCCATCGCGTAATACAAAAAAGTCATCATGCTTGGTCGAGCGTAAATGTTCCATCTTAATCGGGTCTACACGCGGAGGTGCAGGTTGACCACTTTTTAAGACTTTACGTGTGTTATCGCAGCTTGAGCAAGCAAAATAAGGTCCAAAACGACCCGTCTTCAGCTGCATTTCCCCATCACACTTATCACATGGAATGGTTGGACCATCATAACCTTTGATTTTGAACTCACCTTCTTCAAGTTCAAAACCAGCACAGTCTGGGTTATTACCACAGACATGTAGCTTACGACCACCATCGATCACATAACTGTCCATCGCAGTTTCACAGATTGGACAGCGTTTTTTCGACATCAAATCTGCCGTTTCTGCTGCGTCATCATCAGAAAGTGCAGCAAGTGATTCAACTGGCGTTAAGTTCAAAGTGCCTTTACAACGCTCTTTCGGCGGTAAGTTATAGCCAGAGCACCCTAAGAAGACACCTGTGGTTCCCGTACGAATCTGCATTGGACGGTCACATTCTTTACAGTGAACCGCTTCCACCTCTACTGGTTGATTGCGGCGCATACCGCCTTCACCTTGCGCATTGGTCAGGCGTTTTTTAAAGTCGCCATAGAAGCTGTCGAGCAACTCTTTCCAATTGCGTTCGCCATCAGCCACTTTATCGAGCTGACCTTCTAAGTCCGCGGTAAAGTCATAGTTCATGAGGTTATTGAAACTTTCATCTAAACGATCAGTAACAATCTCACCCATTTTTTCTGCATACAGACGGCGGTTCTCGAGTTTGACATAACCACGGTCTTGAATGGTCGAAATAATCGCCGCATAGGTCGATGGTCGACCAATGCCCTTTTTCTCAAGCTCTTTCACTAAAGATGCTTCAGTAAAACGTGCAGGTGGCTTGGTAAAGTGTTGCGATGGATCTAATTTTTCAAGCTTCAGAATTTCACCCACTTTCACGGCAGGCAATAACACATCATCATCTGACTTGTTTTGACCACGGACTTTAGTGAAACCGTCAAAGACTAAGGTACGACCTTTGGCTTTAAGCTCAACACCGTTGGCATCCACTAAAATAGTCGATGACAAGTATTCGGCTGGTGTCATTTGACACGCGACGAATTGACGCCAGATCAAATCATACAAACGTTGTGCATCACGTTCCACACCCACCAAGCTGTCGCCTTTTAACGCCACATTCGATGGACGAATCGCTTCGTGGGCTTCTTGTGCACCCGCTTTGTTACCATAGCGGTTCGGCTTAGCAGGCAGATATTTCGCACCAAACTCGGTCTCAATATGATGACGTACCATATTCACCGCATCGTCACTCAAAAAGGTCGAGTCGGTACGCATATAGGTAATAAAACCCGCTTCATACAAACGCTGCGCCAACATCATGGTTTTCTTCACAGAGAAACCCAAACGTGTGCTAGCCGCTTGTTGTAAAGTCGAAGTGATATACGGCGCGCTCGGATTCACCTTGGTTGGTTTATCTTCACGTGCTGAAACTTTGTAATCTGCGTCTTTAATGAGCTTCAGTAAAGCATCAGTATCAGCTTTATTACGTAGCTTTAAGGCTTTACCCGCTTGTTTGACGGCTTCTAAACGAATCTCATCGGTCTGTGACTTAGTGTCTGCAAAAACTTGCCAGTATTCTTCGGGAATAAAGGCACGAATTTCACGCTCACGCTCAACCACCAGTTTAACTGCGACAGACTGAACACGACCTGCCGATAAACCACGGGCAATTTTTTCCCAAAGTAATGGCGAAATCATAAAGCCGACGACGCGGTCTAAAAAGCGGCGTGCTTGTTGCGCATTAACTTTATCGATATCAAGGCGTGCTGGATGCTTGAATGCATCTTGGATGGCATTTTTGGTAATTTCGTTGAACACCACACGTTGATAACGTGAGTCATCCCCACCAATCACTTCTTTTAAATGCCAAGCAATCGCTTCCCCTTCACGGTCCAAGTCCGTTGCGAGATAGACCTCGTCAACTTGCGAAGCAAGCTTTTTCAGTTCAGCAACCACATGCTCTTTGCCTGGAAGCACTTCATAATGTGCTTTCCAGTCATGCTCAGGATCAACCCCCATACGATTGACCAGTGCATTTTGTGCTTTTTCAGCTTTCTGAGCATCGGTCAGTTTGGTTCGTGTTGCTGGCTTCTTTTCTGCGGTCTTACTAGAACCACCTGTAGGTAAATCACGCACGTGACCCACAGACGACTTCACAATGTAATTCGAGCCTAAATATTTATTGATTGTTTTCGCTTTTGCAGGCGACTCCACAATCACTAAAGCACGCTTTTTCCCAGCCTCAGGAGAATCTGCTGTAGTACTTTTGGATGTGGACCGAGGAGCTTTCGCCATATTAACCGTTAATCCTGTTTCAATGGGTCTGTAAAATTAAAGTTCAGCCAAAGACTGTAAATATGCTTTCATGGCATCTAACTGGGTTGCTCTTAAGTCAGAATGCTCATCCCAATAGAGTCCCACGCAGTTTGCTTGCATATCAATAGCATAAATACCCTTTAATTCAATGGGTAAATGTTTAAACTTGTCATCACCTGTAATGAGCTCAAGCTGCTGATCAACAACGCGAGCACGCATTAAAGGTAGGCGTGCTTCTGGAATCAGAACGCTGTAGTACGCCACCATGCTGGCACGGTTTTCCGAAGCCATTGGTATTTTCGTCCAGTCAGGTGCTGCGACTAAACGCGGGTGTAAACCCATCTTGCGCGCTTTATCACGCATTTCACCTAAAGCTTTTTCTCTTGGACTTACACGAAGTCCAAAAATCGAGCCGAGGATGAATAAGATGATAAATCCGACAACCCAAATTCCAGTATTTTCCATAGCACAACCTTTTTATTCCTTTATTAGAGTTGCATAAGCACAATATAAAACGCAAGTTTGAACGATAAAATTAATTTAAGAACATTTCATGACTATATAGAACTTCATGTCCATTCCAGTAAATATAGCCTTTATCGAGTAACTCTTTCAGTAACATACGCACATCTGACTTCGGAAACATTTGCTCAAGCAAATCACGGAGCGCATAGATATCTTTGGGTTTATTGGTTTTTAACTCGCGCAGTTTTCGTGCGACCTCAAGCTGTACAGGGTCAATCTGTGCAAAGTTTTTAAACAACTCTTGTTGCGCGGACTGCGTATCTACAGTTGGTTCAAGCTTATCCGCGACACTGTCTTTTTGCAGTTGCTGTAGCGCTTGCTGCATGCTTTGCGGCTGTGAAATTGGGTCTTGTTCATCTAAATTCAGTGCCAACCACTGCTTCAACACTTTTTTACGAAAGCGAATCTGCTCATCATAGCGTTTGATGATTTTGAGATTAATCAACATCCCCAACACCCGCTGCGTCTTTTCAGGCACGAGTTGCAAAATATTACTTATTGAATTTTTTAGACCGTCCAATGTGTTCGGCTTACCTGACATTTTCCCCAAAGCATCACAATATTTTTTGACCATTTTTAAATAAGGCTGATTTTTGATGCTGTCTAAACTGGGAAGATGACGTTGACTTGGTACAGCTTCAGACTGAATGAGGATCAAATTGCTCTGAATATCCGAAGATTGCATTAAGTCCAAAAGTATTTCTGCTGTATTGACCGCAGAGATAATTTCAACCTGCGTCTCTGGCTCAAGCAAAGCCATTAACTGCCCCACCACCACGGCATATTCGAACTCTTTTTGCTCGGCTTTGGGCGTGTCTAAAATCACCACTTGACCACTACTGATCCAAGCAGCCAGTTCCGTCAAATCTTGCAATGCATACTCAAATTGACCTTGGCAATGAAACAAATACAAAGTCGGATAATGCTCCACAATCTCGCGCAACAATTTAGCCGTTGGAACATTATTTTCAAGGTCAAGAAGAACAACTTTTTGAGTCATAGGACAGTTTTTATGGGATGCACCAGAAAGCGGGTATTAGAGTAGGAACTGCATCAAAGGTCAAATGATTTCGTCAGTCAAATTGGGCTTTGAGTTGGGTAAAACAAAAAAAGAGACACGACTCAGCAATATCCACAACCCACATCACAGCTTTTTAGCCCCAGACAGCAAATGAACTTAATAATGTGGCGGGCGATCAGCCATCGGGTCAAATGTCGCAATTCCATCGGACAAATCTGAAGATTCAACACGTTGATACAAAATTTGCATTTGTTTTTTTAAATCAGCAATTTCCAGCCCTTGAATCACCAATTGCTCATTGAGTTGTTCAACTAAATCATCTAAAAATGCAATTCGGACTTGCAAATCTTCAATGGGTGCGGACAATGGCGCTTGATTATCAATATTTTGTTGTTTAGACACTTCAAGTCCTCATTTGAGATTTTTCAGGAAACATTATGGCCTATATTACTTTAAGGGATGTCCAACTTGCGTTTGGTGGACCTGCCTTGCTCGACGGCGCGAACTTTTCATTGGAGCGCGGTGAACGAGTGTGTTTAATTGGTCGTAATGGTGAAGGTAAGTCTACTTTACTTAAACTGATCGAGGGAAGTTTATTACCCGATTCTGGTGAAGTTTCTCTACAAAATGGCATCACCATTTCCATGTTGGCGCAAGACGTGCCGATGGACTCAGGCAAAGTGGCGGATATCGTGGCAGACGGCGCAGGTGAAGCCGCGGATGTACTCAGAGCCTATCATGAAGCCAGTGATGCTTGTGTACTTGGAGACATGGAAGCGTGTGACCGCATGGGTAACTTGCAACACAAACTAGATCAGTTAGATGGCTGGGCTTTAGAAACCAAAGTCAATTCTATTTTAAGTAAAATGGGCCTAGACCCAGATGCCGATTTGGCCGATTTATCGGGTGGTCGTAAGCGTCGTGTGCTGCTTGCTCGTGCGCTTCTTACCCAACCCGATGTACTATTGCTAGACGAACCAACCAACCATTTGGACGTTGAAAGTATTGAATGGCTCGAGAAGTTTTTACTTGATCAAAATAATTTAACTTTACTGTTCATCTCGCATGACCGTTCATTTGTAGACAGTATTGCAACTCGTATTGTAGAGCTCGACCGTGGCACTCTACGCAGCTATGAAGGTAACTACTCACGTTACCTCGAGCTGAAAGCACAGCAAATGGAAGCCGAGGAAAAGCAGAATGCACTGTTTGACAAACGTTTAGCTGAAGAAGAAGTGTGGATTCGCCAAGGCATTAAAGCGCGTCGTACGCGTAACGAAGGTCGTGTACGTGCCTTAAAAGAACTACGTGAACAATCAAAAGCCCGTCGCTCACAACAAGGCAAAGTCAGCATGGCGACACAAGACGCTAGCCGTTCAGGTAAAGTGGTCTTTGAAATTGAGAACTTAAGCGTTCGCTTTGGTCATGATGCGCCGATCATCAAAGACTTCTCTGCATTAGTGTTACGTGGTGACCGTATTGGTCTTGTTGGTGACAACGGTGTCGGTAAAACCACCCTCATTAAAGCCATTTTAGGCGAACAAGAACATACGGGTACGGTGAAAACTGGCACACAATTGGAAGTAGCTTACTTCGACCAATTACGTAATGCTCTCGACCTTGAAAAATCTGTCAAAGATAACGTTTCAGAAGGTTCTGACCATGTCGATGTGAATGGTAACCGTCGTCACATTTACAGCTATTTGCAAGATTTCTTGTTCTCACCAGAACGTGCGCGTACACCAGTCAAAGCCCTTTCAGGCGGTGAGCGCAACCGTATTCTTTTAGCTAAGTTACTACTTAAGCCATCGAACTTAATCGTGATGGACGAACCCACCAATGACTTGGATATGGTGACACTAGAGCTGCTAGAAGAAATGTTGTCTGACTACAAAGGCACTTTACTGCTTATTTCGCATGACCGTGCCTTTATGGATAACGTAGTAACCTCAACTTGGGTGTTCGATGGTAAAGGCAATATCGATGAATACATTGGTGGTTACCAAGATTACTTACAACAGCGACCAGACCAAACTGCGGTTGATCAAAAAAGTGCTGTGAAAAAAGCAGCGGCAAAAGCTGAAGCGAACGCAGCACCTGCTAAAAAAGTCAAACTCAGCTATAAAGATCAACGTGCACTTGAACAACTGCCTGCCGAAATGGAAGCACTGGAAAAAGAGCAAGCGGAAATCAATGCCTCACTTGCAGATGGTTCATTATTTATTTCAGATGCAGACAAGGCGATGACGTTGTCAAATCGTTTGACTGAAATTGATGAGCTATTGCTGGAAAAACTGGAACGTTGGGAAGAACTGGAAAATTTAACCAAATAATTTTTCGTAAACTCCATAAAAAAACTCCGCACAATGCGGAGTTTTTTTATATTTAACGCGGCTGACGATGCCCACCTCCGCTAGGATGTACGCCAGCACCTCCACCTGAATGTATCCCGCCCCCGCCAGGATGAGTTCCGCCACCACCTGAATGACTACCTCCTGGATGCAACCCACCTCCACCAGGCTGCCCTCCTCCTGGATGGATATGATCAGGATGTTGCCCTTCTGGATGTCCACCGCCATGACCATTAGGTGGTGGACGATGGTCTTCTAGTGGAAAGGGTGCATACCCAGTCCAACCAAACCCGTGATAATAATGATTATAATCATCATATGGACTATAGACACAGCCCGTTAAAGCAATAAATAGCACACCGCAACTGATAATGTTTTTTAGCATTTTTATCCCTCTGTTCTTATCTTTCTTCTTAGTATTGTGAATTTCACCCAAATTAAAACAAAACAAATGTTGCGAGATATTTAGACCCCGTTCTCCACTGAGCATGAATACAGTTTCACCCACCTCATAAAAACCATCACAACTTGATATGAGAAGGTCCTGTACAACAGGTTCATGGTGAAGATTGCATCTTCATTCTTGCTTCATGCTAAACTCGAAACATTCTCTTTTCAGCCTTTATCGCAATTTATGAGTTCGAAGCCAGACTATCAACCCGGTGAATTTCAGTGGTCTTTTCTGCATCCCAAATATTGGGGCGTTTGGATTGGTATCGTCTTTCTCATGATATTGGCGATTCTCCCATGGGCAATTCAACACCGACTGGCAACCCTCTTAGGCAACCTCAGTTTTAAATATTTGAAGTCGCGGCGTAAAACCACCATTCGTAATCTGGAAGTGTGTTTCCCTGAATGGTCGGCCCAAGAGGTCCTTGAAAATGCGCGTCTGGTTTTTGTCGATCAAATGCTGGGGGTCTTTGAAACGCTGAATGCGTGGTATAACCCAAAGTGGTTTACTGGCCGTGTCAGTATTGAAGGTTTAGAACATATTCAAAAAGCACAAGCAGAAGGTAAAGGTGCACTGCTTTTAGGAACCCACTCTACTTTGCTCGATGCGGGTGGTTATCTATGCGCGCAGTATTTTGAACCAGATGTGGTGTATCGCCCACAAAATAATACACTGCTGGATATGCTCATCTACCGCTGTCGTTCCACCATTTATGCACATCAAATCGATCATGATGACATGCGTGGTTTGGTCCGCAACTTAAAAAATGGCCATGCCATTTGGTATAGTCCAGATCAAGACTTTGGTTTAAAACAAGGTGTTATGGCACCTTTTTTTGGCGTTCCCGCAGCGACTGTTACAGCACATCGTCGCTTATTGAAAATGACCAAAGCCGCAGCCATCCCTCTGTATTTTTATCGTGATGGGGATATTAAAAACCCACAATACAAAGTGTTGATTGAACCTGCGGTGGAAAACTTACCCAGTGAAGATGAAGTCGATGATGCGACACGAGTAAATCAAATTATTGAAAATCAACTCCGTATTGCTCCAACTCAATATATGTGGTTCCACCGTCGCTTTAAAACTCGCCCTGCAGGCTATGACAAGATTTATTCTTAACAAAAAAAGGGCTGCTTAAAAAGTTGAACCCGAGTTCTGCGTCCTGCAAAACTCGGGTACATGAGGTTGTGCTTTCAACGTTATTCTTGTTTTATTCGGTGGCATTCCATACCTACATCATATCCATGATGATTTCCATCAGCTTCAACTTCCATACTGGGATGATCCATTCCCGCTCCATCTGCTGATGAGACTAGAATACGGGGATACTAAATGACTAACCATTCGTCAGATTCCCAAATCCCTGTAAGCCATATCCTACACTGATGAAATCCGAGCACCCCGTATGTTTACTGGTAATCTTTGGCAATTTTATCTGTAACCTGCTTACCTTCTCGTTCCGCTTTCTCAATTCCATCTTCAATCGCCTCTTGCGCTTCTTGCTCATCGGCTT
The DNA here is from genome assembly GCF_000368045.1 of Acinetobacter johnsonii CIP 64.6. Lineage (GTDB taxonomy): Bacteria > Pseudomonadota > Gammaproteobacteria > Pseudomonadales > Moraxellaceae > Acinetobacter > Acinetobacter johnsonii. The sequence continues at coordinate 201,915 of NZ_KB849234.1, forward strand.
CGGTTTGTTCCAGCTCTTCTTGTGCCAGCTCAAACACCCGACCTGTTTGTAGCACCACATATACAGGGAAATGATCTGAACCAATATGTGGTAAACGCTGCATCTGCACTAAGGCAAAATCCGTACTGTGAAAAACATGATCCAGTGACCAGCGCAACAAAGGATAGTCGGCATGAAAAGTATTGACAAAATGTCGTCCGACTCGCGGGTCTAGCAGCCCACTGATCCGTTGAAAAAGCCGTGTCGTGCGCGACCATGCCACATCATTCAAATCCCCCATCACAATGCAACTTTCATCCAAATCTTTAATCTGATCCCCGACTATCAATAATTCAGCATCACGTAAAGTAGAGTCTTTGGCTTCGGTCGGACTTGGCGGTTTCGGGTGTAAGCAGTACAGTTGCACTGGCTGTCCTGACCTTAAGATGACTGTGGCATGAATCGAAGGAATTTCATCGCTCAAAATAAACTTAACGTCAATATCTTTAAGCGCTAAACGACTGTACAAATGCATGCCATACAGATTATCCAAAGGCACTGCAACCCGATAGGGATAGTCATCTTCTAATACACTCAAGGCTTGTTCCCAATGTGCATCCGACTCTAAAGTCAAAATCAAATCCGGTTGATGCTGATGAATCTGTTGCAGCAATAAGTGATATTGAGTATTGGGCGTTAGTACATTCGACACAATTAAAGAAATCTGGCATTCTGGCTGTAACTCTGTTTTGGCAACCGTTTTGACCTGCTTTTTCCACATAAAGGTATAAGGCAACACCATTTTGAGTTGGTACGCCACTGCCGCAATCAACCCCAGCAAAATGACTTCACGCACCCAATTCCAAGGAGCATCCCAAACTAACATCAAGATAAATGCAATCAACCCCAATGCCAAAATCTGTAAGCGTGGAAAATCTGCGCCTCGAAACCACCATTCATCTCGTGGAATCAGTGACCAGAAGCTTAACCAAATCACAACACATGCCAGCAACTCAACCCGGATCATAGATACCCACTCTTATATTCTTAATTTTTTGTAGATTCATAAATTAATATCAATTTTGCATGTAACATAAACAAGATATATTGCACAATATAATTGCTGTTTTCATTGTGTAGTGCTTGCAGTTAAGCGCTCTTTTGATACACTCGAATCCCCTTTTAATTTTTAACGCACCGAGGCAAAGTGACATGAAAGTAGGTCTGGTCGGTTGGCGCGGGATGGTTGGTTCCGTCCTTATGCAACGTATGGTTGAAGAGAATGATTTTGCTCATTTTGAGCCATTTTATTTCTCTACCAGTAATGCAGGCGGTGAAGCGCCTGCGTTTGGCGGTAAAACTGCCCCAGCACTTATGGATGCATCAGACATTAACAGTCTGAAGCAAATGGATGTCATTATTACCTGCCAAGGTGGCGACTATACCTCAGAAGTTTTCCCGAAGCTCAAAGCAGAAAACTGGACAGGCTATTGGATTGATGCGGCATCTACACTTCGTATGGAAGATGAAGCCATTATCGTGCTTGACCCTGTCAACATGAACGTGATTAAAGATGGTTTAGTGAATGGCACCAAAACATTCGTGGGCGGTAACTGTACAGTTTCACTGATGCTGATGGGCTTAGGTGGTTTATTCCAAAACAATTTAGTGGAATGGGCAACCTCGATGACTTATCAAGCAGCATCGGGTGCTGGTGCGCAAAATATGCGTGAACTCATCTCTGGTATGGGCTATTTGTACAACAACACCAAAGATTTGTTAGATGACCCACGCTCTCCAATTCTAGATATCGACTCTAAAATTGCGGAATTACAACGTGGCGAAGGTTTCCCTTCAGCAAACTTTGGCGTGCCATTAGCAGGCTCACTCATTCCTTATATCGACAAACAATTAGACAGCGGTCAGTCGAAAGAAGAATGGAAAGGTCAAGTTGAAACCAACAAGATCTTGGGCAACCAGCAAATCGTTCCGATTGACGGTCATTGTGTGCGTATTGGTGCGATGCGTTGTCACTCTCAAGCTTTAACATTAAAGCTGAAGAAAGACGTGCCTCTCGATGAAATCGAAGATATGTTACGTAGCGCAAACCAATGGGCAAAAGTGGTTCCAAATACCCGTGAAGCGTCTATGACGGACTTAACACCTGTGGCTGTAACAGGCACATTAACAGTTCCTGTTGGTCGTCTACGCAAATTGAATATGGGCAAAGAGTACTTAGGTGCTTTCACTGTCGGTGATCAATTGCTTTGGGGTGCTGCGGAACCCTTACGTCGTATGCTCCGTATCCTGATTGACTACAAAAATACTTAAGCATTTACCCGCTAAAGTATTAAGCCGATCACACTTGATCGGCTTTTTTTTTGTAACCTCAATGTTAACGTTTTACAAATAACACACAACTCGCTAATCTATAATTTTCGCTTTGCGATCTGTGACCGAGCTAAAGATTAAGATGACCGTAAATAACAAATTAAAGATAGCCATTTTAGCCATTATTGCTTCGCAAAATGTGAATGCGATCACTGTTGATCCTATTCAAATTCAATCTGCACCTGGGGAACTGTTGTATGCAGAATTGAACTTTCACGATGCCGATCCGAATGCTCCGATTCAAGCCAGTCTAGCCAGCGCAGAAGATTTAATGTCTCTTGGTGTCATGCATCAGCCGCCCAGTAATCTGAACTTTTTTACCCGTCGTACCAGCGCCAGTACAGGTGTGATTACGATTACTTCTTCACGCCCTTTAACTGAAGCGGAACTGAACATTGTCGTCAAAATCAAAGAAGGCAATGCGGCACGGCTACAACATATTAAAACAGCCAATAAACGCTCGGCAGCACTTCAAGCCCGTACGAATAATAATGAAAAAGCCTTAAAACCGGTGGTGATTGTCAACGAAAAAGATATTGCGCTGAACTTACCTGTTAGCACACAATTCAATAGCTTAAAAACAACAGCTGCGCCGACGACAAACACGACACCACTCAAACTCAATAACCATACCCCACCAAGCATGAGTGCGACCGCTATTACAGCGCCAACGCAAGTTATTTCAGTAGCGTCTACACAAATTGCAGCAGCTGCTCAAACATCAACTCCACGTGCTGAACCGATTACTCAAGCGAAAAAATCGGCAGATCCGTTAGTGCAAAAGTATGCCGATTCAGTTCAAAAATCAGATGCACCCATTTCTGCACAGGCCAGCCCACAAACTAGTCCATCGACAGCAAAAACAGCACCTGCTGCCCCTGCAACTACTGCACGCCAAGCCGCACCTCAAAGTGCCCATGTAGTTCGGTCGAATGAATCTCTATGGGGCATTGCATCGCGTATTGCTGCTGAAGAAAACCGTCCTGTCGGTGAAGTCATGCAACAAATTAAAGCCAAGAATGAACATGCCTTTATTCAAGGGGACGTAAACCGCTTACGTCGTGGTGCTAACCTCAATTTAACGGGTCTACAAACAGCAAAATCAGAACAAAAAGTCTCCGTTTCATCACTTCCAAAACAAAGTTCACAGCAATCCGGCAAGGCGAAATACCGCCTCAATCAAGCCGAGATGAGTTTGGTTGCAGAGAAAGAGCAAGATTCAAGCCACGGTTCTGCCAAGAAGTCGACAGAAAAGAATCAAACATCAAACGAGTTGTCATTAAAAGTTATGACATCCCGTGAAAAAACCGTTAAATTACAGAGAAACGTAACACAATTAGAAGTGGCACTTAATCAGAAAGATCAGAGAATTCAATTACTAAACGCTCGTCTTGCACAATTGCAACAACAATTGAAAGCACAACAAACTGAGAAAAAGCCAACACACTAAAGTGTTATTTTGATTATTTGATTTTGGATGAACTTGCACAAAGACAAGTTCAAAAGGGGTAAAACATGCTTATTTATGTGATTCCATTTATCTTACTATTGGTTGTTGCCATAGTCTTAAAAAAGCGTGAGGCGAGTAAAGAAGCAGAACCAAAAACTCAAAAAGCGGTTGTTGCAAAAAACAAAGCCAAAAAAACCAGTTCGTCTAAAAAATCCCCGCAACAAACTCAAGTCGTTGAAGATGTTGTTGCTAAAAAAGCCACGACACCACTCGCCACAGATCTACGTAATAGAATTGAAGGTCAAATTCGCGACCGCAATTTCTTCTCAGCTGAAGCACAAATCAACCAAGCCCTAAATAAAGACAATTCACAACACGAATTATATTTACTGCTGCTCGATATTCACTTGCTCCAAAAAGATGAGTTTGCCATTAGCCAATTGCTGAATCATTTACGTTCTTTAGAACTGGATGATATTTTGGCGCAAGCAGAAGCCAAAAAATCGGATTACGACCAATTACATCAAAATAGCCGTGACACGATTGAGTTTAAACCAACTGAAATTACGCCATCTGCACCAAAACCTGTAGAAGCAACCAATACTGCGGACTTTGATGCCCTGATGTCATCAAATAATCCTGCGCCCGCTCCTGTGCAGGCTTCTGTTGTTGAACCGGTTCAAGACATTAAACCGCTTGATTTTGATACCTCAGCATTTACCACCACAACAACAGCTCAACCTGAACCGAGCATCGAAGTTCAAAGCTTAGATTTTGATATTTCTAGTTTAAATACGCCAACGGCAGAACCAGCCAAACCTGCTGAAGAACTTAAACCGCTCGATTTCGGTTCACTCTCTTTAGAAAGCACGCCGGCTCAACCAGCAGAAACTGCTGCAGCCGACATCCAACCTTTAGATTTTTCGTTCAATCTCGACACAGCGCCTACAACAGCGCCAGAAGCAGAAACTTCGCCGGCTGCTGTAGATGAGCGTCCTGAATTTACATTTGATTTTTCAAGCGAATCCACAGCTGAAGCAGTAAAAGACATCCCTGCTTTTTCTTTTGATACGGTTAGCTCAAGTGAAGCGATAGTAGAAGAAACACCAGCAGTTGTTACGCCAAGCCTCAGTTTTAGTCTAGAGTCTACTGCACCTGCCAATACGGTGGATCAAAGCGATCCTCTGGTACAGTCTTTCCCTCAACTGAACGAAGTCAATGAAATACACTTAAACATTGAATTGGCTGAACAATACATTCAACTCGGCGCTTTCGAAGCTGCACGTGAAATTTTGGTTGAACAAGAACCAAGTTACTCTACGGAACAACGTCAGCAAGTAGAACAGTTACTGAGTCGCATAGCATACTAAGCCATTTCGTTTTAAACTAAAGCAGTCATCACCGACTGCTTTTTTTATAATGAAAAAAATTGCGCTTATCTATATGGGTGGAACCTTTGGCTGTATTGGCGAACCCTTACAACCAATGCCTGCCGAAGACTTTATTCCCAAGCTCACACATGTCTTGCCGATTCATCTCGACATTGAATGTTTTATTGCACCCGTCATTAAAGACAGTAGCGCCTGTACGGCTGCAGACTGGTTATTGCTGATTCAGCAGATTCAACAATTACAACTGCAACAATTCCAGCATTTTGTCGTGATTCATGGCACAGATACCTTAAGCTATGCCAGTGCTGTCGCCGCACACTTTATCGCAGACTCCGCACGTGTGGTTTTCACGGGTAGCCAATATCCATTGCTGAATGTACAAGGTACAGATACGCGTGAATTTAGCGATGCGATTAGTAATTTGAATTTTGCCTTAGATGCGGTGATGAAACATCCTGTCGGAGTGTATCTGGCTTTTCATCAACAGGTATTGCATGCGCAAACCGCGTTAAAACGACATACCACAGAACTGGATGCTTTTACAGGCGTCATGGCTGAACAGCCGATTCCACATAGCTTAAAAACACACATAGTACAAACAGGTGATGTAGAACAATCCCACCAGTTCAATTGCCTCAATCTGATGATGCAACCTGTTGCCTTAGCGCAACAATTGCAGAATTTGAAAAACCTGCTTACAGCCCCACCACATTTCCTCATTTTGCAAGGTTTTGGAACGGGTAATTTAGCTGTGAATGCCGAGTTGATAGCACTTTTCGATGAATTTTACGCACAAGGCTGTGTTGTTATCTTAAGCACCCAAGTTCCTTTCGGCCGTACTGATCAGCGCTATGCAGTTGCCGCGTGGACAACTCAGGCCAAAATAATTGTTAGTGATTGCCTCGGGCATGCAGATCTGTATGCCAAAGCCCTCAAAATGTATTTACAATACCCCAGCGCTGAAGCACGCTTCAGCCATTGGCATGATTTGGGTTAATTTGAGGTACATATGCAACGTTTTGCAATCGGCATTGAGTTTTGTGGAACACACTATCGTGGTTGGCAAACCCAACAAACAGGTGTGATCAGCGTACAAGAGACGATTGAACAAGTACTCTCTAAAATTGCCAATGAGCCGATTAGCTTACATGGTGCAGGTCGTACCGATGCAGGCGTCCATGCCACCAATATGGTGGCGCATTTTGATAGCTCGGCACTTCGTTCAGAGCGCGGTTGGTTGATGGGTAGCAATAGCCAACTGCCAAAAGATATCTCGATCCAGTGGATCAAAGCGATGGATCAAGACTTTCATGCACGTTTCAAAGCGCAGGCACGTCGTTATCGCTATGTGGTCTATAACTACCCGCAACGTCCTGCTCTTATGCATAAACAAGTCACACACGCTTATTACGCACTAGATGTGGCAAAGATGATGCAAGCTGCGCAAAAGTTCGAAGGTACGCATAATTTTGAAAGCTTCCGTGCAGCCGCATGCCAATCCAATCAACCTGTGCGCCATGTCAGCCATTGTCGCTTAATTCAACATGGACCATATTTGGTACTCGACATTCAGGCCGATGGCTTCTTGCACCATATGGTCCGTAATATCATGGGCTGCTTACTGGAAATTGGTCAAGGTATGTATGAAGTCGAGCATATTGAGGCTATTTTCGCAGCAGAAGACCGTAAAGCCGCAGGTATTACTGCCCCTCCTGATGGGCTATATTTCATTCATGCCGACTATCCAGCGCAGTTTGAGCTACCTAAGCAGCCGCTTGGGCCGCACTGGCTCAATATGCCTGAATAATTTATTTTTAGATCCTCCACCTAACCGGCTTTTTCAAAGGAGGGGAGAAATTCCTCCCTTTTATAAAGGGAGGTTAGGAGGGATTTCTTAACGCTGCTTACGCTTGCGATATTCCACTGGGGTTTCATTGGTCCAGCGTTTAAATGCACGATAGAAGGTACTTGGCTCAGAAAAGCCGGTCAAATACACGATACGCTCTACACTTTCAGCAGTATTGGCCAAAAGTTTTTTCGCCAAACGGCAGCGATAATCGGACAAAATTTGCTGGAAGCTGGTATTCGCCTCACTAAGTTGTGTACGTAAACGCCTTGGGGTAATACTGAGCTGTGAAGCCACTGTTTCAAGTGTGGTTTCGCCACTTTCTAGGGTTGAACCTATCGCGCGACGCACTTCACCCACCAAATCATAGCGGGCTAATTCTTGAAGTTTTTCAATCGCTAACTGCTCATGCAGTTGTAATAATTCAGGTTCCGCCTGCCACAACGGATAAGCCAAAATACTTGGGTCAAAATATAAGCGGGTTTCTTTTTGCCCTAGACTAACCGGGCACTCATATACGCGGAAATACTCATCATCAAACGCGCCTTTACTGAAGTTAAAATCAATATAGATCGGTTCAAAGCGCCCTTCAGTAATAAATTTAAAGAACCGTAAAATACCGGACATTGCACATTCAGAAAAATGTCGATTGACCAAATTTTCAGCCCAAGGTTGTTCCCCATTGGTCAAATAACACCGGTCATCTTCAACCACCAACTTGGCATGAAAGGCATCACTGATCAATCGCTGATAAGCCAAAGCGCGTTTCAAACCCTCACCAAAGTTTTCGGATGAAATAAATAAATGCTCAATCACTTGGCCACGGTATAAAGGTAGATTTTCACCCAAATGTAAGCCGATGTCTGGATCGCGGCTCACCTCTTCTGCCGCCACCCAAAAAGCGTATTGTGCGCTCAAAGGCGTACGCTCATTGGTTTCCATCTGATTTAATGCAACACCAGCCTTTGTTAAAATTTCTTCTGTTGGCAACCCTGAACGACGAATCGCTTGGTAGCCTAATCGCAATACAACCGATGCATCCGTTAGCTGACCCACGCTAGAACCTTCCTTGTATGTTCTTCATTTATACATAAAACATTAAAATTAGATTAACTGCGATTGACCGAACTGACAACAACTTATACAGTTTTTTTGTTGAAAATATTTATTCCGCTTGTTCGCTTATTTTACTGACAGATGATCAGGCAACCGCCCATTCCGTCTTGTTTTATGCAAAAAAATTGACTATAATTTGCGCCTTTCCAATTTATTCATTCAGGTAGGCTATGGCCAATAAAGAGGAACTCATCGAGTTCGAAGGCGTTGTCACCGAGACGCTTCCTAATACTATGTTTCGTGTACGTTTAGAAAACGGTCATGAAGTGATTGCTCACATCTCTGGTAAAATGCGTAAACACTATATTCGTATTTTGACTGGCGACAGTGTTAAAGTAGAAATGACACCTTATGATTTGTCTAAGGGTCGTATCACTTATCGTGCGCGCTAAGTTTTAGCGAAGCGAAAAAGCCACTTTTTAAGTGGCTTTTTTAATGTCTGCGCTTAGACTAAAACGTTATGAATCAACTATATTCCAAGCAAAAATCAAACTATAATTAAATGAGATAACAACCTAATACGCCAAAACAATAATGAAGACGACTTCAACGAAGCTCGCTATTTTACTGTTCCCAATGCTATGTGTTGCTTGTGCCACAACAAGCCAAACGCAGCTCAAGCAAACCTTACAACACTATATCGGACAATCGTCACATCAAGTTCAAAATCAACTCAACCTCAATAGCATGGGCTATAAAGTGCTCGGTGCTCCTGTATATACCCCAGAGAAACTGACCTAAACTCTGTTACGTAATATGCCTATTCCGATGGTAACCCCCAATCTTGGAACCAGTGTCAGTATGGGTATGCCCATTCCGACACCTTCCAGCGGTAGCCTGAATATTGAAATGAAATGCAACATTGAGTTCAGACTGCATGATGATCTTGTGGAATCTATTCACTACATCGGCAAAGCGTGTTAGCGGCTGCGTTATGTTGAGTCACCTACATACCGTTTATCTCAAATTACTCGAAACATACTCAAACGAACGTTCAGATATACAATACTAAAAGGGTCTTTCTCTGCTTAGGGGATGATCATGAAGCCCTTTATTGTCAGTTTTTTTAGTTCCATCTGCTTTCTACTGCTTCAAGCTTGCAGCAGCTCTCCAATGCAACACCAGACCGTCGTTTCACCCGCTAAAATTGCGCTCCCCGACTATTTAGAACATTATATCGGCCAAGATGTATCGAGCATTCGGCGCGAACTCGACTTACGTCAACTCGGTTATGAAACTTTAGGTGCGCCGATTCAAACACCAAACCAACTGAGTTACACCATTGTCAGGCGGATTCAAATTCCAACCCCTATGCCCACTATGCGTAGCGACAGCAGTGTCGGCGCAATTCCTATTCCCACACATACCCCATTTTATGATGTTCAGTTAGAGTGCCAAGTCCACTTCTTGTTAAAAGATAATATTGCGCAATCAATTCAATATCGAGGTAAAGCCTGTAAAGGTTATTAAATTTTGGGCATAAAAAAACGCAGCGAATAGCTGCGTTTTCAAATTGTTTTGGCTTAGTTCAGTGCAGCCACAACCGCCTGCCCCATTTCCGCAGTACCCACTTTGCTCATGCCTTCAGACATGATATCAGCGGTACGTAAGCCTTGATCTAGGACATTGCCTACTGCATCTTCAATCGCTTGAGCAGCAGCTTCTTCACGGAAGGTATAACGCAACATCATCGCCACCGAAAGAATAGTGGCTAATGGATTGGCAATATTTTGTCCTGCGATATCGGGTGCCGAACCATGACATGGCTCATACATCCCTTTCGCATTTTCATCTAAGGATGCTGATGGCAACATCCCAATTGAACCTGTCAACATCGCGGCTTCATCAGACAAGATGTCACCAAATAAGTTACCTGTCACAATCACGTCAAACTGTTTAGGCGCACGCACCAACTGCATTGCAGCATTATCGACATACATATGCGATAAGTTAATGTTTGGATAGTCAGCTTCTTTCATTGCCGTTACGGTTTGCTTCCACAGTTCAGTCACTTCAAGGACGTTGGCTTTATCAACAGAACAAACTTTACCACCACGTAAACTGGCCATTTCAAAAGCCACTTTCGCAATACGCTTAATTTCAGACTCAGCATAAACGTCGGTGTTAAAACCTTGTTTTTCACCATTCTCAAGTTCACGAATACCCCGTGGCTGACCGAAGTAAATCCCGCCAGTTAATTCACGAACGATGAGAATATCAAGACCCGCTACAATTTCAGGCTTTAAGCTTGATGCATCTGCCAATTGCGGATACAAAATAGCTGGACGTAAGTTCGCGAATAAGTTTAATTCACTACGAATTTTTAACAAACCACGCTCTGGACGAATCGAACGCTCAATGTTGTCCCACTTCGGACCACCCACCGCACCAAGTAAAATCGCGTCTGCATTTTTGGCTTGTACTGCGGTCACATCTGGATAAGGTGAACCGTGTGCATCAATGGCAGCCCCACCGAGTAGGCCCTGTTCCCACGTTAAACCTAAATTGAATTGATCATTGACTCGTGTAAGTACCTGCTCTGCGGCTTTTACAATTTCAGGACCAATGCCGTCACCAGCCAAAATCAAAATATGTTTAGACATGAAATATTCCATTGTTGGTGAGTTCTGACTCACACGATTAAAGTTTTTGTTCTACAAACTCGCCCAAGCCATTTAAGACATTGTAAGGTTTGCAAAAACGACGAATTGTTCTTTGGTTTTGCTTTAAATCGACACATAAAGGGTCAGGTGCAGACATATTCAACAAACTTCCCTGATGTCGACTGCGCGCACGGAACATCCTAAAGGTGTAGCGTTCCGCAGGCTTAAAACGATGAATGACATGCAGCGTTTCAGCGCGATCGACCGAAACGGGATAGAAGCGAATCACCAGTTCATGTTGCCCCGCTGGCACTGACAGAAACAAGGCATTCGCTTCATTCAAATCATCTCGTTTTAGACGCACGACCTTCTCTCGAATGGCCTCACGGCTGACACGATGATTGTCTGCATCCACAATTTTGATCTGATTCCATCGCTCAAATTCGCAGTTCACCGTACCAGTACAGTAAAGCTGCGCATTATTTTTACTCGCTGGGGTATCCTGAATCCGCTTTATGCTTGCCGTATTCATGCTTTGGCAGGCAGTTAATGTTCCCACCAAAGCCAGTAGAGCGATACGACTGTAACTCGTCAACATTGTTCAAGCCCAACCTTTACCAGTAGCAAAACGTTTAAAATTCTTTTGCTCGATATTAACAAGAGATGGACCCAAGCACTAGATGCATCGAATTTTCAATTAAGCATGAATTTCAGCAAACACCCACGGACGTGATGCTTTGGTCTTTTCTTCATAGGCTTTGATGTCATCTGCAACCTGTAAAGTTAAACCGATATCATCCAAACCATTTAACAAACAGTGCTTACGAAACGGATCGACTTCAAATGTGAAGGCTTCACCCGATGGTGTACGCACTTCTTGCGCATCCAAATCAATCGTCAGCTGATAGCCTTCTGTTGCTGCACATTCTTTGAAAAGTTGATCAACAATTTCTTCAGACAAAATCACAGGTAACATGCCATTTTTGAAACTATTATTGAAGAAAATGTCGGCATAGCTGGGCGCAATCACAGTACGGAAACCATATTCTTCCAATGCCCATGGCGCATGTTCGCGGCTTGAACCACAACCAAAGTTCGCACGAGAAATTAAGATGCTCGCACCTTGGTAACGTGGCTGATTCAATGCAAAATCAGGGTTCTTAGGACGTTTTGAATTATCTTGTCCCAAAAAACCTTCATCTAAATAACGTAATTCATCAAATAAGTTTTCACCAAAACCCGTGCGTTTAATGGATTTCAAAAACTGTTTTGGAATGATCAAGTCTGTATCGACATTGGCACGGTCTAAAGGTGCAACGATACCCTGTTCAACAGTATATTTTTTCATGTCTATGCTCCCAAGCCCGAATTAAAATGAACGCACATCGACAAAGTGACCTGCAATCGCTGCTGCGGCTGCCATTGCTGGACTCACCAAATGCGTACGCCCACCATTGCCCTGACGACCTTCGAAGTTACGGTTAGAGGTCGATGCACAGTGCTCACCGGGTTGTAATTTGTCTGCATTCATGGCTAAACACATTGAACAACCTGGCTCACGCCATTCAAAGCCCGCTTCAATCAAAACTTTGTCTAAGCCTTCAGCTTCTGCTTGCGCTTTGACTAAACCAGACCCTGGAACCACCATGGCTTGTTTAATGGTACTTGCCACTTTTTTGCCTTTAGCCACTTCAGCTGCGGCACGAATATCTTCAATGCGCGAGTTGGTACATGAACCAATAAAGACACGGTCTAACTGAATATCTGCCAACGCCTGACCTGCGGTTAAACCCATGTAGTTATAAGCACGCGTCCAATCATTGCGTTGCACTTCATCTTTGGCTTGTTCTAAAGTCGGTACCGCTTGAGAAACTGGAATCACCATTTCAGGCGATGTGCCCCAAGACACTTGCGGCTCAATCTCTTCACCTTGCAACACCACCACGGTGTCAAAATGTGCGTCTGCGTCCGAATGTAAAGTGTTCCAGTAAGCCACTGCTGCATCCCACTGTGCGCCCTGTGGTGCATATGGACGGTCTTTGACATAGGCAATGGTTTTGTCATCGACAGCGACCATACCCACACGTGCGCCGCCTTCAATCGCCATATTACACACCGTCATACGACCTTCGATCGACATATCACGGAACACTTGACCACCAAACTCGATCGCGTGACCTGTACCACCCGCAGTACCAATTTTACCGATGATGGCTAAAACTACATCTTTCGGTGTTACACCATGACCCAATTGACCATCAACACGTACCAACATGTTTTTCATCTTCTTTTGAACCAAGCACTGGGTTGCCAATACATGCTCCACTTCAGATGTACCAATCCCGTGCGCCAAACAGCCGAATGCACCATGTGTTGCCGTATGAGAGTCTCCACAGACCACAGTCATACCCGGTAAAGTCAAACCTTGCTCAGGCCCGACCACGTGAGCAATACCTTGACGGACATCATTAATGTCGAACTGCACCACATTAAAGGTTTTACAGTTGTCGTCTAAGGTTTGAACTTGGATACGTGAAGTATCATCTTCAATACCTGCTATTCCCTCTGAACGCTCTTTGGTCGATGTTGGAACGTTATGATCGGGAGTTGCTACATTCGCACTTAAACGCCATGGTTTACGACCCGCAAGTTGTAAACCTTCAAAGGCTTGCGGAGAAGTCACTTCATGTAATAAATGACGGTCGATATAGAGTAAAGCCGAGCCATCGTCGCGTTGTTTTACTAAGTGGTCATCCCACAATTTGTCATACAATGTTTTTGCTTGTTGGTTTTCGCCTGCCATGTCGATTGACTCCACTGGACTGGGTAATTCTTTCATTAAAATCGATTATAGCGACGATTTCACATAAATCTAATTTATCATTTTTATTAATTTAAAAACTTTTTGGAATTATTTTAAATTCATACCTCTTTGTTTCAATCCCTTTGATTACAAGCCCTCACCGTTGGTTTTAATTCAAGCGTTATAGCCTATTTATCAACCTATTGTAGGCCTCGCAGTATATTTCCCTGCTCAGCCATGCAAGGTTTATCTTCCCTAGTTAGACCAATACTTTTTAAGGCTCGCTTCATTGATGTGAACAATAAGACAGCGACCTATGCATAGACTAAAGAGTAAAATCTACAGAAGTTTGTTTTCTCAAGTCAAACATCCCAAAAAATCACTGCGTAGCCTTTCATTCAAAAACCCAATCACGAGCAATCAAAATTTCATTTTGACTTTACTAATGATAATAATTACTATTTACAAATGAAAGGCATTATTGAGAGGGTATTTATCATGGCGAACATTCAGAAATTTGTAGCGAACAATCAGCGCATATTCAAAAAAACCCTAAGCTATTACATCATGCACATTACCGTGGCCATGATTGTGGCTTATTTTGTCACAGGTAACTTATGGATGGCGGTCACACTCAGCTTATTAGAACCAACCGTGCAAGCCTTTGCATTCTTTTTCCATGAACGTATTTGGGAGAAAAAGAACCGTACCACCGAAGAAAATATTCCCGCTTAAGCCTGTATATCAAGCACCCTCTCAACTCTCAAAAGATCACATCAAGTGATCTTTTTTTATTTCAGTCCAGATCCAATAAGCTCCCGTTCATTTTAAAGATCGCAATTCATATAAAATTATTTTATAATTTAATTATACTTTCATAACTAGATTATCCTTATGAATCTTGCAGCCTTCGAAGCTTTTGTAAAAGTCATGGAAACCGGCTCTATTTCTTTAGCCGCAGATCAGCTCTTCATTACGCAACCTGCTGTAACCAAACGTATTCATAGTTTAGAAGAATATTTTGGTGTGAAACTGTTTGAGTCTGCGGGTCGTGGTGTACAAGCCACACATGCCGCGCATTCACTGCTGCCTAAAGTTAAAAACTGGCTCAATGAACTGGGTGACATTCACCATACCTTGAGTCATGAACAAGGCATGGTCCAAGGCAAACTCAAAATTGGCACCAGTCACCATATTGGTTTGCATCACTTGCCGAGCCATTTGCGTAGCTATGTGCAAAGCTTTCCAAATGTCACCTTAGATGTACACTTTGTCGACTCCGAGCAAGCGCATGAAAAAGTACTGGCTGGCGACTTAGAATTGGCTTTTTTGACGCTTCCACCCAAACTCGATGAACGTTTGCAGTACGTCACCATTTGGGAAGATCCTTTAGTTTTTGTAGCAGCGCCGTTTCATCCGCTAGCACAAATGCAAAACCTACAACTCGAAGACCTGATTCAATACCCAAGTTTATTGCCTGCATCACAAACCTATACCAGCCAAATCACCTTGGCAGAGTTTGAAAAACAAGGGCTGAAACCTAAAATCACCATGAGTAATAATCCACTCGAATCGATTCGTATGTTGGCATCGATTGGACTGGGTTGGTCAGTGCTTCCAAAAACGATGATTAACCAAGACCTACAGCAGTTGAATGTGAAGTTCGAAATGAACCGTCAACTCGGTATGGTTTGGCATCCGGGCAGAACCCAATCTCGTGCGGTGCAAGAGCTGATTGCAATGATGAACTAAGCTTTGCAAAATAAAAAACCATCCACAAGGATGATTTTTTATTTTGCGCGAGCGAATTAAGAAGCACTTATAGCCAATGCAACCAGCCCAAGCCAAATCACCAGCAAGATCGAACCTGCTACGATATTTGTACCCCCACGATTTTCTAATTCCGTATTGACGTTGCTATTTCCAAATTGGCGAACTTTGGCAATCTGCTGATCGACATGATGCTTGTACAAGGTATTCCCAAACATTCCAAAGGCTACGGCCAAGCCAATATTTGCACCAGAACTTTCAATCCCCAAAAGTATTTCAACCATTCCTATGACCACAATCAAACCAATGGCCATAAAGCCATAACTGTACATTTTTCGATAAAATAACCAGACCACACCTAATAAAAAGGCGGCAATATTAAAGCCTGCATATTGTTTCTTTGGTGTGATTTTTTCAAATTGAGCTTGATAGTAAGACGCATATTTCGCACCGACAAACAGGGCTCGATCTTGTTCTAGTTGATTAACTGAAGCGACATGTTCTAAAGACGTAGAGTCAGGAAAAGCTTGATGATCGAGAGACATAAATTTCTACTTTTATCTTATTTTTATAAACAGAGGCAAAGCTTCGACGCTCAGCCTCTTTGAGTTCTACTTATTTTTGGATGAGTGAATCTTCATGCAGGGATTCATTCAGCTGATCTACAATAATCGCCCATTCACCATCCGATTTAATTTTTTCTGCCAAAAACTGACGTTGCCCTTCAGTCCAATACTCTGCGTCAACAATCGTGGTTTGTGCGTTGAGCTGATGCGTTACAATAAACAAGGCGATGGCCTCTTCACTCGCGTCTAAACCGAGTTGCTCAAACAGATGGGTCATTCTTGGTCGTACACTCATATTTTTCTCCACGATGATGTTCTAATTTTTCATAGTCAAAATAGCTTTAGCTAAGATTCAACATAGCATATTTAGTTAATTTTCCAAGATCAGCCCACCTATAGCCCGATATTTTATTATCGCTGTGATCTCTTTCCATTTTTACGGACTCAATGACTTTCAAAGAAAAAAGACTGCACGAAAGCAGCCTTTTCAATATCGAACGACAGATACTTAAATCGACCAGTCTTGAATTTCCCATGCCTGCTCTTTAGCCAATGCTTCTAGGCGGTCATCTGGATTGACGGCAATGGCATGGTCAGCATATTCAAGTAAAAAGCGATCATTGATGGAATCCGAATAAGCCCAAGACTCGCTGACATCACGCCCTGCAAGCCATTGATCTAAACGCGTCAATTTGCCTTTTTGATAGCATGGTGTATTGATCACTTTGCCTGTGTATTTACCCTCAACCACTTCAGCATTGGTCGCAATAATTTCACTAATCCCAAACTCACGGAAAATCGGTGCCGTAATAAAATCAGAGGTTGCAGTAATGCCGACCAAAGCATGCCCAGCATCGCGGTGTTTTTCAATGGCTGCAAAACCTTCAGGACGCATTTGCGGGCGAATCACTTTGTGCATGAACAGCTCATGCAGTTCAGTGAGGTAGGCATTGTCATGTTGAGTCAAAAATTCAAACACAAATTCATTATAGGCAATCGGGTCGAGCTGCCCTGCTTTGTAGTCTTCATAAAATTTATCGTTCATGGCGCGATGGCGAACTGGGTCGACCAAGCCTTCATTCACCAAAAACTCTCCCCAAGAATGATCTGAATCGGTGTTTAACAAGGTGTGATCGAGATCAAATAGCGCCAATTTCATGAAAATACTCGTAAAAACTGAAATTTAAGAAAAAATTTGTAAATCTATCTCCGCTAGTCGATAGAAATTCGTTAAGATCATAGCAATTTTAACATTTTTAAACTTTGCTTTTTTCGAGTTGGATACAGAAATAAAAATCCCCGATCGCAAAGTCATAAATTACACAATATTTAGGTAGCCAAATGATCGATTCGGAAGGTTTCCGACCCAATGTCGGGATCATTTTGGCAAACGAGTTTGGACAAGTTTTATGGGCAAAACGCATTGGACACAATGCTTGGCAATTTCCACAAGGAGGTATCCAATATGGAGAAACCCCTGAACAGGCACTTTATCGTGAGCTGAGAGAAGAAGTTGGCTTACTGCCCGAACACGTCCAAATTGTAGCGCAAACTAAAGGTTGGCTGCGTTATCGTTTGCCGCACCGATACATTCGTACAGATTCCGATCCCGTATGTATTGGACAAAAACAAAAGTGGTTTTTACTCAAACTCACTGCTCCCGCTCAGAACATTCGTTTGAATTTGTCTGATCCGCCTGAGTTTGACCAATGGCAGTGGGTCAGTTATTGGTACCCGCTGGGACAAGTTGTAAATTTTAAACGCGATGTATACCGCAAAGCGATGGTGGAGCTGTGCAATCAGCTCCCTCAAAAAAAGCCTTAAAAAATCTAGACGTCCTACAGATTTTTTAAGGATCTCTTGTTATAAATAAGTTGGACGCACATTATTTTTGGAGTAGACGCGATGTCGAATATGCAACTGGATACCCTTCGACGCATTGTACAAGAAATCAATGCGTCCACCAGTTTGCATGAATCACTCGACATTATGGTCAACCATGTGGCGGAAGCCATGCATGTTGACGTTTGTTCCATCTATTTACTAGACGAACGCAATCAACGTTATTTATTGATGGCATCGAAAGGTTTGAACCCCGATTCGGTCGGCCATGTTTCACTGCATACCAGTGAAGGCTTGGTCGGTCTGGTGGGACAACGTGAAGAAATCGTCAACCTTGACAATGCACCGAAACATGAACGTTTTATGTACTTACCTGAAACAGGTGAGGAAATTTATAACTCGTTCCTCGGTGTACCAGTCATGTACCGCCGTAAAGTGATGGGCGTGCTCGTGGTGCAAAACAAAGAGTCGCAAGACTTTAGTGAAGCTGCGGAATCTTTCCTCGTCACGCTCTGCGCTCAGCTTTCAGGGGTCATTGCGCATGCGCATGCAGTGGGCAATATCGATGTATTTCGTAAACCGAGTAATTTACCTGCCTACAAAACCTTCCAAGGGGTACCTGGTTCAGGCGGGATTGCCTTAGGCCGTGCCGTCATTCTCTATCCCCCTGCGGATTTGGCCGCTGTCCCTGACCGTGAAGCCGATGACATCAGTGAAGAATTAGAGCTGCTAGATCGTGCCCTCACCTCAGTACGTGATGAAATCAAATCGCTTGATGACAAAATGCAAGATGCCCTCATGGCGGAAGAGCGTGCACTGTTTAGCGTGTTCTTACGTATGTTGGATGAAAATGCGCTGCCAGCAGAAATTAAAGAACAAATTCGTGATGGGAACTGGGCACAAGGTGCAGTGCGTATCGTCATCGATAATCATATTGATCTGTTTGAACAGATGGAAGATGACTATCTCCGTGAACGTGCCGCTGACTTAAAAGATCTCGGACGACGGATTTTGGCCTATTTGCAAGAAGCCGACTCCAGCCACCGTGAACTTACTGATGAAAGTATTCTGATTGGAGAAGAAATCTCAACCGCAGCCTTGGTTGAACTGCCAGTCGATAAAATTGCAGCCATCGTCACTACCGAAGGCGCCATGAACTCGCATATGGTGATTGTGGCGCGCGCACTCGGTATTCCAACCGTGGTTGGTGTCACTGAACTGCCAATTAATACCCTCGATGATGTGGAAATGATCGTCGATGCGCACCAAGGGCGTGTGTTTATTAATCCACCTCGCCGTTTACGTAGTCGCTATAAAGAAATTCAAAAAGAAGAAGACCTGATTGCCAAAGATTTAAAACAGTATGAAACCAAAGATGCCATCACCCCTGATGGTGTCGCAGTCAAACTGTTCGTCAATACTGGCTTGATGATTGATGTAGTCCGTGGTGTACAACGCGGTGCCAAAGGCGTTGGTCTATATCGCTCTGAAATTCCGTTCATGCTACGTGATCGCTTTCCAGGTGAAGAAGAACAGCGTGCGATTTATCGTCAACAGTTGAGTCACTTCGCCAACAAACCTGTGGTGATGCGTACCCTCGATATCGGTGCCGATAAAGACTTGCCTTATTTTTCAATTGAGGAAGAAAACTCAGCGCTGGGCTGGCGTGGCATTCGCTTTACGCTTGACCATCCTGAAATTTTTTCTTCACAAATTCGTGCCATGCTCAAAGCCAGTATTGGTCTCAACAACCTACATATTTTACTGCCGATGGTAACCAGTGTCAGCGAAGTAGAAGAAGCGTTGTATTTACTGGAGCGTGACTGGGTCGCGGTACAAGAAGAAGAACAGGTTAAAATCACCAAGCCGAAAATCGGGATCATGGTCGAAGTACCAAGTGTCTTATTGCAGATTGAAGAATTTGCCGAGTTGGTTGACTTTTTCTCGGTGGGTTCAAACGACTTGACACAATACTTACTGGCCGTTGACCGTAATAATCCACGGGTTGCCAATGTCTATTCACATTTCCACCCTGCGGTTTTACGTGCACTCACCCGCTTAGTCAAAGAGTGTCATAAGTACAACAAACCAGTCAGTATTTGTGGGGAAATGGCGGGCGATCCTTTGTCTGCGATCTTACTGATGGCAATGGGCTTCAATACCCTATCAATGAGCTCAAGCAACATTCTGCGCGTACGCAAAGCCATTTGTCATGTCCCAATGCCAGATGCGGTCGAATTGTTAGAGCGTGCCTTGAAAATGAGTAATCCACTCATTGTGAAAAGTCAGATGGAATATTATTTTAAAACCCATGGTTTGGCCGATATGGTCAAATCCGCAACACGTATTGTGACGGCTTAAAGGTCTTTAAACCCAAAGAAGAGGCATTAAAAAAGGGAGATAATCATCTGAATACCTCCCTTTTTTGTGCTTGTCATAGCCTCGTTTTGCATTTTTCTTTCGGTCTACAAAGACTTGGCTTTGGTTGACTTCATGCATGTGTTTAGCCACGAAGTTGTGAATCACAACTTTTGGCTCAGCTTTCTTCTTTGCCATTTTTTTCACCTTATTGATGTGATCATCTCGCTTATGATGCAGTAGAAATTTTACGCCTTTTTGAACGTATTACAAGCGATTTTGGCTAGGCCTATGTCCCCCAACTCATGCGCTATTTTTCAATTCAGTTTCAGGTCAAAGCAATGCTTTATTTTGCACTGCCTTTGATCCATATGCTTAAAATATCGCTTAGACATAAAACTGTTCTAACAATAAAATCATCGCCATCAACATCATCAATGCCCCTGACACTCGACTGACCACTCTAGCTGCCTGCGGACGTGTGCCCAAAACTTTTTGCGCACTAAATCCAACCAAGAAATAAACGACCGCACAACTCATGAGGTGAATCCCCGCCAATAAAACAATTTGAGAGGTGGGTGACAAAGCCGCTTGCGGGTCGATAAAGGGCGGCAATAAAGCTAAAAATAGCAGCAGGACTTTTGGATTTAAGCCACTTAAATAAACGCCTCGAATGTACCATGACTTTGAAGATGCAATGACAACCTGATCACTGCTAATACTTGCAGGACGCATCGATAGGCTCAGCCCCATCCACAGCAAATAAACAGCCCCAACACCCGTGAGCACTTGAAGCAATACGGGCTGACTGGTCACCAATGTGCCCACACCCGCAGCAACAATCAGTGCCGCCATCAAATGCCCTGTTAATAAACCGGTCACTGCAGACAAAACTCTTTTGCCCTGTATCCCCGACGAAATGGCATAAGCCCAATCGATACCTGGTGTCATCACAAACAGGATCGAAACACCCCAAAATGCAATCAAAATATTCAATGACATCCCTTTCCTCTCTTATCCATCACCGTTTTGGGGTTTAATCCAATCAAAACATGATCTGTATCAAATAATTTTGAAAGGATATCCTTTAGGCTCTAAAATGTGCTTTCAAATATTTGTGCAATAACGCCTAAAAAGGGGAGATTCTTCCACATGGATAAAATTGATAAGAAGATTCTTGCTGAACTACAAGCTGATGGTCGTTTATCTGTTACGGAGTTGGCGCATAAGGTAGGGCTTAGCCTCTCTCCCTGTCACCGCAGAGTCAAAGCTTTAGAAGATGCGGGTATTATCAAAGGCTATCGCGCACAGTTGGATATCTCCCAGCTTGGCTTGAATTTCTCCACCATTGTTTTTGTGACGCTCAAAAATGGCGATAAAGATTCGGTACAAAGTCTTGAAGACGCGATTCTTAAGGTTCCTCAAATTGTGAAAGCGCAGCGACTTTTTGGTGACCCCGACTATTTGCTGCATGTCGTGACCTATGACTTAGAAAGTTATCAAAAACTCTATGATGAGCACTTGTCAGCACTGCCAAATGTGCAACGTCTCATCTCTACCATGGTGATGAAAAATATTATTTCCAATCGTAGCGTCTTGTTCTAACAAGAATATGCTCTAGGGTCAGCTAAATACCTGTAATTGATCTGTCTTTTTCTGAATGGCCTCGCGATTTCAAGAAAATCTGTCCTGCTCGGTGCTAAAAAGTCCTTGTTAATGAATGATGTTCAACAAAATCGAGAAGCCTCGCTTCAATAAAAAGAAAGTGGCTAGAACATATTTTAAATTGAAGCGTGAATCATATTATTTCTCACCATTTTTTTGTTTGCTTCCCTTGATAAAAGCGCTAGATTAAATCTTAATCACAGACAAAATAAGAGCATCGCCATGCCACTCGGAAAAGACAAAGATGCAACCATTGTGGTCAAAGATACGCCAGACCAAGAAAAGTATGAGTTTCTAAAAGAAAAAATTCGTTATAAGCAGGCCTTGCGCGAAAACTCCAAAAAAATTGACCACCAAAAAGTCCGATTAAACATCCAAGCGGATGCACTGCCAAGCAAAACCTTTTTTATTATGAATGCCTTGGCTGCCGTTATTGCAGGCTATGGACTGCTGTCCAACTCTGCTGCGGTGGTGATTGGCGCGATGTTGGTTGCCATGATGCTGGGGCCGATTTCAGGCATTGCCTTGGCTTTAATTGATAACCGATGGCTGCTGTTTAAAACCGCGTTGTCGACCTTGTTACTTGGCGTTGCAATGATTTATAGCATTGGGATCATTTTAGGGCTGGTGAACTATGACCTACCTATGACCAATGAAATTTTATCGCGCACGCAGCCAACCATTTTGGATTTGATGATCGCTTTAGCAGGGGGGGCCGCAGGTGCTTTTGCCTCAGTATCCCCTCGCCTATCTGTGGCCGTGGTGGGTGTCGCCGTTGCGACGGCCTTAGTTCCGCCCTTGGTGGCCAGCGGGATTTTATTCGCGCATATGGAATGGAAAAACTCAGCCAATGCATTTTTACTGGCAGTGACCAACATATTCGCCATTCAGATTAGCTCATCTTTAGTCCTGTGGATTGCAGGCTTTAGACGGGGTTCCACCGAAGAAGTGCAGAGTAATGTCAAAGAGTTTCTCAAACGTAATGCTGTTAGCCTAATGTTCTTGGCATTTTTAGGGATTTATCTCTCCTTTAACTTTTATTCTATGCTCCATGCTCGCCTGTATGAGAGCGGCAATGAAAATATCATCAGTACGGCGTTAAATCACGATAATAATATTATTGATACCATCCAATACGATAAAAAAGAGGGTTTCACTTTAGTCCGTGTCTCTATCCATGGAGATATTCCGCCTAGCCCAGTGCAAATTGCAGCACTCAATCAAAAGCTATTGCCAGACTTGAACGATAACTCAAGCATTGTTCAAGTCCGCTTTATTCCGATTGATATTATTCAGGCTGAAGACAGCCCCAACGTCAAACTCGAACAAGATGAAGCGCAGAAGCTTTCAGTACAATAATGAGCTTTAAGCTGCAAATGCTCTATGCAGCAGTCGTTCTACGTCGGGTTGTTTCATCTCAAGCATCCCGACAACACGACCATGAAATGGACTATAACGGCTTTGAATAAAGCCATCAGCCACATAGTTTGGTGCATGCCGTTTTAGCAGGACTGCTTGTGCCAAAATCACTAAACGACTAACCAAGCTGCGCCCCATAAATTGTAGTTCATCAGGTGTCTGCTGGAACAACTGAAATAGATTTTGCAGCTCTTGTTTCAACTGTTCATCTTGCATAGCCGCGGTGGCCAAATCTTGAAACAGGATTTCAATCGACTCTACATCACGGCTGATAGCACGCAGCACATCCAAACACATGACATTGCCTGAGCCTTCCCAAATGGTATTGACTGGCGCTTCTTTAAAAATACGCGCCATGATGCCGTTGTCGACATAGCCATTGCCGCCAAAAACCTCCATCATTTCCCCTGTCAGCTCAACCGCACGTTTACATATCCAAAATTTTGATGCTGGGGTCATAATGCGCCTCCAGGCCACGGACTGTGCATCATCCGTTTCATAGCAGTGTGCCAAATGAAAACTGAGTTGCGTTGCTGCTTCCGTTTCTAAGGCTAAATCTGCCAATACAGCGCGCATCAGTGGTTGTTCAGCCAAATGCTTACCAAAGGCTTTACGCTGATGGGTATAGGCAATGCATTGCACCAAGGCTTGTCTAAGCATGGCAGTACTGCCCACCGAACAGGTCAAACGGGTATAGTTCGCCATTTCAATGATGGTGGGAATACCGCGTCCAGCTTCCCCAATCATGATGCCCCACGCCTCTTTAAATTCGACTTCCGAGCTGGAGTTACTACGATTGCCTACTTTGTCTTTTAGCCGTTGGATATGGATCGGATTCTTGGTGCCATCCTCCAGCCAGCGCGGTACAAAGAAACAGGCCAAACCATCTTGTTCCGTCTTTGCCACCACCAAATGCGCATCACACATCGGTGCAGAGAAAAACCATTTATGCCCTGTGAGCAAATAGGCTTGACCGCGTCCCGACTCAGCGACTGGTACAGCAATGGTTTCATTGGCACGGACATCTGAACCACCTTGCTTTTCAGTCATGCCCATGCCTAGCCAAATCGATTTTTTCTGGCTAATCGGTACATCACGTTCATCGTATTCTGTCGAAAGTAACTTATCGCCGATTTTAGCCCACAGTTCAGGTTCGCGTTGAATCAGTGGAATACTGCCTAAGGTCATCGAATTTGGGCACAAATTCCCACACTCCACCTGCCCTGCCAAATAAAAACGCGCTGCCCATTCGACCCATTTTGAGGGTGAATTGGGCTGATTAAACGGATGTGCGTGGGTATCGAACTGACGATTTAATCCCATCCATTGATGCCATGCGGGATGAAACTCGATAGAGTCTTTACGGCGTCCACGGGCATCAAAGGCATGTAATATGGGCGTATGCCTATTGGCGAGCTCGGCATAATCATAATATTCCGCTGAACCAACGGCTTTTCCCATCTCTGTGAGTCTTGCCTGATCCTGACTGCCATAACGAGTCAGGATTTCTTTTAAAACGGTATCGGTTTCAAACAAGTTGTAATTTTCCAGTTCATCGAACTGATTACTGATTTGATGGGTCATCCATGCGGTATTCATGTCACTTTGCTCTTGTTATGCTGTACTTTTCATTTCAGTATAGAGAAAAATTGAGTCTGCCATGTTCAGCTTTGTGCTATGAAGAATCCTGAGATCCAAGTCCGCCGTAGGCCACGCCAATCCAGAGCTAAACTCACCCAAGAGGCTTTGCAAGAAAGTTTTGTTCGGCTTTTGCATGAGCGCCATGCGCACGAAATTACCATTCGGGAAATTACCGATGTGGCCGGAGTCGGTTTAGGTACTTTTTATGAGTACTTTTCCAAGAAGGAAGATTTGGTTGCATTGACCATTCATCAGCATGTGAAAACTAATGCGGAGCAGCTAAAAAGTTATGCACAAAGCCTGATGGAGTTATCCACAAAATTGAGTTTTGAGGGCTATTTACAACAGATTATTCACTTTCAGCTTGAGCAGATTCAGGCTCGACAGTTTCTTTGGGCACAGACTTTTTTGCTGGAACGGCAGATTTCAAATATTGAAAGTTACCGTAAAAGCTATGCCATGATGGTACAAATGTGGCGCAGCATTTTAGAGCCGTCTATACAAGATGATGAACAGCTCAAGCATATGGCTTTAAATATGCAACGAGTGTGTTATGGCTTTGTGTCGCAGACTTTGCTGGTTGAGCCTGAGTTTGAGGAGTGGAAGGAACTTGAAAAGGATATTGTTCAAAGTTTAGGAAAACTTAAGTTTGAATAAAAATAGGCGTTCTATTCATTTTCGCGCTTACATTTAAGTTTTAAATAATTGATATATATAACAATATTAAAATTAGGATCGTGTAAGCCCTATAATCTAAAATGGAATCAATATTTCAGGGTATTCCTTGGAATTTTGTATCATTTAATTCTTATGGTTTAATAACAATATCGTTAAAAAATTATAAAAAATAAATGAAAGCATTAATCACAGTAGGTTGTAAAACAGATCATGGTGGAATCATTGTTTTAGGTGACTCATCTTTTTTAGTCGAAGGTAAGGCAGTACATCTTGATGGTATGACTCATTTTTGCCCTAAATGTAAAGTTCAATCACGTGCAATAGCTTCTAATCAAGGTTTTATGATCGTGGGTGGAAAAAGCATTGTTGCTGTTGGTGATACCTCTAGTTGTGGATCAAAATATTTAAAAATTTCTGATTTAGCTGTGATGAGTAGTGGGGCTAGTAGTCCAAAAATTGTATCTAATAATACTAATAGTTTTGTAGCTGAACCTAATTTTAAATACGGACAAAAATTTGTACTACAGGATGAGTTAACAGGAGAACCTTTAGCTAATGTATGTTATGAAATATACATGAATGGTGAAACTTTCCACGGTAAAACGGATAAAGAAGGGTTTACTCATTTTATTACTAGTGAAACAGAAGAAGAACTAGAAATAAGAATAATTTTAGAGGATCATGAACATGGCGAATAGAGTAACAGGCAGAGGAAATCCTAAAAATACTGTTTTAAAGAGTATAACTTCTAAATTACAAAAAATAGATGCAGAGATGAAAAATCAAGCTGCTACTATTATTAAAGTCGGAAGTAAAAGACAGTTAACTTCTGGTGAAATAGCTATGTCTCGCCTGATTTTTAAAGATGCAATTGATTACTCTAAGGTCTGGATACATTTAGGTGGCTTAATACATACAAAAACAGGTAATGCCATGACGCCTGCTGGGGAAATCTATTTACCGAAAGATGATTACTTAAAAACACCTGACTATAGCAAAGCTACAGGTGAAAACCGTCATTGGTTTATTCATGAAATGGTACATGTTTGGCAATATCAAATGGGGACATCAACTGGTTGGCTTGGGATAAAACAATTATGTAAAGGAGGATATACTTCGGAGGTCAATTCTGTTGACTCGGACAATGAGTTAGAAGCCTATGACACGGACTTAGGAGGTCGAGATTTAAATAAAAAATTTCAAGATTTTAACTTTGAACAACAAGGTAGAATTATTGAGTTTTGGTTTGATGCTTGTTATTTACAAAAAGTTAATCCCAAACGGGATCATCATCAAAAAAGTTTACAATTATTAGGCTATGTTGAGAAAATATTAAGAGATTTTTTACTTAACCCCTCAAATAAAAATTTATTACCGAAATCGTGATTATGAAAAAAATAATATATAGTTTTGTAGCAATGGTGCTTATAGGTTGTAATCAGCAGAGTCGAGATCTTAATACAAAAATTATTAATGATAATTTATGTCTTTTCACGAATGAATCTAAAGATTATGGAAAAGATAATTTTCTAGTTCATTTTGCAAAAATTGACTTTTCTAAAGAATATCAAAGTGAATATGAAAAATCTTACTCAAAAACAGACTTACCTATTAGTGAAAAAAATTGTATAGCTATCCCATTAGATAAGTTAGAAAAAAATTTAGCTTATACAATTACTTTAAGCACTATTAATAAGTCATTTAACTCTCAAATTTGTATTTTAGAAAATAACAGCGGTATTAGTATTAAACAGGTAGAGGCTGGAAAAAGCACATGTGAATAACTCCTATCGCATTAATCCACTTTAAAATTAACATAATTCACGCCATACAAAATTTAATAATATCAATATATTGCAATCTAAAAAACCGTCCTAAAGGACGGTTTTTTATTTCAATTAAACTACTTGACGTCAAAACGGTCAGCATTCATTACTTTCACCCAAGCTGCAACAAAGTCTTTTACAAACTTCTCTTTGTTGTCATCTTGCGCATAAACTTCTGCATATGAACGTAAAATCGAGTTCGAACCAAAAACTAAGTCGGCACGTGTCGCCGTCCATTGGGTTGCCCCTGTCGCACGGTCTACAATTTCATAACGGTTTTTACCCACGGGTTTCCAGTTATATTTCATATCCGTTAAGTTCACAAAGAAGTCATTGCTCAATACCCCCACGCGAGCCGTCAACACACCTTCTGCTGTCCCAGCATAGTTAGTACCAAGCACACGCATACCACCGACTAAAACCGTCATTTCTGGTGCAGTTAAACCGAGTAATTGTGCACGGTCTAACAACATTTCTTCAGGTTGTATGCTGTAATCTTCTTTGACCCAATTACGGAAACCATCATGCTTAGGGAGTAAATCCTCAAAAGAATACACATCTGTTTGCTCTTGAGTCGCATCGCCTCGCCCTGCTGTAAATGGCACTTTGATATTCACACCCGCAGCATGCGCCGCTTTTTCAACAGCTGCCGTACCGCCCAATACAATCAAGTCTGCAATGCTGACTTTTTTCGCCAGACTCGCCTGAATTTCTTCAAGCTTCGCCAAAACTTTGGCTAAACGCTCAGGCTCATTGCCCACCCAGTCTTTTTGTGGTGCAAGACGAATACGCGCCCCATTGGCGCCACCACGGTAGTCGGAACCACGGAAAGTCCGCGCACTATCCCAAGCAGTATTAATCAATTCAACCGAAGTTAAACCGCTATTTAGCAACTTCGCTTTTAAGTCTTCAATTTCAGCTTCAGACAAAACATAATCGACCGATGGAATTGGGTCTTGCCAAATCAGATCATCATTCGGTACATCTGCACCTAAGTAGCGGGATTTTGGTCCCATGTCACGGTGAGTGAGCTTGTACCAAGCACGCGCAAACACTTCAGACAAGTAAGCTGGATCTGCATAAAAACGCTCTGAAATTTTGCGGTATTCAGGGTCCATTTTCAGCGCCATATCAGCATCGGTCATCATTGGGTTGCGGCGT
Organism: Acinetobacter johnsonii CIP 64.6; assembly: GCF_000368045.1. GTDB lineage: Bacteria > Pseudomonadota > Gammaproteobacteria > Pseudomonadales > Moraxellaceae > Acinetobacter > Acinetobacter johnsonii. Next base: position 230,420 of record NZ_KB849234.1, read on the forward strand.
ACATTCGGGTTATGTGCATCAACAGGTTTGTCTTCCTCTTTGATGTTAATCGGTTCCCATTGTTTCGCACCCGCTGGACTGGTCGTTTTTTCCCATTCATAAGTGAACAGTAGATAGAAAAATTCGTTATCCCATTTGGTCGGGTGTGTGGTCCAAGCCCCTTCTAAACCACTGACCATGGTGTTCGCGCCATTGCCTGTACCTTCAGAGTTATGCCAACCGAGACCTTGAAACTCTACGTCAGCGCTTTCGACATCTGCCCCTAAGTTTTGAGCTTTACCATTCCCGTGCGCTTTCCCTACGGTGTGACCACCCGCAGTGAGTGCAACGGTTTCTTCATCATTCATTCCCATACGGTCAAAAGTGACACGCATGTCTTGTGCAGTACGAAGGGGATCTTGGACGCCATCAACCCCTTCTGGATTGACGTAAATTAAGCCCATTTGTACCGCAGCTAATGGATTTTCAAGCGATTTACGGTCTTGGTCATTGGCATAACGGTTTGCCGTTGGTGCCAGCCATTGACGCTCTTCACCCCAGTAAATGTCTTTTTCGGGTGCCCAAATATCTAGACGACCACCACCAAAGCCAAAGGTTTTCAGACCCGCTTCTTCATAAGCTACAGTCCCAGCAAGAACGATTAAATCGCCCCATGAAATTTTGTTGCCATATTTACGTTTGATTGGCCATAGTAGGCGACGGCCTTTATCGGTGTTGACGTTATCAGGCCAACTGTTGAGGGGTGCAAAACGTTGGTTCCCTGTGTTAGCGCCGCCACGTCCATCTTGTTTACGGTAAGAACCCGCCAAGTGCCATGCGGTACGTACAAACATTCCAATGTAACTACCATAGTCAGATGGCCACCATTCTTGGCTGCTGTTGATGAGTTCACGGAGATCTTGTTTCACCGCTTCTAAATCCAATGATTTGAATGCAGCTGCATAGTCAAAATCAGGATCCATCGGGTTGGTTTTTTTATCATGTTGCGACAGGATGTCGAGATTGAGCGCATTCGGCCACCAATCAGAATTATTGGTGCTGGCTAAACTCGTTTGTCCACCATCTTTCTGGTGAAATGGACAGCCTGATGCTTGCATATTCTGTGTCATGTCGAGCTCCAAATTTGATCATCAAATTATGATTATCATGAACCGTTTAAAGTAATTATTACTGTTCTAACATAGCCTCTTTTGATGACAATCTAAAGCGAGTTTTACGAATAAAAATAATCGGATTCTTCCATGTAAATATTTAAGAAAAAAAAAGAATTTTAATTTTTCAACAAGATAAGATCCGAGGAAAACACAGCAAAAAGAAAGGCTTTTTATGCGAGGTTGATGGGCATTTTCAATTGAGTTCATCGATTAAAACTGAGACGCCCCCATAAGTAATGAACGCGGCTCAAATTGAGTAAAATCAAACAACAAAAGAAGCGTACTTTCGGTTTTTAGATTTTATTTGAAAGATATTTTGTGATGTCGTTATGGTCTTGGTGATGACTGTTTTTCCAGCCATCACCTGATCTTACATATAAAGCATCAACTACACGCATAAACGTCGACCTTCTCTTAAACAGACAAACGGATTCATCAGCTTCGAGCTATTTTTCATTGCCACTTTTAAGTCAATTTCAGGCTGTTCTCGGCTTTCATCAGTCAGCTGAAAAGTGCGATAGTGAATAGCCATCGAGCATTTGGCATGCAGGTCTTTATGCGCTTGAAAGGCATCTTGCGGATTCATATGCATATAGCGCATCAGCTCACGCGGTTCATACGCCCCGATGGGCAGTAATGCAATTCGCGGTGCGCCAAAACGTTGATGCAGCTCTTTAAAATGCGGTGAATAACCTGTATCCCCTGCAAAATAAGCATAGTCAGCGCCACAGTGAATACTAAACCCACCCCATAACGCACGGTTTTGATCACGCAGCCCACGGCCAGAACCATGCTGTGCTGGGGTATAGACCAGTTTTAAATTATGCAGACGCGCCGACTGCCACCAATCCATTTCCAATACTTGTAAGTGCTTGGGTAAATACCATCCATTGCCCAAACCTGTATAAATGGGCATGGCGAAACGCTCATACAACCAGTTCAGACTGGCAATATCCATATGGTCATAGTGGTTGTGGCTCAAAAGCACTGCATGGATGGTCGGTAAATCTTCCAAGGCAATGCCAGCAGGCATAACACGGCGAGGTCCCCGCCCTTGCTTCGGACTGACATGTTCCGCCCACACAGGATCGGTCAATAAGTTATAGGGTCCAATCTGCAGTAATACCGTGGCATGCCCCACAAACCACACCTGCCAATCATTTAAATCGGCATGAGGCCGATCTTGCGGCAGGCTTTTTTTATCGGCATGAAAGTGCGCATACTCTTGCGCCACATCCACATTCCATGTCGAGGATTTACGCTTAATCAACCATTTCAGCAAGTCGCCTCGGCTACGGCCCTCAGGTCGATGAACCGAATTGACAAAGCGAGTCCCGTTATAATGGTCGGAGTGTAGGAACTGAAATTCGGGCTGCCGCCATGTATGAGACATGGTATTTTCAGTCGGAATTTGATAATGGAGTTCAGTTGATTTTGGCTTCATTTAACGTCGTTATCTTTATTGCAATACACCAGTAACAGGACCAGTTTTGAAAACTGACCTCTACCTTAACCTATTCCAAGCGTCCTTGCATTCGCTCTAACCACACTTTTTTTGATTGCGGCTTAACAAAGAGTGCCACAATCTCAGGATGATTTTGTTTAATTTTTGCTTCAATGCGATTGACGCACGCTTCTATCTCATCGGTAGTGAGGTGATCTTCAAACTCCACGCTCAATGAGGCTAAAACCTGTTTGGCGCCCATTTGCTCGGTCAGTAAACCGTTGGCCGACAATACACCTTCATCCTCTTGGGCAATTTTTAAAATATTTTGCCGTACATGCAGGTCTGCGGTTTCCCCGAGAAGCAAACCTTTGGTTTCTCGTGCCAGTAGAAAAGCAGATACCGCCAGAACCAGCCCAATCAGAATAGATGCCACCCCATCCAGTGCAGGCATATTTAAACGATGTGCCAAATAAATACCAAGAAAAGCAATCAACAGACCAATTAATGCAGCAGAGTCTTCAAACAAAACTGTAAACGTGGTGGGGTCTTTACTGCGACGAAAGGCCTCAAAATAACCTTGCTGACCTTTCGCCTTACGAAACACTTTCAGAGCAACACACCATGAAGTCCCCTCACTTACAAATGCAAAGCCAAGTACAACATAATTGATGGTCGGGTTTAAAATGGGTTCAGGATGCAAAATGTGCATGATCCCATTGTACATAGACACCAATGCCCCTAAGGCAAAGACCATAAGAGATACAATAAAGGCCCAAAAATATAGCTCTCGCCCGTAGCCAAAAGGATGATTAAAATTGGCAGGTTTATTTGACTTCTTCAATCCATATAACAGTAAAATTTCGTTTAAGGTATCCACAACAGAGTGAATCGCTTCACTCAACATAGCAGAGCTATTGGTCAGATAAGCCGCAATAAACTTTACTAGCGCAATGGCTAAATTCCCCAACAGCGCGGCATAGACCACCAGTTTATTTGAATCTGCCATATCGATTTTTAGCCCGTATGTTCAATTAAATTATATTTATGTTTTTTATCATATCCAATTTCGGCAAAACGCAACTGTATTTTTATGTAGTTCACCTCCCCCGATTTTCAGTTGATTGGAATGAACTATTTTCAATATTTAACTAATACCTTTTAGCAATTATTAAACCTGTTATTTCATATACGAAAATCTCAAAAATCAACCCAAGATCATTTATTTTCTAAATAATTGAATCATCTTCACGGCATCATTGTTTATCGATTATACTTCACCGCAGTCATGGTAAGACATTTTTTGGATTAGTCAGTGGGTTATTTATATGGAACTTAGACACCTTCGCTATTTCATTACTGTTGCTGAAGAACTGAACTTTAGTAAAGCAGCACTGAAACTTTATACCGCTCAACCCTCATTAAGTCAGCAAATCAAAGACCTTGAAGAAGATGTCGGCGTACAGTTACTGTATCGAACCAAGCGAAAAGTTGAACTCACGGAAGAAGGTGCTGTTTTCCTTGAACAAGCACGTCTCACCTTGGCTCAGGCAGACAAAGCGGTCGCTATGGCACGCCAAGTGTCACAGGCCAAACAGCAGATGCTCCGCATTGGTTTTGTCCCTGTTGCGGAAATGAAAATCTTTCCTTATGTGCTGCCCAATTTAAGAGTACAAAACCCAGAATTAAAAATTGAGTTGTTCAGTATGAACAATACTGAGCAACTGCGTTTGCTGAAAAAAGGGGAGTTGGACATTAGCTTTACACGAAATAATGTTCATAGTGATGAAATCGAAAGCCAGTTTGTACTGCGTGAACCACTCATTTTCCTGTTGCCGAAAGACCATCCTTTGGCCCAATACGAGCGAATTCCTGTTAAAGCGTTAAATGGCATTGATTTTATTATTCCCGTAGCCGAGCAGTCACAGACTTTGCACCAGACCATTTTGGAATTTGCCAAAGCCCACAATATTGAATTTAACATTGTGCAAAAAGCTGACAACATCCTATTCAATATCAACGCCATTGGCTTGGGTCTCGGCTGTACAATTTTACCTGGTTATGTTGCGCCACTTAGCATGAATAACACGGTAATTCGTCCACTTGAGGTTGAGCTGCCGTATTTGGATCTGTATGTGAACTATCGTAAAAATAACAGCTCACTAGCAGTAACTAGATTTTTAGAATTACTGACTCGGGTATTTTATTTGGATATTAACCGCGAATAAATCTGCAGTGAGTCCTCATTACTCATCTTATTCGGCGCGCTACTATTTTCTGAATAATAAATAGCTACGCGCCTTTCTCACAGAACTACACGCTGTATGACAAGCAGATTTTCATCTTTTTTTAAGCGATGTCGATGCCTTCTCGCTTTTTCCTTTTGCATTCTTTTTAAGCTAGGATAGGCTAAGAAAAACAGGCTTTTGTCAGGTTCCCTACAACTGAAGTCCGAACACAGACTAATCCTAAAGACGTAGGTACTCTTACTTAAATAGGCACTGCGATTTTAGCTGCACGAAAAAAAATAATAAAACACAGAAGGAGAAAATTATGCCGATGCCCACTTTGCAGCGTTTAAAAACAGCAATGAAATTTCGCCCCTTCTTTTTCATTAGTTTTTTGCTGACTGCTGTTTTTTATACGCTGCTGAATACATTTACCGACTGGTCTTGGTCGACCAATTTATTGATCAGTTGGAATATTGCCGTCTCAAGTTATTTAGTCAAAACTATGACCACCCTGTGGTCTGTTGACCATCGACACATTCTGCAACATGCACAACAGCAAGATGCCAGTAAATGGATCATTCTACTGTTGGTCATCCTGACTTTGCTCATGTGCTTAATTGCGATTGTATTAGAATTGACTCATCTTCCGAATGACCCAACCATCAAATATGGGCACTTGGCGCTGTCCTTACTCACTATTATTAGTGCATGGTTCTTTATGCATACCGTGTTTGCCATTCATTATGCACATGACTATTATCTGGCTCTCGCAGACCAACAAGATGCAGGCTTAGACTTTCCCAAAACGGCTCAACCGACCTATCCCGACTTTTTATATTTTAGTTATGTGATTGGCACTTCTGCGCAAACCGCGGATGTTTCCATTACCTCACGTTCGATGCGTATTCTCAATATTCTGCACATTATTTTAGCTTATGGTTTTAATACCTCTATTCTCGCCATTAGCATCAATGTCGCGGCGGGTTTTATCACGCTTTAAACGTTTTTTTTCATTTCTTGGTCATCCTCACAAATGACAACTATCCAATATAAAGGCGATGATTGAAGTTCTTTCTGCGACAACATCACAAAAAAAAGCCCCATCAAAGAGCTTTTTCAAATCACAAACCCAACAATTAAATGAACCGTTCATCAGCCTTAAAACATACTAAAGACAAAAGCTTTAAAGATGATCGACCCAAAACAGGCAGGCTCACTCTGACCATCTTCCACAGGTTATATATTTAGACCACTCAAGTTAAATCACTTGTTTCAGGTCAACATATTGTAATAAATGCTGCTGCAAGCTCGGCACATCATCTGCGATGGCTAAAGGTTGATATTGTCTGAGCGTTTCAGGTGTGTGCACCCCATAGCTCACCCCGATTCTCGGCATGGCAATATTACGCGCCATTTCTAGGTCATAACTGGTATCACCGACCATAATCGCGCTTTCCGCAGACACACCCGTTTCAGCTAAAATCTCTTCCAACATCAAAGGATGCGGTTTAGATTTGGTCTCACTGGCAGCACGCGTTGTCACAAATAGTGCTTGGCTCTGTGTTTGCGCTAATACTCGATCTAAGCCTTTACGACTTTTACCTGTCGCCACCGCCAACTGTAAACCCGTTTCACGTAAGCCATTCAACATATCGGCTACGCCGTCGAACCAGACATCACCTTTCGAGTTCGCCACATAATGCTCGGCATAGCATTGCAAAATCTCAGTATGTAACTCAGGCACTTGAGGAAATAATCGCTGCGCGACTTCTGGCAAACCTAAACCAATAATACTTTTTGCTGCATCAGCAGTTAAAGGTTGTGCAAATTGCTGCGCGGCAAACAATAAACTCGCCACAATCTGCCCCACAGAATCAAATAAAGTCCCATCCCAATCAAAGATAATCAGTTCTACAGGTTTGTTCATGCTGGGGTTCCAATATTTACTTTTATAAAGTCAATTTACACGATGCATTTGCTACACGATGGCGAAAAGGATGTCGCCGTTGAGCTGACTTGCACTTCGCTTTAAAGCAGTGCTTAAAGCGCGTTCAGGACTTCCATCAGCTCAACAAAAGATTTTTGTTACTTTTCATCTTTGAAAAGCAAAGATGACCAATACAGCATCCTTTTAAATTAATCACAACCAATAAAAGTCATGGTTTTATCACTTCTCCCAAAATGGAAGGGAAAAGACTTAGTCCTTCTTCTGTGCTCTTAGCTGCGCCACAATACTCTGCATATCTTCAGGCAAAGGCGCTTCAATCGGTGCATAACCTGGGATGTCTAAACGCATTGCATGTAGACATAAACGACGTGGCTTCGGCCCTTTATATTCTGTTTCATGACCATACTTATCATCACCTACCAATGGATGACCAATGCTTAAACCATGCACACGAATTTGATGGGTACGCCCTGAAAGCGGCGATGCATAGACTAAGGTTGCATGCATAAAACGCTCAGCCACATTCCACTGTGTTTTAGACTCTTTACCTTCACTCGACACACGCACACGACGCTCACCATTGGCCAGTTCATAACGGTGCAAAGGCGCATCAATTAACTGCTTGTCTAAACTCACCACACCTTTGACTACAGCAGCGTAAGTTTTCTTAATTTTGTGTTCACGTAGCATGTCTTGCAAACTTTTTAAGACACTACGTTTTTTAGAAATCATCACCAAACCTGAGGTATCACGGTCAATACGATGAATCAGTTCTAAGTATTTTTTACCTGTCGCGGCACGTAAGCCTTCAATCAGACCATAAGCCACACCACTGCCGCCATGCACGGCAATGCCAGATGGTTTATTGACGACCATCAAGCCCTCATCTTCATACACCACACGGCTGAGTAAACTCTGTGCTACTTTGTCAGAAACAGGTGCCGCATTCTCATCTTTTTGTTCATAGCGAATCGGAGCCACACGAATCTGATCACCAATAGACAACTTAGTTTCTGCTTTTATACGCTTTTTATTCACGCGAACCTGACCTTCACGAATCAGGCGATAAATACGACTTTTAGGCACACCTTTTAAACGGCTAAATAAAAAGTTATCAATCCGTTGCCCTGCTTGATGCTCGTCCACTTCAAACCACGTCACGTTTTGCCATTGTTGGGTAGAATTCATACAGTTACTGCGACCTAAAAAATACGTAATTTGAATAAAAAATGACCATTTAGGCTGTGCTTTACACAAGAAAGACTAGCTTAGCCCATAGGCAGATGGTACAAGGTTTGATATAGTCAGCGCACGGATACCACCATAAGTGAGTCAAAAGCTTAATCATTTCAATTTTAAATTGAATAGTTAAGAAAATAACTCAACTCAGCTTGGAACGGTCCCAAAAGAATTATGCCGACGCCGAAGGCTTATTATATCGGCAAAACAGCAAACTGTTAGGTTTAATTGTGCATCTGCACATAAATCAGTTTGCCCCAAAAAAATATGTGACCAACGAAGGTTGGTTTTTAAACGTAAACTGATATACATCAGATTAGTCGCTCCCTGATGTCGTATTCAGGCCACAGCGTTGATGCATATGGATCTGTTCAGTTGTAAAGGTACGATGATAATTCCGTATCAAGACACCCTATCCAAAAAGAAGGGTTGCTCTTCGAGCAAATGTGACAGTGAAAGTTACTTACATCCAATGCACCGCTTGTCCGCCAGTGAAACGCGCAGGAGACTTTAATCGTTTAAAGATTGAAGCCGTATTGCCATCATCAATATGTGAATCAAAACCGAAGCCGATCAAAAAGGCAGGTAATAAAACTCAGACCACAATCGGTTTATTTGAGATCTGAGCAAAATTGGTCCGTGATGTTTGATGTTCGCTACGTGTTTAGCGATAGTTTGCTGTGTATCACTATTAGGTGTTACACCCATGAAACGTATGTTGATTAATGCAACACATGCAGAAGAGATTCGCGTTGCACTTGTCACTGGGCAGCGTCTTTACGATTTTGACTTAGAGAATCGTACCCGTGAACAAAAAAAATCTAATATCTATAAAGGTCACGTGACTCGCGTTGAGCCTTCTTTAGAAGCCGTCTTTGTTGAATATGGTGCGGGACGTCAAGGCTTCTTGTCTATGCGTGAAATCGCAAATTCATATTACCAAGCAGACCCACGCCAAACTTCAAACATTCGCGAATTGATTACTGAAGGCACAGAGCTTTTGGTTCAAGTTGAAAAAGAAGAACGTGGTAACAAAGGCGCTGCCCTTTCTACCTTCATTTCTTTAGCTGGTCGCTATTTGGTGCTTATGCCAAATAACCCGAAAGGTGGTGGTATTAGCCGTCAAATTTCAGGTTCAGTACGTGAAGAATTGAAAGAAATGTTGGCGTCGTTAAATGTACCTCGTGGCATGAGCGTGATTGTACGTACTGCAGGTATTGGCCGTTCTCAAGAAGAATTACAACTCGACCTACAGCACTTACTTGATCTTTGGGCTCAAATCCAAAACACAGCAAGTTCTGGTCCATCACCAATGTTGGTGCATCAAGAAGCGGGTGTAGTGACGCGTGCGATTCGCGATTATTTACGTGATGATGTCGCTGAAATCTTAATTGATTCAGAGCAAGCCTATAACGAAGCCTATAACTTCGTAAAAGCAGTCATGCCTCGTCAAATCGACAAGTTAAAAACCTATACGCTAAATGAACCGTTATTTGCGCATTTTGGTATTGAAAGCCAAATTCAAACAGCTTATGAACGTGAAGTTAAACTTCCTGCAGGTGGTTCAATCGTTATTGACCAAACCGAAGCATTAGTATCAATCGACATCAACTCTGCAAAATCAACCCGTGGTAGCGACGTTGAAGATACAGCGCTCAATACCAACCTTGAAGCAGCGGAAGAAATTGCACGTCAACTACGTTTACGTGACATTGGTGGTTTGGTCGTGATCGATTTTATCGACATGACCAAAGACCGCAACCAACGTATGGTTGAGGCGAAACTTCGCGAAGCAACACAAAGCGACCGTGCCCGTATCCAATTCGGTCAATTGTCTCGTTTTGGCTTGATGGAAATGAGCCGTCAACGTCTACGCCCTTCACTTGAAGAAGCAACAGGTTATGTCTGCCCGCGCTGTCATGGCACAGGTATGGTTCGTGACTTACGTTCATTATCGCTTTCAATCATGCGTAAAGTAGAAGAAATTGCGCTGCGTGAACGTCATGGTGAAGTTCAAGTACAGGTTCCTGTTGAAATTGCAGCATTCTTATTGAATGAAAAGCGTCACACGCTGGTTTACCTTGAACAAACCTCAGGTGTTCGTGTGACTGTGCTTCCGCACCCACACTTAGAAACCCCACATTACGAAATTTCGTATAACCCTGAAGGCTTTGCACCAACCAGCTATGAACGTACAGAAGCAACACGTTCAAGCGAAAAAGAGTTGGGTTACGAGTCATCAGAATGGCATTTAGATGGCGCAGATCATGTGCATCAACATGCCGCTCCTGCGCCTGCACAACAAGAAAAAGGCAACAAAAAACCTCGTAACAACGCGCCACAACAACAAGTTGCGCAACAAACCCCTGCCCAAACGGCTCCTTCAAGCAGCCCATGTGCATGGTTAGAAAACTTGTTTGTACAAAAACAAGCTGTGACTGTCGATCAATCACGTTCTGCAAATAATGCTGCTGCTGCCATTGAGCAAATGGTGAATGGTGGTGCAGTGAGCCGTGGTCAGTTTGGTCAAGTTGGTACGCCTGCTGCGGCACCAGTTGCACCAAGCAATAATGTCTACATGAGCTCTGCACCTGTTCATGCAAAATCTGAACACCGTGAAGATAAGCATGTAGAGAAAGAAGAACGCGGCACACGCCACAACAAAAAGCGCCCTAATAAGCACAAAGAGTCACGTGAGCAAAATGCGCAACATAACAACCAAGTTCATGAAGAAATTGTGCAGGTCTCTCGTCAAGATCAACAGCGCCAAGATCGTTATGAACAACGTCCTGAACGCAATGAACCACAACGCCAAGACCGTCATGAACAACGTTCTGAGCGCATTGAACAACAACGTCAAGACCGTCCAGAGCGCAGTGAACAGCAACGTCAGGAACCACGTGATAACAAGCGTTCATCACGTCGCCAACACGGTGAGCAACAGCAAAACACTGATGTTCAAAACGAACAGCAAAATGCAATGCCACGTCGTGACCGTCGCAACCAACCTCGTCCAGAACGCCCAAATCGCCACCGCGACCCAAGCGTACTGAATGAGCAAGCGACTGAAGCAGCGCCAGTTGTGGTTCAAGAACCTCAAGTTAAAGTTGAGTTGATTGAAGCACCGCGTCAAGAAATGATCACAACAGCCCATGTGGTCAATGTCGATCAAGCACAAAGTGAAATCGTGGCATTAACTCCGCCTACACACACTGTAACCGAAACCAAGCCTCAGCAAGCGGCTGTTGCGAAACCAGAAGTTGAAGTAAAAGCTGAGAAAGTGGTGCAGGAGAAAGCAACTGAAGTTGTAGCAGCACCTGCTGAACAAGAAGCAGAGCAAAAACCACGTGAAAGCGTAAAACGTGCCAGCAATGACCCACGTCAACGCCGTCGCCAACAACGCGCTACACACACACAGCAAACTGAAGCACCTAAACTCACGCCTTCACAGGTGCCAACTTTAGGTCAGTACACCATCAGCAGCTTAATTCGCCATGTCTATGGTGAAGACTGTTCAGTGCTGATTGAACAGTTTGGTTTAATTCCAACCTTCAACCGTGCCCTTCAGAAATTTACTGAAGAGTATGCAGCAACGTTAAGCAAAACTGTGACAACGCCTGCTGTTGAAGCAGAGAAAAAACCTGTCACGCGTGATGTTGAAATCACAAAAGCTCAGCCTGAAGCAGAGCCAGTTCCAGTACTGGACCTGACACCGCCTGCACCTGTGTCTGAACAACGTGTTGCAAATGACCCGCGTGAGCGTCGTCGTTTAGCTAAACTTGCTGCTGAACAAGCCAAACAAGCACGCGAAACAGCGCCTGTTGCTGAGTCGTCAGCGCCTGAAACAGCGATTGTTGCAGAAACACCTGCTGCTGAAGCTGCGCCTGCTGTAACTCCAGAGGAAAACGAGCCTGCTCTTGTAACAAAAAGCGAAGCACTTATTGCCGTTGAAAGCAGTGAAGTGAAAAGCTCGGCTGATGTAGCTGCGGTTGAAGAAGTGAAAGTTGTTGTTGCTCCAGTTCAAGCCAAAGCACCTAGAGCGTCAAAGCAAGCTGAAAAAGTAGAAGCAACTGAAACTGTAGCGGAAATAGCTGCGGATGAGTCAGACAAATCAGACTCGGACAAGCCAGTTCGCCCACGTCGTCCACGTGGTCGTCCACCGAAAAAAGCGAGCCCGACTGAGTCGTAATTCACCCTAGAGTTGTAAATTTTAAAAACCTAGTCATGTCAGTGGCTAGGTTTTTTTGTTATTTTCGTCAGATTAGGTTGATTGCACTAGACCGAAACGATTAAAAGAACAAGTGTAGAAACTGAGCACTATTCAAACGCATTGGATTGCATAAAATAATTAGGATTCATATGAGCCAACACCCATCACATGACCTCATTGGTATTACTGACGTTGCAGCAAAACTTCCTCAATTCATCAGTAAAGTTCCCAACTTACTCAGTGGATTAAAGCAAGCATATTTACGTACCCCAAACACTCCAGCAGGCCTCGGAATTGCTTTTGAAAAAGCAGTGAAGCGCAACCCTCACGGTATGGCCTTGCTTTTTGAAGAGCAAAAATTTAGTTACCAAGCCCTCAACGAATGGGCAAACCAAATCGGGCATTATTTTTTATCCATCGGGGCAAAAAAGGGTGATGTCATCACAGTGATGATTGAAAACCGTCCTGAATTGGTTGCAACCGTGATTGCACTTGCCAAAATTGGCGTTACTGCGGCTTTAGTCAATACCTCGCAAGTCGGTAAAGTGCTGGCGCATAGTATTAATCTGGTCAAACCCATCGCAGTCATCGTGGGTGAAGAATGTCGTGCCGCAGTTGATGAAATCCGCCATGATCTAAATCTCACTGCGGATCGTTTCTATTGGTTTGCCGACCAAGAAACCCAAAAAGTTGCAGGCCTTGCACCACAAGGTTTCAGTAATCTTGCTGAAAAAATTGATGCCTTTGCCAAGTTCAATACCCCAACCACACACAGTGTGCTGGGTAAAGATGGCTTGTTTTATATTTATACCTCAGGCACAACCGGTTTACCTAAAGCCGTTATTTTCACACATAGCCGCTGGACGTTGGCTTATGGAACCTACGGGCACGTACTCAACCTCGGCAAAGACGATGTGATGTATGTCACCCTGCCGCTGTACCATGCAACGGGCATTGTGGTGTGTTGGTGTGGCGTGATTGCGGGTGCGGGCACCTTGGCTTTGCGCCGTAAATACTCCACCTCTGCTTTTTGGAAAGATGTGCAAAAGTTTGATGCCTCAGCTATTGGCTATGTCGGTGAATTATGTCGCTACCTCATGGATGCATCACCTTCAGCGTTAGAAAAAGGCCACCGTGTCACCAAAATGATTGGCAATGGCATGCGTCCGAATATTTGGGACAAATTCAAACAGCGGTTTGGTATTGAAGAAATTTTAGAGCTTTATGCATCGAGTGAAGGCAATGTCGGCTTTAGCAATGTATTCAACTTTGACAACACTGTCGGCTTTTCACCTACGCCTTATGCCATTATCCAGTTTGATAAAGAAAAAAATGCGCCTGTTTATGATGCCAAAGGTGGCTGTATCAAGGTCAAAAAAGGCGAAGTTGGTTTATTGATTGGTAAAATTACTCGCCGTTCTCCATTTGATGGCTATACCGATCCTGAAAAAAATAAATCGGTGATTCTTAAAGATGTCTTCAAGTCCGGCGATGCTTATTTCAACACAGGGGACTTAGTCCGCGACATTGGTTTCCGTCATGCCCAATTCGTCGACCGCTTAGGCGATACCTTCCGCTGGAAAGGCGAAAATGTGTCCACGACTGAAGTTGAAAACATGGTTAGTGAATATGACAAAATCACCGAAGCTGTGGTTTATGGGGTTGAAATTCCAAACACCAATGGTCGTGTGGGGATGGCTGCGATTACACTGGCAGATGGCGCTGAACTGAATGAGCAGGATTTAGCTCAAATGCTCGTGAGCTTTAAAAAATGTCTGCCTGCCTATGCTGTACCCGTTTTCTTACGCGTACAAAAGCAAGTTGAAACTACGGGAACGTTTAAATACCAAAAGAACAAGCTCAAAGAACAAGCCTTTGACCCGAAAAAAACGGATGAACGCTTGCTGGTCCTGTTACCCAACAGCAGTGCCTATGCAGATTTAACGCAACAAGTCTTTGATAACATTCAAGCCTATCAATATCGCTTCTAAACTCGAATTGCTTGTTTTTTAGCTACCTAATCGCAAATTTGTTGTATTTATAATCAAACATCAACAAGTTTGCGATTTTTTACTTGCGCTCGATGCATATCTTGCTACAATACGCTCCATCAAATGATATGGGTCGTTAGCTCAGCTGGTAGAGCAGCGGACTTTTAATCCGTTGGTCCCGCGTTCGAATCGCGGACGACCCACCAT
>NZ_KB849234.1:244853-331459 GCF_000368045.1 Acinetobacter johnsonii CIP 64.6
ATGGGTCGTTAGCTCAGCTGGTAGAGCAGCGGACTTTTAATCCGTTGGTCCCGCGTTCGAATCGCGGACGACCCACCATCTTTCTTGTAAAATCTAATTTTACAAACCTGCTCAGGTTCGAATGCTTTAAAAATTTCTTTTTTAAACTTTCAGCGAATACTCTTTCGCACACCTTGCTCAGGGTCGTTAGCTCAGCTGGTAGAGCAGCGGACTTTTAATCCGTTGGTCCCGCGTTCGAATCGCGGACGACCCACCATTTATTTAAATCCTCTTTAATTGCATTGATATGACATTTATTTAGCGACACGCTATTTAAGTCATAAAATTCGCACGCTGTTCATTTCTTCACTATTTTTATTCTTCAGTCTTATTCTGTTGCTTTGCCCAGTGCTATTTTAACTATGAATTAGGCTCACGCTTTAATGTATACGCACGCTCTAATTTCGGAAAACCTCGTGCATACAATTTTTGGTTAGTGGCATCTAGATTATTACTTTTATCCAAATCCATTTGCAGCGTTTGCGAATCCACCACGCGATAATAAAAATTAATCCCCTCTTTACGATGTACGATCAACTCTGTTCGCTCTTTATTCATGGTCCATGTATCACGGCGATAACTTAAGTTTGAAAAGCCAGGGCGTTGTTTTTCTGAAAAGACCTTACCCAAACGTACAATGCTGCGATGCACCGTACCATCAGGTAAAAAATTGAGAATAAAATCAGCCTTCCCCGTTTCACAAGGGAAAAAATAACCATCACATTGAATTTGTGTGCGATAACGCCCAATGAACTGCTGTTCACGAATATCAAGCGTACGAGGTGCATACTCCGAATCATCTTGCATGGTGGCCCGCCCTGCCACCTCAGTCAGCTTCTTCCCCGACTCAGCCGTAACAGCAGCATCCTCTACCGTGCTATTTTCATGTTGTTGTGACGCCTCCGACAGCCCACCATCACAGCCAGCTAACGATACACCAATTAGCGCCACCGCTCCTTGCAGTAATACGCCAATCAAACCCTGATGTTTTCGTTTCAACTTCATTCCACACTCACTTCCTGCACGTGATTAATCTCCATAACCATCACGAATATTCCATCCTGACCCCTGGTGTTTTCTCGGATTCAAATGACTTGCTGACTTTAAGCAGCTAGCTCAACGCCAAATAGAGCACATTTTAGTCCTGATCAAAACCCTAGCTTTTATCTCTTTACATAACTTTACTTTTTAATTAGCTCCGTCACCTTTAAAAACTTAATTCCATCTCCATTTTTAAATTATGAGTGCATAAAGCCACTCAGATTTTAAATTTTAAGGAGACCTAGATGGCCAATGTTGGTTTATATCGCTCAAACCGCTCAAACATGATTGCTGGTGTGATGGGTGGTATTGCTGAACGTTTTGGTTGGAACGCAAATTTACTTCGTATTGTTTTCATCACCATTTCACTGTTAAGTGCAGCATTCCCTGGAATTTTGGTTTACCTAATTCTTTGGTTGGTGATGCCGAAACAAAAAGACCAAATCGAGCATTCTCCACAGGCTCGATCTGGTTATAGCAATACGATGCGTACCGTTAATCCAGATCATCGCAACCCATAAGCGCGCATCTTTCGTCTCAAAAAAGTTTCTTTTTATGCTACGACAACTTCCCCCAAAGTGTCGTAGCTTTTTTTTGCCTACGACACTCACATGACTTAGCGATGTTGTAGCAGACGATACAACGCTGCAATCATATCAGCACGGCTAATGATGCCGACCAAAGCCTTGTTTTCAACCACAGGAATATAGTTAAAAGAACGTTCAACAAAGTACGGGATCAAATCTTGTAGTTCTTGATCCGGCTGTACCGTGACCACCTGACGTTTCATAATGTGCTTGACTTGATCTTGCCAAGAGGTACGCAAATCCGTTGCCTTTTGGAACCATTCCACCACTTCATATAAAGCTAAGGTACCGCATATCTGTTCCGCTCGATTTAACACAGGTAAACTCATCAGATTGACCTGTTTAAATTTTTCCACAGCGACTTGAATGTCTTCATCTTCATATAAACACAGGACATCTTTACTCATAATGTCCCGACAACGCAGGTCTATGTGAAAGCGAGTATCGGCCTGCGCTTGAGCTTTTAAAATCAATTTTTGTAAATCATATTCACTGATGTCAAGCAACTGTGTTTCTTGGGCTAAAACTTGATGAATATCTTCAGGTTGAATTGTGACCTTCTGGGTGGGGGTCGGGTCGGTGCTACGCGTATTGACTTGCGCCACGGTTGGGTATTGTTTTCCAAGCAATCGATTGAACACTATCGCAATCACAAGGAGCAGGATCGAGTTAAGTAGAACAGGATAAAACACAAATTGATACCCTAACTCGTGTACCGTATCTCCTCCCAGTACCGCTGTAATTGCCACTGCACCACTTGGTGGATGCAAAGAATCTGTCGTCATCATCAAAATAATCGACAAAGCCACAGCAACACTAAATGCTTCTGTTAAGTTGGAAATATAGAGTGCACAGGTCACCCCAATCACAGCTGCAATCGTATTCCCAATCACAATATTCCATGGCTGAGCCAAAGGACTAGCTGGTACGGCAAAAAGCAACACCGAGGACGCACCCATCGGGGCGATATACCATGCATTGATCCCACCCAAAAGCCACCAACTTATGAGTGAAGACAGTGCTAATCCCAACAATGCACCCAAACCACAGAGCATTCTTTCCTTTAGCGGTAACACTTTAAAATTCGGTTTTAAGGTATTTAACCATTCAAGTTGCATATGAAACACAGCCGCCCTTCTACTTTTGCGCACTTAACCAGTGCAAAATTATACGCGGTCTCACCAATAAGATGCATCTATTTTACATCTTAGAGATATCAATTTTGTTATTTCAATTGTTATCAGCAAAGTCTATATTTAGCGCAAGAGTTTCATTTTTATAAGAAGAAAGGTACACGTCTTGGGAAAATTCAAATATGAAGATCACCTTGAAACTTTAGGTTTATGTGAATGCTTAATTGCCCTGATTCAATTTGAAGTGAAACAAGGCAACAAAATCTCTGGTTACGATACTCATGCAAAATGGCCTAAAGAAGAGAGCCATTTGATTTATCTAAAACAATCTCTGCATTTAAAAAATCTTAATTTTCCCCAACACCCAAATGTTCAAGCACAGGTTAATCGAGATATGCATTCTAATTGGCATACAGATGCTTACTGCACCGTACATCATCACCTTATTATTGGATAATTTCTGAAAAGTATAGAAAATGACTGAAAAACTTGAAATCTGTGACTGCTTAAATGAATTATTAACACTTGAATTGTCACTTGGAAATTCAGTTTCCCACTTTGACAATCATGCCAAATGGCCTTATCCCGAGACCCATTTTGTTATGTTAGCCCATGATCTTCATACTCATTTAGAAACATTGAGATACTCAAAAAATATTTCCCACCAAATATGCAAAGATATTCATTATGGTTGGCATGATGAATGTTTATGCGAAATTCATTATGACTTACTGTGTGCAGGTCGTACTAAACCATTTTAGCGAATATAAAATTAAGTGCTGAAAAATAAATAGAGCCTTTGCCACTCCTCTGCAAAATCCTTATACTTAGAACCAATTTTTTCTTATATTTATAATGGATGCTGCATGAGTCGCGCCATATCGCATATTGATACATTCCAAGGCTTAATTCTTGCCTTACAAAACTACTGGGCTGAACAAGGTTGTGTCATTTTACAACCTTACGATATGGAAATGGGTGCAGGGACATTCCACACTGCAACATTCTTACGCGCACTTGGGCCTGAAACTTGGAACGCCGCATACGTTCAACCCTCACGTCGTCCTAAAGACGGTCGTTATGGTGAAAACCCAAACCGTTTGCAACACTATTACCAATTCCAAGTGGTACTGAAACCAAACCCAGATAATATTCAACAACTTTACCTAGATTCGTTAAAAGCTATTGGTATCGACACCCTTACTCACGACATTCGTTTCGTAGAAGACAACTGGGAATCTCCAACACTCGGCGCTTGGGGCTTAGGTTGGGAAGTTTGGTTAAACGGTATGGAAGTGACTCAGTTTACGTACTTCCAACAAGTCGGTGGTGTTGAATGCTACCCTGTAACAGGTGAAATCACTTACGGTCTTGAACGTTTGGCAATGTACCTACAAGGTGTCGATTCAGTTTACGATCTTGTTTGGACCAAAGGTCAATTTGGTACAGTCACTTATGGTGATGTATTCCATCAAAACGAAGTTGAGCAATCAACGTATAACTTCGAATACGCACCAGTCGACAAAATGTTTGAACTCTTTGACTTCTATGAAGCCGAAGCATCTCGTTTAATTGAAGCAGAATTACCACTCCCTGCCTATGAACAAGTCATTAAAGCATCTCATTGCTTTAACTTACTCGATGCACGTGGTGCAATTTCGGTGACTGAGCGTCAACGCTATATTTTACGTGTACGTACTTTAGCTCGTTCAATTGCGCAAAGTTATGTGGCGGCTCGTGCCAAACTTGGTTTCCCAATGGCAGAACCACATTTACGTGATGAAGTTTTAGCTCAATTGAAAGCTCAGGTTGAAGCCGAAGCGGCTCAAGCAGAAAAATCAGCGGAGAACAAATAATGTCTAAACATACAGTTTTATTTGAACTTGGCTGTGAAGAACTTCCACCAAAAAGCTTAAAAACTTTACGTGATGCATTGCAAGCTGAAACAGAAAAAGGCTTAAAAGATGCAGGTTTAGCTTTTGACTCTATCGAAGCCTATGCAGCGCCTCGTCGTTTGGCATTGAAAATTATCAATGTCGATGGTGCGCAAGCAGATACTCAAAAACGTTTTGATGGCCCTGCTGTACAAGCTGCTTATGATGCTGAAGGTAAGCCAACCAAAGCACTTGAAGGCTTTATGCGTGGTCAAGGCATTACTGCTGATCAAGTTTCAACTTTCCAAGCAGGTAAAATTGAAAAAGTTTGCTATCTAAAAGATGTCAAAGGTCAAAGCCTTGATGTTTTACTGCCACAAATTTTACAAACCGCTTTAGATAACCTTCCAATTGCAAAACGTATGCGTTCTGCGGCAAGCCGTACCGAATTCGTTCGTCCTGTAAAATGGGTTGTATTGTTAAAAGATAATGATGTTGTTGATGCAACTATTCAGGATCACAAAGCAGGCAATGTGACTTATGGTCATCGTTTCCATGCACCTGAAGCGATTACTTTAGCCAATGCAGATGCTTACTTAGATGCGCTTCGTGCTGCAAAAGTTGTCGCTAATTTTGAAGAACGCCAAGCGATCATTGACCAACAAGTTAAAGCACTTGCAGATGAAGTGAATACGATTGCGATCGTTCCTGCTGATTTACGTGATGAAGTAACTGCATTGGTTGAATGGCCAGTTGCGCTTCGTGCCAGCTTTGAAGAACGCTTCCTTGCTGTGCCTCAAGAAGCATTGATCACTACCATGCAAGACAACCAAAAGTATTTCTGTTTGGTAAATAGCGATAACAAACTACAGCCTTATTTCATTACTGTTTCAAATATTGAGTCGAAAGATCCGACTCAAATCATTGAAGGGAATGAGAAAGTTGTACGCCCTCGTTTGTCTGATGCTGAATTCTTCTTCTTACAAGATCAAAAGCAACCGCTTGCATCTCGTAAAGAAAAATTAGCCAATATGGTTTTCCAAGCACAGTTAGGTACGCTTTGGAATAAATCTGAACGTATTGCTAAATTGGCTGTGGCTTTATCTGCAATCACGGGTGCAAATCCTGCGGATGCTGAAAAAGCAGCACTTCTTGCAAAGTGTGATTTAACCTCTGAATTGGTCGGTGAATTCCCTGAACTTCAAGGGATTGCGGGCACTTACTATGCACGTATTGAAGGCGAAAATGATGAAGTTGCGGAAGCTTTAGGTGAGCAATATTTACCTAAGTTTGCTGGCGATGTTCTACCGAAAACCAAAACGGGTACGACGATTGCCCTTGCTGATCGTTTAGATACGTTGACTGGTATTTTCGGTATTGGTCAAGCGCCTACAGGTTCTAAAGACCCGTTTGCTTTACGTCGTTCTGCGATTGGTATTTTGCGTTTAGTGACTGAAAATAATCTTGATGTTTCAATTGAAGAGTTGATCAAGCTTGCTTTGGCTGCTTATGGCGATGTATTGAAAGACCACAACAAGACTTTGGCGGATGCTGTTGCATTCCTTGAAGGTCGTTATCGTGCGAAGTATGAAGACCAAGGCGTTGCAGTTGATGTGATTCAAGCGGTTCAAGCGCTTTCACCAAAATCACCTCTTGATTTTGATAAGCGTGTGACTGCGGTGAATCATTTCCGTAGCCTGCCCGAAGCTGCTGCTTTGGCTGCTGCGAATAAACGTGTTGCGAATATCTTGGCGAAAGAAGCTGCACCTACGGGTGAAATTGTCGAATCTAAATTGCTTGAAGATGCTGAAAAAGCACTTTATGCAGAGATTCAAAATATCTTGCCTGTGGTTCAACCGCTTTTAGCTGCAAAAGACTACACTTCTGCACTTTCTAAGTTAGCTGCGCTGCGTGCACCAATTGATGCGTTCTTTGATGGCGTCATGGTGATGGCAGATGATGCTGAATTGAAAGCGAACCGTTTACGTTTACTGGCTCAGTTACGTGATTTGTTTACAAGTGTTGCGGATATTTCAGTGTTGCAGCACTAAGCCTTAATTGGTTATGAATTAAAAAAACCTGCTAGAAATAGCGGGTTTTTTTATGATTCCTCCAAATAGAAACAGTTCGTGTCAGAACGTAAAATACTCCAAAAAGTGTGAAAATCGATTTTTGATTTTATGCCTAATTTAAATGTAGATGAGTTGCTATAATTTACATCAAGATGATTCAAAGGGTGTAAATGTCCATTACAGTTATCTTCATCATAATCAAATCTCAAATACCCATCTTCCTGAAAAAACATATGATTTAAAAGTTTTTTATATTTATACTCTAAAACATTATTTAGCTTTAACTCTTGAATTAAAACTTCATCTATTAAGGAACGAATATCATCCGACAGAAGATCCATCCCATTGTCAATCTCATATTTCACTTTATCGACGCATAACAAAAGAACATAAAAATCATTTATATCAACAATATCCCGATTATGATTAAACTCAATATCTACATCAAAATTAAACCTAAAAGGAAGAATAGCTGACATAATTTGTTTTTCTTTTATAACACTATATCTAAAAGTATCTTTAGATTTAATCAAAACAAAATTCGATTTTTCATTTAAAACAAACCCCACATCCTCATCCATCAACTCAACCATTAAATTTAGGGAAAGTTTCATTAAATCAATTTTATGCCTAATAGCGCTATCAAAAATTAAATCCAATTTAAATGAATCTATTGAGTAAAAAAATAATTCATTCATTTTAATATTTTTCTATAAAATCATTAATAAATCTTTCAACTTCATCAGGATTATATATATTTGAATCCTCATAAAATCCTTTCGTTAACTTATATATCTTATTTTTAATCGGTGCCTCTAAATCTGATTCCTTTAAATAATTTTTAATAAAGTCAGCTAAAGAATAATTGGAAACATCACTTTTCAAGTTAATAGTTAAACTTTCAGGTAAGGTTTCTTGTTGAACACTTACATGCATTTTTTTTGTTAAATTAATATTTTCAATATTTTTAGTAAATCTATAATTTAAATCTTGATCAATTGAACCGACCACAAAGTAAGTCTTCAAAAATGATCTAGTTAATGTCATATAAAGAGAATTTCTATATGAAGCATCGTTTCTTATCGAATTTGAAATACATATCACAAAAGGAAACTCTAGACCTTTCACATTATTGATATTACTTACAAATAATTGATTTTCAATGTTTTCCTTGCTTTTAATAGCATTATTCACATCCCATTCAATCAACTGGTCTAAATGAGCACAAAAATACTCTACATATTTATAAACGATTGGGTCTCTATCAATGAATACTATCCCGATATCAGATACTGTTACAGTACTATTATCTTGACAAATTGATTGAACTATCTGAACAATATAGTTAACTAGATTTTTATCATATATACTTTTATCTAAAGTAAGCATTTCAAAACTAACAATAGATTCTGATTCTAAATCCTCAAATCTCCTAGTTGGGTCTCTACTTAATTCATATTGTCTATTACTTTCCAATACATTATAGCCACAAGCTTTCCATTCATTCACACTCAAAGTCTTTATTGCTTTTTCTTCAAAAATTCCTAACCCCATCCCATGTGCAATCATTAATGTTCGTGGATCAGTTCTGTAACATTTTTTTAATAAAAAATTAGGTTCAACAGAATTCGAATCAATGTTATCAAAAATGTTCTGAAAAACGTCTCCAGCAATATACATTTGCTTTTTTGTTACCAATTCTATCAACTCTATAAAAGATTTAGGAAAATCTTGGCTTTCATCAATAAAGACATAATCAAAAATTTTATGATTATCATCTAGTACTTTTCCTCTTAACTCTTTTATAGCAACTTTACATACTTTATCAAAAGTATTTTCACGTGAAAATGTATAAAAATTTAAGTCATACTTCTCACAAATATATCTATACGCACCAGAAAGTGGATTCAAAGTAGAACCCCAAGCATGGACACATAGAAGCTTTTCCCAATCAATTTGAACATCAACTTTCATAAAGTTAAAAAAGGAAGGAATCCTATTTTTCAAAGAAGAAGATAAAATTTTATTATGACAAGTAAACAAAATCTTAGACTCACCATCTTTTAAATATATTTCTTTTAACTTATGTAAAAGCAACTCCGTTTTACCTGAGCCAGATAAACCTTGTATTCTAATTTTTTTTAAATCCGACTCAGAATCATAGATAAATCTTGTTTGATCACCATCAAATAATTGAATTTTATTTTTAACTTTATCTAAAAGATTATCAGGAGCCTTAATCAGTATATTCTCAATTTGATTAATACTTCCGATGATAAGAGAAATCAACAACTCAGTCTTCCTCTTATCATCCTGATCTTCTTGTTTTAAATTAATATAACAACCTAAATCATCTATAAAGTATTGTTCAGAAATATATTTCTTCCACTTCAACTGCCGACCAATATATTTATCATATTTAAATTTATCTGACAAAGTATTTAGATCCAAAAGAAATTGCTCCTTGTAATAATCTAAAGACTCTTCATCATCATCTAAACCTATAAATACTATCGAATAACCAGGTTGTAGAAAAACAAAGCCATTTGTATACTCATCGGGCTCTTCTTTTTCTTGATCATAAAAGTAAGTATATTCCTTTTCATTTAAAGGTGAAAATAACGCGTAGGCTTGGGAGCAATCTTTATCAATAAGAGAAACTAAAAAATCAATATGATGCTGGGCTAATCTTTCTTTTAATGATTCTTGTATATACAAATTATTTGGAATATCCATCTAAAAAAGTTCCCAAAAAGTTACACTTAAATTTTTTCATAATAATATACCACGACTACAGGAAACTCTAAACCCAACTGCTTATTAAATTATTTCTTCTACCTAAATGCTCTAGGCAATTTAACATCTAATCCCTATACTCAACCTAACAACTCGCAACAAGAACGAACCTTATGAAATTAAAAACTGTACTTTTCGCTACTTTTGCTGCCCTTTCTATTACAGCATGTACATCTCAACCAACGATTCCACAGTTGACAGCGGGTGTATTACAAGAAATCCAAGACATTGAAGTTTATCCGGACACAACCAATAACAAAGCAAAATTGACCAAGTTTGAAGACAAATGTGTCATCGAATTTACCGGCAACCTGAAAGCAGGCAAAGTCGTAGAACAGTGGGCGTTCCGTGACTACACCCTCATCACAGGTGGCTCAGCAACTTTTGCACTCGATGGTACAAGCACAGCAACCAAATTTGAATTACACGATGCAGAAGTACAGAAAAACTTCCTCGCACTACGTAATCACTTTGCAAAAGAAGCCTTAGCGCAATGTAACTAAGCAAATCGTCATCACTGGTGCAACATCAGTGATGACTTTCTCTCAAATGCCTTTCGCTTCGTGTCCTTTGCTTCAATACCAGTCTCCATATTCTTTACATTTAAAACAACGACTACGCATAAACTTACATAATTTTAATGAATTAACTGAACGACACAATTTTCAGTCTATTGTTCATACGCTGTTGCCGCATTGTGCGACTTTCATATCAAACGCTATATTTGGGCTCATTTCTGTTTATGATGACTGCTGTTCTGAACTCCTCATCGGGTTCTGTCATAAGAGGTAGAAAATCAAAGATGAAAGTTTTAACAAAGACACTCACCGCTTCCGCTTTAACCACTGCTCTTTTAGCCTCCACTTCCCTATTTGCAAATACCACGGCCAATACATCGGCCAATGTTCAAGTTCAAACCTCGCAGCCAAGCGTATTGCAAAACTTAAAACATGATGTCAAACATGCCGCGCATACTACAGGTGAAACGGTTGAACATGGTGTCGACAAAACCAAAGCATTCAGCAAAGAAAAATGGCAAGACACCAAAGAATTTTCAGCTGAAAAATCTGCTGCCGTAAAAGATAAGGCAGGTGACGCTAAACACTCTGTTGAGCATAACACCAAAAAAAGTGGTCACTATATAGCGGATAAAGCGAAACAAGGCCAACAAGCGACCAAACAAAAATGGCAGGAAACTAAGCAGGCTGTCAGTGGTCAACCCAAACGTGCTGACGTAAATGGGCAGGCTCAAGTGGAACTAGATACACCTGTTGCTAAAGCCAAAGTCGGTTCATCTGCGGATGCTGCCGTTGGCGCGAAGTAGAAGTTAAACTCCTCCAGAGTTGAAAGAGTCCACATGCTGGGCTCTTTTTTAGCTATATACGTTTGCACACTACGCTTGTTTACAACCAAGCACATGAAATTCACACAAAGAGGCTTTATGCTAAAACGCTGATTTATGCACGATAGCCCAAGAGGTACACTGCTCTATGAATATGATGAAAACAACCCTCTTATGCGCTCTTTTAATGACAACAGCAGGTGTATGGGCACAAACAGAAACCACCACTCAGCAAGCGCAAAAGCCAATTACGCCTTATGGTAAAAACCCCAACATCTTGCATGTCTGGGCTTATAAAACTCAAGAAGGTGTGATTAACACGGTGGAAAAAGTCGGTACTGCAACAGAAAAAGGCATCCAAAAAATTCGCCCTTCTGCACACCAAGCCTTGGACAGTGCAAAAACCATCACCAACAACACCGCAGAACAAGCTAAAGAAACAGGACAACAAGTCACCCAAAATGTGAATAAAAAACTGCATGAAACCAAGCAAGTGATTACTGGTCAAACAGATCAACCCGCTCCCATTTACCAAGGCAGCTTGAGTCAACCGTCATCAGCACCCGTAGATGCTCCTGCGGTTCAAGCGCCTTCAGTCTCATCTCCACAGCCTGTCGCACCCCAAACAGTAAATGAGCCCACGATTACCCAAGCACCTTCTTCCTTTACACCCGCCCAAGCAGAAGAAGAAATTAAAGTGACTAAGCTTTAATAGCAAAAAAGCCCGTCAGTTGATGGGCTTTTGACTAAAAAAACAAAAAAACTTTTGAATTTATTGAGCTTAGACTCTAGCATCGACCTATAAAAACCACATAATCATAAAAATTTTCATGAAAATAATCATTGGTATCATTATTGGAATATTTTTAGTACTTGTAGCGTTATTTACTTATTCTAAAATTCCTAAGCTACAGCACGCTGCAACGTTGAATCTTTTACAACAGCATCTAATATGGCCACAGTACAGTCATGAGGCTGAAGGGCGAAAGCTTCAATCTATTGAAATGATTGAGGATGAAGAATATAAATCGACTGAAGGGAATGAAGCCTCGCTGTATCAACTTAAAGATCATTGTAAGCTGACACTCGAAATTTATGGTGAATCATTCCAAAGCAAACGCAGTTTTTACTTTCATCAAAATAAAACTCTACGAGCATTTGAAACACATTGGACCTATCCCAATGGGGGATTTTATGCTGAAGAGGGAAAGGCACAAGCGTTTGCACGCCAACAAAGTTATTTTATGCTCATGAATCCTAAAAATAGCGACACACAGCGTGCGTTAATTCACCTGCAACAATATTTCGATCCTAAATTTATTAAAAATTGTTAAATTTCTAATCTTTAGAAAACACGATTAAAGCTGAACTTAAAAAGAGCAACAATTAAAAAGCCCATCATCTGACGGGCTTTTTAGTTGTAATCATTTGCTTTAATTCACTCGACGGATTGGCTGCCCAGCTTGAAAAGCTTGAGCATTTTCCACTAACTGCTGCACCATGCGTTGACGTGCGTCGACACTGCCCCACGCACTGTGCGGCGTAATGATTAAATTCGGCAGACGAGCCTCCAATAAAACATTACCCTCTTTAGGTGGCTCAACGGTCAATACATCAGTTGCTGCACCCGCAATTTCACCCTGTTTTAACGCGTCTGCCAAAGCTGCTTCATTGACAATTCCACCCCGTGCACAATTAATTAAAAAGGCACTTTTTTTCATTTTTGCAAAAGCTTGAGCATCAATCAGGTCACGTGTGTCATCGGTTAATGGACAATGCAGACTGACAAAATCTGATTGCGCCAGCAAGTCGTCAAAGCCCACTCGTGTTGAGTCAGCATGTGGACGGTTCGGCAAATTTCCCACTAAAACTCGCATGCCAAATGCTTCAGCGAGTTTAGCCACCGCCTGTCCCAATTCTCCATACCCTAAAATGCCCAAGGTCTTACCGGAAAGTTCAATAATTGGGTAGTCCAGTAGACAAAACTGCGAAGCTTTATTCCATTCGCCCCGCTGCACCGCGCGGTCATATTGCAAGCAGGAGGTTGCAAGGTTAAGCATCAACATTAAAGTATGCTGTGCCACCGCTGCCGTACCATAACCCTGACAATTACACACCACAACACCTTGTGCTTTGGCTTGCTGCAAATCGATGTTATTGGTGCCAGTGGCAGAGATTAAAATCAACTTTAACTGAGAGCATTGTTTTAGGGTATCGGCATCCACCATTACTTTATTGCTAATAATCACATCTGCATCTTGCACACGCGCAACAAGCGTCTCAGCATCGGTACTTGGGTAAAGGATCAGTTCATCAAAAACAGCATGCAGTGCTTGAAAGTCCAAATCATTTTTATCTAAGGATGCATAATCTAAAAATACGGCTTTCATTGCTCACGTCCAGTTGTTCTGCATAATGATAGAGCGCTTATTTAAACTAACTCAGCCCCTTTTTTCAACGTAAACACTGTCTTCACCACTTAAAAATAGCCGCAACACACAGAAAAAAGCCCACTATTTAACGGGCTTATTACGATGAATACGAATAGAAATACTGATCTGTTTAATCACATAAAACGTCAGGATCAGTAAGAGAATCAGGCCACCACCAAATGTCAGATAAGCTGGGTCTAAACTTTGTGCCAGTACGCTTTGTGAGGTTGAAATAAACAGTAATGTTATAAATACAGCCGACCAATGTCTTTGCATTGCTTCCACCCTATTTGATCTTTATCCGTATTATTTAAAAGATAAACAATACTTTCATATTAAACCAAATAGGGCGCAAAACAAGTGCTTGGCTTTAGACCAAAGCCCTATATGAATAAATCACATGAACACATCTGACTCAGCATCGCTTGACACCAAAAACTGCGCTGTTTCTGGAATATCTTCGACCAAATCAAAGCCACCATATTCATCACAGCTAAAGTTAAACTGCTTATAGCTAATCAGATAATAATCACTGTATTTTTTCATTAACAATGGATGCATTCCAGCGCCCAATTCGGCTTGTTCATGCACCAATTTCATAATCTGACGGTCATTCATGACGATGGTATAGCGCATATCGTTATAGTAAATGTGGACTAGTCCATTGCCCTTGGCAAAAATCGGCAGCAGAAACTTATGATTCAGCGCAATGGCATCTGGTGCATAGCTTTCAATCTTTTGACTGATCATATTGAACACTAAACCATGTCCAAAACTATCCATTAACTGACAGCTATTTTCTTGCGGCAAGTTGACCTGAATGCCCAGTTTCAACAGATCGGTCTGGCTCACTTGTCGATTGCTGAGTAACTCGCGGATAATGCTTTGTTTGAGTTTGCTATCAAAAAATTGACCGTCTAACTCAAGCTCATTATTTTTCAGAATTCGCCCCAAAGAAAAGCGATGACGCGGCAACAAGTTTTCGATCACTTTACGGTAGTAAAACTTGCTGTTCTTTTTCACTTCACGAATTTTTTTATAAAAATACGGCGCATCAAACTCATGACGTAAAAAATCGTGCAACAAATCTGAACTGGCTAAAACCGCAATCGCATCATGCCCTGTAAAAGGTAAGTTAAGGGTATTCAGATTCGGCACGACCGTTTGTAATTTTTCATAATGCGCACGGTCTTCAGGGCAGTAAGGGTCATAAATAACAATGTATTCACACTCTGCCGAGACATCTTTCGGCTGAACCTGCATGTCATGGTTCAGCTCAGGCTGATAGAACATGTTATAGCGGTTATCCGTCACCTGTTCTGGGTCAATCGAATACTGCGGCACCAAGGCCACTACGCGCTTAAAACCAAGCAGTTTAGAGTATTTAATCGCAGCATAACCACCCATTGACCCTGCATAGGCAATACGGGTTTGAAAGGGGGCAATCCAAGCGCGAATTGCCTCTAACATCGCCAACATCGAAGACTCAGGAAACCATGACTTATGTTTTGGCATAATGCCAACCACATTAAAGCCAAACTTCGCCAGCGACTTTTCTGCATTGATCGACGTTCCCTTGGCACGGGTAATCAGGTCTCCAAAAGAGAAAATAAGTTCGTCCGATGAACCCTGTAAAAAAATGACACGAATCTGTTCATCTTCAAAAATAATTTGTTTCGCCATGTCCATGCTGAGAGATTTCATTCCTATAAAGTGAGGTCATGTTCGTTCCATACAGCATAAGCGATTTCATCGAACCAAATGTGTTATTTTATAGATGCAGAGCAGATAAAAAAGCGCAAAATATGACACAATTACTCCATCCTGCAGCACAACACGGGTTTAGCGCAGCTGCTGAACTTTATCAACAAGTGCGTCCAAGTTATCCACAAGAGATCCATGCATGGCTCACCGAGCAGTTGCATTTAAACACAAATTCACGTGTGATTGATCTTGCCTCGGGCACAGGTAAGTTTCTGCCTTATCTGATTCCACATAGTGGACAGCTCACTGCCATCGAACCTGTTACCGAAATGTTGGCTCAACTCAAACTAGCCTATCCACAGGTGGAAACATTACAAGCCTTTAGTGACCATATTCCCCTGCCTTCGCAAAGTATCGATGCAGTTTTATCTGCGCAGGCCTTCCACTGGTTTGCCAACATGGACAGTTTAAAAGAAATCCATCGTGTCCTAAAACCGCAAGGGCATTTGGGTTTGGTCTGGAACCAACGCGACACTCAAGTTGACTGGGTCAATGCACTCGCAGAACGGCTCGCGCCTTTAGAAGGAGATACCCCGCGTTATCATAGTGGGATATGGCAAAAAGTCTTTGAACATCAACACTTATTTCAGCTCAAAAGCCTGCATCAGTTTGCACAGCAGCAAACAGGTACAGTAGAACAAGTGGTCTCAAAACGCCTCCTTTCGACCAGCTTTATTGCCGCAATGCCACTCGAACAACAGCAGGATTTAAAACATCAGTTTGAACAAATTGTGCAGCAGTACACGGGCAAACAGCCACAAGACGAAATCAGTTTTCCTTACATCACCTATGCCTATCACTTTCAAAAAATAGCAGAATAATAGGACACCGATATGAACCCACATACTCTTTCATTGAAACAGGTTTTACTGCCGCTTCTTTTAGGTGGCAGCTTAATCCTCACAGGCTGTAATAAAGCCAATGAATCTGCTGAGCAAGATACCCTTTCGAACGATGATAAAATTCTGCAAGAACTCAGCTCTGAACCCGTCAAAAGTTTTGCTAAAACAGCCAATGATCCACACGATATTGCGCTCTTAGTCGACTATGACCAGCGCTTTAGTAGCATGAGTGATGAAATGGAAGATGAACTCATGAAAATGCGTGAGGCAGGCACGCTCACGGATGAGTTTGCAAAAACACGTCAACAAGACAATATTCAGTCTGCACTGAATATGCTGAAAGAGCTGGATTTAAAAACAGAACAAGGGCGCTACATTCAAACTCTGATGTACCAATATTGGGATAACCAAGCCAAAATCATCCAAGATAAAGCCGCAGCACCACATGATAACGTGAAAGGCCTCGGTGAGCTCATTCATGCCCAAGAACAGCTTGAACACTGGCAGTCGCAGTACCCTAAAGCTCAAGATACGATGTCGACAGGCTACTAACTCAATCTCGGACAAAGAAAAGGGATCCGATGATCCCTTTTACTTAAATCTTTTCTAATTATGGGCGTTCAGCATATTGTGGTAATGCATCACAAATGTTGTCCCACTCAGCTTGAGACGCTACAAAAATATGCTGCGTCGGCTTTTGCAGTAACGGGGTATCTAAAGTGCCAATACGCAAACGGTAAAACTCAGGTGTTTCAGCTTTAATACTGATCAAAGGTGAACCACAGTTGCCACAGAAACAACGCTCTGTGCCTGCACTCGATGCATATTTTTTTACGACGTCCTGACCAGAGGTCAGTTTAAAATCCGCCTTAGCAATCGGTGCATTGGTTGCATAGGCCGTTCCATTGGCCTTTCGACATTTTTGACAATGGCATTGAATAATATCGCCAATCGGCCCATCAATTTGATAAGTCACTGCACCGCATAGGCAACTGCCCACATACTGCTGAAGATCCGACATCATGACGCTCCTTGAATTTTTTATTCAAATTAGCACAGCTGATTTTCAGTTGCATCGCTTATGGCGATTTTTTTGCCACATTCAAATACTGCATCACACCCTCACCTGCGGCACGTCCTGTTGCAAAACATGCCGTGAGTAAGTAGCCCCCTGTGGGTGCATCCCAGTCCAACATTTCCCCACATAAAAAAACAGCGGGATTGGATTTTAATTGTAGCTGCGGGTTCAGGCCTTTACGGCGCACACCGCCAGCACAACTTATGGCTTCTTCAATCGGACGAAAACCAGTTAAAGGAATCTGTAATTGCTTCACCTGCTGCGCCAATTGTTCAGGGTAATTCCAGTGTTCTTTTGCAACTAACTCTCGCACTAAACTGGCCTTGGCTGCATCTAAACCTGCTTTACGCCAAACATTACTTAAAGACTGTTTTTTCGTAGGTTTCAGGCGCACAGCCAATTCTTGAACAGTGACATCTGGCAGTAAATCAAGCGTTAACACTAAAGGTTGGAGCTGTTTTTGCTGCGCACGCAGCGCTCGACCTTGCTTATAGACCAAACCACTTTCTAAGCCATAATGGGTGATGACGATATCGCCCATACTTTTTTCGGCATCGCCCATCCATGCTGCGATACGTTTCAGTGGCTGACCAAAGACGGGTTGCATATAGGTAGACCATTCATGTTCTACCCCAGCATTGCTGGCTTGAAAAGGCTCAATTTCATCGGCCTCCAACCAGTTTTGCCAAGCGCCATCGCTACCGAGCTGAGACCATGACACCGCTCCGCAAGCCAAGACAATCGCATCATAGCTCTGGCTGCGCACTTGATCACTAAGCAAAGACTTGATTTCAAGTGTATGTTCTTTGAGGCTGAGGCATTGATGACGATAGTAAAACTTGATGCCTGACTCAACCAAGCGTTTCAACCATGCACGTAATAAAGGCGCGGCTTTCATTTCAATCGGGAAAATACGACCAGACGTTCCGACATAGGACTCAATGCCTAAACCTTTCATCCATGCTTGAATCCATGTGGCATCCCACTTACGAATCCAAGGTGCCAACCATTCGGCTTGATCATAACGACCGATAAACTGCTCCACAGGTTCGGCATGAGAGATATTTAGTCCTGTTTTACCCGCCATCAGGAACTTACGTGCAGCAGATGGTTTTTGTTCAAACACATCGACCTGAACATCATATTGGCTCAACACTTCTGCTGCCATCAAACCGGCTGGGCCCGCCCCAATAATTGCAATACGCTTTGGCATGATTTATTCAGCTTGATCCGAAGCTTGCGCCTGCGGGTTCTGACCTTGCAAAGCCTGAAACGCATCAAAACGCGTGCGATAACCTTCAGGTTTGGTGATGATCAACTGTTGGCAGAGCTCGCCTCGTTCTAAATATTTAATTTCAAAATGCGTCCTCGCAGAACTATCCGCGATGCGCTCTTTTACAAACGGTAACTTCCACACCTCAATCAACTGTTGCTGTGCTTCTTCAATATATTCTGGAATATTACTGGCTAACGTAATTTGTCCGCCCACTTGTAAACGTGAAATCAGAAACTCAAAAAACGGCATATTCAACCAGCGCTGCGCAGGATTATGCGGTTCAGGATTAGGATAAAGAATAAAGAATTGTTCAACCTGCTGCGGTTGTAAGGCATGCACCACCCAAGGCAGAGCATCGGCATGTACCAGCTGTAAATTCTGCTGACCTTCTAAGCCATGTTGTTTCTGCATCGCCACAAACTTTTCACGGGTACGCTCAACCGCAATCAGCTTTTTCTCAGGATGATTGGCCGTAAACAATAAAGCATGTTTACCCTTGCCCGCCCCAATTTCCACACACAGTGGATCAGGACTGATCATTTGAAAATCACGAGGCGCATGCATACGCTGGGCTTGAAATTGACGAATCGGCATAATCAGATCAAACTAAGAAAAAACCGCATCAGTCTAACAACTGCCAACGTTTTTGCCTATTTCAATCCGAAAATTTTATCTGGAGCCGATCATGCCACACACTTTCCCTTGTCCCCGTTGTGGAGAAATGAGTCAATGGGAAGACAACGCCTTTCGTCCTTTTTGTTCTGAACGCTGCAAACTGATCGACTTAGGTGCATGGGCCAATGATGAATATCGCCTCCCAACGCAAGATGCACCGCAGGCAGAAAATTCAGAAGAATAATATGTTTAATTTCATGATATTTTTCATATTTTAAGCGAAATTGTTCATTATTTAATATCTTAATATTCGCTTAAAAAGAAAACTCATCAACTATACTCCCCCCAAATTGGTACATGCTCACAGCATGATCAGGTCACAAAAATAACATCCTAAAGGGGGATAAGATGAACATCCTGTGTAAGGCTATTGTTTTAATTGGCGTTTTACTCGCGATCTGTCTATTTAGTTTTGGCATCTATATGCAAGATCTGTTGATCCTCTCGGTTGGACTATTAGTGGCCTTATTCTCTATCGTGTTTGCTCTAGAAACCCAACACATTTTGAATAATCCATTTCGCAAATAAAAAAGTCAGCAGCTGCTGACTTTTTTATTTTTCAATGAGAACACAAAGCGCTTAGCCTGCTTTTCCTGCCACAAAAGGGTTATGTTGTTTTTCAAAACCAATGGTACTGATTGGACCATGTCCTGAAATGAACTGCGTCTCATCGGGTAAGCTAAAGCATTCACGCTGAATAGAGTCAATCAACTGCTGATGATTGCCACGCGGAAAGTCGGTACGACCAATGGAGCCTTTAAACAACACATCGCCGGTCCACAGCAGACCATAGTTTTTGTTATAAAACATCACATGACCCGGAGTATGTCCAGGGGCAAAACGTACTTCAAACGCTTCATCTCCCAGTTTAAGGACTTCACCGCCTTCAAGCCATGTCGTGACATCTATCTTATCAGGAATAGGAAAACCATAACGCTGCGAGACTTCTTGGATCATATCCAACCAAAAGGCATCTTCTTTATGCGGGCCAATCACAGGGACATCCCACAGTTTTTTTAATGCCCCGACTGCTCCAGCATGATCTAAATGCCCGTGCGTCAACCACAGCGCTTTTACTGTCAAACCCAACGCTTCGATTTCTGCTTTAAGTTTTTCAGGTTCTCCACCTGCATCAATTAAAATTGCTTCTTTACTGTCACTGTCCCAAACAATGGAACAGTTCTGTTGAAATGCCGTTACAGGCACAATTTTAACTTGCAACATAGAGTGTCAACCTCAATTCATTTTGCTGGCTAATGTCTGTTTTAAGGCATCAAGATTAGCTTGAACCAGCGTATTGAGCAATTGCAAATGATCTCCGCGGCTGTTCAAGGCTGGAATATATTGATACCGCTCTCCACCTTGAGACAAAAACAATTCAGCATTCTGAATCGCCAGTTCCTCTAAAGTTTCTAAGCAATCCGCTGAAAATGCAGGACTCATAATTTGCACCGATTTCACTCCTTGCTCTGCCCATTCGGTCAATAAGGCATCGGTATACGGTTTCACCCATTCTTGCTTGCCAAAGCGAGATTGGAAACTGATCGCCCATTCATCTTCCACTAGGCCTAACTCTGCCGCCACCAACTGCCCCGTGATACGGCAACGGTCGGCATAGGGATCACCCTTATCGGCATAAGGCTGTGGAATACCATGGAAAGACATTAACAGCTTTTCAGTCACTCCATGTTCAGCACGGAAATCGCGCACACTTTGCGCTAAAGCCTGAATGTATAACGGGTGCTGATAATAATCACGAATAATACTCAGCCCTGGCAAATTGCGCTGCTTTGGAATCCACTTTGCGAAAGCATCATATAAGGGCGCGCTAGATGTCGCCGAGTACTGCGGAAATAAAGGAAAAAGGACGATGTGATCTTGCGGGTTTTGACTCAACTCAGCAAGTAAAGGCTGAATGCCTGGATTACCATAGGTCATCGCAGGAACAATATTCAACTCAAACTCGGGGTATTGCAAAATCAACTGCTGTTGTAACGCGGCCACTTGAGTCAGCAAAATTTCTCGCATTGGAGAATCGCTGCCCCACACCATCTCATAAGCATGGGCAACGCGTTTCGGGCGAAACGGCAAAATAAATAAACGGAGAATAATTTGCCAAAGCGGTTTGGGAATTTCAATCACCCGCTGGTCTGACAAAAACTGATCCAAAAAGCGACGCACTGCTGAAGCTGTCGGTGCATCAGGCGTTCCCAAATTTGCCAAAATAACAGTAACTTTTGCTTTTGTTGCAGTAGACATTCAACCCTCGTGGCTCGTTTTCGAATGTCTCTACTGTAACAGTTTTCAGTTCATTATCTAAATGGATAACTACGAAGATTGAAATTGAAAAGGCCGATCCTTTTCCAATAAATTACTCTCCAAAAGTTTCATCGCCTTCGGGGTCAACTGCCAGAGCATGCGCTGACGATCATCTCGACCCGACTGAACAATCCAATCATTTTGACGCATTTGCATTTTAATACTGTGCAAAGCACGAATATTAATTTGCGAGCGTGCAACAGCATGGGCACGAGGCATTTCTAGACGCGCATCATTCAAACCAGTTTCGTTTAAATACTCATTTATGCGTTTGGAGAAATACTCTTCAGGAGTTGGGTGAATAAAGGTTGTCCCCAAAACAGAGAGTAATTGCGCCCAAGTCATCTGCTTTTGAATTTTCAGCTCTTTGAAGTTGCCATCTTGATAGGCATGCATCCGATAATCAAAGGCAAAAAATTCATGCATAGCCACTTTGGGTAAAGACAAAAATGGATCGACTTCACGTTTACCCGCTTCAGTTTCCAGTTGCACCAGTTTGGCTTTAAGTTTATCTATTTCATCATGCAACACTTGGGTGTTCTGCGGACGTACCCAACCCGATACAGGATAGCGCTCTAGCATTTGCGTCATATTCAAACGAACGGCCATTTCCAAGTCACGCATGGTGCGATAAGTGAAAACCTGATCGACTTCGTTTTGCAGCAGTTTTCTAAACTCTTTGAATTTTTCACGCAGCTCAGCTTTGTCGTCATGTAAACATAACTCACGGGCATCAGGATCATCATGCATAAATACAATAATCGGCTTTTGTTTGGTGACCGCATAAATGTATTCAAGGTGCATATACCCCACGCCTGACACAGACTGCTCACCATATTTGCTGCCCAGCAACAATATGACATAGTCACAGTCATCGATCTGACGGCGTGCAAAAGCCGTTGAAAGTGGTGTCCGTTGTTCTAATCCCCAAGAAAAAAATCCCATGCCCACTAAAGTTTGGGCCAAAATGATCCGCTCTGGTTGCATCTCGCTTCCAGAAGTGGTTATAAACACTTGATAACGCTTATCGAGCATCGGTTATCCTCATTATTCTTCGCAGCATCCCATCCCCCAAATTCCATTAGATAGACACTGCGACTAACTCAAGCATATTAGGTTGCAATTTTTGACTATATATCAAAATACTCGGCTTATTTGTTTAAAAATTAATCAGATATATTTGAAATAGTCCAATTTAGTTCTGGTTCAAGCAAAAGTTGTAAGATAGGTCTCAAACTTTCTGCATTATTTCCACTGACATAACATTCAATTCGAACATCACCATCATGATTTTGTTCAAATAATAACTCATTTTTGATTAAAATACGGGCTGTTTGTCGTGCAACTGCCAGTCCAGAGTCAATTAATGTCAGTTTCTGACCAAAAATAGATTGTATCGCTATTTTCAAAAAAGGGTAATGGGTACAGCCTAAAACTAAGTAATCTGCACCCTGATCAACAACGGGTTGTAAAATATCTTTTAACGTGGCTAAACATGCCGCACTCATCTGTGCGCCGCTTTCAACAAAAGGTACTAAATCTAAGCAGGTCACTGGAATCACCGTGACTCCCGAAGGCTGTGCAAACTTATCAACCACATCTTTAATGAGCTGCCCGCGAAAGGTCGCAGGGGTCGCTAGAACAGCTACTGTTTTGGATTTGCTTTGCAATACCGCAGGTTTTAGGGCAGGAACAAGGCCGATAATCGGGAAGTTGTCGCCATAGTGCTCGCGTAAATAATCCAAACTAAAGGCTGAAGCAGTATTACACGCCACAACTGCAACCTTACAGCCTTTGCGGTAAAGCCACTCAATCGCTTGTGCAGTCAATTTTCGGATATTTTGATCATTGCGCGGCCCATAAGGCACATGTGCGGTATCGGCAAAATAAATAAATCGTTCATGCGGTAAATGCTTGGCAATTTCTTGAGCGATGGATAAGCCACCTATCCCCGAATCAAATATCCCGATTGGCGCATTGGCTGTCGCTTTTGGCATGGGGTTGATCAGAGGAAATAAGGGCTGAATGGCACTCATGAGAACTCGTTGCAGTATAAAGTTAAAAGATCAATCAAGCTTAAACCTCAGGTGCCTAATTGCAATAGCAAATCACCACTTTGTAAGCACAGTTTGACCTGACCCTCCGCATCGTCGCTTAGCTCACCCATTTCCACCAAATGAAAAAAAGCAGCACGCTGAATCAGTGCATTGATGCCAAAGCGAACATACACATAAGGGCGTAGCTCCCCTTGGAAGGCACGCATAAAAATGGGATGCTCTTCATCAACAATCACCACATCATGTGTGGTCGTGGTCAGTTGTAGGTAGATTTTTCCTGCAATTTCGACTTGATCGACCTGATTGACAAATAAAGGTTCATCTTCAACCTCGATTTCAATCTGCTCGACAGGGGTTTTGAGATAAAACTTATCTTCTTCTTTCCAAAGTACCGTTGCAAACAGCTCAATCATGGCTGGACGTTTGATCAATTGACCTTCGTGCCACCATTCTCCATTGGCTAAAACCTTCAAATCCATTGCGCCACAATGCTTTGGTTGCCATTGATCTAAAGGGGGGATTGACCTTTTGTGACCGGACTGTCCATCTTTTATGTATTGTGCAATATCGGTTAAGTTTTTATTATCAGCAATAGCTACTTTTTTCGTCGGATTTGCTGAGTTGTGCTGCTTATCCATAAAATTCATGCCTGTCTGACGGAAAAATAATATGATTCAGCCAATTGGCTAGAACTCGGTTTAAACCTATACTAGCTCACAATATAAAAGACACGATGATAAATTTTGTGTCTGGGAACTAAGAACACTCATGGCAGCACCGTTCTTTGAGTCAAAACGGTTGCCACCTTTAACCATATGAGGAGTCCTACATGGAACACATCGAACGTGAATCGATGGAGTTTGACGTAGTCATCGTTGGCGCAGGCCCTGCTGGCCTTTCTGCTGCGATTAAAATTCGTCAACTTGCAATTGAAAACAACCTTAATGATCTGTCCGTTTGTGTCGTAGAAAAAGGCTCTGAAGTTGGTGCGCATATCCTTTCAGGTGCTGTGCTCGAACCGCGTGCGATCAATGAGTTGTTCCCAAACTGGAAAGAAGAAGGCGCGCCTTTAAATGTGCCAGTAACTGAAGATAAAACGTATTTCCTAATGTCTGCTGAAAAGTCACAAGAAGCGCCGCATTGGATGGTTCCTAAAACCATGCATAATGATGGCAACTATGTGATTTCACTTGGTAACGTGGTGCGTTGGTTAGGTCAAAAAGCTGAAGAATTAGAAGTGTCTATTTTCCCAGGTTTTGCTGCATCTGAAATTCTTTATCATGCCGATGGTACCGTTAAAGGTATCCAAACCGGTGATATGGGGATTGGTAAAGATGGTGAACCAACACATAACTTTACACCAGGCTATGAACTACATGCCAAATATACGATTTTTGCGGAAGGCTGCCGTGGTCATTTAGGTAAACGCCTGATTGCCAAATTCGATCTAGATAAAGATGCAGACCCGCAACACTATGGTATCGGCATCAAAGAACTATGGGAAATTGACCCTGCAAAACACAAGCCAGGTTTGGTGATGCACGGTGCAGGTTGGCCTCTAGCTGAAACAGGTTCTTCTGGTGGTTGGTGGTTATATCACGCTGAAAACAACCAAGTTACTTTGGGTATGATCGTAGATTTATCTTACGAAAACCCACACATGTATCCATTTGCAGAAATGCAACGCTGGAAAACGCATCCACTGATTAAACAGTATCTTGAAGGCGGTAAGCGTATTTCTTATGGCGCACGTGCTGTTGTCAAAGGCGGTTTCAACTCTCTGCCGAAGTTCACCTTCCCAGGTGGTTCTTTAATTGGTGATGATGCAGGCTTCCTAAACTTCGCTAAAATTAAAGGCTCTCACACTGCCATGAAATCGGGCATGTTGTGTGGCGAAGCGGTATTCGAAGCGATTCAAGCAGGCGTTGAAAAAGGTGGTGATCTTGCCATTGCACGTGTGCTTGAAGGTGAAGACTTCTTTGCAAAAGAGTTAACGGCTTATACAGACAAGTTCAACAACAGCTGGTTAAAAGAAGAGTTATATCGTTCTCGCAACTTTGGCCCAGCAATGCACAAATTTGGCACATTCGGTGGCGGTGCATTTAACTTCATCGACCAAAATGTGTTTAAGGTCCCGTTTACACTGCATGACTTAGTGCCTGACTTCAGTACACTGAAAACTGTAGATGCAGCAACAGTGAAACCGAACTATCCAAAACCAGATGGTAAGTTGACCTTTGACCGTTTATCTTCAGTATTTGTATCGAATACGGTGCATGAAGAAAATCAGCCAGCACACTTGAAACTGACTGATGCTTCTATTCCTGTGAATGTAAACCTACCAAAATGGGACGAGCCAGCTCAGCGCTACTGCCCTGCTGGTGTTTATGAAATTATGGAAGAGAACGATGGTTCGAAGCGTTTCCAAATTAACGCGGCTAACTGTGTGCACTGTAAAACGTGTGATATTAAAGATCCATCTCAGAACATTACTTGGGTAACTCCTGAGGGTGGTGGTGGTCCGAATTACCCGAATATGTAAATTGAAAACCCGCTTCGGCGGGTTTTTTTATCATCAAAAACTTAATTTCCTGAATCTCTTAAGCTTCTCATTGCAATCTAATCTACAAATGAAACTCTTGGATTTAATGTTATTTTATTATTAACACCTTTATTCTATTGATAGAAATCACCCACCTCTCTAATACTATCCAAATCAGTTTATTTTTACGTAAAATCATTATGTGTTATTTTATGATGACATCATATTTTTTCTTAAAATTAGTCATCCCACCAAAAGCTCCACCTCTAAAATTACCATCTAATAAAATATAATAATTACCTTTAACTTTAGGTACTCCATATATTCTTATAGAATTTTGATAAAGAAAGTCATTCTCCCCTACTTTTTTTATATTAATACCTGAGTTATCAGGCAAATCTATTTTAATAACAAGTTCACCAAATATATTTAGCTTCTCAATTTCTATTCTATTATCATATTTTTCGCCATACTTCATTTCTGGCAAATTATTAGGTTCAATCTTTATTTGATGACTGCAACCTAAAATAAAAAAATACTAACAAGATACCCAGAGTAAAAAAACTTTTTCATATTTTCCTCACTATCCAAATAAAACCCATCCAAACTCCCTTGATAGTTAGCTATTTTATTATTGGCTTCAAATGATTTTTTTCCAAACACTCTCGTTTCAGACTCGAAGTAAAAGACTTTCCAGCCATTCTTATTTAATTTCTTTACAACTCCCTCTTAAGAAAAAAATTATTTTTTCATTAATTTTTTTAGATTTTATATTACTAATATCAAAACCTATATCTGTAACGCCTTGTTTTGGATAGTTAGCATCTGAGACAAAAACTAAATTATTAAAAACTAAAACTGTGTGGTCATATCCATATTTTAAATTTAATTTTAGTTTACTTTCTTCATTTACATTTAAGTTTGGTCGTATAAATCCAACACTTGCACCTAAACTATATTGTGAAAAAACTTAGCATTACTATTAATTAAATTTTCACTAGGGTTGCCAGCCACAACGCTAATAACATAATCAGCTTCATTCATTTCTTGTTCATGTTTGCTCATCGTCTCAGATGACGAATTACAAGCGGCTAAACTCGATAACAATGTGATTACCAAAAATCGAATAATTTTCATACAGCATACTAAAAAATATTAATAAATATACATGACGGCTTCATCTTCACTAATTGAATAACTTGGCTTTAGAAAAACCATATAAATCAATTTCATATTTAAACATATTTACCTTTATCCAATAATTAATAGTAACTTGATTTAAACAACCATATTAAGATTATTTAAACAAAAATATATTACTTAAAAAACCCACTTAATTTTATTTACTGCAAAACAATCAAATCATATTTTTTCTAAAATTAATATTACCACCATATGCATTTCTAGTCTGCCCCTCTAATATAATTTCATATTTTCCATTTTTAATGGGGGTCCCTTTAACTTCAATTGTATTATCACTATAAGGAGGCTCTCCAACACCAGTATTTAAAACCAGACCAGAATCATTAGTGATATTGCTATCAACAAGTAAGTCATCAACCAATATAACTTTCTCAATTTCAATTTTTTCATTGTATATTTGGTCAACATGCCCCACAGGCAACTCATTTGGTAAAATAGAAGGGGCATTGCCACATCCAACAAAAGCGAAGCTACTCAACAATATTATATTTTTTATACAGAATATTCTTAACATTAGCAGGAACATTTTTATCCTCATCAATAATACTTTTAATATCATTCTTATTTAAATTTATCTTTTTTAAAATTTCTGGCAGCATCATACTATCGATTGCCTCTACCTCTGATGGCTGTTTACTTATTTCCGGATTTTGTTCTTTAAAATCCAAACCCAAATCTCCGACCACATTAAAATATACTAAAACTCTTGTATTTAGAGAATCACTATCATTATATAATACTGTACCTTTAGGCAGTACATAATATCCTCCCTGACCTGATTCTTCACTAAGTGAATTAACCAAAATAGGTTTTTCTAATACATGTATCTCTTTCTTATCCATAAATAAATTTCCATTAAACAATAAAAAGGATAAAATCGTTCCTAATAAAAAGGTCAAACTATAACTAAATATTTTTTTGAAAAATAGCATTTCATCTTCTCATTCTCTCTGATGGTAATTTTGGCTGATTTTTTGAATGATAAAATTTTTTAACATTTACCTTAATAGCTACATCTTGGCTTTCAAGATAATCTTTAAGATTATCAGGTAAATACAAATAATTTGGTTCTTGATATTTTGCTTTCATTGCGGTTGACAACATTCGTCCAAGCACTTTTGTTGAATCAATATATTTACTAGAATTTTTGGTAAAATTTCTCAACCCTACATTCATTGCATTTAAACTTAATGTAGTGCAATTAGGTCCTAAAGCAAAATATGGATCAACCAATTTATATGTTGTCCTAATATCTGAAGTGTTTAACCTAATGCCCTGATCAGTTAATTTTTTAAAAAAATTCATAATATTAAGAACGCTTTGCGGCTGAACATAATAAATATACTCATAAGTTGTTCTTGTTTTGCTTGTTCCATAGCCACAAGCATTTTCACCTTGAATATATCTAGAAAAGCTCCACCATAATCTTAAAATCCCCTCGCCTCTGGGGCTACTAGCGCCATTCAAAGTGATTCCTAACCCCAACTCTTCTGAGTAAGTCTTACCATATCTGCCAAAGTCATAGACAATGACTGGTACATCTTTATTTTCCGTAAATATTGCTACAGCCGTATGTCCATAAGGGGATTCATGCTCACCATCACCATATGAACTACCGATTAATAACGATATCTGATAAAGCCCGATAGGAACTTGATATTGTGGATCACTTTCAAAAGGAACTGTACGAATGGTCTTACTCACC
This sequence comes from Acinetobacter johnsonii CIP 64.6, assembly GCF_000368045.1. Taxonomy (GTDB): domain Bacteria; phylum Pseudomonadota; class Gammaproteobacteria; order Pseudomonadales; family Moraxellaceae; genus Acinetobacter; species Acinetobacter johnsonii. The sequence goes on from NZ_KB849234.1 coordinate 273,631, forward strand.
TCCTACTCTCCCTTTATTTTTTTCAAAATTTCATCAACTTCATCATTTCCGATTAGCACTTCTAAATCGGTATCTTCCGTAGTTGTTATAATTTCTGTTAAACCATCAATATTAGTGATGCCTTGAAGGATTTCATTTGTTGTTTTATTTTTAACCCTATATTTGTAATAGCTTAATGGCTGACTAGAAATTTCATCGTGAAATAAAAAACGCCTATGAAATTTTTTACTTCTAAGATCTGGTAAAATCATAAAACTATCTTCTATTCTACCCCCACCCAAAAACTGATGCTGCCCCGCTTTGACCTCAAACTTTCCAGCAGTGGTCGGTAATACCCCTGCACCACTAATCTCAATTTGACTACCACCAGCAGTTAGCACGATTTTCTTATTGGCCTTAATTTCAATTTGCTCTTCCGTAGAAATAATCTGAATGCCTTTCCGCGCAATGACATCGAGTTCATCACCTTGCGCTTGGATTTCAACCTTGCCCTTGCCTGCATAGGCTCTTAGCCCGTCTTGTGCTGCAAAGAGACTTATTTTCTCACTGGCATGCGCAATCAATGATTTCTGCGTAGAAAGGTTAATACTCTCCCCTGCACTTTGGCTGATTTGACCATCAGCTGAGAGATACAGATCTTCATTGCTGCTCACAGCTATGGAGTTTGGTGCAGAGAGAATCATGATGGCTTGTTTAAATGCATCTGCCTTGTTTTGATCTTGTTGTTCAATCTGTTCTAAGAAGCCTTTTAAGTTTTCTAAAACTTCAAGCGGATCCGTCTGTTGATTCTTCGCCACTTCACTTAACGCTTGGCTATTGTTTAAAGTCCCTTCAAGTTGTTGTTTGGCAGGTTGAGCATTCAGATGTGTACCTGCAGCTTGATCTTGTTTATGGCTACTGAGCAGTAAACCGTCACCTGCTCGAATCGCGCCCCATTGATCAGTTCGAAGCTCGAAGCCTTCTCCTCGCCCTTCACTTCTCTCCGCTTCTTTCGGGTGGCTGAGGTTACCGAGGTTCAACTGAGTTGCCCCATGACTACTTTGTAGTTGAGTCGAAATTTGACCCGTGGTGTCATCGAAGCGGAGTTGGTTATAGCCTTCACCCCCTATTTCTTTAGAGCGAATCCCAGCTAGTTTCTTGGTCTCTGGCAATTGCCCTTTCTGATCAAATTTCGTTGGGCTGCGCTGCGCTTCATGAATCCGTCCAACCACAAAGGGACGGTCGAGATTGCCATCAAAGAAATCAATCACCACGATTTCACCAATGCGCGGTAAAAAGCGTGCGCCATAGCCCTCACCCGCCCATGGGGTCAAGACATCAACCCATGCCGAGTCTGTATCATTGTCATTGGCGCCTGCACCGCCGTCATGGCTGTGGTCATCGTTGCGGGTAAAGAGGAAGCGAACTTTGATCCGCCCCCATTCATCCACATAAATTTCTTCGCCACTTGGTCCCACGACTTTGGCACGCTGTGGGTGTGTGGCTGGTCGGTGCGCTATCGGGTTATAAGCTGGAACGGTCGTGATGTGACGACGCTGTAAACTCAAGTGGTTGGCTTGGCGTTCGCTTGGCACTGTGCTGGTTTTAAGTGACCATTGGCTTTGTTTCAGTAAATGCTGAATTTGCTCACTCAGATCTTTAGGCAAGTTGTTTTGATTATAGAAAGTCTTGGTCGTGATCAGAAATTCTTTGTCTGCATCACTGTGTTGATCAAGTTCAGGATGTTCATGTAACTCAAACCAATACCCCACTTGGGCATCACGTACGGTGCTCTGTGCAGTGAATTGTTTCGCCTGTTGGTTGTAGACATTACTCAGGGTTTGATTGAGTTTTTCAATTTGGCTGTTTGATGCTGTGGTCGCCTGATCTTCTCCATTTAAATCTTGCATCCATGCAGGGCTAACATGCCACGCTTGTTCTAAACTGAGGCTAGCATTGTCTTGTTGTGTACTGTGTTGATGTTGGCTTTGGACTGAACCTGCGCCTTCTTCTTGACTCAGGTGGTCGGCTTGCCAACGTTGGATATGGACTGCAGTGGGTTGCAGGCTGCGCTGTGCACTCAGACTGATGATGCTATCCTGTTGTTCGGTAGCACTAGAACGATGAAAACGAATCTGTCGACGCTTTAAGACTTGAAACTGACTGTTGTCATCCAAGAGTCTAAGTTTTTGGGCTTGAATCGGATGACGAGTATGAGGCACATAGAGTTCAGCTTCATCAATCAGCCAGTTGATGCCTTCACTGCGCCAGAGCCGTGTTAGAAAGTCATAATCGGTTTCATTTGACTGCATGATGAAGGGACGAACATCGGTCTCTGTATCTAAACCAGAAAGGTCAAGACTGAGGCTTGCAGCAAATAGCGGACTTTTACTCTGCCATTCCTTAAAGAGTATTTCACTGACATCTCGCACACTTTTATTCATAAACACTCGGCTATTGCGACGTTTATGCCAAAGTGCGGTTGCATCTTCTAAGCGAAGTTTATACAGGGTCAGTGCACCATCACTTTGTCCTTGTTCGGCGTGAGTAATGATCCCTGTGCTGCGAAATAATGTGCCTTGATCTGTGACCTGATCGACCGCGACTTGCACTCCGATAAATTGTTTCAGTGGAATCAGGGCATTGGTTGAGAGGCAGATCAATTCAACATTTAAACCTTGGTTTAATGCATGGGTGCCTTCAATATGCTGTAAAAAGATGTCATGATTTAATGCAGCATGTGAAAATTGTGCATGAATGACACGTTTTTGTGCACTTAACCCCAATTGCTCAAACACTTGAGTGATTGTATTTATCATCGTCTATATTTTTAAAAAGTAAGTTTCAGTCATAGTCGATCGCAAACAGCGATCATAAATTAGGCGCCATTATAGCCAGATCAATCCGACAAATGAGCAGAGTTTTATTCTTATTATGTAAACAACAAAATGCCCCGAGCAGCTACGGAGCATTTTTATGGAAAATAGGATTTAACCCTTTTTAACCAAATAATGAAATTCTTTATTGCCGTTTTCGTCTAAGCGCTCTTCTTGCAGCAAAAGTTCATGCCCAAGATGCATACAAAATTTCGGAATATCCCATGAAGTTGAATTGTCCGTTGCAAACACCTCCACTACATCTCCCGATTTAGACTTGCGAATGGCTTGATGCAACATCATCACAGGCTCAGGACAGCGTAAACCACGGGTGTTTAATTGGATGCTTGGGCTCACTTCCAAATCAGACATATATAAACTCAAAAATTTAAAAACTTGCCAATTTTAACACAACTGCCCATTTCGCATATCTGTTTGCATAGTTTGATGGCAGATGAACCTCGTATTTAAAAGTATTGATCTAATCATTCATGCAATCCTTGCTTAATTACAATAGACAACTGTGTTTTCTACGGTATGATAAAATTAAGTTTTTTAGATATTAAGCGTCTTTAGGAAAGATCATGCACGAGGAATCAGGCCCGTCGTGGGGAATGCGTGGCTTACGCAAATGGTTAGGTACCGCGCCAGAAACTCGCGATGAACTGTTAAAGTTAGTTCAAGATTCACGTCGTTTTTTAGAACCCGACACTGTTGCGATGTTAGAAGGCGTATTAGATCTTCCAGCAACCAAAGTCCGCGAGGTCATGACACCGCGTACATCGATGATCAGCCTACAAGAAGATGATGAGTTACTCGACATTTTGCATACTCTGGTTGAGTCAGCACATTCACGTTTCCCTGTCTTTTCATCAGATCAACCAGACAATGTCGTTGGCATTTTATTGGCCAAAGACTTATTGCCTTTTTTGACTGAACCAAACAATAAAGTGGATATACGTGCGCTGATGCGTCAACCTTTATATGTACCTGAAAGCGCACGCTCAGACCAAGTGCTTCGCATGTTGAAAAATACCCAAACACACATTGCGGTGGTGATTGATGAATATGGCACGACCTCAGGTTTAGTGACGTTAGAAGATATTTTGGAAGAGATCGTCGGTGAAATTGAAGATGAACACGACAAGATCGATGAGGAAGCTGAATATATTATTCCCGATAATGACCCAACGACCGCAAATACGTGGCTGGTTCAAGCACTTACACCAATCGAACACTTTAACAATCTTTTAGATGCAAACTTTTCTGATGATGAGGTTGAAACTGTGGGCGGTTTATTGCTTCAAGAAATTGGTTTAGTGAGTGATTTGCAAGGTCAGGTGATTGATCTTGAAAATTGGGAATTTACCATTGTAGAAGCAGATGCACGTTCTATTCATCTGATTCGAGCCGTTCGTAAATGAGAGCTTACTTTGACAAACTGTTAACCCCCAATCCACAACAAAAACAGTTACCTTTAATTTATCCACTTTTAATTGCCTTATTTTCAGGGGCGGTCTTTAGTTTTGCACTCGCCCCTTATCATTATTGGTGGTTGGCAATATTATCCCCTGCACTGCTCTATACCACTTTACGCAGGCGCAGTGCAAAACAGGCCTTTGGCATTGGTTGGGCCTATGGTTTTGGCCTATGGTTCGTGGGGGCTTTTTGGCTCTACACTTCCATCCATGTCTATGGCGATACCAAGAGTGCCTTAAGTGTGGGTATGATCGGTATTATGGCCTTGGTCATGGGTTTATTCACGGCAGTTCAAAGCTTTATTTACCGCCGCTTTTTCCCTGAAACGCCACTAACCTTCGCTCCGCTTTGGGTGCTTTTTGAATGGGCAAAAACCTGGGTCTTCACAGGCTTCCCATGGCTGTTTGCAGGCTATGCCTTTACCGAACGCTTACTGGATGGTTATGCGCCATTATTTGGTATCTTCGGGGTGTCGTTTGTAGTCTTGGTGTTGGCCTGCGCACTGGTCGAAGTTTTAAACCGCCGCGTCTTTTGGGTCATTCCTTCTGCCTTATTGGTACTTGGTGCATGGGGCGCATCAAAAATTGAATTCGTCTCCGCAAAAAATACGCAGCCATTATCGGTTTCTTTAATTCAAGGCAATATCCCACAAGACTTAAAATGGCTCACTGAGTATCAACTAAAAACACTTGGAATCTATGCTGATTTAACCAAAACAGAATGGGGACGAGACCTCATTGTTTGGCCTGAATCCTCTATTCCGATGTTCCAAAGTGATATCGAACCCTTTTTAGCTGCAATGACAGCACAGGCCAAGAAAACCAACACGGCGTGGGTCACCGGTATTCCATACTGGGATATTTCAGGCTCTGAAACGGCAGGTCGACCACTGTACTACAACAGCATTATGGCCAATGGTGCTGAAGCCGAAGGACTCTATAAAAAGCAACGTTTAGTGCCTTTTGGTGAATATATTCCACTATCCGGTTTACTGAAATGGGTGTTGCCTGCCATGCAGAATGATCCGTCGATGAGTGGTTTTTCACGTGGCGAACAACAGCAACAACCGCTTTCTATTCATCAGCAGCACTTAGGCGCGGCCATTTGCTATGAAGTGGCTTATCCGAACTTGACACGTCGTAATGCCAGCCAAAGTGATTTCTTGGTGACAGTTTCCAACGATGCATGGTTTACAGGAACCGCAGGCCCTTTACAGCATTTACAGATGGTACAAATGCGTGCCAAAGAAAATGGACGCTGGTTTATCCGTGCCACCAATACAGGCGTAACCGCATTTATTGACCATCAAGGGCATATCGTAAAACGTGCTCCGCAAGATGTGGCAACCGTGCTTCGCGGCGAACTGCCTGCTATGCAAGGTCAAACGCTATATACCCGTTTAAGTGACTGGCCAATTTTAGGTTTTTCAGTCTTTTTACTGATCTTGGGCTGGATCTATCGTCCACATAAAGTCGATGTATCGTTTAAGTCTCGTCGATAGTTGCTATTGTTAAATCAGACTTTTCTAAAGAAAAACCCAAGCTGAGCTTGGGTTTTTCTTTTTCAGTTATAGTAACTTGGTGCCTACTGGAACCTCTGTATCAGGTACACACAGCACCACGCCTGCGTCTGAATCATGAAAGCCAGTCACTAAGCACTCAGACTGGATAGGACCAATTTGTTTGTTTGGAAAGTTAACCACTGCCACCACCAATTTACCCAATAACAGTTCAGGTTGATAACGCTCAGTAATCTGCGCACTCGATTTCTTAATGCCAATTTCATGGCCAAAATCGACATGTAAAATATAAGCGGGCTTACGTGCCTGCTCAAAAACTTCGGCCTGAATAATTCGCCCGACTCGGAGCTCGACTTTTAAAAAATCTGCCCAATCAATCTGTTCCATATTTCACTCTATATTTATATTTTCTACAGTATAAGGAGCGAACACTAGCATCATATACAACGAAACAGACAAGCGATCCTATCTTTCCGCCATTCTTCATGATGCAATAAAAAAACCGAGCGTACTTGCTCGGTTTTTTTATCACAACTATAAATGTCAGTATTAAATTTGACTGACCAAATAGGACACCATACCAGCTAAAAAGAGCATCGGGGTATAACGGTAGAACATGACCACTTTTTGTTCTAATGCTGTAATCTGTACTTGATCGAGTGTGAGTACGGTTGCTTTTAACGCAGACCAAAAGCTCAAAACCGCCCATGTGCTAAACAGACTGATTGCAAAGAAACCCACCATAATTTGGCTGCTGCCTTCAGTCGACTGCCACACACTTAAAACACCTTGAGCGATAGGAAGCATACTCAAAATCAAAAGAACAGACTTGAGCATCGACCAATGGAATTGGCTCATTTCATCCAACAAGGTTAATGCTTTCATTCTATTCTCCTCAGGAAAATTAGTTGCCATTGAGAACATTATGCAAGGATTTAAATAAATAAAAAGCCTATTTTTATCCATAATTTACATTATTTGTAATCAATAAATATGGGAATAATTCTTATTATAAATCTCAGCTGATACTTATTATATTTAATATTTTAAAATCATAATCTTAGATATTAATTTTAAATTAAGATGTATTATCATTACAGTCCACATTGACATAACCTATGCACTGTAATGATATATTCAATTAAACCCAATATATAATAATTCTCAATTAAGGTTGATACTGAATATCAGCATCGGTTTCTTCACCACCTTGTTGACCATCCGCACCAAAAGAATATAAATCAAATGGTCGTCCATCGCTCCCAGGTGTAACATATTGAATGTCATTGTCCCAACTATCTTTCGGATATCCACCTTTCACATAACCGCCTGGTAACCAATTTTTTGCAGACTCAGGCTTATTCACCAAAGCGTCGAGTCCACCCTCTTGCATCGAAGGATATTTACCATTGTCCAATTTATATTGATCCAATGCCGCAGCAACACCCTTGAGGGTAATGACAGTGGTATCCACTTTAGCTTTTTCACCACGTCCCATCACATTGGGTACAATTAAGGCTGCCAACACACCTAAAATAACAATCACCACCATGACTTCAATTAAGGTAAAGCCTGAAGCTTGGCGTCTATAGATTTTTGATTGCATGTGAATTTTCTCTTCCATCTTATATTTTTAAAATTAAATCATGTTGTTCATGTTGACGATCGGCAGCATCACTGCGATTACTATCACCAAGACAATGCTTGCCATCAGAACCAACATCAGTGGCTCAAGTAAAGCCAGCAAGGTCGATATGAGCGTTGTCACCTCTCGGTCTTGCATGGTCGATGCGCGCTCCAACATCCGATCCAATTCACCCGACGTTTCACCACTTTTAATCATTTGTACCATCATCGGTGGGAAATAACCACTGCGCTCCAGCTGGGTCGCAAGGTTTCCACCTTCAGTCACTTTTTCTGCGGCATGATTGACCGCATCGCGAATCACCCAGTTATTACTCACCGCCGCGCCAATTTTTAACGCATCCACCAAGGGCACACCTGACTGGGTCAAAATCGATAAGGTACTGGCAAAGCGTGCGGCATTTATACCACGTGAAAGTTTACCGAATAATGGCAGTTTGAGCGTTAAACGATCAAAGGCATAATGCCCTGCTGTAGTTCTTAAAAATCGCAGTAATAAGCCGATGCCCAGTACACTGCCCACCAATAAAAATGGCCATGCCACTCGAATAAAATCACTGGCTTTCATCAAGGCAACAGTAATCCATGGCAAGGCATCTTTGCTTTGGTCAAAGGTTTTGACAATGTCGGGCACCACATAGGTCATAAGTCCCATCACGATGGCAAAAGACATCAGCATTAAAATAATCGGATAAATCATCGCGCCTTGGATTTTCTTCTGCATTGCAAAGCGATTTTCGGTGTAGTCTGCCAGCTGATCTAAAATTAAGTCTAAATGTCCTGAACGCTCGCCAGCGGCAATCGTAGCAATGTACAACTCTGGAAAACGTCCCGATTGCTGTAAACCCTGCGCCAACGAGTGACCTTCCAATACTTTAGAACGGACTGACATCAATAGATTTTGTACATGTGCTTTTTCTGACTGCTTTCCGACCGCACGAATGGCTTCTTCCAACGGAATAGCCGCCGCCACAAGTACAGAAAGTTGACGTGTCAATAAAGCCAAATCATAGGCGGTAATTTGTTTTTGAAACCATGTTTTACTGCTGTGCTTATCTTTTTGTTCAACAGGATCAACCGAGACTGGAATCAGCGCTTTATCACGAAGTTGTTGCCGAATTTGACGTGCTGAATCCCCTTCGAGCACGCCTTTTTGCTGCTTTCCTGCGGCATCGAGTGCGGTAAATTGATATGCTGGCATGTTTACGCTTTCTAATTGTCCATTTAGTCATTTGGCGCTGTTGCATGTCGGCACCAAAATCATTCATATTCTAAGTTATAAATTATGTCATCACTCTAACACAACTCATTCATCGCACAACGACAATTTCATCAGGACATTTTGAGCTTTTTATGCCAGAAAATACACTTTCCACAACACCAAGCTACCGTATTCGTGTGGCTGTTCCCGTTTACCTATATGACTGTTTTGACTATAGTTTAACGGCTGAACAATACCACCAAGCTGAAGTGGGTGCACGTGTGGCTGTCTCATTTGGTCGCCAAAATGTGGTCGGTGTCATTGTTGAGAAACTCACTGATGAGAAACCACTCGATTTAGGTTTTAAACTTAAAGCCATAACTGAGTTGCTCGATGACAACGCTATTCTAGATGCTAAAGTTTTAAGTTTATTGACATGGTCAGCGCAATATTACCAATTTCCGATTGGGGAAGTGATGCATGCTGCTTTACCCAGCTTTTTACGCCAAGGTAAACCCTATAATTTACTGGCGCGGATGTGGAAGCTGATTGATGATCATGCCGAAGACAAATTGAAGCGTTCTGAAAAACAACAAGATGCCTATAAAATTTTAAAGCTGCATCCCACAGGAACGTCTGAAAACATTCTAAATTTGGCTGGCATTGAAACGGCGACCTTAAAAGCCTTAGAAAAAAAGCAAATCACCCAGTGCATACTTGAAGCTCAAGACTTTAAACCGCAAGTTATGACACTGGCGCAAATGCCCCTCACGCCCAATGATGAACAAAAGCGTGCCATTCAAAACATTCTCAAAGCTCGTCATAGCTACCATGCTTTCTTACTGGATGGTTTAACCGGTAGTGGGAAAACTGAAGTCTATTTACAAGTCATGCAAGAGATTTTAAAACAAGGCAAACAGGTCTTGGTATTAGTGCCTGAAATTGGTCTCACCCCACAAACAGTGAGCCGTTTTCAGTCACGTTTTCACTGTCATATTGCGCTACTACATTCAGGTTTAAATGATTCTAAGCGCCTTCAAGCCTGGCAAAGTGCGCAAACGGGCAAAGCCTCAATTGTGATTGGCACACGTTCTGCCATCTATACGCCCCTTCCGCATTTGGGTTTGATTGTCTTAGATGAAGAGCATGATCTATCTTTCAAGCAACAAGAAGGCTTTCGCTACCATGCTCGTGATGTGGCTTTATACCGTGCACACTTAGAAAACTGTCCGATTATCCTCGGTTCTGCAACGCCAAGTATCGACAGTTATGCATTGGTTGAACAAGGTAAAATGACCCGTTTGGAGTTGGACCAACGTGCAGGTGTGGCCGTGATGCCGAAAATGCATGTGATCGATCTGAAAGTGGCACAGAAACAAAATGGCATCAGCCAACAGCTGATTCATGAAGTACAAAAGCGCTTAGACAAAAAAGAACAGGTGCTGATTTTCTTAAACCGTCGCGGCTATGCGCCTGTGTTGATTTGTGAAAGTTGTGGCTGGCAGGCGAAGTGCCCACATTGCGATGCCAATTTTACCGTGCATCGACAGCCCTACCAGCATTTGCACTGTCACCACTGCGGCACCATCCACCGCATGCCTGAACACTGCCCGCAATGTCAGCATAGCGAACTGAAACCAATTGGTTTAGGCACCGCAAAAGTTGAAGAAAACCTACAAGCACTGTTCCCCAACTTTGATGTAATTCGGGTGGATCGTGACTCGACCAGTCGGGTCGGTAGTTGGCAAAAAATCTATAACAAGATTCAGAAAAGTGAACCCATCATTTTGCTCGGTACTCAAATGCTGGCCAAAGGACATCACTTTCCTTATGTGACTTTGGTGGCGATTTTAGACATTGACTCAGGCTTACTCAGTGTTGACTTTCGTGCCACAGAACGTACTGCACAGCTCATCATCCAAGTTGCGGGACGTGCTGGGCGCGGTGAGAAAAAAGGCGAAGTGTATTTACAAACTTTACGTCCAGACCACCCTTTGCTGAATACCCTGCTAGAATCGGGCTATCGCAGCTTTGCCAAGCAAACGTTGAAAGAACGTAAAGCTGCATGGATGCCACCTTATCGCTATGCGGCTTTATTGCGCTGTGAATCCAAAGACCAAGAACTGAACCAAAGCTTTTTACAAGAGCATGCACAAGCATTGCGCCAAGCCTCAGAAAACAGTATTGATATTTGGGGGCCAATTCCTGCGCCGATGGAACGTAAAGCAGGCCGCTATCAAGCGCATATGGTACTACTGTCCAAAGACCGTGCGCGGATGCATTTTTACATTCGTCAGTGGTGGCAAAATGTCTGGCATAACAAACCGCATGGTATGAAATTGAGCCTTGATATTGATCCACAAGAGTTAAGTTAAGGCTTGACATGAATAAGGTTTAGACCTGAGTCGCGTTCTCCCTTAAACTTCCAACATAAAGAAAAAAATTTAGGACAGGGCAATGTCTCTACTGCTTCAAATCACCCTCTTTTTGGCTGCGGCACTGATGATCGTTCCGTTGGCTAAACGGCTGGGGATTGCCACGGTACTCGGCTATTTATTTACAGGCATCTTACTCGGTCCCAGTGTATTCAATGTCGTCCATGACCCTGAAGACATTCATAAACTCGCTGAATATGGCGTGATTTTCTTGATGTTCATTATTGGACTCGAACTTCGCCCACAACGCTTATGGGAAATGCGTAAATCCATTTTTGTGATGGGCAGTTTACAAGTAACACTCTGCGGCGTGCTACTGGCGTGCATCGTCTTTTTTGCCCTGCAACAGCAGATTGCGGCCAGTGTTGTGATTGGTTTTGCCCTTGCCCTTTCTTCTACCGCTTTTGTGCTACAGCTTTTAAGCGAAAAACAGCAGCTCAATACCACTTTTGGTCAGCAGTCTTTTTCTATTTTACTCTTTCAAGATATTGCCGCGATTCCGCTGATTGCGATTATCCCCCTGCTTGCGGGAACAAACTCAACCCATCATGGCGTTGCCTACTTTGCAGCGATTGTTGCTACCTTTACAGGCTTGTTTTTATTTAGCCGCTATCTCATGCGCCCTTTTTTCCGCTTTGTGGCCAAAAGTGGCGCACATGAACTGATTACCGCAGTCGGTTTGTTTATTGTCTTAGGCGTGGTCGCGCTGATGGATGTCTTAGGTATCAGTACCACCTTGGGCGCATTTTTAACTGGAGTGTTACTTGCTGACTCTGAATTCCGTCATGAACTGGAAGCCAGTATTGCACCATTTAAAGGTCTACTTCTCGGTCTATTTTTCATGACCGTCGGGATGAGCACGCAAGTTTCGCTGCTGTGGGAAAGCCCAAGTCTGATTGTTGGCGGTGCGTTATTGCTGATGTTGGTCAAACTGCTGGCCTTAACAGCCATCGCTCGCTACTTCGAGTTTTCATGGCGAAATAGTTTGATGCTGGCAACCTGTTTGGCACAAGGCGGTGAATTTGCTTTTGTGGTGCTCAATGTTGCCATGAGTGAACACGTGATTACGCAAGCCATTTTAGAGCCGATCAATTTGATCGTGACGTTGTCGATGATTCTGACGCCTATTCTATACTGGCTGATGAGTTCGTGGGTGGTGCCTCTATTCGAGAAAGAAACTACACCTGTCTATGATGAGATTCCTGAACAGCATAACCCGATGATCATTGCTGGCTTTGGCCGTGTCGGACAAATTGTGGCACGACTGGTTCACTTACAGCACCAAACCTTCACGGCGATTGACAGCAATATCGACAAGGTCGATTTCGTTCGCAACTATGGCGGCAAACTCTACTATGGTGATGCCACTCAACCCGATATCCTGCGTGCAGCCGGTATCGAACATGCCAAAGTGTTTGTATTAGCCATCGATGATATTGAAGACTCCATGAATGTGGCACGCCATATCCGACTCAATTATCCAGATTTAAACTTGCTGGTCCGTGCCCGTGACCGACATCATGTGCATTTGTTACGTGACTTAGGAGTGGAACATATTTGGCGTGAAACCTATTTATCGTCTTTAGGGATGGCCTATTTTGCCCTGCGTAATCTCGGAATTGCAGAACAAGATGCCTATAAGAGCATTGAGTTATTTCGAGATTATGATGAAAAACTGCTCGCGCAGCAGCAAAGTATTTATAACGATGAACAGAAGGTGTATGAAACACATCGGAATGCTCTGGCCGAATTAGAACACTTATTTGAAAGTGATACCCAATTACGCCAAAGCCCTGTGGGTGTTGACCTACAACGTGAGTTACAACATGACCGAATAGATGTAACACGGGATGAAGTAAAATGACTTGTGTTTTACAATATCGTCACCATTAAGACAGGATATTGGAGAAATTTATGTCTGATTTGCGTCAACGCTTTTATATTGAAGATAGTCCTGTTCGTGGTGAAGTGGTTCATCTAGAAGAAACCCTACAAACCATCTTGGCGCAGCGTGATTATGCACCTGCAGTCCAAGTGCTGTTAGGTGAAATGCTCAGTGCCACGGCATTACTTGCCAGTACTTTAAAAATTAAAGGCCGTATTAGTTTACAAATTCAGGCTTCAGGTAGTTTCAAATGGGCCATGGCTGAATGTAATCACCTTGGTGAAGTACGTGCCTTGGCGGATTATGAAGCAGATCCACGCTTTAATGCTGCCGACAGCAGCAGTACGGTATTGAGCACCCTCATTAGCCCTGTACTATTTATTAATATTGAGCCCGAATTTGGTGAGCGTTATCAAGGGATTGTGGCTTTAGACAAGCCAAATCTTGCAGGTTGTTTAATGCAGTACTATGACCTGTCTGCCCAAATTCCAACGCGTATCGTTTTGGCCAGTTCATCCCAGCGTGCTGGTGGTTTACTCATTCAGCTGTTACCACGTAACAGTGAAGAAGAACAAGAACGTGTCGACCAAGACTTATGGCCACGTCTGACCATGTTGACTGAAACGCTCAAAATCGAAGAGTTAACCGATTTAGAGTCCAGTGAAATTCTTTACCGTTTATACAACGAAGAAGAAGTACGCTTACCTGAAGTTGAAGTACTGAAATTTGGCTGTACCTGTTCTAAAGAACGTTGTGCTCAAGCGCTTGAACAAATTGGCGCTGAAGCCGTTCGTGAAACGCTAGAACATCAAAACCCGATTACCATGGACTGCCAGTTCTGTAACACGCAATATAGCTTTAGTGCAGAAGAAGCCTTGGGTTTATTTGGTGAACACTTAAGCTAAGCGCGTCATGTGCAATAAAAAAAGAGCAACTAAATTGCTCTTTTTTTATGCCTTTGTTCTCATAAAAACAAGATAATTCAAATGATTCATCACTTTTATTCATAGATATTTCACTGGTCACACCGCTTAAATTTCGTTATAAATAAACCCATAATTTTTATATGTCTTTATTTTTCTCTTCCATTGGGGTTTTATCATCATGAAATTTTCTTGCAGTCTTTTCGTACTCAGCAGTTTATGCGCCTTCTCCAGTTTTGCAGCCACCGATCCCTTGGTCGGCAAATGGAAAACTATCGATGATAAAACAGGATACTCTCTCAGTGACGTCATGATTGAAAAAGACAAAAACAATAGCTATAAAGCAGTCATCGTAAATACGCGTGAAATTCCAGGTGCAGTAAAAATAGAAAACTGTAGCAAGTGTGATGGGGTCAATAAAAATCAACCCATCGTCGGCATGACAACGCTCAGCCATTTGCAGTTAGACAATGCCAAAGATTCGACCTATAGCCATGGACAGTTCCTCGACCCTTTCACAGGGCTACGTTATGACGCATATGCACGACTCAGCAACAATGGTAAGCACTTACGAATTCGAGGAACGTCGACCGAAAATGGCGGTGGGCGCAACATCACATGGGTCAAATACTAAGTATCCCTCATCCATCAAAGCCCCTTTCATCGGGGCTTTTTTCTTGTCATGTTTTGAAACAATAAGGAACATATCTTTACTGTTGAAATCTGCTGAAAGGCTGAATAATGATTCAAACTTAATCAATTTATTTAATCTTATTTATGCCGAAGAACCATTATGAAATACTCGGTTTAACGCGAGATGCGACCGCCGAACAAATTAAAAAAGCCTATCGAAAATTGGCACGTAAGTATCATCCCGATGTCAGTAAGGAGCCTGATGCTGAAGCACGTATGCAAGAATTGAATGTCGCCTATGACACCTTAAGTGATGAAACGAAAAAAGCAGAATATGACTTTGAACTCGATCATCCGCAAGGCGCACACCAATTCAACCCCAATGCAGGCTTTGGCGGTTTTGAAGAGGCATTTAGGAATGCCCAAGGTGGACAACAGGCACATGATTTTTCAGGATTTGAAGACTTATTTGGCCGTTTTGGTTCAGGTTTTGGAGGATCAAACTATCAATATCAACGCCAAAATAGCACTCGCCATAAAGGCGAAGACCAACATGCGCGTTTAGAGGTCGATCTTGAGGTTGGATTCCACGGTACCACCCAAACCATTACCTTACAGATTCCCACTTTAAATGCCTATGGTGAAGCGGAAATTCAGCGCAAAACGCTGGAAGTTAAAATTCCCAAAGGCATGAAAGAAGGGCAACAAATTCGCTTAAGTGGTCAAGGACAGTCAGGTATTCAGGGTGGTGAAAATGGCGACCTATATATCGAAATTTATTACAAAGATACGGAGACCACACGCGTTGAAGGAGTTGATGTCTATCACCAACTGAATATCAGTCCTTGGGAAGCCGCTTTGGGGCAAAGCATCACCGCCGCGCTACCCAATGGTCGGACATTGCAAATTCAAATTCCGAAAAATGCCAAAACGGGGCAGCAACTCCGTTTAAAAGATCAGGGGATTCCAGCCAAAACGGCAGGACATTTATATTTAATTTTAAACATTGTTCAACCTCCTGCGCAGAGTGAGCAAGAACAGCAAGCCTACCAAGCCTTTGCTGAAGCCTTCCCTCACTTTAAACCGCGTCAGTCTTAAGGAGAAAATTATGACGACTATTCAATATCGTGAAATTATTTTAGACGGATGTCGATATGCTGAAATTGTTGATGAACAACATAGCTTTGATTTAAAGCATTTTGCTGAAGCCTGCGGACAAAGTCCTGAATGGGTTTTACAGCTGTTGGAATATGACATTCTGCCTAACCGACCCGATAACCGCATTCACCAATTTTTTGGTGATGATGTCTCACGTGCGCGGCGAGCCTATCGCTTACAACGTGACTTTGATGCCAGCTTTACTGCAGTCGCAATGATGCTAGATTTGATTGAGGAAGTTCAAAAACTTCGTCGTGAAGTAAAACATTTACATCTCACTGACCCAGTTAAACCAAATCAACACTAGTTCTATAAAGAAAGATGGGCGCATGCCTTTCTTTCTTTTTTTATTTTTGAATAAGAGGATTAGACGGCAACCATGAAACTCAAAGTTTGTAATAAAAAGACTAAGCTCATGTTTCCTGAATACCGAGACATGATTCAACAGCTTAGAGAAGACAATCCGCATTTTTCTAAAATGTTTGACGACCATGAAGCTCTCGATCAGGAAATTTGTTTACTCGAACAAGACCCTGTCAGGATTCATCGTGGAGAGATTGAGCCCCTCAAACGCAAAAAGTTGTTCATTAAAGATCAGCTTTACCGGATTTTAAAAGGAGCCCAGTTAAAAACCTCTTAAATTAAATCTCCCTGCGACGCCCACATATCCGAATAATAAATTGAACAAGGATAGCGTCAGCATATAAAGAAATACCTTAAAGCCCATTGGCTTTAATGGTCTATGCGGAAAATCACCGAATTATTTTAATTTGGTGATTTTCTCTAAATCTTTGATGGTGCCCTTCACGGTTTGCTTGATCGGCTCATAATCGATAAACCAAAACAAATTCATATGTTGATCCGCATGCTGCTGTGCCAACATATCAATGACACTTTTTTCGCCACGCCCGACCAAATGACGTCGATAAAAATAATACAGCAGAATCAATGTCGTCATTAACATGATACCTAACATGATCCAAAACCCTGTTGGAGACTTCAGTCCAGGAATAAACTCAAAGTTCATACCATACACCCCTGTCAACAAGGTTAGCGGCGCAAAAATCGCGGTAATAATGGCTAAAATCCGCATGTTTTCATTGGTTTGATTGGCAATGGCTGAAAAATGTAGATCGATAGCTGCTTGCACTGCATTTCTCAAGCGAATGGTATGCTTTTGAATACGTTCAATATGACTGGTTAAATCATCGACACGTACCAGCATGATGTCTTGTTTTTCACTACGTTTTTTCCCTTTCAAGTGCGAATAATTATCGACAATTTCATCGCGTAATTCCTGCAAAGTCTCGATTTGTTCTTCGCACAAATTTTCCACTTGTTGGAAAGCCATATTCTCTTGCAACAATTGATGCCACTTGGTAAAACGGCGATGGCCTTGTAAAAGCTCTTGCTGCCAAAACTCCACTCGACGCGTCAGCGGAACACGTAAATCAAGATAACCATCCACCATGTTATTGAGCAGTCTCAAGGTCAAATCTAAAGGTGTTGCAGGTAATTTTCGTGGCTTATTATGTTCTTCAATCGGACGGCTCAGTACCGTTTCCATACGCTGAATATAGCTTTCAACTTCTTTATTGCCCTGCTCTCTAACCGTAATCAAAACTTGCGGCGTGAGCATAAAGCTAATCGGGGTCGTCGCCAGACCAAAGACCCGTTCATGTTTTTCAGTCGCTTGCGTATCAAGCTTGATTTGATCATCAGGTGTGATCAGCTTACGAAAGATCAGCAAGTCATAATCTTCCAAAGTGTCAAAGGCACAAGGGTGTTCTAAATTTAGAATGTCACGCAGATGATATTCATTCATCCACAGTCCCGTTGCCGCATAAATGTCCTGCTGCCAATGTTCTGCCCGATTGACCACATCGTCACGACTACACTCCACCCAAATAAACTCGGCTTCCTGCTCTGCAATCGGCTGTTTCTGCACATAAGTATGCTGTGCGGTGGGATGTTGATAGAAATAATAGCTTTGCATATCTCATTTATTATTGTCTGTCTTAGCCAGCATGATGCCATAAAAAAAGCCCTGAGCAAGCCAAAGTTTAAATTGGCCAAGCTCAAGGCTTTTCTAAGACAACTCAATTCACATGGCAAAAACCATGTGAATTGACAAGAGATTAAACTTGTTCGATATCTTTCATCGTCAATTTGATACGACCACGGTTGTCTACATCCGCAACTTGTACCTTAATTTCTTGGCCTTCTTTCAACACATCTGCCACGTTTGCAATACGCTCGTTCGAGATTTGTGAAATGTGAAGTAAGCCATCAGTACCTGGAAGAATGTTTACAAACGCACCGAATTCAACGATACGAATGACTTTACCAACGTAAATTGTACCTGGTTCAATTTCAGCAGTAAGTGCTTGGATTTTTGCAACCGCAGCAGCAGCAGCAGCTTTGGTTTCACCAAATACACGAACAGTACCGTTGTCTTCAATATCAATTGCAGCTTTGGTTTCTTCAGTAATGGCACGGATGGTCGCACCACCTTTACCAATCACGTCACGGATCTTGTCTGGGTTGATGTTGATCACTTGGAATGTCGGTGCATGCATTGAAATTTCAGGGCGAGCACGTGAAATCACTTGGTTCATTTCATTCAAGATATGCATACGGCCTGCATACGCTTGGTTCAATGCCGCTTCCATGATCTCTTCAGTGATACCTTCAATTTTGATATCCATTTGAAGCGCGGTAATACCGTTCGCAGAACCAGCTACTTTAAAGTCCATGTCACCTAAGTGATCTTCGTCACCTAAGATGTCAGAAAGAACTGCGAAACGCTCGCCTTCTTTCACTAGACCCATTGCGATACCTGCAACTGGCGCTTTCAATGGAACACCTGCATCCATAAGTGATAATGAAGCACCACATACAGAAGCCATTGAAGATGAACCGTTTGATTCAGTAATGTCCGATACGATACGAATCACGTACGGGAAGCGATCAGCCGCAGGAAGAACTGCTTGAACACCACGACGTGCCAAACGACCGTGACCAATTTCACGACGCTTAGGACCAGATTCACGACCTGTTTCACCGACAGAGTATGCAGGGAAGTTGTAGTGCAACATGAAGTTGTCAGTTTTAGTACCGGCTAGGGTATCAACCATCAACGCATCACGGGTATTACCTAAAGTGGTAGTTACCAATGCTTGAGTTTCACCACGTGTGAATAATGCAGAACCGTGTGCACGGCCTAATACGCCCACTTGAACATCAATGGCACGAACAGTTTTCGTGTCACGACCATCAATACGTGGTTTACCAGACAAGATGTTGTCACGTACCGTACGGTATTTCAAGTCTTCGAATAATTCGTCAACTTCAGCAGCAATACCAGTTTCATCTTCTTCAGGAACAAACTGAGCAACAGCTTCAGCATGAAGCGCATCTAATGCTGCATAACGGTCTTGCTTAACAGCAATTGTGTATGCTTCAGAGATTTTCGCTTCGAATGCTTCTTTCAATTTACCAAGAAGTTCTTCATTTTTAACTGGCGCAACCCAAGTAGATTCAACTGCGCCCGCAGCTGCAGCAAACTCTTTAATTGCTTGAATTGCGATTTGCATTTCGTCATGACCGAAAAGTACAGCGCCTAACATTTGGTCTTCAGAAAGTTCTTTCGCTTCAGATTCAACCATCAATACAGCAGCTTCAGTACCTGCAACCACAAGGTCAAGATCAGATTCTTTAAGCTGTTCTAAAGTCGGGTTAAGGATGTATTCACCGTTGATTAAACCAACACGTGCGCCTGCGATTGGGCCTGCAAATGGAACACCAGCAATAGACATCGCAGCTGAAGCACCCAACATTGCAGCGATATCGCCTTCCATGGTTTTATCAGAAGAAATAACAGTCGCTGTTACTTGGATTTCGTTGTAGAAACCTTCTGGGAACAATGGACGGATTGGACGGTCAATAAGACGTGAAATTAAAGTTTCAGCTTCAGACTGACGACCT
The DNA here is from genome assembly GCF_000368045.1 of Acinetobacter johnsonii CIP 64.6. Taxonomy (GTDB): domain Bacteria; phylum Pseudomonadota; class Gammaproteobacteria; order Pseudomonadales; family Moraxellaceae; genus Acinetobacter; species Acinetobacter johnsonii. Next base: position 293,350 of record NZ_KB849234.1, read on the forward strand.
TCACGCTTACCGTAACCACCTGGGATACGACCTGCAGCATATTGTTTTTCTTGGTAGTTAACAGTCAACGGGAAGAAGTCTTGGCCTGCTTTTGCTTTTGGTTGAGCAACGATTGCAACAAGAACCTGTACACCACCCATGGTGATCACAACAGTGTTTGCTTGACGAGCAACACGACCTGTTTCTAAAACAACCGTGTGTTGACCATATTGGAATTCTTTACGAATAATATTAAACATAGACATGTATTTTTCTTTCCTGATTTTTATTCTAGTGGAGACCCCTAAGGTTTGGCATTCACATCGCCATTTCAGGCAACTGTATAAATGACAAAGCTTAGAAGCCGACCTCACCAGAGACTAAAAATATGATTTTAAGACACAAAGAAGGAGCGAAACATTCGCCCCTTCCCCATTACCTCACGGAAGCAAGGTAGACTTTCTTTTTCAGTAATAAAGCATTCAAAATGCGATAGTCCGAAAATAAAAGTTTAATCGAATTAACGACGTAAACCTAAAGCAGCAATCAAGTCGCTGTAACGAGTAGCGTCTTTACCTTTAAGGTAATCAAGAAGCTTACGACGTTGGTTAACCATACGGATAAGACCGCGACGGCTATGGTGGTCGTGTTTGTGCTCTTTGAAGTGACCTTGTAAATCATTGATTTGAGCAGTTAAAAGAGCTACTTGAACTTCTGGTGAACCAGTGTCGTTTTCAGCGCGAGCAAATTTAGCAATGATCTCTGCGCGATCTGCGTTTGTTAAAGCCATTCGATTTCTCCGAGATGCTTATAAGTTACATTTGATACAAATCAAATTGATTCTTCAAAACCAAGTTGACTGCCGTGCATCACTACAGCAAAGCATTATTTTAAGGGATCTAGCGCTATATTGCAAAAATGTTTTATGTTCGCAGTCAATTCAGCAACTGACGGCTTTGCACAAATCATGCACAATCATGACAATTCTGATTTTCAATATCAGACTCAAATCCAATAAAAACGAAAAATAGAGAGAAATTTGTGAAAATTTTATCTGCCAATACCTGTTATGTCCCCCATGACCTCAACCACGTGATTCGTTCTAAGGATGAGGTCTCCGCTACCTTGGGTGGCATGAATGACGCACAAATTCAAAGCATTTGGGCCAGTGTAGAGTCCCTATATAAAACAGGAAACTACCCTTTCATCAGCCTCTGTTTACGTCGTCAGGGACAAATATTGTTAAATCGCAGCATTGGTTATGCGCAAGGCAACTCACCCGATGGTTTAGCGGCAGATGCGAAAATTGGCACACCTGATACCCCAGTTTGCTTATTTTCCGCCTCTAAAATCGTTACAGCCATGCTGATTCATATGTTGGATGAACGCGGTGATCTGAATTTACTCGATCCGATTAGCCACTATATTCCCGAATATGGCGTAAACGGTAAACGTCGTGCCACCATTTTCCATTTACTCGCTCATCGTGGTGGCATTCCTCGCATTGACAATAAAGTCACGCCTGAACTGTTGTTTAATCAAGATCAAATTTTAGAACGTCTTTATGCTGCACAACCCGTTTCAGCCTCAGGCACACATCTGGCGTATCACGCCGTGACGTCAGGTTATATTTTAGGGGAAATTATCAAGCGGGTAACAGGTCAAACGGCCCGTGAATTTCTTGCCGAAAATATCGAAAAACCCATGGGCTTAGATTACTTTAACTATGGCCTAAAACCTGAGTATCGGGCGGATGTCGCTTTAAACTATGCCACAGGTCTACATCCACGTTTAGGCACAGACCATTATCTTAATCGGGTACTGGGCGGTGGTTTACAGTTGGCCGTCGATGTGACCAATGATGCGCGTTTTATGGACACGATTTGCCCAGCGGGCAACATTTATACCAGTGCGGAACAAGCTGGTCGTTTCTTTGAAATGCTCTTGAGTGGTGGCGAATACCAAGGCAAACAAATCATGAGTGCCCAAACGGTATTTCGCTCGACCTTGGCCACGTCAGGAGTTAGTTTAGATCGGACATTATTAGTCCCGATGCGTTATGCCTTAGGCCCAATGTTAGGGAGTAATCCTATTGGGTTATTTGGACCCATGACTGGGCAAGCCTTTGGACATCTCGGGTTTTCCAATATTCTCTGCTGGGCCGATCCAGAACGTGATATTAGTGTATCGCTATTAACCACAGGAAAATCTGTCGTCGGGACCCACTTACCGGCTTTAGCGAAAACGCTTTATCAAATCTCAAAACATTGTCCCAAAATCTTAAAGCACCAACGTCGCTCCTTATTTGCAACCGATCGAAGTGAAACAGATTTAGTCTGAGCATAAAAAAAAGCCCAAGTAAACTTGGGCTTTTTTGCGCTGTAGTGTTCTTTTATTTTTGTTCTTGTTGTTTTGGTTATCATTATAATAATGCGCTTTTCCGCGTCTTGTATTAAACATTCCATGTTTAATCATTTACATCCTTATGTGACAGATTTTGCCACATCACACAGAAGAAAAAAGTCGTATTTCACTCATCTTCATGTAAGCGATTGCTTACACAAACTCCTCATTTTCTCCATTATTCAACCTAAACCCCTCTAAAAAATGCAGTAGTAAAAATTTAATAAATAAAAAACAGTCACTTAAACACATAAGAACTAAATTTAAAAAAGCATAAGCCATGCAATACTGAGACAGTATCTCTTTGATATTTAATCTATGACTGTATTTTATGCTTCGAGGAATGAATGGCTATTTTTTGTCATATTTTGCCAATTTATCAGATATAAAAAAGCCTTGTAGTCTCTCCCAAAACTACAAGGCTTAGCGGCTGTAAGTTTCCTCTTTCACCTACTTCACTGTAAGTTCGCTGTCTACTGACGTTATTATTATCTTTTTGCGATTATACTCAACATTCCGTGTTGAGCTCTTTATGTGAAGCCATCTTCTCAAAATCCTCAGCAAAGCTCTATGCGCAAATCTCCTGAATCCCTGTAAGCCATTTCGTACAAAGCTCCTATTTGTTTATTAAATCTTCACAATTGAATTTGTTGATTAATTTTTCTTGATAGACCACTTTCTCGGGCGGTTCGAGTCACCATAGCATGTACGAATGCATCGGCATCGACCAGTAGACTGACCACTTTTTTCGCCCTCGTAATTGCTGTATAAATCAACTCTTTACTGAGTAATTTTTCAGCCTGCCGATCTAACACCACCGCGGTATGGGTGAACTCAGAGCCTTGAGATTTGTGAATGGTCAGCGCAAAAGCTGTTTCAATATTTTTCGGTAATCGTGTCGCAGCCACCCATTTATCCAGACTGGGGAAATACACCTCAAACTGCAACTTGCCTTGCTCGATGCGCTGTAAACACAGGCCAATATCACCATTTGACAAGCCCAACTGATAGTCGTTATAGGTCATCATCACCGGACGGCCCAAGTACCATTCGCCTTGTTTGATTTGTTTTAATTGTTCCAATAGGCGCTGCTCGATTTGCAAATTGAGCTGTTTTAAGCCGAAATGGCCGTGACGTATGGCGGCTAAAATACGGTAATCATCAAAATGTTGAATCACTTTGGGCACGAGAAACTCATTAGAATTTTGCTGATATTGCTTTAAAGCCTCGACATAGCCCTGAAAGCCGAGCATCAGCAGATCATAATAATGTTGTAACTGCTCTGCAGATAAAGCCTGCTCGGGCAACAATTCGAGTTGTAAATAATCGACCTTGACCTGATCCAACTCAACCGCCTTCAACGTCATGGCATGTACCACTTGCTGTTGAAAAGTGTGCAATACTCTCTGTTTTTCAGCAGGATGCGTCATTAAGTCAAAACAAGATTGCTGCTGAATAAATTGTGCCAACTTTCCAATCCGTGCATCTGATTTGAAACGACGGCTATTGACCAAATTGACTCTATTTTCAGCCAAAGCTGGAACCTGTTGTAGATCGGCGAGTACAGAGCCGACATCGACCGAAGCCAACTGATCGGCATCTCCCAATAAAATCAAACGAGCTTGATTCGGCATGGCAGCAAAGAGCATCTGTGCCAAATTTAAATCCAGCATTGATGCTTCATCAACGACAATCACATCATAAGGTAAAGGTTGTCTGCTATGAAAACGCGGTTGCTGCGTATTCCCAAGCCCCAAAAGGCGATGTAGCGTCACAGGGTTTAAGTTTTTCAAATCTGGACTAACTAAGTCTTGTAACTTTTCATCCTGAAAAGAGTTCTGAAGGGCTTCTTTCATCCGCTGCGCCGCCTTACCTGTCGGTGCAGCCATCGCAATACGAATATCAGGCAGACTTTGTTTGAGCACTGCAATAATACGCGCCAAGGTATACGTTTTCCCTGTGCCCGGACCACCTGTAATGATCGCGAGCGCCTGCTCGGCCACCATAGCCAAAGCCTGTTTTTGGTGTGGATCTTCTAGTAAATGAGCATAAGCTGAAATATCCACTTGCGTTAAATTTTGCAGTTTTAACCGTGCTACTTGCTCGGCCAAAGACTGCTCTAAAGCCCAATAACGATACAGATATAATTGCTGCTGATCGTAAACAAACGGCGCTTTTTGTTGCTGTGCCTGCTGTTCATCCATCACCAAATCATCTAAGGCAGTCACAGCTTCAGCTGCAACCGAGACACAACTCTCACCGCGTAGCATGGCTTCAAGGACCTGTTGAATCATTTCACTACGTGCTTCAGTGACCCCTGTTTTACTCAGCGGTGACTGCTGAATAAACTGACTCCAACGCGTTAACCATGTGTCTACCACGACAGCCTGATCAATACTGGCTTTATGAACATTTTCCACACGGTTATCCTCAAAGTTATCCACAACTTAATTCTTTGTTTATGAGTGACTAATTTCACTTAATTCAGAAGTTTTGCCTACATGATTTTCAGTAGAAGTATCCTCAGCAAAATGACCCAAGATGGCATCTAATCTTAAAATAAACTCGGGGCTAGCACGCCAACTTAAAACCCCTTGATCGGGCTGCCCATTCATCCCTCTCAAATAAAGATAACTCGCCTGTCCCAGATGTTCTTCAATGTCATAGTCCAGCAAATTCACTTTTAAATAGCGATGCAAAGCCACCAAATACAGACCCGCCTGCAACCAATAACTGGCATGTGACATATTCAATTCGATTGCGTCATGATTATAGCTCTGCTGATCCGCCCCTAAGAAGTTACTTTTATAATCGGCAATGTGATAACGCTGACCATCAAAATAAACCAAGTCTATCGAACCTGTCAGATAACGAGCAGAATTGGCTTCATTTAAGTCGAGCAGATCAATCCCATACTCTTGAAACAATGCCTGTATGCGTTTAATCGCCAGCACATGATCGGACAATGACAAATAAAAAGGAAACTCAGCCAAGTGTTCATCGGCTTTCAGTTGCTTCAACTGAAAACCTGCATGCAAAGGCGTTTCTAGTACATCTGCTAACCACGCTTGCATCCACAGCACCAATTGAGTTTCATCATCCTGTCCAAACTCATTTTGATATTTGCCCAATAACTCTTGCCACAGTAAGGGACTATCATTTTTAAAACGACGATGAATTTCCAGTCCCCAGTCACCCGAGTCCTGAAAGTCAATATGCTCGAAAATTTCGTGCAGGAAGGTTCCCGCAGTCGTCCCCATTGGAAACTGCCGTTTAATCCACGCCAAAGGCTGACTCAGCTCCACATCTTCAAGCACAGGATGATTAATCTCGTCATCCGCACTACCCACTTTCTCGCTCAAAACCGCTAAGGCATCCATTGCCTCTTTGCGACTCAAATGCTGTGCCAACGCACTAAAACTGGTTTTGGAACGTGGATAAAAACGCTGTTCAGGAAAAGCCAAAGCTTGCAGTTGAATGATCTCTTGCTGCTTGGCTGGTTGTAAACGGATCGGCTTTTCAGTCAGCAGCTCCTCATCACCACTGGCAGGATGTTCAAATAGATTACCTGCTTGGCCACGCCAAAATGCCAATGCCGTATTTGATTTATATTCCTGATCTTGCAGTAAGGCATACACGCGGTGGCTGGCACGGGTCAGTGCGACGTACCATAAGCGATGCTGTTCTGCTTCGGCACGCTCATTGTGTTGATCAATCGCGGCTGGATCTAACAGGTTGGCATCATTTACTGCCACGATGCGCTGTAACTCGCTCTGCCCTGTCGTCGGATTGATCTGTTCCAGCGTTGAAAAGTTTAAGGTTTTATTCATTTCCTTAAAGTCTTTGTCGGCACCCAGCAAGAACACAATTTTAAACTCTAGACCTTTGGACTGATGAATAGTCATCAGCTGTACGCCTGTGGCATTGGAAAGTTTGCGTTCCAACTCCCACTCACGTTCCGCAGGCAAATGTAACTGTTTGAGATACCAATGATACAGTTTCTGTGCACCTTGGAACTGCTCACTATGCTGGCTTAACAACTCAGTCAAATGCCGTAGATTGACCACCGCCCGTTCGTTGTCTCGGCTTTGGTAAGCCACCAAGTTTTTCCACACTTTAAACAGGTTTAAAGCGTACTGCCATGCGCTTAAAAAGCCTTTGTTGATCCACATGTCGCGGATGTCATCAAAATCCGCCATAAACTGGCTCAAACCGTTGGCTTGCTTTTCCAGTTCCAGTAACTGTTTTAAATCAATAGCCAACAGCCGACTCAAAAGTGCACGGCGAACTTTGGCCTCATCAAAAGGATGCATCATTGCGGTCAATAGCGCACCGACATCTTTCGCGACCTGACTTTCAAACACACTGCGTTTAGACGGACGGTTGACCAAAATCCCTAAACGCTCTAGTTCAAACTGAACTTTGTCCAAGCCATCATGGTTTTTCGACAACACCGCGATATCATTTGCCCCCATAAACTGTGGCGGATCATCTGCCACATACAGTTGCTGTTGAATGCCTTGGTTGATTAAATCACGAATTTTCCATGCCACTTGTTGAGCTTCATTTTTCTTGTCTTCAAGTAACAGCCAACGCAGCGGTACATGGTTTTCACCCTGTGCATCGACCAAAGCAGGATGTGGTCGAGTCCCTGCTTCTACAGGCTGGTAATAGACCTGCTCACCAAAGTCCTGTTGGCGTTGAAATAAAGCATCCACCACCTGTACCAGCTTTTGCACAGAGCGATGGTTATATTTCAAACTATACTGCCGACCGTGTTTTGCCAAAACATCTAAACGCGCTTTGTTATACGTCAGCATGTCACCACCTCGAAAGCCATAAATGGCTTGTTTCGGGTCACCGACCATAATCATACAGCCTTGAGGATAGCGCTGTGCATCACGCCAAATCCGCGCCAACATATCATCTTGGTCTTGGTTGGTGTCTTGAAACTCATCCACTAAAATGAGCGGATAGCGTGCCTGTACAAACTGAGCAAAGCGCCGGCCTTGTTCGCCCTGTAAGGCTTCTGATAAGGTACGGATTTGCTGGGCAAAAGTCGTTTCACTCTTTTGCTGCAAGACTTGTGGTAAACGCTTTTTCACCTCAGAGCTTAAGTGATATTTTAAATACGCATCCAGCACGTCCAAATTGAGCTCTAACTCTGCCAACGCCTCTAAGAAACTGCGGACCTGTCGCCACACAGGATGCTGCTCAAACTGTTCCAACACATCTACAGCACATTTGTTTAAGACTTTTTTCGTCGCAAGCTCAGTCAGGTGCTTTAAGGTTTTTTCAAAATGTGGCGCAAATAAGGCATAAGCCCGCTGCTCTTTCAGCGCAGTCAAAAAAGCAGGTAAGTCCTGACATAGGATGCGTTGCATCAAAGCATCGGTACGCCATTTTTTCCCCAGCACTGCATGGTATTGCCCTTCAGGGGCATAATAGTCTTTCAAGCTTTCAATCTGTGCCACATCCAGCGCAGTAAATTGATCAATGGCCTGCTCAAATTGCGTCAAATCAAGCACAGGTTTTTCCACCTGTTGAAACTGTGCCGAGGCAAAGTTCAGACTATTTTCAACAATTGGCACATAAGCCTGTTCGGTTTTTAATTTTTGTTTTAACAGTAAATAATTCACCACAGGCTGCGGCTGTGCCTGAATCCACTCGCGTAATACGTCATGAATAAGCTGTTGAGTATAACTCTGCGCATCATCGGTGATATCTGCACGCTCAATCTTGCCACTTTCAAAAGAAAACTCACGCAGTAACTTTTGACTAAAACTGTCCAGTGTGCCGACGAACAGCTCATCTAACTGATCGATCACCAACTTCAAACGCTCTTGGGCAAAACCGACCCGCTGTGCATAGTCTATGAGTACTTTGATAAAAAGCGGATCTTGTTCAGCGGCTATTTTGGCCTGTATTTCTCGCTCGGTCAGACTCTGACAACCTTCAAAATAACGTAAAGTTTCAATCAAACGTGCCCGAACGCGACTTTTCAGCTCCGCAGCGGCAGCACGGGTGAAGGTGGTTGCAATGACCTGATTCGGCAAATAGGCCCCAAGAAAAATACGCACCATCAAACTGGATAAAGTAAAAGTCTTGCCTGTGCCTGCTGAAGCTTCAATCCAATGCAAGCCCTGAAAGCTCATATCGGCAATGGGTTGATAAGATATGTTCGATGTAGAGCCCTGAGACTGTGCTGTCATGACTTAGTCCTCAAGGCTTTGCTGATGCAAAAATATCGGATGATATAGTTCATAAGAAAACTGCTCGCAGGCATGGGCAAGTAATGCTTTGGCATCCTGCTCTTGTAAAATAAACTGCCAGTCGCGGTGTGCTTTATTGGCTTCATTTTCAGTCATTGAAAAACCACTAAAGCGACCATCTTCTTCCCACACTTTATAAATGGCGTCCATATCGGCAATCACCATCTGTCCCTGATCATTCAGTTGCCATTCATGGGTTTTATCTTTCTCTGCAATTTTCAGTAACAAGGCCGCAGGTAAAACCAAAGGCTGAGTCTGTGCATACTCCCATGCTTTCAACCAAGGTTTAAGCCATTCACGCGCCTGATTTGAACTCACGCCAGTACATAAAATGGTTCGGTCACTAAACACCACGATGCGTTGATATTGCTGTCCGCCCTCTCCCAAATTGACATAAGCCAGCCACAGTAAATACTCTAACCAAACTTTGGCACGGCGCTTTGCTCTGGCACTAGACGCTTCTACACTGACCCATTTTTCAGCACTGTATTTGGCTAGGGTGACATTGATTTGCAAATGTCCATTCACCTTCCAGACTTGTTGGGTCGTGGCTGTAGCCTCGCGTGCATAGCGTTGTAAACGTGTCAGCAAGCGCTGCTGCTCAAGCACGCTCATTTGCCAGACCCCATCTTGGACTTTACCAATCGGCAGTTGATCCATCAGAAGGTTGGCGTCTGCTTCTGCCTCATGTTGTTGTAAAAAATGACGGATGGCATAACGTCCTAACCCATCGAGGAGTAAAGGTTCTTGCGTTGCAGGAATCTCTTCTGGTTTTAAGTTTTCCACCCCTAAAGTCTTGAGATACAGTCTTGCAGGGAAAGTAATGTCCTGAATCCACTGCTGACTGTCAAGAACTTGAATATCTTGCTCTAATTTTGGATAAGGCGTGTTGACCCAACTGCTGCGTTGTCCTGATGCATGTTGCAATTGTTTCGCAACTTGAAACCATTGGTCTTGAAAACGAATACTGTGCTCAGACTCAAAACCACGCGGATCAAAAGGCAATAAAGGATGAACATGATACAGCGATGCCAACTGTGCAGGGACAGTCACACCATGCTGATCAACCGTTGCATTGACACTCTTGCTTTGTGTGTCAGGTTGAACAATAAAGTCCATATGCTGAATCAGTTCTTGCAATACCGTAGACGGATCACGGACTTCACCATCGTTGATATCAAAGCCATTATAAAATAACCATAAGTTCTCTTGTGCCAACAACAACGCATCTAGAAAAGCCCCTTGATCATCTTCCAAACGGGAACGATCCCCCAGTTGTGGCTTCAGCAAGTCCATCAGGTCAAAAGGCAAATGCGCACTGCGGTTGGGAAACTTGCCACTGTCCAAGCCCAACATCACGATCAGCTTATACGGCACAGGTCGAATCTGACCAATTTGACTAAACGTGATCTGCCCCGTGGGTTCTGCATAGTCCAATTGCGCTTCTAAAGTCTTTTGGATTTCTTCTAATACATAAGGCAAAGGTAGACTTAAACTGCGCAGTGCATGATGGTCGTGTTCGTCATAAAAACTCGCCAAGGTCAGCATACGTTCTTGTTTTTTGACCATCTTATACACTGCGGCCAAAGACTCGACACCTGCGGCTTCAAACTCGCGAATATCTTCCATCAAACGATTCAGCCAAGTTTCCGCCGTCGTCCGCTGTCCGATTTCATGCGCGATCATCCACTCCGAGCGGTGTTTAAAATCCTGATAAATTTCAATCAAAACACCAATCAACTCAAAATCACTCGACTGTACTTGGGCATAGCTCAAGGTCTCATGAAACAGCACATGCTCTGGTACAGCGACGCCTAAAGCCAAACGATCTAAGGCAAACTTCAGACTATAACGATAGTCTTCATCCCCTTCAGCCAGACTGCTTTTTAAATGCTCGGCATCCAATCCACGTTTAAAGCCTGCGTTGATCAACAGCTCCTTCATCCGTTCGATCATATTCATGTCTAAGCCATAACGTTGCTGCGTTGCATTTAAACTGAGCCAATCGGCAAAGTCCTCAATACTGAAACGCCCCCGTACCAAGACCATCCGTCCCAACACAGCACGCCATGCATTTAAGGCATCGAGCTGAGTCACGCCAGCTAGCTTAATCGGCAAATAAATACTGTCTTTACTCAGTTGATGACCCTTTTGCAAAGCCTCACGCTCATGGGGGGGAGGCGCAAAAACACTGCGAATAAAAGGTTCTAGCTCAGTCAAACTGGGCGTCAACACCAAAATATCGCTTGGACGTCGCGGTGCATCAGCCGTGCCCTGAGCCAACCAATGCGTCAGTTGATCTTTGAGGACTTCAAGCTGTCTGAGGCTGGAGTGACAGACATGAATCTGTATTGAACCATCTTGTTCAGCCAAAGCATACTGATGCTGCATAGGTTCTACCAAATACAGGACATCAGACTGAATTTTACCAAGTAACGTTTCTGGATATTCATCGACAAAGATATCGGCCCACACCCCGTCTTCACCTGAAGAAAGGCTGGAAAGTAAAGAGAAATGGTCGCGCGCTTGTTTACCAAATCGGGTCAGTAAAGGATGGCGAGACTCTCGAGTTTCTGCATTAAAATTGAGGGTAAACTCATCAAAAAACTGCTGAATCTCTGCATCATTGGCATTTGGATTTTTTTCAATAAAACGCTGCTTCACTCGTGCGTCATAACGCGCTTTCCAGTTGGGATCGACACTGTCCGCCCAGTACTCTTGTGATGGGTTATAGTGAAAAATAAAGATATCGAGATATTGCCCCAATCGATGTAAAAACTCCAATTGCTTTGGCGGTAAATCTAAAACAGTAAACACCACCAACTGCGCAGGCAACTTTTTAAGCGCAGCATCTCGGGTCTCGGCTTGATCGAGTAAGTCCCAAAATGCAGTATCAATACGCTGAATTTGTTCAAAGTCGGCATGAAATACCACTTGCCAGAGCCAACGCTGCCATGCTTCCAATTCATGCGCTTGATTAAGCTGAAAAGTACTGAGTTCTTGATGGGTTTTAAAGAACATCTGCTCCAAATCGAGCGGCTGGTTTTTGCCCCACGCTTGTAACCAATTGGTCTGGCAACGGCAACTTTGCGGTGGACAACCTTTGGTGCAATGTCCACGATAATCCATATAAAAACTAAATAACCGTGAAACCTGCTCCGCGACCCAATACAACATGCTTTGCTTTTTGAGCTGTTTATCGATGCCTTGTTGCAAACGGTCAGCGCTGGCATAGATCCGCTGAATAATCGGATACAACGGATGGGCAACCTCTAAAGGATTCAGCTCAGCTTGTATAAATTCTTTTAAGGCTTGGAAGACGCGCCATTTAATAATCAATCGCGGAATATTGGCTTTACGGACTTCATCTTTTTGATCGACCAAAACCCACTGATAAGCCGACCATTGAAAACCACGAATACGATGATGAAACTGCGTGTTGGCACTGATGCCCTGCTGCTCCGCCAACTTTTGTGTTAGCCAGGCCTCAACCGCAGGTGAAGGTACAATAAAGTGCTGTGCTTGCAACACTTGAAAGGCATTTTTGGCTGGTTTAAAGACGGTTTTTTGCATGGCCTGCAACAGAACATCAATACGCTGACTTTGTATTACGTGTATCGCCATGTTTCCTCTCAAATAACCATCTTATGAAAAATCTACAAAAGTACACAGATTATTGACTATACTTCTAGTTCTGTCTATGTCACTTTGATGACATATTTCTATTTAAAATTTGCTTTAAAATACGCACTTTAAGCAAAACTAGAATCAATGTGAATCAGGATATTTTAGGATTTAGAAAATGAAATTAGAGCACATTCCAGAAAAAATTGATCCCTCTTTAAATTTAGAACAAATCCGCGAAGAATGTTTGGACTTAGTCAAAAAGCGCGCCTATTTTTCCGCAGGTGCAGCGGTTATTCCAGTCCCTTTCCTTGATGTGGTGATTGATGTGGGCATATTGTCGCAGTTGATTCCCGAAATTAACGCCCGCTTTGGCCTAACCCCTGAGCAAGTCAGTGTTTACGACCCAGAAACCAAGCAAATACATTGGTCAGAACTGCGTAAACGTGGCGTGGAGTTCTCTGGACTGGTGGTGGCACGTACAGCCGTGAAGAAATCCCTCAATAACATGGCAGCCAAATACATCACCAAACAAGTCACTAAATTCATTCCTCTTGGTGGACAGATGATTGCGGCTAGCTTGGGTTATGTCGTGATGAAAAAAATTGCGGAAACTCATGTGGAAGAGTCGTATAAGCTCGCCAAAGGCATTCAACTGAAACAAGCCGCCGAACAAGGTGTTCCTGTTGCAGCGCCAGTGACCCAAATTCCCTTAAGTTAAAGAACTAAATCCACCTCTATAAAAAACGGTCAAATGACCGTTTTTTATGCTTTTTAATCTGTGTCGCGATCCGCTTTGAGCTGTTTTAAAATTGCCCTTAAGACTTCAATTCGGGCCTGTTGTTTATCATTGGTGGAAATAATATACCAAGGCGCATAACCTGTATCGGTATGTGCAAACATATCCGCGGCTGCCTTTAAATAGTCATCCCATTTGTCGCGATTGCGCCAATCTTCTTCGGTAATTTTAAAACGTTTATGCGGAGTACTTTCGCGGGCTTTAAACCGCGCTGCTTGTTCATCTTTATCAATCGCCAGCCAAAACTTAATCAGCACGGTTTGGCTGTTGCTGAGGTTTTTTTCAAAACGATTGATTTCCGCATAAGCGCGTTGCCACTCTACCTCGGTTGCGAAGCCTTCTATCCTCTCTACCAAAACGCGTCCATACCACGTCCGATCAAAAATAGTGATGTCATCCGACTGCAATTTGCTCCAAAAACGCCACAGATAAGGACGGCGTAACTCATATTTTTCAGGTGCTGCAATGGTATGAATTTCATATTCTCGCGGGTCGAGCTTTTTCACAATACGCTTAATCGCCCCCCCTTTACCCGCAGCATCCATACCTTCAAAAGCGATCACCACTTTACGGTCATCACAGCGCATGGCATCGGCCACTTGTTTGGTGAGTTTTTTCAATTCTGATTTATAGTTCGCATCCTCAGCTTGAGGGACTTCAAACTGAGTCAGAATATCTGGTATTGGTGCTTGCTGCCATTTTAGCGCGGCCTTTTTTTCATGCTCTGGACAGTGACGCAGCGCCGTTAAAATCGCTTGTGCAAAATTGTGATTACGCAAATCTTCATCTTCACCATCAATGATTTGCCAGTCGTCAGTGAAGCGCGTACGTAGTTTTTGCAAAGTGTCGTATTGTTTTTTATTACGCCAGTCTAGCCCATGCAACTTATGCCAATGCACTTCGCTCGGGTCCATCTCATCCAGACGCTTTTGCAAAGACTTCCACGACAAATCAAACCAGACTTTTAAGACATCTACATTGTTATTTTTTAAGTCCTGCTCAAAAGCCCGCATATTGCTGATGTATTCATCAAACAAGGTGTCGTCTAAAGGCTTTGAAGCATGCATGGCCGTAGCCAACAAGTCCCCATACCAGTTACCAAACCACACCATAATTTGCCCTTCGGCAGGTACAAATCGGGTATACGGTTGCCAAAAAGGCTGTTTTAGATTAAACAAGTGCGGTGGATCGGCTTTGACATATAAAAAACGAGGATCGACCCATTCGCGCAGCTGTTTCACCGCTTCGCCTTTACCCGCAAGTTCAATTCCACTGACCAAAATCACCAAACTTTTTGCATTGCTCTGATCACGGGTATTCATCAACGCATATTGCGCTTCAATTAAGTCCAGTGAAAGCTGTTCTTCGTTCAGCACTGCACTGGCGATCGTTTCTGTATCCATTGCCCCTCCTTTTTTCTATTTAATCAAATCACTAGATCCTAAAAAATGATGATCTAGATGATTTTCACACGCGTCTTTTGACTACTTCTACATCAAACTGACCACAAATAAATAGTTTTTTTGTCACTTTGTCATAGCGAGTTCCGTCATCACGCACTAAGATTTAGCTATCTTTAAATAGAACTGAGACAGCAAATGTCCAAACTCGCCGCCCTCGATGAGCTTTTAGAACAGTATTACCAATTGCATTATCATCAAGATTCGGTGCTCTTCCAACGTTTACAAGATGTGCAAGTCTGGCAAAAACAACGGATGCAGCGCACACATAACAAGGCTTTTGCAGAAAAACAAAACCTCTTGATGGCCGAGTATTTTATTAACCGTTTATATGGCGGCCCAGATTTTGACGCTTTGGCAGGACAAATTGCGCGCTTGAACAAATATGCGCATAAAGCGGAGAAATTAATTCCTGAAAATGCCATTAAAACAGGTACCTCTGGGGTTGAGTTGGCGATTTTGGCGGTGCGACTAGATGAACAAGTGGCAATGCAATTACTGAAAGATCACCATCCCTATGAAGCCTTAACCGATGATTTGATGCGCCAAGCCTACTTAAAACTAGAACAAGGCGAAGAACGTTTGAAACAGCTATATTTACTCGATCAATTGGGTAAGAACCTCGATAAATACATGCGCTCTTTTATGGTCTATACCGCTTTTAAGATGTGTAAAGGGACTGCCAACAAATATAACTTCAATATCATGTATGAATTTATGCAGGATGGCTTTTTGGCCATGAAACCGCTAAAGTCGGCGGAGAAATTTGTGAAAGACTTTACTGCGGTGGAACGTCAAATTATTGACAAAGTCCATGCGGGGCATTTGTATCCTTTTCAGTAAACTTCAACAAATGACTTGATAAAAATAAGCCAACAGCAGCTTTGCTCTGCTGTTTTTCTGTATATTATTCAGCACAATTGCATGATGGTTACTGTACAACGTCCTAGAATCTGTCATCATGCATGCACTGCAACATTTACCCTATTGCTATGTTAGGAGTGACTCCCATGTCGAATGAAAATCAAACGCCTACCGCTACTCAAGAGTCGGCACAAAACACAGACAAAGTGAGTCCATTTTTAACTGAACCATTACCCCAAGGCACGGCGCAAGGTCAACAAAAATCATTACAACAACAGTTGACTGATACCCCAGTAACGGGTTCTGTACCCAAATACAATCTTCCTCGCGGTGCTAACACAGGTAATGTCGGAAGTACTACACACTTTGGTTACCAGACGGTGAGCAGTGATGACAAAGCCCAAAAAGTGGCTGAAGTTTTCCACTCGGTTGCCAGTAAATACGACATTATGAATGACTTGATGTCTTTTGGCATTCACCGTCTATGGAAACGCTTTGCGATCAATATGTCAGGGGTACGTCGTGGTCAACGCGTGCTAGATATTGCTGGCGGGACAGGCGACTTGGCTAAAGTGTTTAGTCGTGAAGTCGGCCCTACTGGTCATGTGGTACTTTCAGACATTAATGAATCGATGTTGAATGTGGGTCGAGATCGTTTAATCGATGCAGGCTGCACCAATGTTGACTTCGTATTAGCCAATGCTGAAACCCTCGATCCATTTGAAGACAACAGCTTTGACCTACTCACGATCTCGTTTGGTCTACGTAATGTGACCGATAAAGATGCAGCACTTGCAGCGATGTACCGCGTGCTTAAACCAGGTGGTCGCCTACTGGTATTAGAGTTCTCTAAACCTGTGTTTGAACCATTTTCAAAACTGTACGATCTATATTCGTTCACTGCACTGCCGATCATGGGCAAAATTATTGCCAATGACTCAGAAAGCTATAAATATTTAGCCGAGTCCATTCGTATGCACCCAGACCAACGCACGCTAAAAGGCATGATGGAAAATGCAGGCTTCCAAAACTGTGACTATCACAACCTGACAGGCGGTATCGTTGCTGTACACCGTGGTTTTAAACTTTAAAATTAAACGTTTAAGGGCAAATTATGTGGTCGATTCTGGCACTCGGTGCAGTTGAACGATTAATTCATCATGTGATTAATTTGGATACGATCACTCGCATCCAGCTCAATGAACTACAAGGCAAGATGTTACGTGTGGTGATCGCGTCCCCGCAACTGTCTGTCGATGTGTTCTTTGACCAAGCTAAAGTACGCTTAGAACCTACCGTTACAGGGCATAGTGAAACAGCGTCCATTTTCGAACAACGCCCTTTTGACCAAGCTCAATCTCACACCCCAGCAACCGCAACTTTAACGGTGGCCAATGTGGTTGAGCTGCTCAAGCTATTACTGGCGGATGATGTCGGCAATATCCCGCTCCAAGGCGATTATCACCTTCTGCAAGATATTCAACGGATTATGCAACACGCTGAGCCGGACTTGGCTGCGTATTTAAGCCCGTGGATTGGCCCAAGTTTGGCGCATGAATTGGCCAAAATTCAGCTGACACCAAAACACATCAAACAGGCCTTACAAAGTCATTTGTTTTTTGCTGAAGATGCCTTGAAAGAAGACAGTGGTCTATTTGCCCCGCGTTGGCAAATGGATGATCTGCATCAAGATACCCGCATTTTTAATCAAAACTTAGATCGTGCCGAAGCCAAAATTCAACAACTTCAAGCACAGATTGACACTCAAGACTCAACTCAAAACTAGGTATTTACATATATGATTCCGCACGTTTCACGTTTACTCGAACTTTGGCGCATTGCCGCGCACTATAGACTCGACACGTTGTTTCCTGCGGAAGAATTGCCTGAAAAAGCGCGCCATGCGCTGGGTGTAATTCGTATGCACCCTGCGGCATGGTCCAGTCGTGAACGAAAAAACCCACTGAAGCTCAAACAAGCTTTAGAGGAAATGGGACCACTGGCGATTAAAATGGGACAACTGCTGTCTACTCGTCGTGACCTAATTCCACCTGAAGTGTTACAACAACTGGTTTTACTCCAAGACCGTGTCAAACCCTTTGGTTCTGATGTGGCAAAAATGCGCATTCAAGACTCACTGAAAGCCGATGTAAACACGCTGTTTGCTCGCTTCGACGAACAACCCTTGGCAGCAGCCTCGATTGCTCAAGTACATACGGCCGCTTTACATGATGGTCGCGAAGTGGTGGTGAAAGTCACCCGTCCCGCTATTCGTAGTCAAATTTTACAAGACTTTGAAATTTTAGAATGGCTAGGTGATTTTCTAGAAAAACGCCTAGAAGCCGCGCGTGCACTGCACTTATCTGAAATTATTCAGGACTATCGTCAAGTCATTTTAAATGAACTGGATTTGACCTTAGAAGCCGACAATACCCGTCGTATGCGTCATTACTTTACAGGCTCAAGCATGATGTATGTGCCTGAAGTCTATATGGATAGCAAAGACGTGATGGTGGCCGAACGCATTACCGGCGTTCCCATTTCAGACATTGAAACCTTCGAAAAGCTGGGAATGGATCGTAAAGATCTGGCGGAAAAAGGCTTAACCATTTTCTTTACCCAAGTCTTCCGTGACAACTTTTTCCATGCCGACATGCATCCGGGCAATGTCTTCGTTGAAACCCTAAACCCAAGCCAACCCCGCTATATTGCACTAGACTGTGCCATTATGGGTGAGTTGTCGAAGCATGACCAAATGACCGTGGCACGTATGCTGCTTGCGGTCATGAACAGCGACTTTATGCAACTGATTCAAATCGTGCATCAAGCTGGTTGGATTCCACCGGGCACAGACCAAGATGCACTAGCACGTGAAATGCGTCGCACGGTCGGGCCAATGGTGTCCAAACCTATGCATGAATTGGACTTCGCGGGCATTTTGATTCAAGTGATGGATATTGCACGACGCTTCCATTTGGAAATTCCACCACAGCTGATGCTGCTGCTTAAAACCCTCGTGCATGTTGAGGGTTTAGGTACAGACCTTTACCCAGAGCTGGACATTTGGAGTTTGGCAAAGCCAATCCTGACCGATTGGATCAAAGCGCAAATGAATCCACAAAAGAACCTAAAAGAGCTGGGACAAAAAATTCCAGATTTACTTTTAGGGGCACAAGACTTCCCAACGCTGTTGGTCGATAGCTTAAATGGTCTCAAAAACCAATCAGCTTGGCATGCTAAACAGCTCAATGAACTACAAAGCATGCGCCTACAAATGGAGCATCAGCAAAAACGCAGTTGGATTTTTGGCAGTCTCATGGCCATTTTGCTGTCGATTGCGATTATCTCGCCTTGGTTTATTTCAGTGATTTTAATTGTCCTCACCAGCTTACTGGCGGTATGGCGCGTGTTTAAATAGACGCTTTCTGCTGTATTAAAAGCCTGAGTCTCTCAGGCTTTTTATGTTTAGGTTTTATGTAGGAAGTGACTTCCAAGTCATTCTTGGATCACTTTTGCCAATGCGCTCGCTCTCTCGCCAGTTAAAATGACAATACATATTGTCTATTTTGAATGATCACGATGACTCAAATCCTGCATAAACACCCTCCAGCTTTAAGCATTCGTGCAGGTAAATTAGCACGTCAACTCATTCAAAGCGAAGGCTTACAAGCTGAGCAGGTCGATATTGTACCCGGTGCCGCAGGTGGGCCCAAAGGGATCGGGATTCAAGGTTTAGACCAAGCTATTTTTGGTGAATTCTTTGCTCGTGCGCCGCAAAGACGGACTTTGATTGGTTCGTCCATTGGCAGTTGGCGCTTTGCCAGCATCTTAGCGCACGGTGCAAAAGCAGGTACCGAACGTTTAGGTGAACTCTATACCAATCTCTATTTTGACAAAAAAATGCAGCGTCAAGAAGTCAGTGATATTTGCCGTGGCATGCTGCTCGACTTGGTGCAAGGCAAAGAAGCGGAATTGGTCAATCATCCCGATTACCACCTCGCGGTACTGTCAATTAAGGCTCAACACATCTTCCAAAGTGACCAAGTTCTCCCGCTCTTGGCCTCTGTGGCAGGTATCATCGGCACAACCGCTGTTGCGCGAAAGCATAGTCGCCACTTTATGCAACGAGTGATTAGTCAGCCCAGCAATGGCAAACAATTTAAAGTAGAAGATGATTTCCTCACTCATTATCACAGCCTCACCGCTGCAAACGTTCTGCCTTGGTTGATTGCCTCAGCCTCTATTCCAGGCGTGATGGCCGCGATTCGCGATATTCCAGATGCGCCGCAAGGCAGTTATCGCGATGGTGGTCTGATTGATTATCACATCGATCTGCCTTTTGAGAGTCAAGGCATTGTGCTTTATCCCCACTTTACGGACAGCATTACGCCCGGTTGGTTTGATAAGCTGTTTAAACGTCGCGCCAATCCTGAAAATCAAGCCCGTACGCTGCTATTGTCCCCATCCCAAGACTATTTACAGAGCTTACCTTTAGGACGCCTGCCCGATCGTAAAGATTTCACACTCAAAGGGCTCGACCAAAAACAGCGCATTCAAATGTGGAACCAATGTATTTCTGAAAGTCAGCGCTTAGGCGATGAGTTCTTGGAAATGGTGGAAAAACAGCATTTTGCACAGGTCATACAAGATTTATAAACAAAATTTGCGCATGAATGTAATCTTGTTTAATCTGACCAAATAAAGAAAAATCGAGATTACATTTTTTCTATGCTAACAATAATTTCAAGTGAACAAGAAAAGTATGCTCAAATTATTGAATTACAAAATGAATCATGGGAAAAAAGTATTATTGCAAGCTCGTTAGAGGATTCCATTCAAATCAACATCGACCAATTAAAAAAACCTGATGATATTCGTCATGCATTCATTTTAGACAATGGTTAAATCATTTGATCTATGATTTCTAATCACTCCCCCCACTTCGCCATCATCGGTGCAGGAACAGCAGGGTTAGCCACTGCGATTTTACTGGCTCGACAAAATATTCAAGTCAGTATTTTAGAGAAAGCCTCAGAACTTGAACCTGTCGGAGCAGGACTGTTACTACAGCCCTCTGGTTTAGCTGTTTTTGAGCATTTAGGCCTTTTAGATGAAGTTTTAAGACTGGGTGCAAAAGTCACTGGGCTCAAAGGTCAATTACCGAATGGAAATTTACTGGTCAATAGTCATTATCAACAAGCGCATCCTGATTTTTATGGTGTAGGGATTCATCGAGCAACGTTATGTCATGTTTTAGAAAATAAATGCCGTGAATATCCAGAACTCATTACGTGGTATATGAATACCGACATTCAGAAATTAGAAGAAACATCCTATCAAGTTCGGGTTTTGGGTAGTAAAGATAGTGAATCATTTGATCAAGCTTTTGATGCTGTAATCATTGCCAATGGCGCACGCAGCCTTTTAAGACCGAAAGAATGGGTAAAGGTTGATCAAGCTTATCCTTGGGGAGCCAAATGGACAATTGTTCCCGAATATCTTGAATTAGATACAGAAATTTTACATCAGTTTCATGACCGCTCTAAAATCATGATGGGCATCTTACCAACCGGTACAGTGCCACATGAACCCAAGCAAAGACTGTCGAGTGTGTTTTGGAGTCTTCCAAGCCATCAGCTAAATAACTTTTTACACAATTCACAAGCACATTCAGACTGGTTAAACCAAGTGTCTAAGCGTTGGAAACCTGCTGCGGATTGGTTAGAGCAAGTCATTGCCCAGCCTGAACAAAAATCACAATGGTTGACTGCAAATTATCGTGATGTGGTGCTGTCTAAGTTTGGTGAGGGTCGTATCGGTGTCATGGGTGATGCAGCACATGCGATGAGTCCACAACTGGGGCAAGGTGCAAATATGGCCCTTCTAGATGCATGGGCTTTGGGGCAAGCGGTTCAAAGCGCAAGAAAAAATGAAAACATTGATTATATTCAACTCTGGCAAACTTACCATCAACACCGTCAAAGTTCGACGGCGTTCTATCAATTTTTAAGTCGTTTACTCACACCCCTTTACCAATCTGACCTATGGTGGGCAGGTGGTTTACGTGATTTTAGCTTTGCTTGGATGTATCGAATTCCCTATTTCCGTAAAGAAATGGCGGTGACGATTTCAGGTTTAAAATTAGGCACGTTTAGTCAAATGAACTATCGGGATATTGCAAAACAAAACAATCATTCTGTGTAGAATGCGATGACAATCATCGTCATCCGCTTTGGATGGGTGACTGATGGTTGAATTTCTAAAATATATCAATTAAGCCGCTGTGAGATAACTGTAGAAAGTTTCTCCTCTATTCTGTTTAAATCACGTAGACTATAGCGCGCTACGTTAACATCGTAACACTCTCAATATTTATTCGCTTGGTGAAATCTTATGAACAATTTACAATGGCTCGATGAAGTAAAATTTAACGAACAAGGTTTAGTCCCTGCCATTGCACAGCATCACCAAACGGGACGTGTCTTGATGGTTGCATGGATGAACCGTGAAGCTTTGGCTTTAACGGCTGAGAAAAACCAAGCCGTGTATTTCTCTCGTTCACGCAACAAGTTATGGCACAAAGGCGAAGAATCTGGGCATTTTCAAACCGTACATGAAATTCGTCTCGACTGCGATGCCGACGTAATCGTGCTGCAAATTGAACAGCACGGCGGAATTGCCTGTCATACAGGGCGTGAATCATGCTTCTACCGTAAACTCACGCCAAATGGCTGGGAAATTGTGGATGCACAACTCAAAGACCCGAACGCTATTTATGGTGGAAAATCAACCAACTCACATACATTGGCAATGAATGCCTCAACGGCGCAGTCTGAGCAAGTTGAAGTTTTGTCCTACCTCGGTCAAATGATGGCTGAGCGTAAAGCAGCGGATCCAGACTCGTCTTATGTTGCAAAGCTGTATCACAAAGGTCTCAACAAAATTTTAGAAAAAGTCGGTGAAGAAGCGGTTGAAACCATTATCGCAGCTAAAGATTTTAAATCTGAAGCCAATGAAGACCATAAAAATGATTTGATCTATGAAGTGGCAGATCTTTGGTTCCATACGATTGTGGTTTTAGGCTATTTCGACTTAGACCCTCAAGTGGTTCTCAATGAATTGGCACGTCGTCAAGGGCTTTCTGGTTTGCTTGAAAAAGCCAACCGCAGCCACTAAGTTTATTGCCTGTGTCGAATATCATCAAACCGAGCGCGACTTATGAGCAAGCCATTGCCATTGATAACGCGCGTCTGGGCAAATCGTTTAAAGTAATTGCTTATGCAGGCACAGGTAAAACCACTACCCTGCAAATGATTAGCGATGCCATGCCGCAAAGACGAGGCATGTATTTAGCGTTCAACAAAGCCATTGCCAGCGAAGCGCAAACGAAGTTTCATGGCAATGTCGACTGCCGAACCTTCCACTCGCTCGCTTTTCGCAGTGTTCCACGTGGAGTGACTGACAAACTTCGTCTGCCTCGTTTAAGTCCGAGTTTTATCGCCAAAGAATATCGCCTTGAACCCATTACCTTAAGACGGATGATGGGCGGACGTTATGAAAAATATGTGTTGATGCCCTCACGCTTGGCCAGCCTTGTGGCGAATGCCGTGAGTCACTTCTGCTCAACCAGTTCTCAGTACCCAGCGCCGCGACATTTACAAGCACCGAGCTGGTTACACCCCGATGATATCGATTCACTACAAAAGCACCTCTACCCTGCCATTGAACGTCGTTGGTTAGAGTCGATCGATCCCAACCATCAGGCTGGGATTGGTCACGATATTTATTTAAAACTGTGGGCGTTGTCTGAACCCAATATCCCAAGTGACTATGTGTTGTTTGATGAGGCACAAGATGCCGATCCGCTGATGTTGGGCATCTTACTGAAACAGCGCAATACACAAGTGATCTATGTCGGAGATGCACACCAACAGATTTATGCATGGCGCGGCGCAGTCAATGCCATGCAACAACTGCCTTTGCCTGAGTCACGCCTTACCACCTCGTTCCGTTTTGGTGAAGAGATTGCATTGCATGCCAATGCTATTTTAGGCGCCTTGAATGAAACCGTACCGCTCATGGGCAATCCTCTGCTCAACTCCAAAGTAGTCAACAAACCCCATACCAAAATGCGCGATGCGATTTTATGTCGTACCAATGCACGCGCCATGGAATTGCTGCTTTCAGGATTGGTCCATGGCGACAAAGTCAGCCTACAAGCCGACCATGTCAAACTGAACCGCTTTGTCGATGCTGCCGCAATGCTCAAACAAGGCAAGCGCGTCACCGATGTGCCTGAACTGGCCTGGTTTAATTCTTGGCATGATGTACATGAATATTGCGAAACCAATGACGGCAGTGACATCAAGCCTTTAGTAAAATTGGTGGATGATCATGGCACCGATCCACTCAAAAAAGCCCTTGCAAAGATTACGCCGATTGAACAAGCGGATTATATTATTTCCACCGCACACAAAGCCAAAGGCTTAGAGTGGAACCGCGTTCACATCGAAGATGATTATCAGTTTAAGGTCAACGACAAAGACCATAAAATTAGTGATGAAGAGTTAAGACTGCTTTACGTGGCCTGTACACGTGCTAAAGTAAGTTTAAATATCCATCACATTTACGATCTGATGCAACAGCTGAAAAAACAAATGCCAAGCTCATTACGTAAAGTTGTTGGATAGTCGAATGTAAAAATAGTCACAACCGCTACGGGTGTTCTATGAAAATTCAATCGATTCACCTGAAACACATCCTGCATTTTGCTGACCTTAAAGTCGATTTTTCTTATCACGATAAACCCGTCACGTTAATTTTAGGCGATCAAGCCTCAGGCAAGACCTCAATCTTACGTTTTAGCTATCAGGCTCTGACTTGGTTTGCGGCCCGTTATAAAGATTTACGCTCTGCAGGTGTGGTGATGTTAGATCACGACATTATGCTGAACCGCCTTCAGTCCAAAATTGATATTCAAGTTGCTGTGCCCGCTGAGCTGTATGCTCTCAAACCT
Source organism: Acinetobacter johnsonii CIP 64.6 (assembly GCF_000368045.1). Taxonomy (GTDB): domain Bacteria; phylum Pseudomonadota; class Gammaproteobacteria; order Pseudomonadales; family Moraxellaceae; genus Acinetobacter; species Acinetobacter johnsonii. Next base: position 317,767 of record NZ_KB849234.1, read on the forward strand.
ACGGCAACCGATACTGCGACCGAACCCTATGCATGGCAACTCTACAAAACCTTAAACCAACAAGGCATTGGCATCAGTCGAGTTGAAACATTAGAACTCGAACAACTGGTGAATTTATATCAGCAGGCAACGTTACAAGATCCACTGCAAGGTTTACCGTTGATTGCATATTATCCTGCGGAACGTTTTGTCAATGAGATGAATATTCTCAGCAAGAACAATCCCCTGATTTTCCAACATGCACATGCCTTTGAAATTTCAGCTATTCCCTATACCACCTTTGCGCGCTTCTTTGAGTGGTTTCGTGAAATCAGCGATATTGAAAATGCGCAAACTGCACAGTTTTTACAAACGATATTGCATCAGCCCAAAAGCATGCCACCCGATATTCCCTTAAGCTATAAACTGGCTCAGGCTCAAGCACATATCCAGTCGCCCAGCCTACAAGCACTCAAGCAAGCGTTAGCAACCGTTCTGCCCGAAATAGAAGATATTTATCTGCAATATCATCCCAAGTTACAACTGATGGTGCGCTACCATGGCAACAGCATGCTCTATCAACAGCTTTCCAATAGTATCCGCAACTGGGTGGCGCTCGTTGGCGATATTGTGCGACGTTTATGCCTACTCAATCCTGAAAGCCTGTTCCCCTGTTTAGAAGGTGACGGCGTACTGTTGATTGACGCGATTGATCATCAATTGGATCAAAATATGGCGCAAGTCATTTTAAAACGTTTAAATCAGGCTTTTCCTCGACTACAAATTATTGCCTCAGGCAACCGAAGTGAGTTGCTGGAACAAGCCAGTGAGTTTCAATGCCTCAAACTGGAAAATAAGCAATTAAGTCCGATCCAACTCGAACCACTGCAACATCAGTTCGATGTAATTTACCAAAACCTTGCCAATCATGAAGCGACGAGTGGAAGCACCGAACCGATTGCGGCTGAACCCCAAGATTTAAGTGTGGCTGAATTATTCGCACAAATACAGCAGCAACTCTCTCCCGAACAGCAACAGCATTTGATTACTTTACTCAGTGCTGAAGATGATGCTTCATCGGCAAATCCATTAACTTAGCCTGCTTCATAAATATATCTATTTCACCCCTCAAAAACAGGCGACCAATGGTCGCTTTTTTACATTTCTTGCACTGAGAAAGTACCTGCCACCCACCAAGAAACAACCATCACGCGTATAATGTTTTGCGTCAGCGCAAAAAAGATTGATGTTGTTTTAGTCATGTTATATGATCGATTTTACTTGCAAATTTCTAACTGAAATCGGATTTTGCTATAACGCTTCATGAGTTGCGCAACACAACTTCATTATTTTTAAATTTCACATTGGCTTTCAAGATTGAGACTCTTGGGCTGCTCTTTGCAGTCCTGTAATCCTTGAAAGATGAGATTCACCAATAGGTTTTGACCTATTCACGACAATGGAAACGAGTGTGCTACCGATTATTATATTGTTACCGTTAATACTTGGCACAACCCTTGTCTCATTACTGAAGCAGAGCTCACGTAGGCTAACCGCCTTCGCAGCTGTTGGGGTCAGTATGACAAGTTTAGGCTTATTACTGACCCAAGCACGAGAGGTGTTTAATGGCGCTGTCATTACCCAGTCGTGGTCATGGTTGCCGCAGCTTGGAATTGACTTCAGCTTCCGTCTAGACGCATTAGGCCTCCTCTTTGCCTTACTGATTAGTGGCATCGGAACGCTCATTTATATTTATGCCTATTTTTATTTAGGTCCAAAAAACTCTCTCAATAAGCTCTATCTACTGCTCATGTTGTTCATGGCAGCCATGCTCGGAATTTCACTCTCCAATAATTTAATTTTACTCCTCGTTTTTTGGGAGTTGACCAGTATCTCCTCTTTCCTATTGGTCGGTTATTGGAGTAATTACGACGCGGCACAACGTGGCTCACGCATGGCATTGACCATTACGGGTATGGGCGGATTAGCCATGCTAGGTGGTTTCATCTTGCTCGGTCAAATCACAGGTACTTACGAGATTGATCAAATCTTGACAATGACAGCACAAATTCAAAGTCATGCTTTATTTGTTCCTACGTTGCTGCTGATTCTACTCGGTGCTTTTACCAAAAGTGCGCAATTTCCATTCCATTTTTGGCTACCCAACGCGATGGCAGCTCCGACCCCCGTGTCTGCTTATTTGCACTCAGCAACCATGGTAAAAGCAGGCATTTTCTTGGTGGCACGACTGTTACCCATTTTTGCAGGTGCGGCCCTGTTCCATAATTTGGTCACCTTTATTGGCCTATTTACCCTGTGTATGGCTGCATTTTTTGCCATCTTTAAAGAAGACCTGAAAGGTTTATTGGCCTATTCAACCATCAGTCATCTCGGCTTGATCATGTGTCTCTTGGGGATCGGATCACCATTGGCTGTGGCTGCGGCTATTTTCCATATTATTAACCATGCCACCTTTAAAGCAGCGCTGTTCATGATCGCAGGTATTATCGATCATGAGTCAGGCACACGTGATTTACGTAAGCTTAGTGGGTTATGGCAACTGTTGCCTTATACAGCCACTTTGACGATGGTCACTGCAGCATCGATGGCCGGCGTGCCCTTGACCAACGGTTTCTTATCTAAAGAAATGTTCTTTACTGAACTGCTCAGCAATCTGTCTGGTCCTGTGCTCATCTGCTCCGCGATTGTCGCGACACTGGCGGGGATTTTTGCAGTCGCTTACTCTGTGCGTTTGGTACATGGGGTTTTCTTCGATGGCCCATTAGGCAAGCAAGTTCCCAACAAAGATGCACATGAACCGCCGTTTGGCATGCGTGCACCCGCTACTTTACTGGCGATTCTCTGTATTTTAGTCGGCTTATTCCCTGCTCTATTGGTTGAAAACATCGTCAACAGTACAGCACGCGCCAGCACCCAAGTGATGGACTTTGAAGGTGCACATCTTGCCCTATGGCATGGTTTTAACATGCCATTATTGATGAGCGTGATTGCATCGATTGGCGGTCTGATTTTCTATTTCAGTCTAGCGAAGGGTGGCAAAATTCGAGAAATTGATCTCGATCCATATTTAGGTCGCCTACAAGGTCGAGTTGCCTTTGACTTATTCCTTAAGTCACTTTTGCTCAACTCACGCAAATTTAAACGCTGGACTGAAAACGGTAAATTACAAAGCTATATTCTTTGGATTGTGGTCTTCAGTATTGCCATAGTATCACTTCCATTTTTAGGACAAGGGCTGACCACAGGCACCCGTGAACTCACCCATGCCCCTGCTTTAGCGATCGTACTGTGGCTACTGTTATTCTCTTCGTGCTGGATGATGCTATGGTTCCACCACGAACGGATTAAAGCGGTATTGATCAGTGGCGCGATTGGTTTAGTCGTAACTATGGTCTTTGTCTGCTTCTCTGCGCCTGATTTGGCTTTGACACAAATCACCGTAGATGTGGTCACCACCGTACTGTTATTGATGAGTTTATCGCTTTTACCACAACTCACTCCCTATGAGTCGAGTGTATCACGCCGTTGGCGAGATGCCCTGATTGCGATTGGCGGCGGGCTTGGCATTGCATGGATCACATGGCTTATCTTGACCCGTGATCACAACTCCATTTCATGGTTCTTCATGCAGCAGTCGATTCCATTAGGCGGTGGTACCAACGTGGTCAACGTGATTTTGGTCGATTTCCGTGGTTTCGATACTTTCGGTGAAATTACAGTCCTTGGCATTGCAGGCATTGGTGCACTGTGCCTAATGGATGGTATGCGTACCCACGGCACCACCATGACCAAAGGTCTTAGTTACCGTTTTAATCCATCGCCGTTGATGCTTCGTATCACTGCATCTTGGATATTACCGATTGCCTTGGTGGTTAGCCTGTATATCTTCTTACGTGGACATAATCTGCCTGGGGGCGGGTTTATCGCGGGTTTGATTACCGCTTTGGCCTTGATTATTCAGTACATGGCACTCGGTCAAGATCATGCAGAACAGCTGCTCAAAGCCAAGTCTGGTCGTTTGTATGAAATCTGGATTGGAACAGGTCTGGTCATTGCAGGATTAACAGGCTTAGGCGCATGGTTCTGGGGACGCCCCTTCCTCACCAGTGCACACTTTTATGTGTCGCCACCGATCTTAGGCGAAATGCACCTAGCGACAGCTGCACTGTTCGATGTCGGGGTTTATATCACGGTCGTAGGTGCAACCATGCTACTTATTTCAGTACTTGGGGACTCACGTCACTCTAGTATGTCTGGTCCAGTACCAAAGGGGGATTAATATGATTAGTTTAGAACTGTTACTTGCCTCCGCTATTGGTCTGTTGACTGCCACAGGCATCTATCTGATTTTGCGTGCCCGTACCTTCCCTGTGGTACTTGGCTTGGCCATGATTGGTTATGCCGTCAATTTATTTTTATTTGCCATGGGGCGACTTCAACTTAATGCACCCGCGGTACTCACGGAAGCCAGCAAAGCCACTGACCCTTTGCCACAAGCCTTGGTGTTAACCGCGATTGTGATTGGCTTTGCTACCACGGCGTTTATTGTACAACTGGCTTTACGCAGTCGTTATGAAACAGGAACCGACCACGTTGACTCTAAAGAAGAAATACCACAAATTGACCCACGTGAGGATGAGCCATAATGAATGACCTCATCCAATTTTGGACCGAACACACTCCAATTTTTAGTATTTTAATTCCTGCCATTACCGCCTTTATTTTGGTGTTATTGGGCAATCCAGGATCAGGTTCTTTAGCACAAGACTGGCGACAACCGTGGCGTCGAGGCATCAGTTATACCTCTGGCCTGTTGGGCTTATTTACAGCAGTCAACTATCTGATCTTTGCCAGCTCAGGGCAAATCAGTGTTTATAACCTTGGTGAATGGGCAGCACCATTTGGTATTGTTTTAGTCCTCGACCAACTGTCTGCCCTGATGTTGGTTTTAACCTACGGCTTGGCTGTTCCAGTGATGTGGTTTGCCAGCAAAGAATGGGATGAACGTGGCCGTTATTTCCATGCCATGTGCCATTTCCTACTGATGGGTTTAACCGGTGCCTTCCTGACAGGCGACTTATTTAACCTGTTTGTATTCTTTGAAATTTTGTTGATGGCTTCCTATGTCCTGTTACTGCACGGTCAAGGCAAAGCGCGTTTTCAACTCGGTATTCACTATGTCACCATTAACTTGTTGGCATCAGCCCTGTTTCTGATTGGTCTGGGCATGATTTACGGTAGCGTCGGCAGCCTCAATATGGCGGATGTTGCACGTCTGATGCCTCTATTGGAAGGCGATCAACATCGTATTGCTGTTGCTGGCGGGTTGTTGTTGTTTACAGTCTTTGGCATTAAAGCAGCCATGCTACCTGTCGGTTTTTGGCTACCGAAAACCTATGCGGTTGCAACCACTCCTGTAGCAGCCCTGTTCACCATCATGACCAAAGTCGGTATTTATGCCATTTTACGTGTTAATGGCACCGTATTTGACGATGCAATTAGCCGTGAAATCCTGCAATACATTCTATTACCGATTGGCTTAATTACCTCAGTCTATGGTGTGATTGGTGCAATGGGTGCGGAACGCTTACGTCGTTTCATTGGCTTTATGATTTTGTCTTCTGTGGGCACGATTTTAATCGCCATTTCCCTGTTCAATACCTTGGCATGGGCAGCGGCACTGTATTATTTGGTGCACAGTACCATTATTGCGGCAGCTTTCTACATTTTAAGTGGTTGGATTACCTCTCAACGTGGTGAATTTAAAGACCATTTTAAAATTGCACCACAAATGAAACAGCATAAGGTGGTGGCGTTAACCTATTTCACCATTGCCTTGATGATGGCAGGTTTACCACCCTTTAGTGGTTTCTTGGGCAAAGTATTTATTCTCCAAGCCACCGCACACTCACCGTATCAATTGCTGATTATTGTGACCGTTTTAGTGGTGAGTTTATTGAGTATTATTGCGTTTACACGTGTGGGGTTCGTGATTTTTTGGCGCGCAACCAAACCTGAAGATAATCCTGGTGAGGCTGCTTATGCCGCGTACCAAGCTTTGCCTGAACAAGCGCCAAAGCGCAATGACAAAACCATTTATCTATTGTTGGTAGGTTTAATGGCTTATATGGTGTTTGCAGGTCCAATTCAAAAGTACACTTACCAAACGGCTGAGCAAATTCAAAATAATGCGCTCTATGAACAGACTTTGCTCAAAACTGATGAGCATGGACAAACCATTAGCGTACAACCTTTCGACAGTGAAAATTTACCTGAAACCAAATATGGTGGCGAACGGGTGGATCCTAATGCTCATTTGATTCCATATTTAATTTCAGAAGAAACACTGGAAGGCGAACATATTTCCGAATACAAAAAACGCCAAATGCAACAGCAACAACAGGCTGAAGTGAATCCCGATGCTGAAAGCCTACAACCGATGGTGGAGCCTTAAACATGAAAAAAACGTCGTTTTTGGAGCGTTGGTTACCCCACCCTTTTGTTTCGGTGATTGTTGCGCTGAGCTGGGTGATGTTGGCACATAGTGTTGACGCAGCCAGCTTAGTGATGGCATTTTTACTGGCCATTTTTATTCCGCGTCTGATCAGACCATTCATTACGTATACTCCAAATATTGAATGGAAAGCGGCGGTGAAACTATTTTTTGTGGTGTTATACGACATTGTCATGTCGAATATTCAAGTGGCTAAATTGGTCCTTGGTCCGATTGATCGTCTACAACCGAAGTGGTTTCGCGTTCCGCTGGAAACACAACATGAGGAAGTAAACACCTTACTGGCGATGATTATTACCACCACACCAGGCACAGTTTCAGCAGGGATTGATCAAGATCGCGGGGACATTTTAGTTCATGCCCTCAGCACCGATGATGAAAATGCCGAGATTGAAAATATTAAAGCGCGTTATGAAAAACCGTTGATGCAAATTTTTGGCGTCGAAGCAGGAGACAAAGCATGACTATTTTGCCTTATGCCCTCGGGATTTGTTTAATCGCGGTCACCATTTCAATGTTGCTGTGCCTAATTCGTTTAATTATCGGCCCATCGATTGTAGACCGACTCTTAGCACTCGATACACTCTTTTTAAATGCAATCTGCCTCATTATTATATTAGGCATTTACTGGGCCAGCACTTCATTATTTGAAGGTGCTCTTTTGGTTGCGATGCTCGGCTTTGTCTCTACAGCCGCTTTAGCACGCTACTTCACCTCAGGTCATGTGATTGACTAGGAGCGAGATCGATGCAACTTACGATGGAAATTCTAGTCTCCATTTTTCTCATGATCGGCACTTTCTTCATGCTGGTCGGAGGGATTGGAATGGTGCGCCTGCCCGATTTATTCATGCGCCTACATGCCCCAACCAAGTCAAGTACCTTAGGCTTAGGGAGCTTCTTGATCGCGGCAATGATCTATTCTGCATTCCAAGGACGCTTTGGTTTTGCTGAGCTGTTATTAACACTGTTTGCCTTCTTAACCGCACCCGTATCGGCGAATTTGATGGCTCAAGCGGCGCTACATTTGCGCTTACGCTCGCTGAGTGGCGACGTTCCAGAAGCACTCAACCGTCCACTACCTTGGCAACGTACTCGTCGCAGAGCTTTTAGCAATAAGCATGAAGACACTGAACATCGTCTTTAAATGCTTGTGGTGTTAAGGAAATAAAATAAATACATTCTAGCGCTTCTGCATTGACATGGTGCTGTTGCGCTAATTTGAACATTGTACTGATGATAATATTCGAACGTATTATAGATGGTGTCACATCCAGTACATTGACCAACACAGATGAACTACTCAATCTACTCAAAAATTAAAATGATCAAAGTGTCCCCGTGGTAAATCATTGCCCATATTAATCCAGTCCACAGCAACTTGATGGTCAAAATAATCCCTAAAAGCTCAACCCTCTATTCACCTATCATAATCCTGTGTAACGCATTTCAAATCTTGCTCTAGCTTCAGCCATTACTCCGCATAAAAAAAAGCCACCCGAAGGTGGCTTTTTGATTCAGTTAGACTGAATTATTCATCATCTTTGTTTGCTTCGTCAGCAGGTAAATCCTTTACTGCTTCAGCAATCAGGCCAAACATATAGTTACCATATGCATTGGTTTTATCGTAATGGAAACGCAAACGGGGTGTAATACGTGTCTTAATACGACGGCCGAGTTCGTGACGCAAGAAACCAGATGCTTTGTTCAGCACATCTAGCGTTTCTTTATTGGCTACTTCACTTTGCTCATCGCCAAGCTCACGGCCCATCACAGTCACATATACTTCAGCATAACCTAAGTCTGGACTAACCTTCACCGCAGAGATGGTCACGAGACCACCTAAGCGTGGATCTTTCAACTCTTGGCGAATTAGTTCAGACAACTCACGTTGCACTGTATCCGCCATGCGCTTAAGACGTTGACTACCCGCCATTAAAGACTCCGTTTGATCAATTGAACATCATAGACTTCGATCTTGTCTTTTTCTTTGATGTCTTTATAACCTTTAACCGCAAGACCACATTCCATACCTGCGCGAACTTCTTCAACCACTTCTTTATAACGACGAAGTGACTCAAGCTCACCTTGGAACACAACCACGTCATCACGAAGGATACGAATTGGTTTATTACGATGTAACATACCCTCAAGTACCATACAGCCTGCTGCTGCACCAAACTTACTTGAGTGGAACACTTCACGTACTTCAGCCACACCCAGAATTGTTTCACGGTGTTCTGGAGCAAGCTTACCGCTCATCGCTGCTTTCACATCATCAATCAATTGATAGATGATTGAGTAGTAACGAATATCGATACCGTCAGCATCCGCTTTTTGACGCGCTGCGTTATCCGCACGTACGTTAAAGCCAAGAAGTACCGCTTCAGAAGATTCAGCTAGTGTTACGTCAGATTCAGTGATCGCACCAACACCTGAACCAATGATACGAACTTTAACTTCGTCTGTTGCAAGGTCAGCAAGAGCAACATGCAATGCTTCCAATGTACCACGCACATCAGTTTTCAATACCACATTGACGATAGGCACATCTTTCTTGCCCATAGATGCCATGATATTTTCAAGACGCATTGCACTTTGACGTTCAAGACGTTTTTGACGTTCACGATCCATACGCGCATCAGCAACTTCACGTGCTTTCTTCTCATCGCTTACAACAAGAACTTCATCACCCGCCATTGGCGCTTCAGGTAGACCTAAAATTTCAACCGGAATTGAAGGACCAGCAGATTGAATACGTTTACCGTTTTCATCTGTCATCGCACGTACACGACCATAAGATGCGCCGGCAAGAACAAGGTCACCTACTTTCAATGTACCGTTTTGAACAAGGATAGACGTTACCGCACCACGGCTGTTGTCTACACGTGCTTCAATCACGACACCTTGAGCAGCACCTTCTTCAGATGCTTTCAACTCAAGTAATTCAGCTTGAATTGAAATAATATCTAGAAGTTCATCAATACCTTGACCAGAATGTGCTGAAACCATTGCAACAGGTACATCACCACCCCATTGTTCTGGCACGATTTCTTTTACTGTCAATTCGTTCAATACGCGATCTGGGTCAGCCGATTCTTTATCCATTTTGTTGATTGCAACAATAATTGGTGTACCAGCTGCACGTGCATGATCAATTGCTTCCGCAGTTTGTGGCATAACACCATCATCTGCTGCTACAACAAGAACCACGATATCAGTCGCTTTCGCACCACGTGAACGCATTGCAGTAAATGCAGCATGTCCAGGGGTATCAAGGAAAGTGATCATACCTTTGTCAGTTGTAACGTGGTAAGCACCGATATGCTGTGTGATACCGCCCGCTTCGCCTTGAGCAACTTTCGCACGACGAATACGATCAAGGAGCGATGTTTTACCATGGTCAACGTGACCCATGATGGTCACCACTGGTGCACGTGTAGATTGAGCACCACGCGCGCCTTCAGCTGCTTCAAGTAAGTTATCTTCAGCTTGCGTATCCGATACAAGAACAGGGTTATGACCCATTTCTTCTACGATCAATGCAGCAATTTCTTGCTCGATCGCTTGGTTCTGAGTAACCAGCTCACCCATTTTCATGAGTGATTTAATTACTTCACGTACTTTAATCGCCATTTTTGCTGCAAGATCTGCAACAACAATAGTTTCGCCAATTTCAACATCATAAACTTGTTTCTTAACTGGTTTTTCAAAACCATGTTTACCAGCTTGACTTGTTTTCAGACCACGTTTAGGTTGCTTGCTGAAACTTTGCTCTTCCTGACCACGACGACCACCTTTTTTCGGTGCACGTGTACTTGGTGTATTGGTACCACGTTTGATTTCGCGGTCTTCTTTCGCAAATGAATCTTCATATGCTTGGCCAACTAGACCCGCAGCAAGTGGAGAATCATCCACTACACGAATGGTCGCAGTTGCATCTTCGTTTGAATACTTAGATGCCATTTGACGCATTTGTTCAAGTGTACGTTGCTGCGCTTCTTCAGCTGCCTTACGACGTGCTGCTTCTTCAGTCGCTTTTAATTGAGCGGCTTGAGCTTCACGTGCTTTTTTCTGTTCAGGTGTTTCAACAACTTTAACTTGTGCTTTAACCACAGGCTTATTGTTTGATTTACGCTTCACAACTACCGCAGCTTTTGCTACTTCTTGCTTCGTCGTTTCTTGCTTTGCAGCAGCACGCATCGCTTCAAAGTTTGCAGCCGCTTTATTTACTACTGGAGTTTCAGCTTTTGGTTCAACCATAGCTTGAACGTTCGCACGAGCTTGTTGCTCCGCTTGCGCTTTTGCTAAAGCTTCCGCTTTAATTTGTTCTGGATCTGGCTTGGTAAATGTATGTTTCTTGCGAACTTCTACATTAATCGTTTTTGCCTTACCTGAGGTACTCGCTACTTTAGCGGTACTGGTCGTTTTACGTTTCAACGTGATTTTTCCTGCCTGACCATCGTCTTGACCATGAATTTTCTTCAAATGGTGCACGAGGGCATCTTGTTGTTCAGTAGAGATTATATCGTCCGATTTACGCTGTGGTAAACCAGCATCACGAACCTGCTCTAGGAGCTTCTCAACAGGGCGGTTCACACTGAGAGCTAACTCTTGTATCGTCTTATCCGTCATGTAGATCTCCTAGTTAAACCATGATTCGCGCGCTTTCATAATAAGTTGACCCGCTTTCTCTGTACCCAGACCTTCAATATCAGCAATATCGTCAGTCGCTTGGTCAGCCAAGTCATCAATTGTGATGACACCACGTGCTGCAAGTGCATAAGCAATCTCTTGCGTCATCCCTTCCATTGCAACGAGTTCCGCGCTTGGATCTTGGATGTTTTCTTGCTGCTGTAATGCATCAGCCAATGCAACTTCTTTGGCACGACTTTGAAGTAATTCAACAACTTCAGCATCTAGCTCGATTTCGTCAAATGTTTCAGCTGGAACATAAGCAATCTCTTCTAAAGAAGTAAAGCCCATTTCAACCAATGCCATTGCCAAATCTTCTTCAATATCTAGACGCGATACAAATAGGTCTAAGTATTGTTGTGCTTCATTTTGCTGACGAGCATGATACTCATCTTCTAGCATCATGTTGAGTTTGTAGCCTGTAAGTTCAGAAGCTAAACGTACGTTTTGACCTTGTGAACCAATCGCACGCGCTAATTGATCGCTAGTTGCGAAAATAATGTCCGCTGTACGCTCTTCTTCATCAATCACAATACCCGATACATCTGCCGGCTCTAAAGCACTCGCAATGTACTGCGCAGGATCATCAGACCATACAACAACATCAATACGCTCACCGTTCAATTCTTGCTGAACTGCTTGGATACGTGTACCACGCATACCAATACATGCACCCACTGGATCAATACGATGATCATTGGTTTTCACAGCAATTTTAGCACGAACACCGGGTTGACGCGCTGCCGCTTTAATCTCAATGATTTCTTCAGAAATTTCAGGAATTTCTTTCTTCATCAAAGCGATGAGCATTTCAGGTTTGGCACGTGACAATTGTAGTTGAGCACCACGACCTTCACGATTCACATTGAACAAAATCGCATTTACACGTTGCTTCGGACGCAAAATTTCTTTTGCAATCATTTCTTCACGTGCAAGATACGCTTCAGCATTGTCACCTAAGTCAATGATAAAGCCATCTTTGGTTTGCTTTTTCACTTCACCGTAAATCAACTCACCCACTTTAGACTCGTAGGCATCTGCAATCAGCGCACGTTCAGCTTCGCGAATCTTTTGAACAATGACTTGTTTTGCAATTTGCGCCGCAATACGACCGAAGTCAATTGAAGGCACTTCAAGCTCACGAATATCACCAATCGACCATTGTGCAGGATCAACATCTGAAATCGCATCTTGACATGCTGGCATTTCATGATCTTCATCCGCAACCACTTCCCATTGACGGAAAGTGCTGTATTCGCCCGTTTTACGATCAATCTCTACACGAAGCTGAGCTTCTTCAGAGTTTGTTCCTTCGTAAAATTTCTTTTTAGTCGCAGCAACAAGCGCTTGTTCTAAGGCTTCGAAAATCGCTTCACGAGGTACACCTTTTTCATTACTAACCGTTTCAACTACGGTAAGAATTTCACGTGCCATAAGCCACCTATTCGTTCAGATTCTTATTTATTAAATGAATTAATCTTGATAGACCAAATTGGCTTTATCAATATTATTACTATCGATTTCAAGCACCTGTTGCTTTTCCACTTCGACTTGAATCATTTCAGCTTCAAGATCTACAGCAACCAATTTAGCTTGGAATTTACGACGGTTATCGACCGCACTGATCAAACGAAAAGCGATCTGTTGACCAATATATGCAGGTAATTGTTCAAGTTGGAAAAATGGACGATCCCAACCCGGAGATGACACTTCAAGTGCATATTCACCTGAAATTGGATCATGGACATCCATCATTGCGCCGACTTGCTGGGTCACGCGTACACAGTCTTGTACACCGATGCCACGGCCCTGCTCTTCTTCACCATCTTCATTGATGATGGGTTCTGCATTTTCGTCGACAGCTTTGTCGATATAAATGCGCAATAAAGAACGTTTTCCTTGAGGGAGGAATTCAATCCCCCAAAGATCAACACCACAGGCTTGCACTGCAGGAGCAATTAAGTCTTGGAGTGCTTGAGTTTTATTTGATAGCTTCATTTACTCTCGTCATTTTTGTGCGATTCAATGGCCGAAACAGACCACTACAAGCCAATACGAACTATAGTAGTAGTGGAACATGACACTTTGACTTTCACCGTATCCGGCTCACATCGACACTACACGATAGCCAATAAAAAAGGGCGTAATCGCCCCAATTATTGCACAGAAAATTAATATCCACTGTGCAAAAAGGCCCACCTTGTTGTGAGCCTCTTTTTAGAAACTTGGTAGCGGGAGCTGGATTTGAACCAACGACCTTCGGGTTATGAGCCCGACGAGCTACCAGACTGCTCCATCCCGCATCAACGTGCAAAAATTATATACAAATATGAACTATTTTTCAATCTAAATACTTCGTACTTGCTCTGATTTAGTTGCACCTAAATCAAATTGGTAGCGGGAGCTGGATTTGAACCAACGACCTTCGGGTTATGAGCCCGACGAGCTACCAGACTGCTCCATCCCGCAACAAAACGCAAAAATA
>NZ_KB849234.1:331619-371091 GCF_000368045.1 Acinetobacter johnsonii CIP 64.6
TTCTAAAATAAGATTGATTGGTAGCGGGAGCTGGATTTGAACCAACGACCTTCGGGTTATGAGCCCGACGAGCTACCAGACTGCTCCATCCCGCATCAACAAAATTTGCTGCATACACCAACTTAATCTTCTGGATTCATAAGTTGGTGCGGAAGGGGGGACTTGAACCCCCACGCCCGAAAGCACTACCACCTCAAGGTAGCGTGTCTACCAATTCCACCACCACCGCAGCTGTGACGCATTCTAGTAGCATCATCACAAAAAAGAAAGGACTAATTCCAATTATTCGCTTGTTTTAGGTGCAGCTGGCGAAGTTTCAGTCGATTGTGCAGGTGCAGAACTTGTCGTTTGCACTGACTTTAAGCTATAGGCATCTGTGGTTTGCTTTTTGGCAAACACAGCAAGTGACAAACTGGTGATAAAAAACAAGGCCGTCAAAACTGCAGTCAATCGGGTCAAGAAATTACCTGAACCTGATGCACCAAATACAGTCGCAGCACCGCCACCACCAAACGAAGCACCAGCATCTGCACCTTTACCATGCTGGACCAAAATCAGCACGATCATCAACACAGCTAAGATAATATGTACTACCAGCACAAAAGTTTGCATGCTGAACTCCTAATTATTTTGTATTTGCAAATGCTTCGACAATTTTATAAAACGACGTTGCATTTAAAGATGCCCCACCGACGAGTGCACCATTGATATCTGGACAGGCCGCTAACTCTACTGCATTTTCAGCTTTTACACTACCACCATATAAAATGGCCATGTTCGCGCCATGACTGGTAATTTGCGTGAGACCTTCACGGATTTTAGCATGCATGGTTTGTGCATCTTCTGGCGAAGCAGTTTTTCCTGTACCAATGGCCCAAATCGGCTCATAGGCAATCACAATATGAGGCCACTGCTCTGCCGTTACCACACTAGCTAAGTCGCAAATTTGTTGTAAAACCACCATTTCTGCCTGACCAGACTCACGCTGTTCTAAGCTTTCACCCACACAGTAAATAACTTTTAAACCCGCATTTAAGGCATTTTGAGCTTTCGCATTTAAAATTGCCGCGCTTTCGGCAAAATATTCACGACGTTCTGAGTGACCAATTAAAACATATTCAATTTGACTATCTTTGAGCAGCTCTGCGCTCACCTCACCGGTATATGCACCCATGTTGCCAAAACGCGAAACATCTTGCGCCACAGTAAAAACTGAACGTGCAGCATTCGCCAATTCAGCCTGCGTTGAAGTCAAAGCCAGCATCACAGGCGCAAGCCCAATATTACATTTTTCTTCTGCTATTTCATTTTCTTGCAAGAGCTGTTTAAATTCTTGAAGCAATTGCTTGGCATCTGCCTGCATTGGGTTCATCTTCCAATTGCCGACAACCCATGGCTTAATCGTCGAACCCGACATACAGCACCCTATTCAAAACAGTTCATTAAAACGGCCTCATTCTACACGGTATTTATTTTTCAAAGATAGTTTTCTTCTAGAATTTCTTCGGCAATCAAAATAATACGAATGAAAATAAAGACATCTTTTTGTAAAAAAATCGCCTGCTATCACGACCAGTTCATGCTTTTAATCGATATTAAGGTGGTGACAACACTTTCAGATATGGTATTTTTGTGCAACAAAAGTATAATTTTACGATACCAATTATAAACAATTGAGAAGTTAAGGATCTGGGGAATGTCAGTATCAAATGGTTTGCCTAAGTTCACAGGCTTCATTCGACGCTTAGTCGAAGACGGACGCATGACTGCTGAAAATATGCAGCTGGCAATGCTCTCTGCAAAAAAAGCTCAGCAAGACATCGTTCCTTATCTGATTGAAAATCATAAACTCTCCCCACAAATGATCGCTGAAACGATTTCTTTAGAGTTTGGCGAGCCTGTTTTTGACTTAAGTGTCTATGATTCTGTACAAATTCTACGGGATCTGGTCGAAGACAAACTTATCACCAAGCATCGTGTGTTGCCGATTTACCGTCGTGGCAATATCCTCTATATCGCCACTAGCAATCCAACCAACATGGATGCGATGGACGCGATTCGTTTCAATTCTAAAATGAACATTGAAGCGATTATTGTTGAACATCCTCAACTTGAAAAACTAATCGAACAAAATTTCGCGCAAGCCGATAGCTTTGAATTTTCTGATGAAGATATTGATTTAGACTTAGAGCAAGACCATCAGAACTCAAATGACAAAGAAGATGACTCACCTCAAGGGGATGAAGCTCCGATCGTCAAATACATCAATAAATTACTGATCGATGCGATTCGTATGGGCGCCTCAGACTTACACTTTGAGCCTTATGAAAAATCTTACCGTGTTCGTTACCGTGTAGATGGAGTTCTGCGTCATATTGCCAGTCCGCCATTACAACTGGCGACTCGTCTTGCCTCACGTTTAAAAGTTATGTCACAAATGGACATCTCTGAAAAGCGCGTCCCGCAAGATGGCCGAATTAAATTAAAGCTGTCGAAAAGCAAAGCCATCGACTTCCGTGTCAACTCACTTCCAACCTTATTTGGCGAAAAGCTGGTTCTACGTATTCTCGATCCATCCAGTGCTATGCTGGGGATTGATGCTTTAGGTTATGAACCAGATCAAAAAGACCTATTTATGCAGGCTTTAGACAAACCGCAAGGCATGTTATTAATTACTGGCCCGACAGGTTCAGGTAAAACGGTATCGCTGTATACAGGTTTGAATATTCTAAATAAAGAAGACACCAATATTTCAACTGCGGAAGACCCTGTTGAGATTAACTTAGAAGGCATTAATCAGGTCAATGTGAACAATAAAGTCGGCCTCACCTTCTCTGCTGCGCTGAAGTCCTTCTTACGTCAGGATCCTGATATTGTAATGGTGGGTGAGATTCGTGACCTTGAAACGGCTGAAATCGCGATTAAAGCCGCACAGACAGGTCACATGGTCATGTCGACACTCCACACCAATAGTGCACCTGAAACCCTGACCCGCTTACGTAATATGGGGGTTCCATCTTTTAACATTGCGACCTCGGTCAATTTGGTGATTGCACAGCGTTTGGCACGCCGCTTATGCAGCCAATGCAAAGCCGCTGTCGATATTCCTGAACAAAGCTTGCTCGAAATGGGCTTTACTTCCACAGATATCAAAGATCCAGACTTCAAAGTTTATCAACCGGTGGGGTGTGCTGAGTGCCGTGAAGGCTATAAAGGACGTGTTGGTATTTATGAAGTCATGAAAGTCACGCCAGAAATTTCAAAAATTATTATGGAAGATGGCAATGCCTTACAGATTGCGGAAGCATCTGCAAAATTAGGATTTAACAATTTACGTCGTTCAGGTTTACTCAAGGTTATGCAGGGGGTCACTTCCTTACAAGAAGTGAATCGTGTAACCAGCGAATAGTTGAAATATTGAAAGAATAAGGATAAATGCATGGCTGTCAAAAAAGCACAGATGATGCCAACCTTCAATTATGAAGGGATTGATCGTAAAGGGGCAAAAATTAAAGGGGAATTGCCTGCACGTAATCTTGCCCTCGCCAAAGTTACTTTGCGCAAACAAGGGATTACCATCAAGAGTATTCGAGAAAAGAAAAAGAATATTCTTGAAGGCATAATGAAGAAAAAAGTGACGACACTAGACATCACGATTTTCACTCGACAGCTCGCAACCATGATGAAAGCGGGTGTACCGCTGGTTCAAGGCTTTGAAATTGTGGCTGAAGGCCTAGAAAACCCATCTATGCGTGAAGTTGTCCTCGGTATTAAAGGTGAAGTTGAAGGTGGTAATACCTTTGCCGGAGCACTCAAAAAATATCCGCAATATTTTGACAACTTATTCTGTTCATTGGTTGAATCAGGCGAACAATCAGGTGCGCTTGAGACCATGCTGGATCGTGTGGCGGTCTATAAAGAAAAAAGTGAATTGTTAAAGCAAAAAATTAAAAAAGCCATGAAGTACCCAGCAACCGTGGTTGTGGTTGCGGTGATCGTGACCATTATTTTGATGGTCAAAGTTGTCCCTGTGTTCCAAGATTTATTCAGCTCCTTTGGTGCGGATTTACCTGCATTCACTAAAATGGTGGTAAATATGTCTGAATGGATGCAGAAATACTGGTTCATTTTGATTATTGTCGTTGGTGTTGTGATTACCGCTTTACTTGAAACCAAAAAGCGCAGTAAAAAGTTTCGTGACATGCTGGATAAAGCCGCGCTGAAAGCCCCAATTTTCGGTGATTTAGTCTATAAAGCAATTATCGCGCGCTATAGTCGCACCCTGTCTACAACCTTTGCTGCGGGTGTGCCCTTAATTGATGCCCTAGAGTCTACCGCAGGTGCAACCAACAATGTGGTCTATGAAGAAGCCGTGATGAAAATCCGTGAAGATGTCGCAACAGGACAACAACTTCAATTCGCGATGCGTGCCACCAATAAATTTCCATCAATGGCAGTACAAATGGTAGCCATTGGTGAAGAGTCTGGTGCACTCGATGCGATGCTGGATAAAGTTGCAACTCACTATGAAAATGAAGTCGATAATGCGGTGGATGGCTTAACGGCAATGATGGAACCTCTGATCATGGCGGTCTTGGGTGTACTTGTGGGTGGCCTAGTGATTGCCATGTATCTACCAATCTTCCAAATGGGTTCTGTGGTTTAATGCAAGAAATAATTTCCTATCTGATCAATACTCCAATGGCGCTGTATTTCGCCGTTGGAGTTTTTAGTTTGTGCATTGGTAGTTTCCTGAATGTAGTGATCTATCGCACTCCAAAAATGATGGAACAAGAATGGCGCACCGACTGCCAACTTCTGCTTCATCCTGAGCAGCCAATTATTGATGAAACGAAACTCTCGTTGAGCAAGCCTGCCTCAACCTGTCCCAAATGCAAAAGTGCCATACACTGGTATCAAAATATCCCTGTGATGAGTTGGTTCCTGCTACGAGGAAAGTGTGGTACTTGCCATAACCCGATCAGCATTCGCTACCCTGCGATTGAACTCCTGACCGCCATTTGTGCATTGGTCGTGGTTGCAGTCTTTGGCCCAACGATCCAAATGCTGTTCGGTCTCGTACTCACGTACATTTTAATCGCCTTAACCTTTATTGATTTTGACACTCAACTTTTACCTGATCGTTATACCCTCACCCTTGCAGGTCTAGGTTTAGGTATCAATAGTTATGCGATTTACACCACGCCGACAGCGGCCATTTGGGGCTATATCATTGGCTTTTTATGCTTATGGATCGTGTACTATCTGTTTAAGCTCTTCACAGGCAAGGAAGGTATGGGTTATGGCGACTTTAAGTTACTTGCTGCTTTAGGCGCGTGGATGGGGCCTTTGCTGCTGCCGCTGATTGTGCTACTTTCTTCTTTCGTAGGTGCCATTATCGGCATCATTCTGCTCAAAGTGCGCAAAGAAAATCAGCCTTTTGCTTTTGGCCCATATATTGCCATCGCAGGATGGATTGCCTTTTTGTGGGGTGAGCAAATTATGAAAATTTACTTAGGCAATTAAAATAATATGTCATTTATTTTAGGTCTGACAGGCGGGATTGGCAGTGGAAAATCTGCCGCAAGCCACTGGTTTGAACAACAAGGCATACAAGTAGTCGATGCCGATGTCGTTGCTCGAGAAATTGTTGCTGTAGGTCAGCCTGCACTTCAGCAAATTCAAAGCAACTTCGGCAATTGGGTCTTACTGGACAACGGCGAACTGAATCGACGCGCTTTACGTGAACACATTTTTCAGGACCCGTCTGCCCGTAAGCAATTGGAAAAGATCACCCACCCTGCAATTCGTCAGTCCATCATGCAACAATTACAAACTGCAACCAGCCCTTATGCGATTTTGGTTTCACCGCTACTTTTTGAAACTAATCAGCATGAACTGACGCAACATACGCTTCTGATCGATGCTTCAATTGATATCCAGATTCTCCGCGCTTCACAGCGCGACCATCAAACCATTGAGCAAATTCAAACCATCATTAAAGCGCAAATGTCCCGTGAACAAAAACAAGCGTTAGCTGATGATATTGTGGTAAATGATGGACACTTGGAACACTTATACGCACAACTCAGACCGTTGCATTTAAAATATTTGGCCCATTCAGAAGTCTAAAAAATGCAGTCGACTATGACTGCTTTTTTTGTTGTTCAAGTTGGGCTTTCAGACTGTCCTGCCGTATCCAACGCCATGGCTGCAAGGCCCCGATTCCCATTCCTACAAGACCACATAAAATCGCAACACTCAAAGGTTCATTGAGCAAAGGAACCGCAATAATCGCAGCAATAAAAGGCGCCAACGTCACAATACTGCCTGTTTTAAATGCCCCCAAACGCTTAATGGCTTCCACATAAGTAAGGGTCGCCACGATGACCACAAACACGCCATGAAATACCACCTGAGCAATCAATTGCACAGGTTGCACATGCGCTAGGGTTTTGGGGAGGAATAGAACATAAATTGGCACAAAAACAATCGCAGCCCAAACCGCAACACCAGCCATGGAGTGCCATGCTGACAGTTTCCATTGTCTTAATAAAACGGTAAATGTTCCCCACAGCACAGCACTGAGGAAAAACAAGCCATCACCTAAACTAAAAGCAATACCTGTTTCTTGATACATCAGTCCACTCATGGCCGTCAGTGCGAGCAACATAATACTGAGGCTGAGCCAAATATGCCGGTCAAAGGGTTGTCGAAATAGCAGATAAGCTGCAACAGCTGTACAAAGTGGAATGCAGCCATTGAGAAAGATCGCAGCATGTGCCGCAGGCACATAATGAAAAGCGCTATAAGCGGTGATGCAGTAGCACACCCCTCCAATCATCGCCAAAATAAAAGGCTCTTTCTTCCACAAAAAGGCGGTATCTTTTTTATAGATCAAGATTGGCATTAAGATGCAAAACGCCAACAGAAAACGTAAGGCGGTAATATCCCACGCACCAATACCCCAATTGGCACTGAGCCGCGCCGTTAAGGTAAATCCCCCCCAAATACACATGGTGATGGCAATAAAGATATAGCCTTGTTTTTGAGGGGTCATCATTGGGCTTACATTGAATCAGGAATTAAAAAATCTTAGACATTACGTTGACGGCATGCTTCATACAAAGCCATACCCGTTGCTACACTGACATTCAAACTTTGTAGATTTCCTGCCATCGGAATATAAACCGTTTGATCGCATTGAGACTGGGTAATGGGACGCAGACCAGTATCTTCAGCACCCATCACCACACATACAGCCGTTCCAGTAAAATCGAACTGTTGTAGCGGCAAGGCTTTTTCATCCAACATGGTACCGACCACACGCACATTAAACTCATCTTTAATTTGCGCTAAAGTCCGAGCCAAATTGGTCACTTGGATAAATTTAACTTTTTCAGCACCACCTGCCGCAACTTTGCGCGCGGTCGGGGTCAAACTTGCAGAACGATCACGAGGCACAATCACGGCCTCAACGCCCATTGCCGCCGCGGTACGGATACATGCGCCTAGGTTATGCGGATCGGTGACTTGATCTAAACCCAGCAATAAACAATTTGGCGATTGTTTCAGTAAGGCTTCTAAATCTTTTTCATTGAAAACTGGATTAGGACGGACCGCAGCCACAACCCCTTGGTGAAATGGCAAGCCCGCCATTTTTTCTAATCGATCACGACCGGTTTGTTGTACGCTAATACCAAACGGTTCAGCCAACTCAAGTACACGCTTTAAACGCTGGTCGTCGCGCCCTTTTAAGGTAAAAAGTGTCAGTACACGTTCAGGTTCAAGTTCCAACAATGACTCCACCGAATGAACGCCATAGAAATATTCAGGTTTAGCCATGTAGGACCTCTAAAAGATAAATGACCATCGACACGATGTGCCAAAAATAAAAATCCTGTAAAGCTGACTTTACAGGATTGCTGTGCAACAGATAGTTTAACCGATTTCGCTTGAAATTACTTGGCGAGTATCAGTTGAAGGCTTAGCCTTCTAAATGGCACACGTAGTCCAACACTTCGTCAGTTTCAATTTTAAAACGACTATTGCCAGGCACATAAAAAGACTGACCTGCGCGGAACAATTCGCTCTCTTCGCTGTCAGCAATTTGTACACGGCATTCGCCTGAAATAATTTCCATACGCTCTGCTACATGTGTTTCAAACGTCAAAGCTTGCTCTGTCGGAAGAATAACCCCTAACGTTTTTTTGGTGCCATCTTCAAATTGCACAGTATGACTGATGCATAAACCGCCAAAATAAACATTGGATTTTTTAATGACAGAGACATGATCGAACTGAGTTGACATGCATACACTCCAGATAATGCGCATTTATAATCATATTGATGTGCTAGTTTAAAGATGTGCGATTAACTAATCAATCGATGTTTTATTCCCCTCAACCAATATTTTGTTAAAGTCCGACCATCGTACAATTGCCTCAATTTCTAGCCTATTTTGGCTTGTTTTTTGCCAATGCGATCCGTTCCCTGAGTCGTGCTCTTTCTGTATACACTGCATACCCACAAGTTTGTGCTGTGTTTGCTATAACAGTCGGATTAAAAAAATCTGCTAGGTCGACTTTCAGATTCACGCTAAAATAAGCCGACTTTGCACAAAACGAATAGCGTTGCCGTCTTGTCGGCTGAATAAAACTTCACTATCTTAAACTAAAACTTTTCGCAGCTCGGATGCGTTTATGCTGACACATTTAACTTTAATTAATTTTGCTTTAGCCGATCACTTAGCACTTGATATCGATCAAGGTTTTAATGTCCTGACTGGGGAAACAGGTGCAGGCAAATCATTATTGCTAGATGCACTGTCCGCCTGTCTGGGAGAACGGACTGACACCAACTATGTCCGTTTCGGTTCAGACAAAGCCGATGTCACCGCTATTTTTAGTTATCAAGAACACAGTCCTGAAGCCGTATGGTTAAAGGCACATGAGTTAGATGATGAGTCAGGAGAAATTCATCTAAGACGGGTTATTTTTGCCACTGGCCGCAGTAAAGCATGGATTAATGGTCGTCCGAGCAGCTTAGCTGAATTGAAAGAAATCGGGCGTTTGCTGGTACAACTGTATAGTCAACACAGTCAACAACAGCTATTAGAACCGCCTTATCCAAGACGCTGGTTAGATCTCTATCATAACTTCTACCCAGAAGCGCATGCTGTGCGTGAAGCCTATAGCACATGGCAAAAAGACATTCGTCAGCACCAAGCAGCATTGGATGCTCAAGCCACGCGTAAACAGCGTATGGATACCTTGAGTTTACAATTAGAAGAACTCGAAGATGTGGTGCAAATCGACTATAAAGAGATTGAACAAGAGTTCGACCGCTTGTCGCATCATGAAAATATCATGCAGGACTGTAGTTATGCTGTTACGGCCTTAGATGATGCTGAACAAAATATTAATCAAGAAATTTCCAGCATCATTCGCCGCTTAGAGTCACATGCAGGACGCAGTGAACAATTGGCTGAGATTCATACTTCTTTGCTGAATGCACAAAGTGAGCTTGACGATGCCACGGCTAATCTCCGTCAGTTTATTGACCGTCAAAGTTATGACCCAGAACGCATGGAAGAGTTGAACACCCAGCTTGAGATGTTCCACCGTTTTGCCCGTAAGTACCGCACGCAGCCAGAACACTTAAAACAAGAACATGAACAATGGCAATCTGAACTGGCACAACTCCATTTATTAGAAGATCCAGAAACACTTGCTGAGCAAGTTGAAGTCTCGCATCAGGACCTGTTAAATAAAGCCCAGCATCTCGATCAAATTCGTCGCGATGCAGCCGCACCCTTGGCAAAACATTTAACCGAACAGGTCAAACAATTGGCTCTGCCTGAAGCGCACTTTGAGTTTAAGTTTGAACCAATGGAGCAGGTTTCTAGTGAAGGCCTAAGTTTTATCCAATTGCTATTCACCGCCAACAAAGGCATCCCACCGCAACCTTTGGCCAAAGTTGCCTCAGGGGGTGAGTTGTCACGTATCGCGTTGGTGATGCAAGTGATGAATGCTGAAAAAACTGAAGCTGAAGTTTTAGTCTTCGATGAAATTGACGTCGGTATTAGTGGTGGCACAGCCGAAATTGTTGGTCGTCTCTTGGCCGACTTGGGTTCGCATGTGCAAATTCTGTGTATTACCCACCAAGCTCAAGTTGCAGCACAGTCCGACCAGCACTTGTTGGTGAAAAAACGTCAGACCGACCCTGCCAGTAGCACCATTTTAAACTTAGAAGAAGATGAGCGTATCGATGAGCTCGCACGCATGACAGGCGGCGTTGAAATCAATGACACTACACTACAACATGCCAAGCAATTACGTCAGTTGAAGTTTCAATCCGCCTAATTTATGTAGACTGGATCACAAAAAAAGATTTGGAGAAAGTGCATTAGTCTAGTAACGTGGTAGATAACAACATTTGACTAGAAGCATTTTAATTTCAAGGAGAAGCCTTTAGGTGAGCAAACAATATCTGACGCATCGCTGTCTCATTGCCCCACCCGATATGGCAGATGAAGTCTTTGCCCATACCGTGATTTATTTGGCCCGACACGATGAGGAAGGTGCTCAAGGCATCATCATCAACCGCCCTTCAGGACTTTCAGTCAAAGAACTGCTCAATGATCTTGAAATTGAAGCCGATCATGTACGACCACACGATGTTCTCCAAGGTGGGCCTTTGCGTCCAGAAGCTGGCTTTGTCTTACATACGGGCCAGCCGACATGGCACTCTTCGATTGCTGTGGGCGAAAATATCTGTATCACCACGTCTAAAGATATTTTAGATGCGATTGCGCATAACGAAGGCGTGGGTCGCTATCAAATTGCTTTGGGCTATACCAGTTGGACCAAAAACCAATTGGAAGATGAGCTGTCTCGTGGTGATTGGCTAGTCTGCGATGCTGATATGGATTTGATTTTTAATATTCCTTATGACGACCGTTGGGATGCTGCCTATAAAAAGCTCGGACTGGATCGAACATGGTTGTCTTCTGAGATTGGACATGCCTGATTTAAACACGCCCCAAATGATTATGGCATTTGACTTCGGTACACAAAAAATGGGCATGGCAGTCGGTCAAGAATTGATTGAAAGTGCAACACCTTTGGCTTTATTTCCAATGAAAGATGGCATCCCCAACTGGGATGAACTGCATAAAATTATTAAACAATATCAGCCCAATGTATTTTTAGTCGGTTTACCACTCAATATGGATGATAGCGAGTCAGAATTATCTGCTCGAGCACGTAAGTTCGCACGTCGTTTACGTCATCAAACCAATATTGAAACATGGATGGTGGATGAACGCTTAAGTACTCGTGCAGCCCGTGATGAGCTGAGCCATTACCATGCGCAAGGCCGAGGTAAAAAACTTTCTGCTGATAGCCTTGCCGCAACATTGTTTATTGAAAGCTGGTATCGCGATCCTGAGGGTCTTACACCTTAAGTAAGACTTTCTTAAAACAAATGACATGGGCTTTATGATTGATACTGTCCTCAACACAGCAAATAGTATTCAAAAAAAAGCATCCTCATTGGATGCTTTTTTTTGAACTGAACAGAGGCTAATTTAGTGCTGTGACTCTGTAATATGTACCGTCACGGTTCGCCCAGCGACAAAGGCCAATTCATTTTTCGGAATATCATCCAGTGCAATTTTCACAGGAACGCGCTGCGCTAAACGCACCCAACTAAAGGTTGGGTTTACATTGGCCAATAAACCTGTACTTGTAGTTCGTTCACGATCTTCAATGCCTGAAGCAATCCCCTGCACATGTCCTTTTAAGATGTTTGAGTCGCCCATCAACTGTACAGTCGCAGGCGCACCGAGATAAATTTTATTTAGCTTGGTTTCTTCAAAATAACCGACCACATAAAGCTGCGAGCGATCTAATAATGCCGCTACCGCTTGCCCCACTTTGACATAATTCCCTGCTTTCATCTCAAAATTAGACAGTGTGCCATCGGCTGGTGCCACCACTTCGGAACGGTTTAAGTTTAATTCAGCCAAATGTAGATTACTGGTGGCTACATCGATTAATGCCTGTTGCTGCGCAATATTGGCTTTGGCCTGCTGAATCGCCGCTTGCATTTGTTCATGTTCGGCATGTGATTGATCTCGTACGGCAAACATCTGATCTTGTTCTTGCTTTGATATAGCACCATCCATCAAATTGGCATAGCGTTCTGCATTTTTATCGGCCAAGTGACTATTGGCTTGTGATTTGGTCAAATTGGCTTTGCTTTGAAACAACTCCGCTTCGGCAGCAGCCAAACTGGCTTTGGCTTTAGCCAAGTCTGATTTGGCTTGTTCCACATCAAGCGCCTGACGTGCCACATCAATTTTAAACAGCACCTGCCCTTGTTTAACGCTTTGATTATCGTGCACTAAAACTTCAGTGACTAAGCCTGAAACATCGGAAGACACTTGAATCACATCACCACGAACCCGCCCATCACGTGTCCACGGTTCAGCATTATAATAATGCCAAAGATGCACGAGTACCGCGATCGCGATACCCGCAATCAGCACTAAAGTGATGGGACGGCTCAGTTTACGCCAATCAAAGGATGCCATTTCTTTTACCTCATTCATTTCAATCAGATGTGCGCTTAGGCAAAGCTCACGATAAAACCCCAATGGACTACGCCAAGCACAGTAATGTAGAGGCATAAATAAAAAATACTGGGTAAAAAAATCCAGCCTTTGTCGACCCAAGGATCGGTCACCCGCATGAGTAACCGTAATACGATGTAGGCCAATACCGCCTGAATGACCAAAACTGGCACATACACACCATAGATATTAAGTTCACCCATCGTTATGCTCCCAGCAAACGGACTTGAGACATTTCGTCCCATGTCGCATGACAGAGACTGCTTTGAATATTATTCAGTGAAACTTGCAAACGCCGAGCAATGCTTAGGTCTTGCAGCTGTATAAGCTCGGCCTGAATGATCTGAATTTTGTCCAAAATGTGTTGTCTGACCTGTAGGTCGCTATGGTCTAATTCTTTAGCGTAGAAATAAGCATCCATTTGGCTTTGTAGTTCTTGTAGATGCAGCGTGATAGAGGCCTGCATAGGCATTTTTTCAATCAGTTCTTGCACCCGAGTTAAATCAATCACTGCACTGGATTCAATCAGGGCCAAATTGATTTTTTGCTTCAAACGATCGGACTGTACCAATTTGGTATTCAGTACGCCTATCCGATCCAACATACTGCGCAAATGCACTCTAAATTCCACCCCATAAGGCAAGTAAAGCGCTTGTCGTATCGCTTTATAATGTAAAGACAAGATTCGCTTGGCAGTAATATCCGGCGACATCGCACGCACCAAGTGAATCACATAGACAGAAATGATGGGGCCAAGCACCGTCCCAATCGATGCATCAAAAAACATCACTTGATCAAGGTGATAACGGTTTTGCAGGTTTAAGCCCATGACCACACCCATTATCAAAGGTAGCGCTAAACCTGTGAGTGGTGGATGTAAAAACAGCATCAGACAGTACATACAAAAAGGGGCCAACACCACAGCCAACATCCAAAAAGCACTAATGTGCGGAAAGATGCCATAAGCATAAATAAAGACAATAATCGCCGCATATAGACTGGCACGGATAAAGATTTTTAAGGCAGGAACAGGATTGTCCATGCTGGTCAGAATACAGGCACAAATAGCGGCCATCTCTGCCATCATAAAACCCGCTTTCCAACCACTGACAATCCAAAAGCCAGTCGCCACAAGCACCACAATAAAAGCTGAAATGCCGCCACGCACGGCTACGCCATGATCTCGATGTAAGTTGGGATAGTTTGTACTAATCGGGGTCACGATTGCGGGTAAGTTGTCATCCCCCTGTTGGATACGCTGCCAAATCAACTTAATAGCACGTATATTTTGGGTGAAATGACGCACATCCATTTTTAAACTGGCCAACATGACTTGCTGCTGTGGCAAGGCACTATCAAACACGGCTTGAAAACTCGACTCAAACTGCTCAGGTAGCTGGTTTAAGTCCTGCTCTAAAATGACCTGATCACTTTGTAAAAATTTTACAATCTCTGCATGCGCCTTTTCTAAAGCTGGACGGTAGCGTGAGTCAATGTGATCTAACTGCTGAATTCGCTCGGCCATGGCCACCAAGTTTGTCACCAACATACTGAGTTGATGCAGCATTTCTTGGAGCGGTTTGGTCATGCCCTGCAAGGTCGATTTTTCATAGCTCAAGTGCACAGCCATCACATGAATATCGGCAATATCCCGCGTGATATGACTAAGTGTAGTGCTGTAATTAATGGCCTTAACATCATCTGTCAAAATCTGATCAAAAACCGCTCGGGTGTCTTGAAAAGTCTGTGAAACACGGGTTTTGACTACGGGACCAATATGCATGGGAAACAGTACCGCATTCACCACTGCACTACACAGTACTCCCACAGTGATTTCAATACAGCGACCAATCGCCATATCAAACATGGAGGTGGTTTCAATGTTATAGACAATGTTGTAGCAAATAATGACCGTGGTATAACCCGCCAACATAAAAATATAGCTACGCGGCGTCCGATCCAACAATGAAAAATATAGACAAAACCCGACCCATGTGGCTAAAAATAATGTGAACAATTCAGGAGTGTTGATCAGGTTTGGCGTGACTGCAATCGAAACAATTGCTCCTAACAACGTTCCCAACACCCGATAAAGACTTTTTGAGGAGGTCATACCCGCATAGGGGTTTGCGATGACGAAGACCGTTCCAATCGCCCAAATGGGATAAGCCAAATCTAATGAAAATGCGACATAAAGTGAAAGCATGCCTGCCAAAAAGGTTTTCGTCGCAAAAATCCAGTCCAATTTATTTGGGCGGAATGCGAGTAACTGTTTGGTGAGGAACATAAATTCATCTCTAAATGCACTGAATGACAACATTTAAACAATTCTTCCACACAGCATTGCTCAGACAAACAGCATCACTTCGTCCTCACCTCATGCGAAAACGGATGAAAAAATGATTCAAATAAATGAAGTCTTTTACAGACATGGTCAAAGACAGCGCCATGTTGAAAGGAAAGAAAATAGCTCAATAAATAACAAAAGCATTATTCATTAAAAGACATTTGTAATGATAATTTTTCCAAAAATATAGTTTTTTGTCAATCAAAATATCTTAATATGATAATTTACATATTTTTAAGATCATATTTCACCCTTTTTATTGCATTACAAATGCTGATAAAAGTCCACGAAAGCCATGCGCCCAGAACGAAAGCCATGTCGAGTCTAGGGTTTTTGTTATATAGTAACTGTCGTTCAAATGGCATTTATTTTGACTAAGTAGGTTCTTATGGCACTTTCAAGTTTCGGTAAAATTCTCACTGTCTTAGACCTCTTTTCTGTGTCACGCCCGATTATCAATGTCGATATCATCAGTGCCGAACTGGGACTATCACAACCCACCAGTTATCGTTACTTAAAGGAATTGGTATCTGCAGGACTTTTACAGCGCTTAAGTGGAACCAGCGGTGACTATACTTTAGGCTCTCAAATTGCTGTTTTGGACTATATCTCTCGAACCACAGACCCACTCTTACAAATCAGCATTCCTTTTATGCAAGACATTGTTGAGCGAACGGAGTTTTGCTGTATCCTCACCCAGCTCAACGCAGAACACTGTATTGACCTATATGGTGAAGTCTTTAAAGACCTTGAGTTATTTTCTTATGGGCGTGGTTGCCCACGTCCCGTGTATTTGGGTTCATCGCCTAAAGTGGTGATTTCACAGCTCAGCAAAGCTAAAATTATTGAATATTATCAAAAATTTTCGGCTCAGCTGGCCGAGGTCAATTTTGCTGCGAGCCAAGATGAATTTTTACAGAAAATGAAAGCCATTAAGAAACAGGGCTATTATTTTTCCAATGGCGAGTTCGACCCCAACCTTGCCAGTCTGTCTGTACCTGTCAAATTTTCACCCAAAGATACACCGTTGGCACTGACCTTATTGGCTTCGAAAAACCGGTTTGAATTTGTGGATCTGAAAAAAATGGTTGAAATATTAAGACATAGCGCCTTACAGATCGAACAGAAATGCCATCTATTGCATAATATTGAAGCTTAATTTTACTTAGCTTTGAAGCGCTGGATAGAAATAGCGAAAGGTTAAATTCAGACGTGGCTCAGTGATTTTGCTGGATTTCATCAAAGCATGTTTCCAGTAGCGCTGGGTCTGTCCACGCATCACGATCAATTGCCCGCTATGCAACATCAGCTCGACTTTCTCTGGTTTAAACTTGTGCTTAAAGCAAAACTTACGGGTTGCGCCAAAACTGAGTGAGGCAATCACCACATTTTCTTGCTGCGGCGAACGTAGTGAAGGCTCATCATCACTATGCCAGCCCACGGCTTGGCTGCCATTTTCATATAAATTGGCTAGGCACGAGTTAAATGGATGTCCCACCAGTTGCTCAATATGTTGTTTTAAACGAAACAAAGCTGGATTCCATAACAGTGCTTGCTTGGCACTGCCCGAATAGTGATATTGGTACTCGGCATCGCCATACCACACCACTTTTCGTTCCGTGACATAACGTTTGCCATACAGTACGACTTCGTCAGGTTGCCATGCCAAATGTGCTAAAAAATAATCCAAATATTTCGCACTTTGCTCTGCCGTTAAAATCAAGCCCAAGTCCTGCACCTGCCCATCGAATGGGAGCAAGTTTGCTTGCGGTTCAGGACTAAACAGATCTAAGGTCATGACTTTTCCTCCTCTGCAAACAGTTTAACTGAATTCAGAGCGACACAAATCAAAACAAAGTCACAGCTTGTCGCCTAGCATCCTTATGCATACACTCATGTGAACTTTCACAATAAAAAGAAGCATGTATGAACCTTTGGCAGTTGTTTCAAAAGCTTCGCCCCTTTGTCCGTCCCTATCGGATATTGGTGATTGCGACCTTGATCCTGACGCTGATTGGCTCCTTCACCGCGCAGGTCAATGCTCTAACTTTGCAATACGCCGTCGACAGTATCAACCGTCTGGTCGAACAAGGCCAAGGACTGACCGAAGGCCTCCATATTTTGATCACCATTTCTGTGATTTTACTCAGTAAAGAAATCATCAGTGCCTTGGTGCAGTTTGGTCAAAAGTTTTATGGGGAAAAGCTCCGCATTCTGGTATCACAAGATTTGGCGCAAAGCATTATCGAAAAATTTCTCAGCTACCGTTTGGCCTTTTTTAATGCCGATCAGAACCAAGCAGGTAAGCTACAAACGCGGATTGACCGTGGCATTGGTTCACTCACCCGTCTGGTGCAAATCTTTTTTATCGATATTTTGCCACTTTTTAGCAGTGCCATTGTGGCACTGGGGCTGATGTACTATGCCAACTTCTACGTCGGTTTGGTGGCGACCAGTATTATCCCGATTTACTTTTGGCTAACCTTGCAACAAGCTAAGAAACTGGGCGGATGGCGACGCAACCTGCGTGATGGCCGTGAAAAAAAGAGCCAAGGCATTCTCAGTATTATCCAGTCGATTAGCGTGATTAAGTCCTTTAACCGAGAGTCCATTGAATCGACCAAGCAACTGAAACTGCAAAAAGCACTGACCGATAACCAGATGCAAACGCGTCAACTCAGCTTTTTATTTGATGGCTTAAAGACCTTTATTGAACAAATCGGGATTGTGCTGATCATCATCCTCACGGCGTACTTTGTGCTCGATGGGAAAATGAGCATTGGCATGATCATGTTTCATATTTTGCTGTTTAATAATGTCTCTGCGCCAATTCGTTCATTACACCGTATTTATGATGAAGTAAATGATGCAATGATTTACGCAGAAAGCTTTTTTAAAATTTTAGAAGCAGATGATGAAATCGAGCAAAGTGGTGCGCTCAAACCCATAATTCAGGGAAAATTCAGCCTAAAGAATGTCGATTTTTTCTACCCCAATGGTCATCACGCTTTAAAACAAATCAACATGGAAATTCGACCCAACAAAATTACAGCGTTGGTGGGCTTATCTGGTGCAGGCAAATCCACTTTAATTAGCCTATTAGATAAATTTTATCAGCCTGATGCAGGAAAAATTGAGCTCGATGGAATTGATTTACAAGACATCGACACCGCCTATTTACGCGATCACATTGGCCTCGTCTTACAGAAAAATCACATTTTCCAAGGCAGTATTTTAGACAATATTCGCTATGGAAAAATCAATGCCAGTGATGACGAAGTCTATGCTGCCGCAGAAAAAGCCTCTATTCATGAACAAATTTTGCAGCTCCCCGCAGCTTACCAATCCGATGCACTGATGCTCTCAGGCGGGCAACAACAGCGCATTGCACTGGCACGTATGTTCCTCAAAAACCCACCGATTATTTTTCTCGATGAACCGACCGCCAGCCTCGATGCGATTGCTAGCGAGCAAATTAAACAGAGCCTCGATGAGATCAAACAAGGGCGAACGGTGATTATTATTTCGCATAGTTTGTCACAAATTATCGATGCAGATTATACCTATGTCATGAAGGAAGGCTGTATTGCTGAACATGGAGAACATGAAGCGCTGTACCGTCAGGATGGGGTCTATAAGGAAATTTTCGATGCCATGGCCAAGAGCCTCAATATTGAAAAAATTGCCAAGACTTTTGAAGATGATACTGAGGAAGAAACGCATAGTTAGTTCTGGCACAATTTTTTAGAACTAGAATAAGCTTATTAAATAAAGAGTTAAATATGAAAACCGATTTCGAAAAACTATTAGAGAGCAAACATATGCTGGAATTTTTATCTCCCAACCCCTTTGAAGAGATTTTAAATCCAGTTACTAACATGTTTATCCAGCAATCCCCAAGTGTTCAACTGCTTCAATTTAAAATCGCTGGTGACCCTGATTGGTTAAGTGGTGCAAAACCAGCTGACCATCAGAATGATGTGATTTTAGTTCGAACAGGTTTTACCGTCATGTGTGACTTTTCACTTCAAGATAATGAGGGAATTTATGATTTAAAGGGTGTACTTACTTGGGTCGGTGCAAATTTAGATGAGACACCCATCACTAAAATGTGGATGGATCTGGATGGTCATTTAAACGAATTTGGAAAAGATGGGAAACTTCAACAAAGAATCTACGAACTGGATGCATAAATAACTGATCAAAATGCGGCTATAAGTAAAATTTTTACATTGATATATGCCAAATCATCAAACAAAAACTCCAGCAATTTTGCTGGAGTTTTAAACATAAAAAATGCTTAAGGCTGTTTTAAATACGGCCAAGCCGCTTTGAGATAAATAAACATCGACCACAAAGTCAAAATTACTGCGGTATACAACAATGCATAAGCCAACATTTCAAGCGGCTGCCAATTCAGTAAGAACACGGTAATCGCAATCATTTGAAAAGCTGTTTTATATTTCCCGACCGTAGACACGGCTACATTGGTACGTGCACCTAATTCTGCCATCCATTCACGCAGTGCTGATACGGTAATTTCACGGGAAATAATCACAATCGCCGCAAATGCCATCGAAATTTCAGGTTTCCACTGTACCAACACGATCAGTGCCGCTGCCACCATCAATTTATCCGCAACAGGGTCTAAGAAACGCCCAAATGCAGAGGTCTGATTTAAAGTACGCGCCAAATAACCATCGAACCAATCTGTCACCGCTGCAACGACAAAAATAGACGTCAACAAAATATGACGAGACATACTTACCGCTTGTTCAGCGATACCCATTACAGGGGGCCAATAGGCCACCAACAAAAAGACCGGAATTAAGGCAATACGCGCCAAGGTCAAGATATTAGGTATATTCAGGATGCGACCTGTAGTCATAAACACCGCCAGTTGTTTCCCTCATGTACGATGAAAATGCACACTTTTTTGAGGTTTAATCCATCGTTAATAGCGCCCACTTTATACGAATTGACCTAAGGTGTCACTAGGCAAACACTGTAACTGTTTGACGTGAAATTGCAATTAAACGATTCTGATCATCCCACAAATAGGCGGCTTCGGTGGAATATCCATCCGCAGCATATTGCGTTTCAACGCGGTACTTCATCCAATCGTGTAACTGATTTTTCAGCGGATGCACATAGGTCAAATGCCATGTTAGCGAACTGGCAGGTGCCATACTTTTAAACATCGGTAGCACCCCTGGTGGCCAAATGTCCATCGACACCATGAGGTCGGCTACAGTCATGTCTCGATTTTCATGTAAGTCTGGATTAAACCGATACCAGCCAGAAAAGTCAGGCTTTGGGCT
The DNA here is from genome assembly GCF_000368045.1 of Acinetobacter johnsonii CIP 64.6. GTDB lineage: Bacteria > Pseudomonadota > Gammaproteobacteria > Pseudomonadales > Moraxellaceae > Acinetobacter > Acinetobacter johnsonii. The sequence goes on from NZ_KB849234.1 coordinate 351,925, forward strand.
GGCTGTACATGGATACTGCCCTGTCACCCAAACCATATCTAGCTGCTTAAAGCACTCAGGCGCAAGCGGATGATGCGGTGCTACTGTGAGACCATCAACCGATGGAAACGCTGGTGCTACAGGTTCTTGATGCACATGGATACTTGATTCACGCTGTGTCCCAAAGCTTGCCACTAAAATGCTTTGAACTGCATCATCTTGCCATAAACGTACTTCCAAGGTCGTAACCGACTTACCTTGACGTAGAATCTCGTTGGTTAAACGAACTTTGGCCTGCTGTACTGGGCCAACAAAAGTCACGCTACAACTGAGTAAATGCTTCGTGTCATCGGCAAGAGTCAACAATGCTTTTTGCATCATTAAACCTGCGACCAGTCCCCCATAAATCGTGCGTCCTTGTAACCAACCTGTAGGAATATCAATCCATTCTTGTTCTGCTAAAGCTTGATAACTGTGTTGAAGTGACATGTGGCATCCTTGTTTTAAATTCCGTCCATATCTTTACAACACAATTCAACCAATGTGAATGATCAATGACCCATGCGTCAATGAGCACTTTTGCCATCGCAGTAGGTGCGGTTCTATTCATGCAAGACTTTATAAATAGTACGGGCCATCACTTCGCCCAAACCGGGGACTCCAGTTAAGTCTTTCTCGGAGGCCTTTAACACCCCTTGAATCCCGCCAAAATGCGTCAACAAATCGCGGCGGCGTTTCGGCCCCAAACCCGGAATTACTTCCAAAATCGATGAACCCCGTTTTTTATCACGTTTGGCTCGGTGCTTGGTTATCGCAAAGCGATGCGCCTCATCACGCACCTGTTGAATCAAATGCAACGCTTTATGATCTTCAGGCAACTGAATTTTAGTTCCATCGGTAAAGTGTAGGGTTTCAAGGCCCGGTTTACGACCTTCACCTTTTGACACCCCGACCATAAAGGCCTCTAAACCCAGCTCTTGCATGACGTCCATCGCCATATGCAACTGCCCTTTGCCACCATCAATCAGCAGTAAATCAGGCAGCATGGCTTTTTTATAACGACGGGTCAGCGCTTGGCGCATTGCGGCATAGTCATCACCAGCAGTAATGTCTTGAATTGAAAACTGACGATAATCGCGCTTACGAATGCCGCCACTGTCGAACACCACACACGAAGCCACGGTTTCTTCGCCCATGGTATGTGAGATGTCAAAACATTCGATCCGATCAATCGGACGTCCCACCACTTGTTCAAGTTGATGGAAACGCTCATTCAGCTCAAAGTGATTGGCCAATTGCCCTTTAATCGCATGTTGCACATTCATCTGTGCCAGTTCTAACCATTCTGCACGTGTCTCACGCACGCTATGTTTAATCTGTACTTTCTTCTCAAACTGTTGCTGTAGTGCTTGTTCCAGTTCTTTTTGATCGGGCAATTCGACATTTACAATCACCTCACTGGGTACTTCATCCGCCACTTGGAAATAAAAGTTCGCTATGAAGTCGGCCAGCATTTGCCCCAAATCATCTCCGAGCATATCTGGAAAATAACTTTTTCCTCCAAGCATTTTCCCGTTGCGCACATGCATAATCTGCACACAGGTCACCCCCGCCTGATAGGCAATCGCTAAAATATCGGCCTCACCTTTGAGCTTATAAATGGCTTGTTGTGACTGGACATCCCGCAACAGCGCCATACGGTCACGGTAAAACACCGCTTTCTCAAATTCTAGGGCTTCGGCCGCTTGCTCCATTTTCGCAATCAGTTCTTGATTCAGCTCTTTGGTGTCCCCTTGTAAAAAACGAATCGAGTTATCGACATCATTTTTATACTCTTCAGGGCTAATGAGTCCTACACACGGTGCTGAACAGCGTTTAATTTGATACTGCAAACAAGGACGCTTACGCTGTGAAAAATAGCTATTTTCACACTGACGAACATTAAACAGTTTTTGCAAAACCAACAAAGTATCCCGTGCATTATAAGCACTCGGATACGGTCCAAAAAACTTTCCAACTTGGTGTTTGCCTTTGCCTCGACCCGATGCAATCCGTGGATAAGGTTTATCGGCAGAGACAAAGATATACACATAGGACTTATCGTCCCTGAGCATGATGTTATACGGAGGACGGTGCAGCTTAATCAGGTTTTGTTCAAGCAGGAGCGCTTCAGTTTCGGAACGAACGACTAAGGTTTCGATGTCATAAATACGCGCCACCAAAGCTTGGGTCTTCGGGTGCTCAATGGTTTTGACAAAATAGCTCGAGACACGATTTTTTAAATTTTTCGCTTTGCCCACATACAGCAGTTCACCGTCTTTGCCGAGCATGCGATAAACGCCCGGCAGTGTGGTCATATTAGCTAGAATTTTTTCGATATGTTCTCGTGCGTTTTCGTTCACAGGGTTCCCTAATTTTCTCGGCTCGCCGTCAACTGTTTTGCGTAGGCTTAGCCTTTGATCTGTCTTTTAGATTGGGCATGTCTGACGCATTTCAAGCACATGACAAGTGCATTTCAAAGCTAGTCTGGCTAGTAAAAGACGTTGATGCTGAGGTTGAAGGCTTACTCCAGATCCATCGCTTCAAAATCGATCCGTTCAAACACACCTTGCTCATTGCGGGCAAAGTGACTTCCCGCAGGCGCATTTAAGTGAGCAATGATGTCCGTATCATAGTTGGCAATCACATTGACCTCATAAAAACCTAAATTTTCAGGGTCTTCAATATAGTCATCTCCTTCTTCACCCGATAAAAAAACCCAACCACTTTCCTCACTAGATTGTGCTTCTTCACGGTACATGTAGGCTACTTTTAGGCCTTGCACCGTAATCATATCTGAAGCGATACAACTTCCCATATGCGGTACTAAAGTTTGAATTTGTGTCGGACTCAATTGATACGACTTCATAAGCATATCCTTCAACGGCAAGTAGACGTTTTGCAAATGGAGGTTTGTAGGGGTGAACAGGACTCAAGTTTATTTTACTTTAGTCCTCACCGCATATTTGAGCAAGGCTTTCACTCGCTTAGGCCCGTAAAACATACAACTTGCCTAAGACTGTATTTATGACAATTTTAACGCAGCTTTAAACGCTACTTTGTCTTTCGGTGACACCAAAATGGTTTTGGTTTGGCCCTGTTTCAGGTATTCAATCTTTAGACGATCTAAGGACAAGGCTGGTGAACTGATGGAATTATCTGTTTCAGAAACAGACTGTATCGCAGTCAAGGGAATGATCCATTTAAAACAGAGACTGCGAATTGTCAGTTGCTCCTGATCGACCACATAGCGAGTACTCCACAGCGGCCACCACAGCAAAACAATAGTCAAAGCATAGACCACAACGAACAAAAGATTTTGCATCAAAATGCCTTTGCCATAGGTGGTCAAAATCAATTGGGCCAACAGGCCTGACATGGCAATAATAAACCCCAAAAACCACCAGTCCATCTTCGAACGAAACTTTTGCACCTTGAAACCTCATGCTTGATCTAAGTTATAAGTTGCGATCTTAAAAATGACACAGATACGCGCTCATGTTGTTTTTAGTTTTAACTGGATAAAGCATAAAGCCATGCGTGGTTCGAATCCACTGTAAGCCTTGAAATAAATAGAAAATCAAAAGGGCAGATAGGCTTCCCCTTTTCTGCCCAAATAAAAAACGCCCCTCAGGGCGTTTAATGTGCTTTAAAACACATAAGGTTGAACAAAGATCAAAAAGAAAATTCCGAGCATCAGGAACCACTTTAAGAAGTAGTACAGTTGACGGTTGGTTTTCTTCAAAGCTTTGGCTTTGATCCGCACTTGATAGACATAACCAAAGACTTTATTCAGCCCACCCGTTTGATCCCCAGCTTCATTTGGAGAGCTGGCAGCGGTCATCACTTTTTTACCAAACCAGTGATTGAAACGTTCCATAAAGCGTGTCTTTAATGGACGCTCGACATCGGCAAAGAAAATAATGCGGTTTTGGTCGGTCTTATTTTCTGCATAGTGAATATAAGTTTCATCAAAGACCACACTTTCACCATCACGCCATGAATAGCGCTGACCATCCACATCAATAAAGCAGCGGTCATCATTCGGTGTGATCAGCCCCAAGTGATAACGCAATGAACCCGCATAAGGGTCACGGTGACGAACCAAACGGCTGTCTGGTGCCAGTTCGGTAAACATCGCGGCTTTAATGGTCGGCAAGGTTTTCAGCAAGGCTGTGGTTTTTGGACAAAGCTCAGCAGCTGACGGATGCGCAGAGTCATACCATTTCAGATAAAAGCGCTTCCAGCCTGTTTTGAAAAAGGAGTTAAACCCCAAGTCATCATAACTACTCGATGCTTTAATTCCGTCTTTTTCATATAAAGCTTTTGCTTCATCACGAATCATTTCCCAGTTTTCATCCAACACTTTTAAGTCTTGAAAATGCTGAGTGTCGATATACGGCTGATTCGGCACCTTTGAAAACATGTACATGAGGTAGTTAATCGGTGCAAGAATCGTTGAATGATCGAAAAATTGACGATAAAACGAGTGACGAACCTTCCCACGTTGCTGAATATAAAATGCAGAAAGAATAAAAATCGCCAGAATGATCCACTTAATCATATGAAAACCTGGAAACCAAAGAAAACGAAATAAAAGAAAAAGACCGGTATTCGGTCTAGACTGCAAATTGTAACATAGGCTGCAAAGTACGTCCTATTTCCAGCTTTTCATCACAAGTTTTCATTCTGTTTGGGTTTACCTGCAAGTGCAGCATTGACTAAATTGCCAAAATCGGCGCAAAGGTTGACTTGAAACATAAGGGCGCTGTCTAATCATTTTTTGAGCACTCATCCATAAAAAATCCTAAATGAAACAAAAACTTCACTCTATTTAGGCCGCATCATTCAAAAATACATCACGCAAGCACACGAAATAATTGAATAAAAATAGATGACCCTTGCGTCACGGCTTGATACAACTTGTTATGTTCTTTTTCGATATAGTTATCGTAAGATTGGCGGAGCATAGATGTACGTAGGAATGACGTACTCGCTTCACAACATCAACTTAGAAGTCCTCCAAAATAAAGGAGATCAGGCATGATCCACGCTGGCAATGCCATTACCGTCCAAATGCTTTCGGACGGAATTGCAGAATTCCGCTTTGACTTACAAGGTGAGTCGGTCAACAAATTTAACCGTGCAACGATTGAAGATTTCAAAGCTGCAATTGACGCTGTTAAAGCAAACGGTGACATCAAAGGCTTAATCGTTACTTCGGCTAAATCTACATTTATCGTTGGCGCAGATATTACTGAATTTGGTGCAAACTTCGCTCAAGGCGAACAAGCGATTGTGGATTGGGCATTGCCTGTTCACGACATCTTCAACGCGTTTGAAGATTTAGAGATTCCTAAAGTTGCAGCGATCAATGGTATGGCATTGGGCGGTGGCTTTGAAATGTGTCTCGTGTGTGACTATCGTGTGATGTCAGACGTGGCTCAAGTCGGTCTTCCTGAAATCAAACTGGGCATCTTCCCTGGTTTCGGTGGTACGGTTCGTTTAAGCCGCGTGATTGGTATCGACAATGCAGTTGAATGGATGGCGATGGCTAATCCTAAAAAAGCTGCTGCTGCACTAAAAGATGGTGCAGTTGATGCGGTTGTTGCTGCGGACAAACTACAAGACGCTGCAATTGACTTGGTTAAACAAGCCCTTGCAGGCCGTGTAGACTGGAAAGCAAAACGCCAAGAAAAACTTGACCCAGTTAAATTGAACCCAATCGAACAAATGATGGCGTTCAACTCGGCGAAAGGTGCAGTTCTTGCAAAAGCAAATCCTGCTCAATACCCTGCGCCTAAACTTCTTCTTGACTCATTACAAGCAGGGGCAAGCCTTCCACGTAATGAAGCACTTCAAGCTGAAGCGGCTGGTTTTGCAAAAGCAGCCATTACACCACAAGCAAATGCGTTAATTGGTCTATTCATCAATGACCAAGTGGTGAAGAAAACCTCGAAGAAATATGAAAAAGGTGCGCACCCTGTAAACCAAGCGGCTGTATTGGGCGCGGGTATTATGGGTGGTGGTATTGCTTACCAAGCGGCAAGCAAAGGCACACCAATCATCATGAAAGACATTGGTAACCCGCAACTTGCTTTGGGTATGAAAGAAGCCAATGGCTTACTGACCAAACAAGTTGAACGTAAGAAGATGAAACCTGCTCAAATGGGTGAAACTCTTGCGCGCATTCGTCCAACTTTAAGCTATGACGAGTTTAAAGAAGTGGACATCGTGATTGAAGCGGTGACTGAAAATCCAAAAGTAAAAGGCATTGTACTTGCTGAAACTGAGAAGAATGTTCGTGACAATACGATCATTGCTTCAAATACTTCAACAATTTCAATCACACGTTTGGCTGAAAACCTACAACGTCCTGAAAACTTTGTCGGTATGCACTTCTTTAACCCAGTACACATGATGCCTTTGGTAGAAGTGATCCGTGGTGAGAAGACTTCGGCTGAAGCAATTGCGACCACTGTGGTTCTTGCTCAGAAAATGGGTAAAACACCAATCGTAGTTAACGACTGCCCAGGTTTCCTTGTCAACCGCGTATTGTTCCCTTACTTCGGTGCATTTGACCTGCTATTGAAAGACGGTGCTGACTTCCAACAAGTCGACAAAGTCATGGAAAAATTCGGCTGGCCTATGGGTCCTGCTTACTTGATCGACGTGGTGGGTATCGACACGGGTGTTCACGGTGCAGAAGTCATGGCTGAAGGTTTCCCTGACCGCATGAAGCCAGACTTCAAAGGTTCAATCGAAATCATGTACGAAAACAAACGTTTGGGTCAAAAGAACGACGTTGGTTTCTACAAATACGAACTTGACCGTAAAGGCAAAAAAGCCAAAGTGGTTGATCCAACTGCGTATGAGCTTGTTGCTACTGTGGCAACTGCAGAAAAACGCGAGTTTGATGCTCAAGAAATCATTGACCGTATGATGCTGGCTTTCTGTAACGAAACTGTTCGTTGCCTAGAAGACAACATCGTCGCGACTGCTTCTGAAGCTGACATGGCGATGATTATGGGTGTAGGTTTCCCTCCATTCCGTGGTGGTCCATGCCGTTACATCGACCAAACAGGTGTTGCTGAATACGTTGCACTTTGCGACAAATACGCACACTTAGGTAAGGCTTATGAAGCGCCACAAATGTTGCGTGACATGGCTGCTAACAACAAAAAATTCTACGGTTAAGGAGCAACGTGAATGGCTACTTTAAATCCACGTGACGTTGTCATCGTTGATGGCGTACGTTCAGCAATGGGTAAAACCAAAAACGGTATGTTCCGCAATGTACGTGCTGACAGCTTATCGGCTGAATTGGTTCGTGCTTTAGTTGCTCGTAACCAGTTTGACACCAATGAAGTTGAAGACCTGATCTGGGGCTGTGTAAACCAGACTTTAGAACAAGGGATGAACATTGGCCGTAACATTGGTTTATTGGCTGACCTTCCAAAAACTGTGGCAGGTCAAACGGTTAACCGTCTTTGTGGTTCATCTATGCAAGCGCTTCACACCGCTGCTGCACAGATTGCAACCAATCAAGGTGATATCTTCATCATCGGTGGTGTAGAGCACATGGGTCACGTCGGCATGATGCACGGCATCGACCTGAACCCTGAAGCGTCTAAGCACTATGCAAAAGCGTCTAACATGATGGGCTTAACGGCTGAAATGTTAGGTCGTATGAACGGCATTACACGTGAAGAACAAGATGCGTTCGGTGTTGAGTCTCACCGCCGCGCTTGGGCTGCAACGCAAGAAGGTCGTTTCAAAAACGAAATCGTAGGTGTTGAAGGTCATGATGCCAATGGCTTCAAAATCCTATGCGACATCGATGAAGTGATTCGTCCAGATGCAAACCTTGAAGCATTCAAAGGTTTACGTCCTGTATTTGACCCGAAAGGCGGTACGGTAACGGCTGCAACTTCTTCAGCTTTGTCTGATGGTGCATCTGCAATGTTGTTGATGTCTGCTGAACGTGCTCAAGCTTTAGGTCTTAAGCCACGTGCTGTGATTCGCTCTATGGCGGTTGCAGGCTGTGACGCTGCGATCATGGGTTATGGTCCTGTACCTGCAACTCAAAAAGCGCTTAAACGTGCTGGCTTAAGCATGGCGGATATCCAAACCATCGAGTTAAACGAAGCATTTGCTGCTCAAGGCTTATCAGTCATGAAAGGCTTAGGTGTTTATGAGAAGCAAGACATCATTAACTTAAATGGTGGTGCGATTGCACTGGGTCACCCATTAGGCTGTTCTGGTTCGCGTATTACAACGACCTTGTTGAACGTGATGGAACAGCAAGATACGCAAATTGGTCTTGCGACGATGTGTATCGGTTTGGGTCAAGGTATCGCGACTATTATCGAACGTGTTTAATGTTTAATTAAATACTGAGATAAAAAGAACCCCGCTTATTGCGGGGTTTTTTTAGCTTTGCAATTTATTAATAACTGTTGAAAAATCGACTTCAATCCAGTCCTTATTCCATTCATCATAAACATCAACCGTTCCTGATTGTGGAAATGGATTAGGCTCAGAAAACTGAATCAAACTTGGTAAAATAACTGAGTCACCAACAATAAATGCTTCACCTTGACTCAAAATTGGTAACATATCCACCAATGTATTTGCACTATCAGGAAGTAGTGACTTAATATAATTCTGATCTTGATAATTCGTTAAACGTAAAGCTATAAAATTACTGCATTGCGAAAGAATAGTATCTGACACCTCAGATGGTCTTTGACTTACAACCATTAGGCTTATCCCGTATTTTCTTCCCTCTTTAGCAATTCGTTCAATAGCTTTCCGAGATGCTCGGTAATCTATTTTTTCATCGCGTGGTAGATAAATATGAGCTTCTTCACATACTAATAGTATAGGAATATCATTTTTAACTCCATGAGCATGTTTAATTTTTGAATAATGAAAAGAGAAATCAAATAATAAACGAGATACTAAACTTACGACAATGCTGATAACTTCAAATGGAATAGCTGATAGATCTAGGATAGAAACATTCGATCTATCTAAATATCCAAGAAATTGTTTTACTATTTTTTCACAGTCATTTGTCTGTAATAAGTTACCTTCTTCATCCTTACTATCTAGTAAAAATTTTAATCTTTTATCAGCTAATGTGGTTTCTAGTCTTGATAAAAATCTAGTGAATTCACCCTTAAAACCATCATTTGCAGATACTTTTGAGTCAAAGAAAGCTACCTTAGAATTACCTGATGAAGGATAAAAATCTAAATCAGTCCATAGATTTTCATCAATATTTTCAACCCCCTTATGATCTTTAATTGCAAGAAAAGTTCCGTCATCACAATCATAAGTTGTTAATTTATTTTTATTTCTTATATAATTAACAACTTCAACTATTGAAAAATATACTGGTGTATCATAAGTAATTTCTTGGAAATTTTGATTATGCTTTTTCTTATTTAAAATCACAGCATTTTTAAATTGAGAAACTTGGTTATGAGAATTAGCCTCATTACTTTCAATAAATAACGACTCAAGTTCTTCAGAACTCATCAACCAATATGGTAAAAATATTTTTTCTACAGTTAATAGATTCAAACTAAATTTTTGCTTTTCAGTTAACTGAAAAGCTGACGTATATTCTGAGTGTAAATCTAGAATAATAATATGAGAATTTTTTTGTTAATCAATATTTAAATTATGATTATCTTTAATTTGTACAACACGTTGTAATAAGCTTGCGACTGAACATGATTTACCAGAACCTGTCGAACCCACGATTGCACTATGTTTAGAGAAAAAGTTGTTTCCATTAATTTTAAATTTTTTATTTTTATTACTTGATAAATCACCAATTTCAAAATTGTAATTTTCGTCATTTGAATAAATTAAGTCCCAATCAGTATCATCTAACAACAATGCTCGGCAGAGTAAAACTTGAAGTGCGACATAAACCACCTAATTAATTTAAAGGGTTTATGGAGTATATAAAATTGTCATACCATCATCTTAACTTTGAAGATCGTACTGCATTAATGCTTGAGTCAAGAAAAGAAGGCTTTTCAGCCAGAAAATTTGCTGAACTCATTAAAAGACATCCTAGTACGATCTATCGTGAGCTTAAAAGAAATAGCATCAATGACGTTTATCAAGCTCAATATGCTTCTGATAACACCTTCGCTAGACGTAGACGTGGTCACAGAAAACTCAAAATCGATTCAATCCTCTGGAAATTTATTGTTGAAGCGATCCGTTGTTTATGGTCTCCTCAGCAAATAGCAAAACGTTTAAAGACATTTCCTGATTTGGATCAAACAATGAATGTAAGCCATACAACGATTTATTCAACGATACGAGCATTACCAAAGGGTGAGTTGAAAAAAGACTTATTATCCTGTCTGCGTCATGAAAATAAAAAGCGAAAAGCTAACGGTGAACCTAAAAAAGATTCTATATTACAGGATATTAAAACTATTCATGAGCGCCCAGCCGAAGTTCAAGAAAGAAAAATACCGGGTCATTGGGAAGCTGATTTAATTAAAGGTAAAGACAATAAAAGTTCGATAGCAACACTTATTGAACGAAATACACGGCTCTGTATCTTGGCAACATTACCTGATGCAAAGGCAGAATCAGTGCGCAAGGCTTTAACTGAAGCTCTGAAATATTTACCTGCAGAACTGCGTAAAACGTTGACCTATGACCGTGGACGCGAGATGGCAGAACATAAAATACTTGAAGAAGATTTAGGCATAGATGTATATTTCTGTGACCCACATTCACCCTGGCAAAAAGGCACATGCGAAAATATGAATGGTTTAATTAGGCAATATTTACCTAAAGGGATTGATTTAAATCAGGCAGATCAGCATTATTTAAATCAAGTTGCCATGTCACTGAATACTCGTCCTAGAAAAGCGTTAGATTGGCTTACACCATTAGAGAAATTTGCTCAGCTTGTTGATTATCATAAGACTTTTCAAACTGTCGCACCTCATGTTTGAATTCGCCCTCTTTCAGTTGGGACAGGTAGAACCTTTCCACCTCTAATAAATTTATATCGATCTTCATCATCGTACTCAAGAAAGCCTATTGGCATACAAGAAATACTGAATTTCCATAATTCGCCTTCTTCATTATTAGTAATTGTCCAACCTATATTCTCGATACTACAAATTACAAAGTTATGATTACCATCTTCAATTTTTAATAAATTGCCTACTTGTAAACTATTTTTATTACTCTCAAATATAGTTAAATCATCTATATAGACTGTAATATTGTTCGGCGAACTAAAAAGAACTTGTCCTATTTCTATACTCATATTTCACCCCTAAAATTAAAAAGATATTCAATTTCTTTAAATTCATTAATCAGTATCGTTTCTGGTTTTAAATCAATTTCATTATCTAAATATCCAAAAACCTTAGTCTGATGAAAAAAGCTTTTTTCAAGTTCAAAATTTTCTATCTTTATCGTCTGTGCTCTTATATGGAACTCTGGCAAAATTTTGCTTCTAGATTTTTTATATATTGAGCAATCCTTATAAAAGCGACTGCTGCGCCATACTCCTCCAACCATTCCATCATTGACTACGATTTTTAGATCATCCAACAAGCGAACTAATTCTTTAAATTTTTCTTCGCTAAGGTCAAATATAAAACTAGCGGGTTTATGAATTCGTTTTTTAAAATACTTATCAACATAAACATTTATAAATTGAGCAATTTGTTGTGTTTCTACCATATTAAAACCTTCAAAAATAAAACATCTTGAAGGCGAGTTACAGTTCATTTCTACTCTAAAATCATTTTTCAACTGCCTTAGTAGAGCTTTTCTACTCTTTGTCATCAACGTCCACTTATTGATAACTGCTTTAGATTGTTTAATAAGAAAGTTAAATATTTCCTGTTGTGTCACTTTTCTGGAATCATGATCCTTAACTGTTGATATTCTTTGAATTTCAGTTATTAAGTTTGGATAAAGTAATCCATCAACATCATAACTTCTAAATTTTTCTAATCGTTCAATTTTAGTTTTAATTTCATCTTCTAAATCATCTATCGATCTACCAAAATGTATTATTAATTGATCAACAAATTTTTGTTTATCAAAACTTTCCAAATTTAATTCATCAATTATTTTTCTTAGTTTCTGTGTTTGAGTACATAAAATTTCATCAACTTCCTCTATAGAGAGCTTTCGATCTCCTTGTCCTTCACTTGGAATATAGATGAATAATACAAATGATAGTTCGTCATTAGGAGGTTCCAAAAAAGTTTTTATCATTAAAATTATCGGTTTATAAATTAAACTTAAATTAAATGTAGTAGCAGATTCATGATACTTACACTGAATTGCTCTAATAGAATTATTAGCTTCATATATATCCACATCTTCAACAATCCCTTCCACATGGATTGTCGCAGTTGGAGAATCTAAAATTTCCAATATTGTTTTATTAAATTGATAAATGAAACCTTTTATTGTGCTATCAGCCACCCTAGAATTCGGCATCAATTACCCCTGAAAATTATTTTAAATTAGTAGCTTATATACCATAAAAGACGATTTATTACACAACTCTTATTCTATTCGCTGCGCCAACAAGGTCGCAAAATGCTGTTTAATCCGCTGCCCCTGTTCATCTACACGATGTAGCTCACCGACATTTTCATTGTATTTCACAATTTTCCAGCCCTCGTACAAAGCACTTAACTCTCCTGCTTTAAAAGCAAATGGAAAGTCAGGCTGCGCAGGAATATCATCGGTATCCATCGCACAAACAATCAAGTTAAATCCATTCACTTTAGTTGCTTGCTGCATCTGCGCAATCAATGGTTTCACAGTTGGCGCTTCTAAAAACATCATCACTACCGTACAACAAATAAAGTCGTATGTACCTGTAATGCTTGGGTCAGCATTGAGGTCACGCTGTTGCAGATGAATCTTTTGAATACCTTCGGCATCTATAATCTGCTGTAGTTTTTGCAAACTTTGCGGATTCACATCCCAAGCATCCACCTCAAAGCCTTGCTGGCTTAAATACAGCGAATTTCGCCCCTGCCCACAGCCGATATCCAAAGCCCGACCACCGTGTAAATACGGCGTAGCCGCCAAAATTTCTGAGTGCGTAGGTGAAAGCTGATATTTCTTATAAAAATAATCCTGCGGGGTACAGTAAAATTGCAACTGACACTCTATGTCATCGCTGGTCGAAACAATTTTGTGCCATGCTTGAGGCTGAATAAATGGTGGCTGTTGCTGAGGGGTAAATAGATGCTCAGATTGCACTTGACCTGCCTCATCTAGAAAAGCAAAACTCAGCTCACCTTGAAAAATCTTTAACTTTGCCCACGTGCCTGCTTTGGTATTGTGTTGATTTTTAAACCCTTGTGGAATGGTCTGCGCAGTCCATACAGGAAGTTCTTTATAAAAAATCAAGTCTTGCATCAGCCGATTCCCACCTTTGTTATGACGTATTCGCCAGTCCATCTTTTATTATTGAACGCTTGTATGATCATAGCCAGTTCCTACTCAAATGAACATTCATTCAGTACCTAGAAACTACAGATGAGTAAGAAATAAAATCTGTTGCTCCACAGCATTGAGCGACTCATAGAACTTTCATGACTTTAAACTTTTGAGCTTTGACGCCTTTTTGAACATTTTAATGATAGGCTTAAAGACAATAAAAATTCAGCTTAACTATATTTCAAATGATTCGGAGTCTATCGATGTTTGCATCACCTTTAAAAACCATCATTTGCTTAGGCGTCATGGGAACATTATTCACAGGCTGTGCCACCAAAACCCTGATGACCAAAGACAATAAAAGCTATACCCGTACCAACAAAGTGACCTTGATCGAAGACCAAGTGGTGGCTTTTGGCAAACCTGCTCAGCCTCTGCCGAATTTACCTGCGCATAGTTTAGTGATTGCAGGGCAGCAAAAAAGTTATGTATTGACCCAAGGCGGGCCTCAATTTGTCAGCTTGATTGGGAAACTGGACCCGAAAAATATTCAAGTTACCCGAGAACTAAGTTTCTATTCAGAAAAGAATGATGGTCATTTTACAGGAACACTACCACTGTCTTATGTGAAGCTCAAAGAAGACATCAGCAAAAAAGATCTAGAATTTTTTATTGAAAATGGCGCGAAGGAATGTTCAAGTTCCAGCGATGAACGCATGTTTGCGCAGCGTTTCTGTTTTGAGATCAAACTGGCAGGTGTGGTCTACCCTGCCGCGAACAATTTAGCGTCTTTAAAAGCCTTGAGTAAGCCTTATCAGGTAAGCATTTATACCCATCAAGAGGAAAGTTATAAATCGAAGTCAGGCATGAATCCTTTTGAAAAATTAGTGCTGCTGCCTTTTGCCGTCGCAATTGATGTGGTCAGTCTACCCTTCCAAGCGGCCGATAAAATTTTTGATTAAGACAATAACAGTACAGCGCCTAGAACGAATCAGGCGCTGTGCTGTTTTGTGAAGGATTTAAATTAAGAGCTCGCCCATCAACCAAGCCATATACTTTTCTTTGTCCATAAAGTCAGGCGCATTGCCCGTATCTAGACTGAAATACTGTTGGTTGAACTGAATCACGATTTGTTCGGTGTGGTGCCAGTCTTCAATCATTTTGAAATATTGGTTGAAGAAAAAACGATTCTTCCCCCAGTTGCTTAAACGTTCTAATTTTGGATAGTTTTTATTTTCTACAAACTCACTATACACATGCTGAATATCATCAAAAACGTGTATGGTTCTCATGACTCACCTGCCTGCACTGAAAAGTCGTCATCGTTGTGATGCTTTTACTCTAGCAGCCAATTTTGAACAAGAGATGACAGTCCGCTTACACGACTGTCATCTTTGCACGGTGTTATAACTTCTGTTCCACCTCTTTTTGGGTCTGTTTTTCGACCTGCTGCATTTGGCTATTCAGTGCCAAAATCTCTTTATACAGCGCATTAAACTGCTGTAGTGGTGCATCTTCATAAAACATAAAGGTGTTATTTTTCTTTTCCCATTGGTTATTTTTTAGCACCAAGAAAATTTGATCCGCCTTGGCTAAATTCTGTTGTTCAAGACTAAACAGGCGGGTGGCTTCATGGCTTTTTTCACTGGCTTTCATGCTGTCAGTCAGTTGATGGCGGAACCGCGCAGATATTGCTAAATCTTTGGCCTGAGCAATGGCCTCTTTTTGACGTTGTTCAACCTGCTGTGCATAGCTCTCAACAACGGCATGTACATCTTTCAGCATTTGCTCCGTTTCAGCATAATTGTTCTTTTTGTCTTTGCTTAATCGGTCAATATTTAAAAACTGATCCCAATTTAAGGCTTTTAAATCTCGCAGATATTGATTACGCGCTTCGGCATTTTGCAGCATATGACTGAGCACAAACTCCGCCATAATTTGATAGTCACCTGTCAGACGTGGGTCTTTTACATCGACTTGAATCGGTGTGGTCCAATCTTGAGCTTGTTTGTAAATTTGTTCGGTCTTTTCATACAGCACCGTTTCATAGCTTTGTAGCTGCTGCTGCTCTTTTTGTTGTTGAGAATACTGATAAAACATCCAACCAAAAACGGCACTGGTCGCAAGAACTAAAATCAACACGATACGTCGCATGTTCAGCTTCCTCTTCATTTCTTTTCATCATAGCAAATAAAGGCACATGATCAATATTTCAACATGTTATCGAGATTTGAGGACGCTAAGGCCGTACCACTCCCCAAGTGGATGAGGAATGTACTGGCGATAGAATTAGGAAGTATTATTTCGCTGGAGCTGTTCTCGGTTGCTGACTATTCTGTTGAATCCCTTGCATAAAATTCCGATCAATCTGCCCAATCGAAATTTGTTCACGGGCAATTTGTACATTGGTCGCATTACGGTCAATGCCAAACGGCTGCAACATGATATACAAGCCTTCAGTTGGATTAGACGACTGCAAACCAGCGGCAATGTTTAAGACATGTTCACGTAACAAAGGAGGCACAGAATTTAGATCTGCAGTGACCGCAGGTGGCAAAATATCGATGTTTTGAGTAATGGTCGGATCGACCACAAAAGACTGTGCATCATCCTGCAACTGAACTATACGGTGCTGCAAGGCTTTACGAATATTTTCATCCTGTTGATAAGGAATCACACCCGTTTCAGCACGTAGCTCTGATTCCGCCATGGTTTTAAAAGTCGGTAGACTCACGATCTCACCATTGGCTTGCAGCAAAGTCGGCATAAAAAGAAGAGCGTAACAAAAAACGGGAAGAGAATTTAAAAATTTCATAAAACAATCCCAAACGATAAGAGATATAAAAAGGCATGCCCAAACTGAGCGCCTTAACCCTATTGTATATTTTTCGATCTTTATGCTGCGTAGTTGTCAGATAAACGGTCAAGCCCAGAGAGTTCAACTGATTGAATCCATAGCGAAACCGCTTTTTTTCATGGCCCTGCTTTAAATTTTATAACTCATCCCCATCATTTCCTTAATTGCTCTTTTTACTATTTTTGAGAAATCCCATGCGTGTAGATATTTGGTCAGATGTTGTTTGTCCTTTTTGTTATATTGGCAAAAAACGTTTAGAAGCGGCGGCTGAACAAGCTGGTGTTGAATTGGAAGTGCACTGGCACAGTTTTGAACTGGATCCAGATGCGCCAGTACGCCAAGAAATTTCGAACTCAGAACGTCTCGCACTAAAATATGGTCGCACAGTCGCTGAAGTGGAAGAGATGCAACGTAATATTGCCAAAATGGCTGCGGAAGAAGGCATTGAATTTAACTGGGAAAATGCCAACTCAGGCAACAGTTTCAATGCACACCGTATTATCCACCTTGCTCAAAGCCATGGTTTAGGCAATGAAGCTGAAGAAGCCTTTTTCTTTAGCTATATGACACAAGGCTTACCAATTGGTGAACGTGAAACCATTGAAGATGTGGCCTCTCGTATTGGTTTAAACCCAGTTGAAGTAGATGATGTGCTGGATTCTGACCAATACGCAGATTTCGTGAAGTTTGACCAAGAAGTGGCGCGTGAACAACTGAAAGTAACGGGTGTACCTTTCTTTGTTTTCGATCAGCGTGTGGCTTTAGCGGGTGCGCAGCCGCGTGAAGTATTCTTACAAGTCCTTGAAAAAGCACAAATGCCGGCAGAAGAAAATAATGCGGCACAGTGTTCAGATGAGTCTTGTGAAACACCAAAACAATCATAAGGATACTGGTTTCAGACTTTAACTGAGCCCTACCCATAGATGAGAAAATCCCCGACCTGCGGGGATTTTTTATAGGTTAAAAAACTGACTTGTCTTTAATCGACCAAGAAACTAATTTTAAGATTGACCCGATATTCTACAATTTGGTTGTCCTTAATCACCACTTTTTGTTCATTGATCCAAGCACCTTGAACATTCTTCACCGTCTCAGTGACTTTTGCGATCCCTGTCTGAATCGCATCTTCAAAACTTTTCGAACTGCTTGAATTGACTTCTACCACTTTTGCAATGGCCATCTGTTTGTCCTCAGCTATTGTTGTTTTTGCCTGTTCATCTTAGGTGAATTTTTAATCAAAAATAGATGACTTAAACATTCCACAGCAAAAACTTACACAGTATGCACAATCAAAAGACTTTAAAATGGTGAATATTTACACAATTAATCATGTAACCCTAAGTCCTTTTCAGGTCTCATTTCAGACAAAAAAAACCTACTTTCAAGATTCGTATCAAACTTGAAAATCTAAATTTTCACTTTAAATTTAAACAGCTTAGCGCTGGAGCAAAAACTCTATATTAGCCTAGAGTATTTATTCTAATTTGTTGTTTTTTAACAATAAATGAACTCACCATTCATCTTTTACTGGTCTAAACCAGCGCTTAAATCGATCGTTTTTTGATATTATTCATGCGAAATTTATCTTTTTAAAACTCCCAGTCTCCTTAGTGAGACCTCCTTTTTAGAGGAAATATCATGAACGCTGTTAAATATGCTTTGGCTGTCGCTGTAATGGCTCTTTCTGCAACTGTTTCTGCACAAGTTGTTTTTGTTCCAGATTTTCCTGTAAAAAAACCAGCAGATACTCAAACGGCAACGGCTGATGCTCCTGCGGCTGCACCACATCAAGAAGCGTAATTTACGCTGACTTGGTCAAAAATAGGCAATGTTGATTGCCTATTTTTTTTGCCCAAAATTGCAAAGAACTGACAAAAAATTTCAGCTATGAACCCTTAAGGGCAAAAATATTTACTTCAATCTGTGCTGAAATCGAAATTATCTACATTTTTCACTACCCTTTTCTCGTATCGAGAGCAGAATAATTTTTGCCTATTTACTCTTTTCTAATTATGATCAAACAAGAAGACCCAATTCCAAAACCAATAAATTAAATGCACTCAATAGCACATGCCTATGCAAAATTTACAAGCCCTCATCCAAGGTCGTATTACACCCCAAGCCATTGACCTTGATCAATTGATTGCGTTTGCACAGCAGTATACGCAGCCGACTTCTGCCGAATATAAATTACTTGAACTGGCCATCAATATGGTTTTAGCAAGCTACTTGGAACAAGCACAAAAACAACTTTAGAGTTCAGCGCATGAAAGCAATCGAAAAAGCAATGCTGATCAAAGAACTGCATCAATTGATTGATGGTTTGGAACATCAACCTCTGTCTTTTTTTGAAATTGCGCGCTCGAAAAAACGTATTCGCGAAATTTTTGCACTCTGTGATGAACCCATTTTTCAAAAACAACTCGAAGCCTATAAGGCACTGACTCAGCCTCAAGCGGCGGCTGAACGCTGGATACAGCAAAGCCCCTACCAGCATGCCTACATTGGACTGTTTCAATATGAGTCTGCTTTAACTGATGCCTTAAAACACCAGACATCTTTCGCATGGGGTGTTGTATATAAATCAGGTTTAGGTTGGCAAATTGCTTTTCAAAACACCCCAGCTACACTGTATAGCAGCCCATGGCACATAAAGTTTGAGCACGCTTACCAATGGTTTTTGAGCCATGCACAAAATGCTCAACAACCCGAGAACGTACCTTTTCTCACAACATCTGAAACATCCATAGAAGTTGCAGAAGTTGCAGAAGTTGCAGAAGTTGCAGAAGTTGCAGAAGTTGCAGAAGTTGCAGAAGTTGCAGAAG
>NZ_KB849234.1:371101-498510 GCF_000368045.1 Acinetobacter johnsonii CIP 64.6
AGAAGTTGCAGAAGTTGCAGAAGTTGCAGAAGTTGCAGAAGTTGCAGAAGTTGCAGAAGTTGCAGAAGTTGCAGAAGACCAGTTTATCGTCCCTATTACAACAACATTCGAGGAAAAAACTGACATAGGGCATGCACAGGACAATGTAGTTACCGATGCTTTTGTTTTCACGGGTATTGAGCTTTTAAGCATTGCTACAGATGATACATCGGCTGAACGAACCCAAGAGTCTGAGTCAGACTTCCTCGAAGTCCGTCCTGAGTCTAGTCTGCTTTTATCTAAGGCTGAAGCAGCGCTTCATTTCAATACGGAAATACAACCTACATTCGACAGCAACCTAAATGCAACTCAAATTGAAGAATCCAAACTCAGCTCTTTTAAACAAGACGCTGTAGAAGATGTCGTCTCAATCAATCCTATTAAACTAAGTATCAAACAAGATAAGGAACCTGAAAATCAGGTCGATATCGTACAAAAAGATTTAGATCTTCAACCTGAAGTATTAGCAGAAAATCATTTGATTCTCAGCAATCAGCCTCTTTTAAGTGATGGGCTATGTCCGCCTCAGGAAGAATTTATCATTGAGGCCGCTGCACCCATTCGATTTGACCTCAAGCCAAGTGCGTCTATTTCAACGCTTGCCATTCAGGATTTTATCCAAAGGCGATCGATCTTGGCTGAACCACCAGATACAGACATTTCATCTGAATTTCAACAGCAAGATCCACTTGAAAGCGAGGTGACAGCACCATGCCCTGTTTTGCAGGATAGCCATACAGAAAATTCAGAAGCATCAGCTACTGCTGCGCAACCCATACTGCCCACACAGATTCATTTGGGGCAATATCAAGCGAAATTGTGCACGCTGCATCAACCAAATTTAGATCCTAAGCTCTATGGCCTCGACATTTCAGGGCACACCGAGATCGGTCAAAATATCGATTTTCTGATCCACAGCGACCAACTCGATCACTGGTTGGACTCTCCCATCTATTTGGCAGAACAGACCCATCAACACGGAGGGTTTATTAAGTATTTGGCTCTATTTGGTGCTGACAGTCCTACGGAAGCCATTCGCCTGAGCCAACAATTTGCCCAGAGTGGTCAGCATCAACTCGCAGCCATTCGCGAAATTGAATGGGACCAGCTACAGGGTCACATGCATGATGTATTTTCGATTTTTCAGCTGTATACCCAACAGGCCAAACTGGTATGGCATATTGAAGACTATCATCCCTTTATTTTGGCCGATCTACTCAATAGCCGTAAATTCATCCAGTTTGAAGAAAGCTCTGCGGACGCAAATACGCCCATTTTAGTGTTAAAAGAACGACAAAAAATTCGAGTGATTCATGGTCAAAAGCGGGTTGAACTCTCACGTACCGAGATCGCGTATCCGTGCTTGGTCTTAGACCGACAGCACGGCGTCAGTTGGCAACTGATTCAAAATACGATTTCTACTTTGCCTGAACCTATCACTGTGTTTCAATTATTTGATTCTATTCAAAAACAACTGGGCAGCGAGTTGTAGAGTTTTGTATTTTCTACTTGTGTTCTTATGTGAAATTTACAACACTAAAACATCGAAGAACAATAAAGTACGAAAGCATGCTAAGAACTCAACATGTGGGATCCATCTCTTTATTTTTCTGCCTAAGTTTAGGTACATACGTCAACGTGGCTTGGGCGGAAAGCAATACCAACAGCACACAACATTTTGTGCCACCTCACGACGTGGCTGAAATTGACAAAATCGCATCGCCCCCCAAAGGTAGTGGACTTTTATATCAAATTCCACAGTGGATTGACTCACTTCCAACCGTTCTACCTGAAGAATCGGACGAGCTGATTGTGCCCACGACTGACCTCACTGAAGAACGCACGTGGGTCGACCGCCAGCAAAAAGAAGTTCGAAACTGGGCAGACCGAACAGCCGCCAAAATGGACAATTGGTTTGGTGAAACCGATCCTAAAAAACCAGCTACAGCCACCTTACGGGTCTTGGTTGATAACCGCTGGAATAAACATGATGAATACGATGTAAAACCGCGGATTAGGGGGCGGGTTAAACTTCCAACTTTAGAACATAAACTCAGTGTCGTATTTGGGGATGACTCATTAGATAATGAACTACAAAACAATGTTGCAATTACCAATGAAAATCCACCCAGTGCGAATAACGATAAAACATTTGACCGCCGCCAAACCCGTGATGCCAATAGCTCACTGGCTTTAAGATGGTCGCAATTATCAGATCGTCTGCCTTTTGAAACCGATTTCGACTTGGGTGTACGTTCAGGGGATGATATCTATGCGCGGATCGAGTTATCGAAAGAATGGAAACTCGACAATGATTTTCGTGCGTATGCTGAACAGATTTATCGTTATGGTATCGACAGTGAAAATTACTTACGTACCAACCTAGAGCTGACGCATGCGCGACCCAATCAACCCTTTTTATCCAATCAGTTCAGTCTGACCTATGCAGACGAACAAGATGATGATCTGCTCTGGGATAACTATAGCTTTAGACAACACCAATTCTTTCATGGCAATCGTTTTAACTACGGCATTTACACTGGCGGTTTCTACAACAACGACGACCTGCGTTTGAACCGTTGGGGGCCTTTTGTCTCGTGGCGTCAACCGTTCTTAAGGGAGTGGTTTTATATCCAAGGTGATTTAAATTATTTTAACGATCACCGTGAAGACCGCAGCCACTACGTCAGTGCCTTGGTCCGTTTTGAAGCTTTATTTTAATGGCATGGGGGATATTTAGCCTGAACTGTGGATAAGTTCTCACTTATCCACGGATATCCACATCAGCTTCTTTTCCGCCAATTTAATCGATGCATTTAACAGACATTAAGGCGCTTGACCCAATGGGTTGACATAAAAAAAGCCTATCTTAGCGATAGGCTTTTTTTAAGCACATATTAATTTATTGAAGCAATAAGCTGTTAATCCGTTTGATATATTCGGCAGGATCATCAGGTAAGCCGCCCTCAGCAATCACCGCTTGGTCAAAAATTACATTGGCCAAGTCATCAAACTGTGCCGAATTTTCTAATTTTCTCACCAATGGATGCTCTGGGTTAATTTCCAAAATTGGCTTGCTTTCAGGTACGGCCTGACCCGCTTGTTGCAGCATACGAATCAGTTGTGGAGAAAGTTCTCCCTCACCTGTCACCAAGCATGCAGGTGAATCGACCAAACGTGTGGTCACACGTACTTCTTTGGTCTTGGCTTTCAATGAATCAGACAATTTTTCAACCACAGGTTTAAACTGCTCTGCGGCTGCTTCAAGTGCTTTCTTCTCTTCGGCATCTTGTAAATCACCTAAGTCGACTGCACCTTTCGCCACGTTCTGCATTGGTGTGCCATCAAACTCATGCACAAATTCCATTGCCCATTCATCAACCCGGTCTACCATGAGTAAGACTTCAATGCCTTTTTTCTTAAACAGCTCAAGTTGTGGCGAGTTCTTCGCAGCATTGAGACTGTCTGCAGTCACATAGTAAATCGCTTTTTGCCCCTCAGGCATACGCGCTTTATAGTCCTGCAAAGAAGTGCTCACCGCATCATTGTTTGAAGTTGAGAAGCGTAAAAGTTTTAAAATACGCTCACGGTTACCAAAGTCTTCACCTAAACCTTCTTTCAACACTGAACCAAATTCACGGTAGAAGGTTTTGAACTTCTCTTGATCTTTTTCATCTTCCGATTTGGCTAAAGCATCCAGCATGGTCAATACACGGCGTGCATTCCCTTCACGAATGGTTTTCACATCACGGCTTTCTTGTAACAACTCACGACTAACGTTCAGTGGTAAATCGGCACTATCGACCACCCCTTGGACAAAGCGTAAATAGTTTGGAATCAAGTTATCCGCGTCATCCATAATGAAAACACGTTTTACATAGAGCTTAATCCCCGCTTTGGCTTCACGGGTAAAGATATTGGCAGCAGCTTTACTCGGTACATACAACAACTGCGTATATTCGGTACTGCCTTCAACCCGGTTATGCGCCCATGCCAGTGGGGCTGCAAAGTCATGGCTGAGATTCTTATAAAACTCGATATACTGCTCTTCAGTCACTTCATTTTTATTACGTGTCCACAGCGCGCTGGCTGAGTTAATCGCTTCCCACTCACCCGTTTTCACATACTGACCCGGTTTTGGCTCTTCACCTTCGACCGCTTCTTCTTGCTGCCAAACCTCTTTTTGCATCTCAATCGGCAGGCTAATGTGATCCGAGTATTTATTGATAATTTGCTTCACTTTATGCGACTGTAAATAGTCCAACGCATCTTCACGCAAATGTAAAATAATATCGGTACCGCGACTGTCTTTGTGGATCTGCTCGACTTCGAACTCACCCGTGCCCGCACTGACCCAACGTACCGCCTGATCAGCACCCATACCTGCACGGCGTGATTCTACGGTAATTTTGTCAGCCACAATAAAGCCCGAGTAGAAACCGACACCAAACTGACCAATCAGTTGTGCATCTGATTTTTGGTCACCTGTGAGCTTAGACATAAAGTCCTTGGTTCCAGACTTAGCAATCGTACCTAAGTGGTCAATTGCTTCTTGTTCAGTTAAACCAATCCCATTGTCTGAAATGGTCAGTGTTTGATTGACTTCATCAAAGCTGACGCGCACATGTAAGTCTGGGTCATTTTCATAATATTCAGGATGATTAATGCCTTCAAAACGCAGTTTATCGCAGGCATCGGATGCATTTGAGATCAATTCACGTAGGAAAATGTCAGGATTCGAATACAGTGAATGCGTCACTAAATGTAATAGCTGAGCCACTTCAGCTTGGAAACTATGTTTATGTGCGTTTTGCTCGCTCATCAATCGCTCCTTAATGTATTAAGTCTTATAGAGAATGCTTAATGAATTGGAGTGAGCGATACGTTTTTCAATAGCAATCGCAAGTTTTTTTGCTTTTTTTTAAAATGGGCCCTGACGGTAAATTCGATCTAAATTCAGCTCTAACTGCTGCTGGCGCATTTTATACACATCCATGAGGCAACTTTGTGAAGCACCACAACGGTCACGGAGACTCAACCATTTCACTTGCTCATCCTGAATCATGCCACGCGTCCCCATGGGAACAAGGCGTTTTAAAATGGTATAAGTGGTGGCCATTTTCACATCGGCGTCATTAATTTGGCGATACTCACAAATCGCATGTTCTGGCGTCGTTTTTGCTTTATCACAATTAAAACTTGCTGCTTGAGCATGCATGCTCCAAGCCAAAGCACAAACTAAACCAATTCCGAGCATAGATTTCATTTTTATCACTCTCTTATTTTGTTTCTATCCATTCTATAGACGATTTTCTTTTAATACTGAATCATCGTGATTTATTTCAGCTTTGACCACTATTCAACTTTAGTCTTTGCATAAAAAAACCCCATCATTGATGAGGTTCTTAAAAAGCTACTTTTGATTATTAAAATTTGTAGCTATAACCGAGGGTATAAATCACTGGATCGATATCTAATTTAAAGTTTTCAACCACAGTTTCAACTTTTGGGTTTAAGTCCGCATAACGAACATCGACAAACACACCCCAGTTTTTCGCATCAGCAGGTTGGTAATTAAAACCAAGTTGTGCAGCGTAGCCGTAGTCATCTTTGACTTTAACTTTAGTTCCTGAGAGTACACCTGAAGTTTCTTCATCCCATACAATAAAAGCTGTTGCACCGACACCAATATAAGGCGTGAAACCTGTTGAGTTTTTAAAGTTATATTTTGCAGTTAATGTTGGTGGTAAATGTTTAATTTTTACTGCTTCTGCACCATTAGTGAGTATATCGTGGCTAATTGGCGTTGCTAGCAGTAACTCTGCAGAAATATTGTCATTAAAGAAATATTCAACCGATGGCGTAAACGCGAGTTCGCTATCTGCTTCAACCGTTAATGTACCATTCGCAATTTTCGTGTCCTGCGTTGGTGCAACTGCAGATCCACCGACTTTGACTTGCCATTGACCTGCCATTGCAGCAGATGCAGAAAGACCCATTAATGTAATTAGAGCAATTTGCTTCAACATTTCAAATAACCTCTGTTTGTAAAATAATTAATATAAAAATTAACATTAACTCATCATAAACAAGAGTGTAATTAATATGCAATTATAATAATAATGTATTTTAAATACTATTTTTAAGCAATTGTTTTTAATTGATTTAAATATTAAATATACTATTTTAGTTGGTTTTAAATTAATAACGAAAAATCAAAATAAATATATTTTAATTCCAACCTTTTTAATCCGATTAACATTATAAACCCGATTATTTTAATCTGAATAAATAATAAAAAAGGCGATTTAAAATCGCCTTTTTATAATAATTGGAGGGTAAATTACAACACCATGGCCGCAATCCAACCGAAAATCATGAGCGGAATATTAAAGTGAATAAAGGTCGGGATCACACTGTCTTTCATGTGATCATGCTGACCATCCATATTTAAACCCGAAGTCGGTCCCAAAGTGGAGTCAGAAGCTGGAGAACCCGCATCACCAAGTGCCGCAGCCGTACCAATAATCGCAATGGTTGCCGCTGGACTGAAACCAAACTGGATACACAAAGGCACATAAATAATTGCTAAAATTGGAATGGTAGAGAACGAAGAACCAATGCCTAAAGTAATCAGTAAGCCAATCAATAGCATCCAAAATGCAGCGAGTCCTTGGCTAGAACCAATCCATTGCACTGATGCTTCTACCAATGCTGGCACTTGATTGGTCGCAGAAATAACAGATGCAAAACCTTGTGCTGCAATCATAATGAAACCAACTAATGCCATCATTCGCATACCGCTAATAATCACATCATCTGCTTCTTTCCATTTAAAAATGCCCGCACAGCTCAAAATCGCAACACCAACCAAACCAGCTAAAATCATGGAATCTGATGCAATTTGTACCCAAAGCGTTGCCACTACAGCAATAAGCGCCATAGATAACGTAAACTTTGAAATTTCGGGCTTAGACTTCTCACCCGTGATATCAAGTTCAGAAGAAATACTTTGCTGCACTGATTCCACATGCACTTCTTCATATACACGTTTCTTACGGTAACTAAAGAATACAGCAACCAATAAACCAACAAACATACCAGAAACAGGAATGGCCATTGCTGAAGGGATATCGGCATAATTGATTTTAAAGCCGTAGGGTTGCCCGAAAGTATTAATATTTTGACCTAAGATGTCATTCAGGAAAATCGCACCAAATCCAAATGGTACCAACATATATGTGGCAACCAAGCCAAAGGTTAGAACACAAGCAATTAGTCGACGGTCTAACTGAAGATGGTTAAACACACTTAATAAAGGAGGAATCAGGACTGGAATAAACGCAATATGCACAGGAATGACGTTTTGTGAACAAATGGCTGCTAACGCGACGGTTATAAAAATCAGATATTTAACCCGATTTTGTGCCTTTTCATTGCTCGAACCTTTCAATGTTTTAATAAGCTTATAGGCCAACAAGTCAGGTAAACCTGAGCGTGCCAAAGCCAAAGCAAATGCACCTAAGACCCCGTAAGCCAACGCAATTTTTGCGCCGCCCCCAAGCCCATTATTAAATGCTTCGAGGGTACCGTGTAGCCCTAAACCAGCCAATAAACCGCCTGTGACAGCACCAATAATTAATGCAAATACTACAGGCACACGAGCTAATGAAAGTCCAAACATGACCCCAATAGCGGCAAGAATTGCGAACATAGTGAAAAGAGTGACTTGGAAGAAAGGCGCATTTTATCAGAAAATAACCAAAAAATTCTGCCCTTACAGGTCGCTAGCGCCTTTCTCTTTCACAGATCATTTCAGCTGGCTTCAACACAACCCCAGTTTTGAACAAACCTTTTGATTTCTTTAGCAATTACCTCAGGCTGGCTCAAGATTGCCCAGTGGTTGGCATTTACATTCACCCGTTGAAAATCCTCGACCCACTTCGGCATTTCATCGATTAACGCTGGACTCACAAACTGATCTTGCTCCAACACAATCGCTTGTACGGGACAAATTGCAAAGCGTTCCCGAGGTTTCGTCAGACGTGGGATAAAGTTCGCGCGGTAGAGCGCAACCCCGTGCTTACCATCGGCAGCAATGTGATGATTCAGCGGTAAGTCTGAACGTCCTTCTAAACGCGATAAAACTTTGCCCCAATGCTCAGGACTAAAAAACTGCCATACGCTTGGTGCCAGAAAAGGCAACTGAAAGGCCGCAATGTACCAAGACTTCGTTAATTGCTTAAAAAATTGAGGCTTGTATTGTGTGAACTGTTCACGCATCCAAAATGCGGCATGGTCTAAGCATGGGCCTGAAATAGTGGTAAATGACAGCATACGCTCTCTAAATTTTGGCTCAGTCGCGGACTCCCATGACTGAATCGACCCCCAGTCATGCGCAACCAGATGAAAGCTACGCTGTGGGATCATACTATTCACCACACTTTCCAAATCTAGCGATAGCTGAGGCAAGGCATAGGCACGTGTACGACGCGGCACACTCGACATACCTGCGCCACGTACGTCATAAGTCACAATATAATAATCATGGATGAGGTATTGAATCACAGGCTCCCATACGTCCTGATTATCAGGATAGCCATGCACCAAGACTACGACAGGATTCTCCGATTTCCCCCATGTTTTGACATAAAGTCTTTGCTGATCAGTTGTCTGTACCCAATGACTTTGTAGCTCCATGTTCGGCTCCTTATTGTTATTGACTGTTTTTTATACTTTAGTGGCAAAACGATCAATGCCAATTAATTTGATCTTCTCTAGTATGGATAGAAGTTCATCAGATACCATTGACCGAAATGAGCATTTTAAAAAAACTTGTGACACAGCCGATTGTCGCGAAATACTTTCTCAATCATTTTGCCCCCTTTAAAGGTGCAGGGATTCAAATTGAAAAATTTGACCTTAAACACTACCACATTCGCGTCAAAATGCCCCTCACTCGACAAAACCGAAACATTGTCGGCGTACATTTTGGCGGGAGCTTATATGCAATGGTCGACCCGTTTTATATGACCCTACTGATGCACCACTTAGGCAATAAGTATATTGTCTGGGACAAAGCCGCCTCTATCCAATTTCTCAGCCCAGGGCGAAGTACAGTCTATGCAGACTTTCACCTCGATGCCCAAGAAATCGCGACTGTGAAACAACTGGCCGACAACTATGCCCCCGTACATCGTATTTATACCTTAAATATTTATGATGAAGCTGGCATTCGAATTGCAGCAGTGGAAAAGACTTTATATATCCGTCGTAAAAAACCTAAACCCGCACAGCTATAAAAAAAGCACTTCCATGAAGTGCTTTTTTTTGGAAATTTGAACTTAAAACATTATTTACGTTCTTCAATTGCAGCGCCTGCACCACCGCCGATGGCACCACCAATGGCTGCTCCGGTATTACCACCAAACACGCTTTTACCCACTGCTGAACCAATCGCACCGCCAACACCACTGTAGGTTGCACTACGGTTTGAGCCACCTTGAGCTTTACTGCCCACAGCTGCACCAGCACCACCACCAACGGCTGCACCTACACCGCCACCGAGGCTATTCCCCGCAGCACCACCTACTGCGCCGCCTAAAGCCGCTGTCCCAATACGTTGCTCAGAAGCGCTCATATTTTCACAACCTGCCAACAGCATCGTCGAAAGAGATGCCACTGCAATAATGCTCATATACTTTTTCATGAGATTTGTCCTTATTGGCTATTTCTTACAGCATAAAAGATCAGTATGAACTTAAAACTCGTAAAATGTTACGATTACAGCTGCTATTGCTGAAAATTTGTAAGCAAGAAGCCCTCCTTAGAGGGCTTTATAC
This sequence comes from Acinetobacter johnsonii CIP 64.6, assembly GCF_000368045.1. Taxonomy (GTDB): domain Bacteria; phylum Pseudomonadota; class Gammaproteobacteria; order Pseudomonadales; family Moraxellaceae; genus Acinetobacter; species Acinetobacter johnsonii. Next base: position 380,983 of record NZ_KB849234.1, read on the forward strand.
CGTATTCAACTCAAGCTTATTCAGGCTCTTTCACCACAACCACATCTTTGGTGGTGGTGCCATTTTCTTGGAGCACCGCACGCGTCACACTTTCTTTACTGTTTGGATCTTTCACTTGATCCAGTTTCAGCTCCTTACGTACAGGTTGCTGCCCTTTCTTAAACTCAATCCCTTGTGCATCAACTTGCTTACCTTCTGCAAGGACAACACCACCTTGACTCAAGGTCGATTTCACTTCAACTTTGGATGTCGGAACAATCACGCTACCCTTTTGCACAATCGGTGCCGACATTTTTTTATCTGAAAATTGGCTGGCATTTTCCTCGAGAACCACTTCACGTGCCACAATATCTTTACCGCCATTTTTCACTTCAAAAATAGTCGCTTCGGTCGTCCGCACTGGGTCTTGACCCGCGACACTGCGAATAATCTGTGTTTTGACAATCGGTACAACAGCCTTATCCTCCACGGTGATGGTATTCGGCATCGGTGCTGCCATCGTTTGGCTCACAAATGCGAAGATGCTTAAGCCCAATAGTTTTGATGTCAATTTCATGTGGAACCACCTCTATTTTTTAATCGTTAATGAAGTAAGGAGATTTGTGTACTTATATTTTTAATATAGGAAAAATGTGAAATTTATAAAAGATTAAATCCTCTTTTGTAACAAAAGGACAAAAAAAAGCCACTCGAAGGTGGCTAAATCAACGAAATGGTTTTTGTGAAATTTTGACTTTGATTGCATCTTTACCTGTTATAAAGTGCCCTAATCAATGATCCATAACCGATTTAAACGCATTTCATTTTTCTACATTGGATTTATATAAACTTTCTTTCACATTAACTCCAAAAGCTTAGGTTTTAAACCGCGCAGTGGTTTTACTGGCCATATCTTAATTTTTCTCTCATAAAATCATATGCCCCATAACCTGATATGAAGATTGCTAACTGACTAAATATCAATAAAAAACTAAAAAACAACTCACCGAAAATAATGCCCAGTTTATATTGATATAAATTCTGAAACAGGTAACCATTCCGACCTAATCCCACAGTCATATCGTGTTTAGAAAAATGCCATTGCATCATCGAAAAGCTAAAATAAATCAGCCCAATGAACAATATTCCTATAATTAAGCCATCCCAAAACTTAAATTGCGCAATGCGGGGAATATTTTCACGCTCTTCTTGCCAAATCATCCAGAATAAAACAGCAGCCCAGATTGTACTAAATACAGAAAAATAGGCAGTAAGCGCTACGGTATAAAAGGGAAATGGCCCAGAAATGCCCGTATTAATATTTAGTTCTTGTGTGATGAAGTGCCATACCGCATGTTGCCAGTGCATTTCAGGCTGTGGAGCCAAAAACATCATAAGCAAAGCTGGAAGGAACATAACTGTCAGTAAAACAATTACGATCTGTCTAATTTGAAACGCCATTTCTAATATGTATAGACTTAATTATCATCAGTATATAAAAAAGCCACCCGAAGGTGGCTTTTTAATGCATTTAAAGGGCTAATTACAGACCGTTAAACTCATCGCTAAATGCTTGGCTTAATGCTTGATCCACATCAGAGAAGTCATTTACAAGCTCATGCTCTGCAGCTTCAGCTTCTTGACGACGACGTTCTAAGTGATACGCAAGACCAGTACCTGCAGGAATCAAACGACCTACAACCACGTTCTCTTTCAAGCCACGTAAATCATCTTCTTTACCTGTTACAGCCGCTTCAGTTAACACACGTGTGGTTTCCTGGAACGATGCAGCAGAGATGAACGAGTCAGTAGAAAGCGATGCTTTCGTAATACCCATCAATTGACGTTCAAACTTCGCAGGGAACTTGTTTTGCGCAAGAACAGCTTGGTTCTCTTGCATCACACGGATGTAATCCACTTGTTCGCCTTTGATGAAGCTTGTATCACCGCCATCAGTGATATCAACTTTACGCAACATTTGACGTACGATGACTTCAATGTGCTTGTCGTTGATTTTTACACCTTGCAGACGGTATACGTCTTGAACTTCGTTCACGATGTAGTTGGTCAGCGCAACTTCGCCTTTCAAGCGTAAGATGTCATGTGGGTTCTGTGGACCATCAGAAACAGTCTCACCACGGTTCACATGTTCGCCTTCGAACACGTTCATGGTACGCCATTTTGGAATCAGTTCTTCGTAAATCTCAGAACCATCATCTGGAGTAATCACTAAACGGTTCTTACCTTTAGTCTCTTTACCAAAGCTTACAACACCTGAAATTTCAGCAAGAATCGCATGCTCTTTCGGTTTACGTGCTTCGAACAAGTCAGCTACACGCGGTAGACCACCGGTAATGTCACGCGTACGTGAAGTTTCTTGTGGTACACGACCAATAACGTCACCCACACCAATTGTTTCGCCATCACGGACAGAAAGAATCGTGTTTTGTGGTAGGAAGTAGAACTGCTCACCACCATCAGTCGTATCAAGAACAACCGCAGGACGTAAATCTTTACCAGACGCAGGACGTGCAGTCACAGGTAAGATTTCAATCGTCGTCATACCCGTTGCATCATCAGTTTTAGAGGTAACAGTTACGCCATCAGCGATTTGGCTGAAACGTACTTTACCTGCAACTTCTGTTACAAGTGGGTGTGTGTGCGGATCCCAAGTCGCCACAATACCGCCAGCTTCTACAGCTTCGCCATCTTTCAACAAGATAGACGCACCGTATGGCAGTTTATAACGCTCACGCTCACGACCTAAATCATCCGCAATACCGATTTCGCCTGAACGAGAAGTCGATACCAAGTGTCCTTTGGCATGTTGTACTGTTTTCACATTGTGGAAACGTACAGTACCTTTGTTACGTACTTGTACGCTGTTTGCAGCAGACGTTCGGCTTGCAGCACCACCTACGTGGAAGGTACGCATTGTTAACTGTGTACCCGGCTCACCAATCGATTGTGCAGCCATAACACCCACAGACTCACCAGGGTTCACCTGATGACCACGTGCAAGGTCACGACCATAACATTTCGCACATACGCCGAATGTAGATTCACACGCAACCACTGAACGTACTTTAACTTCATCGACACCTTGCTCTTCTAGGAAGTTTGCAAGTTTCTCATCAATCAAAGTGTTACGTGGCAGGATAATGTCATCAGAACCTGCTTTCTTCACATCTTCAGCAACAACACGGCCCAGTACTCGAGTACCTAAGTTCTCGATCACGTCACCGCCTTGAATGAACGGAGTCATTACAAGACCGCCCAAAGTACCACAGTCAGGCTCAGTAATAACCAAGTCTTGCGCTACGTCTACAAGACGACGTGTCAAGTAACCAGAGTTCGCTGTTTTCAGTGCTGTATCGGCCAAACCTTTACGTGCACCGTGTGTTGAAATGAAGTACTGAAGTACTGTCAAACCTTCACGGAAGTTCGCTTTAATTGGAGTTTCAATGATCGAACCATCTGGTTTCGCCATCAAACCACGCATACCCGCTAACTGACGAATCTGAGCTGCCGAACCACGGGCACCTGAGTCAGACATCATATAGATCGAGTTGAATGATTTTTGCTTCTCATCTTCACCCTGTTTGTTTTTAACAGTGGTAAAAGACAAGTTGTCCATCATCGCTTTCGCTACTTGGTCATTCGTACGTGCCCAAATATCGACAACTTTGTTATAACGTTCGCCAGCAGTTACGAAACCTTGTTCGAACTGTTGCTCAATTTCACGAACTTCAATTTCTGCTTTTTCAATAATTGAGTACTTCGCAGGTGGAATCACCATGTCTTCCATACCTACCGATACGCCTGAACGTGTCGCTTGACGGAAACCTAAGTACATCAATTGGTCCGCAAAGATCACGGTATCTTTAAGACCTAATTTACGGTAGCAAGAGTTAATCAATTTAGAGATGTTTTTCTTGGTCATCTCAACGTTGATTTGTTGGAAATCCATACCCTCTGGCACAACTTCCCAAAGTAAGCAGCGACCTGGTGTGGTATCCACAACAATAGTTTGCTGCTCACGGTTACCATTTTCATCAATCACAGTCTGGTGTACACGTGCTTTTACGCGAGCGTGTAAATTTACCTGACCTGTTGCAAGTGCACGGTTAACTTCGTGAGTATCTGCAAACACCATGCCTTCACCTTTGGCATTGATCGCATCACGAGTGATGTAATACAAGCCTAAGACAACGTCCTGAGACGGTACGATGATTGGCTCACCGTTCGCTGGAGACAAGATGTTGTTGGTCGACATCATTAACGCACGCGCTTCTAACTGCGCTTCAAGTGTTAATGGTACGTGTACCGCCATTTGGTCACCATCGAAGTCGGCGTTAAACGCAGCACAAACGAGTGGGTGAAGACGGATTGCTTTACCTTCAATCAGGATCGGTTCAAATGCTTGCAGACCCAAACGGTGAAGTGTAGGCGCACGGTTCAACATCACTGGGTGTTGACGAATCACGTGAGCAAGAACGTCCCAAACTTCTGGCGTTTCGCGCTCAACCATTTTCTTCGCAGCTTTAATGGTTGTTGCTTGGCCAGATGCTTGTAGTTTCGCGAAAATGAATGGCTTGAATAATTCAAGTGCCATTTTCTTCGGAAGACCACATTGGTGCAAACGTAAAGTAGGACCTACAGTAATGACCGAACGACCTGAATAGTCAACACGCTTACCAAGTAAGTTTTGACGGAAACGACCTTGTTTACCTTTGATCATGTCAGCCAAAGATTTAAGAGGACGCTTGTTCGAACCCGTGATTGCACGACCACGACGACCGTTGTCTAACAATGCATCTACAGACTCTTGTAACATACGTTTTTCATTACGTACGATAATATCTGGCGCTGCAAGGTCAAGAAGACGCTTCAAACGGTTGTTACGGTTGATCACACGACGGTAAAGGTCGTTCAAATCAGAAGTCGCGAAACGACCACCTTCAAGTGGTACTAACGGACGAAGATCTGGTGGAAGTACTGGAAGTACATTCATCACCATCCATTCTGGCTTGTTGTTTGACTCTTTAAACGCTTCCATCAACTTCAAACGCTTAGACGCTTTTTTAAGCTTAGTCTCAGACGTTGTGTTTGGAATTTCTTCACGTAAACGTGAAATTTCGTTTTCAAGATCGATGTCTTTTAACAAGTCTTGAACAGCTTCTGCACCCATTTTCGCAGTGAATTCATCACCGTGTTCTTCTAAAGCGTTGAAGTATTCTTCATCGTTTAAAAGTTGGTATTTCTCAAATGGAGTCATACCTGGGTCAGTTACTACGTAAGATTCGAAATACAATACACGTTCGATATCACGTAAAGTCATGTCTAATAATAGACCGATACGGCTCGGAAGTGATTTTAAGAACCAAATATGTGCAACTGGAGAAGCCAGCTCGATGTGACCCATACGCTCACGACGAACTTTCGCAGTTGTTACTTCAACGCCACATTTTTCACAAATGACGCCTTTGTATTTCATACGCTTGTATTTACCACACAAGCATTCGTAATCTTTGACTGGGCCAAAAATTTTGGCACAGAATAAACCATCACGTTCTGGTTTGAACGTACGATAGTTAATGGTTTCAGGCTTTTTAACTTCACCATGAGACCATGACTTAATCATTTCTGGTGACGCAAGACCAATACGGATGCGATCAAACTCAACTGGAGCATGACCATCTGAATCCGTCTTTTTGCGCATGATATCGAGCAAGTCTTTCAATTTTTTTCTCCGTGTGTTGTGGAGACTTTCACTACACAACTGGGTCACAAATATTGTTTTTTAACTGAGAAATCTCCCCGCTTACCTTTCGAGGAAGCCTCTCTTTGAACAAGAGAGGTTGGGGAGATTCAATGGAGAAACTTAGTCACCATTTTTCAGTTCAATGTTGATACCTAAAGAACGGATCTCTTTGGTCAATACGTTGAACGATTCAGGCATACCTGGGTCCATATAATGGTTACCATCTACAATGTTCTTATAGATACGGGTACGACCTTCAACGTCATCCGACTTAACAGTAAGCATTTCTTGAAGCGTGTAAGCTGCGCCATATGCTTCAAGCGCCCAGACTTCCATCTCACCGAAACGCTGACCACCGAATTGTGCTTTACCACCAAGCGGCTGTTGAGTTACTAATGAGTAAGAACCAGTAGAACGTGCGTGCATCTTGTCGTCTACCAAGTGGTTCAGTTTCAACATGTACATGTAACCTACAGTTACAGGACGGTCAAACTGTTCACCTGTACGACCATCATACAATACTGTTTGACCAGTACGTGAAATGTTCGCAAGCTCTAACAAGTCTTTAATTTGAGATTCTTCAGCACCATCGAATACTGGCGTTGCAAGAGGAACACCCGCACGCAAGTTACCCGAAAGCACCAAAATTTCATCATCAGTTAAGCTATCAAGATCTTCTTGCTCGCCACCAACTTTGTTATAAATCTTGTCTAAGAATCCACGAAGCTCAAGTACAGTACGTTGCGCTTTTAACATCTTGTCGATTTCTTCGCCAAGACCTTTCGCTGCCATACCTAAGTGAGTCTCTAGAATCTGACCCACGTTCATACGTGACGGTACACCCAGTGGGTTCAATACGATGTCGACTGGAACACCATTGGCATCGTGCGGCATGTCTTCAACAGGCAAGATGTTAGAAACAACACCCTTGTTACCGTGACGACCCGCCATCTTATCACCCGGTTGGATGCGACGTTTAACAGCCAAGTAAACCTTAACAACTTTCAATACACCTGTTGTTAATTCATCACCTGTAGAAAGTTTGCGTTTTTTCTCTGCAAACTTCTCATCAATTTCAAAGCTCTTCTCTTTCAAGAACACTTGAATTTGAGTTAAACGCTCTGCAATAGCTTCATCAGTCGGTTGGATTTCAAGTAAATCAACCAACTCTAAACCAGACAATACGTCTACAGAAAGCTTATCGCCACGCTTGGTTGTACCACCACCGTTAGACTCTTGACCTGTCAACAAACGAACAATACGTTCACGTGCTGCTTCTTCGAAGATTTTGTATTCTTCTTTCAAGTCTTTACGATATGAATCAAGCTGAGCTTTTTCAATTGCTTGCGCACGTTCGTCTTTCTCAAGACCGTCACGTGTAAACACTTGAACGTCAATCACTGTACCTTTGGTACCTGATGGAACACGTAAAGATGAGTCTTTTACGTCAGCTGCTTTTTCACCGAAGATTGCACGAAGCAATTTTTCTTCTGGTGTTAACTGCGTTTCACCTTTAGGCGTTACTTTACCTACAAGGATATCACCAGCAGTCACTTCAGCACCGATATATACGATACCTGATTCATCAAGCTTAGACAGTGCAGCTTCACCCACATTCGGGATATCCGCTGTGATCTCTTCCGCACCCAATTTCGTATCACGTGCAACACATGATAATTCTTGAATGTGAATCGAGGTTAAACGGTCTTCTTGAAGTACGCGCTCTGAAAGTAAGATCGAGTCTTCATAGTTGTAACCATTCCACGTCATGAACGCAACGCGCATGTTTTGACCTAGCGCAAGCTCACCACCATCTGTTGATGGACCATCAGCCAATACATCGCCACGACCCACTTTATCACCAAGTTTCACAAGAACTTTTTGGTTAATACAAGTGTTTTGGTTCGAACGTGTATATTTGATCAGGTTATAGATATCTACACCTGCCTCGCCTGCAACCATTTCATCTTCATTGACACGAATCACAACACGTGAAGCATCGACGAATTCGATACGACCACCACGACCCGCAATCACACACACACCAGAGTCATGCGCTACATTTGCTTCCATGCCTGTACCTACAAGCGGTTTGTCAGCAATCAATGTAGGCACAGCTTGACGCTGCATGTTTGAACCCATCAATGCACGGTTGGCGTCATCGTGTTCAAGGAATGGAATGAGTGATGCAGCAACAGAAACAACCTGCTGTGCAGAAACGTCCATATGCGTCACTTTTTCAGGCGGCATACGTACGAAATCACCTTGGTGACGTACAGAAACAAATTCTTCTGTTAAGTTACCGTCTTTATCTACGCCAGAATCGGCCTGTGCAATCACAGTACCTACTTCTTCAATTGCAGATAAATACTCAACTTCATCCGTTACACGACCATCAAGCACTTTACGGTATGGTGTTTCTAAGAAACCGAAATTGTTACATTTCGCATAAACAGAAAGCGAGTTGATCAAACCAATGTTTGGACCTTCCGGCGTTTCAATTGGACATACACGACCGTAGTGAGTTTGGTGTACGTCACGTACCTCAAAGCCCGCACGTTCACGTGTCAAACCACCGGGACCAAGCGCCGATACACGACGTTTGTGCGTAATCTCAGACAATGGGTTGTTTTGGTCCATGAACTGAGATAACTGGCTTGAACCAAAGAATTCTTTGATTGCAGCAGCCACTGGTTTCGCATTGATCAAATCTTGCGGAGACAAGTTATCTGTTTCAGCTTGGCTTAAACGTTCTTTAACAGCACGTTCTACACGAACTAGACCAACACGGAATTGGTTTTCAGTCATTTCGCCTACTGAACGCACGCGACGGTTACCCAAGTGATCGATATCGTCGACTTCACCTTTACCGTTACGGATTTCAACCAATGTTTTTAATACATCAGTGATATCTTCGTTCGACAAAATACCTTCAACTTCACGAGACTTCTGATCCGTACCCACTTCGTAAGGACGACCTAAACGACGGTTGAACTTCATACGACCCACTGGAGAGAGGTCATAACGTTCTGAAGAGAAGAACAAGTTATTGAATAAATTTTCAGCCGCTTCTTTCGTTGGTGGCTCGCCTGGACGCATTACTTTGTAGATTTCTACCAATGCTTCTTCACGACCTGTCGTGGTGTCTGCACGTAAAGTATCTGCAACGAATGAACCACGGTCGATGTCATTGGTGAATAGAATGTTAAATTGTTTAACACCCCCTTCAGCCAATTTCACCATCACTTCATGGCTTAACAAGGTATTAGCTGCAATCACATCACCATCTTTAAGTGGGATGTCTTCTGCAGTAATGCGCTCGTACAAGTACTCATCTGGCACAGAAAGTTTTTCTAGGCCAGCAGCTTCCATTTGACGCACATGACGCGCGTTGATACGCTTGCCTTGCTCAACAATGGTTTTGCCATCATTATCTACGATGTCAAATTGTGCCATTTCGCCACGTAAGCGTTCTGGAACAAGGTCAATCTGGTAGCTACCCATGTCTAGGTATACAGGCACTTTTTCATAGAACAAGTCTAAGATTTTCGCATTGTTATAACCCAAAGCACGAAGAACCACAGTCGCGAGTAATTTACGACGACGGTCAATACGCACAAATACAAGGTCTTTTGCGTCAAATTCGAAGTCTAACCATGAACCACGGTAAGGAATAATACGCGCAGAATAAAGCACTTTACCACTAGAGTGGGTTTTGCCTTTATCGTGGTCAAAGAACACGCCTGGTGAACGGTGTAATTGAGATACGATTACACGCTCAGTACCATTAATAACGAATGTACCGTTATCGGTCATGAGTGGCATTTCACCCATGTACACTTCTTGCTCGCGCACGTCTTTAATTGATTTAGTTTCGCGATCTTTTAAGATCAAACGAATTTTTACGCGCATTGGTGCTGCATAAGTTGAGCCACGAAGAATACATTCGCGTACATCAAACTCAGGCTTACCAAGACTATACTCAACAAATTCTAAAGCAGCATTGCCAGAATAACTTTCTATAGGAAAAACTGAACGAAACGCGGCTTGCAGACCGATATCTTCGCGGTTTTTTGGTGATTTGCCATCTTGTAAAAATGTTCTGTACGAGTCGACTTGAATCGCGAGCAAGTACGGAGCATCCATAACACTAGGCAATTTACCAAAATTCTTACGGATCCGTTTCTTTTCGGTATATGAGTATGCCATCTGGAGTCCTCGGAAAGTAAACCGAGCCCGCCTGCAGAACGGGCTCAGAAGGAATTACGCAGGCCGATATGGCCACCACTTTTTACAAATGCTGCAATTTTCAGTGGTATTGAAACGCTTACCAATATTTTTAAATTTGAAAAATATTGGTAAACGTTTGATTCTTTTCTTTATTTTAATTTGATGGATTTTCCACCAAGCAAACAAAAATCGAGCCGATTATTGTAACGCAAAAAGGCTGATGACCCAAGAGCCATCAGCCAATTTTTGGGGTGAAATTAATATTCCCCCCCTGGTAACATTACTTAATAGTAATAGTAGCACCAGTTTCTTCAAGTTTTTTCTTAAGTTCTTCAGCTTCTTCTTTAGAAACTGCTTCTTTAAGAACTGAAGGAGCACCTTCAACCATGTCTTTAGCTTCTTTCAAGCCAAGACCAGTGATTTCACGAACTGCTTTAATTACAGCTACTTTGTTCGCGCCGAAAGAAGTCAACTCAACGTTGAATTCTGATTGCTCTTCAGCAGCAGCAGCAGCAGGACCTGCAGCTACAGCTACAGCAGCAGCAGATACGTTGAATTTTTCTTCGAAAGCAGAAATAAGTTCAACAAGTTCAAGAACAGTTTTTTCAGCAACTGCGTTTAAGATTTCTTCGTTTGTTAAAGCCATGAGAGTAACTCCAAATGGGTATTGAATGATGTGTGTTTAAGTTTGAGCTTATGCAGCTTCTGACTCGTTTTTCTCTTGAAGCGCTGTAAGTAAGCGACCCAATTTCGAAATAGGAGCTTGAAGAACGCTTGCAAGCATAGTAAGCGCTTTCTCTTGGTTTGGAAGATTCGCGATAACGCTAACTTCTTCGCCTTGATAAAGTTTGCCTTCAAATGCAGCAGCTTTAAGTTCAAATGCTTTGTTAGTTTTCGCAAATTCTTCGAATAAGCGTGCCGCAGCACCCATATCATCTGCAGAAGTTGAGAAAGCTAAAATTGTTGGGCCAACAAGGTTGTCGTTCAAGATATTGAATGGAGTATCTTGAAGAGCACGTTTAGCCAAAGTATTACGTACAACACGTGTAGCAACACCTAACTTACGAGCTTCAACACGAAGAGCAGTTAATTGCTCAACAGTTAAACCTTGGTAGTCAGCAACAACAGCAGCAAACGCAGTAGAAGCAACTTCAGTTACTTCAGCAACGATCTGTTTTTTGCCTTCGATAAGAAGAGCCATTGTAAAACCTCCTAACGGTGATTTATGTACTTACGCGAAGTACACTCCCAATTCGCAAGTTCATCACTGAACTTACACGCGGAGGATGAACAAATCACACCACCGCGTCTACTCAGGCTGGGAAATTAAGAAAGTAATCGAAATTACTCTCGCCTGAGGTCTTTGACGCTGATAAATCTACATTTACCAATTCAAAGTTTGCCTAAGTTTGCAAAATACGACAGAGCGTTTCTTGCGTAAAAATCAAAGCAGCGCTTTGATTTTTACTCAGGGCTTTAAAATTCTGTCTAAGTAAAACTTAGTTAGAAACGTTGCTTACATCAACAACAAGACCAGGACCCATAGTTGAGCTCAAAGTGATCTTTTTGATGTATACACCTTTAGATGTCGCAGGCTTTAACTTTTTCAAGTCTGCAATCAAAGTTTCAACGTTTTGACGAACAGCTTCAGCAGAGAAATCTACTTGACCGATCGCAGCGTGGATAATACCCGCTTTGTCTACACGGTAACGTGCTTGACCAGCTTTTGCATTTTTAACTGCACCAGCTACGTCAGGAGTTACAGTACCCACTTTAGGGTTTGGCATTAAGCCACGTGGACCAAGAATCGTACCCAACTTACCCACAACGCGCATTGCATCAGGAGCAGCAATTACTACGTCAAAGTCAAGGTTACCCGCTTGAATGCTTTCAGCAAGGTCATCAAAACCAACGATGTCTGCGCCTTCAGCTTTAGCAGCTTCAGCAGCAGCGCCTTGAGCAAACACAGCTACACGTACAGTTTTACCAGTACCTGCAGGAAGTGTAGTCGCGCCACGAACAACTTGGTCAGATTTACGAGGGTCAACACCTAGGTTTACCGCAACATCCAAAGATTCTTTGAATTTCGCAGCAGGAAGACCAGCAAGAACAGCTACTGCTTCTTCTAAAGTGTAAACTTTGTTTGCTTCAATAGCAGCAGCAATGGCTTTTTGACGTTTAGTTAACTTTGCCATGTCTTATAGCTCCACTTCCAAGCCCATAGAACGTGCAGAACCAGCGATGGTACGAACACGTGCGTCTAAATCAGCACCAGTTAAATCTGGTTCTTTAGTAGTCGCGATTTCTTCCAATTGAGCACGAGTCAACTTACCAACTTTAGTTTTGTTAGGTACAGCAGAACCCTTTTGGATACCAGCAGCTTTCTTAAGAAGAATAGATGCAGGAGGAGTTTTCATGATGAATGTGAACGACTTGTCGTTGTACACAGTGATCACGACTGGAATTGGTAAACCAACTTCAAGTTTTTGTGTCGCAGCATTGAATTCTTTACAGAATGCCATGATGTTAACACCACGTTGACCCAATGCAGGACCAATCGGTGGAGATGGATTCGCTTTACCAGCTGGAACTTGCAGCTTGATATAGCCGTCAATCTTCTTAGCCATTTCAAATTACCTCTGGGTACAAACGCCGATGAAGGCTCCCCAATTTCTAAGTAACGATACCGTTACAACAACAATGCCTGACTTATAAATAAGCCAGGCGTTTTTCAACCACTTCGAATTAAACTGATTTTTCGACTTGGCGAAATTCCAGCTCAACCTGAGTTGGTCGATTAAATACATTAATGGTCAACGTTAAACGTGACTTTTCGTATAGAACTTCTTCCACCACACCTTTAAAGTCTGTGAATGGACCGTCAATTACGAGTAATTCTTCGCCTGGTTCAAACATCGTCTTCGGACGTGGTGCTTCACCAGTATTGCGTACACGAGCAAGAATCGCATCTGCTTCACGTTGGGTAATTGGCGCCGGTTTCTCAGCCGTACCACCAATAAAACCTAAAACTTTTGGACATTCTTTAACAATGTGCCAAGTTTCATCATTCATTTCCATTTCGACCAATACATAGCCTGGAAAGAACTTACGTTCAGATTTACGTTTCTTACCATCCTTCATTTCTACCACTTCTTCGGTAGGAACAAGGACTTCACCAAAGCTATCGGCTACAGCGCTACGCTGGATTCGATCATTAAGTGAACGCATCACTTGTTTTTCATAACCTGAATAGGCATGAATAATGTACCAACGTTTCATAGCTCTCTTACCCGATAATAAACTTCATTAACCAGCCCAAAATGTAGTCAAAACACCATAATAAAATGGATGCAACAACTACAACCGCAAGCACCTGCCAAGATGTGGTCATGGTCTCTTGCTTCGTTGGCCAAGTCACTCGACGCAGCTCAATTCGTGAGTCTTTCAACAAACGAGCAAAGCCTTTGCCTTGATGGGTGGCGTATAATAAACCGAATGCCACGATGATACAAGCCAAAATTACCCCAACGCGCACCCAGATATCGTTGGCTGGTGCCCAATACGCTGGTAGGTGTTGATTCACCATGGTCGCACCAATTAATAAAATCAATGCGATAATCCATAAGACGACGTCTAGGGGAGAACCAGATTTAACTACTTCAGCAGAATTATTTCTTTGAGGGATTGCCGCGTCGCTTTGTGCGTCGCGTAATTTTTCATTCGACATTTTTGTACTCGTCGTAGGTTTCGCGACTTATTATATGACCAGTTTTGCCGACATCAAGCGTCTTTTATAAAAAAGTTGGCAGGCCAGGAGGGACTCGAACCCCCAACATTCGGTTTTGGAGACCGACGCTCTACCAATTGAACTACTGACCTGCAAAACAAATTGGAGCCAAAACCCCAATTTGTAATTTTATTTTATAATTATGCAGTTACTTTAGCAACTACACCAGCACCAACGGTACGGCCACCTTCACGGATCGCAAAACGTAGACCTGGGTCCATTGCGATTGGGTGGATTAATTCTACTGACATTTCTACATTGTCACCAGGCATAACCATTTCAACGCCATCTTGTAATTTGATCGCGCCAGTTACGTCAGTTGTACGGAAGTAGAACTGTGGACGGTAACCGTTAAGGAATGGAGTATGACGACCACCTTCTTCTTTAGAAAGTACGTATACTTCTGCATCGAATTTAGTGTGCGGCTTGATTGCACCTGGTTTAGCAAGTACTTGACCACGTTGTACGTCTTCACGCTTAGTACCACGTAGAAGAACACCACAGTTCTCGCCCGCACGGCCTTCGTCTAGAAGTTTACGGAACATTTCTACGCCAGTAACTGTAGTTACTTGAGTATCACGGATACCAACGATTTCAACTGATTCGCCTACTTTCACAATACCAGTTTCTACACGGCCAGTTACTACTGTACCACGACCAGAAATAGAGAATACGTCTTCGATTGGCATTAAGAATGCTTGGTCGATTGCACGTACTGGCTCTGGAATATAAGTGTCAAGCGCGTCAACAAGTGCAACAACTGCTTCTTCGCCATACTGACCAGCGTCACCGTTAAGTGCAAGAAGAGCTGAACCACGGATAACTGGAGTGTCATCACCTGGGAAGTCATAAGTAGAAAGAAGTTCACGAACTTCCATTTCTACTAATTCAAGAAGTTCTTCATCATCAACAAGGTCACACTTGTTAAGGAATACAAGAATGTAAGGTACACCAACCTGACGAGAAAGAAGGATGTGTTCACGAGTCTGTGGCATTGGACCATCAGTCGCAGCACATACAAGGATCGCGCCGTCCATCTGAGCAGCACCAGTAATCATGTTTTTAACATAATCGGCGTGGCCCGGGCAGTCTACGTGTGCGTAGTGACGAGTTGGAGAATCGTATTCTACGTGTGAAGTATTAATTGTAATACCACGTGCTTTTTCTTCTGGTGCAGAGTCAATTGCAGCGTAGTCTTTCGCTTCGCCACCGAATTTCTTCGCACATACAGTTGCAATTGCAGCTGTTAAAGTTGTTTTACCATGGTCAACGTGACCGATTGTGCCCACGTTAACGTGTGGCTTATTACGTTCAAACTTAGCCTTAGCCATGCTCATCTTCCTCGTTTACGTCGAACACAGGTATAAACAACTCAGTATCGACACATCGCCTAAAAAATCAAACACCAAATACTTGAAAAGCAGACTAATAAGCCTGCTTCTTTAAAAATTTGTAGAAAATCTACTAAACTGTAATCTGGAGCTCTTATCGAGATTTGAACTCGAGACCTCTCCCTTACCAAGGGAGTGCTCTACCACTGAGCTATAAGAGCAAATATAAAACTTCAAATGGAGCGGGAGACGAGGGTCGAACTCGCGACATGTAGCTTGGAAGGCTACCGCTCTACCAACTGAGCTACTCCCGCACGATGTTGGTACAAAGACCACTTTCTTGAAGTCTTAAAATTGGTGGTGAGGGAAGGATTCGAACCTTCGAAACTTTCGTAGCGGAGTTACAGTCCGCCCCCTTTGACCGCTCGGGAACCTCACCATTTTACACTTACTTCAGTGTCGTTCTTTACTTAACTTACTCAACCCTCTAAGATGGTGCCGGCACACGGATTCGAACTGTGGACCTACTGATTACAAGTCAGTTGCTCTACCAACTGAGCTATGCCGGCGTTTCTTAGTGTTTCGTACGTTTCGTATCGGAACGGTGTGCAGTTTAGCAAAACTCAAAATCCTTGCAAGTGTTTTTTTCAAAAAAAACGTCAAAAACTCACAAAATCAATCCGTTTGATGATAATTCAACCGCTTTGATCACTGCGCGAGCTTTTATTTGGGTTTCATTCCACTCAGATTCAGGATTTGAGTCATAAACAAGCCCCGCTCCTGCCTGAACATAGACCTTATTTTCACGAATAACGCAGGTACGAATCGCAATCGACATATCCATTTCGCCATGCCAGCCCAAATAACCAACAGCACCACCAAAAATTCCACGTTTTACGGGCTCAACTTGGTCAATAATTTCCATTGCACGAATTTTTGGTGCACCTGAAAGTGTGCCTGCGGGGAAAGTTGCTTTAAAAACATCCAAGGCATCTACATCATCACGAACTTCGCCTTGCACATTGGAAACAATATGCATGACATGCGAATAACGTTCGATCACCATTTGATCAGTCACTTGCACTTTGCCAATTTTCGAGACGCGACCGACATCATTTCGACCCAAGTCAATCAGCATTAAATGTTCAGCAATCTCTTTTTCATCCGACAGCAAGTCTTGTTCAAGTGCTAAATCTTCTTCTTTGGTTTTACCACGCGGTCGCGTACCTGCCAGCGGACGCACGGTTGCAATACCATTTTCAAGGCGAGATAAAATTTCAGGGGAAGAACCAACAATATGAAAAGGTTGATTATTTTCCAAAGTTTGCCCTTGCACCAAGAACAAATAAGGCGATGGGTTCAAATGACGTAGCGCGCGATAGACTTGTAAAGGTTCACCATCAAAGTCAGAGACCATACGATGCCCTGGTACCACCTGCATCACATCGCCCGCACGAATATACTCTTTCACCGTTTCAATCGATTCTAAGAATTTTGCTTTGCCCGTGAGTGACTCAAAATGCGGTGCAGTATGCGGCGTGGCTTTTAAACTAATTGGCGTTGCGAGCAAATCTTCCAAAACATCCAGTTGCTGCTGGGCTTGGCTATACGCATCTGCGTCAACTACATCGACATGCACGATCAGGAATAGCGTATCTTTTAAGTTATCAAACACAATCACTGTTTTAGACAACATCATCCAAATATCAGGCAAACCCACTGGATCTGCTTCTGGCGCATTATTTAAACGCGGTTCAATATAACGTACCGCATCATAACCAAAGTAGCCCACCAAGCCCCCTGTAAAGCTTGGCAGAGCAGGTAAATCAGCTTGAGTAGGTACTTTATACTGCGACTGAAAATCTCGAATAAATTGGAAAGGATCTGTACAAGGTTGATTTTCTATAGTGCCATCGGCTTGTTGAATGGTCAGCTCACCCGCGTTGCATGAGAACACGGTAGATTCACCTAAACCAATAATAGAATAGCGTGCCCAGTTCTCCCCACCTTCCACAGATTCAAACAAATAGGCTTGCTTATGCTCTTTCAGGCGAGCAAAGACCGACAATGGTGTCTCAGTATCGGCTAAGCGCTGACGATAGACTGGAATCAGGTTATACCCTGCTGTTTTGAGTTGATCGAATTGAGTTTGCGTTGTCATGAGTGTTCTCTATTTTTTCAATATGGCGTGATTAGTTTTTTAAAATTAGTGGTTTGAGTTTCGCCATCGAAAAGTCATATGTTTACTCATGTTCATTCCTTCGTTTGCAAAGTTACCCGATCAGTTCACACAGATTATCCACCACTTGCTGTGGCTGACAGTCTAAAATATTTTCACCATGATTATAGCCATAGCTGACCACAACACAATCAATACCCGCACGACGTGCAGCCTCAACATCATTGGATGAGTCCCCAATCATTAAGACCTGATCTTTGCTTTGCGCATATTGTTCAACACAGTGTAACAATTGACGCGGATGCGGCTTCCGCTCTTCGAAACGATCTCCACCGATGACATCGGTAAAATAATGATTCATACCTAAATGATCGACAATGGCGCGTGCAGGCGCTTCAGGTTTATTGGTCACACAAATCATGGTTTTCTTTTGTGCCAAGCCCCATTCTAAAAACTCAAGAATGCCATCGAAAGGCTGAGTTTCTACACATGGGTCGGCATTATAAATTTTTAAAAACGTATCCAACAATTGTTGTTGCTGGGCAGGATCAACTTTACCCGTTAAATGCTGCAAGGCACTTTGACAAAACAGCGCAGTTCCCTTACCCACCCAGACCCGCACCTGTGCTTCAGTAACGGTAGGCAGTTGCAATGCATTCAGGCTCATATTCATGGCACGATGTAAATCTGTTGCTGAATCCACCAAAGTTCCATCTAGATCGAAAAGTAAAACCTCTCGCTGTGCCACATTTGCAATATTCATTCACCCTCACCCTTTTTTATCATCTACTGCCCAAAAACAATCAAGGCATGCTTGAGCATGCCTTGATTGTAGTGTGCTCTGCGTTTTATTTGAACATCAGCCAAGCAATAATCGCTAAAATAATCAAAACAATAATCGAGATTAGCCCTAGCGAGGCATTTTTCTGAGTTTCAGACTCTTGGGCAACCTGTGCTTTTGTAGCCTCATTATTCTCAACCTGAGGTGCGCTGCTTGGCGCATTCAAATCCACCCCTGCAGGAATAGGAGCGGGTTTTGGAATACCAACATTTTGCGGCATACCATCACGCGTTAAACTCACATTACCATCGCGTTCTTTTAGCTCAGGCATACCCTGATCGTTCATATGCTGTGCTGCCGTTTTCGGCTGTTCTGGCTCAACAACAAGCGTATCAGCACTCACTTCCGCTTGAGCCGTTTCTGATGCAGCTACCGCTTCAGATGGCTGGCTAATCGGTGTTTCAACCACAGTTGCGCCCAAAGTTGCTGCGTCTACCGATGCCACCACATCTTCTAAAGCTTTCGCAGGCTCAAAGACCGAAAACTTTAAGCTTGCAAACTGGACGATATCACCCTGCTTCAACAAGGTTTCTGCCGCAATTTGCACATCATTCACATATGTGCCATTTGAAGAACCCAAGTCTTGTAAAAACAAAGACTGATCTTTCAGTAAAAAGGCCGCATGTTTACGCGAAATTTCAGATTGTTGTAATAAAATATCCGCTGTTTGATGACGACCGACCAACATATCACGGTCAATGCTAATTTCCTGACCCGTTAATTCGCCAGTAATTGCTTGTATTTTCCAAGTCATGACTTATCTCTCTATGTGCTGATTTATGATAACACAGAGAATATTCTTTACCATTTCACCTCCATAGATGAATGGCAGGACAGCTAGGCTGAACCTATCGAGACATTCTCAGTATATCGCTCAGGGATGGAATAGCTTGTCGATACCACCTGTGCCATGTGTGCCACACGAGCACCTTGAACATTTTCCATTAGGTTCAAGCCAATGTGAGGATGACCCGCTGGGTATAGCTGACGCGAGGTGGTATTTTTAGGAACATTAGCAACCGGCTGTTTACGAATCGCAGGTTCAATGGCGACAGGCGTTGTTTCAACCATCGGCTGCGTTGAGGTTGGGCTGGTTGGCACCTGTTGATACGATTGTGGCAAGGTCGGTTTGGTTGGTGTCACAGGCAAACGCTGTTGGAAGACATCATCGACATTTTCAGGCAACTTGGCAAAGCTACCATCTTTATCCATCGCCAACTGCAAGCTATAAAGCTGACTGTAGCGCTGCTGAGAAAGACGACGTGCAGACTCCCCATCTCCCACAATCGTCGGATGAATGAAAACCAGCAAATTGCGTTTTTGATCTGACTTACCATCTGAGCGGAACAAACGCCCTAATCCTGGTATTGCGCCAAGGCCTGGGATCGATTGGCGTGAATAAGATGTGTTATCTGAAATCAAGCCGCCTAAAACGATGGTATTGCCATGTTCAGCCAAGACTGAGGTTTTAATCGCACGCTTACTGGTAACCAAATCCTGCGCTTCACCTTTATTGGTTTTGACATCCGAGACTTCTTGTTCAATCTCTAAGCGGATGGTGCCACCTTCACCAATATGTGGCACCACCTTAAGCGTTACACCCACATCTTTACGTTCAATGGTGGTGTAGGGGTTAGCTGTACCTGAAGAAGTGGTAGAAACTGAGCCTGTTACAAAGGGCACATTTTCACCCACGACGATATAGGCTTCTTCATTGTCCATAGTGACAATCGATGGGGTAGACAGCAAATTCGACTTGGTATTACTTTTTAACGCTTGGATCATCGCGCCATATAGCCGACGCGAGCCATCACTGCCTTCTTTATAATCCCCAAGGATTAACGAACCACCCGCGCCAATTGCACTTGCAGCCCCCGCACCGCCACCCGTTAAATAGTTTGCAGCAATACTTTTGAGACTCGAACCAATATTGTCAAAATTGATAATCCCAACACCACTACTTAAATCCCCCATCGCCCATTGCACGCCCAACTGGTCGGCATCATTGCCTTCCACCTCGAGAATAGTCGCCTCAATCAGGACTTGCTGGCGACGCATATCCAACTGTTGAATAGCAGACTCAATTTCACGCATCAATTGAGGGTCAGCCTTGACCACCAACGCATTTTGCGAACTATCGGCAATAATACTGACCCCATTACTGTTAAAGCTGGTGATGTTATTCTGATTGCGATTGGACTGGCTGTTTAAGTTAATACTTGGGGTGGAAATCTGTGAAGATGAACCTTCACTCGAACTATTATTTTGGTTATAGCTGGAATTGCTATTGTTATTGCTGTCGTTAGACTGGCTAGAATTAACAGCCTGCCCTGAGACCAAACCTTGTAAAATTTCGGATAAGCTTTTAGCGCTGGCATATTTTAAGCGGAACACTTTCAATCCGCCTAGACGCTCCGCAGCAGGTACATCCAGCATCTCGATCATTTGGCGAATACGTTTACGCGTCGCGGTATCCCCTTTTAGAATAATCCGATTGGTCCGGTTATCTGCAATGATTCGTATTCTGGAACCCTTTAAATCTTTGATCGAGCCTGTTCCGCTCATACTTTCTAGTAATCCAATCATTTCTTCAGCCTGACTCGATTGCAACGACACCGCTTCGATGTCATTTTGTCCCGTCCCATCCAAGTTACGGATGATGGTCTCAAGCTGATAAATATTGCTGGCGCGATCAGACACAATCAGTGCATTGGTGCCATTCACCGCAGATAAATGCGCAAACTGCGGCATCAATGGACGCAGTGCAGGAATCAAGTCATTGGCATTGGTATTTTCCAACCAAATCACCCGCGTCACAACCTGATCGCCTGTGGCGCGGTGACGAACATCATAGGGAATGCCTGAGCTTTTGACATTACTGTCAGGCACAATTTTAATGGTCCGACCAGAAGGAATCGCGACCACACCATTGACATTCAAGACCCCTAAGAACAAGTCGTAGACTTCTTGCTTATTCAACGCTTTGTTTGAAATCACCGTGACATTGCCGCGTACCCGTGGATCAACTGCAAAGTTTTTCCCAGTGATATCCGCAACTTCATTAATAAATGCAGTTAAGTCCGCATCGCGCAGATTAATTTTCCATGTTTGTGCATAGCTGGCTGTACTCACCATGGCAAGCAAAGGCGCTGCGATTGTCAGTGCCCAAACAGGGCGGTGATTCAATAAAGCCATAAATCCAAGTCATTCCTAACTAATATTGGTGATGTTCGATCACTGAAAATTCTGTTGTACCGTAATGATACGATCACCACGTTTCACTTCTATTTTTACTTGTCCTTCACGGCGCGCACGTTCTAACAACTGCGCGTCGTTTTGCCCCTGTCCGATCGTTTGACCATTTAAAGACATAATCTGATCCCCAGCCTGCAAGCCTAAACGGCTTCGCAGTGCAGCTGGTGTTTGCTCAGTGACTTGATAACCCTGCCCTGTGTTATTGGTATTTACACCCAAATCTTTTAAATATTGCTCACGATCTTGTTGTAAGTTCTGTACTGCTTGGCCTAATGCTTGCTGCTCTTGACTCACAGCAGGCACTGCAACGGGTGCTGTTGCTGGGGGCACAATTTGCTGATCTAAATTATCAATCCCTTGAAAGAACAATTCTCGGGTTTGCCCACTGTTATTTTTGAGAATCGCGCGATCCCAATACACCTCTGACAAATAATAAGCGCTGCCTTCGATGTTTTCCCCCACCCGATAGCGCTCTGCTACATTATTTACCTTAATCACGGCAGATGAGAACTGACTGGGTTGCCCAACCACCACACCTTGTAGCTGTAAATTGAGCTGATCATCTGCGGGATTCTTACTTTGCTCTGCAAATAGCGCAAAATTGGTAATATTCGGAACTTGAGGTTGCTGTGAACCCAATTCAACACGTGGCATTTGCATAACTTGTGGTGGCGCCACCCAAAGCCAAAATAAGCCAGCCAACTTCCAGCATAGTGCCAAGATCAAAAGCATTAAGCACAGTGGTGCTACGCGTTCAAATTGTTTGAGATTCAGCTCTGGTAATTTTTGCAGATCAAAACCCATTAAAAGCCCCCACTAAGCAAAGGCTGACGTGAACTCACCACATAACTATCTAGGCCTGCTTTGCCTTGATATGACGGGACATTCAACATGAGACGTTGGGTTAATTGCACATCTAACATCAGACTTGGGTCGATGGTCAGGTTCATCAGTTTTTGTTGTCGTTGATCGCGTAAATCGACCATCAGCTTATTTTGCTCCTGCGACAAACGACCCGCTAAGGATGGAATCTGCATTTGTTGTGGGCGCTGCGTAAAGATATACATGAGTTCGCCGCCTGCCCATTGTATTCCCCCATCCACTTGGTCGAATCCTTGCTCTTTTTTATAATTAAAATCAATTTCTTGTAACTGAATCGCATTACTTGGCCATTGCCAATTGGCCAACGACTTTAACGTTTCGGGTGCAATTTTTCCGTTTAAATCACGCACCATTATTTTTTTTCCAAACCCATAGGCCAAAACGCCTTCAAGCTTGGTATTGGCACTATAAATTTCGAGATTGGCCCCTGCACGAAGAAGCAGTAAATCTAAAGGTCGGGTGGTCCAAAGCACAGTTCCACGTAATTTTCCAGTTTGCCAATCGGCCTGTCCATGCCAAATATTACCGCTGACGTTATGTAAAACTTGGTTGTTTTTATAAAATTTTGCAATGAGCCATGCCGCAGGAATTTGCAGCAAAACAAAAATTAAAAAGGCAACGACTGCAAACATCCACCACGTGATGTATCTAGGTTTTGTGATTCTCCCACCACGAACTTTCAATTATTCTTCCTTGCTTCATTTCTTGTCTTTCTTTGATAGACATTATGCATAATTTTACAACAACACCAAACTTTAACTATAAAAAAAACCAAGCAGATGATGCTTGGTTTTTTGAGCTTATGTCACATCTGTGACAAGGTGATGACTTAGATTAGAAAATCTTCAAGCTTCGCACCTTTTTCTAACTGAGCCACTAACCAACGTGGTTGCTTACCACGGCCAGTCCATGTCTCAGCAGCATTGCCTTTGTTACGGTAACGCGGTTCAACCGACTTACGTGTGCCTTTTTTACGCTTGGTCGCGCCAAACTCTAAAATTTGTTCAATGCTTAAGCCTACATTTTCCGCAATCGCATTAATTTGAGTATAAGCATCTTCAATTGCTTGATCTTTTTTAGATGCAATTAAAGCTTCCGCTTCGATTTGTAGACGCTTTAACTCTTCTACGGATAAATTACTAATATCTGGCATTACATTAACTCCATTAACCAACATTTTATTTACTGAGTCTATTTAATAGTATTTTGATTAGACCAAAGACTCAACTCATCCATGACTTAAACAACAATACTTAGACAATATTTATATAGTCTAACGACTTTTAAAATAAATAAAAAGAGATTTATATTTGGTGACCGACGGTTAACTCAAATTCTTTGAGTTTTTGATGCACCAGTTCAGGAATTAATGTTTTCTGCATATTGGTTTTATCGACACAAACAATGACCGCTTCTGCTTCCGCAACTAACGCTTGTTGCTGTTCACTCCATAATAAATAATGCATACGAAATGCACTATTTCTGAGTTCTTCAATACGCGCACTAATTTTTAATTGGTCTGGATAAAATACTGGTTTTAAATATTTGCACTGATTTGATGCAACAACAGTTAGTACATCCGCAGATAAAATACCCGTATGTTCAATATAAGCCAAACGCGCACTTTCAACATAACGATAATACATTACATTATTAACATGACCAAAGGCATCCATATCTCCCCAAGCCACGTGTTGAGTATAAACCAATGGGTAATCTAAAACGCTCTGCATTATGCACCTATATTTTCATTTCTACAAAATTTGCATTATTTTCAAAAATTAAATTTAACTGTTTAATTAAATCTTCATCACCATTTAAAGTCGATTTGATTCTTAAATAGTTCATTAATACATTATCGGGATATAAACTTAATAACGCATCTGCCTGCTCTTGCATGCCTAAAGCAATATAAATATGCCACTTGGCAAAACTCAAAACCGGCACACTCGTATACTTCGCTTCCCATGCTTCAATGTGTTGCTGCAAGTCCACATAATCGGGTTGCTGTTTCAAAAGTTGCTGCTGGAACCACAAATAAAATACTTCCGAATTAAACTGCTGATTGAGCAAATAAATCGACAAGTGTTCGTGCTGTTCACTCATGTCTGGCATACGTGCTAATAACTTAAGCCACAGCAGTTGAACATCATAACTGCGGCTGAAAATCTGATCAGACAAGTCCAAATAACGTTGTTTTAAATCCTCTAAATTTTCATAATTGGCTTGATCAAATTTTATCAATAAACGCTTCAGCCATGCTTTTTTCACATCTTGATCTAAATGACCATATTGGGTTGAGCGTAAATACAGCCACGGAAACTGAATCGCAAAACGCCCCCATAGCTCTTTTAAACACGCTTCATAAGCGGTTTGCACATCTTTAAGCCAAGGTGAAAGTTCATGTTGATTGAGAAACTCTAGATGGGTTAAAGCCTGTTCTGCATCTTCTTGTGCTAAAAACAGTTCAATACGCTGCAGTTCAGCCAACTCAAAAGCCATGGCATTGCTTTGGCTCAAGGCGCTTAAGGCTTCAGGGAACTGCTCCTGCATCAAATATAAACGTGCATCGATTATACTTTTGAGCAAGCCCGACTGCGCGAAGGCATTTTGAATAAAGGCTTGTTGATCTCGACCTGCATCCAACAGCCAAATCACAGCCAGTTGTTCATAAGGATGCAAACTTTTAAAATCAAAAACAGTTTCCGCTTTGCGTTTTTCTCGACTGAGATACCGTTTTAGCCCCAACCAAACCAAATGCAAGCTAAAACTAAGCAGTGCTAGCGCAATAAATACAATCCAGAGATTGGTTTGTAACTGCCAGTCATGCCAAAACACGTAGACATAACCCGCACCATGCCCATAACTCAAGACACTCAACACAGCAATTGCAATTAAACTCACCAAACCATAAGCAATCAGTATTTGTTTCATTCCATTACCCCAACAACGCACGCGTACTTAAAATAGGCGTTGGGACAACCACCAATGTTTTCAGCTTATTCAGCTGTTTCAGCAGCTCTTTGGCTTTAGGGTCTGGAAGTTGCTGGATCAACAGCATCACTTCGGTTAAGTCTTTTTGATATTCGGTATATTGCCCTGCAGCTAAGGCTTGGCGTGCCAACAATAAACGTAACTGAGCTTCTTTAAGCACGATTTGTCGTTGCATTAATGCTGTTGCAGGTGCTTGCGCAGGTTCGAGCCTCAACCATTGCTTCCAAAAGGGTTCGGACGGATCGCGTGTGGTGTTTAACTGAGGTTGTTGTATTTCCCGACTTAAGACCTGATCAATTTGTTGCAACTGACGGTTAATCAGCGCTTGCTGCTCATTGCGCTCAGCCACAAATTTCTGAATGGTTTGCATATCTCGCGCTATGACCTGATGCAAACTTTGCTTCAACGCCACAGCCAAGTTATATTTTTCCAGCTGCATATCTAAAAAAGCCAACTTATCAGTGGCCACCACATACTGCTGTTGCTTTAAGGCAAACTCAACCAAGTCCAGCTGTTGCTTAATAAACAAAATTGGATCAATGCCTTCAACCACCAATTCGGCAGGTTGGCTAATCGTCGCATTCGCTGCTGTTGGGTTTTGTTTCAACGTTTCTTTTTGACGCTGCATAGCCACGACTTGATCGTTCAAATTGGCGCTGCGCTGTTCGATTTGGTGCATTTCATTGAGCAAAGTGGCTTGCTGTGTACTCAGTCCCCACACGTCATAACTTAGCTTCGCAATCCACGCCAATGCAGCCATCAATACAATGATAAGAATCTTCTTCATGCGTTCCCTTGCTCACTTTGTAACAACTGTACAATCGTGGCTGTCTTTAAATCTTTCAGTACACTCATTTTAAACGACACATGCATTTGCTGTTGATACTGCTTCAAGATCTGAGCCAAACGCTCACCCAACACCAAAAAGTGTCCCTTTTGCAGGAGCTGAATATTTGTGTCCAGCAGAGCTAACCAATTCAGCCAACTGGCCTCACTGCTGATCAGTGCGACGTAGTGATTATGTTCTGATAAACATTGAATCAATTTAGCCTGTTGCTGCATCGTTTCATTTGGACAGCGACGCTCATACAAAACAAAGTTCAGTATAAGACGCCCGTGTTGCATTAAGGTGTCCATCATAAACTGACGCCCACCTTCTCCTCGCCAAAATGCAATGCTCGCATCACTGACCATGTTCTGCAAAACAGGCAGTTGTAACATCCCTTCAGAGGTTTCCACCTCAGGCACTACACTGTCCAAACCATATTCAGCCAACGCCTGCGCTGTTTTTTGTCCGACTGCAATCCATTGAATATGCTGTAAATCAGACACCATTAAACCGCTTTGCAGCAAATGTGCCATACCAAACTGCACAGCACTGGGGCTAACCACCACAATCACTTGGGTGTGCGCTAACTGCTGATACAAGCGTGCCAGGTCATGATCCCATGCTCTAGGCAACAACTCCAGTAACGGCAATGGATAGACCTCAATAGCTTGTTGCTCTAGTGCCATCGTGAGGCTTGCCGCGCGATCAACAGGGCGCGTATTAATAAACAGCATCGTTAAGAAATATTAGTGATAAAAGGCTTTGAGTAAATCACCTGCACCTTGAGCCAATAACTCTTGTGCAAGAACAACACCCAAATGCTCGGCTTCAGCGGCATCACCCGTCACTTGTGCTTTGAGGAGCGTTTGCCCATCGACACTCCCCACACGCCCTTCGAGCTGGATGCGGTTGTCTGCTAAAGTGGCATAGCCTGCAATAGGTACCTGACATCCACCTTCAAGATAAGCATTGAAAGCACGTTCAGCGCGAACACAGGTATCGGTTTCTATATGTAATAAAGGATGGATTAAATCCAATACCGCTTGATCATTTGCACGACACTCTAGCCCTAAAGCGCCCTGACCCACGGCAGGTAAACTCAACTCTGGGCGAATGGTATGACGGATACGCTCTGCCAAACCCAAACGTTTTAATCCAGCACTTGCCAAA
The DNA here is from genome assembly GCF_000368045.1 of Acinetobacter johnsonii CIP 64.6. Lineage (GTDB taxonomy): Bacteria > Pseudomonadota > Gammaproteobacteria > Pseudomonadales > Moraxellaceae > Acinetobacter > Acinetobacter johnsonii. Next base: position 408,224 of record NZ_KB849234.1, read on the forward strand.
ATAATGGCATCGTACTGACCTACATCCAATTTAGATAAACGCGTTCCCACGTTGCCACGTAAATCGATAATCTCTAGGTCGGGTCGTTGTTTTAAAATTTGGCATTTACGGCGTAAACTAGAGGTGCCGACCTTTGCTCCTTGTGGCAATGCATCAAAACTCGCATAACTATTCGACACAAAGGCATCTAAAGGATCTTCACGCTCACAAATGACGGCCAGCGATAACCCCTCTGGCAAAGCCATTGGAACATCTTTCATCGAATGCACTGCCAAATCGGCACGACCATCCAACAAAGCGGCTTCAAGCTCTTTGACAAATAAACCTTTTCCACCAATTTTTGCCAATGGCGTATCTAAAATTTTGTCCCCTTGGGTAACAAAAGTCACCAACTCTACTGTGAGCCCCGCATGCAGTGCTTCTAAACGAGCACGAATATGTTCAGCTTGCCAAAGAGCAAGCGGGCTTTGTCGAGTAGCGATCTTCAGGGTTTTCATAAATTTTAGTATGTGCCAATAAGAATGAAACTATCTTAAACTGAATTTCCCCCATTGGAAATGTATTCAGCCTAAAGCGTCCCGTCTCATCAGCAGCAGAATCATTAAATTGGCATGCTAAAGCCTATGTAAGCGCTCTCGCAAGCCCGGTAAATGCCGTCGACTCACCGCTAGACGCTCATCTAACTCACGGCAACGCACTTGATACTGCCCAGAGTTGACCACTTCAAGCCCTTCTAAAAAGTGAACTGAAACCAAGGCATTACGGTGGATACGAATAAAGGCATCCCCAAACTCATACTCTAAGTCTTTTAAGGTTTCATCAATTAAGACACTGCCGTTTTTGTGGCGTACCGTGACATATTTTTGATCCGCCAAAAAATAGTAAATATTTTCAATGGGAACCAATTCCACACCACGATAGGTTTTCGCTGCGATTTGATGTCGCTTTATGTTAAATTCATCCATATTTTCTTTTTGTTTTATCTCGCTCATTTGAGCTTGGGTTAATTTAGTGAGGTGACCAAGCACCTGTTGCAATTCCTGTTGCATCACTGGTTTTAATAAATAACCTTCAGCATGTGACTTAAATGCATCGAGCGCATGTTCATCATAAGCTGTACAAAACACCAAAGCAGGCATCGGTTCAAGTTGGCGCAAATAATGCGCACAGGTCAAACCATCCATTTCTGGCATTTGAATATCTAAAAGTACCACATCTGGTTCATATTGTTGAGTTAATTCAATTGCTTGTTGACCATGTGAGGCTGTTGCCACCACTTGATGTCCGAGCTGACTCACCAATCTAGACAAACGTTCGATTGCTAAAGGCTCATCATCACAAATTAGGATGTCCATTTATCTCCTCCCCAACAGTCACCTTGTTTATTTTTATAGGTTCACTGCGGCTTATTTATATTGATACTGCACAACAGTGGTATACATTCCCTCCCCTGCATAGGTTTGAAAGCTCACAGTTCGCCCAAAATATGCCTCTAGACGCTGCTTCACATTTTCAATGGCAATACCATGTCCTTGTCGTTTATGAATTGTTTCCTTTGTAAATGGGTTAGTTATGACGATATTAACTTGATTTTGCAATATTTCAATCAGTACACTTATCGTACTCTTAGTTAAAAATTTTTCAACACCATGAAAAATACTATTTTCAAGTAAAGGTTGTAAAGTTAAGAGTGGAATTTGTACCTGCTTACACAATTCGGCATGCTCGATTTTCCATTCAACCTGTAAACGATCCCCCAAACGAATTTGCTCAATCGCCAAATAACGCTGACACAACTCAATTTCATCACTGAGCTTGACCAGTTTTAACTCTTGGAAACTGGCTCTAAACAGACGCGATAGATTGAGCAACATCTGTTCGGCTTTATCTGGGTCAATCGCAATTAGGCAAATCACATTGTTTAAACTATTAAACAAAAAATGCGGGTGGATACGGGCTTGCATCGCCTGCACCCGCGCATTCAGCTCACTATTTTGCTGCCTAAACCATTGCTCTCTTAGGTACAAATAACGAAAACAAAAGCTGCCCAACAGCAAGCCATAACCCAAATGCAAAACCACATCATTCCATAAGATGGCTGAAGTCAAACCATTGAAACTAAAATTAGCTCCAAAGAAGATCAGTATATTAAGGCTGAGCGTGGTCACCAACACAATGATCTGCAATAGAAAAAAGCCTGACAATAAAGTCATACCTAGACTCAAATCTTGCAACTTTTTTTGCCCATGTTGCATTAGCGCAGCAAAAGACAGTAAAACCCAATTGATGTACAGCATATAGCCCAGCACATGCTCAAACACCAAGTTTGACCAAGACTGTGCCTCGGCCAAAGCCAACAGCATGGCCAACAAATTTCCACCAACAAATAATTCCAACAAATGCGGCCATTGCACGATTTTGCTAAATAAATAAGAGATATTTGGCTTAGCCATACTGGAAGTTAAACTTTGCGCATCTTGAACTTCGGCAAGTTGTCTTGAATTTGTTATACTCATGCGAGTTCTACCGCTTTTTATCTTATTGAGCCGACATGACCACATCTTCTAATTCCTCAAATCCGTCACAAGCCCAAACTTCGGGTATGTGGGGCGGTCGTTTCTCTGAAGCTACTGATGCCTTTGTTGCTGAATTTACAGCATCTGTACAATTTGACCAACGCTTTTATAAACAAGATATTGCAGGTTCTATTGCTCACGCGACCATGCTTGCAAAAGTTGGCGTTCTGACAGAACAAGAACGTGATGACATCATCAATGGCTTAAACACCATTCAAGCTGAAATCGAAGCGGGTCAGTTCGAATGGCGTATTGACCTAGAAGATGTGCACATGAACATTGAGTCGCGTTTGACTCAACGGATTGGCATCACAGGTAAAAAGCTCCACACCGGTCGTAGCCGTAATGACCAAGTGGCAACCGATATTCGCCTCTATGTCCGCGATGAGATCGATGCCATTTTAGAATTACTAAAAAAATTACAAAAAGGTATTTTGAGTATTGCTGCGCAAAACACACATACCATTATGCCGGGCTTCACCCACTTACAAACGGCACAGCCCGTGACTTTTGGTCACCATCTGTTGGCATGGTTTGAAATGTTAGTACGTGACTCTGAGCGTCTCATTGACTGTCGTAAACGTACTAACCGTATGCCTTTAGGTTCAGCAGCACTTGCGGGTACCACTTACCCAATCGACCGCGCATTTACAGCAGAGTTACTGGGTTTTGAAGCTGTTTCTGAAAACTCACTCGATGCAGTATCTGATCGCGACTTCGGTATTGAATTCAATGCTGCGGCTTCTCTGATCATGATGCACTTATCACGTATGTCAGAAGAACTGATTCTTTGGACGTCTGCACAGTTTAAGTTTGTAAACATTCCAGACCGTTTCTGTACTGGCTCTTCAATCATGCCACAAAAGAAAAATCCAGATGTGCCTGAGTTAGTGCGTGGTAAAACAGGCCGTGTCTATGGCGACTTGATGAGTTTGTTAACACTGATGAAAGGTCAACCGTTGGCGTATAACAAAGACAACCAAGAAGACAAAGAACCGTTGTTTGATGCGATTGATACCGTGCGTGGCTCGCTCATGGCTTTTGCAGACATGATTCCTGCTTTGGTGCCAAACATCGACATCATGCGTGAAGCAGCGCTGCGTGGTTTCTCAACCGCAACTGACTTGGCTGATTACCTTGTGAAAAATGGCGTGGCTTTCCGTGATGCACATGAAATTGTGGGTAAAGCTGTTGCTTTAGGTGTTCAAGAGTCAAAAGATCTTTCTGAATTAACTTTAGAACAACTTCAACAGTTCTCTGACTTAATTCAAGCGGATGTATTTGAAAAAGCACTAACCCTTGAAGCGTCAGTCAATGCACGTAACCACATTGGTGGAACTGCACCTGCGCAAGTCGAAGCTGCCATTGAACGTGCCCATGCGCGTTTAGAAAAACTTTATGCTCAATAAGGACGTCTAGATATGACTCGACAAGTTTTTTGCCGTAAATATCAAACAGAAATGGAAGGTTTAGACTTTGCACCGTTTCCTGGTGCAAAAGGCCAAGAACTTTTTGAAAACATCTCCAAGCAAGCTTGGGGAGAATGGTTAAAGCACCAAACCACTTTAATCAATGAAAAACGCTTAAATGTGTTTGAACCTGATGCGAAAAAGTTTCTTGAAGAACAACGTGAGAAGTTCTTTAACAATGATGAAAGCTTAGAAAAAGCAGAAGGCTTAAAGCCTGAGGCGTGATAAAGCGTTGCACATTTGAAAAGCTCCGACATCGGGGCTTTTCTTTTTATTCATACAATGTTCTATCCAAGCACAGGGATGACCAAACCCCAAATAGATGACATATTAATGACTCAATCAGACTATAGAACAGCTATTTGTATCTAAATAATTAAGTGTAAACATAGCGCTACACAACCATTGCAAAACTCAACATTACACTACAAGAACCTACATGACGCAGAAAAACATCTTTCCTATAATGGCATTCAAGGATAGAGGGAAACCTCTTATCGATAACGATAAATATCCCCGATTTTAGTCTCAGATTTCCCCCAAAGTCTGAGATTTTTTTTATCCGAAAATTAAGCAACCATTAAAAAGCACAACCGAAGTTGTGCTTGAAAAATAAGTTTCGCTTTTTTTATTTTTGGATATGTTTTTCAACTTCTTCAAAACTGGTATGACGTACATCCAAACCTTTCACCATGTAAATCACTTGTTCAGAGATATTACGCGCATGATCGCCAATCCGTTCTAATGAACGCAATACCCACATCACATTAATCACACGGGCAATATGACGCGGGTCTTCAATCATATAAGTCATCAAAGTACGCGTTGCAGATTGATATTCACGGTCAATATCAGCATCGGCCATCATCACACGTAGCGCTTGTTCTGCATCTAAGCGTGCAAAAGCGTCTAGGGCATCATGAATCATGACACGGACTTGGTTACCAATATGACGCGTTTCCATATAACCGCGAGGGGATTCGCCATCTTCACATAAGCTTTGCGCAATACGAGCAATTTTCGCCGCTTCATCACCAATACGCTCTAGGTCGGTATTGGCTTTCGACATCGCAATTACCATACGCAAATCAATCGCAGCAGGATGACGACGCGCCAAAATCAAGGTCAAGGCCTCATCAATTTCACGTTCGAGCTGATTCACCGCATTGTCTTTAAACTGGACATCGACCGCTAAGTTGGCATCAGTGTCGAGTAGCGCATGAATTGCATTTGCCACTTGTTGCTCTACCAAACCACCCATGGTCATAAATTTGGTGTTCACATCCTGCAAATCTTCGTTGAATTGCGAAGAAATGTGATGGTTTAAAACAGGACTATTTGGCAAAGGACGTACTCCACAGCAACATCATGAGGGACTAAAGATTGAGCGATATTAAAGCATAGCAATTGTGAAGATTTGATGACAAGACCCTTTTATAAGCGTGCTTTGTCCACCAACCATGCATTCATTTCTTGAATATCTTGTTCAGTCAACTTACCCACAGATGCCTTTAAATGCAAGACATTGATCAGATAGTCATACCTAGCATTGACATAGTCTTGCTTGGCTGAAAAGGCATTGCGCTGTGCCAGTAAAACATCGACCATGGTTTTTAAGCCCTCTTGATACTGCGCTTGGGAGGCACGAGAGACGAGGCTGGATGATTCCATGGCAGCTTTACGTGCTTGCAACTTGGCTTGGTCTGTTTCCACTTGTAAATAAGACTTTTTCACCTCGGTATTGGCTTTACGGATAGCTGCATCCAATTCAGCTTCAGATTTTTTGACGTTAACAGCGGCTTTTTGAATCGACTTCTTGGTTCGCCCCCCCGTATAGACATTCCAATTCATCTCAATACCAATCTGATCAAAGTTGCCTTTGGCCGACATAATATTCTCAGGCGTCTGCTCACTATAACCATAGCTTCCCACAGCTTCAATTTGCGGATACAACGCAGCTTGTTCAACCCGTTTTTGATCTTCAGCATAGCGCTGTTGTAAACGTGCCTGCTGAATGCCTAAGTTCTGTGCGAGAGCTAAATTGGTCCATGCCGAAAGCTCTGCGGGATAAGGTTTTTGAAACTGAAAGTCTTCACGCAACACTGCCAAGTTTTCTTGATAAGGCCCGATAATTTGCGCCAGTTGTTCATGCGCCAAGACCAGTTGTACATGCGTCGCAATGCGGTTGGCCTGTGCGCTTTGGTATTGTGCATTGGCTTCACTCACATCACTTTTTGCCACCAAACCCTCTCTGAGTTTGGCATTCATCATATTCAGTTGCTCAAGTAGAGTCCGTTCTTCTTGTAAATTGGCTGCGGTTAAACTTTGTTGGCGCAGTACATTAAAATAGGCTTCCGTCACCGCTAAAATGTGTTGCTGTCGCTGTAGCTGTAAATTGACTTCACTTAAACTGAGGGAGGTCTTGACTTGTTTCAACCCTTCCCACGCATCCCAACGAAAAAGGGGTTGGCGCGCCGTAATCGCCACTTGTTTGGTGGTGGTCGTATCGGGCATGGAAAGAACCGAACTCACCTGCCCAATGGGTTGATTTTTTCGAGTCACATTCCCAGACAGACCAATGGTAGGTAGTAAATTGCCTTGTGCAATGCCTAAATTGAGTTGATCTGCTTCATATTGGAGTAAATTGGCTTGCCAGTTGGGATCATTGACTTTGGCGCGTTGTAAAGCGTCGACCAAATCCAAGGCATGACTCCACGGCGCGAAAAACAACACACAGCTGGCTAGGATACATTTAATCTTCATTGTTTTCAGTCAACCTTTCCGCCTCACTGGCCTCGTTCTGAGCAACGCTATACTAAAACGGGTTGTCATTTTTTTCGTATATTTTTTATTGCACTGGTTACAATAGCGCCCACTAATTTGTTCATTATGAAGTAAATATTAAACAGTGTCACAGCCCGTTCAACAAACTCATTCACAATACTACACATTAAAAATTCCATTCCCCCTATAAAATGAGCCATGGAGAAAAGGAGTTTCTCTACTGTGTTGTCGCTGAACTGAGTTTTTTGATCGAGTCGCTGTGAATCATTCTTCTTTATTTTCGCTTAAACCTTACGCACTGATTTTTATGTGTGCGCTGTTGGCTGCCTGTCAGAAACCTGAACCAGTCAGCTTTCAAGAGCCTGCACAAATAGAAGCGTCTTCGACTCAAACCTTGGACTTAACCGACTTGTGCCAAAAAATTGACAAAAACATGTCGGAAATAGATGCACAACGTACGACTTTTGCTCTAGAGCAAATCAATCAAGATCTTAAGCTATGTTTACCTTTACTCGGCTTTCAACAACAAAAGCATTTATTGGGTTTATCCAATAAAATGTATCATGACTTTTTGTCGGTTGAACGTACGCCGCAACAGCAGCGCGCTTTTGAAAGTTATGCCCTAGAAATGGCGCAACATCCGACCATTCAACAAAGTCTTTTTGAGCAACTGACCATTCGCGACCAATACCTCATCAAACACCAAGGACAGTCTTATGTCGAGTTGTTTGATGCAGGCGAAGGACAAGTGCATTACCGCCGTAGCCCTGAATATTTAGCCAAAATTTTTGCGCCTTATCTCCCTGTCGCAGAGCAAGAGTTTATTGAACATCTGGCAACACAAAATCAATACCCTGCCGTGATTGGAAGTCAGGTCAAAATTGATGCCAAAGAAATTGCAGATCGTGCACTGTATTGGGAAAGCTACTTACAGCAATATCCAAAAAGTAGCTATCACCAAGATGCACGTCATCTATTGAATCTATACAGCACCCTCTTGTTTATCGGACTGGATACTCAACGCGTTTACGACGGCTATACCGTGCAAAGCAACTATTTGGAAGAAATTGAGCGCCTAGCCGCATTAAAAAATTCAATAGTGACGGATCAAGCGCGCTTATTTTTAAAGTTTGTGGCGCTCAGCCCTGAACAAAGAGCGGCTCAAATCATCTTGCCTGCTTCCGCTCACGCACAGCGCCTCGGTGCAGATCAACTCTTACAAAGACAATTGGCGCACTTTATCCAACTGCGTATGATCCAACCCGATCAAGGCAAAGACTGCTTAAGCGATGCCATTTGCTTAGAACGTTGAACACATTTCCCTTTCACACTTTGAATAAAAAGGTAGCTGTTTTTAACAACAGTGCATGTTAAGATGATGCATCGCTTGACGGAGCGCGAGTAATTGCTCGCTGAGATCAGCTAAGACTTTTCAATAATAAAGTTTTGAAGCTGAGTACCGTTGAACCTGATCAGGTTAAGACCTGCGTAGGAATCAAGCCATCTAAAAACTGAACGCCTTTCCTTGAACTATTTCCAGTAGAAATACATCCGTTGCATTTGTACCCGCAAATCAACAACACACAGAAATAGCTTCAATTGCCATCGTTTTTGGTCGTGCTTGATTCGTTGATGTCATTCATAAGGATCATTGCAATGAACCAGTTAACGAATCTTTCCGCTGAAATTTCAGCACAACATGAACAAGATGCCAAAGATCTGACCCGTATCTTGCCTGCCTCTAAAAAAGTCTATATCCAAGGTTCACGCCCAGACATTCAAGTCCCCATGCGTGAGATTGAACTGACCGAAACCCCAACAGGCTTAGGCGGTGAGTACAATCCACCAGTGATGGTGTATGACACCTCTGGTGTGTATACCGACACCAATGTCAGTATTGATCTGAACAAAGGTCTACCGAATGTCCGCGAAAATTGGATTGAAGAGCGCAACGATACAGAAATGTTAGACAGCCTCAGTTCAAGCTTTGGTCAAGAGCGTTTACGGGATATTCGTACCGCTGATATTCGTTTTGCCCATATTCAAAAACCACGTCGTGCCAAAGCAGGCCTCAATGTCACGCAGATGCATTATGCCAAACAAGGCATTATTACCCCTGAGATGGAATACATCGCTATTCGTGAAAATCAGCGTCAACGTGAAGGGGTCGATGCACGTCAACACGCGGGGCAAAACTTTGGTGCGCATAACTTGATGGAAATCACGCCTGAGTTTGTACGTAAAGAAGTGGCTGAAGGGCGTGCGATTATCCCTGCCAATATTAACCATCCTGAAATTGAACCAATGATCATTGGCCGAAACTTCTTGGTGAAAATCAATGCCAATATTGGTAACTCGGCTCTCGGCTCTTCAATCGATGAAGAAGTCGCAAAAATGACATGGGCAACCCGTTGGGGTGCAGACACCATCATGGATCTCTCCACAGGGAAGAACATCCATGAAACCCGTGAGTGGATTATCCGTAACTCACCTGTTCCGATTGGTACTGTACCGATCTATCAAGCTTTAGAAAAAGTTGATGGGGTGGCGGAAGACTTGACATGGGAAATCTTCAAAGACACGCTGATCGAACAAGCTGAGCAAGGCGTAGACTATTTCACCATCCATGCAGGCGTCTTATTGCGTTATGTACCGATGACGGCGAATCGCCTCACTGGTATCGTGTCTCGTGGTGGTTCGATCATGGCGCAGTGGTGTTTGGCCCATCACCAAGAGAACTTCCTCTATACACATTTTGATGAAATCTGCGAAATCATGAAAGCCTATGATGTGTCATTTAGCCTCGGCGATGGCCTACGTCCGGGGTGTATCCAAGATGCCAATGACGAAGCACAGTTCTCTGAATTACGCACTTTAGGTGAGTTGACTCATCGTGCATGGAAACATGATGTGCAAGTGATGATTGAAGGTCCAGGGCATGTGCCTATGCATATGATCAAAGAAAATATGGATCTGCAGCTTGAAGTCTGCCAAGAAGCGCCCTTCTACACTTTAGGGCCATTGACCACCGATATTGCCCCAGGTTATGACCATATTACTTCTGCGATTGGTGCGGCGATGATTGGTTGGTATGGGACTGCCATGCTCTGTTATGTCACGCCAAAAGAACACTTGGGCCTGCCGAACAAGAAAGACGTCAAAGATGGCATCATCACCTATAAAATTGCAGCACATGCGGCAGATTTGGCCAAAGGTCATCCGGGTGCGCAAGTTCGTGACAATGCCCTGTCTAAAGCACGTTTTGAATTCCGCTGGGAAGATCAGTTTAATCTCAGTCTTGACCCAGACACGGCGCGTAGCATGCATGATGAAACCATGCCAAAGGAGGCGCACAAATCTGCGCACTTCTGTTCGATGTGCGGTCCTAAGTTTTGCTCGATGAAAATCACACAAAACGTGCGTGATTATGCACAAAATCAGCAAAATGCTACGCTGAATAAAATTCAGCAAGAAGAGGTTGAAAACGGTCTCGATAGCATGAAAAAACAATTCCATGCAACCGGACAAAACTTGTACCAAAAAGTGTAAGTTGATAAAAAACCTTTTGTAATCATGCGATTCTCAGTTAGGATGAAATGATAAATTTCATCCTGATTGCGCTTTATGAACATAATTAAGCAAGCTACATATCACAGTGAAGATGTCCAAATTGTAGACAGGGCCTTTGTTTTTCAGGGTTTTGTTCAAGTAGAAAAAGTAAATTTACGTCATCGCCTGTTTAATCAAACGGAGTACACCGCTGTGATTTCACGTGAGCTCATTCAGCGTCCTGAAGCTGCGGGTGTCTTGATTTATGATGATGCACAACAAAAATTTGCCTTGATTGAACAATTTCGTATTGGTGCTATGGATGATCAAGATTCAGCTTGGCAGCTAGAGATTATTGCGGGAGTACTCGATGGTGATGAATCACCTGAAAGCTGTATTCGCCGTGAAGCATTAGAAGAATCAGGCTGTCAGATTGAACACTTACAACATCTGTTTAGCTTTTATCCTTCTGCAGGTGCCTGTGCGGAACTGTTTCATCTGTATAGTGCTGCGGCCGATTTACCCAAACAAGGTGGTGTATTTGGTATGCCCGATGAAGGTGAAAATATTTTATTACACCTGATTGATTATGCGCAGATCGATACATTACTTTCCAATGGTCGGCTCAGAAATGCGCCTGTCATAATGGCCTTGCAATGGCTACAACAACAGATTAAAACGACAAGGAATGTCTAAGGGGTCAGGCATGACTTTAAATAATGAGAAAAATTGGACCATTATCCAAATTTCAGATACGCACTTGATGGATCAAGATCATCTGGAGTTTGTACGTATGAATCCAGAGCAAAGCTTTCATCATGTAATACAACACATTGTGGAACGTCATCCACAAATTGATGCCTTCGTCCATACGGGCGACTTGGCACAAGTACCTGTGCCTCGAACCTATCAACGCTATTTAGACTTTATGCAGAGTTTAAAGACGCCGTTTTATCAGGTTCCGGGCAATCATGACAATGCCGAGCACTTCCCTTTTCATCAGCAGCAAAACAAAGTTCATGTGATTCACTTTGGTCCTTGGAGCATGGTTTTACTCAATAGTGCCGTCAAAGGTAAAATCGATGGCTGGGTCGATGAAGCACAATTGAACCAACTGGAACAAATCCTACAAGAATTTGCCCAGCAACACATTGTGATTGCCTGTCATCATCATCCTTTTGAAATGCAGTCAAAATGGATTGATCAACATAAACTCAAGAACACCCAAGACCTCACTGCGGTTCTTGCGAAATACCACAATGTCAAAATTGTGCTGTCGGGACATGTCCATCAAGAATCATGGCGTGAATGGCATAGTATTCAGTTTTACTCGACGCCGTCTACCAGTGTCCAATTTAAGCCTTTAAGCGATCATTTCGCCTTAGATGAGCAAGCACCGGGTTATCGTATTTTACAATTAAACGCAGATGGCAGCCATGAAACCCACGTAGAACGTGTCTTACACGCACAGCAAAAAATAAATGTTGAAATTTCAGGTTATTAACTTTTCATTTTTATCGTTTTCAATTACCTTAGTTGCTCTTACGAAAAAGTGATCAATTTAATCCAAACATCAAAGACTATCAAAATACTTAAAAAGTCTATATGATGACGACCCCCGAGGGTTAATCTCCTCGAGGGTGGATAAAAACACTTGCATATCACCATATTTTTTGCGTATTAAAGATACGTATATGATGAGGATTGCCCTAAATGGCGAATGACAACCAAAATACTGTCTTAGACGAACAAACTGATGTTGTAGATGAAAAATCTACAAAACGTGTGCGCAAAACTAAGCCTAAAGCGACTGACGGTGGTTCTACTGCAAGCTTATTTGGTATTGAACCTTATCAGCCGAAAAAAAATGAAGAATACATGTCTGAAGGTCAGCTTGAGCACTTCCGCCAAATTTTGTTGGCATGGAAAGCAGAGTTGATGTCAGAAGTTGACCGCACACTCAACACCATGCAAGACGAAAACACCGCTTTGCCTGATGTGAATGACCGTGCGACACAAGAAGAAGAGTTTGCAATTGAACTACGTACACGTGACCGTGAACGTAAACTCATCCGCAAAATCGAGCAATCAATTGAAGCGATTAAAAACGATGACTATGGTTTCTGTGAAACCTGTGGCATCGAAATTGGTCTGCGCCGTTTAGAGGCTCGTCCAACTGCGACTTTATGTATTGACTGCAAAACACTGGCAGAAATCAAAGAGAAGCAAAATAACGGTTAATCATGTTATTCAATAATCCTCCCCCAACCCCTCCTTTACAAAAGGAGGGGGACAACAGGATGGCTTATGTGGGTCGGTTTGCGCCATCGCCAACCGGCCCTTTGCATTTTGGGTCACTTATCACCGCCGTTGCCAGTTATTGCGAAGCAAAAGCACATCAAGGCTCATGGTTGGTTCGTATCGAAGATACCGACATCCCGCGTATTTACCCCGGCAGTGAAAGCCATATCTTGCGTTGTATCGAGGCTTTCGGCTTTCAGCCCGATGCGGAGATTATTTTCCAAAAAGATCGTCTCGACCTATATGAAGACGTGATTCAACAACTGCATCAACTCAAACTGGTCTATGCCTGTCAGTGCACCCGAAAAATGCTTGGTTCTAACCACATTTATGCAGGCACCTGCCGTGACCTTGCTCTGCCTTTTGATCAACAAGCCATTCGCGTCAAAGTGGAAGATGTCGAGATTTGTTTTGATGATGCTCTGCAAGGCAGACACTGCTCACAACTGGCACATGAGCTCGGTGACTTTGTACTGAAACGCCGCGATGGCATTATCAACTATCAATTAGCTGTAGTGGTAGATGACTATCTACAAGGCATCACCCATGTGGTCCGTGGTGCAGATCTATTGGATAATACCGAGCGACAAATTTATTTAGGTCAGCTGCTAGATTACCCACGTCTTAGCTATATGCACCTGCCTTTAGCCATGAATGATCAAGGGCAAAAATTGTCTAAACAAAATATGGCACAAGCGCTGGATCTTAACCAAGCACCAGCTCTACTCGCTCAAGCAATACGCGCTCTAAATCAGCCAGTTGTCGAACTAGACCATCCTAAACGAATGTTGCAACAAGCCATTGCACAATGGGATGTTTCACTGATTCCGCACCGTACTACCCTGCACGGTATCTATTTATAGCAAAACGATTGCGACAGAAACTCAACACTACGCATAGCGCGCAACGTTTCAATTGAAGAAAATTCAAAAAATTAGATTATTACAGTCACATTCATCATGAAAGAATGATGGATAGATATGCTGATGAGAAACACAATTTAGAAAGGAGTCAAACGCTATCCGCATAAAACGAAAAATGAGTTTCGTCTGCGGAAAGCGTGATGAAAGAAGAACCCGCTTAGAAGCTGGATTCTTCTTTGGTTGGATTGGCACTTTGTGTTGTTGCATCTATTTTTAAAATCAAACTGATCATCACTGCACACATAATCAGTGATGAACCGCCATAACTAATAAAAGGTAGCGTCAAACCTTTGGTTGGCAGCATACCCATGTTCATACCTGCGTTTACCAAAATTTGCAGTAAGAAAATAATCGATACCCCATAAGCCAAATAACCCGCACGCAGGTACTGATTTTTCAGCGCACGATGACCCACTTTGATACAGCACAGCAACATGGTAAAGGACAGAATCAAGACCGTAGTGATCCCGAAAAAGCCAAACTCTTCGCCTAAAATGGCCAACATGAAGTCGGTATGCGCTTCAGGCAAGTAGGCCATTTTCTGTACACTGTGGCCAAGTCCTACACCAAACCATTCACCACGGCCAAAAGCCATCAAGGCATTGGAAAGCTGGTAACCAGTACCTAGCGGATCTTCCCAAGGGTTTGAGAAAGACATTAGACGTTCAAAACGGTAAGGCTCAAATACAATCAGAAAGACAAATGCCGCAAAAATTGCACCAAAAGCCATACCAAACTGAATCAACGGCGCGCCAGCAAGGAAGAAGATACCAAGCATCATCAAACTAATCACCACGGTTGCACCCAAGTCGGGCTCCGCGATAATCAAACCCACCGTTAACAGCATAATAATACCGAGACGGATCAAACCTTTGATGTTATTTCTTACTTCTTCGGCACGGCGTACCACATAGTCCGCGGTGAAAATCGCCATCATCACTTTGGCGACCTCTGAAGCCTGCAATGTAAAGCCCGCAACACGAATCCAGCGGGTTGAACCATTGACCTCCGTACCGACGACCAACACAGCGGCCAGCAGTAAAATGGTCAAAATCCACAACGGAAAGGTGTTATTGAACCAAACATTGAGCGGAACTCGGTATACCGCATAGGCCAAAACGCCAGCCACCGCAATTGAAATCCCGTGACGAAGGACATAGTGAAATGAATTCTCATGAAGGCGTTCAGCATAAGGCATCGACGCAGATGCGACCATGATCGAACCCAAACACAACAACGCAACGACGCAGAAGATCAACACATTACGTGGTGTCACTTCGCTGGGTACACGCGGCGCCCAACGGCTATAAAACTGATTCATTTTATTGATCGTTGTCTGAGCAAACTCAGCCATCTCAATTTCCTTATTATTTTTAGTGGAGTTCTTGCACACAAGCGACAAACTGATGTCCGCGCTGTGGGTAACCACTGAACATATCAAAACTTGCACATGCAGGTGACAATAACACGACATCATGGGCTTGGGTATGGGCTTGGCAAAGTGCAACCGCCTGCTCTAAAGTCTCAGCATGCAGTAAGGTGGTTGTTCCTGCCACAGCTTGTTCAATCAACGCCGCATCTTCACCAATCAACACAGCCACTTTCACGTATTTGCTCAAAGCCTCACGTAAAGCGCTAAAGTCTTGCCCTTTGCCTTGACCACCTAAAATGATCGCGACCTTGCCACCTTTGGCTTCAATCGCAGCACCTAAACCATCAATCGCAGCCAGTGTTGCGCCGACGTTGGTGCCCTTAGAGTCATTATAGTAACGAACACCCTCAACGTCTTTCACAAACTCACAGCGATGCTCTAAGCCTTTAAAGCTTTTCAGTGTTTCCAACATCGACTCAAGTGGAAGATTGATTGCCTCACCTAAAGCCAAACAGGCCAAAGCATTGGCCACATTGTGTGTGCCTTGAATATACATCTCTGCACTGTTCAATAAACGTGTGCGGCCACGGGCCAACCAGATCGTACCGTCGTCATCTCTTAATACACCGTACTGATTCATATCAGGTGCATTTAAACCAAAGCTTTGCATTGGCGTAGCATCAGGTACCAAAGGACGCGTAAGTGAGTCATCACGGTTATGAACGACTTTTTTCACGCCTTGGAAAATGCGATGCTTCGCGGTGTGATAGCCCATCATATCGCCATGACGGTCAAGATGGTCTTCACTCATATTCAGTACCACCGCAACTTCAGCTTGTAAATTTGAAGTGGTTTCTAACTGAAAGCTGGATAGTTCTAAAATGTATAAATCTGGCTCATCTTTGGTCAAATCCAACGCTGGGCGACCAAGGTTACCGCCTACCGCAACTTTCACGCCTGCATGTTCAGCCATCAGACCAATCAAGGTCGTCACGGTACTTTTTGCATTCGACCCAGTAATGGCCATGATCGGCTTGTCGGTTGCACGGCGTAGGATTTGAATTTCACTCACCACGGGAATGCCTTTGGCAATCGCAGCTTGAATTTCAGGTAGTTTAGGATCAAGCCCAGGGCTAATAACGATTTCTTCAGCAGACAACAACAGTTCTGCGTCAAACTGACCAAAACTGGTTTGTACCTCTGCTGGAATTTGGTCATGACCGGGCGGGGTCGACCGAGAGTCCGTTACTGCAACGCGGTAGCCTTGGTTATGTAAAAAATTGACCGCTGCAACACCAGAAATGCCGAGCCCTGCAACGACCTTAAGTCCACCACGTTGTATTAACATTTTCGCCCCATGCTTGGTCTGAGATTTATCTGCGGAAATGTTAGCACTTTGCTGTTTTGAATGCTTTTTCTGTTTTGACTTTCCTGCACTTTTTTTGTGTCAGTGCGTAAAAAAGCCGCCCCTCTTGGACGGCTTTTTTATTTGTGAGCAAAAATCGTTTTTATTTCCACTTCACCGCTTGGACTTCAGGCTTTTTCGCATTGCTGTCTTCCGTTGCTGGACAAGCACAGTTTCCGCCACAACCACCAGCCATTGACGGTTTTAACCACGTTGCTAAACGCGTCCAACCTCGAGCCTCACACAGCGCAGACAAGGACATGAAAACTGAACCCGATGTCTTAGGAAATACTTTCTTAAATACCACCACGGCACTCCAGATCACCAGAGCAGCAACAATTAGAATTTCAATCATCTCAATCTCCTCGCCTATTTACGCCAATTAGCCCAAATAGTGCGTTGCAATTTGATAGGTCAGGAATGACATTAAATAAGCCAAACCAAACAAGTAAATGGTCATAAAACTCACGGTTTTCCATGAACCTGTTTCACGTTTGACCGTCGCCAAAGTCGCCAAACAGTGCGGCGCATAAATAAACCACACCAATAAAGACAGACCAGTCGCCACCGACCAGCCGAGCTCACCGCCACTACTGATCAGTGAAGCCAAACCTTGTGACATTGCATCTTCATCGACAGCGGATAAGGCATATACCGTACCTAAAGCTGCCACTACGACTTCACGAGCGGCCATGGCTGGAATCAAGGCAATACAAATCTGCCAGTTGAAGCCCAGCGGTGCAAAAATCGGTTGTAGTAAATGACCGAGCATACCGGCAAATGAATAATCAATTTCTGGTAAAGTCGCACCTTCAGGGGCTTGCGGGAAAGTACACAAGAACCACAGCAAAATAGACAACGCGAAAATGATGCCACCCACACGACGCAAGAAGATCTTGGCGCGGTCAAGTAAACCAATCCAAATATTCTTTAAGTCAGGGAAACGATAGCTTGGCAACTCCATCATCAACATATGTTGTGACTTATCTTTCTGGAAGAACTTCAGAACGAAAGATACACACAGTGCACTCACAATCCCGGCCATATATAATGCAAACAACACCAAACCTTGCAGATTGAATAGGCCCCAAACGGTTTGTTCAGGAATAAAAGCGGCAATTAACAAGGCATATACAGGTAAACGTGCAGAACACGTCATCAGCGGTGCAACAAAAATCGTGGTCAAACGGTCACGCGGATCACCAATGGTACGCGATGCCATGATGCCCGGAATTGCGCAGGCAAAGCTTGATAACAATGGAATAAAGGCACGCCCAGAAAGACCTGCTTTAAACATCAGTTTATCCAGCAAAAACGCGGCACGCGGTAAATAACCCGACTCTTCCAACACCAAGATAAAGAAGAACAAAATTAAAATCTGCGGTAAGAACACCACCACACCACCCGCACCCGCAATAACTCCGTCCACCACCAAGCTATTAAGCAAAGGTTGGCTAATCACGCCACCAGCAGTTTCACCGAGCCAACCGAAGAAAGTTTCAATCCCATCCATAAACGGCGCAGCCCAAGCAAAAACGGCTTGGAAGACAATAAACATCATGACGGCAAGGCTAACTAAACCCAAAACTGGATGTAGGAAAATCTTATCTAGAAAATCAGTTCGCTTGTCTTCTTCATCGACGTACTGCACAGCGTCATGTAATAAATTTTCTACTTTCTCATGTGCAGTGTCGCCTTTTAAACCCGTCAGCTCGGTATAAGGCACGGCATATTTGCCCTGCTCTAAAGCGCTAAGCAGGCTTTCAATACCCGAGTTACGCACCGCAACCGTTTCAACGATCGGCACACCCAAGCGCTCAGAAAGCTTTTGGGTATTGATTTGCATGCCACGGCGACGTGCTTCATCCATCATGTTTAAAACGATTAACATTGGACGGCCCAATGCAATCAGTTCAATCACTAAACCGAGGTGAAGTTTGAGGTTAGTTGCATCAACGATACATAAGAAAGCATCTTGCTGACCTTCGTCTGCAATTTTCCCCATCACCACGTCACGGGTAATCATTTCATCAGGGCTGGTCGCATCTAAGCTATACGTCCCTGGCAAATCCAGCACGCGAACTGCTTGACCTGAAGGAAGAGTAAATTGACCAACTTTACGCTCAACCGTTACACCCGCATAGTTACCTACTTTTTGGCGTGTTCCAGTGAGATGGTTAAATAACGAAGTTTTACCGCAGTTTGGATTACCTACAAGGGCAACACGCAAGGCATCACTCATCTAGGTGCTCCTTCGACTTGAATTTCAATTTTTTCAGCTTCAACTTTTCTTAAGGCGAAACGTGTAAAACCCACTTGGATTAAAATTGGATCGCCACCAAAAACACCTTTGGTAATCACCTGTACTTTTGTACCTGCGACAAAGCCTAATGTTTCAAGACGACTAGCCACCAAATCAGTCTGAGCTTCGCCATCCAAAGTATGATTCACTTTGTTAATGATGGCAGTTTGTTTGACTTTTAAATCAGATAAACGCACCGCATCCAACCCTTTAATATTTTGAACAGTATACAAACAAATGAGAATAATTACCAAATCAGATTCGATAATGATTCGCATCTGTTATAACACATCGACAAGCGAGAATGATTACACTACATTGAATAAAACCCCTATTCCTTGTTTTTGTCTTTCCGTGATGATGTGCTTGAGAGCTTTATGTTAAATAAAAAACCGCGTGTGCCTGCGCCTGTTCAAATTCCAACTCAGCTCAGTTTTTTACACGGCTTTAAAGATTATCTCATTGCACAAACCGTCAGCCCACACACCCGAAATGCTTATCTCTCTGACTTATTGCAGTGCAGCGAGTGTAGTCACGTGAGCATGCCTGAATGGAGCAGTGATGATGTCGCCGATGTTCTGCTGACTCTCACCAAGCAAGGTAAAAGCCCGCGCTCCATTGCGCGCTGTCTGTCTGCTCTGCGTTCTTTTTTTAAGTTTCTACGGGAACAAAAACTGCGTTCAGACAACCCTGTCGCACTACATAAAACACCCAAAATTGGCCGCGCACTGCCTAAAGATTTGTCTGAGCAAGACGTGGATGCCTTAATTCAAGCCCCTGATATTGAAACCGCTCTTGGACTCCGTGATCGCGCCATGTTTGAAGTGTTATATGCCTGTGGACTACGCGTATCTGAGCTACTGAATCTACGCCTAGACTTAATCAATCTAAAACAAGGCTATTTAAGAATTACGGGTAAGGGCAATAAAGAGCGGCTGGTGCCTTTGGGTCAAATTGCAGTGGAGTGGGTCGAAAAATACTTAATTGAATCACGTCCGCAATTATATAAATCTGCAACTGACTATCTGTTTCTCACCCAACATGGCGGCATTATGAGTCGGCAAAACTTTTGGTATGCCATTAAACGCTATGCCTTACAAGCAGGGATTCAGGCTGAACTGTCTCCACACACCTTACGACATGCTTTTGCAACGCATTTACTCAATCACGGTGCGGACTTGCGTGTGGTACAAATGTTATTGGGACATAGTGATCTGTCCACGACACAAATTTATACCCATGTCGCACAAGTGCGTATGCAACAACTACATGCCAGCCATCACCCAAGGGCTTAAGGTCTTGATCATCCATAACTTAAGGCTGTTTTTAGCACGAAGACTACGAAGTATTACCGAGTCCTGTACTTTTTTTGCTATGCTTGGCGCTCTGTTTTTATAAAGTCAAAAGAAAAAGGGTTATCTATGTTATTTACCCGTAAACCATTGTTCATTGCCTGTGCCATTGCTTCAAGTGTTCTATTTACAGCATGTTCAAATAACACTGAAGAAAAAAAACAAGACTCTTTAACGGCAAGCGCGCCAGCCACAGGTGAAGCGTCGACTTTGACGGAACGCAACGCAAAGCAACGTTTAATTGACACCCTTCAAAAGCATTTCAAAACAGCCAATATCAATGCCAAAATCATCGATATCAAAACCACTGAAGTGCCAAATTTATTTTGGGTCAATCTTGAAGGGATGAGCTCGGTTTATACCACGGCAGATGGTAAATATATTATCCAAGGTGATGTGATTCGCTTGGGCGATAAAACCCTCCACAACGTCAGCGACAATCTGCAAGCTGAAGCCAACAAAAAGCTTCTAGCAGGGCTCAAAACTGAAGACCTACTGGTTTATAAAGCCAAAGGCAAGACCAAGCATGTGGTTTATGTCTTTACCGATGCCAGCTGCCCTTACTGCCATAAACTGCACGAACACATCCCTGAAATCACAGCTCAAGGCATTGAAGTACGTTACATTGCATGGCCGCGTGGCGAACAGTTCATGCCAGCCATGGAAAGTGTGTGGTGTAGCGCAGACCGTCAAGCTGCCTTTGATCAAGCAATTTCAGGTGCTCAACTTCCACCAGCTACCTGTAAAAATCCAGTGCGAGATCAATACCAGTTGGGTCTGAACATGGGCGTAAATGGGACACCTGCGATCTATAATGAAGATGGTGAATATCTCGGTGGTTATTTGGCCCCAAGTGAATTATTAAATCGCCTTAAATAACTAATTTTTATTTGTTATTTAACTAATATTTATAGTTGAACATAAAATGATTTCTTTCCTAGAGTCTCACAGTTTTTTTAGCTATGATCTAGGCTTGGTTCAATATATAAGTAAATTGGAGTGTGACGTGAAACCAGTTCGTCTGGCAATCCTCGGTCTTGGTACTGTGGGTGGTGGTGCCCTTAAACTACTAAAAGAAAATGCTGCTGAGATTAAACGTCGCACCGGTCGTGAAATTCAAATTACCTATGTCGGCACACGCCGCCCTCGTCCAGACTTAGATTTAGGCGATGAGGTCAAGCAAAGTGCTGACTTACTCGACATTGTGCGTCAGCCTGATGTCGATGTTGTGGTTGAAGTAATGGGTGGCATCCATCCTGCATATGAAGTGATTAAAGAAGCCATTTTGCATGGCAAACAAGTGGTCACCGCGAACAAAGCTTTACTTGCTGAACATGGTAATGAGCTGTTCAAGCTGGCGGATGACAATGCCGTGCAAATCGCCTATGAAGCTGCGGTTGCAGGGGGCATTCCCATCATTAAAGTGATGCGCGAAGGTCTAGCTGCAAACAAGATTAATTGGTTAGCGGGTATCATCAATGGTACAGGCAACTTTATTCTGACTGAAATGCGTGAAAAAGGTCGTGCTTTTGCCGATGTGCTCAAAGAAGCACAAGAGCTGGGTTATGCCGAAGCTGATCCAACTTTTGATGTCGAAGGCATTGATGCTGCACATAAACTCACGATTTTAGCATCGTGTGCTTTTGGTATTCCGCTACAGTTTGACAAAGTCTATACCGAAGGCATCAGTAAAATCACAGCGCAAGACGTGAAGTATGCTGAAGAACTGGGTTTCCGTATTAAGCACTTGGGGATTGCTCGTCGCGCAGCGAATGGCATCGAACTTCGTGTTCACCCAACCTTGATCCCTGCCGAAGAACTGATTGCCAATGTCAACGGCGTTAAAAATGCCGTCTTGGTACAAGCACATGCTGTCGGCCCAACCTTGTACTATGGTGCAGGTGCAGGTGCAGGTCCAACCGCTTCTGCGGTCGTTGCAGATGTCATTGATATCGTCCGTGATATCTCTTATACCGAAGACGGTGCTGGAACGATTCCACAATTGGCCTTCGAAGCACTGACCAATGTGCCAATTTTAAGCCGTGAAGAAATGACCACAGGTTATTACATCCGGATTAATGCAGAAGATCAAACGGGCGTCTTGGCCGATGTAACCACGATTCTCAGTCGTGCGGGCATCAGTATCGATGCCATCATGCAGCAACCGCGTTTAAAAGACCTTATTCCAATCGTGATTTTGACTGATCCTGTCGTTGAATCAAAAATGGACGAGGCACTTGCCCAAATTCAAGCCTTACCCGTCATTCATGGCGAAATCGTGCGAATTCGTTTAGAATCGCTTGATAATTAATCGGGTTGAGGAAGAGAACACTCTTCTCTTCCTCACCAAGCTCTACACACAATTGGAACATCATCATGTCGAATGCCAATCGTTATACTGGTTTAGTTGACCGTTATCGCGACCGTTTACCAGTGTCTGCAACTACTCGCGCTATTTCTTTAGGTGAAGGTAATACGCCACTGATTAAACTCGAGAACATTCCACGTTTAATTGGCAAAAATGTTGAAATTTATGTGAAGTACGAGGGCTTAAACCCGACTGGTTCATTTAAAGACCGTGGTATGACCATGGCGGTCACTAAAGCCGTTGAAGAAGGCTCAAAAGCTATTATCTGTGCCTCTACAGGTAATACCTCAGCAGCGGCTGCAGCTTATGCAGCACGTGCCGGCATCAAAGCGTTTGTGTTAATCCCAGAAGGCAAAATTGCCATGGGCAAAATGGCACAGGCGATGATGTATGGTGCCATCACCATGCAAATCCGCGGCAACTTTGATGACGGTATGCGTCTGGTCAAAGAAATTGCAGATAAAGCCCCTGTAACGATCGTCAACTCAATCAACCCATACCGTTTGCAAGGTCAAAAAACCATTGCTTACGAAATCGTAGACGAGTTAGGTCGTGCACCAGATTACCACTGCTTACCCGTGGGTAACGCAGGGAACATCACGGCACACTGGATGGGTTATACCGAAGCAGTTGCCAACCAACCTGCAGATCAATTTGAGCAAGTGATTTACGACGCTGAAACAGATCAATTCACGGGTCCAAAGCCTGAAGGTTTACCAACCATGGTTGGTTACCAAGCAGCAGGTGCTGCGCCATTCTTACGTGGTGCACCCGTTGAAAACCCTGAAACAGTTGCAACGGCTATCCGCATTGGTAATCCACAAAGCTGGAACCATGCTAAAGCGGTGGTTCGTGATTCTCAAGGTTGGTTCGATGAGCTAACTGATGCTGAAATTCTAGAAGCACAGCGTTTGCTTTCAATGTATGAAGGTGTCTTTGTAGAACCTGCTTCTGCAGCATCGATTGGTGGTGCAATCCGTGACATCAAAGCAGGTAAAATTGCGGAAGGTTCTGTGATTGTCTGTACGGTGACAGGTAATGGTCTAAAAGACCCTGATACTGCGATCAAACAGTGTTCTGATGCGGTCATGCTGTCAATCGATGCAACTTTAGAACAAGTTCGCGATTCAATTCTTTCAAACATGTAATTGAGAGAAGACAAAAAAAAGCCCTGCATATGCAGGGCTTTTTTATGACTCAATTTTTGTTGTTGAGTGAACAAAAACAAAGTCGGGTTAAATACGTTTTGGTAATTGGCTTGCCCAATTCATTAGGCGCGTTGCATCATTGGTACGTGCTGCAGATGAGTCCGCGCCCAATAACACCACCACCGCTGGACGGTTATTTAAAGTGGTATGCATCACTACACAACGACCGGCTTCATTAATGAAACCTGTTTTTGAAATATTGATATTCCAACCACCATTACGAACCAAGGCATTGGTATTGTTTGATTTCAATACACGATAGCCCAAATTAAAGTCATAGCTTGCTGTGGTTGAAAACTGACGAATCAAACCATACTGAGACGCAGCATT
The DNA here is from genome assembly GCF_000368045.1 of Acinetobacter johnsonii CIP 64.6. Taxonomy (GTDB): domain Bacteria; phylum Pseudomonadota; class Gammaproteobacteria; order Pseudomonadales; family Moraxellaceae; genus Acinetobacter; species Acinetobacter johnsonii. Next base: position 432,163 of record NZ_KB849234.1, read on the forward strand.
GACCAAAATACCCAAGTCACGTGCTGAAGCGATATTACCCGGATGTAGACCTGTCGATTCCATATAATGGGTTGAGTTCATACCCAAAGATTTTGCTTTGGCATTCATCGCCGAAACAAAGGCTGAGCGACCACCCGGATACGTCCGTGCAAGCGCTGATGCTGCTGGGTTTTCTGACTTCATTAATGCAAATAACAATGCCTCTGCACGGTTCATACTGTCACCTGCACGCAGGGACGAACTTGAACTTTTACAACCCGAACACGAAAAGTCCGCTTGCTGTAAAGTAATGTTTTCAGACATATTTAAACGCGCATCTGAAATCACCACTGCCGTCATCAGCTTAGTAATCGAAGCAATCGGTAGCGCGGTATTACTGTTTTTACTGTACAGCACTTCACCTGTATTGCCATCCATCACCAGTGCTGCACGAGCATTGACACTGGGTTGGTTGGAATATTTCGAGGTATCGAAAATTTGTACCGTTTTTGAGGTACTGTTGTTCGTCACCACACCATTGGAACTGCGAATACTGGTGGTGACTTTTGTTGAACCCTGAGGAGCGTACTCTTCAGGATCTTCCATTAGATCATCATTCAGAAGCTGTTCTGCATCTGCCGCAGACCAGCTCATGCTTGCTTGGCTTGGTCCCGATCCCGGGTTCATCACCAAGTCTGCAAAGCTATGGGTACTGACCGTCATTGCAATCGACCATCCCAATAGATGCATTAAAAATTTATTTGATTTTTTCACTTTTCTTCACTCAACTTCATAACCCATAAGATACATTTGCGTATTCACGCCAATATGCCTTACATTTGTACACAATGCGAACAGCATTGCCGTCGACAGCGTGCATATCTTTTCAAATAAGCCTAAGAATAGGATTGCTAATTTTGTCGTTTCATTGCAAGCTTATTTTGCTTTATGTAACAAAAAATATGGTTTTTATAGTGAGGAAGAGCTAGGTGATCACAGTTTTAGTGGTAGATGACCATGAGTTAGTACGTACAGGGATTTGTCGAATGCTCGAGGACCATGCCGATGTTCAAGTCATTGGCCAAGCTGAATCTGGTGAAGAAGCAATTAACCTCGTCCGTCAACATCACCCAAATGTGGTTCTGTTAGATGTCAACATGCCAGGTATTGGTGGAGTTGAAACCACACGCCGCTTACTGCAAACCGCACCCGAGACCAAAGTACTGGCAGTCAGTGGCCTAGCTGAAGAGCCTTATCCTTCCCTGTTACTCAAAGCTGGCGCCAAAGGCTACATTACCAAAGGTGCGCCCGTGACCGAAATGGTCCGTGCGATTAATAAAGTGATGCAAGGCGGCAAATATTTCAGCGCTGATATTGCTGAACAACTGGCCAGTTCTTATCTATCGGATACACAAACCTCACCTTTTGATGCTCTGTCTGAACGTGAAATGCAGGTGGCGATGATGGTCGTGAATTGTATTAGTGCACAGGAAATTTCTGACAAGCTTTTTGTCAGCGTAAAAACGGTCAATACTTACCGTTACCGAATTTTTGAAAAGCTCAACATTGACAGTGATGTGAAGCTGACTCACCTTGCTATTCGTTATGGTTTAATTAAACCCTGATGCAAGCTGACTAACACCCACATGCTGCAATACTCAACCAATATTCAGTTAAATCAATACCGTCTAGGTGTTTGGTATGCGTCTTATCGACTGTTTATTGGTTGCTGTTTATTGTTGGTTTATCTGCTGACTTATGAGCAACTGTTTTCCAATTATCAATATCCAGTATTGTATCGTTCTGTCCTGATTGGCTTTATTTTTATCAGTGCCTTTCAGCTATTGAGCCTCAAGCATGTGCGCAAGCGCATACCACTTCAGCTCACCTTGTTATTTATCGTCGATGTCATTAGCCTCAGCTTACTTACTTTCGCCACCGATGGTCCGAACTTACAGTTAAGTTTATTGTTTGTGATCACGATCTTTGCCTCTTGTGTATTGGTCGATAAACAAAAAGCACTCATCATTACGTTGATTGCTGTGATTACACTGGTTTATCAACACTTTATTGGAACGCTATTTTCAATTAGTTCACTGAATACCATTGGCAACAGTGCCGTGCTCGCCTTTTTGTTCTTTGTGGTTTATGGGTCTGGACAAATTGCAGTACGACGTTTTCAAGTCCTTGAAAATTTAAACTTCTATCAGTCCCAAGAACTGGATCAACTGCAAAACATTAACCGTTATATTTTAGAGCAAACCGAGCTCGGCTATTTGGTTCTCGATGAAAACTGCCACATGGTGCTGAGTAATCCTGCCGCATGTGCATTATTGGGTATCTCCCCGATTTATGCTCACGATAAATATCCTTTGTACAAAGCACAGCCTGATTTATTTGAACTCCTCAAATTCGACCAACTGAAGAATGGAGAAAAATTCCAATTTACATCCCAGCTGAGTCGCTTTCAAATTCAGATCGAAATTCAAAAACTACAAGTACCGAATCAGACACTCACCTTATTCGTCCTGCAAGATGCACAAAAAATTAATCAACGTGTACAACAACTCAAACTGGCTGCACTGGGTCAACTTTCTGCCAGCATTGCACATGAAATCCGCAATCCACTGGCAGCCATCACGCAAGCCAATGAATTAATGCAACTTAACGACCCACAACAAGAACTGTTGCATAACATGATTGCCAAACAAGCCTCACGGATTGATAAAATTATTGGCGATACACTGAACATGGCACGCAGTAAAGAAACCTATCCGACCTTGATTGATGTCGCCTCTTTTTTAGAACGTTTTATCGTTGAAGATTTGCCCGATGTCAAAGATCAAATTGATTACCGCATTTCCGATCAAGCTCAGATTCAGTTTGATGAACAACAACTGAGGCAAGTGCTGATCAACCTGATTCGAAATGCCATTCGGCATAATGCAGCTGAAGCCGAGCACATTCACATTCGAGTCTATAGCTATAAAAACCTCGTCCACATTGATGTCTGCGATTTTGGTGAAGGGGTCGCCACTCAGGATCAAAGCACCCTGTTTCAACCGTTTTTTAGTACCTCAATCAATGGAACTGGGTTAGGATTATATTTATCCCATAGTTTCTGCGAAGCCAACCAAGCTAAGCTATACTATGTAGAACAAAAAATAGGGGCATGCTTTCGGATTGAATGCCCCCGTATAAACAATGACGTGTAATTTTTGGGGTTAAACGTGGAAAAAAAACCACTTGTTTTATTGGTGGATGACGAACAAGACTTATGTACACTGATGCAAATGTCTTTAAGTCGGATGGGGATTGATACACATATTGCCTATCGCTTACAAGAGGCGGTTCAAGCCCTGAAAACGCATCAATATGATGCCTGTCTAACCGATCTGAATTTACCCGATGGTAATGGCCTGAGCTTGGTCGATTTTATTGCTCAAAATTATCCTAATTTACCCGTTGCTGTGCTGACTGCTTACGGCAATATGGATATTGCGATTGCAGCACTTAAAGCTGGTGCTTTTGATTTTGTCAGTAAACCAATCAACCAAAAACATTTAGAGCAACTTTTACAAAAAGCCTTTAATCAGCCCATCAGTCAGCTGCATATCCAAGAAGATACGCTTGAACATCGTCTGCTGATTGGTCAGTCTCTTCCTATTCAACAGCTACGCATAACCTTAAAGAAAATTGCACGCTCGCAAGCCCCTGTCTTTATTACGGGTGAATCAGGCACTGGCAAAGAAGTGGTGGCTAATCTGGTACATCGCCTGAGCAATCGCAATGAAGGGCCATTTATTGCCATTAACTGCGGTGCCATACCGACCGAACTGATGGAAAGTGAATTGTTTGGACACCGTAAAGGCAGCTTCACAGGGGCCACTCAAGACAAACAAGGGCTGATTCTCTCTGCACATGGCGGTAGTTTATTTTTAGATGAAATTGCCGAGTTACCGCTCACTATGCAGGTGAAACTGCTGCGCGCGGTACAAGAAAAACGCATTCGCCCAATTGGGAGTGACACGGAAATTGATGTCGATTTTCGTGTGATTAGTGCCAGCCATCAAGACCTAGAAGCACTGGTACAACAAGGCAAGTTCCGTCAGGATTTGTACTTCCGCATCCATGTCATGGACATTGTGCTGCCAGCCCTACGTGAGCGTGGCAATGACATTATTCTTTTAGCACAACATTTCATTCAGAAAATCTGCCAAGAATGGGACATCCCAGTCAAAGCATTGAGTGAACGTGCACGTGAATTTTTATTGGCCCAATATTATCCAGGCAATGTGCGTGAATTACGCAATATGATGGAACGTGCCATCACTTTAAGTGATGAAAGCAGTATCGACTTACCGCACTTGCAAACAGCCCCACTGCGACCAATTGCTCAGACCAACTATGCCAATGCCACGCAACAAGGTACTGTTGGCAATGATCAACTCAGTCATATGCCTTCGCGTAAATTACCCGAAGAGGGTTTAGAGCTGTATTTAGAAAAAATTGAAAAAGAAATTTTGATGAATGCGCTCAATCTTACCCACTGGAACCGAACACTGGCGGCTAAAAAGCTCGGCATGTCTTTCCGTTCTTTACGTTATCGCTTGAAGAAATTCGGGCTAGATGGCGAAGACGATTCCGTTTAGAGACTTAACGACGGTTAATTAGAATCTCTGCCACATGTTCAACATAGCTTTCGTCTTTGAGTTCATGTGGCATTGGATACACCTGATTTGGCGCAATCCCTACCCCTTCAATCATCCGACCACTTGGGGTGTAATAGTGAGATACCGTCATTTGCAAAGCTGCGCCATTCGACAATGGAAATAGTTTCTGTACCACGCCCTTACCATAACTTTTTTCACCAATCACCCACGCCCGTCCATGCTCCTTCAGCGCAGCGGTAAACACCTCCGCGGCCGATGCAGAACGGTCATTAATCAGAATCCCCACTTTTAAATTTTGAAACTCTAGACTTGGTAAAGCTTGGAACTGCTGATCCCCTTCGGAACGACTTTGGGTTGAAACAATCACCCCTTGGTTTAAGAATAAATCGGCAGATTCAACTGCGGCAGACAACAGCCCCCCGGGATTATTTCTGAGGTCTATCAAGACCGCTTTTAAACGCGAAGACTGATGCTCTTCAATCAACTGCTGAATTTCATTGGCCGTATCCTGTTGGAACACCCGCACCTTGAGCACCAAAACTTGGTTATTCAACAGTTGCGCCTGAATATCGGTTTCAACCTTTTTGGTTCGAACTAAATTGATCGGCGTTGAATTGGCTTTTAACTGTAGGCTGATGGTACTACCAATCGCACCACTGAGTAATTCATTGACTTGAGCATGGTTGAGCTTGCGTAGCTCTTGATCATCCACTTTAAAAACGGAGATCCCATTTTTTAAGCCCAGTTTGCTGGAATCTGAGTCAGGTTTTAATCCACGAATCAGCCATTGTTGTAAGCGAGAATCAAACTCTAAGCTGAAGTCAACTGAAGCCAAATCCCCTTCGGTATATTGCACCAGTTGTTTATATTCTTGAGGAGATAAATAGCGAGAATAACGGTCTAAGCCACTGACTAAACCTTTAATGGCCTGTTGAAATAGTGCTTCATCACTACGTTCAGCCACATAATTGTCTTTGACTAAACCGTAGATTTGCACAAATTGTTGAATGGATTCAATCGGAACCTCAACATAACCTTGTTCCAATTCATCATCAAAAGCGGGTGCTGCCGCTGTTTTTGCAACAGCCCCCATCGGGTGGATCAGACTCAGACCTAAAGCAATCACTACACCTATTGAAGTCCACGATGCTTTTGCCATTTACCCACCCAAATTGATTTATACGTCTAATGTAATTAAGTTACGACCTTGCATGTCTGCTGGAACAGGAAGATGCATCAAGCTTAACAAGGTTGGTGCGACATCGGCCAGTACGCCCCCCTCAGCAATAGTAGCTTGAGTTGGGCCGACATAGATAAAAGGCACCAATTCTGTCGTATGCTGGGTATGCACCTGACCACTGTGATAATCCTGCATTTGTTCAACATTACCATGGTCAGCCGTAATTAACATATGGCCTTTTTGTGCCATCACCGCCTCATAGACACGGCCTAAGCATAAATCAACAGCTTCCACTGCTTTCACAGCTGCATTAAACACGCCCGTATGACCCACCATATCGCCATTGGCATAGTTCACCACCAATAGATCAAACTCACCAGAGTTAATCGCAGCCACCAATTCATCGGTTACTTCATAGGCGCTCATTTCTGGCTTGAGGTCATAAGTAGCCACATTCGGTGATGGAATCAAAATACGTTTTTCACCCGGATATTCATCTTCACGACCACCACTGAAGAAGAACGTCACATGCGCGTATTTCTCAGTTTCAGCAATACGTAATTGGGTTTTACCAAGGTCTGAAAGATATTCACCAATCGAGTTTTTTAATGCTTCAGGCATATACGCCACAGGTGCATCAATACTGGCTTGGTAGCGTGTCAACATCACAAACTTAGATAAGTTTGGTACAACTTTACGCGCAAAGCCTGCAAAATCTTTTTCAACAAACGCTTTGGTAATTTCACGCGCACGATCCGCACGGAAATTCATAAAGACGATGCTGTCACCGTCTTCAACTTTCACAGCATCGCCAATGCGTGTTGCTTTGACAAATTCATCAGATTCGTCTGCGGCATAAGCCAAGGCTAAACCTTCAACTGCTGTAGCTGCAGTACGTGTTGCTTCAGACTCTGTGAGTAAACGATAGGCTTGTTCCACACGGTCCCAACGGTTATCTCGATCCATCGCAAAATAACGACCAATCAGACTCACAATACGACCTTGATTTGGATATTGAGCAAACAACGCATCTAATTTTTCTAAAGATGGCTGCGCACTGCGTGGCGGGGTATCACGACCATCTAGGAAGGCATGGAGATACACGGTTGCACCGCGTTTTAACGCAAGTTCAGCCATGGCAACAATATGGTCTTCGTGTGAATGCACCCCACCTTCAGACAATAGCCCCATGATGTGCAACGCACCACCCGCTGCTTTGGCTTTCTCAACAGCATCAACCAAAACTTCATGTTCGAAAAAAGCACCCGTACGAATGTCTTTGGTGATTCGGGTAAAGTCTTGATAGAGCACACGACCTGCGCCCAAGTTCATATGGCCCACTTCAGAGTTACCCATTTGGCCATCTGGCAGACCCACGTCTTCACCAGAACCTGAAATTAAGCTATGCGGATGCTTTGCTTCAATCGCTGTTAAATTCGGTCGATTCGCTGCTAAAAATGCATTGTCTTCGATCGCTTCACGGTGTCCCACACCATCCATAATGACCAGTACGTGAGGGATTTTGCCAGCAGTTGCATCCGCCATAATAAGCACTCTTTTTTTGTCTACAAATTCATCGCTCTATCTTACCGAATTTTCGGTCAAGACTCTATGCAGGCATGATGGTTTAACACCATCATCCGCATTGTTTTCTTCAATATCGTACAGTTATCGCGCACGTTGTAATAAATAACCACCTGCGACAAACATCAGTAAAATCGGCACAAAAACAAACCATGCGGGTGAAGGCGAATAAACCAAACTTGCATAACCCAAGAAGTCTTGCAGGTAAAAGAAACCTAAGCCTGTAAACAGTGCAATCACCAAACGAAAGCCCATCGATTGTTGACGCAGTGGGCCAAAAATAAAGGAACAAGCAATCAACACTAAAGCAATTAAGGCAAATGGAGACGCCACTTTTTGCCAAAAAGCCAACTGATAAGTTTTAGGCACTTGGCTGTATTCATGCATATAGCTCATGAAACTGACCAATTGACTCGGTGAAAGGTCTTCAGGGTCAATCGTCACCATGTGCACATATTTCGGCTGCAGTGCCAGTGCCAAAGGCGTTTCAGCGGCCTTTTGTGCCGTGGCGTTGCCTGTCGGTAGTAAATCAACTTGGGCGGTATTTTCTAAAATCCAACGACCATCTTGCACAAACTGACCTTGCTCAGCATTTAAAACGCCTTTCAAACGAGCATTATTGTCAAAATCGACCACTTGCACATTTTTCAGCTGACCTTGAGAATTGGCATAATCGACATAAATAAAACGCTGCCCTTCTCGTGTCCAGTAACCACGTACTTCACCAAGTTCAGCCGCAGTTCGATGGCTTTTCACACCTTTGGCTTGCTCATTGGTATAAGGAATCACCCATTCACTTAAAGCAAATGACAGCACCACCAAAATTAAAGCCGAACGAATCACCCAACCAACAATCCGCCAGAGACTCACCCCCACCGAGCGCATCACAATCAGCTCACTGTTTGAAGCCAAAGTGCCCAGTCCCAGTACTGAGCCAATTAACGCGGCAATGGGTAGAATCTCATAGAGATATTGCGGCGCCCCCCACAGTACATAACGTAAAGCATCCCAAGCGCCATAACCTTCTTTTAGGGAGCCTAACTCACCCAAATAAGTAAACAGAATTTGCAAGACCGATAAAATAGCGGTAGCACCCAGCATCGCCATCGCGGTGGTTTTGGTCACATGTTTTGCGACTATACGACGTGCGAACATGATTAAGACCCCGCTCGTTGTAATGTTTTCTTAATTTTCGGGGCCAGCTTTTGTTTACGCGAAAACAAAGCCGCTGCTATCGCATAGATCACCAAAATCAATGGATAAGCCCCTATGCCCACCTCTTCTTTACTGACACGGGTTTTAATCGCCATCAGCGCCACGATTAAACTGGCAAAAATAAGCAATGCAGGGAACAGCTTTAAGTAACGTCCTTGGCGTGGACTCACTTCAGATAAAGCCACAGCGAGAAGCAACGCCACTACAATGGCAAACGGTACAAAAATACGCCAGCCCAACTCACTCGCCACGACAGGATCATTACGATTATCCCAAAGTTTCATGGTGGACAATGCTTCAACATCGGCACTTTCAAACTTCGCTTCTTTATCATTTTCTAAACGTAGTCGATAAGACTGAAACTCGGCTTGGCTATAACGCGGCTGTCCCGGATAAATTTCATAACGGCGACCTTGCACCAAATCCACCACATTGGCGGGATCATTTTCAATTTCAACCCGCGTGGCTTCTTTGGCCAAAATCATCACATCAGGCTTACCTTCTGCTTCAGCGCGTTGATAGAAGAAGATGTCTTTGAGGTTCTTACGGTCTTCGGATAAGTCACCCGCATAAATGGTATAAGGCCCCGATGAAATAAACTCTTTGGGTCGAACCAAATCAAAACCAGTACGCACCGCCTGACTGGTGGTGAGCTGCTCAAACTGACGAACACCCCACGGCGCCATCCAAAGCATCAGCACGGCTTGAACAGCAAGAAACACCACGGTCATAGGAATCAGCAGTCGCCCCAATTGGTTACGACTGACGCCACTGCCATTGAGTACTGCCATTTCATGATCGACATACAGACGACCAAAAACCAGCATCAGTCCAATAAAAAAGCCTAGAGGAAGAATCAGCGTTAAAAATTCAGGCAAACGATAGCCAATAATGCTAAATAAAATACCTGCATCTAAGCGACCCTGCGCGGCTACGCCAAAATACTTGATCAAACGACCGCCCATCATGATCAAGGTCAATAAGGCGATCACAACCAAGGATGTCGACACCACTTGTTTGACCAGATAACGCCGAATAATCAAATTAATTCTTCCAAAAATAGGTGAATAAAAACTAGCGCTAGTTTACCCGAATAGTGAAAATATAAAACCTGTACTCTTGTTGCACTTTGCAACTCTATTCATGTTAATGTTTCAGTGGTTTAATCATTTTCAAACTTTATAAGGCTTAAATAAAACTTATGAAACTCTCTATTAATACGTCATTCACAGAGAATACGTCTAGCCAATTTTTGTTGATATTAGTAGATTCTGAAAACACGCAACACCTTGCAAATGCTTATCAAATTAATGATTTAAACAACTTAATTGAAGCGACTCAGTTTAAAGCCGCGTTCAATGAAACCTTGAGCCTCATTGGTCAAATTCCAACAAGCCCCAATGCAGCCTTGGTCGGTGTCGGGAAAGCAGCTGAATTACAAGCGGCAAAGCTGGTGAAAATTGCTCAAACCATTATCAAAGCTTCACAAAAAAAATTCAAACACATCAGTCTTGACCTTTCAGTCCTTCCAGCTGAACTCCATTATTTATTTGCCCTCAGTTTGACGCATGCGGCATATGCTTTTGATGAATTCAAATCAAAAAAAGCAGACAACGTGCTTGAACAGATCAGCCTGATTGCTGCTGAGTCGCCGCTGAATGCTGCGCAACTTAAATTGATTGAAGCCGTGCAATCTGGTCAAAGCTTTGCTCGTGACTTAGGCAACCGTCCAGGCAATATCTGCTTCCCTGAATATTTGGCAGAGCAAGCCTTAGAACTGGCAGCCCAATATCCTGACCTACTCCGTGTTAATGTCCTTGATGAGCAGCAAATGGCTGATCTGGGCATGCATTCCTTCCTTGCGGTGAGCAAAGGTTCAGACCGCCCAGGCCGTATTATTACCCTTGAGTATCAAGCTGAACGTTCTGAAGCCCCAGTGGTCTTGGTCGGTAAAGGAATCACCTTTGATACTGGTGGCATTTCATTGAAACCGGGCGCTGGTATGGATGAAATGAAATATGACATGTGTGGTGCAGCATCGGTTCTAGGGACGCTCCGTGCTCTGTGTGAATCACGTTTAGCCATTCATGTCGTAGGTACCATTGCTGCAGCTGAAAATATGCCTTCAGGCAAAGCTACACGTCCAGGTGACATCGTGAGCACCATGAGCGGTCAAACCGTTGAAATTTTAAATACCGATGCAGAAGGTCGTTTGGTGCTGTGCGACACATTGACCTATGTAAAACGCTTTAACCCTGAACTGGTCATTGATATTGCAACCTTAACAGGTGCCTGTGTCGTGGCACTCGGATCAGTATTAACAGGTATGTTTACCCCAGACGACAAACTGGCGGCCGAATTGTCTGAAGCTGGTCAAAATAGCTTTGACCGCGTCTGGCGCATGCCTGTGATTGATGACTATCAAGAACAGTTAGACTCTCCATTTGCCGATATCGCCAACATTGGTGGGCCCAAAGCTGGTGCCGTAACTGCGGCTTGCTTCTTGCAACGTTTCACCCGTGATTACCGCTGGGCGCATTTGGACATCGCAGGTACAGCATGGAACTCGGGTGCCAATAAAGGGGCAACAGGTCGTCCAGTGCCATTATTGATGCAATTCTTAGCTCATCGTGCGCAGTCTAATGGCTAATATTAGCTTTTATTTGTTTGAACAAAGTCCTGAACGACAAGTCGAAAGTGCTTGTCGTTTATGTCGAAAAATCTTGCGTCAGCCAGAGCGAATCTGGTTGTATGCAAGCGACCCTGAACTACAACAGCAACTGGATGAGCGTTTGTGGAGTTTTGATGATACGAGCTTTATTCCACATGGCATTGATCAAATCGATGCCCGCATTTGTATCTCAGCGCAACTGCCTGAACAATCCGACTGGATTGTGTTCAATTTTAACGATCAAGCTCTTGAACAGTTCGAAAAATTTAGCCACATTATAGAAATTATTGAAAATAACGAATCGGCCAAACAACAAGGTCGTGAAAAATTTAAACAATATAGACGTCTCGGGGTTGAAGCTCGAACCTTCAAGCTTTAATTGATTCCCCGTCTAAATAAGGAGATGCGTAGTGGCATTGAATGTTGGTCCAGATTTTAAACAGCGCTGGTTAAAGGTACCTGATGCTGTTCGTCAGGCCTTTATTGATGACCTGAGTCGCGTCTGCGATGTACTCAAACCTGAAACAGGTTTGCACAGTTGGATTGAACAAGACCAACGTGCTCAAGCTGTCTCGATCCAACGAATTGAACAAGCGTATGCCGATCTGAAAGCACAGCTGATTGAAGAAGCGCGGATTCGCAAACAACAAGCGTTAGAAAAATCACTGGCAGACAAACGCGCAGCACAGGAAGCTTATGCGGAGAGCCTCAAAAAAGATGAAATCCGTCAGTTCAATGAGCAAACCCAAGCTTTAAATGTGATGCGTCAAAGTGTCGATCAGGAAATTTCGAGCTACACTGCACGCTATGAGAAAACGCCTGAACAAGCTCTGGACTATGCCAAAGGTAAATTTGGTATTGATGACTCACAAATTTTGTCTGAGTTAGAAAGTGTCCGTTTACGTTTAGAGCTTGAAGCGGAAACCTTAATTGAAGAGTCTGTAGTCAGCTACCGCAGTAAGCTGCAAGCCGCGGCTCAAGAAGAAATTGACTATATTTTGAAAAATTCAGACTTTTCTGATGAAGTGGTATCCAACTCTGCCTAACTGGCCTTGGCTTCCGTTCAAACTCACTTCGGTGAGTTTTTTTATGCACTCTTGTTTTTTCTCGGCTGATGTGATCTGTCTCGATCTCAAACCAACACATCAACCATAAACGATAAGGTATTGCCCACACCATAACCAATCGCCAACAAACTACCAATCCAAATCAGGCCACCGGTCACGTTATACCACATAAAAGTCGCCAAGCTCATATGCCCTGCGCCCGCAGCAAAAGGCGCGAAAGAACGCACAAAAGGAATAAAACGTGCCACTAAAATGGTTTTACCACCATGCTTTAAGAAATATTGATTGGTCTTCATCATATATTCGGGTTTCAGCCAACGCGAATGCTGATGGGCAAATTTAAAGCCCAACTTCTGACCAGTATAATAATTGACGATATAACCCAATACCGCAGCAATCATCATCAAAATACCCATGGTGTGGATATGGATTAAATCCGAGCTGGAACATAGGGCACCAATGGCAATCAGTAAACTGTCACCCGGCAAAAAGAACATAAAAACGAAGCCCGTTTCTGCAAAAATAATCAGAAAAAGAATCGCATAAATCCAAAGGCCGTATTCTGCAAGCAGTACGGGCAATAATTGTTCTAGATGGAGAAAAAAATCAATCATTGTCACCTATCCGTGCAATGAACTGCGTACTATCTTTCATCATACTCAATTGCTTACCTATTCATTTCAAAAGAAAAACTCCCTCATTTTGGGCAAATAGGGAGCTCATCTTTTGTCTATTCTTGCTGCAATCTAAACGATTTTTCTATTTCAAGAAACCATTTTGTGCCAAAAAGTCTAAACTAATTTTAGATTGTGGGGTAGTTTCCGCAGCTTTGTCACCCAGCATCAGACGTTCAATGTAGCGTGCTAACACATCCACTTCAAGGTTCACTTGACTGCCTGCCTTCCACGTTCCAATGTTGGTTCGTTCAGCCGTATGTGGAATTAAATTGAGGCTTAAAATACGCCCACGCAAATGATTAATGGTTAAACTGATCCCATCAACCGTGATCGAGCCTTTTTCTGCCAAGTAACGTGCAATCTCAGCTGGCGCAGTCACTTCAAAATAAAGCGAACGTGCATCTTCACGCACAACGGTGATTTCACCCACAGCATCGACATGACCTGACACAATGTGTCCACCAAAACGTGTGGTGGGCAACATCGCCTTTTCCACATTTACACGTTGGCCAACTTTCCAGTGGGTCAGTGTGGTTCGGTTCAAACTCTCACGTGAGACATCGGCAGCATACCAGTGCTCACCCCAGTCAATCACCGTGAGGCAAATGCCATTGGTGGCAATCGAGTCACCCAAATGTACATCTGACATATCAAGATCCGTACCAATGCGCAACCGCACATCGCCACCGACATTTTGTACGCTTTCAACTGTGCCTAGACTTTCAATGATCCCTGTAAACATTTCTGATTTCTACCTCTATATTTTTACCACAGCGCCAACTGTGTCGTGACCCCAGATGTATCGACTCCACCCAATTCGGCATAATGGTACAACTGCCCCAGTAGCTGACGAATTGGCGGACCTGACTTGGCATGGGTATCGGTGATCACAATAAACTCTAACACACGCGCACGCTCAGACTGACGCTGTTTACTCACGCGATAACGCGGTACATCCTGCGTTAATAAAGTCACGCGACCTCGCTCCAAATTGGCTTTGAGCAAGTCCCCTGCTTCAATATTACCATCGGTTGAATAACTGGTCAGAATGTAACGTGCATTGATGGTGGACAGTAATTTTTCATATGCCTCTTTGGCATACTTTGACGAGTTATAAGGGCTCGGACGCTCTTTGCGCCACGCACGGTCAATTCCGCTTTTAAAACCTTTGGTGTCTGGTGTTGGTAAATCTACCTGATCCCATAGTGTTAAAGCATTTAAAACATGATAGTTACTGCTGTAGGCATGTTGGTTATAGGGTGGATCTAGATAAGCTACATCGACCTCAAAACTGCTCATTTGATTTGCCAAATGCTGTGCATCGACACACCACATTTCAGCCATCGGGTTCTTTTGCTTATTATCACCCACTTCACTAAAACGACTTGGGGTCAACCACAGCAAGGATTCAATCCGCTCTAGCGCTGTTTGGGTTTTACCGCCCCAGCCGTGGTGGAAACTTTTAAAGACGCCGGAAGTATTGCTGACAAAACTGGCTGAATAAAGTAAAGGTGCCAGTAAAGCAGACATCTCTACATCATCGATTGCACCTTGTGCCTGCCATGTGGCAATTTGCTGACGAATCGCATCAATGCGCATGCCGTTGCGACGCTTAAAGAACAAACGATCTCGGCTTGGATCATAAATCTCATCATTTCGCGGACACAGATTATGCGTTACCCAGCCCTTAACTTCAGGCAAGCGGTTTAAATAATCAATGGCTTTTTGATAACCACCCAACTCTTTAAATGCAGGCGCTTCGGTACAAGCCAAAATGGCATGGTTCAGCGCATGGCTATATGGTTCCCAGTCATTGGCAATCACGCGATAACCATTTTGACGCGCCAAACGCGAGACCACGCCCGAACCTGCAAAGAAGTCAGCAAAAATAGGCGCACGACCATCTGCACGGTTTAAAGTCCCTGTACTCTCAAGCGCCTCTAAAATCAGATGCAACAGACGGCGCTTATTCCCCAAATAAGGAACAAGTTGATGAAATAGATATTCATCGGTGGTACGTGCCGCGTGACGACGTTTATGATAAACCGTAGACTCTGAACTCATAATGACTCTTGAGAAGGGATAAGCGTTAAGCGCACATCATCACCCAATTGTGTGACATCCATAAGCTTAAAGCGGAGTTGCTCTGCCATCTGAGAAAACTCAGCATTGAACATTGCACGTGCAGACTGACCCAATAAGGTCGGTGCTACATAACTAATCATTTCATCGACCAACTTCTCTTGTAAAAAAGCTGTCGATAACGTTGCACCTGCTTCAACCATGACATCGTAAATCTGATGCGATTGAACCAACTGCTTTAATAACTGATCTAAAGGCTGTACAGCAAACTGTAGCACACTTAAATCGGCCAATGCTTGCCGATAAGGCCCCATCACCATCACGGTATCAGGCTGCTGTAAAATTTGGGCCGTCAGAGGCAAGCGGCCTTGACGGTCTAACACCAGACGTTTCGGTTGTACAACCGTTGTCAGATCCACAACACCCTGAAGCTGTCTAACATTGAGCTGAGGATCATCGGCCAGTATGGTTTCAATCCCAGTGATCACGACACCAGAAATGGCACGAAAATGCTGGACATCCAACCGTGCTGCTGGGCCTGTAATCCATTTCGACTCACCCGAAGCCATCGCTGTTCGACCATCTAAACTAGAGGCAACTTTTAAACGCACATAAGGCATGCCAGTAGCCATGGCTTTTAAAAAGCCCGCATTCAACTGATGCGCTTCGGTTTGGCAAATGCCGACATCGACCTCTATGCCTGCTTCTTTTAAAATTTGTACCCCTTTACCAGCCACCAAGGGGTTAGGATCTGGACAGGCAATCACAACCCGCGCCACACCTGCCTCGACCAAACCTTTGGCACACGGCGGTGTACGCCCATAATGCGCACAAGGCTCTAAAGTGACATAAGCGGTTGCGCCTTGAGTCTGTTCGCCCGCTTCGCGCATCGCAAAAACTTCTGCATGTGGCTGACCCGCTTGAGGGTGATAACCCATCCCCAGCAACTGCCCATCTTTGACAATGACACAGCCTACATTTGGATTTGGCTTGGTGCTGTATTGACCTTGCAGTGCTAAAGCAATCGCTTGTTTCATCCAAGCTTGGTCAGCGTGTAAAGCACTAGACTGTAATTCAGACATGGATGCCAACTCGCTTAATGTTCACGTTGTTGCATTTGTTCAATTTGGTGACGAAAGGCATCGACATCTTGAAAGTCTTGATAGACCGATGCAAAACGCACATATGCAACATGATCTAACGAAAATAAAGATTGCATGACAATTTCACCAATGGTGCGTGATTTCACATCACGCTCACCTAAACGGCGGATTTGCAGCTGAATATCGCTCAAGACGGTTTCAATTTGCTCTTGCGTCACGGGACGTTTTTGTAAAGCATGCATCAAGGAACGACGCAATTTTGCTTCATCAAAAGGTTCACTTTTGCCATCCGACTTGATCACACGAGGCATGACCACTTCATAACTTTCAAAGGTTGTGAATCGTTCACCACAACTAATACATTCACGACGACGACGAATTTGACAACCTTCAGCGGCCAAACGTGAGTCGATCACTTTACTGTCTTCAGCGTTGCAAAATGGACAATGCATAGTGGTTAAATTGAACAAATTTGAATGGTTTTAGAGTGTAGCAAAAATTCGGTGTTTTGTAGAGTTTTACGCTAGATATAGAAAAAAAACAGCCCTTTCGGGCTGTTTCACACAATATATTGATTATACTGTTTATTTATTATTCTATTGATTAGTCCACACGTTCGCCATGTTGGCTCAAATCTAGGCCCATACGTTCATCATCAGATTCAACGCGAATTCCAATCACCAGATCAATCACTTTTAAGATAAGGAAGGTTAATACTGCTGAGTATGCAATCGTTGCCAATACCCCTTCAACTTGAACCCAAAGTTGATGCATCACATCACTTGGTGCTTTGTCGCCCATGATGAAATCGCTTGCAAAGAATGCCGTTAAGATTGCACCCACGATACCACCCACACCGTGTAAACCAAACGCATCTAAAGAGTCATCGGCTTTTAAAGCACGTTTCAAGGCACTGATACCCCAGAAGCACACCACACCACCGATTAAACCCATCGCCAGTGCACCGCCGACAGTCACAAACCCTGCTGCTGGTGTAATCACTACCAGACCAGCAACCGCACCAGATGCAGCACCAAGTACTGAACCTTTACCACGTGCAACTTTTTCAGTAATTAACCAAGAGATTGCCGCTGCTGCTGCTGCTACTTGAGTCACAAGCAATGCATAACCTGCTGAGCCGTTTGCGCCCAATGCAGAACCACCATTGAAACCAAACCAACCGACCCACAGTAAGCTTGCACCCACAACGGTTAATGCCAAGTTGTGTGGAGCCATTGATTCACGGCCTAAGCCCATACGTTTGCCGAGCATGTATGCAGCAACCAAACCTGCCACACCTGAGTTGATGTGTACAACGGTACCGCCAGCAAAGTCGAGTGCGCCATCATTTGCTAACCAACCACCGCCCCATACCCAGTGAGTAATTGGTGCATAGACCACGACTACCCAAATCGAGATGAAAGCGATAAATGCGCCGAATTTCATCCGTTCTGCAATTGAACCACTAATAATGGCAACGGTAATGATGGCAAAGGTCATTTGGAAAATAACGAATAGAACTTCAGGAATCGTCCCTGTGAGTGCATCTGTGGTAATCCCAGTCAGCATGAACTTATCTAAGCCACCAATAAAGGCATTGCCCTCACCAAAGGCCAATGTATAACCAATGATGACCCATGCAATACTCACCACTGCCGCAGCAACAAAGCTATGTGCCATAGTACTTAAGACGTTTTTCTTACGAACCATACCGCCGTAGAATAACGCTAAACCTGGAATGGTCATTAATAAAACCAGTGCTGTGGAGACTAAAATCCACGCCGTATCACCTGTATCTAATGTTGGTTCTTCTTCTGCAGGTGCGGGTGCTTCTACTGGAGCAGCAACGGCTTCAACCGCTGGAGCAGCCACATCCGTTGTTTCAACCACTGTGACTTGTTCTGATGGCGTTGGCGCTGTTGCTGCTTCTTCAGCCCAAGCAACAGAACCACCTAAAAGTGCGCCAGATAAGCTCAGCGCGAATAGCATCTTTTTCATTCGTATCCCCCAACCTAATTTGTGCGAGTTATGTGTTACTCAGCAAACTTCATGCCAAATTAAACGGCATCGGCACCTGTTTCACCTGTACGGATACGGATGACTTGCTCTAAATTTGTGACGAAAATTTTACCGTCGCCAATTTTTCCTGTGCTAGCAACACGTGTGATTGACTCAATCACCGCGTCGACCATTTCATCACTGATCGCGATTTCGATTTTTACTTTTGGTAAGAAATCAACAACATATTCAGCGCCACGATAAAGTTCAGTATGACCTTTTTGACGACCAAAGCCTTTGACTTCAGTTACCGTGATCCCTTGAACACCAATTTCAGACAGTGCTTCACGCACATCATCCAATTTAAACGGTTTTACAATTGCAGTTACGAGCTTCATGTTTGTTTTCCTTCGGCTTATTTCACCAGTAAGGTTTTATGTTCAAATTTCATGCCAAAAATTCTTAGGTTGGGGGGAAAAGAAAGTCTGACATGAGTTTTCTTTATACCCTATTCTATACATTTAAATGCGTTTTGAACTTCAAAATTCAGGTTTTTTAGTCGAAGATTTATGATTTTTTTACAATCGATGAAATCATATTTCATCTGAAAGGCTATAGAGTCAGAAGCAGCAATGGTACACTGCTGTCACTTCTCCAACTGTTGGATATAGAAATGATTGAAACTTTATTACAAGCCATACTGGAACAAGTCGAACAACCTAAACAAGACTTAGAACATAATTTACGCGCACTGCTGAATGAAGCAGTCACCAAGATGGATTTGGTTTCCAAAGATGAAATTGAACGTCAACGTACTGCACTGAATAATGCCAATTTGCGTTTAAATGACTTATTGAAACAAGTGGAAGCTTTAGAGTTACGCATTCAGAACAAAAAATGAGCACCTGTTTGGTGCAACAAAAGACGCATAACGAATTAAAATAATGCACTATAATGGAACAAAAGATGTCTTTTGCCAAAATTTACACTCGAGCTTTGCTCGGTTTACACGCACCTTCGGTTGAAGTTGAAGTTCATCTGAGCCAAGGACTACCCTCTTTAACTATTGTGGGGCTTCCTGAAGCAGCCGTTCGGGAAAGCAAAGATCGGGTGCGCTCCGCCATTATCAATAGTGGTTTTCAGTTTCCGACCAAACGCCTCACCATCAACCTTGCACCCGCAGACCTGCCCAAAGACAGCTCACGACTGGATTTGCCTATTGCACTGGGTATTTTAATTGCCTCTGGTCAGCTCCCTGAGCAAGGAACTGAAAATTTTGAATTTATAGGTGAGTTGGCACTTGATGGGCAACTGCGACCAATTTCAGGTACTTTAAGTATTGCGATTGCCTGCCAGCAAGCTGGGCATCAACTGATTTTACCTGAGGCCAATGCGCAAGAAGCCTCTCAACTGCCCAACTTTCAAGTGTTTGCAGCGCAACATTTAAAACAAGTCTGTGAGCATCTGTCGCAAAACCATCTCATCCAACAGTTTCAACCCACGGCGCTAAAAGCCTCACAGCACTACAAATTTGATTTGGCCGATGTTAAAGGTCAACTGCGTCCGAGACGTGCCTTAGAGATTGCGGCAGCAGGTGGTCATTCTTTGCTATTTAAAGGACCGCCAGGAACAGGGAAAACCCTATTGGCTTCACGTTTAGCCAGTATTCTCCCACCCTTGAACACGCAAGAGAATTTGGAAGTGGCGAGTATTTACTCGGTGGCCAATCATCAACATCCTTTTGGACAGCGGCCATTTCGTGCACCGCACCATACAGCTTCTGCGGTTGCCTTAGTCGGTGGCGGGTGTCAGTTCCACAAATAAATCAGAGTTTACACAAATAAACTAGAGTGATAATAAAAACTATACTATTTATATATGAATTTCATTAAATTCACTAAAAGATATGCCTGCAAATAAAAAAGTTAAAGTCACAACTATTGATTGTTTCCCAAATGATAATATTCGCAGAACTGTCTATAGATATGGTGGGTTTCTTAGGAATGAGGGCAGTGATTCAACCAATCCTTTTATAGAAGTTCTATTAGTTGAACTTCAAGATAATGATAAGTGGATAAACATACAGAGATGTTCCACATTTCTCGTACCTTTTCTTGAAATTGATACTGTTCAGATTGGTAGTATTTGGGAGGGTAATATTTTACAAGATAATGTCTATAAATTTTATGGAAAGTTAATTACCAAAAGTTTTACATTTGATTTTACAAGCCATAGACCAAAAAATATAAAATCAACATATAAAATTCCAAATACTGATGATGAATATTATATGCCTTTAAAGCATCTTATGTTGCCTAAAGGGAATGACTTCATTCTTCAAGGATACCCTTTCACTCATTATACCCCTGAAACTTATCGACAAGTTAATCACTGCTTAATGGTATCTAATAATAATGTTCAAGTGGTTACTTCCGCAGTTCATATCCTACATAGTTTATTTGTTAACCGCAAAGATATTAGAGGAATGATATTATCCTCATCAATTCAAAATATTATTAATCGTTATCTTGAATCATTTACATCTGAAACCGTAGAAAATCAAACTGAATACAGAATCAGGATTAGAAAACCTTATGAAGACTTAGGTGAAATCGCCATTATCTTCCTTGCAAATCTAGCTTTAAATGAACATGTCCAAAACATAGTTGAACGACTTCAACACAGTATGGAAATTACTGATTTTGATCCTCTCCAGTCTGGTAAAAGATACCCAATTGTATTTCCTCCCCATCCAACTAAACTATCAGTTGAGGTAGAAGGACTTTGGTTAGATGATAATAAAACACGGTTCTTTATAACTCGATTCAAAAGAGTTGATCCAATTGATGACTATACCATTCATATAAATCAAGACCACATTAACACTATCCCCAAAGCCGATGAAAAGAACCCAATCCCTCGGGGAAAAAGCCAAAATAAGAATGAACATATCAATACCCAAAAACCACCTTCAAGAGTAAATGGTGAATATCGTAAAAGGTCTGATGTAGAATCAGGAAACACAAATGGTATATTGAAGTATTCATTTAATGAACCTATTACCGATCCAGTAGAGGTTGATTCTTATATTCAATCTTATACAGATAAATCCGAAGATGTTGAGACATCATCTGATGAACCGTATGGAACTGAAAAAACAAATATCAAAAAATCAGAAACTACAGATAAACCACCTACAAGAGATGAACGTTTTGACCTTCAGTATATTGTTGAATCACTGCAAACATTGACGTTAGAGAATGATTCTCCATTGCAAAAAGTCTATGCTATTAATGAATTTGGTGATGGAATAGAAGGCTTCAACTCATTACAAATAAAAGAGCTTGTTCCTAATCCTAATCACCCTTCTTGGATTGATGATAAGCTTGGAAGACATCTATTATTTCTAAAATTAGAACTCAAAGATAGAATTGATCACTGCTATTTAATTGATATATATAAAAATAAAAAACACGAAGCTTTCTGTGCTTTCCTGATCGTTACTCCTTACAGATTAACTAGGGAACAGATAAATAAAATATGTATAGAACTTGAAAGTGCAAAAGGGATTAAAAAGTGGACGACCCATTGCGAATATTTTACTAAACAAATTATTTCTCTCAAACATTCGTGGGCAACTCCCGATGAATGGAAAAATAAATTCAAGAATCTTTTTAAAACATTAAGCAAATAATTTAACTTATTAGTTATAGGTAGATTCGAACATTTCTATTTTAGGTTTACAAAAACTTTTCGTATAATCTGTATTATGTTACTTTTAGGAAATCTATAAAATGATGCTTCTATAAAGGTTACAGCTTTACTAAATATGTTCATTTAAACTTTTAGTAATGGTCTTTCAGTAATCTTTTTTTTAAGAAATCATCTAAGTCTTTCGTTCTAAAAAATGGATTTGTTTGTAACTCACGTTCAATAGTGGTCGGGAGTGTTATTTGATGTTCTGCACGTAAAGCACGTACTTCTTGTAAACGTTCTTGTAGCAATACATTATTGGAATCTACTTCCAGTGCAAACTGTGCATTGCTCAGGGTATATTCATGGGAACAATAAACTTTTGTTTTTAACGGAAGCTGCTTTAAACGATTCAGTGATTGATACATTTGTTCGTAACTTCCTTCAAATACTCGACCACACCCCATGGCAAATAATGTATCACCACTAAATAGAGAATTTAATTCATTAATATAAAAAACAATATGACCTAATGTATGGCCAGGTACAAAAATAACTTTTACTTTTAAATCATGAAAATTAAAATAATGATCCTTCAAATCAAGGACATCTTTTAGTAGATTGCCTATTCCGTTAATTTTACACAATGCTTCCTTTGGACCATATACAGAAAGTTGATATTTATCTGCTAAAAATGGTGCGCCACCAATGTGATCTTTATGCCAATGTGTCAACCAAATTTGCTTTAAATCAAGTTTATTCATTTGACAATATTCATCAACAAGCTGAGCATCTGTTGGATCAACCACAATGGCATCATGCGTCTTAAGCTCTTCTAATATCCAAATATAATTCTGTAATGGATTTTTGACATCAATGACGTGCATTTTAAAAGACATTTGATACCTATGATATTCAAAGTGATCGAACGAGTTTAAGAATTCAAAACAATAACTATGAGGAGCTAAAGCTTCCTCATAGTTCAAAGCACACTTATTTTAAATACCTGACATTGTTAAAAAGCCATCTAAGGCTTTAATGTTGTTCATCCAACGATGAATATTGTTGTAATTTGATATATCAACACCGCCCTCATGGGCTAAAGCGATATAAGGAAAAATAGCAATGTCAGCAATCGTTGGACGATTGATTGCAAGCCATTCCCGATGTTCAAGATGTTCATTAATGAGGGTCAGAATTTTTGTTGATTTATTGAGTGCTAAATTTTTATCCAATGGATAATTAAACTTATCGACTAAACGTGCTGAACAAGGACCATGCTGTATTTCATTGGCTGCTGTAAATAACCACTGCGCCACTTCAGCTTGAAGATGTGGTGTTGTTGGCCACCATGCTTCACCTGCATATTTACCTGCCAAATAAATGAGAATACTTTGTGAATCTCTTAAAATTATTTCCCCATCAATAAAAATAGGCAATTCACCAAAAGGATTTAAAGTCAGCAAAGGCTCTACTTTATGTTCACCCTCTAAAAAATTGACGGGATTAATTTCTAAATCCAAATGAATCAAAGACGCAAATAAGCGGACTTTGTAACAGTTACCGGATAGGTCTAAATCATACAGTTTCATTATATTTTCTCAGCTTAGTTGTGTTCTAAATTAAATTTTGTCTAAAATTAGTTGATTAAATTCCAAAACATTTCCATCTGGATCTCGAATAAAAAGTGCCGTACGTCGTGGTCCAATCGCTTTTGGTCCTTCAGTGATATGAATATCATTGCTGTTAAGCCAATGCTCTAGTGCCTGAATATCATCAACAATAAAAGCAGGGTGTGTAATACCGGGTAACTTAATCGCTGTATCTAGTAAAATATTTTTTGCATGTAAATGACTCGATGCATTAAAGATTAAATTGATCCGAACACCATCAGCACTCATCATTTCATTGGCTTCATATGCTTCAAAATATGCAGTTTCAACAAAGCCTAGAGATTGATAAAAATTCAGGGCACGTTGCTTATTACTCACACGAATACCCACATGATCGTATGCAAGTACTTTGATGGGGGCTTTAGAAGAAAGTAGTTTCATTTCACATCTACCTTTAGGTTTATGCATTGAACTATACTGATTTCAGTAACAATGATTAAGATATGTCCAAACATAAACCTTTTGCAAAAAATGCAAAGATATCGAGGTAAGCAATGGATCAATTTAAAGCTATGAAATCTTTTGCATGCATTATTGAGCAAGGAAGCCTCTCGAAAGCAGCAGAACTTCTCAACAGCTCACCATCCTCAATTGCTAGATTGTTAGCATCTTTAGAAGAAAGTTTAGGAATACGATTAGTCAATCGAACTACTCGCAGTATTTCCCTAACGGAAGAAGGCGCTGAATATTTAGCATGGTGCAGACATATTTTGAATGAAGTGGAATTAATGCAAGCTTCATTGGAAGCACGAAAAAATAGTATTTCTGGTGAATTAAAAATCTCAGCTCCCATCGAATTTGGCAATATTTTTATTGCCCCTCTAGTCAATCAATATCTTCAAAAATATCCAACTGTATCAATACAATTAAATTTAAGTGATCAATTTGAGGATATTGTACAAAGTAACCTTGATCTTGCTATTCGCATTGGTGATTTACCTGACTCATCCTTGATCGCCACAAGAATTGGTGAAACTCGATTAGTTTACTGTGCAAGTCAATCATTTCTAGCTAAGGAAAAAATACTAACGCCTATCGATTTAGAAAATAAAAAAAGAGTTGTAGTATCTAGCTTTCGATCTGACTGGGTATTTATGGATCAAGGCGAAAAAATTATTTTAGCGAATAAACCAATATTGTTTACAGACCAAATTTCTGTGGCGAGACAAGCCTGTATTGAAGGCTTAGGGGTCGGTTGCTTCTATTATTATCAAGTTGCAAAGGCAATAAAATCACAACAATTGAGCATTATTCTAGATGATTTCAATCAGAAAAAAATTCCTATTCATTTTGTATATCCGCATGCGAAATTAATTTCGCCTCGTGTAAAACATTTTATGAGTTGGATTAAAGATAAAATTACAGAATTTTCATTTTATTAAATCAAGAAAATTCCTCCATTTAACATAATGGCTGTCATACAAACACTAAATGTAAGCCCCAAATAGAAATGTCCGCTTTCAGAATACGCAATATAGAACTTAAATATTTAATATTATTAAAACATTTTTACCTATGTATCCATAATTATTTTGTAGTTAAGTATTAATAAAACATTTTCCATCCTAGTCTTAGATTTCTTAATCTGAGACTAGGATGGAAACTAGAAAAGCTTATTTATTAAGCTGTTAAACCAATATTTATTATATAATTCCGATAACGAAGATTTTTGAGCATCATCATAATGTCTGATATTGATTTCTATAAAAGATTGAATAGATTAGAAAAAAGAAGAAAGGGTACAGACCTTTCTTATAATATGTTTGACAGCATCAATGAGGGTGTAACCTCATACAGTGAATTTGACAGTTTAAAAAATACTGTAGAAAGATGGCAAACCGTTTCAGATAAACCCTCTGTTCGCTATGCTGTTGGTGCTATGCAAGAGGTTAGCAAACGCTATACAGAAATCAGTATTGAAACAGCTCAAAGAATAGAAAAAAAACTTCAGCCTAGACTCCTAAATAATCACGGGATTACAACAGAATATAAACTTCAAGGATCTGTTCCCTTGAATATACATATTAAAGGAGTTAGTGATGTTGATTTACTTGTTATCAATAGATTACATTACCGCTCAGAAGGGTGCTTAGAACTTTTTCGTGCTAAGGATACAAAAGCTTTAAAAGAGTTAAGAACAGCATGTATCAGCGAGCTTCGTCAAGCCTATCCAGCAGTAGCAGTTGATACAACTGGTGCAAAATCAATTACTTTAACTGGTGGCTCATTACCTCGTGATGTCGATGTTGTGCCATCCCATTGGGTCGAAACTAAAGAATATGAAAAAGAAAAACACCTTTATTTAAGAGGGATTAATATCCTTGATAATAAAACTCCCACTACTTTAATGAATCTACCTTTTAAGCATATTTATTATATAGATATTAGATGTAAATATTTAACAGATGGTGGCCTAAAGAAAGCCATTCGCCTTTGCAAAACAATAAAAGCTGATTTAGTTGAAGAGGGTAAAGAAATTCATTTAAGCAGCTTTGATTTAGCTTCGATTATGTACCATTCTAATCTAGATAATTTGAAAAAAGGGAAAACCTATGCTTTAGCAATTGTTCTTGAAACTCAAAGATTTTTTGATTATCTATATCATAATCCGAACTATAGAAATGGCTTATATACACCTGATTGGACTAGAAAGATTTTTGACAATCCTAAAAAAGAGACTTCTCTCACCACAATGAGTGTTGCACTTGATAAACTAGTTACAGCGCTACGTGAAGATTTAGGTTATCACTATCCTAACACCCTTAATTTACATCCATTAACTATCTAATTTTTCCCATAACATTGTTCCCATCGTTCTTCGGCCAGTGACATTATAATATTTAGCACTGGCACTTTTATTATCTTTATGAAGTGTCAGTTCCACAAATCCTCGATGAGTCCGCAACTCGCTATGATCCAAATCTTTTGGTTTATTTTCATAACTATAAAGAACTTTATATTCCTCAATCTCATCGTAAATAATTGCAGCAGAGATACTATCAGATGTGGAAAATTCTGTTTCTAGTCTGATTCTTACTTTATCCCAGCTTTGCAAGATTGTTATTTGGGCCTCCCACTCTCTATTATGTCGAATCATTTCGGAGTTTTCTTCTTGGTAATCTGAAATGCCTTTGCATAGCCATTGCCCTGAAATATCAGGATATTTTAATATCTTAAAAAATAGACTTGTTTTCCAAAACCATTTATCAAATAGGAAATAAAAAGCAAGAAATAACACTGCTGTAATGGCACTAGAAATAATGATATTCCAATAAGGAGATAAGCTACCTAGGAGCTTCAATAGGAAATAAATTAAGATCCAAGAAATGAGTGTAGCAAGGGAATAAACGTATTTCCCTGCATGTGATCTATTGAAACCATTATGTACACAATACTCATGTCCTAACTTCCCCACAGCCTACTCCAAAAATAAAAATACAATTAAATTCAAATATTTACTTACACCATTTAGATCTAACCACTTTGCATAAGTAATTAAGCCCGCACTAATACTTTTAATTACTTGTACATGCTTTCTAATTTTTAAGACATGTTGCCAGACTTAACATTTCTTCCAAAATTATAAGAAAATTTTCGTCCGTACCATTATAAATTTTTCCTTTAAAGTTCAATTCAAAATCTTCTTCACTTTTTGAAGTTCTACTGAACCCAGAGGAAATAAGTTCTGGATGTTCATCCATTTTTGTTAGATGTTTCTTAATGATATTCAACTTATCTATAGTAATTTCATTACTTAGCTGTTTAGAAAATTTTTCGTAATAATCTGAAAATTCAAAAAATTTTGAATTTTTATGGGAGATTTTCAAATTAAATGTATTTTCAAGAGAACCACGTTTTACAACAACTTGAGCAATACAAGTTAGTTTTTTTACAGTTGCCGATTCATTTATTTGAGATCTGATAGAAATGTTTGAATCCTCCAAATACCAATGATTAGGGGCATTCAGCTTACGGATAAAACCATGAGAGCCTAGTACAGAAAATAATGCATCATTTATGTAAGCATCAATCTCATTTTTTAGAAAAATTGCATTATTTTTAAACAATTCAATCTTAGACTTATAACTTTCTTTTAACTTTGACTTTTTAGCATCTTCTAAATCCTTAATGTCTTGTTCAGCAATTTCAATTAACTCTGAAAGTTTCATCTTTTTACTCATTTGTATGAATTTGAGGTCAATAAGTAGTGCTACTTCTTAGCAACTTTCCTAATTTTACTGCCCCATATTGTTATGGACAGTTCTTTTAGAAGAATTAGATAAACAAACCAACTTGTACAATAAATTAGCTTGAAATAGCACAGTATAATCACAAAAAAACTATCTTTTTAAATCTCCTGTGTTTTTTGGCAACCAATAAGAATGATTCTGCAATAAAATTTCATATCCATCATCAGCTTCTGTAATCATCTCAAATTTGACTTTTAGAGACTCCACATAAGATACATTATGAAAATATCTTAGCCCATTCTTCACCCAATTTAATACATCTTCCTTATTCTCCAAAGGCTTATCCACCCATTGGACAATTTCTTTTTCTACTTTATTTTTTCGTTTTTCATTGAAATTTTTTGATTTTTTAAAAGCCAAATAGTCTATAGATGTATCAAAATTTTTATTCAAAAAATTAATGAACCCTGTTAGTGCAGCAGCCTGACCAGAAAAGTCGATAAGATAGGCTTTTATATGGTTTAAATTAGGTAATGTAGCTCCCGATGCACAAACATAGTGCATAAGAGCAACCGCAGGCTTTATTGCCAGTTTTATGGACCGGATACTGGTCTTTCCATCTTTCATTTTTATATCAAGCTCATCTTTATAAGATATAACCACATCATAAGCAGTAGAGGGGTGAGGAAGGCTTGAAATCAGTTTTTCTATCTGATCCTGTTGAGAGCAAAAGTCTTTATCCTCTAATGCAACCTTAATGTGATGGGCTTCATCTAGCCAAGATGCAACCAACTCAAATTTTCTAAGTCCACTGGTTCTTAAAACAGCCAATAACTGTTCTGCTGTAGGAATTGCATCAAGCCATAATTCTTCAGTTTTGATAAAAAAATGGGTATGTTTATTGATATACAGTGCTGCTTTATTTGCACCAACCTCATCTTCTAACCAAATTAAATATTGCTCATATTGAGCCTGTAAGTGTTGGGATTGGAATGCTTTAATATTTCGTCTAGCTTTCTCCCATAGATTCTTATGCCAGTAACAGTTGTTACATAGATCAGGACAGCCTGCTGGTATCAAGACATCACATTGCTTGCATTTCTTTTTGGCGTTATTCCTACATTTTTTACAAATCTTAGCTCCTGTATCATCTTGCTCTAATAAGCGATATTTATGACAAGAGGGACATGTTTCATAATCTCTAGTAGAGCATTTGGGACATACCCTTAAATCATCACCAAATCGTGAAATATGTGTCAATTTTTGTGATGGTGTATCACACCTCTCACAACGCTCAATTGGGCGAAAATAAACAGAACAGCTATTACAAACCACACCATATTCGGTGAGTGTCCCTATCGGCTTCTTAGTTTGATTACAGCGAATACAAGGCTGTTTTTTGATGCATTCATTACAAATTGCTTGATCATCATTTTTTGGCAATCTGGCATATTCACCACATTTTGGACAAGCTCTTTTTTTAAAAATTCGGGCATAACAAGTTGAACAATACTTATCGCCCTTATATCTTTTTTTGAATTTATCTATATCAGCCCTGTCACAACCACTACAGCCTTCTTTATGGGAAAATTGAGCTAAAGTCACCTGTTCCCCCCTTTCTGTAGCTTTCTCAATAGCCTTAACCACTTCCGTTGTACACTTTTTTTAGATTTGGGTTTACTCATGGCTATGGCGTTATCTTTCGGCAAAATAATCTTAATTGGCTTCAACATTTTATCTTTCATTAGTTGAAGCTGCGTAGGCAGTTTTTTTCTTTTATCCCAAAAATAAGAATGACTTACATGATATTCTAAAGAGCGATCAACAAATAAATCACAAGGTAATGCCATGATTTTATTTAAAATTGATAATAATTTTTCACGCTCCTGAACAGACAGAAATTCAAAGGCTACTGGTGTAATAGGATAATCTATATTTAAATCAATATTAAGACTTTCAAACATTTGCAAAAGGTTAGGACTCTTCATATTTAAAGGGGATCGAATAAAACTTAACCATATACGAGCAATCTCAAACCACTCTATTGATGAAATATCCTTTTGGTTATATCGCCCAAATTGTGACTCTAAGACCTGATCAGCTTGATGCTGAAATCTTAATGCATCCGTTTCTACTGGACGTTGAATGAGTGTACTTAAATCAGCATAGCATGAAGTACAAATTGCTAATGATCCATGCTCTATATCAATTTTTATAGGTTGTAATGTGATTCTGCATTGAGGACAATGATCTATTAATATGGTTTTATGAATATCACAGCCACTATGCCACCCCATACGCCACTTGATACGCAAATATGGTGGTGTATGGGTAGAACTTAGACATTGCGTACAAATTTGACGACCTGACACATTTGAACGATTTCGAATACCTAGAGCCAATATCCAAGGAATACGCTGATTTTTGTTATAATTTTTTGGAATCAAAGCAGGGAAATAACTGCTTAACATAGTTTTCTGAACTTCATGCTGTTCCACAAAACAATGATTTAACAATATGTCTAATTTTTCTTCATTTAACCCACGATCAATATCTATCGTTAATCCTCTCCATTTTTCCCACAAAAGATTCACTAAAGTTAATGGTGAGCAGCCTAAATCCAAAGCAGAACGTATGAGCCAAGAGGAAAATACTTCACCCTCTTGAATAGGGGTACGAATATACCAACGTTGTTCTACTTGGTGCATGGCTATTTTCCTATGAAAAGTAGAATACCTAAACCATGTTAAGATTTATATTTCTAATATTCCTCATACCCTCGGTTGGTTTAAGCCATTTAAATTTATTAACAATTTCTTCGGTAATTTCTTCATTACCTTTTACGATTGCCTCTTTAGCACACTCAATCAACAATCTGTTTAAGTCACCAAAATTCCCACCTGAAATTTCAAATATAAGGGTGGCAAGTCTTTGAGATGCTAGATCAGAACGTTTCTTTAAAGGCAATAATCGTACATAACTTAATAATAGTCTTAGAAAATCCTGATTCAGTTCCCATTTAGGCAACATTGCTACATCAAAACGGCTTGCATATTGAGCATCGGTATGTAGAATCGTAACTGCTTCACGAGTACCGACGCCAACGATATTCAGACTTAGATCATTACTTAGATTCTTTAAGGTATTCATCACTTCGGAAAGAAGTTTGGTAGAACCTGTTAAACAATTATGGATTTCATCAATAATCAACATTTTTGTTTCATACTTCCGCATTAGATGGACAGCTTGATTCCGTAACTTTGCTTCAGGATCAGTAGGACGAAATGGGACAAAGAAATGATTCAATATATTGATATAGAATTCTTTTACATTCGCTTTAGCAGGGGCTAATATGGTTAAAACAGGTTTTTTTACAGACAGCAGCTCCATATCTATGTCATTCACTGTTTTGGTGTAATGCTGCTTTGTGAATTCGTGGATAATGGTCGTTTTACCCATATTAGAATCACCCACAATCAATAAACATTCTGGGCGAAGCTTCCTAGGGCGATTCAACAGATCAGTTAAAGTATCCAAAATAGTGACCGCTTTTTTATAACCAATCCAACGATCAGAAAATAAAATATTGATACGATCACTATCACTTAGAGACATGACTTCAAGTACATCATCTGCAAGATGTTCATATTTTTGCATTATTATCCCCTTAAATCTTCAAATGCCGTCAATGGAATACTCCATAAATCATTAGTCGGCTGAACACTGTTTTCGACAATAGATGGTTTTTCAGGTTCATTTTTTACAGATAAATGATGTGTTGCTTTTGCATTTTCCTTTTTACGTTGATTTACTCTCCGTTGCTTCCGAGTCAGACTACGGGATTGTTTCAATTGCTCTCGTAAATGAAGAATTGCCTGATAAATCTCATCCTGATTTTGATTATCATGTTGCTCGCCACGAAGATATTTCTGCACTTGTTTGTATTCAAATAAGCTAATTGGTGGTATTTCTCGCTTAGCAGTAGGCACTTTAAAATATGTATTGGACAGAGGTTCATAAAACCAAATAAGAGAAATATCCCTTGGATCACGTTTAAACAAAAATTTCTTTTTTCTCTTTTTATTTACATCTTCGGGATCAACACAATTAACCCATTGTCGTAAACAATCAGCAAAATAAAATAGATTGTCTTTCTGTACACCTACACGTTGAATTGTTGATTCAAATTCGGGAAGGAAATCAATAAATAATGTATCTTCATCCGAAACTCTCTCTTTTAAACCTGTTCCAACACTAGTTTTTGTTCCCCAAACACCATCTTGCCACTTCTGTAAAGGTGACATACCGAGTTTGGAGTGTTTCTTTTGGTGATAAACTTTAGTGATCCAATAAACAATATAATATTCTAGTTCTTTTAGTGTCATACAGGCATGACCTGCTGAATTATAGGTTCCACGTTCTTGGATATTCGAGAAGGTTGTACCATCCAAGATGTGCATTTCAATGTTAACAACACCAATCAAACGTTCGATATGTCCACCAAACCTTGCCCCACCAATCGGACGAAACTCCCAATGAATCCCATATTTTAAGCAAGCTCGACTGATATGGTTAGTTCTAAAGTCAGGACCATTATCTGTATGTATAGAATCCATAAGACCTTCAACTTGCCAATCAGCATCTATATCCAATTCAATTAGCTTCCGTTTTTTTGACAAAATACTGGAAGCAATACACATGGCAACAGATGTTGCACTGGGGGCTTCTAAGGACAAGTAATAACCGACCACCATTCGAGTATTTATATCAATAGCTAATGTTAGAAATGGTCGTCCAATCGCCTCTCTAAATTCATCATCAACAATTTCAATATCTAGTGGAGTGTGGTCTACCTGTACATATGCCAAGGGATAATCAGCATTAGGAAACTCACCAGCAGCAGATGCATACTTATCTTGTGCTGCTTTAGAACCATGACGAGCCTTAATCACCATATAATCGTTTAATGCTTCTATTTTTCTACGAATTGAATTGTCATGGGGTGCTTCTAGTTTAAGGCGAGAACATTCTGCTTTAATAAAATCTATAGTTTTTGCAATACTAGGCTTTCTGGCATTGAGATATTCCTCTTGAATACCTTGGTTAATAATATTCATAATTTGAGGAGACAACCTAGACTTCTTGGTCGTCCAACCTCTCTTTTTAGGAACTAACACTAAGATAGAATTATTTTCTCTAAAATCTTTTAACCATTTCCATAAGGTGGAACGGTTAATGCCATATTCACTTGCTCGTTGCTCGACTAATTCGGTTGTTGAATACTTAATCAACGGCTTGATGATTTCATAACGATGTAAAGCTATTTTCCACGCTTCATGCGTAATATCCCAATCACCTTTATTTATATCTTTAGTTTGGTTATTTTCAGCTTCAAATACTTGTAGAGAATCTGCACTTACTTGTAAACAACGCACAGAATCTAAACTAGAAATCACGATATCGTTGGCATTCAAAACATTAGCAATCTTATACGGTTGCCCTTCATACTTAACAATTACATTTGGTTTGAGTATGATCCGACTTCGGTCAATACTTACAGTATCAGTCTGAACCATTTAAAAATCTCCTTGTAAGCACATCATCTTGATTTGTCCAAATCACCGTCTCTGCTGTTAAGGGGCAATATAAATCACACATGATTTTTCGTTTTGCGACCAATGCCCATACTTGATGAATACCTCGAAGAATATTAGTTTTATCCTTAAAAATATGTGCCGGTAATTGATTAATAGTCGATTGACCAAGACTATCTAAAGTCTCAATTAAAGTTTGTTCATCATAGACATCCACATGAGAACGTCTAAATCTTTTCAAAAAATTAATATTTTCCCAATACTGATCATATAACCTTGATTCATTTATAATCTTGAATTTCCAACCTTTTTCTTTAGCAAAAGTATGAGCCGCCTTAAATTTTGGCTTTAATTTATCCCAATCTTCTATAAGTTTCTTTCTAGGTTTTATTTCTATTAACAGTGGACAGGGAATTTCCTCAAAATCACCACAATTTGCACTGGAAAACTGTACGAGGAAATCAGGAGTATAAGTGGATTCATTACCCAACTCTGTTATATATGGGATGGTAATAGGCTGGCTTACGATATCTATGACATTGCTATTGAATTCTTGCCTAATCAAAAAATCACGCTCAAGAGTAGATTCACACCAAATCGTCTTTTCCCCTCTAAAAGCATAATTTACTGAAATACTCCCATATACAGTTTGGGATTTCCTAACTGGGGAATATTCATCACTGATTCTTTTCATAGAATGCCTCTTACAGCCACTCGTGCGTATTTGTGTAAATTTGCAAGCCACTCTTGCTTATTACTGTCATTACTCTAATCTATTTGTGTAATTTTAGAGTGGCAACCTATTGTTTTCTTATCATGACACTCTTATCTATTGCTGTAAATGACAGCGGGTCACAACCCAAACCCGGTGAAATTACTTTGGCACATAAAGGCGTGCTGTTTTTAGATGAACTACCAGAGTTTGACCGCAAGGTTTTAGAGGTTTTAAGACAGCCGATTGAAGCCAAAGAGATTGTGATTTCGCGTGCTTCACGGCAGATCACCTTTCCAGCCAATTTCCAACTAATTGCCGCAATGAATCCGTGTCCCTGTGGTTATGCGTTTAATCAAGATAGCCGTTGTCAGTGCTCAGCCGAGGCGATTAAACGCTACCAAAACCGCATTTCAGGGCCGTTACTGGATCGGATTGATTTACATATTGATGTACCACCCTTGCATGCTTCTGAATTGCAGGACACACAAGTCGTAGAAGACTCGGCAACTGTACGTGAGCGCGTGATTCAAGCTTATCAATGGCAAATGCAGCGCCAAGCTTGTCTCAATATGGCCTTATCACCCAAACAACTGGAACAGTTTGCGCCACTCAATGAACAAGCCGCGCTGATCTTTGAAAAGGCACAACAGCGCTTAAACTTATCTGCTCGGGGGTATCACCGTATTTTAAGAGTGGCCAGAACCATTGCCGACTTAGCGCAGTCTGAACAGATTCAAACAGGCCACTTAACCGAAGCCCTGTCTTATCGTGGGCAACATCACTAAAACGGCTGACTGTTCATAAAAACTGACAAGTTAGAGCGAAATCCCATCGCCGATAAAAAAAGCCCACTCGATTGGAGTGGGCTTTTTTATATTTAAGCAGCGTACAGCTTAGAACTCATACTTCAAACCGAAGACAACTTTGTTCTTTTGTTTTACGTCCGCACGGTCATAACCACCCAAGGTGTAATTCATACTTGCGGTTAAACCTGTTTCAGCTAAAGGTTTGCTCACGCCCACATCAAAATGACGGAAACCAAAACTCTCCGTCGTCCCTAATGCTTCTTCATAATCGCCAGAGTCTTGATAAGCATATAAGCCCAATGCCGTATCTAAGCTGAAATCATTCGGCAATGGATAACTATAAGTTGCCTTAATATAAGTATCACCCGCGTTACTCCAAGTGGTATCTTCCAGTAAAGTCTGTACAGTGACGCCAAAGTCTTTGTAGCTTAAGCCAAGCAAAGTTTCAAAACCGTTGGTATCTGAATTATCTGTTTCATAGTAATAATAATAAGTCGTACCAATAGTATAGCCGAGATCATCATTAATTGAGCCGTTATAGCCCGCGTAGAAATTGTTTTCAAAGGCATCACGGCCTTCTTCAACCAATGAATAACCCAGTGTAGAACCCCACCAACCTGCATAAAAACCAGATGCGTGGCTGTAATCTAAACCACCTTGAATAGTCGCATCTTCATTTTCAGGCGTATTGGTAATACCACGTAAGTTATAACTAGAAAAAACCCCAATATTCCCTGACACAGAATGAACGGACGTTGCTTCATCTGCATAAGTGAATGTAGAAGCTGCAGCTACCACAGCTAAAGATAATGCCTTAAGTGCAAATTTCATGGTTTGATTCCCCCACATCGTATCCGACGTCTTTTGGTTATTTCGATAAACTCATGTAGGTAGTAGCAATAGCTATGCCACATTCAATTCAACATCAGATACACCTTTTACAAAATCATTATAAATAATTGTTTTTATTAAAATTATTTAAAATATAAAAAATTGAGCTCGCACTCAACTTGATCGTTAAACCTCTTCGCGGTGAATTGAAGCCAAGCCCATCAAGCAAACATAATTGTTTACAATATGCGCTATTTTGAGACTCATCTTTGGAAGGTACGTTTTTAAGTGCATAAAAAAAGTGCATCCCCAACCGATCTGGATGCACTTTTCATATCTACAACATTTAAAAGTTGTAAGTTAAACCCAGCACCAGATGGTCCTCTAAATCCTCGCCCATACGATTATGCACACCATAAATATAATCCGCAGACATCTCGATCCCTGTCTCTGCAAAGGGCCTACTCAGGCCTAAGCGAACTTCATTAACAGTAAAGTTCTTCTCTGTAGTGAGTATGGCATCATCATGCTGACGATAAATCGATGCACCAATTGAACTATTGAATTGAAAGTGTTGTGGAAGAGCATAATGATGTGCAAGGCTTAAATAAGTATCGCCCGCGTTGGCATAGCTCACATCCACTAAAGCCACCGTGACGCCTACATCAAAGTCTTTATAGCTCAGACTATTTACAAATTCCGCTCCAGTTGTACTTCGGCGTTCTGTGCGATCCTCACTATAGACCGAGCCGCCATCATTATATAAATAAGTCACAATATGCGAGCGGTAGCTTAAATCTGGACTGAGTGCGCCTGCATACCCCATATAAAAATCATGCTCAACACCGTGATCTTTACTGATATCCGCTGCATCATAATTCAGTGTTGAAGCCCAATAACCAGCATATAGACCAGATGCATGTTCATATTCAAGCCCTGCTTGTAGGGTAGGCTGATCATTTTCAATACCCCCACGATAAATATACTGACTGAGCACAGCAAGGCTTCCACTGAGTCCACCTTCTGAACTTTGTTGCTGTGGCTCACTTGCGTTGACCAACATACTGCCAGTGGAAAAAATTAAAAATAGTGCAATTTTATGTGAATTCTTATGCATTTAAGTTCTCGAAATTTCTTTAGACATGAATCATTTACTGATTCCATACCCATAAATTTTAAAGCTATTTTTTAACAATAGGTCAATTTTTCCTAGGTAACTGCTGTGTAATTCATCGTTTGCCAATCTGGCTATGGGTGATTTTGAGCTGATTCCAAAAGATTAGAAATGACTGAACACTTTGATTCATAAGCTAAAATGACCTCACAGTCTATATATTATATTCTGCAATACATAGCAAAAAACAGAATTAAGAAGAGAAAAATAATTCAATGTTTTATAAAGATTTATTTTAGTAAACCGAATATTTTAACTAAAATTAAAATATTTCAAACATATCGCTTACAAAAAAATGCATTACTTTAGTTGAATATGTTAAATAAAAATGACAATTTTTCAGCGATTACTTATACAATTGCTGTTCTCTTTCCATCCAATTTGTATAAGGTTCGCTCCCCAATGCAAAACACAAAAAAATTAGCATTAGCAGTTTTAGTACAAACTGCACTTATATCAACAGCTTTTGCGAGTGAGCAAAGTGAATCTAAAGGTTTCGTTGAGGACGCTGAAGGATCAGTGTTATTTCGTACTGGTTATTTAAGTCGTGACAAGAAAAATGGTGTAGCTGATACAAGTTCAGCAGCTCAAAGCGCAATAGTTAAAATTGAGTCTGGTTATACCAAAGGTATCGTTGGGTTTGGTTTAGGCGTAGTTGGTGATGGTTCGTTCAAATTAGGCGAAAATAACCATGCTGGCAACCAAATGATTCCATTGCACAACAATGGTGCAAAAGATTCAAATGGCCATGTTGATGCTTATGACCACTGGGCTCGTGGTGGCGGTATCGTCAAAGCGCGTATTTCAAATACTGAAGTGCGTTATGGTACTCAAGTACTCGATTTACCTGTTCTTGCAAGTAATACTGGACGTATGGTTCCTGAATATTTTACAGGTACTTTATTAACTAGCCACGAAATCAAGAATCTTGAAATTGTTGCTGGTAAATTTACTAAGAACCAAATGTCTGATCAAATCAAAACCGATGCTGACGTCAATGGCAATGGTCTTGATCGTGCAATTGTTTGGGGAGCTAAGTACAAATTTGATGACAATTTAAATGCATCTTATTATGGCTTAGACAGCAAAAATGCTCTTGAACGTCATTATGTAAATGTGAACTTTAAACAGCCTTTAGCGAATGACAGTTCATTAACTTACGATTTAAGTGCTTATCATACTAAGTTTGATGAAGCAGCAAATACTTATTCACAAACCACTGATAACTTATCAGATCGTAAGAATGATATTTGGGCTCTTTCTACAGCTTATAATACTGGCGCACATAACATCATGGTTGCATACCAACAAAACAGTGGTAATGTTGGTTATGACTATGGTCAAAATGCTGATGGCTTCCAAAGTATATACCTTCCAAACTCATACCTTTCTGACTTTATTGGTAACGATGAAAAATCTGCCCAAATCCAGTACAGTCTTGATTTTGGTAAATTAGGTATATTACCAGGTCTAAACTGGACAACTGCATTTGTATACGGTTGGGATATCAAAGTCAAAGATATGACGAATGATGCGCAAG
This sequence comes from Acinetobacter johnsonii CIP 64.6, assembly GCF_000368045.1. Taxonomy (GTDB): domain Bacteria; phylum Pseudomonadota; class Gammaproteobacteria; order Pseudomonadales; family Moraxellaceae; genus Acinetobacter; species Acinetobacter johnsonii. The sequence goes on from NZ_KB849234.1 coordinate 470,608, forward strand.
AGCATGAATTCTTTAACCAAGTGAAATATACAGTTCAATCTGGTTTTGCTAAAGATGCGAGCTTACGTTTACGTCATTCGTACTACCGTGCAAGTGATGAATATCAAACAAATGCATACATTGGTGACACCAACGAATGGCGTGTTTGGTTAGACATTCCTGTGAAATTCTTCTAATTTCTATGGAAAAGCTAATCTAATAAAAAACCTGCACATTGTGCAGGTTTTTTATTGAAGCCTACAATCAAACACAGTTCAATCGAGGCTTCATAGACAGAATTATTTTGCTGCTTCGATTGCTTTAAGCACTTCTTGCTTAGCAACTTCAGAACCTTCCCAACCTGTTAATTTAACCCACTTCCCTGGCTCTAAGTCTTTATAGTGCGCGAAGAAGTGTTCAACTTGTTGAATCAGTAAAGGTGGAAGATCGGTATATTCTTTCACGTCTTTATAAATTGGCGTTAACTTGTCGTGTGGAACTGCGATTAATTTCGCATCGATACCACCGTCATCTTCCATGTTCAATTTACCCACAGGACGGCAACGAATTACTGAGCCTGGTTCAACTGGATGCGGCGTTACAACAAGTACATCTAATGGGTCACCATCTTCAGACAAGGTGTTTGGTACATAACCATAGTTCGCTGGGTAGAACATTGCTGTACCCATGAAACGATCTACAAAAAGCGCATCCGAATCTTTATCAATTTCATATTTGATTGGTGCTGCATTTGCAGGAATTTCGATGATCACGTAGATATCGTTCGGTGCATCTTTACCCGCAGGGATATTGCTGTAGCTCATAACATCACTCTTTAACAAGTTAAATCTTTTAAAAACCGCATCGATTATAACGGTTTTTGAGAAAAAAATATTTCTGCGATTATACATCCACTGGGTGAAAATATGTATGTTTCGCACTTAGCCCATTGTCAGTCGAATGACCAACAATAATAAACAAATTGGGCAAAGCAGTGACAACAGCCAAACGATCGATCGAAGCGTCGACCAGTTAGCCAAATAACAAATGCCATACACCACACGAAAGACAAGATAGGCAATACCAAACGTCATAGTGACCACTTGCGGAATCACCATATATTCAGCCATTAAGATGGCGGCAATAAATAACGGTAAACTCTCAAAACTATTTTGCTGTGCCGCATTGGCACGTGCAGCCAGACCAGTCGTTTTGGCGAGAAATTCACGCGGATGTTGATTATCTTTGGCGCGAAATCCTGCTGTTTTTTTAGCAATGATTGTAAATACGTAAGGCAGTAAACAAGCAATTAAAATGAGATAAATAATCCCGCTAATGCTTTGCATTGGTTTTTTCTCATCAAGATCATTTCGACGGCTATCATAGCATGGCATTCCGAGGATAAATTTGGTTAAATTATAGTGTTTTTATAATTTCCCGATGAGACTCCAGCATGGCTAGCCCTGATCAAAAAGAAATGTTCGACGTGCTCGAAATTCAGCGTCAACATCAACGCCACGTGGATCGTGTTTTAAAGATTGTGCTTCCCGTTACTGCATTTTTATTGGCGGTCATTTGTGCCAATATGAATATTGGTTCGACTCTTGGCACACTGGTCATGCTGATCATTGCATTTTGGATGGTCGGGATTAAACGTCAAAACCTATGGTCTTGGTTGCTTGCAGTGACCGTCTATTGTCTGATCGATAATGTTCTGAGCTTTGGTAGTTTTGCTTTCCCAGCCTTTAGTCGTCAGTGCGGTACGATGCTGACCTTTGTTGGCATCTTGGGCATTGGCCGTCCCTATATCGACCGCTGGTTAATGAAAAATTAAATGCGAACATGAAAAAAAAGCGCCTGATGGCGCTTTTTTTTATTTGAACTTAAGCTGTTTTACGTAAATCTTTACGTAGGATTTTACCTACGTTTGATTTCGGTAACTCATCCAAGAATTCAACATAACGCGGACGTTTGTAACCGGTTAAGTTCTCTTTCGCGAATGCCAATACTTCTTCTGTGGTTAAAGATGGATCTTTCTTCACCACAAACAGTTTTGGTACTTCACCTGATTTTTCATCAGGTACACCAATGGCAGCGACTTCCAATACTTTAGGATGCTTTGAAACCACTTCTTCAATTTCTGAAGGGTAAACGTTAAAGCCTGACACCAAAATCATGTCTTTCTTACGGTCTACAATTTTCACATAGCCGCGAGGGTCCATGACACCAATGTCACCTGTACGGAAGAAACCATCTTCAGTCATCACTTTAGCCGTTTCATCTGGACGGTTCCAATAGCCACGCATCACTTGGGGACCACGGATTGAAATCTCACCTTGTTCACCCAGTGCAACTTCCTTCCCATCATCATCCAAAATTGCAACTTCAGTTAATGGCAATGGAATACCAATTGTGCCGCTAAATTCTTCTGACGCTGGCGGATTTGCCGTTGCCACAGGTGAAGTTTCAGATAGGCCGTAACCTTCAATGATGTTGGTTCCAGTAATTCGCTTCCACGCTTCTGCTGTAGAAGGAAGCACAGCCATACCACCGCCCATCGCCATTTTCAATTTGCTGTGGTCGAGTTGCTTAAACTCTTCATTGTTCACTAAAGCATTGAATAGTGTATTCACTGCTGGGAAGAATGACGGTTGATATTTACGTAATTCTTTCATCACCGCAGGTAAATCACGCGGGTTTGGAATCAAAACGTTGGCTTGGCCTTTGTACATGCCGTACATCGCACACACCATGAACGCAAAAATATGATATAGCGGTAAGGCACAGAAAATGCGGTCATCAGGTTGACCATCTTGTGCACCAAATTTACTTTGGAAAATACCGTCACACTGCAACATGTTCGCCACAAGGTTGCGATGCGTCAGTTCTGCACCTTTTGATACCCCTGTAGTGCCGCCAGTGTACTGAAGCACTGCTGTGTCACTTAACGTTAAGTTCGGGCGCTTATAGTTACTCGCACTAACTTTCGACATTGCCGCATTAAAGCGAATATGGCCAGGAATATTCCATGCTGGAATTTGCTTACGCACTGAACGTAATACAAAGTTCACCAGTGTGCCTTTTAATGCACCCAACATGTCACCTACAGAGGCAATCACAACATGTTTAACTGGGGTTTTACCATTAATCGCTTGATAAACAGAGGCAAAGTTTTCGATGATCACCAAAACTTCTGAACCCGAGTCATTTAACTGATGTTCAAGTTCGCGCGCGGTATACAGTGGATTGACGTTAACCAGTACTAAACCTGCACGGAATACACCCAAAGCAACGATAGGATACTGAAGAACGTTCGGCATCATCACAGCGACACGTGAGCCTTTTGCTAGGCCCAGACTTTGTAAATACGTTGCAAATTTACGGCTTGCTTCCTCTAACTCACTAAAAGTGAGCACTTTATCCATAAAAATAAAAGCATCACGAGAGCCAAATTTTTGGAAATTTCGTTCAAAAACATCTACTAATGACGTGTTTTCTGGTGGCAATTCTACAGTCTCTGGAATCCCCGTTTTTTGGTATTCTGCGAACCAAATTTTTTCCATATCGCCCGATTCTCCTATCAGTAATCCTTAAATTTCAACTTTTGTTCTCAATATTAAGCGCTCTTTATTTAACTTGTGTTGCTTAATACTGCATCCATTTCCCGCATACATACCATATATAACGTATTTTGATCAATGGATGCTAGTTTTATCTCTGAACTAACAGTTTATTTGCTTTTTGATAACCACGTGGTAATAACTGCCCTTTTGATGCTCTTTTACCTATGTATTTTTGCAAGTCATCACCCTTCAATTTTAATTGCTGCTGCCCTGCAACGACTTGCAGTATTTCATCTAGCTTTAATCTTGTCATGAATACAATTTGATCTTTCTCTTCAAGTTGTATCAATTTATTACCTTTACCTTTACTTAAAATAGGCAACTCTGACAACTCTAAAATCAGCAAACGACCCGTTGAGGTCAATAAAGCCAAATGGGTGGCCTGATCAACACTGGTTAACGGCATAACTGTGGCTTTTTCAGGTAAAGTTAAGAAGGATTTCCCTGCTTTTGCATTGGTATCTAACTGTTTTGCCTGTGTTTTAAACCCATACCCTTTACTACTTAGTGCTATGACTTCGGCTTCATCATCAGCAATAAAGACTTGTTTAAAACCAACACCACTGGCTGGGGACAATTTTGAACTCAACGGTTCTCCCAGACCACGTGCGGACGGTAGGCTATTAATGGCTAGTGCATAACTACGTCCTGACTCATCCAGCACATACACGCGCTGATTCGATTTACCTTGTGCATGACTGAGGTATTGATCGCCTGCACGGAAGTTCAGGTTTTCGGCATCAACTTCATGACCTTTGGCTGAGCGAATCCACCCCGCTTCAGACAACACCACGGTCACAGGATCAGCAGGCATGAAATCTTGCTCACTCATCGCCGTCGCTTCTGCACGATGCACGATTGGTGAACGACGGTCATCCCCGTATTTTTTCGCATCATCTTTGAGTTCATTGATGATCAAAGCTTTTAAAGATTCTGGATTAGCCAACTGTTCACGAATCAGTGCAGCTTTGGCTTCTAACTCTTCTTGCTCACGGCGCATTTCCATTTCTTCAAGTCGAGCCAAATGACGCAACTTGAGTTCTAAAATGGCTTCGGCCTGAATATCATCAATATTAAAACGTGACATCAACTCCGCTTTGGGCTGTTCTTCTTCACGAATAATACGAATCACTTCATCAATATTTAAATAGGCAATAATCAAACCGCACAAAATATGTAAGCGTTTTTCAATTTTATTCAGGTGATATTGCAGACGACGGGTGACGGTTTCCTTTCGAATTTCAATCCACTCCAGCAAAATACGACGAATCGATTTCACTTGTGGACGGCCATCCGCACCAATCATGTTCATATTGACCCGATAGCTCGACTCAAGATCAGTGGTGGCAAAAAGGTGACTCATTACCACTTCAGCATCAATCCGATTTGAACGCAGTACGATTACCAAACGGGTTGGGTTTTGATGATCCGATTCATCTCGTACATCGCTGACCAAAGGCAGTTTTTTCGCCTGCATTTGATCTGCAATTTGCGAAATAACTTTCGAGCCTGACACTTGATAAGGCAAGTCCGTGATCACAATTTCATTTTTTTCGATGCGATACACCGAACGCATACGGTAACTGCCCCGACCTGTGCTTTGTATTTTTAACAGCTCTTCAGGTGGCGTAATAATTTCTGCTTTGGTCGGCAAATCGGGTGCAGGAATATATTCTGCAACTTTTTCATCGCTTAAATTTGGATTGCGAATTAAGGCAATGGTGCCTTTTACGACTTCACGCAGGTTGTGTGGTGGAATGTCCGTAGCCATACCAACCGCAATGCCTGTGGTGCCATTTAACAAAATATTCGGAATACGTGCAGGTAAAGTCACAGGCTCTTTCATCGAACCATCAAAGTTATCCTGCCAGTCACAAGTCCCCTGTCCCAGTTCAGACAAAAGCACTTCACTATACTGAGATAATTTGGCTTCGGTATAACGCATTGCCGCGAACGATTTCGGATCATCGGGAGAACCCCAGTTACCTTGACCTTCAATAAACGGATAACGATAACTAAAAGGCTGCGCCATCAGCACCATCGCTTCATAGCAGGCCGAATCACCATGCGGGTGATACTTACCGAGCACATCGCCGACGGTACGCGCAGATTTTTTGGGTTTACCGCTGTGTTTCAGCCCCAATTCACTCATGGCATACACAATACGGCGTTGTACAGGTTTTAAACCATCGCTGATATGCGGTAAGGCACGATCCATGATCACGTACATGGCGTAGTTGAGATATGCTTGTTCAGTAAATTCTGCTACGGAACGGTTTTCTGTCGCTTGATGCGCAAGGTTCGTCATAACAACCTGTCATCCTAATTAATCGTTTTTTGTTTAAGTTCTTATGCTATGTCGCAGGCTCTGCCTATACAAGTGAAAGCGTACACCACTACGACAAATTGCGTCTTTAGATGTTCCTAGTGTCGTAAAATTATCCATTTTTTTTAAAATGAGCAACTAATTATTTTGAAGTTCAGTTCCTGTGTTCATCTCTGCTCGTCAATGAAAATAATGAAGCAACTTCAGCCCACTCAACTTGATCGATACGATCGACAAAAAAATCGGGGCATCCGCGCCCAAAATGCGACACAACCAATTGGGTAGATCACATCAATCAAGTCGCAGCTATTTTAAATAGCCTCATCATACACGGGGCTAACTTTTATCAAAATGCAACGTTGAGAAGCCACATTTTGGCCGAGCAGATTGAATTTTTTATTGCTGAGTTGGATCTTGTTATCGGTTATTTTCAAATCTATCATCTAGATTTTATGTTGAAGTGTATTGAAGACTGAGAGTCTCAGCACATCTGACTCTCAATCTTCAGCGCGGACTAAATTACAGTCCAATTTCTTCCAATGTTTTGCCTTTGGTCTCTTCACCCAAAATCAAAATTACCGCTGCAACCGCAAGCAACACTGCGGTAAACATCATGAAAATCGCACTAAATCCATTACTCTGTACCATCATATGTGTCACCACCATCGGTGCGACAATGCCGCCCATACGACCAATGGCTGATGCCCAACCCGAACCAAAAGCCCGGATATTGGTTGGATATTGCTCTGGGGTATAGGTATACAAGACGCCCCATGCACCGAGGTTAAAGAATGACATCAAACAACCCCAGAACATGATCATGCTCACAGTGTCAGCTTGACCAAAGAAATACGCGGAAACTGCACACATGCCAATAAAACCAGCCAAGGTTGCTTTACGTCCCAGCTTTTCGACCAGCCATGCTGCGGCCACATAGCCTGGCAGCTGTGCCAAAATCATCACCAAGACATATTCAAAAGACTGAACAATGCTATACCCCTGCTTCACCAGCAAACTCGGTAACCATGTAAAAATGCCATAATACGAGTAGACAATACCAAACCAAATCAACCATAACATCAAGGTTCTACGCGCAAATGCCCCCGACCAGAGCTGGGTAAAAGACACGGTCTTTTTCTCTGCCACCGGTTTAACAACGATATGCTCGATCACGTCCACACCGCATTGACGTTCAATCTGCTGCACCAAAGCATGCGCTTCCACAATACGACCTCGGTTAATGAGATAAGGAATTGACTCAGGCACTTTGAACCAAATCACAATGGCGTACAGTGCAGGAATTCCACCGATTAAGAAGGCCATATGCCAGTCAAATTTTGGAATCACAAAATACGCCACCAATGCAGCGCAAAGCCAACCTAAGCCCCAAAAACTTTCTAGCAGCACGATAAAACGCCCACGCACCTGCGCAGGAATGTATTCACTGACCAAGGTCACCGCTACTGGCAACTGTCCACCTAAGCCTAAACCCACAATAAAACGAAACACCAACAACCATGTTAAGTTGGGAGCAAAGGCACAGGCTGCCGTCGCTAAACTATAAATCACTAGGGTCGCGGCAAAAACTGTTTTACGCCCAATACGATCGGCCAGACCACCTGAACACACTGCACCAATCGCCATTCCGACAAAGCCAATGGAAACCACCCAACCTTTCTCGGTTGGGCTCATGTGCCAGTCTTCAGCCATTTTTGCCAAAATAAAAGAAATCAGCCCCGTGTCCATGGCATCGAACATCCAGCCCAAGCCAATCACCCACAACAAGGTGTAGTGAAATTTACCGATCGGTAAGCGTTGTATGCGAGAAACTAAATCCATAGCTCGGCCTCTAAAGCGGGAAAAGATAGCAGGCTGCTTTCTCAACAGGCTTTATCATTATGTGCTTTTTTATACAAATAAGGCGGTCAAATCGCCGTTATTTTAGCTCGCATCTTTCGAGGAAGCAGATTGCTCATCATCGTCTTGATAAATGAATTTTGGCATTTCTAAGCCAAAGTAAATCGCGATTAGACGTAAGCTAAAACCAAAGATCAAAGTCGAAATCACGGTCAGCTCAAGTGATAAACCGAGCTGAATGCAGCCCCAATAGAAAATCACCGCGACAAAAGAAATACTGGCATATAGCTCACGGCGGAACACCAAAGGGACGTCATTACACAAAATATCACGTAAGATACCGCCTGAGACCCCTGTCAGAACCCCTGCAACCGCAGACACCACAAAACCATGTCCCATTTCTAAGGCAATTTGACAGCCAATGATGGTAAAACCGATCAGGCCAAGAGCATCGAGCACCAAGAAAATGTTGCGTAAATGGCGCATCCACTTAGCAATCAAAATCGTCATAAAAGCGGCAAAACAGGTCAGCATCAAATATTCAGGATGCTTGACCCAAGTCAACGGATAATGTCCCAACAACACATCGCGGACAGAACCGCCACCCAGTGCTGTGACACAGGCAATAATCACCACACCAAACCAATCCATACTACGCCGACCCGCCGACAGTGCACCTGTCATTGCCTCTGCTGTGATCGCTATAATATAAATAATAGTGAGTAACATCGCCTGGATTCCATATAGGCTAATTGATGCGCGCTATTCTAAGCCAAATTTGCTTAAAATTATAAAAATTGTGCACAACATTGTTTAAATTTTTTCCCTGAACCGCAGATGCACGCTTGTTTCATGGTGATTTGCATTTCAGTGGTTGGATCTAAAAAATACCATGCCTCGGCATGTTTCACAAAATGTGAAATTTCATGATGTATCTGTGGCGATTTGCCATCATGATAATAGGCTTTGAACTCGACCATGGCATGGTTTTTATCGAGTTTTTCATTGGCCTGCACGACGTCTAACTTCACCCATTGGTTGCTTCGACTCCACTCTGCAATTGCTGCAACATCTAGAGCCTGTTGCTGCCCCAACGCTGTGGTTTGTACAATGTAATCAATTTTCTGTTTAGCAAAAGCACTATAACGTGAGCGCATAAGTTGAGCAGCACTCTGCGCACGGCTTTGTCCCAAGTGCAAAGGCTGACAGCACTTTTCATATTCACCCTGCCCACACGGACACTCAACATTACTCATGATTTTTCCATAAAAAATAGCTCGACATTGCGAGCTATTTTAACCTGTTCAAAACAGATTAAGGTTTGTTTTAAGATGATTCCTTGTGCAGATCCGATTTTGGAATCACATGCACTTTTTCAATTTTGTGCCCATCCATCGTCACCACTTCAAAAATACAGCCATCTGCTTCAAGGCTAGAGCCATTTTCAGGTAAACGGCCTAAATGGAATAGGATATAGCCAGACAAGGTTGAGTACTGATCAGACTCATCGACCAAATCACGATCCAACAATAACGACACATGGCGAATATCGGTTGAGCCATCGAGCATCAGGCTACCATCTTCTAAACTTTCAGCCACATTATCTTCAGCATCTTCATCAGGGAACTCCCCTGCAATCGCCTCTAATACGTCAATCGGTGTGGCAATCCCTTCAATCGAGCCATATTCATTCAAGACCAAAGCCATTTGCAACGGTGCTTGACGCAATTGCTCCATCACCATCAGGACTTGCGCATTTTCATGCACAATCACAGGTTCACGTAAATGTTTATCAAAATCGAGTACACCAGTTTCGATATATTCGTTTAAAACTTTATGGGTCAGCACCACACCTGCGATGTTGTCTAACTCGCCCCGTGCCACAATTAAACGTGAATGCGTAATACTGAGTAGTTGTGACTTGATTGAGGCTTCTTCATCCTCTAAATCAATCCACTCCAACTCTGGACGTGGGGTCATCACGGACTTCACAGGACGCTCGGACAAACCCAGCACCCCTTGCACCAAGACACTATGATAAACCCCATTTTCAGGATCAAACACTTCATCCGCATAGGCGCGAGTTGCCAGTACATCTTCAGGCTCAGAGGCATGATCACTACTTTTACCGCCCAACATTCGCAGCACCGCAGATGCAGTTTTATAGCGAAGATCTGTGGTGGTGACCATTTTTTCTTGATTACGGCGCATGGTTTGGTTGATGAATTCAACAATCACCGAGAAACCAATCGCGGCATATAAGTAACCTTTTGGAATATGGAAACCAAAGCCTTCTACAATCAATGAGAAACCGATCATCATCAAGAAGCCGAGACACAAAATCACCACGGTCGGATGTTTGTTGACGAATTCCATTAAGGCTTTCGATGCCCACAGCATAATGCCGACGGCAATAACCACCGCAATCATCATCACAGACAGGTGTTTAACCATACCGACTGCGGTAATCACCGAGTCTAAGGAAAACACAGCATCCAAAACCACAATCTGAACGATCACCATCCAAAACACAGCATTGGCTGGACTTTCTTCTTTCTGAACCACTTTGGCGTCAATACGTTCATGCAGTTCCATGGTGCCTTTAAACAGTAAGAACACCCCACCAAACAGAAGAATCAAATCCCGTCCTGAGAAAGGATGATCGAAGATATGGAACAGCGGCTCGGTCAGTGTCACCACCCAAGCAATTGAGGCCAACAGCACCAAACGCATTAAGAGTGCAAGGATCAAACCAACTACTCGAGCCGTATTACGTTGTTCTGGTGGAAGTTTCTCCGCCAAAATCGCAATAAAAACCAAGTTATCAATCCCCAGCACGATTTCCAGCACCACTAGAGTGAGTAACCCCACCCATGCAGAAGGATCAGACATCCATTCAAATATCATGTGATCTGCTCCTGTCGAGGGGAAATATATGGTGCATAACGCAACTTAAGCGGATGAAAAGGAAGATTCAGCACCAATGGCTGTATTTTTTTTTCGGAAAACTGAAGATGTCTTGAGCGACAACTACCACTACCCATGTTCGTTCTTGTGTTGTAAAACAGGAAATAAGTATAGGCAAGATCTACATGAAATTCATCTTTTTTTCAAAAGCGCACTGTTTTAAAAGATTTAACAAATTATTACCCGATTGTTAGATTAAATACAGCTTGCCGTCACATTTCTTGCTTAAACTAAGAAAGAAAAAGTAGATAAAGCAAAAGGTAAAAACATACGCCATGAATAGTGAATTAAAAATATCTTCTCTCAACACTGAAGTAAATGTTCAAACCACTCAACCTCTGATCGCACTTTACTGCGGTTCTCGTTCAGGCAATAAACCGATTTATCAAGAAAAAGCGATTGCGCTGGCACAAGGTTTAGCTAAACAGGGTTTTGGTCTGGTTTATGGGGGGGCCAGCATTGGCCTCATGGGACAAGTGGCCGATGCCATGATTAGCCACGGCGGTGAAGCAGTCGGCGTCATTCCAGAATTTATGCTGGATTATGAAATTGCGCATCACCAACTGACCGAATTACATGTTGTACAAACCATGCATGAGCGCAAAGCCTTAATGGCCGAACGTGCAAGCGCCTTTGTCGCACTACCCGGTGGTTTAGGCACTTTTGAAGAAATTTTAGAGGTGGCAACCTGGGGGCAACTGAACCAACACCAAAAACCGATGATGATTTATAACGTCAATGGTTTCTATGACGCACTGATTACACAGTTGGATCATGCAGTAGAAGAAGGTTTTCTACCGCCACAGCACCGTGCAAAAGTAATTGTATGCAACCATGCTGAACAGATTTATTCAGCCATTGCCAACCTCGGCAGCCCAGCGCACTTTGCCATTTAAATCCTGTTCTTAATGCCATAAAAAAGCGAGCCTAAGGGCTCGCTTTTTTAACATGTGCGGTTATTGTCCATAATGGGTGACAAAGTTATAGAACCACGGCAGTGTGGTCGCCAAAATCACTGACATGGCTAAGCCAAACATCAATTTCATCGCATCTTTACTGACGTTACGCGAAGTGCGGTGTTTGTTCACTTCATCAAAAATCATCGACATTGCAAACTCACGACCTGCAAGTAAACCTAAGAATACCCATGTGGTACTCATTGGAATATTGCTCCACTCTTTGAAGACCAACAAAATCAGGGCATACATAAAGTCAATAATAGTCGCTGCACGAATATCGGTGACACCTGTTTTGGTATCGACAATCTTCTGAATCGCACCGCCGCGTTGGTACAAAATCACCGCCAACAACACCACAAAGACCGTGATGGCAAACAGTAAAAATGAAAACGGCACTTGACGGGGTACATAGACGAAAATATTGGCCAAATCTTGAATCAGCCACTGACTCCACAGAAAAGCCGTAGAGACCCACTGTAGCCCAATCCAAATATGCGATGGTTCTTGATTACGGGTTTTCGCAAAATACTTCGCGACTTGGCGCATTACAAAACGATAGACAATAATCGCAACCACAAAGGCCACCGCATAGCCCATCATCGATTTCACCATCATCGAGCCTAAACTTGCAGGCGAGAAAATGGTTAAGACTAAGAAAGTGGTACTGACGGGAATTCCGTATTTGGTTAAAAATAACAGTAAAATCGGTGGCACAATATAGAGCCACGTGACCCCACCCTCAGGAAAAGGGATCGTTTCTAAACGACCATATGATGCATCCCCCACACCGGATGCATACCAACCATAAATCAACACCACCACCAAAATGGTGCTGATAAAGAGCCAAAGCACCCACCATGGACGATGTGCATTGGATGAAATAAACGTACCTAATGTCTGTGGCACATCATTTCCGACGATAGAATAAGCGGCTAAACAAAAGCCTATCACCATCAAAATTTCGATTGTCATAAAACCAACCTTTTGAATAATTTATTCCAAGACAGTGCCCTTGGACGTTTGCCAAAGATTATGACGGTTTTATTTCATTTTCATGACATCCTTGTCATATATTTTTTGTAGCGCCATAAAAAAGAACACCGTAGTGCTCTTTTTTCAAAGTCAAAACTCAGTTTTTTTAATTGAGTTTGACTTCATAAACCGCTGTACTACCACTGACTTCATTTCCCACCACCAACAGCGGGCGACCATTGGGTGAATTCTTCGCCGCGATGAAAATCAAACCTTCTGGGCCTAAGTCACCTTGCTTCGTGACTTCTGTTTCATTGGTATTGCGATGGTTCAGATACTGAACAAATTTAGCCTGATTCGGGTTGCTAATGTCATACACCATGATGCCACTGGCACGCTCAAGTCCAATAAAGGCAAAGGTCTTTGCACCAATTTTACCCAATGTCACGCCTTCAGGTTCAGGGCCTTTATTGTCACTACGGTCATCAAATTTAAATGCTTCATGATTGCTATTAAATTGATGTGGAAACAACTCCGCAATTTTTCGCTCAAACTCACTCCCCGAGTCCCATACAATCTGCTTGGTTTCAGGGTCGACAATACTCACCGAACGGCCACCATAGGCATATAATTTGTCATAAGTCAGACGACCATTTTCATCCAACTTCGGCAGACCTGTTAGTGGATCTTTTTGATAACCTTGCGTCCAACTAATGGTCAAACGTCCAATTTGTGAGTCTTTAATTAAATTATCCGCGCAGACTTCTGTTGCATCAGCCGTTTGACAAGGTTTAAACACCTCTGGGTTTAATTTCGCCCCTTTTACGCCCGGTGCAAGCTGACGTAAATGCGCGGCATAATCACCTTTGGCGTCAAAGCCTGCTTTTTTAAACAAATGTTTGATGCGTATCTCTTCAGCATAACCAGCATTTAAGTCCCCGCCTTCAAAGTATTTGGCTTCATCGCTTAGCCATTCACGGGCATCCCCCTCATTGGCTGTGACCAAATAGGTTTTGCCATTGGCTTGATATTGTGCAATGGCATCGGGCATATACATGCCATATAGCCCCGGCCAAGAGCGAATATTAATCATGCCTGCATCTTTTGCACATTCTGTAATACTACGTCCCAAAGAGTCTTGACCAATAGCACAGTCACGGTCACTTCCATCCAAGGCATTTTCAGGCAAACTATGGTCCTTGTAGCCCATCGGGAAAAGATCAACAAATTGATTTTTTGCTAAGTCTAAAACCCCAATCGCATTGTTTTCTTGCAAACTAACCCATGCTTTTTTACCATCAGCACTGACTGCGATGTACTCAGGCTCTAGGTCTTGTGCAACTGTGGTCGTTTGAATACCTGCGGTCGCTACATTTGAGTATTGACTGATGTCTGGGCCAAAAATACGAATGCCTACATCTAATAAGTCTTGTTTACGGTCATTCCATGCGTGGAAGCCCGCAATAGTTGCTGTTGGTTTTTGAATATCTGAAATATCAATAATGCTGACCGAACCTTCAGGATCGACTTGATACCCTTCATTCGGTTCCGCTTCATTCGCTACCAGTACTTTTCGACCATCAGGCGTGAAGGTCAACATATCTGGCAAAGCCCCCACGTTGACTTGGCTGATAAAAGAGAGATCCTGTGCTTTAAAGAAAGCCACAATACCCGTTTGGGTTTTATCCTCAGCCTGAACCGCCAGTGCCACGATGCCATTATGCACCGCGACACTATTCACTTCGGAATTGGCTAAATAAGTTTTGGCATCCAAAGATTGGATATATGTCGGCTGCGCTGGTTGGGAGAAATCTAAAACATCGACCATGCCTTTTTGTGCATTCACCACGAACAGACGCTTACTCGCAGCATCATAGGCGGGGATTTCAGCTGCACTCTGTCCAAATATTCCCGACTCATAACTTGCAAGATGAACCAGTTCAATACTATTCGGCGTGGCTTCCTCTACCACAGGCGGTGATGTGATGGTTTGCGCATCATCACTGTCATTACATCCTACTAAGCCCAACCCCATGCATGCTAAAAAAACGGCACTATAAGTTTTATTCATCATGATCTAAATATCGGTTCAAATTTAACCAATGTATGACGTACGCGTTGCAAACACATGACGTAGAGATGTCAATTTGATGGCATGTGATAAATGCACATTCGCAACAACAGTCCAACTTAAATTAAGCTAAACTGTTTAAAAATTTCACTTTATTGTATCTATGAACCAAACGCCGACCCATCAAGCACTCGCTCCTGAGTACCGTCTTTTGGTACTTCTGGTTTCGATTGGCTTTTTTATGCAAGGCTTAGATACCACCATTGTGAATACCGCTCTACCGGCTATGGCAGCCAGTCTGAATGAAGACCCGCTCCAAATGCATAGCGTGGTGGTGGCCTATGTGCTTGCCGTTGCTGCCTGTATTCCCTTGAGTGGCTGGCTCGCTGACCGTTTTGGGGTGCGCAATACCTATTTCAGTGCCATCATCATTTTTACCCTTGCCTCACTGGGCTGTGGCTTTTCTGAAAGCTTAAATGAGTTGTTGTTCTATCGCGTGCTACAAGGCATCGGTGGTGCATTATTGCTCCCTGTTGGCCGTTTAGCCATGCTCAAAGTCATTCCGCGGACGCAGTTCTTATCAGCCATGAGTTTAATGAGTCTCGCGGGACTGATTGGCCCACTGATCGGTCCAACACTCGGGGGCTGGTTGGTCGAAGTCAGTACATGGCATTGGATTTTCCTGATTAACCTCCCCATGGGGTTGTTAGGTGTCCTGATTAGCTTTAAAGCCATGCCGAATGTCACTGAGCAGAATGTACCGCGTTTTGACTTTTGGGGTTTTATCCTGTTGGTGATCACCATGGCAGGACTATCTCTAGGGATTGAAAATTTTGCCAGTCCGCACCTGACTTTATGGTGGAGTATGGGGCTGATTGTACTGAGCTTAGTAGCTGCGCTTTGGTATGCCTATCATGCACATACCCATCAAAATGCATTATTCCGCAGTAAACTGTTTCGTAACCGCATTTATGCGGTGGGTATTTTAGGTAACTTCTTTGCTCGCCTCGGTGGCAATGCCATGCCTTTTTTGATGCCACTCATGTTACAAGTGGCTTTCGGTTTTGAACCCTTTGTGACGGGGCTTTTGATGATTCCGACAGTGTTGGGTTCACTGGCATCTAAACCCATCATTCGTCACTTGATTCAGCGCTTTGGTTATCGCCATGTGCTTTTGGTTAACACCTTATTGGTCGGTGTATGTATCGCCAGTTTTGCCCTCAATACCGCAGACACCCCAACCTGGCTGCGCGCGCTGCATTTCTTTGTTTTTGGTATGCTGAACTCACTGCAATTTGTATCTATGAATACCCTCACGCTGAAAGATCTGCCACAACAAGATGCCAGCAGTGGCAACAGTTTCTTGTCGATGATCATGATGGTGTCGATGAGTATTGGTGTGGCTCTGGCAGGTACTTTGGTTAATGTCTTTACGGCATATTGGGGCACAGATCACATCGTCATGGCATTCCATAACACCTTAATTGTTTTGGGCTGTATTAACCTAATTACCGCAGCCATTTTCTGGTACATCCCCAAAGATACAGTGGATGAATAACAGATACGAAGTACTGCCATTTACTGACCATAATCATCATGGTCAGTTCCGCAAATTCGAGCTATGATGATGAGCTAAAAACCAATACCTGCAAAAGCATGTCCGCAAGAAAAAAAGTTTCCACGCCGTCAAAAACCTCCTATCCCTATTACATACTTGCCTGTGTAGTGATGCTAAGTGTCGGACTGGGGATCACCTATTTTTTCTTGCAGAACAATGTCGCATCTGCCCAAGAGTATCCGGTAAAAGGCTTTGATGTGTCTCATCATCAGGGCGACATCCAATGGCAATCCATTTCTCCCCAAGAGTTTAAATTCGTTTATTTAAAAGCCACCGAAGGGGGCGATTTCAAAGACCGTAAATTTCAGGACAATTGGCTCAAAGCTCGTGAACAAGGCTTTTTGGTCGGGGCTTATCATTTTTATCGTTTATGCCGTGATGGCCAGATTCAGGCGCAGAACTTTATCGAAACTGTACCGAAGAAAACCGATAGTTTGCCGCCTGTAATTGATTTGGAATATGACAGCAACTGTATCAACACCTATACCAGAGAACAGCTGCTCAAAGAAATTCAGGTCATGCACGACCAACTGTATAAACACTATGGTTTGCAACCCATTTTTTATACATCTAAAGCATTTTATAATATTGTTTTGGTTGATAAATTTAAAAAAACTCCCCTTTGGATTCGTGAATATCAAGGCCAGCCTGAGCTCAAAGGCAATCCGAAATGGACCTTTTGGCAACACACTAGCCAAGGTCAAATTAAAGGTATACCAACCTTGGTGGATCTCAATGTATTTCAAGGCTCAGAGCAAGATTGGATCAGTTTTTTAGAGCGCCAAGGGCTTTATCAACTGCCGCAAAACTTACCGATCAAGTAAAGCAGTTCAAGCTCATCGTTGAAGTTCAAATACAAAAATACCAAGTCAAACTATGTCACTTATGCCGTATGCAGGACTACGCAATCGATCTGAATAGTGCAATACTGACTTAGGTTTCAACATTAAAATTCAGCATGCGAAAAATCATTCACATCGACATGGATGCCTTCTATGCCTCGGTGGAGTTACTTGATCGTCCCGACTTAAAGCATTTACCTGTGGTGATTTCTTCACACCATCCTCGTGCCGTCATTGCAGCCGCATCCTACCCTGCACGTCGCTACGGACTCCGCTCTGCCATGTCGATGACTCAAGCCAAAAAATGCTGCCCTCAAGTGATAGTAATTGAACCTAATTTCTCTAAATACCGTGCAGTCTCAGAGCAAATTCATACAATTTTTCAGCGTTATACCACACTCATTGAACCGCTTTCCTTAGATGAAGCTTATTTAGATGTAACGGAAAATTTACAACAACTGGCCAGTGCCACAGAAGTCGCTGAACGCATCCGCGCTGATATTTTTCAAAGCACAGGACTGACCGCCTCTGCGGGTGTAGCACCGAATAAGTTTCTAGCCAAAGTTGCTTCGGACTGGAATAAACCCAATGGTATCTGCGTGATTAAACCCTCACAAGTTCAGCAATTTATTCAGCACTTGCCGCTTAAAAAAATCCCCGGAGTGGGTAAAGTCATGCAAGAAAAATTACATGCGCTCAAACTTGAAACTTTAGGTGATTTACAGCATGTGGATGAAAATGTCCTAATTCATCATTTTGGCAAATATGGCAAACAGCTCTATCTCTATGCACAAGGGATTGATGAGCGCCCTGTACAAGCGGAACGAGAACGTCAGCAAATTTCAAAAGAAACCACTTTTGATGATGACTTAACCATTGAACAATGTCTCCCATTTTGGCCCAAGTTGATTGCGCAAGTCTGGCAAAGCTTAGAGAAAAAGCAACTGTATGCCCGCGGTGTCACCGTCAAAATGAAACTGAAAAACTTTCAAACCCTACAGCACAGTAAAAGCTTCAAAATGCCATTAAAGCATCAAACTGAACTGCAAATGACCTTAGATATCTTACTCAAAGAAATGCAAATCACACCGGATCAACAATTTCGTCTTATCGGTGTTGGGGTCTATGCACTTTCGACTCAAGAGCCTTTACCCCAGCTCTCTTTATGGTCTGACTGAATGCTCAATCAGTCACTTTTTAACCAAAAGAACAAAAATAATGCAAATTAGCATTCACAAACTGTGTTTTTAGAGTAATCTAATGACGCGCTGCATTTATCCATGTAACCGCTGAGATGCTAAAACTTACCTTTACTTTTAGCATACGTCCTGTGATTGGCGTGACGATCAAATCCGAAGATTACAGGACATCTCTGATATTTATCATGGTATTCCCCCTCTATATTACAGAGCAGCGCTCTAGTAGCATCAGAATAATTTACTCCTCCAAAAAATACTTTTATAAAGCCTGTAAAAGATTTCCCTATTGATCCTGTTCCTTCATCTTTTGTAATTCCCACGTCGATATATTGATATCAACTATCCATTTATCTCCCTCTGTTCACTTTACCTACAGAAATAGATTTGATCCTTCACGCTGTAAAATTCTGCATCTGATTGAAAGCCAACATCGTAGCCATCTGTCATACATGAGTTTGTGGTAGGCTATTGAACTACTTTTTATGTTCTATTTTTATACTCATCACACAGGATGCATACATCATGACGGTTCAACGTTTGCATGTCTCAAATCGTTTTTCTGAAGTTGCGATTGCTGGCAATCTCGTTCATTTGGCAGGTCAACTGGCGTCTGACTTTGATCTCGATATTAAAGGTCAAACCCAACAAACATTCGACATGATTGACCAATTTTTAGCTGATGCAGGCACAGATAAAAGCCATATCTTATCGGTAACGATTTATTTAAAAGACATTGAAAATGACTATGCCGCTTTCAATGAAGTATGGGACGCTTGGGTTGCAGACATTGATGCCTTACCACGTACCTGTGTTGAAGCTAAACTTTATGATCCACGAGTATTGGTAGAGTTAACCGTTGTTGCAGTGAAACCTGCATAAAAAATACACTCATCATAAAAACATGAGTTTTCATGTTTTTATGATACGTGCTGAGATTCAGTTAGCCGATCAGACGTAATTTTCGAGTTTGTGCTGCATTATAGTAATCATATTTTTTGGCTACACGCGTATCTTTAGTCAAACGCGACGAAGCATAAAGATCGCCATAAAAATCTTCACGTAACTGATGATAGTCAGGCACTTCTTCATAACGAATCACTTTATAGCCAGCCATATCGAGGATCGCATCCTGAAACTGTGCCTTTTGTGGACGTTTCAATGAAAGCGGATCTTCTAAAGCAACCACTGCCAAAACTTGTTGTGCACTATCCATAATCACAAAATCAGCCACCAAATTGCGGTATTTGTTTCGTGTACGTGAAAATTTTGTCGTGAGTAAGGCATCATAAGATACATGCGCCAGCACAGTATGATGCGGTAAAATTTCTTTCAAACGAGTATAAGTCAGTTGCTCATGCATACTAAAAATAGCACGTTGTCTTAATGCACTATCTTGCTGCTTGGTCTTAGGGATCAACGCTTTACTCGCTAAAATCATGACCAGTATCAACAACACGCTACCAATTACCATATAAGTTGTCATATTTGTATCCTTTTCATCTTTATTATAATTTTCGGTATCACACCGATTTTTATCCGATCAGTATAACCTACTGACCATTTACCCAAACCACGCAATAAAAAAACTAAAGCTAAAATCAAACAAACGCTGATAAAACTAAACAATTTTTTGCAATGTCATCCGTTGTAACACGCTTTGTTTTAATCCGAATGACATTTTGGCTCTGTAGCCTATCTACACTGTAATAGAGTGATTCATTCACGTGCAATATGATTCTTCGGATTGACCCAATTTTCCCGACGGATGGCAGAAAAGCCAATCTTTGAGCTATTTTTCTAACGCAATAAAAAAGATCGATCCTAAAAAAGGATGCCGTAGCATCCTTTTTTATATTCAATTGCCATTAAGCACGTGACTTAGACTTTGGTTTTGACTTTGAATGTCCAAATGGCTTCTTGGCGTCACCTGTTTCACGCGGCGGCAAACCTGTATGCTGCGTTAAAATCTGACCACGTTCAGGACGCTTCTTGGTATTTGATGGACGAGATTGATTTTTCGCTTGTTGGTTACGGCTATCACCATTACGTTTTTGCGAATCGCCATCCACGGTTGAGTTTTTCTTCCGAGCAGACTGATACTGACCTTCTGTCCCTTGCGGTTGATAGGTTGGAATCAAATGCTGTTTCGAGTTGCCAATCAAATCTTGGCGGCCCATCTCCTTTAAAGCTTCACGTAATAATGGCCAGTTGTTTGGATCATGATAACGCAAAAAGGCTTTGTGCAGACGACGACGCTTCTCACCTTTCACAATATCCACATCTTCAGTATATCGCGCCACTTTGGCTAATGGGTTTTTACCCGTGTGATACATGGTGGTCGCTGTGGCCATTGGTGATGGATAGAAAGTCTGTACCTGATCGGCACGGAAACCATTTTTCTTCAGCCAAATCGCCAAATTCATCATGTCATATTCGGTCGTACCCGGATGCGCTGCAATAAAGTACGGAATCAGATACTGTTCTTTACCTGCTTCCTTACTGAAACGATCAAACATTTGCTTGAAACGATCATAGGTCCCGATGCCTGGTTTCATCATCTTAGACAACGGACCTTTTTCGGTATGTTCAGGCGCAATTTTTAAATAACCACCGACATGATGCTGCACCAATTCTTTGACATATTCAGGGTTTAACACCGCTAAGTCATAGCGTAAACCTGAGCCAATTAGGATCTTTTTGATGCCTTTAATAGCGCGTGCTTTACGATATAACTGCGTTAAAGGTGCATGATCGGTATGCAAGTTTTGACATACGCCCGGATACACACAGGATGGTTTACGACAGTTCTTTTCAATTTCAGGGTCTTTACAATGCAAACGGTACATATTTGCAGTTGGGCCGCCTAAGTCAGAAATAATGCCGGTAAAACCCGGTGCAGTATCACGAATCTTTTCAACTTCACGTAAAATTGATTCTTCTGAACGGTTTTGAATGATGCGTCCTTCATGTTCTGTAATCGAACAGAAGGTACAACCGCCAAAACAGCCACGCATAATGTTGACCGAAAATTTGATCATGTCAAATGCAGGGAAACGCGCATCAGCATAGACAGGATGCGGTAGACGTGCATAAGGTAAATCAAACACATAGTCCATTTCTTCCGTCGTTAACGGAATCGGTGGAGCATTTAACCAGACATCACGCTCGCCATGCTTTTGTACCAAAGCACGCGCATTTCCCGGATTGGTTTCAAGGTGCAAAATACGGTTGGCATGTGCATATAAAACGGGATCATCTGCCACCGCTTCAAATGCAGGCAAACGAATCACAGCCAGCTCACGCGGCGGTAATTTATGTTTAATTGCCTTTGAAGACGGCTGTAATTGCACAATTTGTGTATCAGGATCGAGTTGATCCCCTTCACGAACAATTTGATTTGTCACAATTTCTTTTTGGAAATTTTGATATTGGGTTAAAGAATTACCCTTATCTTTTTCAATTTCACAGCCATCTAAATCTTCAGTCATCACATAAGGATTGATAATCGGATCGACACGGCCAATGGTATCCACATCATTCGATGCGATTTCCACAAACTTGGCTTTAGATGGACGGTTTAATTTATTCACGATAAATGCCGTGCCGCGAACATCGGTAATTTCGTGAATTTTTTCGCCTTTGGCTAAGCGATGCATCACTTCAGTAATTGAACGCTCACCATTACCATACATCAAAAGATCGGCTTTTGAGTCCATCAACACTGAACGACGAACTTTGTCTGACCAATAGTCATAATGTGCAATACGACGTAAAGACGCTTCAATTCCACCTAACAATACAGGTACATCTGGAAATGCTTCACGCACACGTTGGCAATATACGGTTGCTGCACGGTCTGGACGTTTATTGGGTAAATTATCTGGTGAATAGGCATCATCAGAACGGATTTTACGATCTGCCGTATAACGGTTGATCATCGAATCCATGTTCCCAGCAGTCACACCCCAAGCGATATTTGGCTTACCCAAAACGCGGAATGCTTCAACATTAGTCCAATCAGGTTGTGCAATAATCCCGACACGGAAACCTTGTGCTTCTAACGTACGGCCAATAATACCCGAACAAAATGATGGATGGTCGATATACGCATCACCACAGACCAAAATAAAGTCACAACTATCCCAACCGAGTTGGTCCATTTCCTCGCGCGACATCGGCAAAAATGGCGCAGGTTCAAAACATGACGCCCAATATTTGTCGTAATCAAACAACGCTTTAGGCGCGGTCTGCATAGTATAAGCAGTAGACATGGCTAGCAATTCTCGGCTGGCAGATGAAAGATCTCAAATAAAGATCAAAGATGAAAGCCGATCATTTTACCATGAATTACATTCAGCTTGCTTGGTTAAAAAAGCATCATATACAGCACGTTATCATTTATTTTTTTATGCAAACGTAATTCCGAAGTTTTATTTAAAAAGAAACAATTCGACAGTGAAGAGACAAAAGCTGACCCTTCATTCCTTAAAGAATAAAGACCAATGTCCAGTCACTTGGGACAATAAACACTACACTGAAACCCAACAGATTCCGCTGAATTACGCAGCAAAGAATGAAAAATTAACATCAACTATAGCTATGCCGATCTCTCAGACTATCCCTCACTTTATGGCATTTTTATTTAAGATCTCACCCATTTCCTTTTAAGATTCTGATATTTAGATTAATGAAAGATGCTGATAAAAATAAACACCATCTTTCATCATGTAAAAACTCAAATCAGTTGAGTTCTTTCACACCAACTTTATTATTTTTGAGCGGTCGATAAGTCCATAATCAACTTTGTCGCTAAATATAAACGCGGCACAATACTTTCGACCAGAATATATTCAGCATTATTCGAATGTGCACCATCACCAGATAAGCCCATGCCTTCTAAAATCGCTGCTTTCGAATTTAAGCCAGCAAATGCGGCATCTGTACCACCACCTGTTGCTTCAGCTAAGACCTTCATTGGTAAGTTAAAATCAGTTTTGTAAATAAGCTGTGCTTGTTCAGCCAATTTTTTTTGCCTGTGGATTTGCCATTAAAGGTGGGCGACGCATTTCAAACTTTAACTTAACTTCACTATCAGCTAACTTTTTATGTTTAATCCTTTCCTGTAATACACGTTCCACTTGCTGAAAATCTTTAACTTGCAAAGCACGAACATCTGCTTGTGCAGTCGCAAGGTCTGGAATCACGTTACGCACTTTACCTGCACTCGCTACAGTCCAGTTTAATTTCAACCCTGTTTTAGGATTCGATAAATCTTGTAACTGTAAGATTTGATGTGATAATTCTGTCAGTGCATTTATGCCTGCTTCAGGCTTAACCCCTGCATGTGCAGATTTCCCGTGAACCTCTAAATATGCTGCACCAATCCCACTGGTAGCTAATCGTAAACTACCATCTTTACCACCACCTTCAAATGACAAAACTACATCTTGGTCTTGTGCAGTTTCAGTAATCAGTTTGCGTGAACCTGGCGAACTGATCTCCTCATCGGAGTTAAGTAAGACTGTGATCGTGCCATAATCTTGATAATTCAACTTTTTCAAAAGATCAAGCGTATGAATAATCGCAGCAACTCCCTGTTTATCATCTAAAATTCCAAGGCCAAAAACTTTATCTCCTTCCATTTTAAAAGGTTGGTCTTTCAACATTCCAGTTAAATACACCGTATCCATATGAGCAATTAGCATAATTTTACTGCTGCCTTTACCCTTTAAAACAGCTTTTACCATTGGACCAGTCTGTTGGGGCGTATCATCCATACGATATATATCTTTAGCTTCTACAATACTGACCTCAGCACCTGTCGTTTTTAATTGTTCGGCGACATATTTAGCGATCTTATTCACGCCGACAAGATCTTTACTCCCCGACTCAATATTGACTAAAGCCTCTAGAGTATTTAAATAATTCTTTTTTTCTGACTCAACCAGATGTTTGACCTGATCATTAGATACAGCATGTACTTGCCCAAAAGCTCAACAACGCACATGAGATTAAAGGAAGTTTTTTCAGTTGATATTGAATTTTATTAGACATACTCATTATTCCATTTAAAGATATTGCTAACAAACTATGAACATTTGATCGACTATTCAATATTTTTAAAAATCTAAAAATAAAAAATGTTAGATAGATTAAATGTCATGATCGATAAATAAGTAAATCAGTATGTAGAAACCTATCCTAAACCTCAATTAGACGATTGATTCGTTTATTATTTCACCTATAAAAAAATCCCCCTCTGCTTTAAGCGGAGGGGGATTTTGAATTAATGAGCTGGCGATGACTTACTCTCACATGGATAACTCCACACTACCATCAGCGCTAAGAGGTTTCACTTCTGAGTTCGGGAAGGGATCAGGTGGTTCACTCTTGCTATTGTCGCCAGCACAACTGTTTATGACTATTCGTTGGGTCTTATTTACACATTGTGTATGCCTAACTTTCATCAAATGAGTTATTAACAGGTATATTTGAGTTGGATATTTTATCTAGCTTTATAACTAAATCAAGTTGTTTGCAGTGATTTGAACCACAACACCAACTGTTTGGGTGTTGTATAGTCAAGCCTCACGAGCAATTAGTATTGGTCAGCTTCACATATCACTATGCTTCCACATCCAACCTATCAACGTCGTAGTCTTCAACGGCTCTTTAGAGGACATAAAGTCCTAGGGAAATCTTATCTTGAGGTAGGCTTCCCGCTTAGATGCTTTCAGCGGTTATCCCTTCCGAACATAGCTACCCGGCGATGCGACTGGCGTCACAACCGGTACACCAGAGGTTCGTCCACTCTGGTCCTCTCGTACTAGGAGCAGATCCTCTCAAATTTCCAACGCCCACGGTAGATAGGGACCGAACTGTCTCACGACGTTCTAAACCCAGCTCGCGTACCTCTTTAAATGGCGAACAGCCATACCCTTGGGACCTGCTTCAGCCCCAGGATGAGATGAGCCGACATCGAGGTGCCAAACACCGCCGTCGATATGAACTCTTGGGCGGTATCAGCCTGTTATCCCCAGAGTACCTTTTATCCGTTGAGCGATGGCCCTTCCATACAGAACCACCGGATCACTAAGACCTACTTTCGTACCTGCTCGACTTGTGGGTCTCGCAGTTAAGCGCGCTTTTGCCTTTATACTCTACGCGTGATTTCCGACCACGCTGAGCGCACCTTCGTACTCCTCCGTTACTCTTTAGGAGGAGACCGCCCCAGTCAAACTACCCACCAGACATGGTCCTCGTCCCGGATAACGGGACAGAGTTAGAACCTCAATATTACCAGGGTGGTATTTCAAGATTGGCTCCACCGAAACTAGCGTCTCGGCTTCAAAGCCTCCCACCTATCCTACACAAGTAAGATCAAAGTTCAATGTCAAGCTGCAGTAAAGGTTCACGGGGTCTTTCCGTCTAGCCGCGGGTACACCGCATCTTCACGGCGAATTCGATTTCACTGAGTCTCTGCTGGAGACAGCGCCCCCATCATTATGCCATTCGTGCAGGTCGGAACTTACCCGACAAGGAATTTCGCTACCTTAGGACCGTTATAGTTACGGCCGCCGTTTACTGGGGCTTCGATCAAGAGCTTCGCTTACGCTAACCCCATCAATTAACCTTCCAGCACCGGGCAGGCATCACACCCTATACGTCCACTTTCGTGTTTGCAGAGTGCTATGTTTTTAATAAACAGTTGCAGGGGCCTGGTTTCTGTGGCTGCCAATAGCTCAAGGAGTAAATCCTATCACCGTCGGCAGCGTACCTTCTCCCGAAGTTACGGTACCATTTTGCCTAGTTCCTTCAGCAGAGTTCTCTCAAGCGCTTTGGTCTACTCGACCTGACCACCTGTGTCGGTTTCGGGTACGATTCCTATGTAACTGAAGCTTAGAGACTTTTCCTGGAAGCATGGTATCAGCCACTTCACTGTACAAGTACAGCTTGCTATCAGTTCTCAGCATAGAGTACCCCGGATTTGCCTAAGATACATGCCTACAACCTTCCACCTGGACAACCAACGCCAGGCTGACTTAACCTTCTCCGTCCTCTCATCGCATTACATAGAAGTATTGGAATATTAACCAATTTCCCATCGACTACGCCTCTCGGCCTCGCCTTAGGGGTCGACTCACCCAGCCCCGATTAACGTTGGACTGGAACCCTTGGTCTTTCAGCGTGCGAGTTTTTCACTCGCATTGTCGTTACTCACGTCAGCATTCGCACTTCTGATACCTCCAGCATACTTCTCAATACACCTTCATCGGCTTACAGAACGCTCCCCTACCACTTGCAATAAATTGCAAATCCGCAGCTTCGGCATATAGTTTTAGCCCCGTTACATCTTCCGCGCAGGCCGACTCGACTAGTGAGCTATTACGCTTTCTTTAAAGGGTGGCTGCTTCTAAGCCAACCTCCTAGCTGTCTATGCCTTCCCACATCGTTTCCCACTTAACTATAATTTTGGGGCCTTAGCTGGCGGTCTGGATTGTTTTCCTCTTGACTACGGACGTTAGCACCCGCAGTCTGTCTCCCGGATAGTACTCATTGGTATTCGGAGTTTGCATCGGTTTGGTAAGTCGGGATGACCCCCTAGCCGAAACAGTGCTCTACCCCCAATGGTATTCGTCCGAGGCGCTACCTAAATAGCTTTCGGGGAGAACCAGCTATCACCGAGTTTGATTAGCCTTTCCCCCCTATCCACAAGTCATCCCCTGGCTTTTCAACGACAGTGGGTTCGGTCCTCCAGTTAGTGTTACCCAACCTTCAACCTGCTCATGGATAGATCACCCGGTTTCGGGTCTACACCCAGCAACTAAACGCCCTATTAAGACTCGATTTCTCTACGGCTCCCCTATGCGGTTAACCTTGCTACTGAATGTAAGTCGCTGACCCATTATACAAAAGGTACGCAGTCACCGCACAAGTTGGCTCCCACTGCTTGTATGCATGCGGTTTCAGGATCTATTTCACTCCCCTCACAGGGGTTCTTTTCGCCTTTCCCTCACGGTACTGGTTCACTATCGGTCAGTCAGGAGTATTTAGCCTTGGAGGATGGTCCCCCCATATTCAGACAAGGTTTCACGTGCCCCGCCCTACTCGACATCATCATATAAGCCCTTTCGTGTACAGGACTATCACCCACTATGGTTGCACTTCCCAGAGCATTCCACTAGAACTTATATGACTTAATGGGCTTTTCCCCGTTCGCTCGCCGCTACTGAGGGAATCTCAATTGATTTCTTTTCCTAAGGGTACTGAGATGTTTCACTTCCCCTCGTTCGCCTCGTATGACTATGTATTCATCATACGATACCTGCCTTATGACAGGTGGGTTTCCCCATTCAGAAATCTCCGGATCACAGGATATTTGCCGCCTCCCCGGAGCTTATCGCAGGCTATTACGTCTTTCATCGCCTCTGACTGCCAAGGCATCCACCACATGCACTTAATTACTTGACTATACAACCCCAAACAGTCG
>NZ_KB849235.1:0-60802 GCF_000368045.1 Acinetobacter johnsonii CIP 64.6
CACTTGTAGGAACGATCGACTGTTTGGGGTTGTATAGTCAAGTAATTAAGTGCATGTGGTGGATGCCTTGGCAGTCAGAGGCGATGAAAGACGTAATAGCCTGCGATAAGCTCCGGGGAGGCGGCAAATATCCTGTGATCCGGAGATTTCTGAATGGGGAAACCCACCTGTCATAAGGCAGGTATCGTATGATGAATACATAGTCATACGAGGCGAACGAGGGGAAGTGAAACATCTCAGTACCCTTAGGAAAAGAAATCAATTGAGATTCCCTCAGTAGCGGCGAGCGAACGGGGAAAAGCCCATTAAGTCATATAAGTTCTAGTGGAATGCTCTGGGAAGTGCAACCATAGTGGGTGATAGTCCTGTACACGAAAGGGCTTATATGATGATGTCGAGTAGGGCGGGGCACGTGAAACCTTGTCTGAATATGGGGGGACCATCCTCCAAGGCTAAATACTCCTGACTGACCGATAGTGAACCAGTACCGTGAGGGAAAGGCGAAAAGAACCCCTGTGAGGGGAGTGAAATAGATCCTGAAACCGCATGCATACAAGCAGTGGGAGCCGACTTGTTCGGTGACTGCGTACCTTTTGTATAATGGGTCAGCGACTTACATTCAGTAGCAAGGTTAACCGCATAGGGGAGCCGTAGAGAAATCGAGTCTTAATAGGGCGTTTAGTTGCTGGGTGTAGACCCGAAACCGGGTGATCTATCCATGAGCAGGTTGAAGGTTGGGTAACACTAACTGGAGGACCGAACCCACTGTCGTTGAAAAGCCAGGGGATGACTTGTGGATAGGGGTGAAAGGCTAATCAAACTCGGTGATAGCTGGTTCTCCCCGAAAGCTATTTAGGTAGCGCCTCGGACGAATACCATTGGGGGTAGAGCACTGTTTCGGCTAGGGGGTCATCCCGACTTACCAAACCGATGCAAACTCCGAATACCAATGAGTACTATCCGGGAGACAGACTGCGGGTGCTAACGTCCGTAGTCAAGAGGAAAACAATCCAGACCGCCAGCTAAGGCCCTAAAATTATAGTTAAGTGGGAAACGATGTGGGAAGGCATAGACAGCTAGGAGGTTGGCTTAGAAGCAGCCACCCTTTAAAGAAAGCGTAATAGCTCACTAGTCGAGTCGGCCTGCGCGGAAGATGTAACGGGGCTAAAACTATATGCCGAAGCTGCGGATTTGCAATTTATTGCAAGTGGTAGGGGAGCGTTCTGTAAGCCGATGAAGGTGTATTGAGAAGTATGCTGGAGGTATCAGAAGTGCGAATGCTGACGTGAGTAACGACAATGCGAGTGAAAAACTCGCACGCTGAAAGACCAAGGGTTCCAGTCCAACGTTAATCGGGGCTGGGTGAGTCGACCCCTAAGGCGAGGCCGAGAGGCGTAGTCGATGGGAAATTGGTTAATATTCCAATACTTCTATGTAATGCGATGAGAGGACGGAGAAGGTTAAGTCAGCCTGGCGTTGGTTGTCCAGGTGGAAGGTTGTAGGCATGTATCTTAGGCAAATCCGGGGTACTCTATGCTGAGAACTGATAGCAAGCTGTACTTGTACAGTGAAGTGGCTGATACCATGCTTCCAGGAAAAGTCTCTAAGCTTCAGTTACATAGGAATCGTACCCGAAACCGACACAGGTGGTCAGGTCGAGTAGACCAAAGCGCTTGAGAGAACTCTGCTGAAGGAACTAGGCAAAATGGTACCGTAACTTCGGGAGAAGGTACGCTGCCGACGGTGATAGGATTTACTCCTTGAGCTATTGGCAGCCACAGAAACCAGGCCCCTGCAACTGTTTATTAAAAACATAGCACTCTGCAAACACGAAAGTGGACGTATAGGGTGTGATGCCTGCCCGGTGCTGGAAGGTTAATTGATGGGGTTAGCGTAAGCGAAGCTCTTGATCGAAGCCCCAGTAAACGGCGGCCGTAACTATAACGGTCCTAAGGTAGCGAAATTCCTTGTCGGGTAAGTTCCGACCTGCACGAATGGCATAATGATGGGGGCGCTGTCTCCAGCAGAGACTCAGTGAAATCGAATTCGCCGTGAAGATGCGGTGTACCCGCGGCTAGACGGAAAGACCCCGTGAACCTTTACTGCAGCTTGACATTGAACTTTGATCTTACTTGTGTAGGATAGGTGGGAGGCTTTGAAGCCGAGACGCTAGTTTCGGTGGAGCCAATCTTGAAATACCACCCTGGTAATATTGAGGTTCTAACTCTGTCCCGTTATCCGGGACGAGGACCATGTCTGGTGGGTAGTTTGACTGGGGCGGTCTCCTCCTAAAGAGTAACGGAGGAGTACGAAGGTGCGCTCAGCGTGGTCGGAAATCACGCGTAGAGTATAAAGGCAAAAGCGCGCTTAACTGCGAGACCCACAAGTCGAGCAGGTACGAAAGTAGGTCTTAGTGATCCGGTGGTTCTGTATGGAAGGGCCATCGCTCAACGGATAAAAGGTACTCTGGGGATAACAGGCTGATACCGCCCAAGAGTTCATATCGACGGCGGTGTTTGGCACCTCGATGTCGGCTCATCTCATCCTGGGGCTGAAGCAGGTCCCAAGGGTATGGCTGTTCGCCATTTAAAGAGGTACGCGAGCTGGGTTTAGAACGTCGTGAGACAGTTCGGTCCCTATCTACCGTGGGCGTTGGAAATTTGAGAGGATCTGCTCCTAGTACGAGAGGACCAGAGTGGACGAACCTCTGGTGTACCGGTTGTGACGCCAGTCGCATCGCCGGGTAGCTATGTTCGGAAGGGATAACCGCTGAAAGCATCTAAGCGGGAAGCCTACCTCAAGATAAGATTTCCCTAGGACTTTATGTCCTCTAAAGAGCCGTTGAAGACTACGACGTTGATAGGTTGGATGTGGAAGCATAGTGATATGTGAAGCTGACCAATACTAATTGCTCGTGAGGCTTGACTATACAACACCCAAACAGTTGGTGTTGTGGTTCAAATCACTGCAAACAACTTGATTTAGTTATAAAGCTAGATACATGAGCGAGGAATAAACAAACATTAATTATGTTTGTCCGAGCGAAAGACATAAAGCTATGTTTTATGTTAAAATCAACTCAAATATACCTGTTAATAACTCATTTGATGAAAGTTAGGCATACACAATGTGTAAATAAGACCCAACGAATAGTCATAAACAGTTGTGCTGGCGACAATAGCAAGAGTGAACCACCTGATCCCTTCCCGAACTCAGAAGTGAAACCTCTTAGCGCTGATGGTAGTGTGGAGTTATCCATGTGAGAGTAAGTCATCGCCAGCTCATTAATTCAAAATCCCCCTAACTTAATAGTTAGGGGGATTTTTTTATGCTGGAAGGTTAAATAATATAAATGAGAAAAAAGTGAAGAGCCGAGAATATGTATCTATATAAATGGTAAAAAGCCAGCATTTTCTGACTTTTATGTCATATTTAAAAAGGTCACAGAGCACCTTTTAACGTTTCTTGATGTGCTTTAACCTGTTTGGCGTATTTCTTACCTTGACGCTTCATTTTCCAACTCGAATGGTAGCCTGTTGGACCGACATTATAATAAGCCAAAGCTTTGGGCCAACTTTCTGCTTTCTGGTTATAGTTGGCAAGAATATACGTACCACAATTAATATTATTAACTTCTTCAAATAAATCGCCAGAGCAGGTTTGTTGCCAATAGCGTGGGATAACTTGAGTAAGTCCAATAGCACCAGCAGGGGAAACAGCATAATTTCTATAGCTAGACTCTTGCCTTATGACCGCTGCAACTAATAATGGATCGACATTATAGCGATCGGCACTTTGTACAATCATGGGTGCAATACGTAGTGCTGTAGTTGGTTCAACAGCATATGCCTTTTGAATGCCATTGGCTAATTTTGCTGAACGCTTTTCAACGGAACCGCCACCAAGTGATGCACAACCAGTAAATATTAAAAAAGTTGTTGTTAAAACTAAAACAGATTTAGCTTTAATATGAGATGTTGGCAAGTATCGTTGATAATTCAGCAAACTGTATATCCATTGGTATAATGTCTGAGAAGATCATATTGAGCTGTGCAATTACAGTCAAGTTGAGACAGAAGGGACTATTTTATGGTTTTGTTAAATCCGTACTTTATTTAAGCTAAATAGAGGTGATTAATCGAAATCCTAGATTTTATGCTGTGAGTAGACCCGCTTGCAAAGATAGTTTTGTCATATAAACCCATCGTATTTAGCTTCTTTATAGGTGATTGCATGGACAAGTCAAAGAAATTCCTCTTGCTTATAGCAAATAGCCTAAGCAGTATCTACATTGGTAAGACTTGCTATTCTCCAAATATTAAGTTTGAAATTATGAGGATATAAGGCCTAATGTAAAGACATGACTGAGGACTTATAAAAAGTTTCAAATTTCAAAAAAGGGTATTTCTCACATATGGAAAACAGTATTGAATATTTGTTTTATGATGCTCATCGATAATGTTTAAAAATAGAGTGGAGATACATAAAAAATTAAAAACATTTATCTAATATTAAATTTACTCAATAAATCTAAATTCTGTGATAGCGATACGTTTTTTGAAGCCCAACAAATAAGTTCAGCCGTTGTTAGATAGGGCGGATTCAAGCGGCAAGTGCAACAGTATAAAAACCAGCCATAACTTCACTCGGTGTATACCAACCTAGTGTTTTTCTAGGACGATGGTTGAGTGCAAATTCTATCTGCTCTATTTGTTCGTTTGACACGCCATCAAACGATGATGATTTTGGCAGATATTGACGGATTAAACCATTCGTATTTTCATTTCTAGCTCGCTGAATAGACTTGTAAGGATCAGCAAAATACGTCTCTATGCCAGCATCAGTAATTCTTTTGTGTTCGGAAAATTCTTTGCCATTATCAAATGTCACACTATAAGCATGGCTCATTTGTAAACGATCTAATGCACAAGTAATCGTTTGAGAGGATGCTCTTGTTGGCCCTAAATGAACAATATGTACATACAGGCTCTTTCGATCAACGAGAGTCAATAAAGCACCTTTATGATGTTTACCAATCACCGTGTCACCTTCGAAATCTCCTAAACGTTGTCGTTGATCAATGACCTGGTGTCGGCAGTGAATACTTGTTTTATCAATGATTTGACCCCTACGATCCGTGTTTTTGTAACCGCGTTTTCGATATTTCTTCTGATGCCTTAAATGTAGATGAAGTTTACCGCCTTTTGATTTATCTTGATAAATGTACTGGTAAATCCACTCATGTGAAGGTACATCCAGCCAACCGCGTTGTGTTAAAGCACCTGAAATTTGTTCGGGTGACCAGTCCAAACCAATCAAATAATCAATATAAGCGAAGGCAAATGCTGTCATTGATGATGAAGGACGGTACCGTCTTTGACTTGCAAATTTAGCTGCCTGTTGAGCTCTATATCCACGTTGCCCAGTATTTCTTTTTAATTCACGGTAGATGGTTGATCGTGAACGTCCTAATTCCCGAGCAAGGGTAGCGATTGAACTTTTACTTTTCAAAGTAGCATAAATTTCGTATCTTTCATCTTGAGAAAGTTGGGTGTATTTCTTCATTGTGTGCTTTCCAATTACGAGTTGAAAAAGTCTAATGATTCTATGAATACACCTAACTTTTTCAACTAACTACAAATGTGTTGCACTTGGGATTTGAATCTGCGTAGCATGAATCTAAGTCCAACGCTTTCTTATTTACATTACTTTCAATGTGAAGCCATGATTCTTTATTTAGAGAAACCATGGCTTCAACATGTCCGAAAGGGATTTTTTAATTTATTTCAATTCGCTTGATGACTTTCCGAGTTCACGGCGTGCAATGATGAGTTGCTGAATTTGTTGCGTACCTTCAAAAATATCTAGAATTTTAGAATCTCTTGCCCATTTTTCTAAAAGCTCATCTTCGTTGTAGCCTACTGTTGAGGCAAGTTCGACGCACTTAAGGGTAATTTCATTACAAATTCGACCAGCTTTGGCTTTGGAGATGGAGGCTTCTTTTGAGTTTGGCTTTTTGTTATCTGCCATCCAGGCGGCTTTTAAGGTCAGTAAACGAGCTGCTTCCCATTCGGCTTCCATGCGATAAATTTGGCTCGCAATATGAGTCGTCTGTAAGTATGGGGCCATATATTGAGGATCTAAACAATCGCTGAAGATCTCTTTAATGCGTTCTAGTGAGGCCTTGGCACAGCCTAGAGCCATCGCTGCAACGAGCGGACGAGTATTATCAAAAGTTTCCATCACGCCAGCAAAGCCTTTAGCAATGTTAATTTCCGCATTTCCTAGTAAGTTATTGGCTGGCACACGGCAGTCGATTAAACGAATAACTGCGGTATCAGAGGCTTTGATTCCTAGCTTATGTTCTAAACGTTCTACTGTCATACCAGCAGTTCCTTTAGGAATCACAAAAGATTTGATGGCTGAACGACCTAATTTTTTATCCAGAGTTGCCCAAACGACGATAGCGTCGGCACGGTCACCTGAAGTCACGAAAATCTTTTCACCATTTAAGATGTAATCTTCACCATCTTTTGTTGCTGTGGTGCGAATAGCAGCAGAGTCCGAGCCACAGTTTGGTTCAGTGATTGCCATGGCTGCCCATGTGTTTTTGAAGCGTTGTAATTGCTCTTCATTGGCAACAGCTGCAATTGCTGAGTTTCCCAGCCCTTGACGGGGCATTGATAGGAGTAAAGCGGTATCTCCATAACACATTTCAATTACACTTAAAGCGGTAGAGAGATTCACTCCATTTTTATTACCTTGTTCATTGGTACCTCGCTTGCCGACAGCGGCCCCTGCGTTCATACCTTCACCGCCTTCATTCATACCATCGACTAAAGATGCCAACATATCCAGTTCTTTAGGATAGCTGTGTTCAGCTTTGTCGTATTTTCGGGAGATAGGGCGAAGTACATTGATGGCCACTTGGTGGGCTTGATCAATCAGTAATTTAAATTTTTTAGGGTTTTGTAAATTCATGCCAATTTTCCTTTTTATTATGCATGTAGACCAGAGTGAACAATCGCTGTTGCACGTAAATCACGATACCAACGCTCAACAGGGTGTTCTTTGGTGAATCCGTGCCCACCTAAAATCTGTACACCATCGGTGCCAATTTTCATGGCTTTTTCGGCACAAAGTAAGCGTGCTAAATAGGCTTCACGGTGAAATGTCTGCCCAGATTCAGCTAGACTTGCGGCATTTAGAATGAGCATACGCATTGCATCAATTTCAATGGCCATATCGGCAATCATAAAAGCAACACTTTGACGATGTGAAATGGGTTCACCAAAGGCGGTACGTTCATTGGCATATTCAATACAATATTTTTTGACCGCCTCACATGTGCCGACCGCCATTGAACACCACATTAAATTGCCGAGGTCTAAAAATGCCGTGTAGTTGAAATCTTCATCACCTAAGCGTAAAGCAGGGGTTTGATTAAAAATTAAAGTTGCTGTTTCCGTTGCTTTGAGCCCCATAGCGGGAGATTTTTTAAACTGAATACTTTCATCCCGTCTGAGAATAAAAACTTCAGTTTGAGCATTAAGTTCAGCACTGACAAGGAAAATATCTGCACTTTCAGCCAATAGTACCAGTGTCTTTTCACCTTGAATAAAATATTGACCATCACGTGAAATGGCTTTGGTTTTTAACTGGTAAGGATTAAAAGCAGGCGTAACTTCTTGAATTGCAAAGCTAGCGCGAATGCTACTGTCTTGCGCAAAACTGTTTAAATATAAAGCTTGTACTTGCTCCGAACCCCATTGCGTAATGGCATTAATTACACTAAAGGTAGAGAGCATACCCGCGGCTAAACTAAAGTCACCTTTGGCCAGATGCTCCGCGATAAGCACATTACTCAGAATATTTTTCTCAGCAGCGACACCACCGAGTGCCTCAGGCAAAGCATAAAAGTTCAGACCTAGCTCTTCGATATATTGCCAAAGTTCTGTTGGAAAAGTTTCATTTTGATCGGCACTTGCGGCTAATGGGTAAAGTATATCGGCGGCAAACTGTGACATGGTGTCGATGGTCATTTGCTGATCTTCAGAATAGCTCAGATCAAACAATGATTTTTCTTGATTATTGAGTCGCTGTTTATGCAGATCCTTATTGGCTTTAAAGGCTTTTTGTGTTTTTGATAAAGTCTTATAGCCCGCTTTTGAGCCTTGATATAGCGATTTCTCCACAAATTTTCTAAGTTTTAATTGGTCAAGTACGTCGCTACTTGCCATTTTTGTGATCAGTGATAAGCCAAATCCCTGCGCCTTATTTACCATATTTGTCATTATTTTCATCCAGCAGAATTATTCTGTGGTTGTATGCTGACATAGCGGCACACGAATAACTATGTCATCGCTGACATGATGTATTGTCAAAGATAAACGGTAGGTTGTATGCTTTAAATTTCTCTAATCTTTTGTTTTTAAATATTTTTGTTGAATCGTTAGAAATTAAATTTATTGATCAATTGACTAAAATGACATCGCGTCATTTTGGTCAATGAGCCTTTAGATAAACTTTTTCACCATTGCACGAACATTGGTTTTCGCTTCAATCACAGTCATAAAGGTATAAGCACCAATGAATTTACGGCTGATAAACATAAACTCTTTGGGTGGAACACTGAAATAACGAGACGCCATCGACTTTGAAGCTTGCTGCATTACACGGCTATGAAGTTGGCTTGCTTTCCAGTCATAAGCAAAGTGTTCATCCATAACACCAGCAGGTAAGTCTGGGTTGTTGCTTGGGCTGCTGAATGCTTCAGTTGCAAGTAAGAAGACTTTAGCCATATCCGGTTTAATGCTTTGAGGGATAGAGTCGAAAAACTCATAGCCTGTCATTGCTTGAACCATTTCTTCACTACTATGATTAAACCCAGCATGAATGAGCTTGCGTGCAACACCAAGTAAGTGTTCATCAAACTGTCGGATTGCACCAAAGTCAAGTAGAACGATTTTATCCAAGATATCATTGCCATTACCTAAGCGAACGAGGTAATTACCAAAGTTCGGATCGGTCTGCATTTCACCCCATTCAAAAATCTCGCGTACCGCAATTTCAAGCGATGCTTCGCCAAGTTTGTTGCGACGTTCTTGCGGCAGAGACAGCATGACAGGGCTGTTAATCGGCACGCCACGTTCAAATGTCATACACAATACTTGGTCTGTGCAGTAGCCATCTATAATTTGTGGCACGATGTAGCGAGGGTCTTCTTTTAAGCGAGCAGCAAAGCGGCGTG
This sequence comes from Acinetobacter johnsonii CIP 64.6, assembly GCF_000368045.1. Lineage (GTDB taxonomy): Bacteria > Pseudomonadota > Gammaproteobacteria > Pseudomonadales > Moraxellaceae > Acinetobacter > Acinetobacter johnsonii. The sequence goes on from NZ_KB849235.1 coordinate 9,251, forward strand.
TGGTTGCAGCCTCAATTTTATAATTGACTTCACGGTGCATCATCTCACGAACTTCATCGAACCATTGGTCGAACTCGCGTGTTTGCGGAACCATTCGTGTCAGTTTAAGCATGTTTTTGAATAGACTCATGTCTGAGTCAATGGCTTCAGCAACGCCTGGATATTGAATTTTCAATACCATCTCTAAACCATCAGACTTACGCGTTGCACGGTGGACTTGTGCCAGTGATGCAGTGCCCAGTGGCTCATGATCGATGGTCAAATCATCTAGCTTAGAACCCAATTGGCTGTGTAGTTGCTGTTTAATCGCAGGCCACGCTAAAGCGACCGTTTGATTATTTAACGTATTTAAGGCTTGCGTGATTTCTTCAGGTAGAAAGTGTTCACCATAAAGCGCCATCATTTGGCCAATTTTGACGATAGAACCTTTAAGTTTGCCTATTTCAGAAACAAGATAATCGGCCTGTTCTTTCATTGCTTTTTTGCGTTTCTTTTCTTTTTCTTCTTCGCTAGAAAACATAGTTGTCGCATTAGACGCAGCCCAACGTGTTCCAGCAAGCAACGAAGCTTTGGCAATCGATAAACGACGATCCATAGAGGAGGTTTTCAGTTGTTTAAGCTTATCGTTGTGATCTGACATAATTCAGTAAAATCCTTTCATCAGCAAGGGCAGCATTTTAGATTGTAACGGATAATATCGTGTATTCACGTATTAAAAAAGTTCAACTTGCTGAATCTCGAGTTAAAAAAGGCCATAAGTGTTAAGCAACCATCTAAATACAGCCTAATCGGGATTGTTACATGCGAAATTTTACTTTAAGGGTATTTTTCTGAATCAATTCATCTTTATGCATTTGTATGTGTTGGAGGATCATTTCTTGTACCGGTTGGTGCATAAATCCATGTGCATAACCTTTAACAATGATGATGCTCGGTAGGCTAAAAAAGAAGTATCGAGCATCTTCAAGGGTTGCACATTCATAGATCCCTTGCTGTTGCAACAGCTTCTGGAAATAGGCTTTTTCAGTGTCGACATGATTGTTTTCGGTGTCATTCCAATAGCGTTCACGCATCGCCATTAAATTGTTGTGTTTATAACTCATAAGTTTGGGGAATATTGGCAGAAGAACTCACTTTATAATAAGGCTGTTTGATTAGGTTTCAATGCAAAGCCTGTGAGTTCATGTAAAAAGCTGTGCAGTGGAAATTTTATAGGGGGCTAGTATGTTCATACAAAATAGGATGTTATATTAAAGCGCTACAGCACGTAGATGTTGTGAATGACTAGATTAAAAAATGAATGAAGAAAATTTGCTTTGGGGAAAGGAATTGAAACAAATATTTAGTGCGTTGCTTGTTGTGGGATTGTTCAGTGGTTCAGCCTATGCAATGGGCCCAACTAAAAAATATGAAGCATGCATGAAGCAAACTGGCAATGTGTTGAGTGAAATTGATGCATGCATGAGTAAAGAATATAAAGCACAAAAGAAACGCTTAAAGAAAGTATTTAAGCCGTATTTAGCGAAGGCTCCTGCAGAAGAGCAAGGACTGGTTAAACAGTCTCATCAGCAATGGCTGGCGCAGCGTGATCAGATTTGTAATAACAAACCTATCGTGAAAAATGAAAAGACTGAATTACAGCGTATTTCGTGTCTGATGCAAATGACGCAAACCCGTGCAGATATGTATGAAGCACGTACAGGCCGTATAAGCAAATAAGAGCAAAGCGTATGAAAATGTGTTTGCTGTGCATCAAAACATTATAAATCATAGAAAAACAGGGTATCATAAGGCGTTTTTATTATGACCTTGGAGACGCCTTTAGTGGATCGCCCGACTATTAGCCCTGAACATATACAGGAAGCCGCTGAAAACTTAAGCACAATTCGTGATTTTATCCGTTTTGGAGTGACAGCATTACGTCAATACGATGCACATTTAGGTCAAGGTACAGAAGACTATTTTGCTGAAAGTTCAGCGTTGGTGTTACAGACTTTATCTTTAGATTGGAATGCAGATGCTGAAATCTTAGAGTCGAAGCTACTACCAAGCGAAAAAGCAGAAGTTTTAAGCTTATTAGAACGTCGTATTAATGAAAAAGTACCGACTTCATATTTGCTTAATTTGGCATATTTTGATGGCAAACCATATTATGTCGACGAACGTGTACTGATTCCACGTTCACCGATTGCAGAACTGATTCAAAACCGTTTTGCACCTTATTGCTTAGGTGAAAATGGCCAAATGGGTGAAGCAGTCAATAACTTGCCAGAAAACCCAAATCCGAAAACGCCACAACGTATTTTAGATATGTGCACGGGTTCAGGTTGTATCGCGATTGCTTTGGCTTATGCGTACCCAGATGCCGAAGTAGATGCAACGGATATTTCTAAAGAAGCTTTAGAAGTGGCTCAAATTAACTCGGAACACCACGACAAACAGTATCAAGTGGCTTTACTTGAGTCTGACCTGTTCTCCAAAATTCCTGCTGAAAATCAATATGATCTTATCGTGTCGAACCCACCTTATGTGGACGCTGAAGACATGGCAGATTTACCTGAAGAATTCCACCATGAGCCAGAATTGGCATTGGCGGCAGGTCAAGATGGCTTAGATTTGGTTCGTAAAATGTTAGCTCAAGCGCCAGATTACTTAACTGAAGACGGTCTCATCGTGATTGAAGTGGGTAATTCTGAATGGGCAATGCGCCAAAACTTTAATACTGTTGATTTTTACTGGTTACAGTTCCAAAAAGGCGGTACAGGAATCTTTGCATTGACTGCGGCTCAATGCCGTCAATTCCGTGATTTATTCATTCAATCTGTTCAAGCATAAAAGGAGTCGTTAGACATGGCAGGTAATAGTATAGGGCAACTCTTCCGTGTAACGACTTGTGGTGAATCTCATGGTGTAGGCTTAATGGCGATTGTGGATGGTATTCCACCGGGCCTTGAGCTTACAGCAGACGATTTACAAAAAGATTTAGACCGTCGTAAGCCGGGCACTTCTAAATTTGCGACGCAGCGCAAAGAACCTGATGAAGTTGAAATCATTTCAGGTGTGTTTGAAGGTAAAACAACAGGCACACCAATTGGTTTATTGATCCGTAACACCGATCAAAAATCCAAAGATTACGGCAATATTGCACAAAGCTTCCGTCCGGGACATGCAGACTATACTTATACACAAAAGTACGGTTTCCGTGATTACCGTGGCGGTGGTCGTTCAAGTGCGCGTGAAACAGCTATGCGTGTGGCTGCGGGTGCAATTGCGAAAAAATACTTGGCTGAAAAGTTTGGTATTTTAATTCGTGGTCATGTGACCCAAATTGGGACTGAAATTGCGGAAAAATTGGATTGGAATGAAGTACCTAATAATCCATTTTTCTGTGGCGATGTCGATGCCGTACCGCGTTTTGAAGCACTGGTGACTTCATTGCGTGAACAAGGTACCAGTTGCGGCGCAAAGCTTGAAATTTTGGCTGAAAAAGTGCCTGTAGGTTGGGGTGAGCCTGTTTTTGACCGTCTAGATGCTGACATTGCCCATGCCATGATGTCTATTAACGCGGTCAAAGGGGTTGAGATTGGTGATGGTTTTGCCGTTGCTGGTCAGTTTGGACATGAGAGCCGTGATGAGTTAACCACTGATGGCTTCCTTGCGAACCATGCAGGGGGTATCTTGGGCGGTATTTCGAGTGGTCAAACCATTCGTGTGGCCATTGCTCTTAAACCAACAGCATCTATTACCACACCGGGTAAAACCATCAATATTAATCGTGAAGATACTGACGTATTAACTAAAGGTCGTCATGACCCTTGTGTGGGTGTGCGTGCGGCTCCGATTGCAGAAGCAATGCTTGCGATTGTTTTAATGGATCACTTTCTGCGTCATCGTGCTCAAAATGCAGACGTCGTTGCACCATTTGTACCGATTGAATACTAGAAAATTCTCTTTATATTTAAGAGAATAGACATTAAAGTCAGACTTCGGTCTGACTTTTTTTATTTGCGTATGAAAGCTAATCTTAAATGTAAGAAAAGAGTTGTTGGCATATTATGCACGTTATGGTTATCACGATACTCAGAAAACGGCATCTTACCTATTAAGTGCCAATGTAGGACAACCTTTGATTCATCTTCATTTGCTCTTACTGAGTAAACAAATTTAGAGTTCGAGTCTTTCTCATTTCTGAAAGAAATCATCAATAACACAGAATAATTGGGGATGAGCCGTATATGGCACAAGGAACATAAGGGCTAGCGTCGTAAGTTTAGTGTGTTAACTCAACGAATGGCTCTAGACCTTCTCTTGTTCAAGTCAACTTTTTATCCGCGATTCGGGTTAAGTCATTTAGATATTTGATTTTTTTAAATAAGAAGGAATGGGGATGAATAAAAAATAAGCACAGTCAGACGAGGCACCATTATATTTTTATCACTACTCACAGTTTTGGTTATTTCATTGTTGATATACGGCTATGACAGTATGCATGACCCTGAAAAAGTTAAAGCGCGCTTATATGCTTGTGGAAAATTTGGTGATCGGCACATGCTCATTGATAAGCAGTATTTATATTATGGCAGAGTGACTTATCAAGGTGTGAATTATTGGGGGAAAAATATCGAAGAAGAACACGAGGCTAAAGGCTGTGATGATCAAATTCAAAGTATTGCTTTGAAAGTGAAATGGCCTGAAATGAAAGCATCTAGAGAAGGCTTTAAACTAGATTCTGAAAATAAAGATGTGATCAAAATCGCATTAAACCAACGTTCCGTTTGGAAAGAGGAGTGGGGAAGTAAAGACTTCTTTAATTATTTTGGTCAGTTAAAAAGAAAATTAAGAAAAGGAATGTTTTCTTCTAGTGGAGAAGAGGTGAGTGAAATATGGGTAGATGAAACAAAAACATTTAACTCAGATTTAGGGCTCTATGAAATAGAGGTAAAAAGTGATGACGGTGTTGGAAAAAGGGTGTATTGGCAGGAGCGTAAAGGTAAAGGGGTAAGCCTAACTATTGTATGTCTTTATTTTAAGGATGGTGCAACAAGTTGTGAATTTAATACACATCAGCCCAATTATGGGTTTAATACGAGTTATATCACTATAAAATTTCATAGTGAGTTACTGCCGCATTGGCAAGAAATTTATCAAAATGCAGAACAACTCATTCATTCTTTTAATACAGGAGAGAAACAGAATGAAGCATCCGAAGAGTATAGACCGTAACCATGCTCAAAGATGTTTAGATGACCTAAGGATAGCTCAGATGTGCGATAGATATGTCCTATTTTAAAGCAGTAACAGTGTTATTTTGATCAGTATAGTGCAATGCTTGCCCTAAGCTGAGGTTGTGCTCTATAAAAATAAACGAAAGATAATACTTTAAGAGCAGTTTCCAATCGGGTGATTACATGGTATATAAATTGCTCATAGAATAATAAGCATTATTGCAGGAGAGAAATGTTCTGCATTCGCCGAAGGAGCAACGACCCCGGAAACTCTCAGGCAAAAGGACTGTAATAATGAAAAAACTCTGGAGAGAAGTGTTCAATCACTCACCGAAGGGGATGGTTTAAAACGTCAAGGGATGTTTTAGGTCGAAGCTCTCAGGTACACATGACAGATGGGGTTGACATCAAACAATAAAAAGGAGGTGTCTATGTGTCATGTCGTTGTCATTGGTGCTGGAATTACAGGCGTCACAACTGCATATGAATTAAGCTTACTTGGTTATCAAGTGACCGTTGTTGATCGTCATTTATTTCCTGCGATGGAAACTTCTTTTGCAAATGGTGGACAACTGTCTGCATGTAATGCGGAAGTTTGGAACCAAAAATCGACAGTGCTGAAAGGCATGAAATGGATGTCTCAAAAATCTGCCCCTTTATTGCTCAATCCTGCGTTTAGTGTGCATAAATATGCATGGCTGATGGAATTTCTGGGCAATATTAAACATTATGAGGCTAATACCCACGAAACAGTACGTTTGGCTTTATTGGCTCGTCAGCGCTTGTTCGAAATTGCGGATAAAGAGTCAATCGACTTCAATTTAGAAAAACGTGGTATTTTGCATTTTTATCATAATAAACAAGATTATGATGTTGCCATCCGAGTCAATGATTTACTCAATAAAGGTGGACTTGAACGTTGCGGCGTAAGCAATGAAGAAATTAAGCAAATTGAGCCGACACTGACCGGCGATTATTATGCTGGATTCTATTGTGAAGGCGATGCGACGGGTGATATTCATAAGTACACCACAGGTTTGGCTGAAGTCACCAAAAAGTTAGGTGTGAAGTATCGTTTTGGTATGGATGTGACAGATATCGAACATTTAACTTCAGGTGTTGAAGTAAAGTTACAGCCAAGTTCAGAGAATGTTGAACTGCTTCCAAATGAAGTGGAAATGTTGGCTGCCGATGCTGTTGTGGTTTGTGCAGGGGTGGGTAGCTATCAATTGGCTGAATTGGTCCAAGAACGCGTCAATGTTTATCCTGTAAAGGGATATTCGATTACGGTGATGTTAAATGACGAAGAAAGCCAGCAAAATGCGCCGTGGGTGAGTTTGCTGGATGAAAGTGCGAAAATTGTAACTTCACGTTTAGGTAAAGATCGTTTCCGTGTTGCGGGCACTGCTGAGTTTAATGGCTATAACCGTGATATCCGGGCAGATCGGATTCAACCTCTTGTTGACTGGACCAATCGCAACTTTAAAGTCTCGACAGAGCATGCGGTGCCTTGGGCAGGTCTTCGCCCCATGATGCCGAATATGATGCCTGTAGTTCGCCGTGGAAAGCTAGAACGTGTGTTCTTTAATACAGGACATGGGCACTTAGGTTGGACGCTATCTGCAGCAACTGCGGCAATGATTAGTCAGGAAGTCGCGACAGCGTATCCTGTTTAATTCGAGTGCATTCTTGGATAGATAAAAACAAGTTTGCTTCGAGCTTGTTTTTATTATTTCTGTTTAATGATGTTATAATTCTGCCTTAATTTCAAAAGATTGCTCACAAATGAATACTTTAAACTTGAGCAAAAATAAGTAGTATTGTTTCAAGCAATTGATGACTAATGTGAAGGTGAATAATGATTAACATGAAAATGGCTTTGGTGGTTTTAGCTTCTGCAACAATGCTGTCGCTTGCTGCGTGTAGTGACAAAAAACAAGAGACTGAACAAACGCCAGTGGAAAGTTCAGCGGCTGAAACACCAGTAACCAATATTGAAGTTAGTCCAGAGATGATTGATGCTGCACCTTTAGAGTCTGAAGAAGCAGGTGCATCAGCACCAGCGGCAGCTTCTGAAGCGAAATAAGTCCAAAGATAATAAAAGCCTCCCGATGCGGAGGCTTTTTTTTATGGATGAGAGTGAAATCAGCATTTAATCGTAAATATCTAGATTCAGGATATAAATCAAAAAATCATATTGAAACCATAACGAACAATCGATAGAGTTTATTTAGTAAATATTGTCAATCTGTGATGGTTTCCATCAATGCATCGTTTGCAAGCAAATGGACAGTAGAAAACATGATGTTTAATCATAACTCATGTAAAAATGAGGGAATATTTTGTACGCAGTTAAGCTCACAGAAGTATCGTTGAATTTTAAACAGCATGGCCGAGCATGTTTGATTGTTGCTGCGGTGATTTTTGTCTGCTGCTTGCTTGGTATTTTCACTCGACCGATTGCATATTTCGCCTATTTTTGGCCTGCCAATGCTGTACTGATCGGCTTATTTTTACGGTTTAAGCCACTCAGAAATGTCGGTGGTTGGTTTGGCGCTTTTATTGGTTATATGTCGGCAGACTTAGTCACAGGGAATCATCTTGAGCTGACTTTGGCTTTAACGATCGCCAATTTTATGACAGTAGGCGTTTCATTATTTTTTATCCATTATTTACAAATTGACTATCGTGCATATAACAAAGGTTTAAATTTTCTTTATCTTTTCTTGGTTTGTGCTTTTCTTGGGTGTTTTTCCAGCGCGATATTTGCCGTTGCGGTCGTTCCGTATATGCCACACACCTTTATGAGCACGCAAGACCTGTGGGCTGAGTTTTATATTTGGTGGACGGGGGAAGTGCTAAATTGTATTTCACTTTTACCCCTCATGTTGACCTTTCCGGCAGCGAAGAAATTAAAGTATCTTTGGAATAACCGTAGACAGTGTGAAACCCAGTTTGTCGATGTTTTACCCTTACTCTCAGTTTTAATCTCTGTGGCATGTACTCATCTTTTCTTTGGTCCAGGTGCCTTACTTTTCCCTTTAGCAGGGCTGATTTGGGCGGCTTTGAGTTATAACTTATTTTATGTGAGTATTATTAACAGCTTAGTTTGTTTTGTGACTTACCATAGTTTAACGACCTATTATATTTCACGTACGGCAGATAACTTCTTGGCCAGTTCTATTTCCGTGCGTATAGGGCTGTGTATGCTGATGATTGCACCTTTGCTTTTATGTATTGTGAGTCGAAATCGTCATGATTTGTATAAAGAAGTGCTCTATCTGGCCAACCACGATCCCTTAACTCATGTGGGAAATCGCCGTTTTTTCTTCACTCAAACTGAAAACCTATTGAAGGAAAATCTGGTTAAATCGATGAGTATCATTGTGCTAGATATTGATCATTTCAAGAAAATGAACGATCAATATGGTCATTATATTGGTGATGTATTGCTACAAAGCTTTGCCACGACGGTGAAAAGTAATTTGCGTGAACAGGATTTATTTGCACGTATGGGCGGTGAAGAATTTGTGGTGGTGTTAAATAATACCACTGAAGTTGAATCACAAATCATTGCGGAACGTATCTGCCGTGCTGTCGCTACTTCAAAAACGCAAGTGGCGCATGCGGTTTTGAGCATGACGGTGAGCCTTGGTGTGGTGCACCAAGTTCTACCAACGAAAAATAGCCTACAGAGCTTGTTAAATCGCGCTGATCGGGCGCTATATCAAGCCAAAACTTTAGGACGCAACCAAGTACAACTTGCCTCATAGGTTAAAATTTAGTAAAAGTATAAAACAATAAAAACTATATACTTGGATAAAAATGAATTTTTCTGAATACCTTCGTTATGATGGGCTGGGTTTGGCTGAGTTGGTTGCACAAAAAAAAATCCATCCCGCTGAATTATTACAAATTGCAATTGAGCGTAGTCAGCAAACCAATCCTGCTTTAAATGCGATTATTATTCCTATGCATGATTATGCCAAGAACAGAGCACAAAATGCATTGTCTGGTCCATTTGCAGGGGTGCCATTTTTAGTAAAAGATTTATTTCAAGAATATGCAGGTTATCCAACATCTTATGGCTGCCAAGCATTTAAACGTACGGGCCATATTGCAGAACATAATGCAGAAATTGTAAACCGTTGGGAAAACACAGGCATTTTAACCTTTGGCCGTACCAATACTCCTGAGTTTGGAATCAAAGGCATTACGGAATCAGATGCTTGGGGAGCCTGTCATAATCCTTGGAATTTAAAACATAACAGTGGTGGCTCATCGGGTGGTTCCGCTTCTGCAGTGGCCGCAGGGATTGTTCCGATTGCAGGTGCGGGTGACGGCGGTGGATCAATTCGAATTCCTGCATCGTATTGCGGTTTATTTGGTTTAAAACCAAGTCGTGGACGTACGCCGTGGGGTCCAGATATGAGTGAAGCAATGCATGGCGCTGCGATACAACATGTATTGAGTAAAAGTGTAAGAGACAGTGCAGCCATGTTAGATGCAACGCAGGGTGTAGAGCATAGCTCATTGTTTAAAATTGAACAGCCCAACCAAAGCTATTTGGCCTGTCTACAGCAGCCTGTAAAAAAACTTAAAATTGCATTTAGTACTCAATCGCCTATCGGAACCCCAGTGTCTAAAGATGCAATTGATGCGGTGCAGCATACTGCACGTTTGTTGGAGTCTTTAGGGCATACAGTGGTCGAAGCACAACCTGAGATAGATGGTATGTCTTTGGCCAGAGACTTCATCACGACGTGGTTTAGTCAGTTTTCTTATATGCTAGAGCAGATCAAGCAACACGTTCCGACCACAGCAGGAGACTTTGAGCTGGATTCTTTAGCTTTGGCTGCCTTTGGTGCGAAAACGACTGCTTTAGAATATATTCATAATCTGAATAATTGGGGAGTATATGTCACCAAAATGAACCAATTTTTTGATCATCATGATCTTTATCTGACTCCTGCTACAGCTTCAGTCGCACCCAAAAATGGGCAAATTTCTACCCCATCATGGCAAAAACCAATTTTAAAAAGCTTACTAAAAGTCGGCAAAGCACACCTGCTGGCACAAGGAAAATTGGTCGATAAAATTGTGAAAGATAATTTACGTTGGGTGCCTTTTACTCAGTTAGCCAACATCACAGGTTTACCCGCGATGTCTGTACCTTTGTATTGGAATGCTGATAATCTTCCGCTTGGTTCACAGTTCATTGCGCCTTTTGCCCGTGAAGATCTGTTATTACAGTTGGCTAGTCAACTTGAACAAGCCCAGCCATGGTTTCATAAATATAGTGAAATCAAGGTTTAGAAAGCTGATTAATTAAATTGTTGTAGTTTATGCGTACAGATCAGAAGAGGGCTTTTTAAGCTTGAACCTCTTTGGGTAAGTACCGAACAAAACCTAAGCCCAGTAGCACAGCACAACCTGCCAGAATAAAAATATGTTCGCCTGACAGGCTGTGCCAATAATGTCCTGCAAGAATACTTCCAGACGCTACACCCAGTCCCCACATAGTGCTATATAAGGCTTGACCACGTCCTTGTTGTCCTAAACTAAAGTTTTGGAAAATGATACGCATGGCGATGAGATGAAATAAACCAAAGCTAAAGGCATGGATAGTTTGTGCTAAGAACTGGATAGCAAAAATTTGTGGAAAAGAACCGACCATAAACCAGCGTAGCGCCGTGAGGATTAGACAAATAGACACCATGAGTCGCCATGAAAAACGTTTGAAAAAAATGTGAGCAATGGCAAACATAATAATTTCGGCCATGACACCGACAGCCCACAAAAAACCAATTTCTGTGGTTGAGTAACCAGCTTGTTTTAAGAAGTTACTATAAAAACTATAAAACGGTGCATGCGAAAAAAGCAGAATAAACTCGATACCGAAAAATGCAGCGACAACGGGTTTTTTTAAAATAGGTAGCAATGGCTCGAGCTGCCCTTGTGAATTGGGTGCAGTGGTCGGTTCTTTTATGCTAAATGACCAAATAAAGGCCAAAAAAGAAATACACAGCAATAAAACTGGTAGCATAGAGATGGGTAAAATTTCTAATAAGGCTCCGATACCAAAAACCCCGACAATAAAACCGACCGAGCCCCATTTTCGAACTTTTCCATATAATGCACTGCGTTGTTCCGCGAGCCAAAATAGAGTTACGCCCTCAAACTGAGCCAGAATGGCGTTTTGGAAGAAGCTAAAGATCAGCATGAGCAGGGCGATCGCCTGAAAGGAGTTTGGAATGATAAAAATCATGAACCAAATACAGGCTTCCATCCACGTTGCGACTCTGACCAAGAGCATCCGTTTCCCTGATTTATCTGCAATCCAGCCCCAAATAAAAGGAGCAAAAAAACGGGTAATGATCGCAATTGAGGAAAGGATACCGATTTCACTGTAGTTAAAGCCTTGATCTTCGAGATATAGGCTCCAAAACGGCATGAAGGTGCCTACAATGGAATAATAAAAAAAGTAAAAACCAGCCAGTCGGTGCCGAATGGGGAAAGAAAGCATCGTACTGTGTTCCTTGGTTGGGTGGGCAGATTCTGAAGAAAACTTGAACCTAAAACAAAGCTTCAAGTCGATGAAGCTTCGAGAATTTTAAAAATGGATTGTTTAAATCATGCTTATTCAGAGTTCAGGGATTAGCCTTTGACTAAACCACCATCTACAATCAAGTTTTGACCTGTCACAGCACAAGAATAGGGCAATAAGAACATTAAAATGGCTGAGGCAAATTCCTCAGGCGTAACTACACGACGTAGTGGTGTTGCACTTGCGATGTAATCAAAAACTTCATTGGGCGTACTTTTACTGGCATCGGTGGTTTGTAGTAAACCGCCAGAGAGCATATTGATATTAATACCGTATTGACCAAGTTCATGTGCAGAGGTACGGGTAAATGCCAATAGTGCAGCCTTCGCTGTGGTGTAGTCATGATAAGGCACCACAGGGTTCTGCACCAGATTGGTTCCGATGTTTACAATGCGCCCAAACTGACCTTGTTTCATACCTTCAAGCGCTGCTTGGGTAGTATTCAAAGCGGCTTTAACTGCACCCTCAAATTGTTGTTGCATGGTTTCCCAGCGTAGCTCATGAACTTTTGGGCGGGCCTCGCCATTAAACTCGAACTGAATGAGCGCATTATTAATCACGGCGTTGATATGCTGTCCAAAATGCTGAAAGCTTGCATCAAACATACTTTTGACTTGTGCACTGTCTGTAACATCTGCTTGGTAGATAAAAACCTGTTCGGGATACTGCTGGACTAAGGCTTGAGCTGCAACGTGGCTGTTCAAATAGTTCACGACTACACGAGCACCCTCATTGATTAAGGCGTGTGTAATTGCAAGACCTAAACCGCGTGCGCCACCTGTGACCAGTACAACTTGATTTTTAATGTGCATGATGTTTCCGAGCAGATAAATGCATGTATTTTTTAGATAAAGCAAGTATATCAAAACCTTTCCGTACGTCATGTTTTAAGACAGCTGCTTTTCAAGTTTTCGATGCTCATTTAGCTGAGTTAGAGTATTCGGATAAAAATCGCCAAGTAGTAGAACATTTTTAGTACTGTTGATCATTGAGCCTGAGTTTGCTCAAGGTGTAGCCTTAAAATACGGCGCAATTCTAATAATGTTTCTGCTTCCTCATGCACAGAATGATTGCCTTTAATGATTTTTTCAGAGACTGACTGTTCTAGATGTGAACTTGAATACGGCACAATACCATCGCTCATGTCATGTATGTCATTGGTCTGACGGTGATTACCAATAATAGAATGATAAGGAACTCTAGATACAGGCATGATGTTACTGGTCAAAGCCATAAAGCGTGACTTTGGACTTAAGTCATCTGGGCCAGATTGCACCATGCCTTTGGTACTAGAGCTACCATTGAGCTGTATATCCACTTGGTTAAAGAAAGTGATCGGCAACTTCACCATTTTCTTTACCAATTCCATGTACCAGCGGTCAGACAGTTCACTGCCACGGTGAGGCGCGGCAATAAAAATTGCACGTCCAATGGGTAAATCAGAATGAAATTGAAAACGTTCTTTGATTACAGGATATTGTTGTAATCGGGTGTATTGCTCATAGTTTAATAGTGGAATCACTTGTTCAGAAATATCGTGCTCACTAATCAGTAAGCGACTAATGACGCCGCCCATACTATGTCCAATCAGCACGGCGTCACTGGCCGAGCGAGAGTTGGGTTGAAATTGTGCAAAGGTTTGTTTAAGTAGTGCATGAATCTGATAGCGGCTTTCAACAATCGGCATATTGGTTGAATAAAACACCTGCCATACCTGAAAGTTTTCTCGTAAAACTTTATCCCCCAAAATGTTATTGGTCAGATTGACCCAAGTTTCAGGGCTGCTGGCGAGACCATGAATAAGTACAATCACTTTTTTATTCGGTTGGTAGGGTTCAAGCATATAGACATGTGGCATACGCAATCGCTCAGTTTTATCGAGCAAGGTTAAGTAGCCTGTAGAGCCCAGTTTATTTTCTGCCAGCCAATAAGCAAAAGGCACAGAATAATTCGCCGTGAGAATGTATTTTTGTTGATGTATGTCTACATACTTTTGCGTATAAGGATTAAATAGCTCAATCTCAAAAATGGCTTTGCCATTAAGCACATCTTCAATGCTGCTTTCAGGGTTTAATGGCTGTGCCGCTGCGGTTACGGACAAATAGCGTGCAGGATGGATATTGGGATTGGTTTGATTTTGATAAAACGATATCGGGTCAAGGATAAAATCATTTTATGAATAGGATCCGCTTCAGTCACAACCACAAACTCTGCGCCCAGACCATCTTGACGGTTGACTTGATAAAAACCCGAGAAGTTTAAATTATAACTGGATTGAACTCGGTCAATGGTTTTACTTTTCAGTTCAGGATAGTGTTCTAAATTTACAATATATTGACGTTGTTGGACGTTGAGTTGCGCAGGAATTTGATGAAAAGGCTGCGTACGGTACGCCGTGGTAATTAAACGTGACAAAGCGACATTGTAAAAAGTGCGGACATGCATTTGTCTTTGATCAAAAACCCGGGTACTTGGGCTTTCTTGCATTTTAAATAAATACACATAGCTATAGCGTAAACTCTGGTCGAAGGCCTCAAGGCTTTGTTCTAAGCAGTGATTATTTTCACTATGTGGCTGTGCGTGGGTACAGTTGCGTTGTTTTGAGAGCTCTAAAGCTTGGGCTAAATACAGTTCACTTAACGCGGCATAACGCTCATCTGCTGCAATATCCGTTTGTGTGTTTAAGCGCTTTAAACATGTTTCAAATTCAGCGGTGCATTGCTGTGGCGTCAGGCTGAGTAGTTTGAGTAAGCTGGTGGTTTCCGCACTCAATTGGTCGTGGGTTAAGATATTTTCAGACTTGCTACGAATAGCTTGATGGATGTTATTTTCTTTAACTTTGACCAACTGGCAGGCCGGCAGTAAAACAATCGTTAGCCCTAAAATGATTGGTCGCGTGAAAGTATGATGTCTCGTTAAAAGCATAGTTTTTAGCACGGACGTTATCTATATAGGCTAAAGATGTCTTTCATTTTAAGATAATTTCTAACGAGTTACATCCAAATTCGGTCCGATCTTTTGTGTCCCTAGACATAACTTAAGAACGCTTATATTCAGCTCAAGCAATTTGGCGAGCAAAGGCTTTGCCCAAAACATGTTTATGTATAAATCGTAATTTATCGAGAACTGGCCCTGATAGCGTAAAAGGATAAGCATCTTCTAAACCCATACTGCGATTTAACGCATTTAAGTTAAAAGTCAGTGTCATCCATTGTTTGAGGAGTAAATCAAAATTTTGAGCGCCGATTGGATTTTCATAAAAGGTTAAATCATGCGTATCTTTTCGATTATTGCGCACAATTAATCCTGCATAGTAAGCGGTTTCCAATGTGTCCATCATGTGTAAATAGTGTGCCCAGGTTTCTGCCCAGTCTTCCCAAGGATGTGTGCTGGCATAAGAGCTGACATAAAACTTGTCCCAGTTTTGCGGTGCGCCATCTTCATAGTGGCGTTGTAGTGCTTCGTTATAATCTTGACGCTCATCTCCAAAATACTGACGGAACTCGTCGACCAGCTCAGGATGTAGCGATTTAATGAGGTCAAAATAATAATGACCACTTTCATGACGGAAATGCCCCAAAAGCGTACGGTAGTTTTCACCCATTTTAATACGGGTCGTTTCCCTATAGATGACATCTGCTTCACTGGCATTGAGTGTAATGACGCCATTAGCATGTCCTGTCAACACAGGGTGCTCTGGTTCAGGCATGAGAAAATTAAAACGGAGTCCGTAGCGATCATCATCGTTATCTTTGGGCCTTGGCATAATATTCAGGCGTTGCATTAAATACAGAAAACGCCGTTTAGCATGTTCGAGCCGTGACCAATAGACGATATGATCTGGGTTGTCGAGAGTTGGAATGGTATATGTAAGCACACAAGACTCACAGTAGATGTCGTTGCTCTCTGCGGGAATAACCCAATTACAGACTTGATGATGCTGATAGTTATAACAAGGCTTATAGCGCTTCGTCTGGTATTTTTCATTTAGCGCTAACCAAAGAACAGGGCTATGCTGTTCAAAGCTCCCCATATCTTTTTCTGATGCAATATAACCGAGTGTAGTTTGGCAGCTCACACATTGTGAGTTGGCAAAAAAGATTTGGTTTTGACAGGATGCGCAACTAAAGAATTTCATCGGCGGCTATGTCTTTGGTGAGCTTTTAGAACCAGTATAAAGGATGTTGATTCCCTTCGTCATGTTCTGTCATCTGTTTTGATTGGCTTGCAAAGTTGAGTATTCATTGAGAGCATATTAGAAAGAATACATGTGCTTGGTTAGTAGCTAGCTTTTCAGCAGGTTCTTTTCTTTCATATTTGTATAAAGAGATATAAATTTTAAAATTTATAACCTGAATGAACGAAAAAGCTTGATTTAGGTGCAGATTCGTCAAAAATAGGGACTGGGAAAAATCAAAGCTTCATTTTAGAATTTCAAAGCCTTTTAAGTTTCTGGGAGTAAATATAATGATAACGAACGTATCGCCAAAAAAATGGCTACTCATGAGTTTGGGGGCGATGTTGCTTTCAGGTTGTGCGACAACCTCTACAGACCCGAGTCGTCAAAATGTGGGGACCACAGGTTTACTCATTTGTGCGCAGAATGAGCTTTGTCCAGTGGTCACTGTGAGCTGGAATGAATCCAACAAAGAGCTGCTTAAGTTAAAAATGCATTTGAGTAGTACTTACAATAAATATGAGATTCATAAAGTTGAGTTTACAAATGAGAAAGACTTTCAAACTTTTGCTGTCACTGGGCCAACCGAGCATGATCATGTTTTAGGTACCAACCGTTCGACCAATTATATTTTAGCGCCTGTAAATTTGATGAGTAGCTTAAAAGGTACAAATTCGATCAAAATGAATATTTATACAGATCAAGGTATTATCTCTCGATATGTGTATAAAGATGGCGTCTCAGCTCCAATCTTGGGTGAGTTCCAAAAAGTTTATCAATAAAAGAAAAATCGCCATCTGGCGATTTTTTTTGCTTATAAGTGAGAGAAAACTAAAAGTTGTGAGGACATAAGATCTCATGTCCATAAGGTGTTTTGCCTATAGGGACGTAAACATTGGGCCTTTGACGGATGAAAAGTCAAGCTGAATAGCCCTAAATGCACTTTGATGTATCAATTTTAAAAATATAAATATTTTTTGCACAAAAAATAAACTTTTTAATGTGCTATTGCTGTCAGTCTAATCAAAAAAATTGGCATGTATTCTGCTTAGTTCTAGGTATTACAAAAACCTTTTTTGGTAATACCGAAAGGAGCAGCAAATGTCTAAACAATTCAAAGATGACTTAAATGCATTCTTCATCGTATTTAAACAGTTCGCGGTTGCCATCCTAAGCGCTAGAGCGGGCATTTATATCAAGCAAGATTCATCCGAAAAAGGATAAGCATGTGCCGAAACATAAATTGGCACGGATCAGTATTACTGTGCCTGCACTAACTGTCGATGCATTGGATCAGAAAATTGTCGATCAGCACTACGAAAGTCGTTCTCAAGCCATTGTCGACATGATCAATAAACATCTGATTGCGGATCAGGAGCAACGTAACGCCGTGATGGTGGGGACGTTTACTTTGCTCTATGACGCCAGTGTTACACCACTTAGAGTCCAATTGCTGGACTTACAGCAACAATTTTTAGAACAAGTGGTGAGTTCACTGCATATTCAGTTAGATGAGCAAAAAATTCTAGAAGTGATGATTTTGCAGGGCTTAACTACAGAGTTAAAAGCGCTAAGCCAACAATTCATTGCTTTGAAAGGTGTGATCAAAGGGCATTTGGAGCTGATGGATGCAGTGATGCCGCCGATTCCACAAAATGAAAAACAGAGAGCGTTGAAATCGTGACCATGTTCACCGCCCTCAATGTCTCACTCCATATATAGCAAGTTTAAACATTTACAGCATCGGGAAAATTGCATCATGATTAAAAAAGCGTTCTTATCAGTCTCTATTGTTTCGACTATTTTATTGGCAGGTTGTGATAACACCGCCAAAATTCCTGAAACAAAAAACAGTGCATCTGAGAGCACAGCCACCAAAACCATCATGATTGGCTACAGTGATTGGCCGGGTTTTGTTGCATGGCAAGTGGCAATTGAAAAAGGTTGGCTCAAAGAAGCAGGGTTGAATGTTGAATTTAAATGGTTTGATTATTCATCATCACTTTCTGCTTTTGCAGCCAATCAGCTAGATGCAGTACTGGTGACCAATGGAGATAATCTAGTCACAGCCTCTGGGGGCACTCAAGGTGTTATGATTATGGCGACAGACTATTCCGCAGGTAATGACGTGATTATCGCAAAAGATGGAATTAACAGCATTGCCGATTTAAAAGGCAAAAGTATTGCTACTGAAAAAGGCTTGGTTGACCATCTATTGCTAAGTACAGCACTAACAGATGCAAAAATTAAGACCAGTGACATTAAATTGGTCAATTCTATGACCAATGAGCTTCCACAAGTTTTTGCCAGTCCAGATATTGCTGCAATTGCGGTCTGGCAACCTGTAGCCAATCAAGCGTTGAAGTCTGTTGCAGGGTCTAAAATTATTTATAGTTCTAAAGATAAGCCTGGTTTAATTTATGACACGCTGACTGTAAATATGAGTCATCTTTCTGCCAATAAAGAAGATTGGAAAAAGATGATCCAAGTGTGGGATAAAACGGTCAAATATATTAATGACCCTGCAACACATGAAGACGCCGTGAAAATTATGTCTAACCGTGTTGGCGTCGATCCGAAACAATATGAACAATTTATTGGCGGGACGCATTTACTCGATTTGGCAGCCAATAAAACCGTCTTTAAGAAAGGTTCAGGTTTTGACTCGATTTATGGCTCAAGCTACCACGTAAACAAATTCAACGTTGAAAATGGCATTTATAAAAAAGAAATGGATGTTGAGGGTGCAATTTATCCAGCTTTGGTTGAAGAGTTAAAGTAAGACTCCGTAGAAACTAAAAGCCCAAGTTAACTTGGGCTTTTTTGTATGAGTGTGTTTAAAAAGCAAAGAAAGATCTAATGTTAAATAAAGAGTAGATTTTAAGGCATGTATTTATAAATGCGTACTTTTAGAAAACACATGAATAATCACGATGCCGATAATCATAAAACTTAAACCAACAACCGCCGCAAAGTCGAGCTGCTGTTTAAAGTAAATCCAACCGACTGTAGAAATAAGAATAATGCCCGCACCTGACCACAGTGCGTAAGCTAGCCCCATAGGGATGGATTTAAATGTTAGACCTAAGAAAAAGAGTGCAATTGCATAACCAACAATAGTTAAAACGACAGGTAAAGGTGCAGTGAAACCATTGGTTGCTTTTAATGCAGAAGTCGCGAGGACTTCTGCAATCACGGCGATCAATAAATAGAGAAAAGTCATAGCTTATTAAAGCTCCCTTACGCAACCACAGTTGCATGATGCATGAGGTGATGTTGTTCTTGTTTCAGCCAATCCTGACTGTCCGCCGTGGTAGGTGTTATATTTTGAAAAGTGTATTCAGGTTCATACACATCCACGACAAACACCAACTGATATGCTTCGCCACCGATCAATTTACGCTGTATGAGGGTTTCAACATCAACGACTTCAAAACCATCTAGGATGAGTTGCTGTTGAGTCATTTGGGTGCAGCTTGAATATTGAATGAGCTGATCTTGAGTTGAAACTGATACTTCATAGCTTTCAATTTGATTTAAGTCAGAAGGACTTTGCTCCACATAAGAAAGAACCCCTAACGCGTCTATATTCTGTTGAATATGGGGTAAACGTGACTGTGCATATGCCATATACTCACCGCAGATGATGAGACCGCCATCGAGCGAAATTTCTTGTTGCGTGGCAACATGTACAGCTTTGACTAAGCGTAGTCCTAAAAATAAACCCGTACTGGCTTGTTGACGCCAGTCTTCAACATAGGCATTACTCGGTGAGAACTCCAAAATACAATTGCCAATAGTATGTAGAGTTGCTGGCTCAGGCCACTGGCTATGGTTCTGATAATTACTACTTAGCTCCCATGACAGTGATGCATTTTGCGCATCCCAATGCGTATAACCGACCCATGCTTGACGCTCTGTGATGGGTGTATCTGTTGTTGATTTGAGACGTAGGTCAATGGTGAAGCTCTTGGACTGAAACCAATACACAATCGTATTTTCATCGGTCAGGCCATTGTAAAAGCTAATACTTTTACGTCGAAATGCGCCCATTAAATAGGTTGGCACACTACCTGAAGCAGCTGTGATGGGTTTTAGTTGACTTAAAGTTTCAAATAAATTCATGGTGTGTACTCCATGTTTGACTCAGTCAGACCAAAAGAATAAAGTGGAACGGCATTCTTTAAGGCCAACTCACCACTGGCTACACGCTGTTTTAAATAATGAAAGGTTTGAGCCGTTTGATTAAACAAATGTTCTCCACCTGCCAGTGGCGCATATTTAGGTGGCTCATTTGTATTAATCGGTTGGATGACATAGTCATAGTCACAAGAAAAAAATAAAGGGAAGGAATAGCGTTCTTGTTGGACTTTTTTAACCCGATGCTTGGTGGCTAAATATTTACCATTGGACAATATTTCCATCATGTCACCTATGTTCATCACCAAAGTATTTTCAAGTAGAGGAATATCAATCCATTCGCCTTGTTTAGTGAGGACTTGTAAACCGGGCGCTGTGGGTAGTAATAAAGTAAAGCACTCATAGTCGGTATGTGCCCCGATGCCTTCTGCATCTGTCGCTTGAGGGTTATATGGATAGTGAATGAGGCGTAACTGGCTGGGTGCATGTTGAATATGCACATCAAAAAAGTCTTCTTTTTGCTCTAAAGCCAGCGCAAAACAGCGAAATAGTTGATGACCAATCGCTTTTAAGTGCTGATAGTACTGTGAGACATGGCGTTTAAATGCGGGATCATCTGGCCATTGCGTTGGGCCAAGTAAGGGATAATTTAATGCAGACCCTTGATAGTCATAATTCACATCATAAGATTCTTTTAAATCGTAGCTGTTACTCGAAAACTGTTCCTCACCTATAGGCACATAGCCACTATGATTCACCGATTTTCCAATATAGTTTTGCATTTTGAGTGCGTCATCTTGGGCAAAATAGTGCTTCGCGATGTCACATAACTGTGCAAATAATGCAGGTTGAAATTGATCACCTTTGAGGTAGAGAAAACCAACTTCTTTACAAGCCTGATCAAGCGCTTGAGCAACTTGCATACGCGCATCTAGATTTGGGCTATTTAAAAGGCTGATATCCACCAGTGGAAGGACATATTTATCTTGCATGGTAAAATCCTCGCGTTGGCCGTCCAACAGTGCATAAAGCCTAAGGGTCGTCCCTAAGGCTAGATCAATGAGTTACTTGTGTGTACTGACTTGGGTCATACGTGGGATTTTGGGTAAATCCTCCAGTGCTGGGTCAATTTCTTCTTCTTGTGCATGTACTAAGAAATCGACTCGCTCTCGAAGTTGCTTAAAGGCAGGGCTGGACATCAGTTCAGCGCTTCGTGGACGGGGTAAATCCACTTCAATAATTTCTTTAATTTCACCTGGATTGGCTTTAAGCGCGACGATACGATCAGCCAGTAAAATAGCCTCATCCATATCATGGGTTACAAAGATGATGGTGATATCAATGTTTTGCCATAAGTCCATCAGGTGTTTTTGCATTTTCTGACGGGTATGCGGGTCAAGCGCACCGAAAGGTTCATCCATCAGTAAAATTTTCGGTTCATTGACTAAAGCACGAGCAATCGCAACACGTTGCTTCATCCCGCCAGACAGTTGATGCGGATATTGGTTTTCATACTTCTCTAAGCCAATAATATTGATCCATTCTCGTGCAGCCGCTTCAGCTGAGGCATGACTTGCACCTTTCATCAGTGGACCAAACATCACATTTTCTTTAACCGATTTCCAAGGAAATAAGGTATAGCCTTGAAACACCATGCCTCGCTCTGGACTAGGGCCTGAAATGGGCTGTCCATCTACTAGCAATTCGCCACTGCTATATGGGTCTAGACCCGCAACAACCCGACTAAAGGTTGATTTTCCACAACCAGATGGACCAATCACACAAATAAACTCCCGCTTATGAATTTTCAAATCGAGCTGATTTAAAATCGTGCGTGAGTTTTTACCATGCTGAAAAACTTGACTAAGTTGTTTGGCTTCTAAAATGACAGGACGTTGATAAATGTGATCAAAATACTGACGAGAATTGAACTCCGTCGTTCTTATATCTGTGGTTATCATTATTTTGCTCCCGCTTTCCATTTAAACAGATGTTGTCCGAGCTTCATTAAAATCACATCACAGACCAAGCCAATCACGCCAATAATTAAAATCGCAGCATAGACATTGTCAAAGTTCTGGTAGCGTGCTTGCTGGGTAATAAACCAAGTGATCCCTGTGGTGGTGCCAATCAACTCAGAGACAATCAAGTAGGTCCAAGCCCAGCCCAGCAAGACACGTAAATCACGGTAAATATCGGGTAACGCCGCTGGAATGACCACGTGAAACAGACTTTTTGCTTTATTCGTCCCTAGGGTATAACCCGCTTCAATCAGCCCGCGGTCCACCATACGCGTAGTATTGGCAATAATCAGAATTTGCTGAAACAGCGTTCCAATCACGATGATGGCAATTTTTGGTGCATCATTAATGCCTAAGATGGCAACAGCCAGTGCACCAAAGGCAGGCGCAGGTAGGTAGCGAAAGAATTCAACAAAAGGTTCAGTGAGCTGGGAAATTTTGTTGGAAAAACCACATAAAATCCCCAATGGAATACCAACGAGTGATGCAATAAAGAAAGCACTAAATACAATCTTGATACTGTGCCAAAGACTTTGATGAAACCATGGTGCATCGGCTTGAGCTGGTGGTGTAGTAAATGCCGTCACTAAGGCTGTCGCAACTTGATGAGGTGCTGGTAAATAAATGGGATTGACCAAATTACCTTGTGGCGGTTTAGTGCCTGTATTGACGGCATTTTGCGCTTCGGCATAGAACACACTTTTGTCTACACGGCTACCGACTTGTAAAAAAGAGACACTGCCAGAGTTGGTGATTTGTACTTGAGGGTGCCAAATAAAGGGCAAATAACTCACAGCACACCAAATGAGGATTGGTATTAGAAATGATCCAAAGCCCAGCAATATTTTGCTTTGAGGACTGAGTTCTCGTGCGACATAACCCATAGTTGCTTAGCCCCGATATTACTTTTTTTATAAAACGTAATACTGTTAAGCAAAATGAATGCCAAATTTGTAGTGATATTGAGTGTTCACCTGTGTGCTAATTGTTTAAATAAAAACAGCCTTTGACCTAAATATGTTTTAAAATGCTCTATCGATAGATTGAAGTTCAAAAGGGGTAGCATCGCATGGCACAAAAGTCACAACAATCTGCATTGAATGAATTGATTGCAGAACAAAAACTACTGTGTGAAGAATTTGACTCCGCCTATGTTGAAGTAAAAGGTGATGATGTCGTTGCTGTTGCTGTGCATACTTTGAATCAAGAACCCATTGTCGGTTTACGTAAAAAGCCAGAAACTGAAGAGAATGTCGCTTGGTTTATCTATGGTGGTGAGTTGGGCGAAGGCCAAGATTTTTTTACAACCATGACTGTACGTGAGTTACAAGATATCTTGCCTGACGTACTTCCATACTTGGCTTTAAGTGAAGGTTATCGTTTTATGATTGATGGCGATGACTATGAAGACGTATGGAAAGAAGGCGATGAGTCTTAATACATGAAAAAACAAACATGGACGTTGCTTAGCCTGTCATTATTTTTATCATCGTTTCTATCAACCCTGAGTTATGCAGAAACAACGAAGCTAACTCAGGCGCAGTATGATCAGAAGATGGCTGAATATACAGCAACTGTGAATTCAACTAAAACCGTTTTAGATGCAAAAGATAGTCCAGCGACAGCAACAGAAATGAAAACCGCATTTTGTCAGCGTATGGCTGCATATCATCAAATTGCTGCGCTATCTAAAGCCAATATTGAGTTAAGTACCGCTTCAGTGATGCTGATGGTGGCCAACCGTTATCTTGATCAGCAAGAAAAAAGCCTGACCGATGCAGGGATGAATGAAAGTGCCTTCTGCCCAACGGCTAAAGCTTTAAAAGTTGAACATACGAAACGATTAAAAAGTAAAGTAACCGAATAAGACAACATGAAATTAGTGTAGATATTAAGATCTAATTTATTGTTTCAGGATGCTGTATAAATAGACAATGTCCTCGATTGTGTTAAGATAAATAAAAATCAACCATCGTTTGAGTAGGAGTTGGTGTATGGCAGCTTATACCGACATTAAAGTAGGCAAATATGAGGATGATATGATTCCTAAACTTGCCATTCATGCTTTTCATGATGCTTTTCAAAAAGCAACCACTCGTTCGTCTGTAGTTTATGCAAAAGCAGAGCAGTTGGTTGAACGCGATATTCATGGCAATGAAACTGTTTTACAAGACTTAAGTCATGCTTATGTCGATGTAGGCGTTTTACCGACACTGACACGTAAAAAGAAACACGCAACCGTATAGATTGATATGCCGCCACCTCGACAACCTAGAATAAGAATGTTTGCAGGGCCGAATGGTTCTGGTAAAAGCACTGTTAAAGATTACCTCTTGCCCCAACATATTGGGGCATATTTAAATGCAGATGAACTGGAACAAAACTTAAGACAGAGTCAACACATTGATTTATTGCATTATCATCCTTCCTTAAAAGCTTCAGAGTTGGTCACTTTTCTAAAAAGTAAGAAGCGTCCTCAAGGGGGACAGTTCGTGGCCTTACTTGCGCATGAACCAATTGTGCTAGATGAATGGAAGATCGAGTTTAAAACCGAAGAAATTGATTCTTATCTCTGTGCACGCATTATTGACTATATCCGGCTTGAGTTTCTGCGCGTAAAAGTCAGTTTTACTTTTGAGACGGTCATGTCACATATCTCTAAAGTTGAGTTTCTCCGAGAAGCGAAACGTCAGGGTTATAAAACCTATCTATATTATGTCTCAACAGTAGACCCACAAATCAATATTGCTCGGGTCAAGTATCGCGTCAGTGTGGGCGGCCATCCTGTTCCAGAGCAGAAAATTATCGAGCGTTACTACCGTAGTATGGATCTGCTCATGCAAGCCATAGAGTGCTGTGATCGAGCCTACTTGTTTGATAACTCTTCTGACGGTATACAAGCGTCTTTTCTTGCAGAAATAGAAGCAGCTGAAACCTTAAAAATGAATGCCGCCGTGTCTAAGCTCCCAATATGGTTTGCAGAACGGGTATTATCAGAATTTCAATAATCTGCTCAGAAAAAGAGCAGATTATTTTATCCTTTTTCATGTGTCTACCTACATAAAAATATATTCAAAAGTCGTAAATGTGTTTCATAAACCTAGAATAATGATCATGATGTAGAGATGTACCAATAATGCTATTCAGTTTCTTTAAATGAAAACTATACTGAAATAAAACGAGATAAGTTAAGTATTTCTAATCTAAAAAAGAGCTGAATACAAAATCCCTCGGGGATATATTCAAGCTTTTTACGTTATTGTGAAGAATAACTATGTAAAAGAAATACTTTAAGGTGTTATATAAAAGACTAAAAGCTTCGAGAACGAACAGGTAGTGCCCATTCAAATATCTAAAGCCAAATGAAAGGGACCCATAAACAGTGGTCATAGACATAGCAAGCACTTTTAGGCACAAAGTATGCTTGATTATTTTTTAATTAAATATATTATAAAAACATATATTGTTTTAATGGTGATTGCCAATGCATGATTTTGTGTGGTCTTTTATAGGTGGAATATTACTCGGCATCTCTGCCGTTGGATATTTATATACCAATGGACGGATTGCGGGAATCAGTGGTCTGGTCTCTCAAGTTTTAAATTTAAAAGGGATCATAAATACGTCTGCACTGTGGTTTTTATTGGGTTTGTTCATTGTTCCGTTTATATATGCCGCTTTTGTTCAGCCACAGATCTATATTAAAGCTACCCCTTTCATGTTAATCATTGCAGGCGTATTGGTAGGTTTTGGAACTCGCCTAGGCTCAGGTTGTACCAGTGGGCATGGTATTTGTGGTATCAGTCGCTTATCCAAACGTTCAATCATCGCTACGATGAGTTTTATGTTCGCAGGTTTTATTGCTGTGTATGTTGTCCGTCATATGCTTGGAGCAATCTAAAAATGAAAAATGTTTGGGCATTCATTTGGGGTGGATTATTTTCAATCGGTCTCATGCTTTCAGGAATGTCGAATCCTGCGAAGGTGATTGGCTTTTTAGATATTTTTGGGCAGTGGGATGCCAGTTTGGCTTTTGTGATGATGGGTGCGATTGCAGTTGCATTTATTCCTTTTCAAAAAGCTGTACGTCAGCCACATCCACAAACCTTTTATGGTGAAGCCATGCAACTTCCTAAAAATACTAAAATCGACAGAAAACTGATCTTGGGAAGTTTGCTATTTGGTATAGGCTGGGGAATTGCGGGAATTTGTCCTGCGCCGAGTTTTACTTTGATTGGGTTGGGTTATTATCAAGCGATCTATTTTATAATTGCGATGTTCGTCGGTGCGCTGTTACATCGTAAAGTGATGGAGAAAATGCCATGAAGCAAACCGCGCAAGTAAAAGCATTTTTTGATACAGCGAGCAACACGTTTAGTTATGTGGTGAGTGATCCCGACACTCAGCGCTGCGCCGTGATTGATAGTGTATTGGACTATGATGCAGCATCGGCAACGACCAAAACAGAGCAGGCCGATTTAATCATTGCTTATATTCAGGAAAATAGCCTAAGCGTAGACTGGATTTTAGAAACACATGTGCATGCAGATCATTTAAGTGCTGCACAGTATTTAAAGCAAAAACTAGGTGGAAAAATTGCAATTAGTCATAAGATCGAGATCGTACAACAAACTTTTGGTGAAATTTATCACTTAGATATTAAAAGTTTAAACGCTACGCAGTCATTTGATTATCTTTTTGCAGATCATGAGACATTTTTGATAGGTAACATAAAAGCATATAATATTCCGACACCAGGGCATACACCTGCGTGTCTCAGTTATGTCATTGGTGATGCTGTTTTTGTCGGGGACACGTTGTTTATGCCTGACTATGGGACGGCACGTTGTGATTTTCCAAAGGGGAGTGCGGCGGCTTTATTTGATTCAGTGAAGACTTTGTACACATTGCCAGATCAAACGCGGATGTTCTTATGCCATGATTACTTACCCGAAAGTCGTGATCAATACAAATATGAGACATCGGTTTATTCGCAAAAGCATGAAAACATTCATATCAATACTACAACGCAAAGGGGCGATTTTGTCGAGATGCGAAATCGCCGTGATGCAACGTTAAGCATGCCAAAACTGATATTGCCAGCGATTCAAATCAATATGTTTGCAGGCAAGTTCCCTCAACCAGAAGACAATGGTATTTCTTACTTAAAAATTCCGCTGAATTATTTTTAAAATAGAAAAGTAGCAAGACTTAAGGCATTCGGCATCTTTTCACTTGCATAAAATCTGATTCAAAAATCTAATCTGATATTAAACAGATATGTACATCATGCCTTTAAATTTAGCCTAAGCAAATATTTTACTCAAAATAGCCTAAGCAAAATTGAGCTCAATATAAAAAGTCATTTGATTTATTTCCATTAAAAATTCAATATCTATAGCAATCAAATAAAGTAAGTTTCATATGATCCTAAATCATCAATTTCATCAAAATGAGCAGCCGCCTACAAAAACATTGGTCTTTGTCCATGGTTTATTTGGCAGTTTAAGCAATTTAGGGATGTTGGCACGGGAGTTTTATTCAAGCCACCATGTATTACAGGTAGATGTACGTAATCATGGGTTATCGTCACATTCAAATGTGATGTATTATGAGGTTATGGCAGCTGATCTAATTGAAACTTTAGATGAACTCAACATCGAATACTTTTCTTTGATCGGGCATTCGATGGGGGGGAAGCTGGTGATGAAAGTGACCGAACTCGCAGGAGATCGACTAGATCAACTGGTGGTGTTGGATATTACGCCTATTGCTTATAAAGAAAATCATCATGAGCAAATTTTTAAAGCGCTCATTGCAGTACAAAAAGCAGATATTGAAACACGTCAACAAGCCATAGAAATCATGCGTGAATATCTCAAAGAGGAAATGGTGATTCAGTTTCTCTTGAAATCTTTTAGCAAAGGGAAGTGGTTGTTTAATGTAGATGCACTGTATCAGAACTATGCCCAAATTCTGTCATGGGAAAATATAGAAACATGGCATAAGTCTGCATTGTTTATACGTGGTGGAAACTCACCTTATGTAGCAAAGCCAGAATATATAGAAGCTATCCAATCGCAGTTTTCTCAAGCCCAGATTCAGACGGTGGCAGATGCTGGACACTGGTTACATGCAGAGAAAACTGCGCAAGTTTTGCAAATCATCACTCAATATTTGAGTCAGCCTTCAACCTGATTAACTCAAATTCGCAGCTGAAAGTTGTCCTTCAGAGGTCAGCTTTTCAGCCATTTCCGCAGTTTTCTTTAAATTAGGCATTCGAAATTCGGTATGGCCATAGTCTTGGATCGACTTCCAACGCCCGCCCCAAGTTAAACCTACAGATTCTGCAACTTCACCATAGAGCTGATAGCCACGCATCGCCCATGGATCTCGTTCAGAAATAACGACTTTTCCATCCCGCTTAAATGCGACATCCGCCGCCAATCCAAATTGGTGGTAACTTTGGTAACCACGCGCCAAAGTCGTATTTTTATTGCTGGCTAAAGAATTTTGACGCTGCGGGCTACGATAGCCTTCCAGTAAAACCAGTTCATATCCATGCTGCTCACGCATTATTTTAAATACCATCAGTAAACGTTGTTTATAGCGTGGGTTCATTTTGTGCCACTTACGATCAGCCGTTGCTAAATTGTCATGTGAATGAGTTGAATGTACATCCTGAATACTTGGGTCGTAATTCAAAGCACTGGCTTGAATAGAATTATTATTAAGATCCGCTTGCTCAAGCATACTTGCTTCAACTATGGCCGCAGCAACTAAGGATTCTTCGACCTCTGGTGGTGGAGACAAAATTTGTCCATCAAGTAGGGCATAAATTTGTGGATCCGATTGTCTTAAATAATCCGCTTCGATTTTAGTGGGTGTGACTGGACTGGTAAAAGCAAACATTAAGATGCTAGCAAATAAGAATAGACCCGCAACCAATATCCACCACTGTTGAATATGCCAATGCGATTGCAATTGCTCGGGCGCAGCAGCATGATTTATATGCTGTGCAAAATGACGAGCGGATTGAAATCTTTTTTTTCCTTGAGGAATTAACCCGACAAAAAAGCCAGCAAATTTTGCTCTGAGTTCGTAGGACAGTGCCAAACCTAGTCCTAGTGCCAGGATTAGAAAAATCGAAAAAATAGCATAAATCATAGTCTGATAGTAGCTGGCATTGGGGCTTCGACGACACGAGTTGTAATCTTGGTTTGTACACTGCCTGTGGGAGATTCTTCGGATTTTTCCACTGCCTGTTCTGCTTTGGCTACTTTGTTGTGATTTTTATCTTTCGGTGTAGCCGAACTTTGCGTTGACGAGTTTTGTTTCTTATTTTCTTTTGGTAAGGGCGGCGGACTAGCACTCTTCATCGATGGTGCAGTAACTGTTTCAGCTGGACGAAGAAAAGCTCTGCTTAATTCATCTTCTTTGGGTTGAGGAAAATCAGCAGGCGGCTCAGTTACATTTGAAGGTTGAACACTTTTAGAAGGGATGACTTTAGTCGCTTCAAAAATAGCTTCGGGTTCCCGCGTCGGGGCTTCATTATCGACTGAGGGTTCAGTGACATCGACGCTAGAATTTTGGCTAACCTGTATTGAATCATTTTTTTGTTGTGTAAAAAAGTAAGTAAAACCAAGAGTGGCCATCAATAAGACACCACCCAAAAAACCACCAAATGCATAGAGCATAGGTGAAATATTTTTCTTTTTTGTAGACGTCAAAATTTTGACTGAAGTCCGTTTTTCATGAGCCATGGAGTTAGTTCTTAGGGTAAATGAATAGTAATATGTGCCTGTTCTGTTGGCGTAGAAATGACATTTTCATATGTGGCCAAAGAATTCGTACTTTGCTTTGATAACATATAGCGCAAGCCTGCAAAGGATAAGAGCGCGAATAGGATTAGAAAAAGTAAAATCCAGTAAAAAGGAAGCTCACGGTGAATCATGTGTTTAATTTGATCGGGGAGCGATGCAAAAGGAGAAAAGGCAGCCTTTTTTCCTTTCAAATAGTCAATTTCATCGCCCACACGTGCCACCAAATGGTTTAAATTTTCTATAGATTCAATGCGATATCTACCATGAAAACCTAGAAGCATGCAGTAATGATAAACTTCAAGTGCGGCTAATCGACTATTTCCTTTACGGCGTAACTCTTCTAAAATTTCGAAAAAACGATAACCCGCAAGTTGCGAGCCAAATAAACTAAGCTGTAAGGGACTGATTAACCAACTATTTTGGAGCTCGAAAAATTGTGCATCTTGCTGAGTCACAATGGTTTCATCTAATAATGCACAGTAAGCATATTTAGCATCTTGAATGTCATCTGATGAAAATTGTAATTTTCGGGCTTGGTTTTCAAAACGGTTGAGTAGGGCAATGATTTTTTCGCGAAATTCAGTCGAACTGCTCGGTATATATTTGTTTTTTAATAAAAATACAATATAAAACCCGTCATGGAGTAAGTCGACCAAGTTGGTTGTACTGGTGACTTTGGCGGTCATGGGCTGAGTAATTGAACCAGTTCCAATTTGTCCATCATCAAAAAGTGAAGGGGCATTATTCATGATTCATTTCCTTAGCCATTCATCACAGCAATCAATTCAACAGCAATATCTTGGAAACCTGCCGGAATATAAATACAAATCGACTCGGCATCCAACATGCGTTGGTATAAGTCATTATTTGGTTCAATTTCAAAGTAACTCACACCAGATCGCACTGGAATAGCGGTTGGAACCTGCATTAAATGATGCAAAGGAACTGCAGGGAGTGCGGCGATGACGCGCTGTTCAACATCTACGGTATTGCCCACTTTAAAGCGCAACGGAACCAATTGAATCAGTTCGTGGCTTTGCATCATGCTGCTAGAAACAGCCAAGTAAAGTCTTGAATCTCGAGTAATTTTGTCTGACTCTAAACTGCCTAACCAATAAGATGGTCGCGTTTCTTTCAATTGAATGCTGATATAGCGGTTTGAAATAATCGTATCTAATAACTCACGTAGAATGACATCGAGCTGACTAAAACTTTCTTGTAAATTATGATGTTGGTAGCGAGGTAAATGATCAACCTCATGAGCCGTTGAAAAAGTCAGCAATGAGCCAGTCAAACGTAATAATTCAAAGAATAGCCGCTCTGGATGGATATGCGGGTATTGCAATAAATGATTCAACGTCGCGTGTGCTGTGTTGAGTGCATTAACCAGCCAAAATGACACAATGTCGCCAGAGCGAAATTCAATCAGTTTTTGCTCGTTTTCTCGATTATTACTTTGAATGGTTTTAATTTTCGCTTTGATAACATTTAAACTGCGTTTCAAACTCGAGATAAGATTTTCAGAAGATTCAATATGCAAGATAGGCGGAATAAAATGACGATCAAATTCAAATTGACCTGAGCTTTGACGTTTAATTTTTGCTAAAGCTAAATACAAAAAGCCATCAAGCTCTTGATTCGGTTCTGCGTTGACCTCTAACAAGCGAAACTCTGCACGGCGGCGCAATAAGGTGATATCTGCTGCAGTTGCATCTGTAAATAAATCATGAGTTGAGGTTAGATAAGAATGATAGCGACCGAACTGTGCACTATTTTCAGCGGTCACATTTTTCTTATTGGCTTGTACAATCGGCAAAGCCAAATAAACCAAGATTTCGCCACGTAAATTCAGTTCATCTAATAACACTGGCTCTGGCAATAAATCACGTGCCGGCGCCTGATAGATTTCGCCATCTTGCCAAATCATACTAATACTTTCGAGTGCCAAGATATGTGTGTGTAACTGGGCTTCATCAAATTGAATATTTTGAATGCCATAGGCAAATGGAATTGTGGAACGAATGGTATGATTCAGACGTTGTTCATGATACGCATCTTGTAATTGAAAATGTTGAGGACGTAAAAATAGACCTTCACCCCAAAGTATTTTTTCTGCTTTAAACATTTAGATTACCAATCGTTTGATTCATTTGCTTGTTGCACGCCCAGTAGTTCTTGGACGTTATGCAGTGGATTTTCGTTTTTAATGACTTGATTTAACCACTCATGTAGTGGCATCTGACTCCACTTGATGGTTTTCTGTAACATATAGCTTACGGGACTATGCGGTTCATTGGCTTGGAAATAGTCAGAAATTTCTTGTAATACCCGCATGGCTTGTTCACGGTTTGCTAAGTGATTTTGCGGTTGAACCTGAAAGCCTTTGGATGGATGGACGGTGTTCATGTCAATCTCTTGTTCTTTGTGCTGAGTAAATGAAAGTGCCTGTGTTGTTATCGTTGCGGCAGCAGAAGACTCAGACGTTTGTGTCGCCATTACAGGCTGAGTAAAAACATCGGTTTTGTAGAGCTTTTTTAAACTGGTGTGGATGTTTTCAAGCTGAGTATCAATCGCAGCAAAGCTTGGTGCATCTAAGCCCATTAAGGTATCTAATACACTTTTCAAAATTGACCATTCAGCCAGAATCGCCGAAAAATGTTGATAGTTCTGATATTGAAATGATTTTGATGTATTGAACAAGCTCTGCTCAAATTGTTCCAAAATCTGAGAGCTATTGGCATCATCCGTATAACTTTCGACTTGTTTCAACAAATGGTTTTTTTGTCTCAATAAGGCTTCATAATCACTGAGTGAAAATGAAGGAACATTCACGATAGCGACTTGTTTAATCAGTGGAATCAAATGATTAATTGAACCTTGTAATAAACCTAGACGTTGATCTAAATCTTCTTCTTCAATTTCAGGATGAAGTTGTGTCCAATACTCATTTAGCGTCCGGTGCATAAGCTCTAGGGCTTTTGCGGTGCCTTCGAATCCGTATAAATTTGACCACGCTTCAAGTACCCAGCCCAATAAGCGTAAATCCTTCGATTTTTCCGTGAGAAGTTCGATAGATTTTTGTTCAACGAAATGCCAGTCTGCTTGCTTGGGTTCAGCGACCCAGTCGCCTTGATCGAGTAGTGGATCATCCTGAGTTTTTGCAATTTTGATAGCGTGGAATTCATTGGAAAAAGACAAGTCTTGTCCACATGGTTGATCGCTTGAGATAGGAGACAATAAAGGCTCGATTTCTAAGCTCATAATTTTACACTCTATATTCTATTAAACTTGATTCGCTTTATTTTTAGCAGGATGTCGTTTCTTTTTAGCCGTGGTCTTTTCGACAGGGTCTAAAACATAAGTAATTTCATCATCTTTGACATCGATCTGAATGACTTTAGGCAAATGATCTGCTGCCAAAGCCATCAATATTTCTGTGGCTAAAGCAGGCAATATACTGGCATTTAAAATGTGATCAACATTTCGTGCGCCGCTATCGACTTCCGTACAGCGACTTAATAACAGTTCTACCAGTTCCTCTGAATATTGAACTTTGGTTTGGTACTGCTTCTCAAGGCGAGAGGTTATTTTCTTGATTTTATGATGGATAATTTGAACCAGTAAATCATCATGCAGTGGGAAATAGGGAACGATACGCATGCGCCCTAAAAAAGCAGGTTTAAATTGTTTATATAAACTTGGTTTTAACTGCTCAGCTAAGCTTTCTGCAGTTGGCCATGTCTCAATCGGTTGATTCAAACAGGCCTGCATAATGGCATTCGAACCTACATTTGAGGTCAAAATAATGGTGGTATTCTTAAAGTCGATGATTCGGCCTTCACCATCTTCAAGCGTACCTTTGTCGAAAACTTGATAAAAGAGTTCTTGAACATCGTTGTGTGCTTTTTCAATTTCATCCAATAAAACCACACTATAAGGATTGCGGCGAACTGCTTCAGTCAGCACACCACCTTGACCATATCCCACATATCCTGGTGGAGCACCTTTTAAAGAAGAAACGGTATGTGCTTCTTGATATTCAGACATATTAATAGTGATTAGGTGGGATTCTCCACCATAAAGCTCACTCGCCAGCGCAAGTGCGGTTTCGGTTTTACCGACGCCACTAGGCCCCACCAACATGAACACACCTTGCGGTTTATTAGGATCATCCAATTTTGCTTTAGATGTTTTAATTCCCTGAACCAGTTGATGTAGGGCAGAGTCTTGTCCCATAACACGCTCAGCCAGTTTACTTTCTAGGCTGAGAATTTGTTTTATTTCATCGTTCACCATATTGCCCACAGGAATACCGGTCCAGTCTGAAATAATTTCATTAATGATTTGTGTATTAACACGCTCAAACACTAAGGGATTCTGGCCTTGTACATTGCTTAATTCTTCACAAAGCGCAGCAATCTCTTTTTGATCGTTATTAGCCGTTGTATCTTGTTGGAGTCGTTTTATCTGTTCAACAAGCGCTCTTTCTTTTTGCCATTGCGTTTGAGTGTGTTCAATTTCGCAATCAAGCTGCGCTAGTTTTTGCTTCAAATCGTGCAAGCGCTCATGATGAATCGGTAAATTTTTATGTTCATTTTCTAAAATCTCATATTCAAGTTTGAGATTATGTTGTTGAGCAAGTATCTGATCTAACTTTACAGGTTGTGCATTCTGAGTGAGTGCTACACGCGCTGCGGCTGTATCCAGTACACTAATTGCTTTGTCTGGGAGTTGACGACCACTAATATAACGATGTGAAGAGTGTACGGCTGTGACGATGGCTTCATCATCAATATTTAAATTAAAATGATTGGCCATGATTGGTAGCATGGCACGTAACATATCGATGGCGACATCTTCGGTTGGTTCTTCAACTTTAACGACTTGAAAGCGTCGACTGAGTGCCGCATCTTTCTCAAAATATTGTTTATATTCAGCCCATGTGGTTGCTGCAATGGTACGTAACTCACCACGAGCCAGTGCTGGTTTTAATAGATTGGCAGCATCATTTTGGCCTGCTTGACCTCCTGCACCAATCAAAGTGTGGGCTTCATCAATAAATAAAATTATAGGATGAGTGGCAGACTGAACTTCTTGAATTACTTGTTTCAAGCGATTTTCAAATTCACCTTTTACACTGGCACCTGCTTGTAATAGCCCCATATCAAGCGTATGCAGCTGAACATTTTTTAAAGCATCAGGCACTTGGTTGTTCACGATTTTTAACGCCAAACCTTCAACGACAGCCGTTTTTCCTACACCAGGCTCACCAGTTAAGATGGGGTTGTTTTGACGTCGACGCATCAGGATATCGAGCATTAAACGTATTTCAAACTCACGACCGATAACAGGGTCGATAAGGCCATTTTGTGCCTTTTGGGTCAGGTTAATCGTATATTGATCAAGTGCTGGCGTTTTGTTTTTAAGCAGATGTTGTGCAGGTTCAGTGCTTTCGATTGGCGCTGGTTCCTGTAAAATGTCTTGTTCGATACTGTTTGAGCAAAGGTCTAAAAATTTATGCTTCATTGTATCGATCGGGAACAGTTCAAATTGGCTTGAAGCACGTAATGCCATTTGATGCAAATCTGGTGCTGTTAAAAGTGCTACTAAGATATGACCCGTTCGAATGACAGGATTTTGTTCGGCTGAAGCAAGTAACCACGCTTGCTCCAATAAACGAATAGTGGATTGAGCAAAGATAGGGGTACGGGTATTTCCTTTAGGTAACTGGGAAAGACTGAGTTGTAAATCCTTAACTAAAAAATCATGGGAAATTTTATATTTTTCAACTAATAAGTGGAGATCATTTGGTTCTGGTTGTTCTAATAATTCAAGAAAAAAATGCTCTATTTCAATTTCATAATTTTGTTGATTAATACAACTATTTGCAGACTTCTCTAGAGCAACACGTGCATGATTAGATAGCTTCTTAATTAATATTTTAAGGTTATTCATATGTAACTCAGTCATGCTTTATAGCAAAGTTTTTACAAGACAAATATGCCAATGGCTATCTGTGTTTTTAGTGTAAATATAAAATTATTTATAAATTAGCATTTTACAAGCCATTATAAATGCTATTTGGCGAGTATTTTATATATATGGCATCATAATACACAAATGAAATTTAGATAAAAAAGAAGATATATTACAAAAAACAAACATAGTTACTTTTGAGTAATATTTCTTTCCTTGACTTTAGGTACCATATTTTTGTTAAATCCAAGCGCATTATATAAGCAGAAAGTATTTACCTAGGGTGTGTATATTTTAAATCGCAGTTACTGATAATAATTTTAATTTTTTATTCATAAAGGTTTGAGGCAAGTTTTGAAAAAATATTATTTAATTTTACCTACATTTGTTTTATTGGCGGTGACACCATTTACTTTTGCAGCGGCAGAAGAGGGTATTAGTTTAAAAAATAAGTGTATTAAAGATTACCCATTGGTAAATGGTGAGACTGATCACAATTTACTAAGTTTATATGCACAAATTTGCGATAGTAAAAATAAAAAAAATGATGAGCTAAAAAATAAATTATTAGTTCAAGCTGCAAGTCGATATCAAGAACTAGGGAAAAGTTATAAAGCACTTCAACTGGTTGAAGAGTTAAATACGCGAAATATTAATCATACATCATTAACAGATACTCGGTTTTTAGCTGGCGTTTCGATTGCAAATACGGCGTTAAACCATATGCGTCAAGAAGAAATGCGCTATTTATCTGCAGACTTAACTTATCCGCCTGCTAAAGATTTGTCTAATCTCGTTCGTAACTCTTTGCCTGCGCCAGATACGAGTGATGCAAAGGCCGTGGTGATCAAAGCACCAAAGAAAACCACGCGTAAAATCGCAAGTTCAACCAAACAAACCACAAAGAAAACAATGGCTCAGGTGGCAAAACCCAAAAAAGTTGAGAAAGCACAATCAACTGAAGTGGCGAGCAAACCGAATACGAATCCCTTCAATTCACTTTAAAAACTTTCATTTTTGAAATAATAAAAAATAGGATTTTCATATGGCTAAACGTGAAAGCGTCCAGAAAAAGTTACAGCGTATTCGACCACCTCGGGTACAACTGACTTATGATGTTGAGGTTGGTGATGCTAAAGAAATTAAGGAATTACCATTTGTTGTTGGTGTTTTAGGTGATTTTTCCGCGGCATCTGAAATAGAAAAAACCAAGCTCAAAGACAAAAAATTTATTAATGTTGATTTGGAAAACATTGATGAAGTCATGGAGTCTTTAGCACCACGTGCAGCCTATCAAGTTGAAAATACATTGACTGAAGAAGGTGGACGTATGTCTGTTGATTTGACGTTTAAGTCGATGGAAGATTTTCGTCCTGAAAATGTGGTTCAGCAAGTGGATCCTTTGAAAAAGTTGGTAGAAGCTCGTGAACGTTTGACTGATTTGCGTAACAAAATTTCGAATAATGAGCGCTTAGAAGATCTACTTGATCAAGTTCTGCACAATACAGATCAAGTGCGTAAAATGAGTGTGGAGGCTGAAAATGAATAATGCCCAATCTGCTGCAGTTGCTCAAGATACCACTGAAGAATTTACGCTATTAGATTCAATTGTTGAACGTAGTCGAATTGCTCGAAATGAAGAAGAGCATGATCGTGCGAAAAGTTTAATTGGCGAGCTCGCTAAAGAAGTGATGGCGGGGACGATTACTGTTTCAGAAAATATGACATTATCGATTGATAAGCGTATTGCTGAAATTGATGCACTCATTTCAACGCAGCTCAGTAAAATTATCCATGACGAACAATTTCAAAAAATTGAATCGACATGGCGCGGTTTATATTACTTTTGCCAAGAAACGCCATCTAATCCATTGATTAAGATTCGTATGTTGAATACAACGAAGAAAGAATTAATCAAGGATTTTCAAGGCGCAACGGACTTTGATCAAAGTACATTGTTTAAAAAGATCTATGAAGAAGAATATGGGTCATTTGGTGGTGCGCCATATGCCACATTAATTGGCGATTTTGAGTTTGATCGTACACCTTCAGACATGTATTTGCTGGAACAAATTTCACATGTTGCTGCAGCTGCACATGCACCCTTTATTTCTGCAGCAGATGCTAACATCCTCGGATTGGAGTCATTTACGGATATTGACCGTCCGCGTGAAGTATCCAAAATTTTTGAAACCGCTGAATATGTTCAGTGGCGTTCTTTCCGAGAAAGTGATGATGCGCGCTATGTTGCATTAACAATGCCGCGTGTATTGGGTCGTCTGCCTTATCACCCTAAGGAAGGTACAGCGACTGAAGGCTTTAATTTTGTGGAAGAAGTCTCAGGGCAAAATCACGATGAATATTTATGGATGAATGCTGCCTATGCTTTTGGCACGCGTTTGACCAATGCTTTTGATATGCATGGTTGGTGTGCTGCCATTCGTGGGGTTGAAGGTGGTGGTTTAGTAGAAGGATTACCCGTTCATACCTTTAAAACCAGTGATGGTGAAGTGGTCTTTAAATGTCCGACTGAAATTGCGATCACCGATCGTCGTGAAAAAGAGCTCAGTGATCTTGGCTTTATTCCTTTAGTACACTGTAAAAATACAGATTACGCAGCATTTTTTGGTGCGCAATCGACGCAGAAACCTAAAAAGTATAATAGCGATTCTGCCAATGCAAACTCTGCTTTATCTAGCCAAATTCAGTACATTATGGCCGTTTCACGTATTGCACATTATTTAAAAGCCATGATGCGAGATAAAGTCGGAAGCTTTGCTTCGGCTGGAAACATTGAAACATTTCTAAATGAGTGGTTGGCTCAATATATTTTGCTTGATGACGGGGCTTCACAAGAGGCGAAAGCGCAATATCCGCTGCGTGAAGCATCTGTCAAAGTTGTAGAGAACCCAGCACAACCGGGGCACTACAAATCTGTGGTTTTCTTAAGACCACATTTCCAGTTGGATGAGTTGTCAGTATCACTGCGACTTGTTACTGAGTTACCTCAGTCCTCAAACTAATTTGAGTGCCAACACATAATAACTTTAGAATAGGAAAAGATTACAAATGAAAGACATATACGTACAGTTCAGAGGTAAATATAAGGTCGATGGCGAGTCGCGCGATACAGAGCACCAAGGTTGGTTAGAGGTGAACTCTTGGTCACACAATATTCGTCAGCCAAAGTCTGCAACATCATCAAGTGTTGGTGGTCATACGGCAGAACGTGTTGAACACTCAGACATGCTTTTTGTTAAAGATTTGGATGCAACCAGTCCAAAACTTTGGGAAGCATGTTCAGCCGGTTATACCTTTGATGAAGTACAAATTGATTTTTATCGCGCAAATGGCGATAAGCGCATCAAGTATCTACAAATTAAATTGAAGCATGTTTTGGTTTCAAGTGTTACACCAACAGTAAGTGAGGAAGGTGTTCCGCTTGAAGGGTTTGGTTTGAAATATGCTGCTGTGGAATGGACGTATAACCAGCAAGATATTAATGGCACACAAAAAGGTGCTGTGACCAAGAAATGGTCTTTATCAAACAATACTGCATCATACGCTGCATAAAAATAACTGAAAAAATAAAGGCTAACCAACGTTGGCCTTTATTTATGCGAGATGATTTTAATCAACATGAATCTAGATCAGCTTTATCCCTATGGGTTTAGAAAAACGCTATTTGACCGATTACTACCGACCACTGAACAGGACCGATTGGGGATGTCTCTTCAGGAGCTACGTGAATCCGTCGCGACCGACTTAGAAGATTTGTTGAACAGTCGTATGGCCAATTTTAATGATTCAATTGATGCTTTCCCGTTGGTGAAAAAGTCCATTGTTCAGTTTGGAATCATTGATTTTGTTGGATTATCGACTGCGAATCCGACCGATCGCGATAAAATTTGCCAATCGATTGCTGCGTCTATTACAGCGCATGAGCCGAGACTAAAACAAATCAAAGTCGAAATGTTGCTCGATGGGCAGAATATGGGGGCTTTGTGTTTGAGTATTCAAGCCTATTTAAATATTCATCCTTTATATGAACCCGTCATTTTTGATGCTTTGCTCAAACCGACAACACAACAATATGTTATTTCTGCAAGAGCTTAATGGGGCTGATTTGTGATTGAAGAATTATTACCGTACTACGAAAAACAATTACAAGAATTTGGGCAGCAGTCCCGTGAGTTTTCGCAAAAATACCCCAAAATCGCTCAGCGTTTATCCTTAAACCAAGAGCAAGTAGATGATCCGCATAT
This sequence comes from Acinetobacter johnsonii CIP 64.6, assembly GCF_000368045.1. Lineage (GTDB taxonomy): Bacteria > Pseudomonadota > Gammaproteobacteria > Pseudomonadales > Moraxellaceae > Acinetobacter > Acinetobacter johnsonii. The sequence continues at coordinate 49,485 of NZ_KB849235.1, forward strand.
TGAACGCTTAATTCAGTCTTTTTCTTTAATTGCAGCAAGAATTGATAAGAAACTGGCGGACAGTTACGACATCTTTACCCGGTCTTTGTTTGAGGTGATGTTTCCTCAATACCTTAAACCATTTCCTGCATGTACTGTGGTCAGTTTTGAAGACTTAAATAAGTGTAAACAATTAACTGAAGCTCATCTTATTCCTAAAAATACTGCAATAAAATCAAGAAGTTTTAAAGGCGTACAGTGTGAATTTAGCACCACACAAGAACTAAAGTTATTACCCATTGAACTGAGTCATCTCAATTTTAAAACCAATCCTAGTGCGCATATGCATTTAAATCAAAATGCAACGCTAAGCTTGGGCTTTAATATTTTTAATCAGACACATCGAACTTTAGAAAAAGAAAACTTGCCTATTTATTTGGATGCGATATCCAATTTTCCACTACAAGTTTTGGATGCTGTGTTCCAGTCGGGTACAGGATTTTCATTAAAGTTTGGTCATCGCGTCATCGACATCCCAAATCCGTTTAGTATCATGGGTTTTGCTGAAACTGAAAGTCTGTTGCCCTTGGATCAACATACACATCATGCATACCGGCTGTTGATGGAATATTTCTGTTTTTCTGAAAAATTTAACTTTCTCAATATGAACTTAGGTTTGTTAAAATATTTAGAAAAAGAGCAAAATCAGTTTGAAATTTTGATTCATCTTAAACTGAATTTAAATGATCAGGTCAATATTCGAAATTATTCTGAGTTGAATGTCGCAAACTTTAAATTATATGTGGTACCAGTTATCAATTTATTTAAAAAACAGGCTGAACCTCAAAAAATTAATCATCAACAACTCGAATATCCTTTAATTACCGATGCTCATCATCCTGAGTTTTATCAAACTTATTCGATTACTAAAATGCAAATGATTCGTGAAAAGTCGAATAAAGATCAAACTACTTTTGACATTTATCCATTCTTTGCGATGAGTCATTATCAAAAGGATGAGACTCAGTTTTTTTATAGTTTGAATTCGGCACAGCTACAAAATAAATATGTTGAAACAGGTTATAGTATTATTTCAAAACATTTATCGCCTGAAACAACCAAATCTGATTTTATCAGTACGCAATTATTATGCTCCAATCGTGATTTACCCCATGAGGCATTGAGCCAAGCCAACAATATATTAAATTTGAATGATAGTAGTCTGGCACGGCGAGCTGTGGTTTTAAAAAGACCGAATAAACCCTATTACTTTGAACAAAATAAAAAAGAGCAATGGCGGATCATTTCGCATTTATCATTAAATACTTTATCTCTCACCAAGGGCGATGCTTTAAGCCATATTCAGGAATTGCTTGAACTGTATAACCTGCCTCAGCTCAAAGAAAACCACCTTATTATTAATGCGATTCAGTCGGTTAGTTTTGAATTAAAGCAAAAGATGGTGGATGCAAAACCATTCCCACTCTTTATACGAGGGTTGAAAGTAAATCTAGGGATTGATTCGAAAGTGTTTCGAGGACATAGCCTGTATATTTTTAGTCAGTTGTTGTCGCATGTCTTTAATCTAAAAGTCCAGATGAACAGTTTTGTCGATGTTGTTATTTCAGATGCTCAATCTCAACAGGAGTTATACCAATGCGTGCAGAACGTTGGTGGCAAGACACTTCTATAGTTGATGTACTGGTTGAACAACCGAACGCTTTTGAATTTATTCAGGCCACGCGATTACTACGTCATGCGGAGGCTCCCCATGCTCAAAAAGAAGGGGATTGGGCAAAGCAATTTAAGTTTCATAGTTCACTGAATCTTAATTTTCCGAATGCAGAAATTGAGAGTTTGACCCTTGACGAAGAAAAAATTCACTTAACCAACTTAATGATTGGTTTAACTGGGATTCAGGGCACCTTACCGTATAGCTATACCAATAAAATTAAACAAAGTGCGCGTATACAACGGAATGAAACACTTCATTTTTTAGGTTTATTTAATCACAAGCTCACTGCGCAATATGTGGATGCATCTTTAGCTTACCATTTACCGATTCGCTATGAGATTGAGCAAGAAAACCATTACCTCGATATTTTGCATGCACTAAATGGCTATGTGAGTGCTCAACATGAGCAGCAGGATTTAGATCATTATTTTGCTGAATTCGCTGGATTAATGCAGGGGCAAAATAATACATCACATGCGCTAAAAACCATGCTGAGTTGTGTGTTTAAGCAACCCTTTAAGATTAAAGAATTTGTTGAAGAGGTCTTTCATTTGTCCCCTGAACAAAGAAGCACACTGGGTGGTAATAATCAATTGGGCATTAATACCTTTTGTGGAGAAAATATCCGTCAAATAGATGGAAAAATTGAAATAGAAGTTGGCCCCGTCTCATACACCGAGTATTTAAAATTTTTACCCGATCAAGCTGAGAGTATAAAACTTAAACGATTACTTGCAAGCTGGCTCAGTCCAACGCTTGGGGTGGATTTAAGAATCATCCTGAGGAAAGAGGATATTCAACCGATTCAGCTGAGTTCAACGATGACCATTGGTTTATCACAAGGCGCTTTTTTAATGCCGATGCCAACTGAACACAATCATGAAACCTGTTATACATTGATGGGGATAGGGCATGCTTAAGCTCTTTATTGGTACTTTGAGCAGCTTGTTGTTGCTTGTTGCAGGAATCGTCATTTTTTATTGGCGAGATATTCAATATGACCCAACTGGGGCAGACCTGCTCAATTATTTGCTTCTATTTCCACTGATTCTGTGTGTGATTTTATGGTCTCCTGTATTTATTTATCATGCCATTAAAGCCCACCAAAAGCGCAAAGAGCAACAAAAACAAGCGCAAGTAGAGCAGCATCAGGATGATGACAACCAACAGGCTGAAGCTGTTGAAGTTCAGTGGTTGAACCTGAATATTTATTCCTCGTCTGCATATAGTGCTTTTGGGGAAAATGACGAGATTCTTGACGAGATTAAAAAATATAAAAGCCCAGAGCTCGATACGCAATTACAAAATGCCTATGGCTTACCGATGCTGTCTTATCGCATACATGCACTAGATCATGTCATTACAAATCAGGACGATGGTGAAGTCGTTGATCATCCGCGCCATCTGCGAATTCAAGCTCTGATCGAGCATCAACTAGAGCAACATGCAGAAACATTGTGGCAAGTCTCGCAGCATTTAAAGCAATCGGCTTTATTTTATGACAGTGAATTGGCCTATGAATATCGTATGCATCCGGCATGGATTGATCCTACGAGTGAATATGATAGCAATGAACCAGAGGAACAACCTGATGTGCAGCAGGTTGCTAAATTAAACCGTATCAATATACATATGCTGCTGCCTGAATCGATGTTACATGCTTGGAATGAAGAACAAAGCAGTGGCGTCGTACAGGATTATTTAAGTTCATTAGGCGTGATTACGCAGCAAATTCATCTTGAGCACCATTATTTCAGTCAAGAAACAGCCTATAAAGATTGGATGCTGTTATTGGAGCAAATTTCTCAGCAGTCAGAGGAAATCACGTTCATCCTGAATGTAGATTCTGAAATTGACCAAGAACTGCTTGATGAAAAAACATGGTTAACCGACCATTACTTGCCTGCTGAATATGCCTCTAGTTGGTGCTTAGCATCATCTTCTTTACCATTACTTGATATCAAACCCTTAAAACAACTCAAGATTGCACTAAACGAGGCCAATCTTGCCAATCATTTTGAATCCCCACCGATGAAGCAATTAGAACAATTTAAAGATATTCAGCCTTTTGTGCTGATGCTCGATGATATTACAGACATTCAAACCATGAAAAAACTTAACCAAATTTTCGATCGAAGTGGGATTGAATTGCATCACTTCATTCATACCAAACAAAGCTTTGGACATACGCAGCATTTGGCCAAAGTATTTGGATTTATGTTGAGTATGCATTTGCCTGATGAGCTGATGGCGATGATTTATAGCACTGATCAATTGTCTACACATTGTTTTCTACATGCGTGTGAAGACAGTAATATCCCTGTAGAACCAACCATTTAAATTAAAAAAGAATAAGAGAGTATTGTGAATTCTTTATTTTATAACGTCTTAGGTTATGTTTGGCAGTATGTGAGCAACCCTAAAGCTATTATGGCTATATCGGGTTTTGTCGCACTAATGGCCATGTATAACGTCATTCCAGCCAAAATCTTTTGGCCTTTAATGATTTGTTATGTATTCGGGTTGATGCTGTGGGGGATTTATTTACTCATTGTACGTCGTCGACATGCTGCACAAGGTGAAGCTCTTGCCGATGCCATTGCACATGACACCAATGCAGAATATGGCAAACAAAAAAACAAAGATGAACTTCATTTGATTCAGCAACAAATGAAAGAATCTATTCAGTTGATTCGAAAATCAAAACTGGGGGATAAAAAGGGCAATGCTGCACTCTACGAGTTGCCATGGTATATGGTAATTGGTAATCCTGCTGCGGGTAAAAGTTCGGCCATTTATAATTCGGGTTTAAAGTTTCCTTTTGAAGAAACTCATCAAAAATCAGTTTCTGCTGGACTCAGCGGAACACGTCATTGCGACTGGTTTTTTTCAACAGAAGGCGTGTTATTAGATACTGCAGGTCGTTATTCTGTTTATGCAGAAGATCATTTTGAGTGGCTAGGTTTTTTAAATATTTTGAAAAAAAACCGCTCAAAAGCACCAATCAATGGCTTGATCGTGATTGTCAGTATTGCTGAGTTGGTGAGTAACAGTCCAGAAAAGTCGATCAAATTGGCAAAGAATTTACGTGCCCGGATTCAAGATCTCACTGAGCGCCTAGAAGTTTTTTCGCCTGTTTATTTGGTCTTCTCTAAAATGGATCTGATTGCAGGCTTTACTGAGTTTTTTGAATGTTATGAAGTCGGTGAGTTTGATCAGGTTTGGGGGGCAACACTGCCTTATACAACCGATGGGGCCAATAATGTTGTAGAATTGTTTGAAAAACACTATTCAATTTTATATGACGGTTTAAAAGGCGTCAGTACGACACATCTCAGCCGCCGACATTCGCAGAATATTTCTCCAAGTGTCATGACATTTCCTTTAGAGTTTAAGAGCTTAAAGCCTGCGTTAAAGACATTTATTGGCACGCTGTTTGAAGATAACCCTTACCAATTTAAACCTGTTTTTCGTGGCTTTTATTTCACCAGTGCACTGCAAGAAGGCATTATTGAAAGTCCAATGACCGAGCAAATTGCTCAAGACTTTTTATTGCAAAAAGGTTTAGACAATGAAAATGGCATTCCAACGCGCTCAGTTTCGCAAAACCATGGCTATTTTTTAAAAGGTTTATTTTCTGACATTATTCTGAAAGACAAGAACCTCGTTAAACAGCATATTAACCCTAGCCGAAAGCGTCAGCGTTATATTGCCTTTGTTGCCGCTTTATTTGGTGTAGCCATCATTTTAAGTCTATGGGTGTGGTCTTATCGGAATAATCAACAATTGATTGCAGATGTACAAGCCGATTTAGACAAAGTTGTTTTACTTGAAAAGCAATCGGGTCAAGAGTTGTCTACACAGCTGAGTGCACTCTTGATTTTACAGGAACGTATGCAGCAGTTGGACCAATTTGAAGAAGATCGTCCTTTAAAGCTGGGTTTTGGTCTATATCAGGGAGATGAGCTGCAGGAGAAGCTAAAAACAGAATATTTAAAGGGTGTTGAGCAAATCGTCTTGATTCCAACACAACAAAATATTGCCCAATATCTACAGCGGGTGAAAAGCAATGAAGAAAAATTGCGCACAAACCATGCAAATGTAGAGCTGACACCTGTTGCAAAAACACAGCAATATTTAGAGCCTAATGATGCAAATCCACAAGATGCATACAATGCTTTAAAAGCCTATTTAATGATGGGCAATACTCAATATATGGATGCAAGCCATTTAAGTGATCAAGTCACACGTTTCTGGCGTTCATGGTTGGATAATAATCGTGGGCAAATGCCGCGCGGCGAAATGATCCAAAAGGCAGAGCAAATTTTGTCATATAGCATGACTTTAGCTGGTGACCCTAAATTTCCAGTACTCAGCTCAGACAGCTTGGTGGTGGATCAAACGCGTCAAGTTCTTCTGTCTGTTGTTCGTGGAATGCCTGCACGAGACCGTGTTTATAATGAATTAAAAATGCGTGCGGCTGTCCGTTATCCAGCATTAACCATAAAGCAAATGCTTGGCGATGCCAATCAAAATGCAATTTTAGGGAGTTATGCTTTACCGGGTATGTTTACACATGCGGCATGGTCAGAATATATTGAACAAGCCATCGATGAAGTTGCAAAACGTCCTACGGATACCAAAGACTGGGTACTCAACAGCACACAGTCGGATGACTTATCATTTAGTGGTAGCCCAGATCAAATCCGTAAACAGCTCACAGAACTCTATAAAAAAGAATATATTGCGGAGTGGCGGAAATTTTTAGGTGCGATACATTATGCAAAAGCTAAGGATTACGGACAACAGGCGAGTTTCGTTCAAGTTTTAGGCGAGCCTGAAAACTCACCCATTCGAAGTGTTTTTGATTGCGTTGCCAAAGAAACCAGTTGGGACAACCCAGTCGTAATGGCGGAGCTGGCAGCGCCACAAACAGGTTTTGTGGCTTGGTTTAAACGCAAAGTATTAAGACGAGATGAAACTCAGCTTGATGCCAAAGTCATGAATCAATCGCAAGGCCCGATTTCTAAAGAATTCCAGATGTTTTATCAATTGGTGCGTAAGCGTGACGACCAACAAAATAAGTCTTTGCTTGATGAATACATGCAATCTTTAGCTCAAGTCCGAAGTAAATTCAATGACTTGAAAAGCTCAGGGGATATTGGACCATCTGCGATGAATTTGGTTAAGTCGACCATTAATGAGCAAAATTCTGTCTTTAATACAACACAGAAGCTGGTAGATGAAAAAATGTCAGTTGGCCTGTCTGAGGTTGATCAGAAACTGCTCCAAAAGCTGTTGATGTCGCCTCTGACACAATCATTTGAAAGTTTAATTCTCCCTGCACAAGATGAGATGAATAAGCTATGGGTTATGCAAGTCTACCAACCTTTCAATACGAACCTGAGTAAAAAATATCCTTTTAACTCTTCAGCGACACTGCAAGCAACCAGCAATGAAATTAGCCAAATTCTTGGCGAAAATGGCAGTATTGCGCGTTATGTCAAAGAGTATCTTGATCCACTGGCTATTCGTCGTGGTTATACCTTGACTTCTAAGACATGGAAAGATTTAGGGATTAGTTTAAATCCACAATTTGTAATGAATTTTCAAAGCTATGTTGCGCCAAGTAATGGCATGGCAACAGGAGCGTTAAATCAAGCTTCGTCTGCACCTGCTGCTACGGCGCAATCCAATTTTCAATTTTACCCAATTGAAAATCCTAAGTTTTTATCCTATACCATTGATATTGATGGACAAAGAATGCTTTATGAAAACGGCATTCAACAATGGGTGAATTTTGTATGGCCAAATGCCGGAGCAATTCCAGGTGCACGTATTACAGCCATTGATTTAGATGGGAAAACGCATACGATTTTTGAGGCGCCTGGTGAATATGGTATTAATCGTTTAATTGACGGTGCTGAGCGAACGCAACGTGGCGGAAGCTATGAAATGATTTGGAGAAATCAGCAAAATCCAGAGCTTGCAGTAAAAGTCAATTTCCGTTTAATCAGCGGAGACGCAAATGGTGGAGTAGGCGGGCAGCGCAGTTACAATGGCATGCAACTGGTCGATCAAATTGTCACCAATAAATCCGTACGTGTGGTGGCAGCGCAAACCACACCTTCAGCAACAGCTGCAAGTCCTAAAGCTCCAACACCAGGTATACAGGAGCCTCGTTTATGATTTCTCGAAAGTGGCTAGGTTGTAAGGAGTATTGCGATGGATGAACTGCGTACCTTAGCTTTATATTATGGAAAATGTCCTGCACGTGGTGATTTCTTAAAAACACGCGGCCAGTATGCCTTAATTCAACTGATTGATCAGTGGATTACTGAAGCATTAGAACATGCCATGCAATCAGAGGGATTTAGTCAAGCATATGAAAAGCTACCTTCATTAGACTTTTTTATTGCCAATCCACAAGAAAATAATTTTCTTGTGGCAAATTTGATAGCCAGTCACGATAGTTCTGGTCGTCAATTTCCAATGGTATTGAGTCATTTATTAGAGATTGAAAACAGTTTTGATAATCTTATTTATGCGCCATATCGCTATAAGCAAACTTTAATCGACTTATTTCAAAAGAATCGTGTGGTACGTTCGATACGTGACCCCAATATCGTGCTCGATAAATTATCTAAATTAAATAATGAGATACAGGTTTTTAATCACAGCGAAGTTTCGGCATTTTATGAACACCATACGATACATTCATTTGCTCAATTACTAAGAATGAGCAGTTATGAGCTTGCACAAAGCATGATTGGACTCGGGTTATTGTTACAACCCGTTATTCAACATGGTACTAGTCGCTTAACTAAAGTGTTGATATTACCTATTAATAACTCTAGCTACTGCTATGAAATTGCAGCTTTTTGGGTCAATCTAATCAGTTTTTTTATTCAAAATCAAAATGCTGAGCTTCTGATAGGGGTTTTACATAGCGAAAAACCGGTACTGCTTTTTGGCTTTCAAGGGGCAGATATTATGACCTTAAGTGAAATTTTCACGCAAAAGTTAGATTCAGATCACTGGGTTTCATTGGTCCAAGCCAATTGGATTGATGCATATTTAGAGCAAAATGCCGGTTTGGCAACGCTGGAGCAAGCTTTGTGTGAGCGGCAATTGAGCTTAATACAAGCTGTGAAACTTTTTAAAAAAACTTTTATAGATTAGTAAAATATGAAAATAAATCATAGATTTAAGTCGAATAAATGGCTGCTGACTTTAACGTTGGTTTTGAGCGTGAATGTATGGGCTGAACCGATTATTGTTGAAGGTGTTGTTCCAAATGATGCTAGTAAGCAAATCATTTTAAACAAGATGTATAGTGTTTATGGCGCTGACCAAGTGATTGATAAAATAAAGGTTAAAGCAGTTAATGCTCCAAATGGTTGGAGTGAATCTGTTGCGAATATGGTGGTTCCAGAGTTAAAAAAAGTTCACCAAGGTAAACTTTCTGTACGTGGTACGCAAATGGAACTTAATGGAAAAATATCGAGTTCAAATGAAGTTCAGCCAACAACAAACTTATTCCAAAGTCTAGTAACGCCACCATATCGATTAAATGCACAGCTTTCTGTCAATCAGGCTGAACAGCAAATTATAGATGAAGCGCTTAAAAACAGAATTATAGAATTTGAATCTGGCAGTGCGGTTTTGGCTGCGAATGGGACTCAGATCTTAGATGAAATGGCGGTGGCTCTAAATAAGGTTGGTGGGAAAAAGGTCAAAATTATCGGACATACAGACAGCTCAGGTGACGCCGCAAAGAATCTTGTTTTAAGTAAAGAGCGTGCTGTAGCTGTGAAAAATTATTTGATCAATAAAAGTATTGCAGCAGAACGCTTAAGTGTCGAAGGATTGGGCTCAAACAAACCTGTTGCTGATAATGCAACTGCAGATGGTCGTAAGAAAAACCGTCGAATTGAATTTGATGTGATCTAAGTTATTTATAAAAAGCTACATCATCAAGTGTAGCTTTTTATAAATAACTTATTGTTATTCCAAAGTAGAAATGTCCTACCTTAAAACCAAATAGAAATGTCCTATATGGACATTTCCAAGTCAAGCACAGGATTTAGATTTCGTTGTTCAATCGCTGTTTTCTGTGCACGTCTGCTTGGCATCTTTTGAGAACGATTACGTTTGTTTTGCTGTTCCAGTTCTTCATGCTGTTGTTGGATATGATTCAGAACAGCACTCAACCGTTTATTCTCAACAATCTCTCGCTGATTCAGCTGACTTAATTTATCGAAGAGGCTGTAATTGATCTTTCGGCTATTATGCATGATGGCTACAGTACCATCCGGGTATTCCAGGAACTCAAGATACTTACCGATCAACCTCTGATTTTCTTCGGTGTTTTCCAAGAGATATACGCATTTATCATAAGTAATCGTCAGGCTATTCGTGACTCTGCGGGGTTCACGCCAGGTAAAAATATCATCTAATTGCTCGGCTGTTTCAGTGACAGAGCGGTGTAAGTTCTTAGGATTAAAGGCCATCTTTGCAAACTTGAGATTGAACTGCTCAATAAAGCAGGGCAACCACTTATTCGCATCTGCAATCGAACTGATACCTTCCAGACGCATCTCCTTAATCAGACGATCCTGAAGTGTCCTGTTGGCCCGTTCCACACGTCCTTTGGCCTGCGGTGAATTGGCGAAGATGATATCGATATTCAGGGTGCTGAGTACACGTCCAAACTGGGTAATCTTGGTGTCTTTCTTGCTGCTTTGATTCACTCTAAAGACTGAATGTTTGTCGCTGTAAAACGCTAAAGGCTTACCGTGCTGTTCGACATATAAACGTGTTGAAATCATATAGTCAAAAGTTGATTCTGACTCACAGAAGCGTAAATGCTGTAATTTGCCTGTGGCATCATCAATGAACACCAGTAGGCAGCATTTAGCAGCGCGTCCTTCAAACCAGTCATGGTGTGAGCCATCAATTTGGATCAGCTCACCAAAGCAATCCCGGTTGTAACGAGGCTGATACGGGCGCTTCAGGCGCTTGGATCGAGGAATCCATAAGTCAGCTGCAATCATCCAGGAACGCAGGGTTTCTACTGAAAGATCGAATCCATGCACGGTGGTGAGCTTTTCATGCGCTAAAGTGGGTCCGAAACCATGGAGTTGGTCAGAAATAATATTGAGGCATTTGAGTCTGAGTTCTTCAGGAAGTTTGGAATTGCTGATTTGGCCACGACCGGCATGGGCTAATGCAACTGGACCTTGGGCTTTGTATTTCTGCAGTAAGCGTCTGATCTGACGTTCTGAAATATGAAGTAGCTGAGCAGCCTGGGATTGAGTTATGCGTTGATCGCAGATTTCCTGCAAGACCGACAATCGTTTAAGTTCTTTATCCGACATAGACACCAACATATCAAACCGTCCGCTAAGGAAATCGCAAAAGTGCATATTCTAAAAGCGGACATTTTTACTTTGGAGAAACCGGACATTTCTATTTTGGAGTTACACTTATATTGCGTATAATGTATATTATGTTAAATAGCATATCTAAGACTGTAGCCTACGCAACCTCAGTTGGTGCTACAGCTCGACATTGTGAATCTCAGTAAAATTATATTCACAAT
>NZ_KB849235.1:61642-81829 GCF_000368045.1 Acinetobacter johnsonii CIP 64.6
GCGCCCTTTGATCTGTCATAGCTGACTGTTTTGTAAATGTGCCGATTTTTCAATCAATAAGACCTCGAGGCGTAAATCTTTACCGGCATCTTATTTATGCCTATATGCTCAATTTTATACTTAACAGACTGCGCTAGTTAAGGATAAAATTCGAGCTTAATTTTAAAAAGTGTGTTTAATCATGGAAATAGCATTAATAATTGTCCTATTGCTACTCATCGCCTTATTTTTCATTAGAAAGCAAAAAGCGCCTAAAGTCATAAATAACAGCAAAAACTTCAAAGAACTGGTTAAAAATACCTTTCCTAAGTACAGAATTATCGAGAAAAATCAGATGATTATGATTTGCGAATATAATCACCGCAATGAACCTGAAGAACTTATATTTATTCGTATTGATGCAAGTCAAAAGAAAAAAATGCATTATTCAGGTCGTATGCTGATAGCTGATTATCCATATATACCTAGCGCAAGAGAAATGAAATCAGACTTTGCACGTCATTTAAAATAGTTTGCACGATAACGTTTTATAAACCGTCTTCTTCGGTAAAAGCGAAAAATCCAACAAATAGAATCAATAAAGCGATGTGAAAAGAAAATGCCTGTAAAAAATCCTGTAATCAGAAGCCATCCAAGCAAATGATTAATTACTTGTATTTCAGGTGTCATAGCGAATGTGCTCCATTAATATTTGACGGTGGTTTTGTGCCAAATGGAATAGGCTCTGCTTTAACTTCAGGATTTTGTATCTGTTGTTCTTGAGTTTGTGGCTGTGCAGATGCAAATTGATATGACGCAACTTGTTCAGGTTGCTTGTATGGATTAAATGGACGGTCACCGTTCATAGTTCGCTTACAAAGCTGTTTATCTGCATCATGAATGATTGAACCTTGTTGGTCATAAGCAACTAAAGAGCCGTTTTTGGTTTTCATGCAACCACTAAATACTCGATGGACAATTGGAGCTGGTGCAACGTCATAAGAATAATCGTAAGGATCAGAAATTTTATATGAAGCCGTTATAACTTCTAAATTATTTCCAGTTTTTTGCTCAAGTTCTGCATTTTTCTGCTGTAGACCTTTAGGATCGTAAGCCTCTAAGCATTGTTCTTTAGTCCATTTAAATTGTTCTTGGCACAATTTAACTTTTTTATCTAATTCGGAAACTTGTTGCTGTTCTAGTTCTTTTTGTATGCCCTGTTTTTCTTGCACTGATTTACCAGTAAAAAAGGACTGTGTTTCAGGCTTATAAACAAGATAAAGAACAAATCCAAGCATACCCAAAGCAATTGCAAATGTGCCTAAAATCTTGGTAGGAATTTTGAATTTTACATGGTGAGCCGTTGCGGATTTATAGAGCTTGAATACATCTTTTGGGTAAACAAATTGAAAGTTATTTTCTGAACGTTCTTTAGCAGCTTCGGAGTTTGGTTGTTTCTGTGCACCTCTCCAGTAGTAAACAGAAGCCAACTTTGCACCGTAAGGACGATGCAAGTGATAGTGCTCACCGATAAGGTCGGTAACAAATGAGTTCAAGAATCTAGTGCTTTGAGTTATGAAATATATGTCATGCCCTGTATGTCTATGAACTTGAAGCTTTTGTACAATTTCGTCACGGTTGGCACTTGTACCCGACCTAAAGCGCTCATGTTGCTGAGCTTCATCATAGAAGATAATCGAGTTATCAGGCGTTTCACGCCAATCTTCAGGACTACGTTCTACCCCATCAATTTGCAGACCCTCAATGTCTGCAAAAATTTGACGTTCAGGAAATTGTTTTTGCAATTCTAAGATTTTGGCAACTGCAAATAGTGATTTACCTGAACCAGGTGTGCCTGTAATTAATATCATACTCATTTTGGTGTACCTACAAAACGCATTGCTTTTGAACGCATATAAACGTGAGCGATAATTGCACCTGCCATAATTGCGAGTGCTGTATCAACACCCGCTAGACCTAAAGCATTTGCACCTAATCCTGTGATAGAGCCGAACTTTGATGATGATTCGGCTAGTACGGTTTGAATCAATTGATTTAAAAATGCAAAGGTGATCATTGATAAACCCATGCCTTTAATAAATTTGGCTAGACCTGAACTAACACCCCATTCGAAAATCTTGAAAAGTATCTTGCCCATATCAATTCCCCGAATTGAAAGAAGCATTGCCAATCAGTTTGACCGCCCAAAATGATGCAAGTGCTATAACGAAAGGTTTAATACCTGAAAAGAAGTCACAAAAAGGCTTCATAGGAAAAACAAAGCTCATTTCTTGTCCCATAAGATTTAGAGAAAGGTTTTCATCTGGTGGACATTGAGCATTAAATTTTGCAATTGAAAAAGGCGTAAAAGGTACGTTAATTTCTTCAAATACTGGCTCTGGTTCTTCGGGCTGATCAGGTTCTTCTTTTGTCCAGTTTATCCAGTCACAGACAATACCTGCCCAGTCACAAAATGCAGGTAATTGTAATGAACCTGTACTTGTTCCCGTTGTTGTTTGATTGCCCGTTACTGGGTCTGTTGTCGTTTCTGTTTTTGTTTCTGTCTCAGTTTTGGCTGATGTGTCGGGTGTTGTTACGTATCCCTCTACTGTTTTCTCACCGTCTGTTATTTTGTAATAACCTGATGGTTTATCAGATGTGGCATTTGTCGTTGGATTATCAAAAGCACGATCAACAGCTTCATTCATATCGTTAGCCGTACCAATAGCAATTGTATTGCTTGAATCGTCTTGACCCTCACTAGCATCGAACAAATATGCAGCCTTTAATGCTTCAGCAATAGCAGTAGCCAAAGCAGGGTTATTTGATTCAAGAGCGTTTTTAAGTGCTTCTGTTAATTGTTCTTGAGTAACATCAATATTTTCGGGATTTGGTGAAGAAGGATTATAAGCGGGGTTTGGATAACGTACGGCATTGTATCCACACCCAACAGGTGAGCCATCTTTATAAACACAATAATAAAAATAATCAGGAGAAACAACGGGAGGGTTTTGCGCTGCGGTGACTACACAAGAAGCAGAAGGACCACAAATAGACGGATTTGATTTTGCACCTGCTAACGCAGCATCTAGGGGTTTTACGGCTTTTTTACCTTGCGAATCCCAATAGTATTGCACACTAGGATCAGTTGGATCTTCAGACTCATATGGTTTTGTAACTTTTCCGCCTTCATCCATGACCCACCCGACACCATCAACTAGGGCTTGTACAGCAGCTCCACCGAGAAAAGAAGGAATAGAAGCTTTACCAGCGTGTTTAGCATAATCTTTAGCTTTACCTAAGCGATCAGCTAATGTTTTAGCAGCTTTACCAGTGTCCGCAGGTTGAGTTACTTTAGCGACAACCTCTGCTTTTCCACCACTTTCAAGAACACCAGAACGAGTAAGCATTTGTTCAACATTAGTACGTTTTGTTCCCTCATTCATATAAATTCTTGCATCTAATTCGGCAAGGTTTCTTTTCATGCCTGCGTCATAGTTAGCCTGACTTTTAAAATTATTCTGTAAGCGTTTTAATGACTGTGCAGGCGTGTCATTGCGTGGGTTTGCAGGCAAGTCAGATGCATAAGTGGTTATGCTGAAAAAACAAGCCAAAGTGCAAAACAAAAAACGAAAATTATTAACCATCCCATATATCCCCCTATAAAAAAGGCTCGACATGTCCGATCCGTAGGTCGGCAGTCGAGCCTTTTTTTTATTTAAATTAAAGTGCTCGGCGGATCAACTTCCAACCTTTAATCGCAATCAGTACTGTTAAAATCGCACCACCTACAACAGCAATTGGTGCCATTAAAGCAGTAATTGCAGATGCATCAGCTTTAACAGCGCCATCTTCAGCCATTGCCAAAACTGGTGCTAGTGCAACAGATGCAACTACAGCTTTTTGAGCTAGACTTAATTTTTTGTTTTCTACAGTTTTCATGACATTTCTCCAGTCATTTAAGTAATTGACCGATTTTTTTATAGCCCCATGCAAGACCCAAAACAGCAAGAATTGCAGTACAAACTAAATAAGCATCGGACGTTGATAGTTCGGGTAATACTCCCGATTGAACAACCCATGTTGTGCATGTGTTTTCTATAAGTTCAGCGCAGACATAGGTCGTCATTCTTTAGCCCCCACATTTCGTCATGTGAAAAGCAATATTGTTTTTATGCATTAAGTTGAAGCACTTAGGACATTCGCGGATGTCGCTTCCAAATAACACGTATTTGATGTTCATACTTAGACCTTCGGTGGAAGAATCACGTTGGTAAGCACTTGCTTGGTGCTACGACCTGTAGACACTAGATCAAGTTCTAAAGTCGCTTCGAACGGGAATTTACGCCCTTGTAACTGGACTAAATTACGTGAATCTTGCCATTTAAATTCGGCAGCACCCTGCCCAACCGCATTGCCTTGAGAGGTGTCCATAGGGATAAGAGCAAAGAGCGTGACGTGGTCATAATGACGGCCGTCTTCTGACTTCCAATCCGTTGATTTTGCGCCAACTAAAGTAACTTTCATTTGTTGTGACATTGTTTACATCCTCATAGCAGTAAGTGTTAAGTGCTCTAACCGTTTGGGAATAGCCAACGGATCAGAACAAGAAATAATGTTAATAAGTTCTTCAGGTTCAAAAACTTTCTTAAATACGTTGATATATTTGCCGTATTGTTTTTTGATAATTTCTAAAGCAGCGTGTGCATTGATTGAAGCTGCCTTTTTCATGGTTTCGATACGTTCAGGCTGTATATCTTCTGAGAGCATTTGAAAGCATGGATATGCAGCAATAAAATATTCAGAAGGTGACAAAAGCATGGTGAACGGCAAAATACGGTCACGTGACTTAAACTCTACTTCAGCACGTTGCCAGTTATCATCTGGATCGCCCTCTGCCCGACCCTTTTCGTACAGTCGTAAATACTTACCTGATTCACGTGAGCCGATATTAAGAGTACGACCCCGACCGTTTGGACGTTTCCAATTGCCTTTATGCTCTACGTTCGGAGCACGGTTTCCGTTTTGGAATCCTCCCATGCCATCCATCATGTTTCCCCAGTCAACATTGATACGTTTTCCGTCAAAATCATCATGAGCAATGTCTACACGAGTTAATTTTCCACGTGTTGCAACCGTTGTCAGGAATGTATAAAGGCGTTGTTCCCAACCCTCTTTGGCCATTGAGCAGCCACGACCCGAAAGCATGACTAGGTATGTGTTTCGTTGACCGCCAACGCAGACAAATCCGCACTTATCGCCAATTTCAAACGAGCTTTGGTACATATTTTTCTTGCCTTTATCGACAAGGGTTAGCTGTAATCCGAAGATGTGCTCTATATGTTTTTCAATTTCTAGAGCCATTGCGAAATTTAATTCTGTTTCATTGATGCTTTGATCATCATTGAGCGCATTTACAAACTTGTGGTCTAAAGTGCCACAGCTATCAGTAAAGTTGACCCAGTCAATGACTGCAATTTGATTATCAGCAGGTAAACGGCATTGAACTTGTTTAGCCCCACGTGAAGTCATGACCATATGTAGATGAGGAACTGCGAATGGACGCTCAAAAGGCAAAGGCAGATCGGCATCTTTCAAATGGGAGTGCATGGATTCGAATTCGGTTACCCCCATCTTATTAATGGGGGTATCTAAAAATCCCATTCCCCACGTACAAACTTGTGGTATTGATTGTTTTTTGTTCAACATTATTCAATCCCCATATCACGCATGATGTCGTTTTCTTGTTTTAGTGAATCGCAGTACTCAGCAACTTTTGCAGAACGATAGCCCCAGTGCCCCATTACCATTTCAATATGGAAAAGTACCTTTTCAGAGTCATAAGCAGGATTTCCACCCATGATCAGTTGGCACGCATCATCGAAGATGATTTTTGAGACGGTTTCAAAAGCTTGTTCTGTTGTCATATAGCACCTGAAAGTATACTGGTATACCCTAATTCGCTAATCGTACATAGGTATACCAGTATACGCAAGGATATTTGTATATAAACGTATACAATATTTTAATTTAGTACAGGAGAGTGAAATGGCTCAGACAGTAAAACTGAACAAATGGGAGCAGGAAGTGCTTGAAGCTAGGCTTAATTATTTAAATAAAAAGCTAGTAATGAATGGATTTAGAACACTTAAATCAGAAAGCGAGATAGTACACAAAATCATTGAAATGACGATCAACAAGGTCGACATTGACCAAGATGGAAACTTAAGATTAAAAAACTAATAATTTATGTCGATCCTGATTACTAAATAAAAAAAGGGCTATATGCCCTTTTCCTTTTTGCGCTCGATGTCGCATAACGTAATTTTATGTTAAATTGAGTACATGATACGTTAAGTTCATAGATCTCTATGCTTAACCTAAAATCAATCACTTATATAAAATAATATTTCACATTGAGTTCACTTATGTTTATATTTTATTTACTTCATAAAGTTCTTGGTAGTTAGAATGTTTGTCGTAAAAACAATTAAAATTTCAAAAAATTATTCAAATCAAAATCACATAGTTCTACTGTTTGATACTTCAGCTACAGTACCTTGTCTCTATCCTTTACTCTATTCTACAACTGTCCTGCGATTTCAAAGTATTGCCACACAACAATCAGACATGTTGGCACTTAAGTTTTGGTATGAATTTTGGTATCAGAAATATTCAACTTTGTTCTGTGAATCATTTTTTTCCTCCAAATATGAACCTGAGATTTTTTTGAATGAAATCGATAACTTTATTGTTTTCTTAGAAAATAATAAAAAATTAGAAACAAATTTGATTCGACTTCGATCAAATATTGAGACTAACTATATGACCATTACACAGCGTTTGCGGTCAGTGTTTAAGTACTTCGGGTATCTTTTAGATGGATACTGGAACATACGCTATCAAGATATTAAAATCAAAGAGCTAACAAATCGTAGGAAAAAGATAGATTTGTTCTTAATGAACAAAAAAAAGATTTTTAGTAAATTTTCTAAACGTAGTTTAACTGTAAAAAGTAATATTAATCATAATTTTAAAAGTTTAACCAATGAAATGGTGGTTATGCTTTATAAAATTATTCGTCCAGATCAGGCGGCTAATATTAATAAAGACAATCCATTCTCAACAAAATCACATCAACTTCGAAACTTTCTGATTGTGCATCTTATGATGAACTACGGTTTGCGGGTGGGTGAATTAATGCTACTCACAAAAAGATCGATAAAAAAATCAATCAATTCTGATTCATATAGTCTCATAGTAACCAATACGGATGATGAACATGATTCCAGACAGAGAAAGCCTAGCATAAAAAATGAGCAATCTTACAGGGTTATAAAACTAGATAGCATGGATTATAAGTTTTTGATGTTGTATATGGAAAAGATAAGGAATCTTAATGATTCAGATATCTTGTTTACATCACTGAAACCGCCCTACTCCCCGCTGAGCTATTCGTCTATTAATGCGATTTTTAAGGTGATAGAGCAAGTTTTTAGGACCTTACATCCTATATATTTTGATGATATAAATATAGAATCGATTCAAAAGTTTACCCCTCATGTATGTCGTCATACATGGGCTTATATCACTTTGGCTTTTGCTATAAAAAAGTATCGAAACGAAAGTGCATCTCCGCTAACTCAAAGCAATGATGAAATTATGCAAAAAGCACAAGAAAATCTACGTGTCTTAGGTGGTTGGAGTGCTAACAGCATAATGCCAAGCTACTATGCAAAACGATTTATTGTCGATAGTGCCAATCTTATAAATTTGCAGCGTATATCGCAAGAATTATGGGAATTATAAAAAATGAAGCAATTTGAACTTTTTGATGATTTTCATGAGCAGCATTTCATATCAATCTTTAATGATCACCAGACGATTGCTCTTCAAGGTATGAGTAAAAAAATACCAAAAATTGTTAGATTTTTAATTACAGATAAATTTGATGATAATTTTATCAATTCAGCAAATACTATTTGGAAATTTTATTATTCAGGCCAGACCGAGAATATTGATTTTTCTAAACTTTCTGAAAATGAAACTACTTTACTTAAATTTTTTCTGATTTCATTTATTCAAAAAAATACGCCATCCCATTTGAGTAAAAAGTTTCATACTTTTAATTTTCTAATAAATCATCTAAAAAATAATGAATTAGAATTTAGTTACGCAAACTTAAAAAAATTATTGATAGAAATTGCACCTCTAGAAAATCATCAAAATACTTATGCACATATAAAATTTTTATTGAAACTACTAATTTTAGAAGATTTTCCCAACTTTGATATAGAAGATGATTATGAACTGGAGTTTATTCCTAGACCTAAATCTTTTAATTCAAATTTATTCTATCAAGAATATGAAGATTCTATTGATTACCCACTTATTTCAATGATTCAACAAGGTTTTATCAAATTAAACCAAGTAATTAAAGATGATTTTAAACACATTGATAAACAAACACTACTTTACTCATCAATACTTGGTTTGGTGTATGTAACTGGGCTTAGACCTGTCCAATTAGCTAAGCTAGCTGTTGAAGATATAAAAATAGATACCACACGTACGATAGATCAATTCCATCGTTATAGCATATTAATCCCATATGCTAAACAAGCTAGATATGTACATGAAAAGATAGCAATTAAATTACCAGAAGAAGTTGCTAAAATCATCATTACTTATATCGAAAGATATAACTTAAATCTAAAAGATAAGTTATTTGATTTAGGAGAAAATTCTGCATGCTTTTGCTCAAAAGTGATTAATACACAATTATTTGATTTTGCTCCTAAAGCCTACAGAGAAGCTGTACTTGCAGGTGACATGATAAAACAAAAATATTCTTTTTCTGATTTTAGGCATCATGTCGGCTATAGTTTGGCAATGGCAGGATCTTCTGCTGAGGAAATTGCATATATCTTAGGTCATTCTTCAGTGGTAACAGCTAGGCATTATATTTTCTCTACACCAGAGCTAGCTCAAATTAGAGCTCAAGCACTTGGAAATAATTCCTTGTACAAACAAATGATAGCTATGCTTCTCACTGGAAGGTTGATTTATAAGAAAGATTGGCATGGAAAAAAAGTATTAGGAAATATTGGTAGTAAAATTCATTATGATATAGGTGGGTGTTCATATGAAGACAAATGTCTATTTCAACCTGTTCGCAATTGTTATGGTTGTATGTATTTCCATCCCTTTATAGATGCTAATCACAGGAATGTGCTAGAAAGTATCCAAAATGAAATTAATGATTTGATCAAACTGTCAGATGGTATAGGGGCGAATTCAAACATGAGGTGCGACAGTTTGAAAAGTCTTATGATAATCAACAAGCTGAGCAAATTTCTCTAATGGTGTAAGCCAATCTAACGCTTTTCTAGGACGAGTATTCAGTGACATGGCAACTTGATTTAAATAATGCTGATCTGCCTGATTTAAATCAATCCCTTTAGGTAAATATTGCCTAATTAAACCATTCATATTTTCGCATGTGCCTTTTTGCCAGGGTGAATGTGGGTCACAGAAATATACATCTATGCCTAAATCTTCTTCAAGTATTTTATGTTCTGCCATCTCGCGTCCACGGTCATAGGTCAACGTTTTACGCAGTTCTGCAGGTAAATATTTCAGAGCTTCAGTTAAAGCCTTGCGCACTGATTCTGCCTTTGCATCAGGTAATGTTGCCAAGATACAGAGCCGTGTATTTCGTTCAATAAGTGTTGCTATCGAACTTTTATTGTCTTTACCTTTAATTAAATCAGCTTCCCAATGACCCGGTATTTTTCTTTCTTGAACTTCGGCTGGGCGCTCATGAATAGTTTTAATATCCTGTAATATAGAATCTTTTTTAGGTTCACCGTTAGCTTTTCGCTTTTTATTTTCATGACGCAGACAGGATAATAAGTCTTTTTTCAACTCACCCTTTGGTAATGCTCGTATCGTTGAATAAATCGTTGTATGGCTTACATTCATTGTTTGATCCAAATCAGGAAATGTCTTTAAACGTTTTGCTATTTGCTGAGGAGACCATAAACAACGGATCGCTTCAACAATAAATTTCCAGAGGATTGAATCGATTTTGAGTTTTCTGTGACCACGTCTACGTCTAGCGAAGGTGTTATCAGAAGCATATTGAGCTTGATAAACGTCATTGATGCTATTTCTTTTAAGCTCACGATAGATCGTACTAGGATGTCTTTTAATGAGTTCAGCAAATTTTCTGGCTGAAAAGCCTTCTTTTCTTGACTCAAGCATTAATGCAGTACGATCTTCAAAGTTAAGATGATGGTATGACAATTTTATATACTCCATAAACCCTTTAAATTAATTAGGTGGTTTATGTCGCACTTCAAGTTTTACTCTGCCAGGTCTTTATTTCAATAAAATTAAACAATTTAAACCACCAACTTATCCGAACCCATAATTACAACCAAACCACCCTCAAGTTAATAATTTACACTTTCAAATAATTAGCACTATAAAAAACAAAAAAAATTAAGATAGTAAAATATATTTAACACGTTAAAATTCAAAAAACTCAACTTTATAAAAATACATACCCCTCACATCAAACCATTTTACACTAGTGGTTTTTTAAAATTAAAACATTTGAAATCATAACAACCTCTTCATTGAAGGCTTAAGTCGTAAAATTGAAATTAGATGTTTTTGTATAGATCCAAGTGTTAAGTCATCATTACGGTTTTTACGTACCACACCATGGGCACGTGAAAAAGTTGAAAGCTTATATTTGTATGTCTTACGTCAAAAAGCCAAACAAAAATCGTAGCTATCAAAACTCAGCATAATATTTTATACCAAACAGTAAACTAAACTTATTGAATAGCCAATGATTTTGTAGACACCTTTTAATTGGTGGTGGGCTGCCACCACTCTCCTGGCAAAATTTAGTCTATATCCCTATGGTTTATTTAAAAACTTATTTTCTATCTTTACTAGGCTCTATGATCAAAATCATACTGGCACTCAACACTGTAAATTTGAGAATGAATCTGTACGTACAGACTCATTCTCTATCGATAAAGATATTAGAAATAGCTACATAGAGTTTATTTCTAGCTTATTCAAATTAGTCGTTCAAATTAGGCTTTACTACGGATGAACAATAATTTTTACAGCAGACTCATTATTATGAATCAGCGTTTCAAAGCCTTTAGAAACAAGATCATCTAATGCAATACGTTGGGTAATAAAAGGTTCTAGATTAATCTTACCTTGCTCGACTAAACGGATGGTTTCCTGATGGTCATTGACATAAGCAATCGTTCCACGAATATCGAGCTCTTTCATGACCACACTATGCACATTAATTGTGGCAGGATGGCTCCAAATCGAAACGATAACGACCACACCAGTTGGTTTCATCGCCGCCACCAGTGTATCCATGACTTTATTAACACTACTACATTCAAAAGCGACATCAACACCACGGTCTTCCGTAATTTTCATCACTTCAGCGACCACATCAACCTTAGATGGATCTAGCACATAATCTGCAACACCCGCTTCTATCGCTTTTTCTTTACGCTTTGCACTCAATTCAGTAATGATGACCGTGAGACCTTTAGCCTTTAAAATGGCTGATAAAAGTAAGCCTATAGGGCCTGCTCCACCAACCAGTGCTATATCGCCAGCTTTTGCACCACTTCTGACATAGGCATGATGACCGACAGATAAAGGTTCTATCAATGCGGCCTGATCTAAGGGAATATCATTTGAAATAGGATGTACCCAACGTCGTTGAACTGCAATTTTATCAGAAAGACCGCCGCCACGTCCGCCTAAACCAATAAAGTTCATATTTTTTGATAAATGATACTTATCATTCGGGCCAGTCGGGACATCATCCGCAATAATATAGGGTTCAACTACGACATGTTGTCCAATTTGGATATCGTCTACACCCTCACCAACTGCATAAACTACGCCTGAAAATTCATGTCCCATTGTTACAGGTGCAGATTCTCCCGAAATTGGATGTGGATGACCACAAGGTGGAATAAAAATAGGGCCTTCCATGAATTCATGTAAATCTGTACCGCAAATACCGCACCATGCAACTTGAATTCCAACTGTGCCTGGAAGTACTTTCGGTTCAGGGATATCTTCAATTCGAATATCCCCTCGATCATAAAAACGAGCTGCTTTCATTGTGTATTCCTCATGTTGATATTAACGGTAAACCATTCCACCATCTGTCAAAATAGACTGACCTGTAATATAGTTTGCATCCTCGCTGGCTAAAAATGCAACTAATGCAGCCACGTCATCTGGTGTTTCAGCACGTCCTAAAGCAATACCATCTACATATTTTTTATACGTTTGACCAATTGGTGCACCTGTAATTTCAGAGAACCGCTGATCTATTTCGACCCACATGTCAGTACCAACAACACCCGGACAATAACTATTTACAGTAATTTCAACACTGGCATATTCTTTAGCCGCAGCTTGCGTCAATGCACGAACTGCAAATTTAGTTGCCGAATAAACACCGAGTAAAGCAAAGCCTTCATGACCTGCTATTGAGCATGCATTAATAATTTTTCCAGCCTGTTGGCGTTGTTTAAATTTATTTGCTGCGGCTTGAATCCCCCAAAGTACACCACCGACATTGATGTTTATAATTTGGTTAAATTCACTCGGCGTTACTTCTGCCAAAGCTTTGACTTGTGCAATACCTGCATTATTAATCATGATATCAAAACCATTAAGTGTCGATTCTGCATGATTAATAGCGTCACTGATTTGTATTGAATCTGAAATATCCGCAATAAATGTGGTGGCTTTTACGCCAAAGGCTTCAACCTCTTGTTGAACAGTATTTAACTTTTCTTGGTGAAGATCGACCAATCCAATATGAACACCTTCTTGTGCTAAACGTAAGGCAATACCGCGTCCAATACCTTGTGCCGCACCCGTAATTAATGCAACTTTATTGTTTAAACCTCTAGGCATGTTGCGACTCCTTAAATATGGATTGCACGTTGCATCGCCGACAAGACCGACTCATGCATCGCCTCAGACAAAGTAGGATGAGGGAAAATGACCTGCGCCAAGCTTTCATCTGTAGCTTCTAGGTATTTCGCGATGGCAAACCCTTGAATGTGTTCGGTGACTTCATGTCCAACCATGTGAGCACCCAACAATTCACCTGTTTCCTGACTAAAAATGGTTTTAACAAATCCTGCGCTATCGCCCAAAGCCAATGCTTTACCATTCGCTTGTAAAGGAAACTTACCCACATTGATATTCGGTGGTGTTTTAAAAAGTATGCTGACATTAAATGAAGCCATTATTGATGTAAAAGAAGGTTAAGTCGAAGGCTTTAAAATGGTTTTCAAGCTTTTTGGAGAAATTACAACTTCTTCTAAAACCACGCCTTATTCGATGCCTTATTTTGCAATTATTACCTTCAATTCCTACAGTAAAAAACTTACCAATACTTTGCTTGCAGTTTTTAAAAGCAGTGATGAAACTGTCCCAATGATCACTTGCAATTCGGGTGTAGTGAATACCTAATTGTTTAAGCTTTGTCTTCAACCTTTGGACTGTAGCTAAATCTCTCTTACCCCAAACATAAGCAACAATCTCACCTGTTTCTCGATGGTAAGCGTAAATAAGCCATTGTTTATTATTTTTATTTCCAACAAAAGTCCAGAATTCATCTACTTCGAGAGATTCATAATGACTTTGTTTAGGCTGAATTTGATAGGCCGATTCAGTTAAAGTCCGTAAGACTTTACCGATACTAATGCGCTCAACTTCAGCGATATCTCGTATACCGCTGCCTCTGACCATTAACTGTAATATTTTACGAGTAATGCCAGAATTACATCCTAGATAGCTCAGAGCATGGTCACCAATAAACTGACGTTTGCAGTCTTTGCATTGGTAGTTCTGTTTCCCATCTACTTTGATGCCATTTTTCTTTATATTGTCACTGAGGCAGGTTGGACATTTGATTTCTAGAGTTATTTGCATTTCTCTATTTTATCAAAATTCAACCTGCTTTTTTTTAGCATACTTTTTGATACACCACCAAAACTTGAAGTAATCTTCAGTTTAGCCAAGTTGTGCTGACTCAAACCAACTTGGCATTTTTTAATTGAAAGTCCATATTATTGCCCAACCATGATGAG
Source organism: Acinetobacter johnsonii CIP 64.6 (assembly GCF_000368045.1). GTDB lineage: Bacteria > Pseudomonadota > Gammaproteobacteria > Pseudomonadales > Moraxellaceae > Acinetobacter > Acinetobacter johnsonii. The sequence continues at coordinate 75,796 of NZ_KB849235.1, forward strand.
AACGAAAAATAAAGTTAGCCTTATTCTGATTACATTAGACAGATTTTTACCATCTGTACTACTTTACATCGTCCTCAATTTGGACACTTTGAATAGCCACTGATTTTGTAGACACCTTTTAATTAGTGGTGGACTGCCACTACTCTCCTAGACAAATTTAGCCTTTTCCTAAAACCTTTTTAGTAGGAAAATATGCATTCATAGCTAGGTTCATGAACCAAATATTTTATAAGTTATCACTTTAGTGCGCTAAGTAATTAAATTTATTGTTTATTAAACATAAATTTAATTGTGAACTAGATTCTAGGTGAACATAAGTTAAATAGCATATCCAAGACTGTGGCCTACGCAACTCAGTTGGTGCCACAGCTCAGCAAAGTGAATCTGTAAAATTATATTCACGTTGCTGAGTATCCTAATGAACATAATATACGTTATGCCGAAATCCGTGAGCTTTATAATTGTTCATCTGTAAAAATATCAGAAATGATAATAAAAATTGCAGCAATAGTAACAGCAACACAGAAAGCCAATAAAAAATTCTCAAAAGTAAAATATTGAGTATATTTAAAATTAGGATCAGAAATAAAAACAGTCTCAAACATAAAAACACCCTATTTTGATTTAAATTTAGTCAATCGTAACCCGCATGTTATAAGCCGCTAATTCGTCATTACAGCCTGTTTATGGTGTGATCCAATTTAATAAAAAGCACCTTTAAAATGTCAATCTCTCGAGCTAAATCTTCATTAGATAACTGCATGTTTTCTAAGTGTTTTTCTAGGCATTCACGCATAAAAATATAATCTTCTTTGCGTAAAACACCCTTGCTCCTACTGTATGCAATTGTGCTATATACGTGTCTATTACTCATATCAGTTCGCACCCATTCGGGATGCTCTGCCACTACCGATCAAGTTTAAATGGGAGCTTGTAATCAAGGAGAAGATGGTCATAAAATCGAAACCTCGAATCACTCGTAGACACTCGTTCTACAAATTATGGAATTAACTATGTTTGATTGCAGCATTGATAAATATGTATTTTGGTTTGGATTCATCATCGGTGGAATTATTTGCACTGCAATTTTCGAACTAATTCAAATGGTCATATTATCAATCAGTGGTGTAAAAAAACTAAGTAAAGAAATGGAAAGCAAAAGCAATGAACGCATAGAGCCAAAGCTATAAATTATCTTTGCCTATGCATAAAATACAGAATTAAAAGACCAAATCCAAAAACTACAGTCACACCACTTATAATTTCATTCATAGTGAATGCGCTCCAGTAATCACCCTTGAAACTTTTTGTTCTAAAGGAATCGGTTCAATAATTTCCGCAGGATTTGGATTATTAGGTATTTCAATGTTTTCTTTAGCAGATGCATACTCATAATTTACTGCCTGTTCAGGTTGTTTATAAGGGTTAAACGGTCTATCACCTTTCATAACTCTTTTGCATAAGTCTTTAGGTGCATCATGGAGAATTGTCCCTTGTGTGTCATAAGGAACGCCATTCATGCAACCTGAAAAAACTTGATAGGCTGTCACTGGGGGAGCTTGCATGTAAGAGTAATCGAAAGGATTATTTGCATTGTAGGTATTTACAATTTGATCGATTGAATTTTGGTTAGCTGCTAAGTTTTTTGCATCTTGCGCTTGAGGATTTTGTAAGTCCATATATTGATCATAAGTTAAGCCCATGAACTCAGCCCTTTTTGTATCAATCTCTTTTTGTTGTTCAGGGGTATATGTAACAATTTCAGCTTGTGGCAGATCAGTAGGCAATTTTTCAATTTGTTGTGCCTGTTTATCTTTTTCAAACAATCCAAAAAAGCCAGTGTCAGAAGCCTTTGAATAACCCATAGCGAAAATTAATACAGGAATTGCAAAAAAGGACATGTAGAGCAAAGGCACACGCTTTTGAATGTTATGCACATTTGAAGATACATAATATTTATATAAATTTTTTGGATAGCGAAAACGCTTTACAGATAAAGCCTGTTTTCTTGTTGCATTCGCAAAATAGGTTTGAACTTCTGCAAACTCATAGATCATTGCAACGTCTAAACCCCACAATCTACGCATAACGTAATGCACTGAACAAGCAGCTCGCACTTGTTCACGTAATAATTTAGGGTTTTGAGTAATCAAATATATATCAAAGCCAAAATGACCATGCAAAGTTAAAGAATCACCAATGTCTAAAATTTCTGCTTTACGTTTTTTTTCTGCATCGGTTCGGGCAGTACCAAGCAAGTCTTGTGCGCTAAATGCAGGATGTTCATGCGCTTCATCAAAAAAAATAATTGAACCATCAGGCAGGTCACGCCAATCAAAAGGCTTTTCAGGTGTTGAATTAATGGTTAATACACCAGGGTAATTCATTCCAATGATATTTGTATAAATACGTCTATTCGGGTGTTTTCTTGATAATTGATCAATTAAAGACATGCAATAGAGACTTTTGCCTGTTCTTGGAGGTGCTGATATAAGTGTTTGCATTGTTTTAACCTCTTGGCAAGGATAAGCGCGCGCGTTGTCGTCGAAACTCCTCCTCCTTGCTTGCTTATCCTTTGCCTATCGCCAATTTTGATGATTTGATAAAAGCTGCTGTACCAATTGCAGACATAATTACAGATAAAGCTTGAGGTATTTTTAAAATACCTAAAACGCCAACAATATTTGCAGGGATATTAGAATAAAGTCCGAGCATTGCTGTTTGAGCTTGAGCGACAAGATCATTAATAAATGTATAAGACAAGAAAGCTAGACCAGCGCCTAACATTAACTTTGCAACAAGTGAAGAAGCAAAAGCAGCTAAAATCGTAATTAAAATTGCGGGCATTATGATTTACTCACTATGATATAAGCACCGAAAAGATAGGAAGCAATAAGAATTAATGAGCCGAAAATTTCTAAATTGTCGCACCAGTCTTTAAATTCGAAAGTTTTAGTAAAAGATTTACCACCCAATAAATTGAAACTAAGCCTTGCATCGGCAGGACACTGAGAACGGCTTGAGAAAATATTTGTATCAAATTGCTGTGGCGTTAATTCTTTTTCGGGTGGTTCTTGGTCGCCAAAAATGTCATCGCCCAAGTCTTCACCCTGAAACCATTTCGTTAATTCATCTATTAATGAGTTTGTTTCGTCAATCTTGGCATTGGTTTCAGACATATCTACATTGACGTTTACTTCAGAACCAGTATTGCCACCATTTGAACCGCCAGTGTCACCACCATCCTGATTTTGATTTCCGCCTGTAATGGCATCTTTAATACCATCTAATTTTTCACCGATAACATGCATGATGTTTTCGAATGTTTTTTGCTCGTCTGTTTTGTCAGTTGGATTTGTTGGGTCTTGGGTTACTGGGGGAGTTGTTGGCGTTGTTGTTGGGGGAGGAGTTCCGCACTCTCGACCCTCATTAACTCCATCACAGGTCATGCCCGCTTCAAAGTCAACATCAACACATTTAGTCAGAGAATATTGACAGCTATTAACACAGACCATTTTTCCCGAACTAACAGGAACTTTTAATGTGATAGGAACAATTCCCGCTTCGCATTTTTCAGGTTCGGGCTCGGGATCAGGATCAGGATCAGACTCAAACTCAATTGAGTATTCATTATCTTGATTATAGTATTTGGTTTTACAAACTGTATTAGTTGAAGAAACGTATGTATGACCTTGAGAAGAAGCGTAGGCTTGACATGCAGCAGCAGCAGTCGAACCAGTAGAATCATGAACACGATATAGAGCAAAGGTATTGAAAGAAGTTATTGATAATAAAATAAAAATCAAATATTTAAACGCTTTCATACAACCCCCAAATATTTAATTTCTTACTTTAAAAGACGATAAAAAGCCAAGAAAACAACGGCTAAGATGATCCAATTCAAATCACTTTGAGTCATTTTCTTGGCTCCAAAAATTAACGACCGAAGAAGCCAATAACTTTTTTAGCACCGTAAATCACAACTACGATACCCAATGCCCAAAGCGCACCAGTTTCAATATTTGCTTCAGCATCAGCACCAGTTAAAGCGGCTGAAACATCAAGAGCATTGGCATTGCTTGACATAAGAGCAGTTGAAACCACAGCACCAGTTCCATAAGTTGCAATGTTTTTGCTATTTACGATAGCAAGACGTTGTTTTAAAGTTTTGTTCATGAGATGAGCCTCAATTAATTGTTAAAAGAATCGCATTATTTTTCTAACGACAAAGACTAATGCGAAAATCCCTATCGCCCACTGGAGGATCAAGTCGCGATCCGCAGAGGTTAATTCAGGCAAAAAGCTAGCTTCTTGCCATTCTGTACATACGGGCAATTCATTTTGGATCTGTAATGTCTTGCATTCGTATGCCATTTTTTAAAATCCTTAAGCCTTAGGAGCTGTTTTTTCAGGGACTAGGTCAAGCATGATGGTCTTTGAATCTTTACCGTTCGAGACGATCTGCATCACTGCTTTAGCTTTGAATGGATACTCAATGCCTTTGATACGTTCAAAATTGAACGATGTACCCCACGAATATTCGGTAGACACAAACCCAGCAAAGTTCTCACCTTCCTGTAATTCTGACTGAGCGAAAACCTTAGTCGAATCGTATGCCCGACCGTTAAATTCACCTTTAGACGCTTTAGCACCCAGTACTACGATTGTTGATTCAAATTGCATGGACAAATTCCTTATAAGCAGACATGTTCACCAGTGGTTTACCGACAAAAAGCGGCATCTCTTCCAGTGATGTTGGTTTGGATTCAAAGTGTTGATTTAAACGAATTGACTGCATGACAGCAGCGTGTGAAAACTTGAGACGTTTTGGGACTTCATCTTTATCGGATGAAATCATAGTGATCAGTACTTGAGGTTCGAGCACCTTGGCAAATTGACGGATGTATTTTCCGAATTGCACTTTAAGAACGTCGATTGCTTTATCCCAACTGATTTCAGACTGTTTTTTAACAACTTTTGTCTTTTCAGGGGTGCAAAAATCTTTTTCTAATTGCTTGGCAAGCCACTCAAAGCAAGGGTAAGCGCCTAGAAAGTACTGAGACGGTGAGAGCAAAATATCAAGCGGGATGTAGCGGTCTTTAGACTTAAACTCGACCTCAGCACGTACCCAAGGACTTAAAGGACTACCCTCTTTTTTTCCACGTTCATAAAAACGTGCATATTTTCCACTGGTACGATCACCGACAGCAAAGGTACGGCCTTTACCGTTTGGACGTTTCCAAGGGCCAATCTTTTCTATTTTAGGTTGACGGCCACCACACCAAAATCCGCCTACATCATCCCATTCATCTGCAATATCTACAGTGATGTATTGCCCCTCAAAGTCATCATAGGCAAGGTCGACACGAGTTAATTTAGGTTCACGTGGGCCAGTTTCTTTTAAGAAACCTGTTTGAGGATCATAAAATTTTTGGTAAGACGTGAGGTATTGATATAAACGGACTTGCCAACCCTTACGAGCTAAAGCACACCCAGTACCATTGATTTGTATTGAAATGCGACGAGAGCTATGACCGTATAAAACCATGCCCATTTTGTCTTGTAATTCATATGCAAACTTATAGTTATGCATACCGTTTTGTCGTTTTTCACCAAGACCGAAGCCGAATATTTCATGCAAATGATGATCTAAAAACGTTTCTATTCCATAGGTTAGCTCTGAATCAGCAGTCATCGGATCAAGTGAGTAATATTCTTGGCCTAAAGTTGACTGACAAAATCCAAAAGTAATCCAATCGTGCGAAGCAATCCCATATTCATCACATGGTACAGAATGTAAAACTGGAACATTTCCTTTCTCCGTGAGAACCATTTTGCAATTGTCTAGGCGACGAGGAAAGGTGAATTCATCATATTGGAGACGAGAGTCCAATGTCGTAACCCCCATATTATAAATGGGGGTAGAAAAATCAGTCAGGCGACTAGATTCTGCTGAGAAGAATTGTGCAGATTTAGGGCTTTCCACCGTGTTTTTACGGGTTTGGGTTGTTTTTTGATCAGTCTTTTTAGCCAT
>NZ_KB849235.1:81839-83392 GCF_000368045.1 Acinetobacter johnsonii CIP 64.6
CAGTTGGTGCTACAGCTCGACATTGTGAATCTCAGTAAAATTATATTCACAATGCCGAGTACGCTAATGAACATAATATACGTTATGCCGAAATCCGTGAGCACAAAAAAATCAATCTAAATCAAAAACATCACCAATTTTTTTAATGATTATTAGCCCTAAAAATGCCATTAAAGACAATAAAACTAAATGCAACGTAGATAAAGAATACAGATAGTCAAAATATTCAATCATTGTTAAGCACCCTGTTTTGATTCAAATTTAGTCTATCGTAACCCGCATGTTATAAATGGGGGTAGAAAAATCAGTCAGACGACTAGATTCTGCTGAGAAGAATTGTGCAGATTTAGGGCTTTCCACCGTGTTTTTACGGGTTTGGGTTGTTTTTTGATCAGTCTTTTTAGCCATGAATCAGCCCTCACACTTAGACATATGAAATGGCAAATACTGGTGATGAAATCTTGAGAAGCACTTTGGGCACTCAACATCAACAGATCCTAGAACGATGCTTAAAATTCTCATTAGCAATCCCCCATTTCTTCTTTTAATTCAGCGTTTGTTTTTTTGTATAAATCTGAATGAACATCAATCAACGAATAGTCATAAGCCATTTCTGACGCAACAAATGCCAAATGCTCTAAGCACTGCTCTGTGGAGAAAGCAGGTACAAAGTTATCTAATGCACATTGGCCATTTTGAGAAACAAGCTCTGCCACCCTGTTAAAAGCAGCCTGAGTAAAAGATTGAGAGTCTGAGAAACTATAATTATTCATGCAAAAGTTACCTAGTAACTTGGTTTAAAGTATTAAACAAAGTTTACAGGTAACTTGTCAACTAATAAATAGGGTTAAAATTAACTTGGTAACTGTTAAACGGAAAATTGAAAAAATGAGCAAAGTCTACAAGCTACGAACGGATGAAGTAGAAGCTGTTAAGGAAACCTTAATGAAGTTTGTTGTTCAGAAAAAAAGCTTAATGGCGGAAAGTGATGTAATTCATGCACTTATTAAATATCACCTGCAAAATTTAAAAGCAGAAGAAGTTCTTAAATACCGACAAGATGTTTTAGGAAAAGATGAATAATGGGACTAGCAATCTTTTGTCTTATTCTGGGATTTATTGTTGGTTATTTGCTTAGAGACTCTAGGCAAGAAAAACCGAAAGAAACCATAAAGAAAACAAGAAATGTGTACCTAAACTACAATGAAAGGCAGCGCGAAAAAATCCGCTATCACAATGATGCGGACAGAATCAGACAACTAAATTTACTTTCGCCAAACGAAAGCAAATTCATGAGATTGCTTCAACACCAATTTGAAGATCATCAACTGATTGTAAAAGACAGACGTTTTTATATAGCAGATCGGGACAACTACCCTATTGCTATATTTGAATATCGAGATGGAACAAAGCAGCTAAAAGTAGAAGATACAGAAGAAGGAACACCAGTGTTTCTATACAAAGCAATTTTATCTAGCGAAGCAATTTTAGAAGATAAAGCAAAGCTCATAGCCGAATGTCGCATAACGTAATTTTATGTTAAATAGCATATC
>NZ_KB849235.1:83447-162379 GCF_000368045.1 Acinetobacter johnsonii CIP 64.6
CACCAATTTGAAGATCATCAACTGATTGTAAAAGACAGACGTTTTTATATAGCAGATCGGGACAACTACCCTATTGCTATATTTGAATATCGAGAGGCTTTGTTGCACAAAGATTTAAAAGATAACACTCTGCTCATTTGAACAGAATTCAAGTGACAACTTGGGTATGAGGACGACCTAATTCTGTAAATTTGTTCAATACGGCTATGCGTGCATGAATCTCATTCACCTGACTAGAAAAACTCCTTGCTGTTAATTTATCACCTAATAGTTTGATGCAATGCATCTTGGTTTCAACTAAACTTCGACGATGATAACCAGACCATTTTTTCCAAAGCGTTCTTCCTAAACGTTTAACTGTTTTCAGTAACTCATTCCGCTCTAAAGATCTCAATTTCTGATCTTTCCATGGTTTTGCATTTTTTCTTGGCGGAATGAGCGCATGTGCATCTCGATCTAGAATGACTTGTCTGCAGTGCTTCGTGTCATAAGCACCATCGGTATAGACCGAATCAATTCGTTCATCTAAGGGAATTTGAGCAAGTAAATCACCGAGTACTTGCGAATCGCTCACATTATTTGTAGTAAGCTGTACTGCACGTATTTGCAAGGTTTCAGCATCTATACCAATATGAAGTTTTCGCCATTTGCGACGATATTCAGGCTGATGTTTCTTACGTTTCCACTCACCTTCACCTAGAAACTTTAAGCCAGTTGAGTCGACGAGTAGATGTAGCCCATCACTACTTTTTTGATAGCTAATCGCAATATCAATATGTTTTTGTCTTCGACAAAGCGTACTGTAATCTGGTGCGGTCCAATTTAATCCACAAAGTTTAATCAGACTTTGAACAAAACCTGTGACCATGCGTAAAGAGAGTCTAAATAAAGATTTGATCATTAAACAGCATTGAATAGCCGTATCGGAGTAAGTTTGATTTCGACCTTGCTTGTTTTGTGGTTGTGCATACCACTGAGTGTTTGGATCAAACCAAATGGAAATGTTGCCCCGATTAATGAGAGCGCGATTATAGGAAGACCAGTTGGTTGTACGATAAGTTTTAGGAGTAGGTTTATTCATTTTGAAATTATAGGACTGAATAAACCTTATAGGCTAGGTTTGTGCAACAAAGCCATTTTAGAGTGATTTTTTAACTACAAATCTATTAAAATGTTATAACATAACAATACAAAATCTAAACTACTCTCCTTCATGATGAATAAATTCTCTCTTTTTTCCTCAAGCATATATTTAAGTTTGCTGAGTTCTTTCACTTGGGCCGAAACTTCAACAGAAGTACTCCAGACCATCCAATTGCAAGCCGAAACTGAGGGTGAAAACCTTCAACAAAGCACCGCAATGACTAAGTTTTCACATGACATTTTAGACGTGCCATTTAGTCGAAGTGTGTTATCCAAAGCGTTAATTCAGCAACAAGATGTGCAACGTATTGACGATGCACTCACGCAAGTGAGCGGGGTCTATAGTCAAACCAATTATGGTGGCGGCTTTTGGGATAACTTTTCATTTAGAGGTTTTAGTACAGACCCCAATATTGGGGCGCAAATCATCAGAAATGGCCTGAGTGTTAACCGTGGACTCAGTGCTCCGCGAGATATGGTGAATATTGAATCCCTCGACTTTTTAAAAGGCCCAATGGCTGCGCTCTATGGCCGTGGGGAGGCTGGCGGTCTACTGAATATCAACACTAAAAAGCCTGAATGGGAAAGTTCTTCAGAAGTGAATTTACGTGCCAATAGTTTAGAAAAATACCGTGCTAGTTTTGAACATACTGCCCCAATCAGTGATGCTGTGGCTTATCGTATTGCGGTCGCACATGAAGATAACCAAAGTTTTCGTGATCATGTGCAGAGTGAGCGTTGGTTTTTCTCCCCCCAACTCACATGGAAAATTTCAGATTCAACCCAGTTAGATTTTGACAGTGAATTTACCCGACAAGATGGAACCTTCGACCGTGGTGTAAGTAGTTATCAAAAACAATTTGTGATGGACCCTAAAACATTTACAGGCGAACCTGATGATGGTGATCATATTCAAAAAGATCATTTCTATCAGCTTCGACTTGCACATCAGTTTAATGATGACTGGAAAATGAATAATGCTTTCAGTGTTAAAGATACACAACTCAAAGGCTTTTCCAGTGAACCTCGTCGTATTCAAAGTGATGGACGGACATTAGAGCGCCAGCGTCGCTACCGTGACAATAAAAGTGATGACATTCTCTTTCAAACTGAAGTTCTTGGGACGATCCAACAAGACTGGGCCCGTCATGAAGTACTTTTGAGCACTGAACTTGGGCAGATGAAGTATCGTCAATTACAACTGCGTCGAAACCACAGCAGTAGCGTGCCAAATAGCATTGATATCTATGATCCTATTTATGGACAATACTTACCCGAGCTGCCACTTTTCATTAACACCGAAGAACAGCAACGCTATTTTGCACTGAATCTACAAGATCAAATTTTCCTGAATGATCAATGGAGTGTGCTGTTTGGAGCGCGCTTTGATCACATCACTCAAGACTTTCAAAATAAACTTACAGATACATCCAGTAAAAAGGATTTACAACAAACCAGTCCACGCTTGGGTTTAAACTACCGACTGAATGATCGCTGGTCATGGTATGCCAACTATGGAGAATCCTTTGCACTCAACAGTGGCATGGACCGAAATGGCGATGTATTTAACCCTGAAAAAGGCAAAAGCTATGAGATTGGTGGGAAATATCGGATTACCTCACAGAGTTTGCTGAGTTTAGCCCTCTTCAAAATGGATAAAGAGAATGTCTTAACCACAGATCCAGCAGATAGTAACTATCAAATTACCGCTGGAGAAGTCTCAAGTAAGGGGCTAGAGTTGGATTTAGAAACACAGCTCAATGATCAATTCTCTATACGTGCCAATTATAGCTATACAGACGCTCAAGTGGAAAAAGACCAGAGTCTTGCTAAAGTTTCACGACTCAGCAATGTACCAAAACATAGTGGTTCTGTTAGCAGCAACTATGAATGGAACCTTGCTAATGCAGACAAAGTTGGACTCGGTGCAACGGCGATCTATGTGGGCAAACGTAGTGGACACAGTACAGATAACGGATTCAACTTACCTGAGTACACGTTGTTGAATCTAAATGCTTATTATGCGCCAACAGATCAGCTACGTTATCAGTTCAATGTGCACAATCTCTTAGACGAAACGTACTATGTTGCAAGCTATAGCGATATGTGGATTCAACCTGGCGACCCTTTAAATGCATCTGTCTCGGTGCAATGGAAGTTTTAAGGTTTATACAACCAGACTTGTCTCGTTAGGAGTCGAGTCTGGTGTTAGAAAGTAAGATTCAGATCACTTTTTGAAGTATTAGCTGCCTTAGTTTTCTTTAGCGTTACTATGTACTTACTTCAAAAAGTATTCCCAAATGATAAATCCAAGAAAAAATCCAAGAAATGAATATAAAGTAATGATAAAGAATACAAACCAAGCTCTATTTTTTTTCAGTAAAAAGTTCATTTCCAATACCTCAACGCTCTATCTATATTCATTATTCTAAGGTTTCCTATACGAAAGGACAGATACAGTTCTTTGTGAAAAAAATATAACAGACTATAACAGATTTGCCATTTTTAACTCTCCAAAGCGATCAGACTGATATCAAGTAGTATAAAAAAGTATGAGGAGACTATTTTGCCTCCTCATGCTTCAACTGATTAAGGGATTAAACTTTCGTTTCTTTTTTTGCATTCATCCAACGATACAACACTGGCAATAGCACCAAGGTCAATAACGTCGAAGAAATAATTCCACCAATCACCACGGTCGCCAGTGGACGTTGGACCTCGGCCCCTGTGCCTGTGGCAAGCGCCATGGGAACAAAACCTAAGGACGCCACACAAGCGGTCATTAAAACAGGCCTTAATCGCAAAATCGCTCCCTGCCAAACGGCTTCATGTAAGCGGTATTGCCCTCTTAACTCTTTAATAAAGGTCAGCATGACCAAACCATTTAAGACGGCAACCCCGGACAAGGCAATGAAACCAATACCCGCCGACATCGACAAGGGAATGTCTCTTAACCACAAGAAAAGCACACCACCAGTTAGGGCAAATGGAACGCCAGTGAACACAAGCAAGCTTTCTTTAATGTTATGGAAAACGGCCATCAGCAAAATAAAGATCGTTAATAATGCCAGTGGAATCACAATCTGCATTCGAGCCTGTGCCGAGGCCAGATTTTCAAACTGACCACCATATTCAATCCAGTAACCACTTGGTAGAGGATACTGCTTAAGCTGACTTTGTACTTCTGTGACAAAAGAGCCCAAATCACGCCCTTCCACATTCGCCGTGACAATCACACGACGTTTGCCATTTTCACGGCTGACTTGGTTGATGCCATCCATCATTTTTACAGTGGCAATATCAGTGAGCAGAATGCTGCCACCGTTCGGAAGCTGTATTGGCAGTTGCGCAATCCCACTGACACTACGGTCTTGTTCACTAAGTCGAATCACAAAGTCAAAACGGCGGTCACCCTGTAAAATTTCACCAACATTTTGTCCGCCAATGCTTGCTGATACATAGTCTTGTATGGTTTTGACACTTAGGCCATATTGAGCTGCTAAACTTTTATCAATTTCTACATTGAGCAAAGGTAAACCCGACGTTTGTTCAACTTTAACGGCGGTACTGCCTGAAACCTGTTGAATCAATTTACTGATTTTTTCAGCTTCCGCATTTAGTACTTGCATGTCATCGCCAAAGATTTTGACACCGACATCGCTACGCACGCCCGATATTAACTCATTGAAACGCAGTTCAATTGGTTGAGAAAACTCACTGTTGTTACCGGGCAATGTAGCTAAATAGGCCTGCATACGGCTACGCAGTTCATCGAGTGTTTCTTTTGGGTTTGGCCATGCATCACGGGGTTTCAACATGACATAACCATCTGAAATATTCGGAGGCATTACATCGGTCGCCACTTCAGCCGTGCCTGTTCGCGCAAAAATAGCCTGTATTTCAGGGAATTTCTTCAGAAGTAGCTTTTCCGTATTTTCCTGAATACGAAGTGATTCTTCTAAGCCTGTGCTTGGAGAGCGCAGTTGCTGTACAGCAAAGTCACCTTCACTCAGTTGCGGTGCAAACTCACTGCCGATACGTGTTGCAAGTAATCCCGTCAACACCAATAAGCACAGTGCGAAGGTCAAAACCACCGCTTTATACTGATAGGTACAGTCCAATACTCGCTGATATCGCTCTTTTAGCCACAGCATCCAACGGCTTTCAGTTTCTTTAATGTCACCTTTGACAAAAAGTGCGACAGCCGCAGGTACAAAGCTGATCGACAAAATAATGGCTGCAACGAGTGCAAGTACAACAGTCAAAGCCATTGGGTGGAACATTTTTGCCTCTACACCAGTCAGTGCAAAAATCGGTAAATACACCACTAAAATAATCAGCTGACCAAAAATGAGTGGACGGCGGGCTTGACGCGCTGCCAAAAACACTTCTTTAAAACGTTCCGACTGAGTCAACGGTCGTTTGAGTAACTGCTGGGCATGGGCTAAACGGCGAATACAGTTTTCAACAATTACCACTGCACCGTCGACAATAATCCCGAAATCCAATGCACCTAAACTCATCAGGTTGGCACTGATGTTCTGCTGTGCCATACCCGTTAAAGTAAACAGCATAGACAGTGGAATCACACAGGCTGTAATTAACGCCGCACGAATATTACCTAAGAATAAAAAGAGGATCACAATCACCAAGATTGCGCCTTCAACCAAGTTCTTTTGCACCGTTTTAATGGCTTTTTCCACCAAAGTCGTGCGGTCATAAACCGTTTCTATTGTGACACCTTGCGGTAAACTACTTTGCACCTCCTGAATTTTGGCATCTACAGCTTTAGACACCGTTCGACTATTTTCCCCCATCATCATCATAGCGATGCCGAGTACAGTTTCTTCGCCGTTATAGGTTGCTCCTCCTGTTCGGAGGTCATGATCAATTGAAACCTGCGCAATATCCGCGACACGAATGGGGTTCCCATTTGGGCTGGCAACCGTTGTATTTTCAATGTCTGCAAGACTGTTGAGTGTCCCCGGAACACGGACTGTGAGCTGCTGACCATTTTCCTCAATATAACCAGCGCCACGGTTTTCATTATTTTCCTGTAAAGCAGTTTGTAGTTGGCTTAAGGAAATATTCAACTGTTGCATACGGTTTAAGTCGGGAGCAACCACATAGGTTTTATTAAACCCGCCAATACTGTTGACCTCGGCAACCCCCGCAACACGTTGCAATTGTGGACGAACGATCCAATCTTGGATCTCCCGCAAGTCCATCGCGCTATAAGCCGTACCATCCACTTTTTTGGCATTCGGTTCAGCTTTAATGACCCATTGATAAATTTCACCTAAACCCGTCGAAACTGGTGACATGGTTGGGGAAACATCGCTAGGTAAGTCCGCTTTGACCTCTTGCACCCGTTGATTAATCTGCTGACGTGCCCAATAGATGTCTGTGCCATCCTCAAATACAATAGTGACTTGGGACAAACCATAGCGTGAAATAGATCGAGTCAGCTGTAAATCTGGAATACCCGCCATTGCAGTTTCAATTGGATAGGTAATCCGCTGCTCAACCTCCAATGCGGTAAAACCATTGGCTTGGGTATTAATTTGTACTTGCGTATTGGTAATATCGGGCACTGCATCGATCGGCAGTTTTTGATAGCTATAAACCCCGACCGCAATCCATGTACAGACAAAGAGCATGACCCAAATTGCATTTTGAATAGAGAACTGAATAATTCGTTCAAACAAACCCTCAGGCTTGGGTAAATCATGATTAGTGTGCATGATCAGCCTCGCCTTTTTCTAATTCAGACTTAAGAACAAAGCTGCCTTGACTGACATAGCGTTGTCCTGCTGTTAGGCCTGAAATCACTTCCACCCATTGAACATCATTTGAAGCTTGCCCAAGTTGAACGGGCTGCGCTTTCAAATGCACTTGTCCTTTTTGTTCAGCGTCGACCACAAATACCGAAGTTTGACCTTCAATGTTTTGAATAGCACTTTTATGGACGCGAAGTGCTGTTTTGGAACTGGTATTGTCTAAAAAGATATTCACTAAAACATTTGGACGTAGTTCAGCCGCTTGGCTTTTTAATTTAGCACGTACCACCAAGCGTCCTGTTTGTGCATCGGCTTGAGAGGTTAAGCTTTGGATAATGGCTTCATATTTTTGTTCAGAAGCATTCGGCTTAAATGTCAGACTCTGATTGGCTTGTAACTGACCTGAGTACTGAGCAGGCAGATTAAACTCAAGCCATAACTCTTTAAATTGTTCAATCACAAAAAGTTGATCGGCCAATTGTACGTTTTCACCCACTACGATATCTTTTTGGCTAATCACACCTGAAATGGGTGCTTTAATGGCAAAACGACCATTTACCCCACCTGTTGCCCCTAGGGCGTTTAAACGGCTTTGCACCGATTGCACAGTAATCTGCGCTTGTCGGTAAGCATTTTCTGCCCGTTGGTAGTCTTGCTTGGCAGAAATGCCCTGTGACCATAACTGCTGTTCACGTTGATAATCTTGACGTGCCAAATCCAAACTGGCTTGAGCCATCCGCAAATTGGCTTGTTGATCAATCAGTTCAGGGACAGACAGTACAGCTAAGGTTTGTCCTTTTTGTACGTTTTGACCAAGTTCAACATTCACCTGTTCCACATGCCCACCAAAGTTTGGCGAAATGTGTGCTTGCTGATCGGTATTGACCACAAGCTTTCCGGGTAGAACGGTAACTTGAGACACCACACCTTGTTGAGCTGAAGCGATTTGAATGCCTTGCTCTGTCAGTTGCTGTGCCGTCAGTTGAATTTCACCTTCCTCGGCATGTCCTTTTTCGGCCTCGGGCTCATCCGAATGTTCAGATTCTTCATGCGCATGTTCATCAGTGGTTGTATCTTTCGAGCTAAACCAAATTCCAACAGCGATGAGAAATGTAATGAGGAGCAAAAGCCCAATCATCAATGGCTGTGATATTTTTCCAAATTGGTTTTTTAGTTGCATATTATTGTGCTCCGCCAAGGATGAGGTCTTGTATTTGTGCGATTGAATTTTTACTGATTTGGCTATAAGCATCTGAACTACTGATCTGCTCATAGCTAGTACCGAGGCTGAGTGCTTCTGCGCTCAATGCAGTCTGCCAAGCTTGACGTAATAGCTGCAACTGCCCAAGGCGTATGCTTTGCAGCTGTAAGTTGGCTTGTTGAATGTCGGTAATGGACAGCTTTCCCGCTTTAAAACCTTGCAGCGTGCGGACTTGCACTTGTTCTGCCAAAGACGTTTGTTGACTCATCGAACTAAACTGTTTATTTAGTCCTTTGAGTTCATGCATGGCATTGGCGATATCTAAAATTTGCTGTTTTAACTCACGCTGTTGCTGCTGATTCAACAGGCTTTGCTGACGCTGGGCCATCGGAATGCTGTATTGCTGACGGTTAAAAATATTCAGCGGAATATCCACGCCGACACCTAATGTGGTATCGCTACTTTCATTCGGTGCTTGGCTCCGTTTCATGCCGACATTTAAGGTCGGATTGGGACGTGCCTGCACTTTTAAACTTTCAATGTTTAAATTGGACTGTTGAATGTTCAGTGCATATAGCTTTTCCAACCAACCTTCAGCAATATAGCGCTGTACTGTGGCATCGCTTTGATCTGGCCATGGCATTGAGGTCGCATTGAGTTGAATATCGGCTTTGGTTTCGCCCCAAAGGTTTGAGAGTTGACGCTGTGCTACTTGTTCTGACAGTACCGCTTGTTGGTATAAGCGCTGCATATCCAAACTTTCGATTTGCGCACGTTCATAGTCAACCAAAGCAATACTGCCCGCCTGATAACGTTTTTTGGCACTGTCTAAATTGTTTTGACTCACTTTGAGTTGTGCTGCGTACAGCGATTTTTCAACTTGTGCCAAAGCCAACTGAGACCATGCAAATTTCACCACCAATTGGCTTTGTGCTGTCCACAGTTGTTGTTGTAACTGTCCTTGTTGCTGCGCTGTTTCTGCGAGTTTTTGATTAAGCTTACGCTGTCCAAAAACATCTAAGGGCTGACTGATGGCAATACTGAGCTCTTGATTGGTATTTGAACCCAAACCATCTTGATTGATATTTAAGCTAGGATTTTGCCATAGGCCACTGTTTTTGATGTTCAGCTCTGAAATGCTTTGACGCTGTTGCCCAATGTCGCTTTGGTTTTGATAGCGCTCTACTTTTGCTAAAGCTTCATCCAAAGTCTTGATCGGTTCGGCAAAACTCCATTGCATTGCGGCTGTTGTTATGCCCACAGCAAGGGCTTGGCGTATAAACGCCTTAAATTGATTCGACATGTTTTTTCCCACTAATTTTTAGAAGAAGTGGTGGGAAATGTTTTAGGCTACCCCACCATTAGCGGGGAAAGTTCAGGAGGAGGATGTTGCCCCAATAAATCAGGGGCTTGATAGGCATTGTGCCAAAAAAACTGCGGACGCTCACGAACTTCAAACGCGAGCGGCATTTGATAGTTTATTTCTTTCGGAATAATCAAATGTGCCATTGAAGGCAAATGATCTTGATGGTCTTGATGGTCTTCACCCAATTCAAACTGATCATTTGCCGTTTGAGTATGGCTATCGGCACTGCTTTGCTGGTGTGCCTTATCATCAGACACACACAAGGTGGTTTGATGATGCCCAAAATGAAAATTTTGTTGCGTCACGACTTGAGTTTTTTGTTCTTCATGGACGCAAAAAGCTGCCGCCACGTTCCAAAGACTTTGGAACATGAATAAAGCAACTAAGACGCTAATCCACGTGGTAGAACGCATAATGTCGTACTGAAATAAAGTGACGCTATTGTAAAGCCTAGACTAAGTCTAAGGTCAAGTCTTTTTTAATGACTATGTTCATGTTGGTGTGGATGGCATTCATCTTCTTCAATCTGCAAAGTCACTTGCGTAATCCCATGCTCATGCCCCAATAACTCCACAGCTTGGTGGTATAAAGCTCTCTGATCTACATCAGGTGCAATCAAATGCGCTGTTAAATGCACATTCTTAGAGGTAATGGCCCAAACTTTAAGCTGGTGAATACCTTGTACACCCTCTAAAGCCAGCAAATCATTGCGTAAAGATTCGATATCAATTTCACTTGGTACACCTTCGAGCAAAATATTGATACTTTGTTTCAGTAGCACCCAAGTTCTAGGTAAGACCCAAAAGCCAATCAACACCGCAATAACGGTATCTACCCACATCCAACCTGTGAAATAAATCACCAGTGCGCCAATGATCACACCCACAGAGCCCAAGGCATCACTGAGCACTTCAAGATAAGCCCCTTTCACATTTAAGCTGTCTTGACTGCTCGACACCAAAATCTTCATTGAAATCAGGTTAATGATTAAACCCAGAACCGCAACAACCAACATACCCAAGCTTTGAATTTCAGGTGGCTGACTAAAACGCTGATAGGCTTCATATAAAATGTAAATGGCTACCACAAACAACATCATGGCATTAAACAAAGCTGCCAAGATTTCAAACCGTTGATAGCCAAAAGTACGTTTATCATCGGCAGGTTTTTGCCCAATTTTGATGGCTGCTAAAGCAATCGCTAAAGCAGCGGCATCGGTAAACATATGCGCTGCATCGGACAGTAAGGCCAAGCTTTGCGTGATAAATCCTGCGACCACTTCTACAATTAAGAAGGTAAACGTCAGGGCAAGTGCGATGGTTAATTTCTTGGCATTTTTTGCAGTCACTTCAACATGACTGTGATCATGGTTATGAGAACCACTCATGTAGGACTCCTTATCATTTTATTTAACGGAATGCTTTAGCATTGAAATCGAAGCTTTTTTTAATTTAAAAATTACTCGATTTAGTATACTCGGTTAAAACAATAAAATCATCTTTCATGTGAATACGTCTTTATTTACGGCGTTTTTTCCCTGTCAAAAAGTTCATGGCCTGCGTATAGCCTGTTGGTGTAATACGCTGTACCAGATCGATAATTTTGGCATCTGTTCCAATTAAGACACGGCGCTGGTCTTTTTTTACAGCCTTTAAAATGGCCTGTGCTGCCACATCTGGTGGAGTTTTAAGCATTTTATTGAAAGAACGACTGGCACGCTCAGGGTTCATACCCAGCGCACGAATACTGTCACTCATTCGAGCACTATTGGCGATATTGGTACGTATACCCCCCGGATGAACACAAGTTGCGCTGACGCCACAGTCTTGCAAATCTAACTCTTGACGCAGTGCCTCGGTAAAACCACGGACAGCAAACTTTGTCGCATTATAGGCACTCTGAGTAGGCTGAGCAGTGAGTCCAAATAAACTTGAAATATTCACAATATGCCCAGAGCCACTTTGTTTTAAATAGGGTAAAAAAGCTTTGGTTCCATACACCACACCCCAAAAGTTGATGTTGAAAATCCACTCGGCATCTTCATAGCTCAGACCTTCAACAGTACTCGCTAACGCGACCCCTGCATTGTTAAAAACTAAATTGACCTGTCCGAAATCCTGCTGACACTGCTTTGCCCAATCCTCTACAGCCTTACGGTCTGAAACATCTAGTTTTGTGAGCGTGACTGAAACAGGATAATCTTTGACGTGGTTTAATGTTTCCGCCAAACCTTGTTCATTGAGATCACTGAGTGCCAAATGTGTACCTTGTTTAGCCAGTTGAATCGCCAACTGCTGCCCAATGCCTGAACCTGCGCCTGTGATCGCAGCCACTTTATTTTCAAAACTTTTCATAATGCTCTCTAAATATAGTGTTCTAAATATCGTTTTACACTTAAACGTCATGCTGAAGGTTCAAGTACTCTAGTTCTACGCAGCCAAGGTGCTATTTTAGTTAATGTACAAAAATTAGAACCATGAATGAAATGATCATTTCTAATGATTCAGTATGTATAAAATTCATGGGTGGTATTTTAAATATAAGATCATTTTTTATTTGGTTTTTGTTCTTAAGTGATAGGGCTCTAAAAACTGAAATCAAGTTACTGATATCTACATATTGTCTCTACAGGATTTAAAATATAACAGTCTTTAGCAATTCTGCTTCATCTGTTATATTTTTTTAATCTTGTTTTTGTATCTGTTTCATCAGTTGTTTGCTTTGCATAATATACTCATCAACTCAGTTGAGTGCAGTAACCATGAAAAATCTAGACTCAAAAAAACCAGCAAAATATGCAGATAGTTCAATTTCAGATAAAGCATTTAAAAACATGATTATCTGGTTTGCGATTTACTGTGGGCTTTTTTGCATAGGTGTGATTTTCTTTGTCGGTGCAGATCAAAACTACCTTCTTCAGTAAAAATCTGAAGCTTGTTGCACTAATATCAACATCTAAATTTTGGCTACAGAATTAAATCTCACGAGAAAAACACACTTTAGAGATTAAACCTAGACATGGGTTTAGTCTCTATTTTTTGAGTTGAAGACTAGTAAAACGGCAGTTAAAATATATTTTGAATGGCTAATGTCATTACAAAAGAATGACATTAGCTATGTGAAGATCAGACTTCAAGCCCAAATCACTAAAAACGCTGCAATCACCACCAATACAATACCGAGATGTTCAGCACGTGCCAGCTTTTCTTTAAAGAAGTAGGCTGAAATCAACATACTAAAAATAATCTCAATCTGCCCCAAAGTTTTTACAATGGGCACGGACTGCATACTCATGGCACTAAACCAACCCAGTGACGCCAAAAAACTACTTAAGCTGACACGAAATGTAAGTCCAATACGCTGCCACATAGCCCATAATGTTGCACGGCGAAATATCCCCAAATACATTAAAAGTAAACAACACTGTGTCCCAATCACCATTAAAAGTACCCAAGCTGCACGGTGAATAAACGGTAAATTTGTTAGTTCTAAACTGGCCTCACGTACCAAGAGCGAGGTAATGGCAAAACATAAACCACTACCGATACCTATACATAAGGTTGGTACGGAAAAATCAGAAAAGTCCCGCCCTTTAGACATTAAAAATACTGCGAAGCCTCCGACAGCAACCCCGAACCAGCCTAAAAGGCTTAAATGATCGGATAAAAAGACCACGGCGATAATCGCGGCAAGTACTGCCTCACTTTTAGCAAGCCCCACTCCAATCGCATAATTTTTTTGCTTAAAAAGTTGAACCATCAATGCTGTTGCGGCAATTTGGCTCAACGCCGCAATAAGCACATAAATAGCAAAACGGAGATTAAAATGGACGGAATCTGTTACAGGTTGGAAATGGTAAAGACAACTGATGTAAAGCAGTGCTAAAGGTAAAGCAAAGATGAACCGCGCTAGAGTCACTCCATAAACGTCTACAGTAGTACTGAGTTGCTTTTGAAAAGCGTTGCGCCAAGCCTGCATGAAAGCGGCCATAAGCGTAAAAAGAATCCATGTTATTGTCATCAAGTACTCTATATACAGTTACTTACCTCACTAATGTAACCCGTTGATGGCAATACATGTGCTTTATTTTCATGACTTATTCTTATGTGATAAATAACTTAAGTTCTGATGAAAATTCGACTATTGCATGACTTTCGCAACATTTCCTCAAAACTGAGTATTAAGGAAATTAAACAGCAAGACATAAAAAACCGAAGGGCTTATCCTTCGGCTTATATGTGAAATTTCACTTCGATCTATACATATCAAAGTGAAAACCGGTTATCACTTCAAGTATTAGAAGTTATAAATCGCAACCAAGTTCACACGGTTGTCTTCACCTTTTTTACTACCATTTGCCGCAGGTGCAAACGCTTCACGCTCACCGTAGACATACTCTACGCCAAGGCTAACAGGCTGAACTGGGCTATAGAATAAATTACCCCATGCTTGCCATAAGTTTTTATTGATTTTGGTATCATCAGCTACAGCATCAAGGTAGTCCTGATTTTTATCAAAAGTCATATAACCATAAGCCAAAGTGCCACGTAATTTGTCATTAAACTTCTGTGTTAAACCGACAGTAATTGAGTCAAACTCACTTTGTTCAATACTTGTGCCTGTTGCAACTACGCCAGGGTTTGTAAAGGATACAAAGCTGCTATCACCTTTGACATGGTAGTAGTCCGCTTTCACAGAAGTTACAGGGGTGATGTCAAATTTGGCACCAACACCTACGCCATACGCCCACTCTTCTTGATTTTGAATACGTTTTTCATGCGCCATTGCACGCCCACTGACTGAAAGTGCATCATTAAACTTATGATTCAGTCGTCCTGTAAATGCAGGCATACGTTGGCTCATGCTGGCATCTTTCGGGTCTTCCACTGCCGCGACTAAGTTAGTATTTGGCGTGAATTTATGGGTATAACGCACTTGAGGAGTACGTTTAATTGAAGCACCCACATAAGCCAAAGCGTCAATCGTTTCAGGGATATAGTCTGGTGTGGCAAAGTTTGACCACGTTTGACCAATTAACCAGTTACCATAGTTTAAATACGCATGACGAATACGTAAATTATCAAGGTTTGCACCGCCTAAAAAGTCGACCTCAATTTTGGCATTTAAGTTCTGATCGGCTACAGGCGCTTTAAAGTCCAAACCTAATCGCGTTGCTGAAAGGGTTGATCTTAAACGATCGCTATTTTCAGCATTTCCTTCTAAAGGTACGCTATTGATTTGGTTATAGGGCATATCACGAGCGCCACCTTCAGCCTGATACGATGCGTCCGCGCGGACATTACCGTATAAGTTGAACTCTGCCCCACCTTTGGTCAAACCTAAACCCGTTTTTTCAACCGTTTTTGGCGTCGTCAACACTTGGCGTTCAACAGCGCTCAATTGAACAGCTTGCTGCTGTTGTTGCTGAGTATTCTGTTGAAGCATTTGTTTTAACGCATTAATTTCATTTCTAAGCTGCTCAATCTCTGCCGTCGTATTGGTTTGTGCATGTAATGCTGCACTACTTAACATGGATAAAGTAACAACTAAAACGTTCTTCTTAAATTGTTTCATTTAACACGGGTCCTGTGTATTTAAGTCTGTCCTGACTTTTACTCTTTAATATTTAGCTCTCTTTTTCATCGCTGTTTTCTAACGCAATGCATTTCTTTTAATACTTTAAAATGAAACTTTTTATCGCATTAAAAATCGCGTTAAAAAACAACTTATAAAAAGCAAATTGATTTTAACAGTTCATACAGTTTTTGAAATGAGCCTACTACTAATGCACTAGACTCATGGGTTCAGTATTATTTAATTAGCTGTTGATTTAACAGCATCAAACACTTGTTTTGATTTGGTTTTTTCACCATCTACAGATACTTTTAAGTTGACCATAAACACTGCCAAAGCTGCAATCACACCAGGTATCGCAATCACGAGAAAATTCATTTGATGTGGCAACTCAAAAGTTAACAATGCACCTGTCAGTACAGGTCCAACAATTGCGCCAATGCGTCCAATGCCTGAAGCCCAGCCCATACCTGTAGAGCGCACAGCAGTTGGATAGAACTGTGCGACAAAGGTATACAGTAAAATTTGTGAACCAATAGTTGCTGCGCCTGCAATCGCAATTAAACCGTACAGCACCATTTGTGGACTGTTGAAACCAAGTAGAATCAGCGCAATAGCACCCAAGGTGAACATGGTTGTCAAAACTGGTTTTAAGTGGAAACGGTCTGCGAGCGCACCACCGCCAATCGCTCCAACCATACCGCCAATATTTAAAGCAAATAAGAAAATCATACTTGCACCAAGCGAATAGCCTGCTTGAATCATTAGTTTTGGTAACCAGCTTCCAAGCGCATAGACCATGAGTAAGCACATAAAGAATGCCACCCAAAACATCATGGTGCTAAAGGTACGGCCTTGTTGGAACAATGCCTTTAATGGAGCGTCATCACCAGCAACCGCATCATTCAATTTAAAAGTGGTCTCTGGTTGAATGTCTTGTTCAGGTGCAATCTTTCGCACAATTTCACGGACTTTTTCAGTTTCGCCTTTTTTAGTCAGGAACATTAAAGACTCAGGTAAAAACTTCCAAAGAATCGGCAAAGCCAGAAATGGAATGATGGCGATATAGAACATGATTTTCCAACCATAGTCTGTTACCAACCATGCCCCCAGTAAAGCTGACGTCATGCCACCAATAGCGTAACCACTGAACATAACCGCCACGAGTGTGCTACGAATACGCTTCGGAGCATATTCAGTCATGAGTGCGACCACGTTTGGCATCACCCCACCAATACCAAGTCCCGCAAGAAAACGTAAAATACCAAACTCGATAGGATTGCTTGCAAATGCGCCGAGAAAGGTGAAACCACTAAAAATAGCCACACAAATCATAATGGTCTTTTTACGGCCCAATTTGTCAGACAACGTCCCAAAGCTCATTGCACCGAACATCATGCCAAACAAGGCTGTACTCGCAAGTAAACCTGCTTGTACTGCACTGAGTCCCCACTCTTGCATCAGAAGTGGCAATGCCACGCCATAGATGACTAAATCATAACCGTCAAAAATAATAATCAGTAGACACCAAATGAGTACACTCCAATGAAAGTGCGTAAATTTGGCTTCATCGACCACCGTGTTGATGTTAACTGGATTTGTATTCACTTTAAGCCTCCTGCTTGCGAATGTTTGTTGCTGTGTACATTGCAGCAAAAGTAGCTTTCTTGTCCAAAACCGAATAACTCTATGTTTATACCTTTAAGGTCGGTTAAGGTTTTTATTGTTTTAAATAAATAGCTTATATAAGCCATGATTGCAGTGAGAGACAGAAAATAAGCAAAACCAAGTGAAAATGACTATAAAAAAAGCCATCCCCTAAAGATGGCTGAAATGGTTCGTTTTCAAATGTAGACTTTAAAAGTATCGTGGAATTTAAATCCCCAAGTTTAGATAAATGCACGGTCATATTTGATCGCTTCAAGGTCATAGACCTGATAAATGCAATCAAATAGTGAACGAATATCTTCGCTTTCATCCATGGAACGAATCGCCAGAAAAATGGGGCTAGTCGCTGCATCATCTAAGATTGGAATATAGTTCAAATGCGGCAGTTGAATAGTTCGTGCACTTTCTGGAACCACACAAATTCCTTCTCCAGCGGCAACTAACCCCAGTGCCAACTGTATTTCACGAACTTCTTTTAAATGTTTAGGTTCCAGCCCGTATTCTGAAAACAACCCTTGGACTTGGGTAGAAAAGTTTGGCTTGGGATGACTTGGATAAAGAAATAAGTTTTGATCGACCAAATCCGACAGGTAAATGCCTTGTTTTTGCGCCGTCAAAGGATGACTAGAATGTGCCGCTAACATCAACGGTTCTTCACGCAGTAAAACCCGACGCACAGCAGGATCTGAAATACGTAAGCGTCCAAAACCAACATCAATCCGTCCTTCTTTTAAGGCCTGAATTTGGTCTTTGGTACTCATTTCAATCAATTCTATTTTTAAATGTGGCTGCTGTTGGCGAAATAAATACACAATTTTAGGCAATAAGCCATATAACAACGATCCCACAAAACCCATGGTCACCGTTTTTTCAACCCAACCTACACGCTGAGTCATAGCTTTGACTTCTTCGGCATTAGACAAAAGTTTAACAGCGTGTTGATAGAAGAATTGTCCTGCTTCCGTGGTTTTGAGTGGACGGCTGCCACGTTCAAATAATTGCACGCCCAATTCAGCCTCCAGGTTTTGTATCTGGCGGCTTAGAGGAGGCTGCGCAATGAATAATTTTTCAGCAGCTTTGGTAAAACTCTGCTCTTCTACAACAGCTACGTAGTAGCGGAGGTGTCTCAATTCCATGACTATTTATACCTTTAAGATATATTAAAATGCTAATTTGATCTTCGACAGTTCATATTTATTCTTTTAAGGTATATCACATCAGGTACACAACGCAAGGCTGCGCAGAGTTAAGATGTATAAATCTATAGAAACCTTACTCGTCGAAATCCCCACTATTCGCCCACACAAAATGGCGGTAGCGACTATGCAAACGCAAACGCTTGTCTTGGTGAAAATCAGCACTGAAGATGGCTTTGTCGGTTGGGGTGAAGCGACAACAATTGGTGGACTTGGCTACGGTGAAGAGAGTCCAGAAAGCATTAAGACCAATATTGAAACTTATTTTGCACCTTTATTGAAGTCCCTTAAAGCTCAAAATATTGCACAAACCATGCGTGCTTTGAAAAAGAATATTAATGGCAACCGTTTTGCCAAATGTGCAATTCAAACGGCTCTACTCGACATCCAAGCGCAACGTTTAGATTTACCTCTTTCTGAAGTATTGGGTGGCCGCTTACGTGACAGCTTACCTGTACTTTGGGTGTTGGCATCTGGTGACACTGAAAAAGATATTGCTGAAGGCCGAAAAATGATTGAGGCAAGACGCCACAATATTTTCAAACTTAAAATCGGTTCACGCCGTGTAGAAGAAGATGTTGAACATGTTCTTGCGATTAAACAAGCACTGGGTTTAGACATTTCTATCCGTGTCGATGTGAACCGTGCATGGTCTGAGCTAGATGCGATTAAGGGTATTCAACTCCTACAAAATGGTGGTATTGACCTGATTGAACAACCCTGTGCAATCGACAACATTGATGCGATGCAGCGTTTAACACGACGTTTTGATCTTGCCATCATGGCGGATGAATCGCTCATGGGACCAAGCTCAGCCTACCGTTTAGCCAAAACCAATGCGGCCTCTGTTTTTGCAGTGAAAGTGGCTCAGTCTGGTGGATTAATTGAAGGTCATGAAGTGGCGAAGATTGCCAACTTAGCCGGTATAGATTTGTATGGCGGAACCATGCTTGAAGGTGCAGTCGGCACGATTGCTTCGGCACATTTGTTCTCGACCTTTGAAAATTTAGCTTATGGCACCGAGCTATTCGGCCCACTGCTGTTAACCCAAGATATTTTAAAAACCCCACTTCAATACACTGACTTCGCTTTGCATTTACCCCAAGGCAAAGGACTCGGTATTGAATTGGATGAAAACAAGATTGATCAGCTACGCCGCGCTTAAGCGACGTCTTAACCGTTTAGGAGTTACACATGCTTTTTCACGTACGTATGGATGTAAACATTCCACTGGATATGCCTGCTGAAACTGCCAGTGAAATTAAAGCAGTCGAAAAAGCATATTCGCAAGAGCTACAAGCTCAAGGCAAATGGCGACATATTTGGCGCATTACAGGTCAGTACTCAAACATCAGTATTTTTGATGTAGATAGCAATGAAGAGTTACACAACATTTTGCAAGGTTTACCCCTGTACCCGTATATGAACATTGAAGTGATGCCTTTGAACCGACATCCATCGTCTATTCGCGAAGATGATCATTAATTGAAAAAAGATTTTATGCAATTTAATCACTGGAACCTAATGAATGATCTAGTGAAAGAAATTAACAAGGAACGTGGCAGCTAAGCTTTTCAACCTATTCATAAAGCTAGCCACCACACAGCAAACATACTTAAGGAGCAATAGTATGAATCGTCAACAGATTGATGCATTAGTCAAAACAATGAATGTGGATACAGCAACAGGTTCTGTAGACGCGCGTACTCAACAAATTGTGGTCCGCTTATTGGGTGACTTATTCCAAGCGATTGAAGACTTAGATTTGAGCCAAACTGAAGTTTGGAAAGGTCTTGAATACTTTACGGATGCAGGCCAAGCCAACGAACTTGGTTTACTTGCGGCTGGTCTTGGTCTTGAACACTACCTCGACTTACGAGCAGATGAAGCCGATGCCAAAGCAGGTATTACAGGCGGAACACCACGTACCATCGAAGGTCCTTTATATGTAGCTGGCGCACCTGAATCGGTTGGTTTTGCGCGTATGGATGATGGTTCTGAAGAAGGCAAAATTCCGACTTTAATTATTGAAGGGACAGTGACTGACACTGATGGTCAGATTATTGAAGGTGCAAAAGTTGAAGTTTGGCATGCCAACAGCCTAGGCAACTACTCTTTCTTCGATAAGTCACAATCAGACTTCAATCTACGTCGTTCAATCATTAGCGACCAAGATGGTAAATACGTTGCTCTCACCACGATGCCTGTCGGTTATGGTTGCCCACCAGAAGGAACAACTCAATTTGTATTGAACAAGTTAGGTCGTCACGGTAACCGCCCTTCGCACGTACATTACTTCGTATCTGCGCCAGGCTACCGTAAGTTAACCACCCAATTCAACATTGAAGGTGACCAATACCTGTGGGATGACTTTGCATTTGCAACACGTGAAGGCTTAGTGGCTACCGCTGTCGATATTACCGATGAAGCTGAAATTGCACGCCGTGGTTTAACAGGTCCATTCAAACACATTCAATTCAATGTTGAACTGGTGAAAGACCAAGCGGCTGCACCATCAACTGAAGTTGAACGTCGTCGCGCTAGCGCTTAATTACCCTTGGAACCGAAATAGCCACTGCAAAGTCGCATTTCGGGGACTTCCTCACTTTTGGAAAGTCGGAGAACGGACATGCCACGTATCCCAGTTATTAATACTAGCCATCTCGATCGTATCGATGAATTACTTGTCGACAACTTTGAAACAGGCGAATTCAAACTTCATCGTTCAGTGTTTACTGATCAAGCCCTTTTTGACCTAGAAATGAAGTATATCTTCGAGGGTAACTGGGTTTACTTGGCACACGAAAGCCAAATTCCAAATAACAACGACTATTACACGACGTATATTGGCCGTCAGCCAATTCTGATTGCACGTAACCGTAATGGTGAACTCAATGCCATGATCAATGCCTGTTCACACCGTGGTGCACAGCTTTGTCGTAATAAACGTGGTAATAAAGCTACTTATACATGCCCTTTCCACGGTTGGACATTTAACAACTCTGGCAAACTTTTAAAAGTTAAAGATCCAGCAGACGCAGGTTATTCAGACTGTTTTAACCACGAAGGTTCACATGATCTGAAAAAAGTTGCACGTTTTGGCAACTACAAAGGTTTCTTGTTCGGTAGCTTAAATCCAGACGTTCCCTCTTTAGAAGAATACTTAGGCGAAACCAGCAAAATCATTGACATGATTGTGGATCAGTCTGAGCAAGGTCTTGAAGTTTTACGTGGCGCGTCTACCTACACTTATGAAGGCAACTGGAAACTCACTGCAGAAAATGGTGCAGATGGTTATCACGTTTCTGCGGTGCACTGGAACTATGCAGCGACCACTCAACAACGTAAAGAAAAACAAGCAGGTGACAACATCCGTGCCATGAGCGCAGGAGCTTGGGGTAAACAAGGCGGTGGCTCATACGGTTTTGACAATGGTCACATGCTGCTTTGGACACAATGGGCGAACCCAGAAGACCGTCCAAACTTCCCGAAAGCCGACGAATATTCTGAAAAATTTGGCGAAGCAATGTCGAAGTGGATGATTGAGCGCTCACGCAACCTTTGTCTTTA
The DNA here is from genome assembly GCF_000368045.1 of Acinetobacter johnsonii CIP 64.6. Classification (GTDB taxonomy): domain Bacteria; phylum Pseudomonadota; class Gammaproteobacteria; order Pseudomonadales; family Moraxellaceae; genus Acinetobacter; species Acinetobacter johnsonii. Next base: position 104,946 of record NZ_KB849235.1, read on the forward strand.
TCCGAACGTCTATTTGATGGATCAATTCGGTTCACAAATTCGCGTACTTCGCCCAATTTCAGTCAATAAAACCGAAGTGACGATTTACTGTATCGCACCTGTAGGTGAAAACGCGGAAGCACGTACGCGCCGTATTCGCCAGTACGAAGACTTCTTCAATGCCTCAGGCATGGCTACACCCGATGATTTAGAAGAATTCCGTGCATGCCAAGCAGGCTACGCAGGCATTGAACTGGAATGGAATGATATGTGCCGCGGTTCAAAGCATTGGATTCATGGCCCAGATGATGCTGCCAATGAAATTGGTCTAAAACCAAAGCTTTCAGGTGTCAAAACTGAAGATGAAGGCCTCTACCTTGCTCAGCACCAACACTGGCTAGACATGATGAAAATTGCAATTGCCAATGAAAAAGCACTGGCTGTTGAAACTGCAAATGAACAAGGAGAAGTGGCATGAATGCTCCTACAACACTTAATACCGTTAGCATCGAACAAATCAGTCAGTTTCTGTATCAAGAAGCACGTTTTTTAGATGATGAGCAATGGGATGATTGGCTTGCATGTTATGCCCCTTCTGCATCATTTTGGATGCCTGCATGGGATGACGACGATACCTTGACGACGGATCCGCAGTCTGAAATTTCACTGATTTACTACCCAGACCGCCAAGGTTTAGAAGACCGTGTGTTCCGCATTAAAACTGAACGCTCTTCTGCGACCATGCCAGACACACGTACTTGTCACAATGTGAACAATATCGAAGTGATTGAGCGTGATGGCGATAAAGTTACCGTCTGTTTTAACTGGAATACGCTGAGCTTCCGCTACAAAACCAGTTATAGCTACTTTGGGATGTCACGTTATGAAATTGATTTTTCAGGTGAAAAACCACAAATTTTAAGTAAATACGTGGTACTGAAAAACGATTACATCAACCAAGTGATTGATGTTTATCACCTCTAAGTTAGCCACACATCCTTAGTATTCTTTCAGCCAAATGGAGTTTTGGCTGAGAGTTCCAAGTTTCAACGTTTTTAAAGGATATTCAGCCATGTCAAACCACAATGTTGCACTTCAATTTGAAGATGGCGTAACGCGTTTTATTACCGTGACTCAAGGTGAGTCTTTATCAGATGCCGCTTACCGCCAAAAAATTAACATTCCGCTAGACTGCCGTGATGGTGCATGTGGGACTTGCCGTGCTTTTTGCGAATCTGGTAGTTATGACATGCCTGAAGAGACGTATATTGAAGATGCGTTAACACCAGAAGAAGCGGAACAAGGCTATATTTTGGCGTGCCAATGCCGTCCAAGCTCGGATGCCGTATTCCAAATTCAAGCTTCATCTGAAGTCTGCAAAACCGAAATTCACCAGTACCACGGCACTTTAGTCGCTGTTGAAAACTTATCAGAATCGACCATTACTTTTGATATTCAGCTTGATGAAGGTCAACCTGATATTCACTTCCTTGCTGGTCAATATGTCAACGTAGGCATTCCAGAGACAGCAGAGACTCGTTCCTATTCATTTAGCTCGAAACCGGGCAACCGTTTAACGGGCTTTGTGGTACGTAATGTGCCGAATGGCAAAATGAGTAGCTTTTTAAGTGGTGCTGCCAAAGCTGGTGACAAAATGACTTTTACAGGCCCATTTGGTAGCTTCTACCTGCGTAATGTGGTTCGTCCTGTCGTCATGCTTGCGGGCGGTACAGGTATTGCCCCTTTTATGTCAATGCTGCAAGTCTTAGAAGAAAAAGGCGCAGAACACCCTGTTCGTTTGGTGTTTGGTGTTACCAATGATTTTGACTTAGTTGCTTTAGAACAACTGGATGCACTTCAAGCCAAACTCCCATGGTTTGAGTACCGTACCGTTGTTGCAAGTCCAGACTCTGCACACGAGCGTAAAGGTTATGTGACGGGTCACATCGACAATGAATGGCTCAATGGCGGTGACGTCGATGTCTACCTTTGCGGTCCTGTCCCTATGGTTGATGCTGTTCGTGGTTGGTTAGATAGCGAAGGCGTAAAGCCTGCAAACTTCCTGTTTGAAAAATTCTCTGCAAACTAATAGATAACCCAATATTTAAGTCATAAAAAAATGATACGCGAAAACGTCATTCGCAATTGTTCGAGGTAGGACTGCTTGGTAAAAAAGTCTTTTCTGCGAGAAAGATATCAAGTAATCGGTTTCTGACGAGTTTTGCGAATGACAATGTTTTGCTTACTTTTCCCAAAAGAAAAGTAAGTCCAACCGAAGGTTAATCCGGTAAGTGATATTCAAATGTTAGGACACCGGCGTGCCAAATTTATAAATTTAGAAATTCATCTTTATATTGGATGATGAGCGAGCTAAAAATGGCGTTGAATCAAAGATTTTTTAACAAAGTCGTGATTGTGACTGGTGCCGCTCAAGGCATTGGTCGCGGTGTTGCCCTCCAAGTGGCTAATGAAGGTGCGCAAGTTGTTTTAGCTGACTTATCTGACTATGTCGATGAAACATTAGCAGAAATTAAAGCAAAACAAGGCGATGCAATAACAGTCAAAGCCAACCTTGAAACTTTCGCAGGCGCACAAGCGGTGGTCGAAAAAGCCCTAGAAGTCTATGGCCGTATCGATGTGCTCATCAACAACGTTGGTGGTGCAATTTGGATGAAACCTTTTGAAGAGTTTTCTGAAGAAGAAATTATCAAAGAAGTAAATCGTTCATTATTCCCAACGCTGTGGTGTTGTCGCGCTGTTTTACCTAAAATGATTAAAAATCAGAAAGGTACGATTGTAAATGTGTCTTCTATTGCGACTCGTGGCATTAACCGTGTGCCCTATTCGGCTTCCAAAGGTGGGGTCAATGCTCTTACTGCATCACTGGCTTTTGAGCATGCCAAAGATGGCATCCGAGTAAATGCTGTTGCTACGGGTGGAACCGAAGCACCGCCGCGTAAAGTGCCGCGTAATGTAAATCCACTATCTGAAAATGAAAAAGCGTGGATGCAACAAGTGGTCGATCAAACCATTGATCGTAGTTTTATGAACCGTTATGGCACGATTCAGGAACAAGTGAATGCGATTGTATTCCTTGCTTCAGATGATTCGTCATATATGACAGGTACAGTTGTTCCTGTCGGCGGTGGCGATCAAGGCTAATTGATCGTTACATTACTTTTATATACAGGATCATGTCTGCATGGAGGCAAATGAATGGCTACCCTGTTTAAAACTTTGAAAGAAGATTGGTCTATTTCAGCCACTGTCGCAGGATTTTTGGCGGTGCTGATTTCCTATTCAGGACCACTCATTATCTTTTTTCAGGCTGCGCAGCAAGCTCAGGTTTCCCCGACCATGATGATTTCATGGATTTGGGGTATTTCTATTGGGGCAGCCGTGGCAGGGATCTTCCTTTCCATTAAGTTTAAAGTCCCTGTAATTACCGCATGGTCTGCGCCGGGTACGGCTTTATTGGTCACTTTGTTCCCGAGTATTAGTCTGAATGAAGCTGTAGCCGCTTATATCACCTCGGCAGTGGTGATTTTTCTGATCGGGATCAGTGGTTACTTTGATAAATTATTGAAATGGATTCCGCAGTCAGTAGCCGCTGGGATGATGGCAGGTATTCTATTTCAGTTTGGTTTAGGTCTATTTAGTGCCACTAACAGTATGCCGATTATTGTGTTTAGCATGCTGTTTGTCTTTTTAGTCGCAAAACGAATTTCACCACGCTATAGCATGCTTTGGGTACTGCTTTCAGGTGTGGCCTTGAGCTTTGGGCTTGGTGAAATGAATGCGGTGAGTTTAGATTTCCAACTTGCTATTCCTCAGTTCATTAGCCCTGAATGGACTTGGCACTCCACCTTAAACCTTGCCCTGCCTTTGATTTTAGTCAGTCTGACGGGACAGTTTTTACCGGGCATGGCCATTATGAAGCTGAGTGGTTATGACATGCCTGCCAAGCCGATTATTACCACCACCAGTATTGCTTCTTTAGCTGTTGCATGCGTCGGCGGTATCACCATTGTTTTAGCGTCAATTACGGCTGCACTGTGCATGGGCAAAGATGCACATGAGTTAAAAGAAAAACGCTATATCGCAGGTGTAGCTAACGGCATTTTCTATATTTTAGGTGGTTTGTTCGCAGGCAGTATCGTTCTGCTCTTCAGCTTGCTACCAAAAGAGCTTGTTGCCGCTTTGGCTGGCTTGGCCTTATTGGGTGCAATTTCAACCAATATTGCTGTAGCCATGAAAGATGAATCTCAACGAGATTCTGCCCTCATTACTTTTTTAGCTACAGCTTCAGGTATGCACTTTTTGGGTCTAAGTTCCGTTTTTTGGGGCATCGTTATTGGTTTAACTGCGCATCTGATTTTAACCAAACGTAGTCCTGAAATTTCAGCTTTAGCTTCAACTCCAAGCTCCAATCCAAGTTCTAAAAGTTAATAGGTACGCTGTGCCTAGGACAATATTATGATTGATAAAAGTTCAGCTTCTTTAACAGAAGCACTTTCACAAATAAAGGATGGCTCAACCATCATGATTGGTGGTTTTGGTACAGCAGGACAACCTGCTGAACTGATCGATGGCTTAATTCAACTCGGTATCAAAGACCTCACCATTGTCAGCAACAATGCTGGTAATGGCGACTATGGTTTAGCCAAGCTCCTCAAAGCAGGTGCTGTGAAAAAAGTCATATGTTCGTTTCCGCGTCAGTCCGACTCTTGGGTCTTCGATGAACTCTATCGTGCAGGCAAAATCGAATTGGAACTGGTACCACAAGGCAACTTGGCCTGTCGTATTCAAGCCGCAGGCATGGGGTTGGGCGCAGTCTTTACCCCAACAGGTTATGGCACCTTATTGGCCGAAGGCAAAGAAACCCGTCACATCGACGGTAAAGATTATGTACTGGAATATCCAATCAAAGCTGACTTTGCTTTGATTAAAGCCCAACAAGGCGACCGTTGGGGTAACTTGGTCTACCGCAAGTCGGCACGTAACTTCGGCCCGATTATGGCTATGGCGGCAGGTGTAACCATTGCCCAAGTGTCTGAAGTGGTAGAACTGGGTGAATTAGACCCTGAACACATCATCACCGCAGGTATTTTTGTTCAACACGTGGTGCAGGTCCAACCTGAACCTGTTGCTGTGTAATCGGGAGAACATCATGAGCTATCAAAAACTCAGCCGCAATCAGATTGCGGAACGTGTGGCACAAGATATTCCAGATGGTGCTTATGTCAATCTTGGGATTGGCTTACCGACCAAGATTGCCAGTTACCTACCAAGTAACAAAGACGTGTTCTTACATTCTGAAAATGGCTTATTGGCTTTTGGTCCACCGCCTGAAAAAGGTCAAGAAGACCCAGAACTAATCAACGCAGGTAAAGAATATGTGACCATGCTGCAAGGCGGTAGCTTTTTCCATCATGGGGATTCTTTTGCCATGATGCGTGGCGGTCACTTAGATATCGCAGTCTTGGGTGCCTTTCAAGTGGCAGCCAATGGTGACTTAGCCAATTGGCATACCGGTGCACCTGATGCGATTCCTGCTGTTGGTGGTGCAATGGACTTAGCTGTTGGTGCTAAAAAAGTCTTTATCACCACCGACCATGTGACCAAACAAGGTGAACCGAAGATCGTAGCTGAACTAAGCTATCCAGCGACAGGTTTGAAGTGTGTCGATCGTATTTACACCGATCTATGTGTGATTGATGTCACCACTGAAGGTTTAAAAGTGATTGAGAAAGTCGACGGTCTAAGCTTTGCAGAATTGCAGGCAATGACGGGTGCAACTTTAGTGGATGCGACTCAAGGATAATAAATCTCCCCTAACCCCTCTTTTCAAAGAGGGCAACTTCTCCCTTTATCAAAGGGACTTGCGGAACGTTGTTCCTCAGGAGGGATTTTAGATAAAGGACAAAATTTAAATGAAAAATGCTTATATCATCGATGCTATCCGTACCCCATTCGGCCGTTATGCTGGAGGTTTAGCCCCAGTCCGTGCCGATGACTTGGGTGCATTCCCAATTCAAGCCCTGATGCAACGTAATCCCAGTGTAGATTGGAAACAGGTGGATGATGTGATCTATGGCTGCGCCAACCAAGCCGGTGAAGACAACCGGAATGTCGGTCGTATGTCAGCACTGCTTGCAGGTTTACCCGTTGAAGTTCCTGCCACGACTGTGAATCGTTTATGTGGTTCATCTTTGGATGCGATTGCGATGGCAGCTCGTGCCATTAAAGCTGGTGAAGCCGACTTAATCATCGCAGGTGGCGTCGAAAGTATGTCGCGTGCACCTTTTGTCATGGGCAAATCAGAAACAGCTTATGGCCGTAGTCAAAAGATTGAAGACACCACTATGGGCTGGCGTTTTATTAATCCTAAGCTCAAAGCGATGTATGATGTAGACACCATGCCGCAAACCGCAGAAAACGTGGCACAACAATTTAATATTGATCGCGCAGATCAAGACCAGTTTGCCTTGGCGAGTCAACAGCGCACCGCAACCGCGCAAGCTCAAGGCTTTTTTACACATGAAATCATCCCTGTGAATATTCCACAGCGTAAGGGTGATCCGATTGTGATCGACACCGATGAACATCCACGTGCATCGACCACCTTAGAAGGTTTAGCCAAACTGAAGCCAGTCGTGACAGCAGAAGGCACCGTCACTGCGGGGAATGCATCAGGCATCAATGACGGTGCGGCTGCTGTACTGATTGCTTCGGAACAAGCGGTTGAACAGTACCAACTTAAACCGCGTGCCAAAATCATTGCTTCAACAGCAGTGGGTGTAGAACCTCGTATTATGGGCTTTGCACCTGCACCTGCCATCAAAAAGTTACTCAAACAAGCCAATCTCAGCATCGAGCAGATAGATGTGATTGAGCTGAATGAAGCCTTTGCGGCACAAGCACTGGCCGTTACCCGTGATTTAGGTCTGGCAGATGACACCACACAAGTGAATCCAAATGGTGGTGCGATTGCGATTGGTCATCCATTGGGTGCATCGGGTGCACGTTTGGTGACTACGGCTCTAAACCAGTTAGAACAAACGGGTGGCACGTATGCCTTGTGTTCAATGTGTATTGGTGTCGGTCAAGGCATTGCAATGATTATTCAGCGCGTTTAACTCTCCTTCTGATCTGACGTGGTGTTTCTGCTCATAACACGTTTTGCTGATAACAACAGTGGAAACACTCAAAATTTTTAATGAATTAAGGAAAAGCATATGCCAAGTTTTACTTCAAATAATGCCGAAATTCACTATCAGACCTTTGGTGACCCCAAAAATTCCGCGATCGTTTTTTCAAACTCGCTGGGCACAAACTTCAACATGTGGAAACCACAAATTACTTTTTTCCAGAAAAATTATTTTGTGATTTGCTATGACACTCGCGGGCATGGTCAGTCTTCCGCACCTCAAGGGCCTTATGATATTGAACAACTTGGTCTAGACCTGATACATTTATTGGACCATTTAAACATTGAGAAAGCCATTTTTTGCGGTATCTCAATGGGCGGACTCACAGGTCAGTGGTTAGTCATTCATAAACCTGAACGTTTTCACCGTGCCATTGTATGTAATACCTCAGCTAAAATTGGCAATGAACAGGCATGGAATGATCGCGCATCACTTGTACGTACCCAAGGTTTAGAACCAATTGCATCAACGGCTGCGAGCCGTTGGTTTACCGAACCCTTTATCCAAAGCAACGCAGTAATTGTAGCAGCGCTTTCAAACGACTTAGGTGCTGGCAGCCCAGAAGGTTATGCGAGTTGCTGTGAAGCTTTGGCTAAAGCGGATTTACGTGAAAAACTCGAAAGCATTCAAGTGCCTTTACTTGTGATTGCAGGGCGTAAAGACCCCGTAACAACAGTCTCAGATGCACAGTACATGGTGAATCACATCCGAAGTAGTGCCCTATTTGAAATCGATGCCTCTCATATTTCAAATATCGAACAGCCCAAAGCCTTCAATCAGGCCATCTTAGACTTTATTGCTTAATGATCTAGGTCTGAACTCAAAACAGCCCTACATGGGCTGTTTTTTTCGTACCTATCTAAAGAAAGCGATAGGAATGCTTAAAACTCATTATTAAAAATATGCTGGCTTTGGTTCATTCTATTTTTCCTCTTAAAATCATCAAAACTCAAAAATTGTATATAAAACAAACTGAAATTATTATGGTTTCAAAATCATATCTTCAGAATTTCACTTATTGCCAATCCTAAACTCACTAGATCCCATCATGTATAGCCGAATCTACCCAGTTAAAATGAGCAAAATAGCCAATTCTTTTCTTTTATAAATTTTCTCGCACAGTAAAATTCCATACGCAATAGGAGAATATTTTTTCAATACATTCTGCTACTCAGCAATTTTTCTATAGTATTTTGCTTATTTAACGGCAAAATTTCTCAGCGAAGAGGATGCAGAAAAACACCGTTAGAAACCTGAATTTTCCTCTTACTGTTGCAAGTTTTTCAGTATTTTTCTAAAAGATCATGACGTCAGCTAAATAGACGTTAACAACAGACAAAAGCCTCCATATACATTTTAACGTAACAAGTTTATGTTTTAATTAATGAAAGTGATATTTTTCAAGTTCAATATTGATCCAATAAAGCTTAAAAACTGAATTGATCATGGTCGTCAAGCTAGCCAAAATAACTGGAATAGATAGATCAAATCATCTACAGATACAAACCATATCAGACTTCAGTTTTATTTTGATATACAGTTTAGCCATATAAAAATTGATCTAGATCTGATGCAGAGTAAGCTACCGACTAAGAAGTCTGAGTTGCCCTCTTTTCAAGACTTGAGTTGCACCTGTAGCACAAAACGAAAACAAATCTGCTGCTTTTGGTCAATTTGGCTTACAATGTAAAAAAGAGTAATAATCCGAAAATTTGTAATCTTTTAACATTGTCAATTCCTTGCAAAATTTACATTATATTGCCGAAGTTTGGCACTAAGCATCTACGTCAATTCAAACAAACTATAAAAAAAATGTAGAACTTTATGCCATAATACGCAAACTTTGCAGCCATCTTGCAAAGATTTATTGCAATTTATAAATGGAGCAAGCTAAATGAGTTCGACCATTTTGGTTATTCATGGACCGAATCTAAATTTGCTAGGAAAGCGCGAACCAGAAGTCTATGGTTCTCTAACGCTGAACGACATCAATCAGCAACTCATTGCACAAGCTGAAAATGCTTCAATTTCTCTCGACACTTTTCAAAGTAATTGGGAGGGTGCCATTGTCGACCGTATTCATCAAGCTCAAGCGGATGGTATCCAATTTATTATTATTAACCCTGCTGCACTCACGCATACCTCTGTTGCTCTACGTGATGCTTTGCTTGGTGTAGCCATCCCATTTATTGAAGTTCATTTATCAAATGTTCATGTGCGCGAAGCATTTAGACATCATTCATATTTATCAGATAAAGCCGTTGGCGTTATTTGTGGCTTAGGTGCTCAAGGTTATAGCGCTGCGCTCAATTACGCTCTCAATAAAATTCAACCCTCTACGCAATCATAATTAGGAATACTGTCACATGGATATTCGTAAAATCAAGAAACTCATCGACCTGATGATTGAGTCTGACTTACAAGCGATTGAAGTTAAAGAAGGCGATCAATCGATTGCATTGACTCGTCGTAATCCAGTTGTTGCAGCTGGTGCTCCTGTTGCTATGACAGCTCCTGTTACTCAAGCTCCAGCGGCTAAAGCACCACGTGGTGCTGTAGAAACGTCTCCAATGGTTGGTGTGTTCTACGCGGCTCCGAGCCCAGGTGAAGCGCCATTTGTTAAAGTCGGTCAAACAATCACTGCAGGTGAAACACTTGGTATTATCGAAGCAATGAAAATCATGAACCCGATTGAAGCAACGCAAAGCGGTGTAGTCGAAGAAATTTTAGTGAAAAACGGCGAAGTGATCCAATTCGGTCAACCATTATTCCGCTACCGCGCGTAATAGACGGGGACTTATAATGTTGCAAAAAGTTTTAATTGCAAACCGTGGTGAAATTGCCCTGCGCATCACCCGTGCCTGCAAAACTTTAGGGATTAAGACTGTAGGGATCTATTCAGATGCCGACAAAGACTTAATGCATCTACGTTTTGTAGACGAAGCAGTATGTATTGGACCGGGTGCGAGCAGCGAAAGTTACTTGAACATTCCTACCATTATTACAGCAGCTGAAATTTCAGGTGCAGATGCCATTCACCCAGGTTATGGCTTCTTATCAGAAAATGCTGAATTTGCTGAAATTGTAGAAAACTCAGGTTTCATTTTTATTGGACCACGCCCTGAACATATTCGTTTGATGGGTAACAAAGTTTCTGCGATTACTGCAATGCGTAAAGCAGGTGTTCCAACCGTACCTGGTTCTGCAAATGCGGTTACACCGCAAAATGCACTGGCTGAAGCTAAAGAAATTGGTTTTCCATTGATCGTGAAAGCTGCTTCTGGCGGTGGTGGTCGTGGTATGCGTATTGTAGAACGTGTCGACACCCTGCTTGAATCCGTTCAAGCTGCACAGCGTGATGCTGAAATGTGGTTTGGCGATGACACAGTGTATATGGAGCGTTTCCTACAAAAACCTCGTCACGTTGAAGTTCAAGTTCTTGCTGACGGTAATGGCCACGCGATTCACCTTTATGACCGCGATTGTTCTTTACAGCGTCGCCATCAGAAAGTGTTAGAAGAGGCACCAGCGCCAAATTTACCTGAACAAGCACGTGCTGACATTTTAGAAGCTTGCGTAAATGCTTGTAAATTAATGCAGTACCGTGGTGCAGGTACATTCGAGTTCTTGTTTGAAGATGGTGAATTCTTCTTTATTGAGATGAATACACGTGTTCAAGTTGAGCACCCTGTAACTGAAATGGTGACAGGTATCGACATTATTGAACAACAGCTCCGCATTGCTGGTGGCTTAGGTCTTGAAATTGAACAAGATCAAGTTGAAGTCAAAGGACATGCGATTGAATGCCGTATCAATGCTGAAGATCCAACGACCTTCTTGCCTTCACCAGGTAAAATTGAGAATTTTTATGTGCCAGGTGGTGCAGGTATTCGTCTTGATTCGCATATCTATCAAGGCTATAGCATTCCGCCATACTATGACTCGATGATTGCAAAGCTGATCGCACACGGTAAGGATCGTAAAACATCACTTGCTCGAATGCGCCAAGCGCTTGATGAAATGATTCTGACCGGTATTAAAACCAATATTCCATTGCATAAAGATTTGATTCTTCAAGATGAAAAATTCTGTGAACAAGCGATGGATATTCACTATCTTGAAAAGCATTTATTAAAGCAAATTGAAGGAAATCAAGATAAATAATTGTCTTGATCCTTAAATAAAAAACCGCGATTCATCGCGGTTTTTTATTTATAAAAGAATTAATCAAGGCAATACACGACGTAGCGTTGCAAAGCATTGTTGTGCTTTATCATTGGCACAAAAATTAATAGTCGATGGACTTTGCCATTTCACAAAATACTGAGACATTTCACCAGTCTGATCTTCTTGTGACCCAGAACAATCCACTTGGTTATTGTCAAATTTGACCTGTAAAATCAAAGCAGGCAGTTGTACATTTTTATCGGTAGATGGCTGGTAATCATAAATTCCCGTGGACCATTCTTCCCCACTTTTAATCACAACATCACTATTACTTTTAAAATTATAGTATTCAACGCATTTACGATTATTTGGAATTTCCATTCCCCATAAGCCCACAATTTCAGGGCGAGTCGTTACACGAATATTATTTTGATTTGATGCTTGAGTATCCTCAGCCTGACTTGGCGTATTTGCCATAAGCACTGATGAAGTTAACATGAATAACATGCCGAGTAATGTTTTTTTCATACAAGCCATAATGTTTTTAAGCGTCCCACTAAATTAGCATATTTTGATTCAAAACATCATTTTATAACCATTTCATAACAATCTATTTTTTGTTATGGGTTGCAATCTCGATTTAACAAAACGATTTATTGTCAGCACTAGATAAATTCTCCTTTCAGAATCGAAAAAAGACCGCTTAAGCAGTCTTTTTTGTATGTCGTGATATTTGAATTTAGGCTACAGGTGCCAGTGTAAACAGCACCTGACCTGTTTTTACCGTTTGCCCTTTTTCAATGGTAATGGTTTCAACCTTCATCCGCTCAGGTGCAATAATGGGAATTTCAATTTTCATGGCTTCAATCACGGCCAAAGTTGCCCCTTCTTCCACAATGTCTCCAGAGGTACATTCAATTTTCCAAATAGAACCTGGCATATGCGACTCTACTGCACAACCACCTTCAGGAATTTGAATTTCACTGTCATCTAACACCGTATCTAGTCTTTCAGAAACATGTTCAGCCAAACCTGCCTCATGCCAACGACGGCGTTCCTCTTCAAAGTTCGTTTGCTGTACCGCTTTAAAACTTGAAATGGATGCTGCATTTTCAATGAGGAAGTCATTGTATTCTTTTAGATTTAAAACCCCATATTCTACTCGAAGCTTTAAGCGCCCCGCTTTAAAGTCTTCCCGCATTTGCATCAGTTCTGTTTCAGACACTTCATAAAATTTAATTTGATCAAAGAAGCGCAGTAGCCATGGCTTATCCTGTTCAAAGTCGGGGTTTTTGCGGTAACGACTCCACATTTGGGTTGTACGTCCAACAAACTGATAACCGCCTGGGCCTTCCATACCATAGACACACATATATGCGCCACCGATGCCGACTGCATTTTCAGGCGTCCAAGTGCGTGCAGGATTATATTTGGTAGTTACTAAACGATTACGTGGGTCCAGCGGCGTTGCCACAGGTGCACCCAAGTACACATCCCCCAAACCCATCACCAAATAATTGGTGCTGAATACGATATCCTTCACTGCTTGCTTCGAGTCTAGACCATTGATACGACGAATAAACTCAACATTGTCAGGACACCACGGCGCATCTGGACGGACTGTTTGCATATAACGTTCAGTCGCCAACTGAGTTTGTGAGTCCTCCCAAGCCAAAGGCAAATAGACTGTGCGCGAAGGCACTTCCATTGCTGTCACATCAGGCAATTCACTTTCTGCTTGCTGTAAAAGGCTTAATAAATGTTTTTGATCTAGCACCAATGAATCAAAATGAATTTGCAGCGAACGAATACCCGGTGTTAAGTCTATAATCCCTTCGATACTTTGGTCTTTAACCCATTGCATTAAAGCATGAATACGGAAGCGTAAATTGAGATCTAAAACCAACTCTCCATATTCAACCAACAGATAGCTATTACCTGCAGGACGATAAGTCACATCAGGTCTAGCGTCCTCACCTTTTAATGTCGCTAAAACGGCATCTGATAAGGTCTCCATTTCAGCATGAAAGCTTGGAGAGAATTCTACATTTTCAGTCGTATCCGCTGTTAACGCTGTGCTATATTTTTGATTTAATACTTGTGCTTGATCATAAGAAATGGGTATAAATTTAACCTTATCGCCCGCTTTAAGTTGACCAATTTTCCATAGTTCTGAGCTGACCACTACCGCTGGGCAAACAAAGCCGCCCAAGCTTGGACCATCGGGTCCTAAAATAATTGGCATATCTCCAGTGAAGTCAATCGCGCCAATGGCATAAGCATTATCATGAATATTCGAAGGATGCAGCCCTGCCTCACCACCATCGGTACGTGCCCATTCAGGTTTTTCACCGACTAAACGAATGCCTGTACGACTTGAGTTAAAGTGAATTTCAAATTCTTGCTCAAAGAAGCGCTCAATATCTCGTTTGGTGAAAAAGTCTGGCGCACCATGCGGTCCATACATCACTGCAATGTTCCAAGCCTGGCTAAAGCTTGGCACCTCTGCTGCACTGAGTGCAACAGTTTCTACCGAGCTATAAGCCGTAATAGGCAACATATCTCCAATGAGTAAATTGCGTCCTGCATGACCACCAAACTGACCTAAAGTAAAAGTTGCTTGCGAGCCTAAGTATCTAGGTACATTAAATCCGCCTTTAATGCCAATATAACTGCGACAACCTGTGGTGATTTTACCTGTTTTAAGAATTTGCCCTTTTTTAACATTAAGGGTCTGCCACATGGCAACATCGACACCATCCAATGTCGCAAGCATGTCGCCACCCGTAATCACGATTTGGCTGTCACAATGGAATTTTAAAGTTGGGCCTTGTAATGTACATTCTAGCCCTGCGGTATTAAATGGATTCCCCAATAGTTGATTAGCGACATTTAAAGACAAAGGATCAATCGCACCCGATGGTGGAACACCAACATCCCAATAACCCAAACGACCTGTGACGTCTTGTATTGACGTTTGGATACCTGACTGTAATATCTCAATTTTTTGGGTTTTCCACTCAAAAGTATTTAAGAAACGTGTAGTCTGTGTTCCCGCAGTAAACACTTCACAGGCAATAATGTTTTGTAAATACTCAAGATTGGTTTCAATTCCTGCCACTGAGGTGTTTGCCAAAGTATCGCTCATGGCTTGAATTGTACTTTCACGGTTTTCGTGAGTCACAATGATTTTGGCAATCATCGGATCATAAAAGGAAGATACATTTGAACCCGTTTCTACCCATGTTTCATTGCGTGCTTGTGGGTCAAACTCGACATAAGTCAATAAGCCAGCACTGGGTTGAAAGTTTTTAATTGGATCTTCAGCATATAAACGGACTTGGATCGAATGGCCTTTAGGTGCAAGCGGCTCTGTTGGGACAGTCCAGTCACCGCTACCTAAAGTGACCATCCATTCCACAAGGTCTACACCAAACACTTGTTCAGTCACACCATGTTCAACTTGCAGACGTGTATTCACCTCTAAGAAATAGAATTGCTGGGTGTCAGTATCCATCACAAATTCAACCGTACCTGCCGAACGATAATTCACTGACTGCATCAGTTGAATCGCAACACCTTGAATATAATCACGTTGTTCATCATTTAAATGCGGTGCTGGGGTCTCCTCGATTACTTTCTGGTTACGGCGCTGTACTGAACAGTCCCGCTCTCCCAAAGCCAAAACCAAACCTTGGCCATCACCAAAAATTTGGACTTCAATATGACGCGCATTTTCCACAAACTTTTCTAAATACAAGCCTGCATCTTTAAAGTTAGCTTGGGCCAAATAAGATACCGTTGCATAAGCATCTTTAAGCTCTGCTTCGTTCCACACCAAACGCATACCTATACCACCGCCACCTGCGGTACTTTTCAGCATCACGGGATAACCGATACGCTTTGCTTCGATCAGTGCTTCCGCTTCATCTGCTAAAAGTTGGCTACCCGGTAACAATGGCACGTTCGCCTGAATTGCAAGTTCACGTGCAGTATGCTTTAAGCCAAAACTACGCATTTGCGCAGAATTTGGCCCTAAAAACACAATGCCCTGTGACTCACACAAATCACAAAACTCCGCATTTTCAGACAGGAAACCATAGCCCGGATGAATGGCTTCAGCACCTGCTTCTTTCGCGACCTGTAAAATTTTTTCAATATTTAAATAACTTTGACTGGCTGGACTATCACCAATAAATACAGCTTCATCAGCCAAAGTCACATGTAAGGAATCACGGTCTGCTTCTGAATACACCGCAACAGACTGAATGCCTAAATTCTTTAATGTGCGAATTACTCGGCAGGCAATTGCCCCACGGTTAGCAATGAGAACTTTTTTAAACATGCTGATTACTCCTTGCCTTCACGTACAATCAGTTGAATTTTAGTCGGGTTATAGGCATTACAGGGGTTGTTCAGTTGTGGGCAGTTAGAAATCAGCACGATGAGATCCATCTCTGCTTGAATTTCAACATATTTACCCGGCGCCGATATTCCATCGTCAAACTTGAGATGCCCATCACTGCTCACGGGTACATTCATAAAGAAGTTAATATTCGGCCCAATATGACGAACATTTAGTCCATGCTTTTTCGCGATTGGGTGCAAAGCTAAAGCTGTCATAAAGTTATTACGGCAACTGTGCATCGGAAATGTGTCGTGTGCATAACGTACGGTGTTACTTTCACATGAACAAGCACCGCCCAAGGTGTCATGGCGACCACAGTTATCATCATGGATCGTGGCGATTTTGTTGCCATAGTTGGTATATAGAGCTGTGCCTTTTTCAAGATAAATCTGCTGGTTAATGGCTAAAGTATCAGTTGCACTGTAACGCTCTTCAGGGTTGCTCGCAGAAATCAATAAAGTATCGACTGCTTGGTTGCCTTCGAGGTCAATAATGCGGAAATACTGCCCTTTCTGGACTTCACACATCCATGCCTCACCCGCTGGACAGACTTCATTTAAAACAGCTTGATCAAATGCTTGTAAACTGGTCATGCGTATTCTCCTCGGGCTTAAGCAGCATCAAATGCGTAATAACGTGCGTTGTTTTGAAAACCGCGTTGGTTTTGTGGGCATGAATCACGACAAATATCGTGTGTTGCTAAAGCGGAGGCTTTGAATAAGCGCATTTGAATATCGGCAGGTTGATACTTTGTTGCTTGACTAAAACCATGTGGCGCAGCAGATAAGAACACCAGACAGTCCATCTCAAAACGCAGTTCAATAGTTTGATGGGTATTATCGACATCGATATAAGATAAGTTGCCTGCATCATCAGGGCGAACTTTAGAGAATAGGTTGACCGTAGCTGACAGGTCGGCTTGACCTAATGAGAACTTGCTCATTTCAAGTAACAGGCTGTCGCGTCCACTCCGATACATCTCATTTCGTGCATCTTGGAAAGTTTGAGTGCCAAATTGTTTTTGAATTTGTTCTGTGCGGCTCGGACCACACAAGGCATCATTCCAACCATGTTCGTCTTGAATGATTGAAGCCATGACCCGACCTAAGTCTGAATACAACACATGTCCTGTACTTAGAAATGCCGTATGCTGTGCCTTTAGGCTATCTGGCATATTAAAACGTTCGAGCTTATCTTCGCTGTTGACACAGAAAAGAGAAACGTTGGCTTGTGCTCCCAAGGCTTTAAACTGTAAGACTGTGCCGCGTTGAATACGCCCAGACCAGTGATGCCCACCCGGTAAAAGTTCAGTCCATAGTGCGTTATCGTCGTGATAAGTTATTGTGCTCATGCGCTTCTGCCTAAATCGTAACTGTTTACCTCCCGGGCTTTTATCCCTCCGTGTAGTTCTTTCGAACCGTGAACTCTCGGTCGCAGACATACATAAAATAGATATGTATCGGAACCCTAGATCACTCTTTCAGATTAGACGATGCAAAGGCTGTGCCAATTTAGTATTACGATTTTTAAACTTCGTAATACTATTTATGAGCAATAAATGGGCACTTTAGATTTCAAGCACGCATATTTTCGCTATGCGCACTAAAAAGCATCAAATTTTAAGAATTACTTCATTAAAATTTCATGGAACATGTGACGCAGCCACTGATGACTGGTTTTGTGATGACAAGACATATGCCAATACTGTTTCACCCCATAACTTGGGAAGGCAATTGGCGCATTGAAGATCTTTAAATTGCCACGTGAAAGCAGCACTTCACTCAAATAATACGGGACTGTCGCAATCGCATCGGTTTCTTGTACCACCAAGCCTACCCCTAAATAGCTCGGTAAACGCATTAAAATGTCACGTTTTAGTTCTAAATTAAGCAGTTCGTTTTCAATATGGTAATGTCCCATGCCTGCATCAATATCGATATGTGACTCAGCCAAGTACTGCGCTATGCTGATACTGTCACCTGTCAAACGCGGATGATCTTTGGCAGCAATCACCACATAATACTGCTCGAACAGTTGCTGTTGATAAAAGCCATTTTCCAGTTGAGGTAAAAAACCCAGCGCCAAATCAATCTCACCATTTGCCATTTGATAACTGGTTTCAGAGGTGATCGGACGGATATTCAAACGAATATGCGGCGCATGTTTCTTTAAGTATTGCGAAATTTTCGGCAACAGCACCAAATGCGAAACATCGGTCATGGCCAAACTAAACTGTTGCTGCGAAGTGGCTTGGTCAAAATCAATCGTAAAGTTATTGATGATTTCAACCTTGTTTAAAGCCTCACTGACCAATGGAAATAACTGTTTCGACAGCTCAGTTGGCACCATTTCATTGCCAATCCGCAAAAATAGCGGATCATTATAATGTTGGCGAATTTTATTCAGAATGTTACTCACCGTCGGTTGACTCATTTCTAAATGATCAGCCGCCAGTGACACACTTTTAAACTTATAAACGTAAAAAAAGATACTGAGTAATTTACAGTCCAGTTCAAACACGAAAAAAATGTTCCTTATATGTATGTGATGGTAGACGATCCATCATCTACCCATTATAGCGATGATCCAATGCTCAAAACTTACTTTTACAAGCATCTAGGTCTAATATCAGACATTTCAGCAATAAAAGCACATTAATTATACCTTTAGCTGTTCTGAACAATTGATGCTTTCCCTGAAAAGTTATGACGCATGATCTGCATGTATTTTACAAAATAAAAAAGGCCCGAATCAATCGAACCTTTGATGAAATCAACCATGCCAATTATAGCTATTTAAATCATTTTCTTCACAGGCATAGCTAAGAATATTTACAGTTTTAGTCCAGCAGCTCGACGGCAATAGCAGTCGCCTCACCACCACCAATACATAAAGCAGCTACACCCTTCTTCCCACCAGTACGTTTCAAGGCATGCAGTAAAGTCACGATAATACGTGAACCAGATGAACCCAATGGATGACCAAGTGCACAAGCACCACCATTCACATTAACTTTTGCAGGGTCTAAATGAAAACCATCAATTGCAAGCATTGTGACCATCGCAAATGCTTCATTGACTTCCCACAGATCTACATCACTCGCAGACCAGCCTGCTTTGGCTAAAACTTTCTCAATGGCACCTACAGGGGCAATGGTGAACTCAGATGGATGCTGGGAATTACTTGCATAAGCCACAACTTTTGCCAATCGCTTAAGACCACGTGCGTCAGCAACTTCGGATGAAGTTACAACCAATGCCGAAGCACCATCCGAAATAGAACTCGAATTTGCCGCGGTAATCGTGCCGTCTTTTTTAAATGCTGGACGTAAAGTTGGAATTTTATCCACTTTGGCATTGAGCGGCTGTTCATCTTGATCAACCACAACATCGCCTTTACGGCTACTCACCGTCACAGGCACGATTTCATCTTTAAAGAAACCACCTTGAATCGCTGCAATGGCTTTATTTAAAGAACCAATGGCATACTGATCCTGCTGCTCACGGGTATAGCCTTTTTTATCTGCCATTTCTTGAGCAAGTACACCCATCGACAGACCTGTTTCAGCATCTTCTAAACCTTCTTGGAACATGTGATCGGTTGTTTTACCATGCCCCATACGGTAACCCGCGCGTGCTTTTTCAAGTAAGTACGGCGCATTTGACATTGACTCCATACCACCGGCCACCACAATCTTAGCTGAACCCGCTTTAATCGCATCAGCCGCTTGCATGACGGCTTTCATACCAGAGCCACAAATTTTATTGATGGTTGTTGCACCTGTTGAGTCAGGTAGACCTGCCATACGCATTGCTTGACGTGCAGGTCCTTGTTTTAAACCTGCAGGAAGTACACAACCAAAGATCACTTCATCCACATCGATCGGCTGTAAGCCAGAACGGTTTAACACTTCTTTAATTGTCACCGCACCAAGTTCAGGCGCGGTACAGCTCGACAGTGAACCTTGAAAACCACCCATTGCTGTACGTACACCGTCTACAATAACAATCATTTTCTATTTCATCCTTTTTTGCGTTTTATTTGCTTTTAGCCCAATTAAGAGACTTAAAAACATTCCCTATCTATTTTTTCATATTACAAAAGGGTTAATCGTTTCAGATCTTATTTTAATGTTTTTCATAGTGCTACCGTCTCAAAGCGAGTCATCTATAAAGACATTAAAATTAACACACGTGAATAAGACATCGATCCATACGACAGATGATCTATTTATCAACCCGCACTGCATTCGAGGCTTTAGCACTAAAGGTTCTCGTCTCTAAGAACACAGTGGCTATACTGACAATAGTGTAAAAATCACGAAAAAGGAATGCAATGGCCCAAATTTGATCTCTAGAGATCAAATTTATTGACAACGAAATGCGAAAATGCACCTGTATTTATTTCTATTGTTGAACAAGTGGATATTTTTAAAACGATTGTAGTAATATCCAAGACCTTAGTTGAATTTTCATTTTCAACCAAGTTCAATAGCCTCTCTATAGTTCTCATGGAATACACTGGAATAAGCCAATGACTTCAGTACGCCAACAAAATTTTCTATTACGCAAAGAGAAAATTTTAGCCATGGCTGAGACTTTATTATTAGACAATAATCAAGACATCACCTTAAGCGAATTAGCAACGGAACTCGATATTGCCAAGGGTACAATTTACAAGCATTTCAAAAGTAAGAACCAACTCTATTTGGAGTTGATTATCTTGAATGAAACTCGCCTGCTAGAGATTTCTCAAAAGCATAACAACGATATTAAAACGTATGTTTCCGAATACATGCTTTATAATATGTTGAACTCGAACCGTACGATTTTACTGCACGTTATTGAAGAACGTTTAACCAATAACGAACGTAAACTCAAAGAACTTTTTGAGAAGCTCTACCAAATACGTGAACAACGTATTATCGAAATTAAAGACATGACCTCTGACTATTTAAAGTCTTTAGACAGCGCAATGTCCATTCGTGACTATTTATCTTATGTATGGACAGTGACCTATGGTGCGTCATTGTTACTCAATTCAACGCATTATCAAAAATCAATCGGTTCACGTGAGCGTCTGATTAAACTGTATGTCAACCAAGCCCTCATGACACCCGATAAAATTTCACACGCAGCCCTTTAAGCTTCTAAACGGCATAAAAAAAGCTAAACATGAAATGTTTAGCTTTTTTTCATACAGTAAATTAGGGTCTGTTGACATTTACTGTTCATAATTAACCCTATAAAGGTAGCCATAAAAATATACAGGCTAAAGCAACAGAACTTTGATAATTTCTTTTGAGCTTGTCATATCGAGTAGCTATTCCTCTAAATTGCTTTAATCTACAAAACATATTTTCAACTAAATGCCTGATTTTATATAAATACCAGTCCATATGGTCATTGTTCGATTGGCTATTTGTTTTCTTTGGTATATTCGCTTTAGTCCCTGTTTTCCTGATCTGTTCACGCAGTGGTTCTGAATCATAGCCTTTATCTGCACATACCACTTTTGTCTCTTTTAAATCTAATGTTGATATTAAATCAGGTGCAACTTTAACATCATGTGTGGTTCCATCGGTAATCATGAAATCAATAGAATTGCCATGTGCATCAACAATCAAATGTATTTTTGAGGAGTTTCCTCCTACACTTTTAGAAATAGATTGATTCGCTATGCCGGCAGAATGTTGATGAGCACGTACATGAGAGCCATCAATAAAAATCCACTCCATATCGGGGCATGAGGCTAGTAATTTGAATAATCTAAGTAACTTACCGCTGCTTGACCAACGATTAAAACGTTTGAAAATAGAGTTGGAATGACCAAAACAAGAAGGAATATCTCGCCACGGACAGCCTGTTCTAATTCTATAGAGAATAGCTTCAATAAAATTGCGTAAATTTGAGTTGTGGTGAATGGATAAATTACGCAGAATAACTTTCAACTTTTGCCAGTGTTGATCTGTCAGCATGGTACGAGGCATAGCGAATAGTAAAATTGGGTTCGGCGATTTGATTTTACTACTTCGCTATTTTTTTAAGCTAAAAGTGTCAACACACCCTAGTCTGCAGAAATATCTTCAAACAAAACTGATGATAAATAACGTTCACCACCGTCAGGTAAAATCACCACAATAGTTTTACCTGCATTTTCAGGGCGTGCTGCAAGTTCAGCTGCTGCTGCCATCGCGGCACCACTTGAAATACCCACCAAAATACCCTCTTGACTTGCTGTTTTTCGCGCCCAATCAATTGCTGTTGCAGCATCAATTGGCATCACTTCATCGACCAAGTCGAGGTCTAAGTTTTTAGGAATAAAGTTAGCGCCAATGCCCTGAATCTTATGTGGTCCAGGCGTCAAAGTTTCACCACGTTTGGTTTGACCAATAATCGGCGACTCAGCAGGTTCTACCGCAACTGAGTACAGGGCTTGTTTTTTTACTTTTTCAAAATAACTTGAAATCCCTGAAATCGTACCGCCCGTCCCGACACCTGCAACTAAAATATCAACTTTACCACCTGTTGCGTCCCAAATTTCTGGCCCAGTCGTTGCTTCATGTATAGCTGGGTTTGCAGGGTTTTCAAACTGTTGTGGCAAAAAATAAGTTTCTGGATTTTCATCCAACAAACGCTGTGCTTCTTCTACCGCACCACGCATCCCTTTTGCAGGATCAGTAAGAACCAAGTTCGCACCCAAAGCTTTCATCACTTTACGACGTTCGATACTCATACTTGATGGCATAGTTAGAGTTAACGCATAACCTTTTGCAGCAGCAACGAATGCCAAAGCAATGCCTGTATTACCACTGGTTGGTTCGACAATGTGCATTCCCGCTTTCAGCACACCGCGTGCTTCCGCATCCTCAATCAGCGCAGCCCCAATACGACATTTTACTGAAAATGCAGGGTTACGGCTTTCAACTTTGGCTAAAACGGTGGCTGGACTTTGTATAATTCGGTTAATACGAACCAATGGTGTGTTACCAATCGCTTCTGCATTATTACTATAAACCGCTATCCCTAAATTATTAGGCGTTGGAAAAGCTGAGTCAGTACTCATACCAATGTTTCCTATGTTGTTTTTAATGATCCACTCATTATCATACCCTGATTTTTAAATGCAAACTGACATTTGGTCGGGCTTATGTTTTTATTTGATAAATAAATCACTTAAACAGAAAAAGCATGAGTTTTCCCATGCTTTTACTTGAAGAAAACAGCCACTTTTCCCAAGAAGCCAGACGACAAAACCACATATTCAGCATCTTCTATATGGGATGGAAAAATTTGTACATTCATCTCAAAGTTTACTTTTTGGTCAAAAATATTATCTAGCAATAATTATGCCTTTTAATAAATGTTTGTATTTTTTAAATTTATAATGATATTTTTTAAAAAGCTCTGTAGTTATGATTTTAATGCTCTCTATGTGATAAAATATTCAAAGCTTATTATAAATAATCATAAAGAATGAGAGTTTGATTTAAAAAATCGGCTTAAATTATATAAATATCTAGAACTTAAGTAACATTTTAAATAACTAATTTTGATGTAAATATTAAGTATATATAACTTTAGCTAATATTTTATTTCACTAAAAGCCATGCATATTGGACTTGAAAAGACAGCATTATGAACGGCTTGGTTTTATACTAAGTGCACAGTTGTTTTTGTTTTATGAGTAGGTTTTAAATGAACACAGGACTTGAAATAACGTCTATGCGCGACTCTGCTGAAGTTGTTGTGAGTATTTTAAAATCTCTAGCCAATACTGATCGTTTATTAATTTTGTGTCATTTGTCGCAACAAGAACTTAATGTTTCTCAAATTGAAGAAATTACCGACATCAAACAGCCGACTCTTTCTCAACAATTAATGATGTTACGTAAAAGTGATGTGGTAAATACGCGCCGTGATGGTAAGCAAATTTATTACTCCATTAAAGATGAACGCATGATTGAAGTTTTAAATACTTTGTATAGCTTGTACTGCCCAAAACCACGCCTCTAAACCAAATCACTGCTATATTTTATGTGCTATGAAAACGAATGCTAAGACTTCTTAGCATTTTTTATGCATAATATATCTAAATTTGTGATTTAGATATATTATGTCTTATTGGAATCGTCGTCTAAGCCATTATCTACCCGCATGGCAATGGCTTAAGCACTATGACACGCCTACGTTTAAGTCAGATTTACTTGCATCTTTTATCGTCATTGCCATGTTGGTTCCTCAAGGCATGGCCTATGCCATGTTGGCAGGCTTACCGCCAATCACTGGGTTATATGCCAGTATTATCCCAATGATTATTTATGCCATCATTGGTGGCAGCCCGACGCTTTCTATTGGCCCTGTTGCCATCATTTCGATGATGACCTTTGCGACTTTGAACTCGATGTTTGAAGTTGGTTCACCAGTTTATATACAAGCGGCATGTTTATTAGCCCTACTGGTCGGTATCATTTCCCTGCTGTTGGGGTTATTTCGCTTTGGTTTCCTCATCCAACTGATTAGCCACCCCGTCATCCAAAGTTTCATTATTGCGTCTGCTTTGCTGATTGCTTTGGGTCAGTTGAAGTTTATTGTCGATCTTCCTTTAAAAGCCAATAATATCCCCGAGTTTGTGGTTAGTGTTTGGCAATACATCAGTTTGACTCACATAGGTACGCTTCTTTTTGGACTGTGTGCAATCGCATTTTTAATTTATGCACCAAAGCTGCTGAATACTAATGCCTTAAAAGGTTGGTTCGGATCGACCGTATTACTTTCGCGTACTATTCCTTTATTTTTAGTGGTTGCCTCGATTGCCTTGGTCTATTTTTTCCAACTGCAAACGCTTGGAATCAAAACCGTCGGAATCATTCCATCTGGTATGCCTCCACTCGATATGCCGTATTGGAACTGGACTTTAGTTCTGCAACTTTTGCCAGGTGCAACTATGATCGCGATGATCAGTTTTGTTGAATCACTTTCCATTGCTCAAGCCACTGCTTTACAAAACCGAAGCCAACTCAACAGCAACCAAGAACTTATCGCTTTAGGCTTAGCCAATATCAGTGCAGGTTTCAGTTCGGCCTTTCCTGTAACAGGCAGCCTTTCTCGTACTGTCGTTAATGCAGATGCAGGCGCTCAGACCCCTATGGCGGGTGTGCTCTCTTCGCTGTTGATTATTGTAGTGAGCTTATACTTTACAGGTTTCTTTCAGGACCTTCCTTTAGCTATTTTGGCTGCAACGATTATCGTCTCGATATGGAAACTTGTGGACTTTAAACCCTTCATCGAAGCATGGAAGTATTCCAAAGCAGATGGTATCGCGATGTGGATTACCTTTTTTGGTGTTGTCTGTATCGATATTTCAACCGGCCTGATCATTGGCATGGTTTCGACCTTTATTTTGTTGCTTTGGCGGATTAGTCGACCACATATTGCTGTGATTGGCTTGGTCGAGGGGACGCAACATTTTCGCAATGTTGAACGCCATCAAGTTCAAACAACGGCACAAGTACTGTCAATGCGTATAGATGAAAGCCTAACCTTCTTAAATGCCAACATATTGAAAGGTGAACTGATCAATGCCGTGAGCCAACAACCTGAGTTAGCCCATGTGGTGATTAATTGCTCCAGTGTGAGTAGTATCGACTTGAGTGCTTTAGAAATGCTGGAAGATATTAATCTAGAATTGGCCAAGCAAAACATTCAGCTGCATTTGTCCGAAGTTAAAGGCCCTGTGATGGATCGGCTGCAAAGCTCAAAACTATTGAAACATTTAAGTGGGAATGTCTTTTTAACCCATTATCAAGCCATTCAGACCCTTTCTCCACAGCTGCTTAAAACCTCATAAGAGACCAAATGCCTGCTTGCACTTTTTCAATATAGTGAGAAATATCAAGCAGGCATTTATGATAAAAATCCATTAAATATGTCGTTTTTATGAATTGAAATGAATAATAAAAACTGGAATTACAATAACTTAATTTTTATATTTAAATATTTTTCAGTCAGTTAGCAAATTAGGTATAAAATGGCGCACTTAAAATCCGTATTTTGTCCTCGTAATTTCAACAAGGCGCCTCTATGTTTTCTGTTTTAGCGCGAATGAGTCTAGTTACTCGAATTATCATTGCCATTATTTTGGGTATTGGTGTAGCCCTTGTTTTCCCAGGCGTTGCACCTTATTTGAGCCTGCTAGGCGACTTATTTATTAAAGCGTTAAAATCTGTCGCGCCTGTACTTGTATTTGTCTTGGTTCTTGCTTCTATTGCAAATTTTAAAGTAGGTCATAGTGCGAATCTGCGTCCCATCATCATTATGTATGCTGTGGGTATGTTACTGGCAGCTTTTTCAGCAGTTGTGGTCAGCGTCATTTTCCCAAGTACTTTGTTCTTAAACTTACCTGCAAATACTGACTTACAACCACCAAGTAGTTTGATTGAAATCTTTAAGAACCTACTGCTGAGCTTTATTGCTAACCCTGTAACTGCCCTTAGTGAAGCAAACTTCATTGGTATTTTAGCGTGGGCTGTGGCCTTGGGTGCTGCATTCCGTCATGCCAAAGACTCGACCAAAGACTTGCTTAATGATACTGCACACGCAGTAAATAGCGTGATTCGTTTGGTGATTAACTTTGCGCCTATCGGTATTTTCGGTCTGGTGGCGGTAACCTTTGCAGAAACAGGTTTAAGTACTTTAGCAAGCTATGCACATTTATTGGCCGTCTTACTCGGCACAATGGCTTTCGTTGCCTTAGTCATCAACCCGCTTATGGTTGCCGTAGTAACACGTAGCAATCCGTATCCATTGGTATTTCAGTGTTTACGTGAAAGTGGTATCACTGCTTTCTTCACGCGTAGTTCTGCTGCGAACATTCCTGTGAACTTAGATCTTGCAAAACGTTTGGGTGTGGCTGAATCTACAGCGAGCGTTGCCATTCCACTGGGTGCGACCATTAACATGGCCGGCGCCTCAGTGACTATTACTGTGCTTACACTGGCAGCAGTCAATACGCTAGGTCTTAATGTTGACTTTACCACCATGATGATTTTATCTGTGCTTGCAACAGTTTCAGCTTGTGGTGCTTCTGGTGTTGCGGGTGGTTCTCTACTCTTGATTCCTGTAGCGTGTGGCCTATTTGGTATTTCATCTGATATTTCAATGCAAGTGGTTGCAATTGGTATGGTGATTAGCGTACTACAAGACTCTACTGAAACTGCATTGAACTCATCAACTGACGTATTATTTACTGCAGCAGTTGACCGCGCTTCAAAATAATATATTGTAGAATCAGTATATTATTTCTTTTTTGAAGTTATGCCATTTCAACACTTACCACTTTGGATTCAACTGGGGGCATTCTTTCTTGCAGTCAATGCAGGAATGATTAATGTCTTAGGACTGGTGACTGTTTTACACCAGTCTGTTTCCCATATGACTGGTAATGTAAGTGTTTTGGCGATGTCGCTTGTACATTGGCAACCCGAAAGCATTTTATATTTGCTATTAGTAACTGTCTGCTATGTCATCGGTTCATTTTATAGCGGTGTAATTCTGGGAAATAGTCACTTTCGATTGGGACGCCGCTATGGCGTACCACTCACGTTAGTGGCTTTTTTTATTTTTCTGTGTTGGTTCTTTCTGCCTTATTTTCCACGCTATGCTTTACTCTGGGCCTGCGTCGCAATGGGTGTGCAAAATGCCATGGTGAGCCATTATAAAGGCACCATCATTCGCACTACACATTTATCGGGTGTTCTTACCGACCTCGGTTTAGCGCTTGGTTATCGAGTGCGCGGACTCGTGGTTGAGCGTCGGCGCGTAGTTTTACATCTTTTGATTTTAAGTGGCTTTTTGATCGGTGGACTCTGTGCAAGTTGGATGTATCCCTATTTAAAACTCAATTCTTTTTTAGTTCCAACAGCATTAAGCTTGATCCTTAGTGTTGTATATTGGATCATTTACTTTCGTTATCGTCGTTTTTAAACGCAGTTGTGGAATTCGCTATGGTAAAAAATGCATTACAGGCTCAGTTACTCAAAGCCGGTTTAGTTGACAACAAAAAGGCCAAAAAACTTTCTAAACAAGCAGTGCATGAGCAAAAAACAGGTCAAAGCAGTGAAGCTGAGATCAAGGCAAAAATTGCACAAGACAAACAGCAAAAACAGGCCAAAGATCAAGCCATTGAACTTGAGAAGAAAGCGATATTGCAAGAAAAAGAGCTCAAAGCGACGATCATTCAAATGATCACGCAGCATAAAATCCGGGATACCGATGGTGACGTGGCCTATCAGTTTATTGACGATGGCAAAATCAAAAAACAATATATCAATCAACAAATTTATAATGCCTTGGTTGCTGGTAGCCTCGTGATTGCACGTGATCATGAAAGTTATGCCTTCTTACCTAAAGCTTTAGCTGATCGTATTAATGCCAAACTTGAAGGCTTTATTATCGTAAATACTTCAGAGAAAAATGAAGCAGTCACCGATGAGGAAGATCCATATGCTGCGTACGTGATCCCTGATGATCTCATGTGGTAATTTGAACCATCAGAAGCTTCCATATAGGAAGCTTCTTTTTCCTAGTTCATTATAAAACTAATTTACCATTCCACTGCTCTGCCATATCCCGCCCCTCAACAATTTATGCTTCATGATATTCAAATATCGATTTAAAAAACAAATCTACGAGAGTAAATAAACAAGTCGTTGAAAACATGTATAAACTTAGTGACACAATTTGCTTAATTCGTAGAGCTGATTACACTATTTGCAGTGTTTTAATCAAAAGAAGATCGCATTTTGGATAATTTTCATTTTATACAGAGTTTAAAAGACTGGTCGGATCAGTATCCTTGGATCGAAATGCTGACAGGATTCTGCATACTCATTCTAGTGGCTATACTGGCGTATATTATTGCCAAGCATGTTGTTGTTCGCGGTATCCGGCATCTCATCACTAAGCTAAAATTTGCCAATCACGACATCATGTCGCAGCATAGTGTGATTCGCCGAATTGCGAACATTGTCCCAGCAATCGTCATTATGAATGGTATCGTCACCGTTCCTCACCTGTCGGCGAAAATGGTCAGCTTTGTCCAAATGGCGGCACAGGCCTTTATTTTCTTAACCATTGCGCTTGCGATTGGTGAATTACTGAATATATTCAATTTGGTTTATCAACGTAATCCAAAGTCTAGAAATAAACCCATCAAAGGCTATTTACAGCTAATCAAACTGATTATTTTCATCGTTTGTGGCTTGATGATCTTAGGGACTTTCCTGAAAAAAGATGTCTTTACCTTGCTTGCGGGCTTCGGTGCTATGGCGGCAGTGCTGATGTTGGTCTTCCAAAACACCATTTTGTCTTTGGTGGCTTCTGTTCAGATTTCATCCTATGACATGGTCCGTATTGGAGATTGGATTGAAATGCCATCCCTCAATGCAGATGGTGATGTCATTGATATGTCATTACATACCATCACCGTACAAAACTTTGATAAAACCTTTACCACGATTCCAACCAACAAATTGGTCACTGATACTTTTAAAAACTGGCGTGGTATGTCACAGGCAGGCGTACGTCGTATCAAACGCTCACTTTATATTGATCAAAGTAGCGTTCACTTTATGTCTGAAGCAGAACAAAGCAAACTTAAAGAGTTCTTATTATTAGACCAATATCTGGATCACAAAAGTACAGAGCTGGTTGAGTTTAATCAAAAACTGAGCAATACATCTCCTTGCAATCAGCGACGTTTAACCAATATTGGGACCTTCCGTGCGTATGTTGAGCTGTACCTTAATCAGCATCCAAACATTTCAAAACATCAGTCTTTAATCGTGCGTCAGCTACAACCGACTGAAAAAGGTTTGCCGCTGGAAATTTATGCATTTAGCAATCAAATTGCATGGAAAGATTATGAAGCGATCCAATCAGATATTTTCGATCATTTAATCGCCATTCTTCCCGAATTTGGTCTCAAAGTTTACCAAGCACCATCGGGGTATGACATGCAAATCGCACTATCAAACCCGTAATTTTTTTCACTTTGGTATGCTAAAACCACTCTAGTTTTAGCATACCAAGGTCTTAGAAACGAAGAATAGGCATTTTAATATACGTTCTAAATTACCAACTCTAGAATAAAAATTATAAAAATACATAACATTAGTTTTTCAACAACTGTGTTATTTACGTTGTGTATTATGTAAGTTAATTATGTGATTATTTACATGAAATATACCGCAATATCACAATATCAACCTTTTCTCTTCATTAAATTAGCCACTCCTTTTCACTTTGTAAGACTTTCTAAAATGAATACTTTAAATAAATCTTTATGTGCTGCCCTTTTAGCTGTAGCAGCGACATCTTCTTTTGCAGCAGAAACTCAAGTTGTAGAAACCACTCAAGCTGCTGTTGCAACTGAAAATGCAGCATGCTTCAGAAGCTGCTGCATCTGATGCGGTTGCGACATCAGAAGCTCAAGCAAACTAATGCTTTAAGCATCTTGGGGGATTCATTTGCTTGGATTCCCTTTTATCACTCTTCTCTATATCAGACTTTTATATCTATTCATCTACATTTCTTGCTATCAATACTGCTACAACAACGTTTAGTCTCTCTCAATTTACACAGACCACTAAGGTCTTTTCATGCTAAAATTTTCAAATTCTACTTATTTATAAAACAAGCCATTACCATTATAAATGGCTTATTTTTAGAAGGTTTTATTCATGTTCAAATGGTTTGAAAAACGTGTTGATCCCTATCCAGAAGAAGGTTTAAACCAACCTTTACCGACCACGTTCTTTCCGTTTGTATGGCAGGCCGCTAAAGGTGTACGTGGCTATTTGTTGATTTTGATTTTATTCACGGCTGGTGCTGCCAGCTTTGAAGCCTTGTTTTATGCCAAAATTGGTGACTTAGTAAACTGGCTCAGTAAAAGCCAGCCAGAAACATTTTTAGCAGAACATGGTTCAAATTTAGTCCTGTTATTCTGTATTTTATTGGCCAATATTTTATTTGCCAGTTTACAGTCGATTATTAAACATCAAATATTATTTAGCACTTTTCCCATGCGTCTGCGCTGGCGCTTTCATAATTTACTGCTGAAGCAAAGTCTCGACTTTTTCCACAATGATTTTGCAGGACGACTCTCCGCAAAAGTCATGCAAACTGCACTGGCAATACGTGAGTTTTGGGTTATTTTGGGTGACATGTTGGCTTATGTGTTGATTTATTTTGTCACGGTCAATCTGGTGCTTGCCGCTATTTCCCCGCTCCTAATATTGCCTTTACTGGTCTGGTTGGCGTTGTTTATCTGTGCAGCGTATTACTTCATTCCACGTTTGAGCAAAGTTTCAAATGAACAGGCTGATGCCCGAGCTGTAATGACTGGCCGTGTTACCGATGCCTATACCAATATTCAAACAGTGAAGCTTTTTGCCCATGCAGGACGTGAAAGTTTATATGCCAAAGCCTCGATGCAAGAGTTCATGGTCACCGTTTATAAACAAATGCGTTTAGGTGCTAAATATGAAATCAGCATCCTATTTTTAAACATAGTGCTTTACGCGGGTGTATTGGGCACTGCAGTTTGGTTATGGATGAATGGGCGAGTTGAACTCGGTGTTATTGCTGCTGCAACGGCTATGATTTTAAAACTGAGTAGTATTGCTGAATTTATCATGTGGCAAACCTCAGCACTTTTTGAAAGTGTCGGCACCATTCAAGATGGCATGAAAACTTTAGGTCGTTCGATCACGATTCAAGACAAACCTAATGCCAAAGACCTTGAGGTTAAACAAGGCGTGATTGAGTTTAAAGACGTAACTTTCGCGTATAACAGTAAAAATGTCATCGACAATTTAAATCTACGCATCCGAGCTGGTGAAAAGATTGGGATCGTAGGTCGCTCTGGTGCAGGAAAGTCAACACTAATTCAACTATTGCTGCATTTTTATCAATTAAAACAGGGTGAAATTTTAATTGATGGACAAAATATCGAAGATGTCACCCAAGACAGCTTACGTCGTAATATTGCTTTAGTGACTCAAGATACCTCCCTGCTACACCGTAGTGTCGCAGAAAATATCAAATATGGCCGTCCAAATGCCAGTGATGAAGAAATGTATGCTGCTGTACGTAAAGCCAAAGCCGAAGAGTTTATTCCTCAGCTGACTGACTTACGTGGTAAATCAGGTTATGAAGCCTATGTTGGTGAGCGTGGAGTGAAACTTTCAGGTGGCCAACGCCAGCGTATCGCCATTGCTCGTGTGTTCTTGAAAGATGCACCAATCTTAATTTTAGATGAAGCCACCAGTGCCCTAGACTCAGAAGTTGAAGCTGCAATTCAATCTAGCCTTGATGACTTAATGCAAGATAAAACGGTAATTGCGATTGCGCACCGTCTTTCAACCATTGCCCAAATGGATCGTTTGATTGTACTTGATGAAGGTCGTATTGCAGAACAAGGGACACATGAAGAACTGATTCAAAAAAATGGTATCTATGCGCACCTTTGGCAGCGTCAAACAGGTGGATTTTTAACGGAACAACATCCGATCAAAAAGAAAGAAGCCTAATTTTTCTTTCCATTTTCAGCACGCTTAGATCATTATCATCAATGATTTTAGCGTGCTGATTTTGAAAAGATTTTACTTAATTTCTAGCATCATTTACTAAGTGCTGATTTTTATCGAGAGTGTTATATTTTTGCTCAGAAATTTATGATATTTATAATATCGTTCCACTAATTAAAAAATGAAAAGGATACTGAATTGCTAAGGCTCGGAGTATATTGTCCAACAATATGCTCCATGAATTTAGAATATTCATGCCAATATAACTTCAGTCAGAAAAGAAAGAAAAATGCAATGGATCGCGCATGAAAACAGTTTCACTTCGCCAAGATCAAGGAATTCCTGGTGTTTATGGCTTATTGTTGTTAGATGTAGTGTCTCGTTGGGGCTATAACGCAGAGACCCTATTTTCCCCTTTTCAACTCACGAGCGAACAACTCGCAGAGCCTGAGTTCCGCATACCCGTTCATACTGCCAATGAACTTGTGAAGTTGGCCAGCCGTCTCACTGGTGAGCCCACGCTTGGCTACCATCTAGGCACGCAAATGCGTATTTCAATTCATGGCTTCATTGGCTATGCCATTATGACAACTCATGATATTGGCGAAGCCTTGGTACTTGCTAACCGTTTTATTCAACTGCGCATGCCTTTTTTGCAGCTTTTCTTTTCCACCTTTGGTGAAAAAGCGACTTTACAATTACGCTGTGATGTCGATATAGAACCGTTGCGTACCGATATTGCGATCAGTATTATTTTTGGCATTGTTTCTATGAGTAAAGCGCTCACTGGCATTGAAAATCTGGCTGGGGAAATTGATTTCGATTTTCCAGAACCCGAAGGCTTTGATCGCTATCGTGCAAAGCTACCTAACCATAGTGTTCGCTTTGATCAACCACATTTACTTTTGAGTTTTGATAAGCATTATCTCGGCTTTAAAATGGTCAATGCTGACCCACTTGCAAGCCAAATAGCCATTAATCAATGTGAAGCTGAGCTCTC
Source organism: Acinetobacter johnsonii CIP 64.6 (assembly GCF_000368045.1). Lineage (GTDB taxonomy): Bacteria > Pseudomonadota > Gammaproteobacteria > Pseudomonadales > Moraxellaceae > Acinetobacter > Acinetobacter johnsonii. The sequence continues at coordinate 138,299 of NZ_KB849235.1, forward strand.
AGCTATGGGCGAACGCCGAAGATTATCGATGCGTGTTCGTGACATTTTAACGCGCTCAGAACAACACTATTTAAGCATCGAGCATGTGGCTGACCTCTTACACATGTCTGATCGAACACTGAAGCGCCAATTGGCTGCTGAAAGCACGTCTTTTTCAACCATTGTGGATGAAGTGCGTTACCGTCATGCCACGTCACTTTTGTCACGTACAGACTATAGCTTAGAGCAAATCGCGGATGAACTGGGATATAGTGATGTGGCAAATTTCAGCCGAGCATTTAAGCGTTGGAGTGGACGCAGCCCGAGTAATTGGCGTAAAGATCCGTATTTATAGATCTTTTGTTTTGATAGAAAAGCATGTATAAATCATGCGAAAAATGATTTTTTGTATTTTAAGGAGTTATTCATGAATCATCCTTCAGAATTGAAGTATGCAAGTACACATGAATGGGTGCGTATTGAAGGTGATCTTGTTGTAACTGGTATTTCAGACCATGCACAGGATGCCTTAGGCGATTTAGTCTACGTTGAAACACCAGAAGTTGGTCAACAAATCACTGCTGGTGAACAAGCCGGTGTGGTTGAATCTGTAAAAACGGCTTCTGATATTCATGCACCGGTTTCTGGCACCGTGGTAGAAATCAATGCCAATCTGGAAGATGATCCTGACTTCGTCAATGATGACCCTTATGGTAAAGGTTGGATTTATAAAATCAAACCAGACAATATCGCAGATGTAGAACAACTCCTTTCAAGCACAGCCTATGAAGCGGGTCTATAAGCCTAGTATTCATATTTACGGCTCAAAAAAATCAGTCTGCGGACTGATTTTTTACACCTATACTCTTATTCTGATAAATTAACTCGATATTTATGTATTCATCTCGATTAAATACCTGCATTTATCACTATAATTATACTTTTCACGTGCATTATCTTATAATTTAATTGTTCTAATTTCACAGCCGTGACCTAGCTTCTGCATAAAATAATAGCAACAGCTCACGTCCTGTAGCCTCTTCTTCGAACCAAAGGTTCTGCATGTCTGCTCTCAATACATCATCACTATGGAATAAGTCTTTTATTCTTTGCTTAGTGAACAATCTGTTTTGTTCATCTTTTACTTTGCGCAGACCTCAATCCTCCCAATCTATATTTTGAATGATTTGGGTGGAAGCCTTGCACAAGCAGGCTTAGCCATGACTTTGTTCATGGCATCGTCTATCGCAGTTCGCCCTTTTAGCGGACTCATTATTGAAAAATTGGGAAATAAGAAAACGCTTTTTATCGCGGAAGCCCTATTTTGTTTGTTTTCCTTGGCCTATTTGTTTGCTGATAATTTACAACTGTTGTTACTGGTTCGTTTTCTACATGGCATTTGGTTCAGCATCGTCACCACAGTTGCCGTACCTATCGTCAATGAGTTTATTCCAGAAAAACGTAAAGGCGAAGGCATGGGCTATTTTGTCATGTCCATTAATCTGGGGATTGTACTTGGGCCATTCCTCGGTTTAACCTTGATCCAGTCTGTATCCTATCCAATGGTCGCAGGAATTTTAGCGTTTAGTGTCTGTCTCGGTTTCTTGTTTTGCTTCTTTATCCCAATTCAGCAGACCACTCAAAAATTGACACCACCCGTGAAGCGCAAGCTCAGTATCCATGACTTTGTTGAAACTAAAGCCTTGAATATTTCAATTATGGGTATGATCGTTTCTTTTTCCTATGCCAGTATTATGTCGTTCATTTCAACTTATGCAGAGTCTAAACATCTGCTGAACTACGCGAGCTTGTTTTTTATCGTCTTTGCGATTTCCATGATGAGTCTACGCCCGATTACAGGCAAAATTTATGACCGTCGCGGAGCGAGCTATGTGATTTACCCAGCGATTATATTATTTAGCTTAGGACTTGTGATTCTCAGTCAGATTCAATCTCTGACGGGTTTATTGGTTGCGGCAGTATGCGTTGGCATGGGCTTTGGTTCTGCACAGCCTTGTCTACAAACTTTAGCTATTCAAGGTGCGGAAAAGCATCGGATTGGCCATGCGACCTCCACGTTCTTTACCATGTATGACTTAGGTATTGCTCTTGGCTCTGTATTGTTGGGTCTACTCATTTCTAAGCAAGGTTATAGTTTCACCTATTTATTCTGTGCACTGACAACCATTTTAAGTTTATTGTTCTATGCCTTTATCACGAATAGAAAGAAAACCGCTTAAAATATCAGTCCGTATGCGCATAGCAATGAACATACGGACTCAGAAAATTAGGCGTCGGCCTTCTCTTCTTCAGCGTCTTTGGCTTTTTCAGCAATCGCTTGATCAAAAGACAAAACACTATTTGAGCTTAACTGCGGGTTGGCACGACTACTCTTTAACTTAATCTGTAGACGTAATTCATTGACCGAGTCTGCATTTCGTAGCGCCTCTTCATAAGCAATTGCACCTTGATTGTATAAATCAAACAAAGCCTGATCAAAAGTCTGCATGCCTAACTCTCGTGACTTCGACATCACTTCTTTAAGTTCGTGGAAATTCCCTTTAAGTATCAAGTCTGACATCAAGGGTGTATTAAGCATGATTTCCACTGCTGCTCGGCGACCACGCCCATCTTCAGTTCGCACCAAACGCTGTGAAATAATCGCCTTCATATTGGAGGATAAGTCCATCAAAAGTTGATTGCGACGCTCATCTGGGAAAAAGTTAATAATTCGATCTAAAGCTTGATTTGCATTATTGGCATGCAATGTTCCAAGGCATAAATGACCTGTTTCCGCAAAAGCTATGGCATGTTCCATCGTCTCCGTGTCACGAATCTCACCAATTAAAATGACATCGGGCGCTTGGCGCAGAGTATTTTTCAAAGCATTGTGCCAAGAGTGACAGTCCACACCCACTTCCCGATGAGTAATCATCGATTTCTTATGCTTGTGTACATACTCCACAGGGTCTTCAACTGTAATAATGTGCCCTGCCGAGTTTTCATTTCGATGATCAATCATGGCCGCCAAAGATGTCGATTTACCCGACCCTGTACCGCCAACTACCAATACTAAACCACGTTTTTCCATAATCACGTCTTTTAAAGACGTTGGAAGTTGTAACTTGGTGAAGTTAGGAATTTCCGCGGTAATCGTACGAATCACCATACCTACATGTAGTTGCTGCTGAAAAACATTGACGCGAAAACGTGAGACATTGGGAACGCTAATTGCAAAATTACACTCCAGCTCAGTTTCGAACTCTAATCGTTGCTTTTCGTTCATTAAACTATAAGCAAAGAGTTTGGTCTGATCAGATGGCAAGTTTTGTTGACCCAATGGCTTCATAAGGCCCTGATGCTTAATACTTGGCGGAAAGTCTGCAGATATAAATAAGTCTGAACCACCATACTCAACCACTTTGCTGAGCATGTGAAACATCATCCGACGGGCTTCTTCTAAAAGTTCTGCAGAATACATAGTGTTCTCTAAAAATTAGTGCAAATAGCTGACTTAAAAAGCATTTCTTTTATTCAAAATACAATTTTTTATCGTGTTCTTTCAGGCTTCTGATTTTGCATAAGTTTATGCTCTAGCTCAACCTAATTTATCGTTTGATAAATAAATTTTAGCTTATTTTTCAATTTATTATCTTCATTTATTGAACTGGAACACAAAAAAAGACCTTTCAATGAAAGGTCTTTTTGGCTGCTTTGATTAAGCACTACGTTGAACGGCATGACTGCGTAATGTGTCGGCAACCTCTAAGAGGACTTGCTCGGTTTTTTCCCAGCCTAAACAGCCATCGGTAACAGACTGACCATAGACCATGTCATCTGAAATTTTCTGATTACCATCAACCAAATGACTCTCAAGCATGACACCACACACATTGCTTTGCGTGCGTTCCGCAACAATGCTACGCAATACATCAGGTTGATTGAGTGGATTTTTACTACTGTTCCCATGACTACAGTCAATCACCAACGCGGGTAATTCACCTTTGACTTTATCTTGCATATGACGAATATCTGCTAAAGCATAGTTAGGCCCTGAGTTTGCACCACGTAAAATCAAGTGCGGCTTCGGATTTCCTTGGGACTGAAGCATACATGCCATGCCTTGCTGCCCAATTCCCATGAACTGGTGAGGGTTTGATGCAGACTGAATCGCATCCAGAGCAATTTGAATTGAACCATCTGTGCCATTTTTGAAACCAATGCTGAATGGCATATGACTCGAAATTTCACGATGAATCTGCGACTCGCTGGTACGCGCACCAATAGCTCCCCATGCCAACAGATCGTCGAAATAAGCGGTCGCCATCGGGCTTAAAATTTCTGTAGCAATCGGCAAACCCATTTCAATAATCGCTAAATACAATGCTCGAGACTGCTCTAATCCCAACTGCATATTGGAAGATCCATCGAGTAGAGGATCGTATAAAAAACCTTTCCAGCCCACCGTAGTCCGTGGTTTTTCAATATAGGCACGCATTACGAAGAAAATCTGATCTGAAACTTTGGTTTGTAATTGTTTTAACTTTTCAGCGTATTCTAAAACCGCAATAGGGTCATGGATGGAACATGGGCCAGTAATGACCATTAAACGATGGTCTTTGCCTTCTAATATATTTTGAATGGTTTGACGCTGTTCAGCAATTTGTAGTTTTAATGGCGTTGAAAGTGGCAACTGCGCTTTGAGTTGCTGCGGCAAACTTAAAAGTGTTTCTTGAACTGTCGTTTGAGTACTTTGTAGTGCAGTATTTAGAGCATTCATTGGTTTGTATCCTTTGGACTGTGGTCTTCAGTCCGATCTTTTATTTGAGCGTTATGGGTCTAATGGATTGCTGGGCTAAAGTCATAAATTGACTAAAGTAAAACCAATAAAAGTTGCTAAAGTATGAATAGCTAGTTGTTTTCATGAAGTACTCCAAAATTTATTAAAACAGCAGATATAAAAAAACCTGATCAGGGTTGCCGATCAGGTATTAACTAGGTGGGCAACCTTTTGATGCCCGAACGCGTTCAGGCAATTATCTAAATTGCCAAAAGTAATAATTTGCGTTAGAGATTACAGGTTGCTTTAACATTTTTATATCTTCAAAAATATGTTATGTGAAATTTAAAATACGCTGATTTTTTTGCTTTTACAACACTTTTTTATACAAAAAATTCAGTTCTATCCCGTTTAAGCCACTGCCTTCGCCTTTAACTCAATGGCCTAATCATGTTTGAGTTCATAAGAACAGGCGCTATATAGAGCCATGCCTAGTGTAGATTTAGCAACTGCATTTCTGCCTGCTGAGCACAAACAGGTGGACTAAACAGATAACCTTGCCCAATATGACAGCCCATATCTCTTAAAAGCTGCAATTGCATTTCAGTTTCAATCCCTTCAGCAACGATATCCATTGATAAAAGCGGGCCAAGTTTGGCTAACCCTTCGACAATGGCGTAAATCGATTTATCATCACTTAAACGCTGCACAAAAGAGCAATCAACTTTAATAATATCAACAGGATATTCACGTAAATGAGTAAGAGAGGAATGCCCAGTACCAAAATCATCCAGCGCTATTCGCACACCATTTGCTTTGAGTTTTTTTAAGGCACGAACCACATATTCATAGCCGCGTTCAGCCAAATGATATTCAGTAACTTCGATTTCAACAAATTTCGAGGGGATGCGGTAGGCTTTGAGACGTTTTAAAAAAATCTCTGCAAAATTATCACGCATAAACTCAACAGGTGCTGCATTAATTGAAATGGGTACAATGTGTAAGCCTTTTGCCCACCATTCAGTAATCTGCTTGAAAACCTGATGCTGCATAATCTCACCAATACGGCTGGATAACTCATAATCATTAAAAGCTGCTGCGATTCGTGCAGGGCTTTGAATGTTATTTTGATCATCACGCCAGCGTAATAGCGCTTCATAACCAATAATTCGTTCTGAATCTAAACAGACTTTCGGTTGAAAGAAAGCCTCGATGGCAACATTACGAATAATTTGGTGCGCACAATTCAGTTGTTCAGATTGTTCCCGTACTGCATTAAACATATCCTGATCAAACATGCGCATACCGCCACGGCCTTGTGCTTTAACATCATTAAGTGCTGTGTCGGCACATTTGAGTAACTCACTGAGGTCATTGGCATCATCTGGATAGAGGCCACATCCAATGCTCATACCACCATTGATGTAGTTACCCGAAAATGTGATGGGAATCTCTAGTTGTTGCAAAATCTGCTGGGCAATTTGATTGAGCTCACCGATATCCTGCACATTCGGAATAATCACACCAAACTCATCCCCACCAAGACGTGCCAAGAAAGCACGCTCTTCTAAAATTTGTTTTAAACGTTTCGATAAAATTCTTAAAAGGTGGTCACCTGCCGCATAACCCAGTGTGTCATTGATGGTTTTAAAGTGATCTAAGTCCATCAACATGACGGCTAACTTTTGTTTTTTATCACGTGCACTGCTATACAGTTTTCTGATTTTTTCTTTAAACGCACGTCGGTTATTTAAACCGGTTAACTCATCACGTTCACTGCCTTGTTTTAATTTTTGTTCGGTGAGATATTGCAGCGTGATATCACGTGAAACACATAAAATACTCTGGGTCTTTCCGTCAACATCAAGTATAGGTGTCAGAACATTATCCCAATAATAAACTTTACCATCCGATAAACTCATGCCGTTAAAACGGGAAATTTGGCCTTAGCCTGCATCATGCAATGCTTTTTTGGCTTTTTTACGCACCGCAGGAGGCAAAAGTTCGACCCAAGACATACCAAAGTCCTTAACATCTGCACTTCCCAATAACATGACACATGCCGACTTATTCATATGTGTGACCGTGCCATCTGGCTCAACCACAATAATGCAGTCTACACTGGCATTTAACATATCCGAATGCGCACGTAACAGCGCCAAAGACTCGATATAAATTTTCATGCCCTGATGAATATCAGTGCAACTCAGTTGAAATCCAGCCGTCGAGTGATCCATTTCACCTTGGACTAAGAACCAATGATACTGGCCCTGATGATTACGAATACGGCAGGTTTTTTCAAATGTGAGCTCGGCAATTATCGGTTGATGCAAAAATTCATCTAATGCTGGCACATCTTCTGGATGAATATATTCGACCAAATTGAAGCTATCTGCAGATAAATCCATTCCTCCCACATACTTGCGTAAGGGTAAATTTATATATTTACAGACTTCATTATGAATCCAAAAAAGCTGAGGAATAGTATCAATCAGATGGTGGTTTTTTTTGAAGTAGAACGCATTCCTGCCTGTTGATCATAAGCAATATTTTTAGATTTATTCTTAGGCTGTGAATGGGTTCGAGACATAATAATTATCTGCAACTTAAACTTGCTGGTTTAGTCCATAACCAGACATATTGTTTAAAACAAGAAATCAAGCAAAGTTATGAAAAACAATGAAAAAAACAAAAAAGTAAATATAAGTATAATGACTATGCGTGATTACCATCACAATATGCATCATATACAACTTATATAAGCGTATACCAATGAAAATTTGCAACTATTACACAATTCAGACAAATAACTGAGCGCGGCTTTCAATAACACATGAGCATGCATTTAAGCAACATAACTAAGCCAAACAAATTTCAGTGAAAAACTAATAATAACAATACATTATTTTAAGTAAAGACCGATAATTCACATAATGATTAAGTTTATTCTATTTACATAAAGACGTTATTCATAGGAGCTTTACGCCCTACTTTTGTGCAAAAAAATCAGAAGCCTGATTGGTAAATATTATCCAATCAGGCTTCTGATTTAGTAGATAGTTGCAAGCTATGATTTAACGATTTTTTTCTTCAATAAACTCAAATTGTGTTTCAGAAAAGACTGTGTAGGGTCACTTTTTTCATAACATTCATTTGGCAGCGAGTATTTAGCCAACTTCACCCAAACAGATGAAAACTGTTTGATAAAGCTCGCTTCATTGTAATGAATTCCATACTCTGCACACAGTGCTTTAATTTTGGGTGCGACTTGTGCGTAGCGATTGGCTGGCATGTCCGGGAAAAGATGATGTTCGATTTGATGACTCAAGTTCCCGCTTAAGATATGCAAGGCCTGTGTCCCACTAAAATTACTTGAGCCTCGAATTTGGCGCAGATACCACTCGGCCCGTGTTTCATTGTCAATATTGTCCATTTCAAAGTTTTCAGCATCTTCAGTAAAGTGACCATTAAAAATCACAGCGGATGCCCATAAACTACGAATAACATTGGCTACTGCATTTCCTGCAAAAACTGGCAGTGCATTTGGCCCAGCAATCATGGGGAAAAAGACATAGTCCTTAATCACTTGGCGTTTCATTTTCTGCCTAAAATCATATGACTCTACCCAAACTTCACGCCAAGTTTTTGTTTTATAGGCCACCACATCTTCTATATGCAGATTTTGTATACCAACATACCACTCAAAAAACACCATCAACTGTGCAGCTAAAGGCAGATTCAGCAAAAAACGAGGTTCCCAGACCTGTGCATCGCTCACACGGACTAAGCCATAGCCGACATCATGATCCATACCAACAATATTGGTGTAGGTATGGTGGATATAATTATGTGTATGTTTCCAGTCAGGGCCTGTGGCCATAGTATCCCAGTCATAATTTGTCCCATTGAGACTCGGGTCATTTAACCAGTCAAACTGACCATGCATGACATTATGCCCAAGCTCCATATTTTCTACGATTTTAGATACCCCTAATAAACCTGTGCCCAAAAGCCATACTGGAGGCAGCCATCCTGCAAACATAAGCAGCGCTCGTGCGCTTATTTCGCTATAGCGCACAAAATTTCGGATTTTGTAAATATACTCAGCATCTTTTTCATTGAGACTTTCCATCACTTCACGACGGATCGCTTCAACTTTCACACCAAACTCTTCGACTTGTGCAGGACTTAAATATTTGGATTTACTGCTTTCACTAAAATAAACGGGAAGATTCATATCTATGCCTTCTTAAAGGTTGATCACAACAGGACTAACCGCCTGTGAAATGCATAATTTAATTTGTGTGTTATTGTTTTGATCAAGCTCGCCTGTGAGCAGATTCCGCACCACACCCTGAACTTTGGTACATGAACAAGTATTACAAATGCCCATACGGCAGCCATGCGCGGGACGTAAACCCGCCTGTTCTGCACTGTCTAATAAATTACTTTGAGCTTGAAACTGTTGCTGCGAACGTTGAAACGTGACCACTTGAGCACTTTGGGTGTGGTCGACAACAATTTGAAAGTATTCGGTATGCAGATGGTCCACTAAGTCTAAAGCTTGATAAATTTCTGTCAGGCTTTGCATCATATTGGCAGCACCGCAGGCATAGCATTCACGTTGTTCAAAACCTTCAATCTTTTGGCTAAGCAAGTCTTGGCTCAGATGTTGTTTATGGGTCCGTGTATTGACATGATGATATTTAAACTGCGGATAATGTTCAGTAAGTTGTTGCAGTTCTGCATGAAAGCTATCATCCCGCGTAAAGTAAATGAGATCAATATTGGAAACTGTTTGTGGGCGTTTTAATGCTGCATTGATCAATGCGTAAATTGCAGTAATACCACTTCCCGAGGCAATCATCAGTGCAGAGTGAGGCTGACTTTTTAAAACAAATTCGCCCTGCGGTTTGGAAATTTCAACTACACTTTTTACAGGCTGTTGAGTGAGTGCATTTGAGACTTTGCCCTGTTGTTTGACAGCAACCACAAGATTGCCATTTTCTAAAATCTCGACAATCGAATAGCTGCGCTGCCAACGTACACCAGCAATGAGTACTGTCACTAAGATACTTTGCCCAGCTTGATAGTCGGTTGCTTTAAAATGATGATTTGGCTGTAACTGCATGTACACAAAGTCATCTGACAAGTGATGCTTTGCAACAATCCGCGCTTTGGCTTTTTTCCATGCCCATAGCGGATTTACTTTTTCAGCCAGAAAATCGATGAAATCTTCACGTACCCATTCAGGATGGTATTCAACATACTTTCCCATAGTCACCCTCTGCTTTAGCTTATTTTTATACAAGTGTGCATTATTGAAACATCAAGATAAGGTGAGAACCTATTTTCGACTATGTCATAAAAGGACAAAATCTAACGAATTGACATTTTTTATCATTTTTGTCTAACAACATGAACAGTTTTGCCAATTCACATTTCTTCTAATCAAAAACAAAAAACCAAGCCGCAGCTTGGTTTTTTAAACATCTTACAGCGAATTAGTCTTCAAAATGAATCACAGTACGGATTGATTTTCCATCATGCATTAAGTCAAAGGCTTCATTGATTTTGTCGAGACCCATGGTATGCGTAACAAATGGAGCTAAACGAATGTCGCCAGTCATTGCTTCTTCAACCATACCAGGCAGTTGCGAACGACCTTTTACACCACCAAAAGCTGTCCCTTTCCAGGTACGGCCAGTGACCAGTTGGAATGGACGCGTTGAAATCTCTTGGCCTGCACCTGCCACACCAATAATCACCGACTGTCCCCAACCACGGTGTGCACATTCAAGTGCTGAGCGCATGACATTGGTGTTACCAATACATTCAAATGAGTGATCAACCCCCCAACCGGTCATTTCAACAATGACTTCCTGTACAGGACGGTCATGATCTTTCGGATTTACAAAATCAGTTGCTCCGAATTCTGCTGCTAATTTATATTTGTCAGGGTTCGTATCAACCGCAATAATACGGCTGGCTTTGGCTTTTTTTGCACCTTGTACAACTGCTAGACCAATACCACCTAAACCAAAGACTGCAACGGTATCACCCTCTTGTACTTTAGCTGTATTTTTGACTGCACCTAAACCAGTGGTCACGCCGCAACCCAATAGACAGACGTGTTCAGGGTTAGCCTCTGGATTGATTTTAGCCAAAGACACTTCTGCGACAACGGTATATTCAGAAAAGGTTGAACAGCCCATGTAGTGATAAATCGGTTGTCCATTATAAGAAAAACGCGTTGTACCATCTGGCATCAGACCTTTGCCCTGCGTAGCTCGAACTGCAACACATAGATTGGTCTTGCCTGACTGGCAGAATAAACACTCGCCACACTCAGCCGTATACAGTGGAATAACATGATCACCCGGCTGAACGCTGGTTACACCTTCACCGACCTGAACTACGATACCCGCACCTTCATGACCTAAAACTGCTGGAAAAACACCTTCAGGATCATCACCAGATAAAGTAAATGCGTCGGTATGGCATACACCTGTATGGGTAATCTTGACTAAAACTTCACCTTTTTGCGGTGGAGCAACATCAATTTCTACAATTTCCAGAGGTTGTCCAGGTCCAAAGGCAACAGCTGCACGTGATTTCATTTTCGCTATCCTTACTTAACAGGTCTTTAACAGATGCGCTACAGTAACCGCTTTTTATTCTCTGTTTCAACCTATAACATGTGAAATATATAACTTATAAAAATTAGGTCTTTAAAAGAAATATGGCGATACCAACTCATTGTCGACCGCTGATTTTGCTGAGCACCGTTTTAACACTCGCGGGATGCCAGCTCGCCCCTAATCAGGCTAAGCCTTCAGCCCCTGTAGAGGTATATGCAGAGCATTGGCTCAAGGGTCAAGATGCATCTGCACAGCAAAAACAGGGGCTTACGGCTTATTTGGCGTTGGACGAAGCATTTATGAGCATTGCCTCACGCCTACACTTGATACGGGAGGCCAAGCACAGTCTAGATGTCCAATACTATATTTGGGGAGATGACTTTATAGGCCATATGATGTTGCATGAACTGCTGAATGCTGCGGATCGTGGGGTGAAAGTACGTTTATTGATTGATGACCAAAACGGTACTGCACTTGATGAAACTTTCAAGAAGCTGACCGCTCATCCCAACTTTGAAATAAAATTATTTAATCCTTACAAATACCGTCATTTACGTGTGATTGATTACGCTTTCCGCTTCAATCACATTAACCATCGTATGCATAACAAACTGATCATTGCTGATGGTGCAATTGCGGTAACTGGTGGTCGTAACATCAGCAGTGAATACTTTGATGCCAGTGAAAAGTTCCAATTTACCGATTTGGACATTTTGTTTTATGGACAAGCTGTAGAAAATGCGAATAGTGTATTTCTAAGTTTCTGGAATGATGATCTCAGTTATACAATTCCCCAATTAGTCGGTCGTGGAACAAAAGAAGAACTGGCTCAATTAAAACAGCACTATGAAGCGGATGCCTTAGATAAAAATGTGATTGAACGGAAAATTGATTTGGCTCGGATACAAGTCGATTCAGAGCTGACTAAACATCCTGTTAACTGGGCAAAAGCTCATTTCATTGCCGATTCTCCAAATAAAATTCGTGGTGAAGCAGAGCCTGATGAAATCATTGTCAAACAAATGTTCGATTTGATGGGCAAGCCTGAAAAGCATATGGAGTTGGTCTCCGCATATTTTGTTCCAACCACAGCAGGTGCTGACTACCTTTCCAATTTGGCAAAAAATGGAACTCGAGTTCGGGTCTTAACCAATTCGTTATTGGCTAATGATGTTGCCATTGTGCATGCATTTTATAAAAAATATCGCCGTGGCTTGCTCGAAAATGGTGTCAAATTATATGAGTTTAAACCCTATATCGAACGAGAGAAATACACATGGTATGAAGTGGCAACTGGTCATGTGATTCCAGCTAAAGGTCGAAGTTCCTCACGGCTCCATGCCAAATTTTTTGATATAGATGGAAAGGTCTTTGTCGGTTCGTTTAACTTTGACCCGCGCTCAGCCCATTTAAATACAGAAGTGGGCTTAGTGGTGGAGTCAGATCAATTGCAAAATGCAATCTCACACAAGTTAGATGAATTTCTCCCGCATATTGCATATGAGTTAAAACTCAACTCTCAAGGCGATATCATTTGGCTTGAACATCAAAAAGATGGAACTGTCATTGAACATCAAAAAGAACCCGAAACTACAAAATTTCAGCGTTTTATGATGAAAGCCGTGTCATACCTCCCCATTGAATGGATGATGTAATTACAGGTGAATGACATTATCCATGTTCTCTAATGCAAGATAGCTTTCTGTTTAGGCTGAGTTGGTTTGTTTTTAGGCTCAGCTTAAAAATGCTTTAGCTATTACTACTCTTAATAAACGCCATTGAATATAAGACTCGAACAAAATAATTGGATTTCATACCTAAATTCATTCAAGGGCTTGAAAGGTTTTACTCAGTACACACTTTGATTTAACATGCAGCCCTTCTTTTTATCTCTCCTTTACAAAGTTTAGTAATGCAATTTTTTGATTTAAGTCGTCAGTTTAATCTCAGCAATATTTTACCCCCCTACAAAACACTAGAAGATCTTGCTCGACAAGAATGGTTTCTAAGTAAAGTGCGTGTTGAACATGACTGCTTGAGTGACAATGACATGGTTGAAGGACAAGTTGTTTTAAAATCCAATCAAAATATCCAAATCGAACTGGAGTGGCTTATCCAAGATACAGGCCATGAACTTTTGGTTCAGTTTAAAGGGATCGAAACAGCTGCAAGCGAAGAGACTTTTGTTTTGGTGAAAGGTGCACAATTGATCGATGAATCGCAACAACCACTTTCGGCAGGTGCACTCAGCCTATGGATTGATGGAACATTATTTCCTATGCTGCCACAACTACGTAAACAGATTAAAGCGCGGCTTAATCTCTGGGACTATGTTGAGTACGAAGACTAAAGTAGACCAACCATTTACGAATGCTGGAACATTCAGTTATGTGGATAATCCAAATAGTTACCTAAAGTAAGCCTATTTCAGAAAATAAGTTGTAATAAGCCTCGGCTTTTTTCTCTAAAGCCAAAGGATAGGCACGAGAAGAAGATGGCATCCGATAAAGCCTCAGCTCTCGCCCAGCAAAATGTGTCTCGGACTTCATACCAATTTGTGGTTTTAACGTACCCGTAGGCATAGACAGCATGAGCGTATCAGTAGCTTTATCGCCAGTCGTCATCACACTATGACATTCGGGCATTTTTTCAAGTAAATGTTGTATATTGGTTGGGGTAACAATATGCAAAAACTTATCTGAAGCATTGCCTTTTTGGCGAATCACTTCATAGGCCGTATCAAAAATCGCAATGCCCCGTTCATTTAAAAATGTACGGATCTTTTGTTCTTTAAATGTCTTCTGCTCGATATTGAGAAAATAATTTTTATCTTGGAAAAAACACAGACCAAATATTTTCCACATATCATTTTGAAAATTTGGATAGTAAAAGTCCATTTTCCAGCGAGTCTTGGGCGGCGGAAAGCTGCCCAGCATTAATAATTTGGCATTAGCTGGAAGGAAAGGTTTAAGTGGATGTTTTTCAATTTCAACTGAATGTGTCATAAGCTATAAAAATTTGTCTTTATTGCATTTTAAAAAGATTGGCGTATTTTTTCAGCCACTTGTTTACCCCAAAATTGATAAATTTCTTTGCTAGGGTGGAAACCATCTTCGGCCATAACGAAGTTTAAAGCCAAAAACTTCTTGAGATCGTACTCTATCCACTCCATCTGATTTTGCTGTGCGACAAATTGGCCTAATTTTAAGTTCATCGCTTTGGCATATTGACCGAACAACCATGCAAGTGGGTTTGGAAGTGCAGGAAACTGATCCATCGGTGGTACACCTGATGCAAGTGTTAGTTGTGGACTAAACTTATGTTTGAGTATTTGATAAAGCTGCTTCTGTTTTGCGATCCAAGCCTGCGGCGAAGTGAATTTTGTAATGTCATTTACGCCCACAGAAGTAATGATGACATCAAAATGCTGTGTCTCAAACGTTTGGATGGACTGAATGACCTGATCTGTGGTGAATCCCGTCGTTGCGTGTAAATAAAATTGAATACTAAACTCAGATGACAGTTCTTTTAAAATTGAACCCAATAAGGCATCATCTTGAGCATTTACACCGACGCCCGCTGCTGCTGAATCCCCCAAAATGAGCAAAGCAAGCGACTTACCCACGCCCTTTTGTCCAATGCGCGCTCCTTTGGGTTCAGCCAATCTTGGTGTATTTTTTTTGACGGCATAACCTTGAAATAGAATGACTGGAATCAAAGCCAGCGTATAAATTTTTAATCGCATATTCAGTGACTGGGTCTAAGCTAGCTGAAAGATGAAAATAGTATACGTTGAATTGCACCGATACACAGACTTAAATATTCTTCAGAAATAAAGAATTAACGTTGTTCTAGCCATTTTAAGTCTTTATCTTCGGCTATTTTTCTAAGTGACAAATATAATCTACGACTTCACTTGCCATCATACTAAAGCGACTGTTGGCAGGAACATCAAAACTTTCACCTGCATGATACAGCCTCATTTCAGTCTGTAGCCCAATTTTAACTTGGCATTGACCTGAAACGATTTCAATATGCTCTGCGACATGTGTTTCAAAAGTCAGCGGTTGATCTGTAGGCAAAATAACCCCAAGGGTCTTTTGTGAACCATCTTCACATTGAATAACATGACTAATTGAACGCCCACCAAAATGAACATTGGGCTTTTTTCTGACTGAAACAAAGTCGAATTGTGTGGACATCTTGATCACCTTTTTCTTCAATGCTACCTCGATTTTATGACCAACTCATGAATGCACTCAAATGATCATCTGGAAATAGCAACATATGTTTAGAAGGCACTCGCATAGATAAAAATAAAAAGGCTGATTTACAGCCTTTTTATTTTTATCATTAACCCAGTTTATTGACCAATTTCAGCGGTAAAATTTTCATCGCTAAACCTAGTGGTAGCCATGGCCATTTAGGAACATAGGCTTTTACAGGAGCTTTTTCAATTTCTGCGGCCAACAGTCGTGAACCTGTTTTTTCATCGACTTCAAAAGGTAGAGGTTTGGCACCCTCATTGATTTCTGTACGAATATATCCAGGGAAAATCGTGGTAACTTTGATTGGGGTATTGAGCAGTTCTGCACGAATGCCTTCAGCCAAATGTGCAACGCCCGCTTTACTTGCACCGTACGCTGTCAAATGTTTTGGCATACCGCGGACTGCACTCATAGACGAGATAACAACCAAATGTCCTGCATTTTGCTCACGGAAAATTTCGACTGCGGCTTCACACTGCGCTAGAGCTGAAATAAAGTTGGTTTCAACCGTGGCTTTATTAATTGCAAAGCTACCTTTGCCAATTCGACGCCCATCTCCAATTCCAGCATTTACAATCACACGGTCTAAACGGCCAAATTCTTGTTTAAATGCACGAAAGACTTCAAACACTTGATCGTAATTGGTAACGTCCAAACTTTTAGCAATCACACGAATACCATATTGCTGCTCAAGTTCCTGTTTCAGTGTTTCTAAACGCTCTAAACGTCGTGCACAAATGGCAAGGTTATAGCCCTTTTGAGCGAATTCACGTGCCATACCTGCGCCAATTCCAGAACTTGCACCTGTAATTAGAATTGTTTTTGTCATGGTTCGATCCTTGTTAAATCCAAGTCAATAAATTTGAGTTTTTGGCTTTAATAAAATGATGTTCATTGAGACTTAAAAGCTGAGGTTCATTCCCCACCAGTCGCAATGTAGTCATGCTGCTGTTGGCAATAGCCCAATTTAGCGCAAAAGTTTTATTCGGACTTAAACCTAAGAGTTTGCCTGCAACCACTGAAATCACACCGCCTGAAGTAAATACCACAGCATAACGCGGTTTGCTT
This sequence comes from Acinetobacter johnsonii CIP 64.6, assembly GCF_000368045.1. Classification (GTDB taxonomy): domain Bacteria; phylum Pseudomonadota; class Gammaproteobacteria; order Pseudomonadales; family Moraxellaceae; genus Acinetobacter; species Acinetobacter johnsonii. The sequence continues at coordinate 155,035 of NZ_KB849235.1, forward strand.
TGAGCCAGTTCATCACACAAATCTTGTAAAGCGACTTCAATTCGACTTTTAAACTCAGGCCATGATTCATCGTATTCATGGTGATAGTCGCCACCTGTCCAGCGTTCAATTGCCCCTTCAAATATCTTGGCCAAATAAGCACGTCGGTTCGACTCTTTAGCCACATCGGCTTTGAGTAAATGTGGCTCGTTAAAACGCGGTTCGTAATGAGCAAAGACTTGCTGATGATTGAACTCATTCCATGCAGAATCTGTTAAAACATCTACTTCAGGAAAGCACTCAGCCAAAGAAATACATGCCGTTTGCTGATGTCGCTGCATGGAGCCTGACACCACCATAGGTGCTTCTTTTAAGATCTGATCAAAATATTGACCTAAAATTTTGGCTTGGAGTTCACCATTGGGAGAGAGTTGATCATAACTTTCTGCACCAAAAGATGCTTGCCCGTGGCGAATGAAATAAATAGTGGTCATTTGCCTAATATTTCCTTCATTTTAACAATGTATTTTTGAGCGACTTCATTGGCTTCAATTTTTTGTAAACCAATCAATTTAAGTGCGCGAATATGGAGAGCATGAATTAAAATCCAAAAATCTTTGAAAGCAGGGTTATTGGTCTGTTTATGGTGATAGCGATAATAAATTTGTTGGGCAATCACGGCTAAACGGAAAATGCCAAAAACTTCATAAAAGGTCCAATTCTCGACTTCTAGACCCGTTTTTTCTAAATAATAATCGACCACTTCTTTACGTGTGAACATGCCTTTAAGATTTGTCGGTTGGCGACGTGTCGCTTTAAAGAGTGCACTATCCGACTCTTCAACCCAATATGCCAAAGCCGAACCTAAGTCCATGAGTGGATCGCCAAGCGTTGCCATTTCCCAATCTAAAACGCCAATAATTTGCGTCGGATGATTCGGATCTAAAATAACATTATCAAAACGCCAATCGTTATGAATCACACAGGTTTTTGAGTCTGCTGGAATATTATCTTTCAGCCACTTTCGCACATATTTAAATGAAGGGACATTAATGGTTTTGGCTTTTTCAAAACGAGCGTCCCAACCTTCCACTTGACGACGGCAGTAACCATCACCTTTACCAAAGTTCTCAAGTTCTGTGCCTTGGTATGGCACTTGATGAAGTTCGATCAGTTTATCAATCACATTGACACATAACTCACGAACTTGGGCTTCTTTAAAATCTAGCTCTCTCGGTAAATTGGCACGTGGAATAATGCCTTCTACACGTTTCATCACGTAGAAGTCACAACCAATGACAGATTCGTCCTGACACAATGCAACCATTTCGGGAAGCACAGGATAAAAAGGGGTTAAATTCTTTTGCACATGATATTCACGTGCCATGTCATGTGCAGATTTAGCTTTGGTACCTTTGGGTGGGCGGCGTAGAATTAGATCGACATTGTCGTATTTCAATCTATACGTCCAGTTAGATGCACCGCCTGAGTATTGCGTGACTTCAATCTGCCCTTGTAGATCGATACCTTGTGCTTTGAGCCAGTTTTCTACGGCTACAGCATCCAGTTCTTCACCCGCCCGAACTGTTCCACCTACATCAATCGCTGACATTCTTTTTTCCCAAACTATCAATCTTTTCTTTATAACTTAGAAGATCATCTATTCTTATTTCAACACGATGAATTAAAGAGATGATCTTCTCCTCTATTATTTTTTACGACGCGTACTATAGCCACGTTTTGCCAGTTCTAATTTTGCAATCATGCCTTTATGGACTTCATCTGGCCCATCGGCCAAACGCAGTGAACGTGCTTGAGCGAAGAAACCTGTCAGAGGTGTATCACGCGACACACCTGCTCCGCCGTGAATTTGAATCGCCATATCGACCACTTTTTCAAGCACACTTGGCGCAACGACTTTAATGGCAGAGATTTCAGTTAACGCTGCCATATTCCCTAAAGTATCCATTTTATACGCAGCATACAAGGTTAATAAACGCGCTTGATCAATTGCAACACGTGCATCAGCCACGCGCTCTAGGTTTCCGCCTAATTTTAAAATCTCTTTCCCAAATGCTGTACGACTCATACCACGATCGATCATCAACTCTAAAGATTTTTCCGCAGCACCAATACAGCGCATACAGTGATGAATACGACCCGGTCCTAAACGACCTTGAGCAATTTCAAAACCTTGACCTGCACCACCAATAAAGTTGGAAACTGGTACACGAACATTACTAAAGCTAATTTCGCCGTGACCATGTGGTGCATCGTAGTCACCAAAGACTGGTAACATCCGTTCTATTTTGACTCCAGCCGTTTCAACAGGCACTAAAACCATCGAGTGTTGATGGTGGCGATCTTTAGTTTCATCTGGTGTATGTGCCATAAAAATAATAATTTTGGCATTGGGGTCACCTAAGCCTGAAGACCACCATTTACGGCCATTTAACACAATTTCATCGCCTTCGATCACGGCTGTTGCTTGCATATTGGTCGCATCGGATGAAGCAACAGCTGGTTCTGTCATGCAGAAAACAGAGCGAATTTTTCCATCTAAAAGCTGCGTAAGCCACTCTTGCTTTTGAGCTTCAGAGCCATAACGCCACAATACTTCCATGTTGCCACTGTCCGGCGCATTACAGTTAAATACGGTCGGCGCAAGAAGACTACGACCTGTGAGTTCTGCAATATGAGCATACTCTTGAACCGATAAACCTTGGCCCAATTCAGGACATGGCAAAAACATATTCCATAAACCTGCAGCTTTTGCTTTGGCTTTGAGCATTTCAAGTTGTGCGGGCCACTGCCATTTAGTCCAGTCACCACCTTGGTTTAGTTCATGTACCTCATGCCAAAAGTCAGTTTCTATCGGCTCAATTTCGTTTTGAATAAATTGTTTGGTACGTTCTACATAATCTTGAGCACGTGCTGAAAGTTCAAACATGGCTGCTTCCTTCGATCTATTTTGATATTTTCGCTTTACATCAACATAACCTGAAAACTAATATGAACAAAATGATTTTATTTTATAGATCAGCATGAACAATATTCATAGTAAGTCACCCATTGATATGGGGCTTTTTCATCGCATCGATATCAATTTATACCCGCTTTTTATTGCAATTTATGAGCAAAAAAGTATTTCTAAAGCAGCTCAAATCTTGTCGATTACGCAGTCTGCTGCCAGTCATGCCTTGCAGCGTCTACGTAACCATTTAAAGGATGATTTATTTGTTCGGTCTGGCAGCCAAATGCTTCCAACACCTTTTGCAGAACAAAATTACCTGATTATTAAAAATGCTTTAATTGCGATTCAAAGTATTTCTATGCAGCAGCAAAGCTTCGACCCTAATATGGTTCAAAGTCTAAAAATTGCGATTCATGATGAAATCGAACCAATTGTTTTCCCAAAGTTAGTTGCTCACTTTCAGAAACTTGGACTAAGTATTCAGTTCATGAGTAGTAAGCTGGACCGTAAAACAGTAGATGCTGATTTAGTTTCTCAACAAATTGATTTTGTGATTGATTTGGAACAAAACTTTGGCGATAAAATTCAATTTGAGAGCTTGGTCAAAGACCAGTTTGTGGCTTGTACTCAGCTCCAGCAAATCAATGCTGAATTGTATTTGGCTGCACCGCATATTGGTGTATCTTCGCGGCGTACTGGTGTTTTGGTTGAAGATGTTCATTTAAATCGTAAGCAACTGTCTAGGCAGGTTTTCTTGCGTTGTCAGCACTATTCCACTGCGCTACAAATTTTAGAGCAATATCCAAATGCAATTTTAACGATTCCTCAAAATATTTTGAGCCATTTGCATGTTTCCCCTCTACTCAATATTTTTGATGTTCCTGTAAAACTGCCGCAAATGAATATTGGAATTTTTTGGCATAAAAATTTAATGGAAAATAAAAGACACCATTTTTTAAGGAGCGAAATTCATAAAATTTTTGCTTAGGCTATTTTATAAGAATTTTAAAAAACTCGAAGTTTGAACTTAACTTCTTATCTTGACTGTCATTTGGAACCTCTAAACAACCAACGCACTAGTCTTACAAATTACTCCTTGTTTTTCTAATTCTGTATCTTTGTTATTTGCACCATAACCATTTGTAGGGCACTCAATATGAAAGTAAACAATAAGCATCTCATCTTAAGATGCTTAAAATATGGAGTAAATATTAATTTCTTAATAGCACTTATAAGGAGTTAAAACTGTTTAAAACTTAGCGACGGTACTAAGAATTCATTCTTTTTACATAGCTAGCGGCAACTGCTCTTGCTTAGCTCGTTCAAATGCATCAAAAAATTTTTCTTGTTGTACTTCCCTATTTACCACAGTGCATACTGCTTTATCTTCTGCAGTTTTTTGATCTACCTCTTCTCCCTTTCCACTACGACGGGACTCATATACCGTCCTTTGACGGAAATAACTAAATGGTTCAGCATTACTCATAAAACCGTACTTAGAGTCATGAATATAGTTTTGATAAAAGCTCATGATTTCTGGTGTTGATTCTTTATGCCAACTCGCGAACTCCCAATCATCTACGCCTAAGAAAAACTCATATGCTTTTGAAACAGGTGATAATATTCTAAAAATATTCATTCCACCAGATTTAATAGGTGCTGTTAGCTTTTGTAATTTTTCTAAGCGGCTAATTTCAGTTGCCATATCTGATGGGCCGATCGGTAATAATTCACGAAATTTATTCTCTTTACGCACATTTTGACTGACAGAGGCTATCTTACTTCTCGCCAATGTCCCATACGCACTATAATAAACTTTCATTGCAGCAGCAATTTGATCTTGAACTTTTCCTGTAGACGACATTTGTGCTTTTACCGCATCATACAAACGCTGTGTTTCATTTTGAATTTCAAACTGTTCAGTAAATAATGCCCCATATTTTTCTTTTAATTGATTATAGTCAAACATTCGAACACCTGCACTGACAGCATCTTCCAACATGTCTTTCAATGGGATACGGGCAAAGTTATCATTTACATTCTGACTACCAGGTGTATAGCCACCACCAACATCGGAATGCATGCCTGGATAAACAAGTTCTTTCCAATTTGGATTGGCAATTTGACCATTTCCTTTATGAATTAAATCGACAGGGAAAGCAAAGCGCAGCTCATTTCCTGCAACATGGTGCACACACATTTTAATGCGTTCATCAATGACCATATCCCGACCTTCAAAGGTTAAATTATTATTTAAGTTGGTCGCGGGTAAGCCAAATGAGGCAACGGTATCAAAGATACCCATAAATTTAAATTCAATAGGGTATTTTCCAGTGCCGTAACTTAAACCGTTACAATCAGATTCGCATTGCCACATAAATTGATTCGTAAATGCACGGGCTAGAGCTGCTCCACGAGAGAAGCCGAATGTAGAAATATTAATTTTTTTAATGAGGCGATGTTGCTTTAAACTAGGGCCTGTTGACATTTTCTGTTCAAAAAAATAGCGAGAAAGTAAAATTTAATCGCCAAACCAAATTTACTTCTCGCTATGCCTCGTACAATGCTGAATGATCAACACTGGTCTAAGTTACTTTCTATTTTCCGAAATTTTGATATCTATTCCAAATCTAATTTGAGAAATTTTGTCGAAGCAATACTTTATAGAATAAGAACAGGCTGCCCATGGCGTGATTTGCCTAAAGAATTTGGTTCGTATAACTCAATCTTTAAAAAATATAATCGTTGGTGTAAAAATGATAAGTTAATGAAAATATTTAAATTAATTTCTTCAAATGCTGATATGGAATGGGTTTTTATTGATGCTAGTCATGTTCGGGCACACCAACATTCTGCTGGAATAAAAGATCAGGATATTTCTAAAAGCATTGGTGGAAATAGTTCTAAAATACACTTAGCTGTTGATGCGGATGGTAATCCAATCGAAATTATTATCTCCGATGGAACGATACATGATGTCAAGATTGCTCCCAAAATGATTGAAAAACTTGATTTGAGTGAAACGGAAGTATGTTGTGCAGACAAAGGATATGACTCTGAATCATTAAGAGAACAAATATCTGTGAAAAAAACTAAAGCGAATATTCCAAGAAAATCAAATACTCAGTCAAATAATGATCATATGGATTGGTATTTATATAAAATCAGACACTTAGTTGAGAATGCATTTTGTAGGTTAAAGCAGTTCAGAGGAATAGCAACACGATATGATAAGCTAAAGTGTAGCTATGAGGGGGCAGTTGCATTAGCTTGTATATTTATTTGGCTACCTTTATCGGGTAAATTCTATACTTGAAATGTCAACAGACCCTATTATCGACCTCTGCAAAACTATACACTTTTTTTTCATTGGCATATTTACCTGTGTCTATTTCTGATTTTTTTGCATTTATAATCATGACTTGCTTTAAAGCATCATTCAGTTGATCTTCGCCATAATCTAAGCGTCGGGTTCCACCTGTCCCCACACCAAGGCCAAAACCACTATGGTCTTGCATCATAGCGAGTGCACGTTGGAATATATTTAACCCGCCATTAAAACGTGTGCCTACGCCTGATACATAGATTGCATAATTTGACTTACACCCATTACTCTCACTTTCTTGAGCATGCTGATCAGCAGATTTCCACAACCTAGCTGGATTTGACCATTTCTTTTTTTCTTCATCAGCATCTTTGTTATTACCTGTACCAGGCTTTGTTGCACAAACCTAGCCTATAAGGTTTATTCAGTCCTATAATTTCAAAATGAATAAACCTACTCTTAAAACTTATCGTACAACCAACTGGTCTTCCTATAATCGCGCTCTCATTAATCGGGGCAACATTTCCATTTGGTTTGATCCAAACACTCAGTGGTATGCACAACCACAAAACAAGCAAGGTCGAAATCAAACTTACTCCGATACGGCTATTCAATGCTGTTTAATGATCAAATCTTTATTTAGACTCTCTTTACGCATGGTCACAGGTTTTGTTCAAAGTCTGATTAAACTTTGTGGATTAAATTGGACCGCACCAGATTACAGTACGCTTTGTCGAAGACAAAAACATATTGATATTGCGATTAGCTATCAAAAAAGTAGTGATGGGCTACATCTACTCGTCGACTCAACTGGCTTAAAGTTTCTAGGTGAAGGTGAGTGGAAACGTAAGAAACATCAACCTGAATATCGTCGCAAATGGCGTAAACTTCATATTGGCATCGATGCTGAAACCTTGCAAATACGTGCAGTACAGCTTACTACAAATAATGTGAGCGATTCGCAAGTACTCGGTGATTTACTTGCTCAAATTCCCTTAGATGAACGAATTGATTCGGTCTATACCGATGGTGCTTATGACACGAAGCACTGCAGACAAGTCATTCTA
>NZ_KB849235.1:164309-256835 GCF_000368045.1 Acinetobacter johnsonii CIP 64.6
ATTTCATCCAAGGATTATCTCTTGAATTAAATAATTTTGCTGACTAATTTAAGATCAAATAAATTGTACGTTTTTTGATTTATGACGGAAGTCTAATCTATATAAATTAGATATGTTTACATAGATTAAATATTTTAAAGAAAACAAGGAACTACTATGAATATAAAGAAGTTAATCCTACTACCTATCAGCTTAGTTTTTAGTGCTGCAGGTTGTGCAGGTATTGGACCAAATGCTACATATTATATGGGTACAACATCAGCTAATTATAATCCAACTTATAATACTTATGACGTCAAATTAAATAATCATATTATTGGCGGAGCCATTGGATCTATGAATACATCTGCCGTAAAAATTGGTTTACAAGACGTTACGTGGAAAGATGCAAAAACTGGTGAATTACATAAATCAAAGAATCAAGTTATTTTAAATAAAAATGATGTTAAGGATAAAAAATACCTTGTTGTTCATTTATATCCTGATGATACAATTGAAATTATAACTTCTCTTAATTGGCCAGTCCCAACAGAGAAAGGATTAAAGTGGCGAGAAAAAATTAAAAATAATGGAGTTAAATAATAGACTTCCGTCATAAATCAAAAAACGTACAATTTATTTGATCTTAAATTAATCAGCAAAATTATTTAATTCAAGAGATAATCCTTGGATGAAATTCAAAGATATTCAAAAATTATCAGACGTTAAGTTTCGTAGGCTTACCGGTGTTAGTTGGGCTACATTTAACCTCATGTTGGCCGAGCTAAATAAGCATTTACCTCGTCATATTGGTAAAGGACGACCGCATAAATTACCGTTGGAAGATCGCTTGCTCTTATGTATAGAATATTGGAGAGAATATCGAACATTTTTCCATCTTGGTATGAGTTACGGTGTATCTGAAACGAGTGCAATTCGTATTACACGTGTTATTGAAGATACCTTAATCTGATGTGTGCTGAGAAAACAGGAGGTTTTAACTTGGTAAACTATAGACACTCATCAGGAGTTTACCATGAGCAAGAAACAGAAGACTTACACCGCAGAATTTAAAGTTGAAGCAATAAAATTGATTGAAGCCAATCAAGGCAATGTATCGGAAACAGCCAGACAACTTGGCATTTCAATGCAAACTCTTTCAAATTGGAATAATAAAGCAAAGACTGGCACCTTAGCAGGCACTAAACAATATTCACCTGATCTAAATGCCTTACTCGAAGAAAATAAAAAGCTCAAACAACAGCTCAAAACAGCTGAAATGGAACGTGAATTTCTAAAAAAGGCAGCAGCGTACTTTGCGAAAGAAAGTCAGTAAGGTACGCCTATATGAAACAGCAAAGACATTTATTCCCGATTAGCTTTATGGCTAGATTACTTCACGTTTCAGTGTCACGATTTTATGATTGGCTAAAACGAGGCATGAATAAAAGATTGGTTCAGCGAAATCAACAGACAATTTTGGTCAAAATAGCTCATGAGGAAACTAAACAAAGCTATGGCTATATTCGATTAACTAAGCATTTACAAGCGCAAGGTATCAAAATCAGTACGTATGCTGTACGTCAAATAAAAAAGCTCAACCAGCTGTATTGTAAGCGTCATAAGCGTTTCAAAAGAACTACGAAGAGTGATCATAATCGAGCGATCTACGCAAATTTACTAGAGCAACAGTTTTCAATGACTAAGCCCAATCTTGCATGGTCAAGCGATATTACATACATTTGGACTGCTGAAGGTTGGTTATACTTGGCAGCAGTAAAAGACCTGTACACGAAACAAGTGGTTGGCTATAGCTTAAATGAGCGTATGACCGCACAACTTGTTTGCAATGCACTGACTATGGCGATTCGTAATCAAAAACCAACGAAAGGCTTAATTGTTCATTCGGACAGAGGCAGCCAATATTGCAGCCATGAATATCGAAAGATACTGGAAAAATGTGATTTTCAAGGTTCAATGAGCAAACGTGGGGACTGTTACGATAATGCACCGATTGAAAGTTTCTGGGGCATACTCAAGAATGAATTAGTGCATCATTGCAACTATAAAACCAGAGATGAAGCTAAAGCAGATATTACAAAATACATTGCAAAACTGGCCATTTTTGCAGTTGTTTTAGCCGCGCTTTCTTCATCCTTAGCATAAGACTTCAGTTTTTCAGCCACAAAAGTCCAGAACTTTTCATGTTGCGTATTAAACAAAATCACCGCCCGAGATGACTGTGAATTGAACGATGATGGGCTTTGTTTAATGGCAGTTTGAATCAAATCAGTTAAAAATTCAGGGCTGTGTTCGACCTTTTTACCAATGGCATAAATGGTACGACGCTTTGTGATTAAGTCGATGAACTGATTTGACATATTATAAAATCCTTACGGCTATAGTGTGAATAATGACCCAATGTATCAAGCAATATTAATTCCAATATTTGACCAAATAATAAAATTTAGTGCTTTAGATGTAGTTTAAATGCTTTGTGTTTACCACAAATACATAGTTCTGCTATCCATATAAAAAATCCTCCATTTGGAGGATTTTTTGAATAACTTAAAATTTGGCTTCTAAGACTTGAGTTGGAATTTTATTTTTCCATAAGTCACGTAGCACAGGTAAATAGAATTTTTCACCCAATTCAACTAGTTCTGCATCGATCAATGCATGTATTTCATGCATAAATAAATAATCGAGTTCAACCGTTTTCAACTGTTGCTGTGCTTTTGCAAAGTCTTTGCGCTTTTGTTGTGCACGTTTCACTAGAGCATCTGCAAAATCTTTATCTTTAAACTGTTTGATCGCGTTTAAGCGTAACTCAATCACGCCCCAACCACTCAATAACAGCTTGAAAAGTTCGAAGTCAGTCGTGGTTGATTCCCATGTCATTTCTTCAAGATTTTCATTTTCAGGTAGAACAGGAAGTAATAACTCCATAACACTTGGGAAAATCTTTTTGAAATTTAAAACAAATTTAACAGGATGCTCACCCGGATAATCGTTAAATTGCACGTTTTTCTGAACATCTGTCAAATAAATATCAAGCATGGGAACTCATCAGCAGTTTATCTCTAGTCGACCATTGTACCGACTTCGCCCAAAGATAAAAACCGCTGATGTTCATTTGCTCTTTCATTAAGCAATTGAAGAAAGTTTATTTTACATTTGGTGAAATCATTTGCTCTGGACGCACCACTTCATCAAACTGCTCAGCCGTGACCAAGTTCAACTCTACAGCCACTTGTTTTAGTGTTTTGCCTTCTTTATAAGCTGTTTTGGCAACTTTTGCTGCATTTTCATAGCCAATCACAGGATTTAAAGCCGTAACTAACATCAATGAGTCATGTAAAAAGTGGTCAATTTTTTCACGGTTCGGTTCAATACCCACTGCGCAGTGATCATTGAAGCTATTACATGCGTCACCCAAAAGCTGAATCGACTGCAACAAATTAAACGCAATCACTGGCATGAATACATTCAACTCAAAGTTACCCGATGCACCCGCAACATTAATCGTGGTGTCATTGCCTAAGACTTGAGCCACCACCATAGTCATCGCTTCACTTTGAGTCGGGTTCACTTTCCCTGGCATAATACTTGAGCCTGGCTCATTTTCTGGAATACGTAACTCGCCAAAACCACAACGTGGGCCACTTGCCAACCAGCGAATGTCATTGGCAATTTTGTTCAAGCTTACCGCAAACGTTTTTAATGCACCTGAGGCAAACACTGCTGCATCACGCCCAGCCAATGCTTCAAATTTATTTGGTGCAGTCACAAAAGGCAGTCCAGTCAACTGTGCCAGTTGCTCCGCTGATTTTTCTGCATAATCAGGATGAGCGTTCAGTCCTGTTCCTACAGCTGTTCCACCTAAAGGTAGTTCATACAAACCTGAAAGTGCTTGTTGTAAACGCTTTAAGCCGTGATCGAGCTGAGAAACATAACCGCTAAATTCTTGGCCTAAGGTTAAGGGTGTCGCATCTTGTAAATGAGTTCGGCCAATTTTGACGATGTCAGCAAATGCTTGAGACTTTGCCTCTAAAGTATGTCGAAGCTGTGTCACCGCAGGAATCAGTAATTCATTGATCTGAATGCTTGCTGCGACATGAATCGCCGTTGGGAACGAGTCATTGGTCGACTGAGCACGATTCACGTGATCATTCGGGTGTACAGGTTTTTGTGCGCCTAAAGGATTCCCGAGTTTCTGATTGGCGATATTGGCAATCACTTCATTACAGTTCATGTTGCTTTGTGTGCCTGAACCAGTTTGCCATACCACCAAAGGAAACTGACTATCCCACTGCCCTGCAATCACTTCATCCGCAGCACCGACGATGTATTGCGCCAATTCTTGTGGAATTTGGTTAAGTTCAGCATTGGTCTGTGCTGCTGCTTTTTTCACCAAGCCCATGGCACGAATCATTGGTCGTGGTAAACGTTCACTGCCAATTTTAAAGTTTTGCAAACTACGCTGAGTTTGAGCACCCCAAAGTGCTTCGCTCGGTACTTCAACTTCGCCCATCGTGTCATGTTCAATACGTGTTTGCATTTTAACCTCTTCCTTTTTAAGTGAATTGCAAAATGATTATTTTGCGCTTGTTTTCCTTATCTTAATGATTAAGCAAAAATATGTAAATGATAATTGTTATCAGTAAATTAATTAACGGCCATCTAAACTTTGTTGGTAGAAACGCCATCCATCTTCAAGGGTTTGTTCTAAACTGCGTTTCGCTTGCCAGTGTAAAACGTTTTTCGCTTTACTACACTCTGCTGCGACCTGATCTAATTCCACGATATGCGAATCCACAACATCGACTGTAGCAATATCACTTTGTGTTACATTTTCAACTTTTTCAACCAACTGCTGTATCGATACACTTTGACCTGCGATATTAAAGGCTTCACAAGCAAACTGTTGAGTACTTAACCATTGCAGCGAAGCCGCAATCGCATCACAGGCATCGAGGATATGTAAAAAACTACGCTCTACGGTATGATCTGTGGTTTGTGGACTTTTTCTGAGTTCAATGTGATCACGCTGTTTTGCAGCGACTTGCATCAACAGTGGAATAATATTTTTCGGTAAAGGCGGGAACAGTTCTCCGAGCATCGCATTTTCAAATGCACCAGCAACATTGCCCATTCTTAAAATTGCAATTTTCCATTCATTATCCGTTTTTGCTGTATCCCGAATAATTTCTTCGACCATTTGCTGCGACTTGATATACGGGTTTGGATAGCCGTAATTCAGCTCTAAATCTTCTTCTAAATATAGGCTGGATTCACCATAGACGGCAAGACTTGAAAGATGAACCAAAGTTCGGACACCTGTGCGCTGCATGGCACGCAGTAAACTCATGATACAACTGACATTGTCATTATAGTATTCCAAAGGCTTCAGTACTGATTCTTCAAGCGATTTAAAACTTGCTGCATGCACCACCGCATCGATGGAATACTGCTCAAAAACTTTGTTTAAAGCAGGCGTATTTCGTATATCAATTTTGACAAAAGGCACGTACATGCCACTAATAAATTCTAATCGTTCAAGGGTTTGTAAGTTCGCATTGGATAAATTGTCTACAATAATGACCTCTTGCCCATGCGCCATAAAGCTCAAAGCAATATGAGAGCCTATAAAGCCTAAACCACCAGTCACTAAAATCATTGTATACTACCTTTTTATTATGAAGTCCGAATGTACCAAGAAAAGTTTGGACATTCCTCTAGTGAAGTTTGATGAGTACTTTATTACTAATTACCTCCGCACCGAGTTCAATTCATGCATGGCATGCTTTAGGTTTAGCACAAGCATTGCAAGCGAAAAATGAACCCTTTCGAGTGTTTTTCTACCAAGATGCTGTTCAAGTTGCCAATGCCCTGCAATGGGTCCCTGACGACCAACGGAATCTATGTTCTGAGTGGCAAAAACTCGCCATTCGCCTACCCGTTTGTGTAAGTGCAGCTTTGGCCCGAGGAATTACCGATGCCGAAAATGCACAGCGTCATCAGTTAGCACAGCATAATCTTGCTACAGGTTTTGACTTGGTCGGCCTAGGGGAACTGGCCGATGCCGTTCAGTCTGCAGAGCGCTTAATTCAATTCTAAGTGCTAATTTTTCAAGAATTTGTTGCTTTTAAAAGGTATATTGTGTGAAATCTGTACTGGTTATTTTAACCCAAGCCAATTTGAACTCTTTGCAGGTACATGAAAGCCTGTCTGCAACGATGGTTCTTGCGACTTTTGGCTGTGAAGTCAAAGTCTTATTACAAGATGCTGCACTCAGTTTATTAAACAATGCTCAATCCTTTGAACCCTTAAAGCATGCTTTTAAACTGGCTTCAAACATGGTTGATAGCTTTGAGTTTTATGACCTAAGCCCAATTTGGATTGAAACTAAGAATCAAGCTTCTGCTTTTGTTCAACAAACAGAGCAAGAAATTGAATATGTTGAACTCAATGCCAATTTAATACAGCTGTTTGACCATGTCTTGTATTGGTAAGGAGACAGCTATGAGCAAAACACTTTATCTTGTGCAGTCTCCATTTTCCGCGACGGAGCTAGCGCTGAGTAAATTACAAAACCTGTATCAATCAGGGGATGATGTGGTTTTAATGGGAGATGCAGCCCTGTATATAGAGCATACTTTTATTCAGCAGTTGCCTTGTATATTTGTGCTTGAACAGGATGCTGAAAATATTGCTGCTGTCCATCCAAGTAACCTAGAAACCATCAGCTATGCTAGGTTTGCTGAGCTATGCTTAAGCCATAGTCGTTGTATCTGTTTAAAATAATTTTGAGTGTTTAGATGAATTTAGAATTAGACCAAGATGGTCATTTAGTCGATTACACCATTTGGAATCAAGAGGTTGCAAAAGCGTTAGCAAAATCTTTAGAGCTTGAATTGACTGATTGGCACTTTGAAATCCTCATGGCAGTACGTCAGTTTTACCAACAGTTTGGACACTCACCTGCAACACGTCCGCTGATTAAGTTTTTAATGAAAACAGTCAGTGCAGACATCAATAATGCCATACTGCAAGAAAAGTTTAATACTGGGCTTGTAGCGCGCCATCTGAGCCGTTTGGCAGGCGTGCCAAAACCTGCAAACTGTTTATAAACTTAAGCTTGTTTAACGTCTGATTGAACAGCAAAAGTATCGACATAAACCTGTGTCGGTATCGCTTTGATGTCTTTGGCATGTATGGCATCACCACATTCGTTACAAACCAAATGTGGCTGAATGCTATGCCCGCAGGTTTTATGGATAAATTGCACGGGACGACCTAAGCCCTCGTCCATCCATTGATCGGCCCATGTTGCCATGGACATCAGCACTGGGTATAAAGCCAAACCTTTTTCAGTCAGACAATATTCAAAGCGCTCTTGGCGATCTGTATAGGGTCTTTTCTCCAAAATATCATGTTCAACCAAACGCTTTAAACGCTCAGAAAGCACATGACGAGTGACACCTAAATTTTGTTGAAAACTTTCAAAACGGCGTGCACCCAAGAATGCATTTCGTAAAATCAACATCGTCCACCGATCGCCAATCACCGACAGCGTTCGTGCAATTGAACACGGTTGTTCCCCGATCTCATCCCATTTCATTGTAAAAAACCAAGTCTCTCTTAAATCTAACGTTAAAAGATTTAAGACCATAAGAAAAGCTCTTTTTACTCAGCTTTTCTTATGGCCTTTTAACATTTTAGACAGCTCAAAGACATCTGAACTTCATGAAGACCTAAGCACAGCTCATTTCAGTATTTTGAGGCTGGTCAGGGATCATAAAGTCTTCCATTCCCAACTCACCATTTTGATATTCATTGAGACGTTTTTGAATGACATAATACAGCGCCTTTTTGTGTGCTTTTGACAGGTTCATCTGTTGAAGTTGCTGCTTCAGATGCCCTAACAATACATCTATGGGCTGTTCCTCTTCTTCCATCAAATACAAATAGCCAAAGATCGCACCACTTAATAGCGCTTCAAAAGAAAATCCATGTGAAACATTGTATACGACCGATGAAAATACACGTTCAAATGCGCTCAGCTTACGCAATGGATCACGCCCAACCCGACTACATGGATCTTTATAGGCATACTGGCAAGATTGATCAAAACTTCGCGCTAAACGCGTTAAATCATTTTTGCGTTTTGGCAGATAATGCGCCAGACCTTGCATCACTTCTGCAAGCAGTTTTTCAACATAGTACTGCACTCGCGGGTCGCCCATCGCTACACCAATGGTCTGATGCCCGAGTAGGCTGGCATACCACGCAGTCATGGCATGTACGCCATTCCATAAGCGGTTTTTAATGAGCTGAATATCTGAAATTTGATCTACCAAGATCATTTGACGCATTTTACTGAGTAAGGGACTTTTGTTTTCCACATAGATCGGCATATCCATTTCAGCATTGAAAAGAATTAAATCCATATGTTGTAAAATATGACTCGGTTGGAAATTTTGTCTTAAATCTTCTACATATTCACTGGCACGGCGCTCTTGTTCTGCACTGAGTTTACTGACATCTTCAACCTCAATTTGATTACTCTCGTCATCAAGTTGATATTGCTTAAAAATATTGTATTTAATACACAGTTGACGATATAGATTTTTATCGCTCAGCTTAGACACCATACGGTTCACGACCGTATCGCAGAAATAGTGTTGCTCTAAAATAAAGTCAGCTACAGCATGGTCTGTTAACTCCACCAATGCTTTACGCACTTGCTCTAGAACCAACTGCTTAGCACCAATTTTATTTAAGATAATTAACAGCGTCAGTGGAGTTTGAACTTGCTCATCTTGCGCCAGATAGCGTGCATAGAGGCCCTGTGCAATGGTTGCAGCTTCACTGGCTAATGCATTTTCAGCTAAACAAATCGCAATTAAACTCGACTCGACGTACATGGCATGCATCTGCTGTAAGTCTTCAGCATCAATAATATGCATATTTTCAATGCGTTCATCATAAGACACTTGCCCATAGCGAATACAATACGCCCCAAAAGCGTTTACAGCTGAACGGTATAAACTGTTTCGGGTAGATGCATAGATTTTTTTAGGACGCGTATAACCATCCCAGTGTGACAAGATTTGTGCGATATAACCCCCGCCGATGGCACCAAATCCATGAATACCCACGGTCAGTTGATTTAAAGTTTGAGGAAAGCTTTCTTGTAAATTGGGCATTTCCAGATGTGAGCTATAGATATCTAATTCCGTTAGATAGTCATACATATTTTCAAAATAATAATTGGCATGTGCCAACATGCTTGCATTGGGTTCTTTAATATCTTTGAACAGTACACAGATACCCCCAGCATCATATGCCGAGCGAATACCATTTTCAGAGTCTTCAAACATAAAACACTGCGCAGGTTCAAGGTTCAGTTTTTGCGCTGCACTTAAAAAAATTTCAGGATGTGGTTTCCCCTTTTCAACCTCATCACCACAGACCAAAACATCAAAAAACTTATAAACATTGGCATTGATTAAATACTCTTCAGCAATCGCTCTTCGGCTAGAAGTCGCCACGGCCATACGTAATCCTGCTTTACGTAAGCGTTCTAGAACTTGTACCAAACCTTTTTTAATCGGCACACCATATTGGCGCACTGTTTCTAATTCTAATTCATCTGCTCGCTTACGAATCTCTGCATAGGGAACTTCCTGTCCATATTGCTTTTGCGCCAAGGCTTCCGCACTTCGAGCGCTTAAGCCTAAACATGCCATAAGGTAGGCATCTGAAAACTCGACCCCAATTAGCTCTTTGGATGCCTGTTTCAAGGTTTGAAACCGTAAACGCTCGGTATCAAACATTGTTCCATCCATGTCAAAAAGCGCACCATGCACAATATCATTCTTAAATTTAAACATTTAGCCTCCGTTTTTATGTTTGCACTTAGACTATACAAAAATCGGACACAGAGACTTTGATCTGATTTTATGAAACATTTTTGTTTACTTATTAATCAATAAATTGGTATTTAGACATTTTTTTGTAAACTTTAAGTAATTTTAAGTAATCAGAATGTAAACATATTGCTTATTTTTTAATAAAGCGTGTCTGAAGATGAAATATCTAAAAATGAATTTGATCTTTATATTCATCAATGATCGATAACCATGCACGAGTTGCAGGATTCATCACTACGGTTGAATTCCATGCCATATTTAAGTTCCAACGTAAGCTGGGTTGTTCCACTAAACTGACACTGAATTTTGCGCGATCTAACTGCTCACAATAAATTTGCGGCAATAAAGCAATGCCGACACCTGACTCGACCATTTTGGCAATAAAGTCCCACTGGCTACTTTTGCATAACACTTTGGGTTCAAAACCAGCCGCCATCGCAGCATCTAGAATCACATGATTTAAAGTAAAGGTGTCTGCATACAGTAAAAAGGATTCTTCTTTAAGTTCAGCAAACTGCACCACATCGCGCTTTCTCCACTGTGAATCGTAGTTGGAAAGCAAACACAACGGTGAATCGATAATTTGAATGCCTTGAATGCTGGGTTTTAACTCGCCCAATAAAATCCCAACGTCGATTTTTTTGGCCAAAATGGCTTCTTCAATGCCTGTCGCACCGACTTCTAAAAAGTTCAATTCAATGTTGGGATACAATTTGTGAAATTTAACGATTAAGGAACTCAACAATACTGAGCCTAAAGGTGGCAAACCCAATCTCAACACACCTTGTTTCAACCCACGAATTTGGTCTGCTGCTTCAAAGATCTGTTGCTCCTGCTGCAAAATCTGCAGGGCATGCAGATAGACTTGTTCTCCCATATAGGTCAGTTTGACTTCTCGCTTTCGCCCTGCTTCACCTTTATGAAATAGAGGCAGTCCTATCTCGTCTTCTAATTGTTTTAAAGATTTACTAATAGTGGGTTGAGTCACAGATAGTTCCTCCGCAGCAAGACTAAAACTGTGACTTTTCACCAGTTGCACAAATATTTTTAGCGCTTTAAAATCCAAAATTATTCCAATTAAGCATAATTATTATTTTATTATTCATAATTACACGATCAGGTCAAACTTAAAATAACACCAACAACTTATACTCTGTGGCCTTCCAATGCGTTCGTTCAAATTGCCTTATCGTTCTACTCTTCAAGTAGGTTTGCTGATTGGGATTTGGTATATCGGAACGCTGATACAAGTCGCCCTGTCTTTACCGATATCAGGTGGGGTAGTGGGTCTAACGCTTTTACTTATTTCTCTGTTAGCGGGTCTATTTAAGCTGGACTGGATTAAGTCAGGTTCGGATTTACTTTTAGCTGAACTGTTGTTGTTTTTTATTCCTTGTATTATTGGCTTAATCAAATATAAACATCTTTTTCTTACCCAAGGTTGGCAACTCGTTTTATCTATTGTCCTTGGGACCATTTGCGTGATGACCTGCACTGCATACTGTGTTTTCTTGGGCTTTAAGCTTGAAGCCAAGTTTCAAAAAAAGCCCAAGCAGTCACAGCAGTTGAAAAGTCACATTTAAGGAACCATCATGCATATTCATTTCGTTGCCTTGATCTGTTTTATCGGAACGGTACTGGCCTATCTTTGGGGTAAAAAGTTTTATCAGAAACACCCGTATGTATTGCTCTCACCAGCGGTTTTTATTCCCTGTCTGATTATTTTATGTCTGGTGTTTTTCAACATTCAGTATGACAACTATATGTACTACAGCAAATGGTTAGTCTGGATGTTAGGTCCTGCAACGGTCGCATTTGCCATCCCGATCTATGAATATCGCAAAGTCATTCAACAGCATGCTTTTTCGATTGCTTTGGGCATTATCGTGGGTATGCTGGTTGGCGTAGTCAGCTCTTTTTACTTGGCACGGTTGTTCCATTTCGATGCCGCAACCAGTTATAGTTTGATGAGCCGCTCTATCTCTACCCCTTTTGCCATGGAAGTCACTCAAGCCGTCGGAGGCTCAGTCGAGCTGGTGATTTTATTCACTGTGATTACGGGGATCGTTGGTGGACTCTTGGCCAACACCGTATTACTTGTTCTAAAATTGGATTCTAAATTTGCTCAAGGTGCATCCTTGGGTAGTGCCGCACATGGTTTTGGTACCAGTACTGCGTTCAAACGTCATAAAGAAGAAGGTGTCGCGGCCTGCCTCAGTATGGTTTTGGCCGGTATTTTCATGGTGCTGTTTGGCCCAAGTTTAATTCACGCTGTCGTTTATCTTCTTGGTTAAACATTCTCGATAAAGAATCTCATACCACACTACTGAGATCCTTGTTGGTTTGTATGTGTTTAAAGCTGAAGTACAACATCAGCGCCATCATCAATACCAATAAAAAATAATAGGGTAAATGTTGATTCCACTGATATAAGCCTGTACTTAGTAAAGGTGCAAAAACGAAACTCAGTGCTTGCGTAGCCGTGCATAAACTGGCAATTTTAGTTTGTAGCGTGGTTGGTGCGGTTTGGGCTGCCCCCGTGGTAAAAGCTGGAATTAAGCAGGCCACGGCGATACCATAAAAAATATAAGCTGCTTGGAAAGTCCAAATCTGGCTGGCACTCAGTGAAAGTAATAAACCTAAAACCATCGTCACAAGACCGACCCAAAGCAATTGTTTAATTGACCATTTAAAACATTTTGAAATCGCCAATTGCATCAAAACGAGCGCTATCCCCACAATCAATGAACACTGAGAAAAATACACTGCACTCTGATACGTGTCGAAATGGAATCGATCTTGGATATAAAAACCCGCAGTTAAATTTAGGGTGACAATAGCGACATATAAGCTAAAGCCCAACAATAACCAAATCCCTAACTTTGACCATTGCAGCTTTTCTGTAGGCACGTCTTGTAATTTAGCTGTGGTTTCATCCCGTTCTTGTGTCTGTGATGCTTGCTTCCCTTGAAAGCCTAGTACAATCCAAGCCGCCATACCCGTTAGAATAGCCACTGCGCCCCATAACGGTGTCAACATGCTCCATGTCAGCAATAATGTCGTCGCTAAAGGACCTATCACCACGCCTAAACTGTTCAGCGCGCCAAACTTCGCCATATTCTGACTACGTTCCTGCTCACTTTGAAAAGCCGTCATAACATAACTTTGCAGCGCAATTTGTGGCATCGCCATAAAAAAGCCAGTACTGGCACGGGTCAATATCAGTAAGCTAAACAAAACAGCAAATGAAATGGCATAACTCAGTCCATAGCTGAGTACCGCCGCAAATAAGCCCCAAGTGATTGCCATACCGATAAAACCGATACTTAACAATTGATAAATGCTGAATTTTTGAGTTTGTTTAGAAATATAAATAGCTGAAATGGCCATCACCAAAGCACCAGCCGAAACCAATGCTCCACCTTGCAGTTCCGTCAGCCCCAGTTGCCGAATAAACGGTGCAAGTAAAGGTAAAATCATCGAAAAACAAGCGCCATTGGCAAGGCTGCCTGCAATAAAGATTTTGTTATTGCTATTCATTTTATTATTTAAACCATTTCTTAAAGCGAGATTACAAAGCAAAGAGGTAGCTGAAAGCTACCTCTGGTTGTGCAATTAATATTTTAATGTATAGCTCAGACCATAGGTTCGACCTTGAGCTGCTAAGCTTGAAATGGCGCCATAGGTTGGTGCGACAGCCTGACTAAATACAGTTTTATAGTCTGCATTCCATACGTTATACACACCAAAGCCCACAGTACCAGGACCTGCTTTGGCATTGGCTATAACGTCCATTGTTGCGAAACCTTTGATTTCAGCAGGAAGCGTTGAACCATACTTTACCGCATCTTTTTTGGCTTTATCTGTACCACCGATAGCAAGAGATTGAACGCGCAGGCTCATATCGTTGTTAAACTGCCACTCAGAAAATGCCGTGCCTTTTAGTGGTGCAACACGAATTGCGTCTAGCTCTTGCCACTTTCCTGCGGTATTTTTAAACTGTCCGCGGGTATAAGCCATGGTTCCACCCACTGTCCAATTCGGTTGTAGTCGATAGGATATAT
This sequence comes from Acinetobacter johnsonii CIP 64.6, assembly GCF_000368045.1. Classification (GTDB taxonomy): domain Bacteria; phylum Pseudomonadota; class Gammaproteobacteria; order Pseudomonadales; family Moraxellaceae; genus Acinetobacter; species Acinetobacter johnsonii. The sequence goes on from NZ_KB849235.1 coordinate 178,291, forward strand.
TTCCTTCAACCCCATAAACGCGCTCATCGGTATCTAGTACTTCAATCGTGTAGTTGGGACGGCCAAACTTTAAACTTTTATCTGAGTCATTATAGAAAGTGGTGACACTTGCATTTAAACCGTTTTCAGCTTGTACACGCCATCCCAGCTCATAGTTATTGACTTTAATTGGATCAATAGTTTGACTATTCACAGTAAAATTTGCGGGTACATCACGAAGCATACGTTGAATGTCTGGTAGACTTGAGCCCTGAGAAAAGTTTGCGAAAACTTGTTGAGCATCCGTCAAATGATATACAGCACCAAGATTAAATAATGTTGCATCATGTTTGATCGTACCACCATTTAAAGCAACTGGTGTATATGTTGGAATAGCATCTGCAACCATCGCTTCACTGTAAGGAATCGAGTCCTGAACTTCACTATCAATACGCTCATGACGAATGCCAGCTTGTAGATTTAAGTGATCCGTAACATCGAATTGTGTTTGTAAGAAAAGACCAAATTTCGACGTATCAACATCTGGACCAAAGGCATATTCATTTTGTGGATCGAGTGTCAAACCATTACTCGCCATAAAGGTTCCAAGATTATATTGTTGTGCAGTCTGAGAACCTTGCTCAAAATCATAATCCACACCATAAGTTAGGTTTAGACTACGGCTACCAAGATCAAAGGCTTTTTGTAAAGCAAGTCGAGCGCCCCATACATCAATATCAGTTTCAGATTGCGTTACGATATATGTACCACCACTTGGAATTGCAGAATGTGCTAAATAATTTGCACTTGGATAAAAACGCCCTGTTTCTGAGCGATAATAAGCTTCCGCATTTAATATATGCCCTAATAAATCTTGATGCTCATATTGCAGATTAAAGTTCGAACGTTTGGTTCTTGGCTGAGTATCGAGATCTAAACCTTTTACAGCATTTAAAGTCGGCTCCGCGCCAAATAGGACGGCTAAGCCTGTACCATAATCAGGACCATACTCACTATCTTGCTCATCATTATAATATTGCGCACCAAAGCTTAGTTTTTGATTGTCAGTAAACTGCCAACTCAGACGACCATTCACATCGACAGTTTCTGTGTCTTGACGATCAGTCTGTGCAACTTCAGGTCCTATACGCTCACCGTGACTATCTTGAAATTCGCCACGTTTGTTATAACTCGCACCCAAATAACCACTCACATCACCTTGATTAAAGGCAACCGATTGGAATGCTTCATATGCCATAGCATCGCTACGGATATTATCACCCGACGTCACACCGAGTTTAGATTCAAAGCTCAGTGCATCATCACTACCTTTTTTGGTAATGATATTGATAATACCGCCTGTCGCACCTGCACCATAGATACTACTTGCACCAGATACCACTTCGATACGTTCAATCGAATTTGGGCTGATGCTATTCAACTGACGTGAGCTATCACGAGAACCTGTCTGAGGTACTCCGTCAATCATGTATTGCACTGCACGACCACGCATGGTCATCCCATAGTTACTGGTTGTACCTGAACTTGGTGTCAATGAAGGAATTAAAAAGCCAATAATGTCAGCAGTTGAACGACCTGCATTGGCCTGTTTTTCAATTTCAGCTTGATCAATGCTATAAACGGTGCCCGCAATGTCTGCAATACTCTTTGCAGAGCGGGTTGCTGTCACCACAATCGGTGCAAGTTGTGTGGTTTCTTTTTGTTGGGCTTCAACACCGCTTGTCTGACTTGCTGAATTTGTTAGAACGTTATCTTGAGCATATAACTGTGTACATACAGCCAGTGTTAAACAAGTCAACTGCATAGGTAACATAAAACGGTTCATTTCTTTGTCCTTTTATTAAATTTCTTGATTCAACAGTTTTTGTTGAGTTTTTTGATGACGTGCAATGATGTATTGGCTCAGTAGTACACTGACTACAGACGCAACCGCCAACACCACATAAAAATTGCCATAGCCAAGTGATTTGGCTAAAAAGCCCGATGTAGCTCCCCCGATGAAATAAACCAGTAGCTCAAAGCACACTAAAATAGTGAAATCAGTGCCTGCCTGTTCTTTGGAACTGCTTTGCATGAAATAGGCATATAACGAAGTCATCGCGACATAACGAATCGCAAGCATGACAATGACAAATCCCCCCAAGAGCAAATGCCACTGGTTTAACCAGCCCAAAATAATGGCTGCACCAATCACCCCATACAACGCCGTTCGACACCACCCCACCCAAATGAGCAACTGTGTAGCCTGAATTTTTTTCAATAAAAATGCGGCACTCACAGCAGCCAACAAACCAACACCTGCTCCAATCACAGACATCAGTAGCCCAATTTGGGCAAGCGTCCATTTTTGGTCAATCAACATTGGATTGAGCATCGCCATTGCCGGTGCTTCTACCACGCGATAACACAGGATCAGTGCCAAGGCAGATAAAATTTCAGGGCGTTTAAAAGCACGGACTAAGCTTGGAGCTTGTTTGGCAATATTTGTCTGTTCGTTTGTATTTTCTTGAATATAAAAAACAGCAAACATCGTTAAAGCGGTCATAAGTGCTAAACATACCAATGCACTTTCCCAGCCATAGTACTGGTATAGCCATAATGTCGCTGCACCACCCAACATACTCCCCAAAGCGACTCCTATACTCTGAGCCATACTGCCTAGGCGGTAATCAGACGCTGAAAAAGTTTCTACGGTATAACCATCTATGGCAATGTCTTGGGTCGCCGCAAAGCTTGAAATCCACAAACCAATCACAACAAACACCACCAGCCCGTAAGAGAACTGGGTAAAGGCCAAGGCCAATACTCCAAGTACCAGTGCTACTTGTGTAAAGAGCAACCATGTTTTTCGTTTACCTAACTTTTTGATATAAAGCCGGTCGATGAGTGGTGCCCATAAAAACTTAAACGCCCATGGAATATAAAGCAGCGACAGCATTCCAATCCAACGTAAATCTACCCCCTGATGTCGCAAAATAGCGGGCAATGCCACATTGTAAAAATACAAAGGCAAGGCATGTGCCAGATATAAAACAATGATAACGGCTAAGCTCAAAGCTGAGATTTGGCGTGTTGCTCTTTGTGTATTTAGGTTTTGCATATCCACCTCTGCACTGCCCATTGCAGTGCATCAGAATGATCAAGTGTGACGTAGTAAGGCACCCGCCATGCAGCATGCAGTGAAGGTGTATTCAGTCGTTGTTGATCGGTTGGGTCTTGTGCAATTCGAACCAGACCCAAGCAATATTGAAAAAAAAGTTGTTTGTATTTTTTGTACCAAACCGCTTGCAGTTGACGGTATTCCTCAGGAAATTCCGTACCGACTTCGGTTTGCATGACCAAAACAAAGTTCTGTTTTTTTAAGAAAAAACGTTCGACTTGACTGAGCCATTGTTCAAATTCGGCGACAGTAACATGCGCTGAAAAGCGCATATCCATGATTTGTATATGTTCTGAGCTATAGCTCATGTAAGTTCCTCAGTCCTATTGAGTGGGTTATGGTTTTGCATAAATGCATTTGAATTAGTTAAATACCCTCCAAATTTTTCATAGAATTTTTGTTTAAAGCAGTAATACAACATGGCCGTTTTTTCAGGCATCGGGATCAAGCGCTGCGCCTCATAGCACATTTCTTCGACCACTGCTGCATAGGGTTTAACCGTATGGTCAGGCTCCCCGACAATTTTGTCGGAAGGTGCATTTTCAAAAAATATAAAAACCTAATAGCCGCATTACTGGACGCAAGTAGCCTTTACCAAAAGCCGACTTTTCACCAAATAGTAAGTGCCACCCAAGGTCTAAATCATCACCATCGTAATAACGTCCTAGACGGTCACGCTTACCTTCATAGATTTCGGTATAACCCACATCCTGTCCATCCACCCCAACGATCAACAAACGATGATGGTCATCGGCCAGCATTTTTTCAAAATACACCGCGAGATCAACTTCAGACTTATTCCAAGCTCATTTCATGTAATTATGTTTCTTAAAGATGTTCACGTTGACCAACGCTACAGAAAGTATGTTAATGGTAATTATTATCATTTATCCTTGCAATTTTGTTTACTTTTGAAAATATACTCACCACACCAACATATATTATTGTTTTTTAATACTTTTAAAAAATTTAATCAGTTTTTCTAATAAAGCCTATACGAAATTACACCATAGCTTTAAATGATAGTTTATGAATTTATAATTGATTCGAACTATAAAATTTCCCTATATTTCATAAGGAAAAGCCCATTCAGTCACCTGAATGGGCTTTCATTTGTGCTCAAATTAATACTAAAAAGAACTCAAGACTAAATTAATATAGATAAAGCAGCGAAGACGTCACTGTTCTTTATTGATCCAGTACATCTGCGAAAGTGGCTGAAAGTACTTTTGCTAAATCCTGCGGTTTTAACCCGATATCTAAGCCGCGCTTCCCCCCACTGACATAGAGTTTTTCCAACTGTACTGCGCTTTGGTCAATCACGGTTTTTAACCTTTTTTTCTGTCCAACAGGACTAATCCCACCGACCAAATAACCGGTCAGTCGTTCTGCATCTTTAGGGTCGGACATTTTTAGTTTTTTTGCCCCCACTGCCTGTGCAACTTTTTTCAAATTTAACTGATGGTGTACAGGAAGAATCGCAACAAAATAGTTTTTTTCGTCGGTCACCAACAGTGTTTTAAACACCTCTTCGACACGTAGATTTAATTTTTCTGCGGCTTCGAGCCCGAAGCTTTTTGCATTAGCATCATGTTCATATTCATGAATAGAAAAATCGATTTTATTGGCTTTTAAAAGTTTGGTTGCAGGTGTCATTTCTGTTCAATATTTTCACTACATACTCGGCATTATATGCCTATTCAAAAAGAAAGTTTAGCGGTACGCCTATCATGAGCATCGAACTTACAGGCACTCAACGAATCAATGACTGTAAGTTCGATGTCAACTATGTATGCAGCTTGTTATCGCTGAAATATCACAATTTAGTCAGCACTTAATCCAAATTTCTTAAAGATTTGAGCACGGCGCTTTGGCAAAATATTGGCTTTGGTCAAATCACCTTCGTAGTGGTCGAACACTCGTTGATCCATCATTTTAAACCACAGCTTTGGAATTAACGCTGGAATTAACATGGTGGCATAACCACTCGGTAGCTCAGGGGCTTCATCAAAATGTCTTAAGGCCTGAAATGGGCGGGTTGGATAGGCATGATGATCTGAATGGCGTTGTAACTGGTATAAGAATAAGTTAGTCACAATGTTGTTATTATTCCAGCTGTGTTCTGGCATGGTTCGCGCATAGCTGCCATCTTCTTTTTGGCTACGCTTTAAACCATAGTGTTCAATATAATTAATAATTTCAAACAGACTCACGCCATAAAATGCTTGTGTCACCAGATATGGCGTCACTTTTTTACCAAACAATTTCAACATGGCTGCATGAAAACCAGTACTCATTGCCCACCCATGAAACAGTTCATTTTCTTTGGAGAAGAAAGACAGACCTTTTCGTTTTAGGCGCTTATGTTCAATTTCAACAGCCGACTTCAACCCACCGAAAACGGTGCGTGGCCAAAACTCATAAAAAGTCTCCCCCATTTTCGATGAAGCAGGATCTTCTGGCGTCGCAGCACGTTTATGATGCCCATAAGGGTGCTCAATGCGGAAATGGTTGTAGACCAACGGCGCTAAAGTCATGTGTGACCAATAATGATCTGCTTTTTTAGGACGGTGACACAGCTCATGTGCTGTATTCACTGCTACTCCATTAATTGCCCCCATGGAAACACCCAATAATATTTGGTCGAGCATCGATACATTTTGGCGAGTCACCACATAACCTGCAAACAAATTGGCTGCAATTTGTAGCGGAATGAACAATTTCACAATACGGTCATAGTACGGGTCATTTACCAAGACCTTAATTTCATCATCTGAAGGGTTGTTTTCATCCGCACCGACCAGACCATCTACCGCAGGAATAATCACATGCAGTAACAGCGGCCCACCCAAAGCGAAGATTTTCTTGGTGGGTTTCGGGCCAAAATGATAGCCCGCTAAAATGCCCATGCCAATCACAGGAAGCCCAGGACTCAACAGCCAGCCAAAACGCTTTTTATCGATCCCTGCTGCATTTTTGACGACCACGCTAGGATTCGTCATTTTCACTGATGCATTCATTACCATTCTTCCAATTTTTTTGTTATGCCTTTATATTTCTAGAAATGGGACATAAAAAACAGTTGCTAACGTCCAAGAAAACAGCGTAATCGTCCTTGGCCTGAAATGACTTAAATTGACCCTAAATCAAATATTAAGCCTAAGAAATAAAGACTAGAAATCGTAAAGTATGGATGCTTTAAGTAAAATTTTTGAAGATATACACCTCAACCAATCTGAGTACCTCTACCTTAAACCGCATGGTGAGTGGGCTTTTCGCTATACCGAACAATCCACCATGATGGCCTATGCAGTACTTCAAGGAAAATTCACCATTTGTTTAGATTCTAAACAAATTATTGTTGCTGAAGTCGGAGACTTGATCTTACTCCCTTCGGGTCCAAGTCATGAGTGTCGATCCTCAACCACCGACCAACTATTGGAAGTATTCGATATTTCTGACTTATTTGCCCAAAACCAACACAAAGAAGTCTCTTTTGGCAGTGATGCGACACAACAAAAAACCGTGATCTTGGCCTTACATGCACATATGGACCCTATTATGGCGCGTCCGTTGGTACAGGCCTTACCCGCGTTTATTCACCTTCAACACAAAGATCTCAGCACGGTTCCTGAATGGTTGCAAATTGGGCTGCAGTTTCTCGCTCTAGAAGTCCAACGCATACGCCCGGGTCGTGACAAAATTTTGGATCATTTGGTGAGTATTTTATTAATTGAATGTGTGCGTGATTATATTGATGCGCTGCAAGACTCGAACAATTGGCTGAGTGCTTTGTCTCATCCTGAACTCTCCAATGCACTTGCAAAAATTCATGCGGAACCCGCACAGCCTTGGACCGTTGAGTCCCTTGCAGAACAGTGTTGTATGTCACGTTCTAAATTTGCCACATTGTTTAGCCAAATTTTAGGCACTAGCCCTTTGGCTTATTTGCAACAACACCGTCTGCGTTTAGCCGCCCAATACCTGCGTAATGGACAAGGTAGCATTCAGCAAATAGCACATAGGGTCGGATACAACTCAGAAACGGCTTTTAGCCAAAGCTTTAAACGACAGTATCAAATGAGCCCAAGCCAATATAGAAATAATCAAAACCCAACTTAAAATGCTCGTCCGTAATGGTTTAATAGCAGTCTTCACTTTGCTTATGTCTTTGTCCGTCGAGATAAATACCCTGAACTTGCAGACAAAGATTAGCATCTTGTGAAAATCACACTATAATATCCCGCATCCTTGCTAGAGATGGCTTCAAACCACTGCTTGTTTGTTCTTTTTCGCTCTAGCCACACTTTTTTAAGTCCAGTTTTCATCCGTGATTCGGCTTATTTTTCAATATTTTATCTCTTATATGTCCATGCTGACATATAAGAAAATTTAGGTGCCAGCATGGAAATCAAGGTTAATTATCTCGATAATCTTCGCCAAGAAGCGAAGTTCGATGATTTTACAGTCATTGCCGATCAACCGATTCGCTACAAAGGTGATGGCTCTGCACCCGGTCCATTTGACTACTTTTTAGCATCTTCTGCGCTTTGTGCAGCTTATTTTGTCAAAGTGTATTGTTTAGCTCGTGACATTCCAACCGACAACATTCGCTTGTCACAAAACAACATTGTTGACCCTGAAAACCGTTATAAACAAATCTTCAAAATTCAAGTTGAGCTCCCAGCAGACATTTCAGAAAAAGATCGCCAAGGTATTTTGCGCTCTATCGACCGTTGTACGGTTAAAAAAGTGATTCAAACAGGCCCTGAGTTTATTATTGAAGAAGTCGAAAGCATTGATGCTGATGCTCAAGCCCTACTTATTCCAAGCCTTGCTTCTGAAACCAGCACCATTATTGCAGGTAAAGACCTGCCATTAGAAGAAACTATTGCCAATATGTCAGGTATTTTGGCTGGTCTAGGCATGAAAATTGAGATTGCCTCTTGGCGTAACATTGTGCCGAATGTATGGTCTTTACATATTCGTGATGCTCAATCGCCAATGTGTTTTACCAACGGTAAAGGGTCAAGCAAAGAAAGTGCATTAGCTTCTGCGCTGGGTGAGTTCATTGAACGTCTGAACTGTAACTTCTTCTATAACGACCAGTTCTGGGGTGAAGACATTGCCAATGCCGAGTTTGTGCATTATCCAGATGAAAAATGGTTCATGCCAGGTCCAAATGGTGAAATGCCTGAAGGTGTACTGGATGAGTATACCCTTGAAATTTATGACCCTGAAGAAGAACTGTTAGGTACGCATTTATACGACACAAACTCAGGGAAAACTGAGCGTGGTATTTGCTCTTTACCTTTTGTTCGCCAGTCTGATGCGGAAGTGGTTTACTTCCCATCAAACTTGATTGAAAACTTATACCTTAGTAACGGCATGAGTGCAGGAAACACCTTAGCTGAAGCACAAGTACAGTGTTTATCTGAAATTTTTGAGCGTGCCGTAAAACGTGAAATTTTGGAAGGTGAACTGACCCTGCCAGATGTACCACAAGAGATTTTAGCGAAATACCCAAGTATTTTAGCGGGCATCCAAGGTTTAGAAGAGCAAGGTTTCCCTGTATTGGTGAAAGATGCCTCTCTAGGTGGTCAATACCCTGTGATGTGTGTGACGTTAATGAACCCACGTACAGGTGGTGTATTCGCCTCTTTCGGTGCACACCCAAGCTTTGAAGTTGCGCTTGAGCGCAGCTTAACTGAGCTACTTCAAGGCCGTAGCTTTGAAGGTCTGAACGACTTACCTCGCCCAACATTTAGCTCAAATGCGGTCACTGAACCCAATAACTTTGTTGAGCACTTCATTGACTCAAGTGGTGTGGTGTCATGGCGCTTCTTTAGTGCCAAATCGGACTATGACTTTGTCGAGTGGGACTTTACCAATCAAGGCCAAAACTCAAATGCTGATGAGGCTGATGCACTGTTCGGTATTTTGGAAAATATGGGCAAAGAAGTCTATATGGCCATTTACCAACATTTAGGCGCAACGGCGTGCCGTATCTTGGTACCGGGTTACTCAGAAATTTACTTGGTTGAAGACTTGGTTTGGGATAACACCAACAAAGCGCTGCTTTACCGTGAAGACATCCTCAACTTACACCGTTTAGGCGACGAACAGCTTGAAGCTCTGGTTGAACGTTTAGAAGAATGTGAACTAGACGACTATACTGAAATCAAGACTTTGATCGGGATTGAGTTTGATGACAATACCGAATGGGGTCAATTGACTCTGCTTGAACTCAAACTACTCATCTATCTTGCATTAGAGCAGTTCGAGGAAGCGAAAGATTTGGTTGAAGCATTCTTACAATACAACACCAATACCGTTGAACGTGGTCTGTTCTACCAGTGCATGAATGTCGTGCTCGAAGTGATGTTGGATGACGACATGGAACTGGAAGAATATGAAACCAACTTCCGCCGTATGTTCGGTGATGAACGTATGGATGCGGTAATAGGCACAGTTGAAGGTCGCATTCGTTTCTATGGTTTAACAGAAACCAGTATGAAGCTTGAAGGCTTAGACCGTCACTTACGTTTAATCGATAGTTATAAAAAGTTACACGCTGCACGTGCCAAGGCTGTTGGACTAAAACCTTAAAATAAAAAGAAACAACCCAAATACTTTTGGGTTGTTTCTCACTGTACTATTACGATGTCTTAAAGAGAATTAATCTAAAATATTTAAAATCACCTCAACAGGGTTTTCACTATTACCTGCAAGTAACTGTTTATGCATGGTAATGTGCTGCATAGCCTGAATCTGTGCTATTTCAATATTCATTAATTTTTCAATTTCAGCCGCCAATTTCTCAGGCGTTGCATCTTTTTGGATTAATTCTTGTATCACTTTCTTGCCTGCAATAATATTCGGCAATGAATAATATTGAATCTTGATCAAGAATTTCACCACATGATAGGTGAGCCAGTTCAACTTATAGAAGGTCACCATTGGTCGGTGTAACAGCATAGCTTCTAAAGTTGCTGTACCCGATGCTAAAGCCACAATATTGGCTGCATTCATAACTTGGCGCCCGATTTTAGACTCGGTGCCTGAGTTTTCAAGCAAGTCAATTTGATCGACCAGTGCTTTTGGATAGTGGGCAAGCAAAGCTTCGATTTGTTGCTTACGTGCATCGTTGATAGCTGGTATCACAAAGCGATAGTTTGGATATTTGGCGTAGAGCAATTTTGCAGCATCTAAAACCAGTGGACCGAGCTTTTCAATTTCACCACGTCGACTTCCCGGCAATAAGGCAATATGTTTTTGAGTCAGATCTAAACACAGTTCTTCTTTGGCTTGTAAAATTGGGTTTTCCAAAGGCAATTGGCTGGCCAAGGGGTGTCCTACAAACGCAGCAGGAACATCCCATTTTTTATAAAATGCTTTTTCAAACGGAAATAAACACAGTACCAAATCAATAGAAGCTTTGATGCCATGAACCCGTCCCTGACGCCATGCCCAAACGGAAGGACTAACATACTGCACAGTTTTTATTGGCAGTTGTTTTTGCTTTAAACTTTTTGAAAGGCGCAGATTAAAGTCTGGTGCATCAATCCCAATAAACACATCGACAGGATGGGCTGTCCACTTCTCTACCAGTCCATCACGCACAGCAAAAAGCTTTTTAATGTCTTTAAGAACCTCAACCACCCCCATAACAGACAAAATATCCATCGGATAAAAGCTCTTGAAACCCTCTGCAATCATTTGCGGGCCACCAATACCCTCAAATTCTGCATCAATTCCTTGCTCACGAAAACTGCGAATAAGTTTAGCACCTAAAGTATCACCCGATACTTCACCCACTACGATTCCAATTTTAAGTTTCCGATTTTGCAAAGCATTATTCCTTATTTTTCAACCCATGCATCATAACATAGCGTCTTTTGGGATGGGTATTGATCGGCTCTTTCTATTTATGCTGCAGATAAAAAATGAATGACTTATTTGATACATCTAAAGAACACGAAAAAAGTCGGGTTAATTTCAATTTTCGATCATTTAAATATTGCATAAGATGCCTATTAGAACATAAAATTACTGAGAATCATTATCGTTAATTCATATATACTCTGTTGCTCAACTTACGCTGCTTAATACCAGTATTTTGGCTACGTCGATTGCTTATACGCACAATAGAGATGATTGTGTTTTGCTTAAATATTAAATTTAGGTTCAATGCTTAGTGAGTACAACGTAACGTTAAGCCTCCCTTTATGACTTCATTCATGTGATCTTTATGCCCCTAAGTCAGCTTAAATACCCTATAACCGTTATGTTCCGGTTTTTGATCGCATTTGGCTTAGGCTATTTATGTACATCCATGTTATCAGAACTGCTTACCCTTAGTTTTTACCCTCACTTCGCTAAAGCAGAATCCATTTATTTGGCGGCTTTTCTATCTCTTATTTTCTTTATCATTTTTGTCATTTTGAGCTTTTGTGTTCAATCCCTGAAAAAGTTAAGCGCTTCAACTATTTCTCTTTCCCTTTGCTTTTTTCTATTGCTGAAGTTCGTAGGTTAAACCATGCAAAAATCTGTTCGCCAATCAATGGCATGGCTACACTCTTGGCTTGGACTAACAATGGGATGGTTATTATTTGCCATTTTTTTAACAGGTGCTTCGACCTATTATCGTCATGAAATAAATTTGTGGATGCAACCTCAATTTGCCACCATGCAAGTCAAACAAGACACTGCGATGAAGTCGGCATATCAATACTTACAAAAAAATGCTGCAGATGCGCAAAGTTGGTATATCGGCGTAGCTAGTCCGAGTTCACCTGTTAATAAAATCTACTGGCAAAAGGCCGATGGTGGCTACGAAAATAAGACTTTGGATGCGAACACGGGTAAAGAAGTCACCTTATCTGCAACTCAACGCGGTGAGTTTTTCTATGGCTTTCACTATCAGCTGTATGGTGTGCCCTATTTTATCGGTAGGCTTTTAGTCACGATTGCGGCCTTCTTAATGTTAATCATCCTCATTTCAGGCATCATCACACACAAAAAGATATTCACCGAATTCTTTACCCTAAGAGCCTTCAAGGGGCAACGCTCGTATCTAGACTTTCACAATGTCACTTCTGTCATTGCTTTGCCCTTTTTTCTGACCATTACATTCACTGGTTTAGCCATTTTCTTTTATCTCATTCTTCCCAATGGCATGAAGAAACTTTACCCAGAGCAACCGTTCCAATATTTTGATGAAATTAGAAATATTAGCATCAGCTCTGAGGCTAAACCGACACCTGCTACGATGCGACCGATTGAGTACTTCATACAACAATCTGAGCAGCGTTGGGGTAAAACAGAAATTGGCAATATTACGGTCAAACACCCCAATACCAATATCGCTCAGGTGAACTTGGTTGAGTCAACTGACCGAAGCATCACGCGAAACCAAGCCCAACTCAGCTTTAACGGTGAATCTGGTGCCCTGCTCGGTGACACTCGGAATAATAGTGCAATTGCCACGCTCAATAATGGAGTCTATGGTTTACATATGGCACACTTTGCGCAGCCTCTATTACGCTTTGCGTTATTTTTCTCAGGGCTTTTAGGCTGTGCCATGATTGCGTCTGGACTTTTACTCTGGAGCTTAAAACGTCAGTTACAAAATAAGAAACAAAGTTTCCACTTTGGACATTATATAGTTAACCGCCTAAATACGGCTGCCATCATTGGCTTGCCGATTGCCATGCTCAGTTATCTTTGTGCAAACCGTTTACTTCAGTTAGAAGCAGGTCAACCCAACTACGAAATCTACGCATTTTTCGGCACTTGGTTACTCAGTTTAGTCATTGCATTGCTCACTCCACAGCAATACCTTTGGAAAACTCAACTGAAAGTCTTCATTTTACTGGCGGTATCTTTGCCTATTTTCAATCTTTACTATTTAATCAGCCACCAATATGTACATGACTTACATGAATATTGGTTATTCTTGCGAGTTGATCTTATGATCATCATCCTTGCGATATTGGCTATTTTTTTACATCAAAAAATCCAGCCCATTCAACAAAAAGCTGTACAAAAAATTCAGAAAAAATATGCCAACACTGCGGTTCAGGAGTCCAATTCATGATCTACCTGATTGCAGGACTTCTCATCACTTTCGGGTGCTATGTGTTATTTCTGGTGAGCGATAAGCAGCGCCCTAAAACTCAAAAGTCACGTTGGGCTAAGTGTGCAGAACATTATCAAATCTGCCGATATTTGGCTTTTGGTGTACTGGCCGCGGCTTTAACTTTATTGATTCAATTCACGGGTCGCGGTGTGGGAAGTGTCTGTTTATTTGTATTTACTACTCCGATACTTTTTATACTGATTCTGAGCATCAACGACTTAAAACCAAAAAAAACTAAATCTAAATAATCACTTACACTTCAACTCACATGCCTTTATATTTGGTTCATGAGCCAAATATAAAGGTGTATGTAAATATATGAACCAGAGCCATTGCAACAGAATTTTAGAGCCTAATCAAAATCATTTAAGTTGAAGCATCGTGATTTTTTAGTTATAACACGCTCAATAATAAGCACTTTTAAACCTCTTTTCACGGGACAAACATTGCGCTCAGCTTTAGATTGGTTACAACAAGAAATCATTACACCCTTTCAACAGCTCTGCAGTTGGTCGAAGCGTCATTTTGGCTGGACACTTTTTATTTCCCTCATTTTCAATTTGCTTGTATTTATTTGTTTCCCCAGTAGCTGGATCCCCACTCAGACTCAGAGCAAAACCTTTGATGAAATCACCGTTGAAGTTGGTAAAGGACGAATCAGCACGTTGAAATTTAAACAACAGCATCATTTATGGATCGCAAACTGCGCATTGATGGGAGAACCTGTTCAAACACTATGTGACGAGTCATCACATCATCACCAATTTACGGCAAAGCAGGTCGAGGTTTACTATTTGGAGCGCATTTTTTGGAATCTAAAAAACACCAAAAAGGAGGTGTTTATTCAACAGATCACATTAGCTAATCCACGTCAGCAGCACTTAGAAATGACCTATGGCTCGACCGCAGCCAATTTTGAGCAATGGAAAAAGCATCAGCTAGCCCCTTTTTATGTTCTACGAACACTCATAGGTCTCAATCTATGGTGGTTGCTGACAATTGTAGGCTTAAAAATAAAAGCACGGATACAGCTCAAACAATAACTCCTATATCTCTTTTTAGAATAAGTAAATCAACAATCAAGACAACGACTTATATGAAAACGTCATAAGATATGCACGTTTTTTGATATTTTGGCATATAACAATGTTTGGTCCACTCGAATTTATTCTCGCAGGTGTTTTAGTCGGTTTTTGTGTGGGAATTACTGGTGTAGGTGGTGGTTCATTAATGACACCGATCCTCATTAGCCTTTTCAGAATTGAACCTCACATTGCCATTGGTACAGACTTGCTCTATGCCGCAATTTCAAAATTCTGTGGTTCATTTGTACATGCCAAAAAGCTAAATATTGTGTGGCCGATTGTGCTTTGGCTTGCAATTGGCAGTATTCCTGCTTCCTTTGCAACACACTGGGTACTCGACAACTATTTGAGCCAATCTACCCACTATAAAGCCGTGCTCACCATGGTTTTAGGCTTCATGTTGACCATTACAGGTTTATCAATTGTCTTCCGTAATCAAATTGAAAAATTTTTCAACAAATCACGTAAAGATGAACTCCCAGACATGACTGAAGACTTAGAAAAAGTTCAGCTTCAAACCAGCAATAAACGTAAGTACATTGTGATGATGGGTGTGGTTCTTGGGGTCTTCGTGACACTATCATCAGTCGGTGCAGGTGCTTTCGGAATCATGGCTTTGGTGATTATGTTCCCAAACCTACCGATGATTCGTATTATTGGTTCTGACGTTGTGCATGCAGTGTTACTTACGTTCGTTGCAGGTATGGGTCACATGACTTCAGGCAACGTGGACTTCCACCTCCTTATGTGGTTATTGGTGGGATCTATTCCAGCAATTATTATTGGAACACTGATTAGTTCACGCCTTCCTGAAAAAATCATCCGTAAAGTGTTGGGTATTACTCTGTTTGCGTTGGGTGTCAACTTCATGTTGAATCCGATCAAAGCCAAACCAGTGAAGCCAGCCGAAACCGCTCAAGTCATTCAAATTTCAACAGTTAAGAATGCCTCAGTGTAGGCATTCTGATTTAAAATAAACCTAAGATTCATCACTTTTTTTTCAAAGATTCATTCGACTTTTTTATAACCTTTTATCAGTTAAACCGTGTTATATTCAGCTTATAAAGCAACTTAATACGATCGAACCAGTGACGGCAATGAATACTCTACAGTCAAACTCTATTACCCAAAACGACATCGATGACGTGAATTTACAAAGCATTCATCCGCTAGTTACCCCAGCGGAATTAAAAACTGAATTGCCTCTCACTGAGTCTGCATATCAAACTGTACTTCACGGTCGTGAAACAATTCGCAATATTTTAGATGGTAAAGACAAACGCATTTTTGTGGTGATTGGCCCATGTTCAATTCATGACCCAGTTGCTGCTCACGAATACGCAGACCGTTTAAAAGTTTTAAGCGATAAAATTAAAGACTCAATCTATGTCGTAATGCGTGTTTATTTTGAAAAGCCACGTACGACTGTTGGTTGGAAAGGTCTGATCAATGACCCAGACATGAATGACTCATTCAATATTGAAAAAGGTTTACGCATTGGTCGTAAACTGTTGGTTGAGTTAAATGAAAAAGGCTTACCGTGCGCGACCGAAGCCCTCGATCCAAACTCGCCACAGTACTACCAAGACTTAATCTCTTGGTCAGCGATTGGTGCACGTACCACTGAAAGCCAAACGCACCGTGAAATGTCTTCTGGTCTTTCTTCACCCGTAGGTTTCAAAAATGGTACAGACGGTGGCTTAACTGTTGCAACCAATGCAATGCAGTCGGTGAAACATGGTCACCACTTCTTGGGTCTAAACAACCAAGGCCAAGTCTCTGTGATTCGTACTTCGGGTAACCCATACGCACACGTAGTACTTCGTGGTGGTAATGGCAAACCAAACTACGATGCAGGCTCTGTTGCAGAAGCAGAAGCAGCTTTGGCTAAAGCGAAAGTCAGCACCAAAATCATGATTGACACTAGTCATGCAAACTCGAACAAAGACCCGTTCCTTCAACCGCTTGTTCTGAAAAATATTACCGAACAAATTATTGATGGAAATAAATCTATTATCGGCATTATGGTTGAAAGTCACCTTAAAGGTGGTCGTCAGGAAATTCCTGAAAACCTATGCGATCTTGAATACGGCAAGTCAGTAACCGATGGTTGTATTGACTGGGATACCACAGAAAAGGTATTACTAGAGATGCACGAAGCACTCAAAGACGTTTTACCGAACCGTTAAGTTTTTAAAACGCCATCTTCGGATGGCGTTTTTCATTCTAAGATTAAGAAATAATTATGAACGCTATTGAAACACACTTAAGCCAAACACTTAACTTTCAATTTATCCACGAGCATTTGTTTACTTCTGGACAACCGACTGCTGAGCAATTACAGCAAATTAAAGAGTATGGCGTAAACACGGTCATCAATCTTGCGCTCAGTAATAGCAATAACTATTTAGCCAATGAAGATCAAATCTGTTTAGAGCTCGGTTTAAACTATATACATGTGCCGATTTCATGGGATACACCCTCTGATGATCAATGCTTATTGGTCTTAGATATGATTGATCATTTGGTACAAGAACAAACTATTTGGGTTCATTGTTCAGAAAATTATCGCGTCAGTAGTTTGATGTATTTATATCGTCAATATTATATGAATATTGATATGCCAACCGCACATGAGGCCATGCATCAAATTTGGGAACCAAATGACACATGGACAGGTTTGACGCATGCTGTTGCCTTACAACTTCAAGGTCGTAAAGCAACACAAGAATTAAAGCTGGCTATGATCAATCCTGATCATTTTGCGTGAGAAATCAGCACTGTCGCTGTAGATAAAATACCTTCCTGACGACCCGTAAAGCCCAGTTTTTCCGTGGTCGTTGCTTTGATGCTAATCTGCGTGATTTCAACATCGAGAACGTCTGCAATGCTTTGGCGCATCGCTAAATTATGCAGCGCCAACTTCGGACGTTCACATGCCACAGTAATGTCAGCATTATTCAACTGATAACCACGATCTAAAATAAGCTGATAGACATGTTTGAGTAATACTCGACTGTCTGCTCCTTTAAAGCGAGGATCGGTATCGGGAAAATGCTGACCAATATCGCCTAAAGCCAACGCACCCAATAATGCATCTGTTAAAGCATGCAAAACCACATCACCATCTGAATGTGCTTTTAAGCCGTGTGTATGTGGAATTTGAATACCTGCCAGTGTGACAAATTCACCCTCTTCAAAAGCATGTACATCAAGTCCCTGTCCAATTCGAATATGTGCAACCATGCTCAGTTTCCTTTAAGAAATAAATGATTGAAATCTTGTATTCACGCTTTCTCTTTCGCTATAGTTACAAGCAGCGCAACATAGTGAAAGTATAAGCGATCATGCTGTTGAAAACCGACATAAAACTTATGAAAAAATTTAGTATTTTAGTGTGTCTAAGTTGTCTTTGTACCAGCTTTAGTTATGCTCAAGTCATTGACTGTGATGATCCGACTTCATCTAGCCTTAAAAAGATCTGTACTGATCAATTCAAGGACATTCGACAAAAATTAGACACGCAATCCATGACTGCTTTTTTAATCAGTGATGCGCCGCAGCGTTTATTAGTCGATACCCATCAGCTATGGCTAAGCCGCCTACAGCAGTGTAAATCCTTAGCATGCTATCAGCAGCAGATGGGCTTTAGAATTGATGATCTGAACTTCTATACATCGTTGAATCAAAGTTTGACCCAACACTATTTAAAGTTTGAACATGGGGCCATTGCCAAACAAGCTGTGCACCTACAAGTGCATCAACTGTCTAAAGATAAAATTAAGATTGAAGGTGTTGCATATCGTAGTCCCAATAACCGCATAGAAACTCAAACTATTTCGTTTTTGGCCTATACCACACCAGACCAAAAGCAAAACATTACGGACAATGAAAATAACTGCCACTACCAGTTCAACTTTCAAAAAGCCATTCTTTCTGTAAAAAGTGAAAGTAAAGCATGTAGTCGTTTTGTCGGTGTGTACCGTGTTTATGACTAAGCTGGCAAACAGATCAAAATAATGGACATCGAGAGGCTAAAGTCGTGCAAGTACTCAAGCAATGCTGCAACCTCCTAGAACAGAAAAAATTGACCATTGCCTTTATCGAAAGTGCCAGTTCAGGTTATCTATCCAGTCAATTTTCGATTTATAAACATGGCGGAGCTGACATTTTACTCGGTGGACTGGTGAGTTATGACCCCAGTATCAAATGTGAAATTTTAAAGATTGATCCTGCACTTATTCAGCAGTATACAGCAGAGTCGATTGAAGTCACTGAAGCTATGGCGCTTTACGGTCATCGACTATTTCGTTATGCCGATATTATTGTCTCGTGTACAGGGCTGCTCAAACCTGGTGGAAGTGCGACGCCTGAAAAACCTGAAGGCACCTTTTATATTGCCATTCATTATCAAAACAGTTTAAGCACTTACCATTATTTACTACTAGGCAGTGCGCTTGAGCGACTTGATCAACTTACGAAAAACGTCGCTCAAATGGTCATTGAACGTGTTCAAAATGCTTAAATCTTTACACTAAATTTGATTTTTCTACATTTAGAGCCTTTAAACTGAACCATAATCAATAAAAATGTGAAGCGCCTCATGATGATGAAAATAATCCATCCTCTACTTTTCAGCACCTTACTTTTTTCAAGCCACAGTTTTGCAACTGTAGGGGGACCACAAAATATTGAAGTTTTAGGTCTTGACCAAGCTGATCAAAAAATTTATGTGATGCGACATTATTTAGATGGTCGTGGTCGTTTGCCACAATTGTATTATTATCAACTCAACAGCAAAACACCCTCCAAGCTGATTGAAGTAAAGTCTTTATATATCAATCCAAAAACTCAAAAAATTGACTATGATCAAGACAGCCAGAAGTTTGACCGTGACATTGCAAAAATAAAAAAACAACTCAAAGCTTTAACGCCAATTCCACCCAAGCAGGTTAAAATTCAAGTCATCAGTAAAAAGACTTCAAAAGAACCCTCTTGGTATGACCCTAAAGTCTCCATCCCGAAGTTTAGCTATCAATATCAAGTGAAATACAACAATTTGAAAAGTCCCATACACAAGGCGGTAGACTATAAAAATGGGCTGCGCATTTCGCAAAGCTATAAAGTTCCTAATCAACAAAAAACGTTGGTGACTGTTCAATATCTCGGGATTCCTTTTGAAACAGGTTATAACATTGAAGATCCTGTTTTATTGATGCCTAAAAAATAAAGCCTCAGAAGAGGTAATGACAGTCAGTGAAGAAACTGACTGGGATTTTATTTTAAAATTCATGATGTTATTCGATACACGGAAACGTCATCCGCAACTGTTCGAGGCAAAACTATTTTAAAAAAGTAAGTTTTCTGCGATTAATTAATCAATAAAATGGATTTGGCGAGTTTTGCGGATGACAAATGCTTTTGATTACTTTGGGCTTATCCAAAGTAATAGATGAGCTCCAAGTATATGATTTAAAAATATAAGACGCCGTCGTGCATAACTAAAAAGCTAAGGGCTTTACTTCTAAAACCCTTTACTGACTGGCACTATTCCGAAGAGGCTTTTTTATAATATATCAGAGCTTTATATTAAGCCGCTGAACGTTCTTCAATTGGCGCCACTTTACGCAGTTCAGGCCCTGTATAGTCCGCACTTGGGCGAATAATACGGTTGTCCGCACGTTGTTCCATCACATGCGCTGCCCAACCTGTCACACGGCTCATCACGAAGATGGGTGTGAAGAGTTTGGTCGCAATATCCATGAAGTGATAAGCAGATGCATGGAAGAAGTCTGCGTTACAGAATAATTTCTTCTCACGCCACATCACTTCTTCACAGCGTACTGAAACTGGGTACAGGACCGTGTCACCGACATCTTTGGCTATACATCGGTAGCAAATAGTTCTAATGATAGTGGGACATCTTCTGATGTTGTTGACGACGGATATAATATTTACCCGAATTACACTTGGTTCTACTACAGCAATATGGGTTCTGAATACATTCAACTCAGTGATCTAAGTACACTAGCTAGTCCAGTACTTAATACCCCTCACTTCCATAGAACAAAATTTGCTGGAGTACACGATACTGAGCTGTGGGTAATCCTTGAAGTGGCCCTACAAACCGTAGAGCTACCAACAAGTGACTACTCACCTGTTGATGTTCAAGTGCTGAGAGCATCTACAGATGAAGACGGTGATGTTGTAGTCGAGATACCTTTTGCTATGCGAAATATTGAAACACCCAATAATGAAACATTGGTCTACACTATCGCTTATTACTCATCTGAAGTTACAAAGACTATTGAGGAAGATAACTTTCCTGAAAATAGTATGGACGGTCAAAGAAAGATATTTGTTCGCCCATAATAGGAAAAGCCACGTTTATAACGTGGCTTCTTTTAGTGCAGAATAACTGCAAAATACTTAGTGCAGAATAAAAAACAAAATAGTGCAAAATAGGCCGAAAACTTACAATAAATTAGTGCAAAAAACCGAAAACTTACATATAGACCAACGGACTATCGAAAGGATGGACCACAAAATAGACCGAAAAATCCGATGGTCTGAAAATAGCAGACATTAAAAAACCTCATAACTCAAAGAGTTACGAGGTTGAATTTGGTGGGCCCAGACAGACTTGAACTGTCGACCAACGGATTATGAGTCCGCTGCTCTAACCAACTGAGCTATAGGCCCTATAAAATTGCAAAGCGATTATATTCAATAGCTTGGCAGTGCAGCAATACTATCTAACATTTTCCTATTGAGCAAGTATTTTTTACTTGTAGTCCTATAGTAGACGCTAGAAATTATTGTGCTATATTGCAAAGTATTGCAATTGGTAGTGATTCTAGCGATGTCATCATCCAGAGTAAAGCTCACAAAGACACTTATTGACCAACTCGAAATGACTCCTGCCATTTATCGTGACATTGAGCTTATTGGTTTTGCTATTCGTGTCAATTCAACCTGTAAAACCTATATCGTTGAAAAGAAGGTTCTTGGTAAGACAGTACGGTCTACAATTGGTCTACATGGCAATCTAACACTTGCTCAGGCGCGAGACATTGCCCGAGATAAGCTTGCTCAAATGACGCAAGGCATCAACCCAAACGAAATGAAACGCAAAGCTATTGCGGATGAAAAAGCTAAAACCGACCTATCAAGAAGCAAACCAACATTAAAAGCAGCTTTTGATAATTACTTATTCCATAAAACCTTAAAACCAAGAAGCATTAAAGATTACACCATCGTGATTGATGACTATTTAAAAGATTGGAATAATTTAAAGCTGGATGATATTTCTCGTACTATGATTCAGGCTAAACATACAGAGCTATCACAACGAAGTAAGGCTCAAGCTAATATGGCCATGCGCGTTTTTCGTGCCATTTATAATTATTCAGTTGAGCATTATCTAGATGAAAATGATAAGCCGATTCTTGATGCTCACAATCCTATTAAAACCCTAAATGCTAAAAATGCTTGGAACAAAATTAGACGACGTAAGACTTATATCAATGAGGATCAAATGCCTGATTGGATTAAAGCTGTATTTCAATATAAAGATCGTGGCCAACAATTAGAAACTAACCGCGATTTTTTACTGACTTTAGTTTTGACTGGCTTTAGACGTGAAGAATGTGAATCCCTCCCTTGGTCAAGTGTTGATTTAAAGTATGGGCGCATAACATCTATAGATCCGAAGAATGGCGAACCTCACACATTGCCAATGGGTAATTTTCTACTTGAATTAATGAAAAAGCGCTACTCACAGGCCACTACAGAATGGGTGTTCCCTTCTGCTAAATCGTCTTCGGGACATATTGTTAATATTTCCAAAGTACGACAGAAAATTAATAAATCTTGCGGAATTGAGTTTAGTTTCCATGATCTACGTCGAACATTTGGTTCTATTGCTGAAAACTTGGATTATGGTCGATACACAATTAAGCGCTTACTCAACCATAAGGAAGAAGATGACCGCGATGTAACTGCAGGTTATGTACAAGTTAGTGAAAGAAAATTACGTGAAGCAATGAATGCTATTGAGGACATTGTTTTAGGTGAATATAAATCAACTATTTTCTCAAAGATAGAAAGCTAATGGCCTACATCACCAAAGATGGTAAGTGGCTTGCATATCGAGATGCAACACAAGAAATAACTGAATATGATGATTTTTCAGATATCCAGCAGGTATATCAACCCGAATGGTTTTGGGTCGATAACAAAGATGATGCCAAAGTATTCCATGCTGAAAGTATCGCTAGTTCATTTCTAGTAAGACGACGTGGGGAGTTTTGGAAAGGTGCTAAGGTTGTTGGGAAATGAAAAAGTTAGAAATTATTTTTACAGTAATTTTAGTGATTACCATTATTTGGGGAATACAGTGGATGTTTCATGGTTTTCCAGTAAAACCTTCAAATATTAGTAATTCGAAACCTACTGGGGATATAGTTTCCAATCTGAATGAGTTCTTAAATGATCCTGCTTTATCACAAATAATAGAAAGCTGTGTCCCTCTTTATAATGCTGATTTCAGAAAACGAAATCCTCAAGAAAAAAAACTACCAGATTTAATTACAACTTATGATTTTAGTAAAAATCAATTAATTAAAACCAACTATCGTACAAAAAAGCATGAGGCTAACTTATCAAATATAAATACTATTAATGAGTTCTTTAATGTATTAGATAGTCCAATGAGCGACCCCACAATACTACAACAATGTTTTGGAAATTATGGTTACACACTTGATGACATGAGAAGAATTAAGAAAAAATTTAGCAATTTTGTAAACTCTAATTAATTACATATTTAATATAGTAGCGCTTATATGAAAGCCCTAACTTGGAGGGCTCTTCAATTATTACAGTGCGGTAGAAAATTATTTCTTAAAGTATGCCCTACACCCTTTAATAAACATTTCATTAATATTCATTTCAGGGTGATTCTTCTCATCATCACATTGATCAGCCAACTTGAGGTTGTTATCACGTGCGTATTGATAGCCCGAATACTCTTCAGTGCCTTCCTTGAAGCCTCCAAGCGTGTCAGGTCTCATTTGATACTGGAAAAAGATGAAGGCAGCTATGCCGATGACTGCAAGTATTCCATTGACGATCCTAAATTGTTTTGAAATCATTTTTATTCTTAGTTTGGTTGTTATTTAAGCAGTGATCATAAAGAATAAAAAGGAATAAGTCTATGTGTGCAAACTTATAAAAATTGGGAAGTGAAATATAATAACAAATATGTATATGAGTTATGAAGAGGCAACAAAAAACCATGACAGAGGGAGTGATATGTCATGGTTTCATTATTCTATTGATTCTTGAAAATAAGAGCTTTTTAAGGGCTACAAATTTCGAAGATGGACTTTATAATTTTTACATGCAGCACAAAAATAATTCTAAAAACAATAAAAAAGTTTAAAATAGTCAAAATAGTATCAACAACATCATTGTGTATGATACTAGTTAAAATAATAGATATACATAAAACAAAAAACCAAATATATGATTTTAAAATGTAAAAAACAGCTTTCATATATTTCAAATCAAATAAAAAATTCAAATTTTCTTTGTTCATAACCATTAAATTAACTTAAAAATCTTACTACTTTCAAGGCTCTGAAAAAACATTTCAAAACTAGGGCGAATATCCTCACCTTCAAAAGTAATATATTTTAAATTTGAGTGATCTTGTAGGTCTACAATAGACTTATCAACTGTTGCTAGAATATTATATTCAGTACCAAATTGATCTTTTACTGTGACTTCTTTTTTTAACATAGATGAATCCTTAATTTAAATTATTTAGAAATTATAACTTGATTAAATTACTTTATAATTTAACTTAAACATCTGATTTAAAGACGTATAAAAAGTTCTTCCATCTAGGTTCAAATCAACTTCTTTACCTGATTGAAGAAGTATTCGCTTACCCACTTCTATAGTTTTTAACCCATTACGAGTATTTTGTATTTTATTTAAAGGGATGAGCGACACTATAATTTCTGTACCATTTTTTGATTTTGCAATTAAATCATTTATTTTTAACAACTTGTATCCTATTTCTGAAGGTTTTCTCGATTTGAAAAAACTTTAAAACTAATTTTCAATTTATAAAAAGCACTGTTTAGTGCTTTTTATTACTGTCAATTATTGCTTAGATAGCAACAATATTTACAGCATTTGGTCCTTTTTGACCTTGAGCTACACTAAACTCAACCATTTGGCCTTCAAACAGTGTTTTGAAACCTGAATTAGCAATTTCGCTAAAATGGGCAAAAACATCTGGACCTGATTCTTGCTGGATAAAACCGAAACCTTTAGTTTCGTTGAACCATTTTACAGTACCTTTAACAACATTCGAGTTTGACATAATAAATCCTACTGATTTTTTAATAATTGTGAGTCATTTGATTGACTGTTTATAACTTTGAAAATAATAAATTTTGAGACTTAAAATCTGAAAAAACGAAGGATTATGACTAAAACTGCGATACTTAAAGAAGATTTACTGAAACAAGACTTTTTTCTAGTTAACTTAACTATACACTAAAAATTAATTTAATCAAGTTTTCTTATATATATATTTATCCACCTTATGTATTTTTAATTTTTACAATAAAATTAGTCCTTTATTGTAAATACACTAGGATATTGTTACCCTGAAGCTCAGTAATATTGATTAACTAGTGAATGCGATTTTATAACTCTGTAATAATAATTCTAGTTTTTTTAGTTTCGGGAATGATGATTTTTTCCCATATACAAAGCTCCTACCACCCTGCAAACTTTATTACTGCATCTATTGATAAGTAATTAAATTCAAAATCAATCAGATGCTTAAACACTTTTAGTCGTATCAATATATTAATTATGAACGCTTATCCCCTCACGATAAAACTTATACCAAAGCCCTCATTTAGATAGAGAGCTTTTTCAATACACACTGCACACAAACAATGACATGCACCTTTGTCGAAATCGAATGCGCTGTGCAGCCTGAAAGCAGGATGCACAGTATTAATAAATTAAATACCCTTTTCATAATCAATTAAAACTTTGGCCACTGCTTTTGCAGCAGTCCAATATTTCGCATTGAATTGGGCAAGCTCTTCATCATTAGAGATGAAGCCTAGCTCCACGATCAAGCCACCAGCATTCACAAAACCTAATTTTCCTCGTGCTGACTGGGTTTGATCAATCCAACCATCATCGCCACGTAAACGACTTCCAAACACTCCTGCTACAGCCTGAGACAGCTTTTGTGCAAGTATCTTGCTTTGTGGCAAAGCAATCGTTTCAATCCCATTGGCTTGTTTAGATGTTGCAGCATTCATATGAAACTCAACTGCAATAGATGCCCCCTTAGCCAAGGCAATTGCATTGTTCAGAGGTAGATTAATTGCCCCTGTACCATCTGTCTTGATTGCGACACCCGCTGACAAAAGATAATGTGCTACAGCATTTCGAAAATTTCGAACCAATTCCGCTTCTTTGTATTTACCATTCACTGCACCAGGATCAGTATTGCTGTGCCCTGCTGTGACCGTGACAAAGGGTTGAATCTCAGTGTGTAATTCAGGCTGCTTTTTCAGTCGAGCAAGCACCATTGCTACACCGACAAATATACCCACCCATTCAGCAACGTTTTCAGGAATCTTGTTTTTCAACTCTTGTGGAATCACCTCCCAGACACTTAAAAACTGTTCTGAGAATAAAATCAGGGCATAAAAAAAAGCGCTTAATGCGCCTACTTGTACCGACTTGAGTTTCCAAGCCTGTTTCCAGTTATCAATCAATTTCATTTTTCCTCTCTCATGTTTTGTTCATAAAGTTTATTGCGGACTTCTTCAACCGTTCTTAAGAGTTGATCAGATTGTTTTTCAAGAACCTGAATACTCTGGGCGTTGGTCGTGGCTTGAGTATTTACTGTGTCTGTTTTGCTCGTCTGAGTATTCCAAGCGACTACAAACAGACCTGCTAAGAAAATGCCGCCAAAGCGCACAAGATTAGTAATGCTGTCGATTTTGGTTTTACTTTCGTGCAGCTCTCTGATCTGTGAGTCCACCTCCTTAAATCTTGGCTCAACTTCATTCCTGAGCTGCTTAATCTCACTTTTGAAGTTTGACTTAGCTCGGTCTAAATCTTCTTGCAGATTGTCACGAGTCTGAGTTAAGTCATTTCGTGTCTGTTGATGCTCCTTATTGAGCTGCTCCAACTGCATATTCATACGGTCGAGCTTTTGGGGCATTTCAGCTAACTTATCCATGTTTTTGGATATGTCATTAATCTTGTCTGAGATGGCAAGAAGCTGCCCTGCAGTCGCTACTGGTGGATCAGATGAGTAGTCATTTGGCATTGCGCCCCCTAATTTCTGGCAATAAAAAAGCGCCTTGCGAAACAGTGTTTCTCAGAGCGCCATATACTTTTCTAAACTTAAACTTCTATTTGAATCACTTCACCCAATGGTGCGAGTCGTTTAATCTCACCATCAGATACGAATACAGATGCTCCTAAGTTATAGCGGGTTGAGCTGGTGACCAGATTTAAGCCTGATCCACCTATTACCAACACTTTGTAGTTGGGATGGTCCACACTGGTAATAGTTCCTACAAACTCTGCAGCCGTAGGAAGCAAATCAATTAAACGCTGTAATGCATTACTCACGATTGACACGCTCCACTTTCACAGTTTGATTGACGATCGCATGGCTGAACGAGACGCTAAAACCCTACAAATACGAGCAGTTCAGCTTACAACCAATAATGTCAGTGATTCACAGGTGCTTGGTGATTTACTTGATCAGATTCCACAAGATGAGCGGATTGACTCTGTTTATACCGATGGAGCTTATGACACCAAGCAATGCCGTCAGGTCATTGCAGATCGGCAAGCGCATGCGGTGATTCCACCTAGAAAAAATGCGAAACCATGGAAAGATACAAAGAGTAGCTCGCTAGAGCGAAATGAATTACTTCGAACAATTAAACGTTTAGGCAGGACACTATGGAAAAAATGGTCAGGCTATCATCGGCGAAGTTTGGTTGAAACTAAGATGCACTGCATTAAATTATTAGGAGATAAACTCAGCGCAAGGAGTTTTGGTAGCCAAGTCAATGAGATCCATGCACGTGTAGCAGTCCTTAACAGATTTACGGAATTAGGTCGACCACTTACCCAAGTTACGCCTTAAATTTGGCTCAATTCGGGGCGCTTTGCATTTCAAAACTTTGTGCAACAAAGCCGTTTTTAATCACCCATTCTTTTAATTCCACGGCGGGCGCAATGCGAATTGCTTCTTCTTCCTCAGCCTGATCAATAAGATCCGTCGGTGGGAATGGTCTGATTTGTTCCATCTTCTATTCTCTCTAACTGCGACTTAATCCAACGAATCACACTACCCGACTCAATTGCATGTGGCTCAAAACGTTGAATCTTGTAACCCATATCTTCAGCTAGATCATACTTATTAAATGCATTTGCTATCTTTTTTCCACCACGCCCGACAGCCCAAGGACTTCCCGCTATTTCAATGAGAAGTCGCAACTTCACAATATAAAAATCAAATCGCCAGTTTTTAGTGGATTCAAATTGAAATCTACGCTCATAGCCAATTAAATGTTCTTCTAATTCTTGGAATAGCGCTTCCTCAGCTTCTAAGTATTTTTCTTTTGCCTTTGGTAAAGGTTTAGAGCGTGGTTTGGTTTTAGGTGGGCGCTTTTTGGTTTTCCAGAAGTAGTCGTCTGCATTCATATATTGCGCCCATTAAAAAACCACCCGAAGGTGGTTTAAAGTTTATGACTCAAATTCTATACTAGTTAAAAATGTATTTTTAACTGCTTTTCTAATTCAGATGAAATTCGCTTACTTGAATGAATTGCATCATCAATTAGTAAATCTTTCCTTTTTGGGTCAATAATCATACTCGGGTTTTCAATAACTGTATCGAAAGTGATTGACTCATGGTATTCAGAATAATACTTATTTAGGTTTTTTTTAATATTTTTGACGAAACTAGAAGTTTTAAAGACCGAAGTGATTGGGCCTCCACATGGAAAATTATCTATTTCAACCTTAATGAAAGTTAAATATAAAGAAACCTTTTTCCGATCCTTTTCGAGCTCAACCTTGCCTTTGGGTTCATCTAAGTCATGCAACATCGAATCAATAAATTTCTCATTATTTTTTATAATAAGATCATTAATGGACTTGATTGATTTCATAAGCATCATCTTATGCTGTCTAAAAATAAAGAAATAAAGACTTGAGATAGCTCCCAAAATAGTTACGATAATTCCAATATATTTACTGATATCAATTGCCATCCAATATGATAAAGCAATTAAAATCAACAAATTAAGAATAGCTAAAATGTTAGTCATGCGCGTTTAATATATTGAAAAATTCTATCTTCAATTAACTCTTTAAGCTCAATATCTACTAAAATTTTAAGGTGTGATTGAATTAGCTCTTTTTTGATGCCTGCACGAACAAGCCCACCAAAAGCCTCTTCAAGAAATGAAGAGCCCGCCATTGATACGTTATTAAAATCAAGAACTAAGATTTGATCAGATTTCTGATTAATGAGATTAGAGAAAAAAGGATATAAAACTTTTTCTCTAAAGGCTTCCCCACTAAACTCTCCATCCGTCTTTTTACGCCCCATAGGTCTATGATGAAATTCATTCCCTACATCATAAATAACATTTTCCATTTTAGGCATCTCTTTGTAAACTTTTGTTGGCAAGGTTTAGTGGTAATGACCAAATAACTGTGGTTCCTTGAACTGCTTCTGGATAATCTTTTGGGCCTGCTTCCGAGGACCATGCGCCATTTCGACTAATAACCATCACCTTGGATCCATCCATATCTTGCTCCACCTGCATGATATCAGTAAAACCCTTACCTCTGTAATCCAGACCTGTTGCAGATTTGTGCAATTTAGTCGCTAATTCAATCAACTGTGAATCTTTTTTGGATAGATACAGGTCATTTAAGTTCATCATCTTCTCCATCCAAGTAACAGGTACAGTAGATGGTATGGTTTTTCCAAGATCAGATAAAACGATATAACAGCTATCACATTCTGGATCTATAGCGAAAAATAGTAGCCATTTTTTATAAGAGTCATTTAAGTCATAAGCATGGTTAATAACATTTGTTATTGCTTCTGAAATAGCATTATGAAGAATTAATTTACTTTTTTTATCTTTCACAATTTTATCAATGTGGTCTTCAATTTCATCATATTTCTCATCTAACTCTGCGCTAATTCCTTCAATAATATTCCATCTTTCTACAATTTTTAGTAATTTGGTGGGGCTGTATTCCGCTACTTTCATCAGTTTATGAATACCTAATTTAGAAAGCATGGCACGCACAGTCGTAAATGAGGATGAACGCCCCTTTATGTTGAGTTTATTACTTAATTTATCAAGTTTATGAACAAGATAGATTGCTCCATCAGGATATAGTACCTCAACATTCTTAAAATCAAGAAATATCGGTTTATTTGTAGTATCTCGAATATGAATATGTTTAAGAGCCTTTAATAGTTTCGCTCTATATGCTGGATTTGAAATCGAAATGTATTTCGGAAATTTAACAGTTACCTCCTTATCAAAAGAAAGACCTGTTAATTTTATCTTAATTTTTTTATTTCGATACTTAATATTCAAACGAATTTGTCTGAGAATTAATTTATGACTCGGTTTTCTCACAAATTCTAACTCTTATTAACTTCTCAGTAAGATAATATAAATTTTCAAAAAATCAATCATTTAAATGCTTTTTTCATAAAAAACTTAAAATAGAAAAATTTCAATCAAAATTACTCTTTATTGTGTTTTCATTTCACCTTCCAACCACACAACAAGACTCATCTTCGTCAACTCTAAAAAGTCCAATATCAGTCAGGCTTAACATACTCTTTCAACTTAATCATGATGCCGTCAATCGCCAGCAACTCATTACGAGTCAAGCTAGAACATCTGAAGATTCAAATTTCCTCTTATGCCCCAAGATATCTGATTTGCACCAATATTCATCTAACTGAGTGTTAATTAAATCTTCTTCCATAGATTCGAGAACATAAAAAAGCCTTAACTCTTCATTTCTTTCTAAAATCTTAAGTCTATATTTTTCTATTTCAGCCACTCCAGGCTTGGCAATAACTTTCTGAAACCCAGCGCTAAATATTATTGGTGCAACTGGTTTTTCGTATTCACATTGCCACTCTATTTCGTCAGCAACTCCCCCTACAGCTAAAATTTCCCTAACCTTACCTGCAGCTACCCCACCAATAACCGCGATTTTCATAAAAATCTCAATATATAATGTAAAGATAGATTGATAACACATTGAAATATTTAAACAAGCATAATATTTTAACAAATATTTTCTAAGCTTCAGTTTATATCTAATGACCTACATCCCATATAATGAAACTATGGGTTATGTATATTTTAGTAATAAGAAAAAACCCCGCCAATAATGCATATGAGCGGGGTTTTATGTGCCGTAATCCGTTCGGCAAAAAGGAAATGTAAATTACTCAATAAAAAACCCGCTTACCTCTCCCAAAGGGCTTTGTTGCACAAACCTATCTGTAAAGGCTTTTTTAGCGATATAATTTTCAAATGAAGAAGCCTACACACAAAATCTACCGCACAACCAATTGGCCCGCATATAACCGAGCACTCATGAGTCGCGGAAATATTGCCATTTGGTTTGATCCTGCTACGCAATGGTATGCGCCATCAAAAGGCAAACAAGGGCGAAATCAAACCTACTCCGACGCAGCCATCCAATGCTGCTTAATGATTAAATCCTTATTCCGTCTGTCTTTACGTATGGTCACTGGCTTTGTGCAAAGTCTGATTAAACTTTGCGGATTAAATTGGATAGCTCCAGATTACACCACGCTTTGTAGAAGACAAAAGCATATTGATATTGTAATCAGCTACCAAAAAAGTAGCGATGGGCTGCATCTACTCATGGACTCTACAGGCATGAAGTTTCTAGGTGAGGGCGAATGGAAACGCAAGAAACATGGATCTGAATATCGTCGCCAATGGCGTAAACTTCATATTGGTATAGATGCCAAAACCCTACAAATACGAGCAGTTCAGCTTACAACCAATAATGTCAGTGATTCACAGGTGCTTGGTGATTTACTTGATCAGATTCCACAAGATGAGCGGATTGACTCTGTTTATACCGATGGAGCTTATGACACCAAGCAATGCCGTCAGGTCATTGCAGATCGGCAAGCGCATGCGGTGATTCCACCTAGAAAAAATGCGAAACCATGGAAAGATACAAAGAGTAGCTCGCTAGAGCGAAATGAATTACTTCGAACAATTAAACGTTTAGGCAGGACACTATGGAAAAAATGGTCAGGCTATCATCGGCGAAGTTTGGTTGAAACTAAGATGCACTGCATTAAATTATTAGGAGATAAACTCAGCGCAAGGAGTTTTGGTAGCCAAGTCAATGAGATCCATGCACGTGTAGCAGTCCTTAACAGATTTACGGAATTAGGTCGACCACTTACCCAAGTTACGCCTTAAATTTGGCTCAATTCGGGGCGCTTTGCATTTCAAAACTTTGTGCAACAAAGCCCTCCCAAAGTAAGCGGGTTAAATTTGCGCTTTATTACTAATTCTTTAATTCATCTTTATTTTTCACAGAATATAATCCCATTGTTTCACTATGATGAATAAATCACTCAATTTCTTAAATATCACTTAACTTCTTTCAAACAATCCCGACACACCTTGATTTCTTCATCATCAATCGTTTAATCGATCTCAGTCGCACCATGCAGGCCGAATAAGCACATCAGTAATCTAAGCATGATTTTACTCCTGGACAATCAAGCAATCATGTCGCAAGAAATGTCAGTTACTTTTACTTATAAAACATAAATTTATGATATTTATTTCCATAATAATGTCAGTAATTTTGTCGAACTAAACAAGATCCCCTCCTGGCTAATCAAGCATTTTAACTTGGTGTGATTACACTAATATTTCTCAGGGCAATAAAAAAAGGACGTGGCAAATTGCCACACCCTTGCCTTAGATTACGATATTGACCAGCTCGGCAACTGATCTACCGCTACTCGACACAATAAACTTCTCAAAGTTAGCTATTGATCCGCTTTGTGTCTTTCATCTTGATTAGTCGGGGTGTCACCCACAATTTATGGCTCTAAGGCTAACTCAATATGTGACGAAATCACATTGGATTCAAACCAATTTATACGGCTGGTTTCAGCATCCCACGGTAATCCTCCCATAAATAACCGAAGTTAAAAGTAGAGGTTAAGCAGCCATTAGAGGTGGCTTTCCTTTGTTAGCTTGATGTGGTCTTTCATGGTTGTAATGCCACAACCAGTTTGTTGCATAATCTTGTACTTCATCCAAAGTATCAAATAAATGCTTGCTCAGCCAACTATAACGTATGGTCCGATTATAGCGTTCAATATACGCATTCTGCTGTGGCTTACCCGGTTGAATATATTCAATACGAATACCGTGCTCAGTAGCCCAGCGCACAAATTCGTGACTGATAAATTCGGGACCATTATCGCATCGGATCACTAACGGTTTTTCTCTCCACTCCAGCAATTGATTCAACGTACGAATAACCCTGATTGTGGGCAATGAGAACCCTGCGTCAATGGCTAGGCCTTCGCGGCGGTAATCATCAATCACATTCAATAATCGAAACTTGCGACCATCGGAAAGCTGATCATGCATAAAATCTAATGACCAAACCTGATTTTCTCGGATTGGTTCTTTCAATGGTTCAGGCGCATGCCGTTTTAGTCTTCTTCTCGGTTTAATACGCAGATTCAGTGCCAACTCACAGTAAATGCGGTAAACCCGCTTGTGATTCCAGCAGCAACTCTCAACATGCCGTAAATACGAGAAGCACAAACCAAAGCCCCAATCGGAATTTTCCTCAGTGAGTTCAATGAGCTGTTCAGCAATGAGTGCATTGTCATCGCTGAGTTTGGCTTGATAGCGGTAGCAGGTTTCACTAATGCCAAATGCTTTACAAGCCAAACGAATACTAATGGCATGCTGGGCAACTGCCTGTTGTGCCATCTTACGCCGGCAAGATGGCTTTACCACTTTTTTGCCATCGCTTCCTGGATGATTTCGGCCTTTAATCGCTCTTCCGCATACATCTTTTTAAGTCTGGTATTTTCGGCTTCTAGCTCTTTCAGTCGAGCCATTAATGATGTATCCATACCACCATATTTGGCACGCCATTTATAAAAGGTAGCATTACTCATGCCGTGTTCACGGCAAAGGGTCGCTACAGGTGTGCCAGATTCTGCCTGTTTCAAGATGGACATGATCTGACTGTCAGTAAATTTAGATGTTTTCATGCAGAATCTCCTGCTCGTATCTTAAGAGAAAATTCTACTTTTAGATCCTATTATTTTTAGGGGGGATTACCCCACCGTTTGCGCTTTTAGCTGAGCAAATGAATGCATAGCGTCACAAATCCGAATTACCTAATGGCTGACGTTATTTCATAAGATCACCAGTGAGTCAGGTTTATAGAATCTCAGGCATTAAAAAGCCCAATCATTTGACCGAGCTTTGATGTAATTAAATATCTGGGTGGCGGCATTAAAATTTAAACCACTACGAATAAAGTCAAGCCGCCATAAAAAAAGCCTAATCCACGGGGACTAGGCTATAAACTTTGAATCTTTTTTCGTTGGTAGCGGGAGCTGGATTTGAACCAACGACCTTCGGGTTATGAGCCCGACGAGCTACCAGACTGCTCCATCCCGCATCAACGAGTTAGCTTTATACGCCCTAAGCAACCACAAAGCAAACTTTATTTGAAATATAAACACTTATAGTATTAACGAAATTCAAAATATCTAAAGCCTACCCTAAAATTGCTTCAGTTATAAATGCTGGATGAGATGCTCGATAGAGGCTCAATCTTCTCTTTTCACCCTCTAAAAAAAACTTGGGTTCTTCCGACCATATTGATTTTCTCGAATCAAGCCCGGATAGACCTACTGCCCAATCAGAAACAGCCCCATAAACAAAAGTATTATCAGCGAAAATTAATTTGGTCTTGTTATGTGTACTATTTATAAGAACTTTATGTGTTGGTAATGAACCGAATACACTAATCTGAGTGTAAATGTATTTATAGATTTCAGGCATATAGAGGAGCACTTAAAAGAGAGCGTCACTATACCATCTTAGTTGTTTAAAAAGCCCATCAAAGCCCATGCAATTTGTATACAGCAATAAAAAAGCCCTACATCTCTGTAAGGCTTTTCCCCTTGACTCATTTTGCGCTGATACAAGGAATCGTTGTTTTTATTTACAACAAAATAATTAAATCATTAATCGAATAAAAAATGAAGCAAAAAAAACCTGCAACTTGGGGAAGGTGCAGGTATAAACAGATATTAACTATCATGGAGAACTTAATACCAACTAATATACTTGGTTTATATTGAGATCTCATTCACATTTTATTCCAAATTATTTAGGAATAAAAAAAAGCCCACCATTTGGCGAGCTTTCCTTGATGCTTAAACCTATTCTTTTGAACACTTCACTTCAAACTGGTATTCGTCTTGGGTAACCTTAATTTTAATATTTTTATATTTTCGTTTGTTTGGATCCATTGCCGACCCTGCTACTTCCTCAAAAAAGCTACGATCATTCATTAGCTCGCCATACGCTTTATAACCCAACAAAATCTTTTCAGGTTTTTTGCCGTTAACTACTAATTCACTAAGAGTATCATCTAATTTCTTGACAGTTAGAATTGCCATTTCAGTTAAAGCTCAAAACAAAAATTCATTATTGCTTATTTTCATGAACAAACAATGTCAAAAAAAAGCCCATCAAATGATGAGCTTTTAAGTCTTGGTCTCGGATAACCCGTAATACGACCAGTATAGTGAAACTATAGCTTAGATTCCGAAATAATGGAATCCCTAGGCCTTTAATTCCTTGTAAGTATTTTTCTTATACTTTTCAACCGCCTTTGACGCCTCATCAATTGCCGACTCCATAGCCATCCGAATATCAACTTCTTGCATTACGCATGACTGGTGATAACCACGGCGAAGCGATTATTCGTTTAGATGGTTTTCGCGTTACTGCACGTTTTGAAGTTGAAGCATTTGAAGGCAGCTACGGCGTACCAGGTAATGAATTCACAGCTGTAGACGTAACCAGCCTTGATGAAGTGACCGTTTCAGATGCCCTACACACAATTGCAACTGGTGGGCATCACGGCTTAGTGTCGGCATTTTTAGCCAAAAACTATACTGGAGTCGTTGGTAGTTCAGCAAAAGAACCCGTCCATACAATTACAGCCAGGGACCACAATTCACTTGTTGTCAGTCATTTATCGAAGATGAAGAACAACTGCATTGGTCAGGAGTTGAGTGAACCGATCCACACCATGACCACTGTTAATCAGTTTGCTGAAGTACGCGCTTTTCTGACTGCCTTCTATGGCAATGAGAAAGACGGTAATTCAATTGGGGAACCTTTACGCACTATTCCAACACGTGACCGGTTTGGATTGGTAACTGTTGGCCAACAGCAATATCAAATTGTAGATATTGGTTTCCGTATGCTTCAACCAGTAGAGCTATTCAAAGCTCAAGGCTTTCCTGATTCTTATATTTTTGAAAAAGGATTGGATGAGCATGGTACCGAAATCCGACTGACTAAAACTGAGCAAACAAGAATGGTTGGTAATTCAGTTTGCCCTCAGTTATCTCGAGCATTGGTCGAAGCCAATTTTAAACATGAAAGCAAATATCGAGGTGCAGCATGAAAGACCTCCAACACATCGCCCAAGAACTTGCTGAAGAATTCGCACCACTCGTTATAGGTCAATCAGGTGCAACCAAGACATTCACGGCGGAGCAAGCCTCTGCCCTATATCACATCCTTGTAAGTTTTGGATATAAGGATGAATGCAAGGGCTTGGATACCAAATTACCGTTTGAGTTAATTGATATTAAGAAGGAGGTATCTTAAATGGCTCGTTTAACTAAAATCGATAAAATGTCTGCATGCGAAAAAAAAGCTGTAATTAAAGATTTTCGTAATGCGCCACCTGAAGCGGATTTTCCACCCGAAGCCATTGCACTAACCTTTCATATTTCACTGGCTTGGCTGCAAAAGAAGAGATGTGAAGGTGGTGGAATACCCTTTTCAAAACCGACAGCTAAAACAGTACTCTATCGAAAAAGTGATGTTTTAGAATTTATGGACAGCAACCGGCTCCAACACACAGCCTAATAAAAAGCCCTCAGTTGAGGGCTTTATTTTTGAATATGATTTTATATTTTAGTAAGTCTACTTAGAGTCTACAAATTGGAACCACAAGTAGACTCATTGTAGACGCTAGAGCTATTTCCGTAGATCGTAATAGATAGTCAGATATTGCAATATGCTGTAAATATAGGTGTTTGAGGATTATTTAAGATGCAGGATATTGCGAAATATTGTATGGAATTGCGAATTTTATAGGAGAATTTAGAATTATGAGTCCGCTGCTCTAACCAACTGAGCTATAGGCCCTAATATGCTGAATTTGTTATATGTCAACAAGTTCAGGCGGAATAAATACTAGCGAAGATTTTTCAAAAGACAAGCTTTTTCATACATGGTTGTACACTATCCAAACAATCAAGGAAATTTAGATCATCAAACTGACATATCAGGTCTTTCACGATCTTTGAGTTACATGCTAAGACTCAAAAGCACTTATAAATACTAGAATAATAGAATTTAATTAAATTGGATAAAAACTAAATACTGGCTTCTTCTTTTTTTCGTGACTCAATGAAAAACTCAATAACTGACCATAGAACAACCAAAAAAAAGAGAACGATTGCACATACAAAAGTCGAAAGATAAGCCATTTTAACAATCCTGAACTTTGTTAAACCAAAGTTAAAGTGTGAAAATGCACACTTTAATCTTAGACCAAAGTCTAATCCGTCATTTCGATTATGAATAGTAGTATTTTCATTTTCACCATATTTATTTTCTATTTGATTAGATTTAAAACATCTTAATGCTCCATTTCTACCCTCACCTTGTTCAACTACTTAGGATTCAAGCCGATTCATAAAAGTGGCAAGTACAACCAAGTAGGACTTGACTCAAACCGCAAACAAGCAGACATTAGCCTCTTTAAAAAACACTTGTATTTTTATGCTCATGTTAAAAAAATTCATTGGTGAGTCTGCGTTTAAACTCGCAGGCTGGAAATATCATGTAGAACCAAACGTTTTGGAAGACAAGCAAGTCATTATTGGATTTGAACATACTTCTATGTTGGATGCTGTCTTGTCACTGGCAATTTTTCAAATCTACGATATGAAAATCCATACCCTGATTAAAAAAGAATTATTCAAAGGGCCAATGAAGCCCATACTCGAAGCCATTGGTGGTATCGCGGTCGATCGTAAGTCAAATAAAGACATTGTGTCTCAAATGGTTGAACACTTTAGCCAAAATGAAAAATTCAATTTAGTCATTGCACCTGAAGCAACACGTGCCAAAACAGGTGAAGTACGTAAACCTATTCGTACTGGGTTTTGGCATATTGCTAAAGCAGCAAATGTGCCTATTGTACTCATGTACGCGAACTCAAAAACCAAGCAAGGCGGTATTTTTGGAAAAATCTACCCAACAGATCTAGATCATGACTTAGCGCTTATTAAAGCACTTTATAAAGAGCATGTTGGTTTAGATATTGAGATTCCAGAACCTAAAACTGCTGCACAATAAGGTCATTTAATTAACCTAAAAGAATGTGAAGACGCTATTCTTTTAGGTCTCTGTGGGTGTTTCCCAACAGTTAATTTTTAAAGTGAACTTCCTTTACAAGGTAAATTTGAAATAACTGTATTTATTTCAAACAATTTTAATTCTTTTTTGTTTGTTCAGGCAGATTTCAGAAAAACACCTACTTTCGCATAAAAAAGTGCTTATGGTAGAATTTGCACAATTTGATAGGCACAAAGCCAATCTACAAGGAGCATATTTCGCATGGCGGGTCATTCCAAGTGGGCCAATATTAAGCATCGTAAAGCAAAACAAGATGCTAGCCGTGGTAAACTTTTTACCAAATTTATTCGTGAATTAACAACTGCTGCAAAGCTTGGCGGTGGTGATGCTGCTAGCAACCCACGTCTTCGTGCAGTTGTAGAAAAAGCACTTTCTGTAAATATGACACGCGACGTCATCAACCGTGCAATCCAACGTGGTGCTGGTGGTGAAGATAACGATGATTTAAAAGAAATTACTTACGAAGGTTATGGTGTTGGTGGTGTTGCAGTTATTGTGGAAACCATGACTGACAACTTAAACCGTACTGTACCGGATGTCCGTCACTGTTTCTCAAAAACAGATGGCAACTTAGGCACAAACGGTTCAGTTGCTTTCTTGTTCACAAAACGTGGCGAGATCACTTTTGAAGATGTGTCTTTAGAAGATCAAATCATGGACGTGGCACTTGAAGCAGGTGCTGAAGATATCGAAGTGGATGAAGATGAAATCTTAGTCATTACTACACCTGAATCTTTTGGTGATGTACAAGATGCTTTAACTGCTGCAGGTTTAAAATCGGACAATGCTGAAGTGGTCATGAGCCCTTCAACTAAAGCCGAAATCACCGATATCGATCAAGCCAAAAAGATTATGAAAATGATTGATATGCTTGAAGATTTAGATGACGTACAAAACGTATATACCAACGTTGAATTCTCTGACGCGGTATTGGCAGAATTAGACGCCTAATCTTCTGCTTTAAAAATGCGTTCTCAAATATAGCTTTGGGAGCGCATTTTTTATGGCTGATTGAAAACCCTTTCAATAAATTTTGCTTTTTTAAATCGATATTCATCCATCATTAAATGTTGGCTGTCTTGTTTTAATTGGTTATACGCCATCACTATTTTTTGATTTTCCAACAAGCGATCACGAAAGATCAGAAAACTTTACCACCGAGCGTTTTTCACGACCCATTAAATAGCAACATCATTCTGCTGTAGCACCTCTAACATACACAGCTTATGTGCTCTTATTGTCGCTGATAATATGCAAACTTTTGAAAGTAGGAAGCCTAATACTCATTAGACTCATACAAGTTCAGCGTGACTTAGACTTTGCTCAACAAACCACTACAGTTAAAAACGTTATATTCTTTAATCACAAAGCTTGAGTGCAGTGCCACCACATGTTCGATTTTACCAATGCGTTTGAGTAAAATATCACTATAGTTTTCCATATCTCTTGCAACAACTTCAACAATAAAGTCTGCCGACTGCCCTGTCACTAAAAAGGCATTGGTCACTTCAGGAATATTTTCTAGCTCTTCTAAAAACTTGGAAAAAGTGTCGGTATCATGTTTACTCAAAGATACTTGTAGCAAAACATGTAGACTAAAACCGAGCTTTTGATAGTTAATATCACGCTTAACTTTGGTCATAATGTCGTTATCAATGAGGTGCTTAATACGACGATGTACTGAACTGACCGATAGATTAATACGCTCTGATAATTCGTTTAGATTGATATCTTCATTACTTAAAATTTCTAAAATTTGCTTATCAAAACGATCTAATTCCATTATTTAACTCTCATGACAACTTATGTTTATAGGTGTTTATTTCATATTAAGCATTTCAAATGAAAGATAAAGCTTATTTGCAGTTTTTTTTCATATATTTTCAGATTGATAAGAATATATCAGCCTTTTTGGACCAAGAGTGCCATGATCTTTTACAAAGTTATAAATAGACTGAGAAACTTTCTATTCAGCTTCTATAAATCATGATATTGAAAATACAAGAAAGGCAAAGGCTGTCTGTATCACACATCACCTTTGCCTTGTTGGGCTTAAGCTTATTTTAAACGCCGCGCCAGTCGACTCGAGCATTGCGCTCGGTTTGATAGACTCTTAAAACATACTGCCCCAAGGGTAAATTGGTTAAATAGGTTTTATAAGCACTAAATTCTTCAGATAGACCTTCCTCATGGTCTTTTTCCCAAGGTGTCCCCTTAATTTCCAGCACAGGCGCTAACATCGAACATACAGCAATATCCGCCAAACCTAAACGATCCCCGACAAAGTAACGTCCATGATTAGCAATTAACTTCTCATTCAATACTTCAATTAACCGCTGCATTTCGGCTTTGGAATGCTCTATTTTTTCTGCATTCAACTCATAGCCTTTCGACATCAACGTTTTCATTAAAGGTTTGGTGTATTTTTCAAATTTACGTAAATACCCCTTTTCACCCAACATAATCTGTAGCGATTGATCGTTATCGGACAATGCATGGGCCAACCCCCAACGACGCACATGCAATCCCAAATCATTGGCTAACGCATTAACATCTAAAGCCTCTTTACGAAGCTGTGCTTCATTACGTAACAGTCGATGTTCTGGATAACGCTCATCAAGATATAGCGCAATCTCGGTAGTATCAGCGACCCATTTATCCTGATCACGCAAAATAGGCAGTTTATTTTGACCGGTCTTTAACTGTGCAAAAGCCCGATGAACCCCAGGCACCACATTTTGTGCGACAAAATCTAGCTCTTTATGATCGAGCAACCAGCGAGCTTTCTCACAAAAATGAGATAAAGGAAACTGGTATAAAGTTCTCATAAATGCTCCACATTTATTTTTCTATTTTGGCTTTTCAGAAAAGCCATCTATTTCAGTTGGATACTTTAGTCACTGTATTTAGGATTTACAATGTACTTTTTACTCAAAACTGCCTAGCAAATGTTCAACAGCTTTTATCAAATTTATACGTTTTTTTCTCTACAATATCTCAAATGTTGATAAGTAAGACTTTAATCATACTATTTACCCCACCGTTAAATTAGTTATTCCTTATTTTTCAAGTTCTTAACATATCATCTAAATGATTAAACTTAGCATATTTTATTTTTAACTTTTTAGCTGCTAAGTAATTCAAAATCCTTCATTTAATCATTCAAGCAATCCCAAGTAGCGTATAGGCATTAAGTAAAGGTGCTTTTATGTCTCAAACACTCACTAAAAATATTCACGTGATACAAAATGATCAGGATGCGATTAATGCAGCCTATCATGTCGCTGACTTTGCCTTAGAAGGTCGGGATCAACGTGATCAGAACCGTCAGCTTCCTTTTGCTGAAGTCGAGTTATTTAGCCAAAAAGGATTAGGCGGTATTCGTATTCCTCAAGCTTTTGGAGGCGCATTTGTTTCCAACAAAACCTTAGCTCAGGTTTTTCGCATTATTAATAAAGCCGACTCAAGTGTCGGTCAAATTCCACAAAACCAAATTGCGCTGCTCAACATGATTGATATCTTGGGCAGCGAACAACAAAAACAGTTTATTTTTAATGAAATATTAAACGGCAAACGCCTTGCCAATGGCGGCCCCGAACGAAATACCAAAGACACTAAAACCCTGAGTACGACATTAAGTATTGAAAATGGTCGTTACTATGTCGATGGTGAAAAGTTCTACTCTACAGGCAGTAGCTTTGCTCATTGGTTAGCCATTAAAGCCCTTCACCCTGAAGGGTATGTGGTACTGACTATTGTTGATGCCACAGCACAAGGTGTGGAAGTTATCGATAACTGGAACGGTTTTGGTCAGCGTACAACTTCAAGCGGCACAGTAAAATTACAACGGGTTGAAGTCGATCCACTACTTATCTTTGATGAGCGGAAACTGGCTGAAGACGTCAATTATCGCGGTGCTTTCTCGCAGTTAATGCAAGTTGCAATTGATGTCGGTATTGCAGAAGCCGCATTTGAAGACACTTTGTCAGCAGTTAAAAAAGCCCGACCAATTGTCGATGCACAAGTTGAGAAAGCCAGTTTTGAACATTACACCTTACAAGAAGTCGGCAAATCCGCTGTCCTGTTGGATGCCGCTATTTTACTGCTCGATGAAGCTGCTGAATATTTAGATGAGCTCGACCAACTGAGCGTTGTCAGTGCCGAACAAGCAGCTCAAGCCTCTATTTTAGTCGCCGAAGCTAAGGTCTATGCCAATGATGCTGCACTACAAATTTCTGAAAAACTTCTAGAGCTTGGCGGCAGTCGTTCGAGCCTAAGCCAGCATAACTTAGATCAACATTGGCGCAATGCACGTGTGCATACCTTACACGACCCGATCCGCTGGAAGCTGCATGCACTGGGTAACTACTATTTAAACAACACTTTTCCTGCTCGCCACGCTTGGATTTAAGGAGAACGTCATGACTTCATTTCAACCTATTCTTCCATTTCAATCCAAAAATGCAGCATATGCATATATTATTCAAAGTGATGCTGAAGCTTTAGAAATAGCCAAAAATTTAGCTGCGCAGTTTAAACAACAGGCTATCCAACGTGATGCTGAACGAGTTTTGCCTTTTGCGGAAATCGAAGCCTATAGTCAATCTGGGCTTTGGGCCATTACTGTACCGAAGGAATTTGGGGGGGCAGATGTTTCAAGCTATACGGTCGCGCAAATTATCGCACTGATGAGTGGTGTGGATGGTTCGATTGGACAAATTCCCCAGAACCATTTCTATGCCTTAGAGGTTTTACGTAACAACGGTACTGAACAACAAAAGCGTAAACTCTATGCAGAAGTGCTCAAAGGGGCACGCTTTGGTAATGCCTTGGCAGAGTTTAAAACTAAAAACGCAACACAAAAACAAACTGCACTCAACCAAACTGAACAAGGCTATGTGGTCAATGGTGAAAAGTTTTATTGCACAGGCAGTCTGTTTGCAGACCGCATCCCCACTTTAGTCAAAGATGCCGATGACAAAGAGTTTCTGGTCTTTATCCCACGGAGTAGCCAAGGACTAGAACTGATTGATGATTGGTCGGGTTTTGGTCAACGTACCACAGGCAGCGGTACAGTCAAATTCAATCATGTCGCTGTAGATGCTGAAGATATTGTTCCTTTCGATACCGCTTTTTCTAGACCGACTCTGGTTGGGCCTTTTGCTCAAATTATGCATGCTGCCATTGAAACAGGCATCGCGCGTGCTGCTTTTGAGGAAACACTGGTTCGTGTGCGTCAGGCTCGTCCGTGGATTGACTCTGCTGTTGAACAGGCAACCGATGATCCTCTAACACAGTTTGAACTGGGACGAGTAATTGCCGATGTTCGTGCCAGTGAAGTCTTACTCAAACAAGCGGCTCGCTCAATCGATGCAGCACGTCCTTATCCAACCATAGAAAACATTGCTAAAGCATCACTGGATGTAGCGAAAGTTCGTGCACACAGTACAGAAACCGCATTAAAAGCCGCTTCGAAATTGATTGAACTGGCAGGCAGTCGTGGTAGTCAGCGTGAAGATGGCCTAGACCGCTTTTGGCGTAATGCACGTGTTCACACGCTACATGATGCGTCACGTTGGAAATATTACTTCATTGCCAATTATCTTCTTAATGGTGTACTTCCGCCACGCAGAGGGACATTGTAATGACACTATCATCTCAAAATAACAAGTCGAAGCAAATCATCCTGAATGCCTTTGATATGAATAGCGTAGGTCATATCAATCACGGTTTGTGGACACACCCACGCGATGAGTCACATCGTTTTAATGAACTCAGCTATTGGACCGATTTGGCGCAAACTTTAGAGCAAGGTTTATTTGATGGGTTGTTTATCGCCGACATTACGGGTGTCTACGATGTTTATCAAAACGGTCTGGATTTAACCCTAAAAGAGTCAATTCAGCTTCCAAGCCATGACCCAAGTACACTCGTTTCTGCTATGGCTGCCGTTACACAGCACTTAGGTTTTGGCGTCACTGTAAATTTAAGCTATGAGTCGCCTTATCAGTTTGCACGGCGCTTTGCGAGCCTTGACCATTTAACCCACGGTCGTATTGGTTGGAACATTGTCACGGGGTACTTAGACAGCGCAGAACGGCTAATTGGTCAAAAAGGTTTAAAAGATCACGACTTACGTTATGAACAAGCTGAAGAGTTTCTCGAAC
Source organism: Acinetobacter johnsonii CIP 64.6 (assembly GCF_000368045.1). Taxonomy (GTDB): domain Bacteria; phylum Pseudomonadota; class Gammaproteobacteria; order Pseudomonadales; family Moraxellaceae; genus Acinetobacter; species Acinetobacter johnsonii. The sequence goes on from NZ_KB849235.1 coordinate 222,744, forward strand.
TTTGCTATAAATTTTGGGAAGGTTCTTGGGAAGACGATGCCGTACAAAAAGATAAATTAAACCGTGTCTTTACCGACCCTTCAAAAGTTCATGCCATACAGCATCAAGGTAAATTTTTCCAAAGTCAGGGCGTTTTTCAAGTTTCTCCATCTATACAGCGGACGCCTGTACTTTATCAAGCGGGCGCTTCGAGTAAAGGCTTAGCCTTTGCAACCCAACATGCTGAAGCCATGTTTATTGGTGCTGACACGCCTGAAAAAATTAAACAGCAAGTCGATAAGATTCGTGCACTTGCCTTAAGCCATGGACGTGATGAGCAAGCCATTAAACTCTTCGTTGGCATTAGTGTAGTGACGGCAGAAACAGACGAACTCGCACAAGAAAAACTGGCCGAATATATTCGCTATGCCAGTCCAGAAGCAGGTTTGGCGCATTTTTCCAGTTCAGTTGGAATAGATTTAGCACAGTTTGCAGATGATGAAGCGATTCCTTATAAACAAACCAATAGCATTGCCTCGGTCAATAACAAATTTAAAGAGCAAAAAGTTACGCGAGCGGATTTGAAAGCCCAACATGTACTCGGTGGACGCTATCCACTGATCGTCGGGAGTGGAAAAACTGTAGCAGAAAAGCTCATTCAGCTCATAGATGAAACTGGCGTAGATGGCTTTAATCTCACACGAACCGTTGCCCCAGAGTCACATCAAGACTTTATTCGTTGGGTCATCCCAGAATTACAAGAGCGTGGCCGTTATAAAACCGCCTATGAAACAGGTAGTTTACGCCATAAATTATTCGCTCAAGGTGACCGACTGACCGCAAACCACCCTGTACAGCAGTATCGATGTCAAAGCTCGAACCCTGATTCTAAAACACAGCAAAAACAAACCGCATAAATTTTAAAATACGAGAAGTATCATGGCTCAAACTGCAAAAACAAAATTTACCGTTATTGGGGTAATTGTCGCTGCCATCGTCATTGCACTGATGGCTTGGTCTTATCATAAAAAATCGAGCAACACTGAATTGGTGATTGGGATCAGTCCACCCTTTGCCAATCCGTTAAAGGTGGCTGTGGAAGAAGCAAAACAGCAAGGCATCAACGTCAAACTGGTCGAGTTTTCGGATTGGAATACCCCCAATATCACGCTCAACCATGGTGATATTGATGCCAACTATTTTCAGCATCAGCCCTTCTTAGATAACGCCATCAAAGAAACCCAATTTAAACTGAAAGCACTGGATAAAGGCGTCACCACACACGTCGGTTTATATTCAAAAAAATATGACTCGATTGCTGCGATTCCTGAAAATGCACGTACAGTTATTCCAAATGATCCAGTGAATCAAGGTCGTGCGCTTTTACTGTTACAACAGGCTAAATTGATTAGCTTAAAAGACCCAAACAATCATCTATCTAACCTGCAAGATATTGTCAGCAATCCTAAAAAGCTCCAGTTTATTGAAGTTGAAGGTCCACAAACTGCGCGTGCCGTTGATGATGCTGATTTGGTATTTAGCTATCCACATTATTTACGTCTTGCAAAAACCATCGACCCAAATGATGCGCTGATCTTAGATGACAACACTAATACTCTGTATTCGATTTTATTTGTGGTGCGTGACGACTACCAACAGCAACATCCAGAGAAAGCCGCGCAACTTGAAAAATTCATCAAGATTTATCAAACGTCTGACAAAGTTAAACAGACTTTGAATAGTGAAATTGGTGAAAAACTTTGGTTCCCTGGTTGGAAGTGAGTATAAGCCATGACGCAATCTTTCACTCAAAATCGAAAAAAATGGCTGATTGGCTTAAGCATCATCGTGGCAATTTTTGCTCTCGCGGGTTACCGCTATAGCAAAAGCCATACACAAGATGATGTCTTAACAATTGGTATTAGCCCACCTTATGCCGAACTGCTGCAAAGCGTGGCAGACGATGTAAAAAAGCAAGGCATTCAAGTCAAACTGGTTGAATTCTCTGACTGGCATGCGCCAAATGTTGCCGTACAAAATGGCGATATTGATGCCAATTTTTTTCAGCAAAGTGTCTTTCTACGCAATGCGATTCGCGAAACAAATTATGATCTGCATGCATTCGCCACAGGAACAGGAAGTCATGTCGGACTGTATTCAAAAAAATATAAGTCCTTAGATGCACTACCCACTCAAGCACGTGTGGTCATCCCCAATGACCCTGTAAACTCGGCACGTGCTCTAATTTTACTGCATCGTGCAGGTTTGATTCAGCTCAAAGACATTAACAATGAACTGTCTACCGTAAAAGATATTGTGAGCAATCCTAAACAGCTTCAGTTTATTGAAGTAGAAGGCCCACAAACTGCCCATGCGTTTAATGATGCCGATTTAATTTTTGGCTTCCCGCATTATTTAAAAATGGCCAAGGTCACAGATCCGCATCATGCCCTTTTTCTTGACCCGATAGACAAGAAATACGCCATTTTATTTGTGACACGTAAAGACTATCCAGACCAAAACCAAAAACTTGCGACTTTTGTGCAAGCATTCCAAAACTCAAAACACGTTCAAGAAATTCTAGATCGAGATTTTGGCCAAGGTCTGTGGTTTGAAGGCTGGAAATAAGGAGAAAAAAAATGGTCAGCTTTGGTTCTCATGTGGATTTTTCAATTCCACATATCAAAATTCGTAACTTAAACAAACACTATGCAGTACAAGGTCATAGTGTGCATGCACTCAAAAATATTGACCTCGATATCCCGACAGGGAAAGTGTTTGGCATTATTGGCAAAAGTGGTGCAGGTAAATCCTCCCTGCTCCGCACCTTAAATGGTTTAGAACGTATCAGTGAAGGTCATATTCATATTCATCAGCAAGACTTGGCGGCATTGAGTCATGCTGAGCTGATTCAGCTCCGCCAACGCATTGGTATGATTTTCCAGCATTTCAATTTAATGTCTGCCAAAACAGTCTACGAAAATGTCGCACTGCCTCTCAAAGTGGCCAATTATCCCAAACAAGACATCGAACAACGTGTCAACGAAGTTTTACAATTGGTCGGGTTAAGCGATAAGGCTCAACATTACCCATCACAACTGTCTGGTGGTCAAAAGCAACGCGTGGGCATTGCTCGTGCATTGGTCCACCATCCTGAAATTTTACTCTGTGATGAAGCGACATCTGCACTCGATCCGGAAAGCACCTCTGTAGTGTTGTCGCTACTCAAAGAGATTAATCAAAAGCTGGGTATCACCATTGTCTTGATTACCCATGAAATGCAAGTGATTCGGGAAATCTGCGATCAGGTGGTGGTCATCGATGCTGGTAAAATTGTGGAATCAGGTGAAGTTTGGTCGGTGTTTTCTCAACCCCAGCAAGGCATTACCCAAGAACTACTGAATCTAGAACAACTCGATTTGCCTTTTCGCTTAAATGCTGAACCTACGCAGCTCGATACACATGCCATTTTCAAAATTAGCTCGACGTCAGATGCGCATCATCCCCCTGACTTAAAACAGATTTTGGAGCACTTTCCACAAACTGTGCATTTATATCAAAGTCAGGTCGACACCATCCAAAACCATTTAATTGGAACATTGGTTATTGCTGTTCCCGCACAGGACTTAGAAATTCAATCGCTACTACAAAAACTAAAAGCGCATGTGACACATGTAGAGGTCCTTGGCTATGCACGACCAACTCATTGATTTATTACTGACAGGCACCATCGATACCTTAATCATGGTCGGCGCATCCGCATTTTTTGCCTTGCTCATTGGTCTTCCAATGGCAGTGGTTCTAGTCAGCACCTCTGAGCATGGCATTTATCCTTCCAAAAGTATTAACCATAGTTTAGGCTGGTTGGTAAATATCACTCGTTCCGTTCCCTTCCTGATTTTGATGGTGGCCCTCATTCCACTCACCCGTTGGATTGTAGGCACCAGTTATGGTGTTTGGGCAGCAGTTGTCCCTTTAACCTTGGCTGCAACACCTTTTTTTGCACGAATTGCAGAAGTCAGTTTACGCGAAGTGGATCAAGGGTTGATTGAGGCTGCGCAAGCCATCGGCTGTAACCGTACTCAAATCATTTGGCATGTGTTGTTACCTGAGGCGCTACCAGGAATTGTCGCGGGTTTTACCGTGACCATTGTGACCATGATTAACTCCTCTGCCATTGCAGGTGCCATTGGTGCAGGTGGTTTAGGCGATATTGCCTATCGTTATGGTTATCAGCGTTTTGATATGCAAATCATGTTGGCCGTGATCGTCGTGCTCGTAATTTTGGTGATGTGTGTGCAAGCGATTGGAGACAATCTGGCAAATCAACTCGATAAAAGGAAGGTTTAATCCCATTTCCCATATAAAGCAGAGACTATACTGTCCACTTAAGTTTTTTAGCCCTCCTTTTTCTGAGGAGGGTGTTTCAATATGAAGTTCACTACCCATTTATAATCGCTTCTGATTTATGACAGCAGTCTAATCAACATTGTTTTTCTTTGAAATTCACATAGAAAATATAGCTCTCAATATACAGATAGAAATGAATAAGCTATAACGTATCTTCAAAGCTAAATAAGAATAACTACCTCAATATGCATCATTCCCCTAAAATTAAAGTACTCGCTTTCGACATCTTTGGAACTGTTGTGGACTGGCATTCTTCAATCGTTCAAGAAGTGAAAAGTCTAGCCTTGAACATTGATGCCAACCAATTTGCATTAGACTGGCGAGCAGGCTATCGACCTGCAATGGATCAGGTTTTGTCAGGTCAGCAGCCGTGGACCTCCATTGATGATATTCACCGTCTCATTTTGGATGAGCTTTTAGCGAAATATCAAATCTCCACACTGACCGAAGCTCAAAAAATGGATTTAAACTTTATTTGGCATCGTCTCAACCCTTGGCCAGATACAGTCGCAGCACTCAATCAATTAAAACAAGATTATATTATTTGCACCCTTTCAAATGGCAACATTCGCTTATTGGTCGATCTGGCAAAGTACGCAAAATTGCCTTGGGACACTATTTTCTCTGCTGAAAATTTCAAAGCCTACAAACTTTCTCCCAAAACCTATTTAGGTGTCTCAGACTTTCTCAATGTCGCACCGAGTCAAGTGATGATGGTGGCCACCCATCAAGATGACCTTGCCGCAGCGCGTGGCTGTGGACTACGGACAGCTTATATTGAACGCCCCTTTGAATATGGTGCAGCTCAATTGAAAGACTCTAGTCCTTGCATAGACAATAATCTACATGCAACTGACCTCTTAAATCTGGTTTCTTTATTAAAAGAAAAGGCTTAAAAGGCTCATACATAAGGCTTAAATGAGGAAGTTCTGCCCACAACATGATTTACAACTTTGATTCTTCTCCCCTGAGACCTGACTTTGTCATGGCTTTCATGTAAAATCACTGGCAATTTTTATATAACACGTTGTGAGTTATTTCATGGGTTTTAATTGCGGTATTGTCGGCTTGCCGAACGTTGGTAAATCTACACTTTTCAATGCATTGACTAAAGCTGCTATTGCTGCTGAAAACTTCCCATTCTGTACCATTGAACCAAACACAGGCATCGTTCCTGTGCCAGATCCACGTTTAGACAAATTAACAGCGATTGTAAAACCTCAACGTGTGATTCCAACGACGATGGAATTTGTGGACATTGCAGGTTTAGTTGCGGGTGCATCTAAAGGTGAAGGCTTGGGGAACCAATTCCTCGCAAACATTCGTGAAACGGATGCGATTGCTCACGTTGTACGTTGTTTTGAAGATGAAAACGTCATTCACGTTAACGGTAAAATTGACCCGCTTGATGATATCGCAACCATCAACACGGAACTTGCACTGGCTGACTTAGAAACTGTGACAAAAGCAGTGACTCGTTTAGCAAAATCTGCAAAAGGTGGCGACAAAGAAGCACTTGCAACCAAAGCGGTTTTAGACAAAATTTTACCTTTACTTGACGAAGGTAAACCTGCTCGCGCAGCTGACCTAGATGACGACGAACGTAAACTGGTTCGTGGTTTTGGTTTAATGACTTTAAAACCAACCATGTATATTGCAAACGTTGCAGAAGATGGTTTTGAAAACAACCCGCATTTAGATGCTGTGAAAAAACTGGCTGCTGAAGAAAATGCAATCGTAGTCCCGCTTTGCAACCAAATCGAAGCTGAAATTTCACTGCTTGAAGATGAAGACCGGGCTGAGTTCCTTGAAGCTTTAGGCATGGAAGAACCAGGTCTAAACGTGGTAATTCGCGCAGGCTACGGTCTTTTAGGTTTACAGACTTACTTCACGGCGGGTGTACAAGAAGTTCGTGCTTGGACCGTTAAAGTAGGTGCAACTGCACCACAAGCGGCGGGTGTGATCCACACTGACTTCGAAAAAGGCTTTATCCGTGCTGAATGTGTTGCTTATAACGACTTCGTTCAATACAACGGTGAAGCAGGTGCGAAAGAAGCAGGTAAATGGCGTTTAGAAGGTAAAACGTACATCGTTCAAGACGGTGATGTTCTACACTTCCGCTTTAACGTATAAGCCGTTTCGAATATAAAAAACCCGATACCAATCGGGTTTTTTATAAGCTTAAACCAAGCTTAAAAACAGCATTAAATAACATATGAACACCTGATCCGTTTGGATCTCACACAATATTCTAACTTCTATTCTTTTACATTATCGCTAATTTAATCACAGGCACTAATGCCTTCATTGAACAAACGAAAATGAAAAAGATCAGCACATTTATTGCAGCAGGTTTATTCACAATGCTTAGCGCTACAGCATTTGCATGCCCACAAGGAACAACACTGTCGGGTGGTACAGGTGCAAATCATAAAGGTGGTAAGTGCGTCGCAACCATGAACGTGGCGAAACATGATCAGGCAATGAAACAAGACAAAACAGTCAAACACGATCCAGCCATGAAGCAAGATAAAATGGCCAAGCATGATTCAATGAAAGCCAATGATATGACTAATAAGTCCCATAAAGATGCTCATGCTCCAAGCCCGAATACACACAAAGTCGCGAAGACATCTTAAAACAGTATAAAAAAATTCAGTTAATGTGATGTCACAGAGACATGTTTATTATCCATTGCAGCACGCTGTTTGCGGGCTTCATCTAACATGCGTTGTTCGATGTCTTTTCTAAAACCAAGCATAAACACCATTTCCGCCAAAACAAATAATGGACCGATGGCTAGGCCAATCACATCATCCATAAAGGCCGGTTTTTTCTTCTCATAGAAATGCCCGACAAACTGGAACGCCCAGCCGACGACAAAAATACCAATACTGAGACCTAACCAAAGTCCCAAATCAAACTGTGCAATTTTATAAGCCAATGGATAAGCCATGGCATAGATCACTAACATGATCACACCAAAAATTCGATCTAAGCTCAGGTAGTAAACAATACTCGCTAAGATCAAAACCATCGCCAAGGTAATTTCAAAACTGCCCACAGTCATGCCAGCTCTCGCGGTTAAGCACATAATTGAAAACACAATCAGCGGAATACCAACAAAGTGGGTCACGATATTTTTATGATCAAGATGATAAGCTGCATACTGACTTAATAATTTTTCTAATTTACTCATACTGTATTTCCTTATTGCATGATATTGATCACGATATAGAATAACTTTAAAGGAAAACAGCCCATCAAGTTGTCGTCGACCTGACAAGTTGCTCGATCAATCACGAAAGGACGCGGAATGCTGGAAGTTCAACATCAACAACAATTACTCAATAACAATTGGTTCGCCAAACTACCACACGCCTATCAACAGTATATTGTGCAACATGCCAAATATATTAACGTTGCAAAAGACCAAGCTGTTTTTCGCTCTGGGGATTTATTTGATGGCATCTATGCAGTCTTGAACGGCGCAATTCGTTTAGGTCATGTCGACATCGAAGGTAAAGAAGCAGTTGCAGCAATTGCTGAACCGATTATGTGGTTTGGAGAAATTTCTTTAATAGATCAACAACCGCGTTCGCACGATGCGATTGCTATACAAAAAAGTACCCTGCTCCATCTACCTAAACGCGATGTTGAGGCGTTTATCCAAGCCACCCCAGAATTTTGGTTTCATATTGCACAGCTTGCTTCACAGAAGTTACGTCTCGCCTTTTTAGAACTGATCGCAATCCAAAGTCAAAATATCAGTCAACGACTGGCTCAACGCTTACTGTTTATTTTAAGCGGTTATGGCAACCATCTGTCGATTACAAATGATGAAATCCATTTATCACAGGAGCAACTGGCTCAAATGCTGATGTGTTCACGCCAAACAATTAACCAAGAACTTCAAAACTTAGAAAAACAAGGAATACTGGCAATTGCTTTTAAAAAAATAAAAATTTTAGATCATGCAAAGCTGCATAAAATGGCACATAGCTCAGAATAGACAATCTAGTGTGCGCCTTAAGAGTGCAATCCACATAGAAGGAATGTATAGAAATATGGCTACACGGCCTAATGTCTTGGCTATTCGTCTCCCCGGCTTGAGACTGCTGTCACTGTGTTTGACAGGCAGCTCATGTAAACATCGCAACAACTAATTTTTTAAATGAACCCTCAAAATTCGACTCAATTCCGATATTTTACTGCATTGGGATAATGTACTATTTTTATTATATTTTTCATTAAAGCTCTAACCATAAAAAAGCGAGTTTTTAAAACTCGCTTTTGGTCATACTATATCGGTCTTAGACACCCACTTTTTTAGGGTCTGTATTGCCTAAACTTGGGTTATCAATTGCGCCCCGACATTGTGCTTTATCACGTTCATAATCGCTCTGTTTCTGTGCAACACTTGATGAACCGTCTAAGGTCTCACGTGCCCACACTTCTAAACTGGTCAAGGCTTTACGACACAGGGCGTATTTTCCTTCGGTTACTGAGTCTGTCATTTTGACATTAATACGCCAGTCCGTACTGAGTTTACGTGCAGGATGACGGACTTTAGCTTCAATCTGATCCAGTTGCTTGTTATAGACCAAGCCATCTACTTCATTGATAAATACCCAAGCACGCTGGGCATATTCCGTAGCGTCATTGGTAATTTTTGGCGCAGCCTTAATTTCTACTTTTTGTTCAGGAGCTTGCTCTGACTGCCCACAAGCTTGCAAAAGTAAACTGCTTACAATTATAGCAGTCAGCCCTAAAGTACGTAATTCGAGCTTCAACATGGTTAAACGCCTCAACAAACAATTGGGCACTATGCTAGTGAATTCAGTTACAATACACAATCAATTTTGACCTATTGATAAAGTCTTCTTCAAGGTGTGTTGTGTCCGAACTTAATCCCACTCCTGCACAAGCTGCTGGCTTTTGGCAAGGGGCTAAGGATAGCCAAGCGATTATCTTTACCTATCTGCCTGTTTCTTTTGCCTTTGGTGTATCTGCAACCCAGTTTGGCTTTAGTGCATGGGAAGCTTTATTTTTATCCTGCTCAATGTATGCAGGGGCCAGTCAGTTTTTAGTGGTTGCACTATTGGGTAGTGGCACGTCTATTTGGATGACTGCCCTCACTGTGATTGCCCTAGATATTCGTCACTTACTCTATGGCCCTGCGCTACAAAACTTAATTCAAGATAAACTGAACTTAAAAAAAACCGCTATTTGGTCATGGGGGCTAACCGACGAAGTTTTTGCCTCAGGCATGATTAAACTGTCACAACGTCGCCAAGAGTGGTCTGAGTCTTGGATGCTCGGTTTAAGTCTGTTTAGTTGGCTCGCATGGGCTACAGGTTCTTTTCTAGGTGGAATGTTTGCAGACCAAGTCAGTCATTTACCCCAGTTTTTACAAGCCGCTCTAGACTTTCTATTACCTGCACTGTTCTTAAGTTTCTTATTGGCAGCATTTGAAAAGAAACACACTTTCGTGGTGGCTGTGACCATTCTTGTATCTGCCATTGCCTGCTATTTTATTGACTTATCTGCTGCAATTTTTATTGGTATCAGTTCAGGTATATTTGCAGGTTTGTTTAAACACTATGTACTGAAAAAACCAGACCCTGAACATATGGGAGATCAAGCATGAATATCGAAATTATCTTGGTCGGCATTGTAGTGGGTATTGCAAATTTTGCTTCACGCTTTGGCCCATTCTTCGTCATTCAAAAGTTCCAACAAGGTTCACAAAAGCGCGGTGCTTTATGGTTAAAGATTGCATTGGGTTCGATTGGTATCGCGGCGATCAGTTCGATGCTCGTGGTTGCCACCTTGCCACCACTGTTAGATATACCCAATAAAAGTTTTGCCATGTTAGTCGGCTTTATCGTATTAGCTGGACTTTATTTCAAGTTTAAGCAAATTGTCCCCGCTACACTCACCGCAGCACTGAGCTATGGTTTGGTTTACACCTATATTCCTATGCCTTTTTAACCCATATCTTGCATCCATCAAAATCTGATTTACTATTTGAAGCGCTCAGCTGTGCAAGACATTTCAAGCTTGATTGGAAAAGTTTATTGAGCATCCTTTTGCATGAAAATTTTGACTTTGGAATGCGCAGCTTTATAAAAAAAATTGTTGGACAATATCATTAATTTATGTGAATGAACCCTGAAGACTTTTAAGAGTTCTGCTATGCTAAAAGCCCATAAAATCAAGCATGGATGATTTACATGAGCGTTACTATTGGTACTCCACTTCAGCCTTCAGCATTTAAAGTTCTGCTATTGGGTTCTGGAGAGCTTGGGAAAGAAGTTGTGATTTCTTTACAACGTTTAGGTGTAGAAGTTCATGCTGCTGACCGTTACGATCATGCTCCTGCAATGCAAGTGGCACACTATGCCTATACCTTAAATATGGCAGATGCGACTGCGCTTAAACAACTCATTCAGGACGTTAAGCCGAATTTAATTGTTCCCGAAATTGAAGCCATTGCAACGCAAGTATTGATTGAAATCGAACAAGATAATATTGCAACAGTCATTCCCTCTGCAAAAGCGGTCAATTTAACCATGAACCGTGAAGGCATCCGTCGTTTAGCTGCGGAAGAACTGGGCTTACCGACATCGGCTTACCGTTTTGCAGATACCTTAGAATCTTTCCGTGCTGCATGTGATGACATTGGTTATCCAAACTTTGTTAAACCAGTCATGTCCTCTTCTGGTAAAGGCCAATCACGCGTAAAAGAATTTTCAGAAGTAGATGCTGCGTGGAAATATGCTCAAACAGGTGGTCGTGTAAATCAAGGGACAGTCATTGTAGAATCTCAAATTGATTTTGATTTTGAAATTACGCTATTAACAGTACGTTCAAAAAACCCTGAAACAGGTGAAATTGAAACGTCGTACTGCGACCCAATTGGTCACCGCCAAGATGCGGGTGACTATGTGGAAAGCTGGCAGCCTCAAGCCATGACACCAGCGGCCCTTGACGAAGCAAAGCGTATTGCCAATAAAGTCACCATCGCATTGGGTGGCTGTGGTATTTTCGGTGTAGAACTCTTTGTCAAAGGCGATAAAGTGTGGTTTAGTGAAGTATCACCACGCCCACATGACACAGGTCTTGTGACGCTTGCCTCTCAGTTCCAAAGTGAATTTGAACTACATGCACGTGCGATTTTGGGTCTGCCTGTCAATACAGCACGTCATAGCGTTGCTGCGAGTGCCGTGATCTATGCAGGTGTGGATGCAAATAACTTATCTTTTTCTGGCTTAAATCTTGCTTTGGCAAACCCAAATACTGATTTACGCATTTTTGGAAAACCAGAAGGCTTTACACGTCGCCGTATGGGCGTTGCGACAGCGCGGGCTGAAACAACCGACCAAGCGCGTGAACTAGCAGTACAAGCTGCTGGACTGGTTAGCGTTCATCAAAATTAAGCGTTGTTAAAATATACGGATACGGTTCATGATCAATACTTCTCCACTGCTTAACTATGTCAGCAGCAATCACGACATCAAAGCGATTAATCAATGGCGTAGTGATGTCGAAAATCAATTACAAGAAAGTTTTGATCATGGCCAATCCATCCGCGATGTCATTTTAACGCGTTCAAATATGACCGATGAAGCGCTTATTTTCCTATGGAAATATGCAAAACTCGATCAGACAGACTTAAGTTTATTTGCTGTCGGTGGTTACGGTCGCCGAGAGATGCTACCTTACTCAGATGTAGACATCATGATCTTGTCTGAGGTTGAGTTTAGCGAAGAACAAGAAAAACTCATTTCTGTCTTTATTTCCTCACTTTGGGATGTCGGCAATTTCAAGCCCGGCATTAGTGTACGTACCATTGCCAACTGTGTTGAACAAGCAACCTCTGACTTAACTGTTGCCACCGCCCTCATCGAATCTCGTTTAATTACGGGCAATGAACACTTAGCCAAATGGCCACGTCGCATTGTTTCACAAACATGGACAGACAAAACCTTCTATGATGCAAAAATGGAAGAACAGGCCAAACGCTATGCACAGCATAACTTTACGGAAAGTAATCTAGAACCCGATATTAAAAATGCGCCGGGTGGCATTCGGGACATTAACCAAATTGGTTGGATTGCTAAACGGCATTTCCGCGTCAACCGTATTTATGACTTGGTGCATTTAGGCTTCATTTCGGAGTTTGAGTTAGGTGTATTAGAAGAAGCCGAAAGCTTCCTCTGGGAAATTCGTCATCACCTACACCGCCTCACTAAACGTGATGAAAACCGTTTACTGTTCGACTATCAACGTGACATTGCCGCAAAGTTTGGCTATGTGCGTGAAGAAGGTAAATCACCGAATTACCCAATTGAACAATTCATGAAACGTTATTATCGAAGCGCTCAACAAGTCACCACGCTGAATGAAATGCTGTTGGCTTATTTCAATGAATCTGTGATTACCCCACGCCTACCGAACTATGAGCGTAACATTGAAGAAATCAATGAAAATTTTAAACTAGTCGACGGCAAACTAGCGGTTCAACACCATAAGATTTTCTCTGAAAACCCAAGTGCTATTTTAGAAATTTTCTATATATTGGCCAATCGACCTGAAATTACAGGCATTCGCGCGCGTACGCTACGTTTGTTAATTTTGGCGGCTAAACGCATTGACCAAAAATACAGAGATAATCCAGCGCATCAAGCCCTGTTTATGGCTATCATTCGCTCCCCGCATCGCTTATACGAAACCATGGTGGCAATGAAACGTTATGGCGTTTTAGGCAACTATATTCCTGCATTTGGGCAGATTATGGGGTTGATGCAGTATGACTTGTTCCATATCTATACCGTAGATGCACATACTTTATTATTACTGCGCAACTTAAACCGTTTCAAAGACCCTGAGTTTGCCAAAGACTTCCCTGTCGTCAGTTCAGTGTTCCAACGTCTGGCACGTCGTGACATTGTTTATTTGGCTGCCATTTTTCATGATATTGCTAAAGGCCGTGGCGGAGACCATAGTGAGCTGGGTGCAAGCGATGCGATCGAATTCTGTCGTAGTCATGGTTTTACCGAACGTGAATGCAACCTTGTCGCATGGCTCATTCAAAACCATTTGCTCATGTCTGTCACTTCTCAAAAGAAAGATATTTCTGACCCCGATGTGGTTAAAGCGTTTGCTGAGAAAATGGGCGATATGGAACATCTCGACTATCTATATACGTTGACTGTTTCAGATATCAATGCAACCAATCCTTCACTTTGGAATACGTGGCGTGCTTCTCTCATGCGTCAGCTCTATACCCATGCACGTGACGTGATTCGTTCAGGTTTAGGCCGTCCTGTTGACTATCAAATGCTCATCGAGGACACCAAGTTTTCTGCCAGCGAACAACTGGTCGAAGAGTTTGCACTAGATGATGTCGAAAAAGTCTGGCAAGAACTGGGGGATGAATATTTCCTCAAAGAATCTGCCGATGAAATTGCTTGGCACACACGTGCTATTTTACAGCACGGTGACAACCCTGAACCGCTTGTTTTGATGCGTGCACAGCGTAAATTTGCTCAAGATGCAGTACAAATCTTTATTTATACCCAAGATCAGCCCAATCTGTTTGCAACAACGGTTGCTATTCTCGATCGTATGAATTTGGACGTACAAGATGCACGTATTATTACCGCGACCAAAGCATTTAGCTTAGACACTTATGTCGTTCTTGACCGTTTTGGTACGCTGCTAACCGACCCTGAACGTGAAGCAAAAGTGCTATCAGCATTAAAAGATGCCTTAGCCAATTCAGATAAATACCCTGGGCTCATGCAACGTCGCATCCCACGTCAGCTACGCCATTTCGACATTGAAAACACCGTTGATATTACGCTGAATGAAGCACTGCAACAAAACATGGTTGAAATTGCAACACTTGACCATCCCGGCTTACTTGCCAAAGTAGGCGGGTTGTTTATGATGCAAGGTCTAGATATTCACTCTGCTAAAATTGCCACCCTAGGTGAGCGTGCCGAAGATATTTTCTTTGTCACCAAAAAAGATGGTCAACCCATGACCGAAACCGAAGCTGAAACTTTTGCTGCACAACTAAAATCAGCCTTAGATGAAGCCTCTAGTCAGGTCTGTGGTCAACATTAACAATACACACTGGTATTTTGTTTCATGAACTCGAGTTTATCCCTTTTACATCCTTATCCTTTTGAAAAGTTGAATAAACTATTTCAGGATATTACTCCCGCAGACTTACCCCTCATTCCACTCTCGATTGGTGAGCCTAAGCATCCTGCACCCGAGTTTGTGAAACAAGCCATTATCGATAATTTTCAGCATTTATCGACCTATCCAAACAGTAAAGGTATACCCGAATTACGCACCAGTATTGCAAATTGGCTGACCCGTCGTTTTCAACTCAATCAGATTAGTGCAGAAAACAATATATTGCCTGTTTCGGGCACACGTGAAGCAATTTTCTCTTTTGTGCAGGCATTGGTAAATCGTGAAGATGCGCCTTATGTGGTTATGCCTAACCCGTTCTACCAAATTTATGAAGGTGCAGCCTTACTTGCTGGGGCAAAACCGTATTTTGTAAATTGCACCGAAGAAAATGGTTATCTCGGTGACTTTGATGCTGTGCCTGCTGAAGTCTGGGAGAAAACAGCCCTGTTATTTGTTTGCACACCTGGTAACCCAACAGGTGCGGTTTTATCAAAAGAACAATTCAAAAAATTAATCGAACTTTCAGACCAATATGGTTTTGTGATTGCATCGGATGAATGCTATTCAGAGCTTTGGTTTGATACTGCACCTGTGGGCCTACTCGAAGTTTGTGCTGAAATAGGCCGAGACGACTACAAAAACTGTGTCGTATTCCACTCACTGTCTAAACGCTCAAACTTACCGGGTATGCGTTCTGGCTTTGTCGCTGGTGATGCAGCTTTACTCAAGCCTTATTTACAATACCGTACCTATCATGGTGCGGCGATGCCTGTACAGCACCAATTGGCTTCGATTGCAGCATGGGATGACGAAGCGCATGTTGAAGAAAATCGTGTGCAATATCGTGCAAAATTTGATTTATTTCAAAAGGAATTGGGCCATATACTGCCCCTACAAAAACCAGATGCAGGTTTTTACTATTGGTTAAAAGTAGATAATGACGAAACTTTTGCAAAAATGCTGATGGAGAAAGCACATGTCAAAGTACTTCCAGGGCGTTACTTGTCACGCAATACTGAGCAAGGCAACCCAGGCGAAAACCATGTGCGTCTTGCTCTAGTCGCCGATCTTGCACAGTGTGAGCAAGTCATTTCGCGCTTAAAAGCAATTTTATAAATAAGTTCATCTAAAAAAGAAAACCTCCTGTAGCGGAGGTTTTCTTTTTTTTCTTCGATTAAAAATCAAATGATGCACTAAGCATGAATGTACGAGGTAAACCAGCAACTAAATAGCCATTATTAGTGTTGCTTGTATTGTTAATATTGTCATATAGACCAACAGAACCCCAATAATCCTGATCAAATACATTATTCACAAGGAAGTTAAATGTTGTTGGGGTTTGACCAAACTGAGTTCTATAACTTGCACCTAAATCAAGCGTAGTCCAATCCTTAACTTTCAAATTATTGTCCAAACTTGCATAAGTTGAACCTGTATAAGTCAATTGGGCATTTAAAGAAATATCTTGCGGGAGTGGTAATTTCCAATTTGTGCCTAGGTTCGCCTGAAACTTTGGAACCCCTACTTCATAATTTCCATCATAAGTAGCTGAGCCAGTATTCTCTTGCGTCGCATGCATCCACGTTACACCACCTAAAACAGTCAAGGAGTCTGTAAGCTTTCCATAACTGCTCAGTTCTACCCCCCGATGAACGTATTCACCAGAATCACTAAATACACCATTTTGCATAATGCCACGTTGTTTATTAATATCAAATAAACTTAATGTCACCCCAAGATGGTCATTTTCATATTTGGCACCTACTTCTTTCTGTTCAGCCACAAACGGTTTAATCGATGTGGTCACACCACCAGTTGTATTTGTTAGACCTTTCGCTAAAGATTCAATGTAGTTGGCATAAACTGAAACTTCTGGAGTAATTTTATAGGTTACTCCAAGTGCAGGCGTCCATTTACTCTCATCATATGCCCCTGTTTTCACTTGAGAATAATTATATGTATCTTGGAGAATCTGCTGATAACGCGCACCCAACATGATAATTAATTTATCATCTAATGCAGTCAGATTATCCCCAATAGCAACACTTCTTAAGCGCGTCCGAGTGGTCAATTTCGGACTATCCATATCTCCACCTGAGAATGCTGGTGTTAAAGCAGCAGGTCGGTCATGTTGAATAGGATGATAAATATTAGAGTTCAATGGATTCCCTGAATCCATAAAATAGGCATTTCTCGTATTTAGTTGAAATGCTGATCCAGAAACAACTAAATTATGTTTAATTGAACCTGTATCGAACTTTCCACGTACCCCAACCTCACCTGTATTGACCATGTCTACACGAGCATTGTCAAAACGGTAGAGTGTACTAGCACCTGTTGAAGCATTTCTTAATGTGTAGCTTGCCAGTGAGTTTTGTTCTTCGCCATGACGGAAACCATATGCTGCATATGCAGTTAGTGCATCATTAAAATCATATTCCGCACGGTAACTTCCAAAAATATTCTCTTCATTTGAATAAGACCATTTTTGAGCATAATTACTAGAACTATCAATAGCCTTTGGTACCAACGTTAACCCAGCACCCAATGTTACATTTGGTCGCGTTGCATTTAAGCGATTGTTGCTATAGCCCATATCACCCGAAAGGCGTAGGCCCTCACCACTATAATCTAGTCCAATAGTAGCAAGCCCTAATGATTTCTTTTCATCATCAACAGACGTATTTCCATCATGGTAGGCGGTGTTTACTCGTACTCCAAATTGCTGATCTTCACCAAAACGTCGTGAAATATCATTTGAGATATAGCCACCATTAAAATCTGTACCTACAGTTACCCGATTTAATGGCTCATTTCCTGCTCGTTTTGGTAGAAGATTGATTGCTCCACCGATCCCACCATTACTTGGCATAGCACCGTTTAAAAACGATGAGGCACCCTTTAATACTTCCACACGCTCAAAAAGTTCTGTTGGAATATATTGACGCGGTAATATTGAATATAAACCATTATAAGCAGTGTCATCTGACCCTAAGTTAAAACCACGGATATAGTAGTTTTCTTGAAAATTACCATATCCTCGCCCAACACGTACACTCGGATCTGCTTTTAGCACATCCCCAACACTCTTTGCTTGACGCTCTTGAATATATTAATCGGTATAGCTAGTTAAATTAAATGGCGTATCAAGATTTTTTTGATTCCCAAAAATCCCAACTCGGCCGCCACTTGCAACCTGACCACCAGCGAAAGCTTCCATTAAACCATTTGCAGAAGCATCAGCACTTGCAACTATACGGATTGTTTCCAAAGCGGCAACATTACTCGCCTGAGATGATGAGTCAGATTCAACGACTACTGGAGCTTCGGCAGCATGTGAAATACTGTACCCAGATACACATGCCATCATTAACACCAATGGTTTCAGCTTAACCATTTCCTACCCTTTTTCATCAATCTAAAATTCGAGCCTGATAGTAAATGAGAATTGGTCTTAATCAAACTGATTTAATTCTCATTTAAATTGTAAATTCAAATGAGAATTAATTATTCCATTGTTATAACTTATGACGTCAGACAACCCATTGAGTCTTACTTTAAGATTTTCATATTATAAGTCCATCTAATAGCAAAACCAGTGCAAAAAATGCAAAGCAGCACCCTGACATCTTATAAATCCAGTTGAGTCGCTGGGTTAAAAAATGATTCCAGCGCTTCCAACTCAATAACTTAAGCAACAATAGATTCCACATCAGAACCATACTCACCATCCAGAGACTCATTAAAAGCAAGGTATAAACATCAAATTTTGAATAAACCAGTAATACCAAACTACTATAGAACATCATATTTTTAGGGTTCAGCAAACTTGACTGTAAACCTTGAGTAAAACATAGAATTCTAGTTTGATAAGGCGTGGGGTCATGCGCTTGAAATTCAACATTTTCATGATGTGTATAGCGAAAACACTGCATAGACAAATACAATAAATAAGCAACACCTAATCCGCGTAGCAATATCAGAACATAAGCATGAATATGCCCAAGCCACCCCAGTAAAGTAAAAATCAGCGCTAGAATAAAAGTATTTCCAGCTACAATACCGAAAACTGTATATCGTGCCCTTCTTTGACCACTGTTTAATGCCGTCATCAGAATCAAGAAAAAATCAGGGCCAGGAGAAAGCAAAGCCACAAAATGCGTCACAGCAATAACAATAAAAAGCTCCATCACTTGTCTCTCTTTAAAAGTGAGACAAGCCTAATGACGGATTAAGATCAACTCTTGGATAAAATTGCGCGATGTTGCTTTTGATAGAGCTTAGGCGTTGTACCCGTTAAACTTTTAAAAACACGGTGAAAATGACTTTGATCACTAAAGCCCAGCATATAACTCAGTTGCGCTATATCCATGCCTTGTTTTAAAAAGATGCGTGCATCATTAATTTTATGATTCAATTGATAAGCGTGCGGCGTCATACCTAAAGATGATTTAAATAGCCGAATATGGCATACCGACTCAACTGGACTTCTTGCGACATTTGCTCTAATGATAAAAACACGTCAGCATCCTGAATCATTGATAAAAGCTGCTTAAACTCTTGCTGTGCATAGTGTTGAGGAGCAAGCAATTCTAGCTGAATATATGGAAATAAAAGCTCAGTAAGTGTTGTGATTAAGCTTTGTTTTTTTCCCAATAAGACAGTGAAGTATCAAATAATTGACTGTTAAGACAACTAAAGTCATGATACATCTTAGGCTGTTTATACAGCACGGGTTTGAACTGCGGTATGTCTTGATAAGTATCTTTATGTGCTGTTTCTTGTAATAACTGATTCAACTAATGTGCATCTAAATGCATCATTTGGTAGCTCCAAGCCAGATCTGGAACAGGATTACACGCATGTTCTACATATGCAGGAACCAATACCAAAGTACCCGCGTCTATTTGTTGCGTTCCACCGAAATGGCTAGTGAAAATACTGTTGCCTTGATCCACCGCTCCAATTGAAAATGTCGGATGACTATGGGCTTTATAACAAGTACGACTTGCACATGCCCGACGTGTTTCCACATAAGGCATGCGCGGGATCACTCCAAAATTCAACTGAAGCGCCTTGCTCTTTCATCACTGACGACACATCAACAGATTATTGTTGTAATGCTTTTTCAATATCTGCCTGAATGGCTTCAGGCTTGGTGGTTGGCGCATATCGATTAATTACTTTGCCATCTTTACCAATCAAGAATTTTGTAAAATTCCACTTAATGCCGCTGCCGAGAATCCCTTTGCTGTTATTGGTTAAATAACGGAATATGGCGTGGGCTTCAGGGCCTTTAACATCAACTTTGGAAAACATGGGAAAAGTCACCCCATAGTTTTTCTGACAATACGTTTCTATTTGCTCATTGCTACCCGGATCTTGCCCCCCAAACTGATTACAAGGGAAGCCTAACACCTCAAACCCTTGTGCATGATATTGCTCATAAATTTTTTCTAGTCCAGCAAATTGCGGTGTAAAACCACATTTACTGGCCGTATTGACGATGAGCAACACTTCGCCCTCATAGTCAGCAAAAGATTTATTTTTCCCATCTAACAATTCCGCTTCAAACTGATAAATGTTTGTCATGGATAAGTATCCTCATCACTTTTTTCTTGTGTTTCTAGTTCTAATGAAGCCGAGTTTACACAGTAACGTAAACCTGTAGGCTCAGGTCCATCTGTAAAAACATGGCCTAAATGAGCATCACAGTGATGACATACAATCTCTGTACGCACCATGCCATGTGAAGTATCTTGATGCTCTTCTATAACAGCTGTATTTACGGGCTTATAAAAACTTGGCCATCCGCAACCGCTGTCATATTTATTTTCAGAAATAAATAAAGGTGTCCCACAGCAGCGACATACGTAAGTCCCTGCTTGTTTAGTATTCCAATATTTACCTGTAAAAGCTGGCTCCGTCCCCTTTTGTCGCGTAATGCGAAATTCCTCTGGTGATAACTCTCTTTGCCATTCTCGGTCTGTTTTACTGAGCTTTCCCATGATTAGGTCCCTTTCTATCTTGCTATTTAAAATAGGATAATCCCATATTTACGTGATTCATCTTAAAATTTCTAGTGTTTAATTCACAATTTACAAAAGACCAATAATCCCAATAAAAGCAAAAAGCAAGCAAATTTAAAAACATGGTGAGCAATTTTATTTCTTAAATGCTTTTTTGGAAGCAATTTTAATGTTACTCTTATAGACATTCTTGCTTAGGATTAAAAAATGTCGCAAAAAAAGAGCGTTATTTTTAAACATCTACTGCCTGTGATTAAACAATATCAACAGGTAGGATTTACGCATGAAAAAATTGTTGCTTTACTTAGAGATGAACATGATCTAGACCTAGTAACAACAGAAACATTTAAAAGTTATTTATATCGTTATGCAAAAGTGACCTCCACTCTTTCCGAGAACATCAAAATGCCGAACACTCTCCAAACCCCACGCGAAATAAAAAAATCGTCTAAGCTTGAGCATGTATGCTACGACATTCGTGGGCCAGTGTTACGAGCGGCCAATGAAATGGAAGAAGCTGGTCATAAAATTATCAAACTCAATATTGGCAACCCTGCACCGTTTGGCTTTGAAGCACCTCAAGAAATTATTAATGATGTGGCTTTAAACCTACCAAATGCAGTAGGTTATACCGACTCAAAAGGGATTTTCCCTGCGCGTAAAGCGATCTGTCAGTACTATCAACAAAAAGGCATTTTAGATATGCATGTTAATGACGTGTATATCGGAAATGGTGTCTCTGAATTGATCGTGATGGCGATGCAAGGCTTGTTAGATGATGGTGACGAGATGCTCGTGCCGATGCCTGACTATCCGCTTTGGACGGCTGCGGTGAATTTATCAGGCGGTACAGCTATTCACTATAAATGTGATGAAGAAAACTTCTGGTATCCCGATATTATAGATATGGAGAGTAAAATCACACCACGCACCCGTGGTATCGTGATTATTAATCCAAACAATCCAACAGGTGCAGTTTATCCACGTCATGTGCTTGAGCAAATCGTTGCATTAGCTAAAAAGCATGATTTGATTTTGTTTGCAGATGAAATTTACGACAAAATCGTTTATGACGGTATTGAGCATGTTTCTGTAGCGGCATTAGCTGGTGACCAACTCTGTATCTCTTTCAATGGTTTATCTAAAGCATACCGTATTGCGGGTTACCGTTCAGGCTGGATGGCCATCACAGGCGATAAGTCGCGTGCAGTCGACTATATTGAAGGTTTAGACATGCTCGCTTCTATGCGTTTATGTGCTAACCACCAAGCACAGTATGCCATTCAAACTGCTTTAGGCGGCTACCAGTCAATCAATGATTTAATTCGTCCGGGTGGTCGTTTATACGAGCAGCGTAATATTGCTTGGCAAATGTTGAATGACATTCCAGGTGTATCATGTGTTAAGCCTGAAGGCGCAATGTATTGCTTCCCGAAATTGGACCCAGAAATCTATCCAGTTCAGGATGATGAAAAACTGATGCTTGATCTACTTCGTACGGAAAAAGTACTTCTGGTTCAAGGCACAGGCTTTAACTGGCCAACACCAGATCACTTCCGTGTGGTGTTCTTACCTGCTGAAAATGAACTACGTGAAGCCATTACCCGAGTAGGCCGTTTCCTTGCGAAAATGCGTTAATTGATCACTTAAAAAACCGTACTTTATGTACGGTTTTTTTATTTACAAAACTGTAATACTTCACTTTTTAAGTTTGGCATAAGTTTAAATTAAGCAGCCACATTGCTGTGATTCCATGTAAATGATGGGGAGTCGCTTATGGGGACAATTGCGGTAACATCTTGGAAATACAACGCTTCCACACGCTATTTAAAAATTTTCTATGCCGATGGTTCAGGCGAGCTGTACCACCCTGTGCCTGAATTTATTTATAACAACTTAGTTCGATGTAATAATAAAACAGCCTTTGTTCATAAATATTTAGAATATGATTTGCACTTTACGCACTTAAGTATTCATTAATTTTTGAATCTCAAACAATCAGGATTTATCCTGATTGTTTTTCATGATTCCACGTCACCACCAACAAGCCCGCACCAATCGCTAATGTAGACAGGCTAAACTGCTCGTCCTGCTGAATAAGCGCGATGAAGTCCATGACTTGATCTGCATGCGATAGAACATTATCAACCACCAAAACTCCGCGTGAAACACACATCAGCCGTTTCAAATCTGGCCAATAGTCGACATAAGCATCACGCTCAGCATCTAGCAATATAAAATCAAAGATGGCTTGCGACTGCTTCAAATATTCAGCTGCGTCACCCACCCAAAACTCAACACCATTGGATAAATTGAAATCCGCAAGATGGCTAGCGGCTTGTTGACTTCTCTCAGCATCAATTTCTAAAGTGGTTAATCGAGCATTCACTTGTTGCGCAGCATAAGCCAACCATAAGGTTGAGTAACCTGTTGATGTACCTATTTCTAATATCTGCTCAGGCTGTTGAATATGCACCAGTTGCGCCAAAAATTGTGCAGACTCAGGCTCAATATTGCGAAAGCGCGCAATACGATCTGCTTGCGTACTGTCATGTTCTTGAAAGCGTTGATATAAAGCCGATACTTTACTCAAAAATTCTGCATGCATCATCCAATCCCCCTCTACTTTACTTAGCGTTGTTTATACTTCTTGAATCAGTTTAAAGCGCTCAACCTCACGGTCATCTTCTAGCATTACCGTTTCAGTAAACATGGCAAGTGGACGTACCCAAATCGAATAATCACCATATAAACACTGATAAACCACCAGTTTTTCTTCGGTTTCACTATGCGTCGCTACATGTAAAACTTGATACAGTTGCCCTTTATAATGCTGATAGATACCGCGCTGTAATTGCATCGCTTGCTTCCCTATTTTTTAACTGTCTTGATCATACCTAATTTATAATGCTTAAACTGCAAATCACTTGAAAAATCATTTAAATCCCCCATATAGCTTTATGAAATGATTGAAGAAAATATCTTTAAATCTATAAAATCGATTACAAAAATAAAAACAAACTGTTTTATCTATTTTCAGATTTACTCTATGATTCTTCTATCAAATAATTTTATAGACTGCTTTGGAGAGCTTAACAATGTTAGATCAAAATACTTCAGCTCAATTAAAAACACTTCTTGAACGTCTAGAAGGTCCGATTGAATTGGTTGCGACTTTGAACGGTTCTGAGAAATCAGACAAAATCAAAGAATTGGTTGAAGAAGTTGCAGCACTGTCTCCACTGGTGACTGCACGTTTTGATGGTCAAAACTCACGTGCACCCAGCTTTGGTGTGGCAAAAGCCGGTGAACAACCGCGTGTCTTCTTTGCTGGTTTACCAATGGGGCATGAGTTTACCTCTTTGATCTTGGCATTGTTACAAACCTCTGGTTATGCACCCAAAGTATCGGATGAAGTTTTGGCTTCAATCAAAGCTTTGGGTATTCAGTCTGACTTTGACGTATTTGTCTCTTTAAGCTGTCATAACTGTCCAGACGTGGTGCAAGCCTTAAATCTGATTGCCATTTACAATCCAGGCACGACAGCAACTATGATTGATGGGGCATTCTTCCAAGACGAAGTTGAAGAACGCAAAATCATGGCTGTACCGATGGTCTTCCAAGACAATAACCATATCGGTCAAGGCCGTATGACCTTGGAAGAAATTATTGCCAAACTGGATACCAATTCAGCAGTCAAAGAAGCTGAAAAACTCAATGCCAAAGATGCTTTTGATGTTTTAGTGATTGGTGGTGGCCCTGCGGGAAATACTTCTGCCATCTACGCAGCACGTAAAGGTATTAAAACAGGGATCGTGGCTGAACGTATGGGTGGTCAAGTCATGGATACCATGGACATTGAAAACTATACCTCGATTCAAAAGACCCAAGGGCCGAAGTTTGCTGCTGAAATGGAAGCACATGTACGTGAGTATGGTGTGGACATCATGAACTTACAACGTGTCTCTAACATCAAAGGTGCGGATGAGACAGCAAATGGCTTGGTTGAAGTCACTTTAGAAAATGGTGCGAAGCTTGAATCTAAAACGGTCATCCTTTCAACAGGTGCACGTTGGAGAGAAATGAATGTGCCGGGCGAAGCAGAATACCGTACCCGCGGTGTTGCCTACTGCCCACACTGTGATGGTCCACTGTTTAAAGGCAAACGTGTAGCAGTAATTGGCGGGGGGAACTCAGGTGTCGAAGCTGCGATTGATCTTGCTGGGATTGTAGAACATGTGACTTTGGTTGAGTTTGATACCAAACTACGTGCCGACCAAGTGTTGCAAGACAAATTGCATAGCTTGCCTAACACTACGGTGATCCTGAATGCACTCTCAACTGAAGTTGTGGGTGATGGTCAGCAAGTGACAGCATTGAAATATAAAGACCGTGCAACTGATGTAGAACATACGGTTGAGCTTGCAGGAATCTTTGTGCAAATTGGTTTATTACCAAACACTGATTTCTTAAAAGAGACTGCTGTTGAGCTTTCAAACCGTGGTGAGATTGTGATTAACGATCGCAACGAAACCAATGTCAAAGGTGTATTTGCCGCAGGTGACTGTACGACTGTGCCATACAAGCAAATCATCATTGCCACAGGTGAAGGCGCGAAAGCATCTCTGTCTGCTTTTGATTACATTATTCGTTCTGGCGTGTAATCCTCTCAGACGCTTCCCTGCTATAGGCTTATAGGCAACTCAGCTTATAAGCCTTTTTATCACGCTGTTTTTTATAAAAAATTACATTTTTTTAACAATAATGCAGTCTGCTTTACATTCAAAGTAGATTATATTTTGCCCAACCCCTACTTTTGGGTATAAAACGAAAAGGATATGAAAATGAATAAATTACTTATTGCTTTAGGTCTTGCTGCTGCTGTTGTTTTAGTGGGTTGTTCAAAAGAAAAAGCACCTGAAACAGGTGCAACGACAGGTGAACACCTTGAAAATGCTGCTGAACAAGCAGGTCATGATATTAATAGCGCGACTAGTGAAGCAGTATCTGACACTCAAAAAGCAGCGGATGAAGCAGCTGCAAAAATTGGTGCTGCCGCTGACGAAGCTGCTGCGAAAACTGAAGCTGCTGCTGAAGATGTTAAAAATGCCTCTAAAGAAGCAACAGCTCATGTTGCTGGTGCAGTAGAACAAGGCGCTGCTAATGTGAAAGAAAAAGCACAATAATATTTCTAAGCTTAAAAAAGCCTCCCACTCGGAGGCTTTTTTATGGGCTGTGCTATAGTAGAGGAAACATGCATTATTAAATAAATCATAACTTTAAAATTTGAGGATGATCTATCGTCATGTCCTACTCTCACCATGTTGAACCTCATTTAATTCATCGTACTGGTTGGCTACGTGCAGCGGTATTGGGTGCCAATGACGGCATCATTTCAGTGACCAGTTTGATTATGGGGATGGCAGCCAGTGGTGCAACCAGCCATACCTTACTCATCACGTGTATTGCCGGGCTTATTTCAGGTGCAAGCTCTATGGCTGCGGGTGAGTATATTTCGGTGAAGTCTCAATCGGATATTGAAGAAGCCGATTTAAAACATGAAGCCCGAGAATTAGATAAGAACCCGCACTTAGAACTTAAAGAACTGACCCAAATTTATATACAACGTGGACTAGAACCCAAACTGGCACATGAAGTCGCAGTACAACTCAGCGCACATGATGCACTGTCTGCACATGCTCGTGATGAAATAGGCATCCATGAAAATACCAGTGCCAAGCCGCTTGAAGCCGCGGGTTCTTCTGCCCTAGCCTTTTCACTAGGTGCTCTGTTTCCTATGTTGGCCATTCTCTTAAGCCCTCAAGGTTATCTGACTCAGTCAGTTGCACTCACAGGGGTACTATCGTTATTCGGTTTAGGGGCTTTATCGAGCTACTTTTCTGGGACTTCTATGTGGACAGGTGCATTTCGTGTGACACTATGGGGAATTTTTGCGATGCTGTTTGCCAGTTGGATTGGCTCCCTATTTAATGTGCATGTTTAACGTCAACAACACGAAAAGCGATAGCAGACTACCTATTTAAAATGTAAAAAGTCCATGGATTGAATGGGCTTTTTACTATTTACAGCATCATTTACCATCAACTTTAAGCTTGCACATTTTTCTCTGCACTACTCAGATGCACTATTACTGATGATTGAAGTTCAATTCTACAGGTGCAACAGCTTATTTTTTAATTAGCATGAATTGCTTAACGTCTATTCCCCTTCCCATAACAGCCCAAAACATCATAGAAAATGATGAGTCAACGCCTTACTTACATCTCGCTAGATTGTTTTTTCATTCATATAACGCCAGTAGCGTTTAGGAACATATTGCACATGTAGTTTGATATTTGCTCTTGCCTCGATGTTGATACTTTTAAAATAATCTTTCCATAACTGGTCATACAGCAGCTCATCATCATCTAATTCAACACTAAAGGACTGACTGTGTCCGACTTTGTGTGCATGATCAATTTGATTCACATCCATCTTCACCTGATGCACAGCTGTCAAATCATAATAAATTCCAAAATTTCTTCTTTCATCATAAATCAACCATCTTTGATCTTGATATCGGTTTCTAAAATGTCGTTCTATCAGCGGTAAAACATTAAAATCTGGCTGTACCAAACTTAAAAACAATCCATCCTGACATTTTTTAAAGCGGACAAAAGCTTCCATACGGTGCTTTTCTCTGCCCACTTGCTTGGCCCACTGCGAAACAGCCAATATATCCGCATGCGCATAGTTACGATCTACAGAATGTGTATTTTTAAACACATAGATACAGAAATTAAAAAGATGTTGATGTGCCTCCTCCTGCTCAGACAGAAAGCAATAATAAAAAAATCGTAGACTTTCAGCCGTAATTTTTTGCTTTAACCCTCGCCAAACTCGCTCTGCGTGTTCGTCATTTGAAGCAACCTCAATACACTCATCAAACAAGCTGGCTTGGGAATTATTAGATGCAAGCTTGACGTCAAAATCTTTAAACTGAAAGCTTCTATATACACAACTCAGTAGTCCAGTCACTGTTCGTTCAAAGCGATATATCGACATACTAAAAACCGAAGCCCAGTTGAGGTGAAAGCTGTTTTTGATATTTAGATTGCCCCGATTGCAAGATGTGCTGCCGAATCTGGTTCGCTGGTTGTTCTTTTTTAAACTTTGGCGTATCTGCACAGCGAATAAAATGCTGTGCCCGATTGTAAGCAACGCCCATACGCTTTAGTTGATCGATATGAATCTGCCCAAAACGGCGAGCTTGCACAATTTTTTTAGCCGATTGAACACCTATACCCGGAACACGTAAAATCATACGATAGTCTGCATGTTGAATATCAACAGGGAAATGCTCAGGGTTACGCAGTGCCCAGCTTAGCTTCGGGTCGATGTCCAAATCTAAATTCGGATGCTGATCATTCACGATTTCCTGCGCATCAAAACCATAGAAACGCATGAGCCAATCCGACTGGTACAGCCGATTTTCTCTTAATAATGGCGGAGCAGAACCCACAACAGGAAGCATTTTTTCCTGTTCATTGATTGGAATATAGCCTGAAAAATACACTCGTTTGAGCTGATACACTTTGTAATGGTGATCTGCCATTAAAATAATATCTTTGTCTGTTTCTTGATGTGCGCCCACTACCATTTGGGTGGTTTGTCCCGCTGGTACAAACTTCGGTACATGCCGAATCACACGCCGTTCATCCGTCAACTGAATTAAGCGATCGCGTACAATGCCTAAGTCCTTTTGTACTTCTGCATGTGATTTCTCAGGTGCAAACTGTTTTAAACCAACTTCTGTCGGCATTTCCAAGTTAATACTCATGCGGTCTACATATAAGCCCGCCTCGGTAATAATCTCTTGGGAAGCACCTGGTATCGTTTTTAGATGAATATAACCATTAAAGTTCTCGTCAAGGCGTAACTTTTTCACCACTTGTAGCATTCGCTCCATAGTGAAATCAGCTGATTTAAAAATACCTGAACTGAGAAATAAACCTTCAATATAATTGCGGCGGTAAAAGTTGATGGTTAAATCCACCACTTCTTGTACGGTAAACGCGGCTCGTTTGACATCATTAGAGCGTCTAGAAACACAGTACGAACAATCAAAAATACAGACATTTGAAAATAGAATTTTAAGCAATGAAACACAACGACCATCTTCTGTATAACTATGGCAGATACCGTTTCCTGTGTTCCCCAAACCTTTGCCTTTGTTTTTACGATTGCTACCACTGGACGAACAGGACACGTCATATTTAGCTGCATCAGCTAAAATCTGTAGCTTTTCACGGATACGATCGGTCATGACGATCCTCGGTAAAATCTAAAATAAAAGTATAAAAAATTTCAGACTAAAAGCATTACTAATACACATACCCAACGACATGGCCTGTCGCTAAAAACCAAAAAATAAACGTGATTGCTTTAGATATTTTTCGAGAAAATACTGAATATTATTTGCCAATTTTGCAGTGCTTGGGCAAAGTGTCTATATGTAAAAGGAGCAAGTACATGTCTTTATTATTAGAACGTCTTGAAATTAAACATCCTATCTTCCTTGCACCGATGGCTGGTGTTTCTACACCAGAGCTTGCGGCGGAGGTTTCAAATCAAGGCGGGCTAGGCTCACTTGGATTAGGTGCAAACACCGCAGAAACCGCACGTAGCCAAATTTTAAAAACCCAAGCACTGACCGAACAACCTTTTCAAGTTAATTTTTTCTGTCATCAAAGTGTCGAACTTGATCCAGCTATCGCACAAACATGGATTGATTTTGTAAGACCTAATTTTGAACAATACGATGCAGAACCACCCACGCAACTGCACTGTATTTATCCTAGCTTTTTGGACAATGATGACTTTTTAAATGTCGTACTTGAAACTCGCCCTAAAGCCGTCAGTTTTCACTTCGGTGTTCCGCATCCGCACCAAATACAGGCGCTAAAAGAAGCTGGCATTTTAACCATGGTTTCTGCAACCAACTTAGCGGAAGCACGGGCCATTGAAGCAGCAGGGATTGATTTTATTATTGCTCAAGGCATAGAAGCAGGTGGGCACCGCGGGATTTTTAATGAACATTTTGATAGTGCAATACGTACGGTCGACCTCGTACAATTACTGACGCAGCACTGTCGGTGCCCGATTATTGCTGCGGGTGGCATTATGAATGGTACACAGGCTCAGCAGATGTTAAGCCTCGGCGCGAGTGCGGTACAGTTGGGAACAGCTTTCGTACAATGCAAAACATCGAATGCCAATGAGGCCTACCGTCATGCACTTTTCCATGAGCACATCACACAAATAAGTGCCAGTATTTCAGGTCGCCCTGCGCGCGGTTTACTGGGTCACTGGCATACCCAGATTGATCTACCGAACCGCCCTGCAGTTGCTGCATACCCATACTGTTATGATCTAGGGAAACAATTACATGCCGCAGCGACTAAACAAGGTGATCAAGGTTTTGGTGCATTTTGGGCAGGCACGAATGTTTCTCAAATTCGTGCCATGGAAGCACCTGACTTAATTAACCAACTGTTGGTTGAAATGCAACAAGTCAGCTATTAAGTCATATTATTCACTTAAAGCTCCATAAATGGAGCTTTATTTATTTAGTTTCCAATAAATTGACCTGTTCAACTTGTACGTCATTCATGGTTTCACCATGAATAAGTAATTGGTCAAAGTAGTCTGCGACCACTTTAAATTGTTCAGTTGTACTTTCCACTTTGTACATGTTCTGACGAAACTCATTACTTGAACGTAAACCTTTGGTGTACCAAGCAATATGTTTACGTGCAATTCGGCAGCCAGAGTATTCCCCATAAAATGCATACAATTCGCCAAGATGTCCAAGTAGAACTTCTTTTACTTCTTGAATACTTGGTGCAGCCAAATGTTCACCTGTCTCCAAATAATGTGCGATCTCACGAAAAATCCATGGACGCCCTTGCGCAGCGCGACCAATCATAATTGCATCTGCACCGGTATAATCGAGTACATATTTGGCTTTTTCTGGACTATCAATATCCCCATTGGCAACCACTGGTATACGAATGAGCTGTTTTACTTCTTTAATCAAATCATAACGAGCCGTATTCAAATACATGTCTTCACGGGTGCGCCCATGCAACGCCAACGCGGCAATACCCGCCTCTTCCGCACGTTTCGCTACACGTAAGATATTTTCATGACCATTCAAAAAACCCAAACGAGTTTTAAGTGTGACAGGTACATCAACTGCAGCCACAACTTCATCCAAAATTCGAGCCACCAAGTCTTCATCTTTTAAAAGTGCAGAACCCGCCAGCTTATTACAGACTTTCTTGGCAGGACACCCCATATTAATGTCCACAATTTGAGCACCATTTGAGACCTGATATCGTGCAGCTTCAGCCAAATCTTTAGGGTCTGATCCCGCAATTTGCGCTGAAATCGGTGCCAATTCACCATCAAAGTTAGCACGATATAAGCTTTTTTTACTCATCCGTAATGTTTGATCTGATGCCATCATTTCACTGACAGCATGCCCTGCACCAAAGTATTTGCACAGAGACCTAAATGGGCGGTCAGTTACGCCTGCCATCGGAGCAACAATCAAATTATTTGACAGTTGATACGGACCAATATACATATGAATTCATCACTTTTTCGACCAGCACAGTATACTGCATCTGCTCTTTCGGCTCATCTTTTATCATCTGCTCTGTGACTATGAAATACTCATAATATAAAAAAGCTAGACGAATCTAAAAGGCAACCATCAGATAGCCTCTAAATCACATCATTTTTTAAAAAGCATACTTTTTAAGACATTATCTTTGAAAATGAAGTGGTGAATCAATGCCGCACAGGCATGTAAACCCACGAGTGCAATAAAGAGATTCCCTAAAAATTGATGCGCATCTGCAATATAGTCACTCCCCCAAACAGTGCTCAAAAGCGGTAAATTTAACGATAAAACTTGGAAATTATCAGTAAAACTCGATAATGTCATCCAACCCGCAATTGGAACAATACATAGGCTTAAGTAAAGGAAAAATCTGACCGTTTTAAATAACATTATCTGGTAAGAATTAATTATTTCAGTTTTAGGAATACTTTTTCTATACAGAAAAACAAAACTCAATCTCAAGAGAAATAAAATAAATATTAAAATCCCACCTGCAACATGAATCTGGCCTTTCCAGTCTGTTATTGTGGGATCACCTGCAGTCAGATACACCATTGCAACTAAAGCAAAGGTAATCCAATGCATGATTATTATAGGTTTTGGATAGTTATTCTTCATCGCTTTTCCTAAGTTTTAAATATTTTTATAAAACGGAGCTGTTAAAAAAAGCTTAAATGAAAAATGTAAAGAAAAATAGAATGCTCAGCTTTTTTATTCAGGCTAGGATTTAATTAAACCTTAAAAATCAATTGACTGCCTATCCACTATTTCCAACATCTTGTAGATTGAAGTATTTTTAAAGCACAATATCCTTCATCTCTTCAGATATTCCTTACATCCTTTGTAAATTTCTGGTTGAACATTTGTGCTACATCATCTTTTCTGATCACAATATTCTGCTATCTTTAATTTATTATTATATCCGTAGCAACAACCCTAATATCTTTTAGAGCGTTCATAAATTCATCGATAATTGAATCTTCCAGTACATGACAAAGGCAACCATACAAATAATTTTATAGACTATTGATTATATTGTATAAATTATAAATCAGCATTATTCATTAATTTAAAGCCTAATTTATGATATTAATAAGAATAGGTACAACAATAAAGAAACATAGTGATTCACTCCAATATGCCTCAATATTCTGAACACAAAAAATTAACAGCGACTGAATTAAATAGTTTAATGGCTATGGCTATTCAGCAATCATTTAATGCGATCGTCATTACAGATGCATGTTTTAATAATAAGGGCCCACACATCCTTTTCTGCAATCCAGCATTTTGTGAAATGACAGGTTATAGCGAAGAAGAGTTAATTGGACAATCACCCCGTATCTTACAAGGGCCTGAGACAGATCTAACCGTGATTCAGGAATTAAAAGATTGCATATCTAATGGACTATTTTTCCATAATAATACGATTAATTATCGTAAAGATAAAACACCGTACGCTGTAGAATGGAACATCTCCCCGATTAAAACTGAAACAGATGAAATCACCCATTTTGTATCCGTTCAACGGGATATCACGGAAAAAAACGAAAGTCTTAAATATCAAGCGATGCTGGTTGCAGCGATCAATACAACACCCGATACGATAGTGATCACGGATGATCAAGCTAAAATTAAATTTATGAATCATGCCGCAGAGGAACTCTCGGGCTACACCCTAGCAGATTTAAAAGATGAACCTATCACAAAATTATGAACCGTACCGACTATATCGGAGACAGTTTATTTAAGTTATGCAACACAATCTAAGGTGTTGATTTTATCATAGTACATATTTTCAAACTCAAATGGTGAAACATAGCCAATAGAACTATGTAGCCGCTTTTTGTTAAACCAGTCTACCCAATTCAATGTAGCTAATTCAACATCAGCTAAGCCTAACCAATCAGATTTCAAATATTCAATCACCTCCGTTTTATATAAACCATTCACTGTTTCAGCCAGTGCATTATCATACGAGTCTCCCGTTGTTCCTACAGAGGCTCTTAAGTTCGCAGTTTCCAATCGCTGAGTATAGCGGATTGAAAGATACTGCACCCCTCGGTCACTATGATGAATCACATTCTTAGGCATACCCCGACTATTGAGTGCATGCTCAAGGGCATGAAGTACCATATCGGTATTCATTCGGGTGGAAACTTTCCAACCAACGATTGCTCGTGAGAACACATCAATGATAAATGCCGTATATACCCCCCCAGAATGAGTCTGAATATAGGTAAAGTCAGCGACCCAAAGGTTGTTGGGATGTTGAGCTGTGAAATCACGCTTAACTAAATCATCAGCTCTTTTTTGCTGATCATCATGATGTGTCGTACGCTTATTCTTACCACGCCATACACCTTGTATTTCAAGTTGTTTCATCAAGCGTGTTACCGTGCAGCGGGCAATAGAATATCCTTCTTGTTTAAGTTGTTGCCAAACTTTACGAATGCCATAACGCCCATGGCTCTCTTGCCAAATTAACTTAATTTGCTCAGCATAATGTTGATCGTGTAAATCTCGTTTCGAACGCTTTTCAGGGTTCTGTAGGCTTTGTTGCACAAACCTATCTGTAAAGGCTTTTTTAGCGATATAATTTTCAAATGAAGAAGCCTACACACAAAATCTACCGCACAACCAATTGGCCCGCATATAACCGAGCACTCATGAGTCGCGGAAATATTGCCATTTGGTTTGATCCTGCTACGCAATGGTATGCGCCATCAAAAGGCAAACAAGGGCGAAATCAAACCTACTCCGACGCAG
>NZ_KB849235.1:257015-522244 GCF_000368045.1 Acinetobacter johnsonii CIP 64.6
CAGGCTATCATCGGCGAAGTTTGGTTGAAACTAAGATGCACTGCATTAAATTATTAGGAGATAAACTCAGCGCAAGGAGTTTTGGTAGCCAAGTCAATGAGATCCATGCACGTGTAGCAGTCCTTAACAGATTTACGGAATTAGGTCGACCACTTACCCAAGTTACGCCTTAAATTTGGCTCAATTCGGGGCGCTTTGCATTTCAAAACTTTGTGCAACAAAGCCATTCCAGACTGAAGCAGCACACGCTTACCCACCTCAATAGATTTCAAGCCATCACGGGTATTTTGCATTTTATTTAGAGGAATTAACGAGACTATAATTTCAGTACCATTTGAAGATTTAGCAATTAAGGTATTAAGTTTTTTCAATTTTCACCAGTTTTTTTCATATATTCCAACAAGGAATAAATATTTAATCAATAATTTTTAGTCATTAAAAAAGCACTGTTCAGTGCTTTTTTATATTTAATGCTTCTTATAAAGCAACAATATTTACAGCATTTGGGCCTTTTTGACCTTGCTCTATGCTGAATGACACTTGTTGCCCTTCATGCAATGTTTTGAAGCCTGAACTAGCGATTTCGCGAAAGTGAGCAAAAACATCTGGACCAGATTCTTGTTGAATGAAACCAAAGCCTTTAGTTTCATTAAACCATTTTACTGTACCGGTAACTGTAGTAGACATAATATATCCTGCTGAATTTTAATAATTTTAGTCAAAAATAAATGACTAGATGTAACTTTGAAAATAATAAAAGTGGAGCTTAAGATCTGAAACAACGGAGGATTATGACTAAAACTGCGATACTTAAAGAAGATTTACTAAACATTACTTTTTTCTAGTTACGCCAAGTATACATGAAAAAAATAAATATTCAAGTTATTTATAGCTGTCATAAATTTTAATTATATTAGGTGTTTCCTGCAATCAATTGAAACGTCCTTAAAAATAGTAGTTGTAGCATCTAAAAAAAAGCCCTAGTCGTGTGCTGAGCCTTAGAATAGCTTGAACCAAAATATTGAGGCTAGAGGTGAAATTTCAAACGTTTCGCATAAGGTGTACTATGGGTTCATTCTGGATAAATAAAATAGCCTTTAAAGAAAGTTTTTTAGGATCAATAATGAATAATAAAGTTAGATTAATCTTTTGCATCGCCCTACTCTCAAATTTGGGAGCATGTGTTGGCAATATGAACCCTACAGGCGGCAATAGTAGGCCTGATTATCCCTATTACATCACGACACAACCAATGATCGTGAAAAAGATCAATGTACCTATAGGCACAAAACTAGAATATGAAGAACAACATTTTAAATCAGGCCAACAAGATTCATTACTGAACGAAAAAAAACTCATCAGGATTTTCTTCCCAGAAGATCAATCAATGAATTGGGCTGGTGTACCCATTGGTTTTATTCACAAATATTTTAACTCAGAAATGAAAGGCTTCAGCGTTTATGCACGCTTCAACCAACTCCCTAGCAATAAGCAGACACGATTTTCTCAACTTTGGCAGAAATGTAGTGATGACTTAGGCATTCGTGTTAAAAATACGGATGATTGGACATTCAATCTCAATAATATCGCCGATATCGATAGTTGTAGTGTGAATTATCAACGATACTTTAAAGATAACGTCCAACAACAACATTATCTTGATCAGCTTTACCAAGAAATGCAAAAAGCAGGAACAGTGAAATAGCTCTTGGGTATTCAAATAATCACAACTATACAAAATCCTCCATACTTAAGATTTTTAATACTCACAAAGCACTGTTTTGATTTAACTTAAATAAAGATAAAGCGCCACACGGCGCTCTATCTAGACTTATGCTGAGGATAATATATTAAATCAAAGTTGTGTGTTTCATTCTTTACAACATAATACTTAATGAATTGAAAAAATTATTCCAAAAGCTCTCTATTATGTGTACATGAGTGAAACGGATTTCGAAAAGAGGACAGCCATCCTAGTGCGCTGAACCCTAGAATGGCCTTGCTGAGAATATTGATCCTAATTGTATAGTTTCAAGTGTTTAACTTAAAAATTAACCCATTTATTTAAGTTGAGCTTAAAACTAGTTAAAAGCCTTCCAAAACGATTTTTCCTTTCGCTCGGCCAGTTTCAATCAGTTCATGAGCAAGTTTTAAATTTTTCGCATTAATTTTGCCTAAAGTTTGATTCAGCGTGGTTTTAATTTTGTGGTTATCTACTAGTTCTGCAACCTGATGTAAGAGCTGAGATTGTTGTTCAATATCTGTTGTATTGAACATTGAACGTGTAAACATGAACTCCCAATGCACAGAAACAGACTTAGACTTAAACTCACTGATATCTAGTGATTTCGGATCATCAATTAAGCCAAACTTACCTTGTGGAGCAATAAGCTTAGAAATTTGAGGAAGATACGTGTGTGTTTGATTAGTTGAAAAAATATATCGAGGTGCATCTAAACCCAATGCTTTGATTTGCGTGTTTAAATCTTCTGTATGATCGATGACATAGTCAGCCCCTAAAGACTTAACCCATGCTTTAGTCTCTTCCCTCGATGCTGTAGCAATAACTTTTAAATTTGTCTTCGCTTTGAGTAATTGAATCGCAATAGACCCTACACCGCCAGCGCCTCCAATCACTAAAATATTATCAAATTTGTCTAAATCAACATTGAAACGATCAAATAACATTTCCCACGCCGTAATAGCAGTTAATGGCAGTGCAGCAGCTTCAGCATCACTCAGGCTTTGAGGTTTTAAACTAACAATACGCTCATCGACTGCTTGATATTCAGCATTACTCCCATCCCGAGTTAAATCACCCGCATACCAGACCTGATCTCCGACTTTAAAGTGTTGCACGCCAGAACCGACTTCAACAATCTCACCCACTGCATCCCACCCCAAAATACGCGTATTGCCTGCTACGACAGGATTTCGTCTAACCTTAGTATCGACAGGATTAACCGAGATCGCTTTGATTCTAACCAACAAATCCCGATCTTTTAAGCTCGGCATCGTTTTTTCAATATCTACCAGTGGATTTTGAAATCCATGATCCATACCGTCAATATAAGAAATAGCCTTCATTCACTTATCCTCTTGTTTTGTTATTTGAGTTTACTTAATATTCTTTTTTAAGTTATACAGACAAATTCGTCTTATAGTTACCAAAAGGATACTATTGAAATGGGTAAGCTAAAACATTCGCGTTTTGATTGCACACCAGGATGTTCTGTTGAAGCTGCCATAGGCTTACTTGATGGTAAATGGAAGAGTATTATCTTGTGGCATTTATTAGAAGACGACGTTTTAAGGTTTAATGAACTGAGAAAGAAAATTCCAAATGTCACTCAAAAAATGCTCACTAGACAATTACGTGAACTTGAAGAGGATCAACTGATTCTACGAAAGGTTTATGCCGTTGTTCCTCCTAAAGTAGAATATCGATTATCAACACTCGGCACTTCTTTAGCCCCTATTTTGGTTGCATTAAAACAATGGGGGGATAAAAATATTGGTTTATTTGGGAAACCCATTATGCCTTTAGAATCAGAATAAGACTTAAACCTGTTTTAAGTCACTTAAAGTCAATTGTTTTCTAGAAATACTGTACTTTCATGACTTACACACCATTCCAGTGACTTGTATAAAAATTACGTTCTTAGAAACAGCTATGTATAAAATTAACTAGCCATAAAAAAAGCCTAATCTGTGAAGACTAGGCTATAAACTTTGAATCTTTTTTCGTTGGTAGCGGGAGCTGGATTTGAACCAACGACCTTCGGGTTATGAGCCCGACGAGCTACCAGACTGCTCCATCCCGCATCAACGAGTTAGCTTTATACGCCCTAAGCACCCACAAAGCAAACTTTATTTGTAATATAAGCAGTTATTACATAAGCAGCATACAAAATACTAGTGCTTAGCCAATGCTTGCTTCAGTGATAAAAGCGGGATGTGAGGCTCTATAGACGCTTAATCTTGTTTTTTCACTGTCTAAAAATGACTTAGGCTCTTCAGACCATATTGATTTCCTAGAATCAAGACCCGAATGACTTAAAGCCCAATCTGAAACTGTACTATAAACAAAAGTATTATCAGCGAAAACTAATTTTGTCTTCCTTCCTACACTACTTATAAGAACTTTATGTGTAGGTAATGATCCAAATGTACTAATTTGGGTGTAAATGTATTTATAGGTTTCAGACATAGAAA
Source organism: Acinetobacter johnsonii CIP 64.6 (assembly GCF_000368045.1). GTDB lineage: Bacteria > Pseudomonadota > Gammaproteobacteria > Pseudomonadales > Moraxellaceae > Acinetobacter > Acinetobacter johnsonii. Next base: position 261,231 of record NZ_KB849235.1, read on the forward strand.
AAAGTACTTAAAGGACAGCGCTACTATACCATTTTAACTCTTGAAAAAGCCCACCATTTGGCGAGCTTTTTCTTACTGATCTTTATCCATGGAATGTGGCGTTGTAGTTTTATCCTGCTCTTTCGTATCTGTATCTCTTTTTTGGCATGCCGTTAATCCCAGCATTAAAACTAAACTTACTATTGCAAATATTTTCATCATTTTTGCCTAGCACGATTTAAAAATATAACTTATCAAAATCTAAAGATTTCAATGTTGAATTTATGAAACAACCCCATTCTCTTTCTTTACAGATGAGACGCTTAGCGATTTAGAGCTTTATGTGCCCAATGAATGAATTTGTCCTTTTCATGGAAATGTGGAATATTTAATAAATGAATATGAGTAACCTCACCGAAATTACCTGAAATTTTATTCGGTGCCAAAACAACAAAATCCCTCTTATCCCCTACATGTAACTCCCTAAAGAATTCCATAACTTTAAAATGAAGATTCAGAGCAGTGAATCCTTCTCTTTCAATTAGAAAGTCATAGATTTGGCTGAGTACATGTAATTCAAATTTTTTGTTCATGATCTTTTATTCTCATAATTATTTTAACAATCGGTATAATTTAACCTAATTTTATTTTTTGTTAAAGCAGATAAAAAACCCAACCTCTGGAGAATCAATAGAGCTGGGTTAATGAAACATCATTGTTGAATTTTATTTTATTCTTGAAATCGATTTTAACGTACAAAATCATTTGGTGCAAATGATTCTCAATTACAATATAATGGTTTCAAATATGCCTACCTAAAGATATACAATTATCTACATCACCTATCAAACAGTGGGCTTACGATATAGATTAAGCAAAGAGAGTACGGGTATTGGGAGGTAGTTACCATTCACAGATACCTCTCCCCCATCTTTTCTGTGCTGTTCCCAGTATTCGATTAATAATAAAGCTGCTTGTTTAATGGCAGATGGATATTCCGATCCAAAATTATCTGTAATGTAATTTTTAATTATAGCGTTAGCAGCAACAATAAAGCTTTTTAATGAAACATCATTGCTATCATCGGCATAGTGTAAGTGACGCTTCACTTCATGTAAGTCAACAATACTCATAGATCACTCCATTTTTCCGAGTCAGCTTTTACACTTTCATCACTAAACTCGTTCCTAGAGTCTTTTACGGTGTCATAGCAAATATCACAATTTCACCTCATTCCTATTCTCATATTGATTACTTGGCATTGAAATCCCTTTATCTAGGGATTTTTCTACTATTCTTAATAAGTCCTTCAAAAAATTTCTTATAGATCAATTAGGGTCTGTTGACATTTCAAGTATAGAATTTACCCGATAAAGGTAGCCAAATAAATATACAAGCTAATGCAACTGCCCCCTCATAGCTACACTTTAGCTTATCATATCGTGTTGCTATTCCTCTGAACTGCTTTAACCTACAAAATGCATTCTCAACTAAGTGTCTGATTTTATATAAATACCAATCCATATGATCATTATTTGACTGAGTATTTGATTTTCTTGGAATATTCGCTTTAGTTTTTTTCACAGATATTTGTTCTCTTAATGATTCAGAGTCATATCCTTTGTCTGCACAACATACTTCCGTTTCACTCAAATCAAGTTTTTCAATCATTTTGGGAGCAATCTTGACATCATGTATCGTTCCATCGGAGATAATAATTTCGATTGGATTACCATCCGCATCAACAGCTAAGTGTATTTTAGAACTATTTCCACCAATGCTTTTAGAAATATCCTGATCTTTTATTCCAGCAGAATGTTGGTGTGCCCGAACATGACTAGCATCAATAAAAACCCATTCCATATCAGCATTTGAAGAAATTAATTTAAATATTTTCATTAACTTATCATTTTTACACCAACGATTATATTTTTTAAAGATTGAGTTATACGAACCAAATTCTTTAGGCAAATCACGCCATGGGCAGCCTGTTCTTATTCTATAAAGTATTGCTTCGACAAAATTTCTCAAATTAGATTTGGAATAGATATCAAAATTTCGGAAAATAGAAAGTAACTTAGACCAGTGTTGATCATTCAGCATTGTACGAGGCATAGCGAGAAGTAAATTTGGTTTGGCGATTAAATTTTACTTTCTCGCTATTTTTTTGAACAGAAAATGTCAACAGGCCCTAATATTTGTTCATATATTTTTTAAATAAGCCATTCACCGCCTAAAGATAATGCGCGTATGACGCCTGAACAACCGAATAGTAAATAAGCTGCCATTAAAAAACCCGCTAACTGAAGCGGGTTTTTTAATTCACAATATTCTTAGATTACTGTGATAGAGCTTGCTTGAGGGCCTTTCTTGCCAGCTACAATCGTAAACTGAACACGTTGACCTTCATTCAACACTTTGAAACCGTTTGATTGGATTTCGCTAAAGTGTGCAAAAACGTCTTCTCCAGTATCGCTAGAAATAAAACCAAAGCCTTTAGTTTCATTAAACCACTTAACGGTACCAGTTGTAATGTTTGACATAAATATTCTCTTAAATTTTGAAAAATATAAGAATTAATCTTTTAAATCATATACATCGGATAAACCGCAGAGTTGAATCAATTGCGAAATAACTTTAGTAAATACAATAAAATAAATAATTCTAATACACTATCACTATAAGCTTTTTAGCGTGCAATAGATAGACCTTAACATATTATTTTATTGCTACCACCCAACCCCACATGAAATGCTTTTTCATCCATATTGATAAGAAAATCTTCACTAAAAGCGAATAAAGCTTATTTGCCCACTTCTAGCTAATTTTTCTTTCCTAAAATCAACTCAACTTGATGAGTAACATCCCATATTTTCATTTCTGCATGTCGCCAAAAATTAAAGACTTGATCGCCCTTAACATACTTTTGCTTGATATAGCTCGATGATTTATTTTGATCTATCTCTTTTGCATTAAATCGCATCTTATTTAAAATCACTACTTGACCATCCAAGTCACCACCAATACAGATATTCATATTGTTCTACCTGCTAAGTAACAATTAAACTATAGTGTATAGCACAAATAAAGAAGCCTACTCTTTGATAAGCTTTTGAGGCTCATTGCCGAGCCTTTGGCTGTACTCCATAACTCTTATTCATAGTTCATCGAAAATTAGAAACATCATTTTGATATCTTTGCACGACGGTCACGTCCAAGGATGACTTGTAATGACAAAATAAGATCTATCCTATCTCTCAAGTATGAAGTTTTACTGTGCTATGAAAAAGCCACTTATAAAGTGGCTTTTTCTATTAGGAATTTGTCCCGTCCTGAAATAAGTTTACACCTTTAAGAGGCTTATTTTATGGAACATGAACGAGAACAAAGAGTTAAACGTACACAAGGTGATTATAGCTTTGCCTTTAAAATGATGGTTGTACATGAAGTAGAAAAAGGGCAAATTACTTATAAACAAGCTCAGGCAAAATATGGTATTCAAGGAAGATCAACTGTGCTGGTATGGTTACGCAAGCACGGACAACAGGACTGGACTTCGAATATGCCGCCTTCTTCTAAACGCCAATTAACACCCCAACAACGAATCCGCCAATTAGAAAAGCAGTTAGCCGCAGAAAAGCTTAAAACTGAATTTATTCAGGATGTGATTTATCACATTGATAAAGAATGTGGGACTGATCTTGGAAAAAAGTATACCGAGCACGTTTCAAAGATTGGCAAAGCCAAAGAGGACTAAGCGTTTCACGTTATTGTCAGTGGTTGGGAATCACCCGACAAGCTTATTATCAAGCAGAAAAACGTGCTCAAATGACTGCACAAGCAACTGAACAAATACTTGAGTTGGTTATGGAATATCGTTGTCTCATGCCAAGTATCGGAACACGTAAGTTGTATTGGCTTATTAAAGGCAAATTGTTGCAGCGTGGTTTAAAGTGTGGACGGGATCAGTTATTTAAAATATTGAAAGAGCATAATTTATTGATTCGCCCCAAGCGTCGCTATACAAAAACTACGGATAGCAAGCATTGGATGAAGAAGCATCCAAATTTATTAAAGGATTATTCAGCAGTGCAAGCCAACGAAGTCTTTGTTAGTGATATTACTTATGTTGAGAGTGCTGAAGGCGTACATTATTTATCATTGGTGACAGATGCTTATACCCGTCAGATTAAAGGTTATAAGTTATCGAATGATATGCGTGCGGAGAATGTTATGCAGGCTCTACATATGGCGATGCAGCATGTGACGGATCGAGCGACTAGGATGATTCATCATTCAGACAGAGGCTCTCAGTATTGCTCTGAGCTATATCAATCGGCATTGCACCATTATGGGATATGTCCTTCCATGACAGATGGATACCTTGCGAAACAGTGTTTCTCATATCAAAATGCATTAGCAGAGCGGATTAATGGAATATTAAAGCAGGAGTTTTTAACTACACGATGTCAAACCATGAAGGAGTTAGATCACTTAATTACGGAATCTATCATGATTTATAATTGCTATAGACCACATTTAAGTTTAAATATGAACACCCCGAATCAGATGTATGAGCAAACTAAAACCGAGCTAATTGCTTAACTCGGTTTGAAGTGGAATACTGTCAATCTATTTCAGGACAAGACAATTAGATGCTCTTTTAAAGTTGTCATCATTACTACAGTAATCCAAGCAATCTTTTAAAATGCCTACGGCTCTATATATGTGTTCAGGTTTATCTAAAAAAACTTGACCGTTATTTTGCACTTCCAATCCTGCCCGCTCTAACTCTTTTTTTCGATAGTCATCAATTGCTACTGCAAACTGAATGGTTGGTCTCTTACGATTTACATCATATCTAAATAACCAGCGATTATTTTTATTCTGAAACAGCACGCTAAAATAGCTTTCTGTGTCTTTAGCCACCAATTCAACTTCAGGAAAGAGCTCTGTCACAATACGACTTAACTCCTGTTCATCAACAGTAGTCACAATTCTTTCATTTTCAGAGTTAACAATGTCAGCTAGCGTTGAGCTTTCGGACACAATCTCAATAGTCTCCTCTACTTTTTGTTCAACTGGCTGGGCAGTAATAATTGTAGGCGAGGATAGTCCTTTAACAACGGTATCACTAATTGACTGCTCAACAGCTTGTTTTACAAAAGGCTGAATTGACTCTAAAAATTTAGTGTTTAATTGACGAGGAATACTTGCTTGTTGAGCCACATAGCGAACAAAATCAATATCAACTTCATTAATACTTCTTTTTATTACAGTTTTAAACTGCTGGATATATTGATTTTCTTCAGCAAAAAAGCGTAGCTTTTCTACATGAAAATTATCATGTTTAAACTCAGCTAGCTGTGTCAAATCCTCGGCTTTATTCTTCGTAAAATCAACTGTTAAAAATGGCTTATCATCCATCACATTTGGATTAATTAAATCAGTAAAAAATCTCCATTCTTTACCATTTGTGATCGCGCCAATCGTCACCCCTAAACTACTATTAAAATATCTAGATAGCTGCGGAGCATGATTCGTTAAATTAGCAACATAAGGTTTTGCTTCAATAAACATTACAGGTTGCCCATTACAGTAAAGGGCATAATCAACTCTTTCTGTAGATTTCACACCTGGAAAATCAGCTGCAAATTCTGCAAGCACCTTGGTCGGGTCATAAGGGCTAAAACCTAAAATATCTAATAGAGGAAGGATTAAAGCCTGCTTAGTTGTTTCTTCTGTAGTACAGTGGCCCCCTACTTTTTTCACATGCTCAATATGGCTTCTTAGTCTATTAATAAAATTTTCCATATTCCCCTCATTATTATTACAAGTATATTTTTTGATCTAATTTTAGATCTTAACCCTTTTACTTTATTTTTCAAATATTAATTTAAATTTGTTTTTAGAATCTCATTACAGTCTATTCGTTGGACTATTTTCTGTTTGATTTATTAAAAAAAGAAGTTCAAAAAATGGAAGAATCATAAGTTAAGTTCTCCTCAATCTATTACACTAATTTTGCGCCATCCGTCATAATAAAACAGATAACAGGCTGAATAATATTCATTATTCTTAATAATCGAACCCACCTGCCATCGGAACAACAATCAAATGATTTGACAGTTGATACCGACCAATATACATATAAATTCATCACTTTTTCGACCGACATAGTATACTGCACCTGCTGTTTCGGCTCACCTTTTATCATGTGTTCTCTGTTTATGAATAAAAAGCTGTTTCTTTCTTCTGGTTTAAAAACACTAAGTGTCTTGGCCATATCTATAGGCTTAACCGCCTGCGGTGATCGTTCATGGTGGACAGATGATGAGCCTAAGCTCAATGCTGAACAAATCGCACGCATCATTCCCGGACGCGTAAATGACCGTCGTTCATGGGCTGAAGATATTTACGATATTTCAGAGCAGTTTGGTATTCCTCAAAATAAAGAGAATATGTGTTCGATCATTGCCGTGGTTGATCAAGAGTCTAACTTTGTTGCAGATCCACAAGTTTATGGTTTAGGTGAAAAAGCGGTTAAAGAAGTCCAAGATCGTTTAGATGAAAAATTTAAAGATAAGCTCGGCGATGCTATCGGTGGCACGATTGCGGGCTATTTCCAACAGGTCTTAAAAGAACAGCCAAGCCCTGAAGATAACTATTTAAGTCAAATGCGCCGCGTTAAAACAGAACGTGAACTGGATGAACTGTACCGTAAAATTTTTGACTATATGTCAAAGCACTATCACGTCAGTGCACTCACAGGTGCAGCCAAACTTGTCGGTCAGGACGTAGGTGAAAAAATGAACCCGATTACCACGTTGGGTTCAATGCAAGTGCATATCGGTTATGCCAAAGACAATAAACGTGAAGGTGGCAGTATGGCTGACTTACGTACCGACCTTTATAGCCAATATGGTGGTCTGTACTACGGCATTCACCGACTAATGATGTACCCTGCTGACTATGACAAACCGCTCTACCGTTTCGCCGACTATAACTCAGGCATGTACTCAAGTCGAAATGCCGCTTTCCAAAGTATGTTGAATGACTTAACTGAAGCAGAACTTGATTTAGACGGTGACTTGTTACTTTATGGCAAAGATGGCTCACCAAAATCTGCAAAGAGTCAATCAGAGCGTGAACTCATCAGTGTTTTTGCTCAGCACAATATTTTGGTTACTCCACGTCAAATTCGCTCTGACCTGAAAAAAGAGAAAGAGAAGAAATTTGAAGATACAGCAACCTATCGCGCTGTGGCTAAACTGTATCAAGAAGTCACTAAAAAAGAACCTTTCTATGCCATGATGCCAGAAGTCGTCATTTCTGGCCCAAAGCTCAGCCGTGACTATAATACCAACTGGTTTGCCACTCGTGTCAATGGACGTTATCAAACATGCATGCAACGTGCAAAGCGCATAAAAATCTAGCCTTATTTGACTTTGATGGCACCCTGTATGACAAAGACAGTTTTACGGGGTTCATCTTCTACGTACACTCGAAACGGCATATTGCCCTACAAGGCTTAAAAGTACTGCCTTATATTCAAAGTTATTATTTGGGTTTTTATCCTGCGCATCATATGCGCTCTAAACTCTTCCATGCGATGTTTAAGCAAGCTGAAGTGAGCGAAATTGACGCTTATGCAAAACGCTATGCAGAACTCTTAATCAAAGGACTTAACCCCGCACTCTATAGCCAACTGAAACAACACCAAAGTTTGGGTGATGATGTGGTTTTGGTCTCTGCTTCAATTGATATCTATTTAAAATATGTGTGTGAAATACTCTCAATTGATCTGATCTGTACCCAAGTTGAACAAGACCAGCAACGCTATACAGGGCGCTATCTGACTGCTGACTGTAGCTGTGAGTACAAAGCTCAACGTATCCAAGAAAAATATGAGCTAGATAATTACCATGCCGTTTATGCTTATGGAAATAGCATTGAAGATAAACAAATGTTGTCTTTGGCTGATTTTAGCTACTTGGTAGGGACAGATTTAAGTCTTCCTGACTTGTCAAATACATCAAATAATCGTCAAATAAGCTAATTATTAAGTGTAGGTTAATAATTAGCCATGTTAAATTTTTAAAAATATTTATTATTAAAATTCAGTATGTTTTATTTACCAAAAAATATATTTATGATAAATTTTGCCTAATAAAAATATTTTGAGAACCATTCCACTTAAATTATAAAAAGGCATCAGTATGGAACAGTTATCTCCACCCAAGTATGTCAAAGGTCTTTCAATCAAATTTGGTGAAAGCCCCTTTGTATTATTGGCGCAGTTCGCTTTTAATGCTTCAAAACAAAAATGGTTAAAACACGAAATTGAACATGTGCTCAATATCGCCAAACAAGGTGATTACCATCATCTGGTAAAGACCTTACGTCAATTTAGTAAATAACAAAAAAAGCCACTTCAAATGAAGTGGCTTTTTTACTTACTTTTTAAAGGGAAATGCATATTTCACAATACGTTTGATGACGCTACCATACTGTTTTACTAAGCTGGCATTGTTATAGTTAATGCCATACTTTTCACACACTGCTTGTACTTTCGGCGCCATTTTACGGTAACGACGCGCGGGTACGTCTGGGTATAAGTGATGCTCAATTTGATGACTTAAGTGCCCTGTCAAAATATGGAATGCTTCTGAACCAGTTAAATTCGACGAACCACGAATTTGGCGCATGTACCAGTGACCACGGCTTTCATTTTCCAGTACTTTTTTCGGGAAAACTTCCACGTCTTTGGTGAAGTGACCACAAAAAATCACACTAAATGTCCACATGTTACGAATACCATTTGCAACCAAATTTCCCGTAAAGACAGGCAATGCCGCAGGTCCTGCAATGAGTGGGAAAAACACATAATCTTTAAACAATTGTTTACCAATTTTGCGCTGCATAGGTTTCCATTCAGCTAAAGTCTGTGCTTTGCTTTTACGTCCCTTGAAGTATTTGCCTAATTCCAAGTTTTGGATGGCAACCCCCCATTGGAACAACAAACAAAATGGAATGCTATAAATCGGTTGGAATAAAAAGCCCGGTTTCCAACGTTGTTCTGGGAATAATCGAAGCAGACCATAGCCAATGTCATCATCCATCCCTTTAATATTGGTATAGGTATGATGCTTGTAGTTATGAGTCTGACGCCAATTGTCTGCTGTACCTACGATGTCCCACTCATAGTTTTGACCATTAAACTTAGGGTCATTCATCCAGTCATATTGACCGTGCATCACGTTATGACCTAATTCCATGTTTTCCATGATTTTGGCAAAACTCAGTAAACCCGTGCCCAGCACCCATGCAGGTGGAAACCAACCTGCAAATAAACATGCACGACCTGCGATAGATGCATAACGCACCGCTGCATAGACTCGACGAATATATTGCGCATCTTTCTCGCCAATATCATCCAGTACTTCTTGCTTGATGGCATCTAGCTCACGTGCAAGTTCATCTAACTCAAATGTCGTTAACTCACGATTCTTCGGGTTTTTAAAATATTCAACTTTAACAGGCATATTCATTGTATTTATTCCCCTTATAAATCGACAATAAGATCGGTTTGTGCCGTATTGACACAGATTTTTAGAAAATTTCCAGGCTCAGAATTTTGTGCACCATTGACCAAGTTTTTGGTCGAACCTTCCACTTTGTTACAGGCACATTTATTACAGATTCCCATACGGCAGCCATGTTGAGGTTTCACATTTTGCTGTTCCAAACTTGCAAGAATGGATTGGCCTTTTGGAATGCTTAAAATTTTCTTCGACTTTGTTAAGGTAATATTCACAAAACCAACATCATCATTTGCAAATGGACTCATGCTAAACGCTTCAGTTTTTAAGGTGTTGGCATGAGTGAAAAGCTGCTCAACCGTAGCCACAAACCCTGAAGGGCCGCATGCATATACCGTTGCATTTTCAATCTGATCCAATCCAGACATATGGTTTTGGTTTAAACGCTCACCTTCATCTGACTCTTGGGTATAAAACATGCTGAATGTGAAGTTTGAGTATTGTGCTGCCAACTGTTCAAAATAGGCTTTGAAAGCTGCATCAGTATGTTTTTTCACCCAATACATCAAATGTACAGGCTGCTTTTTAAGCTTGGCGGTCTTTTCTAAACATTTCAGTAAACTCAGCATGGGGGTAATACCACTGCCCGCAGCAAGTAAAATTAGCTGTTGATCATTTACAGTCAATTGCATATCGCCATAAGGCTGGCCGAATTCTAAAACATCGCCGATTTGAGCCTGCTCACATAGCCAATGACTTGCCTTACCTTGGTCTACCATTTTTACATTCAGTAAGACATGTTGCGCATCAATCTGGGTCAAACTATAGGTACGTTCATAACGTACGCCTTGAACCACGACATATACAGGATGGTGTTGCCCCGCTTGCCCCATTTGAAAATGACGATTGGTTTGCAGCGTTAAACTCACCATATCGTGTGCAACTTGCTCTTTTTTTACCACTTTACCCAAAGCTTGGTGTATCGACCAAAGTGGGTTGATTTTTTGAAGCCAAAAGTTAGCTGTGTGTCGGTCTATAACACTCTCAGCATACTCAGTTAAAGGAGATTTAGTTTTTTCAAGGATCTGCATAGTAAAGGACCACGCCATAGATTTTGAATTATTATACACATGTATATATATTTGTATATATACTCTGATTGTTTCGTTTCGTTTCACAATGCCGACCAGTGGGGCTATAATGAACCGATTGATTTAATTGCTTGATAAATATGACACCGACCACCATTCAAACCCATACAACCAACACAGAGCATGAAGCTTCAAAAAAACATGCACCAGTGCTTGCACGTAGTGTTGGTCGAAAAGCAACGATTACAAAAGATGAACTGTTTCAAGCTGCTTTAAATTTGATTGGTCCTGAAAAAAGTATTGCATCCCTGAGCTTGCGTGAAGTCGCACGTGAAGCAGGCATTGCACCGAATAGTTTTTATCGTCATTTTAAAGATACCGATGAACTAGCTATCGAGTTGATTGAACGTGCAGGTGTTGTGCTACGCCAAATTTTGCATGAAGCACGGATTAAGGCCATTCGCCAAGAAAGTATTATTCGTAGCTCAGTCGAAGTTTTTATTGAACAACTCGATGCGGATGATGGCAACTTAAGCCTACTATTACGCGAAGCATATACCGGTTCAGCATCTTATAAAAATGCGGTCGAAAGACAGTTGAATTATTTCCAGCAAGAACTCAAAGATGATTTAATTCGTTTAGAACGTTTAAATAACAGCAAACTCTTCCACCCTGAATTGGTGTCCATGGCAATCACCCAATTGGTCTTCAATATGGGTGCCAAAGTGATTGATATGCCAAGTGTAGAGCGTAAAAAAATGGCTGAACAAACCATGATCATGATTCGCATGATTTTGGAAGGCTCACGCCATTTGGATGAAGCGATGATTCGCTAATCTGTGATTACACCCAACAGATTCGCTGAAATATCTTCTTATTTGTTTCCCTGTTGCTCTTTAATGAGCTGGTGCACAAATTCTGCGGTCTGTTTCGGTTGTTCTAGCGGAAACATATGCCCACCTTCAAGCAAGCTATAGTCAATCGCATAGGTTTTTTTCATCCCTTGGGGTAAAACTTGCTTATAGAAATGGCTATCTTTTGCAGTCAACACATGAATCGGCATATCAGGTGCTTTGCGTGGGGTACGCCACCACCATGCAGGCACAGTCCTGAAGATCTCTGCTTCAGTATGTTTGGGAATGGTTAGTGTCACTCCATTTCGAATCGGATCACTTTTTAAACCGCACTCTATAAAGTCCGCAAAACACTGTTCATCAAAATCTTTAAAAATACGATTCAGTCTGAGCGCCTGACTGGCCTGTTCTATACTTTCCCAATGATCACGCCGCTTGACGGTCACCGCAGCTGGGGTAAGTTTTTCAATAGACTTTGATCCTAGCTTTTGTAACGCTTCAAATAAAAAGGCCTTGGAACCAATCACAAACGGTGGATCCATGATAATCACTTGAGAAAACAACTGTGGTTTTTTATAAGCCGCCATAAGCGTAAGTAAAGAACCAAAAGAATGCCCTAAACCAATCACTTGTTGCCGTGGAAACTGCTGCTCAATATCTGAAATAACTTGGTCCACCAACGCTTCCCAACGGTATTCCACAGGATAGTGCGGATCTAGACCAATCATCGGGATCGCTTTGACATCAAAATCTTTATTTAAAAATTGGAAAAATTTTTGATAGCTGCCCGAGGGAATGCCGTTTGCATGGGTAAAGTGTAAGGCTGGTTTGCTCATGTCATTCAAATCTATTTTTATAGCCTATTTACCATAATCGTTTTTTAATCTAAACAAAATGACGCAGGATGAACCCTAAGTCATGAACTTTGATCACTTCCGCCAATTTTTAAAAATATTCCGTGATAGATCTGAGATCACTTTGCAGAAACAGTTAAGTTCTGATTAGCTAAAAAAGTAGCGCCACAGTTGGTTTTGTCTCCTGCAATCACCACAGCACGTCCCAAGACCGTTGTACTCTGATCTGCTGCTATCGCAGAAACCACCATTCGACACTTAGGACAAAAGTGCTTCATTCCATTTAAATGCACAGCAATACCGTTGATCACAAAACTATTTTCACACTCAGTGACTATGCCACCATGTGTTGTTTTTGAACCGATTGTTACTAGAGCTTTAGACATAATTTATTGTTCGATACATTAGAGTTTTAATGGCGAAAATTCTAGCATAAGCAAGCGCTTAAAATTTCAATGGATTACTTTTCAAATACAACTTAAACATCCCTTTTTTAAGGATCCATTAAAAAAAGCACCCGAAGGTGCTTTCATATAGCGATTCGAATTATGGTTTAACCACAACCATCACTTGAATTGCTTCTGGTGTAACCGATAGGCCATCTAGCAAACCAAGACCTTCTTTTTGCAGTTTTTGTAGACGTGAAATTTCATCTTCACGAATACTCGGATTAAACTGCTTTAAGTAAGTCAGGCGGTCAATTTCGTATTGCCACTTGCTACCGTAGACTTCTTTCGCTTGTTGCACAAAGCTTGGTAAAGCCGCACGTGCAAGCTCTAATGCTTGTACATAACGCTGCTCAATCACTTCACGGCGTGCTTTCACGACTTGACGACAGCTATTACCATCCAAATGATGCAAGTATGGTTTTAAGATTTCAGGGGCAATTTTCTGCGACAGGTCTTGACCCTTTTCACTCAGCAAGACGCGAACCAGCTGCTGCGGTAAGCTTGAAGGTAAATTCAATGCTTTCGGCGCAACCACATCGACCTTAAACCACACTTCTAACAATACTGAACCTTGCGGTAAAGCAGCTGACTTCAACACTGCAACGTTGGTACTACCAAAACCTTGAGTGTTGATCATTTCCATTACGCTTTCAGTAAATGGATGCTCAAGAGTTAAATACTGAGCATCTTCACGTATCTGAGCTTGATCGCGGTAGAAGGTCGCAGTCATGCCTTCTTCGTCCAAGGTTAAACCTTGAACTTGCATTTGATCGGTTGGTTTAATGATGACTGTACCGTTGCTTTGCTCGTCAAAATCAATGTTTGTCGACGCCATAAAGCGCTTCATAAACATTGGCAAAGTGGTGTTGTCATCATAAGACTCAAGCGCTTGTACAATTTCTTGCGCCACAATTGGACGACAAGAGTTGTATTCAAGTAAACGGTCACGACCTGATTGTAACTCTGCTTCTAGGGCTTCACGTTGTACGCTAACTGCTTCGAGTAAGTCATCAAACTGCTGACCTTTATCTGCCAGTAAGCAATCTTTCAATTCAACAATAAAGTTTTCTTGTAAAGTTTGCGCAGTTGGAGAGATATTACTGAAAATATTTAATGCTTCGTTATACCAACGGAACATGCGTTCTTGCGCTGTGCCAATTAGATATGGCACATGAATTTGAATCCGGTTTTCTTGACCAATACGATCCAAACGACCAATACGTTGTTCAAGTACATCTGGGTTTGCAGGCAAATCAAATAAAATCAGATCTGATGCAAACTGAAAGTTACGACCTTCAGAACCAATTTCAGAGCACAGTAAAATTTGTGCACCATAAGACTCTTCGGCAAAGTAAGCCGAGGCTTGGTCACGCTCAAGTAAACTCATGCCTTCATGGAACATCGCGGTACGAATACCTGCATGTAAGCGGAGTACATTTTCAAGTGCTTCAACCACTGGACCACTACGTGCAATCAGCAACACTTTTTTGTGTTTTAAGTCTGTACGTAGTTTTTCCATGAGCCACATGACACGTGGGTCAGCTTCCATCCAAGCACCGTCAAGTTGTGCTTCTTCTGGCCACATTTGTTCACGTAATTTACCGTCTTTAGACCAGTTTTCTGGGGCAGGCAAAGGTGCCGGTTGACAGTCACGACCTGGGAAGCCTTGAATAGCTTCACGGGTGTTGCGGAACAAAATACGCCCTGTACCATGACGGTCTAAAAGCTCATGAATAGCACGGAAGCGTTGTTCAGGTGCATCTTCAATGCGGTGCCCCAACAAACCTTCAAGCGCTGTCAAATGCCCTTCTTCAAGTGGCATATCTGACATGAGCACTTCAGCAATTTTTGCAGTTTGTTGATACTGGGTTTCTTCATCCAAGAAACGATCTAGCGAACTAAAACGCTGTGGGTCAAGTAAACGTAAACGTGCAAAGTGACTTTCCACACCCAGCTGTTCTGGAGTTGCCGTTAACAGTAAAACACCCGGAGTTTTTTCTGCTAGCTCTTCGATCAAGTCATAGCGGTCATTGCCACCGTCTTCTTCATTCCACATCAAGTGATGCGCTTCATCGACCACCAACAGATCAAAACCAGCTTCTAGGGCTTGTTCACGCAAGTCATCATGGTCAATCATCAAATCGATTGACGCAATAATGCATTGTTCAGTTAAGAATGGATTCAGTTCAGGGTCATGTTCTTTGATTGAAGCCGTACGGGTTAAATCAAATAATGAGAAGTTCAAATTGAAACGACGACGCATTTCAATCATCCACTGATATTGCAGTGAATCAGGTACCAAAATTAGAATGCGTTCTGAACGGCCTGTTTTAAGCTGTTGATGGATGATTAATCCAGCTTCAATGGTTTTACCTAAGCCCACTTCATCGGCTAAAAGGACACGGGGTGCAAAACGTTGACCCACTTCGTGTGCAATATACAACTGATGAGGAATCAGACCGACACGTGAACCGACCATACCGCGTAAAGGGCTCGACTTCATATTGGCTTGCATCAGCATCGCTTCAATACGTAAGTCGTACCATTCTTTATAGTCAATTTGACTTGCCAATAAGCGATCAAGCGGTTTAGACAGCTGAATTTGAGCACCAATACGAGTCTCATTCAGTGATTTACGTTCTTCCGTGTCATCTTCTAAGCGACGAACAACGTTATAACGCACCACACCATGACGGTCTTCATGTGATTCAACCGTCCACTTGGTGCCTTCTTGATCTTGTAATTCATCGTTCACGTTAAAAATGATACGTGATAAAGGTGCATTATTCCGTGCATAAACACGTGTTTCATCACTTTTAGGGAATAAGATGCTGACAGATCGCTCATCTACATCAATAAGAACTCCTAGACCTAGTTCCGTTTCAGTATCTGATAACCAACGTTGACCAATAGCAAACTGCTGCAATTTTTCCACCTTTATCTACAAGTTAGGACTGCAAATTTAATGCTCAAACATTGTTTGATATTTGAGCAAAATTATACACCTTTAAGCAATATATTTTGACATAAAGCTCACTAAAAAAGTGAGCAAATTTGATGATTCCACGTACTTAAAATGGTACTGGACAAATAAATTCGATACGTTCATTGGTTTGGGGATGATGAAAGCTCAGACGCTCTGCATGTAAACACAATCTTGGTATGAGAGCTTGCTGTTCAGGCGCAGCATAAAGCGTATCTCCCACGATAGGATGACCTAAAAACTGCATATGTACACGAAGTTGATGCGAACGTCCTGTAATGGGTGTGAGCGCCACACGAGTCACGGGCTGACCCTGTATCTCAAAATGTTCAATGGCTTTCCACTCTGTCACAGCAGGCTTGTTATGGCTGGGCTCTGCAATATGTAACGGTGGACGGGATGGATCATAAATCACAGGCACATCAACAGTGCCCTGACCATCTAAATGACCAGCCACAATCGCTTGATAGGTTTTATCGGTTTGGCGTTCTTGAAACTGACGAGAAATGGATTTTTGTCCCCAACGGCTGAGACCAAAAACCAAGATACCTGAGGTATCACGATCAAGACGGTGGATCAGTAGAGTTTTAGGTTCTAGTTTGACTAAACGATTGATCATACAATCTTGTAAGTCTTCTGTCTTCCCCGGAACGGTGAGTATACCTGCAGGCTTATGGATGACCATAAAGTCTTCATCTCGATGAATCAGGTGTTCGGTTAGAAAATTACTCAAGGTTCCATTCCAAGCTGATCGCGAAAACAAGCGGGCAATAATAAAAAGCTTAAGCCAGAAATACAATGCAAAAATCGTTTTTTTTTAATCATGAACCGATATTGATTGCATTATTTAACGTCAAACGCGGAGTCACAGTCTGTATCGATAAGTGAGACATAAGAGATATCACTCTCTTATGACAAACGATTTCTAAATAACCACGCAGCCAAAGGCAAGGTAATTATGGCTAATACCAACATCGGTACAAAGTCCCATTTCACTTGCGCAAAACTCGCACCTTCCAAATACACCCGTTGTACCAAGTCTATGCCGAAGCGTAGTGGGTTGGCATAAGTCAGCCAATTCAGCACTTCAGGCATATTTTGTACAGGAGTTAGTAAACCTGATAAAAGCGTTAAAGGCATGATCAAAAAGAAAGTATACAGCATGGCTTGTTGCATATTGAGTGCAATTGCTGAAATCGACAGTCCCACACCCACAACAGCAATATTAAAGGCAAATAATCCAAAATAAAGTAAGGCCAAGGAGCCATTCATCGGGATCTGGAACCAGAACAGAATAATTGCCAAAATAATGGAAGATTGAATAACCCCAATAATAATCGGCGGAATGGCCTTCCCAATCATAATCTGCGTCGGGGTATAAGGTGTAACTAAGAGCTGATCAAAAGTCCCTTGTTCACGCTCGCGTGCTACTGAAAGTGCCGAAAGTAACAGTGTCTGCATCATACTTAAAGTTGCAATCAGAGACGGCATGATGCCCCATCTCGACTCGACATTCGGGTTATACCATGTCCGCGCTTGTACCGTGATCGCGGAGTTGGTTCCCAAACGTTTTTGATTGACCTGCCCCACCACACTGCTGATGTAGGAGCCCGCCATACTTGCGGTCGATGAGTTTCTCCCATCTAGAATCACTTGAATCGGGGAAGACTCTTGATTATTGAGCTTATCCTCAAAATCAGCAGGAATGATGATGACCGCCAAGGCTGTTCGATCATTAATCACCTGTTGGATTTGTTGATTATTTTGCAAATCTGCTGTTCGTTTAAAAATTCCTGAACCATCTAAATGTGCTAAAACTTGTTGTGAGCTTTGGCTTCGGCTTTGATCCAGCACAGCATAATCAACATGATTCACATCATAACTTGCGGCATAACCAAACAAGACCGCTTGGATAAATACAGGCGCGATTAAGGTCACCCGATTGGCAGGATCGACTAAAATGGCTAAAAACTCTTTTCGGATCAGCACCCAAAGATAAAGAAACCAGCGTATTAACGTTGCCATAACACCATTTTTCCTTTCGCTAGCCCAAACGCTTTTTCAGCGTACGCGCGGTCATTACTGTAAATAGCACGATATAGATCAGTAAAATGCCACATTCCTTGAACCACAAAGACCAATCATCGCCACCGAGTAATAGCGTTTTAATCAAAGTCATATAGTGCGTTGCAGGTAAAACATTGCTGATGATTTGCACAATTAGCGGTAAGTTCCGTGTATCGAACACAAAACCTGAAAGCATCAAAGCGGGCATGAAGCTGGCAAGGAGTGCCATTTGACTGGCTTGAAACTGACTTTTTGATAGGCCTGAAATCATCAGACCCAGCAGTAACGACACCATTAAATATAAAAAAGAAGCGCTCATGACAGAGAGCAGTGATGCGCGAATGGGTACATCAAACAGAACATGTGCTGCAACTAAGCACATCACAATATCGATCATCCCAATCACGATATAGGGCGCCAGTTTTGAAAGTACAATTTCTAGAGGACGTACGGGCGTAACATATAATGCTTCTAAAGTGCCACGCTCGCGCTCTCGTGCAATCAGCAAGCCAGTTAAAAATGCGCCAACCAAGGTCAAAATCAAGACAATTAAACCCGGCACTAAAAACCACGTACTATTTGCGGACTCGTTAAACCACATACGTTGTTCAACCGTGATGACGCTACCCACCGAAGCTGCATTTGTTCGGTCTGCTTGTATCAAGCTGGCGGTATTGAGCGCACTGGTAATATAACCCTGCAAAGCCGAAGCAATACTGGTCGAACGGCCATTCGTAATGAGCTGAACTGCACCCGCTCCCTTTGCATATTGCTCCGCAAAGTTGCTGGGTATATTGACGATGGCATCAATTTCAGCCTTGCCCATTGCGGCTTCAGCTTGGCTAAAGCTTGGATACTGCTTGACGGTAATGTATCTAGAACCGTTTAAGCCACTCATCAGTTGCTGACTCTGTGGCGTGGGTTGTTGCTCCACCACCCCTACTCGTCCGTTGGTTAAGTCGAAAGACAGTCCATAACCAAACAGCAAAATTAAAATAATCGGTAGTATGAAACCGATCGCCATACTACTTTTATCACGAAGCAGCTGTTTGGATTCTTTACGTGTCAAGGCAAACAGTCGTGTCCAGAAAGCTGAGAAATGATTCATCTGACGCTCCTCAGTAAGCCTGCATGTCTGCACGGGAATGTTCAACGATGGCAATAAAAGCGCTATTCATATCGTTTACACCCTCTAACTGTGCCATCCCACGAATCTGTTGAGGTGTGCCAATCGCCAACAATTTCCCTGCATCTTGAATCGCAATCCGATCACAGTATTCAGCTTCTTCCATAAAGTGTGTAGTCACAATAATGGTCATGCCTTGGTTCGCTAGCTCTCCAATGGTGTACCAAAAAGAGCGCCTTGCTAACGGATCAATACCACTGGTCGGTTCATCCAAAAATACAATTTCAGGCTGATGTAACAGTGCTGCTGCCATCGACAAACGCTGTTTAAAACCATTTGGTAGATCAGCGCTTTTTGCGTATGGCTTAAGTTCAAACTGAAGCAATGCTTTATCAATTTGCTGCTTTAACTGTTTGCCCGATAAGCCATAAGCACCACCAAAGAACTTTAAGTTATCCAGCACACTCAAATTGCCATACAGGGCAAACTTCTGCGATACATAACCAATTTTTGCCCTTGCCTGTGCACGAGCTGTGCGCAAATTCATGCCTGCCACTTCCAACACACCACTGCTGGCGGGCAGCAAACCACAAAGCATACGAAACGTTGTGGTCTTACCTGCACCATTAGGGCCAAGTAAACCAAAAATTTCGCCTCGAGATACATCAAACGAGGTACTGGCCACGGCGGTAAAATCACCAAAGGTGCGTACCAAATCCTTCACCACAATCACAGGTTTTTCGAGCTGCTGTTTTACATTCTGCTCTGTTTTCACTTGTGGTGGATCAGAGTTTTCGATCAAAGTTATTGAAGGGTCTAAAGCTAAATTTTCCTGCGCCAATACCGTTTTTTGAGTATGCTTCGCCTCATGTAAAAGCAACATAAATGCATCTTCCAACTCTGCTGGCCTCTGTTCCGCAACAACGCCTTTGGGTAACAGATCTGTAGGAAGTGTTGAGCTTTCAGCTCGCGTAATAAAACGGACTACATCTCCTTTGGGAACTGCATCGGCAATATAATGTTGATTATCGAGTAAATGTGCTTGTAACACCCGTGCCTTCATGTTGGGACTGGGTTTTACTTGCCATGTTTGTCCCTGTGCCTGAGCCGTCAATTCGTCAGGTGTACCTTGCTTTAAGACTTGCCCATCCAACATGACATAAACCTGATGACAGCGTTCAGCTTCATCCATATACGCCGTACTGAGAATGACACTTAAGTTCTCCTCCCTCACCAACTGTTCAATGATGATCCACAAATCACGGCGTGAGAGTGGATCGACACCGACACTTGGCTCATCCAACAGCAATAGTTCAGGTGAACGGACTAAAGTGCAGGCCAAACCTAACTTCTGCTTCATGCCTCCAGAGAGTTTTCCTGCGGGACGTTCAGTAAAGCGCGCCAAGTCGGTAATCTTGAGCAAACGTGCAAAACGCTCCTTGCGAACGTCCATTGGCACGCCATGCAAATCCGCATACAAGTCTAAATTTTCTTGAATGCTGAGGTCTTCATACAAACCAAACTTTTGCGGCATGTAGCTGATACGATCTTGCACAGATTGTGGATCTTTGGCGACATCCATTCCTAAGACTTTTAAGCTTCCAGTGGTTGGCTCATATAAACCTGCGATCAATCTTAAAAATGTGGTTTTACCTGCACCATCAGGCCCAACCAAAGCCGTCAGTTGTCCTGCCTTGATCTGCATATTTATGCCTTGCAAAGCCTGCACATCATCCAAACCTTTTTGTTCTGCTTTAAAGGTTTTGTTTAAATCTGTGGCAATTACAATGCTCTCTACTGACATCGACATACTCCCCTGCCTTAAGGATTGTTCGTGGCAGTTGGACGCGATGATTTGGCTATGTTCACCGTTACAGGTTGTCCCATCTTCAGTTGGTCATTCGGGTCATCGACATAAATTCGGACTTCATACACCAAAGTCGTGCGAATATCTTCGGTCTGTACCGTTTTCGGGGTAAATTCTGCCACAGATGAGATATAACCAATTTTTCCTGTGATGGGCTGATTCGGTTGTGAGTCACGAATGACTTGTGCTGCTGCGCCCATGTTGATATATCCAAGATCCATTTCACTGGCATAAACACGCACCCATTTAGGGTGGATCAGAGCAATGGTATAGACGGACTTGTTTGAAGTCGTCATGTCGCCGACTTCTTGTAAACGTGCACGAATTACGCCATTAACAGGTGCCAGCAGCTTACTTTGAGTAATTTGGTAATCAATCAAATCAAGATTGGCCTTGGTCGATTCATATTGTGCTTTAGCCGCTTCACGATCTTCTGTGCGCGCACCTTTCAAAAGTAGCTCTAGGTTGGCTTTGGTTTCACCTACAGCCGCTTCCGCCATTTTCATATTGCTTTTTGCAGCATCAACCTCTTGCTTACTCACCGCTTGACCCGCAGTACTCCGATTTAAGACATTTAAACGCTGGTATTGTTTATCGGCATTTTCAAATTGGGCTTGGGCAGACTGTACTTTCGCTTTCGCTTGGGTAATCTCTTCAGGTCGATTGCCCGCAGCTTGTTCATTTAAGGTTTGCTGTTGAACTTGTAACTGTGCTTGGGCTTGCTGTGCTTGTATAGTCAGCGAGTCGGTATTCAGTTCGGCAAGAACCTGACCTTTTTGAACGCGATCACCTTCTTGAACAGCCAAGCTTTGAATACGTCCAGCCGTTTCAAATGCCAGCGAGACTTGTCGAATATCGACATTGCCATATAGCACCAGATGATCGGGATCGGCTTTGTCTCGACTGAACCACAAAAATGCAGCCGCTACAGCAATCAGCAATACCCCAACCAGCAGTATGAACTTACTTTTGTTCATGTACACCAAACCTTCGCTTAGTTTTAATACAAGTTTAAATTTAATTTAAACTATAACAATTCAATTAAGAAAGATATACTTCAAGTCTAAATTTTGATGCAGAGTAAATAATGTCTAGAGCTGGACGTAGCGATGGTGATTTAACCAAATCGAAAATTTTGGATGCTGCTGGCCGCCTAATTGCTCAGGATGGTTTTGCAAAAACCACGAGTAAAGCCATTGCCAAGCTGGCCGAAGTCGATTTGGCTGCCATTAACTATCACTTCGATGGTCGTGATGGCTTATATCGTGCCGTACTTGCCGAAGCACATACGCATTATATTGATGAACAAGAACTCTTGACCTTGCTTAACAGCTCTAAAACGCCTACTGAAAAACTGGAAGCTTTTTTTGAAAGCCTGATCGGTAAACTGGTTGAAACCGATGTCTGGCATAGCAAAGTGTTTGTTCGCGAACTTTTTTCACCGACTACCCACCTATACACGTTTATGCAAAATGATGGTGCGCGAAAGTTTCTTTTGGTCAAAAAAATTATTAGCCAAGTTTCAGGCATTGATGAAAACCACCCTGCACTTTTGCCTTGTGTACTCAGCACGGTCGCGCCTTGTATGATGCTGATTTTGGCAGATGCAAATGGTCCAAGCCCACTTAAAAATGTCTCCAAGCTTGAACCTGCACTTTTGGTTAAACATCTCATGACCTTTTCAGTCGCAGGTTTACAAGCCGCTAAACAACTTTATCTTTGATAAACCAACTGTCCTTGCTTATAGGTTGCAAGAACTTTGATGTCTTTGATTTTAGATGGTTCAGTGGTGATTGGATTGGCACTTAAAATAACAAAGTCACCGTATTTACCTGTACTTAAAGTGCCTTTAATATCTTCTTCAAAATACTGATATGCAGCCCAGTCCGTCATCGTTTTAAGTGCGATATACGGGCTGACTTTTTGTACCTCACCCAAAACTTTGCCTGTTCGCGTGGTGCGATTAACCGTTGCATCCAGCACCATCATACTTTTCGGTGGAATAACAGGAGCATCATGATGCTCGGTGAAAATCATACCTTTTCTTAAGGCCGAACCTGTTGGTGAGATGTGTTCAGCACGCTTTTCACCTAAGGTTTGTGCTACATGCCAGTCGCCCCAGTAGTAGGTATGCAAAGAAAAGAAGGATGGAATCAAATGAAGCTGCTTTGCCCGATCCAGTTGATCCTCTCGCATAGTTTGCGCATGAATAATCACATCTCGTCGCTGTGAGGCATCATATTTCTTTTGCGCATTGGCAATCACATTAAGGTATTGATCAATCGCGGCATCACCATTGGCATGTGCCAAAATTGGCCATTGTTGTTGAAAAGCCAAATCAATCATTTGCTGGACTGTTTTTTGCTCTGGAAATGCAGGATAGCCACGATAGTTCTTATCTTTCCCTTCAGGTGGAACCACATAGGGTTCAGTTAACCATGCTGTTTTACCTTGGGGTGAACCATCTAAGCTAATTTTCACGCCACCAATTCTAAAGTGATTGACATAGTTTTTACTTACACCTTTTTCGAGCATATACGCCTGTTCAGAACTAATATCAGGATAAGAGACGACATCAATCGCTAATTTGTTTTGATTAGCCAAACTACGCCAAAGTTCTGAAGTACCACGATCAGCTCGTCCTTCTTGTACCGTGGTGTAACCATTTTTCATATAGGTCTGTACCGCAGTCAACGCCATCTGCTGCATCATTTCAGGTGGAACCGTTTTAAAAGCCTGTAACATGGCCTCAATCACAACACTTTCTTCCAGTACACCATTTGGAATATTTGTCCCGACTACGCGTCGAATCACGCCACCACTAGGGTTACTACTTTTTTCATTAATACCTAACAACTCTAACGCTTTGTGATTCATAGAGGCCAAATGCCCTGACTGATGCAAAATCAGCACCGGTTGAGTCGTTGAAATCTGATCTAAATCTGTGGCTGTTGGATGAGCTTTCTCTTGTAGCTGGGCATCATCATAACCATTGCCAATAATCCAGCCAGAAGTCGCTTGGACAAAGGTTGGATTTTGCTTCGCCCACGCCTTCATTTCTTGGATAAGTGTGGCAATACTTACCACCTTGCCATCTGGCGGCGGATATAAATTAGCCACAGTTTGCTGCATACCGACAGAGTTTAAATGACTATGTGCATCGATAATGCCTGGGATGACAGTCTTGTGATTCAAGTTTAAGCGTTTCGCCTGTGGCGCAAGCTTTTCAGCCTCAGACAATGTGCCTGTATAACGGATCTTTCCATCTTGAATTAACATGGCATCGACATAGCTGGGCTGCATGCCTTGCATGGTTAAAATGGGGCCACCATAGACCAATAAGGCATTTTGCGTCTGTTGTTGTGTACTTGAAACGCTGCTAGACGGGCTGGTTGTACAACCACTCATCAGTACCACAGAGGAAGAAAGTAGAGCCGTAAGTACAAAAGAAACTTTATTAAAAAGCATGGGTTAAACACCTCATATTGCTAAATATTATATTTTGCTCCATACGAGCATTCGTTATAGGTATAAAACTTTAAATACAACACATCATCACTCTACCTTAGTACTTTAAGCCGGCTCTTGTCAGGCAGAATAAGGTGCTCAATATTCAACAGATTATTGCAATAGCTTTAAGATGTGTTGCAAACGGACATTGTCTATATTTTCTTTATACACTGCATAAATCGGCGCAATACATGGGTTATTGGCCTTAAGCGTTTTATAAACAATCTGCTTATTCCAAAAGTCACGAATGGCCTCAGGCACGATGGATAAACCAATCCCTGCAGCAATCAAGTTTAAGCTTGAGGTTAAACGTGGCGCTTCTTGTACAATTTTGGGACTAAATCCAGCTTGGTAACAACTGGCCAAAATATTATCGAATAAATCTTGTCCAGCTAAACGTCGGTATAACACAAAATCATGCGGTTCAAGATCCAGCAAGTGAATTGGTTCGGCGTGTTCAACCAAAGGATGATTGTTGGGTAAGGCCACAATGAGCGGCTCATCTAGTACATGTAGACTGGTTAAACCAAGGCCAATCGGTGCAGGTTTGCGTAAGAACACAATGTCATTTTTTTCATTACTAATGGAATCAATCAGCGAGCTACTGCCATCTTCTTCCAGATGAATTGAAACACGTGGAAAAGTTTCCCGAAAGTTACGCAGCAAGGCCGGTAAAAATGGATGTAAGCCAACCGAGTTGGTAAAGCCAATATTAATCTGACCTTCGACCCCCAAAGAAATATCCTGCACACGTTTGGGAATCAACTGTGCATGCGCTAATATCGCAAGGGCTTCTTTGTACAAAACCTTGCCTGCTTCTGTCACCTCAACACCGCGTGGCAAACGCTTTAGCAGTTGAGTATTCAGCTCCTCTTCCAAGCTTTTGATAATCCGTGTTAACGGTGGTTGTTGCATATTCAAACGTACCGCAGCATGCGAAATATTACTTTCTTCTACCACTGCAACAAATGCTCTGAGTTTATGAATATCGATCATGTCTGCCCCATTAAACATACTTTTTTAGTATATATAACGTTAAAAATAGCATTTTTCAACATATCTCTACAGGTTCATACTGAGCTCATTCAACAAAAGGCGAAAGACATGAACACTGAAGTGCTCCCTGCTGAACAAATAACCCATCCAACTTCACGGGAATTATTTGCAGGCTTTATGAAGCTGGGACTCATGGGCTTTGGTGGCGTATTGCCACTTGCACATCAAATGGTTGTAGAAGACCAAAAATGGCTCAACACGGAAGAGTTCACGCACTTATTGGGTGTCTGTCAAATCCTCCCTGGAGGAAACATCATTAATATGGCCGTTGCGATTGGTTATGAGTTTCAGGGGGTTAAAGGTGCGATTAGTGCCGTTCTCGGGTTAATTTTTGCACCGACGGTGATTGTGATTTTGCTGTATCAGCTCTATAGCCAATTTCAAAGTATCCCCGTGATTCAGCATATGATACAGGGACTGGCAGCGGCAGCAGCAGGTTTACTGTTTGCCATGGGGCTAAAAATGCTGAAACCCATTCTGAAAAGTTACCTCACGATCTTTACCATTGCGCTGACCATTGTCTTTATGCTGATTATTAAGATTCCCTTGGCATTAACGTTACTGATCTTAGTCAGCATCAATGTCGCAGTCTTAAGCTTGAAAAAAAGAGGAAAAAACGCATGATTTTAATCACCTTAGCTATCGTTTTTACCCAGCTTTCTATATTGGCCTTTGGTGGCGGCAATGCCATTTTGCCTGAAATGCAACATCAAGTGGTCGAAGTGCATCGTTGGCTTACTGCTACAGAGTTCAGCACCATGTTTGCCATGGCGCAAGCGGCTCCAGGCCCCAATATGATGATTGTGCCACTGGTCGGCTGGCATGTGGCTGGACCTGCTGGACTGTTTGTGACTTCACTGGCGAAGTTTGGGCCCTCTTCTGTACTGACTATATTTGCACTCAAGTTTTGGAATCAGTTTAAGGATCATCCGCTACGTAGCATGTTTGAAAAAGCACTGAAACCAATTACTGTCGGCTTGGTTTTGGTCAGTGCCTATATTATTGCCGCAGCATCTGCTCAGAACTGGTTACTTATCGCGATCGTTATCGTGGCAACGGGGTTAAGCTTAGTGAAAAAAATTCATCCACTATGGGTCATGCTCTTTGGAGCAATGTCAGGCGCACTTTTTTTATGGCTCTAGACTAACATATCTATTCTGCTAGTCTAGAGCCTAGATAAATGCCACAGTGAATGAAGCCATTCAGGCACTCGAAAAAGAGCCTTTCATCGTTGTGACTGACCAAGTTACGGGTGAGAAACGTTTAGCTACCCTGCATTTATCCATTTCCGATGCCACGGGTGATAGTGCCATTATTGAGTATATTAACGGTAAACAAGTCATTCATCATGGTCGACAGTATCAAGTGATGACCAACTCGCCAACCTTTGATCAACAGCTCGCTTTAAATAGCTATTGGAAGCAAATTGGTGGCACAACCATGCTTCCAGGCACTAACCGCGCATCTGATCGTTTTGCCCGTGCTTCTTTTTATATCAATGCGATTCCAAAAAATGCAACTCCAGACCATTCGCTCGCCAGTGTATTTAGTGTCATCCGCAATACCTCAGTCCCTTTTGGCCTAAACACTGAAGAAGAGCCGAATATTTCCTCAACCCGTTGGCGTACGGTGGTCAATCATAAACGTGGTTTATATTTCTTTGAATCTGCCGTTTCACCAAATGTGTTTTGGGTCGATTTAAAGGAAATTAACTTTAAAGATGGTCAAACCAAGAAGTTAGAACTTGGCCCAGACCAAGCGATGACATATGCAGGCAAAGCCAATGCATCCTTTAAAGTCACCAAACCTTTTGAGTTTTTAGGAACTAATCCCTAAGTTTTCAGTTATATCATCGGCTTAAAAATATAATCACCATCAATAATAGCCCTGATCAAAGGGCTACTCATCATCTAAAAGAAAGTTTCTTACTTTTTCTTATCCGCGACCAAAATTGACGGAGCATTATTTATTCAGTGTTTTTAAATTTGAGTTTTCACCCACATCAGCATATTCTAAACAGACAGATTCCACTTCCAAACACGCCTTGTAGCGTAGGAGTATTCACCATGTCAAAGAAGTTACCTATCTACTTCTCGGACGATGCATGGTCGTCTTTACAAGATCTCATGGGGCCAGAAGGTAAACCCAGTCCCACCATCAATAGCATGCTCGAACAAATTGTGCAGCAAGCTGAACTTGCGGATCAACTTAGGCTGACTCCTGTTCTACCTCAGTCCAAAGTCTCTATTCCTGTTTCTTTAGAACGCATTCCAGCAGGCCCAGCGTTCAGCACTAAAGATGAGCAAGGCAAAGCCATCGATCTCAATGAATTCTTAATACAAAACCCCATTTCAACGTTCATCGCTCATGTAGACAGTGAGTCAATGTTGGGCGTAGGTCTTGAAGTAAATGACCCGATTATTATTGATCGGAGTATTGAAGCCAAACACTACGACATTGTGGTGGCTTTAATTGATAATAATGACTCCACTATTAAAAGACTGATGATGACAAACAAAATGTCAAAGTCGGACATCAAAGACATTTTTGGAGATGAAAACTACCCTTTGCCTCAACTTTGGCTAAAAGCTGAAAACCCCGAGTATGAACATATTATTCCTACAGAAAATCAAACCTTTGTCATTTGGGGAGTGGTGACGTTTAACTTAAAACGTCTGTACCACCGTTAAGAATAATAAGAAGAAGCAATATGAAAAATGAAACTGAAATATTCGCGCTCGTTGACGTGAATAATTGCTATGTCTCATGTGAACGCGTCTTTAATCCAAAGCTCAATGACCGCCCTGTGATTGTATTAAGTAATAATGATGGTTGTGTAGTTGCTCGAAGCCAAGAAGCCAAGGATCTCGGCATTGGCATGGCTGTCCCTTTTTTTCAAATTCAAGAACTTGTCCAGCAGCATAATATTCAAGTGTTTTCGAGTAACTATGCTTTATATGGGGAAATGTCTCGCCGCTTCATGCAGTTATTGGGGCAATATGTGGCAGCCGATGAACAAGAGATCTATTCCATTGATGAATGTTTTTTAAAGCTAACCGCTTATGAGCATTTATTTAACCTCACTGACTATGCCAAAGACATGAAAGACAAGGCATGGCAGTGGCTTGGTCTTCCCTGCTGTATTGGAATTGGTCGTTCTAAAACAGAAGCCAAAATTGCCAATCATTTAGCCAAGAAAAATAAGGCGTTAAATGGCGTGTGCAATTTGGCACACATGGACCCATGTACTGCTGAATACATGCTTGCAGATGTGGAGGTCGGTGAAGTCTGGGGCGTCGGTCGACAGAACTGCAAAAAGCTAAACTCGATGGGTATTTATACGGTTTTAGATTTGATCGACTCCAAGCCGAGTGAAATTAAAAAGCAATTTAGCATAGTGATGGAAAAGACTGTCCGTGAGCTTCAAGGGATGTCTTGCATCAATATTGAAAGTGATGAGGTTGCGCATAAGCAAATTATTAGTAGTCGCTCATATGGTCAAGCTGTGTATGAAATTGATGACATCAAAGCCTCTGTACGCTTATATGTTGCCAGTGCTGTTAAACGCTTACGTCATGATGGCTCTATTTGTAAAATGATCGGGGTATATATTCAAACAGGTCGTTTTAGCCAAAATGAACATTACTCGCCCTATACCATTGTACACATGCATGAACACACCGATGATCTACTTGAAATTACACAGGCGGCCATGAAAGGCATTGACCAAATTTACAAGTCAGGGTTTAAATACAAAAAGGCGGGCATCGTCCTTTTGGAAATTATAGATAAATCTAAATTTGTGCATGATCTTTTTACCGACTATAGCCATAAAAATGACCGTGAAGAACTCTTCAATACCATGGATGCCATTACTGAACGTTTTGGTAAAAATATGATTTCTTTAGGGGTTTGCCATGAGAAAAAAGAACCTTGGCAAATGAATCAGTGCAATCGCTCTCCTGCCTATTTGAGCAACTGGTCGGAGCTATTTAGAGTGGGTTGAAGTTAAGTCTTCATAAAAGTAGATCACTTTACACTACACGAATACTCATAAGGATTTTTTAATGAACATCACGATTCGAGACGAACAGCCAGAAGATATTGAAAGCATTGAGACCTTGACTCGCACTGCATTTTTAAATGCAGAACATACCAGCCATACTGAACAATTCATTGTGAACAACCTCCGAAAAAGCGGTCAACTTACGATTTCTTTGGTTGTTGTTGAAGATGATTCAATTATCGGTCATGTCGCCATTTCACCTGTATCTATCTCGACAGGTACAACAGGTTGGTATGGCCTAGGCCCAATTTCTGTCTGCCCAACTAAACAAGGTTTGGGCATTGGGTCACAGCTGATGCAGGCATCCATTGAAAAATTAAAACAACTGGGTGCCAAAGGCTGTGTTCTATTAGGCGACCCCAATTATTATCATCGCTTTGGGTTTCGGCCTAATCTAGAGTTGGTTTTACCTAGCGTTCCTAGCGAATACTTTCAAGCCCTTAGTTTCAATGGAGAAATACCGCAGGGCGTTGTCAGTTATCATGACGCATTTAATGCCACTGAATAAATTGAACTTTTAAATATCAATTTACTCTGTTGTGTAAGGTTTGAATGAATACTTTAAACCGTATTTTGAACCGCTTAAGGTGAATAACAGTACGTTTATACAGCGTAAAATTCCATTTATGTAAAGCGAATGTAAAGCAAACTTTTAAACTTAAGATATAACAAATAGTATATATGGACTTATGATTTATATATAAAAAGGTCATTTTTATGAAAAATGCTTTAGGTGCAACACTCGTTACTTTAGCCTTAGTGGGTTGTACTTCTGCACCAACGGGAAAAGTCACTCAAGAAAATACATCAGGCAGTAATGCTGCAGAAACACAAGTGATTCACTTCACTGGCCCAATGGATTTAACCATTGAACTGAAGTCATCTGATAATTTTGAAACAGCGATGATGACGGATAACTCAGATCGAACATTCATGCTGAAAAGTGCACCAGCAGCAAGTGGTATGCTCATGACTGACGGCAAAGGTGTTTCTATTCACATCAAAGGAAGTGAAGGCATTGTCGAGTTTGTCAAAGACAAGCCAATCCAGATTACTGAGTTTAAGAAATAAACGTCATATCTAAGCGTTTATTAGAAAAGGTCATGTGGGACAAGTCCTACATGACCTTTATTTTACTTTCAAATCACGATTTATTTAGCAAAAAACTTAAAATGCATATTTCAGACCAAGCTGCATTTGATAGTCTTCTGCATTAAGTGCATTCCCAGCCACATCTCCAAAAATATTCCATTTAGAGTTTGCTGTTAAATAATTAAAGCCTAGGCCATAAAGTAAAAAGTCTTTGTCAAATGACGGTGCGCGATAGCGAACATCTACTGAATGATCAATGTTTGATGTCAAACTTACATTTGGCAATGAACGATCAAAGGCATATGCGTATTCTGCATAACCACCTAGTTTCAGCTGCTGTGTCACTTGATAATCTGCGCGAGTTCCAACATGTGCTTTGCTTTCTTTGGCAGTCGTATCACCAACCGTCACCCCTAGATCACTTGACTCTTTCACTTGATCTAGAGATACCGCATTATGACTGAGTGCAAAGTATGGTGAAATTGAGAATTGCTCCATTGGCAGAGCATAGCCAAACTCAGTATAAATACCATATTTATCTAAATCAGCTTTAGCATGACTTGCATCAGTCTTGATGCCATCGGTCACCGTTCTGTCAAAAGTTGTATCACCAAAGCCATATTGTGCATTTGCAGCAGCATAATAGTTGCGATCTGATAACCACTGACCATATATACCTATTGTTGTCAGCTCAGTTTCACTCTTGCCATTCGATGCACTAAATTTAGAGTCTTCGTTGTAGTCCGAAATGTAGGCACCTAAAATAGCATGGTCTGTCACTTTGAAGTCAGCACCTGCAGATAGGGTCTTAATTTCAGACTCAACAGTATCCCAACCTTTTGCTTCACTGGTATTATCTAGATAGCCTGCTGTTACCCATGCTCCTGTTAGCCCTTGTTTACTCACTTGATATGAGCGCTGTGCAATTTGTGCATTAACCAAGGTGTCATTACGAAGCAATACTGATGGCGTCTCTGCAAATAAAGCACCCGCATTTGAGTTCAACACTGCTTGTGCAGCCGCTGCCGTTGCCACTTTTTGTACATTAGCAACATAGTCCGTTAACTGCGTCGATTGACCTGAAACTGCTTGTGTATTGGCTTTTGCCATCAGTTTATTCAGCAACTCACCAGAGGCATCAGAAATTCCACCACTCAGCGTTCCTGCTGTTTTTGCATCCGCGAGTGCAACATCTACCGCAACATCTTGATTGGTCTGACTCAACCCTTTCACAGTTAAAAATGCACTGGTCGAGCTATAACTATCAAACTGACCTGCAACATGATTTGCATTCAATACTTGATGCGTTCCTTCTGTCACCATGCCTTTATTCTGTGCAGAAACTTCGAGTTTTCCAGCAAGTGTGGCATCACCTTTCACGGTTAAATAGTGCTCTAAACCATAAGCAAGAGTTCCTGTACTTTCTTGCGTATAGTTACCGTTTACCGTTAAACGACCATCTTGGGTTGAAACAATTCCTTGATTGACCACAGCTCCTGTCTGACCCGTACCAGATAAAGTCCCATGCGTTCCCACACGCACAATAGAATCAATATTTCCAGTGACTTGTAACTTGCCTAATTGGACATCTGTTGCTCCCGTATAATTGCTGTCACCAGCCATTACCAAAGTACCAGCTCCTTGTTTAATAAGACCTGCATCGCCATCAATGTCATTAGAAAAAATCGCAACATTGGATGTCACGTTTGCTTCGAAGTTTTCATTAAACACTGTTAAAAAGGACTGCGGGCCACTTAAAGAATTCCAGATATCCAGTGCACCCCAGCCAAAGCGCTCGTTATAGAGTTGATTGAGACCAGAACCATCATCCATATAGTCGGCATTGGTCAGTAATACTTGTCGTACTTGGTCATTGCTCATCCATGGATATTTACTCCATACCAACGCCGCAGCTGAGGTAACTTGTGGTGTTGCACCCGATGTTCCATAGAACCAAATCAAACTACCAACTTTATCACTTTGAATAGGGCCAACAATATAATCAGCAGCTAAGCACCAACGTGCAGCAAGTCCGCAATTATTCGCACCTTCGCCTTTGGTATTGCGATACAAGTCAGTATGCGCAGCATTTAAGCCTGTAACAGCCAACCAGCCTTTTTCAATTGTACTATTTCGGGTTGGCAACAACACCTCATCACTTGGAACAGCAAGACCAGCATTACCTGTTGCCATGACCACTAAGGAGCCGCCATCGGCTAAACGCGCTGCATATTGAGTAACGTCATCATGGAAAATCCCGCGCATACCCACAGTACCGAAGGAACCATTAAATAACTTCACTCCATACTCTTGATTGAGATTCAGTGCTGCCAAATATGCTGTGGTTGCATAACCAATACCGTTATTGCTCTCGCTTGTAGAAACGCCATAAATTTCAGTAATATCTTTAGCGATTCCTTCAATACTTTCTGTTAATGGATATTTTGCATTCGCAGGAATTTTACCCGCAATAATTTGCGCGACAATTGTGCCATGCGTTCCAGGATCAATATCTTGAATGTCAATCCCACGATGGGTTAAGTCTTCACGTGTAAGACTCCCCGCTTGATAGTCCTCAATATAACGGAAAACCTTTTTGACAGAATCTTCTAAATAGTCATTGATACCCACGCCAGAATCTAGCACCCCCACACCCACTTTATTTAGGGAAGTATCAGGCTCTTCAACATTAAATTTTTGCGGATCATAGATATATGCTGAATTAGGATTTTGCTCACCGCCAGTACCCGTATCTTGACCACCAGAACCAGGATTATTTTCTCCTTTAGTTGGTGGTTGGGTGATATGAGAACTCGTTGCAGCCAAACCTCCCCCACCTCCTCCTCCGCAACCCACGAGGACACTACCAATCGCAAGCGCTAAAACAGAAGGAAAAAATTGGCGTTTTAAACCCCCAAAATTGTGACTTTTGGTCATCTAATTTACCCAATAAAAATAAAAATTATTATAAAAAGCAAGTGATTATTTTTTACTGTTGGTACAGTTTTGGGATTTTTGCCCCAGCAATCACAGGCCAGTCATCATACCTTAGTGAAAGATATTTTCGAAAGCCTGAAGCAACTTTATCTGCACCTCACAAAGTTAATAGAACAAAAAACACTCAGACCAATATTGACCCTATCACGTGATAATGATGAATATTCAACCATATGCTCATCCACAGTCTCTGACATTATTTAGAGGAAATGCATCTTACAAAGCGAAATTTAAAAGCACCCAAAGGTGCTTTTTTAATTTATAACCGTTTCAATTAATACTTAAAATTAAATCCAACAAAAGCCGTTCGTCCCATTAAAATGTAATCAATTGAGCGTGCGACATCATCACGCTTAGTATTGGTTAAGTTTTTAATCCCCGCTTGCATAGTAAAACTCGGATTAAATTGATACTGCCCACTTAGGCCTAAAACATGGTAATCATCTGATTTCTGACTCTTAGAAATGGCAGGTACATAGAGCATTTGGCTACCAATATATTGATAGTTCAGGTTCAATCCCAACGCATCATTCACACGCCAATCTAGAGCCATGTTACCTGTATGACGTGGGCTATAGTCTAGTTCTTTGTCTGTATCTTTATTTTTACCATCTGAATAAGTGTAATTAAATTTCACCCCTAAAGCATCATTTACATCATATTGGCTTTCAAGTTCTACCCCTTTGACTGATGCAGAATGTACATTGGTATAAGTCATGACTTGAGGACGATATCCCGCTCTCCAACCATCGCTTACAATCATGTTTTTAATGTCATTATCGAAGTACATTAAACTTGCATAAAACTGATCATTTTCATACACACCACCGAACTCATAACTTGTTGCACTTTCAGGTTCTAAGTCAGGGTTTCCAATCACCTGACACATTCCACGGCAGGCCAATACAGAATAGGTCGGATCTGATTGTGACAAACTTGGAGCCTTAAATGATTTACCAATCCCCCCTTTAAAGTTAAATTGATCCGTGACTTGATACACACTGTAGAAGCGTGGGCTAAACTCACTACCAAAGCTGTCATAGTCATCAAAACGTCCAGCAAAGGTCAGAGATAGTCGATCAAGTTTCCATTCATCTTGTAGATATAATGCTGTTTGATTTACCGACGCGGAACCATTCAAGTTTTGATTATGTTCTAATTCGGTCTTACGGAATTCGGCTCCACCAGTCACTAAATGTTGTTCTCCAATATGTCCACTCACTTGAGCATCAAATGTATGGTTAGTTTGCTGAATATCTCCCGTCTTTTTATATAAATTGGTGATGATTTCTGAGTTATCCATCAAGTCCACGTTTTCATAGTAATAGCGCAGTCTGCTATTGATATCATTCCAATTTGCAGAATAAGTCAGTCCAACACTGGTACGATCCATTTCTTGGATATTGGTCGGGAATGACAAACCATAGTTGTTCCATACCGCTTTACGGTCATCAGAACGATGGGTTAAATCAACATCTAAAGTCTGGTTATCATTAATCAGCCAACTGACATTTGAGAGGATGCTGAAACCTTTACGTTTTTCCGCTGCATCCGTATTTTTATAGATGCTTTGTTCAGAACGCCAAGCCTGTTGATCTACACCCTCAAGTACCAAATTTGCCAAGAGTTTATTTTCAATCAAACTACCACCAATGTAAGCACTTGCTTTATGAATTGCCCCATCATCTCCTTCAGTTGGTAACTCATAACTATAGTTAAACGCGGTCTCTAATTGTTCGCTAGGTTTCTTTAAAATAATGTTAACCACGCCGCCCAAAGCATCTGCACCATAAATGGATGACATTGGACCACGCACCACTTCAATTCGATCTACTGCAGCCAAAGGAATAGATGACAAATCAAAATCATTTGAATAATTAGAGGTTAATGCGTCTCTAGAATTCACACGACGTCCATTGACCAATATCAATGTGTAGTCCGAGTCTAATCCACGAATTTTAATTTCTTTACGACCATACGCAGA
Source organism: Acinetobacter johnsonii CIP 64.6 (assembly GCF_000368045.1). Lineage (GTDB taxonomy): Bacteria > Pseudomonadota > Gammaproteobacteria > Pseudomonadales > Moraxellaceae > Acinetobacter > Acinetobacter johnsonii. The sequence continues at coordinate 296,748 of NZ_KB849235.1, forward strand.
CGACGTATTGGTATGGATCCCCGCACTCTGTTGTAAAGCATCTGCTAAGTCATAAACAGGACGTTTTGCTAAATCTTCTTGTGTGATAACACTAATCGTTGCTGGTGCACTTTTTTGGTCATGTTCGGTTTGACTGGCTGTCACTGTAATCGTTGCTAGTTTCTCTGGCTGAGTGTCTTCAGCATAAGCCATGCTCGAAAAGAGACTTCCCCCTAAAATACTTTGAATCGCAACATTCAGAACTTTCTGATTGAAAAATATTTTATTTAACATATTATTAAGACCACAATTATAATTGATAATCGTTCGCAATTATAATGATTGGTAAATAATTTGCAACATTTTTGTATAAAAAAACCGCCCTTTTAGGCGGTTTTTTTGACTAAATAAAATTTAAAATTTTGCGCGGACTGTAAACGTTACATTTCTTGGCTCACCCTAGTAGACGGGCTCCAGCTTTAAATCCATTCTCACAAAATAAATATACAATCAATAAACCTGTTAATGATAAAGCAACCATGCTTACAAAAAATGAATCTATCCTAACCTTATCAAGTAATATCCCGCCTGCAATACCACCAGCTGCAACAGCGAGATTAAAAACTGAACCGTACCGAGATTGTAGGAGACACATTTTCTTGAGAGAATGTCGCTATGACAAGATTAAAATACACCGCAGAAATCAAAGAACGAGCAGTACGTTTGCTGCTTGAATCTGAACAAGATTATCCTTCTACTTGGGCTGCAATTACAGCTATTGCTCCTAAAATCGGTTGTACCCCTGAAACTTTGCGTGCTTGGCATCAAAAACATAAACAACTACAGAATCCAGCCGTAGTGCAACTTCTGTCAGATCAACAGCGTATCAAACAACTAGAACGTGAAAACAAAGAGCTACAACGAGCCAATGAAATTCTTCGTAAGGCAGCTGCTTTTTTCGCACAGGCGGAGTTAGGCCGCCCACACAAATAATGGTTGATTTCATTCGTGATCATAAAGCCCTGTATGGTGTTGAAGCGATTTGTCAAATATTGCCAATTGCCTCATCCACTTACTATCGCCAGCTTGATCTAGTACAGAACCCTGAAAAGCGTTCGAAACGAGATTTACACGATCAACATTATGCTGAGCAAATTAAGTTAATTTGGCAAGAGAGCCATGGGCGTTATGGCATTCGTAAAGTTTGGCAACAACTTAAACAAGAAGGATATTCTATTGCCCGCTGCACGGTAACACGCTTGATGAAACAACTTGAAATACAAGGTGTATGGCGTGGTAAGAATAAGCGTACGACACATCATGATGATCAGCAAAAAAGAGCTGATGATTTAGTTAAGCGTGATTTCACAGCTCAGCATCCCAACAACCTTTGGGTCGCTGACTTTACCTATATTCAGACTCATTCTGGGGGGGTATATACGGCATTTATCATTGATGTGTTCTCACGAGCAATCGTTGGTTGGAAAGTTTCCACCCGAATGAATACCGATATGGTACTTCATGCCCTTGAGCATGCACTCAATAGTCGGGGTATGCCTAAGAATGTGATTCATCATAGTGACCGAGGGGTGCAGTATCTTTCAATCCGCTATACTCAGCGATTGGAAACTGCGAACTTAAGAGCCTCTGTAGGAACAACGGGAGACTCGTATGATAATGCACTGGCTGAAACAGTGAATGGTTTATATAAAACGGAGGTGATTGAATATTTGAAATCTGATTGGTTAGGCTTAGCTGATGTTGAATTAGCTACATTGAATTGGGTAGACTGGTTTAACAAAAAGCGGCTACATAGTTCTATTGGCTATGTTTCACCATTTGAGTTTGAAAATATGTACTATGATAAAATCAACACCTTAGATTGTGTTGCATAACTTAAATAAACTGTCTCCGATATAGTCGGTACGGTTCAGTATCGGGACTTATCTGGTGCGTATGATCATTTAGAACTAAACCAACGACCATCGCTGCATGACTTACGTGCTTTGGGTATTTATAACATTACACAAAAGTATGGGAAGAAATATGCGCAGGCACTGGCTGGCCATGCAACTGTGAAGATAACGGATCGCTAGGGTCATGAAGCACCTAAACCAGTGCGGATTAGCTATCGTTCATCATGCCAATAAGCTGATGCTTTCACAACTTGAATCATCAGCTTTTGATTTCATATAAGCGCCAGTATGTTAAATGGAATATCTAAACAATTAGTTTAAGATAAATTGCATTGATCAATGTAGAAGTGGAAATCAGTATTGTATGTCTCTTAATATAAATAATATTCAAACTTTATTTCCTTCTAACAAAGCAAAATTGCTTAATAGACATGGCAACGAGTTATGCTTTAAAAACAACCTAAAGGCTTGGTGTATTAGGTTAATTGATGGTAAATGGCTAATCTTAGTAATTGATACAGGGAAGGTTATAGAAACTCAAGCTTATGACTCAGAGTATAAAGCTTGTCTTAAATTTTTATATTTATGTCGGATTATTACCACTGATCACCCCAATGAACCCAAGATATTACATATGGATAGAGATCATTGCTTTGCTGAAAAAAATGGTGAATATATTTTAGATACTAGAGTATTGTGTAATACCCACGGAGAATATTCATGGGAAATGGAGTTAAATGAAGAAGAAATAAAGGAATTTGAAAAATATGGTTGGAAATTTATTAATTCACTAATAATTCAAGTTGATTCCTCTAATCCAGCACAAAAAAATTCTAAATTTTCTCAGAGAAATAAAACTAATTGGTACCTGAGCTCTCAAGAGCTGAAAGCTTGGCAAGAACTCCAAATTATAGAAAAACCAATAATTATAGAAAAACCCATCTATCAAGAGCCCCAAAAAAATGGGATTAAAATCGTTATCGGTTTTGTCGGTTTAATCCTTATTTTTTATATCATCTTTTTTTTGCTTTAGACTTTCTATAAGAATGACTAAAATTAACATAATACGCGTTATACGTAATTCAATTGTAACTCCAAAATAGAAATGTCCGGTTTCTCCAAAGTAAAAATGTCCGCTTTTAGAATATGCACTTTTGCGATTTCCTTAGCGGACGGTTTGATATGTTGGTGTCTATGTCGGATAAAGAACTTAAACGATTGTCGGTCTTGCAGGAAATCTGCGATCAACGCATAACTCAATCCCAGGCTGCTCAGCTACTTCATATTTCAGAACGTCAGATCAGACGCTTACTGCAGAAATACAAAGCCCAAGGTCCAGTTGCATTAGCCCATGCCGGTCGTGGCCAAATCAGCAATTCCAAACTTCCTGAAGAACTCAGACTCAAATGCCTCAATATTATTTCTGACCAACTCCATGGTTTCGGACCCACTTTAGCGCATGAAAAGCTCACCACCGTGCATGGATTCGATCTTTCAGTAGAAACCCTGCGTTCCTGGATGATTGCAGCTGACTTATGGATTCCTCGATCCAAGCGCCTGAAGCGCCCGTATCAGCCTCGTTACAACCGGGATTGCTTTGGTGAGCTGATCCAAATTGATGGCTCACACCATGACTGGTTTGAAGGACGCGCTGCTAAATGCTGCCTACTGGTGTTCATTGATGATGCCACAGGCAAATTACAGCATTTACGCTTCTGTGAGTCAGAATCAACTTTTGACTATATGATTTCAACACGTTTATATGTCGAACAGCACGGTAAGCCTTTAGCGTTTTACAGCGACAAACATTCAGTCTTTAGAGTGAATCAAAGCAGCAAGAAAGACACCAAGATTACCCAGTTTGGACGTGTACTCAGCACCCTGAATATCGATATCATCTTCGCCAATTCACCGCAGGCCAAAGGACGTGTGGAACGGGCCAACAGGACACTTCAGGATCGTCTGATTAAGGAGATGCGTCTGGAAGGTATCAGTTCGATTGCAGATGCGAATAAGTGGTTGCCCTGCTTTATTGAGCAGTTCAATCTCAAGTTTGCAAAGATGGCCTTTAATCCTAAGAACTTACACCGCTCTGTCACTGAAACAGCCGAGCAATTAGATGATATTTTTACCTGGCGTGAACCCCGCAGAGTCACGAATAGCCTGACGATTACTTATGATAAATGCGTATATCTCTTGGAAAACACCGAAGAAAATCAGAGGTTGATCGGTAAGTATCTTGAGTTCCTGGAATACCCGGATGGTACTGTAGCCATCATGCATAATAGCCGAAAGATCAATTACAGCCTCTTCGATAAATTAAGTCAGCTGAATCAGCGAGAGATTGTTGAGAATAAACGGTTGAGTGCTGTTCTGAATCATATCCAACAACAGCATGAAGAACTGGAACAGCAAAACAAACGTAATCGTTCTCAAAAGATGCCAAGCAGACGTGCACAGAAAACAGCGATTGAACAACGAAATCTAAATCCTGTGCTTGACTTGGAAATGTCCATATAGGACATTTCTATTTGGTTTTAAGGTAGGACATTTCTACTTTGGAATAACATCAATTGATTTAGCTACCGTTAATAATTGCTTTTAAGTTTAAATGAGCGAGTTTTCCACATTGGGGAATTACGCCATTCCCCGAAAATACCCCGAAAACAAAAAGCCCACTTTTTAAGTGGGCTTTAATGTGTTGAAATATCAACGAATTTTGGTAGGTATAAGCAGACTCGAACTGCTGACCTCTACGATGTCAACGTAGCGCTCTAACCAACTGAGCTATACACCTGAAGTAAAAGCATAATATTCACTTTTAAAAAGTATGACAAGCGCTATTTCTTGTTTTTTAAAGCAGATGCACAAGTTTTAAGCATCCGTTTAAATTGTTGAATATTTTTTGAATTCAACGTATTGGAATAACGCATTTGTTGATAATAATCAGCTGCCTGATGAAATAAAACTTGCTGTTCAGGTTTAACATCTTGAGCTAAACGCAACAACCATTTGTTTACCGTTTCGGCATCTTGTTTACGCTGCTCTGCTATTAGGCTTCGAGAAAAAGACTGAACGACAATGTCATATTCAGAAGTTTGAGCACGTTTATGCCAAAATATAACGCCCCAGTACAGTAAAACTAATCCACCAATGCTAATCATAATCAGCAATACCAATGAATAACTAGATTGGAGTCCTAGCTTCTGTAACCATCCTCGTTGAGTCTCTGCATTATAGCCAACCACCTTACTTTGCCATTGGTAGCTTGCATAATCACTCCAAATGCGCATTTTGTTTAATACCGAATAGCGCTGTACATGCCATCGACTACTATCACCCCAAACACTGGCATCTTGGCTCATTAAATCTTGCATACCCTGTTCAATACGCTGTGGTGCAATCATGGCTGTTGGGTCATAGCGGTTCCAGCGTCCATCCACAAAGACTTCCGTCCATGCATGCGCATCTAACTGTCGAACTTCCCAACTTTTTGCATCTGGTGAAGGCTGACCACCTTGATAACCAACCACGATACGGGCAGGAATTCCCACATAACGCATCAGCATCGCAAAACTAGAGGCATAATGTTCACAAAACCCTTGTTTGGACTGAAACAAAAACTCATCAATACGATGCTGCCCCAACAAGCCTGGCTGCAAGGTATAGCTAAAGCCATTATTACGATACCATTGCAAAACATTTTGGATATAACGGTTCGGATTGTCATTACTTTGTTTAAAGAGTTGTTGTGCAAATTGTTGTGCTTTCAGATCTATTTGCTCAGGCGCTTTTAAGTTAATACTTCGTTGCACATTGGATAATTTAGTTTGAGTAAGTTGGACATTTCCCATCCATTGTAGTGAAATCGGCTCTACACGCTGTACTTGACGATAAGCCTGAATACTCCAATCCTGACGTAGCTGATAACGTCGCTCTAAAGGTTGTGAATATTCCAATCCCATGATCCAAGGAATCGCGGCATCAGCGGGTAAATATTGATAGTTCCATTTTTTAGATGCAGATATTTGGCCTAGCGTCTCATTTGCAATACTTTGCTGATTGATCAAACTACCGGTCCACTTTTGACCATCATACTGATCTAAGACCATCGCGCGCCAATAAAGCTCTGAACGATTTGGGAGCTGAGTGACATCACCAATAATACGAAAAGCCAAATGACTGGACTGGGATAATTGCGCAATATCTCCAGGTGACATACTGTCACTCATGCCTGTCACTGCTTTATTTTCAGGAATTGGAATATGCCAAAGTGGGGGTAAACGCGGAAAAAAGATAAACAGCAGCACAAAAAAAGGCAGTGCGAGACCTACAAATTTAATGACGTGTTTTGCATCTTGCCTTAATGCCATACGATTCGAGTTTTCAGATGCAAAAGCATGGGTTTGCACTCGATACAGCCCCAACAAACAACTCAATAAACACAGCAAAACCATGGCAGCCGTCATAAATGACTGACTATGTAAAAACATACTCGCCTCAACAAATAAAGCAAAGTTAAACAAAATGATCACATCACGCTGCGTTTTTGTTTCTAAGGCTTTCGCAAAGAGAAAGATGCTTAAAACAGCTACGCCCGCTTCTACCCCTAAAAAGCTTTGATAGCTCCAAAAAGTGACCGCTAGAGCAACAAGGGTCAAAATGTAAATTGCCCATTTCGGGAAATGGTTGCCCGTGGATTTCATGAAATACCATAGACAACCGATACAAATAGCGAAAATGACACTCAATAGCACAGGACTAAAACTTAGTTGTGTGATCCAAATCAAACTTAGTGTCAGTACAATGGCAATACGAATAGAAGAATGCATACTGTTCTCGCTATGCCTGCGCCAAAAGTAATTTGGCTTGAAGGTATTGTTCTCGTCCTATCCCTTTGGCTAGTTCAGTATGGGGGAAATACAGTGCATAGGCATACTGCAACTGCTCACATTGTTCAACCAAGCCCATCATCAAGCTTAACTTTTCTTCATGCGAAGGACTCGGCATATGTGCATAGTGGATGTCTAAACTGTGTTGATCCTGATGTTGCTCAAAGACTTTAATAAATAAACCTTGTCCTTGTGCCACTTGTTTCCATGAAACCGCCTGTAAAGAGTCACCCTCTTTAAAATTTCGTAATTCTCGGAATTCATCCATGTCCGGTTCAAAACTGTGCTGTTGCTGTTTATTTTCAGCCGCTAAAGACTTAGTTTTAGGCGCGATCCACACAGGTGCTTGGATAAAAAAATAACTCCATGCACGAACGAGGCCAAATGGATAAGTCGAATATATTTTAATCTCTGGAAAACTAAACTGTCCGCGCGCTTTTGGAAAAAAATTTAAATCGAACACCTGATGGGTATCTTGAATAAACAACTGTTCTATATGATCAGCATAAGCGAGCCAAAGATATCGAGGCTGTGAATGATGTTGTTTGAAATGCATTTGTAATTGCAATGCACTCTCAACCTGCCCTATTTCAGGCAATACAAGGTCAATACTTAACCCATGTAGCTGTTTAAAGGTCAAATAAAAACTCATACATAGCACAGCACTGATTAAAAAACAAAACGCTAAAATTAAGTTATTGGCATAATTCACCCCAGCAATAAAGGTGATTAAAATCAGCACCACATACAAATATCCTTGCTGATAAATAAACACCAGTACATCTTTTTGGGTCAGTTGTTTTTCAGCTTTAAATTGAAAGCGTTTATTGATCCAGTTTTGCCACAGCATGCGTCAGCTTATCCTATCAGTGAACTTTGACTTGCTTCATCAGTTGCTCAGTTTCAGCTTCACCCAGCCCTATTCGATGCGCGGTCACTGCGACAAATACAGCCTGTACATCATCGGGTGTAACAAATGCACGGGCTTTAACCACAGCATATGCTTGTGCTGCTTTCTTCAAAGCCAGTACGCCACGAGTCGATAAACCATGTCGACCTTTACGGGTCTCAGCCGCCAAATCTAAAATATAATCCAAGACTTCTTCAGATAAATAAATCTGTGGCACCAACACTTGTAAGGTGAGAATGTCTTGTTCAGAGAATACAGTCATCAACTGCTGAATCAAATCATGACGGGATTGATGCTGCAATAAAGCCTTTTCTGCCTGACGTGATGGATAACCCAAAGATAAACGCATAAGAAAACGGTCGAGCTGAGACTCTGGTAGTGCATAGGTTCCACTTTGAAAAAGTGGGTTTTGCGTTGCAATCACCCAAAAAGGCTGCGGTAGTACATAACGACTTGCATCAATCGTCACCACACCCTCTTCCATCGCCTCTAAAAGTGCACTCTGTGTTTTCGGACTACAGCGGTTAATTTCATCTGCAAGTAAAATTTGAGTAAAAATTGGCCCTTGCTTAAACTCAAACTGATGTTCTTTTTGGTTAAACATATTCACCCCAATCACATCGCTTGCCAGCATGTCATTGGTAAACTGAATCCGTTTAAATTGAAGGCCGGCCAAATGTGCCAAGCTACTGGCCAATGTGGTTTTGCCTAAACCGGGCAAGTCTTCAAACAAGATATGCCCACCTGCTAACAGGCTGCATAAAGCCAATTGGGTTTGTTGATCTTTATCTAAAACGATTTGATTGACTTGATTGAGGAATTCTTGGACTTTTGGATAAAAAACACTTAACTGTGATTCATCGAGCATGCTATGTTGCTGCGTTTCTACCGTTTTTTCTTTTCCCCAAAGCACCTTATTCTCCCCAATCAAAATATAAATCAAGGTTTAACATACAGGTTTTTCAACCATACTCAAAGGTGATCCTTATAAATCTTCAATGATTTGCGTATGAATGACTTCCCTCGCCTCAAGCTATTGTTTCGCTGCAGATTTCAACTGATCTTTTAAAGCATCTCCGCTCATTGAAAATGATGGAGATGATTTCTCTGCTTGCTTAATCAATTCTATGAGTCACGCATTGATTGGAGCCTGTCTACCACATTGCTCTGCGAGTTTTAGAACCTCACCATTAATCCAGTCAACCTCTGTAGGGCAACCTGCAATTAAATCATCTTGCATAGATGACCGAGCCAATGGATCGATTGCCAACATTTTACGACTTAATAATTTAAATAATGGATTAGGTAAACTCAGCAATTTGGGAATCAAATGGGTCGGAACTGCGGTTAACTTTGCAGGTTTAATCTGAGCAGAATCAAGCAGTGCTAAAGCTTCCTGCTGCGCCATTGCCACACATTGGCGATATTTACGAATCGACAATTGTTCCTTTAACGGTTTTTTTGACAATGCATTGATTGAATTATTTAAATTAAGTAAGAGCTTGGCCCACTGCACAGCCAGCATGTCTTTTTCAAAAACAATCTCTAAACCTGCTTTTTGAAATGCATTCTCAAGCAAATTTTGATTCGGATATTGCTTAACACTTAATGCACCAGAGGTACCTTGATGATAATGCCCAGCTTCTTGCGTGGCGACGTTAAAAGGAACCATCCCCTCTAAAATCATCTGCCCTTGCAAAACTCTTTTTAAAATAGGGACATTGCTTAAGCCATTTTGAAAACCGATGATCAGCGGTGTTTTAGCCCCTAAATATTCTTTGATTTCATGCGCAACTTGTTCCGTTGCTGCCGATTTCACACAAATAAAAACAACATCAGCATCCACAATCTGAGTAGGATCAGTCGTTAGTTTGAGTTGATGAGGTGCAAGTTTGATCTTTTTACCTAAATAATCAGTTAAGACTAAGCCGAATTGGGAAAGCTCTGCATGAATACGTGGACGCGTGATAAAAGTAACATCATTACCTGCAACAACCAACCTTCCGCCTAAATAACACCCAATGCTTCCAGCACCATAAATATATATTTTCATTCAATTTCCCTTTGCAAACATTCCAGTATTTTAAGAACTATAACAATCAAAAGCTGTCAAATATACGACATGAACCTTTTATGCCTCACACTCCGTGTTGCGTTATGATTTAAGCCGTGATGTAACAACTTGCTTCATGCAAAAAGTACACTGTCGAATCTAACACGAGCAACCGCATGTAATTGAGTATTTTCACTCGATTTTTCACAAAAAAACGGCACCGAAGTGCCGTCTTTCAATTGATTCATTACATTAACAAGGGCACTTTTTCATGCCATTCGTTGCAGATGGATAACGTGCATCCACACAATGACGATAAAAAGTTTTAGCATCCATCGCTTCTAAATCAGGATGGTGCTTTTTCATATGCTCCAAATAGTTTGGATAATCAGGCACCCCCACCATCAAGCGAAAACTTTGCTGCAAACGTTGCCACAATGTCGCAATTCGAGACCAATTTTTAGGGTTCAGAATCAAATCTTTCTGCGACATCACGGTCATTTTAATGATTTTATAAATCATCGTTTTTCCACTTTTAGCAAATTTTAGATTCATCTGACTCTCCTTAATGTCCAGCTTTTGATGGCTGAATGTCTTCAGGATCACGATAAATGGCTTCTGCTTCATGCACAGTCGGAACTGGGCTTGCCAATGCACGACGAATCACTCTAATCGCAGCAAAGAGCATCACAATCGCCACAATCATAAAGAATCCACACAGTGCAGCATTGATCTGATTCGACATCGCAACGGTTTGCATTTCAGCAACTGTTTTTGCTGGTGCTAAAATTTCATTGTTTGCAATTGCATTGTTAAAGCGTTCAGCTTGTGCCAAGAAACCAATTTTTGGATTTTCGTGGAAAATTTTCTGCCAGCCCGCGGTCATACAGGTTACCAACAAGAATACCGTCGGGATAATCGTGACCCATACATATTTCTCTTTCTTCATTTTGAAGAGGATAACCGTACCTAAGATCAATGCCATTGCCGCAAGCATCTGGTTACCCACACCAAACAGTGGCCATAAGCTATTGATGCCCCCGAGCGGATCGACGACACCTTGGTAAACAAAGAAGCCCCAACCTGAAACCGCAACTGCTGTACCCAACAAGTTTCCGAAGAAGTTATGTGAGTTTTTCACCGCAGGAATCACAATACCCACGGTATCTTGCACCATGAAACGACATGCACGCGTACCCGCATCAACTGCTGTTAAAATAAATAGTGCTTCGAATAAAATGGCAAAGTGATACCAAAACGCCATCATTTCACGGCTATTGAAAATTTCCGTAATGATGTGTGCCATACCAATAGCAAAAGTTGGCGCACCGCCAGTACGTGAAAGAATGGTACTTTCACCCACTTCTTGAGCCAGTAAAGTTAATGTTTCTGGAGTAACAACAAAACCTAAGTTACGAACAGCTTCAGCTGCGGTGTCTACACTTGTACCCAGTAAAGCGGCTGGTGAGTTAATCGCAAAATACACACCCGGATCAAGCACTGCGGCACAGATCAGAGCCATGATTGCAACAAATGACTCCATGAGCATACCGCCATATCCGATCATTCGAATATCACGTTCATTGTTCACAAGTTTCGGCGTGGTGCCTGACGACACTAAAGCGTGGAAACCTGAAATTGCGCCACAAGCAATGGTAATAAATAAGAACGGGAACATTGAACCTGCAAACACAGGGCCTGTACCATCAATAAATTGCGTGAATGCTGGCAGCTTCATTTCTGGCATTGCGAAAATAATACCGACTGCCAAACCTGCAATAACACCAATCTTTAGGAAGGTTGATAAGTAATCGCGTGGTGCAAGCAATAACCACACAGGTAGTGCTGAAGCCACGAAACCATAAATAATCAGCGCCCAAGTCAACTGAGTGCCCGACAGTGTAAAGAACGCACCCCAATATGGATGCTGTGCAATATTTTCACCGTAGACAATACCGAGCATCATCAAAACGAAACCAATAATAGATACTTCTGCAATTTTACCTGGGCGGATAAAACGCATGTAAATCCCCATAAAGAGCGCAATTGGAATCGTTGCCGCAATACTAAATACGCCCCATGGACTGTGTGCAAGTGCTTTGACCACGACCAATGCCAAAACTGCAAGGATAATAATCATTACCCCCAATGCACCAAGCATGACCACAATACCTGCAAAAGTTCCAAGCTCTTGCTTTGCCATTTCACCGAGTGAACGTCCATCACGACGAGTAGAAATAAACAACACCAAAAAGTCTTGTACTGCACCTGCAAGCACTACACCGACAAGTAACCAAATCGTGCCCGGTAAATAGCCCATTTGCGCTGCTAAAATAGGCCCTACTAATGGACCTGCACCTGCAATCGCTGCAAAGTGATGTCCAAATAGAACACTTTTGTTGGTTGGAACATAGTCCAGACCATCATTCAAACGATGCGCGGGAGTTAAGCGACGTTCATCAAGCTCAAAAACTTTATTTGCAATAAATAAACTATAGAAGCGATAAGCAATACTATAAATACAGCCCGCAGCAAGTACGAGCCAGATGGCATTGACATGCTCACCACGACTGAGTGCCAATATCCCAAAAGAGACTGCACCGACGATGGCTACCAGTAGCCAGATGATTTTTGAAGTCAGGGTTGACTTCGGCCGAACAGATTCCATTTCAATCCCTCATATTTGTTGCATTCAATCAGCGTCTTTAATTATTCGAGGTACTGCTGTTTTCCTTTGCGACTTTACTCTGCATCTCCTTGTTTTGATCTAATACTTTGGCATAAAAAAAGGGATGATTTTCATCATCCCTTCCGATAATAGTCTATTTTTAAACCATTATGCACGTTCTAAATAATCGCCAGTACGAGTATCTACACGAACGCTTTCTTCTTGCTGTACAAATAATGGAACACGTACTACAGCACCTGTTTCCAATTTTGCAGGTTTACCACCACCGCCAGAAGTATCACCACGTACACCCGGATCAGTTTCAACAATTTTCAAAACTACGAAGTTTGGTGGGTTTACTGTTAACGGCACGCCATTGAACAACATAATGGTACATTTTTCATTTGAATCATCTTTTAACCATTTTGCAGCATCGCCCATTGCTGTTTTGTCAGCAGCGATCTGTTCAAATGATACAGGATCCATGAAATTCCACATTTCGCCGTCATTGTACAAGTATTCCATTTCTACTTCTACAATGTCAGCCGCTTCTAAAGAATCACCAGACTTAAATGTTTTTTCTAAAACTTTACCAGAACGTAAATTACGTAGTTTTACGCGGTTAAATGCTTGACCTTTACCTGGCTTTACATATTCATTTTCCATGATTGAACATGGGTTACCATCAAGCATAACCTTAAGGCCTGACTTGAAATCATTCGTAGAATAATAGGCCATGACTGGCGCACTCCAAACTAACTAACTTAAATATTTATGTCTTTATCTTAGACACCAAAGCTTTGAAAAGCTGGGCTGTAAAGATAGGGCATCTTTTTTGATGCCTCGTATTGTAAATGAGCAAGGTGTTATGAAGCAATGAAAATCCACTGCCTATAAGCCGAAGATCTTGATAAAATAGCCCCGTTCCGCGTGTTTTTGTGTATTGAAAAAGCCTTTTTAGACCGCACACATCCGAACAACTCGTTTTGACATCACTCGATTTGATGACCTAACTTTCTTTTGACATAGTATTTGACCCCTTATTGCATGACTCATTATTTGTACCAAGAGCAAAATTGGCAAGCTCAACTCAGTGATTTAATTACTGACCCTTTAGAATTACTTAACATTCTAGAGCTTTCTCCTGAGCAACTGCTGTCAGGCGCACTGCTTGCATCAATCCAATTTAAACTCCGTGTTCCCCGTGCTTTTGTGACAAGAATGCAAAAAGGTAATCCGCTTGATCCTTTACTCCTTCAAGTCCTGCCCCATCATCTTGAGCTTGAAGAACATCCCGACTTCGTGACCGACCCCTTGGGTGAGGAACAAGCCAACCAACAACCCGGTGTTTTACACAAATATAAAACTCGTTTCTTACTGACACTGACTGGGGCATGTGCCGTTCATTGTCGTTACTGTTTTCGTCGACATTTCCCCTATCAAGAGAACCTACCAAAGTCAGAAGATTGGATCAATATTCAACACTATATTCAGTCGCAACCTGACATTAATGAAGTCATTTTGAGTGGTGGAGACCCCTTAACGCTGTCCAATCGTAAAATAAAATTATGGATTGAACGCTTAGAAAGTATTCCTCAACTTAAATTTTTGAGAATTCACTCACGAGTTCCTATCGTAATGCCTAACCGTGTCGATGATGAGCTAATTTCCATCTTAAAAAACAGTAGGCTGCGCATTATTCTAGTGGTACACTCAAATCATGCATCGGAATTGGATGATTTTACCTGCCGTCAATTACAGCAATTAGTCGCAGAAAAAATCACCGTTTTCAATCAGGCGGTTTTATTGAAAGGGATCAATGATCACGTTCAAATTTTGACAGATTTGAGCTACCGTTTATTCGATGCAGGTGTATTGCCATACTATTTACATGTTTTAGATAAAGTAAAAGGGGCTCACCATTTTGATTTAAACCCGCAAGATATTGATTTCTTATACCAAGGATTATTGGCGAATCTACCCGGCTATCTGGTTCCCAAGCTGGTCAGGGAAATTGCGGGAGAAAAGAATAAGACACCACTTTTCGGGGTTTCAACTTTTTGAGTTAAATAATAACGATGATGACGACGAGTACTTCAGATATCTTCCAAAAACCAACCGAATTAAAGTTGGATAAGCTTAGTTTCTGCCCAAGCACAGTCAAAGGCTTACAAGAATGGTTGGCAAACTTATCCATTTTACAATTGGGTGACTCTTCTCGCTCCTTATTTCAAGCATTACTTGAAGTCTCCGAACTTCAAGTCAGTGAAACACTTCGCTTTGATTTGGTTCAAGTACTGCATCCGAATTTGGAAAATGTGCTTACCAGCTTAGAAAAACATTTTTTTAATCAAGGCCTCATCACCACTGACCGAAATGACCATATTATTGAGCTTGCCTTATTAATGCGTAGTCATTTTGCTAAAGTCTATATCGACATTGCAAAACGTGTTTCTCAGCAAATCACTCAAAATAAGTTTTCTCTATTTGCTTTTAATCAAAAAAAGAACCTACAAACGGCTCGAACCGTATCGAGTTATTATGCTTTACAACAACTGTCACTGTTGTTGTACCAACAACACTTGCTCTATAGTTCCCCTATTCCGGGTCAGTGGCTAGCGGCTCATCAGCTCTTAGATTCTGCTATCCAAAATAACTTCTATTTGACCAACATTAATCAAATACAAGGTACACAGCATCAACTCAACAATATTAGCCAAGCCTATGCGCAGCTCATTCTATTGGATATTTTTAATACCCATCAAATCCGTCCAGGTGAGATTCAAGGGCTATTTTTGTGTAGTTTTGATTGGGCGAAACTGATTCAAATATTACCTAAAGAAACCACCTTATCTCGCTATATTGTCGATGCATCAAAAGACTATCCACCGACCTATAATTCTCAAAAAAACAGTCATATTCAACCCAATATTTTTATCTCGACGCAAGCCCTGCTTGATCATCTCTCAGAGATGCAAACTAAACGCGCTGAGCCACTGTCTCGCGATGAGAAGATTTTCCTTACCCCTGCTTTGCATTTTCACATTCATAACTTATTGACCAATAATATTGAACGTAAGCATGAACGTTATGAATACTCAGCCCAATTACAAATTTGTTTTGGTCTGTCAGTCGCACATTTTTATTTGTCTAAAGGCAAAAATTTTAATGAAACTTTAGAGCTAGAAAGTAACTACAACTTTCAGAATGAAAGTCACGTGATCAACTCCATGAACAGTAATATTCCTGTGGAGACAAGTTCTGCTCGTATGATTGATCGTGAATCGAAACAAATCTACCCTGCCGAAGTTTTAGATATTAGCGTGAATGGTTACCGTATTCGTTGGACTGGACCAACACCTGCACATTTAAAAACAGGTGAGTTTATTTTGGTCCAAGAAAATGCGCATAGCCAATGGCGCGGTGGTGTGATTCGCTGGATTAAACAATCAAGTGAAAAAAGCTTGGAACTAGGGTTAGAAATCTTAGCGCAAGATCTTTTCCCATGTGCCGTAATGGTAAAAACAGACCGAACCACTCAGAACTATCAACCTGCGTTATTGGTACAAACGTCCCAGCTTGATGAACTACAGACTAGTCTTATTGTCCCGGGTTCGAATATGTACCGAGAAAAACAAACCATTCACTTACGCCTAGGTGATGAAGATCTTAAAATTTATTTAGTAAAAGCACATTTAATTACACAAAGTTTTATTCGTTTTGATTATGAATTGTTGAATGACCAACAAGAACCATTGGTTCAAAGTTTTATTCAAAAGCAAATGAATGCTATTAAGAATCACGATTTATGGGAAGCATTGAAGTGAGAAATCCATTATTATCTAAAAAGTTAAAACGTACGGAAACACGTTTACTCATTATTGATGATAATCAGATCCGTTATAACCAAATTCGTGACCTTTTAACTTCTAGCGATCATCAAGTTCATGCCACTTTACTGGATGACTTACAAAACTTTGAAAAACAGCTTCATCTGCCTTGGGATGTGGTGATTTTTGGTCGTGCTTATGACCTAAAGTATGAACAAGCACTGACTTTGATTCGCAACTCTAACCAAGTCAATTTACCACTGATTTTATTAAAGCCCGATGAATATCAATCAACCCAATACGCAAGTTTTATTCGTAAAGGGGTCTATGATATTTTGGACTTAGAAGAAGCGGATAACTTTTACTTAGGTCTACTACGTGCGTTGTCATTAAGTCGTTTATTGCAAAGCCAACAACAACTCATGAATGAGCTTGAAACAGCGCAAAGCCAAGCACAGGCTTTAGTTGAAGAAAGCAATAAAGCCATTGCTTTAATTCAAGAAGGGATTCATGTTTCAGCCAATGCTGAATACTTACAACTGTTCGGCCTAAGCTCTGAAGATGATATTATTGGTCAACCCCTGCTTGATATTCTCCAGCCGAAAGATGTAAACGATTTCAAAATCCGTTTTAAGAAAATTTCACAAGGTCAGTTTGATTTAGGTGCTTTTGAAGTTGCTACTCTCAATAATAATGCCCAAGCTAAAAATCCTTTAAAAGTTGAATTTTTAGCCGCGCCTGAAGATGATGCACTCCAACTGACGATTGAAGTCGAATCTGAACGCACCGCTGCTCCATCGGTCAACACTGAAAAACACGTAATAAAACCTAATACGTATCAACAAATTAACCGTGCCATGACCAAGCAACCCTCTGATCAGAATGCTTTGGTTAGCTTTGCACTCAGCTCTTGTCCAGATGAAATTTTTAAAGCCAACTGGGCAACTACGCGTGATTATTTTAACAATATTTACAGCTTTTTAAATGAACAGACTCATATTCCTCTATTTAAGGCGAGTGGGCAAACTATCGTTGGTTTATTCCAAGCAGAATCACAGGCCAAACTCGAATCCAAGCTGATTGCGTTAAATGCGCTCACCAAACCACAGCTCATCACGGTAGAAAACAATAGCTATCCAGTAAATTTGCGCATTGGCTACACTTTATTGAAAGGTGAAATTTCAAATCAAGATCAGTTTGAACACTTACTGTGCTCAGCCTTTAAAACCGCTTTACCGACCAATCAAGACGATTGCGAAATTGAGCAAAAAGCCAGTATTGACATGCCTGTGATTGAGTTGATTAATCCTACAGTCAGCGATATTTTAGACACTCAAAAAACAGCAAATGAACCTACGGTACTTAAAGCTTTACATCTAGCTTTAGAGCGTGGTGAGATTCATCTTAAATATCAACAGCTTTACGACAAAGAAGACACTAATTTATACACCTATGAGGTTACCAGTGGCTTTATTTATGGTAATACGTGGAAAGATATATCAAGCCTCAAAGAGTTAAGTGAAGACCACGAACTGTCTATTAAACTTGACCGCTGGATTTTAGTTGAGTCGTGTAAACAGCTACACAATTTTATCACTCAGTATCCTGAAGCAAAGTTGATTGTAAACTTAAACAAAGCCGTACTGTTGAATGACCGCTCTTTCCCTGAGTTTATCGCCAAACTGATTACCATTGTACGCAGTAAGTTAAGTCACCCAATTACCCTTCAGTTCTCTGAGGATGATATCAGCCAGAACATTGCTGAAGCACAAAAATACATTGCCCAGCTTCGCCAATATGGTGCTGAAGTTTCGATTCGTGACTTTGGTAATAGTATTTATAGTGAATCGATCCTACGTCAGCTCGATATCAACAATCTCACTTTACATGAAAACTTAACTCGCATGCTCAGTAGCGACGCCAACACGGAAGAGTTGCAAGAAAAAGTTGCGGTATACCATCAATTGAAAAACATTCAAATTATGCTGCGTGATCTGAATGATATGACTTCGTTTGCCAATGCATGGAATGTCGATGCCCGCTTTATTCAAGGCGATTATTTCCAGAAGAAACTCGATCATCTGATTGACGTTCAGGATCAGTAAAGGTTAAACCTTGGATCATAGCCTCTAAATTTCAAGACCTCTATATGAGGTCTTTTTATTTATGATCTAGCTATCGGTCCTATGACTCTGTATCCAAATCATAGGCATAAAAAAACGGGCAAATGCCCGTTTTTTTCTTTTGCTATTAGTCGCGTTTGATAGAACGTGACATGCCAGCAAAACGTTGTTTGAACTTGTCGATACGACCGCCAGTGTCAACGTTCTTTTGCTTACCAGTGTAGAATGGGTGGCAAGCTGAACATACGTCTAGGTAAACAGTTTCTTTACCAAGTGCTGAACGAGTTTCGATTACGTTACCGCAAGAACATGTAGCAACTAAAGTTTGGTATTTTGGGTGAATATCGGCGCGCATCGTCGATTACTCCATAAAAATTAAAGAAGGTTTTGCTGTCATCGCAATTGATCACTCTCAAAATTGAGGAAAGGGCCACTTAATTAAATTAAGTTGCAGATCAACACCATAACAGACCATTCTTTTGGCCCACCGAGACGGATACCGTCAGAGCTAAGCACAACAAGTGGCAAATATTATACGAGATATAGTATCAGATAGCCAATTATTCTTTCGTTTCAATTTCAGATTGCTTGGCCCAATAGTTAGCAATAATCCCACACACCATCAGCTGTATTTGATGAAAAATCATAATCGGTAAAACAATCATCCCCAAAGGTTGTCCAATAAAAAGAATCTGTGCCATTGGAACGCCACTGGCTAAGGTCTTTTTTGAACCACAGAAAAAAATGGTTTTCTGATCAGCACGATTAAAGCCCAACCAACGTGGTAAAAACAACCCAAGTAACATAATAATCGTCAATAGGACCGAACACACAATAATCAATAGGATTAAAGTACCGACACTCACCTCTTGCCATAGGCCCGCTACCACCGCACCGCTGAAAGCACCGTACACCACCATTAATATCGACCCCTGATCGAATGCTTTGACAATGCTTGGCATTTTTTGCATATACGGAAATACATATGGTCGAAGTAACTGTCCAAGGACAAATGGAACCAACAGCAATAAAGTGATTTGAAGTATAGACGAGGTTGGATCAAAACCATGCTCTGATTGCCCCAAAATGAAAAAGGCCACCATCACAGGGGTAATAAACATCCCGATCAAATTCGAGAATGAAGCACTACATACCGCCCCAGCCACATTGCCTTGCGCGACCGAAGTAAACGCAATTGAAGACTGTACTGTCGATGGCAAAAAGCACATAAACAAAAAGCCCCAATATAACTCCTGCCCAAGTAGTGGTACCAATACAGGTTTAGCAAGTAAACCTAAAACTGGAAAAAGGATGAAGGTAAATGCAAAAACCAACGCGTGGAGTTTCCAATGCATCATGCCCTGAATCACGGCTTCACGGGATAGTTTAGCGCCATGCAAAAAGAACAATATCGCAATCGCGACCGTCGTCAGTACACCAAATACACTGGCAGCTTGACCTGAAACAGGGACAAAGCTGGCTAAGAGCACCATAACAAATAGCAATAACGTAAACCGATCGAGTGCCAATAATTTCAACATACCAACATCCTGTCATTCCTCTAAAAATGAAAAAGCCCAGTGACTAATTTACCTTTGGGTAAATTCATCTTACTGAGCTATATAAATAAAGCTAGCGTTTACAGGATATGTTCAATATTTTTTTAATTAATACTGTGCATACACGCTGCATATGACCTAATAACGGCTTAGTTATTACGTGCATTATTATCTTGTTGAATCAGTTCAATTTTATAACCATCCGGATCTTCTACAAAGGCAATAACCGTTACACCACCCTTCATTGGTCCAGCTTCACGCACGACATTGCCACCGCGTGCTTTGATTTCCTCACAAGCTTTATATGCATCGTCTACAGCAATGGCAATATGACCATAAGCATTGCCCAATTCATAACTGTCCGTATCCCAGTTATGCGTCAGCTCTAAAACCGTATGATTTTCTTCATCGCCATAACCCACAAATGCCAAAGTAAAACGACCTTCTTCATAATCACGCTTACGAAGCAAAGTCATACCAAGCACTTCAGTATAGAACGCCAAAGATTGTTCTAAATTGCCTACACGTAGCATGGTATGTAGCATGCGCATTGGAATTTTCCTCATGATTTATTCTCAGCCCCTAATATAGGCAAAGCCGTCCTATATTTCAAACCTCAACCACAAAAAAAGCAGCCACAAGGGCTACTTTTTTCATTCGAAACAAATCGATGCTTTAACTTTGCTCAGCGGCATGCTCACGTAGAAGTTTCGCCACCCAGACCACTAAGATTAAAATTGGGATTCCAATGAGTGTGGTCAGCAAGAAGAAATTTGGATAGCCAATATTGGACACAATTGTCCCTGAATATCCACCTAGTATTTTAGGTGTCAACGTCATCAATGAACTAAAAATCGCATACTGAACAGCAGTGAAAGATACGCTGGTCAAACTTGATAGAAATGCAATAAATGCAGCACCAGCTAAACCTGATGCCAAGTTGTCGACAATAATCGCAAAATACAGCCAGTTTGAACTATATTCCTTAATCACCTTCCCTTTAACTTCTAACTGCCCATCAACTGCTTTATTCAAATTAATCGGTTGAAGATCAAAATCTAAAGTTACAGATTTTGCAGCTGCGGGATCCACCTGATAATTCAGCGCAGTGTGTTGTTGCGCACGCTCATTTTGCATCAATATGGCATTCAGCTTTTTAGAGTTTGAATCAAGAAGCAGTTGAGCAGGGATTGCTGCGCTAAACACACCTTCTTTGTCTAACTTTGCATCAAAGCTTTGACCATCTAAGCTCAATTGAATACTTTGGTTTTCAGCCAGTGTAGCAAGGTATTGACCTCGTACCACGATACTTCCTTCAGACTCTCGTTGATCAATCACGTTATCAGCCGTGATCGGAAACAACAGTAATGCCGTAGATGCACCCGTTTGACTGATATAAGGCAATGTGACCGAGACAGGCTGTGAAGTACTATTCTGAAAACTAGCGGTTGCAGTTAGACTTTGATTTGCCTTGAGCTGCTCAACAGGAACCTTAATTGCCCATGCACCAGTCTCATCTGCTTGAGCTTTGAAACTTTGCTCACCAACATTGATCACAACATCATTTAAAGGTTGTCCTGATTTGACCAAACCAATAAAGATGAGATTGGTTGAACTGGCCAAGATTGCTCCGACAAACATCAACTTCATGATGTTCATGCGCTGCGCCAGTAGTCCTCCTAAAAATCCACCCACCAAACTAAAAATCACCCCATAAACTTTCACCGCTTCGGCAATCTGTTCTTTGGTAAAGTTTAAGTCTTGATAGAACACATTGGAGATCACACCTGCAATAATGTCGGAAATACGGTAAAAACCAATCAACAATAGCAATACCAACGCCAATTTCACGCCATAACGCTTAAAGAAGTCAGCAACAGGATTCACCCATGTTTCATAGGCCATTTGTTTGTTCACAGCACCCATTTTAACAAGGCTTGAACCCACCACAAATGCAACCGCACCAGAGCCAATAAAACGTAAAGCTTCAAAACAAAACAATGCAAAACTATCTTTGATCGACCAGAGCTGGATCAGCATTTCTGTTAACTTGCCTGAGTAAATATAACTCAGTACAAAACTCACCACAGACACAAAGAAAACTGCCACTAAACGATAATAATCTACTCGTTTATATTCTTTACGTACCCGATCAACTTGTGGCTCACGTATACACAATGTGGTTGCGATCCCGACCAACATGACCGCCGCCATTGCCAAATACGTCCACTTCCATGCCTCATAAATATAGTTGCCCTTAGCTGTACCCAAATAAGCCGCTAAAAATAACACACCCGCACCCGCAACGATCATGCCGATGCGGTAGCCTGCGTTATAGGTTGAAGCCAACACTGTTTGCATTTGCGTTTCTGCAAGCTCAATACGATAGGCATCAATCACAATATCTTGTGTCGCAGCAGAAAAACCTAAAAGCACAGCACCCGCAGCCATTTGGTAAAGATAGCTCTGACCAAGAGACGGATCTGAAAAAGCCATGATAGAAATGGCACAGATAATTAACAGTTGCGCGATCAATAACCAAGCACGGCGACGACCCAATAATTTGGTCAGCACTGGTACAGGTAATTCATCAACCAAAGGGGCCCAAACAAATTTGAATGAATAACCCAGAGCTGCCCAACTAAAAAAAGTCACAGCGCTCTTATCGATACCTGCCTCACCTAACCATAAAGATAAGCTCGAGAAAATTAACAGGATTGGAATACCTGCTGAGAAACCCAAAAACAGCATGATCAACGCACGGCGATCTAAAAATGCAGTAAAGGCGGATTTCCATCCTGAAGATTGTGTTGTCATTACGTTTTTGTTGTCTTAAAACCAATGCTGCTATTCAAACCCTTAATACAATTTGTTTCAACCTGATTTATAAAATCAATGTTCTATTTTTGTCGACAAACACTGCGACTTTGCTTGATCTTTTGCATTAAACCTGTATACCTTTAAGTTTCTAACGCAATCTTTCGTTTCGGATTTCAAAGTGACCCAAAAACACGATCAAATGAACTCTTCTTTATCTGCAAGTATCCAATTAAATCCTCCAGAAACTCTAGAAAATAACCTTAGTTCAGCATTTGACCAACCCGAAATTCAAACGACTTTAGCAAAGACTCAACTTCAAGCAGAGCAACTGACGCATAGCCCTGCTCTGGATAAGATTCCAGCCTCAACGCGTCGTATAAAACCACTCAATAATTTTTTAGGGCAAGACCGCGCACGTGCCTCAGTTGAAGCTGGTATTTCCTTACCTTACTCAGGCTATAACATTTTTGCAGTAGGTACTGCTGGACTAGGTAAGCGAACCATGGTGAAACGCTTACTCCAGCAACA
The DNA here is from genome assembly GCF_000368045.1 of Acinetobacter johnsonii CIP 64.6. Classification (GTDB taxonomy): domain Bacteria; phylum Pseudomonadota; class Gammaproteobacteria; order Pseudomonadales; family Moraxellaceae; genus Acinetobacter; species Acinetobacter johnsonii. Next base: position 320,026 of record NZ_KB849235.1, read on the forward strand.
CGCCAAGAATATGCCAACACCAAACGATTGGGTTTACGTCTATAATTTTAAAAGTCCACGTCAACCGATTGCTTTAGAGCTACCTGCAGGTCAGGCAGTAAAATTTCAAACCATGTTGCATCAAACATGGCAAACCACACTAAAACAACTTGAACGTCGTTTTACTGCTGAAACCTACCACAACCGTATCGAAGCCATTCGCCAACAAACGGGTGATGTACAACAACAAGCACTAATTGAACTGACCAAAGAAGGTGAAGAACTCGACCTCAAACTGATCTCTCGTAATGATGAGCACTGCTTTATTCCCGTCCAGTATGTAGACGATAAAGTATTGGAAATGACGCAGGCCGACATCAATGCTTTAAGCTCGAAAGAACGTTCTGAAATTAATGCCAATATACGCCACATGGACAAAAAACTTGAACGTTTAGGCATGCATTTAGGCGACTTGGAAGAAGATGCCCGCGATAAAGTTCAAGTGTTGAACCGCGATATTGCCAAGCAAGTTTTATTACCTAAAGTCGAACAGTTACTGACTAAATTTGCTGAGGTTGAAGGCTTAAAAGACTATTTAAAATATTATGCTGAAGACATTATTAACAATGTCGAGGTGGTGCTCGAACAAGAAGAAGATGACTTTACCCCAGGCCTGTTTAGTCGTATCCCTTCACGCTACCAAGCCAATGTGATTGTGTCGCATAAACCCAATGCTGGTGCACCGGTTATTTTTGAAGACTTCCCAACTCACTACAATTTGCTTGGCCACGTAGAGCAACTGACTCAACATGGCACCATTACTACAGATTTTACTTTAATCCGCCCAGGGACATTGCATAAAGCCAATGGTGGTTTTTTAATGTTAGAAGCAGAACAACTGCTTGAACAGCCTTATGCATGGCAAGGTCTAAAACGCGCTTTAAAATCAGGCCAGTTAAAACTTTCTTCACTTGAGCATATGCTAACGCTGACAGGAAGTATCTCGATTGAGCCTGAAGCAATCCCGCTGAATTTGAAGGTGGTTTTACTCGCTGAGCCTGAAATTTACTATGAAATACTCGAAGTAGAACCTGAGCTTGGCAGTGTCTTTAAAATTCGTGCCGACTTTACTGATACGTTGCAGCGTAATGAAGTGAATGAACAAGCCTACATGCAGCTGATTGCAGACTATGTACAGGCTGATAAACTGCTTCCTTTTGATCGATCTGCCCTTTCTGCACTTTTGACTGACTCTAGTCGTCAAGCAGAAGATCAAAGCTCCTTATCCCTACATGCCCTCACATTGGGTGATTTGATTCGTGAAGCGCATCATCATGCCTTCCAATCAGGTGATAAGATGGTCTCGGATCAACACATTAATATGGCATTAGATCATCGTAAATATCGCTTAGGCTATTTACGTGAGCTCTATTGGCAGGATTTATCTCGTGGTACACAGCTCATCGAAACGCGTGGACACCGCCTTGGCCAAATTAACGCGCTTTCCGTCATTCACTATGCAGATGTTGAATTTGGCTTACCGTCACGTTTAACAGCCTCCGTGTATCAAGGCGGCGGCGATATTCTGGATATTGAGCGTAGCGTCGAACTCGGTGGCTCTCTGCATGCGAAAGGTGTGCTATTGATGTCATCGTTCTTAAAAGCACATTTTGGGCGTGAACAAACCCTACACTTTTCTGCCGCGCTTGCCTTTGAACAAAGCTATGGTCAAGTCGATGGTGACAGTGCTACGGTTGCAGAGCTGTCTGCTTTAATCTCAGCGATTAGCCAGCTCCCGATTGATCAATCTTGGGCGATTACTGGCTCAATGAACCAATTGGGTCAAGTTCAACCGATTGGTGGTGTCAATGCGAAAATTGAAGGTTTCTTCGATGCATGTAAACTCCAAGGTCTGACTGGTAAACAAGGTGTGATTATTCCGCGTCAAAATATGCAGCATTTAATGTTACGTAAAGATGTGATTGACGCGGTTTCAAATGGCCAGTTCCACATTCATGCTATAGATACGATTGATCAAGCGCTTGAACTACTTATGGCTCGACCAGTCGGCACTTTAGACAAAAAAGGACGCTACACCAAGAAGTCTATTTATGCGGCGGTGATGGATCAGCTAGATTATTGGCAAGCCATTGAAGACGGTGCTGAGTTTGAAGAAGAACCGAAGAAAAAGAAAAAAAAGAAGAAGGACAAAAAAAAGGCAAAAGCTGAAAAGAAGACCGTTGCAACTGAAAGTGCAGCGGAACAAACTCCTGAAGCCATAAGCACAGCAACTACAGCGCATTAACCCTTTCCCTCAAACAAAAAAAGCGCCTCAATGGCGCTTTTTTTTACAACTGAAGATTAAGCTTCAGGTGCTGGACTATGCTGTTCAACTAAAGGTTGTAATTCACCTTTTTGGAACATGTCTAGAATAATGTCACTACCACCAATCAACTCACCGTTGATCCATAACTGTGGGAATGTAGGCCAGTTTGCAATTTGTGGTAACAAAGCACGAATATCTGGATTTTCAAGAATATTCACATAAGCAAACGGACGACCAATTTGACTAAGCGCTTCTACAGCACGTGCAGAGAAACCACATTGTGGAAACTGTGGGGTGCCTTTCATATAAAGAAGTACAGCGTGTTTTGCAATTTGGTCACGAATTAACGCTTCGGTATCGCGTGCTTGTTCAGTCATTGATCAATCCTCAACTAATCTAACCCGCATTATACCCAAAACGTAGAAAAACAGTATGCCTAAAGCAATATTTCGACTTTTATTTAGATTTAGGCTTTAAAACTACAAGCATAATTGCTTAATATTGGATTTCACTTACCCTCTAACAGATAAGAGTTAGTCATGAATAACATTACCCTTGCTCCTGTACAAACTGATCAACCCTCTCATTTGATGCCAGTATTTGGCCGTCAGCCGATCAGCTTTGTCCGAGGTCGAGGCTCTTATCTGTACACTGAAGATGGTACTGAATACTTTGATGCGCTAACGGGCATTGCAGTCTGTGGTTTAGGCCATGCTCATCCTGTCATTGCGGAAGCGATTGCAGAACAAGCTGCAACGCTCATTCATACTAGCAACTTGTTTGAAGTGCCTTGGCAAACGGCTGCAGCACAAAAACTTGCTGAAGTTGCTGGCATGGAAGAAGTGTTCTTTTCAAACAGTGGTGCAGAATCCAATGAGGGTGCAATCAAAATTGCCCGTAAATTTGGCTACATGCAAGGCATTGCCAATCCAAAAATCATTGTTGCAGAACACTCTTTCCATGGTCGTACCATGGCAACGTTATCAGCAACAGGCAACAAAAAAGTCCAAGAAGGCTTTGGTCCATTGGTTGAAGGTTTTATTCGTGTCCCATTCGGCGACATTGAAGCCATTGAAGAAGCTGCAATTCAACATCCAGACATCGTCGCAATCTTTGTCGAACCAATTCAGGGCGAAGGTGGGGTCAACACTGCTCCGCAAGGCTTTAGCTATCTGGAAGAGATTCGTCAAATCTGTAATCAACACAACTGGCTGATGATGTTGGACGAAGTTCAAACAGGTAATGGTCGTACGGGCGAATACTTTGCTTACCAACACACCAACATCATTCCTGATGTACTCACCACAGCCAAAGGTTTAGGCAATGGCTTCCCCATTGGTGCGGTGATGACTCAAGGCCGTGGTGTAGGCGTATTGACCGCGGGTAACCACGGTTCTACGTACAGTGGTTCAGCATTGGGTTCGCGTGTGGTGTATACCATCATCGACATTATGCAAAAAGAAAACATCGTTCAAAATGCGGCTGAACAAGGTGCGTACATCGTAGAACAACTGCGTAACCAACTTGCCGATCAAAATGTGATTGTCCGTGGCTTTGGTTTGATGATTGGTGTGGAGCTACCAAAAGCATGTGGTGACTTGGTCAACATTGCTCGTGATGAATACCACACCATCATTAACGTTACTGCGGGTTCTGTGGTGCGTTTACTGCCGACCTTGAATATTACCAAAGATCAGGCGGATCAACTGATTGAACGTCTAGTGAAAATGATTAAAGCGTACTTAGCTTAAGACAAAAAAGTCTGGTTCTAAAATTGCTTTTTGCATATTTCGGAACCAGACTTTTTGAAATAAATCGGCCAACTAAATATTAAAGTTTTGGATCACGCATTTGCACCAAACTTGCATTGGTTTTAGTTAAGGTTTCTATCACTTTATTCATGACTGCTGGTACCAAGGCATCTGCCATTTGCGCAGCTTGTAAGCCTAACTTCTCACCTAAAGTCGGTTTCTTACGCGTTGAGATGACATAAACATCATGATCGGTCAGCAAATTAAGCAAATAAGCATCTGAAGTTTGTAACTGATCGACCAAATTCAAATCTAAAGCATCTTGTCCATACCAGTGCTCACCTGTCGCCACTTTCTCAACATTGAGCTGTGGACGATATTTTTCAACAAAGTGTTTAAACAGCACATGCGTCTGTTGTAACTCTTCTTCAAACTTCGCCTTACCTTCTGCTGTATTTTCACCAAACATCGTCACTGTACGTTTATATTGGCCTGCTGTGTACAACTCAAAATCGATATTGTGTTCTTTTAGCAGACGATTAAAGTTAGGAACTTGCGCGACCACACCAATTGAACCGACAACCGCAAAAGGTGCAGCAATAATCTGATTGGCGATACATGCCATCATATAACCGCCACTCGCTGCAACTTTATCGACGCAGATAGTGAGATTGAAACCTGCATCACGTAAACGTACCAATTGTGCAGCAGCCAAACCATAACTATGCACCATACCGCCTGGGCTTTCTAAACGCACCACAACGCGATCACGCCCTGCTTTGGCTGTCGCTAAAATCAAGGTGATTTCTTCACGTAAGCTTTCTACCGCTGTTGCCGCAGTATCACCTTTAAAATCTAGAATATAAACTTTTTGATTGGCCTTTTTACGATGACGTGACTCTTTCGCTAACTGCTGAGTCAGTTGCAGTAACTCTAGTTTAGAGGCTGTTGTTTGCGCTATTTTTTTACGTTGTTCATTAATACGCGCATTTAAATGTGTAATTCGAATTTCAGCGGGAAGTTTCGGTAAATGAAATAACATAGAAATTATATTCTCTAAAATAATACGTCGGTATATGACCTAGATTAGGTCAATGGCATTTTTTTTCAATAGCCATTTTTTGTTTTATTCTGTAATGCGTTATCTTTCACATTTAATCATTTATAAGATGAGTCAATATCTCAGACAGCACATCTTCGCATCTATTGTCCAATATGACTCTAATACACAATGTCCATTATCATGGCTATTTAATCACCAAACCAAATGCTCGCTCATAAAAAAACAGAGCACTTAGGCTCTGTTTTTTCAAATATTTCAAGTTGTGCGTATTAACCGAAACGACCTGTAATATAGGCTTCAGTTAACTGATGATCTGGCTGAGTGAAGACTTTCTCGGTTGAGTTCACTTCAATCAAGTCACCTAAATGGAAGTAAGCGGTACGGTCTGATACACGTGCAGCCTGCTGCATTGAGTGCGTCACAATCGCAATCGTATACTGCGTTGAAAGCTCAGAAATAAGCTCTTCCACTTTCGCTGTTGCAATCGGGTCAAGCGCTGAACATGGCTCATCCATCAGAATCACTTCTGGACTTACCGCAATGGTACGTGCAATACATAAACGCTGCTGCTGACCACCCGACAAGCCCGTGCCCGGTTGATTTAAACGGTCTTTGACTTCATCCCAAAGACCCGCTTTACGTAAGCTGTTTTCTACAATTTCTTCTAAGTCATACTTATCACGTGCTAAACCATGCAGTTTAGGGCCATAAGCCACGTTATCAAAAATTGACTTTGGGAATGGGTTTGGTTTCTGGAATACCATACCTACTTGAGCGCGAAGCAACACCACATCGAGGTTTGGGTCATAAATATCTTGATTATCCAACATCACTTTACCCGTCACACGACAGCTATCAATGGTGTCGTTCATACGGTTCAAAGTACGTAAGAAGGTCGATTTACCGCAGCCCGATGGCCCAATAAATGCAATCACTTCATTTTCGTAGATATTCAGATCAATCCCTTTAATCGCTTCAGCTTCGCCATAGTAAACATGTACATCTGAAGTGCTGAGTTTGACTTGTCCTTGTGCCTGATCTTTCTTAGCAGAAGTCTGTGTATCAAACTGCGACACAAAAGAAGTACCCTGCTGACCTGAGGTCGTATTCGGGTTTGTAAATTGAGTGTGTTCTTGATTCACTGTTTGATCCTGATCTAAGGAATTTTTAACAACGGTATTCATATTTTGCCCTCACTTACCAACGGACTTCAAATTTCTTACGTAACCAAATTGCAATACTGTTCAGTCCAATCATCATTGCAAGCAGAACAATAATCGCAGCCGCTGTACGTCCTTCGAAGAAGTTACGCAGCTCATTACCTTGCCACAAGAAAATCTGTACAGGTAAAGCACTCGATTGATCAAATGGAGTTGTAGGTACACTTGCAACAAATGCACTCATACCAATTAATAACAGCGGTGCAGTCTCACCTAATGCTTGTGCTACACCAATAATTGCACCCGTTAGAATCCCCGGTAGTGCAAGTGGTAAAACGTGATGGAATACGGTTTGTACACGTGAAGCACCTAGCCCTAAAGCGGCCTGACGAATTGATGGTGGTACAGCTTTCAACGATGCACGTGTCGTAATAATCACCGTTGGTAAAGTCATTAAGCTAAGCACTAAACCACCGACCAATGGCGCAGAAAGCGGTAAATGCATCCAGCCAATAAAGATCGCAGCACCGAGCAAACCAAAAACAATCGATGGTACAGCCGCAAGGTTGTTAATGTTGACTTCAATGACGTCAGTGATCCAGTTTTTAGGTGCAAATTCTTCAAGATAAATTGCAGATGCCACACCAATTGGAATCGAAATAATGATCACAATCAGCATCATGAACAGCGACCCCATGAATGCCCCTGCTAAACCTGAAGTTGCAGGAGAACTACGAGAGTCTGGACTGACAAAGATGTTGGTATTGAAAGTATTTTCCATTACCCCTGAAGCTTTCATTTCATCGGCAAGTTGACGAACTTCTGGGCTCAACTGTTGCTGTTCATCAGGCAAACTACGGTCAATATTTCCTGCGAGCCACACATCAACGTTTGCATCGGCAAGCACTTTAATGTCTTCTTTTTTACCGACCAATGATGGATCTTTCATCACCATATCACGTAAGCGATACGCTTCCGAACTGGTGTACAAAGAAGCCAAATCATCTCGTTTAGAAGCAAGTGCTGGGTCTTTTGCAATCATGGCATTCACGATTAAAGCATCCCAATCCACCATGCCCATTTCAGTTTGCCAAGCAATAAAACGCTCCTCAAACTGCGCTGGAGATTCGCCTGCACGCTGTACAGGTTTTGCACCTGTCGTAATAATGGCAGGGTCAAAGTACACGGGTAAACTCATGCTACTTTGCCAAAAAGCAGGTAAACCTTTCGATAAAATACTGCCAAAAAGTAACGCGACAAAGAATAAACCTGCAATCACTGCCGAGAAACCAAAGAAACGAAAGGTTTTTTCTTTACGGTGACGTTTTGCCAATGAATTACTGATCGTTTGCTTACGCTTTTCTCGTAATTCTGCCGCATGTTGTGGATCAAATACTTGATCTGCTGTGCTATTAGAAGTCGTCATTAGTCGTATTGCTCACGATATTTACGCACGATGTACAGTGCAACAATGTTCAAACCAAGCGTAATTACAAAGAGGGTCAGACCTAGTGCAAATGCCACCAAAGCTTGCGGGCTTGCAAAGTCAGTATCACCGGTCAATTGGTTTACGATGGTAATGGTCACAGTTGAAATGGCTTCAAGTGGATTGGCATGCAATAAAGGACTATTCCCTGCTGCAAGCACCACAATCATGGTCTCACCGATGGCACGTGATGCTGCAAGCAAGAACGCGCCGATAATGCCTGGAAGTGCTGCTGGTATCACTACCTGACGAATGGTTTCAGACTTTGTCGCGCCTAAACCTAATGAACCATCACGTAATGAACGTGGCACCTGCGTGATAATGTCATCAGACAGCGATGAAACGAAAGGAATAATCATGATCCCCATGACGAAACCAGCAGTGAGTGCGCTAGTTGCGTTGATGTGTAAACCAACGGACTCACCAAGCATTTTAAAGAATGGACCAATGATCATCAGTGCAAATACACCGTAAACAATGGTTGGAATCCCTGCGAGCACTTCAATGGTTGGTTTTGCCCATGAGCGGAAACCAGAAGATGCATATTCAGCAAGATAGATAGCGATCATTAAACCTACAGGGACTGCAACCAAGAGTGCAATACCACTGACCATTAAGGTACCCCAAAGTAATGGCAGTAAGCCGTAGCTTCCTTCTGCATTACCAGAGGTACTAAAGCCTGGGTTCCATTCTGTACCGAAGAAAAAGTCGAGTGGACTCACAAAGTGGAAGAATCGCATCGCTTCGCTGAACATCGACATCACGATACCAATCGTGGTTAGAATCGCGACACCAGAACAGAGTGCAAGTGCAACATTAATGGTTTTCTCAACTTGGTTACGAGCGCGGAACTGAGTTGCAATGCGCTTTTTCGCAGCGACTAAACCTGCCAGTGCTGCACAAATCACCACTGCAATTTTTGCAAATGTACCAATGCTTTGAAACTTCGCTAGTTGCTCCGCTGCAGCAAGCTCATACGCGGCTGGTGTATCTGTTACACCAAAACCTGAGGCAATCGCTTCTACACGGTTAATCAACACATCCGTACTAGCAGCATCTAAGGTTGCAGCGACTTGTGCTGGCACGTGATTTAACACCACATGATTCAAAACATTTGGTTCAACAATATTCCAAACAATCAAAATTAAAAAAGCAGGGATACCACACCACAAAGCCACTAACGCACCGTAATACCCCGGACGTGAGTGTAATTTTGCAGAATTATTTCCCTTACCTGCTAAGTTACGGCTCTGACTTAAGCCCATTTGATAGGCTATGGCAATCAGTGCTAATAACACACCTATAAGTAGCAGATTCATGTATTCTCCACGGTTCTTTCAATTTTCATTATTTGAAAAAACTTAATCCTAGTAAAAAACGTCAAAGGTAGGACTTGCCTACCGTTGACTGTTTCTACGCTTAATTACTTAACCGCTTTGCCTGCTTTGAAGTTCGCAAGAACTGCTGCACGCTCTTTGTCTGACATTGAGATCAAACCAGCACGCTCAAGCTTAGAACCTTTACCTGATACTTTCTTGCTAATGAAGTATTCAGTGTATTCTTTTAAGCCTTTGATTGATTTCAAATGCTCACCCTTCACGTAGAAGAATAGTGGGCGAGAAACTGGATATGAACCATTCAAAATCGTCTTTTCAGATGGTGCAACATTGTTCACTGTCGCTACACGTAACTTGTCACGGTTTTGGTCATAGAAACCTAAACCAAACACACCCACTGCGCTAGGCGACGTTTTTAAGCGCGCCAAAGTTTCAGTGTAGTCACCCGCAATCTCAATCACTTTGCCGTCTTTACGGAAAGTTGAACATGCTTTCTTTTGTGCATCTTTATCCATTGCTTTGATTGCTGCATAAGTTTCACAGCCTGCATCAACCATTTTTTCTTGGAACACTTCACGTGTACCGTGGTTTGATGCTGGAATCACTAAAGTGATTGGTTCGTTTGGAAGGCTTTTGTCAATTTGGTTCCAACGTGTATATGGGTTTGCAACCATTTTACCGTTAGATGGTAACTGTGCTGCTAAAGCTGCATAGACGTGCTGTGGACGTAATTTGTATGCTGCTTTGCTTGCATTTGAAGCGAACACAATACCGTCATAACCAATTTTGATTTCGATCACTTGGTTGACACCAGCTTTCTTACAAGCAGCTAATTCTGTATCTTTAATTTTACGAGATGCATTTGCGATATCAATTGTGTTATCGCCCACACCATTACAGAACTGTTTTAAGCCACCTGAAGAACCGCCAGAACCAACAACTGGTGCTTTAAATTGTGGGAAAGTATTGCCAAACTCTTCAGCAACAATACTTGCATACGGTAAAACTGTTGAAGAACCTGCAATTTGAATTGTGTCACGAGCTGCGTTTGCCGTGGTTGCTACAGCTGCCCCAGAAACTACTACTGCAAGTGCGATATGGTTTAAGCGCATATTTGTTATCTCACATATTAAACATTTTGGAGTACGCCACTTTTTATTCAGTCTTGTACTTTTTTGGATAACTGCATTTTGATTTCAGAATATGACAAGCAAGTTACAGCATTGTGACACTTTCATGATGTTTATTTTTATTTGTCCATGATTCGTTACACTTTGTTCAATTTCACCCAGTTTAAACACCTAAAGAATTTTTCTTATTTCGATATAACGAGAGTGCGTAATTCATTTTACATCAATATCCTTTACGCTTTTATAAAAAATAAAACACATTTAGAATCAACATATAAAGCAAAAAAGAACTCCATAGACTTTGATTTCTTCAACATTGAATAGCCCTTCTAATCTATAAAAATTTGCGTATACCCATATGCAGAATCCATATAAATTTTCGCCATTTGTCCGAATTTCATAACCCATAAATGACAAATGAGTGGTGTCATATTTAGAAAATTGAGCGTCATTTAGGTCTTAATTTTTACCTTTTACCCCCATTTATTTCTTAGAAAATAGCATGCTCATCTCAAATACGAGAGCAAATCTATGACTTTTTAGACTCAGGTACCTTTCTTATTTTTAGAAATATTTGTCCGAATAATGGGTATTTCTGACGACACCGCTTTATTTTTTTCTAAAAGATAGCTCAAAGAAGGAGATTTTGGGCTTCTACTCCTCTTACTACCGCCTTAATCATTCATTTTTCGTAAGAAGCGTGACAAGTCATATGAGTGCGACATTTCCCATGACAGCTAGCCAAACACGTTTATTTGTCCTAATTTGCCTTGATTATGACAAGGACTTGCCTGTTGTAGAGGTCATACCTTTAACTTGAAAATTCGTGAATAAAATCAAAAGCCGGAATATTTAACTTTAGACTTAAGCATTGAAGCTCATTTTCCTGCAGATCCTATTGCAAATATCTGTCGAAAATTACTGCATAAAATGGGTCTGGCTTACTGGTTGCAGTAGTGCAAACTTATTGTGATTTTTCTAAATTTTGTAATAAATTATCCCAATATTTGACAACTTCTATAATTGAGTCGTGGAGAAATCTGAAACCTATTTTCTTCCCTAGATACTCTATTTCCTTATCAAATTTAATATATACGTAATTTGATTCTTGAAACATACCTGATGAAAAACCAGCTATAAAAATACCGTCATTACTTTCTGCTTTTATTTGATCTGTTGAATTTATGTTTTTAGGAATTTTATTATTTTCGTTACCTACCCTTAAAACACCATGTTTTGTGGCATTACAAACATCCCTTATTAATGCAACATCTGGACAGTATTCATAAATCTCTTCTTTCAGAAGCTTTTCAGTAATGGACCACTCATGATTTCTGTTTAACCGTATCGCCAAATAGTCTCGCATATGATCCAAGACAATTGCGGCTAAACGCCCCCTTCTTAAGTCAGATTTATGTTGAAGGAACTCCTCCACGGTAGGTTTAACAATAGTTAAGTAATATTCGAAAATATATTGTTCTTCTTTCATGACATTTAGCTTGCTTTTATCTTTTGCCCACGTAGGTATACATATAGTTTTATCACACATAAAAAAGGAGCTGATATCAGCTCCTTTTTTTAACACAAACAATCGATTAAGCAATTGCAGGTGTATAGGTTCCATCTGCGATTGGACCTTTGATACGATCCGCTTCTGCAAGGACAAGACCAAGCAGGTTCTTCACGTTATCTAAAGTCGCAACTGGACTTAAAGTCGTCATTTTCAATGATTGATTTTGACCCACTTTAGTGACACCAATATTCGCTTCACCACGTGCAAACAATTCATCTGCAACGTTTTGGTTTAAGGTATCAAGCAATTCTACTGGATAGCCTTCTGGAACCACACGGAACAATACAGATGCAAATTGTGGATCAACCAACATCTCTAAACCAGCAGTTGCATTGATATAATCAGCAACGTCACGAGTTAAAGTAACGCCGTGGTCAATCATAGAACCATACAGTTCTTCACCAAGCGCTTCAACAGTCATCCAAAGCTTCAACGCATCGAAACGACGTGTTGTTTGAAGTGACTTAGACACGAGGTTAGGCACGCCATGCTCTTCGTCATAAGCAGAGTTTAAATACTCAGCTTCATAGTGCATGAAACGATAATTCGCCTCGTCTTTTAGTAAGAACGCACCACAAGAGATGGTTTGGAAGTAATGCTTATGGAAATCCAGCGCAATTGAGTCAGAAAGCTCAATACCATCCAACATATCACGGTGATCATTCGATAGGATTAAAGCACCCCCCCACGCCGCATCGATGTGCATCCACGCGCCATATTTGTTGGTGATTTCACGAATTTGCTTCAGTGGATCAATCGCACCTGCATCGGTCGTACCCGCAGTTGCAACCACACACGCCACAATCTTACCTTCAGCTTGAAGGTGAGCCATGGTTTTTTCAAGTGCATCCACATCCATCTGTGCGTTCTGATTCACAGGAACGGTCACGACTGATTGGAAACCCATGCCCATCATCGCCATGTTCTTTTGCACAGAGAAGTGTGCATTTTCAGAACAAATGACTTTGACATTACGCATCGCATCGCCTGGCACGCCATCACGCTGTACAGACCACGGATTACCGTTTTCGTCTTTCCAGTTTTTCGCAATACATGCATCACGTGCAAGCAGTACACCCATCAAGTTTGACTGTGTACCACCAGAAGTGAACACACCAGCTTGACCTGCACCATAACCCACTTTTTGACGAAGCCAGTCAATCAACTGAACTTCCATCAATGAACCTGCAGGACTTTGATCCCAAGAATCCATCGATTGATTTGTTGCATTGATCAGTACTTCAGCAATTTGACTAGTCACCATAGTTGGACAGTGCAAATGCGCGAGCGAGTGCGGGTGATGGACTTTTAAGCTTTTGTTTAAGAAAAGCTCAACCATACGTTCAAGTGACTTTTGTACACCCAAACCCTCTTTAGAAGGATTAAATGCAATTGCACTGCGGAGCTCTTTGATGCTACCGCCCGTGTACATTTTGTCGTTTTGCAACCATGCTGCAACTGCTTTAGTCGCTTGGTCCATTGCTGACGAGTAGTCAGCAATAGATGCAGCATCATTGCAGAGTAACGCCTTACGGTGTTCTGCAAAATCAACCATGATTACGCGCCTCGAGTTGCAACAAGTGCTTCAGCAATTGCTTTCTTGAAGCGAGAAACCGCTTCAACACATTCATCATGAGTGATGATCAATGGGCAAAGTAAACGAATGACTGTACCGTTACGGCCGCCTTTTTCTAACAACAATTTGTTGTTAAAGCATGCCGCTTGAATCGCTGCTGCCAATTGACCATCTGCAGGTAAAGACCCCATATGATCTGCTGGTTTGCGTTCATCAACAATTTCAACACCAATCATCAAACCACGGCCACGCACGTTACCGATACATGGGAACTCTTGAGCAAGCTTTTTAAATTCAGCTTGTAAGAAATCACCACGTTCTTGTGCATTTTGCGCAAGGTTTTGTTCTTTGATGGTTTTGATCGTTGCAAGACCAGTACCCATTGCCAATTGGTTACCACGGAAAGTACCCGTATGACCTGCTGGCTGCCAAGCATCAAACTTACGTTTAATACCCAACACAGCAAGCGGTAAGCTACCACCAACAGCTTTAGACATCACCACTACGTCAGGTTCAATACCCGCATGTTCAAATGCGAACATTTTGCCTGAACGTGCAAAGCCTGCTTGAACTTCGTCAAGAATCAACACAATGTTGTGTTTTTCAGTCACTTCGCGGATTTTTTTCAACCATTTGGTTGGCGCTGTGACCACACCGCCTTCACCTTGAATTGCTTCAAGAATGACAGCAGCTGGCTTGGTTACACCACTTTCAACATCTTCAATGAAGTTTTCAAAGAAATACGTCAAAGCATCCACACCCGCTTCACCACCTAAACCAAGTGGGCAACGGTATTCATGCGGATACGGCATAAATTGAACGCCTGGCATTAAACCATTTACAGCATTTTTCGCAGACAGGTTACCTGTCATTGCAAGAGCGCCGTGCGTCATACCATGGTAACCACCAGAGAAACTAATCACTGTGCTACGACCGGTATACGTCTTCGCTAATTTAATTGCTGCTTCCGTGCCATCTGCACCAGATGGACCACAGAACTGTAGACAATACTCTTCCTTACCGCCTGGTAATTGTTCAAGTAATGCTTCAGTAAATGCATCTTTTAAAGGTGTCGTTAAATCCAAAGTATGTAAAGGAAGACCACTTGCAAGTGTATCTTGAATACTTTGAATTACCGCAGGATGATTATGGCCCAAAGCCAATGTTCCTGCCCCAGCTAAACAATCGAGGTACTCTGTACCTTCAACATCAGTAACCCAGCAGCCTAATGCTTTGGCTATCGCTAACGGTAATTTCCGTGGATAGCTACGAACATTGGATTCCATCTGACTTTGGCGAGTCAAATAGTATTCGTTAGTAGTATTAGTGGCAGGGTTTACAGAAGAAACGCTCATATCGAATTACCATCTCTGATATGGGTTGAAAGAAATAAGTCGGGTGACTTTTGGTCCTTTGACTCGGCGCTTTATAAATCTAGTCAGATAGCGTTTGGATACTTCATAACTAGGAGGCGGATGATACAGAAATTTTCAATAAAATAAACAGCTTTTGGACATTATCTGCCAGAAATTTACTAAAAAAATATATCATGCCAAACCATAGCTTAAATTATCCTCTTATAGTGTGACAACGTAAAGAAAAGCCGATGAATTTATTTATTTTTCAACTTCGCCACAAAAATTCAAAATACTCACCTTGGTTGAAAAATAAGTTTTTGAAATAAATAGATTTATCTAGGTTTTTCTGAAAAATATTTTATACCTTTTTTTTACAATCGAACCACAATATTTTCGCAAATTCACCACAAATTGGCTTTAAGCTTTTTACAAATGTTGCAAAACTCCTCCTAAATAAAAAAGGAATAAAAATGCGTCAATTCTTCATCCCAGCAATCGCGCTTAGTGCTTTATTTAGCTCAGCAGTTTTTGCTCAGTCTGAGAACCAATTGAACTACAATATTGTCAATGTTCAGGCCGAGGCAACACGCCAAGTATCTAATGATTTAATGAATGCAACACTTTACATTGAACGTAGTAACAAACAACCTGCCGAACTCGCTACACAAATTACGCAGCTGATGAATCAAGCCACAGCTTTAGCTCGTAAATATCCAAGCGTAAAAGTCGAAACAGGTTCTCAAACCACCTACCCAATTTACAACGATGACAACCAAAAGTTAAAAGAATGGCGTGGTCGTGCTGAAATTAATTTAGAAAGTACCGACTTTAAAGCGGCGAGCCAGTTGATTGGTGAACTACAGCAGAACTTCCAAACGCAGTCAATCGGCTTTAGTGTGTCCGACACACAACGTAAGAAAGTGGAAAATGAGCTGATTGTTGAAGCATCGAAAAACTTTCAACAGCGTGCACAATCATTAGCACAAGCATGGAGTAAGTCAGGTTATAACTTGGTTAACTTAAACATTAATACCAGCAACTACTACCCTCGCCCAGTCATGATGCGTGCAGAAAGTGCAAAATTTGCAGCAGCTGATGCACCAATGCAAGATGTAGCTGGCGGTGAATCTAAAATCACTGTGAATGCAAATGGTACTGTTCAACTTAAATAACAGATTTCATTCAAATTCATCTAAAAAGCCATGTTAAACATGGCTTTTTTATTGTGTGATCCATTAAGAAGACTTTAATTCGCCTATTAATTTTAGCGTTTTAATTGCAATAAGTGATAATGGTTATTATTTAATTTCATCAAAGTTCAGCATATGATAGCCGCGCTATTTATTATGGATTGCGCACAAAAGAATGATTTCATCACGTCTTCATCTGCAGGATCGCAGATTATTTAAAGCCAAACAACTCAGTATTGCGATTGGGCTTTCTATGAGCTGTTTGACCTATGCACAAGCAGAAGAACTCACGGAAGCAACGAGCAGCAATGTACTTCCGACTATCAAACTTGAAGCACAAGGCAACTGGTTAGAAGATGCCAATGCAGAGAAAGTGCAAAAGCATGCAGGCGCTCGTACGATTATTACTCGCAATCGCTTAGATGAAGTTGCTGCGACTTCAATTAAAGATGCCCTGAAGCAAGTACCTGGTGTTCAAGTCCAAGAAAATAATGGTACTGGTGGTAGTGATGTTTCACTCAATATTGGGGTCCGTGGTTTAGCCTCTCGTTTATCTCCTCGCTCTACAGTACTGCTTGATGGTGTCCCGCTATCATTTGCACCTTATGGACAACCTCAGCTTTCTCTAGCACCGGTATCCTTAGGCAATATTGAATCTGTGGATGTGGTTCGTGGTGCAGGTTCTGTACGTTTTGGACCGCAGAACGTTGGCGGTATCATTAATTTTGCAACTCGCGCGATTCCTCAAGAGTTTGCAGGTAATGTCAGCCTAACGACCGAATATGCTTCGGGTACAGATCAAGTTAAATACAGCCCGAACCTATTTGTAGGCGGAACCTTAGATAATGGTTTAGGCCTTGCTCTGCTTTATTCGGGCACAAAAGGTGATGGCTACCGTGAAGCCAATAATAAAACTGACATTGATGATGTCATGTTAAAAACGGCCTATCAAATTACAGATGCGGATGCGATTGCCTTAAACCTACATCACTATGAAGGTTATGGTGAAATGCCTGAAGGCTTAACTGCCGAAAAATATGCACAAAACCCTTATCAGTCAAATAAGTCACGTAATTATTTCTCTGGTCGCCGCTCAGATGTGTCATTCCGCTATACACATCAAGATGAAAAAACAACTTTGAATTGCTGACCTATTATATTGACTCATTTCGCACGAGTGACTTAGAGACAGATGTTAGTGCAACGACTTCGCGTATGGATACCTCTCCACGCGACTATAAAGTTTTTGCCATTGAACCGCGCTGGTCTCGTGCATACCAATTAGGTAACTCAAATAGCGAATTTACTATCGGCTATCGTTATTTAGATGAAGATAGTTCTGAGTTCTCAGGTCGCTCATCGACATATGCATTGAATGCACCTGTCACCGAAATTAAAGCACGTACCACGAGTGAAGGTGGCACTAAAGCACATGCGATTTATGCAGATAACCGCTTCGATTTAGGTAACTGGGTCATCACACCGGGACTACGTTTTGAATCAATTGAAACACATAACAATTTTACTGCCTATAACCAAGGCGTAGCAGTTAATACCGTTTCACCCCAAATTGATTCAGATGAGTTTTTACCCAGCCTATCGGTTATGTATAAAGCGACAGACAATTGGAACATTTTTGCCAATGCGGGCGTTTCATTCGGCCCACAGCAATACAACCAATTGGCACGTTTAGAAGGTGGTATTGCACAAAGTACAACTGATGGCTTGCATCCTGAAAAGTCCAATAACTATGAAATTGGTACAAAGTATCTAGGCAATGGTCTAAATGCAGAATTAACCGCGTTTTATTTAGACTTCAAAAAAGAGTTAATTTTAGAACGTGATGCCCAGAACAATGGCATTTGGACAGACTTAGGCGCAACCAGCCACAAAGGTGTAGAACTTGGTCTGGCTTATGACTTTGCTTATTTGACCGATGCGCTTGAGGGCTTAAAACTCTATAGCAACTACACCTTCACCAAAGCTGTGGCTGAAGCAGGTGACTTTGAAGACAAAGACCTCCCATTCTATTCCCGTCATACCGCCAATATCGGTTTAGGTTATAAGATAGATCAATGGAGCGTTAATGCCGATATGTTTGCTCAATCTAAGCAACATTCACCAGAAAACCAAGAATCAGGGATTTATCAAACTGTAGAATCGGCTGATGGAAAATTAGGTGATATCCCAGGTTATTCCACTTTTGCCGTGCGTACAGCCTATGACTTTGGTGAGCAATTTCACGGTTTAAAAATCGCGGGTGGCGTTAAAAACGTGTTTGATAAACAATATTTCACACGTTCTACTGACTCAACAGGCGGAAAATATGTAGGACAACCACGTACCTTCTACCTTCAAACGTCATTTGATTTTTAAAACTGAAAGCCAATTCGTTCAACTACATTGAACTAGTAAAAAAGACTACATTTTTGTGGTCTTTTTTATTTTAACAATATGACAAAATTATGACTCTCTTTCGTACTTGATAAACACAATCCACTTTCATGACTCTTTCAGAACTTAATTTATCGCTTTTTTCATGGATTAATGCTTCTCCTGAAGCCAGTAATACCAGCATTCATTTTGCCATATTCATCGCCAATGACCTGCTCTATTGCATGATTTTACTGTTTGCTTGGTTTTGGCTACGTGGTAACTACGACACTAAAAAACAGATATTGAAGGCGTTTATTTTTACCAGCATTGCCATTTTGATCAGCCAATGTATTTCTCATGTGTATTATCACCCGCGGCCTTTTGTCATGGAGGTCGGACGCACTCTCATTTACCATGCACCCAATGGCTCTTTCCCAAGTGACCATATGTTGATTTTTAGCAGTATCGCCTTTTCTTATCTATTCTCTGCGCAGCGTAAACTGGGAATTTTTCTCTTGATTATGGCTTGGCTGGTTGCATGGTCACGTGTCTATCTTGGTGTGCACTTCCCTTTAGATATGCTCGGGGCTTTTCTATTGGCTTTTGCCTTAAACTTCTTTGGATTAAAGCTTTGGAATCTCTATAAAGATAAAATCATGCAATGGGCACTCACCCTTCACTTTTACTTATTTAAGCCCCTCATTCAAAAAGGCTATATCAAATAACTTTTGCTTCAAAACAAAAAATCCCGCTCGAAAGCGGGATTTTTAATGCATTTAAATCAGTAGATCGCCATGTGGTTTCGATGAATCATCTCAAGTGAACGTGCTTCACCTAGAACTTGGTGAACTTTATCTGACGCCAAGCCCTTCACCAGCTCCGCAGAGCGTGAACTAAAGTTGACACGTCCGACCGCAACACGGCCACCTTGGATATCAACACATTCAACCACGTCACCGCGTTCAAAATGCCCTTCCACAGCTTTCACGCCAACCGGAAGTAAACTACGATGATTGTCTTTAATCGCTTTGACAGCACCATCATCCAACACCAAACGCCCCGCAGTTTGTAAGTGAGCCGCCAACCACTGTTGATGAGCAGTAATGCGGTCATTGTCAGTAATAAACAATGTCCCAAGCATTTCCCCATTCATCAAACGTGCAAGCACATTATCACTTTCGCCACTGGCAATCAGCGTTGGACAGCCAGACTTTGCAGCCAAGCGTGCAGCACGAACTTTGGTCAACATACCACCACGGCCAAACTTACCGCCACCGCCAGCCATATCAAACAAGCTCTCATCTAGAGCACGCACAGTATGGAACAATTTAGCGTCTGGATTTGAACGTGGGTCTGAGTCGAACATACCCTGCTGGTCTGTCAAAATAATTAACAAATCTGCATGGACTTGACCTGCAACCATCGCAGCAAGCGTGTCATTGTCACCAAAGCGAATTTCATCGGTCGAAACCGTGTCATTCTCGTTGATTACAGGAATGACATGCCATTCAATCAAGTTCTGTAAAGCGTCACATGAGTTCAAATAACGACGACGGTCTGCCAAGTCATCATGGGTTAATAACACTTGCGCAGTCTGAATGTGATGTTTTTCAAGCACACTTGACCACGTATGAATAAGGCCCATCTGACCAATGGCAGCACACGCCTGAAGACTAGGTAGATCGGTGGGTCGACTGTCTAGCTTCATACGAACCATACCTTCAGCCACAGCTCCTGACGACACCAGAATAATCTCATGTCCGGCATTGTGTAGATCTGCAATTTGTTTCGCCCAATGCGAAATTGCATCTATATCTAAACCTTGCCCATTTGCTGTGAGTAAAGATGATCCGATTTTAACAACGATTCGTTTACAAGCTTCGAGCTTACGTTGCCCATCTACCACTTCTATCATCTTGTCCTCAGTTACTCATTACGAGCTTAACGTACGTAAAACACTTCCATTTCGCCGTCATCTTCATCATCGTCTTCATCATCATCAGCCAACAGGCCAGCAAGACGTTGTTGGCGACGCATTTCACGATATGCTTCTTTAGCGGCAATAGTTTGTTCGCGTGTTTCAGCTTCAAGCTGCTCACGGAATGCTTTCACTTCTGCTGCATAATCAGGATCTTCAAGCTCACGTTCACGTTGTTGCTCAATTTGATCCATCAGGTAATACACAACTGGTTTTGTCCCTTCAGACATCAAACCTGAAGTTTTAAATACAGGGCCATCCCACTGCATTTCATCTAAAATATGCTGACACCATTCATCACGCGTATCGTCTGCAAGTTGGTCAACTTTGTTTAACACTAGAACGATAGGTAACTTTGAAAGTGTCGGAGAGAATTTCTCCAATTCACCCAAGATCGCTTTTGCATTGTATGCAGGATCAGAACCATCAATCGGCTGAACATCCACAATGTGAAGCAAAATACGCGTACGCGCCAAGTGCTTTAAGAAACGAATACCCAGACCCGCACCTTCTGACGCCCCTTCGATCAAGCCAGGAATATCCGCCATAACAAATGAACGGTGACTGTCTGCATCGACCACACCAAGGTTTGGAACCATCGTAGTAAACGGGTAGTCTGCAACCTTAGGTTTTGCTGCTGATACAGCACGAATAAACGTCGATTTACCTGCGTTTGGCATACCCAGTAAGCCAACATCGGCTAGTACTTTTAGCTCTAAGCGAATTTCACGGAATTCGCCTTTAAAACCGTGGGTACACTTACGTGGCGAACGGTTCGTCGATGATTTGAAGTGAGTATTACCCAAACCGCCATCACCACCCGCTGCGACAAGCACACGCTGACCACTTTCAACCAAGTCGCCAATAATGTCACCTGAGTCAGTATCAACAATGGTTGTACCTACAGGAACCTTTAATACGGTGTCTTCACCACCACGGCCTGCGCAGTTCGCGCCACGACCATTTTTAGCTCGTTCCGCACGGAAACGGCGAGTATAACGGAAGTCTACAAGGGTACTGGTATTATCATCAGCTTCGATAAATATGCTACCACCACGACCACCATCACCACCGTCTGGACCACCAAAAGGTACGAATTTTTCACGGCGAAAACTGGCTACGCCATTGCCACCGTCGCCAGCCTCTACGGTAATGACTGCTTCATCAACAAAGCGCATGCTGCCAATCCTCTAAATACTTTAAAACCGCATATTCTGCCATATT
Organism: Acinetobacter johnsonii CIP 64.6; assembly: GCF_000368045.1. Lineage (GTDB taxonomy): Bacteria > Pseudomonadota > Gammaproteobacteria > Pseudomonadales > Moraxellaceae > Acinetobacter > Acinetobacter johnsonii. The sequence goes on from NZ_KB849235.1 coordinate 341,533, forward strand.
TTACAAAATTTCTCGAATAGAATTATTGAGCGAAACATGAAATTTAGTGACAAATCACTTAAAAACGTGCATTTAGCTCTTTTTCTCTTGATTTTCTTCAGTTTTGTACCTGAAAACAATCAACCTAATCCCATGCTCAACTTACATAAATTAAGCAGCATATACTCTGTTACAAGCAAATCTATGACTTTTTGTGAAACCTATAACTCACTTAATTCAAACCATTTATTCTACTTATTTTGATGTTAAGTCATTATTTTAAAGCTGAGACTCGCTCTTTATTTTCCAAGATCTCAGGCAAACTTTTTTCAATCCATCCAATTAGATACATGGTTTTTTCGGCCGCTTGAGAGCCCAGTATCGTCAATTGATACTCAACTTTAGGTGGAACTACAGGATAAACTGTCCGTAAAATAAAACCATCTTGCTCAAGTGTTTTAAGGGTTTGAGAAAGCATTTTCTCACTCACCCCTTCTATACGCTGTCTCAATTCACTAAAACGGTGTACGCCATCACTCAAACAACGCAACACCAGTACTGACCATTTGCTCGTAAGATGTTCCAATATGTCACGAGATGGGCACTCAGTGGATAAAACTTGACCTAATAGTTTGCTTGTTGCATAGGTGTGCATCATTTCTCTCCATTTGGTTTATTACTTACTTTTTGGTACGTACTTTCATTTAGTAAGTTATCAGATTAAGATAAAACCATCAAGTACAGAAAACAACCAATATAGGTGACTTATGAAAATTGCAATCACAGGTGCAACAGGCCAATTGGGTTCTATTGTGATAGAAAAACTTTTACTACAAACTGAGGCCAACAACATTGTTGCGCTTGTGCGAAACCCAGCCAATGCGACACATCTCACAGCACAAAATATTGAAGTGCGTGAGTTTGACTATGACCGACCTGAAACTTTAGTCCCTGCTCTATCAGGTATAGATAAATTATTACTCATTTCTGCAAATGAAGTCGGTCGCCGTACACCTCAGCACAAGGCAGTGATTGATGCTGCAAAAGTGGTCGGTGTTCCTTATCTTGCTTATACTAGCTTACTACGTGCAGATACATCGCCACTCGGCTTAGCCCAAGAACACCGTGAAACTGAAAAACTGATTCAAGATAGTGGACTACGCTACACCTTCTTAAGAAATAACTGGTATAGCGAAAACTACCTTGCAGGTGTTGCTCACACCATTGAAATTGGGACGCTTTTTGGAGCAGCTCAAGATGGTCGCATTAGCTCGGCATCACGCATAGATTATGCTGAAGCTGCAGCGAGAGTCTTAACGTCAACTGTCCATGATAATCAAACCTATGAACTAGCAGGTTCACAAAGCTTTAGCCTCTCAGAGCTTGCAACATTGATTGGTCAAGCAGCGAGTAAAACCATTAATTATCAAAACCTAAGTGCGGAAGAATACACTCAAGGCCTAATTCAGGCGAGCTTACCTGCTGGCTTAGTTGAGGTCATCGTTGATGCAGACATTCAAACTATACAAGGTGCAATGTATAGTGACAGTCAAGACCTAGAACAATTGATTGGACGTAAAACTACGAACATTCAAGATGCGATCAAAGCTGCACTTTAAGCCACCCTTTTAATCTTCACATGAAAACACCACCAATGATTGGTGGTGTTTTCTTTATGGATGAATATTCTTCACAGGTAGTGTCATATTCATCTCCAAGTTCGCTGTCGTACTTCGCTCTATGTTGTACATGGTGGCATTGAAGCTTGCTATTTTGCGCATAGTCATTGGGTCATTCAAATTTAACTGTGGCGCAAACTGATGCAACACATGCAGTCGTACTTGCTCATCAAACTCAAAATAGACCAAACCATTAAACATAATTTTGATTGGGATCTGATAGTCCCCCTTTAAATGAAATGGTATAGCCAGCTTAATCGGAATATCTAAAGTGAGTGGAAACTTAGGCAATAGTTTATTTTGATAAATTAGATCTGTAGTTGTCTCCAACGGCATGTTCTCATCAATGAGCACCTCAGTTTGATAATCAACAGATACTGAAACGGGTACTTCTACTCCAAACTCTAAATTTGCCAAATATTTCCCAGTCAAAGGTAAAGGTTGATTTTTTGATCGATTTTCAGTTGCGTATCCAAAGTCCCAACGGATTGGGTTTCTAAATAATTACCCACTTGGATTTTTGTCGGTAAGGAGTCTGATAGTTGAATTTGGGCTTCACTCGCAGACACTTGCATACTGGCTTGAATATTCAGGTACAACCAAAACAGCGCACCCACTAAAATTACAACGCACACAAAACTCAGTATAAGCCGCTTCGCAGACTGGAATATCCACATACTCCCTCCTATGGCTTCACGTGTTCTTGAGGTAGAGGTTTTTCACGCAGTAATTGCAAGCTATTAAGTGGAATTTTCAACTCACCCTGCTTGATTTCAATTGGTAATGTATTTTGCACATCCACCGAAGCTTTCAATGCCGTTTTAATTGGAACGTTTAAATGGCCCTGTATTGGAATATTGGTCTTAACCACTCTATTGACTGGAATATGTAGGTTTTCTTTCAGCACGGTTTTCACAGGTGCATCAAATTTGAGGTGTACCTGCTGTTCAAGTGGCACATCGATATGAATCGGCACATCCAACTGAATAGGAATATTGCCTTTTAAAGGCAAAGTCACATCTCGCCCCATGACTTTCACTTGTACCTTGGTATCTACAGGCATACTCTGATTAATTTTCAAGGTTTAACGCACTGGAATGGTGGTTTTAATCAGAACCTAATTATCAAAATATACCTGTGGAGTCAGTGTTTGGGTCAGGGGAATATTCAGGTTTTCACGAATTGGAATTTCTGCATTGACGCACCCTGTGACATCCACATCTAAGGCATCATGAATTTTAACCTCAGCTTGTAAAGGCTCTTGCAGATCAATACTGACTTTTGATTTTCTAATGGAATATAAATATTAAAGTGTTTAAATATCCAAATAGCGATGAATACACCACAGATGATTGCTAACACAATAAATACCAATCCACTGAGCAGGTGTTTCACTTGCAAAGTCAAATTCCTTTTTTATTTTGATTCTTCATCTGACAAGCCTAATCCTTTTGTCAGCCCAGTCTGTTTACAGGTTATTCCAACCCGACTCGATAAATATATAAATGTCTATTTCGATAAAAACGTTCCAATTATTCTAAGTAAATAAGTCAGAATTAAGCATTGGCAACTCTTACCATGAAATTCAATACTTATGCCAATCCTGACATATATGTACAAATTTTATAAATCAGCAAGTAAAAAAAGAGCCTCATATGAGGCTCTTTTTGATCACTACTACAAATTATGCATTTGTTTCAGTAGGAATTTTAGGATAGCTTACGCCACCCATTTGCTCTGCAATACGTAATACTTGGCAGCTATAACCTACTTCGTTATCGTACCAAACATACGCAGTTAAACGGTTGCCCGAAGTAATGGTTGCTTGCGCATCAAATACACCAGCAGTACGCGAACCGATAAAGTCAGATGATACAACTTCAGTCGAGTTTGTATAACCGATCTGACCTTGAAGGCTAGAGCTGATTGAAATTTTACGAATGTATTCGTTCACTTCATCACGATCAACTTCTTTATCTAAAGTTAAGTTCAAAATCGCAAGTGAAACGTTTGGTGTTGGAACACGTACAGAGTTACCTGTCAGTTTACCTTGAAGTGCTGGAAGTGCTTTAGCAACCGCTTTAGCCGCACCAGTTTCAGTAATTACCATGTTCAATGTTGCAGCACGACCACGACGGTCTGCTTTATGGTAGTTGTCGATTAAGTTCTGGTCGTTTGTGAACGAGTGAACTGTTTCAACATGACCATTCAACACTGTGTATTTGTCATGCAAAACTTTAAGTGTTGGTGTAATTGCGTTGGTTGTACAGCTTGCAGCAGAGATAATGGTATCTTCATCAAGAATATCTGCTTGGTTCACACCAAATACAACGTTCTTCATGTCGCCTTTACCTGGTGCAGTCAAGATCACACGTGCAGCACCTGGACACTTAAGGTGTTGAGCAAGACCTTCAGCATCACGCCATTTACCTGTGTTGTCGATCACTAACGCATTGCTAATACCATAATCGGTATAATCAACTTCAGTTGGGTTCGACGCATAAATCACTTTGATGAATTGACCGTTTGCAATGATTGCTTCGTTTTCTTCATCAACAGAAATCGTACCAGAGAATGGACCATGGATTGAGTCACGGCGTAATAAAGATGCACGTTTTTCCAAATCACCATCAGATGACTTACGAACCACAATCGCTTTTAGGTTCAAACCACGTCCAAGACCAGACTGACCAATCATTAAACGTGCAAGAATACGACCGATACGACCAAAACCATAAAGAACAACGTCACGACCTTCTACTGAAGTCGCACGACCTTCTACTGATTTAACAGCTGCTGCAACAAATGCATCAACATCACCACCTTGCTCTTTAAAAGCAACGGCTAATTTGCCTAGATCAATTTCAGCAGTACCAATATTTTCAATTTTAGCCAACGCTTCAAGAATTGGGAACGTGTGTACAACTGAAAGCTCAACGTCCATCATACGAGTGAAACGGTGCGCTTTTAAAATTTGGATAACTGAACGGTTAACTAAAGAACGTCCAAACACTGAAACCACAATATTTTTTTCACGGTAAAGCTGACCGATCAAAGCGATCATTTGTTCCGCGATTTCTTCACGGTTTTTCCAGCGACCTTGGTGTTCTGCGTGTAGGGCGATGATAGTCTCTTTGCTCACAGATACGTCCTCTAATTAATTTAATCTAAGCGTAAATTTTAAAACCCAACAATTGTAAAGGATTTAGCGCCAAGTTTGAATCGAAAGCTGCAAATGCATGATGTTTTTTGTCGTATATCCATTATTAATTTAAGAAATGATTGCATTTAGTCTTATGATTTTGCAGTATAAAAATTAAAAAAATATTTTTTAGATAAAAAATAAACAGTTACGCAAATGATGTTTTATCAAACAGTCAACTATTCTTAAAGGGCAAGAAACAAATAAGAAACTTGCTTATCGCCCAAATTCCAGCGCAATGACAGCTCCGAACATCATCAAATTAGTCTGAATGTTGCTTTTTTTCAAAATGCTCAATATTTCGTTCGAGCTGTTTTTTATTTTGTTGCTGTTTATATAAATGCAACACACCTTCAATAATAAGCAATAAGACTGCGAACCAAATTGGAATATAGGTAAACCACTCACCTGCCTCTATACGCTCCCCCATGGCAACTGATGCTCCTGCTAATAAAACAGGCTCCAAATAACTCAGCAAACCAAAGATCACAAAAGGTAAATAACGACTCGCAAGTATATAACTTCCAAGTCCCATCGCACTTAAGAAACCCAGTCCAATGACCGCCAAAATCAGATGTGGAAACTGTTGTATCAAAGCCAAACTATCGCTATGCACAAAGCCCAAATAAAACGCGACAGGTAAAATTAAAAACAGATCCCACCAGAAGCCACCCAAATGATCCGTTTTACAAACACGGCGCAGGAAGAAATACAAAGGATAAGCCAAAGCGATATAAACCGTTTCCCATGCCATGCTACCAATACGCCAAATTTCATGTCCCACCCCTAGCACTGCAAGGGCTACCGCGGCCATTTGCCAGCGGGATAGTTTTTCCTTGTAAAGGATGCAACCAACCAACACCATGACCAAAGGCAGCAAAAAATAGCCAAGCGACACCTGTAGTCCGCGACCATTCATAGGTCCCCATAAAAATAGCCACAACTGCGTGGTACATAAAACCGAACTAAACAATAACCAAGCAAACATCCAAGGTTGTTTAAAGATACGCTTAAACAACTCCGAAATGAGTTTTAAATCACCACTCCACCACATGAATGCGGTTAAAAAGGGTAAGGTCGAAAGCATACGCCAAGCAAAAGTTTGCTCACTATCTAAGGGCTTTAAAAAAAAGGTATAAAAATACAAAACCCCAAAAGTGACGGATGCTAAAACCGATAGTGCAACACCTTTATACATCCTTCACTCCACATTGATTTACACGATTTTAATAGACGCCGATTATAAAGCGTTCGACTGTATAAAGCTTTATTATTCAAGTTTTAAAATACGTATATGAAACTAAAAAAGCCATGCTTCAGCATGGCTTTCAAGACTTAATAAATTTTACTTTTGCAATTGCTTGGTATGAATCAGATCATTCAAGTCATAACCCACTGACTTTGCATATTCTAAGTATTCATTAATAACTTTTTGGTCTGGTTGTGGCGAGCGAGAAAGCACCCACATATATTTACGGCGTGGCTCACCCACTAAAACCGTTTGATAGTCATCATCAATTTTTAAAATCCAATAATCCCCGCGTGCCACAGGTAACCAACGCACCGCCTCAGGTAAAAAACTCACTTTCAACTTACTATTAAAAGGTGGGTTTTGTACAAATGCTTCACCTATGGACTGCATCAGCTTGCCATCTTGAGCATAACAACGGTTATCTACTGTCACATTGCCATTTTCATTCAGGGTATAAGTAGCCGAGACATTACTTCCGCATTTATTTTGGAAGTACATGGGCTTACGTGCAATTTCGTACCAAACACCCAAATAACGGTCTAATTCAACCTTATCTACCACGGCTAAGGGCTTGCTCTGGGCATAAGCCATGGTTGCCATGCCTAACCCGACTAAAACAGCACCACCTACAGCAATTTTGGCAAGTGTAAAACCCGCCTTTGGAAGATTTGCAGACATAAACTGTACCTTTAATATTTCAGAATTTATGATCTAAAAATAAACATCTCTTTAAAAAATAATGCTTTCTGCCCAAATTACTGTAGCGTTATGTAAATGCAACTTAGGTTAGAAGTTGTGCTTTTAAGCGCAAAATTTCATCTCGCAAACGTGCAGCTTGCTCAAACTGTAGCTCTTTAGAAGCTTTTAACATTTCTTTTTCCAGCTTGCTTAAGTGCTTGGCAAGAAGTTTTGGATCGGATAGCAAGTGCTGCTCATCTGCACTGAGCGTTTGGTGTTGATCTGTGATACCATTTTCAACTTGATCATCTGTCAGCACTTCACCTGTATCAATATCCTTTTTATTTTGTCTGATGGTGCTGCGCGGAATAATGCCATGCAGCTCATTAAAGGCCATTTGTTTTTCACGACGACGGGCTGTTTCATCGATGGCTTTTTGCATCGAATCGGTAATCCGATCACCATATAAAATCGCTTTGCCTTTTACATTACGCGCTGCACGCCCAATGGTTTGAATCAAAGAGCGTTCAGAACGCAAGAAACCTTCTTTGTCAGCATCCAAGATAGCCACTAAAGATACTTCAGGCATGTCCAAGCCTTCACGTAATAAGTTGATCCCGACGAGAACATCGTAGACACCTGAACGTAAGTCATGAATAATTTTTACCCGTTCAACGGTATCAATATCTGAGTGCAGATAGGCAACTTTGACTCCATACTCTTTCAAATACGAGCTTAAATCTTCTGCCATACGTTTGGTTAAGGTCGTTACCAAAACACGCTCATCTAGATCTTTGCGGATATTGATCTCAGACAAAACATCATCAACTTGAGTCAATACCGGACGCACTTCAATTTCGGGGTCAATCAACCCTGTAGGACGAACCACCTGCTCAGCTATTTGCTCGGCTTTTTCAAGCTCGTATTTGGCCGGTGTTGCACTGACATAAATTGTTGCGGGGGTAATCCGTTCCCACTCTTCAAACTGCATTGGGCGGTTATCTAGAGCACTAGGAAGACGGAAACCATAATTCACCAAGTTTTCTTTACGCGAACGGTCACCTTTATACATCGCGCCAATTTGCGGCACAGTCACGTGTGACTCATCAATAATCAGTAAGGCGTCATCAGGAACATAATCAAACAAGGTCGGCGGCGCTTCGCCCGCGGGACGACCTGACAAATGACGTGAATAGTTTTCAATACCGTTGGTATAGCCCAACTGCTGCATCATTTCCAAGTCATAACGGGTACGTTGCTCAATTCGCTGAGCTTCAAGCAATTTGTCATGTGCACGAAAGAAACCTAAACGCTCTTTTAACTCTTCACGAATCGTGCCGATGGCGCGCTCTAAATTATCTTTCGGTGTTACATAGTGGCTTTTTGGATAAATGGTTACACGCGGAACTTTACGTACTAATTTGCCTGTCAGTGGATCGAACCAACGAATCGAATCGACTTCATCATCAAATAACTCGATTCGAATCGCATGTTGGTCTGACTCCGCAGGGAAAATATCGATAATTTCACCTCGGATACGATAGGTACCACGTAAAAACTCAAGCTCATTACGGCTATATTGCATTTCCACCAAACGACGAATAATATCATCACGTGCGATACGATCGCCCTGTACAATATGTAACAACATGCTCATATAGGCATTAGGATCACCCAAACCATAAATAGCAGAAACTGAAGCAACAATAATTGCATCGCGACGTTCTAAGAGCGAACGTGTTGCAGATAAACGCATTTGGTCAATGTGGTCATTGATCGCAGAATCTTTTTCAATGAATGTGTCTGAAGATGGGACATAGGCTTCAGGTTGGTAATAGTCATAATAACTGACAAAATATTCGACGGCATTGTTCGGAAAGAAAGATTTGAACTCACCATAAAGCTGTGCAGCTAAGGTTTTATTATGTGCCATGACAATGGTCGGACGTTGCGTCCGTGCAATCACGTTGGCCATGGTATAGGTTTTACCAGAACCGGTAACCCCAAGTAACAACTGGTCGTGATAGCCCTTTTCTATTCCAGCAACAAGCTTTTCGATGGCTTGCGGCTGATCACCTGCGGGTTGGTAATTGGTGACTAAATCAAAAGGTTGTTTCTCACTCACAGACATATCCCAAGATTTGCTTCTTCAACCGTCTATTTTAACAGATTCAATCCAGAGCAATTCTTGCTTTTAGATTTTTAATGTAATTTACTGAAAATATTACAAAGATTTTTCACTTGACCCCCCCGTATTTCAAGGGCAACATGAAGTGAAGAAGAGCGAAAAATCAGAGCCTATGACATACCAATATCATGACGAAAGCATCGTCAAAAACCTAGATGAACATACCGTATTTGTGTTTGGTAGTAACATGGCAGGTCAACATGCGGATGGCGCTGCCCGAACTGCACTTGAGCACTTTGGCGCAATCAAAGGCGTCGGACGTGGATGGTCAGGGCAAAGTTATGCCATTCCCACCATGAACGAACACTTACAACAAATGCCGCTCTCGCAAATTCAACACTATATTGATGACTTTAAAATCTATACTAAAAATCACCCTAAAATGACTTACTTTCTAACCTCTATCGGCTGTGGTATTGCGGGTTATAAAGTTGAAGAAATTGCTCCTATGTTTAAAGGCATTTCTCATAATGTTATTTTCCCCGCATCATTTCGCCCATTTGTGGAAAGAACTCTGCCACGCCTAAGTAAAAAATTTTTGCATACTATTTTTAACGATGCTGTGATTTTCAGCACTCAAAATGATGACATGCTGATTCAGCATTTGGCCTTAACCGATAATGAAAAAAGCTTAGCCAAAATTATTCTCAACACGCGCATGTATCCAACCGATAGCAATGGTCGCGATCGTGTGTTTGAAATTGAAGATATTTTACATGCGCTGTCAGGGAAAATATTTGATTTTGATACCAACGCGGAGGGGAGCATGCTTTTTGGTGGTGCCATTCTAGCGCTGTTGGAACTGTATAATATCAATGAACAAGACTTCATTGAGGTTTGGCAAGGCACACGAGAAATCGCACCACCGAAGCCCGAACATCGTGCGCGGAAAGCCTTACGTTAAGCCCCAATCTTTTCAAAAAGCCAATCCATCAGATTGGCTTTTTTAATTGAAAATAATAGAGTTATTGAAATCTTTCCTATCCCCCAATCGCCTACTACTACAAAAAAATGTGACGGTACTGTTTCCGCTTTTCTCTTTTAGACCTTTAAAAGTTCACTTACACTCTGGATCATAATCATACTTTTCAAAAACTTAAATAAATCATGAGAACAAATAGACAGCTTGAAGCCTTAAAATCCAAAAGAAACAAGCATGCACTTTTCAGTATGGCTATTGCCGTTGTCATGCTGATTGCATTTTATCAACTGCCTCAGTTTCAGGATTTTAATTTTATAAATCTATCCCTAGTCTACTTTATCTTCATTGTATGCTTATCCTTCCTCAAAAAGACAAAGAACGAACAACCGAAAAAGAACAACCTCCTCTTAAATATTTTATTCATGACGGCACCCTTCTTCATCATTAATGTTTTTGCACTTTCCAGTCTCAGCAAATTTACTGACTATTCGGCTGTACGTATTGCAAAACATATACCTAACCCACAATACGTCGAGGGCCAAATTCTCTTAAATAGCTACACTGTGGGCTCTGGACGTAATAAATCACATTATGAAGATGTTGTGTTAAATGAGCCTTCTCAGCAGCAACCACTAAGACTGGTTTGTAATTTTATGGATCGCTTTAAGAGCTGCCCACTCTTAGAAGACTTTCAACAACAAAAAGTCAGTATCCGTTATTACGCAGACAACAGTCAGTTTATCTACCCAGAAGTTTTGGTGTTATCGGTCACAGCGGACAATACAACCATCAGCAGCCAAGACTTCCTGCAGATCTACCAACAACAACGAAACAATTTTTTGATTTATTTATTCTTCATGGTATTGATTCCAAACCTGTTAGTGATCAATTTATTTTGGCGCGACCATCAATATCAACAATCACAAACTTTTCGCTATCGACCTCAAAGCATTTAGCGCTTATCAATATCACCCTATAGGCTCTTTAGGCTCTTTAGGCTCTTTAGGCTCTTTAGGCTCCAAAACCATTGGAGCTTATGCACTTTCTATGAGCAATAAATATGCATTTTTTGACTAAATCACCCCATAAACTCACATAAATTTTAAAAATAACTTTTTTTATCACATTATTTTAAAAAGTTTTTTTAGCGCTTATACTGCTTTCAATTCCAACATAAAAACGAGATATAAATGCAATTATTGGACTCTCCTATTTTTGAATTATCTCCCATTGCCATGTGGTTAGAAGACTTTAGCGAAGTACAAAAACAATTCGATCTTTGGCGGAGTCAAGGTGTTGAAAATATTGCTTCTTTTCTGTTGGAAGACAAATCACGTATTTTAAGTTGTGCGCATAAAATTAAAGTCCTGCATGTCAACCCGCAAACCTTAAAACAATTTGAAGCCCAAAGTTTTGAAGACCTAACCGCGAACCTTGCGCAAATTTTTAAAGCAGATATGTCAAGCACTCATCTAAATGAGCTGGTCGCACTTTGGAATGGTGAGACCTTATTTGAAAATACTGCTGTAAATTATACACTTACAGGTCATCGCCTTGACATTCGCCTGCGAGGGACAGTGCTCCCCGGTCATGAACACGATCTTTCATTGGTTTTGATCACCACGGAAGACATCACGCCTTATGCCAATGCACAACGTTTAGAAGAAAAAAGTCGTTTAATTGCTGAGGCACGTTTTCAATACTCGCCTACTTCACTTTGGGTTGAAGACTTTAGCCGAGTCAAAGCACGTTTAGATCATTTACGTCGTTTGGGGATTAGTGACTTTAAAACCTTCCTTGACGTCCACAATGACTTTATTAATGAATGCCTCAGAGACATCATGGTTACCGATGTCAACCAAGCCACACTCGATTTGTTTGCTGCACGTGACAAAGACCATTTACTTAAAAATTTGCATAAAGTCTTTCAGAACGAAACCCAACAGACCTTTCGACATCAGCTCCTCGAACTGTGGGATGGCAATATTCAACATAACTGCGAGGCGGTCAATTACGCACTCGATGGCAGTATTCGCCATGTGCTGTTACATTTTGCCGTGTTTCCAGGCTTCGAAGACGATTGGGGTATGGTACAACTGGCACTCACCGATATTACCGCGCGCAAAAAAGCCGAAAATTATCTTGAGTACTTGGGCAAACATGATGTCTTAACCAAACTTTATAACCGCTCTTTCTACAGCACTGAAATCAACCGACTTGAGCGCAATAACCTGCGCCCTGTGTCTTGTATTTTCTTAGATATGAATGGCTTAAAAGCTATCAATGACAACCTTGGTCATGACCAAGGTGACAGCTTATTACGCCGTATGGGTAATACCCTGAATCAGTTAATTGAAAATACGCAATACTCTGCTTCAAGGATCGGTGGTGATGAATTTGTGGTGCTATTACCTGCCGCCGATGAAGCCGCATTGAACCATTGTATTGAAAGTTTGCATGAGCTTTTAATGGTAGATAACCAATTTAATAATCATCAACCTATTAGTGTGTCGATTGGCACTGCCACCAGCCAGCCAAATGAACGGGTTGAAGATATGCTTAAACGTGCCGACACTGCGATGTATGAGCACAAAAAAACCTACTATGCAGAAAATGATCGACGGGTTACCAATTACAACCCAGCGAATGATCAATAAAAAAGCGCCCTAAACAGGGCGCTTTTTTTATCTCAATGGCGAATCAACGTTTACCCATTGAACGACGGGTGCCACGTGGTGGCATCCAAGTACGATCTGCATACTGTTCAGGTTTTGGACGAACCTGATTATGTGCAACATCGTCAGCACTTTGTTCTGCATTTGGCATTGGGAATGGGAGATTCACCAAAGGTTTTTTTGAAGTAGGCTGTTGCTTACTCATGACCATCACTCTCATCAAATTGCGCTTATTTTAAAGTTTTTTTCATAAAGATGCGAGAAACTTCCTAATTCTGTACATTTTTGAAATCATTAATTCAAAATTGAATTTTTTTTATGTTTTTTGCAGAAAATCTGTGTTTTTAAACGCCTTGCTTGAGTTTTTTAAGCTAAGATAGTGTGCTTTTTATTTTTTAAACCCTATAAGAAGGAATACTGCCGTGGACGTACGTCTCTCTGATCGTGTGAATGCCATCAAACCGTCCCCAACTCTTGCTGTTACCAACAAAGCTGCTGAATTAAAAGCGGCTGGCAAGAACGTTATTGGCTTGGGCGCAGGTGAACCTGACTTCGACACCCCACAACACATCAAAGATGCAGCAATTGCAGCGATTAACAACGGTTTCACAAAGTACACCGCTGTAGATGGTACGCCTGGCCTTAAAAAAGCGATTATTGCAAAATTCAAGCGTGACAATAACCTTGATTATGCTGCAAACCAAATTTTGGTTTCTTGTGGCGGCAAGCAGTCATTCTTTAACTTAGCATTAGCTTTGTTAAACAAAGGTGATGAAGTAATCATCCCTGCACCATTTTGGGTAAGCTACCCAGATATGGTGATTATCGCTGAAGGTGTTCCTGTTATTGTAAAATGTGGTGAAGAACAACGTTTCAAAATCACACCTGCTCAACTTGAAGCTGCGATCACAGACAAAACTCGTTTAGTGGTTTTAAACAGCCCATCAAACCCAACAGGTATGATCTACACTAAAGCTGAATTAGAAGCTTTGGCTGATGTTCTTCGTAAATACCCAGAAGTTTATATCGCTTCTGACGATATGTACGAACCAATCCGTTGGGATGACGAATTCTACAATATCGCAACAGTTGCACCAGACCTTTATGACCGCACAATCGTGTTAAACGGTGTGTCTAAAGCGTATGCAATGACTGGCTGGCGTATTGGCTATGCAGCGGGCCCTGCTAAGCTTATTGGCGCAATGAAAAAAATCCAATCGCAATCAACTTCAAACCCAACTTCTATTTCACAAGTTGCTGCTGAAGCTGCGTTGAATGGCCCTCAAGACGTTCTTGAGCCAATGATTGAAGCATTCAAACGCCGTCATGACTTAGTTGTTAGCGGTTTGAACGACATCAACGGTATTTCTTGCTTACCTGCTGATGGTGCATTCTATGCATATGCAAACATCCGTCCATTAATTCGTGCGAAAGGCTTAAAATCTTGCACAGAATTCTCTGAATGGTTATTGGAAGAAACTGGCGTTGCCGTAGTGCCTGGTGATGCATTCGGCTTAGGCGGTTTCATGCGTATTTCTTATGCAACTGCTGATGACGTACTTGTAGATGCGCTTGCACGTATCAAGAAAGCGGCTGACTCAATCGAAGGCGTAGACGCTGCGATTGCTTCAATTGCTGCTGAAAAATGATTTAACCCTTTAAAGTTAGATTAGAGAAACCCGCGAACTTCGCGGGTTTTTTATTTTTAAATAAAATCTGAAAAATTTGCTCTTAAGCCCGTTTAAATAATTTTAGAGCCGTGTAGTACCAACAGAATCTATTGTATCTACGTCTTTCTTGCGAGATGACGCCGAGATCACCAAGGCAATACCTGCCAGAATAATCGTCGCAGAAATAATGATTCGAAAGCTCAACGTTTCACCAATAAACAAAGCCCCACCCATAATCGCCAAACATGGCACGGACAATTGCACGCTACTGGCCGTGACCCGGTCAATTTTTTTCACTATGGCATACCAAAGTACATATGCCCCACTCGATGCTAAACCACCAGATAAGAGTGCCAACAGCATACCTTTTGGGTTAATAAAACTCTGTGTGTAAAACAACAAATAGACCAAGACAACAAAAGGAATCGCCACTACAAAATTTGCCAAGCTACTGGCCAGTGGATTATGCATCTTTTTACCTGCGATGCTATACATCGCCCAACCTATGCCTGAAAGCACCATCAATGCAGCATAACCCAAAGGAGGTGCCGAAGCCCCTGGCAGCAATAAAATCAAAAGACCTAAAATAGCAATCGACAGCCCCAACCTGCGTCGCAAATTGATTTTTTCACCATGACACAGGCCATAACTGACCATACTTAACTGCACTGTCCCAAACAGTAGTAATGCACCTACACCCGCATCGATATGCAAATAGGCCAGTGAAAAAGCCACAATATATAAGGCAAGAAAAAATCCGTTTTTTATACTCCACTCTATTTTGGCCTTATGAGTAGAGAGCATATACAGTAGAAATAACACCATTGCACCGCTACAGACCCGAAGCAAGCTAAAACTCATCGGATCAATCTGCTGCTCAGCCAACGCTAAACGACATAGCACCGAATTGGCTGCAAAGGCCAACATTGCAATGGAAATTTTAAGCAGCATGTTTGAGCATCCTTATTCAACAGCCTGCTTTAGATATATCGAATATATCTTATTAAATCTAGAGAGTTTTTCTCATGCAATTTATCAATAATCTCGATGTGTAACTCAGATGATTCAACCTGAATACCTCATTTTTTAGCATCATCTGGTGAAAATAAGGCAATCACATCCGCTTCTGTGAGCTGCTCGGTAGAATACTTGAATTGGTAAAAATCAGGCTTATTATCAATATAAATTTCTGTTGTAAGCTTTAAATCTTTTGGCTGTTCTTCCATTGCAAATACATTGATATTGCAATAACTGCCGTCCTGTGTTCGCCAAAAAAGCGACGTGCCACATTCGCTACAAAAACCACGCTCTCCCCAATCCGACGACTTAAATAATTTTAAATATTCTTGATTGTCAAACTTTAAACTACTGGGTTCAACATCAATACTCATGAGTACCCCGCTCGACTGTTGGCGGCACATAGAACAATGGCAAGCATGCACATCATGATTTTTGAGTGCGGCTTGGAACTTGGTTTTACCGCATAAACAGGACACGTTCATTGTGAGTTCCTTCTTCATGTGAAGACTGTATAAAATTACTAAAACCTTGTTTATCTTATATATAAATAAAAAACAAAAGAGTGTATAAATTTTGTGCACAACATTAAAACAATGATCACGTCTAGGCTGCTCCGTTCTATCAACACTCAAATTATCAAAATGAATAATCCTAAATCTTTTCTCTACAATATGTTCACAGCATGAGCTCCATCCGTGATTACGATTTCGTTGATTTTGTACTGATCAATCCAAAGCTGAATATTGACGAAAAGACTGAATTTTGTTTAATTGGACAACAAGTTCCAAAAAGGAACTGCTAGCTAAATATAGGAATGAACAAGATGAATCCCAAAGAAATGACAGGACTACAACTCTTAGAAGCCATGTGTACAGGAAAAATTCCACCTGCAAGTATCAGTGAAACCATTCCCATGCAGCCTTTTGAAGTTTCTGAAGGGAAAATTAGCTTTAAAGCAAAAGCAGATCATCGCCATTTAAACCCGCTTGGTGGCGTGCATGGTGGCTTTGCAGCAACAGTACTCGACTCAGTGACGGGTTGTGCCGTACATACTATGCTTGAAGCTGGTGTTGGCTATGGCACCATTGATCTGAATATTAAAATGTGCCGACCGATTCCAAGAGACAAAGAACTGCTTGCCATCGGCAGCGTGATCAACATCAGTAAGAACTTAGGTATTTCTGAAGGTGAAATTGTAGATGAAGACGGTAAACTCTACGCCCATGCCACAGCCACCTGTATGATTATTCGTCCCTAAAAATGAAAGGCACTGATAAATTTCAGTGCCTTTTTTGCGCCAAAGCAAACCTTACTTCAGCATGACAGATCAAATTGCGGTTTTAAACGTCTTCAGCGTCTGCAATTTTGAGGCATCAGGACGCTCAACTCCTTTATAGACACAATAGTATTTAAACGCGCTGTCTAAACTTACGTCTAAACTTTTACCTTCAGCAGCAGACCAGACTTTTGAACGATTATTGCCTGATAAAGCACTGCCTGACAACTGATACAAATACAGATCATGCTCTCGCTGCACAGTCTTTTTAAGAGTACTGGTTGACTGTTCGGAAAGGAGCTGACAAGGACTGTTGACCAGCCAACGCTCACTAAACCAAAGTTGTAATAAATCACCCAAATACAAGTCCGTATAACCGACAGGCCAAACATCAATATAGGCTAACTCTACAGGGGTATAGTATTGTTCAGGGTTTGAAATAATAGAAAGATACTGATCTTGATAATCAGCTAGGTTTGCAAAAATATCGGAAATGGTAAGCGTATTCATTCGCTTTCTCCTGTTTAGCCATTTTAGTGCTGGCAAGTTGGTTATAAATCCACACTGTTTAAGTTTTCACTTAAACGCTCTGTTGTTGAAATCAGACTATCAACGACTTTTCAAGATTGCAAGCGCTTCAATACGATTTTTTTTGAAAATGATTTTTTTGTTCAAATAAAAAGCATCCAATGTAAAAATGACAGCAACATGACATTTTAGACTTGACCCACTATGAAATGTCCTTATAATCGCATGCAGATTCTCCAATAGCTCAGTCGGTAGAGCGACGGACTGTTAATCCGCAGGTCCCTGGTTCGAGCCCAGGTTGGAGAGCCAAATTCAAGAAAGCCCACACTATATGTTGTGGGCTTTCTTCTTTTCTACGTCTTAAAAGTTTCGCTGCTTAAGATGTAAATCCCCGAACTAAGTTCAACGAAAAGCTACAACAAAACTACTCTGGGAAAATAACTTATCTTAAAAATACCCAAAAATGATTCACAAGAAAAATCATGAGTACATTTAAAACACATATGGATGTTCGTTCAGATCACTTCCCGATCACAGCAACTGAAATGAAAAAATAGGAAGGATAAATTATTGGTGAACTATTAGCCCAACATCTTGCTGAACAATTCAATCAACAACAACTCGCAATCGCTGCAATTCACAATGAAGATTTAGGATACTTACTTAGTTTTAGTCATCCCACTTATAAAGATATTCTTATTAGATGTAATCGTTATGAGCAAAATGACAACTTATTTTTAATTTTTATTCACCCACTACAGCCAATCATTAAAA
Organism: Acinetobacter johnsonii CIP 64.6; assembly: GCF_000368045.1. Classification (GTDB taxonomy): domain Bacteria; phylum Pseudomonadota; class Gammaproteobacteria; order Pseudomonadales; family Moraxellaceae; genus Acinetobacter; species Acinetobacter johnsonii. Next base: position 359,376 of record NZ_KB849235.1, read on the forward strand.
AACATTTTTTTAAGAAAATAGATCTTTCAACCCAATTAAGTCATGTCTCTGAAATTTTGCAAAATACTCTTTCTGATGCAACAATTTTTCATGAGGTGCAATGGTGGAACGTGGAAGATATAAAAAAGTACAATAAATCATCGTCTAAATTCTAAGCACACCTACTCAAATAACTCATTCCACTAACTCATATTTCGCGATTTTATTGAAAGAAATTACAGCTCTCAATACATCATATCTACCCATCTTTAATTAAAAAGCCCAATCGATAAAGATTGGGCTTTTTAATGAGTCAAGGCTATCTACACTGAGAATTTGCAACTTTCGAACAGTCTACAAACTGTGGCATTCACCCGCTTTATTTCTAAGCCGCTTGCACAGGCACGCCACTATGGAAACGGAACACATCATCAGGTGTACTAATTAGCTCTTTTTCGACATTACGGATATGATCAATACGGGCTTGAATATCTTCTTTCGGATTTTTCAATTTCCCCGTTTGCGCAACCTCTAAAGCCAGAGCCAAATAATCTTCAAAATGACGTGATTCAGACTTCAGCAAGTAACGATAGTAACGACCTAATTCATCATCAACCAAGGGTGCTAACGCGTAAAAACGCTCACATGAACGCGCTTCTACAAAGGCACCAATGATTAAAATATCAATTAAAGCCTCAGGCTCATAAGTCCGTACTTCTTTACGTAAACCACCCGCATAGCGACCTGCACTTAGATTGCTCCACTCTAACCCGCGCTTTTTCATAAATGCAAGCACTTGCTCATAATGCAGCATTTCTTCACGAACCAGTTGCGCAAGCTTGACCTGTAAATCGGTAAAAAAGCTATAACGAAACATCAGGTTCATCGCGGTACCTGCAGCTTTCTTCTCACAATTCGCGTGGTCTTGCATCAGCACATCAAGATTATTCAGTGCTTCAGTCAACCAAGCTTTAGGTGTTTCACAGCCCAAGAAGTCCATGACGGGCTTCATGAGTTCATCATAATTGATATTCGACATATTCAAATCTTAAAAACTTTAAATTAACGTGCAGCTTTAATCACTGCTTTCATTTCGCGTACAGCTTGTTCCAAGCCCACAAAAATAGCATCGGCAATCAGTGAATGTCCGATGTTTAATTCGTGAATCTGTGGAATTTGCGCAATTGGCGTTACATTTTCAAGGTTGAGTCCGTGCCCAGCATTGACTACCAAACCTTTTGATGCTGCATATTCAGCACCTTTTATAATACGCTCAAGCTCATGTTGCTGAGCTTCAGCTGTTTCTGCATCAGCATAAGCGCCTGTATGAATTTCAATGGTTGGTGCACCACAAGCAATTGCTGCATCAATTTGTGCAAAGTCAGCATCAATAAACAAGGACACATCACAGCCAATCTCAGACAACGCTTGAGTCGCCGCTTTGACATCATCAAAATGTCCAACCACATCTAAACCACCTTCGGTCGTCACTTCTTGGCGTTTTTCAGGAACGAAACACACATGGTGCGGTTTAATTTCTTTGGCAAATGCAATCATTTCTTCTGTAACTGCAAGTTCCAAATTCATACGTGTTTTAAGTGCTGGGCGCATACGACGCACATCATCATCTTGAATATGACGACGGTCTTCACGTAAATGCAAGGTAATCCCTTCAGCCCCTGCTTGCTCACAGATCAATGCTGCATTAACTGGATCTGGATAAGAAGTCCCACGCGCTTGTCGTAAAGTTGCCACGTGGTCAATATTTACACCAAGTAATGCAGCCATATTCATTTCCTAATTACGATTGAGTTTGAGTGTTCTGAATCCACAACTGACGACTTTTTAAGGGGCGATCGCCCAACAAGGAACTGATCATTTGTCGATACAACTTGGTCAGTAATTGTAACTGCTCCAAACCAAAATCCCTACCCTTTTCATATTGGCACATGCTTAAAATTTGCTGTCCATTTAAGGTCGATCGCGAAGCTTGTGCAGTAGGAATAAAGCCTTCATTCAGCTGGAATATATAGTTGAGTGATGCTTGAATTTCTAGTTGATTGGCATCAGTTGAAAAATCTAAGGCATAGCCCAAATCTTCCAGCAGTTCATGCTCAAACTGTCTTAGAATTTGTTTTAAAAACTGATTAGGATCGGCTTGCTGCGCCAGTTGTTGTAATTGCGTTAGCGTATGCGCATATTGAGCAAAACTTTGCTCCATTTGTACTTCGAGCGGACACAGCCTGAGTAGGATCTCATTGAGATAAAAACCTGAAAAAAAAGCATCCCCGAAGAAAAAAATCGGCTGATTGACAATTTCAAGTTTTGTAAAATTTTTGAGCTCAGATTTACCCGAAGCTTGTAAACAAATCGGCTGATATTGTGGCGGCGGGGTTTGCCTTAGAATACCATCAACTCGCCCATGCTCTTGGGTAAATAAATGCACAATATGACTACGTTCACGGTATTTTCTATGGTGAATTAAATAACCATGTAGTACTTCATTGCGCATGAGGAATTAACTAATCTTTTTTATCTTTATCATTCTGTTCGCTGTCTTCATCATCCCCATCTGGGATAACAGCACCAACCACAGCTGCGGTTCCTTTCACCACGCCTTTTGTGGTTTTATAAGCAATCTTTACAGGAACGGTGACGATCTTGTGTATACAACCTTGCAAAAACAACATACAAGCCATTACTGCGAACACCTTGACCATAACACCATCCCTATAAAAATTTGTTTTCTTAAAACTTAGATATCGCTATAACCTAAGCTTTTCAATGCACGCTCATCATCAGACCAACCGCCTTTCACTTTAACCCAAAGCGTCAGCATGATCTTTTGTTCAAACATTTTTTCCATATCGATACGGGCATCCATACCAATTTTCTTAAGCTTAGCGCCTTTTTCACCAATCACAATCGCTTTCTGGCCTGGACGGTCTACAAAAATCGTTGCATCAATGTATGTACACGCTGGTTTTGGACGACCTGTTTTTTCATTCACCGTTGCTTCTTCAGTCTTAAACGACTCAATTTGCACGGTTAAATCATAAGGTAGTTCTTCACCCAACTGACGCATAATCTTTTCACGGATAATTTCTGATGCCAAGAAACGCTCAGAACGATCTGTCAGTTGATCCAATGAATACATCGGCGGTTGGAAAGGTAAATATTTTTCGATGGTATCGCGCAGATGGTCTAAGTTTGCACCACGGAGTGCAGAAACAGGAACAATTTCAGCAAAATTCATTAATTTTGCACGTTCTTGAATTAACGGTAATGCATGATTTTTATTTTCAAGTGTATCAATTTTATTGATCACCAGAATCACTGGCATCTCAGCATTTTTGAGTTTTTCCAAAACGAGTTCATCGTTTTGAGTCCATTTGTCTGCATCTAGAACAAACAATACCAAGTTGACATCACGCAATGCAGATGATGCAGCACGATTCATCATTTTATTGATGGCGCGTACTTCTTTTTTATGCATCCCTGGTGTATCAACAAATACTGCTTGAGATTTTGCACGTGAATCAATTCCCACAATCTTATGACGTGTGGTTTGTGGTTTACGTGAAGTAATCGATAATTTTTGACCCAACAAATGGTTCATCAACGTAGACTTGCCTACGTTTGGACGACCTACAATTGCCACAAAGCCGCTACGAAAATCCGTTGGGATTTCTGTGCCTTGTTCGCTAAAAAACTGGCTAATTAAATCATTACTGTCACTTTGCGACTCGTGATCAGCATCGATGTGATCGGAAGAATTTGACATGGCAGATTACTGCTCCAAAAGTTTTAAAATATCCGCCGCGGCAGCTTGTTCAGCAAAACGACGGCTGGTGCCCTCACCATTTACAACAGACAATCCATCCACTTTACATTCCACTTTGAAATGCTGATTGGGTGCATCACCTTGAATATCGACCACATCATAAACTGGGAGAGCTTTTTTTCGTGCCTGAAGATATTCTTGTAAACGAGATTTAGGATCTTTAAGTTGATCGGTTGGCTCGATATGGTCTAAATATGGCTCGTACCATTTTAACACAATCGGCTCCAACACCGTTAAATCACTACAATCCACATAGATTGCACCAATAATCGATTCAACCGTATCCGCAAGGATGGACTCGCGATGATGTCCACCTGATTTTAATTCACCTGTACTTAAAATGAGTGACTGGCTCAGTTTTAAATCATTTGCAATTTTACCTAAAGCTTCCTGACGAACCAAGGTTGCACGCATACGCGTCAAACGGCCCTCGTTCTCAGTTGGATAAGCTTTATAGAGATAATTTGCAATAATCATCCCTAACAAAGAATCGCCTAGAAACTCTAGGCGCTCATAGTTGTATTTGTGGCTCACCGATCGGTGGGTCAGTGCAAGCTGAAGTAACTCAGGTTGTTTAAACTGATAACCGATACGGCTCGCTAAGCGGGCTTCACTTAGCTTGGACTGAGCTTTGATCAAAACTTTTCTCGAACTTTAATACTAAATCTATATTCAGTAAGAAGGGTTTTCTTACCTCATACTCCTTTTTCACCTGCAACCCTTCGGTATTGGTGACTTGCATAATTTCTTTAATCTTCACATCACGAATGCCATTCATATCCAAACGCTTTGAAAGCTGACTCTCAAACTCCGCGGGCTGAATATTTTTCGGGCTGCTTTGAAATACTTCCTCAATTTGGCTATTGATCATCCGATCATCAAAATAGGGAGCCCAAACTGCAATAGCCACTTTCGCCATAAATGCAAACCCCATGATTGCAAATAAAATGGCGATATAAGATGCCCCTTGTTGATTCTTACGCATTTTTTATTTTCCGAATCGATATTAGTCAATGCTACCGTTACGGTTAAATGACGGCAACTTAAAGCCAGGTTCTTTATGCATCCAAATATAAAATGCACGACCTGTTAGGTTCTGTTCAGGAACCATTCCCCAGAAACGACTGTCAGCACTTTGATCGCGATTATCCCCCATCGCAAAGTACTCGCCTTCTTTTACTTTCACTTCCCAATATAAACCATTTTCAGCAGAGTATTTACCATTTTCTACAAAGTTAATATAGGGTGCTTGGCGTGCAACATTAACACCTTCTAACTCACGCATGGTAAAGGTATGCTTGCCAATCGTTTCTTTATGATATATCGAAGTAGGCGTGTCTAAACGGTCTTTTTCACGGCTAAATTCAACAGGCACTTTAGCAACTTTTTGACCATTAATGGTTAATTGGCCATGATCAAAAACAATGTGATCGCCAGGAATACCAACTACACGTTTGATATAGCTGATCGTCGGTTGCGGTGGATAACGGAAGACAATCACATCGCCACGCTCAGGCTCACCCACATCAATCACTTTTTTATTCACGATCGGCAGGCGTACACCATAGTCAAACTTGTTGACCAAGATGAAGTCACCTGTTTCTAAAGTCGGGACCATCGAGTCGGAAGGAATATTAAAAGGTTCATAAAAGAATGAACGTAGACATAGGACAATCGCAAGGACTGGCCAGAAATCATAAGCCCACGTAATGACAAAATTTTCATTTCCCTTGCCTTTCGTCGCTCGTTGTTTAAATACAAACTTATCGAGCAACCACACCAAAAAGAAAATCAGTGTGACAGGAACAAGTATCAAATTAAAATCAAAATCCATGGGCTTATATTCCTACCTTTTTATCTTTCTACTTTCAACACAGCCAAGAACGCTTCTTGTGGGATTTCTACACTTCCCACTTGCTTCATGCGTTTCTTACCTTCTTTTTGCTTCGATAGCAGTTTCTTCTTACGAGAAACGTCACCACCATAACATTTCGCCAATACGTTTTTACGCATTGCCTTTACAGTTGAACGAGCAATAATTTGCGCGCCAATGGCTGCTTGAATTGCCACATCAAACATTTGACGTGGGATCAAATCTTTCATTTTTTCAACCAATGCAATACCTCGGTGACGGGCATCTTGACGGTGACAAATCATTGCCAAGGCATCGACTTTATCGCCATTGATCAATACATCGACTTTTACCAATGATGAACTTTCAAAACGCACAAAGTTATAATCGAGCGACGCAAAACCACGTGAACACGACTTCAATTTATCAAAGAAGTCCATCACCACTTCCGCCATTGGAATTTCAAAAGTGATCGAAACTTGGTTCGCCATAAACTTCATGTCTTTTTGAACACCACGGCGTTCCACACATAAAGTCATCACATTACCCAAATACTCTTGCGGTACAAGGATATGGCACTCAGCAATCGGCTCACGTAAGTCTTCGACCGTTGAACCATCTGGCATTTTAGATGGGCTATCGATATAAATCGTTTCACCATTCTTCATCACCGCTTCATAAATCACTGTCGGTGCAGATGAAATGAGGTCTAAATCATACTCACGCTCTAAACGCTCTTGCACGATTTCCATATGTAGCATGCCTAAGAAGCCACAACGGAAACCAAAACCTAAAGCATCTGAGCTTTCAGGTTCAAAAAATAACGCCGAGTCATTGATCTGAAGTTTGTGCAAAGCTTCACGGAACGGTTCAAATTCACTTGAATCAATTGGGAACAAACCTGCATAAACCTGCGGCTTCACTTTTTTAAAGCCCGGTAAGGTTTTGACTTCTGGTGTGTTGGCAAGGGTAATCGTATCACCCACTGGCGCACCAAAAATGTCTTTAATCCCTGCAATTACGAAACCAACTTCACCCGCTTCAAGGATGTCTGTCTCAGTATGCTTAGGATTGAAAATCCCCACAGAAGTAATAATGTGCGTTTGGCCTGTTGATTTCATCAACATCTTGTCGCCCTTACGCACACGACCTTCTTTCACGCGCACCAAAGAAACCACGCCTAAGTAGTTATCAAACCAAGAGTCGATAATTAAAGCTTGTAGTGGCGCGTTACGATCACCAGTAGGTGCAGGAATGACATTAACAAGGGTTTCTAAAACGCTATCAATCCCAAGACCTGTTTTTGCCGAACAAGTTGGCGCTTCAGTTGCTTCAATACCAATAATGTCTTCAATTTCTTGAATCACACGTTCAGGTTCAGCTTGTGGTAAATCAATTTTATTTAGTACAGGAAGGACTTCGAGACCTTGCTCAATTGCGGTATAGCAGTTCGCAACCGACTGTGCTTCCACGCCCTGCGCCGCATCTACAACCAACAATGCACCTTCACAAGCCGCCAATGAACGTGACACTTCATATGAAAAATCGACATGCCCTGGTGTATCAATAAAGTTCAATTGATACTCTTGACCATTTGGATGGGTGTAATACAAAGTAACCGACGCAGCTTTAATGGTAATACCACGCTCACGTTCAAGTTCCATGGAGTCAAGTACTTGTGCTTGCATTTCACGATCTTGCAAACCACCACAGGTTTGAATAAAGCGGTCAGCGAGCGTTGACTTCCCGTGGTCAATGTGAGCAATAATGCTAAAGTTTCGTATATTATTGATATCTACAGACTTTTTTACAACTGCCATAAACTACTCTAAAAATATGTACACAATCATGTACTCAACTGTAAAAGTACAAACGACGTGCAAAAAGAATGTTGCTAAAAACTTCGCACAGTATAAGCAGATAAGTGTTAAAAATATATATTGTGATTGAGAAAAACTATCTTACAGAACAAACAGAATACAACTCATACATTAAAGCTATAGCGTTGCCCTGATTCATAAGGTTGTCAGCATTTTTTATTTTAATTGTACTTATATAGTCACCCTCTTTAAGTCAAAAAACTATTTATTCTTTTTACGCATATTGTTATTCAATTAAATCCATTACCAAAAAAATAAAGATGTTATATATTAAACAAAATATGTTGAGTTTATAACATGAAATTATCATTACTTGTATCATCACTGCCTAGTCAAAGTACTGCCGCCAGAATGCGAATTTGGCGTTCATTAAAATCGAATGGTGCAGCTACACTAAGAGATGGCGTCTATCTCCTACCAGCAATACATTCTGAAAAATTCGATACTATTATCGATGATCATTTCAATGAAAATGGACATGCTTATATCTTTCACGCTGAAGCTCCTGCACATCTAGATCTGGCACAACTTTTTGATCGGACTGGAGAGTATGAGGAACTCAGAACTGAAATTTCTCAAATACAAAGTACGCTTGAAGAAAGTAAGAAAAAAGAACATCTCAAGCAGACTCGAAAACTAAGAAAAAATCTCAATTCACTAATAGAAATCGATTTTTTCCCTAATATTCAACAAAATAAAACACTCAATGAACTTACTCGTTTAGAGAATACGATTGCTCGACTAGGTGAAGACGATGAGCCGAATAATTCTGATGAGCAATTAGAAGTCTTTTTTAAGCAAGATTTTCAAAATAAAACATGGGCAACTAGAAAGCGTCCTTGGGTTGACCGTTTGGCATCAGCATGGATCATTCAAAAATTTGTAGACCCTCAGGCAGAATTTATTTGGTTAGAGCACCCCGATGATTGCCCAAAGGATGCCTTAGGTTTCGATTTTGATCATGCCAAATTTACGCATATCAATAATCTAGTCACTTATGAAGTGTTAATGCATAGCTTTAAATTACAAAACCCTGCTTTAAATAAAATCGCTGAAATTGTTCATTTTTTAGATGTTGGAGGAAATGAGCCTGCTGAAGCATTAGGTATTGAAAAAATCTTACAAGGTCTCAGAAGCACGATCACAAATGATGATCAATTACTCCAGCTTTCAAACCATATTTTTGATGGCTTGTATGCAGACTTTCAAAGGAATTTAGCATGAACAATAAGCCATCTTTGTCAAATGAAATAGAAATTGAATCTATTAGCTTTTGGCAAGCTTTTAAATTTTGGTTAAAACTCGGATTCATCAGCTTTGGAGGCCCTGCTGGGCAAATTGCTGTTATGCATCAAGAGCTGGTTGAAGAAAAAAAATGGATTTCAGAAAAGCGGTTTATGCATGCTCTGAACTATTGCATGTTGTTACCTGGGCCTGAAGCTCAACAACTCGCAACTTATATTGGTTGGTTAATGCATAAAACCAAAGGAGGCATCGTTGCAGGTGTTTTCTTTGTTTTACCCTCTCTATTTATCCTGATCGGGTTGTCTTGGGTTTATGTTAAATATGGAGATGTCCCGATCATTGCGGGCTTGTTTTATGGCATTAAGCCAGCAGTTGCAGCCATTGTATTTCATGCCACTTATCGTATCGGTAGTCGATCATTAAAGAATAAATTTCTATGGGCAATTGCAGTTGTCGCTTTTATTGCAATATTTATTTTTAATGTCCCTTTCCCTTTAATTGTTCTATGTGCAGCTATATCAGGCTATTTCGCAGGTAAAAAGCTTCCAGAGTTATTTCAGGTAAATGCACATCATTCCAGTCAAAAATCTTATGGTCGTGCAATTATTGATGACGACACTCCCACACCTGAACACGCCATTTTTAAATGGTCGCATCTAATCAAAATAGCAGTAATCTCAGCACTTTTATGGATAATTCCGCTCATCTCTTTAACAGCAATTTTTGGATGGAGTCATTCTTATACTCAACTTGCTTGGTTTTTTACTAAAGCTGCTCTTATGACATTCGGGGGAGCTTATGCTGTTCTGCCTTACGTATATCAGGGGGCCGTCGGTTTTTATCACTGGCTGACACCAACTCAAATGATTGATGGACTAGCTCTAGGTGAAAGTACTCCTGGTCCGTTGATCATGGTGGTAGCTTTTGTCGGCTTCTTGGCGGCTTACAATCAATCTCTATTAGGTGTTGAGCATCAATTTATTGCGGGTGCATTAGGTGCAATCATTGTCACTTGGTTTACTTTTATTTTCTCATTTTTCTTCATTTTAGCGGGGGCGCCTGTCATAGAGTCCACACATGATCAAATTAGATTCACAGCCCCTTTAACAGCCATTACCGCTGCCGTGGTGGGTGTAATTTTGAATTTAGCCCTCTTTTTATGCTACCACGTGCTTTGGCCAAAGGGCTTTGAAGGAAGTTTTGATTATATTTCTGCCATTATTGCTATTTTAGCTATAGTCGCATTATTTAAGTTTAATCAGAGTGTTCTCCGAGTCATCATCGGTTCGGCGTTACTAGGATTAGTAATTAAGCTCATAATCTGAAAAACAGCTGCGCAACTTATAAGTAGCGCAGCCAATTTTATCACTCATCCTATTACTTATCTTTATGCATTGTCCTTCTGAGAAATTTACGTATTCTGACAGGTGCCAAGCAATTATTTCTCGAAAGAGCTCCTGCAGCCTTTGATAAATGCATCATTGATATTCATTTCAGGATCATCCTTTTCATCATCGCATTGATCCGCACTCTTTAGGTTGTTATCACGTGCGTATTGATAACCGTAATACTCTTCTGTGCCTTCCTTGAAGCCACCAAGCGTATCAGGTCTCATTTGATACTGGAAAAATATGAATGCAGCAATGCCGATGACCGCAAGAATTCCATTGACGATCCTAAACTGTTTTGAAATCATTTTTTATTCTTAGTTGGGTTATTATTTGAGCGATGATCATAAAGAATAAAAAGAGATAAGTCTATGTGCGCAAACTTTGAAGCGATCCGAAAGAATCGTGCATTCCTCCTAGATCTTCCTGAGCCTGATCAATTGGAATTCCCTGAAGATATATTTCCTAACTTCCCCTCACCTTTGATCTTTTCCAATGACGGCAAGATCGAATGGCGTTCCGTTAATTTTGGGATGATTCCTAAGTGGGCCAAAGAAAATAGTTTCGGTAAATACACCTACAATGCTCGGACTGAAACGGTTGCTGAGAAGCCCAGTTTTAGAGATGCTTGGCATAAGTCTCAGTTTGGCCTAATCCCTGTCGAAACCATTTTTGAACCTAAATACATTGATGGGAAGTCACACTGGTATGGCATTGCACATGAAGATGGTATGCCCTTTACTGTGGCGGCCATATACGAGAATGCTGTCATCGCTGGAGAGCAAATTCGATCGATGAGTATGCTCACCATCAATGCCGATAAACATCCTTTCATGAAGCAATTCCATAAGCCTAATGATGAGAAGCGCTCGATCATCGTAATCCCTGATGAATACCGCGAAGAATGGCTGAATTGTAGCTTTAAAGAGGCGCATGAGTTCTTCTTTGAAATGCAGGATGAGTACATCACTTTCCCTAAATCCCGCTTATCCGAAAATGGCCTTCAACCTAATCTAATTTGAAGGCCCGTTGATTATCCACAGCTTTTAAATTTGAATTTATTTTTACCGAAATCTACAATCTTGAAATCTGTTACAGAAATCAAGTTTGGCTATGAACGATATCAAGAACCATGGTGGTGTGAGACCCGGTGCGGGGCGAAAACGCTCAGAATTGACCACGCTCATCCGTGTACCAAACTCTTCTGTTTTAGAAATCAAAGCTTTTCTTAAGAAAGATAAAGCTGACCCTGAAATTGATCACATCCGCCAAGTTGATCCAGTCACACATATGGCTATCCCATTGGCCACTGAGCGCGTTCAAGCAGGTTTCCCTTCCCCTGCGCAAGATCATGTCGATAAGACACTAGACCTTAATGAGCACCTCATTAAGAATCCAGCCGCTACGTTTATCGTGCGTGTTAATTCACTATCACTCATCAATATTGGGATCGATATTGGCGACGAGTTGATTGTCGATCGTAGTCTTGAGGCTAAGCATTGGGACATCGTGATAGCACTGGTTGATAATGAGTTCACCGTAAAGCGTCTCATGTGTGAAGATGCTGGAGTATGTTGGCTAAAAGCTGAAAACCCTGATTACGACGACATTCATTTCAGTGAAGGACAAGAATTCATTATTTGGGGTGTTGTCACCCGTGTTCTAAAGAGCTTCAGATGAGAAGTGAAAACAAGATCTATGCCTTAATTGACGTGAACAATTGCTACGTCAGTTGTGAGCGTGTGTTTAATCCAAAGCTGAATAATAGACCGGTCATTGTGCTTTCAAACAATGACGGCTGTGCAGTTGCACGTTCGCAGGAAGCCAAAGATCTTGGGATTAAAATGGGTGTGCCCCTATTCCAAATCAAAGACATTGTTGAGAAGCACAATGTAGAAGTGCTTTCGAGCAACTACAAAGTCTATGCTGAAATGTCCGAGCGCTTTCACAGCATCCTTGCCGACTATGTTGCACCAGGTGAGCATGAGATCTACTCTATCGATGAATGTTTTCTAGATCTAACCACTTATGAGCATAAATTCGATTTAACTGAATACGCGCAAGACATGCGTGAGCGTATCTCTAAATGGATCGGCTTGCCTGTATCAATCGGAATTGGTCGAAGTAAGACCGAAGCCAAAATTGCCAACCATATGGCCAAGAAAGCCAAACGCTTTTCGGGTGTCTGCAATTTGGTATCCATGGACCCAAAACATAAAGATTACTTTTTTAGTTTGATCGATGTCTCTGAGGTTTGGGGAGTCGGTCGACAGCACAGTAAGAAACTACATGCCATGGGTGTGCATACCGTTCAGGATCTCACACGAACTGAGCCGCGCAATATGAAAAGCCTCTTTTCTATTGTTATGGCCCAGACGGTAGCTGAGTTGCAAGGCATTTCTTGCATTGAAATTGAACATGCCCCACCCGCTAAAAAACAAATCATCTCATCGAGGTCGTTTGGCCAACGTGTAACAGATAAAGAATCTTTGTCTGAGGCAATGAGTGATTATCTGCAGTCAGCTGTTAAACGTCTACGTGAGGATAAAAGCTTATGTGGCTGCGTGATTGCTTTTGCTGAGTCCAATCCATTTGATAAGAACAAACCGTTTTATAAGAAATCTATCAGTGTTGGGTTTGCTGAGCCTACTGACTCTGCTGCAGTCATGAATAAAGCTGTGATGAAGCAAATGGATGAACTATTTCAAGAAGGTATCGAGTTTAAAAAATGTGGTGTGATTTTAACGTGTATCGAGAACAAGGCAGCCTATATTCCTGACCTGCTCTCAGATGTTGAATCTATAGAACGCAATGAGAAGCTGCAGCTTGCTATGGAAGGCGTTAAGGAGCGGTTTGGGGATAAGAAGCTTGCGATCGGACCATGCAAATTGCCGAACCGTGGCTGGTCGATGAGTCGAGGAAGTTTGACGAGGGATTATTTTAGCTGGGAAGGGATGTTGACTATTGATGATTAGTCTAATAGCTTATCAAGCTATTATAAAATTTGGAGAAAATTGTGGGGCAAGCAAAACAACGCGGCAGCTTGGCAGAACGTATAAAATTAGCCGAAGCAAATATTGTGAATTTATATTCTAATGAGAAATATGAAGAATTACTTAAAGATTCAACTAACCTAAAAGTACCAAGAATAATTGATGATAAAGTTAAAAATTTTTGTAATAAAATTTCTAAAATTGCCCCCCTTTACTTAAAAGTTACACCCGAACCAAAATCTACATTAGACAATTGTGATATCAATGTTAGAGATAAAATTCAAAGAGATGGGGGAACATTGGTTGCAGGATATAAAATCTGGTACTTAGAAGATGCTTATATTATGGCTGAAAGACATGCCGTCTGGAAAAATAATAAAAATGAGTTACACGAAATAAGTTTCGATTTAGAGCGCAACAAAGAAATATTATTTCTGCCAGACACAGAAAATTGTACTGTACTTGAAGATAAAATACCTCGTATTGATATGGCTTATATAAAAAACCTCGAGAGTACAGCAGAGTATTGTAATATTGATTCACATTTTTTTTGGGAAAACCAAAAAAAGCAATCTGAAGGCTTAGTAGAGGTTGCGCAAACTGAAAATTACGTGGATTTTAGTAAACGAGTCTCACCTATATCTGACGTGATGCATTTAAGTGATATATTGCCATTAGAGTCAATACAACAAGCTCTTGGTGAACAATACGATTATAAAATTAAACATATTAGAGATTTAGACTCTATTCTACAAAACTCTGAACTTAAAGGTGCGTTTTACGAAAACTGTGCATCAGGGTGGCACAACCATTGTGTAAGAAATCAACTACCTGAAGAACAACGTCGCATTGGAGAGTCATTCAATGCAGATAATAAGATACTTTACAAACAAATCGAACGAAGAATTGGGGCTTTAATCTTTGATGATTTAATCGCAATGAAAGTTTTTATTAATGAAAACCCTACTCCCGTAGCTGAGCTTTTCTTATCGACGACCTTTAATGGTGCACTAAAGATACATGATGTATGTTTTCAAAACATATTTAAACCAAAGGAAAAATACACACTTCAAAAGTATGAGGGGTTAAACGCATTCTCTCAGCTTATTTTGAACGCAAAATTATACTGTTCACAGCATGGCATAAATCAAATAAGTCTAACTGCTGCAAATATAGACCTCATACCTTTCTTTGAGAGCCATGGCTTTGTGGTTGAGGATAGTGAGGTTGCTAGAAAAGGAATATCTGTATTTAAAGCTGGAATTCCAATGCATTTATATCTATAGACTTTCTCAATTCACACACTGAACACAGACAGTGACATGCACTTTTGTCGAAATCGAATGCGCTGTGCAGCCTGAAAGCAGGATGCACAGCAATAATGCTTTGATCATGATAGAAACAAAGCCTTTTCTTTAGCACGACGATTCACAAGTCCTTGCATGCGTTTACCACCTGCATTCACCCATACATCAAACTGATCCGCTGCACCGCGAATATCATTGGCATTCAGTTTTTTAACTAAAGTTGATTGACTAAAAGCACTAGCCCCAATGTTGTAAGCAAGTGATAGCAGTGCATCAAACTGATTTTGATTAAGTTGCACTGTGACTGCCTTATTTACAGTAGCTTCAAACTTCTTTAAATCATGTGCCATGTATGTCTTAGCTTGTGCTTCCGTGCAGGTATCACCTTTCATAACTTTAATGCCGTTCGGATAAACTGTGGTACCGAATCCAATCGTCCATACCCCCACACCATCGTCATATGCAGCAAGCCGTTTTCCTTCAAAACCACAGATGAGATCCACACCAAAAAGACTAACCACCATCTGGTCGATCGCAATACCCAACATATCAGCCACCGTTGCATCTGTAGCCGTTGCAATCACTTGGTTGGCAGCATTGACTTGCTTTTGAGTAAGTGTTCCACCACTGATCTTTCTTAAAAAATCAAAAATATGTTTCATTTTTCACTTACTCACTTAAACATTGCTTTAAAAGCTGATCGAATTTCATAGATTAGTTCACCAATGGTTTTACCACGTAACAGCTGAATCGCTTGATACCAGATGCCAATTAACAACATTCCGAAAATCGCAAAGATCAACATTACAAAGCCTTGCGTCATATGTGAATAGACATGCCAACCATAATATTCAATAAATGCTGAACCACCATACAGACTAATCGCCACACTAAACGTGAACTTCATAATCACCCCCATCGTGATTTTAATTCGTCCCTCGGTATCGATATCCCCTGATAACGTCAGAGCAAAGATTGCCCCAACCACTGCAGCGATAATTTTAAAAAGCCATGGTAGGCCCTTGATGCTTAACGGGTCATTCATAGACCACTCCTAATTTTTTGGCAATAAAAAAGCGCTCAATGAGCGCCATATACTTTTTAAAAACTTAAACTTCGATTTGAATCACTTCACCCAATGGTGCGAGTCGTTTAATCTCACCATCAGATACAAATACTGTTGCTCCAAGGTTGTAACGTGTTGAACTGGTCACCAGATTTAAACCCGATCCACCCACCACCAACACTTTGTAATTGGGATGGTCCACGCTGGTAATGGTTCCTACAAATTCTGCAGCCGCAGGAAGTAAATCAATTAAACGCTGTAATGCATTACTCACGATTGACACGCTCCACTTTCACAGTTTGATTGACCACTGCGTGGCTGAACGAGACGCTAACACTATCTACAATGCCCCACCATTCCGCATTAAATGCCAGCACCTCTCCTGGTACACATTCACCTACTTCAGGCGAAATCGGCATGCTGTAGGTATGAGTTTCAACCATCCCTGCTTTGGCAAGTTTGGCTTTGCCATAGGCCTTCATGCTGACATAGTTGAACAACGGATTGTTATCAGGTTGAAGTAGAATATCAGCACTAGTGCCAGTACGTTTTACCTGAGCTGGTGGTCCTTTACGGTCATTTGTCAGCGTAATGCCGTTGTAATCAGGATAGATCTGATAATCGGTTGATTGACTCAGCACTACAGACTCAGGCAATAAGCGATCATATTCAGCGATTGACAGCACATCCCAGAAGGTCTTTTTATAAAGCGGTTTAATCGTCAGCGTATTGCTGCCCTTTTCGCTATAAATAAACCCACCACCGCTTTCAACCACCATCTTGATGGCATCGATTGGAGCTAAATTGGAATAACTTAAGCATTCACGCTCAACGATCCAGCCCAGTGCATCGATCAACTGCCAATTCAGTACCGTATCGCTAAACACGCGATCTAGCTCCGCTTGGCACAACTGGACGGAGGTTCGATCATTCTCTTGTAAGAAGGAGCGTAAAGGCGCTGTCGGTGCGGCAAGTAGTGCCGTTTGACTGCGGCCAATTAAGGTGTAGGTATCCTGGGCAAATTTACGAGAACGTCGGCGGTTCTCAAGCAACATTTGATGCTCGGTACCATTCACGATAATTTTTAAAATCACAGGTTGGCCATTGATCGGTTCAAGTTTGCCAATCTCAGCAGCTGGTACAGTCAAGCTATAGGACCAGCACCAGCTGCTGCGATCGGTACTGTAATTCCCGTCATAGACTTCAATCTCTACGCCATTGTCTAGGCGTGTCACAGATAAACTATTCAAAATGTACCACCAATTACGATTCGGTATGCCAGGTATGCAATCATCCGCACCAAAGTTGAGAACAACATCATGCGAATCCACCTCATGACACAGGCATACGAAATTAAGATCACCTGTACCCTGATATTCGGGAATTTCAGGATCTGGCCATGGTTCAATCGGATGCTTGCGATAATGAATGGATTTAGCTTTATCCCAAGAGATCACATCTTGTGTGACTAGCTCTAAGCCTTTATCCCAATCAAAGCTGAAGCGCTTTTCAAAGACGTGTGCGACTTGATGTGAAAATGAAATATTACGGCGTTTACGGATCATCTCCTGATGATCGAATTCACGATTTAATCGAAGCTTGATCGATTCATCAAAATACAAATCGCGTGCAATCCGGATCTTCAGATTTTCTTGCCAACGTACACCCAGATTTCGACTGAGTTTCTCGCCCTGGTCAAATACTGCATGGATGGATTCTGATAAAGTCAGCCCACGCTCAAAAGCAACCTTGTTGCCATGACTGACCACTAATCCTTGATCAAAAAAAAGAGCCTCATTAGAGACTCTTAGAATTGGTTTTGCCCATGGTATTGCTGCGACACTTAAAGCAGCGATTGCCTTTTGATAACTAGCATCAAACGCATAAGACACCCCGACGATGTGATTAATATCGAATACAGCATCAATTTGAAATTGAAATTCAGTATCTAAAACCGTATCAACCGTACATAGGTTTTCAGCAAAAACCGCTTGAACATCAAGGCTAAGCTCAGCATCAAGTACATAATCAATCTGAGCAATAACATCTGTATTTTCTGAAAATACCGCATGAACACTATATTGAAATTCAGCATCTAAAACCGTGTCAATCGTGGAAGTATTGACACCACTATCCGCATAGACCGCGCCAACTTCAAAATTGAAATCAACATCAAGCAGAGTATCAATTTCAGCGGTAACATCATCACCAAAGTTTAGATTGGTTGAGCCTGTCGCTAAATGCTCAAAATTCAAGATGATGTCGTGACTGTCAGTATTATCAGGTGTGAAGTTAAGATTTACATTGTGAGCATCGACTGTGCCAAGTTTTCGCTTAAATTTCACATGCTCACCTTTTTAAAATTAAGGTCTGATTTTAAATGACTGAACGCCTAGCGTACCGCCAAGTACGAGATTCGTATTTGCAAGCGTAATGTCTGTACCTACAGCTAAATCATCTACAACCTCACCTTCACCATTATAGATCCGCGCCCATGTGGCTGTGCCTGTTTTCATCACGGTCGCCGTGTTGGTTGGGTGTAGCTCAACATAGCTTGCTGTGACTTCTTTAAAGCATGGCTCAGGGAATGTGCATGTGACAAGTGCTTTGTTTGAGTCCGCTCCGGTTTCGGGTGTTGTGGGTTGTGCACCTTCATAAAAAACAATAGTGGCGCTTGATGCGCCACTATCCATCCATGCTGCTTTTGCTTGCGCCATCACAAGCTTTGATTTGATTGATGATTTGCTCATTTTGGCACCACGTTATCTTGAATGACCGCGTTAAAAAGGCCTTGCGGGTGATGAGCAACAATAAAAAATTTTAATCTATTTAAATTATCGAATTCATAGTTGCCATTTTTATCAGTAGGTATGTCCGCAATTAATCGGCCTGATAGCTTTTCAAAAAGCCGAACACGGCAGGCGATTGGCGAGTTTTGCACTTTGACCTGCCCTTTTATGTAAAACCCGCTACTTTTCATCACAGCATCTGAATTACTATTAACCGCCAACCTGATCTTTGTATTGATCTTCATACAATCACCCTATTCTTAATACTATTTGTCCGCGATATGAGTTGTTGTGTGCAATGTTAATTGCGATGAAATATTCATTATCTTCTTTAAAGGTGTAAAGGTGCGTTAGTGGTTTGGATTGAAGTACATAGAAAACACCGTTTAATTCCCCACGAAGAACATCACCATCTTCTTTTAAAAAAATAGGTGCGAATGGGGTTAGTTTATTTGCCGGGCTTGCAGCTAAATAGTTGGTATATCCACTGTAAATTGTTGCTTTTACAACCCCTAATGAGAAATTTTCTGCATATGCTGAAGCGGCATTCTGATTGTATATCCGTTGTAGTAAGACTTTGTTTAAGGCGTCTGTTGCCCCAATCCCATTTACCTGTGCTTTATTAAATCCGTTAAACGCTTGGTTATTTGATAAGGATGCTGACAAAAAGTTATTTGAAGCATCGACATCAATTAGGCTTTTAAATTCACCAAATCCATAGCAAATATGATCCGAACTCATAGGTATGGCTGTTGGTAGTATATAAAAACAAGATTCACTACCCACCACAATCCAGTTTCTATTTCCTGTTGTTGCGGTTAAGGAATCAGCTTGTGCGTTAAAAAACTCCTGATCCGAGGCATAATACCATCTTGCCCAACCATTAACTGCCGACGACCCACTTCCTGTTCCAATCCAGTTCTTATCTGGTGAGGATAGATCGTACGGTGCCTGATTAAACATCGTATCAATATCAGTCATATCTTCAACAATGCCGACCTTCGCATATTTCGCATAAGTTGCTGTGTATGCAGGGTCCAATTCATCCACCACACGTAAAAATGGACGACTTGGCAATAATGGATTTAAAAAGCGATATGCAGCCTTGCCGCCACCACTTGGATTGCTGCTAGAGAATGGTTTCTCCCACCCTAGCGGCGGTAATGATGCTGTAATCACACCTGTTGCAGCGGTCACGCTTGGTACTGCAGCAAGCTCAAATGTGATTGTTTGAGCATTTGGCGCAGTGAGCACGCGATGTTCACCATTAAATTCAGGCTGATTTACTCCTGTGATTTTAATCACCTGATACTGCATTAAATTATGGGCAGAGCTGAACAAAGCAGTGACTGTTGTGCCTGATGCTGTAAGGGATGACACTGTGCCAATATTGATACCATTTATCAGACAAGCATCCAGCACATTAATCATCGAGCCATAAGTATTTTGTAGTTGTGGTGCATTGTTATTGGTATGCACAAAAAATTTGATATCTGTACTTGCGACCATTTTTATTTACTCATAAAAAAGACCGCCGAAGCGGTCATATTTGCATTTAAGATTAAGCAACTCGGTCAATATCACCGCGCAGCATGATTTGGAATGAGTCTGACAATACTGTCGGCTCTGACTGCTTCACCGTGCGAATCACCCAAATAGGATGATTGGTTGCGATGGTGTTAAAGCGCAGTACATTCCCACTCGCCCAACCACTGCCCCAACCTTCTTTTTTAACCGTGAAGTATGGTGCGTTTGTGACTGGGTTGATTGGTGAGCAATCTTCTGTTGTTACACCAGTTTCAATCTGTCCAGAATATTCACCGATAACTCGGAATGCAGAGTTTCCTGTGAATACAATTGCCCAACGCTCTTGAATATTGCCCTGATTTCTAACCTCAATCGGATAAAGTGTGTCGTTGTAGTTGGCTGATATGGCTGCACCAGTGGCTTCATCTTTCCAAAGGCTGTCCCACGTGGACTGCACAAACTTACGGGTGTAACGCGCTTGCATGTCACCAATCACCAGTGCAGAACCGACGATGGTATGCGCTGGATCGTAGTTGTGCGTCAAAGGCTTGGTGAAAGTCACTTGGCCATTGATTTTGACATCACGCACTAAACCCATATCTTGATAGCGATACTTGGCTGTCAGTGGTCCTGTGAGATTACCTAAGGCAAAATCACCGTTTAAAGTCACTTTGCCGTAGTCATAGTCCACTGTGTACAGATCAAATGGAATTTTAATGCCATCCGCATCTTCAAGTTCACACCAAGAGATCCGCTGATCTGCTAATGCATAGATCTGGCCAGCAATATAATCAGGTAATTCCTGCGACTTACTTGCACTCACTATCCCAATTTCACCCGAACGGAAAATCGGTACTCGACCATCAATCGGTAAACGTACTGCAGATAAACCCAGAAGTTCAGCATCAATCGGAATATAGCTATAACCGACTGCACTGTATTTAATGGTTTCAGGTAAAACCATGATCGGCTTATGAATCCACTGCTTGCCATCTTTGGTGTATTCCAGTTCTGCTACATACCAATCCTGCGCCATAATTTCAGCACGGTTGGCAGTGGTTACTTCAATCTTTTGTCGGAAAACAAACTGGCCATAGCCTTGGTCAAAGTTAAAGAAGCCATCGCATTCCGCTGTATCGATCGTACCTGAACCATCAGGCGTGATATTCAACACCCCACCTTCCACCTTGGTTGCAGACAGCGTTAAGGACTGCGCCCGGATCGGGATCATCGGTGCACGGTATGACACTTGGTTGGTTTGAACGCTTTCAAGTTGAGTCACCAAAGTCTCTAAGGTCGGATTATTCGCCCCACCTACATCCCAAGCGGCTAACTCAACGGCACCATTCCCATAATGGATCTGGCCTGCTACTGTTCCTGCACCCGTGGTCACCGATGGATTACGATACAGTGAACCAAGCTTATCAACATAAGTTGAATCAGCCAGTATAAATCGAACCGAACCTGCAAGAATCTGCTCAGCAAAGCCTTCAGTTAAATCCGTTTTTAACACAGAACCAATGATGATATCCGACCAAGACTGAGCTGCTGAACTATCTCGATAGGACACACTCACCGTCACCGCAGTTGCGACTTCATTCAGGCTTAGAGTATGGGTCTCACTGGTATTTTCATACTTAATGGTCATCCCCAACATGCCTGCCGCAATTGCCTCCTGAGACGTATTATGCGTTCCATAGTAAGGGCGCATAATCTTCTCACGCTCGATCGCTTCAAGTGTAGTACTTGGGGTGATACTCATGGTACGAGACGCATAGTTGATCGTCCCTTGTTGCTGACCTGCACCATTGATTAAACGTCCTGTAGAGGCATCAATCGGCATATCGCGCAGCTCAACCTCACCTGTGTAGCTCATATACTTGACGGGTACACGTACTTTTATAGACTTAGGAATGAGTGCCGCAGATCCATTGTCCAACTCAATTGAGATGCTACCACTGGTCGGTACCGCAGTCACTTGAATTGAAGACTTAGACCCTTTCTGACCTGATACATTAAACGTGGTACCGCCATTGGGTAACAAGGTTGGCATCAGCTTCGCTATACCATCCGCATAATCAATGGTACCTGTGGCATCCCCTGTAAATTGCCCTTGGCCGTTATCGGTTGCTGTCTTGGTAATACCATTCAATAACCAGTCAATGGTTAAGGTACCTGCCACAATCGAGTCGTTTACAGGGATCTCGACATAGACTTTATTGATGGTTAATCCTGAACGTTCCTGAGCCGTGATCATGTTGCTCCACGTGATCAGAATTGCACTGCCGACATCGGCGAGTTCACCTGTAGTGAGGGACATGGTACCCGTATCGTAATCAATACTGCCTGAACCAAATGACGAATCTCCACCGCGTAATTGGCCTGCACCATTGTCTCGAAGCGTGTAGACCTGATTCTGCACCAAGTACGACACTTGCAAACTGCCTGGTGATGGCAACGGAACCAAGTTACGGATCCAGTTAAAACTGATGTTCTCCTGATTGACATAGATAAGATCGGATTCAACAGGTGCTGTTACTGCAGCTGCGGGCATAAAGTTAATCGTGAGGTTGGTAGTACCCGTCCCCGCGCTTGCGTTCCACACAATAGAACCGTTTTGATAGTTGATGGTACCAATGGAAGTACCAGCGGCATTTTTAAGTTCACCGCCCACGTCGATAACCGCCGAACCAAATAAAGTAAACTCAACTGATTTTGGCATGACCGATGAGCCGACATATAAGCTCGACACGGTATTAATGGTGACATTATTAAAAGTCTTGCTCAGGACGCCATTCTTGGCTTTCACTAAAGCCACAGAGTCGCCCGCAGCATTGATATTCACCATCGGGGTTTCTGTCTGCGCTGAGGGTACCAACTGCGTATACACATCCTCTGCAACCACAGAATAATCACCGACTTGAGTGACTTCTTTTAATTTCGCACTGGAGTAATACTTCCCTGTATCCGCCACAATGGTGTCACGGATGATGGTGGTGCTCTTTTCACCTCCATACCACTGCTTCGCAGACAGGCCGACAAAGTCAGCTTTTAATGCATCACTGAGGCCATAAGTGGCAATCTTATATTCCACCTGTTTGCCGTCGATGATCATATAAGCCGTTCGTGTTGATACTTCGGTAATACGCAGATATTGCTCAATTTCTAAAGTTTTGCCCTCATTCGAGATCAACACAATTGATGCACCAATAGCGCTTTCTGCTTCCTGAGGAAACATGGCCACTTGTAACGACTTCATGCCTTGCCAATGCGTGTCCAACGGTGTGCCGGCAATCTGTGCACCTTTAGCCAAATAGTTTTCAATCCGATTTTGAGCGCTCGAACGCTCATCCGTCCAGCTATCCGTACTAAATAACACGGCGGAGACATTGGGATCTTGCGCATTCTGAGAGATAAATACTGTCGCCCCCATCAGAGCATCGGTATCGGCTGTATCGACTGCAGCATAAATCTTTTGGATAGATGTACGACCCGTGGTTCGATCCATCTCAGAAATATCATTGAACAGGTTATTACTTTGACCGTCGACAATTTCACGGCCTGAGTATTTACCCCCACCATCATCAGCATCTGTACGAATGCGTTCTGACTCAAGGAGCTTTAAATTTTTGGTTTCAATTGGCATCGCTTACCTCAATGAATCGCATAGTGACGTTAAAATAAGTATCAAGTGATGTTGCTGGGGTGCCTTTGACTGTAGAGCTTTCAAGCGCACCGTCTTTATGATTCCAAATCACATTGAACTCACGCTGGTCATGTGGCCACTCAAACTGAAGCGTGAATTGCTCCTGCAGGTTCTGCCATAAACGAAGCGTGTTCAGGTCTCGTAACTTGATCCAGCCTTTAGTTTTATTGGCTGGCTGCAATGTGATTGGTCGACCTGCTTGTTTGCGTCCCTCTTGGATAATCAAGGCACCACTAATGGCATACTCCTGGTTCTGCTCGATCTCGGACCAGTTTTCATCAGACCAAAAAAAACCATCCTCAAGTTGGATGGTTTCTCCGGTCGACTTTCGTGTTAATCGCATTACGATCTTCCTTTAATTGCTTCAAGTTCTCGCATCATTTCCTCAAGAGCTGTGGCTTGATCAGGTGCGGCTGATACTATCGCTGTCTGCCCTGTTCCCATATCAATTTTGATTTCCACACTTTGCTTTGTCTCCATACCTTCCATTGGTTGAATATCAAGACTAGTCGCGATAAGTGGAGCATCCGGCACGGCGGAAATTTGTTGAGTTGAATCCCCACTATTCGACAGTAATGAAGCATTACCACCACCTGAACCACGTGCTTGTGATTTTGCATTCAGCTCATCTGTACGCGCTTTCATCTTGGCCTTGAAATCATCCCAATGGTCATTGGTAGCCTTTTGCTCAGCACTGATCTCAGGCTGATCTCGTGAAGTCGCTTGGCTTACTTGACTGACAGTACGCTGAGTCTCGATTGCAGCCTGCTGGATCTCACCCAGTTTAGTAACTGTGGCTTTACCTGTGGCATCAACCTGAACATCAAGATCAAGCATATAGGCTTGTGTTGTAATCGTGCTATCCGCAATACCTTTATTTGCTGCAATGGCTTTTTCAGCATATTGCTTGAAAGCTTCTTGCTGCTGGTGAAGTGTGGCTTGACCACTATTCTTCATTTCAGTAAAGGCTTGTTTGTACTGCTCAGCAACACCTTTAAGTTGCTCAGGGGTTTTCATGCCAAAAAGTGAAAAGGCTTCAGCAGTGGAGTTGATTCCAGATCGAGCCTCATCAGCTTTATTTTTAACATCAATTAACTGCTGCCCAGCTTGTTGCAACAAACCATCAGCCACTTTACTCCCAAGTACTCCGCGCAAGCCTTCAATCTTAAGTTTTAGAGCATCTAATTCTTGCTGATTGGTGGCTGTATTGATTGCATTTGAAATACTTGCATCTAAAGCACGACCAACATCCACCCCTTTATTCTTAAGCTCATCCATATTATTAGCAACAATACTCACATCACTAGATGCTTTCTCAAATGCCTTGGTGGATTTACCTTGTAATTCCTCATAACTCAAACCAGTACGACGAATAGCCTCGTCTAGAATGGCACCCTGAACCATTGCTGCGCCCTGCACGGAATTAGCATACTGAACATGTAGAGCGCTAGCCTCAGCTTGAAGCTTTTCAATACCATCTCGCTGCTTCTCGACTTGAGCGTCCCAGTCTTTTTGGTTCATGTCTGAATTGGCTTTCTTCCATGCATCTAGCTCAGCCTGTTTGGCTTTTATCTTGGCATTAGTTGCTTCAAGTTGCTTCTCAATGTTGACTGGAATGGCCGCTAAACGGCCTTGAAACTTAACCAAGTCCTCGTCAGAAAGAATGCCTGTTAGGGCTTTTCTAATTTCCTCTGCGGTAGCCTTTCCTTGAGTCTGGAGTGCCAGTAACGCAGTGAGTCCATCATTAATACCTGTAGTGGTGCTAAAATTGAAAGATTTTGCAATTTGCCCCAAAACATCTGAAACCTTAGCACCCTCCTTGACAAGTTTCTCAAACTCCACAACTGTTGCTTTAGATGCCTCGTTAAGACCAAGAGAGGCATTTTTAAGCATTTCAGTGCGTTCGGCATTTTTTGCTTTTACAGCCGCAACCTCCTCCTGCTTCTTACGTGAGGCCTCTTCAGCTGCAATAAATTCCTTTTCTTGATCCACTAAGGACTTCGTACCAGTGGCTCTAGATACAGCCCAGTCAATGAAATCAGACCCTTGCTTTAATAGCCACTCATCCGTTTTCTTAAATCCATCAACAATTAAATCACTTGCTAAAATGACACCAGCAGCCGCTGCTCCATAGGCACCAAAGCGAGAAAGAACCCCCGCAATACTCCCCTTTAAACTATTTGCAGCAGTCGATACTCTTCCAATAACACCTGATGC
Organism: Acinetobacter johnsonii CIP 64.6; assembly: GCF_000368045.1. Taxonomy (GTDB): domain Bacteria; phylum Pseudomonadota; class Gammaproteobacteria; order Pseudomonadales; family Moraxellaceae; genus Acinetobacter; species Acinetobacter johnsonii. The sequence goes on from NZ_KB849235.1 coordinate 385,169, forward strand.
TGCTACATTCGCTGTATTACTTGCATTTGTAGCGGCTGTGAGTTGATTTTTCGCAACAATTGCTACCTGAGTTGCTCGGGTATTTACCAACTGTGCTTGAGTGTTTGTAACAATGGATGCTGTTTCAGTGGCAATTGCAACTTGGGCAATTTTGACAGCATTTGCTTTTTCTAGAAAGCTTGCTGCAATACCAAGTGCTTTATAAGCAACATATGCTTGAGCCACTGTTGTGAGAGTTGAAACTAAAACTTCAAGGTTTTCAGCTACAAATTTAATTGCTTCAGCTACTTTTGTGCTTGCACCAGTTGCAGAATCCGCCTCACCTATATACAAGGTCCAAGCAGTCTTAAGATTCTCTATTGACTGACCTATTGTGACAGGCATTTTCCCAAATTCAGCATTTAAGGCTTTGGATTGACTTTCAAGTGCCTTAACAATCACTTCGGATGTAAGCTTTCCTTCACCCGCCATTGCACGTAACTTACCAATATTTACGCCCAAGCCATCTGCAAGAGCTCTCGCCAAACGTGGCGCTTGCTCCATCACACTATTGAATTCTTCGCCACGAAGAACTCCTGATTGCAAGGCTTGGTTAAATTGATAAATAGCCGCTTCATTTGAAGCCGCAAGACCACCACCCACAATTAATGACTTGTTAACCAAATCCGTTAAATTTAATGCCCGTTCTTGCGAATATCCAAGCTGATCAGTTGCAGTTTTTACTCGGGTAAATAATTCCGCTGTAGCCGTAAGATTGGATCTTGTTTCAATCGCAATCTTTTTAACACCCTCAAAAGCTTGAGTAAAATTCCCGCTTTTAGATGTAACAAGCCCAATTCTTGCTTCTAAAACCTTAAACTCGTCCGCAGTTCGAGCAATTTCAGTTGCAGATGCGCCAATACCCAATGCAGCCATCGCACTCGTTAGTGCCGTATATCCAGTTTTTAAACCCTGAATTTCACCACTTGCTTGCTTGGCAAATGTCTCGTTTTTCTGAAGTTCTGCATTCGTTTTACCAAGCTCTGAATCAAGCTTTTTAACCTCCACCGCTGCTGTGGTAGATTCTTTGCCAAGCTGATCAATACCCTGTGTAGCATTATTAGTTGCTAATCGAGTTTGGTTTGCTTCTTGTTTAATAGCCTCAAAAACTTTAGATACAACTTGTTCAGATTGCTTGGCAGCGGCTACAAGGCCTTTGCTATCACCATCCATGATTAATTTGAAAGTTAGATTTTTTCCAGACATGGCGACCTCAATTTTTGGACGTAAAAAAACCACCAATTGGTGGTTAAATTTAGACATTTAGAAAGCACCCTAAGGTGCTTTTAACTTACATTTTATGATGGCTTACAATAATCAAGGAGAAAGATTGCATTATCCATTGAGGATGACGCGACTCTTGAGTTTATATCCGATTCCTCTTTGTTGTCCTTCATAAACTCCAAAAAACCATCAATTGTGTATTCATAAGAGTTGAGGAGACTGCTTCTCATTATGTCCTCACAATCTGTCTTGGGTTGTCGCGCATCTAGATCTCTTTTTAGTTTTTGTAGCTCTTGAACAGGATCTGATAGGCTGATTCTAGCTGTAGCTTCGGCAACTTTTAAGGTGTCCGCCCACTTTCCACTTAAATTTTTGTAAAATAAAATATCTTCACTGCTCATTTTTGGTGATTCAATTAACTTGATAGCGATTGAATCCCTTAGGTCTGGCATGCGCTTCTGTAGCTCAGCAACCTTGACCGTTTTATTCTGCTGCTCCGTGTAAGCTTGACCGCTTGCTGCAACTCTTGCAGCATCGTCCTTGTTGCTTTTGTGCATAAAATAAAAAAGACCAATAATAATAACAATAACCCCAATCAATCCGTATTTCATTTCTAATCCTCAGCGACGTTCCCAAGTAATTTTAGATACGCGACCTTCACGAACGGTTACGGTATAAATCTCGTTTCCAACTTCATAAATGTAATCTGTCACTGAGATCGAAGTATTGTTGCCAGTATCAACTGTATAAGATTGTTGATGAATAGGCTTTCCTGCTTTAATTACCAATGAGCCAACCGAATCGCCAACTTGAACAATATCACCCCCTACACGGAAACTGCGAGTTTCAGCAGCCATAACCGAAAATGATGTGACTAATAACAAGCCAGCCAGTAATTTTTTCATGAATTTACCCCTCGTTATAATTGGACAAATCATAACCTGCTAAAATTCACATCACAATGTGAATGTTACTGGTCTTTCTCAAGACTCTTAATGAACTCATTGAACTTCTTGTTGATTGCGTTCTGCGCCCGAGTTGCAATCGCTAAATTACGCATTTTAATTCGCTCGGCCTTTTGAGCTGCTTTAAGGTAGTGTCGGAATGCACCATAGCTCAATTGCATGATGCTTTCATGTGAGTGGCCATTCGATGCGAGAAGCTGAAATACATCAAACCAACTGCTCTTTTTACGTGGATCTACATCGTCCCGGTGTTTAGGTTTCGGCTCGGTAAAGAATGCGTCATTCACTTTAATGACAGCATCCAATAACAAGACATTGAGTGAGCCATATTTTTTGAATAGATCGATGACCTGTTCAATGCTGTGTTGCAAACAATGGGCTATCAATTGTGTCGATTCAAACGAATGAGCATCAAAGATCATTTGTGTGGTTCCATCTGGATGATTATTCAAAAAGTCTTTAATGACCTGCGCTGCACCAGACCACTCATCAAAGTTATGCATCTGCAGCTGGTGCACAGATAGCTCACCAACTTTGACAGGTCGATTTGAAGCCATAAAAAAATCATTCATGATGAAATCTCAAAAAAGTACAGGCACAAAAAAAGATGCCTATTGCATCCTGTTTAAGTGCCTGTAGTAGGTTTATACAGCTTTTGGGATTTGGGTGTAATAACCATACAAACCAAGCGCACCATCTTTATCTTTGGTCAGATCACCTAAGGCATCACCACTGATTTCGTATGAACCAAATTCTTCATGAATTAGGCCAAAGCTCGAATCGGGCGATTTAATTGTACGGTGCAAAGCTAAGAACACTTTGTCTTTGCTGATCTTATCAATACCTTCAAAGAACAATGCATATTCAGCACCGAAATCAGATGCGATCGTAGTATGTGTCACGGCGCCAGTCGTATAACCAATCACAACTTTTGGCAAATCATCAAGAAACTCAATCGTACCGTAAATTGCATCTAGCTTATATTTCGTTGATTCAATAGGAACTGGTGTTGATGCTCCATCAGTCACTGTTGGTACAGTCAAATTAAACCCATCAAGCTTAATCTTCTGACCTTTCGTGACCGCACCTAAATCAAGGTCAGCTACGGTTTTGGTTGCTACTGCGACATTTTTACCCGACAGGATATATGCCAGGTTATCAGCATCAACTTGCTCAAGTGTGCCACTGAACGAAACCGCAGTGGTGTTGTATAGCACCAAATCAGTCGTATCATCACCTGACATTGACTCGGTATGCTCAATCTTGTCTGCAGTGATTTCCAGCGTAAAGTCTGGGATGTTGCCCAGCTCTCGCATGGCACCAACAACGCCTTCAACAATTGGGGCAAGAGAGAACTTACCGCGCAATGAAATGTACTTCTTAGCCATTCGCAGGCACCTCTTTTGATTTTGGTTTAGCTTCTGCTTTTACCTCAGGCTTGATTGCTTCAATCACGCCATCATCTAAAAGCTGTTTAATTTTTTCTTGTGGTAAATCACCCACAAGTTGACCTTTCACCCATGGACCAATCGGCTTTAAGGCTTTGTATTGCGTTTTCATAAGATTCCTTAATCGGGTTCGGTTTGAATGAATAGCTCAGACTCTAAAACCACAGTTGAGTAGACACAGCTTTTAGAAATGTCTTCCTCTGTATTGATATAAATCAGTGGTTCTGCACTGGATTCAGGTTCCCAGCCACTCAATTTCTTGATGATCTTAATGGTTAGATCACCAGCCATATCGAAAGCTTTAGAACCATCTGTCACCTGAGATGCTGCATGCTTGCAACAAGCTGTCACTTCCCAGACCACCTTCAGCTTAAGTGCATCCCCCTTACTCACCACTCCTGCACTTTTGGTACGGCGGAAATTCACTTGAATGTTGGGTGTGGTTTGAGACAGTTCAGTCGTCATACCTAGATTTTTAGGGGTATAGATTTTCTTTACACCCCACTCATCCATGAATTGCTCGAGGCGCGATACGATCTCATCTCGTACCGCATATAGATTTTCATCACTCATCTAGCACAACATCCTCAACAATGGTTAATAGATCCTGCTCGTCATCTACAGTTAAACCCAACCAAGCACGTGCGGGCATTTTCACGGTGTAAGCACCAATGGTCACGTCTTGTGCAAAGTTGGATCGTGTTTGACGAACAAAACGATTACCGACAACACCAGTCTTTTGGTTCTGCCTGAAGTAAACCGTGCTTTGACGAGCCTCATGTTTGACTTCACCACCGAAATGGTGGATCGCACCATACTCAACGTCTGTACCAACTTCAAAACCATTGCTGATGTTGTGGTTGGTGATAGAGTTCATTAGTCGCGATGTGTCACGAAGCGTGGTACCGCCTTGGCGCATCACCCTGACGGATAATGGCCACTTGCCGTATAAGCCCTCACCACGAGACCAGCGATCGCGGATATTCTCCACCAAGGTGGCACCCATGCGCTCGTAAAGCCTTAACTGACGCTTTTCAACATCTGCATACAAACTTAAGGCTTTAGAGATCGCTGAGTCACCATCGGCACGGATTTCAATTAATGTGCCTGGCATGCATCACCTCACTTAATGCTCGGCATTTTTCCAAGGACATCATCACCAAAAACACCACCTGTATAAGTCGTGCCTAATGGGGCTGTAGATGGTTTGTTTTTAGGTGCATCGTCGATAATTTCTTTACTCTGCTCATCGATGATTTGCAGATCCGCTTTCTTGTCTTGGACGCGTTTTAAGAAAGCAATCGCATCGTCATAAAGCTTGGTGATATGCTCCAGAGGATCTTCAGTGTAAAGACGATAACGTGCGATATCACACGCTATACGTTTTAAGTTGGAGGGTACGCTTGCAAGTGGTAAAGAATAACGGCTACCGATGTAACCGTTAATTTCTTCCTCTGCATCCTGCAGTGCGACTTGTACAACATCAACAGGATCTGCCCCACCTTCACGCCCCAACTTAAGATCATCAATTACCTGCGCACCAAACCGTGTTTTTAAATCAGCTTCAGTCGCGTACATGGATCACCCTACTTATCAGCAGTAGCTTTCTTGGCTTCGGTGGTGGCTTTCTTCAGAGCGGCTTCGGATGTAGATAAAGCCTTTTCCAAGCCTTCAACCTTCTTTTGAAGTTCTGCCACTTCTGCATCGGCTTTATCCTTACCCTCAATAAGGATTGCCTCATTTGCTTTCAGCTCTGCCACTTCTGCAGTAAGGCTTGCAAGCTGGGCAGCAGTACCATCCGCCTTAGGTTGTTCTGGAGCTTTTTCTTCTTCAATAGCTCCAGATGCTAAAAGGGCCTGAAGATGTTTTTCTTCAAGCCCTTTAACTTCTTGCCCTGGCATAAAATGCCCGATGGACTGTTTTGCGATGTACTTCGACATGTCTTACTCCTTATAGGGTGATAAAGCCGGTACCACCGACTACACCATTTTTGTTAGAAGGCACGACCAATGGAGCAGATTCTGTCATCAACATGATGCCGCTTGGATCTTCACAGTACCATTGACGGTCAAAGTATTGCTGAGCAACACCGTTGGCCAACATATTTTTGATCTTACAATGTGCCACTGAGCCGTTAGTATCAGAAATCAAAGAGAAGTAATCTTTTGGAATAAAGCGCTTCACCTGACCTTTGTTACGGTAAGTTGCGTCATATACCCAGAACTCGATTCCATCAAATGTCCCTTTGAGAGTTGCTGACTCTTTGACACCAAAGCTTGGTGTAACAGGAACAGAAATACCAGCGTACGGCGTGATGAATTCTTTCTTGAATTCTTCGTTATTCCATAATGCAGCCCATACCAAGCCAGACATGATTGCTTTTTTGGCTTCACCGCCATCAGCTGCCAATTGACGCTCAAGCATAGTGCGGATATCTAAAACCGGTTTAGCACCCGCTTCGTTCCACTTAGTCAACGGCGTATATGTCAGAGAGGCATCACGGCGATAATCAACTAAGTTGTACTCATAGTCGTCTGAATGAAGGATATATTTACCATTTTTCAGAAGATCAATCGCCATCATTAGGACTGAGTTATCGATCGCATCATGGTTGCGTTTCATCACCGCAATCTGGGAAATAACCATCTGCTCTTGTAGAGACAACTGCTGATTTCCAGTTGAGATAATGCCAGCGGTGCGTAAACGCTCAAGTAATGAGATTTCAAATGTATCGGCCGGACTAACCTGATTTTTTGGCTTGTAGTAGGCCGGTTTCACATGGCGTACTTCACCTGATTGAGTGGTGTCAAATGGCTTACCGGGTTGTTGTGGTGAAACCAGTGGTGCCAGATCATGTTCAGCTGACAATTCAGCCAAAGGTACATCATCACGTGTGAATAATGGGCGATTTGGAAAAAGTTGGTCTAATAGCCAAGTATCCATTGGGCGATAGTTTGAGTGGATTAGTGCTAACTCACCCACATCAAGCAGTTCTAGTGGGGTACCTTCAATATTAAAAGCTTGTGGCATGTCATTTACACCTTAGAAAGTTCGATTTTGTTTTTGGTTGCTTTGGCGCGTGCTGCATCGTATTGAGCCGTCGTAAGTAAAGTGCCACCAAGTGATACTGCTTCAACGTTAAATACACCACCGTAATACACTGGAATTTCAATGCCATCAGCTGCTTTGATTGTTGCTTCTGCTGCAGTAACATCCTGACCACAGATCACATCCCAAGTAGATTCGTCTGTAGCATGAGTCAGCACATTGGCAGCGGATAGTGTTAGCAAATCACCGTATTTATATGCTGTGGCAGTCGTTACTTTTGCATTAGCACGACGTAACTTTTCATTATCCAGAATCAGTCGTTTTGACGTGACCGAGATAGGCGGTACATAGTGAGTAACCATGAATTATTTCCCCTTTTGTTCTGCGAATGCTTGAGCACCAGCTGTGAATTTGTGTTTATCACCAGCGCCTTGATTGCCATCTTGTCCTTGCCCACCCTGACCACCTGTAGCTTGGTGACTGAACAAGTGAGTAAGGTGTGATGGAATTTGTTGCTGCTGTTGTTGACCAGCTGGTGGTTGAGTACCTGCTGAGAATTGCGTTAATTGCTGAGACATGAATGCAAATGAAGTGTCATCCATATTGGTATAAGACGTCTTTTCTTCAGCGCTAAATTGCTTATTTAAAGATGTCTCAAGCGCTTTGATGTCCCCTTCACGCTTGTCAGCTTTGAACTTTTTAAGTTCTTCCTGAGCATCATCACGCTCTTTTTCAGCTTGCTTCTGTGCGGCTTGCGCCTTTTCTAATTCGGTCACGTCTGTGTCCTCTGTGGGTTGGTTAGGGTTATGGCTTGCGGCTACTGCCATCGTGTTTTCATCTGCACCTAAGGCACAAAATGAAACTTCACGAATACGACCACCGCGGAATATCGTAATAGGTCCTTGAAGCGTCTTTCCGTTAACAATCACTGTTTGATCAGCTGCAACTTCTTCAGTCTTAGCAGGCTCAATACGGACAGACATCTGCCACGGAAATCCATCATCTGAGTCTTGTGCTACCTGAGTACCAAACTCATTGCTCATCAAGTCCCCATGTACAACCAAACCCTCTTGATGGCTAATCGTATGAGTATTGATTGCACCTGCCCGTTGGCGTGAGCTGTGTTCTAAAAGTGCTGGAATGCGACCCTTAATCTGCATACTATCCAAATCAAAAATCACTCGTGTCCAATACCAGTGATCTGTAATAACCTCACCGCTATAAGCCACTCCTGAGAAGGTGCGTTTCTTTTTACCTTCCTCAACAGGATCTACACTTAGGTCACCAAGCCGAAAGCAATAATGATCCTGCTTTTGTTCATCTGGCATTTTTCATGCTCCATAAAAAAACCGCCCTTTAGGCGGCTTCAGTTAATTTTTACTCATGGTTTCTTTGGTGGTCGCGATAGCGCGCAACACATGGCTCGTACAAGATTATTCACTCTCGATGGACTACCAATCACAACTACTTTTTTCTCGCAGCTACATGGCGAATAACCATTACCATTTCTACCATTCAAACCACGTCGACACGATTCACATTTTTCAGTCATTAATTTACCAATGCTTTAAGTGTGTAAATCATCTTGCCATTCAATGTTTCAATCGAAACCACTTCAAACGACAATCCCATTGGAATTAATACGCCATGACCGGCATTCAATTCGTTTAGATCAATGCCTAAGCCTTTCGCATTCTCAATTTGCAATACCACATCGGAAGCATTCTCAGCTAACAGTAATGGCGAATTAATTTGAATCGTTTGCCCAACTTCATAAGCGACTACATGCTGCAAGGTCACACCGCCTGTCACGATTGCAGCTGAATTACTCGCCACGGCGTTTAAGGCTTGCATGTCCTGTCTGAGCCAATGCTTTAAAACATCGTCCGCTTTCGAGCTCACAGACGCATTTAGGTAGTTCGTGATTGCTGCATCATTTCCCTGCACGTAATCCAAGAAAGTCTTAATCGCACTTGGTCTAATGGATGGATCTAAAGGAATAACCTTGTTGGCCACCGTGTTAAATAGATCTCTCGATTTTTCATCCATTGGGGTTAACAGACTGGTGAGCTTTTTGGATGCAGTCCATTCGGCCTTAATTGCTTCTTTCTGCTCCAGTAGATATTCCTTATCAAGTAATGACTTAGAAATCTTCTGATCCACCAATGCCTCAAACTCTCCAAATTGCAAAGGATGTGAACTCCAGTCCAATGCTTCGGCAACCTCTGGCAACTTGTCATCCGGTGTGATGCCGTATTTAAGCGCTTGGGCTTCAGTTAAGGCTATACATGTGCATCTACAGCGAAATCCAGTGGGAGGGTAATGTGTGAGCCAAAATGGGTGATCGATCGGCAGTACAATTCGATTCAATGCCAAATGTGCAGGACGCACACGTGAGTCATTGATAGCCGAATACATCAGATACTGACGTTTATCTTTATTCCGTTGCTGTTGCTGCCAACGCCCATGACCATATGCACTTTGGATATTGGTACGGAATACGTTGTCCAAGTAATGCTTTGGTAAAACTATTTCAGACTCAGCTACGAGCTTTTGAAAATCATTAAAGGTACCACCCGATGCTAATGTTTTATTGAGTGACTTAATCACCGACTCAACTTGCTCAAGACTCGACAGAAAACTAACTGTAGTCGCCATCTGCCGTGTCTTAAGATCCATTGAGTAAAACTCATCAGGTAACACCACTTTCTTACTATGCGCATACTGCAGCGCTTCAAGAAATGTGACTGGTTGCATAGATTACTTTCCACCTTGTGCTGTCACATACCCAAGCACATCTCCTGCATACAAAGCCTGATCTAAATTGGCTTTGAATTGAGCCTTGGATGCCATTGGGATGAGTTGCATTAAGTTGCTGGCTAGATCTTGAGGATCTGTCGATTCAGCCACCAGTTGCTTAATTTGATCCTGATTCAATAGCTCAAGGTCATCTTGGGCATCGGTCAGCTCATCCACTTCTTGCTGTTCAGGTGATGGCTTTTGTATAGATGCCTTAAAGCTGAATGCTTGATGAGGTAGTGCTGAGAATTTGGTGTTAGGGACTGCATCACCGGTATTCATCTTGAAATGCTCAGCTTTAATGCCGTATGTCTCCATCACATACTGATCATTAAACTCAACACCTAAGCTTTTAAGCTTAATATCACGATCAACAACAGCAACCTTAAGATCCTGCTCACCACCCAAGACAATTGTGTGCTTTTCAAAGTTGTTCAGCAGGCAGAGTGCGTCTATGAGCTCTTGAATCGTAGGCGTGATCATGCGTAGGTCTGAATTACGCTTATCTAAGCGAACATCGTTATGCACTTCACCCAAAGCTCGACTTCCAACACCATCAGTCCCACTTGTGAGCGTTTGACCTAAGACTACCTTTTGAATACGGCGGGTTAATACATTGTCAAAAGCTTCAAATGCTGTGCTGCCACCATTGGAAGAGCTTCCACCAATAGTTTCTACAGAATCCTCTGCGCCAATAGACATAACTGATTGAGCATGTGCATTGAGCAAAGCCGATGTCATGGCATCAATATCATCCTGTTTACGATCTTTACCACCCACTTTCCCCAATAAGATTGGCGTACCAAAACGTTCTAAGAACTTGACCCAAAACTTTGTTGTATTGGTACGGAAGAACCATAGCCAATAAAGCTTCGACAGTAATGGATCACCATAAGGCTGTTTGAATGTAGGTTTACGGCGTGTCAAAAAGAACTTGAGTGGGTATTTGGCATTCACATCAACTTCGGTAGCATTTTGTCGGTAGATTAGGCGTCCATCATTCTTAGGTTCAAACCATTCTAGAGGCTTAACTACAATCTCATTTAAGGTAAATTTACTGTCACTGGTAAGCGCATAGTTAGCCTCCATAACCGAATAACCGTAAGGGCAAGCTTCCCATGCACCTGAGACGATCTCAGCATGCCAACGAGTGAATAAATCCTTTAGAAAAACCGTTTGCTCCCCATGATCTTCAACAAATCGCCACGGCGCATTGAGAACTGCATCAAGGCGTGTCTCCATGGCCTGTGCAATCTCATCATCTACCATAAGGACTGATAATCGTTGCCGGGTTAGCCCAGCCTGACGAAGTACTTCGTCAATATCAGCTTTGCGACCCAAAGTGAATGCAAGGTTCTCAACAGCAACCTCTGTCATTAAGCCAGCTGATTTAGGCTTTGTTTTCTTACTTTCTGACTTCTTTGCCATATCTTAAAAACCTTTTAGAAACTTCGTGAACCTCCCCCTCCTGGTCTTAATCGTGCAGGCGGCTTGATATCACTAAAACAGATCATGACGCTATCAGCCCGGTTAGGTGACAAGGCACCATCAGGTTGCTTATTTACGAGGATTTTGCCAGCACCGTTTTTACTGTAGGTCGGCTGTGATAACTCACGCTTAAGTTGCTCTAGTTCGCGCTTATCCAAATCTTCAGTCGATAGCGAGATAAGTGCATCAGGATCGTATTGCATGCCTTGTAGTGCTCTGTACGTGTTCTGGAAGCGCATGCGCAAACTCCACCACATTTGAGCTTTTAGATTTGCGAAGAAATCGATATTCTTCCTAGCTTCTACCATCTCAAGCTCTGGGTTATGAACTGCGCCCGATCCCCTGAACGGATCCGCTTGGATCTCATCAATTCCTTTAGCACTGTTCTGCTCGTTAATGACTCGGGCATCACCGCGAACACCAGCTCCCAAACCATCAGCATCGTAAAAGAACAAATTTAGTTTTTGCTCTAAGCAAATATCAATCGCCTTTTGGGTTGTTCCAAAGATGTCATCGCCAATGCCTGACCAAGTATCCAAATACTGCAGAACAATGCCATGACGTGCGGCAAAGGAGTTTTTATCCTTACCCTCATCCGCCACATCAAGTGCACCATTACGCTCACCCGATGGCTGTATATCGAGTTTTAGGTGTAAATCTACAGCTGCTTCAACCCATGCTGATGGAATCAATACACCTTCAACTGAAGCGGCGTAATCAATATCAACCTCTTGGGCTAAGACAATGTCGTCAAGCGTCGCAATTTGCTTTTCATACCATGGATGAATCAACTTCCCATGGAGTGAGACAGTCCAGTTTTTATCTGGGTTGTCCCGCCACGCCATCGTAAACACGGCGTAACGTCCGCTGAATCGATCTTGATGAAACTTGTCGCCAATACCGTTTGGCGTTGATCCCTTGATATGAACGTTTGTGTTCTGCGATATAGCTGCATCTACAGCTTCCTGACGCTCTACGAATGCCCATTCATCAAGAAAGTACATTGTGGTACGTCCACCACGGCCAATATTGTCTCCAGCCTCACCCGTAACCGTTGCGCCATTATCAGGATTGATAATACGCATGTAGTTGTCGTGGACCTTTTCGACAAAACATTTCGGCTTCATCCAATCAGGTAGCTTTGAGAACATATCTCGGAACTTGTGCAGCAGCGTTTTAGGATCTCCCTTCTTATCAACTAGATCCTCTTTACGACTACCCACACCACCAGCAAAGCCCTCTACAAATAACCATCGATGCAGATAAAACCCCAGCACAACATAGCTCATACCTTCATCACGACTCTTCTCAATAAGGCCATGGGTTTGAGTGCTTTCACGCTCAAGTAACCAGTCGACCAATTCAACTTGACCAGGGCGAAGTACAAACGGAATATTTGCCGGTAACCCAAAAGGCATCCCCCTTGGATCGTAGGTCCATACCCAATGATTAAACCAATGTGCTGGATCATTCTTGCACTTGTATATCTCAGCCTGAATGCTGAGCTCGCTTTGCTCAATTACTGCTCGGTAATAGTAACGTCTGGTCATCTCAGCAATGACTTCAGGCAAACGTGTGCTAATCGTCCACTCTTTGATGAGGGGCGCTATTTCTTCAATTGCGTAACTCATAATTTGCCATTAATTGCTAAGCGAGATAGCTCCTGCGCTGACATCCCTGCAAGCTGCTCAGGGGTATACATAGCGGGGCGCTGGCTGTGCTCTGTTTCAGTTTTAATCGCACCACCATCTTTGCCTGTAATTTCTAACTTACGCTCGTAGTGGCCTTTCACAATCTTTTGAATTTGATCAATCAGCTTAATCGACATCACCACATTGCCTTTCTTGGAAACCAAAAGGTCACTCAAGATTTGCAATTGAATAATGTCGTTTGCACCGATGATGTTGTAGATCGGTTGATCAATATATTTCTTCCGTGCTTCATGGAATAAATCCACTAACTCTTGCGATAGATCCGCACCTGCAGTCTTTGTTGGGTCATATGATTCCACCTGTTGCGGGGATACATCTATCTTGAAGTTTTCCTTGATGGCCACTACCACCTCAGTAGGTGTCATAAACTGTGCAAGTGACCGAACAATAAAGACTTTTTCTGCTTTTTTAAGCCTTGCCATAACTCACCATCCATCAAGGTACATCAAGGTAAGTGGGCAAAAAAATTTGAAACTAACCTATTACACAGTTCCCACAACACGCAGACACATTAAAATCAGATACAAACGGTGCATTCTTTGTGATTTCGACTAAGCGCTTAACACTCTCACTTGCACCCCAACGTTTGACCACACCATAGAACTCTTCAACGTCGTGGCCTGCTAAGTAATGCTTAGGTAAGCCAGTATTGTCGCTGTAAATAATTTCGTCGTCTTGATCACGCTCTACGCCAATGTGATAAAGCTCATGTTCTATCAGTGCACAAAAATCATGATCTGAAGCTTGCTCACAGAATGACGCATCGATGGTAATGAGATAAACAGGTACACAACCAAACCAATCTCGCATCTGCTGTTCTTGCCGGGCTTTCTTCCATCCACCTTGGTTAAACATTACTTTTTCACATTGCCCCAGTACCATGCGTTTCTTTGACTGGCATGCAGATGAAGCCCAAGCAAATGCTAAAAAGGTTTCATCGTCGTGTAGTAACTCAGAGATATGGTCATGATCTGGATTGTGGAGTTGGCCACCAATGGTTAAATAGTTTTTAATCACCCATTCTTTTAATTCCACGGCGGGCGCAAGGCGAATAGCTTCTTCTTCCTCAGCCTGATCAATGAGATCTGTCGGTGGGAATGGTCTGATCTGTTCCATCTTCTAATCTCTCTAACTGCAACTTGATCCACCGAATCACACTACCCGACTCAATTGCATGTGGCTCAAAACGTTGAATCTTGTAACCCATATCTTCAGCCAAATCATATTTATTAAATGCATTCGCTATCTTTCGTCCACCACGCCCGACAGCCCAAGGACTACCCGCTATTTCAATCAGAAGTCGCAACTTCACAATATAAAAATCAAATCGCCAGTTTTTGGTGGATTCAAATTGAAATTTGCGCTCAGAGCCAATCAGGTGTTCTTCTAATTCTTGGAATAGAGTTTCTTCAGCTTCTAGGTATTTTTCTTTTGCCTTTGGTAAAGGTTTAGAGCGTGGTTTGGTTTTAGTTGGGCGCTTTTTGGTTTTCTGGAAGTAGTCGTTTGCATTCATATATTGCGCCCATTAAAAAACCACCCGAAGGTGGTTTGCTTAAAACAACATCGACATCTGCCCAAACTCATAAATAATTAATGTAAGGACTAAAGCCGAAACCGAGATTATAAGCACATCTTGTGAAGCCATACTTTTCTCCCTTTATTGTTCTTTTTTTATACTCTCACAATTAAAAAAATTATCAACACTAAAAGAATACATTTCTCACAATTTATAGGGATAGATATGTAAGAAATTATACAATAGTGGTTTATTTGTTAATTAATCGTACAGGCTTGTTCTTAGATTCTTAACCCGCTGTTTCAACTTAATCATGATGCCATCTATCGCCAGCATCTCATTCAGTGTTAATCCTGATCTACTGAGATTCTGATACTTAGACAGCTCAGCACCACAAAACTCTAAGTCCTTTTTAGCTTGTACACGATCTGTCATAAATCCCAACCCTCCGGTATTTCCGGATAGTTCAAATAAGAAAAGAAAAACCCCGCCAATAATGCATATTGATCGGGGTTCTATGTGCCGTAATACGTTCGGCAAAATGCCACCGAAGTGGCAAGGGTCTTAAACTTCTTTCAAACAATCCCGACACACTTTGATTTCTTCATCATCAATCGTGTAATCGATCTCAGTCGCACCATGCAGGCCGAATAAACATAATATAAATTGGAGCATGTGGATCTCCTTATGTGTGGAGCTCTATATGTGGAGCTAAATCCATTCCGATATTTGTAGTTTTAAAGGTATCGAATTCGAGGGAATTAAAAACCAAACTGTCAATATTATTTTGAGCATTTAAAATAGTATTTTGCTAGCTTGAAATAGTATTTTGATTTTGGCACGCCATGTAGGACTCGAACCCACAACCATTGGTATAGAAAACCCATGCTCTTTCCAGTTGAGCTAATGGCGCTTAAATAAGGATGTGGTGATCTGCCACACCCTTGCCTATGATTCGATATTAATCAGCTCGGCAACTGATCTACCGCTACTCACAATCACATCAACCTTACATGCACGGTTAACTTTACTTGCTTTCATTCTCTTTAAGGTCGGGTTGCCAAGCCCTAGCTGGAATTGCCTAAACCATCTAGGCGTTTACTCAAGGCATGTTCTGTAAGCTGGCACACTCACAGGATAGGGTTGCCAAATTTCGGCAACAAAAAAGCCCGATCATTTGACCGAGCTTTGATGTATGTAAAATCTGGGTGGCGGCATTAAAATTTAAACCACTACGATTAAAGTCAAGCCGCCATAAAAAAAGCCCTACATCACTGTAAGGCTTTTCCCCTTGGTCATGTGCGCTGATTCAAGGAATCGTTGTTTTTATTCACAACAAAATAATTAAATCATTAATCTCACAAAAAATGAAGCAAAAAAAACCTGCAACTTGGGGAAGATGCAGGTATAAACTGATATCAACTATCATGGAGAACTTAATACCACTAATATACTTGGTTTATATTGAGATCTCATTCACATTTTATTCCAAATTATTTAGGAATAAAAAAAAGCCCACCATTTGGCGAGCTTTCCTTGATGCTTAAACCTATTCTTTTGAACACTTCACTTCAAACTGGTATTCGTCTTGGGTAACCTTAATTTTAATATTTTTATATTTTCGTTTGTTTGGATCCATTGCCGACCCTGCTACTTCCTCAAAAAAGCTACGATCATTCATTAGCTCGCCATACGCTTTATAACCCAACAAAATCTTTTCAGGTTTTTTGCCGTTAACTACTAATTCACTAAGAGTATCATCTAATTTCTTGACAGTTAGAATTGCCATTTCAGTTAAAGCTCAAAACAAAAATTCATTATTGCTTATTTTCATGAACAAACTATGTCAAAAAAAAGCCCATCAAATGATGAGCTTTTTACGGTAATTAAGTGAATTTCCATATGTACGTCCACTATACCTGAAATATGCCATACCCCGTGCGCACACTCAAGCGGTTTTTTCAAAAGTTTCAAATACAAAATGCGGGTGTCTGCTTTTGATATAAGCAAGGCCGCATTTTAGATCTTGGCGAATTTGGTTCACAGATGTGTCATTACTCCCAGCAATATCGCGTAATGAATTACCTATCACGTAGTGAGACCAAATTGATGAGATCCACTCCTGAAGGATTACATCTTCTACAAGTTGAATATCAAGAAATAGTCTTTGAATTGCACGTGCTTCGTTGCAGTCTAATTGGCAGCATGTTCCTTTTCGGCGTACGCATAGACGATCTCTAAGAGTCTCGTCTGACATGTACATTGCAAGCAGCCGCTCACGTTGCTGCTGCGTTATTCTTTTTGTTGGCATGGTTTTAACAACCATTACCATTGTTTCATTGTCGCCATTTATCCAAGCTCCAAGCTGACGACACCATTCTTCAAAACTGTATTTCGACCAATCTGTCGCTTGCATAATCGTTACTGCTGCCGTCATCCCAAATCCCCTACCATCTTCTCTATTTGCTCAATCGCTTTGCCGCTTTTCACTTGCTCAGTGCTAAACCGTATTACCTGATAACCCATCATTGTTGCTTCGTTGTATTTCTCTAAGTCTCCTAAATACCCCTTACCCCGTGTATGTCTGCCATTACTCCAGATCCCACCTTCTACCTCGACCAATATCTTTTTGCCCTTCAAATGGAAATCAGCTCTCCATTTACGTGTAGGGTGAAACTCAAACTCCTGTTCAAACTCAATTCTAAGCGCCTTGAGTTGTAGGCTTAGAGTTTGCTCACCCTCACTAACAACACGCTGCTTCTTGACCGATGCATGACGTTTAGCCCTGCGTTTTGGTTTGTAGATTTTTCGATATTCAGCGAGGGAGATGCTGGTCACTTGCACCTCGTTTAATCAAGGTAAAACACCCATAATTTCCAACAAATTTCTGCCCACTGTCATCAATTGCTGCGACTGCAAAATTCTTAATATGCGTCACAGTTAGTGTGCTTGTTGGTTGCTTCCATGCTTCAACGTCATGAATCACCTTGTCACCAATATGAAATGGATTACTCATGCTCAACCACCTCCACATCAGTACACAAACACATAAACGGCGTTCCATCATCCAAGCGCCCAAATACGCGACCATCTTCAACTCGGTCTAATACGCCGCAACCAGTGAAGCGTTTGCCTGAATAAATTGTTGCGGATTCACCAATAAAATCTACTTTTACACGGTCGCCTTTATTCATCCCTTCACCTCAAATAATTGTTTTGCCTTATCCGTTAAAAAGAATCGTGATTCATCTGTAAAACCTGCATCTTTTCGTTTGATATACCCAGCTTGCTCTAAACCCTTCAAGTAGCGCTGTGCTGTTCTTAAACTGAGATTGTTTAAGGCTGTTTTACGAAGCTCAGATACCGTTGCTATCGGGGTAGTTTCAATTGCCTTGAGCGCATGGATCACACGTTCAAATATTGCAATCTGATTTACTGGAGTACTTAGATGCTTCACGCTTCACCCCCAACACGTTCATCTGCCCAATTGCACTCAACCACATCCAATCCATCATGCTGAAAACGAGACCAGAGACGATCACCAAGGTCTTGTTCCAATTCATGTGCTGTCATGTTTGAAATCAGCATGGTTGGCTTACCAGCGTCATAACGTGAGTAAAGAACTTTGTGCACCAGCTGGAGACGGTTTTCATGGCGGTCATGCAATCCATATTCATCAAGAATCAATAGATCGTATTCAGTGAAGCGATGAACAGCGTTTACTTCACTATCATCAGCCTTGGTCCATGCATTCGCTATTTCATTGGCCATGTCTTCAGAGGTCACATAGCGGGCATACTTTTGGGTCTCAAGAATGTTTCGCGCCACGGCGCAAGCTAAGTGTGTTTTCCCAGTACCGGTGCGACCAATCATGATTAAGTTGCGCTTGATCCCCTTCGTGAAATCTTTCACAAATGTGACGCATTGAGTTTTTGCATTTTGCTGACCGCTATTCGCTACCAAGTATTCTCTGAACCCACTGTTCGCATGACGGGTTGGAAGTTTTGCGCCTTGAAAGTGTTTTTCACGAACCATCGCATTCACGGCGTTGTGATGTTCTGCTTGAGCTTTGTTAAGCGCTTCTGTTGAGCATTGCTTGCAGAACGATTTACCACGGAAAGAAACCATTTGTGCCTGGTGCAACTGGCAAAATTCTGTTGATTGCTGAATATCAAAACTAAGCGGTGCGATTGCGTTCATAGGAGCCCCCTTGTATCCACATCACCTGTTGCTGGTTCATAGTTCTGAACTTCACCCCAAGGATCGTTCACATTGCGGTTGTTTGGTTTTTCAGAAGATTGTTTGCGTGTTGGTTTTCTTCCTTCGCGTTCTGCCTTGGTCACTTGTTTCTCAAACTCCTGCACCAACCAAGCTGCGAACTTTCTCGTTTTTTGGTTTTCGGTGAGATGGATTTTGTTTTCCCAGTGCGCATTGAAACTACCCAAGTGAAACTGGAAATCAGGCATGGTTAAAATTTCATTTACGCGATGGCTGAATTTCGTTTGAAGCAAAATTGTGCTTAGGAAATTTTGATCAGGTTTCCATGAATCATCCTGAGCTGAATTTTCAGGCAATTCCTGTTGTGTGTTTATATCTGTAGTAATCTCTGTAGTAGTCTCTGTATTTGTCCCCTTTTTGAAATGGGGAGGGTCTGCCTTTTCAAATGGGGAGCCTCCCCCTTTTGAAAGTGGGAGGGTGGTCATTTCAAAAAGCACAGGTGTAATGAGCTCAATAAACAAAACATTGTTGTATTTCTGATTGTTAGCTTCAATTGTTCGGAAGTGACGTTTTAGCACCCCACATTTCTCGAGACGATCAAATGCCTCTTTGACTTGCTGTTTTGAGAAGCCATATTGATCAGAAAAACTCTGGTAAGAACGCTGCAAAAGATCAGATTTAAACTTCTTTTTAACGCGCACAACTTGGCCAGAATATTCATCACGCACCACTGTAGGTCGATGCCAATAAACGATTTCTGAAAGCACAACGATCGCGTTTAAATCAGGTTTTCCGCTCTCTAAAACAAATGTGCTAAACCAACTGGTCGGCAAGATATTACCCTCAAGGTGAACGCTACCAACCTGATCCACAACATCATGGCCGGTGCTGAATAAACTCATGCAGCATCCCCTTTTTCGATATTTTTAATAAAGCGGCCAAACATAAAAATATGACCTGCTCGATGTAGGCTTGAAATAATTTCACCTGCATACCAAACTGAAACATGATGTTCATTGATCAGCGTTTCCATAAACTCGTCACGGGTGACGGCAGCATTCTTTTCATCACCTTTGACCTTGCGAAGATTTGCCCTACGAATCTCCAGCAATCCATCTAATGTGCGGAGTGCTGGCTCGTACCACGATTGAAGCTGCATCATCTGTTTATGCTCAGGCTTCTTTTGAATGGCCATGTTAGTAATCATGGAACCTCCGCTAAGGCTTGTTCGGCTAGAGTGAGACGGCGTTTTAATTTCAGCTCCAAGGTTGATGCATGACGGATCTCTGTTGGATCTACAACAACAACGATCACACCATTCGTTGTAACGCCAATACCACCCAACGGGGTTATGTACTCAACGGAAAGTAAATCACCTGTATCAAAAGTACGATTCACAAGAGTCACTGGAGCGATTAGCACCACCGTATCCCCTTGTAAGAAATCGTTATTTTCATTGTCTTGAATTGCTTGTTGTGCTAAATTTGTTTTCATATTCATTGGTTCCGATAATTAATGAATCACGACCACTTTCTGTTTGCCTAGAAAGTGGTTTTTTAATATCCGAGTTTTTCTTTTTGCACACTGATTTCGTCATGAAACAAATCATCGACAGTATCAATGCGGCTCATCCAGCTTTTTGACATAACCAAAAGTGCTTCAACTCTAGATTTATCAATACTTTGATATTCCTTAGGTACAATCTTTAATCCTAAGCAGCTCAATAACTCGCAAAAGGTTTCAATTTCTGTCAAGTCATTGTTTTTTCTATCTGTTTTCATTCTAGATAAAGTGCTTGGGTCAACGCCAAGTTGCTCGGCTAATTCGCTTTGTCTGCAATTCGCAAGTGATTGCAAAATGCGCGATATTCCATTTCTGGCGCTTGCAGATAATTCAGGGGATACTTTGCTCATAAGCAGCTCCTAGGCAGTTAATGTTTGAAATTCTTTTAGTGATGGACATAAATCCACCGCTTTGAATTTACCGTTAGTTGCTTTTTCTGCACGTATTGCTACGCGCTCAGACATATTCCATCGGCCAGCTACATATCCGCTGATATTTGCCTGACTAACGTTGAGAGCGTTTGCTGTTGAGACTTGCCCACCAAAATGCTCTACAAGATTTTGGTAAATGGTTTTCATAGCCATCTCAAAATATTAGTAATAAATCAATAATATTAGCAATCTAATACACAGTCAATAAGTATTCTAATTTGATTTAATATTAGTTGCCTAATATGCTTAAGAATGCATAAGAAGGTGATACAAATGCTTAAGGACAGATTGAAGAAGGCTCGTAAAATGGCCGGTAAATCCCAAAAAGATGTGGTTGAAGCTATTGGAATAACCCAATCCGCTTTAAGTCAATTAGAAACGGGGTTGGTAAACTCATCCTCTCATTTACCATCTATAGCTAACTTTCTTGGTGTAAATGCATATTGGTTGCAAACTGGTAATGGGGAGATGCAAGATCAAACCACGCCAGAATCAAGCTTTGGCAACGTTCGCCCAGATACGTCACCTCTACGCAAAATTCCCGTATTGGATTACGTTCAAGCAGGACTGTTTCATGATGTTGGATATGATGGCCTTAATCCCAAAAGTGAGACTTACACTACTTATCAGAGTGCAAAACCTGAGTGTGTATTCTCGCTGGAAGTTTCAGGTGCAAGCATGACGCCAGACTTTAATCCTGGCGACAAATTAGTGGTTGATGCCTCAAAACCACCCTATCCTGGTTGTTATGTAATTGCTCAGAATGGTAGTCATGAAGCCACATTTAAAAAATACCGTGCAATCGGTTATGACGAACATGGGCGGGAGACTTTTGAGTTAGTTCCATTAAACCCTGACTTTCCAACCATGAACTCAACTCAGCAAGAGATTCGCATCATTGGAGTAGTAGTTGAACACCTAAGAAGCTTTAATAAATAAGAATAAACCTAAGCACATCAAAGCTTGGGTTTTAAGCTATTTAAAGCACACAAATATAAGGAAACAAAATACCAAACATGCAAAGAATTGAAGTAAATTCGCGCAATATCAGCTACGTGCTTTATCAGCACTTCTTGTTGACCGTGGTTCTTAGGACTGGTGAGAGATTTATTTATAGACTTCTTGAAGCCAGTACCTTTAACGATTTTATTGAAGCAATTGATAAAGATAAATTCTATAAAAGCCAAATTGATATGAATAAAAAATTTAAACGAATTCAACTTTTTGTGTAATAAAAGCCCTTAAAGAAGGAAAGCATAATGATCGGAACACTTAATAAATCTAAAACTGCGCTAACAATTAATCGTCAAGAATTCAAATTGGCATTAGAAAAAATTGGTGCAGGAATTGATAAACAAATAGCAGCTCTCAAAAAAGCCAAACAAAGCTACGACGCTGCGGAAATAGCACGAGAGGTTATTGGTGAAGTAAACATCTTTGAAGCGATTATTGAGGGCTTTAACGAAGCAGAAAGCACCAATCTAAAACTAGCAGATATAACCAATCTTGATACAGCACAAGGTTGGGTGGATGACTTTTTAGAAAAGTATTCGGATATATAAATAGCCCTGATCAATTTTGCTGGCTGGATTAAATAAAAAGCCGCTATATGCGGCTTGGGTTGGGCTGTTGGTTTGTATAGGGATGTTTTATAATTAACTAAATTCTTATTATTAATATTTTTCAGGGGCTTAAAATGACTAAATATAAATTGCAGTATTCACATAATATTATTGAACATCTAGGTTTAAAGCTTTATCAAAATAAGCCTACAAATGTAATCGCAGAATTAGTATCTAATTCATGGGATGCTTTAGCTAATACAGTAAATATAGACCTCATTTCCAAACAAGGTACTCCTATTGGTATTCTTGTTTCAGATGATGGTTTGGGAATGACTAGCGAGGAAATTATTAATAATTGGCTAGTTATTGCAAAGACAAAGCAAGGCTCAAGAGAAAAAATTGATAAAAGTTCACGTAAGCCAATGGGGCGAAAAGGAATTGGGAAGTTGGCACCTTTTGGTGTTGCTAAGCAAGTAGAACTAATTACTTTAAAAAATGGAAAATTAAATTGGTTAAGCTTAAATTATAAACATTTAACGGCTCAGACTAATCAAGATAAACCTTTTGAGATATACGAACCCACTGTTTATTTTGATGATTGCACTAATTTTGCAATTGAAAATTCTGAAATTGCATTACAAAAAGTGACTGAACATGATGAGTTCAGAAGTAAAATCAAAACACGCATTGCTGATCTTTTAGAAGCCACTAAGGGTACTATTATAATAGGTCATGATTTAAGCCTAACAAGAGTATTGACTACTGAAACTCTCAAAAAATCCCTTGGCAGAAGATTTACTATCACTCTAAATGATCCTGAATTCCAGGTTTTTATTAATGATGACTTACTTGAAGAGCAGGATTGTTTTCCTGAATGGGGTCTTCGTATTCCTCCAGTTGGAAAAATTACAGAAAAGATTCCTTTTAAATATACAAACGCCAAGAATGAAGAAGTTACTGAATTAAAAGAAATTAAGTATTGGGTTGGTTTTGTAGATTCTGCTACATGGTCACAAGAAGAGGCAGGAATAGGGATTTTTGCTCATGGGAAATTAGCTCAAGATAGACCCTTTTTTTTCAAGCTAAAAGGATCTGAGATTTTCACACGTTATATGTATGGTGTCATTGAGGCTGATTGGATCGATGAATTTAAAGATGACATTATATCAACTGATCGTACAACGCTAAATTGGGAATACCCTGGCTTTGAATCATTTCTTAATTGGGGTGCGACAGAAACTAGAAAGTTTATAAATCAGTTCCTGGTTTACAGAAAATCAAATGCGCTACAAGAAATTGAGAAACTCGTTGAAGTAACATTAAGAGATAAGACTGATTACCACCTAACACCTAACGAACAAACTCACTTAACATCCTTACTTGCAGATGTGACACCTAATGTTGATTTAACGGAAGAAGATAAAATTAATTTTATTGAAGTTGCTGCAAAAGCTTGGGTTCATGAGCCAGCAAGAAGACTTATAAAAAACCTATGGAATGAGACTTCACAATTTGACCCAAATCAGTTCCCTTTAATTGTAGATAAACTTGTTCAGGAATTAGTCCCTGAGGGGTTGTCATTAGGTGTTATGTTCTCTTTAAGAATTTACGCTTTAACACAATTAGAACATAGAATAATGGTAGGAAATGAGACACAACTACAGCATTTAATTGAAGAATTTCCTTGGATATTACATACAAATTATGAAAAATTTTCTGCTAGATCCTCGTTGAAAAAAATTGTTAATGAAGCAAAAGAAACTGGAAGATGGCAATTCAGAGATGCTGCTGTTGCTACACCTAACGATTACAAACAACCAGATGTAGTTTTTTTAGGAGATGCAGAAGATAAAAATATTATTGTCGTTGAATTGAAAGGTCCTGATGCAACTGTAGCATGGTTGGAATTCAATCAATTACAATCATATATGCAATACTTCCAATCCAGATTTCCTAATGCAAATGTTACTGGTTACTTAATCGCTAGAGGAATTGAAGAAAGTGTTTTGAAACAGGCTCCTACTACCGTCCAGTTTAAATCGTGGTCTGATATTCTTATTGAGTCTCGAAAAGAGCATATGCAAATCTTGGCAACTATCATGGCTGGAAACGATATCAACCCATCCGATGCTAGAGTTCAGCAAATTTGTGAATTAGGTGGTGAACCAGTTCAGCAATTTTTATTACAAATGGCTAAAAATAATGATGATTTAGCAAGGATCATCAGTAAATTAGAACCTAAATTAAAGTCTGAAAAGCTCCTTGGCTAATTGATAGCTTACTAATGGTGGTAGAGCCTCTCCCACCATTTCTCTAACCAAATGCATTGATTTATAAAATATTTGCTCTGGCCATTTAAAAGTGTCGGGAATGCTTTGAATTAACATACATTCTCTAACACTAAGTACACGATTTTGGCTTGGGTGTAATTTATTATCACTACTAAATGCGTTAGTATTAGTTGTGATTGCAGACGACAGTCCATCAGGATGAATTCGCTTGTAACTCGTTCTAAAGCCTTTAATACTCCGAGTTGTGCCATTGTTTTCTATAATATGCGGTCTAACTTTAATATCTTTACCACATGATGAACATTTTATCTCAAACATTGGCGTGGCTGCACTACCACAATGCTCACAAGAATTCATCCATGCAGATTTACCGCTATTTACAGGTATATTTGCTATCCACGAATAATGTTTATCACTTAAAACTGGTACGTGATGAAAGATATCATTTTTATAACTATTGCTATCTTTTGATCTGCTATCCAATTCAGGTAAATGTCCAATAGCATCAACAATATTTTTGGGTGCATCTAAAGGCTTAATGTATTTTAATTTATTTACATCTTTAGAATGAATATTATTTTCCTTGGCTATATCTTTACGTATATAAATGCTAAAGCTTCTTTTTCTTGATTGAGGAACACCAAAATCCGACACACATTTAACAAATGTTTGTCCAATATAATTACTCAAAATAACATCAATAAATTCTTCAACATGCCCTTCTGCACCTTGTTCATTACGTAGCAAACGTCTACCAAAATTAGGAACATTTTCAATCACGATAAATTTTGGCTTTAATTTACAACATACCTCTAATGCATCGAAAAACAGAAAATTTCTTGGATCTGAATTGGCACTAATAGTATCTTTAAGTTTTCCCCTTCTAGAATTTGCTGTACTAAAACTTTGACATGGAGGTGTGGCAAAAACCAGATCTAGAGTTTCACCTTGTTTGAGTACATATTCAATTAATCTATTCTTGTCTTCTCTAATGTCGCTAAACACTTTGCCTGATATATTTGCTTCGTGAACTAATCTTCTATTCGCATCTAACTCACATGCTGCTATGCATTTACCACCTAGCAACTTTAGTCCAAAATCAGAAATTCCCGCACTTGAGAATAGGCTTACATAATTGAACTTATATTCTGGTTGAATAAACCCGCTCATAAATTCTGAGTAACTAGTAGTATCGAATTCCTGTAAGTTATTAAGGTTTAAAGCTAGATTGTTCAATTTAATTTTCCCAGTGTTGCCATACCATCGGCATGGTTATGATACTTAATTTATTCATCAAGAACATGCTTTAAAGTTAATTTAATTAAACCATGACTCCACCCACCCCAGCGGTGGGTTTTCTTTTGTCTATTAAAACATAAAAAATTAGTGATAATAAAAATATATTAGAATACTTATTGACTACTAATATTAGTTTGCTTATATTTATCTCACAGACAACAAAAAGCCCTGAGACTTTCGACGGGATCAGGGCTTTTGCAAATTGCGAGATCAATTATGAACAAAACCTTAACCCCTTTCAATACCATCAAGATATCTCTTGGTGTAGCTGCTGTAACAATAGGTGTGCTTAGCTGCGGGTTTAAAACTGCACCACAGGCTGCTCAACCTATCGTTGCCAACGTAGCACCTTCTGAATATCAACTCCTTGCATTACGCATGACTGGTGATAACCACGGCGAAGCGATTATTCGTTTAGATGGTTTCCGCGTTACTGCACGTTTTGAAGTTGAGGCATTTCCTGACAGCTACGGCGTACCAGGTGGTGAATTCACCGCTGTAGACGTAACCAGCCTTGATGAAGTGACCGTTTCAGATGCCCTAGGCAATCCATACAGCGATTTCACAAACCACATCGACCATCAGAACTTCAATGCTCTTATTAAGGGTTATATCGAAAAACATCGTTTAGTGGAGGCAGGTTAATGACTACTTCTACTCAAAAGTTTTCTGAGTTCATCAGCCAAGATGACGAAGGCAACATTCGTATGCGTCTAGGCCATTCAACCTACTTTGAAAAAGGTCGCCATATCTATGTGGTCAATAAGGATGGTAGCGAACAGCTAATCACGCTTGAGGTTCATGCAGCTAAACCTTGGATCCGTGAAAACTTTGAACGTGAACGAGCTTTCCAGCAAAGAAAAACTATGGCTATTCGTCTTCAGAAGTCACTTACACGTTCTTATCCAAAATCATTTAAACGAGCTAAAGGCTCACTGTTCTGGGCATAAGGGGAAATACTCATGGCTATACCTATTATTCCAGCAGACCAAGCATTAAACGTAAGCGCGATTATTACTTACATCTATGCAGATCCGGGGCTTGGTAAAACGTCTCTAGGATTTACCGCAGATAAAGCTATTTCATTTGACTTTGACCGTGGTGCACACCGTACTGGTGAACTTCGTCGCGGAGCTGTTGTTCCAGTTCAGCAGTGGTCGGATATTGAAAACATTACAGAACAGGACTTAGCACCTTTCAATACGGTTGTTATTGATACCGTAGGCGCAATGCTTGAATCCATCAAGACACATTTGCTCAAAACAGCGAATAACCGTCAACAAGATGGTGCACTCAAATTAAAAGCCCAAGGCTTAGCAAACATGAAGTTTAAGCAGTACATCAATACGCTTTTAAGTTTTGGTAAGGATGTCGTCTTTATTGCCCATGCCTCAGAAGACCAAAGCGGTGATCAGATCATCTACCGTCCTGAGCTTGGTGGTAAGAACCGAAATGAACTTTACCGTATTGCAGACATCATGGGTTATTTGACCACTGTAACTACTGGTGAAGGTAAAAATGCGAGAGTCATTAACTTCAAGCCATCCCCAACACACCATGCGAAAAATTCTGGTGCTTTAGGTGGCGAGACAGGTGAGGTTTGGGTACCTGATCTTAAGTTACACCCTACTTTTCTTGCAGACTTAATTGCAGATGCGAAGGCTCATATCAACACGCTTACACCTGATCAGCTGGCATTAGCTAAAGCTGTTGAAGACTTAGAGAACTGGAAGCAAAGCTGTGCAGAAGCCCAACATGCTGGTGATTTTAACCAAATGACTGAGGCATTGGATAAAGAACACCTTTACTACCAAAACATGCGCCAAGCCTTGCTAGCTCGGGCAAAAGAATTGAACTGCACTTTTAATACGAACCTTCAAAAGTGGATCAATCCGCCTGAATTTAATGGGATCTCAGAGGCTCAACGTGATGAGTTGCAAGACCTCCTAGCACAAGCCGGCATTGATGTTATGACCTATTGTGAAGATCAAGGGATCGATAGCCTATTAGGCATCGAAGCCCAGCATTTTGAAAATGTAAAAGCTCACATCATCAATACCACCCAAGGACAAGGGAGAGCTATTGCATGAGCTACACCTACTCTTCTATTACCCGTGTGCTGTTAATTCAGCACAACGGGCGGGTAAGAACTTACAGAGACATCAATCTCTTTGGGATTGAGGACTGTATCCAAAACTTTGTTAATACGTGGGGGTATCGATGATCTTCAGAATTAAAAACAAGCATGTCCTTGCCTTCATGATTTGGCTTGAATTATTGGGCTACGTAAAGAAAGTGCTGGCTGATGGTAGTTGCACGTTCTCAGGCAAAGGCACAAAGAAATCGCTGAGCTATGTGTTTGTAAAGAATGATTTAACGGGTAATGCAGCTTGCCAGTCACTGTATGAAGAATACGTGAATCACCAAGATTCTAACTATATTGAAATGAAGGTGGCGTAATGTTTGAAACAAAAATTAAGCCCGATTATTCGGAAGCGATTGCTAAATTTGTGGAAGTGCATCGTCAGATTAACTTGGCGAAGGTGAAAGTACTTTTGAAGGCAAATGCGACTTGCATGGACTTACTGAGTTCAAAGCCTGTCAATCTAGCAAACATCACTGTGTTAAATGCTGTCAACGTACTAGCCAATTAAGAAAGGAGGCTTAAAAATGTCTGCACATTTACCAGGACAATCCGTTTCTATTCACGATGATGAATGGGGAACATTTTGCTACACACACCACGATATTAAGGCTACTCACCGTATTTGTTCAGAAGCCGATAGCTTTGGTGCCGAATATTACAACATGTGTGATCAATGCTGGAATGAGCATCAAGCAGCGATTCAAGCCAAAAAAGAAGATCCTGTGCAATGGGAATGCTGTAGGAAATGCGGAAATCTTGTTCCTTATTTGAGTTCATATCGTGATCCCGATGAAGGCATGTGTGGGCCAGTTTATGAAGCTTGCCCTGATTGTGTTTCAAAGTTTTATCAGAGCTATGAAGACGAATGTGAATGGCTTGATGACGAATATTATTAAAGGTTGAGGTGGCGTGATGGAAGTGCATGAAAAGCGAAAACTTTTAGAAGCGATTGATATTTTGATAAAGCGCCCTGCTCAAGCTGATGAAACAACATTAGGTAATGCAATTGGTTATTTCACTAAATTGGTTGAATCAACAACAGGCGGTCAATTGACGATTGTGCCAGTGGTTAAATAAATATTTCGAGCAATTATTTGCGCAATTTAAACAATAAATCAGGATTTCGCGCAGATGTTTGCTCAGGAGAGTGTGATGGAAATTCAAAACGAAAAAGAGGCGTTTGAAAGATTTAAAGCTAAACAAATAGGCATAGATTATGAAACATTAAAAAAAGACTTAGATGATTGCGAGAAAAGATTCCCAAATAATCGGTATGCAGGCTGGAATTTTAAAAGTGATTGGGAGTTGTGGCAAGCAGCTACAGCCCAATCCGTGCCTGATGTACAGCAAGCGCTAAATGATCGGTTATTGGTTCGATCAATTAAGGAACAGGTTGAAAGTCCCATTGCTGAGATAAGTGTGAATGATCTTTTTGATAAGGGTTGGTTTGCTGCAATGAAATGTATTCAAAGCAACATTGATATGCTTGAAGTAAGGGAGCCAACCAATGACTAACCTCCAACACATCGCCCAAGACCTTGCTGAAGAATTCGCACCACTTGTTATAGGTCAATCAGGCACAACCAAAACATTCACGGCGGAGCAAGCCTCTGCCCTTTATCACATCCTTGTAAGTTTTGGATATAAGGATGAATGCAAGGGATTGGATACCAAATTACCGTTTGAGTTAATTGATATTAAGAAGGAGGTATTATGAATAAGTTTGAAGGAATGACTATTAAAGAGGCGCTTTGTTCACGCCCAGTACTAAAAACCCCCGACTTAGAGGAAATTTTTGGTAGGTCGTCACGAACTCTAAACCGTTGGCAGAATGGTGAGCTTTATGAAAACCCAATGCCTAAGCCGTTTTCTGAATGCAGAGGCGCAGGAAATAACTATGATTCAGGCAAACTACTGGGTTGGTATGAATCGTGGCCACTACAAAAAAAAGCGCTAGTTATCTAGCGCTTCATTCTTCCAAATCGATTCCAGCCTATCCACCCACTTCTCGTAGGCTTCTTTCTGCTCTGATAAATAATCATGCTTATCGTATGTACCCCATATCTTTGGAAGTGCATGCCCCAACATGATCTCACATACGTGAGGCTGTGCAATCGTTGACATATTGGTACGCATAGTTCTACGAAGATCGTGTACAGACCAATGCTCCAGATCAACACCTTTATGCCTCTTAAGCCATTGGAAAATATTGTTTGGCATTGT
Organism: Acinetobacter johnsonii CIP 64.6; assembly: GCF_000368045.1. GTDB lineage: Bacteria > Pseudomonadota > Gammaproteobacteria > Pseudomonadales > Moraxellaceae > Acinetobacter > Acinetobacter johnsonii. Next base: position 415,144 of record NZ_KB849235.1, read on the forward strand.
GAGATGGGATGTCTCACCTAGCGGCCTTGTAGTCCCATCAATTGTGAACAAGTACTCAGAACCTTGGCTGAATTCCATTGCTTCAAGCAAGTAAGGTTTAATGTTTTCAGTAATTGGCCTTAAAATCGGCTTTTTACTTTTCTTCCCTGTTTTATGATTTTCAGGAGGAACAGTCCATATCATCTCTTTTAAATCAAAATGAGATTTTTTAGCAAGCTTAAGCTCACCCACGCGGCAGCCGTAGATAATCAAGAGTGTTAGAAACAACTTATTTTTATAAGTCATCTTGGTTCGCTTTAGGGCATACCAAGTTAAATAGATTTCCTTGTCGCTCAGCGCTCTTTCTTTTACGCCTTTTTCAATACGCAGGTCATGTTTGGCTGAAACATTCATTAGGTGATTGACTGAGATTAAACCGCGCTTCTGTCCCCACTTGAGGCACTGGTTTGCGTTAATCAAAAGACGGGCAGAAATGGAAGGTGATTTCTTTGCTACATCCTCCAGTAATGACAGCCACTGATATGCGCTTACATCATCACTATTCTGTTTGCCAATATTTGGAAGCACATATATCTCAAAAGAGCGCTTTATCTCATTATGACTAGATTTATTGGGTACACAGAATTTCTCATACCATTCATAAAACAAAGTTTCTAGTGTGTATGCATCTCTAATACTCACCTTCTCTTTCAATCTTACCTGTTTTGGATCAAGTCCTTTTTCAAGTTCTGCTCTAAGCCGATCTGATTCTACGCGTGCATTTTTTAATGATAAGTTCGGATATGAACCAAGATCCATTCGATGCTGCTTGCCGTTATACCTGTAGCGTAGTTGAAAGACGATTTTACCTTTTGGAGTAATACGAACGCTCATAGCATCGCGATCGGCGAACTCTTCTATTTTTTCTCTGTCTTTACCAAGTTGAGCTTTTAGCCAAGCTTCTGAAATCGCCATATATCACCATGTACACACTAGACCCATCAAACTTGTGCCATATTGCTAAATATGTACACGGTTGTGTACATATTTAGGTTGGCTCATAGTTTCCATTAGTGTTTCATTGTGTCTTATAGTGACGCATAAAAAAAGCCTAATTAAAGGCTTTTATTGAGTTTCATGGCTTAATGCGTCGAGTTGTGTCTTATGGCTTCTTAATGTCAGTCATAAATGTGAGCAATAATACTGAAATTACGGATATTTTTAATATCAACAGATTTTTTAGCTTGCGCCATGGGCTACCTTGAACAAAATGAAGCGTTATGCAGACAAATTTTGATGCACAACAAAAGCCGAATAGAAATTGCGAAGGATTATAACAGATGGTTTTTTTAAAGTATCCATATTAATACGCTTCCTTTTCACAACTCTGACGCTTTTTTACATGTTTTCGCTTTTCACTGGGCTTTTTGAATAATCCATTGAAAAATCTAAGGCATTCACATCTTTTGCAAGCGGTTGGTAAGCTTGGGTAAAACTAGGTGACATACGTTTCGCGCGTCCTGTTTCAATCTCTACGCAAGCCCACTTAGTTTGAGCAACAAATAAAATGCTATTGTCTTTGGGTCTATAAAACACATATTGGCGCGATGAATATAATGCGTTTATATCGTCAAACCATGTGCGTAAGATTATTTCATCCTCTTTAAATGCAGCTTTTCGGTACTGTACATGATGCTCAACCGCAACCATGGCATGTTTTAACTCGATATATTCTTTTAAGCCTAAACCCAATGCATCAATATGTGCTGTTGCGACATCCTGCATCCAATGCATATAAACCACATTATTCACATGGCCTAACTGGTCGATATGTTCTGCTTGTACCTGAAGTCTTAAGTCAAAAATACTACTCATAAACACTCTATTGAATCTAAATATCCCTATGAAGATGGCAGTGTACGCAAATAACAGACATCATCAAATTGCAAAAAATAAAAAACCACTCCGAAGAGTGGTTTTTTTCGCTTATTGGATGCGCATCCCTAAAATGGCTGGTGTGCCTTGTCGGATGATTCCAACGCGGGCAACCTGACCTTTTTTCAACTCAGACGCCGCTTGGACAAAATCATTGGTGTCTTTTACGACTTTATTATTAATGTGAGTGACCACATCACCAGCCGCCATACCTGACTGTGCTGCTGCACCGCCACGTTTCACTTCTTGAATTAACACACCACCTTTCACATTGAGCTGTGACAATTCAGCAGGTGCTAAATTTCGGATAGCAATACCTAACACAGGCCCTTTACTTTGTGTAACTACATCTGATTTTGCAGGTGTATCATCTGGTGCAGTGGTGAGTGTTGCTGATATATTCCGCTTTTTATCATCACGCAGTACTTCAAGCTGTACCGTTTGATTTGGCATGGTACGATTTAAATAGTTCAATAACTCAGAGGTACGCGAAATCGGCGTTCCATTGAATTTTAAAATAATATCGCCTGCTTTTAGCCCCGCTTTCTGTGCAGGTGAATTTGGCTGAACATTGGTAATCAGCGAACCTTCAGGTTTTGGCAAATTATAAGACTCTGCCAAATTTCGATCTAAATCTTGTAGATTGAAGCCTAAATAAGAGCGCGTAACTTTACCTGTTTTCTTAAGTTGGTCAGCAATATCCATTGCGACATCAATGGGAATCGAGAAAGACAGCCCCATATAACCGCCCGTACCACTGAAGATACGCGAGTTCACTCCAACCACTTCACCCTGCTGGTTAAATAACGGACCACCTGAGTTTCCTGGGTTGAGAGCCACATCGGTTTGAATGAAGGGTACCGATGTCTCCCCCATCATATTACGCATTTTCGCACTCACGATTCCCGCTGAAGCCGAGTAATCAAAACCAAAGGGCGAACCGATCGCAAGCACAGGTTCGCCTACACGTAGTTGATCAACATTGCCTGCGCGGAGTGATGGAAAATTCGTACCATTCACCTTAAGCAAGGCCACATCAGTTCGTTCATCACTACCTACCACAGTCGCATCCAGTTCACGACGGTCATTAAACATAATCGTGACTTTCGATGCATCTTCTACGACGTGGTGGTTTGTCAGTAAATACCCATCTTTACTAATAAAAAATGCGCTGCCATAAGCCGTTTTTTCTTGCGGCGCTTGCTGCTGCGGAATAATGACTTGATTACCAAAAAAACGCTTCAAAATCTCAGGTATTTGCTGCTGCAATAACTCTTCTTGAGTCATCTTTTTAACCACATTTACACTCACTACCGCAGGGCTGACTTGCTCAACCAAGTTTGAGAAATCAACAGGTGCTGCTTGTGTTTGCACCGTAGCCATTGTGCATGCAACAGCAAAAAAACCAGTTTGTATCGCGCGACTTTTCATATCAAGTATTGACCTATATGTTTGTTATCAATTTATGTATTAGCGTTTTTAGCATAATCTTTGTCTATCTTGGGTAATAATATGTTCTATTATGTTTGTATAAACAAGAGCTTAAAATTTGCTTAAAAAATACGTTCTTTATTTATATTTCCCATCAATTGTAGAGATTTTACCCTTGCCTTTTCGTGAAAAAAGCGCTGTCATTAGCGAACTTTTTCCAAATTAGCTGATGGACATGTCTAATTTAAACACAACACATCATTTTGATGTGATTATTGTGGGAAGTGGCGGTGCAGGCCTGAGCTTAGCCTTATCGTTGCCTCAACATTTCAATATTGCTGTTCTTGCAAAATCAAACCTGACCGATGCAAGTACCTTCTATGCACAAGGTGGCGTTGCCGCTGTTTTAGATGAAACGGATTCCATCGAACAGCACATTGATGACACCATGATTGCGGGCGCTCACTTGTGTGAGACCGAGGCCGTAAAGCAAACCGTTGAAGGCGGTAAACCTTCTGTTGATTTTCTACTGAAACACGGCGTGCAGTTTACCCTTGATGATCAAGAGCAATTGCATTTAACGCGTGAAGGTGGACATTCTCAACGCCGTATTATTCATGCCGCAGATGCTACAGGTCGTGCCATTTCAACTACCTTAGTGGAACGTGCGATTGAAAAAGACAACATCACCATTTTTGAGAATTACATCGCCATCGATTTAATTACCTCTCAAAAACTGGGCTTGGAAGAACAAAATCGTGCCTTAGGCCTGTATGCACTCGATGAAAAGACTGAAAAAGTACATACCTTTTTAGCCCCTTTTACCGCGCTGGCGTGTGGCGGTGCCATGAAAGCCTATCTGTATACCTCGAACCCAGACATTGCAACGGGCGATGGTATTGCCATGGCATTTCGTGCAGGTTGCCGCGTGGCCAATATGGAATTTAACCAATTTCACCCAACCTGTTTATACCACCCACAAGCGCGTTCTTTCCTCATTACTGAAGCAATGCGTGGTGAAGGTGCTTATTTACGTTTACCCGATGGCGAACGCTTTATGTTGCGCTTTGATGAACGCGCAGAACTTGCCCCACGTGACATTGTGGCGCGAGCTATTGACTATGAAATCAAACGCTTAGGAATTCGTCACGTATGGCTCGACATTAGCCATAAGCCCGAAAGTTTCATTAAAGAACATTTTCCGACCTTGTATGCACGCTTACTCGAACTCGGCATCGACATTACCAAGGAAATGATTCCTGTTGTTCCTGCTGCGCACTATACCTGTGGCGGTGTGGTAGTTGATGAACATAGTCAAACTGACATTACTGGTCTCTATGCAATTGGGGAAACCTCATATACTGGCTTGCATGGCGCCAACCGTATGGCCAGTAACTCACTGTTAGAGTGTTTTGTGTATGGCATGAGTGCAGCAGAGCACATCGAAAAAAGTTTTGATTCAAATTACCAATCCCCAACTGCTCCGTCTTGGGATGACTCACAAGTGATGAATCCTGATGAAGATGTGGTGATTTTGCAGAACTGGGATGAACTCCGTCAAACCATGTGGAACTACGTCGGCATTGTGCGTACTACGAAACGTCTTGAACGTGCGCTACACCGCATTGAAATGTTGAAGCGAGAAATTACCGAGTATTACCAAGATTACCAAGTCAGCAAAAATCTGATCGAACTGCGTAATTTGGTTTTAGTCTCTGAAATGATCGTGCGTTGTGCTATGGAGCGTAAAGAATCGCGCGGTCTACACTACACTTTAGATTACCCTGAACTGTCGAATGAACTGCGTAAAACCGTACTCACCCCTTTAAATTTTAAAGTTGAAACCCCTTTAGTGAATAACTAATTTAAAAAAAGCCTGATTCGTCAGGCTTTTTTATTCAGACATTTTTTAGGATTTGGGTGGAATAGAATAAGTTCCCACCACATGTGCAATGGGTTCATCCTTACCCACTGAATACAACCACACATCCCCAACCACCAATGCTTTGCCAACTTTCATTAACTTACATTCACCGCGGATATTTGTAGATGCTGCGGGTTTACTTAGAAAGTTGACCGATAAATTGGTGGTCACGGTTAAACCGACCAACCCAATTTCCCCTAAAATAGCGATATACAATGCATAGTCTGCAAGAGTCATCATGGTTGGGCCTGAAACCGTTCCACCCGGTCGCAAATCGCGCTCATCTACCTGATACACGACTGTTGCTGCGCGCTCAGTGACAGATTCGATATGACATTTTTCTAAACTTTGCGGAAATTCCTTTTCTAAAAAAGCAACAATTTCAGTTAAATTACTTTTCATTTTCCTGCTACTTACAGTCCTTTATGCCTGACTATAAAAGAAAAACTCATTTCACTACAGTCCTGAAATAATCATTCGGCAATCTTTTTTAGGTCAAATGTTGTAATGCTTGTTCAAAAACCTGTTCAGGTGACTGAGTTGCATCTAAACGTTTGACCCGTTCAGGGTACTGCTCCCAGAGCTCTTGATAACCTGCTCGCACTTTTTCAAAAAAAGTAATTTTTTCTTGTTCAAAGCGGTCTAAAGCACCACGCTCACGGGCGCGCGACATGCCTGTTTCGATCGGCGCATCAAGCCAAAACGTAATATTCGGCATATAACTCACGAAGTGATCATTTAGCAGTTGTAGCTTTGACCGACTTAGACCGCGACCTGCACATTGGTAAGCAAAGCTCGCATCGGTAAAACGGTCACATAGCACTGTTTTATGTTCAGTCAATGCAGGCACGATCACTTGTTGTAAGTGCTGTGCCCGAGCTGCATACATCAGTAGTAACTCTGTATCATTTGCCATCGGCTCTTCATGATTGACTGACAATAACAAGGCACGGATTTGCTCTGCCATCGCAGTACCACCCGGTTCACGGGTTAAAACAACTTGCTGACCTTGTTGCTCTAGATGCTCATAAATTTTGCGAATCAGTGTGGTTTTACCGACACCTTCTGTGCCCTCAAAACTAATAAACATCTATTCATCCTTCTTGGTTTTTAAAACGCTGAGATATTCTTTTACAGCTTGGTTGTGCTGCTCTAAAGTCTCACTAAATGTGTGCCCACCATTGCCCGTTGCAACAAAGTAGATGTTTTTACTGTTATCTGGGTGCATGGTAGCTTCAATGGCTTTTTTACTTGGTAAAGCAATTGGCGTAGGAGGTAAACCATTGATGGTATAAGTATTATAGGCCGTTGGAGTACGCAAGTCTTGGCGGGTAATATTGCCTGTATATTTATCGCCCATGCCATAAATCACGGTCGGATCCGTTTGCAAACGCATGCCGAGTTGAAGACGACGCGCAAACACACCTGAAACTTGCTCCAGTTCGCGGTCAACATTGGTTTCTTTTTCAATGATAGAGGCCATGATCAGGGCTTCATATTTGTCTTTATACGGCAAATTTGCCGCACGGTTTGCCCACGCTTCATCTAAAGCTTTCATTTGGCGTTTGTATAAATCCGTTAAGATTTTTTTGTCTGACTCCCCTTTGGCGAAGAAGTAAGTATCGGGGGCAAAAAGTCCTTCAGCATGCGTATACGGAATATCTAATGCTTTTAAAAGCTGATCCATGGGTAAATTGGAGACTTCCTTTTTAACCAATGCATCCTTTTTCAACGCCTCGATCAGCTGTTTAAAGGTCGTCCCCTCAATCACCAATATACGGTTCATCTCGGCATTATCGACATTGGAAATCATATCCAAAACTTGGCGAATGCTCATACCTTCACGCACTTCGTAAACACCGGCTTTCAACGTGTCATGAATAAATATTTTTTGGTAAAGCTTTAAAATAATAGGAAAACTAGCCATGTCTTCTTTGGCTAAGCGGTCAATAAAACCGGAATAGGTATCGCCAGAGTTAATTGCCAATAACTGTTTTTTACCCTCGACAGGATAAGATTTAAACAAACTCGACCACAGTACAATCATCAATAAAACAATGATGCTCACAGCAATCAATAACAACCCTTTCACTTTGCGTTGGGGTGGTTGCGTTTTCTTTTTCGATTTGGTTTTGGCTGCGGACATACTACTGCATCTGATTAAGTTGAAGACGATGGAACAAATCTATACACGGCTGAACATCTAAATACTGATGATTCAGACTTTTGGCTATTTTCATAGGACTCAAGGCATTGCAGAAAAATAAACTTTGAAAGCGTGGAATTTCTTCCATATCAATCATTCTCAGCTCACAGCTCATTCCTTGTTGCTGCATCCGTGCCAATATTTCGGCACGCATGACACCATGTACGCCATTATAACGAAGTTCAGGACTAATCCATCGATCATTTAGCAGAATGAAACAATTACTGCTCACACCTTCAACGACAGAACCTTGCACATCTGTGACCAACGCTTCCAACCAACCGTGTTGTTCTGCTTCATGCTTGAGTAAGACTTGCTCTAAACGGTTTAAGCTTTTCACACCCACCATTTGCGGCATATTCAACCCAATCGCATGTTGCAGTACCCCTGAATCAATTTCGCTGTATGTCAAAGCCTCTGATGCTTGCGGATAGAAAAACACCCAAACGTCAGCAGGATGTGTGGGCAAACTATAACCACGCTGCCCTTCACCCCGACTAATAATAATTTTCAGAGTGCCATTTAAGTGTGCATGGGTTTGTTTTAATTGCACGATGCTGTGCTGAATAAAGGCTAAATCTGCTGACAACAGCAGTCTTTCACAGGCCAATTTCAAGCGTGCTATGTGTAGAGGCTCTAGCTCAATCACACCCTCACGGATACGCGCTGTACTAAAACAACCATCTCCATAGTGAAATGCACGATCTAATAACTCTATTTGTTTGATTTCTTGTGCATTTTTATAGCAATGCATGCCAATCTACCCTGAAACAATTTTCTGCTTTAGTTTAATGAATTCTAAGCCGAACTCTTTTTCTTTTTTATTCATATAAAGTTCATTTTTTATTATTTTTTTAGCAATAAGACTAGCAGTATTCTTGCCTCATGTTTAAAAACGTTTAAAATTTGAGGTCTCACATGAGCTTATCTAAGTTAAAAATTGGGGTACTAGCAGCGCTAGTTTCAGTCACATCTTTTGGTGTTGCAGCAAAAGATTTCCTTAACGTGTCGTATGATCCAACACGCGAACTGTATGAAGATGTCAACAAACAGTTTGGCGCTTATTGGAAACAACGCACAGGACAAGACATTAACTTCAAACAGTCTCACGGCGGCTCAGGTAAACAAGCCCGTTCGGTCATTGATGGTTTAGGTGCAGATGTTGTGACACTTGCTCTTGCAGCAGATATCGATGTAATTGCTGAAAAAGCAAAGCTTTTACCGACCAACTGGCAAAAGAAACTACCTAATAACTCGACACCATATACTTCAACTATCGTATTCCTCGTCCGTAAAGGTAACCCTCAAGGCATTAAAGACTGGGGCGACCTCGTTAAGCCAGGTGTTGGCATTATTACACCAAATCCAAAAACCTCAGGTGGTGCACGCTGGAACTACTTAGCAGCTTGGGCTTGGGCAAAGCATCAACCTGCGGGTAACGATGCAAAAGCACAAGAATTCGTGCGTAAAATTTATAAAAACACCAAAGTACTGGATTCAGGGGCACGTGGCGCAACTACAACCTTTGCTGAACGCGGTATCGGTGATGTTCTCTTAGCATGGGAAAACGAAGCACATTTAGCGATTCGTGAACAACCAGGTAAGTTTGAAATCGTGACGCCTTCGTTATCTATTTTGGCAGAACCACCCGTTACCATTGTTGAAAAGAATGCGGAAAAAGATGGCAATCTGAATCTGGCGAAAGCATATCTCAACTATTTGTATTCACCTGCTGGACAGGAAATTGCGGCGAAAAACTTCTATCGCCCACGTAATGCAAGCGTCTTGAAAAAATATGCAACCACATTCAAACCGTTGAAGTTGGTGACCATTGATAAAGAATTTGGCGGTTGGACTAAGGTACAAAAACAGCACTTTGAAAATGGTGGTGTATTTGACCAAATTGTGAAAGCCAATACGACGAAATAAAACCGAGTTCAGTAAATAGCTGTAAGGGAGCATCGACATGATTCATACTGTAATTGTACCGGGCGTGGGTGGAAGTGAACATGACCACTGGCAATCGTGGTTACAACGTCAGCTCAAGTCATGCTCTCGTGTACAGCAGCAGGATTGGAATAAACCCGTACTCCATGAGTGGATTGAGCAATTTATCAAAACGGTTCAAGCCATTCAGGAACCGATTCAAATTGTGGCACATAGCTTTGGTTGTTTAACTACAGTCGCGGCTTTAGCACAGTATCCTGAACTAAATCAAAACATTAAAAATTTAGTTCTGGTTGCACCGGCCAACCCTGCTCGCTTTGGTGATGCTGGTTTTGCTCGTGATAGCCAAAATGACTATCAACAGTATTTCCACCAACTCAAGCTACAAGTTCCTACCCAAATGATCATCAGTGAAAATGATCCTTGGCTCAATTTTCAAGATGCGCTGCAACTGGCAAAAGCATGGAAAATTAGGCCTAAGAACTTGGGCCAAGTCGGACATATTAATGTTGCGTCAGGTTTTGGGCCATTCCCTGAAATTTATGATTTTTTGATTTCAGAAAATGTGCTAAAAAACATTAGTTTTTACAATGAAAGCAAGTATTTATTTAAATTTGCAATTTAAACGCTGCAAATGATACTTGTGCCGAAATTCAGTTTTATTTGAGCTGACTCTTTTTAGGTCAGCTTTCTCTCTTTGAGGAGTAATCATGTCGCAGCGATCCCGAGTGCTGCCAGGATTTGGTCTTTCTCTAGGCTTTACCCTAGCATATTTGTCATTAATCGTTCTTATTCCATTGTCCGCTGTTTTCATTAAATCTTTAGGCATTGGTTGGGATGGGTTATGGGAAATTTTAAGTTCAGAACGTATTTTAAAATCTTTGCAGCTCAGTTTTAGTACAGCCCTGATCGCCGCGTTTATTAATGTGGTTTTTGGTCTCCTTCTAGCGTGGTGTTTGGTTCGTTATCGTTTTCCGGGTAAACGCATTGTAGATGCCTTGGTCGACTTGCCGTTTGCCTTACCCACCGCGGTTGCAGGTATTGCACTCACCTCGCTTTATGCGCCTACAGGTTGGATCGGTCAGTATCTTGAGCCTTTAGGGATTCAAGTGGCCTACACCCCAATTGGTATTACCTTGGCACTAATTTTTATTGGTATTCCTTTTGTGGTACGGACTGTGCAACCTGTTCTCAGTGACTTGGAAACAGAGTTAGAAGAAGCTGCATCAGCATTAGGTGCCAACCGTTTACAGATTGTGACCAAAGTGATTTTGCCGATTTTATTTCCAGCACTCATCACAGGTTTTGCACTTGCCTTTGCTCGTGGCGTCGGTGAATATGGTTCAGTGATCTTTATTGCTGGGAACCAACCGTTTAAAACAGAAATTGCACCACTCATGATTATTTCGCGCTTAGAAGAATATGACTATGCAGGTGCAACCACGATTGCTGTCGTCATGTTGGTGTTGTCTTTTGCCATTTTATTCCTGATTAACTTGTTACAAGCATGGGCAAGCCGTCGTACAGGGAGAACAGCACGATGAATATCAACAGTAATGCGCTGGCTGAAAAGCTACAATCGCGTGATGCAACACGTGAACCAACTTGGGTTCGCTACACACTAATTACGATTGCCCTACTGTTCTTTTTGAGCTGTTTGATCTTACCGCTGATTTTGGTGTTCGTTGAGGCCTTTAAACAAGGAGTCGGCGTCTATGCACAAGCCTTGGTTCATCCAGACACGCTCTCCGCAGTCAAACTCACTTTATTAACCGCGGTGATTGCAGTCCCACTGAATGTCGTATTTGGTGTTGCAGCCGCTTGGTGTGTGGCCAAATTTAACTTCCGTGGCAAATCCATCTTAACCACGATTATTGATATGCCATTTTCAGTATCCCCTGTTATCGCGGGTTTAATGCTGGTACTGATTTTTGGTACGCAAGGCTGGTTTGGTAGTTGGCTTATGGATAATGACATCAAAATTCTGTATGCCGTTCCTGCCATTGTATTAGCAACGATCTTTATCACCGTTCCTTTTGTTGCACGTGAACTTATTCCGCTCATGGAAGCTCAAGGTACGGAAGAAGAAGAAGCTGCTATTGTGCTGGGTGCATCAGGCTGGCAAACCTTCTGGAAAGTAACCCTACCCAACATCAAATGGGGTTTAATTTACGGCGTCATTCTGTGTAATGCACGTGCTATGGGTGAGTTTGGTGCGGTATCGGTCGTTTCAGGTCATATTCGTGGTGAAACCAATACTTTACCTTTACATGTCGAGATTCTCTATAACGAATATACCTTCAGTGCGGCTTTTGCTGTGTCTTCACTCTTGGCGCTTTTAGCGATTGTGACTCTTGTTTTAAAAACATGGGTTGAGATTCGCCAAGAAAAGCAAAACAAACATAATGATTCAACAGTTTAAAGGAATGACCTCATGAGTATTCAAGTTAAAAATATTGAAAAACACTTTGGTGCATTCCATGCGCTGAATAACATTTCTCTCGATTTTCCTGATGGTCAATTGGTTGCATTACTCGGCCCATCAGGCTGTGGTAAAACCACCCTGCTTCGTATTATTGCAGGGCTTGAATCCGCAGATGGCGGCCAAGTCATCTTGGAAGGTGAAGATGCAACCAATGTACACGTACGTGAACGTGAAGTTGGTTTTGTATTTCAGCACTATGCCTTGTTTCGCCATATGACCGTATTTGACAATATTGCTTTTGGTCTCCGCGTTCGCCCACGTGCAACACGCCCATCTGAAGCTGAAATTAAAAAACGTGTCACGCGTTTGCTGGACTTAGTCCAATTGGGCTTCTTGGCAGATCGTTACCCAGCACAACTCTCAGGCGGCCAGCGTCAACGTATTGCACTGGCACGTGCTTTAGCAGTTGAACCACGCGTACTGTTACTGGATGAACCTTTTGGTGCTTTGGATGCAAAAGTACGTAAAGAGCTCCGTCGTTGGTTACGTACTTTGCATGATGAACTTCATATCACCTCAATCTTTGTAACGCATGACCAAGAAGAAGCTTTGGAAGTCGCAGATCAAATCATTGTGATGAATAAAGGGAACGTCGAGCAAATTGGTTCTCCCCGCGAAGTGTATGAAAAGCCAGCAACGCCGTTTGTGTTCGACTTCTTAGGTCAAGCAAACCGTTTTGAAGGTCAAAATAACGCAGGGACGATCCAAATTGGTGAAGACCGTATTCAATTAGACTCTTTACGCAATGCACCTTCGGGTGACGTGATTGCTTTTGCTCGTCCAGATGAATTAAGGATCCATGCACAGCCGCAAGACAATGCCATCCAAGCAACGTTCGTTCGAGAATTATGGATCGCGGGCAAAGTGGTTGCAGAACTCCATGATCGTCAAGGCAAACTGATTGAAATTTCACTGACTTCTGAAGAAGCAAAATTACACCAATTTAGACCGAATCAAACGGTATGGTTAAGCCCATCAAACTTGCATTTATTTGCAAAACCTGCGGCTTAAGACCAATTGAATGGGGCATGTTGAATGCCTCATTCATCATAAAAGAGATCCAAAACTATGAACTTTCAACAACTCAGAATTATTCGAGAAACGGTGAGACAAAACTTCAACCTCACCGAAGCCTCTGCTGCACTATATACCTCTCAGTCAGGCGTCAGTAAGCACATCAAAGACCTAGAAGATGAATTAGGCGTACAGCTTTTTATTCGTAAAGGGAAACGCTTACTGGGTTTAACTGAACCAGGTCAAGCACTACTGGGCATTGTTGAACGCATGTTGGTCGACGCAGACAATATTAAACGTCTTGCAGATGATTTTAACCGTGTCGATGAAGGCACTTTGACGATTGCGACTACACATACGCAAGCGCGTTATGTGCTACCGCCGATTGTCAATCAATTCAAAAAAGAGTTTCCAAAAGTTCATCTTATTTTGCAACAAGCCAGCCCTGTTGAAATTACCGAAATGCTTTTACAAGGTGAAGCTGATATTGGTATTGCAACTGAGTCACTCACCACTGAGGACAATCTGGCTAGTGTACCGTTCTATAATTGGCAACACAGCATTATTACCCCTCAAAACCACCCACTGGCAAGCAAACAAAATATTAGTATTACAGACTTGGCGGAATATCCACTGATTACCTATCACGGCGGTTTCACAGGCCGTTCAAAAATTGACAAAGCTTTTGAAGATGCAGGTGTGGATGTCGACATCGTAATGTCTGCTTTAGATGCCGATGTGATTAAAACCTATGTTGAACTGAATATGGGCGTTGGTATTGTCAATAATGTGGCTTATGACGTTGAACGTGACTATCGTTTAAAACAAATTCCAACTGATATTTTTGGGCTAAACACCACATGGATTGCGGTTCGCAAAGGACATTTACTACGTGGCTATGGCTATGAGTTTATTTCTTTATGTGCACCAAATGCCGATATTAAAGCTTTAAAACGTATAGCCTATCCCGAAGAATAAAACAGTAATACATAAGAGAGCCTAGGCTCTCTTTTTTGATCTTTAGTAAAACTCTTGCTGATTCTATACACCTAGAAATAATCAAAATAATGATTTTAATTCATAAGAAAAGTGAATAAAATATAATCAAAAATAAAAAACGTAATTTGATTTTAAACACGATTCTATAATTTAGATCAAGGACGCAACATGAAATTTCACATTTTTGTCGGATTGCTGTATGTCCTGCCGCTAAGTTATGCCTCTGCCGCAGCTTTAGAACGTAGCGCTCAATCGGTACATGCATTATTTGAAAAAGGTAATTATGCGGAAGTTGCTTTGCTACACGTGGATACCAATATTTCAGGTCAGGTCCAGCATCAACAAAATATTGCGGAATTAGGCGTTCAAGATTTTTCAACAGGCAATTTAGTCAATCATCAACAATTCATCCAAGCTGCATTAAAATTACAACCACATCCACAAATTTCTGTGGCGTTATTATTTGACCAACCTTATTTTGCTGATGTGGATTATCACTATAGTCCTATTCTTTCAGGTGAACCCTTACCTATAGAAAACGCAGATATTAAGTTTGACTCAAGAAATATTACAGCGCTCATTGGCTATCAACCCACACAACATTGGAACCTCTTTACAGGTCTGAGTTACCAGTCATTTTCAGGTGATCTGAAAATTGGTACACAAGTTGACTATACCTTTTTTGATTATCACGCGCATTTTCCCAAAGACCATGCGTGGGGTTGGTTAGCAGGTGTAAGCTACCAAATTCCTGAATATGCATTTAATACAGCAATTACCTATCGCGCTAAAATCAAACACAGGACCAATGCAAGCGAAAGTTTTTGGGGATTTCCTTTAGAGATTGCACCACAACAAGCAACGGAAATTCAGACCCCAGAATCGGTGAATTTAGATTTTCACACAGGTTTACCTGCGCAAAATTTTCTGTATGGATCATTGCGATGGGTCAATTGGCAAGATTTTAAAATTCAGCCCACTCAATTTGCTGCAATTCTGCAATCTGAAGGACTAGGTAATCAGTTCAACCTGATTGATTACCAAAAGAATCAATGGTCGACCCGTTTGGGAGTTGCCCATCAATGGTCATCCAAATGGATCACTGCGGTGGAAGGATTGTGGGATTCTGGTGCGGGTAATCCTGCCTCAAGCTTAAACCCTGTAGACGGCTATGTTGGTGTGGGTAAGGGCGCGGTTTATCACTTTAACCCTAAAACGTTTATGATTGCGGGTCTGCATTATTTGTACTTTACCAAACCAGAAAAGACACAACCACAGTCGTTAATCACGCAAATCTCAAGTTTTTCTTCACTCGAACAACGTGATGCTTGGGTTTATCATTTGAAATTGGCACACCGCTTTTAAGACACAAAAAACGAGCCGAAGCTCGTTTTTTGAGGTTTAGCTAAAGCTAATGGATATTACCAGTGGTAACTTACACCTAGTTTCGCTACTGGCAACCATTTATATTTATCTTTTTCTGAAATATCATTTTCTTGAGTACTCAGAGCTGCACCAAGAGTACGGCCATCACTTCCGATCAACCCAGGATTACTAGAATTTAGATTTACGTCTGGATTACCAGTGTAATAAGCACCGACTTCACCAAACACTCCCCAGTTTTCATTGATTTTTGGCGCCAAACCTAAACCGACATAAGGAGCAAATTGGTTATCGTAACTTAATTTACCATCAATGTTAACACCGTTTGCACCACCATTGAAGCGGCTACCGTCTACTTCTACCGATGCATTTGTACCCACGCGCTTAGTTAAATCATACTGATTATCAACGTAGCCCACACCTGCTGCAACGTACATCCCCTGTGCCCAACGGTTAGTACTTTCACCCCATGGACGAATCTCAGCATTTAAATAAGCCAATTTGTTATCCATATCCATGTCATATTTAGTGCCATTAATAGACAAATCATCTGACCATGAAATGTCACCACCGTTGTAACCTAACGCTAAACCTACATATGGGTTAGCTGTCCACAACAAAGCACCACCATAACCTGTTGTACCGACTTCAGCACGAACACCAGTAGGAATGAGTTTATTTTGGTCAAAAGCATAACCATCTTTTACGACTGCATCATCAGCAAAAGCTGTACCTGCGACCGCCGACATTGCTGCTGCGATTGCAACTAAACGTAATGATTTCATGTTTTTTCTCCTCCAAGCAAAGATATTTTTACATCAATTACCATTTTTTGATGAAGTCATCTTAGAACAGTCTTGGACTGTTTTTTATTCAAGATTTGGGCTATTTTTGTTATTTTTTGATACATTTTAGGTTTTATTGTTGTTGTAAATCGCAATTCTTTACTTAACGCCTCTACTCAAACAGCTCTAAAAGTCTTATTTCCAATCATTCATTATTATTTCCGATCCTATGCTGTTTTTTCATCTATTCTCTGCACAATTTAGTGTAAAATCAGGAAAATTTTTTTTCTGGAAGGAAGATCATGTCTCAGCTTTCAACAATTATTGAACAAGCGTTTGAAGACCGTGCGAATTTTACAGCAGCGGACTGTCCTGCTGAAGTTCGTGCAGCAGTTGAAGAAGTCATTGCTGGTTTAGATAACGGGACATTACGTGTTGCTGAAAAAATTGATGGTGAGTGGGTTGTTCATCAATGGGTGAAAAAAGCTGTGCTTTTATCATTCAAACTAAATGACAACAAACCAATTGAGTCATGTGACCTTCAATTCTACGACAAAGTAGATACTAAATTTACAGGTTGGACTGAAGAACAGTTTAAAGCGGCTGGCGTACGTGTTGTTCCTCCTGCGGTTGCCCGTAAAGGTTCTTTCCAAGCGAAAAACGTGGTGTTAATGCCTTCTTATGTGAACATTGGTGCATATGTTGACGAAGGCACCATGGTTGACACATGGGCGACTGTTGGTTCATGTGCTCAAATTGGTAAAAATGTTCACCTATCTGGTGGTGTAGGTATTGGTGGTGTTCTTGAGCCACTTCAAGCGAACCCAACGATTATTGAAGACAACTGCTTCATCGGTGCACGTTCTGAAATCGTAGAAGGCGTGATCGTAGAAGAAGGTTCTGTAATTTCTATGGGCGTGTTCATTGGTCAATCGACTAAGATTTTTGACCGTGCAACTGGCGAAATTCACTACGGCCGTGTACCAGCAGGTTCTGTTGTAGTTGCAGGTAGCTTACCTTCTAAATGTGGTACTTATAGTCTGTATGCTGCAATCATCGTGAAAAAAGTAGATGCACAAACACGTTCTAAAACGAGCTTGAACGATTTACTACGCGACGAATAATTTTTCGTTGTCGTTCGGAACTAAAGTTCCTCATCTCTACGGTTAAGACTAGCCGTAGAGAT
The DNA here is from genome assembly GCF_000368045.1 of Acinetobacter johnsonii CIP 64.6. Classification (GTDB taxonomy): domain Bacteria; phylum Pseudomonadota; class Gammaproteobacteria; order Pseudomonadales; family Moraxellaceae; genus Acinetobacter; species Acinetobacter johnsonii. The sequence goes on from NZ_KB849235.1 coordinate 432,418, forward strand.
TTTTGTTTTTCTAACCTGTGGTTTAATTTTGCTATGAATACGCTTCGATCTTCTGCTATCCCTGTTTCTGATCCTTCTGCGGGTCTACGTATCACGGAGATCTTTTATTCTTTGCAAGGAGAAGCCAACACCTCAGGACTGCCAACAGTTTTTATTCGTTTAACCGGTTGTCCACTACGTTGTACCTACTGCGATACGACCTACTCGTTTGAAGGTGGCGAACGCCAATCTTTAGATCAGATTATTCAAACCACGCTTGATTTTAAAACCCCTTATGTCTGCGTGACAGGTGGTGAACCTCTTGCACAGCCCAATGCCTTGCCTTTAATGCAACGTCTTGCTGACCTCGGCTGTGAAGTCTCTTTGGAAACCAGTGGCGCTTTAGATGTGTCTAAGGTTGACCTACGTGTTTCAAAAGTATTAGATTTGAAAACCCCAACTTCAGGCGAAGTTGCACGAAATTTGCTTTCGAATCTCGACCATTTAACCCAGCACGACCAAATCAAATTTGTAATTTGTAACCGTGAGGATTATGAGTGGTCAAAACAGCAAGTTGAAGACTATAAACTGAATGAAAAAGTCAGCACAGTATGGTTCTCTCCTGCTTTTGCCGTTGAGAAAGGTGCTGCTCGTTTACCTCAACTTGCACGTGACTTAGCGCAATGGATATTAGAAGACCATCTCCCTGTTTGCTTCCAACTCCAACTCCACAAGTTGCTTTGGAATGACGAAACTGGTCGTTAATACATTGCCTATTCATCTTTAATTTATATTTGGAGAAATTTGTATGCGTCCTCGTGCCATAGTTTTGTTATCTGGCGGTTTAGACTCAACAACTTGTTTAGCATGGGCGCAAGCACAGTATGACTGTACAGCGCTCAGCTTTATGTATGGTCAACGCTCAACCACTGAACTCGATGCTGCACGCGAACTGACAAAAAAAGCAGGCGTAGAACATCGTGTCATTAATATCGACTTAGGTAATTTGGGCGGTTCTGCGTTAACAGACCATAGCATTGATGTTCCAGATCATGAACAAGTCGGTATTCCTGTAACTTATGTTCCAGCACGTAACACGATTTTCTTATCTTATGCCCTAGCAGCAGCAGAAGTTTTAGATGCCGAAGCCATTGTGATTGGTATTAATGCTGTTGATTATTCAGGGTATCCTGACTGTCGTCCTGAATTTATTGAGGCATTTGCCAACATGGCTCGCCTTGCAACCAAGGTTGGCGTTGAAGGAAAACCTCTTAAATTTGAAACACCTCTGTTACATTTATCCAAAGCAAATATTATTCGCTTAGGTATAGAACATGGCGTAGACTATAGTCAAACGGTGTCTTGCTACCAAGCAGATGACCAAGGACGTGCTTGTGGGAAATGCGACAGCTGCCGTCTTCGTAAAGAAGGTTTTGCAGATGCTGGCGTAACAGACCCAACGCGTTATATACCGTAACGACAAGGTACAGTTTATGAAAAATTTAAAATCAAACATTTTGCTTTCTACATTGGTGTCTGCAGCTGCATTGTTCGCTACAGCTTCAAATGCTGCTGAATCGAACAAATTACAAGAAGCGTATAAAAGCAGCAATGTAAAATCGGCATTAATTAATGTTTGTAAAGAAGAAACTGCAAAAAGCAAAAAGCTTAGCGCAGCAGAAGTAAGCAAATACTGTACTTGTGCAGTTGAAGCTGATGGTAAGTTGACCAATGCACAAAAATGGGAAATCCAAAGTGCGATCAACCAAAAGAAAAGCCCATCTACTTTAGCTTTTGTACAAAAGCAAAATAAAGACTTGCAAACATGTTTCGGTCCACAGTTAACAGGTAAATTAAAATCTTTAACTGAAGAAGCAATGAAAGCTGCTCCGAAAAAATAATTCACTGTCTTGTCCTGAAATAGATTGACAGTATTCCACTTCAAACCGAGTTAAGCAATTAGCTCGGTTTTAGTTTGCTCATACATCTGATTCGGGGTGTTCATATTTAAACTTAAATGTGGTCTATAGCAATTATAAATCATGATAGATTCCGTAATTAAGTGATCTAACTCCTTCATGGTTTGACATCGTGTAGTTAAAAACTCCTGCTTTAATATTCCATTAATCCGCTCTGCTAATGCATTTTGATATGAGAAACACTGTTTCGCAAGGTATCCATCTGTCATGGAAGGACATATCCCATAATGGTGCAATGCCGATTGATATAGCTCAGAGCAATACTGAGAGCCTCTGTCTGAATGATGAATCATCCTAGTCGCTCGATCCGTCACATGCTGCATCGCCATATGTAGAGCCTGCATAACATTCTCCGCACGCATATCATTCGATAACTTATAACCTTTAATCTGACGGGTATAAGCATCTGTCACCAATGATAAATAATGTACGCCTTCAGCACTCTCAACATAAGTAATATCACTAACAAAGACTTCGTTGGCTTGCACTGCTGAATAATCCTTTAATAAATTTGGATGCTTCTTCATCCAATGCTTGCTATCCGTAGTTTTTGTATAGCGACGCTTGGGGCGAATCAATAAATTATGCTCTTTCAATATTTTAAATAACTGATCCCGTCCACACTTTAAACCACGCTGCAACAATTTGCCTTTAATAAGCCAATACAACTTACGTGTTCCGATACTTGGCATGAGACAACGATATTCCATAACCAACTCAAGTATTTGTTCAGTTGCTTGTGCAGTCATTTGAGCACGTTTTTCTGCTTGATAATAAGCTTGTCGGGTGATTCCCAACCACTGACAATAACGTGAAACGCTTAGTCCTCTTTGGCTTTGCCAATCTTTGAAACGTGCTCGGTATACTTTTTTCCAAGATCAGTCCCACATTCTTTATCAATGTGATAAATCACATCCTGAATAAATTCAGTTTTAAGCTTTTCTGCGGCTAACTGCTTTTCTAATTGGCGGATTCGTTGTTGGGGTGTTAATTGGCGTTTAGAAGAAGGCGGCATATTCGAAGTCCAGTCCTGTTGTCCGTGCTTGCGTAACCATACCAGCACAGTTGATCTTCCTTGAATACCATATTTTGCCTGAGCTTGTTTATAAGTAATTTGCCCTTTTTCTACTTCATGTACAACCATCATTTTAAAGGCAAAGCTATAATCACCTTGTGTACGTTTAACTCTTTGTTCTCGTTCATGTTCCATAAAATAAGCCTCTTAAAGGTGTAAACTTATTTCAGGACGGGACACACTGAATGTGAATGAAGCCTGCTCTATGCAGGCTTTTTTATATGTTCAAAATAGATAGAACCTGAAAATATGCTCACCGAATGGAATACACGCGCCCAAAATCGCAAATTTGTTGCGTCATATAGTGGTGGAAAAGACAGCAGCCTTGCTTTATACCAAGCTATGCAAATGGGTGAACCTGTTGCATTAATTGTCATGTTAGAAGAGCAAGGTCTGAAATCACGCTCACATGGGATGTCTCTCGATATTATTCATGCGCAGGCAAAAGCAATTGGACTTCCCATCTACAGTGCCTCTGCAACGTGGCAAGACTATGAAAACCAGTTCATTCAACTGTTACGAAAAGCTCAAGCTCTTGGAGCAGAAACCTTAGTCACAGGCGATATTGATTTAATGGCACATGCTGAATGGAATCAATCTGTGTGTGATAAAAGTAAGCTCAGTTTATGTATGCCACTATGGCAATGTCCACGTTTAGACATTGTGCATGAGTTTATTCGACTTGGATTTCAAAGCATCATCGTTACTGTCAACTTAAACTTAGGCATGAAAGTTGAAGACTTAGGTCAAGTACTTAGCCTTGAATATGTCGATGAACTTGTTGCAAGAGGCATTGATCCATGCGGCGAAGCGGGTGAATTCCACACCACGGTGATTGATGGCCCAATTTTCAAACATCCACTTTCGGTCGTTAAAGGTGATATTCTGTATCACGAAAATTATGCCTTTTTACCACTTGAATTAGAACAATGCGACATTTAAGGATAGAACATGACTGATACCATCCAACTTCCAAATCAGAACTTTCCAGCCACAACGGGTGAAGTGAACTTAACTGAAGTGCCGACTGAGTGGCTGATTGTGTATTTTTACCCGAAAGATTCAACGCCTGGTTGCACAACTCAAGCCGTTGGTTTTTCATGTTTAAAAGATCAGTTCGATGCCCTACAAACCACAATCATTGGTGTTTCACGTGACTCGGTTAAAGCGCACCAGAATTTTACAGAAAAGCAGGCTTTAACCATTAATTTAATTAGCGACAAAGAAGAAGTGCTGTGTAAACACTTTGATGTGATTAAAGAAAAAAATATGTATGGTAAAAAAGTGATGGGTATTGAGCGCTCAACTTTTATTTTCCATAACGGTAAGCTGGTTAAAGAGTATCGTAAGGTAAAAGCTGCGGGACATGCTGAACAAGTTTTAGAAGACTTAAAAGCATTACAAGCTTAATGTACATAAGCCCGCAGATGCGGGCTTTGTTTTTTTGTGATTTTTTAATTTATAGTTTTTTATTGCACACGCTTTTCATTTCGCAAGCAGTGAAATGGCGATTCCCCACATCACCAGAGCAATGATCGCATCTAGCACATTCCACGCTTTCGGATTTGCAAAAATAGGGATAAGCACACGAGCCCCATAGCCCAAAGCAAAGAAAAACAACCAAGACGCACACACTGCTCCTAGAGCAAAGTACGCAGGTTGCTCAAACTGTGTTGAAATTGAACCCAGTAAAATAACCGTATCTAAATACACATGCGGATTAAGCCAAGTCAGCGCCAAACACAGCAAAACAATATTCACTAGTTGATGCTTTTCAATGGGACTTGCCTCCAAGCCCTGCTGTGATTTGAATGCCCGCAGTGCATGTTGGAATCCATAACAAAACAGGAAAAGTGCCCCTGCCCATTTGGCAAACTGAATAATTTCAGGATAGTGCTGAAGCACTTTTGAAAAACCCGAAACGCCTAAGACAATTAGAATAGAATCCGACAATGCACAGACAAAACATACCCAAAAAACAAACTGCTTTTTAAGCCCCTGTTTTAGCACAAATGCATTTTGAGCCCCAATAGCAATAATAAGGCTCATCCCAACTGCAAGCCCTTGTACATATGTACTTAACATTTTGACTTTTCAACTTAATTGATGATGTCAGGATTATCTTTCATTTTTAGTTAAATTAAGTATTATTTAGAAAATATCAATATAACTAAAATATTTTTAGTTTAAAGTGAGTCCCGATATGCTGAATCATAAACAATGCGACGCATTTTTAGCTGTAGCAGAAACAGGAAGTTTTGACCTTGCTGCTGAACAGCTATGCATTACTGCTTCAGCCGTCACTTTACGCGTACAAAGCCTAGAAAAAAGTTTGGGGCATTTATTAATTGTGCGCGAAAGACCTTGCCGCCCGACACAAGCAGGTCAATCGCTGCTACATTATTTGCAACATAGCCGACTGTTAGAGCAAAGTTTCATTCAGAACCTCACTGGTCATATGAACACCTCTGCTTTTTATCAAATCAACATTGCAACCAATGCCGACTCCTTAGCGACATGGTTGTTGCCCTTGCTACAGTCAACATTAATTGAACAAAAGATCGTGGTGCATTTTCAGGTTGATGACCAATCACAAACCCATCACTTACTTGAAGCCGGTTTGGTGAATGCCTGCGTGACAGATGAATCACAAGCCATGAAAGGCTGTGTAGCCGAATACATTGGCGATATGAACTATCGTTTTGTCGCCACCCCAACTTTTGCACAGCAATGGTTTAAACAAGGCGTTAACCGGGTGTCTCTACGTGCAGCTCCTGCACTGATCTTTAACGCAAAAGATCAACTCCACACCGCGTATATCCAACAAAAGTTTGGCCTCAATCCAACTCAATATCCACATCACTTTATTCCGTCTTCCAGTGCATTTTTTGATGCGGTTACGATGGGACTCGGTTACGGTTGGTTACCCTATTACCAAGCCAAACCGCGTTTGGCGGATGGCTCATTGGTTGAGGTGGATCCTCAACTCAATATCGATTTGCCTTTGTATTGGCATCATTGGAAACAGCAGTCGGTGCAGTTAAATCTGCTAACAGATCTCTTGATTGAACAGGCTCACGCAGCGATGAATTAATAAAGCCCTGAATATAGGTCTTTAAGATATTAAGCCTCTATTGCACTTTCCACTGCCCTGACAGTTGAATATTCACTTTTTCGCCTACACCTGCAATGGCTTTTTTCATGCCAAAATCACTTCGGTTAATTACGGCTGAGGACTGGACATCCAGTAGATTGGCATTATTGGCACTTGGTTTTAGGGTCGTGCTAAAGCTAACAGGCTTGGTGATGCCGCGAAGTGTTAAGTTTCCGGCAATATTATATTGACCATTACCCAAATCTTTAAAACTGGTACTTTTAAAGTTAGCGGTTTTGTACTTGGATGCATAAAACAAATCTTCACCCAAAATCATATTTTTCAGTGAAGGTTTACTCAAGCTTAGGCTATTTACATCCATGACAAAATGCGTCGAAGCATGCTGTGGTGCTTTGGCATCAAACTGCATACTAGATTGCACCCGATTAAACTTAGCTCTTACAACGGTTACACCCAAGGATTTAATTTCAAAGCCTACATTACTCTGAGGCGTCAATGTCCATGACTGGGCTTGCACTTGAGTGCTGAATGCAAATGTAACACCTGCAATCATCAAAGCATTTCTAATGACCGCATGACGTGCAATCTGTTTCGTCTGTTGTTTTCTATCCATTGAACTCGATCCTCGTCGAAATATTTTTATTCGACTGAGAACCTTAGTCTAAATTGGATGGGTCCTGAGTTAAAAATTTGTGTTGTAACTGTTTATATATTTCACTTTGTTGGAATTTATGTAAAAAATCACTGGTTCCCAGTGGAAACGCCTGCTCTAAAATATCACCTCGATAATAAGCTTCTCGAACAGGTGTTGCAGACATCGCATCTTGTAGGCTATCGAGTTCAACCATTTTCCATTCAGGAAAAAGCTGTAAATAATAGGAGGAATCATCTTTAAAATGGCCAATGAGTCCAACTTTAGAATCAGGTGTGACTACATGATTCACTAATTTTTTTACCAATTGCACCCATTTAACATCATTATAAACATCAATTACATGTACAAAGTGAATCCGTTTTTGATGCGCTTCTGAAAAGTTCGATAAAATCATTTCTTCACGTTCAGATGCTAAAAATGGATTTTTCGTATTTCGTTCATTTTGCGCAGAACCTAAAGCCAAAATGACATTTTCACTTTGCTCTAAAGCAATCTTAATGGTTTGCATATGCGCCAAGTGAAATGGCTGGAAGCGACCAATGAATACGAGATAATCAAATGTATATGGCATAAATCTTTTACTTTTTTATGAACTGGTCAGTTGTGTCGATCATAAAATTATGCGACATAATGAGCCCATAAAATTAAATCAAACTTTCTAGCAAGGATAGTACGATGACACTGAGCTGTATTCAACAACCTCATCAACATTTGAATGCAAAATTAGACAATGGCGTACTGACATTAGCCATTCACCGTCCTGAAGCAAAGAATGCGTTGTATGGCGAACTTTATTTATGGATCGCAAAAGCTTTAGATGAAGCAGATCTAGACAATAGCGTTCGTGCTGTCATTCTACGTGGTGAAGACGCGGACTTTACCGCAGGCAACGACATGCAAGATTTTATGAAATCTGCAGCGCAAAAAGGTCAAGCACCTGCGGCTGAAGGCCCTCCATTTATTTTACTTAAATCTGCGGCAAAATTTTCTAAACCGTTGATTGCGGCTGTACGTGGTGTGGCGATTGGTATTGGGGTAACGATCCTGTTACATTGTGACTTGGTTTATAGCGACAACACTGCCCTATTCCAGATTCCATTTGTAAGCCTTGGTTTATCTCCAGAAGGTGCTTCAAGCAAATTATTGGTAGAACAAGCAGGTTATCACAAAGCTGCTGAATTACTGCTGACCGCTCAGAAGTTTGACAGTGCAACTGCAGTTGCTGCAAACCTTGTGAATAGTATTGAAGATGATGTGTATGCAGCAGCAGCTAAAAAAGCGGCACAGTTGTCTGCTTTACCTTTAGCCTCTTTAGTGCAGTCTAAGGCATTAATGAAGCACAATGTAAATGAAATTGTGGCTTGGATTGATCATGAAGCTGAAATTTTCATGGATCGTGTCGGCTCTCCAGAAATGATGGAAGCCGTATCAGCATTTATGCAAAAGCGTAAACCTGATTTCACCCAATTCAACTAATCGTTCATCGTTGAATCACTAAAAACAACTGTGTTTCATATTACACAGTTGTTTTTTTATTTTCCGTCCCAAAATATTTAAGAACCTATTCGGAAAACTTCTTATGTCAAACACTACAGAAAAAAAGCGTTACTTTGAGCCTGCCCCACAAGACATCGATGTTGAAAATTTTAAGAAAGTCATCCAAAGCCGTCGTTCAGTACGTAAGTTCACGGATAAACCGATTCCAAGTGAAATTTTAGATGAATGCTTAGATTTAGCGTTGCTTGCACCCAATTCATCAAACTTACAGCCTTGGACATTCTATGTGGTGCAAAATCCGAGTAAGAAAAAGCAGCTGGTTAAAGCGTGTTTAGGACAACTTGCTGCTAAAACCGCATCCGAATTAATCGTATGTGTCGCTAGAACAGATCGTGTTGATGAGATGGCGAAACTAAATATCACCGAGTTTCCATTTCCCGAAGCACCACCAGCGATTCAAAAGTATTACCGCTTTATTCCATACAACTATAAAACAGGTTATTTCAATGCATTGGGTAACTTCAAAAAAGTTGCATTTAAAGTAGCCCGTACACTTGATAAACAACTTCCTGTTACTGCATTTAATCAAGCCGATGCTAAGCTTTGGGCAAGTAAAACTACAGCTTTAGCTTGTGAGAACCTAGTGCTAGCTTTACGTGCCTATGGTTTCGATAGTTGTATGATGGAAGGTTTTGATGAGCCTTTGGTGCGTAAACTGTTAAATCTGAATGATCAACAATACCCTGTGATGGTGATTGGTGCAGGTGAGCGTGCAGAAGACGGTGTATTTTTCCCGCAGTACCGTTTTGATCGTGAGTTATTTATTCAGAAGGTTTAGTTGCTACCTTAATTATAGTGATTGCAAAAGTTTGATACGCGTTAAGGTCATCAGCAACTGTTCGAGCTAACCTAAATACCTATCATAGAGTTTCTGCGACTTATTTAATCATATGATAAAAGCAATCGAGTTTTGCTGATGACAATGGTTTTGCCTACTTTTCCCGAAAGAAAAGTAGGTCGAACCGAAGGTTAAAGTCTCAATTAAATATTAAACCTTAAGACTCCGCCACAAACTTCTTTTAAGATTAAATATCCACGATTTGAATAAACTCAAAAGCTGGTTCTTCATAGGGATGACTTAATTTTAAAGCCTTTACCACAGTGACAGCTTTCTCCTCTGGAACAATGGTTTCTACCCGCCACTCTGGAATTTTCTCCAAAGCATCCAACTCACCTATAAACGGATTTGCGTCTTTTACAGGTTTAAACTGGCCTGTACCCAAAACCTGCCATGCACAGTGTTCATAGTTTCCTATACCACCTGCCCCTGCTTCAAAAATCGCAAGTTTGGTAGATTCAAGATGTGATTCGGGAACATAGTAAATAAGTTTGAGCATGGAACTACTCTTTATGAGAATTTGATAATTTTTCGGACTCGGCTCTTATATCCCAAGTTGAGAAAAGAAACACCGACATGGTTCCTGCTAAATTCACTGCTAATTCTGCATGTCTCGAAGATGGTTTAAAATTCTTCTGCCCTTGTCCATGTGCATCACCAACTTTATTTCTTAATGCACCTAATCCCTCAACAATAGAACTACAACCGCCCAAAATCTGCTTAAAAGTTTGCTCTGTATGTTGTGATGGAGATAGGTTCAACTTTTTGTTTAATAGACGGTACAAATGATTAATATCAGGACTATTTCCATAATCAACATTGAAGTCATCCAATATATGCTTACAAGTAGATTCCAATAATGTTCTCGACAACGTAATTGCCCCTTCGGGATCTGTACTTCGTCTTTCTAAAGCTTTACCCCATATTTGATGAATGTAATCAGAACTTAAACCTTCAATTTTATTCATCACTAGATGGTCTAATGGAGTTGTATCTAAACTTTCCAAGACATCGAACAATTCATTAAAATCATCATAGATATGTTGTTTACATTCCTCATAACCATTAAAAGTATTTTTTAAATAGTCATTCGCCTGATCTAAAGATCTAGAATTTTTCACTAATGTTGGAAGATAAGGTTTTAGATTATTAATTTTAATCAGCTCATTTCTCAATTGAATAAATGCTTCGTCAGAGCCTTGCTCTAATTTGTCTAAGACTCTAGAGATGATTAACTCTTGTAATAATGAAACTGTTTTTATTAAATCTGTCATTTTTAATCTTAAATATTCAAACTTTAAATATTTTATAAGTATATAAAAATAAAGCCATAAATATTTTTGAATATCTTATCATCAATAAAAATCCACCTTTCGTTGGTTCTTTAACTTTCAAAAATCACATCTGCAATGCATAACCCAAAATCAAAAAGATCAATTGCAAGCTCAAAATCACAGCAAACAACTTCCATCCTTTTTTACGCAATGCAGACTTATCTACTGCTTCGTATGTAACTGTTTTAATCATGTCATCACCTCATACATGAGTGTTGATACTGAAATTGTTTAGTGATCCATCTTTCTTCTATTGTGCATGATATTTGTGCATTTATTACACAATATCACTTTTACATAAATATAAAAGCAAAATCTAAACCAACTTCAGCGGGAGAATTAAAAAAATAAAAAACGATTCAATAAAAAAGCCACCCGAAGGTGGCTTTTCAAAACCCAGACTTCAGATTAACCAATGAACTTACGTGCATTACGGAACATACGTAACCATGCACCATCTTCCGTCCACTCTTCAGGCTTCCAAGAATGCTGTACTGCACGGAAGTTACGTTCAGGGTGCGGCATCATAATCGTTGCACGACCATCTTTCGATGTAACACCTGAAATCGCTTCTGGAGAACCATTCGGGTTCATTGGATAGTGTTGAGTTGGGTTACCTTGGCTATCGACATAACGCAAGATTACTTGATTACCTGTATTTAATGCAGCCAAGTTATCTGCACTAGTCACTACACGACCTTCACCATGTGCAACTGCAATCGGTAGGATTGAACCTTCCATACCATCTAACAAGACAGAGTTCGATTTTTCAACACGAACATTGACCACACGCGCTTCAAACATCTCAGAAGTGTTGCGATGGAATCGCGGCCAAGCTTCAGCACCCGGAATCAGTGGAGCCAATTGCGACAACATTTGGCAGCCGTTGCAAATACCAAGAGAGAACGTTTCGTCACGGTTGAAGAATTTTTCAAATTGGTCACGAAGTTTTGGGTTGAACAAAACTGATTTCGCCCAGCCGCCGCCTGCACCCATGACGTCACCATAAGAGAAGCCGCCGCATGCCACAAGGCCTTCAAAGTCATCTAGGCTGATACGACCTGCAAGTAAGTCGCTCATGTGCACATCTACAGTGTTGAAACCAACTTTGTCGAATGCCGCAGCCATTTCAACATGACCATTTACGCCTTGTTCACGTAAGATCACCATGTTTGGACGTCGTTCGTTGATGTACGGCGCTTCGATTGGCTCGTTCAAATCAAATGTAGGTTTTGCAATAATACCTGCATGTGATTTATCCGTGATCAATGCAAATTCTTGATCCGCTGTTTCTACGTTGTCACGTAAACGTTGGATCTGATGTGACACTTCAGTCCACGCCACTTGCAAGTCTGCACGTTCAAGCACTAAGCCATTTACAGTCAACTGATCGGTGTTGTTTACCGTACCAATGACCGTAATTGCATCGCATAATGTAGATGCCGCAACTTCTTCTGCAAGTGTTGCCCAATCAGACGTGCTGATTTGAAGCACTGCACCAATTTCTTCTGCAAATAAACTTTCAGTTGATTGATCTTCTAAAGCCACACCGAGACGTGCTGCAAACATCATTTCCGCAACAGTTGCAAGCAAACCACCATCACCAATGTCGTGGTAAGCCTTAATTAAGCCGCGGTTGTTCCAGTCTTGAACCAAGACAAAGAAAGCTTTGAAGTCGTCAAAACTATCCACATCTGGTGTCACTGAACCAATAGCTTTATAGACCTGAGCAAGGATAGAACCGCCTAGACGGAACTGACCTTTAGAAAGATCAATACGCACAAGTACTGATTCTTCATTTTTCAATTCAGGCGTTAAGGTTTTACGTACATCAGTCACAGGCGCAAAGGCTGTGATTACACCTGACATCGGTGAAGTCACCGATTTGTCTTCGCCTTCATCATTCCAAGTAGTACGCATAGACAATGAGTCTTTACCCACTGGAATTGCAATACCGAGTGCAGGACACATTTCCATACCGATGGCTTTTACACCTTCAAATAAAGCTTGGTCTTCACCCTTTTGCCCTGCCGCCGCCATCCAGTTCGCAGACAATTTAATGTCACTGATCTGGTCGATTTTTGCAGACATAATATTCGAGATCGACTCTGCAACCGATAAACGTGCAGATGCCGCAGGGTTTAACAATGCAACAGGTGGACGTTCGCCCATCGCCATTGCTTCACCTGTATAGCCTTGTAAGCTTGTTGTGGTCACTGCTGCATCTGCAACAGGAACCTGCCAACGACCTACAAACTGATCACGTGCAACCATACCTGTAATTGAACGGTCACCAATGGTGATCAAGAATGATTTCGATGCAACCGTTGGGTTTTTAAGTACACGGTAAATCGCATCTTTCAAATCTGTGACTTTAGAAGCATCAAAGTCGTCGCCTTGACGTTCAATCGTTTCATACGAACGGCTCATACGAGGTGTGCCGCCCAGCATGACTTGCATTGGCATATCCACGGCTTTGTTATCAAACAATGGATCGTTCACTGTCAATTGACGCGCTTCAGTTGCTTCACCTAAAACGGCAAACGGACAACGTTCGCGTGCACATAATGATTCAAATAATTCTAAAGAACTTGGACGAATCGCCAATACATAACGTTCTTGCGCTTCGTTTGACCAGATCTCCATTGGAGACATGCCCGGCTCAAGTGATGGAATCTTACGTAAATCAAGAATCGCACCCAGTTCGTGGTCATTCACCAACTCAGGCATTGCGTTTGAAATACCACCTGCACCCACGTCATGCACAGACACGATTGGGTTGAAGTCTTCCATACGCCAGCATGCATCAATCACTTCTTGGCAACGACGTTCCATTTCAGGGTTTTCACGTTGTACAGAAGCGAAGTCTAGGTTTTCACCGAGTTTACCGCTGTCTACAGAAGATGCAGCACCGCCACCCAGGCCGATCAGCATTGCAGGCCCACCAAGAACGATCAGCAAGTCACCCGGTTGAATCGCATCTTTTTCCACGTGGTCTGGACGAATGTTACCGTAACCACCCGCAATCATAATTGGCTTATGGAAGCCTTTTACATCGCCATTTACATTTTGTTCAAATGTACGGAAGTAACCATTTAAAGCAGGACGACCAAATTCGTTGTTAAACGCAGCACCACCCAATGGGCCTTCAATCATAATTTGAAGCGGAGATGCCATACGAGATGGTTTACCGTAGTTTTCTTCCCAAGGCTGTTCAAAGCCCGGAATATTTAAGTTTGAAACCGTAAAGCCTGTTAAACCTGCTTTTGGTTTACCACCACGACCTGTTGCACCTTCATCACGGATTTCACCGCCCGAACCAGTCGCAGCACCCGCAAATGGCGCAATCGCTGTTGGGTGGTTATGCGTTTCCACTTTCATCAAGATGTGAGCGGCTTGGCTCTTGTATTTATAAACGTGGTGACCCGTCGCTTCATCTTTCTTTGGATAGAAACGCTGAGTATCAAAACCAACGATCACCGAAGCATTGTCTTTATATGCGGACAATACATCTGTCGGTGATTCTTTATAAGTATTTTTAATCATTTGGAACAATGACAATGGCTGTTTTTCACCATCAATTGTCCATTCAGAACCAAAGATTTTATGACGACAGTGCTCTGAGTTTGCCTGAGCAAACATCATCAGTTCAATATCGTGCGGATTACGACCGAGCTTGTTAAAAGCAGCAACTAAATAATCAATTTCTTCATCAGAGAGTGCAAAACCAAACTCAGAGTTCGCTTTTACTAAAGCGTCTTTACCCTGACCTAATATGTCAATTGCATTTAAAGGCTTTGGTGCAGTTTCAGAGAACAATGCAGCAGCGTCTTCAATTTGATTGAACACACTTTCAGTCATACGGTCATGTAAAACTTGTTTTACTGCATCCGATACTTCAGAAATACCTTTTAAAGTAAACAAAACACCGCGTTCTAAGCGGTGTATCGGGGTATTACAGTTAGCAAAAATATCCGTTGCCTTTGATGACCACGGCGAGATTGTACCTACACGTGGCGTCACAAGGACTTGAACTTCATCACTTGTCGCTTCGCGAACTTGGAAGGTTGCGCCATCATTTAATAGCTGCAAAGCAGATTGCTGTTGTTGCTCGTCGAGCGCTTGGTCGAAAAGGTAAACCCATTGGCTTTCTATTGATTGAACAGAACTGATAGACGATAGACGTGTTAAAAGTTGTGTTTGCTTAAAAGAAGAGTGTGCAGGTGCACCGGCAACGATAAACATGCTGTTTTTGGCTCCACGGGCAGGTCTAGACAACCTACCTCAATGTGACTTGAAGAGAGCGCATATTCTACTGTGTATTGCCAAAATCAGCTAGTCGTCTACGACTTAAAAAAGTGAGATTTCTTTGTTTTAAAAGATCAATTTACTTTGACTTTAAAAATCAAACATGATTAGTAACAAATGTTTTAAGGAATAAATTTCAAAGATGCCCGACTTTTAGGCTTTTGTTGGGTTCTAAAAACCATTTTCAATTGATATTTAAGCTGCAAATAACGAAGTTGACAGCCTGCTTGAGAACAAACAGGACTGCTTTAAGATGTTCTATTTCTGAAAACTTCATACTGCATAAATTAAAAGACAACTTATGTCGCAGCCCTCTAGAGCTCGTCACACTTTTTTGGCATGATGAAGCCAATAACTCACTGAATAACGATAAATGATGCAAATGCGTTGGTTGGAACTGCTCTCAACAGTTCGTATTGGAAGTAAAAAACAAAATACCGAATTGGCACGTAGCCCATTTCACAAAGATTATGATCGAATTATTTTTTCCCAAAGTTTTCGCCAACTGAACCGAAAAACCCAAGTCCATCCACTGACTCAACACGATGGCATTCACACCCGTTTAACTCATTCGCTCGAAGTCTCCTGCATTGGACGCTCTCTTGGCATGCTCGCAGCGGAAAAGATCAAGGACGAACTGCCAATTTGGATTTCCCCTGCCGATGTTGGAGCCATTATTCAAGCAGCTTGTTTAGCACATGATATTGGGAACCCCCCGTTTGGCCATGCAGGTGAATACGCCATTCGCGAATGGTTTGACGATGCATCACATGGAAACTTTTTAGAGAAACTTTCCGCAGAAGAACAAGCCGATGTGCGTCAGTTTGAAGGTAATGCCCAAGGTCTACGCTTACTGACTAAAATTGACTATCACCCTAATGATGGTGGCATGCGTCTAACCTATGCAACACTGGGCGCTTATTTAAAATATCCGTGGCTGTCTAAAACCATCGAATCACAAGGCAATACCCCTGCCAGTAAACGTGCCAAATTTGGCTGCTATCAGGCAGAAAAAGAAATCCTTCAACAAATTGCAGAGCAACTCGGACTGATTCAACTGGGTGAATATCATTATTGTCGTCATCCACTGACTTATTTACTTGAAGCAGCAGATGATATTTGCTACGCCCTGATTGACCTTGAAGATGGCATTATTTTAAACATGTTGTCTTATGAAGAAGTTGAACCGATTTTTTTAAGCTTGCTTGGTGAATATAGCGCACCAACTGAACTGTCGATGCCAGATACGACTTGGCAGCAAAAAATTGCAGCCCTGCGCGGGCGCGTGATGAAACGTCTGGTTGAAGAAGTCACATCGGCTTTTGCTAAGCATCATTTTGAAATTTTAAACGGACAACTGGCTGGCAGCTTACTGCAATACTGCGCTGCTGATATTGAGTTAGGCATTAACCGTGCAAAAGATTTAGCCCGCAATAAAATATTTGAACACCCACAAAAAGCTGGTTTGGAAATTATTGCCCATCAAAGTTTACAAAACATTTTAGATGCCTTTATTCCGCTCACTACACCGCATAAAACATTGAGCTTTAAAGAACAACGCTTAATGGCTATTTTATGTCGTTCTGGTGCGCACTTTGGTAGCAACCATTATGAAAATATCATGCAGGTCTTAGATATTATTTCTAAATTTTCAGACCACCAAGCGTACAACTTGTCTCAAGAGTTACAAGGCAATAAGGCAGGATTGATTTAAATGTGTCATCAACATCCAGTTTGATGATAAAGCCATCAATCCGAACTCAATTTTCCGTGAGCCTTTTGCCTTTCTGCGCAATGCTCACTACTATGCAACCATTGATAAAAAAGTGAATCACACAACATGATCGGATGTCTTATTGGTGAAGTCTTCGCACTAGAAGCACCCACCGTACTTTTAAATGTAAATGGTGTCGGTTATGAAATTGATACACCACTGACAACCTTCTGCCAACTACAAAAAGGCCAGAAGATTACCTTATGGACGCACCTTGCCGTGCGTGAAGATGCTCAACTGCTCTATGGTTTTCTACATCAACAAGAAAAAATCATTTTTCGCACCCTATTAAAGGTCAACGGTGTCGGCCCTAAAATGGCTTTAGGTATCTTATCCACGCTTAGTGTCGATATGCTGATTCATACTGTTGAGCATGAAGATATTAATACACTGGTTAAAGTACCTGGTGTGGGTAAAAAAACCGCTGAACGCCTCATGATTGAACTACGTGATCGCTTTAAAGCGATGTCTTCAGGTACAGCACCAAGCAACTCAACCGTTGAACAAATTCAGTTCACAGGTAACTCTGCCGTGGCAGAAGCTGAAGCGGCCTTACAATCTTTAGGGTATAAACCTTTAGAAGCACAGAAATTGGTCAATGCAGCAAAAGGTGATTTCACTGAAGCAAGCGACATCATCCGTGCTGCACTCAAATCGATGAATAAATAAAGCATCTCAATCAAGACGACATTTGATACACGTAAGTGTCATTGGCAACTGTTCGAGTCAGGAGACATTTGCAGATCAATGTTTCTGCGATATAGTCGATAAGAACTTTCATTCGATGAGTTTTGCGATGAGGTGCATTGCACCGCAAGTGGTTTTCTTGCGAAGCATTGCTTCTCATTTTGCAAAACAAAAGTAAGGCGAACCGCAGGTTATTCCTGAGTTTCGCTTGAAAATGGAAAGACTCCGCCAAGGTATATACTTTCTTTTCTGACATTTTGCTACAAAGCATATTCACCTAAAGTTTAAATAATATATGCAAGACCGTCTCATCGGTGGTTCCGAAAAACCCGAAGATCATATCGACCGCGCTATCCGCCCGACCTCACTCGATGACTACATCGGTCAGCCCGTGGTTCGTGAGCAAATGGAAATTTTTATTGGCGCAGCCCGTGGTCGTGGTGAAGCACTCGATCACACCTTAATTTTTGGTCCACCGGGACTAGGTAAAACCACACTTGCCAATATTATTGCGCGTGAAATGGGTGGAAACCTCAAGTCGACTTCAGGCCCCGTACTAGAACGGGCTGGGGATTTGGCAGCCATGCTGACCAACCTTGAAGAAGGTGATGTGCTATTCATCGACGAAATTCACCGTCTTTCCCCCGTGATTGAAGAAATTCTTTACCCTGCCATGGAAGACTACCAACTCGACATTATGATTGGTGAAGGTCCTGCAGCGCGTTCAATTAAGCTCGACTTACCCCCTTTTACTTTAGTTGCCGCAACCACACGTGCTGGACTCCTCACCTCTCCTTTACGTGACCGTTTTGGCATCGTGCAACGCCTTGAATTCTATTCCGTCGCTGACTTGACGCATATTGTGACTCGTTCTGCCAATTTGATGGATGTACCTATTACACGTGAAGGTTCAGCAGAAATTGCACGTCGTTCACGTGGTACGCCGCGTATCGCCAACCGCTTACTACGTCGAGTTCGTGACTATGCACAAGTCAAAGGTACTGGTGAAGTGACACAAGATATGGCTCAGCGTGCACTCGATATGCTCAATGTCGATAAAGATGGTTTAGACACTTTAGACCGTCGTTATTTGAGTATGTTACTTGAACGTTTTGATGGCGGCCCTGGTGGTGTAGAAGCTTTGGCAGCTGCAATGGCTGAAGACTCAGGTACATTAGAGGACGTGATTGAACCGTATTTGATTCAACAAGGTTATGTGATGCGGACAGCCCGTGGTCGTATTGCCACCAATATGGCATATTTACAGTTTGGTATGACACCGCCTGAACCGAAACATTAAGCAAAAAAACTAAGCCTGAAAAATAGGCTTAGTTTATGAATTTATCTAAAACCATCTCATTTTTTAAAAGTTTTTTTGCAATGAGTTTAAATTTTGCAATGTGATTTCTATATGCTTTAATGTCTTCCTGCAATGTACTACTTTTACGTAATAGAGCATTATTTAATAAAGCACCATCTAAAACAATGTCTCTTAAAATTAGATTTACCTCAGTTTGAAAATCAGCAGTATAGTAAAAAACTTCAAATGATATTTTCACCTTTAAAGCCTGCATATTTTTCAATCTTCCTTGGAGTTCTTTATATATTTCATAACCATACGTACCCTTTTGAACATGCTTTGATAAATCAATCTTTATACTTTCCATCGCAGTAAATCCAATAAATGTTGATAAATTTTCCGCCTCAGTTAGAAAATCAACTACCAATCTTTTAAATTCATTTCTATCCTTATTAAAACCATCTATTTTATTCTTCATAAGTAATTGTTTATATTGATTTTCAATTAAATTACTATTTGATTCCATCATTAGTCTTTCAGAACTTTCTATTTGCTTAATTACCGCATCAAAAGACTGCTTCGTTAAATCAAAACTTTTTCGTCCATACCAATATGCCAACCAAGTAGCTAAGCCACCTAAAGCTAATGCAATCACAACAGAAAGTGCAAAAGACAAAATAGCCGTTTTGTCTGTAGAAGCATTTAATTCCATATGTGTTTTAGCAGGCTGCTGGAAAACTATTGTTTGCACACTTGGTTGTTGAGGCACTGTCCAAGGAAGTTGAATTACTATATCGTTAGAATCTTGCTTAGGCATATTTCAAACTTATTTTTAACTTATCAAGTGGCTTTATCATACTAAACTTCAAATAGGCTTGAACACAAAGTAAGGTTTATAAAGAAGAAATTTCTCTCACATCCTCCACCAGCATTAACTCACACGCCCCATTTCCTGTGTCTGTCCGACTCAGTGAACTGCGCCACGTCCAACCATCAGCCGACTTAACTTCAACCAGTTGCCCTTTTAAATAAACCATGTCATCCACATCAATATCTGCAAGCTTTTGTGCAACAACTTTATTGGCTGGGATCAAATGCGTATTGGCACTACTCGAGGCAATGTCATTTACTGGAATGGGTGGATTGTTCTCATAACGCCAATAATACCAACGATTACTTTGTGTAATAGATAGTTGCTTGTAGACTTCAGGCTTCGCCATCTCGTTCCAACCCAAAGCAAAATCCACAGGACTCAGCTCTGCTTCACGACCCATCCTATAGTTTTCACGCGCCAACACACGAAACTCTCCCGCATATGGTTCTAAGGAAGTAATTGTGTAGCCTTCAACTTGCTGTACATTTTCAATCGGTGAATATAACTCTAAACTTCTGCTTCCTTGCTCAGGCTTAAGCCAATATGTCCACAGCGCAAATGCCACAGCCAAAATAAGCAGCAGTTTAAAATAACCATTCATTCCCTTATCCTTATATTTTTATAGCCATACAGCGTTCAACTCCCCCAACAGTTATGAATCACAATATTTGACATCTTGTGCCATTGGAGTGAAATCTCATAATGCTAAACTGCGACGCATTAGTACTTTGACGTGCATCAATTTTAAGACCCTGTCCTTAAATATAAAAGCGCCAAGTCAATCTAAATCGACTCGTACAACTGGAAAAACGGAATACTCTCATGGCGAATAAATTTGAATTCAACATTCGTGTCTATATTGAAGATACTGATGCAGGTGGCATTGTTTACCACGCCAATCATATTCGCTTTATGGAGCGTACCCGTACTGAGTGGTTACGTGCTTCTGGTGTAGATCATTACTGGCATCAAAAAGACTATAACTTCGTTGTACACAAAATTAATGTGAAATATTCACGTCCAATTTTAATGGATGATTTAATTACTGTTACAGCAAGTGTTGTTTCGTGTAAGGCTACGTCATTTGTGTTGCAACAAAATATTTATCGTGGTGAAATCATGCTTGCATCTGGTGAGGTCGAATTGGCATGTATCAGTTCAGAAATGAAACCACGTCGACTTCCCGATGAAATCCGCGAACTGATTCTAAAAGAATTAGGACAAGACTAAAAAAATTATTGGCACATGTAGTAACTATGGCAACTCAACTCGAATCATCTCTTCAAGTTTCAGATCTAATATTACAAGCAAGCCCAGTCGTACAACTGGTAATGCTGGCTTTACTTTTGGCCTCGCTGTTTAGCTGGTATCTGATTGCCAAGTTACACATGAGTTATAAAAAAGCACAGGCAGACGATGACCATTTCCAAAAAATCTTTTGGTCGGGTGCTGAACTGAATACGCTATATAACAATGCGCAACTTAACTCCAAACGTGTCGGCCTTGAGGATATTTTTTATCAAGGTTTAGGCGAGTTTTTAAAACTCAAAAAACGCAATGCTGCTCCAGCACAAACCATTGAAGGCACAGAACGTATTTTACGCGTCGGTCTAAGTCGTGACCAAAGCCAACTTGAACAAGGCTTAGGTGCTTTGGCCAGCATTGGTTCTGTTGCCCCGTATGTTGGCTTATTTGGTACCGTTTGGGGCATCATGAATGCATTCATCGGTTTAGCAGACGTAGATCAAGTCACCCTTGCCACGGTTGCACCCGGTATTGCTGAAGCCCTCATTGCTACAGCGATTGGTTTATTTGCAGCGATTCCTGCGGTATTGGCATTTAACCATTACACCGGAAAAGGCGAAACAGTTTACTCCGATCGTGCTTTATTTGCAGAAGAAATGGTTGCGTTATTACAACGTCAGTCTTTGGGTGAAACTAAGGAACATGACTAATGGCAATTCAACGTTCAGGACGCTTCGAGCGCATTAAGAAACCACTAAAAAGTGAGATGAACGTCGTCCCATATATTGACGTCATGCTCGTATTATTAGTGATTTTTATGGTCACCGCACCCATGATTACCAGCGGCATCAATGTCGATCTTCCTCAGGCCAATGGCAACCCCATTGAATCAAAAGATGCACCTGCAATGGTCAGCTTAGATAAAGAAGGTCGCTATTTCCTTAAATATAAAACACACAGTTCAGCTGAACCTTTGGCTTTATCTGAATTGACCTCTATTTTAAGTGAAGCACAGCAACAAGCTCAGGCTGAAAATAAAACTTTAACCGTTGTTGTGGAAGGTGAACAGTCACGCTCTTATGGCGAAGTCATGTCGCTCATGAACAGCCTACAAGAAGCGGGTCTCAGCCAAGTTGGATTACTCACAGAGCCATTAAAGTAATTTATGAAAGATTTTAAAAAGCCACCTTTTAAACAAAAAGCCATCGCGCTTGGATTTACCTTTGGTGTCCATGTGATTGCTGTTGTTGGCTTACTTTATCTTGGTATGAGTAAACCACCAGAGCCACCGAAGCAAATTAGAACTGTGCTCATCAAACCTGAGGACTTAAAGCCTGTTACGCTTGAAGAAACAGAGTTTACTGAAACAGCGCATGAAAATGTAGCAAAAGAGGTCACACAAACTGCTCCGCCCGCTGTAGAGCCTGCACCTGTGATCCCAACTGCACCACCTATAACACCCGTTGTGCCAAAGGTCGACACTCAAAAAGCAGCAGCGGATGCCAAAGCTGCTGAAGCGGCAACGCGTAAAGCAGAAATGCAAAAGCAGTTAGAGGCACGAGCGAAGGCTGAAGCTGAAAAACTACAAGCTCAGCAAGAACGTGCTGCTGCCCGTGCAGCGGAGCAAGCTAAAAATGCAGAGAAAGCCAAAACAGATGCAGCGGCGAAAGCCGAAGCAGATGCCAAACGCCGAGCAAACTTAGAAGCATTGAAAAAAGCAGAGGCAGTACAAAAAGCGAAGCTAGAGGCACAAAAGAAAGCGGATCTCGCTAAAAAGCAGAAGCAAGACGCTGATACAAAGGCCAAAGCAGATGCAGATAAAGCCAAGGCTGCCGCTGATGCAAAACGTAAAGCCGATGCAGACAAAGCGAAAGCCGCCGCTGATGTTAAAGCTAAAGCAGATGCTGCGAAGACCAAAGCTGACGCTGATGCGAAACGTAAAGCTGATGCTGATAAAGCTAAGGCAAATGCTGATGCAAAAGCCAAAGCTGATTCCGAAAAAGCCAAGGCTGCCGCTGATGCAAAACGTAAAGCTGATGCTGAAGCGAAAGAGCGTGCGGCTGAAGAAGCACGTGCTTCATCTGCAAAACAAGCTGCCGAAGAAGCCGCGCAAAAGAAAGCAGAAGCAAAGCAAATTGCTTCAACGGCTAAGCGCGACTTTGAGAATAAAATTAAGCGTGCTTGGGATACCCCAGCAGGTTCAACGGGTAAAACCGCGACTGCACGTGTCACGCTTTCGGATAGTGGTGCTGTACGATCTGTGCTCGTAAGCTCCAGTGACCCTGACATGAAAGCCAGCGTCGAAGCAGCTGTTCGTTCTGCTGCACCCTATCCAATGCCTTCAGATCCAGAAGCGCGCCGGCAAGCACAAAGCTTTACCTCATCCTTTACTGCAAAATAACCCAAATCCCTCTGAACAGTCAGGGGGATTTTTTTAGCCTAAATCTCAGTACTTTTATATACTCAAATAACTTATTTTATATACGTTTAATCTGTTTTAGCTTTCAATAACAATCCGTGCAATATCTTTAATTTCAGTCGATATTGCACTCCATATAAGCAAATCGCCACTCCCCCCTTATCACACATATCTACCTATGCGTTTTTGCATTTACGCTTCAACGACTTAATTCTTACTCATTTTTCACAGTGTTATAACAGATCAGTCATAATTTCATGCTTTTAATATTAGAAAATCATGCCATTATGTAGAACAATTAAACCCACAATAAAAGCCGTTTGTTTGAGTAAATAACGAATGATGGAAATGACGCGTAAACACCTTCTTAGCCTAGCCATTTTAACTGCTTTCAGCCCAGTCTTAGTGACTCAAGCGCATGCTCAGCTTCATTTAGAAATTGCAAAAGCACCTGAAGAAGCGCCTAAAATTGCAATCGTACCTTTTAGCAATGACAGTAGCCTCTATCCCATTATTGAAACGGATTTAAACCGCTCAGGGAAATTTACCAGCGCTTCAAAAAATTTACCTGCAACCGCCAGCATGAATAATCCGAACGCAGCCAACTGGCAGGCTGCAGGTGTTCCATATGTCGTTACAGGAACAGTAAAAACCACTGAAAATGGTAGCTACGAGGTTCATTACCAACTGTATGATGTCCAAAAACAACAATATCTTTTAAATGAATTATTAACTGTTCCAGCATCACGCGTTCGTTCTGCTGCACACATGATTAGTGATGCCATTTATCAAGCATTAACTGGTATTCCAGGAGACTTTAGCGGTCGTATTGCTTATGTGCTACGTAATCCAGCTACACCGGAACAACGCTATACACTACAAATCGCGGATACTGATGGTGAGCAACCACGTACAATTTTAACGTCACGCGATCCAATTTTATCGCCTGCTTGGACACCAGATGCCAAGAAAATTGCTTATGTTTCATTTGAAACCAAACGCCCTGCAATTTATGTCCAAGACCTTTCGACAGGTGCGCGTGAAAAGCTTGCTAGCTTCCGTGGTCTAAATGGCGCACCAAGCTTCTCTCCAGATGGGAAAAGTATGTTGTTCACCGCTTCTATGCATGGCAACCCAGAAATTTACCAAATGAACTTGGAAACCCGTCAACTGCAACGTATGACCAATGACAGTGCTATTGATACTGAAGCACGTTATGCACCAGATGGTAAGTCATTTATCTTTACTTCTGACCGGGGTGGTTCTGCACAAATTTACCGTTATGACTTGGCAAATAGCAGTTATAACCGCCTGACCTTCCGTGGCGCATTCAATGCACGTGGTACGCTCAGTGCCGATGGCAAAAAGCTGGCACTGGTCCACCGCCCAAGCGGTAGTAACTATAAAGTCGCTATTCAAGATTTAAACTCAAGTGTTACAAATATTTTAACGCCAACCAGTTTGGATGAGTCACCAAGTTTTTCCCCAAATGGGCAGATGGTGGTCTATGCAACGCGTGAAGGTTCACGTGGTTTGTTATCGATCATGTCACTGGATGGCCGTTTCCGTATGAATTTACCAAGTGAACAAGGTGAAGTCCGTGAACCCGCTTGGGCACCCAAATAACTTTTTTAATGACTAGTCATTTAATAATCATCAATTTTCATGGAGATGAAGAATGAAATCGATCAAACTTTTAGCCCTTCCAATCTTAGCGACTGCTCTTGTAGTTACAGGATGTGCGAGCCGCAAACCCGCTGCGACAATTGAAGCGGGTCAAAACCCAAATGGTTCAACCACAGTCAATACTCAAGGTCTAAGTGAAGATGCTGCTTTAAATGCACAAAATCTTGCAGGTGCATCGGCAAAAGGCGTAACTGAAGCCAACAAAGCATTTTTAGCAAAACGCGTTGTGCATTTTGACTATGACAGTAGCGACCTCAGCAATGATGATTACCAAACGCTACAAGCTCATGCGCAGTTCTTAATGGCAAATGCAAATTCGCGTGTGGCGTTAACAGGTCATACCGATGAGCGCGGTACACGTGAATACAATATGGCATTGGGTGAGCGCCGTGCCAAGGCGGTTGAAAGTTTCTTAATCACCACAGGTGTGAGTCCAAACCAACTTGAAGCCGTTAGTTATGGTAAAGAAATGCCAATCAATGCAGGCCATGACGAAAATGCATGGAAAGAAAACCGTCGCGTAGAAATTAACTACGAAGCAGTTCCACCACTTTTAAAATAATGCTGGTATTACAACTGAAATAAAAAAAGCGCTCCTTTCGATGAGCGCTTTTTTTATGACTTAAACTTGTACAGGCTTGGGATTTTCATCAGATTCTTCAGCATGTTGCATAGATTCAATCATGTCATGTTTATTGAACTTTTTATACTCAGCTTTTGCTTCGTAGTCTTTCCACGCTTTTTTTACGCTATCGTCTGAAATATCATCTAAGTTAATCCCTTCGCTCGGCGTTGGAGTCGCATCAAATTTTTGCGTTGTCATTGTTGTGCTCCTATTTTTACCTGATATTCCTTCCATCAACATAGCACTTTCCACAAGACTTGCAAGGGTAAAATCGCAGCAAATAGTCGAGTTTAATTGTTCTTTTGTCTCGTTCTCGACTAAAATATAGCGCAATGTTGATTTTGTTACGTATTCAAGTTTTAGTGGAGTCCTCCCCCTTATGTCATATCTCAATCTGTCCCAATTTTTAGAACAACAAATGGGAAATCTTACGCCTGAATTGGCACAAGTGATTAGCACCATTGCTGCTACTTGCCAAACTATCGATCAAGCTTTACAAAAAGGCGCTTTAGCAGGTGTTTTAGGTAGCGCACAGCATGAAAACGTGCAAGGTGAAGAACAGAAAAAACTGGATGTGATTTCAAATGATTATTTGATTGATGCTCTAAAAGTTCACCCACAAGTTGGTGGCTTAGCGTCTGAAGAATTGGATGAATTCACGCCAGCTCAAGAAAATGGCAAATATTTAGTTTTATTTGACCCACTTGATGGTTCAAGCAACATCGACATCAATATGTGTGTGGGTACTATTTTCTCAATCTTGCCTGCAAAAAATGCAGTGACACAAGCTGAAGACTTTATGCAAGCAGGCAACCAGCAAGTTGCTGCGGGTTATGTACTTTATGGCCCATCAACCATGTTGGCACTAACAGTCGGCGCAGGTACGGTGTTCTTTACCTTTGACCCAGAAACTCAACAATTCTTGCTCACCTCTGAAAATATTCAAGTGGCAGTAGATACCAAAGAATATGCCATTAACTCATCAAACCAACGCCACTGGGAAAACCCAGTAAAACGTTATATTGAAGAACTTCTCGCAGGTAAAACAGGTCCACGTGAGAAAGACTTCAATATGCGTTGGGTGGCTTGTATGGTGGGCGACATTCACCGTATTCTTTGCCGTAGCGGGATTTTCATGTATCCATACGACCTCAAAGATCCGAAAAAAGCAGGTCGCCTACGTTTAATGTATGAAGCAAACCCTATGAGTATGCTAATTGAACAAGCTGGCGGTGCATCTACAACGGGTCGCGTTCGTATTTTAGACATCGAACCAACTGACCTACACCAACGTGTCCCTGTTATTATTGGTTCTAAAAACGAAGTCGATTTAGTGACTGGCTACCACAACTAATTTTTTTAAATGCGCATAGCCATCTGACGCGTTATGCGCATGAGTCTCCTCCATGTCGATTATTTTCCTTGAATCAAAAGACAACCCAAAGATTAAACATCTCCGTGGTTTAATAGAGCAAAGTAGCTACCGTAAAAAGCAAGGTCAAACTGTGCTTGAAGGGACACACTTAGGCTTAGCTTGGGTTGAAAAAAAGAAGAAACTCAATTCTATTTTCACCACTGAAAATGCACTCGAACACCCTGATATTTGCGATATTCTAGATGAATATGAGGGTGCTGTTTTTGTCATTGCTGAAAGCCTATATCGTGACTTAAGCACATTAGGAACGACTTTACCCTTCTTGGCAGTTGTAGACTTACCAAGTTCAAGCCAAAGTGTAGACTTTAGCTTAGATACCTTGATTTTGGAAAACATTCAAGATCCAGGCAATGTAGGTACACTACTCCGCTCTGCTGCTGCAGCGGGTATTAAGCAAGTTATTTGTACCAAAGGTTCTGCTGCACTCTGGTCACCACGTGTATTACGCGCAGGCATGGGTGCACACTTCTCACTCAACACCTATGAAAACGTTGCCATCGAAGATGTACTCGAACGCTTTGAAATTCCAGTGTATGTAACCAGCTCACATCAGGCTGAAAGTTTATATCAAAAAGATTTAACACAAGCTTGTGTCTGGATCTTAGGCAATGAAGGCCAAGGAGTTTCTGACTTTGCTTTAGCACATGCTCAAGCACTGAGCATCCCACAGCCCGGTGGCCAAGAATCTCTCAATGTCGCTATTGCGGGTTCAATCTGCTTTTTTGAAATGGTACGACAACGACTTTAAAATCGTTAAGTTATATTAACTAAAGTCGGCTCAGCAGAAAAAATAGATTACACTAGACAAAATAATTACTTGTGTTGTCAACCAAACCATTATTTCCAACGTTATAAGCACATGATCGAGGAAATAATGGTGGGTATCCGATGACAGGATTTTCCATCTCTATGGATTTAGCACCCAAACAGTCTAAAACGCAGGATTCTAGTACTCTTAAGAGTACCGCCGAGTCTCGCCTAAAAAACTTCATGCAAGAAGTGACTGGTCGTGCGTTAGTAATGATGGAAAGTGCTACCCAAAACCAGCAGGGTATCGCCATGGATTTGGTGCAAGAAGCCTTTATTTCATTACACAAATCTTATTCCGATCGATCTACGGAAGAATGGTATCCCCTGTTCTATACCATTCTAACCAACAAGTTACAGGATTGGCGTCGTAAAGAAGCACGTCGAGCACAACCGTTTTCTTTCTTTAAAAAAGTCAGTCTTGATGATGACGATTTTGAAGTCAATGAGGTGGTCGATGAAAGAGCGCTGAATCCTTCAGACTTTTTAAGTCAAGCTGTCACTGCGGATGAAATTCAAGAAGCCATTGCGGGTCTTCCTGTTCGTCAGCAGCAAGCATTTATGTTACGTGCATGGGAAGGTTTTGATACTGCAACCACTGCGCAAATCATGAATTGCTCTGAAGGCAGTGTTAAAACTCATTACCACCGTGCGATTCAAGGCTTACGCAATGCTCTCGCACATTTGAATCCACATCTAGGAGGATCATCCGAATGAAAGATGATTTCTTAAAGCAAGTAACCTCCAAACTTGATGGGCTCGCGCAACACCACAAAAACAAACCCGTGGTGATGCAACATGTTCTTGATGACATTCAAGATCAAAAGTCCTCACGTTATGGCCTTTGGAAAATGTCAGGTTTTGCTTTAGCTGCGGCTATTGCTGGTTTTGTCGTACTTCCGAACTCTGTAACCCTTGATGAAAAACCACACAACCAAGTGGTTTCGACTCCTAAACTTTCACCTCAAATGGTTGAAGATTTAGAAATGTTATTGGTTTTAGGTGAGGACACTGTTCCACATGGCAGCTAAACGTGTCGCTTTCGCACTTTGCACGCTAGGTTTTTTACAAACCAGTTTTGCAGGTTTTGATCGTTTTTGGATTTTTTCCAAAGATGCAGACACCCAAGTGTCTGAAACATGGGAATCGTTGTCTGAAGAAGAACAGCGTGCGTTGATTCAACGTTACCAATCTCTTAAAGAACTGCCCGATGCGCAAAGTGCAGCCCTGCAACAACGTATGGACTGGTTTACTCAGCTACCTGAGCAAGAAAAGCAAAAAATGCGTGAGACTTGGCAACAGATGAGCACCCAAGAACGACGTGATTTACGTGTACGCATGCAAAAAGCAGATGCAGATGAACGTGTGAATATTCGAAATGAATATATCAATAAATACATCCATAGTAACACTGCTACACATTAAGATGCCTAGCCGAATATAAATAGTATAGAAACGCTCATAAAAAAATGCCTCATGTGAGGCATTTTTTTATGCTTACATTTATATTTTTCGTCGTTGTCTAAGCCACGCTAATGACAACAATCCAAGCACCCCAACACTACCCATTGAGCCACCACCACCGCCACTCGCTTCCGTATTGGTATTTTTAGCGGTGTTCGTAAAATACATCATCGCAGATTTAGACTCTTCAGCCTCTGCATCATAGATCACATATTCAATTTCATAAGGGAATGGACTGAAATTATTGCGGACTTCAACTTCAATATTGCCGCCATAACATACATATTTTTCATACTCTCCCGGACAAGAACCTGTACGTTCTGGCTTAATATTAATGCCTGCATCCTGACGTACAATACGAATAGCAAGATCCTTTCCATTCGCATCACGGTGAAATGCTGGACGCTGATGTTCTGCCGCGACTGTACTAATTGGCCCATCACCATCATCACTATCATTTGCCAGTGGATTTACATTGAGTTTTAAAATGCCACCATAATTCAGGGTGTATTCATCCGTTTTGGCAATCGGTTGTATATTGCTAAACTCCGCTTTTAGAATCCCCGAAGAGCTTGCCTGCGTAGCCTTACTCTTTACACTATATTGGCAATACACATATTCCGTGCTTGTTGTAGGCTTACCATCGGTGCGATAAATCATGATTTGTTTTAAATCATCCTTCCACTCACAGCGTAAAGTTGGATCCGCTCTGAGCTTTGAGGTATCCAGCACACCATCTTTGGCACTGAGCACACCTACACCTAATACCTGAGTTTCAGTAATGGTATAATTCTCAGTGTTCATTTCTTTTAAAGCAGACGTTCCATCAGCAGTGTTGACCACAGCCTCATCTTGCAAGACAAACTGGAAAGGATCGACATAAATCGCTCGGTACTTTTGATGTAGTTTGGTTGCCGCTAAAAGCTCTTTATAACGCTTTAACTCTTCATTAAACTCGATCAAAAAGTCTGGATTGGTGTTTTTATTGGCGATTAATTCTTCCAATTCCTTAATATTATTCTCATAAGCCTGAAGACGTTCTGCCTGCGAGCTATTTTTCAAATCAGCAATATCAGCTGCTGCTAAACGACGCAACTCAACCGATCCAATATCACAGCTGTTAGCTTCCGCAGGTGCTAACATCAATGTTCCGTCGACAATACGATCTAGACCACGCTGGTCACTATCATTACAGCTCAATTTACTGTTGGTATCGAGTAAATCAACTCCACCACTATTCACTTTCGGGAAATACATTGGGCGGAATAAATTATATTTTGATGGCGAAGTTAAGGAACTGAGTAGACTTCCTATAGCTACATTTTTCACATCAATATTAGTATCTGTCGTACCATCGAGTATTCGTGCACTTGCTGCCAGTTCACACTGACTGGTCACCGTATCAAGCGCATTGTAACCGGCTGTCACACCTGCATCATATTTATCGGATAGTGTCTGAGAACCGACATAGCGGCATGATGTGTTTCCATTATATGCAAGCACATTGTAATACATTGACTTCATACCAAAATCATCATAATCCAAAACACTCGCTGCACTGTTTTCTACAATAGTGTTATTTGACAATAAGAAACTACTTTCAAGACTTAGATTATGCTCTCGGGTATTGACGGCATACAAAATGCTTCCATTTGTTGCATTTACCGTATTTTTTGCAATGGTATTATTCGCCATAGCAACTTTTGGGTTACCACAAAAATCGAATGCATTTAGATTCGATATCTGACCATTCGAAATAATACTATTCGCTCTAAACTCTATATTGGTTTTTACATCCAACAGCCCTGCATAACATTGCATTGCAAGAACACTACCCACAGTCGCTTGGTTGCCTTGTAATACACTATTATTTACAGTCACCTGATGCTCACCAGGACCAACGAGATAGAGTGCTCCACCTTTTTTATCGGACTTTGAGTTTAGAATTTGTGCATTATTTAAGGTTAATGCTCCACCGACCAATAAAGCACCGCCTTCATCTGCCGAATAACCATTTTCTAAAATCACATTCTCTAGCGTCAAACTGGTCTTGCTAATGGTATTAAATAAACGTGACTTTCCACCCGCATCAATCCGTGAAGTCAACTCACCTAGCGCTGGATACTTAAAAGTGATGGGATTTTTTTCACGATCTAAATATGGGCTTTTCCCAAAAATCACCACTTTAGACTCGGGAACAATTTCCTTATTCAGTTTATACGTCCCAGCTGCTAACTGAATATAATCGGTTTGACCTGAACCGGTATTCCCAGCACTACAGCCCCCATAAGCCTTGTTTAAGCTGGCTGTTTTGATTGCCTCACGGAGTGAACATTGATTCATGTTTACATTATCTTCATCTTCAAATGTGTTGACATGAATTGTTCTATCTTCTGCAGCCATTAATGTCATAGCAGTTATTACCATGACACCCAATAGTCCTTTTTTAAAGTGTTTCATGTTTGCCCTTTTCTTTTTATTTTCGACGCAGCAAAATTAAAGCAAATAACCCCAGTAAGCTCAGAATACCCGTGCTTCCCCCAGAGGTTTTAATTTTGTCACTTTCCATATGATTTTGCGGTTCTTGTACAATTTGTACATTCACTTCAACGAACGGAATATGTTCATCAAAACGTGTCGTGGTTGTGACCAGCTGTAACCTGAAAATATCAGCACCATGCCATGCTCCATTTGGCGTGTAAGTAATATTTCCTAGCTCATCAATCACTACTTTGCCTTTCGATACCGTTTGAGTCTGCTGTACCCGCATACAACCGGGTTGCCATTCTTCACCGTTTGGCGCTTTAGCCGATTTGAATAAGCTTGCACATTCGGTTTTGGACAGTAGATCACTATCTCCAAGTAAATCTGCAACTGAAAGTTTAGCTACTTGCCCCGCAATCAGATCTTCACCAATTAAGCTAATCGTCGTTGGAACCTCAATTTCGATTGCTCCACGGTCACAAAAGGTATTATTCGTATTTCGATTCACACCACGTTGATCTGAATTTTCACAGCCAATTAAAGAATCCGTTGTGTTTACAACCACTTTACCCTTGTTCACAATTGGAGAATCTAACCAATGTGTCTGACTCATTAAAATGCGTGGACGGATATAGCCTAAAAATTTTTGGTTGGGAACAATATAAGGACACAATAAACTGTCAGTATCTGCAGACATGGTTTTACACTCACCCACCACATCACTGCCTGCAATCAAAGCGCCAGACCAAAACTCATTCGGATAATAGCTCGCACCGCTGCCACAGTCACTTTGCGTGACTAAGTTGTTCTGAAGAACTGCTTTACTTAAATCCCCAGCACAGTTTTGTGTGATGGTATTTTCAGCATTCCCTAAAACGATACTATTGGCCAGATAAGCCAAGTTTGTAGATGGATTGAAATAAATCCCTTTACTGTTTCCCACCACCGTTAAGTTATTCAAAGCCATGCCATCTCGAACATTAACGACATAACCTGTATTTTTCACAAAGGTACTACTGACCAGACGTGATGCTAAACTGGATAAGGTTGTATCTTCTTTAACCGTTGCATTATTGACAGAGTAAATATTGGCACTGCTTGCATCTGTTGTTTTATTTTCTTTGAAAACTGAATTATAAATCCGAAAAGAAGGCGCGTCCCCATACAAAATAGCACCTTGTACCGCTTGGTTTTGCTCAACCAGAGTAGAGCGAATTTCAACTAGACTACGACTGGTACCATCTTCGAGCAAGGTTGCGACATTGTAAATCGCCCCCCCTTGCCCTGCAAAACCACCTGTTAATTTGACGTACTCAAGACCTAAATATTCATTGTTATAAATTAAACCACCTTGATTCACACCGCAGTCTTTCGCACAGCCCTGTAGAGTAACCTCTTTTACTAACACACGAATTAAAGCATTCTCAGCATTATCAACCCTTAATAAGTTGTCAGAACCATTCATTTTTAAGATGGCATTACTTAAACCCTGAACAGTTTCTTCCCCCACAGAACTGTCATAACTTGTTCTGAGTGTTAAATCTTTTTTGATCGCAAGATGGGTATTTAGCAAATAGGTTTTATTTTTCTCAAGCATGACGGTGGAAATCGCATCTTTGCCCCCGCAGCCATAATAACCCGCCTCAGGCATACCTTGATTAATATAGTCGATAGCTTCGCGAAGTGAACATTCCGTGTCATTTTTGACAATATCGTCAGTGATGGTCACCTTAATATTGTCCGAATAGGCATGACTCGCCACCAATAGCGTAGCTACACCTATGCTCTTCTTGAGCATAACGATCTCCTTGCTTTTATTTTATCTTTTCTTTTTATTCTTAGATTGCAAAATCCCTGCAATATCTAACAATTTTTCGTACTCTGTCACAGCTCGGACAATTTCTCAAGTAATATTATGATTTACCGATATTCGTCAATTAGCGCATAAATTTGTCTGAGGTTTGCATTACTCAGTTTGGTTTTCTCACCTTTAAGCAGTTGAATCAGTTGTTCTAAACTTTGCAATAACACCGAGGTTTGATGTGGCCCATGCGAGAGTAAATAATCAATAATCTGTTGATCAATATGAATCCCACGACGTGATAAAACCGACATCACCAATGTAGAACGATCGGCATACAAACTTCCGTTTGGTACTTTCACACTTACAGCTTGCGTCAGGCGAGATTGTAAATCGGGTAGTTCAAGTTTTAATTCAATCGGCGCAACACGAGAAGAGAACACCAACTGCCCGCCTTCTTCATTATTGTAGTTGATCAGGTGAAAAACCGCTTTCTGCCAATGCGGCACACCGCTTATGGCTTCAATGTCATCTAAAGCGACAAGATCAAAACGCTCTAAAGAAGTAATTGCTTCTGTTGGCGCATCCAACAACTCAAGTAGAGAGACTTGAATCGCTGTTTTCCCCACATCCAAATAAGAATCACAAATTGCTGAAAGTAAATGGCTTTTTCCAGAACCCGCACCACCATACACATAAAAACGATTCATTAAACCTGCATGTAACTGACGAATCGCATCGATAACAGGCCCCCATCCCGGCCCAGAAAAATCACTGATTCGGGCATCGAGTTGGGGTTCAATATCTAGTTGCAATTGACGCATGCTGGTTTGTATATCCTAAAGTTCTTTATGGTCTATCTGATCAATCTTACTTGAATTTTCAGATGCTTGCTGAGCTTTTACCGTTTGATTTTTTAGTTCAATATCAACATCGACTTCATCTGTTTCAATCGTAATTGAACCCGCTGATGAATCTTGCAAAACATAAGTAGATGTACTATACATTGGGCTGTTTTCATAAAACTCACGTGCATGTCTTAATAAGACCACAATCACAGCAGCGACAGGCAATGCAATTAACATTCCTAAAATACCGCCCAATTGTGCACCAGCCAGCACTGCAAATACCACAGCAACTGGAGACAAGCCAATTTTATCGCCCAACAAGAACGGTTGTAGGATATAACCTTCCACTGCCTGACCAATCATAAAGACCACGCCAACCAAGAGTAATTGCATCCAATCAATACCAAACTGGAATAAACTTGCAATCACTGCGGCAATAATCCCGACAGCAAAACCTAAGTACGGAATGATACTGCATAATCCAGCCACCATCCCAATAATCAAACCTACTTCAAGTCCAATCAACTGTAAGCCCATTGCATAGACCACGCCCAAGAGCACCATGACCAAGAACTGACCTTTGACAAAAGCACCAAGTACACTATGACATTCTTTAACAATGACTAAGGTCTGTTCTTCATATCGCCGTGGAATAAGACGACGGAAACTGTCCAGCATGCGATCCCAATCTAATAAAAAATAGAATGCAATAATTGGGATCAGCACAACAGTACCACCAATCTGAATGAAGTTCAGTCCAGACTGAGCCAACTTGGCAATCATAGCCTGAATACTGTCTGCACTATAGTTGGTCTGTACATATTCCATAATCGCGGCTGAAATCTGATCAACATCTAATTCCATTGGGACCAAATTAAAACTGTCAG
Source organism: Acinetobacter johnsonii CIP 64.6 (assembly GCF_000368045.1). Taxonomy (GTDB): domain Bacteria; phylum Pseudomonadota; class Gammaproteobacteria; order Pseudomonadales; family Moraxellaceae; genus Acinetobacter; species Acinetobacter johnsonii. The sequence continues at coordinate 467,594 of NZ_KB849235.1, forward strand.
ATAACCAAGGCAGGAATTTATAATTCGCCCAATGTATGCCTGAAGGAATGCTGTTCTTCGCATACATCAGCTGTTCCCACACCAGTGGAACCAAATACCAAAATGCCAATGTAATGACAACGCCAATACCGATAAAAACAGCACTAATAGATAACCAACGTGGTAAGCCAATTTTATGCAGTTTATCAACCAGTGGACTAAACAGATAAGCGACTAAAAATGCACCAATAAAAGGTAAAACAACAGGCTTGAGTAGATACAACACCCAGAGTATGAGCGCGATTCCTGCCAAAATAAAAATACGTTTAAGTGTACGATCTTGCATGCAATCTCGCCTTTGTCAGATTTAATCGTTATTGAGAAAAATATTTTAGTAAAGATAACATTTTAGCGCAGAAATAACATATGTGTTTCGTATATTCAGGTATAATCGCCCCGCGAATGCGGAGACTTCATTATGAGCAACTCAACTTCTACCCCAAACACTGGTTTAAGCTACAAAGATGCAGGTGTCGACATTGAAGCGGGCGACGCGTTAGTCGATCGTATCAAATCTGTCGCGAAGCGTACTACTCGTCCTGAAGTAATGGGCGGATTAGGTGGCTTCGGTGCACTTTGTAAAATCCCTAAAGGTTATGAAGAACCTGTTCTCGTATCTGGCACAGACGGTGTTGGTACAAAATTACGTTTAGCATTAAATTTGAACCGTCATGACACGATTGGTCAAGACTTGGTTGCAATGTGTGTAAACGATCTTCTTGTATGTGGCGCTGAGCCATTATTCTTCCTTGACTACTATGCAACTGGCCATCTTAATGTAGATGTAGCTGCAAACGTAGTTACTGGTATTGGTACAGGCTGTGAACTTGCTGGTTGTGCATTGGTTGGTGGTGAAACTGCCGAAATGCCTGGCATGTATGAAGGCGAAGATTACGACTTGGCAGGTTTCTGTGTAGGCGTAGTTGAGCAAAGCAAAATTATTGATGGCTCTAAAGTCAAAGCGGGTGACGTTTTAATTGGTGTTGCATCAAGTGGTGCTCACTCAAACGGTTACTCTCTACTTCGTAAAATTTTAGACGTGAAAAACGTTGACTTGACGCAAATCGTTGATGGTCGTCCACTTGCTGATGTTGCAATAGAACCAACACGTATTTATGTGAAGCCTATTCTTCAACTGTTAAAAGAAGTTGATGTACACGCAATGGCGCACATTACTGGTGGTGGTTTACCAGGTAACTTACCACGCGTATTGCCGAATGGTGCTCAAGCTGTTGTGAATGAAGCATCTTGGGAATGGCCAGAATTGTTTAAACTTCTTCAGCGCGAAGGCGGTGTTGAACAGTTCGAAATGTATCGCACATTCAACTGTGGCGTAGGCATGGTCTTAGTTGTCGATGCTGCTGATGCGGATAAAACAGTTGAACGACTCAATAGCCTTGGTGAAAAAGCTTTCACTATGGGGCATATCGCAGACAATGCTGAGTCAGTTGAAGGCGCAGACGAAAAAATCCGTGTGGTATTCGCTTAATTCGTATGATTAAAATTGCTGTTCTGGTTTCAGGAAGTGGATCAAACCTTCAAGCCTTGATTGATGCCAATCTGTCAGGGCAAATTGTGGGTGTCATTTCCAACAAACCTGAAGCCTATGCGCTACAGCGTGCTGAAAATGCAGGTATTGCGACAGCGGTCATTGAGCACAAACAGTATCCTCATCGTGAAGCTTTTGATGATGTCATGCATCAGCAATTGCTCGATTGGGATGTGGACTTGGTGGTTCTTGCTGGCTTTATGCGTATTTTAAGTGAGAAATTTGTCAGTGCTTGGGAAAGGAAAATGATCAACATTCACCCTTCTCTTCTACCGCATTACAAAGGTATGCATACCCATCAGCGCGTCTTGAATACTGGCGATCAACTGCATGGCTGTACCGTGCACTATGTGACGGCTGAGCTTGATGCAGGTCAAGCTTTGGCACAAGGTGTACTGAAAGTTGGTTCACATGATGGTGTGAATAGTTTGGCCCAGCGTGTACATACGCTTGAGCATATCATCTACCCGCAAGTGGTAGAGTGGATTTGTACACAAACGATTCAGCATACAGACCAAGGTGTTCTCTACCGCAATACACTGATGCACGAGCCAATTCAGTTTTGCAAATTTTAAAAATAAAAAACGCCTCCTTGGAGGCGTTTTTTTTATGGCTGCTGAAAAGTACTATTAAACATTTTCTTGAATCAGCATCTTAATCAAAGCAACCGTTTCTTCTGGTCGCTCCAAAGGAAACATATGGCTTCCCTTAACAATTTGATAAGGAATGCCAAATTTCTTTTTCACCATTTTCGGGAAACCATGACCAATAAATGGTCCCATTTCAGCAGCTACATAATTTACTGGTACAGTAGGTTTAGGCTGCGGCAACCACCACAAAGATGGGTTGGTTCTAAAAATATGTACCTCATCCATTTTGGAAATGGTGAGTTCAACACCACCACGGACACGATCTTCCGTTAAAGCATAATCGATATAGGCTTGAAAGCAGTCTGGATCAAAGTCTTTATAAAAGCCTTTCGGACGTAAAAGTTCAGCTGCTTGTTCACGGCTTTCCCAATGGTCACGACGCCGTAAAGATAGCGCTGCTGGAGACATAGTATCGACCATTTTTAACTTCAGCATCTTCGCAAAGTGTAATGCAAACGAAGCTTTGCCCATAATCAAAGGCGGGTCCATCATGATGACTTGTTCAAATAAATCAGGACGCTGTAATGCTGCCTGAAACATCAGCACGGATCCTAATGAATGCCCTAAACCAATCACTTTACGACCCTGTGCCTGACGAACAATACTGTCAATCACTTGCTGAGTTAAGCTTTTCCAATGGTTATCAATCGGGTAGCTTTTATCTGGCCCTAATAAAGGTACATAGATCACATCATACTGATCTGACAATAAATCAAATAGTTTCTGATAGACCTTAGAAGGCACACCATTGGCGTGCGCAAAATGAATTAATGGTTTCATTGGAGTTTCGTAGTCTGTTCAGATTGCATTTGATTGGAAAGTGAAGATGCAAAACCAGCTCCCATCGATGCACCTAAACGGCCTAATACAGCATCTAGTGGGCTATGTACTACGGTATAATCCATCGCTTTATCGGTATTTAGTTCACGTTTTAAAGTATGTAAATTACCAATCCGGTCCGCAATACCCAGTTTGACCGCCTGATCCCCTGTCCAGAAAAGACCTGAGAAGAGTGCAGGATCGTTCGACTTTAACTTTTTGCCACGACCTTGTTTCACAGCATTAATAAAATGCTCATGTACATTATCAAGTACACCTTGAACATGTGCACGCTGCGCAGGGTTAACGGGTTGTGTCATTGACAATAAAGCTTTGTTTTGACCAGAGGTCATGGTGCGGTCTTCAACACCTAGTTTTTGCATGAGGCCATTCACGCCATAGTTCGGCATAATCACACCGATTGAACCCACTAAACTCGAAGGATTCACCAAGATTTCGTCCGCAGCAGATGCGATATAGTAAGCACCTGATGCACCTGTATCACCAATCACCGCATACAATTTTTTATCGCTATGCGCTTTTTTCAAATATTGAATTTCTTGCCAGATTTCATCCGACTGAACCGGAGACCCCCCCGGTGAATTAATATTGAGCACCACCGCTTGGCTTTGTTTATTTTCAAAAGCTTTCTTTAATGACTTAATAGTGTCATCACTGTTTACGCTTTGCTCATCAGCGGCAATGGTACCCACAATATCAACTACAGCTATGTGTTTAGATGCTGTTGCATCCGTACCACTGGTCGAACAGCTCTTGGTCATGGCAAATAGAATAAACAAAAGATAGGCAAAAGTTAGACATTTGAAAAAGATGCCCCAACGACGTGCACGACGTTGTTCCTCGACGGAAGCTAAAACTGCTTTCTCTAAAAGTTTCCATTCGTTTCCTGTCGGTTGTTCATGTACAGGCTGTTGTTTAGGCATTTCATTTTCTGGTTTTGGTGGCCAATCGGACATATAACAATCCAAACTTGAATAAAATTGCCCTCATTATATACACTGATTTGTAGAAAACTGTCGAAACAGTTTATTTTAGCCTATAATATTTTATGTTTTTATCCACATGTACCATTGACTCTAAAGAATGACTAAAGCACAAGAGCAAAACTCGACTTATCGTTTACTGCGTTTTGTAAGCAAACAACCTATTAAATTTGCACGTTTTTTTGCTAAGGGTTTAGCAGGCTTAGTCAATCTTTTAAAAATCAGTAAAAATAATGATGCTCTCAGACTCAACTTACAAATTGCACTGCCTGAGCTGAGTGACGAGCGACGTGAAGTGATTGCGAAGCAAGCAGTGCGTAATGAACTGACCACCTATTTTGAGTTTTTTAGTATTTGGGGTTCAAGTAATCAGAAAAACATTGAACGCATTCAAAAAGTGTATGGTGAGCATCTCATACATGAAGCACTTGCAGCTAAAAAGGGCTTGGTATTGATTGTCCCGCATTTTGGCACGTGGGAAATCATGAACACGTATTTGGCTCAATTTACCGAAATGACCATTATGTACAAACCGGTCAAAGACCCTGGTGCTGACTTATTTGTTCGCGAGGCGCGCAGCCGTGAAGGTGCTCATCTTGTCCCTACCGATGAATCTGGGGTACGCCAGATTTTTAAGGCGCTCAAACAAGGGGGTACGACCGTAATTCTACCCGATCACACTCCAAAACAAGGTGGGGAAATGATTCCTTATTTTGGCTTCCCTTTGGCTTCAAGCAACCTGAGCGCCAAACTCATTCAAAAAACCAAAGCCAAGGCTTTACTGCTCTATGCTATTCGTAATGATGATGGCTTTGATATGTACATTGAAGAAATCAGTGAAAGTATTTATCAAGGTACAGCGAATGATGGCACTTTCGTCATTCACCAAGCCATTGAAGACCTGATTCGTCGTCATCCAGAGCATTATCATTGGACCTATAAGCGCTTTAAAGCCAATCCTGAGCTTCGAACGCTGTATAACCTCCCTTTTAATGAGGCTGTGACGCGTTTAGAGCAACTGCGTATGGAACAACAGATTCAGTCGACTGCAACCACTGTCGAGTCTGACGTTGTGTCGTCAGTTCAATAAACCCTGTAGGCTGTGCAATAAAACCGATACTGCCTTGTCCTGCTGTTGTTAAGAATGGGATGTTTAAAGCTTTCAAACGGGCTTGCGTTACTGTACTTGGATGTTCATAACGGTTATTGAAACCTGCTGAAGCAATTGCTAATTTTGGTCGATAGTGTTTTAAAAATGCATAGGCTGAACTATGCCGACTGCCATGATGCCCTAAGACCAATACATCAACTTTTAAGTCTGGATAATCCTGCAATAATTGAAACTCGGTTTGCCAGCCCGCATCCCCCATAATCAGAAAATACTGATAAGACTGTACATCCTTCACCTGTATATAGACCACACAAGATAGCTCATTTTGCTGATATGGCACTTGTGCCAATTGATTGGCTTTCGGTGACAAAATTTTAATTTCCACTTGTTCAGACCAGTGCCAGATCTGACCTTGTTGGCAATAGTTAAAATTTGACCTATTTGCCACATCCAATTGCTGATTGGAATAGATTTGATTGATCGACAACTCATTTTTTAATGTGGCATAACTTCCACTATGATCTTGATCCAAATGTGTAAGTATCAGCTGATCTAATTGGCTCACGCCTTGCTTCGATAAAAATGGCTGAATAATCTGCTTAGCAACGCTAAACTTCGATTCATCATAGGAGCCACCAACATCAATCATGGCATGCTGTTGCCCATGTTGCATATACACCGCTTGTCCCTGACCGACATCCAATACGATCAACTCAAAAGGACGGTTTTGGCTACTGAACCCCAACAAAGGAATCAAACCTAGCACGAGCCATGATTTTGGTAGACTCGGTTTGGGCATAAAAACAATGATTAAGAGCAAAATCAGTAAAATGACTTGCCAAGTATTGAGCGCAATCGGATACAACTTAATCGGCAGTAGCGCATCCAGTACATTGAGTATGCCCAATAAAAATACCAGCACCCAATCTGCCAACTGAAACAAAAGGCTGCTCAGCGGTTCAAAAAGATAAAAAGTAAATGCTGCCAAAACCTCCAGTGGTACAACCAGTAAACTGATCAGTGGAATAGCGACAAGGTTACTGATCGGGCTCACCCATGAGATTTGCTTGAAGAAAATAATCACCAAAGGCATCAGAGCCACAAATATTTTCCACTGTGACTCAACCAAAAATTTTAGACTAAAAACGAGTTTTTTCTGCCAAGACTGCGGGCGACTCAAATCAAGCCGAATAGTGGTTTGATAAATGCGTAAAAGCACAAAGCACGCACCATAGGACAACCAAAAGGCAGCTGATAGAATTGAAAAAGGATCAAACAGTAAAAGGAGTGATGCACTCAATAAGAGTAACGTCAAAGCTGAAATTTTCTGTCTGAGCCAAATCAACACACTAAAACAGAAACAACTGAGTAAAGTACGAAGTGCAGGAATCTCAAAACCTACAAAGGCACAATACAGCAATACGCAGCAACAAAATGGCAATAACAATGCATAAGGTCGTGGGATTTTTAGAAAAATCTGTGGCCAATAACGATTTAGCACCTTTTGTAAAAGCCAACACAGCATCACGGCAAAGATCAGCACATGTGGCCCAGAAATCGCTAATAAATGGCTAATGCCAAAGCGTTGAAAAAGTGCTGTCGTCTCCTTATCTAAGAAACTTTCATCCCCAGTCAGGAGCGCTAGAATTAGACCCTTATGACTTAAAGGCTGGTTATAAATAAAATAACGAATATTTAATCGCTGTTGTTCTATACCCAGTTGAATTTTATTGAGTATGCCCTGCTGTTTTCTTAAATAATTAGTATAGCCTAATGCAGAAATTTCTGATTCAGACAAGGGTTGTATGTGCTTGAGTTTAAAACCCGACATAAGATTACGTTGCAGATACCACTGCTCAACATCGAATACACCTTGCACCGAATAACTATGTGCAGGACGTATTTCCCCTGTCAGTCGGTAGTATTTCCCAAGTTCCAAGACCTCTTGCTCATCCGAGATCCTTTTTTGAAAACTCAACCATTGCACTGGTTTCACATGTCGGTTCAAGACCTGTATTTCTTGCTGAATAGTCTCAGCACCCAGTTGGTTAATTTTTTCTATATAAACAATGACTTCAGCATCTTCAACTTTTGTTTCTTTATAGGCTAGACGCTGTTGCAAAGCCGATTGTGCATAATGATATCCCGCAGTTAAAAACAACATGGAATAAATCAGTCCACCTATAAACTGCAAAATAAAGGCGTGTTTGTGCTGAAAGAGAAAAAGCTGTAAAGGCAAAAGGACGATGACTAAAATCAGCGCTGGATAAAAAAGGTGATTTAGAATGGGAACGGTCTGCCCCATCAATGCAATTCCTACAATCCAAGCAGCAGCATATAAAAGCTTCATTCTTTTATTCAGTTATTTTTTTTATTGGTGCCATAATAAAGCCCACCGAGGTGGGCTTCAATAGATAGTGGCTTTATCTCATATTTTTATCGGCACTCAGCCTAATCATTGACCCAAAGACCATCTTGCATATGCAAAATAGAATCGGCGGACTGAGCCAGTTGTTCATCATGTGTCACGATCAACATCGCCATATTGAACTCCTGACGTAAATCCATCAGCAGCTCAAAAATTTTACTTGCTGTTTTACGATCTAGGTTGCCTGTCGGTTCATCTGCCATCATCAACGCAGGCTTGGCCACCAATGCACGCGCTAATGCAACACGTTGCCGTTCCCCACCTGAAAGCTCACCTGGTTTATGGGTTAAACGATGCGTCAATCCGACACGTTCGAGTAAATATTCGGCTTGCTTTTGTACATCTTTAAAGTTAGTACCTTGACGTAACATCAGTGGCATTGCCACATTTTCCAAAGCGGTAAACTCAGGCAACAGATGATGGAACTGGTAAACAAAACCTAAGTGTTGATTACGTAAATAACCACGTTCAGCTTCATTTAAACTGTCAAAACGACTACCCTGCAAAAAAACCTGCCCAGAACTCGGACGGTCTAAACCGCCCAAGACATGCAACAAAGTACTTTTTCCCGAACCACTCGACCCCACAATCGAAACGAATTCACCTGCTTTGACTTGTAGAGAGAGGCCTTTAATCACCTCAACGGTCGACTTACCATCGGTAAAATGTTTTTCAATATTTTGTGCTTCTAAAACAATTTTACTCATAACGTAATGCCTCCGCGGGTTGGATTTTTGCAGCACGCATTGCAGGATAAATTGTTGCAAGGAAACTTAAAATTAAAGACAGTGACACAATGGTTAATACATCTTGCCATCTTAAATACGAAGGTAGGTAATTGATAAAGTAGGCATCAAACAGATGAAGTCCCATCACATTGTTTAACCAACCCACAAAACCACTAATTCCAGAGGCGAAAACAATGCCGAGAATCGCGCCTGATACCGTCCCAATCACACCAATAATCGTGCCCTGAACCATAAAAATACGAGTAATGGTCGCAGGTGAGGCGCCAAGGGTACGTAATATGGCAATATCCGATTTTTTATCGGTCACAACCATCACCAAGGATGACACAATATTAAATGCAGCCACCAAGACAATCAGGAAGAGTAATAAGCTCACCATAGCCTTTTCCATTTGGATCGCACTAAACAAATTGCCATGAGTATAGGTCCAATTCGAAGCATAAAAACCGCTTGGCAGATCCATCACAATTTCATCAGCTACTTTAGGTGCTGCAAAAATATCATCCAATTTCAAGCGAATGCCTTGCGCTCCATCAGGTAAGCGTAACAACGTTGATGCATCATTCAAGGCAATATAGCCCATCATCGAATCGACCTCAGCACCAATGCTGAAAATGCCCACAATTTTGAAACGTTTAAAACGCGGTACCACACCCGCTGGTGATGGTGTTGCCTCAGGTAAAACCAAAGTCACACTATCATTTAAACCTAAACCTAAGGCATCGGTCATTTGTTTGCCTAGAACAATACCAAACTCACCTTTTTTTAAGTTATCAATACCGCCTTCAACCATGTGGTCTTGGATAATCGAAACCTTTTTTTCATATTGAGGTTCGATCCCCGTGACCATAATTCCAGCCACTTGGCCTTGTGCCGTAAGCATCCCCTGCAATTGAGTAAACGGCGCTACGCCTGTGACGTGTTCCTTTGTCTCAATTTTTTTTGCAAGTTCAGGCCAATCTGTTAAAATTTGTGTTGAAGAAACAGTGGCTTGAGGTATCATTCCAAGTACACGTGTTTTCAGCTCTCGGTCGAAACCATTCATTACAGATAAGACTGTAATAAGTACAGCCACACCCAGTGTTAGACCGATCATCGAAACCAGTGCAATAAAAGAAATAAAGTGGTTGCTACGCCGTGCGCGAGTATATCTCAACCCTATATACAGCGAGATTGGTTTAAACATACCATCTAGTCCGAGGTCATAATTATGGAAAATTTACAGCATCAAAACGTTCAAACAGAACGTCGTGTGATGTCACGAATCGATGCGGCCTTGAGAATTAACTATCAGATCATTTCTGATGATGTTGCCCTGAATGACCCTTACGATCCTAATTTTGTTTTACCGCGCTATTTTCTACTACTCGCAGAATTAGATCAATTTGATCATGCACTAAACTACGAATTAGAACAATTATCTGAAAAAGATCAACAAATTGCTCGAATCTTATCCCTATTTAACCAGAAATTAAACCTGATCACGGGGTCTTTGTACGACACAATTGTACAAACCATGTTACCTACGCCTGAACATGTGAACTTTTCAGAAAGTGGTTTGAGTTTCTATAGCGAAAAACAAATTCAAGATGGTACCTATATCCACTTAACCTTGAGCCACCCTGAAAACTTCTTCCATATTGCAGCGATTGCACAAGTGGTGTACAGCAATGAAGAGGAAAATGGCAAGTGCCGTACGGGAGCATACTTTATTACCTTGCACCCGCAAGATCGTGTCAAATTGGCCGACTGTATTTCTTTGACGGTCGAAGATCATTAAAACCAGAACCTTGGACTAGTTTTGGCTTTTTAACTTTTGGGCAAGTTTCCGACTTGCCTGAAGATCTTTATAAAAGTAAACGAATAAACCTGACAGTAAAACCGCTACACCCAAAATCACCATCATCGAGAGTTTTTCCTGATTCAGTACAGCACCTATAAATAGAGCAATCATCGGCGTCATGACAGTAGTCAGCGATAAAGTCGTGGGTTGAATTTTCTGCACCAATTTAAAATAACAGAACATCGCAATCAATGACGCCATGATGACCGTATATAGCAGCGCCAAACAAGTTTTCAAATCGGGAATTTGCTGCGGTGCATGCTGCCAAATAAACGGCACAATACATATAGCAGCCAATGTCGACACCAAAATTGAACCTGTCGCTTGTGCAACGGGTTCAATATTCGCATTGACTTTTTTCACCCAGAAAATAGAGGCTGCATAAGAAAATACACTCAGTAACATCAACCCAATTCCAAATGGATGGACATGCTGTGCTGTACCTGCAAGGCAAATTATCGCAAGTCCTAGCAGTGCAATACACATTCCAAACCACTGCATTGCACTCAAATAGCTCTTAAAGTAAAAACGTCCGATCAGCCCTGCCATAATCGGTGCTAAGCCAAACATCAATGCAATCATGCCTGAACTAATATAATTGGTGGCAACATAGGTAAAAAACTGCGAACCAATCAAGCTAAAAGAACCAGCCAAATAACTATGCCAAGCGACTTTATCGGTGGGGAACTGTCGCTTTAAGACCAATAACAAACAAATCGCCAAAGGCAAAGCAATGAAAAAACGTAATACCAATGCCCACAGCATATGTAAATCGGTCACACTCCACACAATCGCTAAAGGCGTTGTGGACCAAATAAAAACCAATAATCCATAGGTTGCCATCAGATTGGCTTTAGAAGACATAATCAGCTCGATGCTAAATGGCAGTTTTGCGTTTTTGCTTTTGAATGGTTTGGTCTAAAGAACTAGAAAATTCGCGTTTATCACGCTCAGAAATAGGTGGTGGCCCACCCGTGTTTACACCTGCGCCACGTAGTGAATCCATAAAATCACGTAAATGTAGGCGCGCTTTGACATTGGCTGTAGTATAGATTTCACCACGTGGATGAATTGCGATTCCACCCTTTTCAATCACCTGCGCCGCCAGCGGAATGTCTTGTGTCATCACAATATCATTCTCTTTCATGCGTTCGATGATTTCTTTATCCGCGGCATCCGCCCCACTCATCACTTGAATTGAATTAATGCGAACGGAAGGCGTAATCCCTACATTTTGATTGGCCACAAAGGTCACTTCAAGCTGATAACGATCTGAAGCACGTAAAATCACTTCACGTAAAATTTTAGGCAATGCATCTGCATCGACCCAGAGTTTAAATGGCAGCACTGCACATCCATAAACAAAAGAAACTGCCTTAGTCTAACAAACTCAGTGCTTTAGCATAATAGATAAAACCGCTCAAAATCCCTAATACAAAGCTTGCGTAATACTTTTTAAGTATCACAAGGAAATACTTTGCTCTTTTATCTCGCAAATAAAGTAAGGCTTTCCTCTTTTTTGATGATTTTCCAGTAAAAATAAAATATAGGACTTGAAATATAGAAATAACCCTCGATTTAATAGGGATATATAACCTCATTCAATCGTGCATATGAACAATCAAAATAGTCCAGAAATAATCACCATTGATGACCAAAACTTTGGTAGCCACGTCGAGCATTGGAATTTACTCACCGATAACCCTGCACAAGATGTCCCTAAATGGTTAGGTTTAGCTTTAAATGCACCAATCATGCCGATGGGTTTATGCCAGACTGAACAAGATATGGATGCGGGTTGCTGGCTCATTCAAGGTCCAAGTCAAGCGGCTGTTCAACTGACTCAAGTCATCGCGGTTGAAGACAATAAACCCAAGGCTGTTAAAACTGCATTTCCAAGTTTTAATAGCCCCTATAAAGTGTCTGCTGTGGTTGAACGCATCATTCGCGGTCAATCCAACACACAAGCCGTTTTACGTTTAAACTTAGGCAATAACAGTATCGTCTACGCTTATGACAGCTTATATAGCGTTAATCATGCTCAATACCAAAAAGACCAAACCTATATTGCACATCTCAACGCATGGGCATATGAACTAGAAGCGGTCGCAGAACACGAGCAACTGGTGGTTGATGATCCCGCATCGATTAAACATCATCGTGCCTTGAACGATATTTTGGCAGCAAACAATGGCATTGCTCCTGCAAACCTGCAAGAACAGATTGATGCATGGGAACCAAAGTCGGATGATGATAAAGAACCTGTGACTGTCGATTTTTCAAAAATGGTCGCTTATTTGTATGGCGAAAAGATCGGTCAGGAAGATGAAGCATGGTTCCAAGGGAATATTGTGGGCAAAACCAGCATGCAATTTATGGAACAAGATTACACTCTGCTTGATGTTGCCTTGATTCATGAAGACAACCAACCTGCAACACTGATTCGTATTGCCACTAAAAATCCAGAGTACTCCAACTTTAATATTGGACAATACATTCGCGGCAACATTTGGATTCAAGCCAATATTTATGCATTAAATCAATAATTTATAAAAATAAGCCAACTCAGCCTATGCCAGAATGATGTATAGGTTGCGTTGGCTTTTTTATTTATATCAGTACGATTTATTTTAATTTGAATTCATTTGTATAAAACTTATCCACATATTTTATTATCTTTTGGTATTTTAAATTCATTTAAAAGCACATTTATCCACAGTTTTAAATTCAATTATATTATTTTAACGATGAATAATAAAATCCTAAGTTCTATGACTTTCAGATAGTTAGTTATTGGTAGCTACTGGCTTCTGGGTTAACAGAGCATAAACTTGAATATTTAAGTGATTATGTATAGTGGAGATCTGATTATTTTTAATTAGTACTTTATTTAAGCATTTTTTTATGTTAAAAATACAAACATGCAATAGGATTTTAACGATAATTAAATCGGAATAAAAACTTCCATGAAAATTATGCAAGAAGAAAATATACAGCATGTTGAACATCAATTAGAAAAGCGTTATCAGCTTGACGCTTATTCGTGCATGTTTTTTGTGTTAGGCATGATGATTTCTGCCTACTTCTTACATCAGTTCATCCTGTAACTGATTTCACGTAGCAGCCTAATTCAAAAAAGCCAACTTTGTTGGTTTTTTTATGCCTAAAAATATCTGCTATGACGTATCACTGGTCATTCTCTCCATGTTCTAAGCTAAGAAACATGGCACCCACAAAATTACTTGTATCTCATAAGCAAAGTTGCTCCCTCCCCCTTACTTGTCGCACTCACCTACCACCGCACTAATCGTGAAAAAGTTTTAAGCATTTAGATATGCCTGCACTTACAAAATAGCAATTTTAGATATAAAAAAACCTGCAAGCCTAAACTTACAGGTCTCTGAAAATACTATAAAAATTAGAACAAACGGTTCATACCATTTAAAGTCGCTACACGATACGCTTCAGCCATCGTCGGATAGTTAAACGTCGTTTCTACGAAATAATTGATGGTATTGTTTGGACTATTCATCACCGCTTGACCAATATGAATAATTTCCGAAGCGTTATTACCGAAGCAATGAACACCCAGCACTTCCAAAGTTTCACGGTGGAATAAAATTTTCAATTCACCTACTGTGTCACCCGTAATTTGCGCACGCGCCAAATGACGGAAAGAAGCCTGACCCACTTCATATGGAATTTTTTCTTCGGTTAACTCTTGTTCAGTTTTACCAATTGAAGAAATTTCTGGAATGGTATAAATTCCTGTCGGAATATCAACCACAGGTTCTACACCCACTTCACCGCTCATGTTTGCACCTGCGCAACGACCTTGGTCATATGCAGCAGAAGCCAGTGAAGGCCAACCAATCACATCACCCGCCGCGTAAATGTTTTCCACTTCGGTTTGGTATTGATCATTGACTGTAATTTGACCACGGCTGTTTGGCGTAATACCCACATTTTCTAGACCTAAGCCATCCGTATTTCCAGAGCGACCGTTACACCACAAAATAGCATCTGCTTTAATTTTCTTACCACTTTGCAAATGTAGCACCACGTGATCATCATAGGTTTCAAGATGATCAATCTGCTCATTATGGCGAATCAAGACCCCTTGTTGACGTAAGTGATAAGACAAAGCATCAGAAATTTCATCGTCTAGATAGCTCAGCAATTTATGCTGTGTATTAATCAGGTCAACTTTATGATCTAGTCCAATAAAAATAGACGCGTATTCACAGCCAATGACACCCGCACCATAAATGATGATTTTTTGGATTGAATAATCAAGGTCTAAAATTTTGTCCGAATCGAATACACGCGGATGATTAAAATCAAGCGCCGCAGGACGGTATGGACGGCTACCCGTTGCGATCACGATTTGTTTGCACATGATCGTTTCTTTGATGCCTTCAGGGCTAAATACTAAAACCGTATTTTGGTCTTGAACGTAAGCACGACCATGGTAAATATCGATTTTATTGCGGTCATAAAAACGTGAGTGTGTATCAACCTGTTGTTGAATCACTTTATGTGCATTTTGAAGCACTTGCTTCATTGTAAACTGACGCCAGTCGCCCATTTTTTTAAACATTGGGTCGCGGCGATAACGGATAATACTCGATACCGTTTGACGTAAAGCTTTACTTGGAATGGTCCCCACGTGGGTACAGTTACCACCGAGCTGCTCACGTACATCTACAATCGCAACACGCTTTCCAGATTTGGCAAGTTTCATTGCCGCGCCTTCACCCGCAGGGCCTGAACCTAGAACGACCGCATCGTACTTAACGAAAGTTCCACCAACGACCTCTTTTTTACGTGGCATTCAACGCTCCTTCTTCAAAAACTTATTACTTATCTTGGGCATATTATGACGTAATTGCAGGCAATTTGCTGTATTTAGCTTACATATATTAAGTGATAACCACATTTAGTAAATGAATAGTATTTCCGCCCTATCAATTCGCATTTCCGCTATACTAATACTGCTATTTTTAGCATCTCCCCCGTCAAAAACAGTGGAATAGTTGAATATGTCTGAAAACCGTAAACCTGAGCAGGGTATCAAACTTCGTGGCGCAGAAAAGGTCGCGCGTATACCTGTAAAAGTTATTCCTACGGTTGAAACGCCACGCAAGCCGGATTGGATTCGCGTGAAAATGGCAGCACCCGAAGAAGTACAACGCATTAAATCAACCCTACGTGAACAAAAACTACATACCGTTTGTGAAGAAGCTGCATGTCCAAACCTCCCCGAATGTTTTGGTGGCGGTACTGCAACCTTTATGATTATGGGTGACATTTGTACACGTCGTTGTCCTTTCTGCGACGTGGCACATGGCCGTCCAAATGCACTTGACGCAGACGAACCACGTCACATGGCTGAAACGATTTCAAACTTAGGTTTAAAATATGCCGTGATCACTTCTGTAGACCGTGATGACTTACTTGACGGTGGCGCACAGCACTTTGTTGACTGTATTAAAGAAGCACGTGCATTAAGCCCGAATACTTTACTTGAGATTTTGGTACCTGACTTCCGTGGTCGTATGGACATTGCGCTTCGCATTATGACTGAGTGTCCACCTGATGTGTTTAACCATAACATTGAAACTGTGCCGCGTTTATACAAAGCGATGCGTCCAGGTTCAGACTACCAACACTCTTTAAATTTGCTGAAAATGTTTAAAGAATATTGCCCTGACGTTCCAACCAAATGTGGTTTGATGGTCGGTATTGGTGAAACTGAAGAAGAAGTCATTTCACTTTTAGATGATTTGCATGCACACGGCGTTGACTATGTAACAATTGGCCAGTATTTACAGCCTTCAAAAGAGCATGCGCCGATTGACCGCTTCGTTACACCAGAAGAATTTGAACGCTACACTGCGCATGGTCAAAAGCTGGGCTTTAGAAATATTTGGGCAGCGCCGATGGTTCGTTCAAGCTACTTCGCTGACCGCCAATACTATGGTGAACCTGTACCAGCAGTACGTCGCAAAGCAGATCCTGCGAAAAAGATTGCTGTTCAAACAATTGAAGCTTAATTTGCTGTGGTGTTAAACAGTTAAAACGCAAAAATTAAAAGCCCTCATATGAGGGCTTTTTTTATTACGATCTTCGTTCTTTATATTTTTCAATTACGTATTCATACATTTCTAACACAGTCATTGTTCAATAAACACCCTAATCTAATTCAAAGTCTAAAATAATCGTGATGCTACACATCACATCAAATTCATTTTATTACACCTTTTTAGTCTACGTTTTGCCTTATTTTCCGTGGAATTCTATAAAACGTATGACTCACCTCACGGTGTAAACAACGGGAGGTTTCAATGGGTTTCATTTTCGCCATTCTGTTTTTAATCTGTATCCTCTGGGCTATTTTTTATTTTGAACTCAGTCGCTTAATGGCAACTGCAATCATTATTTTTGCATCCCTCTTCGCTGCTATTTTTATCAGTCCGTGGTCATTACTTCTAGGTCTGCCCTTAATTATTCTCAGCCTGATTGTGGTTATTGATCCATTACGAAAGTCTTTAATCACTCAACCTGCCTATAAAGCTTTAGCCAAAGCAATGCCGAGTATGAGCAGTACCGAACGTGAAGCATTGGATGCAGGCACCAGTTGGTGGGAAAAAGAGTTATTTATGGGCGCGCCTGACTGGAAAAAATTTGATGGTTATGTCTACCCTACTCTGTCTGCTGAAGAGCAATCCTTCTTAGATCATGAAGTTGAACACCTTTGTGGTTTACTCAATGAATGGGAAATTCATCATCACTTAAAAGATCTTCCTGTTGAAGCATGGCAATATATCAAAGAACAAGGCTTTTTAGGTTTAATTATTCCCAAAGAATACGGCGGTCGTGCCTTTAGCTCCTTTGCACAAAGCCGCATCATGAGCAAAATTTCTTCACGTTCACTGACCACTGCCGTCAGTTGTATGGTGCCCAACTCTCTAGGCCCAGGTGAATTGCTTTTACATTATGGAACTGAGGAACAAAAACAACGCTACTTACCCGGACTCGCCAAAGGCGAAGAAATCCCCTGCTTTGGTTTAACCAGTCCTGAGGCTGGTTCAGACGCGGGTGCAATACCGGATACAGGCGTGGTCTGCTATGGTGTGTTTGAAGGCCAAGAAGTGCTTGGTTTACGTATGAACTTTTCAAAACGCTGGATTACACTGGCGCCTATTGCGACTGTGATTGGTCTCGCTTTTAAACTCTATGACCCTGATGGACTATTAGGCGATGCAAGCAAAACTGAATACGGCATCACCTGCGCATTATTACCTGCCAGTCATGACGGTGTCCAAGTCGGTGCACGACATAATCCTGGTTCACCCTTTATGAATGGCACGGTCGATGGACAAGATATTTTTATTCCACTCGATTGGATTATTGGTGGGGTGGAAAATGCAGGTAAAGGTTGGCGCATGCTGATGGAATGCTTAGCCGTAGGTCGTGGGATTTCTTTGCCAGCGCTCTCCACTGCTTCCGCTGAAATGGCCTATTTAAGTGTCGGTGCTTTTGCCAAAGTCCGCCAACAATTTAAAATTTCTGTAGGACATTTTGAAGGCGTGCAAGAAGCCACCAGTGATATTGCTAGTGGTGCGTATATGTTAGAAGCTTTTCGCTATATGGTGACCTGTGGTTTAAATGAAGGTGGAAAACCTGCTGTTATGACAGCTATGGCCAAATACTATGCCACCGAAACCATGCGTAAAATTGTCAATCATGGGATGGACGTCGTTGGTGGACGGGCGGTACAAATGGGTCCGCGCAATTTTTTAGCACTGAATTATCAGGCCATCCCCATTTCAATTACCGTTGAAGGGGCCAATATTTTAAGCCGTTCTTTAATGATCTTTGGTCAAGGCTCAATGCGCTGTCATCCTTATTTATATGAAGAGCTACAACTCCTCCAAGCAGAAGATACAAAGGTAGCTTTAGCGCCTTTCGACACGCTACTTTTTAAACATTTAGCTTATACTTTTAACCGCGCAGCACGTTCATTGAGTTATGGCATATTCGGTGGTCCTTCAGATGCTTCCGCACAGACAGATGCTTTTTCACGTCCTTTTTACAAAACCATTAACCGTTACAGTGCAAACTTCGCCTTAACCGCAGACCTGTGTTTAGGCTTACTTGCAGGCGATATTAAACGCAAAGAAATGCTTTCAGGACGTTTGGCTGACATTCATGCCCATCTATTTATCGCGACCGCTATTTTGAAGTTTTATGAAAAAGGACAACGTAGTGAAGCTGAACAACAACATGCTCAACTGGCTTTAGAAAAAGCATTTGTCCAAATTCAGGATGCATTTGATGGACTATTCGCAAACTTTCCTATGCGAGCCGCAGCTTGTGTAGCCAAATTCATCTGTTTCCCTTTTGGTCGTGTTGCCCAGCAACCAAGTGATCAGCTAAAAACACAATTAGGACGTGCGATCATGGAAAATAATCCTTTCCGTGAACAACTAAAGCAGCATGTTTTTTACAATACCGATCCCAATGACGTCTTTGGGCGTATGGAAAATGCGTTCCAAGCAGCATTAAAAATTGATCCACTGTGGACGAAGTTTAAAAAAGCGGAGTCTAGAGGACAATTTAAAGGCTTAGATTTTGAATCACATATTCAACATGCACTTGAAATAGGATTCATCAGTCCTGAAGAAGCAGATCAGTTGATTCATTACAATGCTCAACGCTTCGATAGTATGCTCACCGATATTTTCGACCATGAGCTTGAACAAACACTCGCTTTAAAGAATCCCTACCATACAAAGGCTTCCGATATTCAACCATAACCATCTCATCGGTTTTCGAAACTCCTAAAAGATAAAAGTCCGTTTACGGGCTTTTATTTTATCCACACAATATAAACCAAGACATCAAAGCGAAGTTTTAAATCCAATATACGTTTAAACGGTAATAGAACTCTTCCACTTCCAAACGGACTTGATATCCCAGTTGGGTCAGTTCTGCTGAAAGATGACGAATATCTTCTAAGGGTAAATGTTTTGGCAATACGGTAAATACCGCAGTATTTCCCTGTTTCGCACTCTCCTCAATTAGTGATGCTAAACGTAATTTATAGATTTCAATATCTAAATACGCTTGGTTGGACATAATTTTTGCCTGTTCGGCATTAATAAAAGCAGCCATCTTTTCCTCCAAATTCGCCCAAGTATTGACTATGAAACTAACGCAGATCAAAACAACGTATAACGTGATTTGGTAACACTGTGTAGCCATTCCTTAGAGAAATAACAATAAGAATCAAATCTATTTAAAAAGTCATCCACTACAACCCAAATTTTTCTGTTCACCAAACTCACTTACCGTTACAGAAAAAATAAATAAAGTTACCATCTATTTTATTTAAATAATAATTGTTATCATTTGCAATATTGTTTACTAAATACACCAACTCTCTTCTCATGAATAGCACCACTCAAATTGATGCCTTGGTTCATTCGGAAAAAGTCCGTCCGAAGCCTGCCAAAAAGAAGAAAGTCGACACACCACTTAGCTACCGTCTAATGGTGTTGTATCGATTTGCACTTGCGTTGCTCGGAGGTTATCTCCTTGCTGCGCTCTCTGCGTTAACCATTGCTAAAGTCTTTATTGCAAATCCTGTGAATGCGGCCATGAGCGCCACACTCATTGCATTTTGTCTTAACTGTGCTGCCTTTATTTGGGTCTTTATGGTTCCAAAAACCTTAAAAGCAACGCTCGGCATTGCTGTGCCATGTATTGCACTGTATGCCCTACTCAAATTTTTAGGATAGTTTTTCAATGCGTGTTGATCAAAAAGCGGAAGGACCGCGCCAATCCATGTCATGGTTGCATACATGGGCCAGTCTCATTTTAGGGTGGCTGCTGTATGCAATTTTTGTGACTGGAACCCTGAGTTTTTTCCAAAATGAAATTTCTACTTGGATGAAACCCGAAACACATCAATCTATCCCTGCGCAGTCTCAAGTGCAACAGATGCAGATCGCGCTCAACTATTTACAGAAAAACCACCCAGATGCAGGCAGTTGGAACATTCAGCTACCAAACTCACGACAAACCACAACTGAAGTGACTATTCGTGCCGTTGGTGAAGACCCTAAAGCACGTCGTGGTGGAACACGCATCACTTTAGACAGTGCGACTGGTGAAGTGATTGAACCACGAGATACGCGTGGTGGTGGGTTCCTGTACCGTTTCCATTTTGAATTGTACGGTTTACCCCGCCTGTGGACGCGTTGGTTGGTCGGGATTACCACCATGTTCATGTTGGTCGCAATTGTTAGCGGCATCATTACCCATAAAAAAATCTTTAAAGATTTCTTTACCTTTCGCTCTGGCAAAGGTCAGCGTTCATGGCTGGATGCACACAATGCAACCGCTGTTTTTGCATTGCCTTTTCATCTAATGATTACCTTTAG
Source organism: Acinetobacter johnsonii CIP 64.6 (assembly GCF_000368045.1). GTDB lineage: Bacteria > Pseudomonadota > Gammaproteobacteria > Pseudomonadales > Moraxellaceae > Acinetobacter > Acinetobacter johnsonii. The sequence continues at coordinate 488,237 of NZ_KB849235.1, forward strand.
TGGCTTACTACTGCTCATGTTTATGTTCATGCCTTGGGGAATTAACCAAGCTTATGAAAATCGACAACAGTTTTTACGTGACCAACAGGCCAGCATGATTGAGCAGCTCCAAAAAGCTGAAGATCAGCAGCGCGAAGATCGAGGTCAACGCGAAGGTGAAAGAGCGGCTCGTGGAGAACGTGGACAGCAACGCGGTGAACATGCTCAAGGTCGTGGTGAGGAACGTCCACAACCCGAACTCCGCCCTGCCCCACTGACAGACTTAGCCCCAATTATGGCAGCGGTACAACAACAGTGGAAAGACAATCCAATTGCTTCAATTAACATTATTTCACCCAATACAGACCAAGCCAAAATTGAGTTACGTGCCTTGCGTGCTGAAAGCGTCGCACATCGCAATGTATATGCAACCATCAACTACAATGGGGTCACGGGTCAAGATGAAACGGATAAAAATATACGGATAAAAAACCCATCTATTCCAAGTGGCATCTATAACGTGGTCACCGTCTTACACGAAGCTCGCGGCGTCGATTTGGCTCTTCGTTGGTTGCTATTCTGTTCGGGTATTTTAGGTACGCTCATGGTCGCTACAGGTCTGATTCTTTGGTGTGTAAAACGCGCACCCCAACAGCAAAAAAAAGGCTATAAATCGTTTGGTTTCCGACTGGTTGAAGTCCTGAATATTGCAGCCATTATTGGTTTACCTTTGGCCTGCGCAGCATATTTTTATGCCAACCGTTTCATTCCAGCAGATGTAGAAATGCGTCTAAACTGGGAGATCCGTAGCTTCTTTACAGTATGGTTACTCACGCTAATTTATTCCATTTTCCGTACCCACCGCCAAGCATGGTTAGACTTACTTTTATTGGCAACACTCGCTTTCGCCCTGCTGCCAGTGGTCAACTTGATGACAGGCGGTCAAGCTTTGTGGAACAGCATTCCGCAAGGCCAATGGATGATTGCATCGGTTGACCTAGCCATGTGGGTAATGGCAGTGATTTTTTATTTCGCTTATGACAAAGTTAAAAAACATCAAGGTTTGCCGAATAAAAAAGTGAAAACACTTGTTCAGGAGGCCGAAGCATGATTTGGTTTCTGATCATTTGGACTTTAGCGACCTTAGGTTTTTTTGCACTTGCTAGCAGTATGTCTAAGCACCAAAAGCAAATCTTTGCTAAAGAACTGACACTTCAGCAAACACGCTTAGCAACCACTGTGGGTTGGTTACTGTTAATTGTTTCTTTGCTCATTTGCTTAACGCAAGGACATTGGAGTACCGAAATCAGTTATTGGATTGGCGTAATTAGCTTCGCTGCACTGTTTGTTGGATTTTGCTTAAGTTATTTTGAGCAAAAAATTAAGAATATCGCTGTTTCAGTTTTACTCTTATTTATATTCAGCCTAACTTTGCACCTGATCTGAACCTAAAAGCCAATCTTCGGATTGGCTTTTTCACTTGAAAGCATTAGGCTATCCACAGTTTAAATCTTTGGTTATTTGTATGCCTCAATCTCCTAAAATTCCTGCTGAATTGGTCAACCTCGCAACAACGGGTAATAGTGACGCTCAATTTGAACTTGCTGAACTGTATATGCAAAGTGAAAATGAAGATGAAATTACGCTTGCAGAAGAATGGGCACTCAAAGCAGCAGCATTGGGTCATGTGGAAGCCATGTATTGGCTAGGTGAAGGTTATGCTTTTTATGCCAAAGAACTTCGTGAAGAAGATCCAAGCGAAGCTGAAACCTACTTTGGACATGCACATCACTGGTTAAAACAGGCCGCTGAGCTGAAACACCCTACTGCAATATTAGAGTTAGCTGGTTTTTACCGTCGGGGCGATGTGGTTGAAAAAGATGTCGCTAAGTCAATTGAACTGGTACAACAAGCAGCGGAACTGGGTGAAGCTCAAGCCATGCGTGATTTGGCCTTCATTTATGAAAATGCATTAGGTATCGATGCAGATGAAGTAAAAGCCAAATACTGGCACGACCAGGCGAATGCCGCAGAACAAGAATAAACACAAGTCCTCCTTTGATGTCATGCCAGTTAGTGAATAAACTGACTGGCATTTTTTAAATTTCATTCGATGGGCCATAAGGTCATCCGCAACCTAAGCAAGGATAAAAGCAATGCTTTTATTTACAGCGTAAGACGAAGTAATCGCCTTTAAAATGAATTGTTTTTGCAACAAAAGGCGCTCTACATTCAGAACGTAAACAGATTTTTCGGATGACAAATGTTTTTGGTTCTTTCGCCGAAACAAAAGAACGCCCAAAAAATTGGACTTAAAACTTACGCACAAAAATAATATCTAAATCCTGCTTCGGCACAAAATTCTTTTCTGTCATTTGAAATTGTGTCGAACTGATCTTTTTCACCTGACCCTTCCAACAAAATGAAACCAGCTCATTCGGGTCACGCTCAATGGTCAGTTTAAAACTTTGAATAGGTTTCGCCCAATTTGCACCCGTTTTTAAGATATAGCCCAAGGCTTGATAAGGTGCATATTGCGACTTGGCCTTTTTCAAACCTGCTTTAAAGTTTTGATCCATACAATAGATCTTTTCATCTTCTTCTGGATATAAAGAGACCGAACCACCGACCAATGGCATGTATTCATGTTGTACATGGGTCAACGCATTGGCCTTAAACTTCTGCTGCCAACTATAAATAATTTGCGATTCCCAATAAATTTCATCATCCGCCTGATAGGGCTTTAAAAGCTGCTGCACTGTTTTGTCCTGACAACGATACAAACGCTGATTAAGCGTAGAGTCTTGTTGCAATAACCACGGATACGTCAAATCTCGATCGGAAAAACCACATTTTTTCAAACCTGCAGTCACATCGACGACGTCACCATTGGAATTGAAGTCTCCACTAGCTGTTAAAGCGGGTAAAAATGCACGCACATGCGTTTCTGGCTGAATCTTTTGTGCATTGGCTTGTACTTTAAAGCTTTGAATCAATTGTTCGGTATGCGCAAAATCGCTTTCACGCGAACTGCCCACACGCGGCAAGGGAAATAAAACAGTTTCCGTAATATCTTGATTTGTAAGATTTTTAAATTGGTAATTCACCCGAATGATGTTTTTACTGATAAACAAATCTTCACTTTGCATACTGATTTTTGGATTTTTCAGATATTGCACACCGCCTGTTGCCACAAAACCCGTACTGTCATTCGCACTAATCTGCATAGAAATGAACACGCATAGACCGAGGATCTTTTTCATTTAACGTCTTCTTTTCATGTTTATTGTGCTGTTTCCATGCGAGCGCTTGAATGATCAAGCACGATCACTTGTCGGCAGATGCCCTCAACTTGACGTTGCTGTTCAAATACAGATGCAAGCATCGCATCAAAACTGTCAAAGAAACAGATTTCCTGCTCATCTATAGAATAAACCAGTGAATGGTTTCCGATGCCTTCTAAAGTATCGTAATAGACAATGATAAATTTATTTTGCTCAAATGCCTGTTGAATTTGTTGGTAATTGATGGCCGCTAAAACTGGCAGTTTTAGTTGCTCAGCTTCTGCATAACTCAATTTTTCTTGTGCTTGAAGCTCTGGGTCTTCATCAGTATAAAATTGAACATCAAAGCCAAATTTCTTTAATCCGACTGCCAAGCCAATGGTTGTCGTTCCGTTTTCTGCATCATAACCACAGACCTCTATCAACTGTTCAATATCCGCATCGATATATAAATGCTGGAGTAGCATCCATACCGCATAAATACCGCCATTAGCTTCAAGGTTCATTAAGGATTCAGGGATATTCACGGCCATAACACAATTCAAAAAAGATGATTGTGTTGATAATAAACAAAACATCGTTGGAACTAAATCAATTTCCAAGTACAATACTTCGCTAGTCGAGGGATGCTGCGACTTTTTCACAGGCTGATTTTCAAAAACAGTAATGTGAAATCGCTAGGCTCGACGATCCGGTTCAAATCCTTTTTGAATCAACAACGGCATCCGCGAACTGAATGATCAATTTTTTATATTAGGAGATCGTGATGAACGCGGTTACTGCTTCATTTACAGATTACAAAGTTGCTGATATTTCACTCGCTGACTACGGCCGTAAAGAAATCAAACTTGCTGAAGCAGAAATGCCAGCACTTATGGGCCTACGTAAGCGTTATGCTGCTGCAAAACCACTTGCTGGTGCAAAAATCCTTGGTTGTATCCACATGACCATTCAAACTGCGGTTCTTATTGAAACCCTAGTTGAATTAGGCGCCGAAGTTCGTTGGACATCTTGTAACATCTTCTCTACTCAAGATCATGCTGCTGCAGCAATTGCGGCTTCAGGTGTACCTGTATTTGCTTGGAAAGGTGAAACAGAAGAAGAGTACATGTGGTGTTTAGAACAACAAATCAATGTAAATGGCACACCTTGGGATGCCAACATGATTTTGGATGATGGTGGTGATTTAACCCTCCTTGTTCATGAAAAATACCCTGAAGTAATTGCAAAAATTCACGGCGTAACTGAAGAAACGACTACAGGTGTTCAACGTCTGTATGAAATGCTTCGTGACGGTACTTTGAAAGTTCCTGCAATCAACGTCAACGATTCAGTAACTAAGTCTAAAAATGACAACAAATATGGTTGCCGCCACTCACTGAATGATGCCATCAAACGCGGTACGGATATGCTTTTATCTGGTCGTCGTGCGCTTGTGATCGGTTACGGTGACGTAGGTAAAGGTTCTGCTCAATCACTTCGTCAAGAAGGCATGATTGTACGTGTAACTGAAGTTGACCCTATCTGTGCAATGCAAGCATGCATGGACGGTTACGAAGTTGTATCTCCATACAAAAATGGCGTACAGACTGGTAAAAAAGAAGACATCAATGTTGACCTTCTTGAAAACACTGACCTGATCGTAACGACAACAGGTAACTACCACGTATGTGACGCTGCAATGCTTGATTCATTAAAAGCAGGTGCAGTGGTGTGTAACATCGGTCACTTCGACACTGAAATCGACACAAACTACTTACGTGGTTACAAGTGGGTTGAAGTGAAACCTCAAGTTCACCAAGTTTATCGTTCAGAAGATGAAAACAACTACTTGATCCTTCTTTCTGAAGGTCGCTTAGTTAACCTAGGTAATGCAACAGGTCACCCATCACGTATTATGGATGGTTCATTTGCCAACCAAGTACTAGGTCAAATGCACTTGTTCGCTGAAAAATTTGCGGATCTTGCTGAAGATCAAAAACAAGCGGCTATTCGCGTAGAACTACTTCCTAAGAAATTAGATGAAGAAGTTGCGGCAGCAATGGTTGCTGGTTTTGGCGGTGTGTTAACAACTTTGACTCAAGTACAAGCAGATTACTTAGGTGTTCAAGTTGAAGGCCCATTCAAGTCGGATGCTTATAAATACTAAGTTTTATATTTCCTCCTCATCCTAGCCTTCTCCCAGTGGGAGAAGGGACTTTTCATTATTAATTCAATTTATAGTGAAAGTCCCCTCTCCTGTAAAGCGGGTTTTAAGCACTGCTGTAAATCTACGCGCAAGAGAGGGCTCGGAAGAGGTCTAAATAAAAAGCATTTATAAAAAAGGATTTGAACATGTCGAAACACATTCCTATTTCTTTTGAGTTTTTCCCGACCAAAACGGATGCGGGCGCAGAAAAACTGAAAGTTGTACACCAAGAATTACAGCTGCTCAACCCAGAGTTTTTCTCAATTACCTATGGTGCAGGTGGTTCAACCCGTGAACGCACCTTAGCAGCCATTGCAGAATTTAATGGTAAAGGCACACCTGTTGCCCCTCACTTGTCTTGTATTGGTGATGACAAAGCACGTATTGCTGAGTTACTCGACATTTATAAAGATCAAGGCATTGACCGTATTGTGGCGCTGCGTGGTGACTTACCTTCAGGTCAAGTTGGCCTAGGGGAACTACCTTATGCTACGGATTTGGTACGTTTTATCCGTGAACATTCGGGCGATCATTTCAAAATTGAGGTTGCCGCTTATCCAGAAATGCACCCTCAAGCAGATAGTTTTGACCTAGACATTCAACGTTTTTGCGACAAAGCCAATGCAGGTGCGAATGCGGCACTGACTCAGTTCTTCTTTAATCCAGATGCCTACTTCTACTTTGTAGATCGCATTCAAAAAGAAGGCGTGAACATTCCAGTTGCACCAGGCATTATGCCAATTACCAATGCCAGCAACTTGATTCGCTTTGCAGATTGTACAGGCGCTGAGATTCCACGTTGGATTCGTAAACAACTTGCAACTTATGGTGACGATACTGCCAGCATCAAAGCCTTCGGTCATGAAGTGATTGTGAAGCTTTGTGAACGCCTGATTGCTGGTGGCGCACCGAGTTTGCACTTCTACACCATGAATACGACTGATCCTACCCGCCAGCTTGTACTAGACCTCGGTTTAGCATAAGCATTTAAACTAGATTCACCCTATTTGAGAGTAAAACCGAATGCCTCGTTTTTTTATGGAAGCAGAACTCAATGTTGATCACACTGTCGAACTGACTGAAACTGTGTTTCACCACTGGGTAAAAGTTTTGCGTGCTCAAGTCGGTGAAACGGCTACCTTGTTTAATGGACAAGGCGGCGAATATGAAGTGACCTTAAGTGACGTTGCTAAAAAGTCAGCATCAGTTCAGGTCACTGCTTTTAACCCAACCAATCGTACACCTGCGTTTAAAACTTTACTCGGTCAAGTCATGAGTAAAGGTGATCGTATGGACTATGTCATTCAAAAGGCAGTTGAATTAGGCGTTTCCGAAATTCAACTCTTAACGTCTGAACGTTGTGAAATGCGTTTGAAATATGACCGCGACCAAAAGAAGATTGATCATTGGCAAGGCATTGCTATCGCGGCATGCGAACAATGTGGCATGAACATTGTTCCTACCATCCATGCTCCAGTCAGCTTAGACAAATGGCTCGCATCCGAATTACCTGCGACTCGGCTTGTACTCGCCCCGAATAAAGAAAAAATCGACGTTTTGGCACATGCGACACCAAACATTGCACTACTCATTGGGCCTGAAGGTGGTTTAAGTGAGGCTGAAATTACAACAGCCAATGAGCACGGTTTTATTAACTGGTGTATTGGTGAGCGTGTATTACGAACTGAGACAGCACCAGTCGTCGCTTTGTCGATCCTCAACTACAATTTAGTGATTTAAATCACATAAACAGCCGAGTCACCCTTTTGTTCTGTTAATATATTGATTATGATGTACAACAATATTACCCTTGACTTATATCAAAATATAAATTGATTGTGTTTTACACAATGTATTTAAATTTGAAAAAAGACACAACACAACGCCATTGGGTCATAAAAAAAATAAGGTTTCGCGATTCATGCCAGATATTTCTACAGAAAATCTTGATCGGCACTTGCAGACTGCGCAAATATCGCATTCCATTAGCCATCTTCGTTTCCTCATCAGTAGTTTACTGATTCTTAATTTTTATATTTTCTGTGCATATCACTATAATTTTTCTCAAGATTCTTTTTATTTTAACCTGTGGTTCTTTGTTTCCGAGTTTATCCTCAGTATTTTTTGGCTCGTGAACACCGTGTATTTCAACCCACGAAATCACTCTGCCAAACATGCGCACCACTGGATTCAAGGCATCTGCTTAAGTATTGGTCTTTTGGTTGCAGCAGGCGTCGTCTGTATCTATTACTACTTACCCAGCCTATCTGGCAATTTTAACTATACAAATGCCCTACTCTTATCTGCACTTTTAGTGATTGTCACACAGACCGTTTGCCTCACCTATTTAACGCAACGAATCAGTTATTTTTGTTTGGTTTTTATTCCGTCTATCACCCCTTATGTCCTCTCGCAATTTATCAACTTCGATGCCAATCACACTCTTTTTCACCTCGCTGTGAACTTCATTCTGATTGTAATTTTGCTCTGTGCTAATGCCACCAACCGTATTAATCAGCACTTATCCCGTCTCTCAATTAAAAATAGAGAGCTAAAAAAAGAAGCTGAAAAACAAGTCGCTTGGACCGATGATTTATGCAAACAGCTACAAAACGAAGTGAATAAATCCAAAGAAATTGAACAACAGTTACAACTGAATAATCAATTGCTTGAGCAAAAAGTACGTGAACGAACCTTTGACGTAAATCAAATCAATAAAGACTTAAAAAATAAGCAAGAAAACCTATCGCTTGCCCATGAAATTTCAGGTATTCGTCCTTGGGATTGGAATATTAAAGATCGGCTCATTTCCCTGACCAATCATAAACAAGAAAAAGTACTTAAAAACTCCACAGAGCATCAACTTCAGCTTCAGTACCTAATTCATCCAAATGATATTGCCCCGTTTAAATCTGCAATGAAAAGTCATTTACGGGGTCATTCAGACCGCTATGAAGCCACTTACCGTGTGCAACACAATAACGGGAAATGGTACTGGGTACATGACACGGGACGCGTCATTGCTCGCGATCCAATCAATCAAAAACCGTTACAAATGGTCGGTATTCGACGCGATATTCAACATGAAAAAAGCAACCAAGAACGTCTTCGACTAGCAGCGAGCGTCCTTGAACAAGCTGAACAAGGGATTTTCATCTTAGATGAAGACCTGCGTTATATCGACGTAAATCCGTTCTTTGAACGTTTGGCTGGCTTTGAGGCTGCACAAATTAATGGCAAGCATCTGTTTGATATTGTTGCGAACTATAAGTCGCATCAACGCAGCACACATAACCAAATCATTGGGCAGCTCCTAAAAAAAGGAGAATACGATGGTGAACTTAATGAAAAGTTCCTGTCAGGCAAAGAGCTGTGTATTTGGATGCATCTAAATGCCATTACCGATGAGCAAGATCGTGTCACGCATTATATTGGTATCGTGTCCGATTTAACCGAGCGTAAATTACAAGAACAGCGTCTTTCCTATTTAGAAAATTACGATACGCTGACTGACTTACCCAACCGTTTTTACTATAACTATCAGCTTCATCAGTACTTGGTTTCTCAGCAAGACAGCATTAAACAACTGGCGATTATTCGACTCAATATTGACCGTTTCCGCCCATTGAATGAATTCTTAAGCAATAATGGCGGAGATGAACTGCTTCGCCAAGTTGCCCAGCGCCTTCGTTTAACCAATGCTGAAGCCTTGATGGTGGCTCACTTAAATGGTGACGATTTTGCAATTGTATATGAGGTCTCTCATATTCGCCCCTCCGTTCAGGAACACATTGATCGCATTAACAAAGCCTTTAGTCTGCCTTTTGATATTTTTGGTCAAGAGCACATTATTACGCTTTCAATGGGGATTTCGCAGTACCCTGAACATGGTCGTCAACTGGACTACTTAAACAACTGTGCAGAACAAGCACTGAGTGAAGCAAAACGTTTAGGTGGAAATGCGACCAAGTTCTACAGCTTGAGTAATACCGTTGCATTAGAAGAAGTAATTTATTTAGAGCGTGATTTAAGGCTAGCGATACAAAACAATGAGTTGGTGGTTTATTACCAACCCAAAATCAACTTTCACGATCAGAAAATTTATGGTTTTGAGGCTTTGGTACGCTGGAATCACCCAACCAAAGGCATCGTGCCGCCGGGTCTCTTCATTCCGATGGCAGAAAAAACTAGCTTGATTTCAGATATTGGCCGCATTGTAATTTTACAAACCGCTAAGCAAATCAAAGAATGGAATAAATTGGGTTTTGATAATATCTGTGTTTCGGTCAATGTGGTTGCCCAACAATTACAACGTGGACAGCTTTTAAAGGACTTAGATGAAGCCCTTGATCGATACAAAATCAGTGGCAGTAGCCTTGAATTAGAAATTACAGAATCCACTTTGGTTGAAAACTCGGAAGCGGTGAAGAACCTCCTTGAAACCATCAAATCGCGTGGCATTCATATTTCTTTAGATGACTTTGGTACAGGTTATTCATCACTGTCTTACCTAACTGACTTCCCAATCGATACTTTAAAAATTGATCGAAGCTTCATTTCAAAGATTGGACACTGCAAACAAGAAGCTATTGTGAGCGCCATGATTGCCATGGGGAAAGCCATGGGTATGACCGTGGTGGCGGAAGGAATTGAGACCGAACAACAACTAAGTTACCTACAAAACTTAGAATGTGATATCGCGCAAGGTTATTTATTTTCCAAACCTCTTCCGCAGCTCGATGCTACCCAATATTTAAGAGATCATCTCGACACACCCTCGTATACATACTTAATATAAATCAGACTGTTTTAGCTCTAAGTTTGCCTTAAAAAGCACCAGCTATCTCTGGGATATGCCAGCAACTAATGGTATATTCGGTCTTGTCTACCAAAAACTACCAGCTCCGCTGGCTAACCCACGCTACAAAGAGATTCAGATGGACGATCAATCATTAAAACAGCAAGCTTTGTATTATCACGAATTCCCAACCCCAGGGAAAATTAGCGTTACACCTAGCAAGCAGCTGGTCAACCAACACGATTTAGCCTTGGCGTATTCACCGGGTGTCGCAGCACCATGTCTTGAAATTGAAAAAGATCCTTCAAAAGCAGCGCTTTATACTGCACGTGGGAACCTTGTTGCCGTGATCACAAATGGTACTGCCGTTTTAGGTCTAGGTAATATTGGTCCACTTGCTTCTAAACCTGTCATGGAAGGTAAAGGCGTTTTATTTAAAAAATTCGCAGGTGTTGATGTATTTGACATCGAAATTGCAGAAAATGATCCTGACAAAATTGTCGATATTGTTGCTGCATTAGAACCGACTTTTGGTGGTATCAACCTTGAAGACATCAAGGCACCAGAATGCTTCTATATTGAACAAAAACTTCGTGAACGTATGAATATCCCAGTGTTCCACGATGATCAGCATGGTACATCCATTATCGTTGGATCTGCTTTACTGAATGCTTTGCAATTAAATGGCAAAAAAATTGACGAAATTAAAATCGTCGCTTCAGGCGCAGGTGCTGCAGCTCTGTCTTGCCTAGATTTACTTTGTGCCATTGGTGCAAAAAAAGAAAATATTATTGTTGCAGACTCACGAGGTCTACTTACAACAAAACGTGAAGGTCTAGACGACTCTAAAAAACGTTATGTACAAGATGTTGAAGGCACTCAACTGGCTGACGTGATTGCAGGCGCAGACATGTTCCTCGGTTTATCTGCTGCGGGTATCTTAACCAAAGAAATGGTTAAGCTGATGGCAAAAGATCCAATTATTTTCGCACTTGCCAACCCAGATCCTGAAATTCTGCCTGAACATGCACACGAAGTTCGTGATGACGTGATCATGGCGACAGGTCGTTCAGACTATCCAAACCAAGTAAACAACGCACTGTGCTTCCCTTACATTTTCCGTGGTGCTCTTGATGTAGGTGCAACCACCATCAATGAAGAGATGAAAATTGCATGTGTCTATGCGATTGCGCGTATGGCACACATTGAAGCAGATGCGGCATCTTATGGTGAAAAATCTGCATCCTTTGGTCGTGATTACTTAATTCCACGCCCACTTGATCAGCGTCTGATTTTAGAAATTGCACCTGCTGTTGCACAAGCGGCCATGGATTCAGGTGTTGCTAGTCGTCCAATTCAAGACTTCTCTGCATACCGTCAACGTCTTTCTGAGTTTGTTTATAACTCAGCACTGATGATGAAACCTATTTTTGCTCAAGCAAAATCTGATCCGAAACGTATCGCTTATGCTGAAGGTGAAGACCTACGCGTACTTCGTGCAGTACAAATTGCGGTCGATGAAGATCTTGCAAAACCAATTTTAGTCGGTCGTACTGCGGTTATTGAAGCAAACATTAAAAAGTTAGGCTTACGTCTTGAACATGGTGTGAACATCACGATTGTCGATCAAGAAAAAAATCCTGACTACGAATTGTTTGCAGATGACTACTACACGCTTATGCAGCGTAAAGGTGTAACACCTGAATATGCACAACGTGAAGCACGTCGTCGTTCAACCTTGATCGCATCGATGTTAGTGAAACATGGTAAAGCTGACGGTATGCTATGTGGTACGTATTCAAGCTATGATATTCACTTAGACTTCGTTAAAAACATCATTGGTAAAAAAGAAGGTCACAACTCTTTCTTTACACTAAATGCTTTAATGCTTGAAGACCGTAACCTGTTCATTGCTGACACTTATGTCAACACCAACCCAACAGCTGAACAGTTGGCTGAAATGACAATTTTAGCCGCTGAAGAAGTACGTCGTTTTGGTATGACACCACGTGTTGCTCTACTTTCTCACTCAAGCTTCGGTTCAGACCAGACCGACCCAAGCGCGCAAAAAATGCGTAAAGTGTTTGAGATTTTGACGCAAATCGCGCCAGAACTTGAAGTTGAAGGTGAAATGCATGCGGACGCGGCATTGGATGAAAACATCCGTAACTTTGCATACTCAAACTCGCGCTTCAAAGGTTCTGCGAACCTATTAATCATGCCAAACTTAGATGCAGCCAACATTTCATTTAACCTGTTGAAATCAACTTCAGGTAATAATGTTACCATTGGCCCTATCCTACTTGGCGCAGCGAAACCAGTTCATATTTTGACACCGACAGCAACAACACGTCGTTTAGTGAATATGACTGCGCTGACTGTAGCGGAAATTCAAGAAGCGGAAAAAAACGGCGACTAATTGTTTGTCGTTATACACGTATCTTGTGACTTGAGAAAACCTCTATTCTGTAGCATGATGGCTGCAAGAATAGAGGTTTTTTCATGCAAGTTTATTTAGTAGGCGGTGCGATCCGAGATCAGCTTCTGGGGCACCCCTATCACGAAAAAGATTATGTAGTTGTCGGTGCAACGCCTGAACAACTGCTTGTCCAAGGTTTCCAACCTGTAGGTAAAGATTTTCCTGTTTTTTTACATCCTGAAACAAAAGATGAGTATGCACTTGCCCGTACCGAACGTAAGTCAGGGCATGGTTATCATGGCTTTGAGTTTTATACCGACAGTACTGTTACCTTAGAACAAGATTTAATTCGGCGTGACCTCACCATCAATGCCATCGCTATGGATGATGAAGGCACACTGTATGACCCCTATGGCGGCCAACGCGACTTAGAGCTCCGTGTTTTACGTCATGTTTCTGATGCTTTCGTAGAAGACCCACTACGCGTCCTCCGTGTTGCACGATTTGCTGCACGTTATAAAACCCTAGGATTTTCGGTGGCCGAAGAAACGTTAGCACTGATGCAGCAACTCGCAGACTCGGGTGAACTGGAGGCACTAACCCCTGAACGCGTTTGGAAAGAAACCTCTCGTGCTCTGATGGAAGATCATGCCGATGAATACTTTGAAGTGCTACGTCGCTGTGGTGCTTTAAAAGTACTTTTTCCAGAAATCGCGGCACTTTACGGTATTCCACAGCGCCCTGAGTATCACCCTGAAATTGACTGTGGTATTCATACCATGATGTCCTTACAGCAAGCTTGTCGTGCCAACTACGCACTAGATGTTCGTTTTGCTGTTTTGGTACATGACTTAGGCAAAGCTCTGACACCTGTGGACGAGCTACCGCGTCATATTATGCATGAAGAACGCGGGGTCAAACCTGTGACTGAAGTGTGTGAACGTCTAAAAGTCCCAACGCAGATGAAACAGCTCGCTATTACGGTCTGTAAAGAACATTTGAAATGTCATCAAGCCCTAACCTTAAAACCAGGCACTTTGTGGCGCTTACTTCAACGCTTAGATGTACTACGTCGTCCAGAACGGGTTGAAGCCTTTGTGCAGGCCTGTGAATGTGACTCACGTGGTCGTTTAGGGCTTGAAGATCGTGAATACCCACAGTCGGCATATATTTTAAAGGTGATGGATGTTGTGCGAAATATCAAAGCACAAGACCTACCTGCGGATATTAAAGGCCCGGATATCGGTGAAATGCTGATTGAACGTCGAATACACGCAATTGGAGAACTGAAGGCTCAATACAGCTAAACCTTGATCGACTCAAATAAAGCGCCACAATCGGCGCTTTATTTAATTTCACTTATGTCCCGTCCTGAAATAAGTTTACACCTTTAAGAGGCTTATTTTATGGAACATGAACGAGAACAAAGAGTTAAACGTACACAAGGTGATTATAGCTTTGCCTTTAAAATGATGGTTGTACATGAAGTAGAAAAAGGGCAAATTACTTATAAACAAGCTCAGGCAAAATATGGTATTCAAGGAAGATCAACTGTGCTGGTATGGTTACGCAAGCACGGACAACAGGACTGGACTTCGAATATGCCGCCTTCTTCTAAACGCCAATTAACACCCCAACAACGAATCCGCCAATTAGAAAAGCAGTTAGCCGCAGAAAAGCTTAAAACTGAATTTATTCAGGATGTGATTTATCACATTGATAAAGAATGTGGGACTGATCTTGGAAAAAAGTATACCGAGCACGTTTCAAAGATTGGCAAAGCCAAAGAGGACTAAGCGTTTCACGTTATTGTCAGTGGTTGGGAATCACCCGACAAGCTTATTATCAAGCAGAAAAACGTGCTCAAATGACTGCACAAGCAACTGAACAAATACTTGAGTTGGTTATGGAATATCGTTGTCTCATGCCAAGTATCGGAACACGTAAGTTGTATTGGCTTATTAAAGGCAAATTGTTGCAGCGTGGTTTAAAGTGTGGACGGGATCAGTTATTTAAAATATTGAAAGAGCATAATTTATTGATTCGCCCCAAGCGTCGCTATACAAAAACTACGGATAGCAAGCATTGGATGAAGAAGCATCCAAATTTATTAAAGGATTATTCAGCAGTGCAAGCCAACGAAGTCTTTGTTAGTGATATTACTTATGTTGAGAGTGCTGAAGGCGTACATTATTTATCATTGGTGACAGATGCTTATACCCGTCAGATTAAAGGTTATAAGTTATCGAATGATATGCGTGCGGAGAATGTTATGCAGGCTCTACATATGGCGATGCAGCATGTGACGGATCGAGCGACTAGGATGATTCATCATTCAGACAGAGGCTCTCAGTATTGCTCTGAGCTATATCAATCGGCATTGCACCATTATGGGATATGTCCTTCCATGACAGATGGATACCTTGCGAAACAGTGTTTCTCATATCAAAATGCATTAGCAGAGCGGATTAATGGAATATTAAAGCAGGAGTTTTTAACTACACGATGTCAAACCATGAAGGAGTTAGATCACTTAATTACGGAATCTATCATGATTTATAATTGCTATAGACCACATTTAAGTTTAAATATGAACACCCCGAATCAGATGTATGAGCAAACTAAAACCGAGCTAATTGCTTAACTCGGTTTGAAGTGGAATACTGTCAATCTATTTCAGGACAAGACATTAAGAAATGGATGCGGGAAAGGTAATCACCTTTTCCAACTGCATGTGTTCTGTTGCAATCATTAACAAACGATCCACACCTAACGCAATACCTGCACATGCGGTCATTTGAGGCAAAGCAGCCAATAAAAACTCATCGACTGGCATCACATGTAAGTCTAACTTTTCACGTTCAGCATTATCGGCTTCAAAACGCGAACGCAACACCTCTGCGTCGATCAACTCATCATAAGCGTTGGCGAGTTCCAAACCTTCAATATACAACTCAAAACGTGCTGCAACCAATTCACCGTCTTCATCCGTTTTAGTTTTGGCAAGCGAGGCTAGCTCTGGTGGAAAATCGGTTAGAAATACGGGCGTATCAAAACCTAGACTTGGTTCTACAAAATGTGAAAAGAGCAAATCGATATAGCCAAGTCGGTCATCACCCAAGTCCAAATTTAAACCCACGCGATTACAGCAGTCTTTTAACTCCTTCAAACTGGCTTGCAGTGGGTTCAAATCCAAACGATCCATAAACGCATGCTTATAGCTCAAAATGGTAGGGCGAACTTCACCAAAACGCTGCGTTAATGTGACATTCAATAAGTCTGTCACTTCAAACATTAAATCTTTCAAACTGAAATTCGGTCTATACCATTCCAGCATGGTAAATTCACTATTGTGTTTACGACCATGTTCATCATCACGGAAAACTTTACAGATTTGATAAATTGGCCCACTACCGCTGGCCAATAAGCGCTTCATGGCAAACTCAGGTGAGGTCTGCAAATAATGTGTTTGTTGCTTACCTTGGACATGGCGCTGTGCTTGAACCGAAGCCAAATGCACATCGGTCACCCCAGCTTGAGATAAAATCGGGGTTTCAACTTCAAGCACTTCACGTTCAGCAAAAAACTGGCGAATTTGGCTATACATTTGCGCGCGAGCACGCATGGCTTTTAAGTCACAGGTTGGCTGATAATGGATCACGTCCTGACTCATGCCTTTGGTCCTCCGTGTGCAGCCCATTCACGGCGTAATGGATAGGTCTTTCTTAAATGATCAAAGGCTTTTTGGTCAATCATGCCTTCTTTTAAGCAAGCACGTAAGGCTTGGTCATCCCGTGCAATCGGGTAGATTTCACTTAAATGCTGTTGAAGTGCAGATTTCAAATCTTGCCCTTCAAAATACTGCGCGCACAAAGGCAACTGCGACTCGAAACTTTTATGGGCTTCAAACTGAAAGGTTTTACAAAAGGCTTCATAGATCATTTGTGTACCACGGGCTTTGCCTTCTAAGCTATAACCTGCGATATGCGGCGTCACCAGACTCACAGCATTCAATACTTGTTCAGAAATCACAGGCTCATGTTCAAAGACATCTAATACCACTTTGCGCTGTGTTTTTTCGATGTCGGCCAATAAAGCTTGCTCTTCAATCACAGGCCCACGCGCAGAATTAATCAATATTGCTGTCGCTTTCATCGCAGCCAAAGCTTCGGCATTGAACAAATGATAGGTTGGATGTAGTCCTGTTTTGGTTAAAGGTACATGCAATGAAATCGCATCGGCAGTACTTAATAAGGTATTAAAATCAACCTGCTGAATCGTATCTTGCTGTACAAAAGGATCATGGCCGATCACATTCCAGCCCAATAGTTTGGCCATATAAGCTAAACGAGAACCGACGTTTCCTAGACCAATGATCCCCAAAGTAAAATCATCCTCAGCGTTCAGCAATGCTGGCTTGAGATGGAGCAAAGCCGTGATCACATATTCAGCCACCGCCTGCGCATTACAACCTGCGGCATTCGCCCATTGAATATTCTGTTTCTCAATAGCGTCAATATCTAAATGGTCTGTACCAATGGTTGCACTCCCTACATATTGAAGTGTGGTGTTATTGATTAATGCTGGATTGACTTGAGTTACGGAACGCACCAACAGTGCTTTGGCATCTACAACATCGGCATGCGTTAAAGTACGCCCTGCTTTGTGCTCAACTTCACCAAATTCGGCAAAAAAATAATCGGTAAATGCGAGATTTTCATCTGCCACGATTTTCATAATGTTTTCCAACGCTTTGTTGGCTCTATGATAACCGTTGCACAAGCTCAACACTATGTTGCTCTGCAATACATCTGAATAAACAGTCACAATGTTTCATCTGAATGGCGAAAAGCGAATCCTTAAAAGACTGGTTTAATATAGTTTGACTACATTCAAAAGGCTGAAAAATATGAAGCCAACGCAGTCAACCTGATGACCGTACAAATCATTAGACCAATAATTCAGTACTACTAAAAAAAACCTTCTCCCCACCATTTCAGAGAGAAGGCAAAACCTCAAACGTGTAATAAGTTAGATAAATTATTTAGATTTGTATGAGAGTTTCACACCCACTGCATATCTGGTATTGTCGTGGAAATCACCAACAATACGACGGTCTGAAGTTTCACCTTTCGCATCACCAAACCACATATAGTGACCGCCTAAGCTAAAAGCCAATTTTTGATTGATATTATATTTAGCAGCCAAACCCGCACCCCAATACCCGTTCACAGGACCTAAAGTTGGAGCTGGGTCACCCGCACCAGAGTCCCATAAACCAGAGACTGCGATTGCTAAATTTGGTGACAAACGTTTGCCTAAACCAATTTCGACAGCCAATTGGTCTTCAGAATAATCAACTAAAGGTAGACCTTTACCCAAAGCTTGTGTCGTTGCTGCTTTGAGTACAGCGGGATAATAAGCAAAATCACTCCATGGCACATATCGAACTTTTGCATAAACTGCTGTGGTGGCATTCAGACCTGTTTGCAGGTTTAAATTCACAGACTCTGGAGTCGTGATCGTACCTGAGTTACTGTGCGAATAATCCCCTGCAAATACAATATCCGCCAAAGGTACATCTTCATGAATGGTGGCTTTATGCTCAACTTCTGAACGGTACGTTAATGATGCCAAAATCCCCTTTTCAGGTTTGGCATAGCTTACACCCGCAACCCAACCTACAGCCATATCATCAAAACGGTTGTTATAACCACTATTCTTCGCGTAGGTAAAACCACGTAAATGAACATCTGCCTGAAGTTGTTGAAGTGCTGGGCCAGCATAAATCATGACATTTTTATTCAGGTTATAACCAAACAATGTCGTGATATTTCTCGATTTCACATCAACACGCGTCTTGGCATCTTCCGCTGGCGGGTTTGTTGCGACGAAGTTATTCTCACCCTCAAACTTTACTTTTGCACCATAAGGCTCATCATAAATCACGGCAAGACGTAAATTCGGGCTTAAATCTGTTTTTACTGCATAATTGAGTAGTTGAAAGTCTTCAGCCATATTGGAAATTGAATGCCCACTTGCATCTGTGCCTGTCACATCAGGTGACATATGCGTATATCCCACTTCTGCATAGGTGCCAGATTCAAACAAAGCATCAATTTGTTGTGGAGAACGCTCAAGACCCGCAGCATAGGTTTGGCCTGCACATACGGACAGTATCGCCCCAATGAGATACTTCTGATTCAATTTCATTTCTATTCCTTTAGTTGCGTTTTAAAACAGCAAATGCCGACCATTCCTATGAAAAGCACTCACCATATTTGATTAAATCTTGGATGACTTAATCCTTTTTGTTGGCCTCAAATATGTATTAAGGCGTATAAAACTCGACGACTTTTATGGCGTATTTGTGAGGGATAAATAACGTATGCTTGGATATACACATTTCAGTGTTAATTGGATTTGAAAATTGATAACAGCGGTTCTGTTCTTCTGATTCATCATAGCTATACATCCTTTTAAGCTTTGTTCTCTTGTAATCCACTACAAGACTTTTCTATCTCTGTTATTTTCGAACGTTTTATCTCGTTACTATCATTCGATTTCGCATCGATCTTTTTTAAATATGCTTTAGATTTTAAAGAAACCCACAATCGTCCTTAATAGTGGGTTTCTTTAAAACATGACTTACGATTTTCACTCTGAGACGGAGCATTCAATCTGCTTCAGAAGATTAGCAGTCTTAAAGCGCAGAGCAACCATGCGAAAGAATGGTTCTAGAATGGTTTAGCAAAATAAATTATCAAATAGAAAGGTTTTAGGTGCGGCCACAGTCCGTAGCAGCACCTTATACAGAATGCATTCAAATCTATTGTTTAAATCTCGACCATATCGAAGTCAGCTTTAGATATCCCACAGTCAGGACAGCTCCAGTTCTCGGGGACATCTCGCCATGGCGTACCCGCGGCAATTCCCTCTTGTGGCCATCCGAGTTGCTCATCATAAATCCATCCACAAACCAAACATTGATAGCATTTCATGTTAAGTCCTCATGTATAGAGGATGACTGAGCGAACAATCCCGCAAACTTCTGCTGAATTTTCTGTTTGGCTTTAGGGTAAATATTCATTTTGCTGAAATCACCGGCATAATGCTCCACCACCCGTTGATCCATCAATTTAAACCACCACTTCGGAATCAGTGCCGGTAAAATCATGGCTCCATAACCTGCTGGAAGCTGCGGTACGTCGTCATAGTTTCTTAGGGTTTGAAAACTCCGCGTTGGGTAAGCGTGATGGTCAGAGTGACGCTGCAACTGATACAAGAATAGATTAGTCACCAAGTTGTTATTGTTCCAACTATGTTCTGGCTGGGTGCGTGCATATTGGCCATTTTCAAGCTGCTCCCGCTTTAGGCCATAGTGCTCAATATAATTTACGACTTCAAATAACGTAATACCGTACAAAGCTTGAGTGGCTTGGGTGACCGCAATATTTTTCCCAAAACATTTCAGCATCGCCGCATGATAAAGCCCTGACATCGCCCAACCTTGCAACAACTCATTCTTGAGTGACCAAAAACCAAGACCTTGGCGCTCTAAACGTCGAGTTTCAATTTCAACTGCCGACTTAAAACTGCCCACAACCGTTCTCGGCCAAAACTGCCAAAAAGACTCGCCCATTTGCGAAGAAGCTGGGTCCTCAGGTGTCGCCACACGGTGATGGTGCCCATAAGGATGCTCAATTCGAAAATGATTATAAGCCGTCGGTGCCAATGCCAAATGCGACAACATTTGTTCTAATTTATTCGGTTTATGACTCAGCTCATGTGCAGTATTAATCGCGACACCATTCAATACACCCAATAACGTACCAATAAGCACACGATCATGCGTTGGAGTGCTATCACGACTGGCGAGGTATAAAGCATATAAGTTGGCAGTGTATTGTAGTGGAATAAACAACTTCACAATACGGGCATAGTAGGGATCGGCCTCTAAGGCTGCAATTGCGGCATCAGGTGGGTTTTCGCTGTCCTCACCAATCAATTTGTCCAAAGCTGGCATGACCACGTGCATAAAAATCGGGCCTGTCGAGGCAAACACCGAACGTAATTTTTTGGGGCCAAACTGATAGCCTGCCAAAGCACCCATAGCAATACACGGGTACGCCAAACCAAATAACCATAAATGCCGTTTTTTATCCTTAAACTGATGTTCACTGTGCTGCTGCTCAAGCAAGGTCAGTGCATTCATGTGGAACTCCTTTTTATTTTAGATAGAACGCTTGCTCATTATTGGTAAAATCAGTTGTGATCATTATTCATTTTCGGACACTATATATTCAAAACAAGACATCACTTTAAAAATATGAATCCTCACATTCCATCTATTCCAGCCCGATATTATTTGCGTTTGCTGCCTTTATTGCTGGAACGCGAGATGGATTTGACTGAACTTTTTCAACTGTTAGGAACGGATTTGAGCAGCTATGTACAACAGGAGGATGCCAAGCTTTCTCTGGCACAAATTGAAACCTTAGTCAGCTATTTACTTAAATTTCCAGAAAACCGTGATTTGGCCTTTGAGCTCGGTCGCTCCTTAAAATTGAGCGCCCATCATTTAGTGGGTTATGCCTTACTCAGCTGTGAAAATGTTATGCAAGCCTTAGGCGTGATGTCGCAATATTTCAGCTTAATCATGCCGAACTTTCGACTAAAAGTGACTGAGTTAACAAGCGTCGTGGTTTTGGACATTCACCCGCTGCAAGCCATGAGTACGCTCACATTGAATTTTCATTTAGAAGCCATTGCCGTGGGTTTTTGTAGCAGTTTTTCAGAATTACTCAATCACCAAGTTAAACCCTATGACATTCATTTATCGGTGTTTCAACCGACTTATGTACAAGCTTTACAGCAACTCAAGCCCGCTCAATTTCACTTTGGTACACTCATTCGTCCTAGCATTAAAATCTTTATTCAAGCGGATAATTTAGACACGAAGCTCCCCAAAGCAGATGCATTTTCATTGAACATTTTGGAACAACAGTGCCGCGAACAACTGAAACAAATCAGTTTAGATGGAGAGATTATTGACTGGATCAGCATGATGCTCCGTGAAGCATCTCCACCGCCTAGTTTTGAAGACTGCGCTCAAATGTTGAATGTCTCAAGTAAAACTCTGCAGCGCTATTTAAAAAAGCAGAATGCCAATTTTAATACCATTCGTAAGCAGGTCATTTTAAGCCGTGCTGAGCACCTGCTAATGCACACCAACAAAAGCATCACCGAAATTAGTTTTGAGCTGGGCTACTCCACGGCAGCGAATTTTTGTAGGACATTCAAAGCTGAATTAGGCACCACACCACAGATGCATCGGCTGAATTCCACGTCGAAGCTAAACTGAACTTTTTAGCCTCAATAAAGGATGCTTTCAAAAGAGTTCATAACGAATGAAACAATGATTATCCTGCCAAAATAAATGTCGTAATCCCTGCTGGTTTTATTTCAATATCAATAGTAATTTGATATATAACTGTATAATAAAACAGATTTTAAATTTATTTTTTGGGGCAAGGATGCGCGAAACTGATCACGAAATTATTCAACTTTTTAAACAACACGTTCACCCGCTTTCAAGCAAACTCACCGAAATGTTAAATGAACATTTCTCCCACCAAACAGAACGTCGCGGTTGCGGCTATACGCAGGCGACACGTGTTTTAGCGGACTATATTAACAGCCCTAGACTCAGCCAAGATTTTGCCGACTTAAAACTGTTTGACCAATACGAAACCAAGACCTTAAAAGTATTGCTTGAGCAATCTCAGTACATGATTTCAGATTGGCATAATTTAGATTTGAATGAGCAAATTCAATCGCTGCTCGCAACCGAAAACAGCTCTGAATTTGCTCAGCAAGTGCAACGTCAGCGACAGTTGCAACAACAATTACGCAATATCACCACACAAGCGCAACTGGAAGAAACTCAAATTCTGTGTCAATTGATTGCCGATATTATTCTCCCGCAAAACACGGCGAAAACAGGTTTGGTTGAGCTCAAAGCCTTGGCTGAAAAACCGAAAGTCGGCTCTTGCCCCATGGCTGAAAATTTCTTCCTTAAAATTGCCCATGGCCGCGTCTTAAGACAGGGCGAGCTCAATATATTTGTCGATGAACAACAGCAGCCCTTATTGCTGGAAAAACTCAATATGGGAGATGATCATTCCTGTATTAGCCTAAAACCGATCCTGATGAATGGGGTGTGTTTGCCTGCGGGTTCATTGTTCTCAGTCAACTATGATCGCACAGCCATTCAAAACAAAACTCAAAACCAGCAATATAAAGGCTATGTAATTCCCTATTCTGAGATCAATGGCTTTTGGTTTTTAAGACTCACGACCTTAGCCATTTCTCCTGAAAATCGCGCACGTGCTTTTACAACGCATTATCAGCAGCAAGTTGAAAATGGTTTATTTAGTCCGGGAACCACATGCCTACAACAATTGGTTGATGTCGCGACCGCGCAAATACGGAGCTAAACGCATGCTACAGGTTTGCTACTCACCAGATTATTATGCTCAGACTCATACCAACAGTATGGAAAAACTGAGCGCTGTCGCCGATGCTTTAGATCCTCTCGGTATCGTACAGTTCCATCGCCCTGAAAAGCTCTCCATAGATATTTTAAAACAACTGCATGATCCAAAATATGTCGATGCTTTTGACACAGGGTTCCCTGAAAAGTTAGCCACGTTCCAAGGTTTTAAGCCTTGGAATACTCAACTGCGTGATGCGGTTTATCAGATTAATGCAGGGCAAGTTCTTGCAGCAGAATTGGCATTCAAACATCAAATTTCGGCTAATATCGCGCAAGGTTTTCATCATGCAGTTTACGAACACGGTGGGTCTTTTTGTACCTTTAACGGGCTGGCTTTGGTCGCGCAACAATTTCCAGATAAACGTATTTTCGTGCTGGACTGTGATCAGCATGGCGGTAATGGTACGGCAGAATTTACCCGCCGTTTTGACAACTTATTTAATTATAGTATCTATGGGCTGGCCTTTGGTTGTCCGACCTACGAACGTTCAGAAACCTATCATGTGCATAAACATCAAGGGAATTTTAGCCAATACATTTTAGCGATCCATCAAGCCTTTCAACGCGCCCTAGACTGGAACGCTGATTTAATTATTTTTCAGGCGGGGATGGACTGCCATCAAGATGATCCTTGCGGCTCATCATGGTTCAGCACAGAACTGATTGAAAAACGAGATGAAATTGTGTTTCGCTTGGCCAAAAAACACCAACTGCCTTTGATGATTGTTTTAGCTGGCGGCTATCAAGCACTACCAGAACTGGTCAAGCTTCATGTAAGAACGTTTCAAACCGCTTATAAAACTTACTATGCTGAATAAAAAATGCCAGCATATTGACATACACTGGCATAGATAGCTCGGCTATTTAATTAAGAAAAATCAAGCTCTTTCTCAAAGCCTTTTAATTCATAACGCGCCATCGCTAAGTTAGACTTGGTACGGTCAAGTACCAAATATAAAAACAATGTTTCATTGCTATCAAGCGGACGAATCAAATGATATTGCTTACCCAAAGTAATCAAAATATCTTCAATGTTATCGTTTAATTGTAATGCTTTCGCAACTTTACGCTTAGAACGTACAACTTCAGTATTACCTGCTGCTGCTAATTCTAAGTCTACACCACTCCCCTGAGTCGCAAGTGCTAAGCCACTATCACTGTCTACCAGTGCAGCAGCAACAAAACCATCAATCCCTGTTAACGTATCTAAACTAACACGTGCCATCTTATTCTTACCTCTAGTTATAGGGTTACCCCAAAAAATTTAAAGACCTAGTTTCTTACGCAACTTTCCAATAAAACCGCGTAATTTATTCATTTGCCCTATTTCTACTTGTTGTGTATCTGCCTGATACTTCACTTCATTTTGATCAATAAACTGACCTAATTGCAGTAGAACAGCACATGCTACAAAATTCAATACCCTTTCATTACTTAAATTTAAGGACTGTTTTACTTGATCAATTTGTGCGCCTTGTGAGAAACACGTTGCCATCTTCAAAAAGTCACGACGTTGTAAATCTTTTTCAAACTGAGGCCATATTTCAAGCTTAAAGTTCTGATTCAAGCTGACTTGCGGTAACTGAATCGCAGGTGAAGCATTCACCACTTTCCATAGCCAAATTCTTAGGTCATAAACGTCTTTATCTTTGATCATATCTTGGACCAACTGTGCAGTTGCATACGTTTGGTTCAAGGTCTCATTAAACTGAATTTCTTTATTCGGCTCTATCCAAACACGTTCGGTCCGCGTATCAACTAAAGCGAGAAAACCACGGGCATCGAACAACTGAATATAGCCATTACGTGGTGTAAAAATTTCACTAAAAACCTGTTCCGTGGTCATCACTGGGTTCAACACTGTAGGCATAACAGATTGAACAGGTGGAATGACTTCAAGCGTTGACTTCACAGGCACGGTAAGCTTATGTTGTGACAATACTTTTCTAAATAACCAATCGTGCAAATGTTCTATGTTCGAAAATGGGTAGAACAATTGATCTCCGACAATGCGCCCTGCATTTTCAACCTTTTTGACCAGACGCAAATACACAATGTTTTGAATAGTCAGCAACTTTTGAATGCCCGGTGAATTAAAAAACACATCATTGACCAGCAATAAATCTATTTTTTGCTCAGCAAGATTGACCCATCTCACATTCAAATTTTCAGGTAAAGACAGTAAAATTTGTTCTTTTATTTGCTCTAACGAGTTTAAACTTAAACCAAATACTGCAATATTTAATACGTTTTTCATGCCTAAACCCACGATAACCTCACCCTTTAAATCACGGCATCACGCCGATTGATATAATTAAAAATCAAAAAATATAGAATTTCTTATGATGCAAGGCTGAGTGGCGCACTGCTTAATCGTGCACTTAACTCTTTGTAGTAATACAGCATCTGCCCCATCAAAATATCTGTGTGGGTGACCGCCACCATGACCATCGGATGCTGTGGGTGGTGGACAGCCGTTAAAAAGACTTTGCCATTGTCCGCATCAAGAGTAATGGTTTGGCAGCCCAACAATTGAATTTCTGTAATAAATGCATTCACCATAGCCAAGATGGAGCTGCTGACTGCTGCAATTTTTCCTGTATTGTCGATATTTTTCTTTGAAGCCAAAGCAAGCTCAAAACCATCCGATGAGCACAACATCACAAAGTCGATGCCTGTAACGGTATTTAAAAAACGTTGTAACTCGATATGGGCAGACTCAATCAGTGCTTGCGGAATTTCACGTGAACTATTCATTTATCCTACCTATGCAACTGCAGATTCAGCTTGCATTTCTATTGTTGCAATTAGTGTTTCAATCATCAGTAAAACATCATCTTGTTCACGCGCATCAACGGCAAACAGCGGAAATTGTTTTTGATGGATCTGCATCCAATCACGGTAAATTTTGAGCTTATGCTGATCTTCTTGATCTAAATGCGTAATGCCAACCACTACATTTGACCCATACTGCTCAAATGCTTTTAAATAAAACTCTAAATCCTTTAAACGATCTGCTTGGCTATGATCGATTAAGATCACGATTCCTATTGCACCCTTGCAGACAATAGACCACATAAAATCAAAACGATCTTGGCCTGGAGTACCGTACAGGCCTATCTGCGTACCGTCTTCAAGGCTAATTTCACCGTAATCAATACCCACAGTCGTCAAAAATTTATGGTGCGCTGCAGTATCAGTGTTTACTGCTTCTGTCGTCACGACAGGAATATCAGACAATGCTTGAATGGCAGCAGATTTTCCTGCCCCCATGGTTCCCCCGAAAACAATTTTGTACTGCTGTAGTATCATCAAGAAGTCCCAAGAACAATAAAATGCCTAATAAGTCACATTATATTTAATTTTATTGACAAAAAACATCAGATTTTAAACCATTTAGTAAAATCCACTTACATATCTCCCTACTTTTTGTATACCTTTTGAGCTTTTTTATACAAACGTATACTATTTAACTTTGCTTAAGTATCTGTCTTTTCTTGTTATTTAAATTAAATAATAAGAATCATACTCAGTTAGGGCGTGATTGGCATTTTTTACCAAGCAAAATTCAATCTATAACTTAGATCAAAAAATACATTTGAAAGATTTTTCCAATCAACAAAACAAGAAACTTCACGTTTTCCTATGTTTAGCCGATGGTTTCTTCGCTTAATTTCTGTATCCAAACGTCATGAACTGATTTAAACGAAAGGTTACGTGTCGATTTTGATTCTTTATTGAGGCTGGAACTGTAAGCTTTGGCTTATTCGAATAAAGGATAAGTTTTTTCTAGTGGCTTATTTTCATTACGAAATAAAACTGGTAAAGCTCACAGAGCTGTAATCACGATGAGCTTTGAAGAGGCTTCATTTATTCGATGCATTTATCTCACTAACGTTCTCATCATAAAAAAATCCTCCAAAGCCTTGGAGGATTTTCGGTGCTGATTGAAAGCAAACTTACACTTGCACACTCGCCTGACGCTGTTGTCTTGACGCTGGCAAAAGTTCTTCAAACCTCTGCATCAGTTCAGGGTTTTCAAGTTGCCATTTCGGCTGCTTGTCTTTATCAATCAGCAAGGCACGGACACCTTCAAGCATGTCACCCTGCTCAAACCAAATATCTTGTAAATCGCGCTCCAACTGCATGCACTGTTCTAACGATAGCCCGCGCCCTACATGCTGAAGTTTTAGGCTGATTTGCTTGGCTAACAAAGAACGCTGTTGTAAGTTTGCTAAGATCTTTTCAGCCCAATCCATATAATCACTATCTAATGTATTGGCAAGGCTGTCTTCAATTTGAGCCAATTCAGCATGAGAAAAATGCTGGCGAATCGCATCTTCATACTGTTTTAATTCACTAGGCGCAGGTTCTTTTAAATAACGTGCAATGGTCTGTTCAATAGATTGTTGGGTTAATTGCGCGGCATGTCCCAGTTCTGTTTGTAACTGCTGTAACTGTTCACTCGGTACTAAATAATCGATTAAATCTAAGTGCAAAGCATCACTACTACTAATCTGTTCACCCGTCACTGCCATGTACACACCGATATCGTCTAAACGAGACAGAAAATGGGTTGCGCCCACATCTGGGAAAAAGCCAATCGCGGTTTCTGGCATGGCAAAACGTGATCTTTCACTGCTAACAATAATCTGGCAAGCTTGTGCCAAACCAAAGCCACCGCCCAAGACATAGCCATCTAAAAACACCACGACAGGTTTCGCATATTGGCGTAGGCTCTTCAGCATGTGATATTCATCTGCAAAATAGCGCTGATAATTGGCAGTTCCATTTTGATAACTGTCATATAGGAAGCGAATATCCCCGCCTGCACAAAAGGCTTTCGGGCTATTGGAGTTAATCAAGATGGCTTGAACTTGTTCGTCCTCGCGCCACAGTTCTAGCTGCTGGCTAATGCCATGAATCATACTTAAGGACAGTGCATTCAGATGACTCGCGCGATCTAGCGTAATCACACCCAAATGTCCTTGGAGGCTGATCTGTAAATTATTTTCCATGCGCAGACTCCTTATTTATTGATTTTTAAATTGGGCTGGTCGCTTTTCCACAAAGGCTTTCATGCCTTCTTTCTGGTCAGCTGTGGCAAAGATGGAATGGAAAGTGCGACGCTCAAAGCGTAATCCCTCACTCAAACTCACTTCAAAGGCACGATTAATAGTTTCTTTTATCATCATGGTTGCAGTGAGGGATCGTTCCGCAATTTTTTCCGCAGCCTCTAAGGTATAGGCCAATAATTCTTCTTTCGGTAGCACACGTGCCACCAAACCACTGAGTTCTGCCTCAACTGCGCCCATTTGCCGTGCGGTTAAACACATCTCCATAGCTTTGGCTTTACCCAATGCCAACGTTAAACGCTGTGTTCCGCCAATACCTGGAATCACACCGAGTGTCACCTCAGGTAAACCAAATTTGGCATTATCCGCACAGTAAATAAAATCACACATGAGCGCCAACTCACAGCCGCCACCCAGCGCATAACCGCTTACCGCTGCGATCAACGGTTTACGACGCTGTGCGATGCGGTCTGCCAAATGGAAAAAATCATCAAAATAGATATTCGGGAAATTCAGCTCGGCCATTTCTTTAATATCGGCACCTTCGGCAAAAGCTTTTTCAGAACCCGCCAATACCATACATCCAATCTCAGCATCGCGTTCAAACTGGTCTAAGGCCTGGTTAATTTCAGCAATCAGTTGACTATTCAAGGCATTCAACGCTTGAGGGCGGTTCAGGGTAATCACCCCGACGCCTTTGCGCTTTTCAACTAGAATCGTGTCCCACTGTAAATCTTCGATGAATGTTTTTTCCCACTGCATGTTGCGATCCTTTCTGTATAGACCAATACACATGTAACGTTAATATCTCGTGATCGCTGACATGTGCAAGGGTCAGTTTTTTCGATATTGGGTTTATAAACTACGGGCAATCACCAAGCGTTGTATATCACTGGTCCCTTCGTAAATCTGACAAATTCGGGCATCACGATAAATCCGCTCTATCGGGAAATCTTTCAGATAGCCATAACCCCCAAAGATTTGTAAGGCATTTGAACAAACCCGCTCGGTCATTTCAGAGGCAAATAATTTCGCCATCGAAGCTTCGGTTAAACACGGCTGACCCGCTTCTTTTAAACGCGCCGCCTGATGTACCAACTGACGTGCCGCGGCAATTTCTGTTGCCATACTGGCAAGTCGGAACGACACCGCTTGCTGTTCGAAAATGGGTTTACCAAAAGCTACACGCTCTTTAGCATAACGGGTGGCTTCCTCCAAAGCAGCACGCGCCAATCCAACAGCCTGAGCGGCAATGCCAATGCGTCCACCTTCCAAATTCGACAAGGCAATTTTTAAGCCTTCGCCTTCTTTGCCGAGCAACATGCTTTTATGCACACGCACATCAGTCAAGGCAATTTGACAGGTGTCAGGTGCATTTAAACCGAGTTTTTCTTCGACCCGAATCACTTCATAACCCGGCGTATGACGCGGGACCAAAAAGGCACTCATGCCTTTTTTCCCAGCGCTAGGATCGGTCACGGCAAACACGATAATCACGCCTGCGTTATGCCCTGAAGTAATAAATTGCTTGGCGCCATTGATAATGTAATGGTCACCATCTTTCACAGCGCGGGTTTTAATGGCTGCGGCATCGGAACCTGTGTGTGGTTCGGTCAGTGCAAAAGCGCCAATCATTTCCCCTTTGGCTAAAGGCACGAGAAATTGCTGCTTTTGCGCCTCAGTACCAAATTTCAAAATCGGCACGCAACCCACTGAATTATGTACACTCATAATGGCCGATGTCGCACCATCGGCAGCCGAAATTTCTTCTAGCGCCAGTACATAAGCCAAGTTACCAGTTGCCGAACCACCCCATTCTTCAGGCACCAACATACCCATAAAACCCAATTGCCCCATTTGCTGTAAGGCTTGGGCAGGAAAAGTCCCCTGTCGATCCCACTCACTGGCATAGGGTTTAATTTGTTCTTGGGCAAAGCTTTTTGCCATGTCCTGAATCAGGACTTGTTCTTCAAAAAACATACCTTGTCGATCCCACTCACTGGTATTCGGTTTCATCTGTTCTTGGGCAAAACTTTTCGCCTTGTCCTGACTCAGGACGTGTTCCTCAGTGAATTGCATAAATCCTTTCCTTACAATCTCTTCAATTTAAACAGTAGCCGCAGTTTGTTGTTTAGCAATTTCCTGATTGCGCAGTAAAAAGCGTTGAATCTTCCCACTTGGTGTTTTTGGAAGTTCAGTCACAAACTCAATCAAACGCGGATAGGCATGGGCAGATAAGCGTTTTTTCACAAATTGGCTCAGTTCATTTTCGAGTTCAGTACTGGCTGCACTTTCACCGGATAAAATCACAAAAGCTTTAATCACTTCGGTTCGCTCAGGGTCAGGCACACCAATCACTGCGGCTTCAATCACTGCATCATGCTCTAGCAATGCACTTTCGACATCAAATGGGCCCACGCGATAACCCGACGTGGTAATCACATCATCACTGCGTCCGACAAAACTCATGCTGCCATCGGCATGCATTTCAGCGGTATCACCGGTTAAATAATAATGTCCAATAAAGGGCGATTTACGGCTTTCTTGATAACCGCCAAACCACATCATCGGAGACTGGCTAATATCCACCGCTAAAATTCCCGGGCTATCTGCACCGAGTTCATTGCCCTGTTCATCTAGTGCCACAACACGATAGCCGGGACTGGCAAAACCGGCCGAACCTGCACGAACCTCATGTTCCAGCGCATGGTGATTACACACCACCATCCCGACTTCGGTTTGGCCATAATGGTCAAAGATCGGGGCATCTAATACTTGTTTGAACCAGCGAAACACTTCAGGATTCAATGGCTCACCTGCACTGCTGACGACACGGAATTTGCCACGGAGTTTCGCCATTTGCTTCGGATCAGCCGCCATCATCATACGGTAAGCTGTAGGTGCACCTGCCAAGTTATTCACACCATAGTCATCAACGATCTGGCATAGACTGTCGGCGGTAAATGCGCCTTCATAAAAAATGGTCGGATGACCCAATAAGAGCGGACCCGTAATGCCGTAATACAAGCCATAGGCCCAACCCGGATCAGCAATATTCCAGAACGAATCTTCAGCTCTTAAACCAATCGCATCTTGCATATAGGCCCCAAATGCAATCAGCGCTTTGAGTGGCACTTGCAAGGGTTTAGCAGGACCTGTGGTGCCTGAAGTAAACATCAGCAAGAACGGATCTTGGATATTCATCATCACCAGTTCACATTGATCCGACTGTCGGTTCACTTCTGCCCAAAAACTGAAATCGCCCTGATACAGTCCTGTGCCTTTGGCTCCTGACACGGTCACAATTGCAGGGTAGCCTTCTACCTCATGCAATTTGTCGCGATTACCGACATCGGTCACCACCAGTTTGCTTTGTGCCAACTGTAGACGGTGTTCAATGGCTTTGGGACCAAACGCAGTAAATAGCGGTTGATAGACTGCACCGATGCGCCATGTGGCTAAAATGGTAATAATCAGCTCAGGCGTACGTGGCAATAAGCCCGACACGCGATCGCCTTTTCCAATCCCTTGTGATTTCATGAAATTGGCAAATTGGCTGGCACGTTGTTGTAACTCTCGAAAGGTATATTGCTCTTTACGACCATCTTTACCCTGCCAAAACAAAGCAATCTGCCCCGGCAAAGCATGCCGATCACAGCACTCATAACACGCATTCAGCGCATCGACTGAACCTGATAGAAACCGTTGCGCAGCCTGCTGTAAATCAAAGCTTTGCTGCGCTTGTTGATAATTTGAAGTCATCCTTTCACCTCAGTCACATTTTTTGTTATTCACGACAAGGGTTTTTTATCGGGTGCATTCATTGCACCCTTTCATTTCTTTTAAATCAACTTTCTCGGGGTAAATACTGCTGGATAATGCTGGAAAAATCTAAATGCGCATTGCCTTGCAAACACAGTTGTTGATACAACTGCTGTGCCAAACCACCAAGTAATACAGGTTGCTTGACTTGGCCTGCCGCTTCAATGGCCAAACCTAAATCTTTGAGCATGAGTTGCGAGGCAAATCCGTCGGTGTAGCCGCGACCTGCGGGTGCATTTGGACTAATGTCTGGCCAAGGATTACAGATTTCAGAACTCCAGCAACGACCACTTGAACTATTGATCACGCCTGCAAGGGCATGTGTATCAATGCCCAATCGACTGCCCAAAGCCATACCTTCTGCCACGGCAGCCATGGAAATGCCCAAAATCATGTTATTGCAAATTTTAGCAATTTGCCCTGCCCCCACCGCACCACAATGCACCGTGTTTTTGCCCATAAAGCTTAAAATCGGCTTCACTTGCTCATAAGTCGCATCATCGGCGCCGACCATAAAGGTCAAGGTGCCTGCTTTGGCGCCAATGGTGCCACCAGAAACAGGGGCATCACAAACCTGAATCTGGCGCTGCTGTCCTTCGGCAGCGACATCTTTAATGGTTTGCGGATCGATGGTACTAGAGTCAATACACAGACTACCTGCCCGCATCACTGCCAGAATCCCCGTCTCACCCAAATACACGTCACGTACATGCTTGGCTGCGGGCAACATACTGATGACGACATCTGCTTGCTCAGCCGCAGCTTGCGGACTGTCACAAACAATCCCACCACTTTCAGCAAACTGTTGTAAGGCTTTTTCACTCAAGTCATAACCCAACACCGTTTGCCCTGCTTTGAGCAGGTTCTGTGCCATCGAACCGCCCATATTCCCTAAACCAATGAAAGCTATCTTCATCTCGCTACTCCTTAGCGTAAACTGATGGTGGTATTGACTTCCCCTGCTTCTTGACTGTCTTCAAACCAACGACTGGTAATGGTTTTAGTTTGCGTATAGAACTGTACCGCTTGTTTGCCATAAGGGCCTAGGTCACCGAGCTTTGAGCCACGTGAACCTGTAAAGCTAAAGAATGGCACAGGGACTGGAATTGGAATATTGATGCCCACTTGACCAATATCAATACGGTTTTGGAAGGTACGTGCCACTGCACCACTTTGGGTAAATAAGCCTACGCCATTCCCAAATGGATTGGCATTCACCAGTTCAATCGCCTCATCCAACGTCTCTACACAGAGAATCGTCAATACTGGACCAAAGATTTCTTCTTTATAAATGCGCATATCCGTGGTGACATGATTAAACACCGTGGCCCCGACAAAGTTGCCATTTTCATAGCCTTTGACTTGAATATCACGACCATCCAGCAGCAGTTCGGCACCTTGTTCTACACCACTGTTAATCAGATCAATGACTCGGGCTTTGGCACGCGGTGAAATCACAGGGCCAATGTCCGTATTCGGCTCATGACCTGCATTCACGCTCAAGGTTTTGGCTTTTGCAACCAATTCATTGATCCAGTGTTTACTGTCACCGACCATGACTGCAACTGAAAGCGCCATACAACGTTGCCCTGCCGCACCAAACGCTGCACCGACCATGGCATTCAAAGTTTGTTCTTTATTGGCATCAGGCATCACCACCACATGGTTTTTCGCGCCCATCATCGATTGCACGCGCTTGCCATGTTGACCCGCCAAGTTATACACATGCGTGGCTTTGTTGCACAAAGTTTTGAAATGCAAAGCGCCCCGAATTGAGCCAAATTTAAGGCGTAACTTGGGTAAGTGGTCGACCTAATTCCGTAAATCTGTTAAGGACTGCTACACGTGCATGGATCTCATTGACTTGGCTATCAAAACTCCTTGC
>NZ_KB849235.1:523620-576877 GCF_000368045.1 Acinetobacter johnsonii CIP 64.6
CAATTAAACGTTTAGGCAGGACACTATGGAAAAAATGGTCAGGCTATCATCGGCGAAGTTTGGTTGAAACTAAGATGCATTGCATCAAATTATTAGGAGATAAACTCAGTGCAAGGAGTTTTGATAGCCAAGTCAATGAGATCCATGCACGTGTAGCAGTCCTTAACAGATTTACGGAATTAGGTCGACCACTTACCCAAGTTACGCCTTAAATTTGGCTCAATTCGGGGCGCTTTGCATTTCAAAACTTTGTGCAACAAAGCCCCATAAACATCATAAACAAAGACATTTTCACCTTTTGACATAATTAAAGAACCTTCTTCTTTAAATGTGGTGAAATCTGTCCATGGGTGAATCACATGGTCTTTGTCTTTTTGCCAAATATCTTGAATATCAACATTTACTGGTAATTTAGAATTCATTTTTGTCCTTCCTTAACACTTCGCCACACACCAATCCTGGAGGCGGCATTTTACGGTTTATTCATCAATCTCAATAGTCTTTTAAACTGCTTGAGCACACTGAGTTTCTGATGTCTTCGCCTGCATGGCATCATAATTTAAAATGGCATTCAAAAGCACATCGGCACCTTGTGCAGCATCACATGCATACACATCTTCCGCCTCGTTATGACTTAAACCATCAATACATGGAATAAAAATCATCGTCGTTGGACAATGCTTTGCAATGTTAATGGCATCATGTCCTGCGCCACTTACAATGGTCTGATTTGAATAGCCCAGCGTATCTACAGCTTGTTGTACTGTCTCGACACATGCCTTATCGAAATAAGTCGCAGGGCTTAACCAATGCTGTGAAATACTAATGTCTAAATCATGCTGCTCTGCCAGTGTTTGCAAAATCTTGCGTGTCTCGACTTCCATATCTTTCAGTGCAGCATCATTCGGATTGCGCAAATCAATGGTCCATTGAATTTGACCTGGAATGGTATTACGTGAAGAGTTTGCTACTTGCATTTCACCAAAGGTGACCAAGCCCTCTGGAAAGCGCTTACGGACATTGTGTTCTAATTCCACAATCATCGCCGCCGAACCCACCATGGTATCTTTACGCATATGCATTGGTGTTGTGCCTGCATGTGCCGCTTTACCTTTGGTTTCAACATCTAACCATAAAATGGCTTGTCCACCCGTAACGACCCCAATCGCAACTTGGCTCTGTTCCAACACAGGACCTTGCTCAATATGTGCTTCGTAATATGCTTTAAATGGACGCGCTAAAGGTGTTTCTCCTAGTTGGCCTGTACGGACCAATTCTGAATAAACCGAAATACCCTGTTTATCTGTACTCTCATAGACTTTTTGCTTCGGTAAAAGCACAGTAAATACCGCAGAACCCATCATCGCTGGAGTAAAACGTGCACCTTCTTCATTGGTCCACACCACCACTTCCAAAGGATGGTGGGTATGGATGCCTTCTTCCGTCAAACGCTGTAACACTTCCATGCCCGACAAAACACCATAAATGCCATCGAAACGTCCACCTTTGGGCTGGGTATCTAAATGACTCCCCATAACGATAGGTAATGCCGTCGTCGAAAGCCCTGCGCGTCTTAAAATCAAGTTACCAATTTCATCATAATGGATTGAAAGATTAATCTTTTTTGCCCATTCAATCAGCAAAGAGCGCCCAGCAACATCTTCATCAGATAAAGCTAACCGTGTGTTTCCGCCTTTATCTGTTGCGCCAATTTTTGCCATTTCCATTAGCATTTGCCACAATCGTTCCGCATTCGCTTTCATTTCTTAGCAACATCCATTTTAGAAATACTTTTATGGGGAGTTGAGTAACACCTCATTCTGTAAATTCACTCTAAAAAAAAAGGACAACACCAACAAGTGATAAATTTTAAACTACCGTATTAGTAAAACTTATACCCTATAACTCACGACCTAATCGCTTTCCTAATCACCTTAAAATATAAGCACTTCAATCCTAAACACATGCTGGGCATGACATTTTTAAATTGCCTTCTATAAAAGATTTTCTCTAAAAAAAAGGATTACCCTAATGCTCTAAAGTAATCCCTTTTATACTTTTCTAAGTTTCAAAACCAACGAATAAAAAAACAGCCCTTAAAAAGCCTTTGTTAAACTAAAAATGACAGCATCATCTGCACTGGATAATGCTTTATTAATATTCGAATCGACATAATACAGATCAAAAATAAAGTCATTGTAATTATAATTTCCGCCTACTTTATAGTC
The DNA here is from genome assembly GCF_000368045.1 of Acinetobacter johnsonii CIP 64.6. GTDB lineage: Bacteria > Pseudomonadota > Gammaproteobacteria > Pseudomonadales > Moraxellaceae > Acinetobacter > Acinetobacter johnsonii. The sequence continues at coordinate 525,849 of NZ_KB849235.1, forward strand.
ATAATATGAATCTTCTTGATCTGGTGCCCATAAAACATCATAAGCGGCATGACTTGAAAACTGGTTGTAACCGACTTGCGCATATGCAGTCCACTTTTCAGCAAATGGATAATTGTAAGTGGTTTCATATCGAAGCATTTTTCCAGTTTGGAAAAAATATTCTGGAGAATAATAAAAAGTAAAATTCAATGTATCTTCAGCACTTAACAAACCCGTTCCCGTTGCAGCAACAGAATATTCTTCATAATCAGTATCGGGTAAAAACTTGTCTGCGCCTGGATAATTAATATCAGCATATTGAACATTCAATTTAAATCGATCATTCACGAGATAGTCATAGCCCAAGTAATAATCTAGCTCTATGCTACTGCCAATATCAAGTTCACTGTTTGAAGCAAAAAGTTGTGCATATAAGCCTGAATCATGATCAACTCTTAAAAACCCTTGTACTGCTGGATCGCCTTCCGTTTGCGAATAACCTCGCGAATAATAATCCGTTAAAAAAGCGACGCTCCCGCTTGTAGAGAAACCGTTAAAGAGGCTTGATTCTTCAGTCGTTTCTGCGTGTGCATAAGAAATGGCGAGTGTTGCCAATAAAGCATAGACCAGCTTGTTTTTCATCGTGTTGTTTCCCATCAATTCCATGATTTTTATTGTTGCATTTTTATTGTTGTTCTTTTTTTACAAAAACATAGAACCAATTCTTGGAAATCGGAAGGAACCATTCCGCTCAATACTCAAGCTTTTTTCATACAACAAGAGAAAATACAGCTAGCTAAACTTAGTACAAATACACATAAATTCTTATTATTTTTTAGGTGATAAAACCACAAATAGTGCTTAATCTGCCACTATCACTTGATCGTTTTTCACATCTTAAACCCTGTTTCTTGGATAAAAAAAATTTGATCACTAAAACAGTAATTTTCTTGCTATCAAGAATCTGATTTTGCCTACGTAAAAGATATATATTCAAATCTGCGTCGAACTCTCTTATTCATTATTCTTTGAATGATTTACATTAAATACACTTCTGAGATCATTTATAAAATACTGTTCCAGTAAAGATAACTCACGATCTTTATGCCATGCTAATGAAATAGGGATAATAGAAACGTGAGGAAAAGGTGGAAGTTGTTTAAATAAATGATATTTACTGCTTTTCTCAATAATGTTTTTTGGTAATAAACCTATACCAATACCATTTTGAATAAATCGAATTACTTCATCCATATTATTTGTCGTGACAAATAATCGATTATTTTTTAAAATAATTTCTCTAACTTCATTTAATGGCGATGATGGATCATTTAATTGCTCACTCTGAAAAGAAATAAATCCATGACCTTTAATTTGTTCAACACTTTGAACATCTTCGTATAAAGTGAGTGTTTATCACTGCAAAATAATGCATATTTTTGATTAATTAAAGTTTGATACTTTAATTTCGAATGCTGTGACTGATTAATTCCAATCCCAAGTGCTGGGATTTTTTGCAACAATAACTGTTGGATTTCTTTACTTTTCAAAACATCCACTTGGAAATCTACCAATGGGTATTTTTGATGAAAATCATGTAGTAATTGGTCGTAACGTGTGGACTCAATACGACTTAGAACCAAAAGTTTAATCGTACCAGATAAGCTATTTTTCTCTGTATTTAACCGTTCCTCATAATCCATTAATTGACTATAAATCATCATACTTGCTTCAAATACAATCTCTCCAGTCGCGGTTAAATAGAATTTCCCCCCCGTTCGAATAATCAATGTTTCACCAATCTGCTCCTCCAGTCTTTTTAAACTTTGACTAATGGCTGATTGGGTTAAAAATAACTTAATTGCGGCTTTGTTCAAACTGCCTTCTTGAACAATCACACGGAAGATACGAAGCAAAGACCAATTACATTTGTCTAGTAATACATTTGGTCTCATACCCATACCTCATCTTCTGCGATTTCATAAACTTCATTTTGATCATATCAAAAATACAAAAATCTAATTTTTTATTTTGCTTGCACTGGATGCCAGTTTTTCCCAGTGCATTGTATAAACCAGTTTCTAGAGAATTTTGAATCCCATTGTTTTTCAAAGAAGCTCTTAAAAGGGCGTTGAAGTATTCGTCCACTTTGCAGAAAAACAAGGCTATGCAAAATTTGCCCTTTTTTATGTTCATAGACGAGAGTCATTTGGACGTACACAATCAGAGCCAATTATATTGACCTTAATAATACCGTCTGCCTCTTATTAGGTTGCATCTTTAGATCACAGCTCTAGATTTTTATTAGTAATATGGATTAGCTTGTGAGGAAAACAACAAATAAAAAAGCCCCTTATAACTACAGAGGGCTTTTCAAATTTGGCGGAAGCGGTGAGATTCGAACTCACGGAGGGGTATAAGCCCTCGTCGGTTTTCAAGACCGGTGCATTAAACCGCTCTGCCACGCTTCCATGTGCGCCATCATACGGAGCTTTTGTTTTGATGACAAGTAAAACTTACCATCAAAGCAATCAACTGCATATTGTTTCATCAAAAGTTTATAATTTCGAAGCGATTTCAGCACCTTCACGAATTGCACGCTTCGCATCTAGCTCAGCAGCCAGTTTAGCACCACCAATAATGTGATAATTCGCTAGTGTATTTTGCTCAGCACTTGGCATCAGATCCTTCACAGACTCCTGTCCTGCACACACAACGATGGTATCAACACGTAGCAATTGATCTTGTCCTGCCATATCCACCCAAAGCCCTTCATCAGTCACAGCTTTGTACTGAACCCCACGTAACATACGTACTGCATGCTTTTTCAACTGTGCACGGTGTACCCAGCCCGAAGTTTTGCCCAAACCAGCTCCAAGTGCAGAGGTTTTACGTTGTAATAAATAAATCTCACGAACAGGCGGATGAACTTCTGCGGCCTGCGTGCCTCCTTCAGAGACATAATTCGGGTTTGGATCTACACCCCACTCACGTTGCCAATCTGCAAGCGGTTGTGGCTGAGGTTGATGCTCTGGTTTCAATAAATACTCAGACACATCAAAACCAATCCCTCCAGCACCAATCACTGCAACCTTTCGACCGACAGGTGCGCCGCGTAACACTTCTGCATAAGACAAGACTTGCGGTGAATCACTCCCTTCGATACGTAATGCGCGTGGCACAACGCCTGTTGCAATAATAATTTCTTCAAAGCCTTCACGCTCAAGCTGCTCACGATTCACCTTGGTGTTTAAACGTAAGTCGACGCCAGTTTTTTCAATCTGTACTTTGAAATAGCGAATGGTTTCATGAAACTCTTCTTTACCGGGTACAACTTTTGCCAAGTTGAACTGTCCACCAACCTCATGACTTGCTTCAAACAGAGTCACTTGGTGTCCACGACTGGCTGCAACCGTCGCGGCTGACATACCTGCGACGCCACCACCAACAACCGCAACTCGTTTCGGTTGTTTCGCTTTCAAATAAACCAACTCAGTTTCAAACGCCGCACGCGGGTTGACTAAACAAGTAGCACGTTGGTTTTTAAAAGTATGATCCAAACATGCTTGGTTACAGGCGATACACGTATTGATTTCATCGACACGATTGGTCGCTGTTTTATTCACCCAAAAAGCATCGGCCAATAATGGACGTGCCATTTGCACCATATCAGCTTTGCCCGATGCCAAAATCTCTTCTGCCGTGTCTGGCATATTAATGCGGTTTGAAGCAATCACTGGCACAGCCACGTGCTTTTTCACTTCCGCAGTATAGTCAACAAAAGCAGCACGTGGTACCGAAGTCACAATGGTCGGAATCCGCGCTTCATGCCAGCCAATTCCTGTATTCAATAAGGTAATGCCTGCTTTTTCTAGTGCTTGCGCAATCGTAACCACTTCTTGCATGGTATTGCCATCATGCACCAAATCGAGCAATGACAAACGGAAGCAAATAATAAATTTCTCGCCGACTTGTGCACGTATCCCTTTGACAATTTCGACCGCAAAACGCATACGGTTTTCAATCGGCCCACCCCAACGGTCTTCACGTTGGTTCACATGACGGCTTAAGAATTGATTCAGTAAATAACCTTCTGAACCCATAATTTCTACACCGTCATAGCCCGCCTTTTTTGCAAGACTTGCACAGTTGACGTAGTCATCAATGGTATTCAAGATTTGTTTTTCAGACATTTGACGCGGTTTAAAAGGCGAAATCGGCGACTTGATTGGGCTGGCAGAAACAACAAAAGGTTGGTAGCCATAACGTCCAGCATGCAAAATTTGCATTAAAATTTTTGCGCCATGTTTATGTACTGCATGGGTCACTAAACGATGCGGAGCAATATCCCCCAGCGTATTCATCGTCCCGCCCGCAGGAAGAAGCCAACCTTGACGGTTTGGAGAAATCCCGCCTGTAATGATCAGACCAACACCACCTTTAGCACGCTCACCGAAGTATGCTGCCAATTTTGGATAATTATAAAAACGATCTTCCAAGCCCGTATGCATGGAGCCCATCACCACACGGTTTTTAATGGTGGTAAAACCCAAATGCAAGGGTTTTAAAATATGTGCATAGCTATTGGTTGTCATCATGAATCCTTATCTTTGGCTTTGCAACTTGTTGCATACTACTTTAGCTGTTTTTTAAAATATTGGGATGACAATTTATAAAAAATTCTTGGTATCTCCGGTCAATTCAGCTGAGCTCTCAAAAACATAGGGCAATAAAAAAACCAGTGATGTTGCCGTCACTGGTTTAGTTTTTTTAGACCAATATCCTTTACTGCCAATGCTTCAACTTACTGGTTTGTCCAATACCTACATTAAAACTATTGGTTGGATCAAGCTTTTCATAATGTGTTCGTAGCGCAGGTTTTGCTACATATAAATGTCCGACATTATGCTCAGCTGGGTATTCTGCCCCACGAGCATCCAGTAAATGCCACATTTGATGTTCCATCGCCAAAGGATCCACGCCTTTTTTCACAATATAGTCCTGATGAAACACATGACATAAAAAGTGACCATAATAGAGTTTATGAACAATCAGATCATCCATCTCTTTGGGTAGGGTTTCCACCCACTCTCGATCATTCCGACGCAATGCGATATCCAGAGCCACAATATCTTCAACTTCTGAACGGTGCGTATCCCGATAGCGAATTGCTGCACCTGCAACGGCAAAGCGATGTAAAAATGCTTTACGTCCTTCTTCCTCGGTACAGTGGAAAAAATCACCTGAGGTTTTATCTTGAAAATAACGTTTTAAAAAGCTTTCAACTTGCTCGACATCTTGATTTTCAATCCGAATAACCAAGTGATGTTCATATAGATCACGGAAAGCATTCATCCGTTTCGGTAAATGATTGGGCAAAAATTTGGTCACCAGCTGTAAAACTTTATCTGACAGTCCTTTCATACCAAATTTTTCTAAGTACGCGTCGACCTTATCTTTCATTGCAAATGCAGCAGGTACTTTGGCTGTACCGAGTTTTTCAATGAACATAAAAGTGTCTTTGCCGTACTCCGCCCCAATGTCATAAGCTACTCGGTGAATGTATTCCCCTGCAATCGGTAATCGCGGCAAATCTTTCAATAAAAAACGGCGAATTGTCGTCAAATCATCATGTGAGTTTGTACCCACGTAGAACACCTGACTTGGAATTTTTTCAAAGGTATCTAAACGTACGGCAAAAACACACACTTTACCTGCAGAACCCGATGCTTCATATAAACGAGATGGATCGGCATTAAAACGTGCAGGCGTATTTTCATCAACTTGTTTAACATCATGTCCATAACGATGGTCCGATGCGCAGCAACCTGCGTTATTGATAATATCGCCGATTTGATAATTTTTCGTTTCAAGCTTGCTTAGAATTTCTTCAGGTGTTTCTCCAAGATTTACCCCTAGATGATTCACCAACTCTAACTGACCATCATCATTGACACGAGCGTACAATGCCAGCTCAGTATAAGCAGGACCACGGCGCACCAAAGCACCGCCCGAATTATTACAGACACCACCTAAAACCGAAGCACCAATACACGATGAACCAATCACCGAGTGTGGCTCCCGATTAAATGGCACCAATTCTTTTTCAAGTCGATCTAGTGTTGCACCGGGTAGACAAATCACTTGCTGCCCGTCATTAATGACCTGAATGCCAACCAAACGACGCGTGCTGATCAGAACCACAGGACGGTCATAATCATCGCCAAAAGGCGTTGAACCACCGGTCAAACCTGTATTGGCTGCTTGCATAATCACAATACAATCTGCATCAACAGCCGCTTGCAATACTTGCCACTGTTCCAGTAATGACCCTGGTGCAACAACAGCCAGTACTTTCCCTGCACCGTAACGACGACCTTGGCGGTATAAACGTGTGTCTTTATCGTCAGTTAAAACGTGTTGTTTACCCACAATAGTGATGAGTTTTTGAATAGTTTGCTGTGGAGATAATTGAGTTTGCATAAGGAGTTTTCCTATTCCAAATTTTAATTAAGGAATAATGTTTATTTATTCATTTATTTAACTTCTTATATTCGAATTCAAAGTGCAAAGATAAATTCCATATTTGAAATCCCCCTATATCCCCCCTTTTCCAAAGGCGGACTTTTCTTTTACCTAGATCAATTCAAGTAAAAACAAGCCCCTCCATTTACAAAGGGAGAATATTGCAAATTTTACAATCAATTAATTTGCAACATTCCCCTCTTTTATAAAGAGGGGTTAGGGGAGATTTACATTGTGAATTAAAACAACTTCACACTATCCATTTTCATACAATAGAAATTATTAAAAACTTACTCAGCTAATTCTTTCTCTAACTTCACCAAACAATCTGAAGTAATATCAGCAATGGTTTTTGCACCTGTTAAAGTCATTGCCACACGCATTTCTTTATCAATTAAATCAAGCAGATTTGAAACACCCTCACCGCCTGCCGCACCTAAAGCATAAACAAAGGCACGACCGAGCATACACGTGTCCGCACCCAAAGCCAGCATACGTACCACGTCTAAACCATTACGAATACCCGAATCCGCGAGGATTTTAATATCACCCTTGACTGCATCTGCAATTGGTGGAAGTGCGCGTGCAGAAGATAAAACGCCATCGAGCTGACGACCACCATGGTTTGAAACCACAATCCCATCTGCACCGAAACGCACTGCATCTTTGGCATCTTCAGGGTCCAGAATTCCTTTAATGACCATTGGGCCATCCCAAAACTCACGAATCCACTCAAGGTCTTTCCACGAAATAGACGGATCGAAGTTAGAACCTAGCCAACCAATATAATCTTCTAGACCTGTCGGTTTCCCTAAATATTTAGAAATATTGCCCAAGTCATGCGGACGTCCCATCATGCCGACATTCCACGCCCAGTGTGGGTGGAAACATGACTGCATATAACGACGCATTGCTGCATTTGGGCCACTCATACCTGAGTGAGCATCACGGTAACGCGCGCCCGGAACAGGCATATCCACGGTAAATACCAAGGTTGAACAACCTGCCGCTTTAGCACGTTCCAAGGCATTTTTCATGAAACCACGGTCACGTAGTACATAGAGCTGGAACCACATTGGACGTTGAATCGCAGGTGCAACTTCTTCAATTGGACACACTGAAACAGTAGACAGTGTAAACGGAATACCCTTTTTATCTGCAGCGACCGCAGCTTGAACTTCACCGCGGCGTGCATACATGCCTGTTAAACCCACAGGAGATAATGCAACAGGCATCGACAAAGTTTCATCAAACAGTTTGGTCTCTAAACTTAACTGTGACATGTCGTTCAGTACACGCTGGCGCAAAGCAATTTTTGATAAATCTTCTACATTACGCTTCAGGGTATATTCTGCATACGCACCACCATCGATGTAATGGAATAAAAATGGCGGTAAACGACGTCGTGCCGCTTCACGGTAGTCATTGGCAGAAGAAATAATCATGCTTATATCCTGTTTAATCGACTGGCGCGCTGACGACGAGCTTCTTCCTCATCAATCATTCGCACCTGTTGTACTACAAACTCAATGTGTCCACAGACTGCTTTACGTGCAGCTTCTGGATCACGACGTTCAATTGCATTCATGACTTGAAAGTGCTGATCATGCAATTGATCAAAACGGTGTGCTTCGCTATAGACTTTTCGACGTCCCAAAGCGACGTTGAACTGCAACAAATCGAACAGACCACGCATCATCTGAATCAAGACCAAATTATGAGAGGCTTCAGCAATCGCTAAATGAAATTTCGCATCTGCACGAGCCGCTTCGTCATCATTCCCCAAAGCTTGAAAATGGTTAATCTGATCATAATGATGTCGGATGTTCACCAGATCTTCTTGAGTTGCGCGTTGTGCTGCATACCAAGTTGTTCCACCTTCTAAAATAATGCGCGCCTCTTGCACATCAAATCGGTAGGCAGGATCTTCACTCATCAAATTACTAATCGGTTGTACGATTTGATAACTGGACCAAGTTGCTGGTAATTGTTTTAAAAAAGTCCCCGCCCCTACTTTGCTGACCAACATACCCATGCTGGTCAACTGCGAAATGGCCTCTCTTAAAGAAGAGCGAGAGACTTGAAGCTGTTCACACAGTTTTCTTTCAGCAGGCAGACGGTCTCCAACTTGCATATTGCTTTGTTCAATCAATACACGCAGGCTTTGTACAGCTTTATCGGAGACTTTCATCTGCTTTCCTTAACGTTGATACACAATTTGTGTTATGGAATCATCCATGGGAACACATAGGCTTGTAGAGTAATCATAATACCCATCATAATTGTGAACGTTATACTGTGTTTTAAGGTAAAACGGAATAAATCAGACTCTTTACCAACCAGTCCTACCGCCGCACACGCAATCGCAATCGATTGAGGTGAAATCATCTTACCAGTCACACCACCACTGGTATTGGCTGCCACCAGTAAAACTTCTGGCACACCAATTTGCTGAGCTGTGGTGGCTTGAAGCGCTGAAAACAGTGCATTGGCAGAAGTATCTGAACCCGTGAGGAATACACCCAACCAACCCAAGAAAGGTGAGAAGAACGTAAATGCCGAACCTGTATGTGCAAGGGCCAAAGCCAAGGTCGAAGACATGCCCGAATAGTTTGCGATAAAAGCAAAAGACAACACCATACCAATTGAATAAATTGGAACTTTTAACTCATTCAGGGTTTCACCAAAAGTTACCACAGCATCTTTCGGTTTCATCTTCAAATAGGCAATGGTAATCAATGCTGCAATAAAGATCGCAGTTCCTGTTGCTGAAATCCAATCAAACTTATAAATCGCGTCATAATCTTTAATTTCAGCAACTACAGGCGGCATTTTTTGAATCATTTGATGCAAAAATGGCACTTTGATTGAAATCACGAGATCATGCAATGCACCATCTTTGGCAAATAAATCCTTAAACGGTTTCACACTCCAGATCGTCACCATCACGGTTAAAATCGCGAATGGAGACCATGCTTTTGCAATTTGTCCTACAGTGTATTTTTGCTGTTTTTGTGCAGCCACATCTTCATTCATCGTTGCATCTTGATCTGCAAAACGGAAAATGTGCTTCGGCTGCCAATATTTAAACAAAATTGTTAAAGAGATCAGGGATGCAATTGCAGCCGTAATATCAGGTAATTCTGGACCGACAAAGTTAGAAGTTAAGTATTGTGCAATTGCAAAGCTACTTGCACCCACAACAACTGCTGGCCATGTTTCTTTAACACCGCGCCAGCCATCCATAATCGCCATAATCCAGAACAATACGATTGGCACCATAAATGGTAGCTGACGGCCAACCATTTGGCTGATTTCCATCGTATCGACACCAGAGACTTGTCCAGCAACAATAATTGGAATACCCATTGCACCAAAAGCCACAGGTGCAGTGTTTACGATTAGACACAGACCTGCTGCATATAAAGGTTTAAAGCCCAAACCGACTAATAGCGCAGCGGTAATTGCCACAGGAGCACCAAAGCCTGCCGCACCCTCTAAGAAGGTACCGAAAGCAAAACCCACTAACAGCATTTGTAAACGCTGATCTTCAGTAATTGAGAGAATAGAAGAACGAATGATGTCGAACTGGCCTGTCTTCACTGAAATTTTATACAGAAATACAGCACCAATAATGATCCATGCAATCGGCCATAAACCGTAGAGGAAACCATAAGCCATCGATGCAAATGCCATCAGCACCGGCATCTTATAGGCAAATAAAGAGACAAGAAGTGCAAGTACAACGGTAATCGTACCTGCCACACTGCCTTTTAAACGAAATACCGCGAGCGCCAAAAAGAAGAAGATAATCGGAATCAGTGCTATTAGACTTGAAATCCAAATATTCCCCATCGGGTCATACATTTGCTGCCATTGAAGCATTGTCATCTCCTTGAAATGCTTACTAAGATTTAATTTTGAGCATATTATTGGTACTTTTACCAATATTGGACAGACCAATATGAGCAACCGTAAAGAGAAACAAACCAATAATGACTTATACTTGGCTTATTTTGATTTAAAATGAAGTAAAACTTCAATTAAAAGTTAATATTGGTATGACCAATATGAGCCACCTTTATAAACTAGATCATATTTCAATCAAATTCATATTATTGTTTTTACTTATATTTTTATGAAAATAATGCCAATTATAGACTTTAGTCTAATAATATAAAAAATAATCATCCAGCTTAATACTCAAAAAATGGAAAAATCACACAATATTGGTAATACCAATTTAAAACCAAACCAACTTCACCACTTTTCTGATTAATTTACAGCCTAAACATCTTCTAAAAAGACAAAAATTGAGCACACAATATAGAAACCGATTTTATCCAGATTTTTTTCAACAGTATCGATATGCACATGAGCCTTAATATTTTTAAAGCCCTATGATTTTTTAGAAAAACCATTTGGAAAAGTGCTACAATCGCGAACATATGTATTCTTTCAGGCCACCCATTCTCGGTGCCTATATTTATATCGTTAGGATTAACAATGACTGATAATGCAACTATCTTGCAGAATGTCCCAGTTGGCAAAAAAGTTGGTATTGCCTTCTCTGGTGGTCTAGATACTTCAGCTGCACTTTTGTGGATGAAACAAAAAGGCGCAGAACCTTATGCTTATACAGCAAACTTAGGTCAGCCTGATGAAGACGACTACGATGCGATTCCAAAAAAAGCGGAAGCGTATGGCGCAGTAAAAGCTCGCTTAGTTGACTGCCGTTTACAGCTTGCACTTGAAGGTATTGCTGCGATTCAATGTGGTGCGTTCCACATTTCAACTGGCGGTGTACCGTATTTCAACACGACACCGTTGGGTCGTGCAGTAACAGGGACTATGCTTGTTACCGCAATGAAAGAAGATGATGTCAACATCTGGGGTGATGGTTCAACGTATAAAGGAAACGATATTGAACGTTTCTACCGTTATGGTTTGTTGACCAACCCTGCACTTAAAATCTATAAGCCTTGGTTAGACCAAACGTTTATTGATGAATTAGGTGGCCGTGCTGAAATGTCGCAATTCTTGATCGACAACGGCTTTGACTACAAAATGTCAAAAGAAAAAGCTTACTCAACTGACTCAAACATGTTGGGTGCGACACACGAAGCAAAAGATCTTGAATATCTCAACGCAGGGATCAAAATTGTTGACCCAATCATGGGCGTTGCATTCTGGAAAGACGACGTAGAAGTTAAAGCTGAAGAAGTATCGATTACTTTTGAAGAAGGCTTCCCTGTTGCAATCAATGGTCAACGTATCGAAGACCCTGTTGAATTCATCCTTGAAGCCAACCGTATTGGTGGTCGTCATGGTCTAGGTATGTCTGACCAAATCGAAAACCGTATTATTGAAGCAAAATCTCGCGGTATTTATGAAGCACCAGGTATGGCACTGCTACATATTGCTTATGAACGCTTGGTTACAGGTATTCATAACGAAGACACGATTGAACAGTACCGTATTAATGGTCTACGTTTAGGTCGTTTACTTTACCAAGGTCGCTGGTTCGACTCTCAAGCATTAATGCTTCGTGAAACTGCGCAACGTTGGGTTGCGAAAGCCATCACTGGTACTGTGACTTTAGAACTACGTCGTGGTAATGACTACACCATCATGAATACTGAGTCTGAAAACCTCACTTATGAAGCTGAGCGTTTGACGATGGAGAAAGGTGATTCAATGTTTACGCCAATGGACCGTATTGGTCAGTTAACTATGCGTAACTTGGACATTACCGATACTCGTGCAAAACTTGGTATTTATACCAATACTGGTTTATTAGCTGTAGGTACTGGTTCTGCTGTTCCACAGTTAAAAGACAAAAACAAATAAGTTTGTTGAATGTCAAAAAAACCGCTCATAAGAGCGGTTTTTTTTATTTTAGCGATTCATTCTATACACGTCGATGTGGTTAAAGGCTGATAATAAATCTGATTACGCCCCAATTGCTTGGCACGGTATAACGCCTGATCTGCGATACCCAGCAACTCGACTTTGCTCAAATCCACCTCGCCTTTAAAGACTGTAATCCCTAAACTAATGGTGACAAATGGAGACACTTCAGACATTTCATGCGGAATTTCCAACCGCTCAATCGCTCGGTAAATATTCGAAGCCACCGCATAAGCACCATGTGCATCGGTTTCAGGTAATAACACCACAAACTCTTCGCCGCCATAACGCGCCACAAAATCCATATGCCGAATCGCATTTTTAATAGATTTTGCAATCGATGAAATCACATCATCACCCTTTTGGTGACCATAACAGTCGTTATATTTTTTGAAGAAATCAACATCGATAAACAAAATCGACAAGGGTGTTTCATCCTGACGTGATTGCTCATAATAAGTATCCATCATTTCATCAAAATTACGCCGATTTGAGATCTTCGTCAGCTCATCATTCTGACTCAAATGCAGCAATTCTGAGGTATGAATTCGATGTATTTTTTCACTAATTTTAGCGCGACGAATATTTAAAAAAATGATGCGCTCGCGGGCGTAAATCATACGACTGATGATAAAACCCAGCAAACAGCTACCAAACATCACACGCCCCATCACGATCGCATCAAACTTGACCAGCGTTGAAATCAGGACTAAAAATGAAACCCCAGCGGCTGCCATACCAGTCATAAAAACATATCCTGGTTTTACCCCAGTCAGCAAATACCCCAAGACATAAATCATGCAAATGATCATCATTGCTTGATGGCGCAAAGCTTCGGTATGTACTGACATGGTTAACCAAGTCGTCGAGACCACAGCCCAAAACACCGCAAACATGGCGGCATAGGCAAAAAAAGGCTTCAGTTTGACAAAATGTGAAAAAATATAAAGAAACAAAAGACAAACCGCACCATTTAACAGCCCCAGCAAGCAATGAATAAAATCTTGTTTAAAGTGAGACTGTTCAATAATCCAGTAATCCCCCGGAATCGTCAAAATGGCGAAAATAAAATAAGCCAAAACACCAGACCAAAGAAAGTCATTAATATTGCGACGCGCGCGCTCTAAGTTTAATCGCCAAAACTCTTGTTCTAATTTCTGAGGAAAAACCTGACCAATACGACGGTTGTGTCGTGTAATCAGCTCTTCCATTTTTTCTTTATCGTACTGAAGTTTGGCGAGGTTGTATTTATATTCCATACCAGACCAGATTTAATTCTTGTAGTTGCCTAAAAATAACACAAAATTACAAAGATAAATCATAATAATCAGACAAGATGCCTTTATTTGTCATTACCATTTTTGGCGCATATGCATTATCATCTGTTTTATTTCTTTGACAGAAATCGCCTTGAATACGATTACGATTCTCCAGCCAGATGATTGGCACGCTCACCTTCGTGATGGTCTTGCATTACAACGTACGGTTCCCGATTTAGCCCAACAGTTTTCACGCGCTATTTGTATGCCAAATACAGTACCGCCTGTTAAAACGGTTGAGGAAGCGAATGCGTACCGTGAACGCATCATGGCGCATGTACCAGAAGGCAATGCCTTCGACCCACGCATGGTATTGTATTTTACTGACACAACTTCGCCTGAAGAAGTCAAGAAAATTAAAAATTCTGAGTTTGTAAATGCCATTAAACTCTACCCTGCTGGCGCGACCACCAACTCAGACAATGGTGTAAGCGATATTCGTAAAGTCTATGCCGTTATTGAGCAACTTGAAGAACATCAGGTTCCATTACTGTTGCATGGTGAAGTCACACACAATCATGTTGATATTTTCGACCGTGAAAAGCGCTTCTTAGACGAAGTTCTTTCTCCGTTGCTAAAACAATTTCCAAAACTAAAATTGGTTTTAGAACACATTACAACCAGTGAAGCGGCTAACTTTGTTTTAGAGCAAGACCGCAATGTGGCTGCAACCATTACTCCACAGCATTTACTGTTTAACCGTAATGATATGTTGGTTGGTGGCATTAAACCGCACTTCTATTGTTTACCCATTTTAAAACGTCAAACCCATCAGCAAACTTTGCTCGAAGTTGCAACCAGTGCCAACCCTAAGTTTTTCTTAGGCACAGACAGTGCACCACACTCTAAAAATGCCAAAGAAAATGCATGTGGATGTGCAGGCTGCTACAGCGCACCAACGGCAATTGAACTTTATGCTCAAGCATTCGATCAAGTGGGTAAACTTGAACGCCTTGAAGGTTTTGCCAGCCACTTTGGTGCAGACTTCTACGGTCTACCGCGCAATACTTCAACAATTACACTCGTAAAAGAAGACCAAGTCATCCCTGAGAGTTTAGACTATTTGGATGGTGAACAAATTATTCCGCTGTATGCGGGTAAAACCATTCAATGGAGAAAAGTGTGACAAATGAAACATTGCCAATAATTGGTCAGCGTTTCCGTGGTTTTCTACCTGTTGTTGTCGATGTCGAAACAGCAGGTTTTAATGCACAGACCGATGCCTTATTGGAAATTGCCGCAATTCCGATTATTTATAATGAAGAAGGTCAATTTGTACCGGGTCCTGCACATCATGCGCATATCAACCCCTTTGAAGGTGCAAATCTAGACCGTCGCTCATTGGACTTTATTGGTATTGATCCCTTTAACCCCATGCGCATAGCTATGGCTGAAGACGAAAAAACAGCATTAAAACGTATTTTTAAAGCCGTCAATGAAGTCCGTCGCCAACAGAACTGTACACATGCGGTCTTGGTCGGTCATAACGCCCACTTTGATTTAGGCTTTGTACAGGCAGCGATTGCACGTACAGGGACTAAAAATCAAAACCCATTTCACAGTTTTTCTGTATTTGACACCGTCACCTTAAGTGCTGTGATGTTTGGTCAAACCGTTCTTGCGAAGTCATGTATTCAAGCAGGGATTGAGTTCGATGGTAGAGAGGCCCACTCGGCTTTATACGACACTCAAAAGACCGCTGAACTGTTCTGTTATATTTTGAACAAACTCGCGCCGCACCTACTTGACACTCTGGTGGCGGATCAATAAGATACCGCCATCCTCGCAACGTCCCTATCGTCTAGAGGCCTAGGACATCGCCCTTTCACGGCGGTAACCGGGGTTCGAATCCCCGTAGGGACGCCATCTTATTCTATTTCTAGAAAACACCACTTTTCATTTAATCGGTTCTAATTGAACACCGATATTTCATTTCAATTTTAACCATGCGCTCGTTATACGATGCTTCGTGTTTTTCAAGGTTGATTGTTATGTTTAAGAAATTTTTAATCTTTTTATTGATTCTAGCACCTTCTATTTTTTATCTATGGTTTGTCCAACAAGGCACCAAACAAGCCCCTGTTGCACAAGAAATCCACTCAAGTGCTGAAAACAGCCCTTCTTACCCAACACCTGACCACTAAAAGATAGTCTTTAAGCATTTGTTTTTTAAATTGATACCGATAGTTCATCAGAAAATTTCAATTCACGTGATTTTTCATCTTATTAAAAACTAGAATATAACTTTAAGCCCATTGTTTGATTTTCTATGCAATCTGCAACGCCGCCTTCGCAATCCTCAACTGATTCACCGCAAAATACCTCATTAAAACGTGCCATGAGCACACGCCACCTGATCATGTTATCGCTTGGTGGTGCCATTGGCACAGGCCTGTTCATGGGCTCAGGCGAAGTGATCTCTCAGGCAGGCCCTCTCGGTGCTGTACTGGCTTATATTATTGGCGGGTTGATCGCATATATGGTCATGCTTTGCCTCGGCGAGCTTGCAGTACATTTACCTGTTTCTGGTTCATTTGGTGCCTTTGCAACACGTTATATTGGCCCTGGCACAGGCTATATGGTGTCGTGGATGTATTGGCTCGGCTGGTCGGCAACACTCGGCACCGAATTTACCGCAGCAGCCATTTTGGTACAGGAATGGTTCCCACAAACGTCGATCTGGTTATGGACGTTAATCTTTGCCAGTGGCGTACTGATTTCAAACCTCAGTTCAACCCGAGCTTTTGCAGAGTCTGAGTTTTGGCTGTCCATGATCAAAGTCGCAACTGTACTCATTTTTATTCTTTTAGGCTTTGCCTGTATTTTCGGTATCATCCCTTTTCAGGGGGATGAGTCTGCACCCTTATTCAACAACTTGACTGCGCAAGGCTGGCTACCGAATGGTCTTATTCCGTTGTTTACCACCTTATTAATTGTGAATTTCGCTTTTAATGGCACAGAAATGATTGGTATTGCCGCAGGTGAAACTGAAAACCCAGAAAAAAATGTACCCAAAGCCATTCATGCCGCGGTTTGGCGCCTGATTATTTTCTTTGTTGGTACTATCATTGTCATTAGTTCCCTGCTCAGCTACACCAACACAGGTTTACAAGTGGGCGGACATGGCGGCTTAAGCAGCAGCCCGTTTGTAACTGTATTCACCCAAATGGGCATTCCCTATGCTGAAGACTTTATCCGTTTTGTGATTATCACGGCATTATTATCAACCGCGAACTCAGGCTTATATGCAGCATCACGCATGATGTGGGCCCTGTCCTCACAAAACCAATTGCCCAAGCTTTTTGCTAAAGTGAGTAAATCTGGGGTGCCTTATATTGCCATTTGGGTCACCATGATTGGTGGCTTGCCGGGCTTACTCTCTGAGCAATTTGGTGCAGATGTCATTTTTAAGAACTTAATGGGTATTGCAGCTTTTACCATGGTGATTGTCTGGATGAGTATTTGCTGGAGTCAGTTTAACTTTCGTCGCCAATGGTTAAAGCAAGGCCATGCTTTATCGGAATTAAAATTCCGTACCCCTTGGTATCCGTTGGTTCCGATCCTAGGTTTTATTTGCTGTACAGCAACAGGCTTAAGTATGGCGGCCGACCCTGAAATGCTTTCAGGTTTTATTGGCTGCTTGCTCTTTATGGCCGCTTGCTATGCCAGTTACTATTGGCTCTATCACAATAAGAACTAAGCATCTTCAGCAAAGTGAGCTCAAGCTTATTTTTTGAGCTCACTTTTGCAACAATAAAAAATTCATTCAATTTAATTACTTGTTTTGCCTAATGTTTGAACTTTCAACCATTACAGAGCAAAAACCCTTTTGACAAATAGGCCTTTAATCCTTAATATACGCATCACCTCGCAACGTCCCTATCGTCTAGAGGCCTAGGACATCGCCCTTTCACGGCGGTAACCGGGGTTCGAATCCCCGTAGGGACGCCATATCTTGATCTTATCCGATCAACACTTATTCATAATTATTATTATTTCATTGCAGATTTGCAGTTTTTCACTACAATAGCCCGCTTCATTCCTGAACTTATTAACGCTTATGCACTCATCTCCGAATGATGCTTCGCATCAGGGCAATTCTGCGCCTTTAAAACGCGCTATGAGTACTCGACATCTGGTTATGATTTCGCTTGGTGGCGCAATCGGGACTGGCCTATTTTTAGGGTCGGGTGAAGTCATTGCACAAACGGGGCCTGTAGGTGCCATTATTTCTTATTTCCTCGGCGGGATCATTGCATATATGGTCATGCTGTGTTTAGGGGAACTTGCTGTTCATATGCCTGAGTCTGGCTCATTTGGCGCTTATGCCAAACGCTACATCGGACCAGGTACAGGTTATACCATCACATGGCTGTACTGGCTGACGTGGTCCGTCACGCTAGGAACCGAGTTTACAGCTGCCGCACTGCTCATGCAGGAGTGGTTTCCAGATAGTTCAATGTGGATGTGGACCCTAATTTTTGGTGCTTTTGTATTTAGTTTAAATATGATCTCGACCAAATGGTTCGCAGAATCTGAGTTTTGGTTGGCTTTAGTCAAAGTTATCACCGTTGTTATTTTTATTTTACTGGGCCTACTCGCTATTTTTGGCGTGATTGGCTACAGAGGCTATGAAGCTGCACCTTTATTTAGCAACTTAACGGCTCAGGGTTGGTTCCCAGAAGGCTTGTTCCCTATCTTTACCACCATGTTGATCGTGAACTTTGCATTTTCTGGTACAGAGCTGATTGGTGTTGCTGCGGGTGAAACCAAAGATCCTGCTAAGAATGTACCCAAAGCCATCAATACTGCGATTTTTCGCTTATTGATTTTCTTTGTGGGTACCATCTTGGTCGTGACTTCACTCCTTCCGCATCAAGAGGCAGGTTTAGCGGCTGAAGGCGTGAGTAGCAGTCCATTTGTGACCGTATTCCAACATATTGGCATTCCTTATGCTGAAGATATCATCCGTTTTGTGATTATCACTGCGTTGCTATCTGCTGCGAACTCTGGACTATTTGCTGCTTCACGTATGATGTGGTCGCTGTCTTACCAAAAGCAATTACCAGCAGTCTTCTCAAAAATCAATGCACGTGGTGTCCCTTATGTGGCAGTCACCGTGACCATGATTGGCGGTATGCCGGGTTTACTGTCTGAGCAGTTTGCACCTGAAGCCATTTTTACCAATTTACTGGGTATAGCAGCGTTTACCATGGTCGTCGTTTGGATGAGTATTTGCTTAAGCCAATTTAACTTCCGTCGCCAATGGTATAAACAAGGACGTAAAAAAGAAGAATTAGGTTTTGCAGCGCCGCTGTTTCCTATTGTGCCAATCCTTGGCTTTATCTTCTGCTTTATCACCTGCGTCAGCATGGTGTTTGATCCAAGTATGCGTATTAGCTTCTTTGGTTGTTTACTGTTTATTGCAGTATGTTATGCGAGTTATTACACCTTTTATCACAAGAAAACTTAATCCGTATTGTTAAAAAGAGCGACTTCGGTCGCTCTTTTTTTTATACTGTTTTTATCAAGTACATCATCGGTGCATGCCTGATGAATATTGTATGGATTCATGGGATGAATCAGCAGCACAAGACTGCGCGTACCCTGCTTCAACATTGGCTTGTGATCTTACAACAGGTACTGAGTAAACTTGGCCGTGCAGATGACCTTCCTTATCTTCAGCGGCACAGTCGGCTGGCCTTTTACGGAGATCTCCTAACACGTCAGCATTTAGAAAACACCCTCAACGCCAGCACCCTCATGCCACAACATTGGTCTCCTTTTTCCTTTTTGCATCCTATTCACCTGACGCACACCGCTGCACCCAATATCGAACATCAAGCTGAAATTTCTAAAAACCCTCAGCTCACAATTTCAGATGAACTCTCATTCAATAATAAAATTAAATACATCAGCCTCCTCGGCAAAGATCTGGCTTTACGTGATTTAGCCAGTTTAATCAATCACTTTCCGGAGTTACATAGCAGCTTTATTCATCGTTTTTTGATGGAAGCGTATCTATATTTATCCAATCCACACTTCATCCACACCGTGCATACGCGTCTGCATGAGCACTTACACGGTACGAAACCCAAAATTGTGATTGCCCACTCTCTAGGCAGCGTGATTGCCTATAATTATTTAATTCAACACCCTGAACTTAAGATTCAAACACTGATTACCCTCGGTTCACCACTTGCCTTTCGTGTTATTCAGTGCCATTTACAGCAACCTATTCAACGGCCTGCAGCTTTATGTGGCGATTGGATCAATTTTTATTCAGATGCCGATTTTCTGAGTGCTTTTCCACTGAACCAAAAACCGTTTGCTTTTACTCCCGCCATTATCAACAAGCAAATCACCACTGATCTTGCTCATCCTCATCTGATCGAAGGCTATTTACGCCATCCCGAGTTCATCAACAACTTGCTTAAGTTGCTTAAAAAATCGGCTTAAATCATATGATTTTTAATCATTTTATCTAGATTGTTTTAAATTTATGCACTCAACACTTAAAACTAGAATTATTTAGAGAAAAGCGTTTGACACCCCTCTATTTTCGCCCTAATATACGCCCACCTCTGAAACGTCCCTATCGTCTAGAGGCCTAGGACATCGCCCTTTCACGGCGGTAACCGGGGTTCGAATCCCCGTAGGGACGCCAATTTCAGAAGTAAAGTTTTATTAAGTCCCTATCGTCTAGAGGCCTAGGACATCGCCCTTTCACGGCGGTAACCGGGGTTCGAATCCCCGTAGGGACGCCAATTTCAGAAGTAAAGTTTTATTAAGTCCCTATCGTCTAGAGGCCTAGGACATCGCCCTTTCACGGCGGTAACCGGGGTTCGAATCCCCGTAGGGACGCCATTACTTAAGATCAAAAGTAATCGGTTTTAAAACATCACTTCTGTACTGTCCCTATCGTCTAGAGGCCTAGGACATCGCCCTTTCACGGCGGTAACCGGGGTTCGAATCCCCGTAGGGACGCCATATTTGAGATTGATTTTTCTAAAGTTATCTCATAAAAAAGCCCAAGCATTATGACTTGGGTTTTTTTATTGCCTGCCTATTTACGATCAACTTCAATTAAAGCGGTCGAGGCAAAAATAGCCTGTGGTGCAATCACAGTTTCATTCAAGGGAATGTTCTGCCCATATCGCTGTTGCATGAGTTGCTTGACTTCAGACGACCTTAAATCAAATTGCTCCAGTTTGGATAACGGAGTCAACTCAATACCCAAAGCATCATGATAGGCCTTCCAGACTATTTCTGAGCAATATAAAGCACGATTGTCCCACTCAAAATAAAGATCATAAGGCTGGCCTAAGTATTGTTCTGCGTTCTTGATCAGTTGCTGCTTTTGCTGAACAGTCAAATTCGTTTTAAAGCGCTTCACCACATAATGCCGCTCAACCCCGCGATCAATCCACTGCTGAAGTGCCGTATATTTCACAGGCTGAACTGCCTCTAAAACCCATGCTTTTCCATCTTTATTAACAATTAAACCCATATGGCTATAACGAGACTTGGTCGCTTTTTGTATCCCTAAACTTTGTTGCGACTTCGAGACGTGAAAAATAATATCGCCCGTTTGATAGGACATATTCGCCCATAGCAGCTGAGGACTTACCAACAGTAAAACAGCACTTAAAATCACAACATTTCTACTTTTCATCCTAGATTTCCTTTATTCTTCTTTTTATAGATACGACCTATCATTTTTAAAACTATAAAATATTTATGATCTTACATCATCTTCAAAACTCACGTTCACAGCGTATTCTTTGGTTACTTGAGGAACTTGAGCTGTCTTATGAGCTCAAGCTGTATGATGCAACACAAGCTAGACAAACGAATCTGAAATTTCCAACGCTCGACATTCCACATGATACTCAGACGATACGACTTACGGAAAGCAGCGCAATCGTAGAATACCTATGCCAACTGTGCCAGAAGTTGATTATTCCTCATAAGCATACACAGTATTGGAACTTCTGTTTTTATAGCCATTATAGCGATGCCAGTCTCATGCCTAACTTGGCATTGAAACAAGTTTTCCAACACATTAAACAACAAACAACTTTGCTTGTACGTTTTGTGAGTTTGGCCTTTCAAAGCGCGTTCAATCGTGCTTATTTAAACCCTGAGCTACATCGGCAACTTAAAGAAATTAATACCCACTTAAGCACGCATTCATACTTTGCAGGCGATGTGTTTAGTTATGCGGATATCTTGATGTGGTTTCCACTCTATGCAGCCAGTTATGCCACTCCGCAGTTTGCTCAGTATCAGTCTATTCAACACTATTTCACTCAAATACAAAGCAGACCTGCCTTTAATGCTGCTATGACATGCGGGCAATGGTCTGCTTCTTATTTTGAACACTATTGGTCTATCACACAGTAGGTTCTACTTAGGCAGACTTTCTAGAGTTGACTTGCCCTTTAATCACCGCCTTCACATTCCCTTTTAAATAATTAAAAAATACTTTGAGCGGGGATAGTTTCGGATTTGGTTGTTTACCTTCTGCGATATCCTTAAATTGCGCGGCATACCAGATCACTTCCATAATCGCCATTTTATCGATCATTGAAATGCCTGTTTTGATCTTATCGACTGCATAACGTACATCTTGCCCTGCAATTAAACGATTGGTCACGTCGGGTTCTACCGCAAATGGACGCGCCATCCCAATAAAGTCACACGCGCCACTTTCTAAGGCTGCGTTCATACCCGCAGCAGTACGAAAACCGCCAGTCACCATCAACTTACA
The DNA here is from genome assembly GCF_000368045.1 of Acinetobacter johnsonii CIP 64.6. GTDB lineage: Bacteria > Pseudomonadota > Gammaproteobacteria > Pseudomonadales > Moraxellaceae > Acinetobacter > Acinetobacter johnsonii. The sequence continues at coordinate 548,355 of NZ_KB849235.1, forward strand.
CTGGACTTGTTCACGAATTTTTTCAGCAAACTCTAAGAAGTAAGCCTCACGTGCAATAGTCGATGCCTTACGTTTTTCTTGCTTCACCCCTGCCATCGCAGGTGCTTCATAGCTGCCCCCTGAAATCTCAATCAAATCAATCCCGGCCGCATCAATAGCTTTAAATGTCGCAATGACATCTTCTTCCGAGATTCCACCACGCTGAAAATCTGCTGAATTAAGTTTGACCGAAATAATAAACTGCTCTGACGTTGCCGCACGTACCGCTTTATAAATTTCCAATAAAAAACGCATACGGTTTTCAGCAGAGCCACCCCATTGATCTTGGCGTTTATTGGTCAACGGCGATAAAAACTGACTGATAAGATAACCATGCGCACCATGTAATTGCACGCCTTCAAAGCCTGCTTTCTCACAAATGGCAGCTGAAGTTGCAAAGCGCTGGATAATATCAAGGATTTCATCTTCACGAAGCGCTCGCGGCGTTCCAAAACTCATTGATAAAGCGGGACTAAACGGTACTGCTGAAGGTGCAACCGTTTCCTTATTTAAACCCTTAGGACATTGACGGCCTGGATGTGACAACTGTACCAATTGCACCATGCCATGTTTTTTACCAATCGTAGCCCATTGTTTTAGTGGTTCTAAGTCACGCTCGGTTTCAATCACCACCACGCCTGGCTCATTTTTAGCTCGGAAGTCCACCATCACATTGCCTGTAATGGCGCAGCCTAGGCCTCCTTTTGCCCAAGCCTCATACAAGCCTAAGTGCAAATGATTCGGCTGGCCGGCATGATTGGCGAGTGCTTCACTCATCGCCCCTTTAATCATCTTATTTTTAAAATGGACCTGCCCAATGTCGATTGCGCTTGCAAGCTGGCTCATGAAAATTCATCCTTTAATATTTTTTAGTGTTTTTACTCTATGTATTTTTTGGCTACAGTCAAGAGAATTTGACAATTCATTTTGTCAAATTCTCTAAATTTTTATTTAGCAAAATAAATTTTACTGATACTGACTGGCTTGAATCAATTGACGCGTATAGTCAGACTGCGGTTGCTCAAAAAGTTGTTCAGTGGCTTGCAATTCCACCACTTTGGCATGACGCAAGACCAAAACCTGTTGGCAGAGTGCTCGTACCACTTGTAAGTCATGACTAATAAACAAATAGCTCATACCCTGCTCGTGTTGTAGCCGGCGTAATAACGCCACAATCGAACGCTGCGTACTTCGGTCTAAGGCCGAAGTTGGTTCATCTAAAATCAATAGCTTAGGTTGAAGTACCAAGGTTCGTGCCAAAGCCACACGCTGCCTTTGCCCACCAGATAGCTCATGTGGATAATAGTTTTTAAATGTGACAGGTAACTCCACCTGAGTTAAGACATTCTCAACACGCTGTGTCCTCTCAAGCAAAGACAAAGGCTTTAAAGTCAAACCTTCTGCAATAATTTGCTCAACACTCATGCGTGGGTTCAAACTTGCGAACGGGTCTTGAAAGACAATTTGAAAATCACCGCGAAGCGGACGTAATGCCTTTTGCGAGAGTTGGTTTAAATCATGTTCTCCAAACTGGATCTGTCCTCGACTTTCAATCAACCTTGCTACAGCCAGTGCCAAAGAACTTTTGCCTGCACCACTTTCTCCCACCACTCCCAAAGAATACCCTTGAGCCAAGCTCAACTCCAAAGCTTCAACCGCAGCAAGATACTGTGTCGTGCGATTAAACCAGCCTTTTTTAATCGGAAATTTAACCTCAAGTTGTTTTAAGCGGAGCAAAGGTGCTGCATCTTGTACATTAATGGCTTGACCAAAAGAATGATTGAGTAAGTTTTGAGTATAAGTAGACTGCGACTGCTCAAAAATCTGCGCAACCGCCCCTTGCTCTACGACCTTACCTTGATGGATGACCACGGCATCATCAGCATAGTGTTTCACCAAGTTGAGGTCATGGCTAATCAAAATCATGGCCATGTTATGGCGCTGTTGTAAAGACTTCAGCAAGTCTAAAATTTGAACTTGCAGCATGACATCTAGTGCCGTGGTGGGCTCATCAGCAATCAAAATATCAGGCTCTTGCACCAGTGCCATGGCAATCATGACCCGCTGGCGTTGGCCGCCAGACAGCTCATAAGGAAAACGCTGCAACACACTTTCAGGATTTGGAATACCCACATCTTCTAACAAGGCAATTACTCGTTGCCGCGCTTGTGTTTTAGACCAACCCTGTAACCATAAAGTCTCGGCAATGATCTTTTCCACCCGATGCAAAGAATTTAAAGCGGTCATTGGCTCTTGAAAAACCATCGCGATTTTTTGCCCACGAATCGACCTAAGTTGCGCATCGCTCAACTTTAAGAGATTTTTTCCGTCTAACAGTACGGAGCCTTGCACTTGTAAAACTTTCGGCAACAAACCCATCAAGGATAAAGCACTGACCGATTTTCCTGAACCGCTCTCTCCAACCAGCGCCAAAGTCTGCCCAGCACGCAGTTCAAAACTGAGCTGATCGACTAATACCCGTTCTGAGCTGTGAATGCTCAGGGCATTCACTTCAAGTATCGGAGCTGTTCTATTGGCGTCTAGGGTCAAATGCATCGCGCAAAGCCTCCCCGATATACATCAGCAACGCAAGCACAATAGCCAAGCTAAAAAAGCCAGACAGAGCTAACCATGGTGCATTTAAATTATTCTTGCCTTGTAACAAAAGCTCACCCAATGATGCCGCATCAGGCGGTAGGCCATAACCCAAGAAATCCAGTGCTGTTAGCGCTGTAATATTGGCTGTTAAGATAAAAGGCAGTTGTGACAAGCTAGAGCTGATCGCATTGGGTAAAATATGCCGAAAAATAATAGCTCGGTTAGTGACACCTAAACTTCGCGCGGCACGGACATAGTCCAACTGGCGGGCCCTTAAAAACTCAGCACGTACCAGTGGAACTAAAATTGTCCAACTGAATAACAGCATGATTAAAAACAACCAGTAAATATTTGGGCTGAACATGCTGACTAAAATCATCACCATGAACAGCATGGGTAACCCGCCCCACACTTCTAAAATGCGCTGCCCGATTAAATCGATCCAACCACCGTAATAACCTTGTATTGCTCCAATCACTATGCCCAGTACAGCTGAACTGAAAGTCAAAACAAAACCGAACAGCAATGAGACACGTAAACCATACAACACGCGTGCCAAGACATCACGACCTTGGTCATCTGTCCCGAGCCAATTTTGCATTGTGGGTGGTGACGGTACAGGGACTGTCAAATCAACATTGGGGGTTTGATATGAATATCGAATCAACGGCCAAACAACCCAACCTTTTGCTTGAATCAGCTGCTGTACCACTGGATCTTTATATTCAGTTTCAGTTTCGAAAACACCGCCAAAAGTCGTTTCAGGATAGTGTTTCAATACAGGGAAATATAAGGTCTGATCATACTTAACCAATAGTGGTTTATCATTCGCGATTAGCTCTGAGGCTAAAGACAGTACAAAAACACAGATAAATAAAATACTACAACTAAGACCGAGCTTATTTTGCTTAAATCGTTTGAAACCTGCCTGTAAAATGGGTGACATCAGCCTCTCCCTTGCGAATCAAAATGTATTCGCGGATCAATCAGCTGATACAACACATCGCCAATCAGACGCAGCAGCAAGCCCAACAAAGTAAAAATGAACAATGTGCCAAAAATCACAGGATAGTCTCGTTGCACAATCGCCTCAAAGCCCAATAGGCCTAAACCATCCAGATTAAATATGATCTCAATAAATAAATTGCCCACAAAGAAGTAAGCGATTAAAACTTCTGGTAAACCTGCCACCACAATCAGTATCGCATTGCGAAACACATGACCATACAACACTTGAGACTCGGTCAGGCCTTTGGAACGTGCCGTCAGCACATAAGGCTTGCTGAGTTCTTCCATAAACGAATACTTGGTGAGATAAGTCACTGTGGCAAAGCCACCAATCACCATCGCCAAAAGCGGTAAAGCCATGTGCCAAAAATAATCTTTAATTTTGCCCCATAGCGACAAGTCCGCAAAATTTTCCGAGACCAAACCTTGTAAAGGGAACCATTGGAAATAAGAACCGCCTGCAAAAAAGACAATCAGGAGAATTGCAAAAATAAATGCAGGAACCGCGTAAGCCACTGCCAACAGTAGCGATGTAGACTGATCAAACACCGTGCCGTGCAATCGGGCTTTTTTAATGCCCAAAGGAATGGAAATTAGATAAATTAGCAAAGCACTCCACAGCCCAAAGGACACGGATACAGGTAATTTATCCTTAATCAGTGCTGTAACGGGCTGGTCTTTAAAAAAGCTCGTGCCGAAGTCCAGTTGCGCGTAATTTTTCACCATTTCAAAAAAGCGTATATGCATGGGCTGATCAAAACCATAATGTGCTTTGATCTTTGCGAGCATTTCATCACTGAGTCCTTGCGCGCCTTGATAGACATTTGAGCCTCCACCTGCACCGCCCAAATTACCCAAAGTTTGCATAGCTTCCGCTTGTTGAATGGCTTGCTCAACAGGCCCACCGGGTGCAATTTGAATCACAGCAAAATTGATCAGCAAAATCAGAAATAAGGTCGGAACGATCAGCAACAGCCTTTTGAATATATACATACGCATCTCACCCCCTATGCCAGCTTATGGCTTGGCTGCCTGACCTAAGTACTGACTCACCTTTTTCGCCTGTTTGGCATCACTCCACCAATAATCCAAACCGACATGCAACTGTGGACTCCGTGCCGGTTTTTGATACATGTTCCAATAGGCATACCATTGATCCGCTTTACCATAGGTCGGTATTTGATAATAACCTGCACGCAACAAGCGATCTAAAATACGCGTTTGCACCACCACTTGCTTACGATCAGGCGCTTGAATCAACTGTTGGATCATCTGATCGATCACCGGATTTTGAATACCCGAATAATTATAATTTCCCACCTGATGGGCTGAAGCACTGCCCCACAGTTGCACCTGTTCTTTGCCCGGTGTCAAAGACTGTGGCATCGTTTGTAGGGTCATATCAAAATCTTGAGTCCGCATACGCTCATAGTACTGCGGTGTATCAACCTGTCGAATGTTCAGCTGTATTCCTAGGCGCTTTAGATGGCGAACAAAAGGCGTAATTTCACGTACAGCATCACTCGGCTGAATCAGAAATTCAAACTGAATCGGCTTATTTTTCCGATCCAACAATTGCCCTTTGGCATTATATGTATAGCCATTTTTTAATAAAATCTGTCGTGCAATGAGTAAATTATTTCGATTATAGCCCGATCCATCTGAAGCTGAATAACGCCAGTTCTTTAAAACGCCATCTCGCTGTACGGGATGCAATTTCGCCAAATAAGGCTTTAAGATTTTGATTTCAGCAGCCGAAGGCGCACCCTTCGCCTCTAGTTCGCTATTAGAAAAATAACTTTGCAAGCGTTGATATTGCCCATAGAACATCGCTTTGTTTTGCCACTCGAAGTCGTAGGCATAAGTCAAAGCTTGGCGAAAATAAATATCTTGAAAAGGCTGACGACGGGTATTAAATACAAAACTTTGCGTTGGAATCGGATTGAAATGCTTAAAGCTATATTTTTTGACGAGACCTTGTTTCGCTGCGGGAAAGTTATAGGCTGTCACCCATTGTCGTGCAGACTCTTCCTCATGCAAGGTATATAAACCGGCCTTAAACGCAGTAAAAGCAATATCTTTGCTGCGATAGTACACATAATCCACGCGGTTAAAATTATAACGCCCTTGGTTGACCTTTAAATCTCTGGCCCAATACTTTGGATTACGCTTATAAATAACCCGCTGCCCTGCATTGATTTTCTCTAAGAGGTAAGGGCCTGAACCTAAAATCGGTTTGACCGAAGTTTGACTAAAGTCTTTGCCTTGCCAGTCTTTTTTGGAATAAATTGGCATTCTGGCCACAATCAAAGGCATTTCCACATTATTTCGGGTTTTAAAATGCATTTTGACGCTGTATTTGGACAACACTTCTGTCTTGGCTAAATCTGACAAATACATCTGTAAGCCAAAATTGGACTTGCTTTGAAAGATATCAAAACTGAACTTTACATCGGCTGCGGTAACAGAACTGCCATCACTGAAGCGTGCTTTTGGGTTTAAATGAAAAATGATCGCGTTAAAGTTTTTCGGGTCATAGCTGACCTTTTCTGCCAGCAATGGATACATCACCGCGGGCTCATCCAAAGAACTACTCATAAGTGAGTCAAATAAATAGTTGGTTCCCTCAACCGCAGTACCGCGACCATTCATGCTGTTTAAGTTATCAAAACTCCCAATGACTGCACGTGTTAATTCACCACCCTTTGGCGCCTGCACATTGGCATAAGGCAGATGATCCGACTGGCTGTATTTCGGCGTACCATAAGGTGCAATAAAAGGCATGGTCTGTAGTGCAGACCATGCCTTTAAAGGAATCACGACAAGGCTGAACAGCAAGAGTGTTGTTCTAACCGTCATCGGAGCTTTCTCTGAAATTGCATTTCAACTCAATATTAGTTCGGCACCTTAATTACATCACCAATGCGCAACTGCGTATTCGGTTTAATGTCATTGAGCTCAGCCAATTGCGAAGTATCCATACCATAACGGCTTGCCAGTCCAATTAAGGTATCACCACGTTTCACTGTGTACTGTGAAATCAGTTTTGGAATTTGAATGGTCTGCCCAACTTGTAAGCCCGCACGCGGACTCAGATTATTTAAACTAGCAAGCTCTGACACAGACATCCCAGCACGGTTTGCAATTGAGTTTAACGACTCACCTGACTTCACTTTATAAGCTTCAGTTGCACGGCTAGAAGTTGCTTGTGGCTTTGCTGCCACTGTTTCTGTTTTGATTGGAGCTGAATCAACATCACCTTCAATTTTTAAACGCTGACCAACACGAACATTCGCCGTACGGCTTAGGTTGTTTAATTCAGCCAAATAGTTCAGTTGCAAGTGATATTTACGCGCAATGCTATTTAGGGTTTCACCCGATTTCACCACATGGATATCGGTTGAGTTATTACTTGCAGTAGTTTGTTTTTCGACTATTTTCGGCGTTTCAACAGTAGGCACTTCACCCGTTAATTTGAGTTTTTGACCTGCACGTAAGCCCGCTGTACGACTCATGTTGTTGAGGTCAGCAATATAATCCATACCCAAATTATATTTCGAAGCAATTGCAGTTAATGAGTCCCCCGACTGAACGGTATAAGTCTCTGGCACGGTTGAACCCGCAGGGATCTTAATACTTTGACCCACTTGCAAGCCGCTATTGCTTGAAAGATTGTTGAGATCAGCCAGCTCCGACAGGCTCATCTTCGACTGTGATGCAATGCTATACAATGTATCACCACGTTGTACTTTATAGCTTTCAACTTTGAACTGTGGCTCAGCTTTAACTGAAGGCGTTTTAGCACTACTTGTCGCTAAGCTTTTAACATCATTAAGTGGCACATTAATTTTTTGTCCAACTAACAGGTTGCTGCCCGCATTTAAACCCGGTGTTAAATCTGCCAATTCTTGATTTGACAGCGCATAGCGGTCTGCAATCAATTTCAGATATTCACCACGTTTCACCGTATAAGACTGAGTTGCAACTTTAGTTTGGCTAGTAGCTTTCTCATCGTTGACTTTAGCACGGGATTGAGCCGTTTCTTTTAAAGAAAGCTTTTGCCCCACACGTACGCCACTCGTTACGCTTAAACCGTTATAGTCAGCCAACTGTTTTAAGCTTAAACCAAACTCATCCGCGATACCGGTTAAAGTATCATTGGCACGAACGGTATAACTCTCGGGTTTAGTCTCAGCTTTCACGGTAGAACGCACTTCAACTTTTTCAGCTTGTGGTTTTGCATCATATAAATAAATCGATGTACCGACATAAAGTGTGGCATTGGCATCCATTTGGTTCCACTTCGCCACATCACGCCAGTTCACCCCATTTTTGGCAGCAATCAGCGCTAAAGTATCACCCGGTTGTACGGTATAAGTTGAACGTTTACCTTTTGGCGGCACAATCACAATTTCAGAGTCAGTCTTAACAAAGTTTTTGCCTTGATTACGTTTCACTTCATCTGAATCTAAACGGGTATTGTCAGCCACAGATTTTGGATAAGCAAAACCTTTGGTTAACTCTTTGCCTTGCAGCTCTGCCACAGACTGACTGGTTTGAATTGCGGTGAGCTTAATTTTACCATCCAAAGGATCTACAATTTCTGTCCCTTGAGGGGCCAAAGCTTGAATTTCAGCTACCACTTCAGCTTGCTCTGCTTTCGTCGCAACGGGTTTCAGAACTTCATCGACAGTTTTGCTTTGACCTTCGGCTTGAATTGCTGCGGTTAACTGTTCACGCTCTGCCGCTGAAATTGGTGGTTCAACGGAAACTGGTTTCACTGGGGTCGCTGGCGTAACCGCAACTGGAATACGCGGCGCACTTGGAATATCGCTATTAGCAGCAAAAGCAGCCAGTGCATTAGACCCTTTAGGCGTTGAACCACGGGTAGGCGTCGCAATAGCCGTACTGCTCGACGACGTCACTGTAGACGAAGTGGCAGGCTTTCCTGTTGTGGTTTTTGTTGTTGTCGTCGCTAAAACAGGTGGTGTAGTTTTCGACGGTGTGATCGCTTTGGTGTTTAAGGTCGGCGGTTCAATTTTGCTTGGTTGAATCGTTTGGTTATTTTCAGGCAGTTTGGTATTTGCAGATGCCCACAAGCCGCCTGAACCACCCTGTAATTTTTTCAAACGTACATCCACTGAAGGACTCAAATCCGCAGGAATTAAAATCCGCATTGGACTCGTGCCGTCAATTGACTCGCCTCTGTGCCCGGGGTTTAACTGGTATAACTCGGCACGGCTTAAACCTGTAATCGATGCCACCTCATTTAAACTCACTGCACCCACAGTCACTTCTCTAAAGTGCGGACGGTTCGCAATCGGCGGTAAATTGATGTTATAGGCATTTGGATTTTTAATGATCTGTGCAACCGCCAAGAAACGTGGCACATAATTCATGGTTTCTTCAGGCAGTTTTAATGACCAATAATCTGTCGGCAAACCTGCGGCTTTATTACGGTTAATCGCTTGTTGAATACGGCCCGGACCTGCGTTATAAGCCGCTAGTGCAAGTTCCCACGAACCAAACTGGTTATATAAACTGCCCAAGAACTCATATGCAGCACGCGTTGACTCGACCACATCACGGCGACCGTCGTATTGGCTACTTTGTTTTAAGCCATAAATGCGGCCCGTACTTGGAATAAACTGCCATAAGCCCGCAGCCGCAGCACTACTGGTTGCAGCAGGGTCATACGAACTTTCAATCACAGGCAGAAGAGCCAGCTCTGTTGGTAATCCGCGACGCTCGGCTTCTTTAACAGTGTGATACAAATAACGTGAAGCACGTGCACTTAAACGATCCAAATACGGTTGGCGTGAAATGAACCACCCACGCTGAGCATCAATACGCGGATTCCAATGATCGGTGTTCATTTTAAAGCCAACGGTCATACGCTTCCAAACGTCACCGTGCTTTAACACCAACAGTCGGTCTCCTTCCACCGCACGCATGTCGGTTGCAGAAAGTAAATCTTCTAAAGAATCTAGGCTGTTTGCATCTAGGTAGTTCGATCCGACTTGTTTGGATTTAGATGTTTGCGTTGCACTTTGCGTCGAGGAACAACCAGCCAGTCCAAGTGTCGCAAGTGCTGAACCGAGTACTGTAATTTTAAATAATGTCGGTAACATCGGTTGGCCAAAAATGGCAGCTGACTTATACATAAGAAAATCCAAACAACTCGTATAAAATTTATTTTTTAGATCTGCCATTGTAGTAAAGCACGCCGCAGACACAAGGCGTTAATTTAACTTGAAATCAGTATAAATGTTACAAGAAATTAAAAAAGCTGCATCTTATACACTTCTCTAGTGCATTTGCGTTATACAATGGTGCCCGCTTAGTTTTAATTTTCAGTTTACGGAAGTTGTGTATGTCACAAACAATTACCCTGTATGTCGATGGTGCTTGTCGTGGAAACCCTGGTCTTGGGGGATGGGGCGCGTACATTATTACAGAAACTGAAGAACATAAACTGTGTGGCGGTGAAGACAACACCACCAATAACCGTATGGAACTCACCGCGGCCATTGAAGGCATTCTTTTTTGCCCAACCGATGCGAAGTTGGTAGTCTGGACAGATTCAACCTATGTCAAACGTGGCATTACCGAGTGGATTACGGGTTGGAAAAAGAAAAACTGGAAAGACGTTAAAAACCCAGATTTATGGAAAAAACTCGATGCAGCCTGCCAAGGCCGTGATATCGACTGGCACTGGGTCAAAGGCCATGCAGGTCACGAAGGTAATGAAATGGCAGATCAATTGGCAAACCTCGGTGCCGATCAAACACAGGCTCAACTTCGTCAGTCTAAAACAACGACAACAGAACCATCCATAGATAAAAAAAAAGTTGAACCAGACTGGTTGTTAAACGACCCTTTTGGTTTGGGTTTCGATGACGAAGAAGTTGATAACAGCGAAGATTTAGCCGAAAGTGAAATACACGTTGCAGAACAAGAGCCAAGTTTAATGGCTGAACCAGAACTTGGCACAACGGTTGCTTCTACTGAACAAACGCCTGAAGTTGCGGCAAGTGTCGATTTAACACAACTCAAACAACATCCACAAATTGTGATTACTCCACGTAAGGTTGAGGTCTTTGGACCTCGACAGCTCATCCTCGATACAGAGACCACGGGTTTTTATTATCAAGATGGTGATCGCATTATTGAAGTTGGCGCGATTGAAATGGTCAATCGAAAGCTCACAGGCAGCTCGATTCATATCTACATCAACCCAAAAAAACCTGTGGGCGATTCTGAAAATGTCCACGGGATCTCTGATGACTTTTTAAAAGATAAGCCGCTGTATCAAGAGATTGCAGACACTTTATTTGCCTATCTCAAAGGTGCGGAAATCATTGCGCATAATGCAAGCTTCGATATGAACTTCTTAGACATGGAGTTCAAGCGTGCAGGATTTGTTGCGCTTTCTGAAGTTTGTGCAGTGACAGATACCCTCGCGATGGCAAAATCTAAGCATCCGGGGCAAAAAAACTCACTCGATGCCTTAGTTCGCCGTTACGAAATTCCACAGCGTGACCGTACCTTCCACGGGGCCTTACTGGATGCTGAAATTCTAGCCGACGTTTACTTGGCTATGACAGGTGGTCAGGTTTCCTTTGATATGGATGCCCTGTCACATAGTGAACAACAAAATGGGCAAAGTCAGCGTCAAACACTAGATATTGAACTGGCGGTAATTCACCCTTCAGCCGAAGAACTTGAAGCACATGAGACTTGGGTCAAACAATACCAAGAAAAACATGGCACACCCTGCCTTTTTGCCAAATAAATTCTAAAGTTTTTGTTAACTTTTGTATTACAAGATTTTTCAGTTAGGCTATAGTGATGAACAAGTTGCTATGCCTTCTTTGGGCCGCATATAAACACGATAAAACACTAGGATAGGTGCAGATCAATGTCTTACCAAACCTCTATTCATTTTGATCCAACGGCGCTGCTGATAATAAAAAATGAAGTGGATAACTCCATTAAGCTGGTTGAATCAGCTGTGAGCACCTTAGCAGAAGATCAGACTTTACCTTTTGGGATTGACGATGCATTAAACCAATTTGAGCAATGTGCTCAAGTGCTTGCATTGATTGATATGTCGAGCTTGGCCAAAATTGCTGAATATTCCGCAGAGCTTATGCGCAAGATCATGGGGAATCCTGCACAGATTAATACGCAAGATGTGATTGCTCTCAGCGAAGGCACGACCATGCTGAAGCGCTATATTGAATTCATTTGTTTAAGAGAAGTGAAAATTCCACAGTTTTTACTCGATACCTTAAACCGTCTTGAAATTGCATTAGCAAAGCCTTTAACGCAAGAAGGTCAGCACATCGAGTCATTACTAGACTGTATCACCCCAGATTTCAGCCTCCCTCAAGCACCAAGTCTTGAAAAATCTCAATATGTTCATCGCCTGTACAAGCTGTCTTTAAGTCAAATGCTGAAACAAGAAGAAAGCGAACTTGATTTACAAGCAATGAAATTGGTGGGCACTTATTTAGCAGGTCTAGCAGAACAAACACCGAGTAAACAGTATTGGAACTTGGTCTATGTTGCACTCAATCAAATTGAACAATTGCTCATTAATGAACCACGTTTACGCACTCTGATTAGCATCGAACGTAACATTGCACAGTTCTTTACTGCACCTGAACGTTTCAAAGCCAGCCTCACCGATCTTGCCAACATTCTCAGCCTATGTATCAGCCAAGAAGACGAAGTTTCTCAACACATCCGTGGCAAACTCAATATTGGCGATGACTTACTCACAGATACGCAGCTGCAAGTTTTCAGTCGTCATCTGTATGGCCCAGATTTCGACACGATGCATACCATTAGTGATTTGGTAACCACCGAAATGTCGCAAATCCGCAATGACATTGAGTACAACTACCAAAACATGACCCCTGAAAAGACCCAAGAGCTCCAAGCAAAACTGGTCGATTTGGCGAACATTTTCAAAGTATTGAACTTAAATGAAGCGCATAATGACTTAAACCGTCAAGCAGCATCACTTAGTCAACCAGATATGCTGAAAGATGAAGGTTTTGCGCAGCAGTTGATGAACGTGATCTTGTCGGCAATGAACTCGATTGGCGTGTTAGAACGTCACCATACTTCAAGCCGCCTACAGCTGCGTGTCAACAACATGAATATTTCACTAGACCGTTTAGATGAAGCCCATGCTGCTTTATTGACTGAGGCTAAAACGTCTATTGACTTAAGTAGTCAAGCTTTGGCGCAATATCAGGAAGAGCAAGATTTAGCTACACTTGAGAACACCCCTGCACAACTACGTGAAGTTGCTGGCGCAATGCTGTTCTTAGGCGCTGAAAATGGTCAAACTGCTCTGAATCTTTCAGCAGATTTTGTGCAACAACAAATCACGGCTGAAACTGCGCTCACTGCTGCTCAGGTGAATCATGTGCTTGACGCTCTTGCAAGTGCAGATATGCTGATTGATAACTTAAAAAACAAACAGCCTGTATTACATAGTATGTTTGATGTAGCATTGGACAGTAGCCAAAAACTAAAGACTGTTGCCTAATGTCAGAACTTTCACTTGCTTATATTTTCCACCAACAACAATTGTTGGTGGACCATAACTTTCAATTGCCTCGTGTAGAAAAGCTAGCAAGTGATTTAAGTTTTCACTCGGGTGATCAAGTGATTGCCCGAGACCTGCTAGACAATGAGCCGATTCCTGAAGGCTTAGAACTCATCCCAATTCGCCAGTTGCTTCCACTCTGGAGCACCAAACAATTTGAACAGGCCAGCCGAGCTATTCAACTGCTAGAATGGCGTCGTAATCATAAATTTTGTAGTCATTGCGGCCATGCCACAGAAGCACATGCCAGCGAATATGCCATGATCTGTCCTGCCTGCGGTTATCATCAGTATCCACGAGTACAACCCTGTGTCATCACCGTCATTACACGAGGTGAAGATGAAATTCTGTTGGCAAAAAATGCACGTAATACCCGTAGCAATATGTATGGTTTGATTGCAGGCTTTGTTGAAGTCGGTGAAACTTTAGAAGAAGCGGTACGCCGCGAAACCTTGGAAGAAGTCGGCATTCAAGTCAAAAATGTTCAATACTTGGCGAGTCAGCCTTGGCCTTTTCCAAGTAACTTAATGATTGCATTTAAAGCAGAATACGCATCGGGTGAGCTTTGCTTACAAGAAGACGAAATCAGCGATGCTCAATTCTTTAAGTTTGATCAATTGCCAGAAATTCCGTTCAAAGGCAGCATTGCACATGCCATGATCATGCATGCGACAGAAGGCACAACAGTCGCAGATGATACACGTGAGTGGCTCTAAGCTCACTCACCATCTCTACAACAAATACACGTTAAATGCCAATTAGTGCTTAAGCGCATCCTCAAGCGCCTGCATAATTTTTTGCTTGGTCGTGAAGTAACGACTAAACAAACTCGATACTGAACCAATCATTGAAATATGACCGATACGCGGCACTGTCCAAAGTTGACTGTAGTTGCCTTTCTCTTTCAGCCTACGATCCAAATCAACAGCATTGCTTAACCCAACAACATCATCATTCTCTGCAACCAACAAATAATGTTTAACCGTATTTGACTCGACGAAATAATACGGCATCACTTCCTGATAGGGTCTGTTCTGATCAAAAGCATCTGCACAAATTGGATCGCCTTTATAGTCGAAATGATAAGGCCCTGCCAAACCAATAATGGCGCTAATTTGACTACGGCATTGTATTTCATACGGTTTCGGATGATAGAGCGCAGACATCACATTAAACGCGCCCGCAGAATGCCCCATCAACACCACTTTTTCAGTCGAAATTTGATATTTAAGCTGATGCACATTGAGATAATTTAAAGCCAAGCTGAGATCATCAATAGAGGCAGGAAAAATATGCTCAGGCGCCAAGTGATAGTTAATCACCGCCACATCAAAGCCTTCTTTGGCAAAGGCTTCTCCAATAAAACGATAATCTTTTTTATCGCCATGCATCCATGCACCGCCATGTACAAATACAATCAGAGGACGGTGTTCACGCGGTGTTTGTGTACGAAACAAATCTAAACGATGTCGCGCACGTAACCCATAGGCTACATTTTCTTGGACTGAATAACCCTTACGCGGTGTTAAACGGTTTAAGGCATAACTACCGACATCATAAATACGAAAGTCACGATAGAGTAATCTTGCATACTCTACCGAACGATTCAGTCTTTGAACAAAAGGATGAAGCTTATTGAACATTATTTGGCTCAACTTGGTCTGGGTCTATCGCAACAGGCGTTTGCTCTGTCGGTGTTGAATTGATCATTGGTGACGCAAATGCACTGGTCGTTTGCGACTGTTGATCTATATTATCCACCAGTGTGATAATTTTAGTCACATTCCCCACTTGCTGTAACACTTGGTTTAAATCGGTAATTTCAGCACCATTTAAACGTCCCATCACATATAACACGCCATCTTCGGTGTGAATACGCACTTTCGCATCTGAAACAACAGCAGCTTTCATGATCAAGCCACGTGTATTTGCCGTAACTGAGGTGTCTTGCATGATGGTGCTATAACTAATTTGATTTCCAACTGTAATGTAGTTATGCACGGTTTTGACATCCGACATCGCACGTACATTGTCTTCAGCTAACTGACGTAAGTGTTGATCAGGTACTTGTCCTGTTAATAAGACATTCCCATGAAAACTTTCGATATTGACACGTGACTGTTTAAAACGACTGTCCAATTTATATAAGTTAATTTTTGCAGTACGCTCAATTGAAGAGTCAATAAAGACCTGCCCTAATGAACGTGCACCGCTTTCTGTTCCTACAGCGGCTGTTCCTGTCCCACCCGAAATGAAACTTGCACATCCAGATAAACTTGCGACGCATAATACGGTCATTGCAATACGATTGAACACTCAGCAAGACTCCTCAACTTTTCAAACTATTTTAATTCAGCATTTCAGCTTTGATTTTGTTCAAAGATTAATAAAGTCTTGATCAAAAGTAAAAGCATTTTCTATCCATTGCTGATCATAAGTGAATTTTGAAAAATCTTGCTGTATGGTTTTTGCAATTTCTTTAAAAAAATCAAAACAAATCACATCAAAGCGGCAATAATATTGCTGGAAATGTGGATGATCTTGTAAAAATAACATGGCCGTTTTTGCTATTTTGCGTTGTTTTGAATAGGAAATTGTTTCAATAGCCTGCGCAAAACGCGTTTTTGAGCGTGCTTTGACCTCAACAAAAACCAATTCCTGCCCTTTTTGTACAATCAGATCAATTTCGCCAAAGCGCGAGTGATAATTGGACCGTACATGAACATACCCCTGTTCTTCTAGCACACTCAAAGCTTGTTGCTCTGCCCATTGTCCCAGCTTCATCTCTTTATCTTCCCCCACTTCTTTTTATTTTTTAATCAGTGCATTTTGAAAAGCTCAATTTCGATCAAAAATCTCACGTCTTGATGTTTAAAACCACTGCTGTGAATCTCTCAAGCCAACCATTTCATTTCATTCCGTGTTTTAAAGCTTTCTTGGCGTTTAGATTTCAATCGAATGTCTTCCCGACTCCTGCAAATGCATCGCCGACAACATTCTAGCTCACGCCACGACGGACAATTCAGGTAGAATGCTTATCGCGGTATCGGTTGAATGTACCAAAGCACACGACTCACCCCCCATCCTTTTATTATTTTGCAGCGCGGAGAAAACCCATGAGTGCCCAGTTATTTGTAGTCGCAACCCCTATTGGGCACTTAGATGACATGACTTACCGCGCAATTGATGTACTAAAATCAGTCAAAATCATTGCTGCTGAGGATACACGAACTTCAGCACAATTACTGAAACACTTTAATATTCAAACTCCACTTACTGCATGCCATGATCATAATGAAAGCAACAAAATTGACATCCTTATTCAGCGTTTGTTGAAAGGTGAAGATATGGCGCTTATCAGTGATGCAGGAACGCCTCTTATCAGTGATCCAGGTTTTAAATTGGTTCGTGCAGCACAAGAGCATAATATCCGCGTAATCCCTGTTCCTGGCGCTTGTGCTGCCATTGCCGCTTTAAGCTCAGTGGGCTTACCAAGTGATCGTTTCAGCTTTGAAGGTTTTTTGTCTTCTAAACAAACCCAACGACTGGCAAGTCTGGAAAAACTTAAAGACGAAACGCAAACCCTAATTTTTTATGAAGCACCACATCGTATTGTAGATAGTGTCAGTGACATGGCCAAAGTCTTTGGTGCTGACCGCCCTGTCGGTTTTGCCCGTGAAATTACCAAAACCTTTGAAACCATCAAGAAGATGACTTTAGGTGAGTTGGTTGAATTTATTGCAAACGATCATCATCAACAAAAAGGTGAAATTGTGCTGGTTGTCGGTGGTGCGACCACTGAAAAAGATATCGCGCAAGAAAAACTCGACCAGCTTTTAACACGTCTCTTACAAGATTTGTCAGTGAAAGCTGCATCACAGTTAGCGGCTGATTTGACCGGCATTAAAAAGAAAATTGCTTACCAACGTGCTTTAGAATTAACACAAGATCAGGCTGAATAGGCTTCGATAGCTTAGAATAAAAGTATTGTTTTTATTGTGAATAAAAAAAATAAAGAGCAACAGACGTAAGTGCTTTGGTCTTTCTCTGCTGCTCTCCATGTTAAGCGGTTCCATGCGAACCGCTTAACTCAAATTATGTAGTTATATCATTTAAAATTTATAAGCATGTGTATGGGTTGACTGATCGCCAGTTACAATCTCTATCGAATTAGCTTACTTCTTGGTAAATACGACCGCCGGGTAGTTGGCAAAAGTATTGTTTCAAGGCATCCAGACAACGATGGATCTTCATCGGCTGTTGTTCATGCTTTGAAATGATGGCATATAGCGTAAAGTTAGGGAGCTTCCACTCTGGAAGAACTTCCACTAAAGAACCGTTAACCAATTCTTTTTGCACATCCAAATATAAAATACGTGCAACTCCATGCCCATGTTGGCATAAAGTCTTTGTTACTAAAATATTATTACTGGCTACTCTTGATTTCATCTCAAGTTTAACTGCATCACCTGTCACCACATTTTTAAAATCAAAATCATGATTGTTCTTCATAATCGTGATCGGAATAAGATCATGATTTTTCAAATCTTCAGGTCGTGAAATTGGTGCAGACTGATTCAAATAGCTCGGTGAAGCAACCAAAATCTGTTCCACGCGCGCCAATGGCACGACATGTACGCTTTGATCGTCAACCGTTGGACTCATTCTTAACGCAATATCAATTCGCCCATTCATCAAATCCACATAATGATTATCTGCTTCAATATGAATAGATAATCCGCGATGTGCAGACATCCAATGCGACAAAGCAGGAATCACATGATTGGCACCTAACTCTGGCGTAGTGGCTATTCGCAGCTCACCCACGAGATCATCGCGCAATTCATTGATACGTATTTTGCCACGTTCAGCAGCGGCGAGCATTTCTTGACAGCTGTGGAAAAAAGCCTGGCCTGCTTCAGTTAAATTCAACTTTCTTGTCGAGCGATGTAAAAGAACAACTTCCATCTCTTGCTCTAAAGAACGAATTTGCTGACTCACAGCACTTGTAGTGATGCCTAACTCACGCGCGGCACCACTAAATGAACTCTTTTCGACAACACAAGCAAAAACACCCATTGCCCGTAGTTGATCTAACATAAAATTCTCTCTGGATTCATGAGAAGTTTTCATCTATTTGATAAAAACAACTCATTGTATTATACGGTGAATTTTTTGCGTTGCATCCAGATTTTTTAATTTAATGGTAAAACTATAGTCGGATTGATTGGCTTGCCATCTAAGCGTACTTGGAACTCTAACATGGTGCGTGTTGCACCTGTGGAGCCCATTTCTGCAATTTTCTGCCCTGCCGTCACATTTTGACCGCTCTTCACATTCATTGCACTGTTGTGTGCATATGCTGTGATATAACCATCAATATGTTTAATCAAAATTAAGTTTCCATATTCTTTCAATCCGTCTGCTGCATACACCACTTGGCCATCTGCTGCTGCATAAATTGGATCACCTTGGTTACCAGCATAGCGAATACCTTTCACATTATTTGCTAAATTATAACCTTGCAAAACAGCGCCATTACTTGGTTTTACCCAGCGTAAAGTTGAACTTTTCGAGCTCGCAACAGGTGCGGTCGGTACTTTAGCAGGAGTTGTTGTGGTTGTGGTGGTCGTATTTTGACTCGGGAGACCAACATTTTGACGTTGAATTGGAGCAGTTTGTGTAATAGGTTGCGTCGTAGTTGTACGTGGGCTACCCGAGCCTTTTAAACGTAATGACTGCCCCACATAAATACGATACGGCGCAGCAATATCATTCATGTCTGCAACAGAGGTGTAACTCAGCCCATAACGAGTTGCAATACCGCTCAGCGTGTCGCCTGAACGAACTGTATAATAGTCTGGTGCTTTCGCAAAACGTGTTGCATTGTTAACCTGTGGTTTAGAAGCACAACCACTCAAAATAACAGTTGAAACTACAGCAGTAGATAACACGACTTTTTTCAGTAGTGCTGTAGGAATTGCAATAAAACGAATTTGAGACAACACAGACATTTATCTTACTCTCTAAAAATACAAAAAATAATCAGTTTAATTTGCGCTAAGATTAGCAAAAAAGTATGTGAAAATAGTATCTCTGCGCGTATTTTCACAAAGTTATAACAAACAGCTGAATACATTCCTTGTATTGCTCAACTGTAGTGACTTTTAAGAACTTATTTGCCCTTGTAATGCATGCAAAACTTCATAGTTGGTTGCATCCATCTGAATAGGCGTAATACTGACAAAACCATTTGCCACAGCGAAAAAGTCTGACTCCACCTCATCATAGCCTCTTTTCGGTTCCGCCACAGCTTCACCTGCAAGCCCAATCCAGTACACTTGACGACCACGTGGGTCAACATGACTGGTAATCGGCTTAGACTGACGACGACGTCCTTGATAGGTAATTTTAGCGCCTTGTAACTCAGCTACATCAGGAATATTAATATTTAAAATATGGCGTGGTGGCAGTGCTGGCAAACCTTGTTTCACAAAGTCATGCACCCACTGTGCAGCATGATGATAATCTTCTGGGCGATTGTACGAACGCACTTCAGGGCCCGCAAGTGATACCGCAATGGCTGGCTGTTTCATTAGACGCCCTTCAAAGGCTGCTCCCACAGTACCTGAGTAGAGTACATCATCACCCAAGTTTGCCCCGCTATTAATGCCACTAACAACCAGATCAAACTCAAAGTCAAATAAGCCATTCATGGACAAATAGACACAGTCCGCGGGTGTACCATTGACTGCCCACATGTCGGGTGCAATTTCGATTGGGCGTAAGGGGCGATCTAAAGTCAAAGCACTGGAAAAACCACTGCGTTCACTTTCAGGTGCTACAATCACCACGCGACCTAATGGACGTAAAGCATGTGCGAGCGCTTGAATACCTGGTGCAAAAACACCATCGTCATTGGCTATTAAAATATTCACTATAATCTACTTAAATCTACATTAGTCTAAAAAATCCTTTACACCCCTTTATTTATCTATTTCTTTAATCTATTTTAGTCTGTATTGGTTCGCACTAATCTGTCAAAAAAACGGGTACTGTGGCGGGTAACTTATTTAATTGAACGGGTAACTTGATGCTCTCAGATACCAAGATAAAATCTTTAAAGCCTAAAGAAAAAATGTACAGAGTGCTTGATGCAGAAAGGTTATACATTGAAGTAAGACCCTCTGGCAAGAAGATATGGCGCTTTAAATACACTCTGAATGGCAAAGAGGGAACCGTAAGTTTTGGTGAATACCCTATCGTTTCACTTGCTGAAGCGCGTAAAAAGAAAGACGAATCTAAGGCGCTATTAAAGGATGATATTAACCCTGTAGACGATAAGAAGAAAAAGAAGATTGAGGCTGTGACCGCCACGACCAATACTTTTAAGGCTGTAGCTGAAGAATACGCTTTGGAACAGATGAAATATAAAAGTGAGGACTACATAGAACAGTTCAAGCGATCAATGCGAAAGGATATTTATAAAGTTATTGGCCATAAGCCTGTAAAAGATGTCAATTCCTCCGACGTGCTCACTATTATGAAAGACACTATGGTTAGGGTGAAGAAGCTTAGTCACTACGGCACAGGTGAAGCAGCAGCCAATCAGAACCGCAGATTTGTCAGTCTAGTAATGAAATATGCCATTGTTACCCTCAGAGCAGATAACGACCCCACATACGCTGTTAGGAGCGCCATAGAAGCGCCTGAAATTGAACATGCACGACCATTAGAGAAAGATGAGCGCATCAAGCTAAGAACGCGCCTAGAGTTGTACGGTGGCACAACAACGGTCAGAAATGCCTGCCTAGCTATGATGTATTCTATGTTGCGTGCATCTGAAATTAGACGCATGCAATGGTCCTTTGTGGATTTTAATGAAAAAGTGATTGAGTTTCCCAAGGCATCGAGACGACGCAAACAGGAGCGCAGCAACAAAAAGAATCATATTCATTTAGTTCCGATGTCGGATCAGCTGTGTGCCTTACTTAAAGAGCAGTATGAAATTTCTCAAAATGAGACTTACGTTTTTTCAGCGCCATTTAAAAATGATGAGATGTTGGCGAGAACAACACTAAATAGAGCATTGTTTTTTATTGGGTTGCCGGAAGTCACTACACATGATTTTAGAGCGACCGCTTCCACTTTGTTAAATGAGAAAGGTTATAATCCCGATTGGATCAATAAGCAGTTAGCGCATGTTGAAGAAAATAAAACAAGGGCGACATACAATCATGCAAAATGGTTGGATGATCGTAGGCAAATGCTCCAAGACTGGGCTGATATTGTGGATGGGTGGAAAGAATAAAAATGAAAACATGGGAACAGTATTATATTGAGCAGTGCGTGACGCTGTCTGAGCCGTGGGATAAGAAATTAGGCTGGTGTATCTGGCATAGTTGTTTTGATTATTTGCATGGGTGTGCATGTGAGTATGCGGTTTTGAGTGGGGTGTGGAGTTAGTGAAGAAGGAAACATTTACTGTATTACTTGGTACTGCTGTAGGCATAGCGATCACAACCATACTTTCATTTTTTATTGTATGGATAGGTTTTCCTGTTGACACTCCGAGAGAATCATTTAAAGATGCATTGGGGTTTTCAGGTGGCCTTTTTGGTGGATTGACGACATTTGGTGCTGCAATAGTTGCAGCTCATCTATTTAATGACTGGAGGGATGAAAAAAACTATGATCTTGAAGCCTCCCTGCTTTACGGTGTGCTTGCAGATCTAAAACCTATATTTATAGAGCTCCATAAGATTAGATCAAACTCTGAAAACCTTAAAAAAATAGATTCGTATTTAATAATTAAAACTGACTACCTTGATCACACAAAAATTAATCTCTATGAAGCGGTAATTGGCTTGTATGCAAATATAAATGCCTACAGTAAGATAAAAAAAGACCCCACACTTATAGATTTTTATAACCTTTTCGATAAGCACCTATTTATATTGAATGACTTTTATATCGACTTATTTCATAAAAAATACAAAAGCTATTATACAAATGCGATTGCTGCACTTACTCAACATGATAACTCCAAACAATTGAGCTCTTACGATATTTTTAGACCGTACAGCGGCACTTTGTCAGAAATTCAAATAAATATAATGGAGATTCAAAATGTATTTAAACCAAATGCCCTTAGGGCATCTATTGGGGGTCAAACTCGCACAGTCACTTATGGTTGTGTTTTGGAAGAAACTATTAATTTACATAACAAAATTGAGAATTATTGTATTGATAGACTTGCGGTATCTAGCTAAATTAAATATAAAAACACCCCCACTTAAAGAGCCTTCACACATATCCCCACACTCACATTCGTCGAAATCGAATGAGCTGTGCAACCTGATAAAAGGATGCACAGCATATAATTCACTCAGGCCACGCCTCACTCAATCGTTCGACATCAATTGCGTGGCCATCTGCTTTTTCTGCCACGCCTCGATATTCTTCTGTGCACGCTTCGAGTAACTCGCTGTTGGTAATGGTGTACTCAATGATGGTTTGGCGGGGAGCTGTGGACAAACGTTTGTTTGCTTCACTGAGTTGCTTTGACAACCCACTAGCAGCCAAGTCAGCACTACGAGCGGCAGCATTCGCATCTTGTATTTTTTTAATCGCATTTTGTTCTACCTCAATATATTTATCCGACCAAGCCTTTTCAGTAATGGCTTTCTGTTCTTTGGCTTTTGTGATTGCAGTTTCATAAGGCGCAATTGCTTCCGAGACACGCACGTCACAATTCGCTTTTGCCTTATTCAGATCACCTGTCAGTGAATTAGATTGCCATGTTTGGAACACGGCATAAATCAAAAGCACAATGATTAAGGTCCAGCGCTTGTTATTCCATATCAGTAAAAGTATAGGCATCAGAATTCCTCCACTTCTAGCAAATCAACTGTTTGCCCCGCCAATCCATGATGGCAATCAGATAAGAACTGAATTTTTCCATCTGTGACAAACGAATGACATTGGCTAGGGTGGCCTTGATTCACCATTAAGCTTGGCCTAAATGTTGGTTTCTCTAAATTGCCATTAAAATCCCAACGAATTTTATGTTTTGGATCAACATGAAATGGATGCAAGGTTTTACAACCAGGGCATTCAATAAAATAAATACCGTTAGACTCAAGAAGCACATTGCTAACTTTTTTAAATTCACTCACCTACTGCGCTCCCATGCATTTGTCATATCGTGCTTGTTGTCGAGTCCAAACCCCATAACAATTATTGGAACGGATTGAACAATCGCGCTTTGCTGCATACTTCCACTTCAATAGCGACTTACAGGCTTGCACATAGTTGCGTGATTTTAAGTTTCGAAGCATGGAAGACTGCGACCATGCGCCAGTGCCAAACTGGTATGTGAAGTCCATATATAAGTCATACTCAGCTTGAGAAAGCGGAATACCAACAAGCGTTTTATTGAAAATCTTGGCATCCTTGTTCATGTGAAATTGTAGATATTCAGCGGCTTGTTTCTTGGTAATTGGTGGATCTGTGATTTTGACTGTTTTGCCGTTTGGATAGACCGTAGTGCCTGTACCAATAGTTGCTACTTTGACACTATCGTAATATGGCTTAAGTACAGTACCTTCACGGCTTTGCGTCCAAGCAACACCGCCCAAACTAATCACAGTTGCCATAGTTACAGCTATCTTGGTTTTATTCGACATTGCATTCATCCTTTGCTTTACGTAGCGCAATTTCATGAAGTTGATCTGCACGTTTGTTTTCTTGGCGCTTGTAGTACCAATTAATCAAGAAGCTCATAAAGCTCACTAATAAGCCTGCAATCGCTACTAACAAACCAATCGCTGTGATTGGATCTAAACCCAATAACTTCCCCGACAAGCCAGCAATTGATCCCCCTACTGCTGTTTTGGTTGAAATTGATGTAACTGCAGCACTCGCTTCAGCAATTGCTTGCCCTGTTGTTTCAGACATTTCGCCCCCTAAATTTTGGTAATAAAAAAGCACCCGAAGGTGCTATATGGTTGAAAATTTTAACTATCCGCAGTCGCTTGTG
The DNA here is from genome assembly GCF_000368045.1 of Acinetobacter johnsonii CIP 64.6. GTDB lineage: Bacteria > Pseudomonadota > Gammaproteobacteria > Pseudomonadales > Moraxellaceae > Acinetobacter > Acinetobacter johnsonii. The sequence goes on from NZ_KB849235.1 coordinate 572,666, forward strand.
TGATTCGTTTTGAATAGTTCCACGAGGTCGGCTTCCACACATCCCGCGCAGCAACACGCACATAATATGTGGTCGTTGATTGCAAGCCAGTAATCGTGCAAGCATTTTCGGTACCCGTCCAACGTGCTGCCGTTGTATCAGGATCAAAGTTCGCATTGGTACTGATCCACACCTGGTAATCTTTCAGATCAGGCACTTCACTTGGAATCCAAGTCACTGTGATCGAATCTGCAGTTGCCGATGTGTACACGTTCAACAATTGAGGTGGCACTGGATTACTGATATTCAGCTCTGCAAAAGTGCTGACAATCGAACCGTTTTTACTTGCGACACGAACAGTATAAGCACGCTGAATACCGTCAATTTTTGCTTCATCCATGCTGTATGAATAATCGGTATTTGTCGTTTCAACTTCACGTAGCAATACACCACCTGACATGATTTGAACGATATACCCTGTGGCACCAGCTGCACTTTGCCATTGAGCTTTAAAGCTCATTGCTTCAAATGCGGACTGCAATGATAAACCTTTGACACCCGTAGGACGACCACCATTGATGGTGTAACTGTATGCCGTCACTTCATCTAAAGTTTCTTCTTTTTGCTCAAGTCCGTTGAAGCTTGTGAACTTCAGATAAATCTGTTTGTCGATCATATTTAGATTGAAGTCATATTCAAAAATGGCACGATCAATACGAACAAACGATTCACCGGCATTGTGTGAGCTTGCATCATCAAAACGGCCACGAAGCATGCTACTTAATGTATAACGCCCTGATCCATCCAAGGTTGCATCGATATAGTTGATATATTCATCACCGACTTTACACAGTGTTGCATCAACTTCAGCATCTTCAGCCGTACCACTGAACATCTGGCTGGATGTATTCAACTGAATCTGCATCTCGGTATCATCTGCATCAATGGCTGAAACTAATGTACCGTAACGCGCTGAACCATAAATGGTCCCGATCATTTCGTATGTTGTATTGTCCAAACTTGTCCAGACGTTACACCCACCCCAATTGATTCCACCTGACGCAGCGACCCAGATTTGATTTTTACCACCTGTCAATTCTAAAGGAGGCTCAAAAATTGCTGGTGCATTGACGTTGCCTGGTTCTTCATTGCCACCTTGGTACCCGTTTGATGATTGCAGATCATACTCAACTGCTGAACGTGACCCGACTGCCAGTTCTTCAGCGGTAATCGAAAGCACACCTTCTTCATCTTCTTCAACTCGTGTGATTCGAACAGGAAACTGATTTAATCCCAATGATTCATCTGTAATGGTCACAATGTCCATCGGCTCAAGTCGGCAGTATTTCCACCCCAATTCAAACTCATACTCATTTCGTACATAGAGTCGTCGCTGTAATAGCAATTGCACGGCATGACGGGCAATTTTCGGTTCGCAGAAAAAGTCAAATTTGACTGGATCTTGTGTACGCAGCCCAAACATTTCAATATTTGCTTGGTCCTTGGCTTCAACCGTTTCAGTGTTGTACTGGTTGAAGCGATTCGCGTATTCAATTTGGCAATGATTGTATGCATCTGTGTCACGGCTACGACGCACGCGAATTGGCTGATCTTCACCCAAGAAATCGTCATCAGTCAGGTGGTAAACTGGCTCAAGATTTGGCGTAAATGTCACGCCATTTCCTGTCACTGCACTGTCACCGTATGAACGGATTTTCAAACCATCTGGGCTTGGTACCACTGCACAATTCACAGCTTCCACAATTTCACTGATGATTTCAAATGCTTCACGCTGTTCAGTCAAAGCAGGACTGATCAACAAATTGGTGGCTGCACAATACGTCCGAAATTCGGATAAATCAGCCATGTTTAGACTTGGTGCTGCGCCATAACGTGGATTGGTGATGAAATCTTCAATCACGTCAGCTGGATTCGCATCATGAATCGTTTCTGAAAAGGTAATATCGCTGATCACTTCAAAATTATGATTCGATAATGCTGCACTACCACCCAAATCATAATTAGCACACGCCACATACCCAAGGAATGGATAATGCACCGCTTCATCTGGATGTTTTGATGCTAAATAACCCCAAACAGGATTATGGTCGCCATCAAACAATTCAAAGCCTAATTGCTCGATTGGTGTCTGAATTCGATATTCAATAATCGGTTTTAATGAATTAAATCCTTGTCGTTTATAACCAATAATAATCGGCATATTACCTGTGACGATCTGTTCTTTATCACGCCAGATAATGCCGATGTCTTTGATTTTGTTTTCACATAGACCAAGCATCAAAGATGCTGAATAGGTATATGTTGTGTTTTTGGTCTTAGTTTTACCACCTTTACCACCAGATTTAGTGGTCGTTGTATGGGCAGTAGATTTAAAATCACCATACCAAAACATATTGGCTGCAACGCGATTTTTGCCATACACCAATGGCTGTGTCAGACCGTATGCAGATTGCTGAATGCGCATCGAATTGATGCGCTTATCAGACGTACTGATCGTTGTGCTTCCAAATATTCCACCCATACTATTCTTTTAGCCTCTTCATACGATAAAAGCCCGCAATTCTGCGAGCTAGACTTCCTTTTGTGCCATCTTGGAGTATTACTCCTTGATGAATATAGGAGTGAATAATCGTAGGCCATTCAACGACAATTGCACCATGACTGATGCACTTGCCAAAATGATAAAGAACAATGTCACCAGGCTGTGGCTCATCGACTTCATAACACACTGATAAAACGTGCTCTAAATATCGTTGGCCAAGCTGGTGCATGTGCCAATCTGGTGGATATGGCCGCGGATCTAAGTGATCCATCAAGCCCACTTTTTCATAGACTTCACAGATCAAAGTGCCACAATCCACACCCACGCCTTTTACCCGCCCTTGATGATGGTATGGGGTGCCAAGCCAAGTTAGGGCTTCAGCAACAGCAAGATCGTTTTTCTGCATAGACTCACCTAAATTTTGGCAATAAAAAACCGCTTAAATGCGGCCTTTTACATCATCTTCGTTTCAGACAACAGCTTCGGCTTCGGGTTGTTTGTTGTGTGATTAAGATAATTTCATCAAGCCAGCTTTAATTAAAGATTTTTTCATTTCTCGCATTTCCTCTAGCACAGATTCAATATTTGTTGGAACTGCACTATCTGAAACATTTTCAGCGACAAATTCAGACTGTGATAGATATTTCTGTATACCTTTCACTCTTAAAACTGTTCCATGGCGCATTGGGCTGTCAGATGTGATTTTCGTTATATCGCTTGAAATTGGATTAAAAGAACTATCAAAATCTTGATACATCAGAAATTGGCCCAGCCCGCCTTGGTCTTGTGGCAGACCATCGGCATAGATTCGGTAATTGCCGTTTTCTAGCGCCATAACACAAGGTGCCTCAACTTTTTGCGAAACACTCCCCCATGACGCACTACCGTCTTTCAATATTGTATCAAAACCTGTCTTCAAGCTTGATGATGTGAAAATTGATAACCAGCGGTGTCCGACAGCTTCATCTTTAATAATAAAATGATATTTTGAGCCGATTTTGAACATGAAGCCGTCAATCCATGAATCAGAAGTTGATGTAGTTGCACTATTAAAAGCCCCTTGAATCTTAACACCATCAGACCAGCTTGACAGGTCATCATCTAACGCTGAAAAAATGTAAGGTTGAAATTTTTCAGCTCCAGATGACATATTTATCGAACCGATTATATGTACACTGCCGTCGCTGTCGACAAAAAATTCGGGCGCCCAGTTTTTAACGTTATCGAAACCGATTCGAGCAACGTTATACCAATGTATTAAGTCTCGTGACTTAATAATATTGAACTTTTCAGAGCTAATTGATTGACCGTAAGGTGTGTTTGTATGCACTACATACCACCAGCCATTTTTATGATGAATTATCGATGGGTCTCTAATTGTATGAAGATTATCAGGCACAAACTTTAAAAACTCTTTAAAATTAATACCATCTTTAGAGTATGCTAACAAAAGATTTTGACCAACATCATTATCACCGAAATACGATATTAAAAACCCTTCTTCATCAAACCATTTTACCGATGCTGTATTTTCAAATTCTTTAAAATCAGCATTATCAGACTTTGCTTTTCCACCTTTCAACACTACATAATCATCTAAACCATCATAGCCTTCGCTGACATTATGCACAGACTGGACACCGATTAAGCAGTCTTCTGTTGCTGTGTAG
>NZ_KB849235.1:577167-594697 GCF_000368045.1 Acinetobacter johnsonii CIP 64.6
TTTCAGAGAAAAAGGTGGTACCGCATTCCACGTCGGATCATTATTTGCGACATATTCCGCATCGTAATTGTACTGATATCTATTTACGAAGTTAAACTTGCTGTTATCATCATTTATATATGATATGTTTTGTGATTCGATAGACTTATCTATATAGTCTTTTGATTGCTTCAATGCGTCATAAGGACTCTTCGTTAAGCTTGTAGCGGAACTACTGGCTTTATACCAAACCCCACCATTAGCAACTTCACCAACATTAACCAAGTCTTTAACAGTATCAGTTGTAAGTTTGGGCATAATATTCGCAATGTCTGCATTTGCTTCCGCAAGCGTTGCATAGAACTTACTCGAACCTGATTGAAATTGTCCTAACGCATTATCGACATAAGTTTTATCAGCTTTTGGTGTTACTGCAGCACTCAGTTCAACTTTTGTTGCACCCTCAACACTTAGGTAGCTTAATAATTTTTCTAAAGCAACTTTAAACTTTGCTTGAGTCACATTCGTACCAATAAATTCAAGAATATTTGGTAAAGGCATTTTTCTAACCCCATAAAAAAACCCGCATATAGCGGGTATGGAATGAATGATGTTAAATCTGTTTAAACTGCGGTTTCTGGTACTGGAATAAAAGGCGCACCACGGAAACGAGCGAAATTATCGAAACGGTTTTGGCATGTTTCCAAACGTTTATCACATCCAGGATAAACCTTGATTCGTTGCCCTGCCTTCGGTGCTTCCAACAATGGCAAAGTCAATAACAAAGCACCTGATTCATGCATGCGAATCGTCCGTTTTAGACCAGCATTGCCACCGTCTAAAAACTCAATTACGCCTTGCGTGAACCAACCCTGTGGCTGATTCACTTGGCATAAAATTCGAGCTGGTGTACTGCCCGCTTCAATTGTCGTTTGCACCATAAAGTTTTGACGCAATAGACCGCATGCACTGTCAAACAGTGTATTCGTGCAACTTGGCTGATACAGATTTCTCGGCATTTGTACGTTCAATTCATCCAGATCTGATGCAACACTGGCTTGAATTGAATTACGATCTAAGTCAGGCTCAATGATTCGACCTTCAAACAATTTGATGGTGCCGGCACTGGTGTCCGTTGGTTTATTCATATCCATAAATATGCGCTCTAACTTAAATCGAGCACCATCTAATTGGCCATTATGAAACGCTTGAACGACATTGATGCCGTTCCATTCATTATCATCAATACAATCAATGCTGATCGATAAATTATCAACTTCAATACCGAGTGACAGACTAATTCCTTCACGACTGATGATTGGACCACTCGAACTATATGTTTGACCTGCAACAGTCAAATCAAAGTCATAATTCGTATATCGGAATTCATCACCTTGAACAGTGGTGATGGTGTAGAGATCCGCCATCACAAACTGATCAGCATCAAGTAACGCAATTAGTTTTGCAGAAGCTGCTCTCATACTTTATTTCCCAAAGATCCGATTAAAGTAACTTCACCTTTCCATAAACGATAACTAAACAGCGTAAAAGCTTGGCCATCATCAGCAAATCGGCAACGATAATAAAATGTGCCTTTTACTGTTACCTTGTCACCTGCAGCCAAAGGTGCTGGCAACGTTAAGACTCCATTTTTTGAAACGCCATATTGCATGTCCCACATCCGTGCCTCTAGATCTGTCCACATGGGCTTGTCCAAATCTTCATCCCACATCAATGGATCTTCTGTTTCAAATGTTTCGGTATTTCCCAATGGCAACTGACCTTTATACAGTTGGAATGAAGTCGTTGTGCCGTCACCATTGAAGGTGCATTCATATTCATTGTCCCAAGGCATTTTGAACAGGAACGAATCAAATGCCCCGCGACGAGCAATAAAGAAATCCTCAATTTTTTGAATCTCTCTTTTTGATTCTCGCAGAATAGGCAATGAGAGCGAGATTTCATATTTCGGCACAGCTTGATAACTCGCTCGAAGCTCCCGACCGTTTACTGATGTCATAATTTTGGTATTGAACATCGGCTTTTTTACAAAGTCATACCCGATGCAGACATCGGGGAATAACACATCAGACATACTTTATCTCCCAAAGTTTCTCGCATAGCCCTTCATACTGCCAGCAACATGGCGATTGTGCTTTTTCAATACACGCTCAACACTCTTCCCATCTAAGGCTTGAATGTTATAGATTGGTTGCGCTGGCTGCTGTGCCACAACTGATTGTGATTCTTCCCGTTGCTGTTTTTCAGATAAGTAACGAGTTAAATCTTTATTCTGCTGTGGATTCAATACACGCTCACCACCATCAAGAAGCCATGTGCCTTCTTTTGGAATGTTGTCGATACCGTTGTGGGCCATACCCACCGGATTGAATGAAACCGAACCGATTGTTGCTGCTTGTGCCAATTGCAATGCAACTGCGGCACCTGCTGCCACTGGAGCCATAACCCAACCTACATATGGAATCTGAGACACGGAGGCATAGACATTGGAAAATGTTGTCGGTGCGTTCATCATGACTTGAGCAATCGCCATTGCTTTTTGCATTGCAAACATAGCTTGATATGCTTTCGAGTTTTCACCCAAAACCTGTGCCATGACACCAGCTGCACCTGACACGTAACTTTGCCCGAATTGTAGTTGCATGTTCACCTTTGCTTGCTGGTAATCACGCTCACTATTCAGCATGTCTTGATGATATTGCTCTTGAGAGACAATTCCCCATTCATAAGCCGCTTGAATTGCGCTATTTCTAGCTGCCAGCGCATCCTCCAACTCAGTATCTACACCTGTTGCACTGTAGTAATCCTGAAGCGCTGCATCCCGATCTTCACCTTCATCTCGATATGATTGAACTGTTAAAGCCTCTTTCATCTCAGGCGAATAACTAGCAGTGTTTAGAATTTCTTCTCTAACTAATGCGTAGTAATCACGAGCATAATCTGCGGCAGACATCCAAGTTTTTTTAACTTCAAGCATCTGTTTCTGTTGAGAAATTTGTAAAGCAGATAGCTCCATAACACGCTGCTTTTCAATATGAGCCGATGCTTCGGTGTATGCCCCAATAGTCAAGCTAATATCAAGTTTCAAATCGCGCTGTCGGCGGGCATAACTTTCATTAAGCAACTGCTCTTCAGACTTGGTGTAATCAGAAAAACTGGATAATTTATCAATTTGCGCAGCGTCAGCAATTTGAATATCAATATCAGCACGGCGCTGGTACTCCGCAATCAGTTTTTTAGACTCAGACTCTGGAAAACCAGCCTCCTCAATACTTTTAATATCTTGTGCCAGCTTGGTGTTAATGCGAACTTTCTCTGTAGCTACAGCATTGGCAAGGTCTAATTGTTTGGCAGCTTGCTCTTTTTCACGTCTTTCACGCTCAATTGAGAATTTTTCCTGCTCTTTAAGCCAGTCATCATAAGAATAACCCTCTGTGAATGAAACTCCACTTGCACCACCCATGAAGCCCATCACCTTACCTGAATACTCACGAGTCTCTCTAGGCATTGGGTAATTTGGGAAGTAGCCCTTTTGAAATTTATTATTGCCCAGTGGTTTCATGCCAGAACCATATTTTAAATAGTTCTGCATATTTCCTTCGCCCCAGTTGTAAGCTCTAAGCGCATTTTCAAGATCACCATCAAACATCTTTAACAAGTCTTTTAGATAATTTGATGCTCCGCGATAACTAGACTCTACGCTTTTAATATCAACTTTATAGCGATCTGCTGTTGCAGGCATGAATTGCATTGGCCCACCAGCTCCAGCCCTACTGGTAGCGCTGTTGCTTTTAGGGGATTCAACCATGTTTACAGCAGATAATAATCCTTTAGGTAAATTTTTTGCCGCCTCTAAATCCTCCGCATTAGCTCTAGCCGCATTAGATGCAACTAAAGCATTCACCTTCATTGCATCGCCCTGTGCTTCAATAAGTTTCTTGTTTCTCTCCTCAATTTTTGCACGCTCTTCAAGAGTTTTATTTAACCCAATCTCAGAGTTATAGCGAGCTAATACCGATTTTCTAACATCCTCGCTAAGCATTTTCGATGTTCCGAGAATTCCTTGTGCCTTACGTGCCTCATAGAAATAATTAGCTAGTTTAGGGTCAGCTCCTCTTCCAATCATGGCATTCAAAGAAGTGTTTTTTAAAAATTCTTCATTATTGGTGCTGAGGAGTTTTTTTATTTCCTCACTAAGTCCTGCTACTTCTACAGCTTGCTCTTTAGCCTTTTGGGTAGTGCTCCCCATGGAGTTTGCTAAAGCATCTTGTGCTGTTTCAGCCTCATTAAACTTGTTCTTTGCCTTAACATACCCACCTACCAATCCACGAACCTTACTGAGCTGAGAATCAGTTAAAATATTCACATTTTTAACAGCTTCGTAATACTCGTTACTGCTGATTCGCCCCTGTGATAGTTCGCTATTTAATTTCATAAAAGTTGCTATTTTTTCATCAGAAATTGGTAAAGCTTCCATGAAGGAATATAAGTCAGATGATGCTACTCGATATTTAAGCCCCAAGTCTTCAACTTGATCCGCTAAAGCCTTTGTTTCATTGTCACGCTGAAGAGTATTTAACTCTCTATATTTAACAACCAAATCAGCAACCGATTTTCCCTGTATATCAATCGAAGCGGTGGCTTTCTCAGCGCCATCTTTCATTAGTAGGTAGCCTGCGGCCACACTGGCCATTGTTATTCCTAGGCCAACCGGTCCCCCTAAAACACCCAACAATCCAGAACCCGCAAACATGGTTGCTTTAGCAGCAGCTGCTTGCTGATACGCAGCTCGCGCATTTGTCATCATTGCTGCTGTCTGTGCATTAGTCACACCCATTGCGCGAACCATTGCTGCTGTAGCGGCTAAATTTGACTTAGCAACTTCATAATCTGCTAAGGTTTTTGCACGTGTAGAAGCGATATTGCTGATTTTTGCAACCGTATCTGTAACAATCCCCTTTGTTGCGATTGCTAGAGTTGGAATATAAGAACCTGCAAGGTATGCACCTGCAATCATTGTCACATTAGTTAGCGCATCCATATTATCAATGGTCGCTTGTATTGCAGGCATAGAGCCATTGATTAATGTGTTTTTAGCACCTTCCCACTGTAAGTTTAAAAGCTGAACGTTTTCTTTAGCCAAAGCAAGATTTGCAATCATCTCATCAGACATAAGCGCGTTCATGCGCTCCGCAGCATCACCCCATTTTTGAAAGCCTTCACCGCCATTTTTAAGAAGTGGAATCAACATAGAAGCATCATTAGCAAGCTGCTCCATGTAGGTGACTTGCTCCGCATGACTTAAATTCGCTTTCTGCAAGCCATTGTAATAAGCCTGCAACGCTTCAGGGCCACTTAAATTCTTAAATTGAGCTGCTGTTACACCAATTTTAGGCGCAATTCTCTCAAAGAAATCCATCATCTCGCCTTCACCGCGAGACACTTCACCCAAGCGGTCTAAAACATCTTTATTGACGTCGGCGAATTTCTCCATGCTAAACCCTGCCGTTTCAGCACCTTTAGCAAAATACTGAAAATCCCGTGTAGAACTATTGGCAAGCTGTGAGAATTTCTTAATTTCATTACCAGCATTCATGGTTTGGTTGGCAAATGAAACAACACCACCAACAGAGATACCTGCAACAGCCACACCCAGTGCTTTCGCTGCAACACTAGCAATACCAAAACTGTCTGCAATATTATTGCTTGCGTTCTTTGCATGGCGTTCTGCCTTAGTCATAGGCTCAGTAAAATTGCCAATTTTTGCGACTAAATCAAGGGTTAGTCTACCCAGTGAAGCTGTTGCCATAACTTTTCCTCAGGCGAAAAAAAAGCGCCCTTGGGCGCTTATGCATTAAATATTATGTTCGCAAAAAGATTTGATTGAAAACCCAGTGATTAGAAGCTATGGGATTTAAATTTTTCATGGTAAAACCCATCAGAATAATTTAGATTTCAAAAATTCCCCCAACCACAATCATTCTGCTGCTGCCTCATTCCCTCTTTTAATTTAATCAAATCATATTCTTGAAGAGATAAATCACCACCACTTGCTTTAAAAAAGATTTTTAATTTATCAGATGATTTAATTAGCTTATTTAATTCTTGATTAACTCCAAACTCCTGCCAATCTTCTCGACTATTCACCTTAATTAACCTAAGCTCTTTAGTCTTATTTGTCTCGACAGCAACATATCCATCATTTTCATGAGATAAATTTCTCTGAGACCATAAAGTTACTGTTGTTCCACCATCCTCGCACCCTATTCTTAAGATTGGATATATGTACTTGAAGTTCTCACCAAATGTTAAACTTGATGGGGTTGCTGTAGCATGTTTATCTGAAAAACTATATTCTGCCTTTTTATATTTTGGTTCTGGAACCTTGAACTTTGGTGGTATTAATTCCCCTTTCTCATTAAACTCAGGTTCTTTATTGCAAACCTCCGACCAAGCAATTGCAAACTGCTGGTTCGCAATATTATTTTCATTTTCAAAAAGAACGGTTTTTGGGTCTATAACAATATATCTAACCTTTCCAACATATCCACCCATTCTATTTTTAGAATTAACCTCTCCACAAAAGCCTTTTTGATTAGTAAATTCAGCCGACGTAGGGTCTATTAAATCCAACTTAACAACTTTTTCAGAAAAACTGCTAACAGCTAAATCTTTTTTGGCCTTTTTTTCCTCTTGGCTTTCACATCCCATAATCAAGAAAACAAAGGACAATAAAATTATTTTCTTCACTTCACACTTACCCCAAATTTATAATTTAGAACAAGATACTAATTTTTAGAGCAAAAAGAAACCTCCCGAAGGAGGATTACTTAACTGCGGACAGGCCCTTTTCAAGCATCTCATCAACACTGTATTCAACTTCTTCAGGCTCCTTCTCATGTGGCATAAAGGAATACGCACTCACATTTTCAGCGCCTTTAGAAGCTAGATATGCCGCCATAAGATTACCAAACCCCTGTTCAATTCTTCTTCCAAAAAAGAAAGGGCCATACTTTTTACGGTAGGCCCTCCACATTGGCAGTTCAGAAATGCTTATGGTGTTTTTTGCTTCTTGGATTGTTCTTCCACCGATTCCGTTGAGGACGAGCTCGCACCAGAACTCGTTTTCGTCGAACTCTTCTTCAGTGACTTTCCCGTAAAATTATTAACCTTATTTGCGGCTTCATAGATTGCGTTAATAAAGCTAGGGTCTGACGTGTAAACTTCTCGAATCGATTCAAAGAAAGGCGTGCCTTTTTCATCTTCACAAATGGAACCAACCAAACGAGATGCCACCAACTGCTTTCCATCAATCCCTTTTAATTCAGGATTCTCTGGATCTTTCACAACATCCCATTCAAAAGCCTTGGACACCTCTTGTTGAGCTTCAAATGTTAGACGCTTAATGAAAACCTGCCCGTCAAGTTCAAGAAATTCATCAATTTGAATTTCTTGCTTACCCACAAGTTCTTTAAGCTCATCAATGTTCTGCTCAGTGACAAGAACGGACCACTTAACAATCTGTTCAACAGGTGCTGAGCTTTGAGTTACTTTGCGCAACTTTTTAAGATTTAATGTCTTAGCCATAACCTACCCTTAAGGAATTGTGCGCATTGTTTCATTGATGCGTGAGGTACGTTTCAATGGGTAGTTATAACCAACAAACTGCCCTTTTTCGAATGTACGTTCAGGTGCTTTTAAATAACCCTCAAACACCCACCATGCACGATCAGGTGGCAAGGCTAAAACACCACCTGTCATTGTAGGTGGCGCGTCAGAGTGGCTTGAACCCAAATACCACATAACTTTTTTACGTGGATCAGTTTTGGACAACGCAAGAATCTTTAAGTGCGATTCATTTTCATCATCAAAATCTGTGCCGAGCGTACCTTCCCCTGGTGTCATTTTGCCTGGGTCAAAGTTATCATCTGCATCGTCAAGGCATGTCACATCAATATCTTCTTCGGTGTCATTACCGAGCGTTAAGTTTTTTGCACATTGCACAGCGATAACCTCATCACCATCCACATAGTACAACTGTGATTTTTGAACTTTAATACGCGCCATGAGTAGCTACTCCTCAATTTTTTGGCATAAAAAAGCGCCCTTTCGGACGCTGTGTAAAAAATTGGTTTTATTGAATCGCTGTTATTAGCTTTGCTGTTGCCTCAATGACCTTTGCTAATGGAAACAAAGCAATGATTAACAAAATCCAATAACAAAAAATTCTTACCGATTTGTGTTGTTGTACGAGTTCTAGTGCTTTCACTATCCAGTCCCCGATGTTAAAATTCATGTATGGTTTGCTTCCTTCTGCCGTAAGGTTGTGAACACAAAAAAGCCCATGATTACGAGTCACGGGCTTTTTGCTTTTTAATCCACTTGATTGAAATTAAGTTAGTGTTTTGTTCAATTTTCCATATTTGATTATCTGCTTGACCAGTAACTCATACTCCAGCCACGACCATGTAATTTGGTTTCCTCATCCTGCATATCAGGGTGCTTACCATTATAAAAAAAGCCAAAACCCTCCAAAACCCTACTCACCCTTAGGCGAATTGCTTCAGCCTTTTTTATATCATCATGCCAAACGACAAACTGATACTTATTATTTTCATCGATTGCCCCACAATCCATAGTATTTGCGGGAGATGAGCCAAGATTTTGAAACACCAAATAAGGCAATGGAGTTCCAATATCTGCTGGATTAGGGTAAATACGCCCTCCTAAATCCGCATCACTCTTGAGTACTTTTGGTATTTCAATGGTCATGGTGCCAATTCCTTATCAATCTCAGCATTGAACACCTCAGCAAATTTACTTGTTGCACTATCTATATTATTTTCAAGTGCTGGCGTCATAAAAGGCTGCGCTTTAGTTTTAATGGTGCCAAATTCAATAAGCCACCAATCACGAGTATCATTAGGGATGTAGGTGTAATATGGGCTTTTTAGGCGGACAGTATTACCACCTTGCTTCCTAAACATCCCCTTATTCATTCTCCAAAACTCAGGACCAGTTTTCACACCAACACGGAATTTAACTTCATTTGAATTTCGACTCTTACCACCTTGAGTAACAATATTTTTCCAAATTTGTTCGCTGGTGTAGCCCGCATCAATCATTTTTGCATTGGATCTAGCGGCGTCCCGCACAACATTCATGGCTTGCCGTGAAGCCTTTCTCGCAATACGCTTAACCGTCCTGTTGCTGCTTAAATTTTCAATTTTTTGGGAGAAGTCCTCCATCCCTTTAATTTTCACTTCCACAACCATACAACCACCTTAAGGCTGCTCAGTGCCTTGTGAGAGAAGAAAAGTAACATACTCAAAACCAGTGCTCATATCCTCAAGCGGCTGGCTATCAATGGCGTAATGCTTACCCTTGTATACAACACGCATTGTTGTGTCGATATCTTCTCGATATCGAATTTTCATGCGAGCTACAACCTTTGATTGATTGGATTGGGCTGCGATTAAATCCCTGCCTGACAGATGTGTAATCTTGGCCCATAAAGATAAATAATCAGACCATTGCGCTGGAATGGGATAACCATCCTCATCGCGATTAGCCCCTTTTCTTTGAACCATAACTCTATGCCGAAACTCACTTGCGCGTTGTCCCATACAGCACCTATATAGCCGTCGGCTTACGATATGGATAAAGTAATGACTGCACTGGCATAGGTAAGAAATTGCCGTTCACAGGTGCATCACCTTCAGCATTACGGAATTGATCCCAATAACCAATCAACAGTAAAGCGGCCTGTTTAATAGCAGCGGGATAATCAGCTTCAAAAGTGTCTGTGATGTAATTCTTAATGACAGACTCAGCTGCAGCAATGTATCCATTTAAGGAGGTGTCATTACTGTCATCGTCGTACCGTAAGTGGTGTTTTACTTCCTCTAAATCAACGATACTCATGTTTCTCCCCATTTTTTTTGAGCTAGCTTGAAATTTTCATGGTCAAACTCACCTGAATGACCTTTTTCACAGTGCCACAAAGACCCTTTATGAGTAACAAAACAACCTTTTTCATATCGACTTTCAGATTTAAATACGCCCTTATACAGCGACTTTTCACTGTTATTTTCGGGTAAATCAGGTGGTTTCTGGTCAGCCTTAGTGGTTGAACTTGTATTAAAAGGATCTTCCCGCTGATCACGCTTAGAAAGTGCTTCCAGTGAAAAGTTTTGCTGTTGCATGTAAACCGTGTCACCACCAACAATCGGCAATAGCCCAACCTCCACACGTGCCTCATTAGGCGTTAGGATTGCAGCGCCTACACCTTCTTTTAAGCGTGCCATTTGTGATGTTGAATCCATACGGATAAGCACATTAATATCTAAAAATGCTTCCAAACCACTATCTTTAAGCCCTAGTCCGTCATCAAGTAAGTTTTCACGTGCTTCTATCGGGCTTTGTAAACAGTCTGAATAGTAAATTTCATTCAGATCTGAAATTTTAACCGTAGGTGTGGGTCCTAAACCGACCTTAAACAATGGAACATGAAAGACAGAGCAAATAATCTCAGCTGTCATTTTTAACTGCTCAATGAGTTGAGAATCTGCCGCACTTACTGTAATGGTTTGGAAAGTCACCCCATCACCAAGTACTGCAGTACCCCCAAGATTTGCACCTGAATAATTTGCATTCCACTGCTTACGAAGTTCCGCAGCCTTCTCATTAGTGATAGATCCTGGTGTAGTCAAAACACCTGAAGGACGACTGTTATTACGAAAAAGGTTACGAGAGTTTCTCTGAATCTCAATACCCTGTCCCGCAGCCAATGAGCACGCCATAATTGGGGTTAGTCCCACAAGTGGGTGATAAAAACAGTTAATACGGTCATGGATGATTTCGGATGCTGGTATTACTACCGAATCAGTCTGTGTAAGTCGATCGTTACCCAATTGGTAAAAGACATTTCCATTGTCATCAATCAACGGTTTACAAAGATCAGGATTGAGCACAACAAGCTCCGTCACTTCACCAAAAATATCTCTGCGTTTCAGCACATAAGTATTGCCACGTAACAACAATGAAGTTGTCCAGTGTTCACTAAATTGCTGCCAAATTTGAAACCGGTTAGGCTTTTTTAATACGCGAAATTTGCTTGGTATATCTGCATTGACCAAAACACCTTTTTCATGGCGCTTCAATTGAATCGGCATCTTACCAATATCTTGTGAAATTAATGAGACACATGAAAAAACAGCATGATGTGCAGTAACATCTTCACGGGTTAGTTCATCATTTTTTTGCCATGCACCCGAATAAGGCTCATGGACAAACATCGAGTGCCATCCACTGCCTGAATGAACACCTTGAAGCGATTTTTTCTTAAATAAATTGCCAAAAATGCCCATTATTTACCGCCTTATTTTGCTTTGCTTGCACGTTTTTGTTTGGGTTTGACTGGCTTCTCTTCTTGCACCACTTGTTGAACATTCTCTAATTGATGCTCAACCATCAAAGGCAATTCAACCAAACTGCCAAAATCATCAACAACTAGGGTTCCATTTAAGTTCTTCAAGAACTCAATCGAAAGTTCGCCATCCAAAGACTCTGCAAACTTCAACTTAATTAAGATTTTGGCTTGTAGATCTGGAACTTCAGCTACATCACCAGGCATTCCTTGCGGCGCCTTTCTTAAATATTTAATTTTCATAGACTGTTCTCATAGCTAAACAACTTTGATGCTTAGATATAAAAACAGCCCCAATAAAGGAGCTGTTTTTGACCTAATGAATAAAGATTAGGTGTACTGAATATAAGCTGCAGCAATCGGGCGGCGTTTTGCCCATGTGATGAATTTCTCAACACGAATTGCAAACTTATTTTCTTGCCATAAGTTATGTGTCGTTGCACCATCAGTCAATGTGGCTTGGTCACTGTAGGCAACATCCACACCACCATCTTGAGCAACAAGAATTTCACTCATTTTCACAAGTTCAATTCGGTCCCCAACAGATTGAGAGGTAATGACAGGAATAGCCAATAATGAGCGGGCAGCACCTGCGAAATTCATACCATTAAAGTAAGTATTACCTAATGCATCACGAAGCAAGGCGATACGCATTGCACGTGTTTCGCTCATTAAGAAGTACGCACCATCTGTACTTAAATTCGCCTCAACAAACGTCTCAATCAATTTCAACAAATCAGCTTCAATTGCTTCTGCGGTTTCACCGCTTGCTGCAACTGCAACAACACCATTGAGAATGCCCGCTGGTGTTACATCGGTTTGTGCTTGTGTACCAAGGAATGTTTCATCAATAAGCGTTTTAGATGCAGCAATCAAATCGTTTAACACTAACTGATCAACTGCTGGATCAGAACGACGCAGCAACTCTTGGGTATACACCGTAATAGCTGCAAGCTTATGTTCTTTAATTTCTACGCTGTCAAACGTTGGATTTGTTAAAGGTTTTTTAGCTCCTTCACCAACCCATGAAGCTGTCCCACCAGTAGCCTGACCATTGATTTTGATATTAAAAGGCACCGTACGATAACCTTGCAACTTATCAAAAATGGTTGCGTTACGAAGCAGCTCTAAAAAATCACCTTTATATGTATCTTGCTGAACCAATGGTGCTGCAAAGCCAGCATCAGTCGTAGTTCCAAGCACAGCTTTTTCAATATACTGAACCGTATCCTGACCAAACCCAAGTTGCTTTGCTGCATCCACTACCGTCAATAAGTTACCTTGCTTTTGAACATGGCATGCCAACATTTTTGCACGAACAAATTGAGTAAAACCAATACCCTTTGGCAAATTGGATTCAGTTGTAACCACTGTTTTCTTTTTAGTTGGATCTGGATCACCTTCGGCAGAGGCTTTAGCTTCTTCACCACTCTCACCAGCAACTGGCGTCCCCGTTTCAGCGGCATGTTTAGCAGCTTCGATTTGTTTTTGACGCGTTCGATATTCTTTTCGATCGCTGCAATTTCTGCTTCAACAGTTTGAATTGCCGCTTCAGTTTCATCGTCTGGTGTAGAGCCACCATCTAATGACTTAGTAATATGCCCTTGAAGCTCTAAATTTTTTGCAGCTAAAGCATCAAGCAACTGTTTTAAATATTTGTTCATACCAATTTCACTCCACCCTTTGTTGGGCTATTTAATTTGACAACAACGTGTTTTTGTTCAGATGAAACGCCATCTGTAACGGTCTGAGGTTTTTTGCCCAACGCGGCTTTGTGTTCCTCAAAAGCTTTTTTAAAATCTGTTCCGCTATCACGGTTATCTGGAATCGTGACAAGTGAAAGCTCATACCATTCCCAATCTTCAAACTTAATACCGCCGCCTTTAATCATTTCAGCGGTATCCCAATTCGGCAGAAAGCCAACAGATAATCCTTTTACAAGGTCGTACTTCAAAGATTGGTATGCTTCATCTACTCGATCCTTCAGCTTTCCTTCTTCCTTGATCTCAGGAATATGGATTTCTACTTCGATTCCTTTATCTGTTACTTTCGCGCTGGTCACATGGCCAATCGGGCTTCGCATGTCGTGATGAAATAGCAATGGCATAGGTAATTTGAATTTCGCACCCTTTGGCACCATGATGTCTTTCGATCGATCTTGATTCGGTGTACTTGCTGTACCAGTAAATGTTCGCTTTTCCTCATCGACGCTTTTAATCTCAAAAGAGCCGAATGACTTATGTAGAGCAGACATAGCCCCTCCAAAATGTAAAAACCGCCAATTAAGGCGGTTATATGAAATGTATTTCGTAATCTTTATTTGTAGGTTCAGGGTTCAAACTCATTAATGCCACTGCGTTAAACATGGCTATGACGGGGTCGATTTTTCCTACACCTGAATCCTGCTTGGTAATCCGCATACCATTACCAATCATCACGACCCGAGCATTACCTACACACCAAGTCATCAACTGCTGTCCTGCATGCCAGAGATTTCCCTCTGCCAATTTACGTTCAGAAGTCATGATGTATCCCATCAACTTATGTCCTTGCGGGACTGCGACAAGAATTTCTTCAGGAATCCCAGCGCCTGTTAATCCATCAATGAGACCTCCAAGACCTTGTGGATCTAGTCCAATTTTGTCGAGCTTGCCACTGTCATAAATTTGCTTTGCAATTAACGCCAACTGGTCAATGTCTTCACCCACTTTATCGACAACAACAAGGCTTCCTTCTTGCTCAAAGTCTTTATATTTAGGGATATTCTCTTTACGACGTTCCAAGGCAATTTTATTCGCCCAAGCTCGATTCCAAAGCCACCAAATACGTGGATCTTTCTTCAACCGTCCTAAGGCAGCGAACCCAAGTAAGTCATCAAGGCCGCCACCATCAATCCCTAATGTGATCAGCTCAGATTGTTCAATTAATTGCTCAAGTCCAAATACATGGTTTTGCTGGACCCAATACTCAGCACCCGCCCAACGGTTTGCCCGAAGGTTCATGCCGATTTCAATGTTTAAGTGTTTGGCCAAGAAGTCTCTAAGCGACTCTTCACCTGCATCTTTGACCTTATTGAACTCTGAAATCAGGTATTCAAGGTCTACAGAAGCACCTAAATTCGGGTTGGTGATGTAAAAATTCTCAGGTTTTAAGTGTTCACCTGCCTCTATCAAATGCTTAGGAAACTCATAAATAAGAGGTAAAAAGGCTTTATCCTCTTTAATTCCATCCCTTACATCACGCGCATAATCTAATAATTGCTTGAATACACCACATGGGACTTCATCAGACATGGTAGAAAGATAAATCACGCACCCTTCGGGACGCGATGCCAAGCCACCTTTCGCTTCACGGAACATTGACTCAGCATTGGCACGCTTACCAAAAAGCCAAACCTCATCGATCAAAATAATCGATGCTTTCTTACCAGCAGCTGCATTAGATTCCGCAGCAATAACCTTGAGTGTTGCACCAGTACCTAAATGAGTAACGGTTTTAGTGTGCTCAGAAATATTAATCATTGAACTGAGCTCTTCATCAGCTTTGATGAAGTCTCGGATCGGGTTGAAGCTGTTGTCGGCAACTTCCTTGGTTGGCGCAAGGATAATCAACTCTGCTGAAAGTCGATCATTTAACAAAAGCAAAGTCAGCATGATTCCTGCAGCGATCGTAGACTTAGTATTTTTCTTAGAAATCAGAAGAAAAAACTCACGAATCAAACGACGCTTAGTTTCAGGGTTATATGCCCCTGCAATTGCTCTTACAAATTCAATTACCCACTCCAATGTGACATCGCCCATCTTCGGGCTATCCATCACATCAACAAGAATGAGTTCCTTAAAAATTCGCTCAGCAACATCTGCAACTTGCGGAAACTGTGGTGCACATGGCATGAGCGATTGCTTTTTGACAATACGCTCCTCCCAGTCTGGGCAAGCGGTTGTCCATACTGGGAGCATTGCAGTCATGTTTTAACTCGGTAATTGATTATTCAAGGTGCCAAACTTTCCGCTTTGGGCTGCTTTCTTAGCTTCTTCCGCTTTAGCTTCTTTCTTACCTTTGTCAGCAACCTTGCCATGTACATAAGGTAATGCAGCCTTAGCAGCATTCACTCGCATGAACATGTCATCGCTTTTATTCATCACATCTAAAAGAAACTGTAACGGATCATCCTTGGCGTAATTCTCTTCATCCAAAGGGTTGTCATTTTCCCCACTATCCACGGAGTTAACTTTTGGTTTTTTTGAAGTTAACTTTTCGGTCGTAGGAGTTAACTTTTTAACTGATTTAAATTGATCAATATAAGCAATAACTTCTGGAATTTTTGCAAGTTTAGAACCTTGCTGCATTGCAGATTTTTCACTATATCCTGCTGATATTGCTGCATCTTTATTGCTTAAGCCATCCACAACAGCTTGAGCAAAAGCTTTCATTTTTGCTGTTAAAGCCATCGCAAATCCTTAACTCTAAAAGTTAACTTTTAGCTAAAAAGAGAAATTTTTTTATACGTGAGATGGGGGGTGGTGTCCGAGGGCAAAAGGTTTTGAACTTTTGACCTCCCCCCCTCCCTAGGTATCTAAATGTTTTTGAACGACTTCATCTATCGCTTGTGCACGTTCTTGAAGTGCTTCTTTCGTATCGTTTGGTATGCGTGGATCAAAGCACATGCCTCGCATAAAGTTGGCAGATGATTCAAGCTGTTCTAAAAGCTCTTCATTATTCACTGTCGACTCTCCTTTAAAGTTTTATCTTTATGACACGGCGGACACAACGATTGCAGATTAGATTCATCATCGGTACCACCCTGTGCAACATTAATAATATGGTCCAGTTCTAGTTGTGCAGTAACACGGCAGCAATGCTGGCATGTCCAGTTATCGCGTAGATGGATCTTTTCTTTAAGTCTGCGCCATGGTCTACCACCGCGACCTGATCCCCAGTTCTTTGGCGGTCTAGGTTGCTTGGGTGTAATGGCATCAAGTCTGCTCTGCAATCGTTTTAGCTTCATGCTTAATGAACTCCACTGTCACAGTGCCACGCAATAATCGTGTGTATATTTCACCCTTGCGTCTATCTTTCTTGGTAAAGCGACGATGAGGTATGAAACAAACTAATCCCTGTTTTACGTTTGCCCACCTTACGCACTTAATGCGATTACCATTCACATATACATATCGAATGCCTTTCCCATCATTCATACTGTGGAACATAGTTATTCATCCATATATCTAGGAGCGTTTTCCTCTTCCTGATCCTCGAGTATTAACAATAATTCGTTGATCTGGTTGCTCTGCTGTGTCAGGTGCTGAATCAGTTGATTGTTCTGTATCAACACTTGGCTGTTCTGCTTTACCAGCTCGCCCACCAAGGAAAGCAATTGCATTTGAAATTGACTGTTTTGACTGTTCATACATTGCCTTTAGCTTCTGTCGACGTTCTTCACATGATTTACACGACATCTCTTTTCTCCTGACATAAAAAAACCACCCGAAGGTGGTTCGCTTAAAACAACATCGACATTTGCCCGAACTCATAAATGATTAATGTAAGGACTAAAGCCGAAACCGAGATTACAAGCACATCTTGTGAAGTCATACTTATCTATCCCTCTTTATTGTTCTTTTTTTATACTCTCATAATTAAAAATATTATCAATACCGAAAGAATACATTTCTCACAATTAATAGGGATAGATATGTAAGAAATTATACAAGAGCGGTTTATTTGTTAATTAATCGTACAGGCTTGTTCTTAGATTCTTAACCCGCTCTTTCAACTTAATCATTATGCCATCTGAACCGTACCGGGTTTGTCGGAGAGTCAATATTCTGAGAGACTATCCCGATGACAAAATTAAAATATACCCCTGAAATCAGAGAAAGATCGGTTCAATTATTGATTGAATCTGAAAAAGATTATCCTTCTACTTGGGCTGCAATCACAGCAATTGCGCCTAAGATTGGTTGTACTCCTGAAACACTTCGTGCCTGGCATCAAAAGCATTTAGATCAGCAAAATCCTATTAAAGTACAACAGATATCTGATCAAGAAAAAATGAGGCAAATGGAACGTGAAATTAAAGAATTAAAGCGTGCCAATGAA
>NZ_KB849235.1:594707-781921 GCF_000368045.1 Acinetobacter johnsonii CIP 64.6
TGAAGCGATTTGTAGAATTTTACCGATTGCAGCTTCAACCTATTACCGGACTTTAGATCTCGCTGACAATCCAGAACATCGAGCGAAACGAGATCTACATGATGAGCATCATGCTGAACAAATTAAACGAATTTGGAAGGAAAGTTCAGGTCGATATGGTGTACGTAAAGTCTGGCAAAAACTGAAACGTGAAGGCTATATTATTGCGCGCTGTACTGTTGCTCGATTAATGCAAAAGCTAGGTATACAAGGTGTTTGGCGTGGTAAGAACAAACAAACCACCCGTAGCCGAGATGACCAAAAACGGGCAGATGATTTAGTGAAACGTAATTTTAATGCTGATCATCCAAACCAACTATGGGTGGGTGACTTTACGTATATTCAAACTCATTCAGGCTGGGTATATACCGCATTTGTTATTGATGTGTTCTCACGAGCAATTGTTGGATGGAAAGTATCTACACGGATGAATACAGATATGGTGCTCGATGCATTAGAGCAAGCATTGCATGATCGAGGCATGCCAAAGAATGTGATTCATCATTCCGACAGAGGTGTTCAATATCTTTCTATTCGCTATACCAATCGTTTAGAAGCAGCAAATTTACGAGCATCAGTCGGTACGACTGGTGATTCATACGATAATGCTTTGGCTGAAACGGTGAATGGCTTATACAAAACAGAGGTGATTGAATATTTAAAAGCAGATTGGCAAGGTTTAGCAGATGTACAACTTGCGACACTAAACTGGGTGGATTGGTTCAATAAAGAACGTGTACATAGTGCGCTAGATTATGTATCACCTTTTGATTTTGAAGCAATGTACTATGATAAAATTAACCAGTTAGGTCAGGTGGCCTAACTTAAATAAAAAGTCTCCGACAAACCCGGTACGGTTCAATCTATCGCCAGCATCTCATCCCGAGTCAAACCAGAACGACTTAAATTTTGGTACTTAGACAGCTCAGCAGTGCAAAATTCTAAGTCTTTTTTCGCTTGTACCTTATCTGTCATAAGACCATCCAATAAGAAAAGAAAAACCCCGCCAATAATGCATATTGAGCGGGGTTTTATGTGCCGTAATACGTTCGGCTAAGTGGAAAAGATTAATTAGAAGATGGTCGCTTGCCTGCTTCCAAGACAGGAATATTGGCTTCAGTTGGCACATATACAATTTGACTAATATTGCCCTCGCGTAAAGCTTCACCAAATGCACCAATAAACTCTTGCTGCCTGTACTCAGGGAACTCTTGTGCTGCTTTACCCATTACCTTGATTGCTTCTGCACGCAATTTCGCACTCTCAAGCTCAGCCTTGGCTGTCTCAATTGCAATTTGTTTGGATTGCTGTGCTTTTGATAATTGAGCCTGTCCTGCCATACCTTGCTGCCAAACTTTGTATTGTGGCCACGCAAACAAGAAGATCAGTATGATTGCTATAACGAAGACTGCAATCAATCCAATCAAGATATTGTCTGCACTACCTTTCTGAAACTTATTCATTTTCCACACCTGCTTTATTTTGGTAATAAAAAAGCCCGATCAAATTAATGATCAGGCTTATGTTTTTGAATC
The DNA here is from genome assembly GCF_000368045.1 of Acinetobacter johnsonii CIP 64.6. Lineage (GTDB taxonomy): Bacteria > Pseudomonadota > Gammaproteobacteria > Pseudomonadales > Moraxellaceae > Acinetobacter > Acinetobacter johnsonii. The sequence goes on from NZ_KB849235.1 coordinate 596,282, forward strand.
TAATTTACTTAACTTCTTTCATGCACTTTCGGCAAACTTTAATCTCATCACCGTCAACCGTGTAATCGATCTCAGTCACACCATGCAGGCCGAATAAACATAATATAAATTGGAGCATGTGGATCTCCTTTGATTTTAAAGACGGGATGAATACGGCAGGACTTGAACCTGCGCGGGTGGTGTCTAAGCTGTTCTCCACCCATACGACTGCTATCTCGTATTAGGAAGCCGCTCTAACCAACTGAGCTACGCTATTCACCCCTCTTTAGAATCTAGGTGGCGGCATTAAAATTTAAACCACTACGAATAAAGTTAAGCCGCCATTGGGTGCCTTGATATTGCTTTCACGGAACATTTCTCAAGGCATTAAAAAAGCCCATGTTTGAATGAGCTTTTAAAGCTTGGTCTCGGATAAACCGTAATACGACCAGTATAGAAATAAGATACCTTAGTTAGCAGAATAATGCCAACTATTCTTAAATATTGTTTGAAAGGCGCAATGCACCCGATATTTTAGGCGCGTAACTCTGAATATGTTGCACGGCGATATTCATCAATCGCATCTGAAGCCTCTTTAATAGCCATCTCAAGCGCAATCACCATAAGATTTTCATAAGGCTTCCATGTGTGACGATACACACTTAAAGACATCTGCTTACTAGATACACCTGCAACAACCTCAAGACGACCTTTCGCAGTAAAGTTAGACTCATAATCAGGATCTAACGCAAAAACCATCACCATCTTTGCTACCAACCATGAAAGGTGATAAATCGCAATTTGCTCAGGCTCGCGCTTCTTATCCACATATGCAGCATCCATCATGATTTTAGCCAAGTGATTGCGGATATATTCGTAATCACCCATTGAGCATTCACCAAAGATAATGACTGATGCAACAGACTTGGCAAGCTGGCTACCCATTGCAGCAATAGCGCCTAATCTATCCTGGTAATCAATAGGCTTTTCCCCAGTGCTATGCCCTTCTTGACCAAAAATAGGCGATTTAGCTGTAATGCCTTGCGCCAACCACTCAAAGTTTTTAAATTTCTCAGCCACTACTGCATTCATCCTATTTCCCTCAAAACTTCGCAAATCTTTTAAAAACCAACATAGCTGCATCACGCGCATGCTCATTCGTACGTTCAATCCAACCAGTGCGCTTTTTAAATACGTCAGCCTTTGTTTTGGTTGCATTGGCTGCTGGATGAATCATTAAGTAATTCAACCCTTGCTCCTTACACCAATCCTCCCAAATCTGCGCATCACGCTTTACTGATCCAACACCTTGGGCTTTCTCACGTCCACCAGTGAACCAGGTGCGCTGCCGAGCATCTTCAATGAATAAACAAACGTTTTCTTTTCCATAGTGCACAACAAACTCAAGCGTTCGACTCATGGCCTGAGTAATTGTTAAGGATCTAACTTCAAATAGTTCACCGCCATTACCATTGTCTTCTGCCACGGCGTAGCCTGTGTTCACACCTGTATCGATGCCAATGAGATACTTAGTCATTCAATACAAACTCCCCATCACCTTTGCAAAAACACACATAGCCAACTTGAACGGTTAAATTGCGGTACCCGATGCCTTTGTCAAAATCAAAAAGCTTATCGCCGTGTATAAATCTCAAGTTTTTAAAGAATGGTTGTGCTGTAAAAAATGCTTCAAATTCTTCAGTGCGATCCACTAGTGGGATAATCTCCACATCTGCAGTAAAGCAACTAAAAGGCGTTCCATCATCTAAACGCCCAAATACCCGACCATCTTCAACTCGGTCTAATACACCGTATCCAGTGAAGCGTTTGCCTGAATAAATCGTTGCGGATTCACCAATAAAATCTATTTTTACGCGGTCGCCTACTTTCATCCCTTCACCTCAAATAACTGTTTAGCTTTACCACTCAGGTAATATCGATTTTCTAGGCCTTCACTGTGTTTTGCATACAGAAGCCCCATCTGAACCAAATTTTTTAAATAGCGCTGTACAGCACGTTTCGTCACATCTGGCATAACTTGTTGTTGAATTTCGGATGCCGTTGCTACTGGGGTGTTCTTAACAGCCAGTAGGACACCAATTCCGCGATCTAGCACAGCAGCGCTATTGAGTTTTGAAAGTGATTGATTCATCTATCGATCTCCACAGTCATACCTGCATGATCCTGCTCAACCACAGATATTCCGCGCGTGATTGCTGCCTTGCTCGGTAATCTTTTGAAGTCAATCAGATTCACTTCATGGCAGTGTTTGCACATGAATGAATTTTTATTTTCCAGTTTTTTATAAATTTCCCGTGCCTCAGATAAAACACTGTTATTTCTTTCTGTAGCCCGATTGAGGTGCTTAAGGTGCTTTTGAATCCACCAGACCGGGTTTAAGCGAACATTGCAGTCGGTGCACAACACCTCATCTTCTTCCGCTGAGATTTGGATATTTTTATGTTCGCATGTGCCACGTTCAGACTTGCGTGAAAACTTAATGACATTTTCCACAGTATCAATATTTATCGTATGGTCTTCTTTATAGCTCACACTTCACCCCCAACACGATTAAACGTCTTCCCTATTCTTGCTGCCAACTCAGGCGGGCAAGGAACACCTGTACGGTTTCGCTCATGATTGTCGAGCTGCTTTGGAGCCTTAGGCTTCACCCACATTTCTTGCGTCATACCCTTTGCCTTAGCACGGCGTAGGTAATCCACATAAATATCTTTGAAAGCGAAGTGAGCTGATTTCTGCCCCTCTGCGGTCAACACATGGCGAACCTCATCAAGTACACGCTTGGTCAGCGTTGTGATCTTCGTTTGTGGATCTGATTCAAACTGCATAGCCTTTGCCCACGCCATATCAGCAGTCCACCAATCACCGCCCTGTTCACACCAGCTGCGGAATGTCGGTAAATTCTTAGGACACCATTCCTCAGAGTTCATCCGCGTCAAACCGCGTGCGATATCTGCTGGGGTTAGGCCATTTAGGACTGTGCAGGCCAATTGGCGAAGTTCTTCATCCGCATAAACTTCAAAGTTTTTCGTGAATGCTGATCCGTAAAGATCACTCATGCGCTGAAGAACCATGTCCGCGACTTCAACTGGGAAATCAATCGCAAATGCTTGTTCAAACAACTGGATATTGCTCATGCGCACTCTCCTTGAACATCACGCATTGGTGCTGGTTGATTTGCTTGGCTGCCAAAACGACGGCGCTCCAAAGGTTGTTGAACTGGTGCGGGTGTATTCTTCGGTGGGTACACGCTTTGGTAACTGCCAATGATCGAAGATTCCAAGGATTGATTTGCCCCTACACCGAAACCAATTAATTTGTTGATCAGCAACTTCACGGCGTTTTCAGTCAGTGGTTTTTTGATGCTGTTGCGCATGTCAACAAACTGAATCCACAAATCACGATTTACATTCGCTGGTAACTCAACCGCTTTTGGATCAAATTGATTTTGCTTTTCCGCTTTTGGTTTTTCAGCCTTAGGTTGTTCAGGAACACTCTTACTTTTTTTATTTATTTTTTTATTTTGTAGAGTGTCTTTTGATAGTGTCTTTTGTGTGTAAAGAATTTTTACTAGCGGTGGTAAAGATTCTTTACTAGCGTAGTTAAATTTCTTTACTAGTAAAGATTTTTTACTAGTGCTTTCAGGTAGTAAAGAATTTTTACTAGGAAAAGACATTTTCCAACCAACAACACATTCGTCATTCAGCTTAAAAGTATTGCCATGGATGGTTGATCCGCACTCAATTACCAAACCTACTTGAATGAGTTCAGCAATTGCTTTTGTGACTGTAGGACGGCTCTTGCCTGTCATCTTTTGGAACTGGCTTAGAGAAATCGAATCATGCTCTTTGTACCAGCCACGTGTCTTACGACAGATGATCAAATACAGCTTTGCTGCAACATCCCCAATTTGACAAAGAACATCGTCTACAAAGGCGTTAGGTACCTGAAAGCTGTTAGGAGTGAATTGACTCATTTGTTTAATAACCCCGCAGCAGCAACGAGTGCCGTTAATCTTGTTAATCCAAAGGCTGTAATGCGTGCTTGGGTGTAAACCTTGTCACCCTCTACACATGCAATCACCTGTGAAACCTTGTTTACCATTACCTTTTGCTCTACTCGTTGCGCGTATGCACATAACCGTCGGTGACGGCTGTTTTCTCTAAATACCCAGCGCTTCTTCAACATGAAGTCAATGAGCTTTGATTCTTGAATGCCGATAGTTTTTGCTGAATCACGGATTGAATAAGTGTTTACCGTGTCTGCAATCACATCCATCACCTGCGCCTTAGGCTCTAACACGGCGACATGGTTCTTAAGTGCTTGGTTTTCTTGTTCAGCAGCTAAGGCCAATTGAATTAGATCCATTCGACTGAGTTCGACAGGCTTTGCAGCTTGGCTTTCCAACTCATACCAACGCTTTACCAGGAGCGCCGTGAATTGAGGGCAAAGCTGTGCAACCACGGTAATGCTGTCTAATTTCCCTTGCTCACCGCTAAAAACGTATGCATCAGAGAAGCGATTAGGGCTAAGTGATTGTTTGTTTTCAACTTTCGCCATTGGCGGTAGTTGAATTACGTCCTTATTAGCTAAACGCTCAATAGAAAGCTTCACATTGCGCGGTTCTGTATGAGCAATCTGAGCAATTTCAATGTGATTGATTGAACCTGTAATTGCTTGTGGTATACTTATTGGCATATTCATAAAGATTTACCCTCTGAATTGAATACTGAAAAAGCCTGATCTCAACTCTCAGGCTTTTTCTCTTTTTAAAGCTGACAAATATTTTCCAGCCTCTTTTTCTAAAGCCACACGTAAACCGCGCAGGTTTGCTTCCATCTCTTCCAAGATTTGAACTGTGTCTGCCAATTCCGACGGCGTTACAACACCATCTGCCATAACATCTGCAATATGCTGATTCACATGACCGTTATTGATATTGATTTGAAGAAGACGCTCTAAAACACTCACCTGATGTTCTTTTTCTTCAGCTTGGTTTGCTGGTACACACATCAATCCCAATTTATGCGCCCATGCTTTCACTAATGCTGGATTGCGAGTAAATGTCATCATTGATTCGATGGCTTTCACTGTTGGCAAATGCTGGTCCATATTTGGGTTTGCATAATTAAGAACAGTTTTATGAGAAACACCGAGCACCTGAGCAATGTCTTTAGGTTCGATACCTGCAGTGTTATGAATCATTGTGTGTAAAGCATTCTTTGCTTCGCGGCTTAGCGTTAGTTCGCTCATATGTGAATCCCTTTGATTTTTCACGTTTCTTTTAAAAAACAATTAACTCAAACTTGCTTTAGAAACTTTTGATGCTTTTTTCTTTAAAAAAAGATTTGGATGTTTGAGTTTTTCACTCGCAGGGATACCACGCGTCTTCCAGTTTTGAACACGCTGAACTTGGTAGCTTAAGAGGTTAGCAAGTGCCGTGGCCCCCCCATGCGATTCGATAATCTTTTTATCAGATTCAATTTGATTCATTTTGCACCAATAAAACATTTTGTTTCATGAAGAATAAAACACTATGTTGTTAATTGTCAATCATAGTGTTTTACACAAAATGTGTACTTTCTGAGAAAATGAATAACTAATGAATAAGGGTTGTTTTAATAATGAGCACCAAAGAAATCCACCCAACTATGCAGCGTATTTATGATGCAACCAGCTTAAATGGGTCTGATTTGGCTGCATCAATTAATGAATCTCCCCAAACAATTTATAACTGGGATAAACGCGGGGTTTCCAAAAAGGGAGCTTTCGCAATTTCTCAAAAACATAAAATTGATATTGGTTGGATTCTTACAGGTGATGGTGATCCAAGGATTGAATCAATTTCTAGAAACACTTCAAATGCAGCCCCTATGTCAGGTGGCTGGGTTCCAGTAAAGTCATACAGCAAGATGGGTTATGACGGCTTTTACACTGAAATGGGCTTTTTAGGCAATGGTGGAGACGGTTACGTTCCTTCATTAACCGCAGGCCCAAATGCTTATGCTGTAAAAGGTACTGGTGATTCAATGTATCCAGCTATTAGAAGCGGTTGGTACATCGTTTGCGATCCTGACGCAACACCTACCCCAACAGAGTTTGTTGAAGTACGACTAAACGATGGTAGAAGAACCATCAAAGAGTTGATTGGTGTCGTTGGTGGTCTACTTCACTTGCTTTCAGTAAATGGCGAAAAGCGTATGACATTTGAACTGTCAGAAGTAGATGCAATTATCGCTGTAACAGATATTGTTCCGCCGAGTAGACATGTTCAGGAATACCCAACAATGCAGATAAAAAATATAACTTACGAGTAATCATCTATAAAACATAAACCGCCATATTGGCGGTTTTTTTTCGTCTTAAAATCATTTTGTTTTATTTTTTACTTGACTGATTAAAACAATTTGTTTTATTGTTCTTAAAACAAAATGATTGTTTTACTCACTCGACAAAGGTAATCCGCAATGACAAAACAAACCTCCTTCTGCCAAACCCTTAGCAATTTGCAACATGGTTATTCGCTTCAAGAACTTGACCAATTGCTTACTGAAGCGCTTCAAGCATCACAAGACACAGGCAAGGTCAGCAAAGTAAGTGTGACTTTGACTATCAAGCCTAATGGCGCTGGCACATACAAAATCACGGACGACATCAAGTCGACGCTTCCTAAGTTTGAAAAAGAGGCAACGCTTTTGTTTACAGATGGCGAACAGCAACTTGTTCGTGAAGATCCACGCCAACAAAAATTAAAACTTGAGCAAGTTCAGTCAAGCGGCCCAATTGATCTGAAAGGCATTCCTGCTGATTCAAAACCACAAATTAAATCCCTTAATTAATTTTCCCTAACCCATCAACCTCACTATAAACAGGTGCTTTATGAATAACGAAACAAATCAAAACAACGATTTAGATGCTTATCGCGCAGGTCAGCTTTCACAACAATATGCAAATGCGAATCTTCCATTTGTTGTGGTGCCAGGCGAAGGTAAAGTTCACACCTTCCCTGAAACCCTTGATCGCCCTTTACAGCTTCAGCAAACGGTAAGCTTGCATACAGCCAAAGACTTCATTGGTTACGTAAATCGTTTCGCTGATAAAAATTCAGTCATTTTCGTTAATGTCCTTGGCGGGAAAATCCAAGCTGTTCTTGATTACCACGAAGCAACACCTGTTGATGAATATGGTTCTAATGCAAAGCAACGTCTTTGCTCTCATAAAGCCATCTTCAATGTCGAACAAACACCTGAGTTCAAAAAAATCCGTGATAAATCGGGTGAATCAATGTCTCAGTCTGACTTTGCACTGTTCTTAGAAGATGTAATGCCATACATCAATCAACCAGCAGCTGCAGAACTCTATGAAATTGTCAGCACCTTGTCTGCAAAAACCAGTGTCGACTTTAAATCAGGTGTTCGTACTGACAATGGTCAAGTATCTATCACTTATAACGAAAACATTGATGCCAGCGCAGGTCGTGAAGGCAAATTGAATATTCCTGAGCAAATTGTATTTGGCATTCAGGTTCACCGTGGCGGCAGTCACTATGCCCTACCTGCTCGTTTCCGCTACCGCATTAAAGATGGCAATTTGCGCATGTGGTATGACCTTGATCAGCTAGAAAAAGCTATCGAAAAGTCTATGGAAGACACAGTTACTTATATTCGTGAAGGCAAAGTGATTGATAACGGTGATGGCACTGAAACAGCTCAATTAGGCGTTCATTCACACGTAACAATTTTGGAAGGCTCTGTTAGCTAAATAACAGACATTAAAAATCCCTGATTACTTTGCACGGCGATCAGGGCTCTTTGTAAACACTTGCACGCTTACGGGGCTAATTATGAATCAACGCGTATCGCATAGCAAATTACCTGAGTTTGGCACAACCAAAAGCCAAACATCTGCAATCCTCTACCAAGAACCGACCTTGGAAGAAACCAAGCCACAACATAAGCCAGTTATTGAGTTGGTAAAGAACTTTGCAGCAAGCACCCTGCTGATGATCAGTATTTTCAGTTTTGGACTATTGATTTTGAAAGGTTGTGCCGACGATGTTGAGCATCAAAAAGCCATGGCTGTTAAGCATCAAATGCAGTTTGGTTCGGATAAATAGGTGCACCAATGGCATTGGGTAGCTTCCTTTGTTCTGAATGTGGCAACCAATTCCAGCGTGAAAATGGCGAAGCAAATAGGACATTGAGAAAAGTAGGTTATTTATTTTGCTCTCGCACGTGTAACGGCATTCATAGACGAACACTAAAAACTGATGAGCAGAAGAAAATTGAAAAGGCCGAGTATGACCGCCAGTACCGCTTAAAAAATCTTGAATCACTCAAGATAAAAAAGGCTGAGTATTTTCAAAGAACCTACGATCCAATGACAGCAAAAGCTAAACGTAAACAAAGAATGCATAGGCATGTTGAGTATTGCAGGACACCTAAATATAGGGCCTACAAGCAGAAATATGACCAGATATACCGAGCCAAGAAACAGTATGGCGAATTCTATGAGTCAGCATTACTTCTCAATGAATTGGAAACCGAAGTAACTGAAAGGCTTGATTTTACAGAACGCGCAGCACTGAAAGGCACATTGAATAAACGCCAAACACGGAAAAGAAATTATGAGCAATCAATTAACTGCTGAACAACTTAAAAATGCACTTTGGGACTCATTAACTGCTGTTAAAAGTGGTCAGATGCAACCTGCCGTTGGTGACTCTGTTGCAGGTCTTGGTCGTGAAATTTTGCGCACAGTAAAAGTTCAACTTTCTGTTTCAAATCAATCTAAGCGCTCTGTACCTCAGGACGTTATTGATTTTGCTGAAAACACAAGTAAATAGGTGGTTGCATGAAAAAAGTCCCGAAAAGACATATGGATCAGTTCACGATGTTTCTATCTGTTGTTGGTTTTACCGCAAAGACAAATGCTGATGGTTCTATCACTTGTATAAATCCCAAAATGCCGAAAGAGCGCAGACAAATAGTGCTTTGGCAGAACGGAAAAATGAATAAAGCATGCCAGTTGCTTTGGTGGGATTTTCTAAATCACTGGTTACTTATCGGCAAGCAATTTATTGAAGCGCTGAATAAGAAGATTGAGGTGGCGTGATGTTTGAAATGAAAATTAAGCCCGATTATTCGGAAGCGATTGCTAAATTTGTGGAAGTGCATCGTCAGATTAACTTGGCGAAGGTGAAAGTACTTTTGAAGGCAAATGCGACTTGCATGGACTTACTGAGTTCAAAGCCTGTCAATCTAGCAAACATCACTGTGTTAAATGCTGTCAACGTACTAGCCAATTAAGAAAGGAGGCTTAAAAATGTCTGCACATTTACCAGGACAATCCGTTTCTATTCACGATGATGAATGGGGAACATTTTGCTACACACACCACGATATTAAGGCTACTCACCGTATTTGTTCAGAAGCCGATAGCTTTGGTGCCGAATATTACAACATGTGTGATCAATGCTGGAATGAGCATCAAGCAGCGATTCAAGCCAAAAAAGAAGATCCTGAGCAATGGGAATGCTGTAGGAAATGCGGAAATCTTGTTCCTTATTTGAGTTCATATCGTGATCCCGATGAAGGCATGTGTGGGCCAGTTTATGAAGCTTGCCCTGATTGTGTTTCAAAGTTTTATCAGAGCTATGAAGACGAATGTGAATGGCTTGATGACGAATATTATTAAAGGTTGAGGTGGCGTGATGGAAGTGCATGAAAAGCGAAAACTTTTAGAAGCGATTGATATTTTGATAAAGCGCCCTGCTCAAGCTGATGAAACAACATTAGGTAATGCAATTGGTTATTTCACTAAATTGGTTGAATCAACAACAGGCGGTCAATTGACAATTGTGCCAGTGGTTAAATAAATATTTCGAGCAATTATTTGCGCAATTTCCACAATAAATCAGGATTTTGCGCAGATGTTTGCTCAGGAGAGTGTGATGGAAATTCAAAACGAAAAAGAGGCGTTTGAAAGATTTAAAGCTAAACAAATAGGCATAGATTATGAAACATTAAAAAAAGACTTAGATGATTGCGAGAAAAGATTCCCAAATAATCGGTATGCAGGCTGGAATTTTAAAAGTGATTGGGAGTTGTGGCAAGCAGCCAATGCCGTAGCGGTGCCGGAAGGATATGTTTTGGTCAAGAAAGTTCACCCCGATGCCATAGTGCACAACCAAGGACTCGGCCTTTTTAAGGAATGCCAAATTATTTATGGTTGGGATGGTAAATCCAAAGACTTTAAAGATGCTTTGAATAAGGGCTTTTATCACGGGGTTAAGTTGGGTGCTAAAGCCGTATTGGAAACTGCCATGATCGAAGCACAGGAGCCAGCCAATGACTGATTTCAACCAGATAAAAATCAAACTAAAGCTGTCAATCGGTTTTCCTGTAGCTAATCACGAGGAAGAGACTTTTCTAAGTGAGCATATCTCTGAGGAAGAATGGAATAAATTGGGATTCTTTGAAAAAGACGAATTTATTCAAAATGAAATTCTTCGCGAATGGGCATATGACTATATAGAAATGTCGGCACATATGGAGAATGAAGCCAATGACTGAAATTCAACAAACAAACATTGCAGTAGCTAATTTCATCATCGGCGAACTACATAAAGAGAAGCCTTTTGATTTGGTGTTAGATGCAGGTCAAACAGGCGCTTTATACAACATAACGAGTGAGTCACATCACTTGCATAGTGGCTTTGTTCGTAAGCTAGAAGCAACCTTAAGACAGCGCGTAAATAATGGCACTGGTGTGATTCTTGAGATTAATTGCAATGCCGATTTGTATTACCACGTGCTGAGCAGTTATATCGCAGAGCATGACAAGTTTGGTGTGGTGAAGTCTTTAGGAGAGGTGTCATGAATGATGCAGTGAAATACTTTCAAAAAAATGGACTTCAAAGATCAAAAGAACTGGTTGAGATGGGATTTGGGTTTTGCAGTTTGGAGGATGGGCTTTCGTTTCATACTGAGCAATTGAAGCAGTTGGTCAAAAGTCATGAGCTGGTGGCAAGTTGGGGTGGTTTGGCTGATGCCAAGGTGGCGGTAAAGGTTAGTCGCCACAAGAAATACCTGAAAAGAGCCATCGCAGATGTAGAAAGTTGTATGGAGGTGTCCAGTGAATCTAATTGAGCAATTGGGCGGGTATGAGTACCTGAATGGGTTTTACAAAAGGGCGGTAGCACATGGATTTACTTTGACTGAAATCAAAGAGGAGTTGCTCAAATACCGCCGCCAGCACAATATTTTTGAGGTTGGGGATAAGGTTGTTTTTACAAATAACCCGTGTGCATTAAATCATAGTGTTTGGCAGGTAATAAGTAACAAGGATTACCCGGTGGTAGCTCCGATTTGCAATTTCAATGGTCGAGTTATTGTTGAAGCAAATATGTCAGTTTTATCACCATACCGTATTCAGCATGCTGAAGATGAAGAAATCAAAGCAGGTAAAAGATTGGAGGTGAAGTGATGGGTATTGATCGTCGTGTACGAGCGAAAGAATTTATGCAGCTCCTTTCAATTAAGAAGGATGCATTTTACAATAAAGTGAAATTGGGCGAGATTGAGCAACCAGTACGGATCAATAAGAAAGATGTCTTTTGGCATGAGTCTTATGTGAAGCGAAAAGTTGAAGAATTTAAACCGAAGGATTTAGCCTGCTCTTAGCAGGCTTTATTTTATATATAGATGTTAAAAAAACGGGTAACTTAGCGGGTAACATTATCAATAAAATAAATACAATTCAATACAATCAATAACTTAAATAACAAATGTGCATTAGCTATTAAAATATTCACTGATGGATCTTCTTCAATCTATATGAGTCGGTAAAAGCCTTATACATCTATTTTGCACTCATCTTCGTCTTTTTAATCTGCAATTCAAACAGGTAGATTTATGGGTAGCTTGAAAAAACTAAATTTTTAAAGCGAAAAGAAAAGCTATAGAGTCCTCGATGCAGAAAGACTATACATTGAGATCAGGCAATCTGAAAAGATGAAATCATTGATCTGGGTGAGTACTTTACTCTTGCATGGGCAGAACAAAAGAGAGAGCTTAAAAATAGAAGAATAAGCATACGTTTAAAGTGTTTACTGGTGAGTACGCCTTCAAAAAGATAACATATAGATCTCTTGATTTTGTAAAACCACTCTTCTCTTACATAGAAAAATAAATATAAAGCAATGAGTTAAAAAATTTAAGAGAGCGAGTCTAGCTATGACTCACTATTACAGAACATGCTTTTAAGTGTTTGGATATTGAGCCAAGTTATTCGCGTTTTTTACTCATTTCGGATAACAAATCCATTTGTATTTCTTGTATTTGGGCTAACCTATTCCACTGATGCATCAACAGATGATCTAGTTTTTCATTTAAATGTTGAATTTCCAACTCCGCCTTTAAATTAATTTTATAATCGTTTTGCGAGCGCAATCTGTCTTTGGCTTCCTGTCTATTTTGGCTCATCATAATCACAGGAGCTTGACTCGCTGCAATACAGGATAAAATTAAATTTAATAAAATAAAGGGATACGGATCGGCAGGATGCGTGACCATGACCACTGTATTGACAACAATCCAAATGGCTAAGAAAGTCGCAAAGCACATGAGAAAAGCCCAACTACCGCCAAAGGTCGCAATTTTATCTGCCAGCCTTTCCCCTAAAGTCCAATTTTGATCCAACTGATTTTCAACATTTTTGGTGATCACTTCATGTTTTTGCAAACTTTTAATCACCTCATATTCAAGATCAGTCACTTCCCCCTTTTCAGACTTTAGCAGTGAATGAACATACTGAATTCGATATTTGGTTAAGTCTGCTTGGCATATATAACTTTGAGGCGACCATTCTGGAAAATCATGTGAAATTTCTTCGGAAATAGATTTTCGTATTGCCCCCATAGGAATGAGGTTTTTAATGAGGAATTTCTGCCCACAGACTAAACATTCATGACTTTGATTTTTTTCGCTCATGCTCGTTCTCTTTTATAATCATTATTGGTTTTGGGGGAGATAAACATCTTCGAACAAATTTTAAACCAATGTCAAATTTTCAGCACCTCTAAGATTAGCTCCTCATTAAGTTTTTTCTAGACAGTAGCCATGAATAAAAAATGCCACAGATATAATCATAATTCTGTGTCTTAAATAAGACTAAACAAGTCCATATCATCAGGCTAAAAATTAAAAAAATCCAGCTTTAGAGCAAGGAGACAATCAATGCCTAACTCCGCAAGGCCTATGCGTTTAGGTCTACTTTTTCATGCCATATTACTCACAGGTATCGCCGCTAACGTAGAAGCGAATACACCACCTGTAATGTTGACTTCTCCTAAAGATTTTATATACCCAGATGTAGATCATGCTCTAAGTGAAAGTCTTTATCCAAATGAGGCCGCCACTGTTAAAGAAATCGCGAACATCATTGAAATGACGATCCGAAAACAATATTCCACAGATATCGCGCTACGTGATGCGCACCCTAAAGCACATGGTTGCGTACGTGCAGAATTTAAGATAAACGAAACATTGCCTCAAAACATGGCTTATGGTGTTTTTATTCCGGGAAAAACTTATCAAGCATGGATTCGTTTTTCGAATGGATCGAGTAATGCAAAACAGGCGGATATAAAAAAAGATGCACGCGGCATGGCGATCAAACTTTTAGCCGTGCCAGAGAAAAACCTTTTAGATGAACCTGCGGCTACGCAAGACTTCATTATGATCAATCACCCTGTATTCTTTGTAAATGACCCCGCTCGTTATCTATCATTTATACAAGATATCAATAGCGATCGATTTCTAAAAAAACTGCATGTCCCTTTTGCATTAGGAGCCAAAGGAACTTGGATTGCCTTGAACACTAGAAATAAAATTTCAAATCCACTGCAAACCAGATACTGGTCTATGGTGCCCTATCAGTTAGGAGTCGGCGATCATCGTCAAGCGGTAAAGTACTCTGCTCGTGCATGTTCAAGCGTTGTTAGCCCGATTCCAGTTACTCCTCAAAAGAACTTTTTAAAAGAGGCACTTCGAACGACCTTACAAGATCGTGATGCCTGCATGGAGTTTCTAGTACAACCTCGGACATCCAGCTCAATGTCTGTTGAAGACTCGATGACGGAATGGAAAGAAGACCAAGCTCCTTTCTATAAGGTGGCCACAATTCGTATTCCTCAGCAAGTTTTTGATACCCCAGAGCAAAATAAGTTTTGTGAAAATCTATCCTTTACACCATGGCATGCATTAGCTGAACATAAACCGCTGGGTGCAATAAACCGAATGCGTAAAGTCATATATGACCAGATTAGTCGCGTCAGACATGATATGAATTCGGCTAAACAAACCAACGCTAACAATGTCGAAGATCAATAAGGAGTCCTATGGTTAAACTCAATGGCCTATTAATCTGTGTGTCTAAAGAAGAAGTCCGTATGGTGATAGAACTCCTTCCAGCACATATTGAATTAACTCATCAAGAAGAAGGCTGCATTTCTTTTGAGGTCAAGCAAAGCCACGACCCTTTTATCTGGGAGGTGCAGGAAGTGTTTGATAGCATGAAAAGTTTTAAGCATCACCAAAGTAGAACGGCCTCGTCCATTTGGGGAGTGAAAACGCAAAACATTAAACGGCAGTATAAAATATCTGAGGGTGAATAAGGTTTAAGTTTCTAGCTATAAAATGACACTTCTATGACTAAAACTTGAAATAGCCCTCAAATGAAAGCTAACTCTATTCAGATCATAAAATTTAAAAATGTTCTGTACTAAAAAACACAATGAAGAATAGCGATTTTTGTATGGATCATCATGAATTGAGCAGATGTTCAACTTGATATCTTATTTAGTGAGCGGTCGCTGCTGCTTTGGGTTTAAAAGCCACCAAACAAAAGACAATAAAACCACATAGAACAAAAGATGCGCCAAATCGACTCAGATCCAACCCTCCGTGACTAATGGGCTTATCTAGGAAATCCCCCAGTACGGCACCTAATGGCCGCGTGAGTACAAATGCAGCCCAAAATAAGAAAGTTCTAGAGATTTTGGTCCACATATAAAGCATGGTCAGCAATAAAAGTAAACCGCCAAAGATAAGTGCTGCACTGGTATAGCCCAGCCCTTGCGTATCTGCTGTCCAATCCCCTAGCGCTGTGCCCAATGTTTGGGAAAACATGATGGTCAGCCAATAAAACGCTTCACTTTTGGAAGATTGAATACTCTGTACCGCAATTGACCCGCTGCTGTAGTACCACGCTAATAAAGATAAAATAAGCAAACCAAATAAGATTAGACTGCCACCTAAATAGCCCAGTCCTAAGGTACGATCAACATAGTCCGCTATAGTTGTCCCTAGAGTTGTTGTTGCAATAATTGTAGACCAATAAAAAAATGCATTATATTTTTTGGTCTTAATCTGTGCTGCAACGAATATTGCAAAAATAACGGCGAAGATGCCCGTACTTACGATATATCCCAGATTAAGCGACATGGATAAAGCATCCCCCGCTGTTTCACCCAGTGTTGTTGCCGCAATTTTAATGATCCAAAACAACAAAGTGACTTCAGGCACCTTGCTCAGCACCTCATGCAATATTTTTTCTTCAGTCATGATACGCACCAAACCTTATTCTTTTGTCTATGCTGAATAATAGTGCTCACAACTGAAATCAATCTTAAATTTCAAAGACCTCGCCCATAGAGGCTGTTTATGGCTTTCAATAACACAACGTCCATAGACTTATTCATCCGCTTTCTAAATGGACTTGAAACCAAGCTGAGCTGAGTTAAACACCTAAGCTGTTGTTACTCGCTACCCGTAAAGACAGCTGTAAAATAAGCCATGGCAAATGTTCTGTTCGCATCAGTTTAATTTGCGATATTTTTGAATTCACCTGATTGACCCGTCTATAAGTAAAGGGTTTAGCTTAATGGAACAATGAACGAATGATGGAAACTATGCTTACTGTATCTCGCTTAGCGAAAAAACTCGGTTTATCCAGAACGACTATTCTCTATTATGAGAAACAGGGTTTATTAAAACCAAGCTTAATCGCTGAAAATGGATACCGGTGGTACGGTGAAAGTGAAATTGAGCGTCTTAAAAGCATCATCTCCTACCGTTCTTACGGACTATCCATTTCAGATATTCGCTTGCTTTTAGAACCACTTAGCATATCCCAAGGGCAGATCTTGGAAAATCATTTTCGGGCATTGGAACAAGAGATCAATAACTTAAGAGCTCATCAAAAAGCCATCATTGAGTTATTGAAAAAGTCCATTTTATTAAAGGAAAAGTTCGTGAATAAAGCCAAATGGGTAGAGATTATGATCGCAGCAGGTTTATCAAAAGAAGATATGATTAAGTGGCATCAAAAATTTGAAGAGATGGAACCTGAAGAGCATCAAAAATTCTTAGAGTCACTCAACATTACACAAGATGAGATTACGGCTATTCGAAGCTTATAGTGCTTTTTAGCTCTCAATATTTGATCATTTGAACATCAAACCCAATAGCTCTCATCTAAGCGCTATTGAGTTCACTGCTTACCTATCGTAAGCATTTTTTATCCCTAAATATTATTCCTGCACCAACAAGCAGATCATCCTAAAGACTGCCAAAACTGAAGATTAGAAGTCGTTAGGATGATCATTGGCGATTAAAAAGTCCAAAACAAAAAACTTTATTAAAAAATGACTGGTCAGAACTTTTCATTGAATTCTAATTGAAAATATATATATTGAGTCTCCGCATCCACCATAAATATGTGATTTTAAAAATGATTAAAAGCTTAACATTACGTAATTTCTTCGGATTAGGCATGGCTATCATGATCTCTCAATCTGCTTTTGCACTAGAGGGATTAAGCACAGAAGAAGCCAACACCATCGTGAAAGAAGATATTGCAGCAGCGCAAGTCATGACCGAATTTTGCCCTGCTTTGGTGGGTCAAGGCCCTAAAATTGAAAGCAACATTCAAACTTTAATTCAAACCTATTTACAAGACTACTCAGATAAGTCGATGACCTATGCAAAATTGCAGTCAGACAGCGAATACCAGTCGATTCTGAAAGAAGCTCGTGCAGATGCTAATGGTACAGACAAAGCAGAACAAAAATCAGTATGTGATGACGTTGTAAACTTTGAAGGTTAATTCAAGTTCTACATCTACATCGCAAAAAAGGATGAATAATGGGGTTATTCATCCTTTTTTTATTTGACTGAAAAATGTAAAAACGATGAAGCGACTTCAACAGCTTCTATACACTTTTGCGCTTACATTTACTTAAAATTTGTTTAAGCTCATCCTATTATGGCAACAACATGTATGCACTTAGGGTTTAGAATGAATTTGAATGTAATGAAAAAAGTGATTTTGGCAGTTTGTGGTTCTTCTTTGATTGCCATTGGTTCGGCTCATGCAGCCAATAAAGACGAAAATATTGAAGTGACTCCACTGCAACAAGTGACGCAGCAAGAGTTGGCTGCAATTTACGTCCTATCAGAAGTTTGTCCAAGCCTCGTTTCAGACCAGAGTCAGTTTGAAAATGGCTACAACACTTTGGCCAAAGAGTATCTACCGCAACAGAAAAACCCGACTGAATACCTTAAAAGCCTCAGTAAAGAGAAAAAATTTAAGCCTATTTTAGCCGAAGCTCAAGCCGATGCGAAAAAAGCAGGTAAAGCGAAAAACCAAGAAATTTGTAAAGAATTGAGCACTTACAGCAAATAATACCAATTGGTTACAATATCTTTGAAATAAGCCGATTTCTCCCGTAGAAGTCGGCAGAACTTTGTCCTAAAATGCAAAGCTCTCGTGCTTATACTAAAGAAATCGGAACCCCTTAGAATGATTCAAAAAAGCGCCCTTGCTGCGGCATTACTCGTACCAAGCATTTCATTTGCAGCAACTGTCTTATCCTCACCACCAGAACTAAATAATAAATCATATGTGCTGATGGATTATGAGACTGGGCAAATTCTCGCATCTAAAAATGAAAATGAAAAATTAGCACCAGCGTCAATGACAAAAATGATGACGAGTTTCATTATTGAGCAAAAGTTGTTGGCGGGCGAGCTAACCGAAGATGAAAAAGTTCGGATGAACGAGTCTGCTTGGTGTCGTGGTAGTAGTTCGGAATCATGTATGTATGTGCCATTAAATGGTACTGCGACTGCATTAGAGATGTTACGCGGCATTATCATCCAATCGGGTAATGATGCATCTAAGGCTATGGCTGAACACATTGCTGGGAACGAAGGCACTTTCGTTCACATGATGAACACTGAAGCAAAACGTATCGGCATGACCAATACCAGCTTCATGAACTCAACAGGTATGCCTGCTGAAGGTCACTACTCGACCGCTAAAGACATGGCAACGCTTGCACAGCACATCATTCACGACAGTTCAAAATATTATCCGATTTATTCTGAAAAAGAATTTACTTTTAACGGTATCAAACAAGGCAACCGTAATGCCCTGCTTTATACTGACCCAAGTGTCGATGGTTTAAAAACTGGTCATACTGACGAAGCGGGTTATTGCTTAACAACTTCGGCTAAACGTGGCCCAATGCGTTTGATTTCTGTGATTTTTGGTGCGCCAAGCATGCAAGAACGCGCAACGCAAACACGTGAAATTTTAGCGTGGGGTTATGCAAACTTTGAAACTAAAAATGTTCAAGCTGCGAACCAAGTTTTAGCAAAATCGAAAGTGTGGTTTGGTAAAGAAAGTGATGTACAAATTGGTTTAGCTGAAACCTTCAACGTAACGATGCCGAAAGGCCAAGCCAACGCAATCAAAACACAACTTGTGGTTCAACCGAAACTGACCGCACCGTTGAAAAAAGGTCAAGTGGTTGGTAAATATGTAGCAAGCCTTGATGGTAAAGTGATTGCTGAAAAACCACTTGTTGCGCTAAAAGATGTTGAAGAAGCAGGTTTCTTTGCACGTATGCTTGACCACATCAAACAATTCTTCTCAAACTTATTCTAAGCAACACTTAGACTTAAGTTAAAGCATCCACACCTCGGTCTGGGTGCTTTTTTATTTTATAATGGGCACCTACGCAAAGGCAGTACACCAATATGGCTAAAAATATTCGCCCCTATTTGAACAGCACTCCACAGCTTGGCAACAACTGCTATATCGATGAAATGTCGGTAGTGATTGGTGATGTTATATTGGCTGAAAATGTTTCTGTATGGCCTTTTGCAGTGATTCGTGGTGATGTAAACCATATTCGGATTGGTAAAAACTCGAATGTACAAGACCATGCAATGCTGCATGTTAGTCATAAAAAAGCAGATAAACCAAATGGCTCGCCTTTAATCATTGGCGAAGATGTCACCATTGGTCACCATGTCACCTTACATGGCTGTACCATCGGCAACCGTGTTTTGATTGGTATCAATAGCATTGTTTTGGACGATGTCATCATTCCTGACGATGTGATGATTGGCGCAGGAACACTGGTTCCACCAGGGAAAGTGCTGGAAAGTGGCTACTTATATGTCGGTAGTCCTGCCAAAAAAGTTCGTCCTCTGACAGAAAAAGAGTTGGCATTCTTACCATATTCAGCACAAAACTATGTCAAAGTATCGGGGCATTATTTAGAGTCATAATCATTGGGGGTATTTCTCTCGCATTTGACAAATACAATAATGTTCTTAGAATCTGCTGCAAAGCCTTTGCGTTTTTTGTTCGCATATCATATTGCCTGACGATGCTGTGAATATAAACACCGAAAATTCATACAAGGAAATCATTTAATTTTTAGCCTTTTAATAGCACTTGATAAACCTTGTGCAATCTGACTAAAATTTCAACAACTATTATTAATTATTAAAACGATGCCATCTATCTATCAATTAAAACCAGCATTTCAAAATCTATTACGACCTTTTGTACAACTGTTATATAAATGTGGAATTACAGCAAATCAAGTCACTTTATTGGCGATGTTTATTTCAATTTGCTTAGGCTATTTCTTATATTGCTATTATCTGACTCATCCTATTTCATGGTTATTGTTGTTATTTCCATTGTGGATGCTCATTCGTATGGCCTTCAATGCAATTGATGGCATGTTAGCGCGTGAGTTTAAACAGCAGTCCAACTTGGGCGCTTTTTATAATGAATTGTGTGACATTATTTCCGATACTGCACTCTATCTTTGTTTTATTGCCTTTGGTTTTATTAATGCAAAACTATTATTGCTTGTCATTTTTCTTGCCCTGCTCAGCGAATATACAGGTGTAATGGCGCCACTTATTGGCCAAGAACGGCGTTACGATGGCCCAATGGGTAAAAGTGATCGCGCTTTTTGGCTCAGTTTAATTGCTGTTATTATTGTGATATTTCCGTACATCAGTACAAATCTACAACTTCTCAGTAGAATTTGTAATGGCATTCTTATTCTCATTGCTCTACTGCTTCTGCTCACCATATTTAACCGAATTAAAAATAGTTTAAAGACAACTTCTTCATAATTTTATTATTCAGAGTAAAAATAGATGTATAACAATAGTCAACACACTTTTACCAGTCATGATGGGACCGAACTGTTTTACCAACACTGGGCAACGGCTACACCATCTACAACAAAAAAAGCCATTATTCTCTTTCACCGTGGCCATGAACACTCGGGGCGTATGGCACATTTAGTTAACGAACTTAATTTACCAGATTTCAATTTCTTTGCATGGGATGCACGTGGCCATGGTCATTCGCCCGGTGAGCGAGGTGATGCGCCAAGCTTTTCTGCATGTGTCAAAGACATTCAAGTTTTCGTACAACATATTGAACAGCAATATGCCATTTCTGCGGAAAATATTGCCGTAGTCGCTCAAAGTGTTGGTGCTGTTTTAGCTGCAACTTGGGTGCATGATTATGCACCTAGAATTCGTGCGCTCTGCTTAGCCTCTCCTGCTTTTGATATTAAATTATATGTGCCTTTTGCTGAACCAAGCTTAAGGGTGATGGCAAAGTTGCGTGGCAATTTCTTTATACAAAGCTATGTAAAAGCCAATATGCTCACGCATGATAAACAACGTGCTCAAAGCTATGATACCGACCCCAAAATTGCCAAAGCGATTTCAGTCAGAATGTTATTGGGGCTATATGATGCTTCAAAACGTATTGTCGCGGATGCACAAAATATCTTTGTTCCAACACAAGTTTTATGTTCAGGCTCAGATTTTGTGGTCTTCCAAAAACCGCAGCAACAGTTTTATCAAAAACTACCGCATCCCAAAAAAGAATTTCATATATTAGATGGCTTCTTTCACGATACTTTGGGTGAAAAAGACCGTCATATAGCGACTGAAAAAATCCGTCGTTTTATTCAGCAATGTTTTGCTGTGGAATATCAAGCACCTGATCTTTTAAATGCAGATAAAATTGGTTCAAGTTGTGCCATTGCTGAAAACTTAAGTTCTCCATTGCCTGTGAAATCCATGAAGAATGCATTTTGGGAAATCACCAAAAAGAATTTGAAAATCGGTAGCCAATTGTCTAAAGGCTTAAAAATTGGCGAAGATACAGGCTATGACTCAGGTAGCACTTTAGACTTCGTTTATCGCAATCAAACTGAAAGTAGCAACCCAATTGGTAAAATCATTGACCGACAATATCTCAATGCGATTGGTTGGCGTGGTATTCGTGTCCGTAAACAGAACATTGAACATCTGGTGCAGAAATACGCTGACATTCTTATCAAAAAACGTAAACCACTCAGAATTATGGATATTGCTTCAGGACACGGTCGTTATATTTTAGATGCGGTTACACAACTTCCGAAACGCCCAGACTCGATTTTATTGCGCGATTATAGTGATATTAATGTCCAAGCTGGGCAACAAATGATTGCAGAACGAGGCTTAAGTGATGTCGCTGAATTTGTTCAAGCCGATGCATTTGATACACAATCCCTTGCATCTGTTAAACCGAAACCGACGTTGGCTGTCGTTTCTGGTTTATATGAATTGTTTAGTGATAATGACCTGCTGCGACAATCACTGGAAGGCTTAAGCAAAGCCATCCTCAAAGATGGTTATTTAATTTACACAGGTCAAATTTGGCATCCTCAGCAAGAATTTATTGCAAGAGCTTTAACCTCACATCGTGAAGGTGATGCATGGGTCATGCGCTTACGCTCTCAAGCAGAAATGGATGCTCTCGTTGAAGCTGCTGGCTTTAAAAAAGTAGATCAATGTATTGATGAGTTTGGAATATTTACCGTGTCCGTTGCCCAAAAGCTTTAAAATCACAGGATGACATGATCAGTCTTTGAATCATGTCATCCATGTAAAACTTTAAAATAATAATCTGTGGACGTTTTATGCAAATACTGAAAAAAGAAACAGGCACTTGGAAATGGGGAATCCTGTGTTTGATTTTCCTTGCACCGTTTTTCTTTCTCACTTATGGATTTGCAAATCACTATGCATCGCAACTGCCCAATGTGCCGAGTATTGTCTATGACTGGGAAAAACACATCCCGCTTTGGTCATGGAGCATCGTGCCATATTGGTCCATTGATCTTTTTTACGGTCTATCTTTGCTGTTATGTTGGAATAAATTTGAGCTGAAACAGCATGCACTTCGGCTATTTAGCGCACAGCTAATTTCAATCAGTTGCTTTCTTCTTTTTCCACTCAAATTTAGTTTTGAACGACCACCTTTAGATGGCTTTTTTGGCCTATGGTTTGATGTTTTGATGGGTTTTGATAAACCTTTTAACCAAGCACCTTCTCTCCATATCGTTTTATTGGTCATCCTTTGGGACTTCTTCCGCAGACACAGCTCAGGTCAGTGGAAATACTTTGTCGACCTTTGGTCATTTTTAATTGGCATATCGGTACTCACCACATGGCAACATCATTTTATCGATATCCCAACAGGTTTATTGGTAGGCGCATTATGTCTTTGGTTGTTCCCGATTACGGCAAAATCACCCTTTAAAAAAGATGGTTTGCAGACTTTAACGCCAAAGCATTTAAAGTTAGGCAGTTATTACCTATGCGGCACATTACTTTTCCTAATCTTGGCCTATCTGTTCCAACCTTGGGGATTATGGTTACTTTATCCAGCAATCAGTCTATTTGGCATTGCTTTAAGCTACTATTTAGTTCGCCCTCATTTCTTCCAAAAGCAAGCAGATGGAAGTTTGAGCATTGCCGCTACAATGTTATTTGCCCCTTACCTAATCTTTGCGTGGTTGAACAGTCGAATCTGGACAAAGAAACATCCCGAAGACTCTCAAATTTTAAAAATTGAAAACACGACCATTTTTTTAGGGCGCATCCCAACACGTTCTACAACACAAAAATATCAGGCCGTTTTTGATTGTGTTGCAGAGTTGCCAGTGAATTCAAAAAATTCATATTTTCAATACTCAAGTTTAGACTTAATTCCTTTACAGGCCGACCAACTTCAACATGCGGTTGAAGTGTTCAACCAATTAATGACAGCAGCTTCAAGCCAGAGCACACAACAGCATGTATTAATTTACTGTGCGCTGGGTTATTCCAGAAGTAACGCTATTCTCTGCGCTTGGCTTATGCAACAGCAGCATGCAACACAGGTAAATGAGGCCATTCAAATAGTTCAATCCGCTAGACCATGGGTTAGACTGAACGACGTACAAATCAAAAATCTCAATACTTATCAGTTAAAACTCAAAGGATCGGCCTCATGAAAATGCACTTTTATGTGGCGGCAAAACTTTTATCTACAACGTATGGTTTGTTATTTTCAGGCTATATCGCGTTTGTCTTAACTATTTTGGCTATACTACTTAAAAGCTGGCAATCTCTTGAGTTTTGGATATTAATTTTTTTATGTTTCGGTTTGATGGCGATACAGCATTACCTAGCACTCAGGTTGAAATTTGATGCTGAACTCATTGAAGTGATTGCGCAACAATCTAATACAGTAGCCATCGAAGACTTAACGCAACAGTTTGATCACTCATTACTGCAATTTAAGCTCATACCAAAATCGAAAGTGGGTCGAGATTGGTCTTTGCGCTTTGCAGGCTGTTTCCGTTTGTTTAAACTGCAAATAACTGTATTGTTTATACAATATATAGTTCTAATGATTCTAATTTATAAATTATTGGCACAATAAACCTCTTTCTACTGGCTAAAAGTCCATTGAAATTATTGATAAAATTGGTTTATGCAATGAATAAAACTCCGCTTCAAAACGAGAAAAAAACAGCTTTAGAGCAACCTCAAAGTCATTTTGCGACTCATTCTATCGCCCGTTTAATTGCATTTTTTACACGGCGTGGAGCGCGTCTGCTAACGGGTACACGTAGTTTATGGATCGGTTGCCAGCCTGTGCCCAAACAGCGTATTTATTACGCCAACCACAATAGCCATATCGACTTTATACTGCTGTGGTCATCTTTGCCGACAATCATGCGACGGAAAACCAAGCCTGTGGCTGCTTCTGATTATTGGCTGAAAGATGGCTTTCGCCAATTCCTTATTAAAGATACCTTCAATGGTATAACGATTCAGCGTAACCGAGATGATCATACTGATCCATTACAACCCGTTAAAGATGCGCTTGAACAAGGTTACTCGATTATCTTTTTCCCTGAAGGTACGCGCAATCTAAATGATGATATTGAATTACTACCCTTCAAAAGTGGCTTATATAATTTGCACAAACAGTTTCCAGACATTGAAATTGTTCCCGTTTGGATTTCAAATTTAAGACGGGTTATGCCCAAAGGCGCATTTATCCCTCTACCTTTGCTTTCTACCGTATGTTTTGGTTGCCCTTTAGAGCAACATTTAGACATGGATAAGGCCATCTTTATAGATTATGCGCAAAAACAATTATTAAAATTAAAAGAGGTTGAAAATCAATGATGTTAGACAACCTTAATAAAACCTATGCCCTATTTGCTATTTTTGCAGGCATTTTAGTTTTTGCTTCAACTGTTGGTTTTATTCTCAAACAAAAAGCAGGCTCTCAATCTTCACCAGTTATCGATAACTTAAATGCACGAATCAATGCATGGTGGGTCATGCTCATCGTGATTGCTGCTGCAATTTTACTCGGAAAAACCGCATTTATTGTATTATTTGGAATTATCTCTTTGTTTGCCCTACGTGAGTTCATTAGCTTACTGCCGACCAGACGGGGCGATTATTTTCCATTACTGATTGCATTCTATTTTGTTATTCCCTATCAATATTATTTGATTTATACCGACTGGTATGGCCTGTATTCAATCTTTATTCCGCTCTATGTATTTTTATTAATTCCTATTGCCAGCTTAAAACAAGAAGACACCACCCATTTTCTAGAACGTAGTTCAAAAATTCAATGGGGGCTCATGGTCAGCGTATTCTGTATTTCACATGTTCCAGCATTGTTGAATTTGAAACTCCCAGAGTTTAAAGGTGAACCGATTTGGCTAGCCATTTGGTTAATTATGGTGGTTCAAGCCTCTGACGTGTTACAGTATGTGTGTGGAAAATTATTTGGCAAACACAAAGTTGCACCCGTTTTATCCCCATCAAAAACAGTCGAAGGCCTACTCGGTGGTATTTTCTTAGCCACAGCTTTAGGGACTGCAATGGCTTGGTTAACACCGTTTAGCTATGTTCAAGCTGCTTGTATTGGATTGGTTGTTTGTATCTTTGGCTTTTTTGGCGGCCTCGTTATGTCTGCGATTAAAAGTGATCGTGGTGTTAAGGATTGGGGACAACTCATTCATGGCCATGGCGGAATGCTAGACCGCATTGATTCTATTTGCTTTTCTGCACCTATTTTCTTTCATATACTTAGATATTGGTGGAGTTAATTGGCAAATTGGGTTAGACAAATATTTAAACGATAAATTTCCCCCAGACCAACCCAATTTCAGCACTCGCTTGGCTTGCATTCTGCCTCATGATATTTTGTCGATGCTGTATAATGTCTATGTGGTGTTACCTTACAAGCGCCCTTTTGTCATTTTTTATTTTCTTAACCGCTTCCTAACACTTCTCAAACCAAAGCAAATCTCCATAGCCACGCACGGCTAAATTTTGTAGAATAGCCCTTTTACCCCATGGTGCTTTTATATGACCGCTTGGACAGCTCACGTCACCGTCGCAACTGTTGTTGAAAAAGACGGAAAATTTCTATTTGTAGAAGAGCATACTGCGGGTGTGACACACACTGTATTTAACCAGCCTGCAGGCCATGTTGAATCAGGTGAAACACTCATCGAAGCTGCCATTCGTGAAACTATGGAAGAAACTGGACATGAAGTGTCTATAGATGCGTTATTGGGCATTTATACCTATACACCACCCATGTTTCCAGATCGCACGTATTATCGTTTCTGCTTTTTAGCGCAGTCACTTCATCACAGTTCAACCGCTGAACTCGATACAGGTATCGTGGGTGCAGTATGGATGACTTTGGATGAACTACTCGAAACGGCCCGTGCACGTAGTCCATTGGTGATTAAAGCGGTTCAAGACGCACTCGCGGGTCAAAAATATCCTTTATCGCTCGTTTATGAGCACCAAAATTCTCCCCTTATTTCAAGTTTGGATGCCTAGTCCTATGCAACAACGTGTCATCGTCGGTATGTCGGGTGGTGTAGATTCATCTGTTTCTGCTGCTCTTCTTCTTCAACAAGGTTATCAAGTTGAAGGTCTTTTCATGAAGAACTGGGAAGAAGACGACGGCACGGAATACTGCACAGCTATGGAAGACTTAGCCGATGCTCAAGCGGTCTGTGACAAACTAGGGATTAAGCTACACACCGCTAACTTTGCTATGGAATATTGGGATCGTGTATTTGAGCATTTCTTAGCGGAATATGCTGCAGGCCGTACTCCAAACCCAGATATTTTATGTAATAAAGAAATCAAATTCCGTGCGTTCTTAGATCATGCTATGCAACTGGGCGCAGACTTTATTGCGACTGGTCACTATGCACGTCGCGGCGAAACTATGACCAACTCTAAAGGTGAGGAATACGCACCTTTACTGCGTGGTTTAGATAAAAACAAAGACCAGACCTATTTTTTACACGCTGTGCATGGCCGTGAAATTAATAAGACGTTGTTCCCTGTAGGGGAAATTGAAAAGCCTGAAGTGCGTAAAATTGCGGAACAATATGACTTAGTCACAGCGAAGAAAAAAGACTCAACAGGCATCTGTTTTATTGGTGAACGTCGTTTTAATGACTTCTTAAAACAATACTTACCTGCACAAGCTGGAAAAATCGTCTTAGATGATGGCAAAGAGGTTGGTGAACATCACGGCTTAATGTACTATACGCTCGGTCAACGCGGTGGTATTGGTATTGGTGGTTTGAAAGGTGTGGCTGAAGGCGCATGGTTCGTTCTACATAAAGATATTGAAAACAACCGTTTGGTGATTGGTCAAGGTCATGAACATCCACTGATGCAAAGTACTGCGCTTTGGAGTGAAACGATTGACTGGGTCGCAGGTGAAATGCAGATTCCTGAAACAGGTTTCCGTTGTACCTCTCGGACGCGCTATCGCCAAGATGACCAAGATTGTGTGATCTTTAATGATCCGACTACCCCAGGTGGCGTACGTGTTGAGTTCGATGAACCCCAACGTGCCGTGACTCCGGGTCAGAGTGTCGTATTCTACTCAGGTGAAGTTTGTTTAGGCGGTGGCGTGATTCATCATACCAATGCTCCTAAACCTGATTTTATTTAAAGGATTTTAAGACATGGCTGAGTTACCGTTTCAACAGCCTCAAACTTTGAACGATCGTCAAAATAGAGCTTTGGCGTTAGCGGCTGTTTTTCAGTCCGCGCAACTGACGCATATGACTGCCTTGAGTGGTCAGCAAAGTATTGGGGAAAGCGGTAACTTCTATTTAGAACAGTTGATTAAAGCCAGTTTAAATATCCGACCGAAGGGCAACCAAAGCGGACAAACTTTAGACTTTTTTCATCAGCTGGCGGACATCTCCTTAGGACTAAAAACCTTAGAAAGTAGCATTACCCAACCCTTTAATACCTCACCAAAAACTCGAATTCCCAAATTATCCACTGCTAAACTTCCCATGACTTATGCCATGGCACTCTTACAACTCGAAAAGAAAGTGTATAGCAACCCCAAATTCGTTGAAATTATTGAACAGTCCCAACAAAAAATCTTAAGACAGCTTTCTTTTTTCGATAATAACTATTTACACCCAAGCATCATTGCCAACCTCGCACAAACCTATGTCGACACTGCTGGGCAAATTAACCCACGCATTATGGTGCGGGGCAATGCAGAAGCATTTAAAGATTCATCGCATACCAACCGCATTCGTGCGTCCCTCTTTACTGGCTTACAAATGGCACATTTATGGCGTCAGCTCGGTGGAAGTTCATGGGGCATGGTGTTTAGTAAACGCAAATTGCTCAAAGATATTCAAGATCTCGCTCGTTTACAGTATCAGGTGATTTAACACATGATCGACGGGCTTTTTAGTTTTACGTTTAATTCCAAAGTTTAAGGAATCGCTATGAACGCTTTAACCGCACTTTCTCCATTAGATGGACGCTACGCTAGCAAATGTGATGCGCTTCGTCCTTTCCTCTCTGAGTTTGGTTTAATCCATGCTCGTGTGACTGTTGAAGTGCGTTGGTTACAAGCGCTTGCAAACCGTCCAGAAATCACTGAAGTGCCTGCTTTCAGTGCTGCGACCAATGCTGCACTTGATGCAATTGTTGCTGACTTTTCTGAAAACGACGCCAACCGTATTAAAGACATCGAACGTACCACGAACCATGACGTTAAAGCCGTTGAGTACTTCCTGAAAGAAAAAATTGAAGGCATCGAAGAGCTTAAAAATGCGAGTGAATTCATTCACTTTGCATGTACGTCTGAAGACATCAACAACTTGTCTCATGCATTAATGCTGAAAAGTGGTCGTGATGTATTGATTGCATCTATGCAGCAAATCATTGACTCAATCGTGGCATTGTCTGAAAAGCATGCTGACCAACCTATGTTGTCTCGTACACATGGTCAGACGGCAAGCCCAACCACTTTGGGTAAAGAAATGGCAAACGTAGCTTATCGTCTTGCGCGCCAAATCAAACAATTCAAACAAGTTGAGCTTTTAGGCAAGATTAACGGTGCGGTAGGTAACTATAACGCTCACCTTTCTGCTTACCCAGACATCAACTGGCCTGCACACTCACAAGCATTCGTTGAGTCTTTAGGTTTGAGCTTTAACCCGTACACCACTCAAATTGAGCCGCATGACTACATGGCGGAACTATTTGATGCTTTACGTCGTTTCAATACGATTTTGATCGACTTTAACCGTGACGTTTGGGGTTATATCTCGCTTGGTTTCTTCAAGCAAAAACTCAAAGATGGTGAAGTGGGTTCTTCAACGATGCCACACAAAGTAAACCCTATTGACTTTGAAAACTCAGAAGGTAACTTAGGCTTAGCCAATGCAGTACTGGCACACCTTGGCGAAAAACTTCCAATTTCTCGCTGGCAGCGTGACCTAACAGACTCAACTGTACTACGTAACATGGGTGTTGGTTTTGCACAAAGCTTGATCGCTTTTGAAGCTTGTTCAAAAGGCATTGGTAAACTTGAACTCAATGCTGCACGTATTGATGAAGACTTGAACAATGCGCAAGAAGTTCTAGCTGAACCAATTCAAACCGTAATGCGTCGTTACAACGTTGAAAAACCATACGAAAAACTAAAAGCATTAACTCGCGGTCAAGCCATGACACGTGACATGATGGTTGACTTCGTCAATGGTAATGAACTTGAAGCTGTGCCTGCTGCTGACCGCGCACGTTTAGCGGAAATGACACCTG
This sequence comes from Acinetobacter johnsonii CIP 64.6, assembly GCF_000368045.1. Lineage (GTDB taxonomy): Bacteria > Pseudomonadota > Gammaproteobacteria > Pseudomonadales > Moraxellaceae > Acinetobacter > Acinetobacter johnsonii. The sequence continues at coordinate 626,140 of NZ_KB849235.1, forward strand.
CAACCTATACAGGTAACGCAGCTGAACAAGCAAAACAAGTTGCTGACTTAATTTCTAAAATCTAATTTTTAGAAATTGAAAAAAAGCGGAGCTTCGGCTTCGCTTTTTTATCTATAATGCAAACAAGAATATCCTAGATGCATAATTGAAAAACCAATAAAAATGATGACAATCTTGAAAAGTACAACAACGAAAGCTCACATTGACTATCAACTGAAAAAGCCGCATTGGATTGCGCTCATTGTACTCGCTGTCGCCATTGCTTTCGCATCGATCCACCCCCTTGAACTCAGCTCTTATATTTTGCATCAGGTCGGAACCGTATTCATGTTGGTGACGCTGATCCTTTGCCTCTATAAAATGGGGCTCAGCTTAATCAGTTTTAGGCTTTATATTGGTTTTTTGCTGATTCATATACTCGGTGCGCATTATCTGTATTCTTATGTGCCCTACAATGAATGGTCAATCCAATATTTAAATCTAGACATCAACCAGAGTTTCGGTTGGACACGTAATATGTATGATCGCTTTGTACATTTAGCGTACGGTCTACTGCTCTACCCATTTTTCTATCGTCTGTTTCAAGTGTGGTTACCCCAACTTTCTAAACTCACCCTATTCTTGCTGGTCATTCAATTTGTGATGGCAAGTAGCCTCATTTACGAATGGATTGAATGGTTTATTGCGATGGGCTTATCGCCTGAAGATGCTGAAAACTACAATGGGCAACAAGGTGATATTTGGGACGCGCATCAAGACATGCTTTTAGCCACAGTTGGCGCAATCATCACAGGCATAGCCTGTCTATTGAAAAAGTAGTCCTTTTCTCTACCATTCGTCTAGCACAACAATTAACGACGATACAGGACTCATTCAAGCACAAGTGACTTGGACATCAGTTTTAAAAAAACAAAAAAAAACACCACGTCAGGCGTGGTGTTTTAACTCTATTAGTCTTTCGCAGACTCATCTGTTGGCACTTCAGTAATTCGGCCACCGCGAGCAAGGAATGCCGCAACTTCGTCTTCAAGTGCTTGGCGTTGTTTTAATTTTGCAGTCACCGTAAGTGTTTCAGCTTCGGCAACATCACCATCACTTGCAGCATTATCAGAAGAATCTGATGCGCCTTTTTCCGCTGCTTGAGCTTCGTCTTCGTCGACTGCTGAGTCTTCTACATCATCATAATCATTTGAATCAGTCATCTTAATCTCCCCACAAATGACATTTTAGGTTCCCATGAATTACTGGTTTCCAATTATGTTGAAATTTAACAAGCTCTCAGCCTTTCGCATAGTCTTATTCAACGGAAAATCGTATCTTTTTTAATCAAAATCGTAATCTTATTTTACGACTGCCTAAAAAATGACACTTCCGTTCTTAGACAGCATAACGCGTCTCTTTGAGCAACCCTAAACCATTGGCCTGTGCCATAAAAGCATCTTTTAATACAGGCAGTTTTTCAACCTGTTTCAAACCAAAGTTTCGCGCCCATACCAAAGGAAAGAGTTGTGTGGTTTCCATCCAACCGATGGCAGACATGCTATGCATCATGGCATCATTTTGTCCTTTACGGCGGTGTTCATAACGCTTCAGTGTTTGCTCATGTGCCCACACGCCACGTGCTAGATCATGTAGTAATACATCACACAGTACAGCCGCATCAAGACAACCAATATTCACCCCCTGTCCTGCTAAGGGATGAATCACATGAGCCGCATCACCAATTAAAGCCAAGCCCGCTTTAACATATTGCTGTGCAGCACGTGCTTTGAGTGGGAAAGTGGCACGCGGTGTCGCTTCCAACACTTCGCCTAACATGTGATGACTTTCTCGCGTTAACAGCTGGGTAAATTCAGCATCTGAAAGTGCAGCATATTCTTCTGCATAATCATCGGGGAGCGTCCATACTATAGACTGCCAATGCCCTGCTTGCTCTGGTTTTAAACTTGCCATTGGTAAAAATGCTAAAGGCCCCGTTTCTAAAAAAATCTGACGTGCAACGTGTTGATGAGGCTGAGCTGTACGAATGGCACAGCTTAAACCAGCCTGTTTGTAATCCAGCACATCGATATCGATAAACGCTTGTTCCCGTACAAAAGAGTTTGCACCATCAGCACCAATCACCAGTTTGGTTTTCAACACCGTACCATCGGCCAAATGGATATACCACATCCCAACACCTTCTTCGACACGCGCAACTTTAACTTGGGTGCGGTAATCGTTGAGTACAGCAAGCATCTGCTGTTGAATCGCTAAATTAAGCAAACTTGGCTCAACCATAGAACCGAGGGCTTGTTCGCCTTGTGGTTCCTGCTTGGACGCATGACCAAAGTTAATTTCACCATAGCCATTTTTATTCCACACCTGCATGCCACTATACGGCATCTGGCGGGCAATTTTATCCCAAACATCAACGGTTTTAAGTAGGTGTATCGTCGCTTGACTGAGTGCCAAGACACGTGGGTTTGCAACACTTAAGGTCTTGTGTTCATCTAAAATAGGTGCAGCATCCAATACGGTAGCTTGCACACCGCCTTGTGCCAAAAGCAAGGCGGTCAGTCCACCAACCAAACCACCGCCAATAATCACCACATCTAAAACATCAGTTTGAACATGACTCATGCTTTTAGCCCCATGGCATAGTTGGCAACGAGTGGTTTAATGCCTGGAATCGTATCAAACGCGACCAAACCAGTATTACGAATAAATTTTAAGATTGGATTGCTATTGCTAAAGCCTCGCACCACCGAATCACAGAACTTAATCACGCGTTGTTGATCGGTCAAACGTGAAGCCTCATAGGCTTGCAATATCTCAGCATCGCCCAAGTCGGCATTTTGCGCAATTTGCTCCGTTAAATAACGGACCAAAACGTGCGCATCTCGCATGCACAGGTTAAAACCTTGCCCCGCAACGGGGTGAATGGTATGCGCAGCATTGCCCATTAAGACCACACGTCCTACGGCCTGCTTTTCTGCTAGCACTTGTGACAATGGAAAACTAAAACGCTTACCTGTTTTTTGAAACTTTCCTGCACGGTCGCCATAAGTGTCTTGTAAGGCATCTAAGAAATGTTGATCATTTTCATCGCCCAACCATTCACCTTCTGTGCCTTTTTTCACAGGCCAAACTACTGAACGACGGTATTCACCTGGAAGCGGCAACAGTGCCAATGGTCCTAAACTACTAAAACGCTCAAAACCTACATGGTTGTGCGGTTTTGAGGTTTGTACCGTGGTCACAATAGCGACTTGATCATAATCATGTTCCGAAGCGCCTATTCCTAAGGCTTTACGGCAGAATGAATCACGTCCATCTGCAGCAATGACAAGTTTTGCTTGTAATGACAGTTGTTCTTCTCCACGACTCGCTTCTATGTAGGCCATATCGGCATCTTGGGTCAGTTGAGTGACTTGCAGACCATCAATCAGCTCAATGAATGGCTGTTTTTGAACTTCCGTCAGTAGCACACGACCAAGCCATGCATTTTCGATGACCTGCCCGAAGCTTTCGACTTTTTCTTGTTCTGCTTTGAGTCGAGCTTTACCAAAGCTACCTTGTTCGGTGATATTTACTTCAAAAATAGGCGTTGCATGTTCTTGTAAAGCGCTCCATAAACCCAGTTCTTGGTAAATTTGAACTGTACGACGAGACAGTGCGCTGTTTCGTGCATCAAAACTAGAATGGTATGGCGCAAGGTTTACATCATCATAATTTGGGTATTTGATCGCCTCTAAAAGTTTCACCGCAATGTTTTGTTTCGCTAACATCAACGCCAGACTCAGTCCGACCATACCACCACCGACTATGATGACTTCTTGTTGCATGCTTCTATCCTTTTTATGGTGTACCTAAAGTAAAAAACTTCAAATACCTATAAGTTTTAATGGATTTATATTACATCAAAGATTTTCTTTTTTATAATGAAATGGATGTTTTTACGTACTTTCACAGTAAAGTGCCCTGCCATGATTTCTGAAAAGACAGTTTTTTTAATTTTCATCAAAACTTGTTCAGAACACTGTTTAAGCAAACTTATGAAAAATCTGGAGCTCTGATTAAATAGTAGGCGTGGAACATGAAGAATCAATAAAAAGCCGTTCTAGGGTTCAGAGCACTAGAACAACTTTAATTAAAGTATTGATTAAGAAGGATAAATTTCAATATGTTATTCCAAAGTAGAAATGTCCTACCTTAAAACCAAATAGAAATGTCCTATATGGACATTTCCAAGTCAAGCACAGGATTTAGATTTCGTTGTTCAATCGCTGTTTTCTGTGCACGTCTGCTTGGCATCTTTTGAGAACGATTACGTTTGTTTTGCTGTTCCAGTTCTTCATGCTGTTGTTGGATATGATTCAGAACAGCACTCAACCGTTTATTCTCAACAATCTCTCGCTGATTCAGCTGACTTAATTTATCGAAGAGGCTGTAATTGATCTTTCGGCTATTATGCATGATGGCTACAGTACCATCCGGGTATTCCAGGAACTCAAGATACTTACCGATCAACCTCTGATTTTCTTCGGTGTTTTCCAAGAGATATACGCATTTATCATAAGTAATCGTCAGGCTATTCGTGACTCTGCGGGGTTCACGCCAGGTAAAAATATCATCTAATTGCTCGGCTGTTTCAGTGACAGAGCGGTGTAAGTTCTTAGGATTAAAGGCCATCTTTGCAAACTTGAGATTGAACTGCTCAATAAAGCAGGGCAACCACTTATTCGCATCTGCAATCGAACTGATACCTTCCAGACGCATCTCCTTAATCAGACGATCCTGAAGTGTCCTGTTGGCCCGTTCCACACGTCCTTTGGCCTGCGGTGAATTGGCGAAGATGATATCGATATTCAGGGTGCTGAGTACACGTCCAAACTGGGTAATCTTGGTGTCTTTCTTGCTGCTTTGATTCACTCTAAAGACTGAATGTTTGTCGCTGTAAAACGCTAAAGGCTTACCGTGCTGTTCGACATATAAACGTGTTGAAATCATATAGTCAAAAGTTGATTCTGACTCACAGAAGCGTAAATGCTGTAATTTGCCTGTGGCATCATCAATGAACACCAGTAGGCAGCATTTAGCAGCGCGTCCTTCAAACCAGTCATGGTGTGAGCCATCAATTTGGATCAGCTCACCAAAGCAATCCCGGTTGTAACGAGGCTGATACGGGCGCTTCAGGCGCTTGGATCGAGGAATCCATAAGTCAGCTGCAATCATCCAGGAACGCAGGGTTTCTACTGAAAGATCGAATCCATGCACGGTGGTGAGCTTTTCATGCGCTAAAGTGGGTCCGAAACCATGGAGTTGGTCAGAAATAATATTGAGGCATTTGAGTCTGAGTTCTTCAGGAAGTTTGGAATTGCTGATTTGGCCACGACCGGCATGGGCTAATGCAACTGGACCTTGGGCTTTGTATTTCTGCAGTAAGCGTCTGATCTGACGTTCTGAAATATGAAGTAGCTGAGCAGCCTGGGATTGAGTTATGCGTTGATCGCAGATTTCCTGCAAGACCGACAATCGTTTAAGTTCTTTATCCGACATAGACACCAACATATCAAACCGTCCGCTAAGGAAATCGCAAAAGTGCATATTCTAAAAGCGGACATTTTTACTTTGGAGAAACCGGACATTTCTATTTTGGAGTTACATCTGTTATGCGTATAAGCGCCATTATGTTAAATAGGGGAGAAACTAAGCTAAAATTAGGGTTTTAATTTAGAGAAAGTAATGTCTCAGATAAAAATTTATGCTTTAAATGAAACAATAGAATTACATCGTGATAATTTAAGTAAAGCTATCCATCAGGCTTTAGTTAAAGAATTAAAATACCCTGAAGAGAAAAGGTTTCAACGTTTTATCGCACTAGAATCCAAGAATTTTGTATATCCAGTAGATCGCAGTAAATCTTATATAATTATTGAAATTTCTATGTTCGATGGACGAACAAAAGAGACTAAAAAAGCATTTATTAGGTCTCTATTCGAAAATATAAACAATCTATGCGGTATTGATTCAAATGATGTTGAGATAACTATATTTGAAACTCCTAAAGAAAACTGGGGCATTAGAGGGAGAAGTGCGGATGAACTACAGTTGAATTATAAGGTAAATGTTTAAATTTTCTAAAATTAACATAATACACCTTATACGAAATTATTGATGTAACTCCAAAATAGAAATGTCCGGTTTCTCCAAAGTAAAAATGTCCGCTTTTAGAATATGCACTTTTGCGATTTCCTTAGCGGACGGTTTGATATGTTGGTGTCTATGTCGGATAAAGAACTTAAACGATTGTCGGTCTTGCAGGAAATCTGCGATCAACGCATAACTCAATCCCAGGCTGCTCAGCTACTTCATATTTCAGAACGTCAGATCAGACGCTTACTGCAGAAATACAAAGCCCAAGGTCCAGTTGCATTAGCCCATGCCGGTCGTGGCCAAATCAGCAATTCCAAACTTCCTGAAGAACTCAGACTCAAATGCCTCAATATTATTTCTGACCAACTCCATGGTTTCGGACCCACTTTAGCGCATGAAAAGCTCACCACCGTGCATGGATTCGATCTTTCAGTAGAAACCCTGCGTTCCTGGATGATTGCAGCTGACTTATGGATTCCTCGATCCAAGCGCCTGAAGCGCCCGTATCAGCCTCGTTACAACCGGGATTGCTTTGGTGAGCTGATCCAAATTGATGGCTCACACCATGACTGGTTTGAAGGACGCGCTGCTAAATGCTGCCTACTGGTGTTCATTGATGATGCCACAGGCAAATTACAGCATTTACGCTTCTGTGAGTCAGAATCAACTTTTGACTATATGATTTCAACACGTTTATATGTCGAACAGCACGGTAAGCCTTTAGCGTTTTACAGCGACAAACATTCAGTCTTTAGAGTGAATCAAAGCAGCAAGAAAGACACCAAGATTACCCAGTTTGGACGTGTACTCAGCACCCTGAATATCGATATCATCTTCGCCAATTCACCGCAGGCCAAAGGACGTGTGGAACGGGCCAACAGGACACTTCAGGATCGTCTGATTAAGGAGATGCGTCTGGAAGGTATCAGTTCGATTGCAGATGCGAATAAGTGGTTGCCCTGCTTTATTGAGCAGTTCAATCTCAAGTTTGCAAAGATGGCCTTTAATCCTAAGAACTTACACCGCTCTGTCACTGAAACAGCCGAGCAATTAGATGATATTTTTACCTGGCGTGAACCCCGCAGAGTCACGAATAGCCTGACGATTACTTATGATAAATGCGTATATCTCTTGGAAAACACCGAAGAAAATCAGAGGTTGATCGGTAAGTATCTTGAGTTCCTGGAATACCCGGATGGTACTGTAGCCATCATGCATAATAGCCGAAAGATCAATTACAGCCTCTTCGATAAATTAAGTCAGCTGAATCAGCGAGAGATTGTTGAGAATAAACGGTTGAGTGCTGTTCTGAATCATATCCAACAACAGCATGAAGAACTGGAACAGCAAAACAAACGTAATCGTTCTCAAAAGATGCCAAGCAGACGTGCACAGAAAACAGCGATTGAACAACGAAATCTAAATCCTGTGCTTGACTTGGAAATGTCCATATAGGACATTTCTATTTGGTTTTAAGGTAGGACATTTCTACTTTGGAATAACAACAGACATTTTAATTGGTGAATAACAAACAGTATTAGAATTCAATCAAAGTGCTTCTAGCTCCTTTAGCACAATCCTCAACGTTCGAATTGCGGAAGCACGAAAAACAGCATTTGTCCCATCAGCAGAAGGATTTTTATCTGTCCAAGCGATTGCTGCAAGACATTGAATGCCAACATAGAATAGAAATTTCATTTTAGGCACAGTCTGCTTATACGTACATACCTAACCCTCTAAAAAAGCATTTCGTAATTCTAAATCAGAGAAATCTATATCCACCCAAATAATTTTAGCTAAATCATAGACCTCATCTCCAATACGAGCAGCCTCGAAGTCTATAATACCCGAAACCCGATTTTCTCTGTCTACAAGGATATTTCGACCAATATAGTCACAATGCAGTAAATGAAGCTGTGTCGGCTCACATATCGCTTTAGCGTATTTTCGTAACTGATTCAATTGGTCGCAAAACTCATGATAATCAGATGACAATGGATTTATACGTGACATCCATTTTGAGATCATTAATTCTAATTGTTGCTTCCACAATACCCAATGTGTTGATAAGCCATCACGATCTTGCCAGAACCTCATATTCAATATGCGCGTTTGTGGAAGCGCACGATGAAGTTCGCCCAAAGCTCGTCCTGCATTCCCAAGCAAAGAGATTTTCTGTACCCGCGTACAATTTTTTAATACTTGATCGACTTGCCTACCTTCTATGGCACTCATGACAAGGATAGAAGAACCTTCCCATTCAAACTTATTTAATACCTTTGGTGTTAGTGGAAATTCTTTGAGAGCGTCTAAGATTTCACAGTAACGATCATTAGCCGTTTGATTATTTGCTATTTTGATAAAGACTTCTCCTTGAGAGGATTGCCCTTGATACACTGAAGCCCCATTTCTCTGTGTAACTAAATCTAACGTCTTTGCCTGAATCCTATGCTTTAAATCAGATAAATCTTTCATGCTGCCTAATTTCTGTTGTGAATAAAAATGATGATGAAATAACTAAATTTTTTTATTTATAAATATTAGAACTATTGCAAAAGTCAAAAAAACGATCATTTATTGGCAATATAATGAGTGTTGAATGTCACTTTTCTCTTGGTGAGAACGTCAGGATGAGGGATGATTCTTCATATAAATCCTCTCCCTAGCCCTCTCCTTTGAAAAGGAAAGGGAACTTTCATTGTGATTTCAATACAGTTCAAAAAACGACTTATGCAAGAACACTATTCTACTTGTCTATTTAACAACTCCATAAACACCTTATAAAAAATAAAAGCCGATCTCATGATCGGCTTTTATACAGTAAATGGTATTTATCGCGCCATTAACGCTTCAATCTCTTCTACCGACTTCACCACTTTCGCAGTCAAATTCAGTGGGCCGTTTTGGGTTGCTACGATGTCATCTTCAATACGAATACCAATACCACGCCATTTCGCATCGACCGTTTCATCATCAGGTGCAATGTATAAGCCCGGTTCAACCGTCACGACCATGCCTTCTTCATAGGCACGCCACACACCTTCTTGCTTATATGAACCCACATCATGCACATCCATACCCAACCAGTGTCCCGTACCATGCATATAAAACTGACGGAAACTTTCCTTTTGGATTATCTCTTCAATATCACCTTGCATAATCCCCAGATCAAGTAGACCTTGGACTAAAATACGAACAGCAACATTATGCGGTTCTTTATATGAGTTGCCTACACGCACTGCGTCAATTGCAGCAAGTTGTGCATCAAGAATTACATTATAAAGAGCTTTTTGCTCAGGGCTGAACTTTCCATTGACGGGGAAAGTACGGGTGATGTCTGAAGCATAATATTCATATTCACACGCTGCGTCGATCAGCACCAAATCGCCATCTTTTAGCTCTTTGTTATTCTCTACATAGTGCAAAATGCAAGCGTTTTCACCACCACCGACAATGCTGTTATACGACGGCACACAGCCATTTTGACCAAATACATAATTCAGCTCAGCTTCTAGAGCATATTCCATCATGCCTGGCTTAACGGTTTGCATGGCACGAGTATGAGCTTGTGCAGAAACATCAGAAGCCATTTGCATCAATGCAATTTCTTGTTCTGATTTAAACAAACGCATTTCATCTAAAATACGATCGAGCTGTATCACTTGTGCAGGTGCAGCAGTCCCACGACGTGACTCGCCATTGGCCGTCGTGATCCATTTTGCTACACGCGCATCAAATTCGGGCTGTTGCCCAATACGATAGAATAATTTTTCTTTGCTTAAGAGTTTTTCAATGATTTCTTCATCTAACAAATCTATCGCATACGCTTCGTCAGCTTCATAGTCGTCTACCGCACCATCCACACCTGCGCGGTAACCATTCCAGATTTCCATCTCGCGGTCACGTTCACGGCAGAACAAACTGTAGCTATAACCGTCTTCATCATCCTCGGCAAAGGTTTCAATGACTGCCACGGCTTCGGGCTCAGCAAAACCAGTTAGATAAAAGAAGCTGCTATCGGTACGGTATTTATAGTCTGCATCACGATTACGCATCGCCACTGGACTGGTTGCGATAATGGCAATACTGTTCGGACCCATTTGTGCAGCCAAACGGTCACGGCGTTCCTGAAAATCCACTTGCGTTAGTTTCATGTTTGATCTGTCTTTTTTATACCAAAGAATAAAGTGCCACGCGCACCCTATCATGTACGCGCAGCAAGTCTTATGCCAATTAGCTTGGGCGATGCGGCGTAAACATTTCTACAACATTGTTCGCTTCTGTTACAGAACGATCGATTTGTTGCTTGTTATGAAAGTGTTTAAGCAGAGAACTTTCCTCAACCGCAATCTTTTTGCGGCCTACAGATAAGCTCACAGGAATTAAACGTACAAACTCGTATAACTCTTGATAGCTCTCTTCACCCTCTTCATTATCATCAGTTTCTTCAAACTCAACTGCCGCCACATCCTGTAAATGTTCGATCAGTTCCATTTCATCTGGACGAATATGACCAGACGCTAAACCAAAGCCCAGCACTACGCCTGCGCACCAATCCGCCAAAGCTTGTACACGGTCTGCCAGCGTATGAGTGTCATCGGGAAGTAATGGTAAATAGTCCAATTCATCGTCAGAAAGTGCATGTGCGACATCTTCTGCTTCATCGGCTAACAACGCCAAAGCTTCTTCGCTTAACTCTGGAATTTCCAAAGTCGTGAGGATGTGTTGCCACTCTTCACGGCTCGGTGCCTGAGTTACACAAATGATACCTGTGAGTAAACCATGTAACTCACTTGGGCTAGAAATCTCTTCAATTTTAGAAAAATTTGGCTGCCATTCTGACCAACCTGAAATATCGTCTTGCATTCGTTTATCCAATCTCTATACTTCTTATATATTACCTTTGTTTGCAGCACTGTGCGACCACGATATGTTAGAAGAATTACAGCGTCTACAGGCGTATATTGGCGTTTTAAAAACGCGACTTGCTCATTTTGAAAGTGAAAATAGCACTTTAAATGCAGCTAAACTGGATGCTGAAGAACAGCACCGTTCTCAAGTTGTGCAAAAAAATGGCTTAATTACCCAGAAACAAGAACAAATTGATGATTTAACTGAGCAATTAAGCAGCGCTCAGACCCAATATCAACACTTAAACACTGATGCGACTGCTTTGGCCGATCGTTATAGTCGTTTGGAAAAAAGTTGTACGGATTTAAAAAATCGCTTTCAGGAAATCTTGGCTGAACGTAATGAATTACGTGCAATTAAAGAAAAAATGAACAATGATCAGCGTCAAGCTCAGCAAGAAATCCAAGCACTTCAGCAAGAACGTGAAAGATTGTTACAAAAAAATGAGCATGCTAAAGCTAAAGTCGAAGCCATCATCCAACGTTTGGCTATTTTAGGCACAGAGCAAGATCATCACGCGCAAGAAATTCAACAACTTGCCCACCCTACTGAAGCTGGCGAGGAAGTTTAATCATGAGCGAACCAATTACCGTTGAATTACGTGTCTTAGGTCATAGCTTTCGTTTAGTCACAACGGAAAAAGAAAAAGCCGACCTTGAACGTGCAGCTCTGCTTTTAAATGATAAATATGATGAGTTTCGCCGTAAAGCGCCACGGGTAGAACCCAGTAAAATTATCATTATGGTGGCACTAGAGTTAATGCAAGAAGTGTTGTCGATGAATAAAACACTGCAAGAGTATGCACACGCAGAACGATTACTGGCAAATATTATCGATGACGTTGCGGAACTTGTTTAAACTCGACTTAATTGAATAAAGTATCAACACTTGCTCCAGTTGTTTACAGTTCGTAGCGGTGTATGAGTTGCCATCAGCGTGAGATTCGTTATACTTAAGGCAACTCTGAGGTGTTCGCCAGCGGGTCTATTCCCCTGCCGATACTTAAACTTATGGATGTGTTCTGTATATTTAGAGTGTATGCCCACTTTCATGTGGGAAACCCAGCAAGTATACGTCGCGTCCACCTTGAACTCATCGGGTTCAGGGTAACGACACATGCAGCGGCATCTTCGGAGTACTTTATTTATTTTAATAACAATAAGCTTATAACTGAACTCCTCCCTCGCTCTGTTCACTTCAATCCGCATAAATCATCAAAAGTAGGCATTACGGTAGGCTCTAAAATTATTGTGCTATATTGCTGTGTATTGTTTCAATCAGTTAAAAAGTGCAATGGCTCAAAGACATAAGCTAACAAAAACATTTATCGATAGTCTCCCTCTAGAAGCATCAGGAAAAAAGGTTTTTTATCGTGACTCTATGACCATTGGCTTTGGTATTGTAGTTACTCAGTCTAAAACTTATTTTATAGAAACGCGCATGCCGAATGGCCTAAATAAAAGGAAAACTATTGGTAAGCATGCCGTGTACACCTTAGAACAAGCGCGTACCGAAGCTAAACGTTTATTATTACTCATCGATCAAGGTGTTGATCCTGTTGCACAAAAAGAGCAATTGAAACGTAATTTCATACAAGCAAAGAAAATAGATGAATTAATCCCGAGTTTAGATGACGCTTATAACCCAAAAAATATTCCTCACTACTCATCAAAGGTCATCAACGATTTTGTAATCCAGTAGGTCAACATCGTATCAGTAATGAATTTTGCAAGAATGGTGTAGTTGATTCAAAAAGTGTTGTTCACTTCATATCACCTCGACATGATCTTAAGAACTTTATTTAAGAAGCAACTAAATGCTTGGAAGCTAAAATGGCACGAGATGACATTAAGTTGAATAAACCGGTTCTATCAATCGTAAAACGTACCTATACTCCGACTTCTGATAGATATCGACACGAAGTTTTTCAGTCAAGTAGAACAACATGATGAAGACCTATATTTAGCCATTAAGAATATTAATCACATAAAAACAAAAGCAGTAACCCTTAAATATATGTAGGTTGTGAACGTTTCCATAAAACGTTTCAAGGAAAAATGTGCTGTAGACTGACACTATTTGAAACGTTTCTTGATAGAAAGAAGATTTAGGCTAAAAAGAATTTAGTTCAAATTTAACTAGACAGACATATGAAAGAATGGACTGCCAGCTCTGGTTTGAGTTAGTACATAAAATTAACTTTCAATACGATATTGGAAGGTATTTTTAACATTCGACACACTGGTCGGTTTGCCATCGACGAGACGAGGCTGATATTTAAAAGTGAGAGCAGCCTGAATCGAAGGTCGTACAAACATCGGATGGCAGTCGCCTTGTGCCTTTGGATTTTCTACCCGTCCTTTTTCGTTCACGCTATACACCACCGTACAATCCCCCTCCAGCTTACGATCCAAAGCTTGTTCAGGATAAGCTGGTGCTATTTTTGTAACAGGTTGATAATTTTTAACATCAAATGATTCAGGATGAGTTTGTGCTTTAGGTTCTCCTGATTTCTGGGTCTTCGTCTGAGTTGGTATATCCGCTTGAGACTGCGTATCTACTGTTTTCTGAGATTCCGCTACTGCCGTTTGCTTTTCCGTCACGACTTGCTGTGTCGGTTTAGACGCTGTAGGTACAATTTTGTTGCTCTGTGACTCTACAAACTTCTTGGTGGTTTTCGGTTGGATTTTAGTAGGTTTCTCAAGCTGTTTCTTGACAGGCTCATGTAAGGGTTTTTCTTCGACTATCGGCTCAGGCTTTTTAGGTTCAGGTTGTTGTTTGGCTGGAGGGGGTATTTGCACAAATTATAATTGAATGGTTTTCGGCTTGGGTTCCGCCAATGTTTCATGCATCTCAACCGTACATAACCATGCAATTAGCGCAATATGCAATCCAGCCGTGACCGAAAGTGCTAGGCCTTGATCACGAAACCTAATTTTGGAAACGGTTGTCATCATGATTGTGGTTCCTCTGTCACTAGCCCCAAGTTCGTTACCCCACTTTTTTGCAAGGATGCTATGGCCTGTGCAACCAGTTGATAATCAGCATCCTGATCGGCACGTACATAAAACTGTAAGCTTTTATCTTTTTGAATAATCGGAACCAGTTTTTGTTGCATAGTGGCTAAATCAATGGCCTGATCCGTAACTTTCTCGGTATTCACTTCTGATCCAATATTCCAGTAATACTGACCATTGGCTTGAATAGATAGAGTGACAATACGCTGCTGTTGTGACGCGGGCATGACATTGGCATCCACTTTAGGCAAATCAATTTGAATGCCTTGCGTCAACATTGGTGCAGTCACCATAAAAATCACCAATAACACCAACATGACATCAATATAAGGAACCACATTCATTTCAGCATTGAGTTTTAATTTTTGAGGACGCTTAATCATGGCTGTTGCTCCTTAACGCGAAGCGCGCTCAGTGTGCCCCAACAAACGATAAATACGCGTTTGCAACTCATTGGCAAAACCGTAATAACGACTGGAAAGCTTGTCAGCACGTGCCGAAAAGCGGTTATATGCCACTACCGCAGGAATAGCGGCAAATAAACCAATGGCTGTTGCAATCAGCGCTTCTGCAATCCCAGGCGCAACTGTATTTAGGGTTGCCTGTTCAACGGCAGACAGTCCAATAAACGCATTCATAATGCCCCAGACCGTTCCAAATAAGCCTATATAAGGGCTGACTGAACCGACTGTTGCGAGAAAGGTAAGATTTTGCTGAAGCTTTTCTTCTTCTTCACTGATGCTGCTGAGCAAACGACGTTCTACCCCATCAATTACATCACTTGTAGTAAGTTGCTCATCTTTGATCAATTGATGGTATTCATCAACCCCATGTTGAAAAATGCTGACAACTCCTTTTTGTTGTTCAGGCTGTTGGTAGTCTTGCTGTAAAAGATTGAGATCTTTTTGCTGTCTAAAATTCTTTAAAAAGCGGTTCCAAAGCTGCTCTTGTCCACGAAGTAACATGCCGTGACGCACGATTAAATACCAACTTACGACTGAGGATAAAACCAAAATCAACATCACTACTTTTACCAACACACTGGCATGGCTAATCAACATCCAAACTGACATTTGATCCATCGTTGCTTGCATAACGCACTCCAATTTTTTTACTGCATGGTGCAGTACATATATATTTTTAAAATGGGCTGTGATTCTTTAGCAGCCCATGTACTCACTCAGGTACTAAAGTACTAAAGAGTTATTTAGTCCAAATGCAGGGCTTGAGCGATTTTTTCCCACGGCACATATTTAAAGTTCTGATTGGTTTCAGGCATACGTTTACGTCCATCTTGCACCACCAACATGCCTTGCTTCCATTTGCCACCAAAATTTAGGGAACTCACATCTAGTCCATCTGTTTCAGACACAGCGTCAATGCCTTTGTCGATATTGATGCCTACACGAAATGCGCCACGAACCGTATAAGGTGCTGCGGCATCAAGCACCACAAAGCTGTCATTGCCTTGGCTTGAAACCACCAAATAACTTTGGTTTCTGCCGTGATAAAGTCCCATTCCCTCAATGTCATCATGCATCACCTCTCCTACGCCAATCACCTGCTGCATAGGAAGCTGAGATTTTGGGTTGAGATCTTTTACCCACACCGCGACATCTTCTTCACCCAAGAAAATACGCCCTGTGGCATCGTCTACGACACAGCCTTCAGGTTGGGTTTTCACTGAAAAACGTTGTACTTCTTCAGCCCTTAATTTTTGCTGTGTAGCCGTGATGTGGTATTGAACAAAAGTCCCGTTTTTATCGTTGGGAATGGCATAGATTTCCCCTTGAGCATCGCGGTACATACAAATGCCATAAATATCATCCAATGTAGTTGCTAACTCGCCGAGCACAGAAACCTTGCCCGTTTTGGGTTGAATCGCAAAGAGATGCAGGCTGTTATGATCTCGGTTCGATGCCACAGCCAAATCGACCGTTTGATTGCCCCATTTAAAACCGTGGCGTACATCAACATTATTCAATCGCCCTACTGGCAAGTACTGCACAGTTTTGCCCTGTAAGTCGTTAACCTGTAGACCACCTTGTTTATCTGTCGCTAAAATACGGGACTGACTCGGCTGTGCAGCGTTATGCCAAATCGCAGGATCATCAGCCGCGTCACCTGTACTTGGCACACCCTCGGTCTGCACTTCTGCCGGAATGGTGATGATATTTTGAACTTTGGTCAGGTTCTGGGTTTCCCATTCCGCATCCGTCACTTTTACGGTTTTATCATCTAAAATCAGCAAGGATTTATCGGTTAAATTACCTTGAACACTCAAAGTCTCTGCTTCTTTCACCATATCTAGTTGTAAAGGTGGCTGTGCTTTCCATTGCTTATCTTGCTTTTGATAACGATAAAGCAAAGGTTTTTCTGCATCGAGTACAGCGACATGATCATCTACAATCGCAATTGTAGAAGGTGAACTTTGAATCGAACCAAAGGGTTGCACAAGATCCACCGCCTGACGCACCATGTCTGCTTCAGAATGAGCTGGATATGCCCAAACGCCAACATTCGCTTCATTAATAAACAGCTCTGCGGTGCTATCATTCACTTTGCATACACTACTAGCAGGTGGAAAACTGAGACGGCGTAACAACTGTGGTTGAACCAAAGCCTTCTCATGCTGAGCCACCAACCATTGTTCACCAAGCCCCTCTTCGCCTACTAAAAAAGCAAAACTCAGCCCTTGAGCATCGGTATATAAGCAAACATCTTCAGACTTAAATGAACGCTTTGGAATAAAGCTGGGTTTGTCCCATGCTTTATTTTTTAAGTTCATGCTCATCAGTTGAATTTGCTGTTGTTGCAAATTTGACGCAGCAATCAATAAACGCTCCGAACCAATCCGATAATCAAAACGCCCAAACTGACCTTGAATTTGATGTAGTACATTTTGTTGATCATCTAAGATTTGTAGCCCTTTGTTTTTACTGCTCAACAGTGCGGCAACTTCAGGCCATGCACTCAAGCTTAACCATTGCACATCCTCAGTTTTTGCCCCATTCATGTCGACTTCACGTAATTGCAACTTCGCTGCCATAGGCTGATCTATTGGTATTTCAGCCGAGCTTAACGACTGGCTATTTTGCGGAGCTTGGGGCACGCTGTGCTGACTGCATGCGCTCAATAACAGCAAGCAACTGCTTAAAGCAGACAATTTAAAAGATGAAAATTTCATAGAGACACTCAAAATTGGGCAAGGAAACTCAGGTCTGCTTTTGCTGAGCAAACCTGAGAACTAAATTTAATTCGACTTAAAAATGGGTGTAGGTCAGTGGGTAATCCCCCCTAAAAATAATAGGATCTAAAAGTAGAATTTTCTCTTAAGATACGAGCAGGAGATTCTGCATGAAAACATCTAAATTTACTGACAGTCAGATCATGTCCATCTTGAAACAGGCAGAATCTGGCACACCTGTAGCGACCCTTTGCCGTGAACACGGCATGAGTAATGCTACCTTTTATAAATGGCGTGCCAAATATGGTGGTATGGATACATCATTAATGGCTCGACTGAAAGAGCTAGAAGCCGAAAATACCAGACTTAAAAAGATGTATGCGGAAGAGCGATTAAAGGCCGAAATCATCCAGGAAGCGATGGCAAAAAAGTGGTAAAGCCATCTTGCCGGCGTAAGATGGCACAACAGGCAGTTGCCCAGCATGCCATTAGTATTCGTTTGGCTTGTAAAGCATTTGGCATTAGTGAAACCTGCTACCGCTATCAAGCCAAACTCAGCGATGACAATGCACTCATTGCTGAACAGCTCATTGAACTCACTGAGGAAAATTCCGATTGGGGCTTTGGTTTGTGCTTCTCGTATTTACGGCATGTTGAGAGTTGCTGCTGGAATCACAAGCGGGTTTACCGCATTTACTGTGAGTTGGCACTGAATCTGCGTATTAAACCGAGAAGAAGACTAAAACGGCATGCGCCTGAACCATTGAAAGAACCAATCCGAGAAAATCAGGTTTGGTCATTAGATTTTATGCATGATCAGCTTTCCGATGGTCGCAAGTTTCGATTATTGAATGTGATTGATGATTACCGCCGCGAAGGCCTAGCCATTGACGCAGGGTTCTCATTGCCCACAATCAGGGTTATTCGTACGTTGAATCAATTGCTGGAGTGGAGAGAAAAACCGTTAGTGATCCGATGCGATAATGGTCCCGAATTTATCAGTCACGAATTTGTGCGCTGGGCTACTGAGCACGGTATTCGTATTGAATATATTCAACCGGGTAAGCCACAGCAGAATGCGTATATTGAACGCTATAATCGGACCATACGTTATAGTTGGCTGAGCAAGCATTTATTTGATACTTTGGATGAAGTACAAGATTATGCAACAAACTGGTTGTGGCATTACAACCATGAAAGACCACATCAAGCTAACAAAGGAAAGCCACCTCTAATGGCTGCTTAACCTCTACTTTTAACTTCGGTTATTTATGGGAGGATTACCGGATTATGTACTTGGCCATCAGCCAGCACTTTGCTGTAAGCATTTTGCTCTTTTGCAATATTATAGTCATAGCTCAGTCCCAAAATACCTGGATTAGTTTCCGTCGTTTGACCCGTTCGTGCGGCATAACCATTAAAGGTCATCACATGGTCATGGTCTGCCGTCACTACAATCAAGGTATTGCTCAAATCCACTTTATCCAGTGCAGTTTGAATTGCATCATTAAATGCCTTGGTTTCCTGCAATGCCCGTTTGGCATTATTGGCATGTAGCGCATGGTCAATACGCCCACCCTCAACCATCAAGAAATAGCCTTGTCCATGACTCTGTGCTTGCAGTGCATCAATCGCTTTACTGGTCATCGCCGCCAGACTCGGTTCAGTCTCTATATTCTTCTTGAGTCGGTCCAAATCAAAATTTAAATGCGACTGTGTGGAGAATACGCCGAAAATTTTCTGAGTATTGACCGTCTGTGCCAAATCACTTTGGCTTAAAACGGTTTGATAACCCTGCTGTTTAAACTCTGCCAATAAATCACGACCATCCAAGCGCCCTTTGGGGTTAGAGACTGCATCATAAGGCGTCCAATGATTTAAGCCGCCTCCCATAAGGACATTAATGCCATCCAATAAGTTTGGATTATAAGCTTTACCTTTTGGAACAGCTTGAAGCGCGATATCGTATTGCGCATCACGGTGACAGATATGTGCATAGGTTGCCGCAGGTGTGGCATGGGTGAGTTCGGTCGTCGTCACTACGCCAACCGCTTTACCCTGCTTTTTTGCCAATTCTAAAATACTTAACGCAGGCATCCCTGCGACCATACTACTGCCCTGTTCTGGACAACGGTTGATGGCTTTCGCTAAGCTTTTGCCATTCGGCAATTTTCCTTCTTCAGGTTCGACCGCAACCGTTCCTGTTGTCATGGCAATCACTTCATTTTTATTTTTCTGCCCAGTCATATAGGCGCCCATAGAGGGAGCGCTATCTGTGGTTTGACCATCCTCAGAATAGGTTTTAATCCGTGCTGCGTGCTTCATGCGGTCCATGGCCAGTTTGCCATTTTCCCCCACAGCATAAATACGACTTGCCGTCACTGTGGTTGGTCCCATGCCATCGCCTAAAAAGAATATAACGCTTTTCGTCGGTGTAACTGTGGTGTCCGCAGCATACAAAGCACTTGAAGAAATCGACGCTGTAAGCAGAAGCATCATGTATGGGATGGTTTTTAAAGTATGTTTCATGTGATATCCCTCTGCTATAAGCCTGTGATCTTACGAATGAGGTGATTGACCTCAATATTATCAAGGCTACCTGAGAACTGATCGGCTCCCTGACCAATCGCACCTAAAAACACATCTGCACCGCCATGCGTTTCTTTATCTTTATAGCCCGTTTGAATCACAGCTTCTTGTTGGAAATCATCCGCAGCAGTGCCCGTACACCAACCCGTTTCAGCCAAAGGATAGGTGAAACTATATTTTTCACCTTGTGGTGCCTTTGGCCCTTGTACAGGATGACAGACATCAGTGTCTTTTAAGTTCAGTACCAAGTCATCCATACGGTTTTGAGTGGGGCGTTTTTTGCCCGTACCAAAACCGATAATCGGATAAGGTTGACCATGAATATCTTGAGCAAAGCCCGCTTGATCATAGTTTTTTACCAATCCAAGCACACTGGTTTCCTTACCTTCGACGTATTTTCCTGTACGCTTGGCATAACCATTTAAAACCAAGGTGTGATCATGGTCGGCTGTGATTACAATCAGTGTATTTTTAAGTTCAGGATCACTTTGTTTAAGCTTTTGAATGGTTGCTTCTAAAGCATCATTTAAGGCAATCGTGTCTTGTAAAGCACGTTTGGCATTGGTGTCATGCAGCGCATGATCTATACGCCCGCCCTCCACCATCAGGAAAAAACCTTTTTTATTTTGCGTCAGGATGTCTAAAGCAGACAGCGTCATTTGCTTGAGACTCGGCTCTGCCAAGTTTTTCTTGGTGCGATCCAAGTCGTAATTTAAATGGCTGTGATTAAATAAACCCAATAATTTTTCATTTTTCGCCAGTTGCACTTGGGACAGTTGGTTTTCATCAAAAACCACGCGGTAGCCTGCCTTTTGCATCTCGGTAATTAGATTGCGCCCATCAGTACGTTCTCCACCTGCATCTTTAGGCAAAAATTGACGCTTGCCACCGCCTAAAACCACATCGACCCCATCTTTGAGTTTTTGGTTATAGTGCTGATAGATATCCCCTTTAGAGCTTGGTACTAATTGTGATGCAATGTCATTTTCAGCATCACGGTGGCAAATATGCGTATAAGTCGATGCTGGTGTGGCATGCGTGATCCGCGTCGTGGTCACAACCCCTGTCCCCCAACCCTTCGCTTTGGCTAATTCGAGTAAAGTCTGTGTGTTTTGCTTATTTTTGTTTTGTGGGTTAGTCCCGCACTGGTTATTCCCTACTGAATCAGGTTCAACTGCAATTGTCCCTGTCTGCATCGAGATCACCTCGTTTTTCATCTTCACACCGGTCATATAAGCACCCATCGAAGGTGCACTGTCAGTGACTTGCGCATCTTCAGAAAAGGTACGAACAAAGGCAGACTCAGGTAACCGATCAATTGCTAACTGACCATCTTCACCGACAGCATAAATGCGGGAAGCGGTAAGTGTGGTCATGCCCATTCCATCACCCAAGAAAAACACTACACGTTTCGGTTGTTGGACTTTTTGTTGTTTGAGTAGTTGTACTGCGTGAGTTGGTTGAGCTTGCATTAAATCACTACTTTGACAAGCGGAGAGAAATAAAGCACTCAAACTTATATATGCCACACTGATTGTTTTTAATTGGAATTTTTCAAGAAAACCGAGCATTGCATCAACCCATCTAAAGATGGCTGAAACATACACTTCGGATATTTAAATCCGATGACATTTAAGCATCAATATAAATTTACTCACTTTCGAAACGCTTTTTCATTTTTTACAATTATCAATATTAACCATCAAATTTGTAACGCAATCCAGCGTCTTTATTCTCATTTGACAATAGTTATTATTTACTTTTTGGTAAAATTCAATCAAAATCCCCCAGCCTTCTGCAAACCAATCTTTTGAATTACTGCTAAAAATGAAATAGTTAAGCTTTTTTATAACGTATCTTATTAACTTTATGCACTTTTTTACAATAACCACCAATCTCGGGGATCTTAAATGAAACGCTCTTCCATGTTACTTGCTATGGGGCTCTTAATAACCACTCTTTCAGGCTGTGCGACATCACGCGGATTGATTCAAGTTCCTGCGACTAATACTTCAGCATCCTCTCAAGAAGTGTCGAGTTCTAAGAAAGCAATTATCGCGCTGGTCGAAGATAATAGAACATTCCAAGACAAACCCACCACACCTGATATTCCGTCTTTAAAGGATGGTTTAGCCAAAGCAACTATTGAAGAAAAAGCAAAAGCTGTTGCGCGTAAAAGAAATGGCTACGGAAAAGCGTTAGGCGATATTCTTTTAGAAAAGGAGACCGTGTCTGAGTTATTACAAAAACGTACAACCCATGCACTTAAACAATCAGGTTATGAAGTCATTGCAGACAATGAAACCAATCGAGCAAATGCCGATCTAATCCTCACCATTAAAATTAATAAATTTTGGTCATGGTTCCAGCCTGGATTTGCATCAATCAAAATTCACTCAGAAATAGATACAAATGTCGTGAATGCGAAAGACTTGAATACAGCCCCTCTCCACATTTATAGCAAGGTGACAAAATCAGCTCAAATTGCCAATGGTACGAAATGGGTAGAAAACATTGATGGGGTACTTGATGATTATGAATCTAAATTAATTTCTGCATTGCCAAAAGCAAATCCATAAATAGTTATAAAGTAAAAAAAAGCCCTATGTAGAGGGCCTTAAAAGCTAACGAATGTTATACGTTAAAACTTGGGCCATTCTTTAATGACCCATGTTTTTTTAACCACAAATAAAGATAGGTACTACCACTTATGACTATAAGAAACTTTTAACGTTGCTCCATTCGCTACTAAGTGACTTGTGTTGTCACCAGATCTTAGCAATTGGCTATAAAGTGGGTAATATTTTCGGTTAAACATATTTTCTAAACCAATAGTTACAGTATCTTTTTTGTTAAGCGCAAAACTACTGATTAAGTCGGCCGTTGTATAAGATTTCACATCATAACGACCAAAACCGTTTACGCCATTCAACCTGTAGTCCTTCGCACCAAAGTAAGTTGCCTGTAGTCTATTCGTCCAAGTATCAGTTGGACTATAAGAGATGTAACCAGTCAATTTTAATGGTGGGATTCTGAAGCCCGTCATATCTTGTTCTTTATTCGTGTTTTGTGGAGTTTCACGACCTTTCATCCACGTTACACTCCCCCCAGTCCCCCAAACATTAACATCATCAATGTAGTCAATAGTTGCTTCAACACCAGAAACTTTCTCTTTTGTTCTAGCAAGAACCAATCCATTGTTAAAAGATTGGACACCTCCAAGGTCAGAGGTTGAATGGAATACGGCAAAACTAGATGAGATATTTTTAAAATCACCCTTCCAACCAAGCTCATAATTATCAACTTTTACAGGTTCTAAAAATGATGAAGCAAGGTTAAAACCGACTCCAGCATTACGTATAACTAAACCAACATCAGGAAGTTGAAAGCCTTGATTAAAAGAGCCGTATATCGAGTGTTGATCAGTTGGAGAGAAAGTAAGATTTGCATTATATAACCATGCATCAGCTTTAACTTTACCCCCTTGGACTGTATAAGGGTTTGGTTTACCTAACTGAGATAATGGGATGAAACTATCGATTTCAGCGTAACTATCTTCATAACGAGTTCCAATCTCAGCAGCCCATTGGTCATTAAATTGATGCTTAAATTGAACAAATCCGCCAAGACTTTGAGTTGTGAGCTCAGGCAAATAAATAAGATTCCCAATTTTAACAAACTCTAGACCACCAGACTGATCATAAATTTGAGGGTCAAAAATATCCAAGGGCATCTCGCTCTTTTCACGACTAAAGTCACCGCCCCAAACTACAGTTGTATCACCCAAGAATTCAAGTGGAGTCGAGACTGTTAAGCGACTACCTAGGACATTATTTTCTTGGTAAATTTGATCGACTTGTTTTCCACGATTTGCATTACCACGCGCATCAAATGGTGAGAAGCGAGTAAAGAAGTCTCGATAGTAAAGTTGTGCATCAACTTTATTTCCTAATAAATCTTTATTGATATAGGTCAAATTATAGATTTGATTTTCATTTTTATTTTGATCTTTTAATTTTAAACCTTTAATTGCTTGAGCAGGTACACTACCAAGAGGATATTTTTTTGTGCTCGTATCAGCTGCATAATCAGAATCTTGTTCTGCATTATAGTAATTCGCCGCAAGCTGTAGGTATTGATTGTCATCAATATGATAGCCAATTTTACCCCCTATGCTATAGGCATCAGCATCATAAAGATCACCTTGACTGGGTTCTGGAGCAACTCTATCACCACTGGCATCATATGGACTACCAATACGTTGATAGCCAAAGTCCAATGCATAGTCAAAATTATCCAAGCTTCCCGTAAAATATTGGTGAATATCCCCACTTAATGCATCTGTACGGAAATTAGTTAAAGGGCTTTGTAAGCCAATAACAGTTTTAGCTGTAGGTTCTCCACCAGCAGCTTTAGTTGTTATAGATATAATCCCGCCTGCTGCACCACTACCATAAATGGCGTTGCTTCCTCGAATAACTTCAATATTTTGAATACTTTCCGGATCAATAGAAGAAAGACCTCTAGAAGTATCACGCGTTAAATTCATCGGAACACCATCAACTAAGATAAGTGCATTTCGCCCACGTAATGTTTGTCCATAATCTGTAATTGTACGACTTGAATCAGATAAGCCAGGCACAGCTTTTGCTAAAACAGTTGCAATATTCCCTGAAGAACCATTTTTTAAAAGTTCAATTTGTTTTTCATCTAACTTTGTCACTTGTTTTGATTTTTCTTGGACTTCATCAGCACGTGAGGCAGTGAATGTCATTGTTTCTAACTGTTGTACAGTATTTTCTGATGGAGAAACCTTTTCTGAGTTTTCTGCAAAACTCGAATTAGAAATGAAAATTACACCTGTTGTTGCTAATATTGGGAAAAGTTTTTTAGACATAGATATTGAAGGGGGCTTTTTCATAATTTACAAACAGTAATAATAATTGTTATTAAAATAATTCTTGTTTACTTTCCAGTCAATTTTTTTATCAAATAACTTTAAATTATTTATTGTAAATAAATAATTTAAAGAAAAAACTATTCAGCTGTTTTGATAAGTAATTTTCTAATATTGAAGTAACTACCCTGATGTACTTTCTGCAATTTCAAATATCGAAAACTGTTGATAAAAAGCAGATGCTTCTGCCTAAATTAAATGCCAACGAATAAGCTCTACATCTCAAAAATCGGTTTTTTTCGCCTTTTTTATTAAATTTTACAAATAAATTTAGTAGGCAAATGGTAGGCTGAAAATATTAAAAAGTAGGCAAATTATTTATACTTCTGAACAATGTGGTATTGTTTCATAGAATTTAGTATTTTATTATTTAAATACAAATATTTATTTTAATTTTACATATATTTAAACTCTGTTTAATATTGTCTCAGATCGCCAAAAACAATATTTCCCTCAGAACTCATCGGGTTCAGGGTAACGACACATGCAGCTGCATCTTCGGAGTACTTTATTTAGTTAAAATAATAATTACATACATCGCTAATACTCTTTCATTTTTATTTTTCAAGTTTATCGTTTTCATCTTGTCTTCCAGCTACCAAACAAAATGATTATTGAATCTCTCTATCTCTTAAAATAACGCTTTTATTGGACTATTAAATCTTTATCGAACCATTTTTCCACTACATTTGTCCATAAAACAAAGCCAATCAGCCCTCAATTATTAAGAATTTCTAAATGAAAAGCCTGACTTAGCTAAATGCTGCATCAGGCTCATTCACATGATTTAATTTTTTAGCAAATCGATCCAATAATATGCTCTGCGTGACAGGTCGCTCCCTGCTGAGCTATCAACTGAATTACCCCACTTTGATGTGCAAGTACAGGAACTTCCATTTTCATGGCCTCCATAATCGCAACCACTTGCCCCTCTGCAACCTGCTCCCCGTTTTCTACTTTCCAAGCGCTAATTACGCCATTGATTGGCGCAAGTAAGTGTTCAGCACTCACTGCTGTTTCTGTAGCCGGTTGGTCTTGAGACGTCATTGTAGGGTTTTGTGCAAACATACCCGCAGGTAAGCCTAAACGATGTAATTTCCCATCAATTTCAATATAACTGAGTAACATCGGCTGTTGATGATTCGGAATACTGCGTTTCGTTGGCTTTAAGTCCTGTTTAAAATCATTTTCAATCCAACGAGTATGGACATTAAATGTGTCGGTAAAATCAGCTTCATTTAATACAGCACGGTGAAAGTCTAAAACCGAAGCAACCCCTTCAATTTTAAATTGCTTCAGCGCACGTTTAGCGCGAGCGATCGCAATTTCACGGGTTGGGCCTGTGATAATCAGTTTTGCCATGAGCGAATCAAAATGACTCGACACCAAAGAACCAGTACGAACACCTGTGTCTACGCGTACGCCCTGACCAAATGGTGCTTCAAATAAACTCAATACACCAAATGCAGGAATGAAGCCACGAGCAGGGTCTTCAGCATTGATACGAAACTCAATGGCATGCCCCTGCGCTTTCGGAGTTTCTTTGATTGAAAGTTCATGGCCTTGAGCCACGCGAATTTGCTCAACCACCAAATCGACTTTGGCCGTTTCTTCAGTAACAGGATGTTCCACCTGCAAGCGGGTATTGACTTCTAAAAATGAAAGCTTTCCATCACGGCTTAGCAAATATTCAACGGTACCCGCACCGACATAGTTGGCTGCCTGACAGATATTTTTGGCTGAAGTTAAAATTTCTTCATAAATTGCATCGCTGATAAAAGGCGCTGGGGCTTCTTCAATCAGCTTCTGATTACGACGCTGTAGCGAACAATCACGTGTACCTAAAACCACTACATTGCCATGTTGATCGGCAATCACTTGCGCTTCGACATGGCGAGGTTGATCTAAGTATTGCTCAACAAAACACTCACCGCGGCCAAAAGCGGCTTGTGCTTCACGTACAGCCGAATCATACAGCTCTTTTACATCTTCCAGTTTCCAAACAACTTTTAAACCGCGACCACCACCGCCAAACGCGGCCTTAATCGCAATAGGTAAACCAAACTGCTTTGCAAACTCGAGTGCTTCATCAGCATTATTTAGAGGGTCTTGTGTACCTTGAACTAAAGGTGCACCCACTGAAGCAGCTATCTTACGTGCTTCAATTTTATCACCCAATTTTTCAATGGCGCTTGGCGATGGCCCTACCCACTTTAAGCCTGCATCAATTACGGCCTGTGCAAATTCAGCACGTTCAGATAAAAAGCCATAACCCGGATGCACCATGGTCGCCTTAGATTTTTTAGCAACCTCAAGAATGGCTGGAATATTCAAATAGGTTTCACGTGCAGTTGCACCCGCCAGCCCCCATGCTTCATCCGCCAGTTCGACATGCATACTGTCCATATCGTCATCGGCATATAACGCAACTGAGCTAATACCCATATCACGGCAAGCATGAATAATACGAACGGCAATTTCACCACGGTTTGCAATTAATAATTTTTCAGTAGTCATCATTCATTCTCAAAATCTGTAAATTCGGTCATTTTTTTAAATTTGATTTGGCACCCTGCTGGAATCTGTGCCACCAAATCCCTATGGTGCTTCGCCACAGCCGCAATGACGGGGTAACCACCAGTTAAAGGATGGTCATTCATAAACAATACAGGCTGTCCACTGGGTGGAATCTGCAAAGCACCAATGCAAGTTCCCTCACTTTCCAACTCATGGGTAATTTTGCGTTGCAATGGTTGTTCACCTGAAAGCCTCAGTCCAACTCGATTGCTTTCATTGGTCACAAGCCAAGCTTGCTGACATAAGCGCTCAATGCTCTCCGCTTCGAACCAATCCGTGCGCGGTCCCATCACAATGTCGAGCTCTACCACATCGCCGACTTTGGGCAAGTTTAACTTCGCAATTTCAGTATTACTGATATTTGAAACTTCAACCTGTCCTTGATAAACCGTATCCCCCATTTTTAGAGGTTCTGGCCCCAATATGGCCAAACTATCAAATGAGGCACTATTCAGCACAGACTGCACATCGATACCACCACGAATCGCCAGATAATTTCTCAGCCCTGCCGTCGGTGCTTGAATCTGAAATTCATCACCTTCATCAAGAGCAATCGCTTGATAACTGCCAAAGTCAGTCTTTTGTCCATCACTAAATTTCACGTGGATATTTGAAATCGCTCCCGTAACCGCAATGACTGCGGACTGATGCATTTTGGCTTTCAAACCACCATTTAAAACTTCAATCACAGGCGTCGGAGTTGGGTTACCGACAATTCGATTTGCACTGTGCATCGCTGATACATCCATCGCCCCTGCAACACCAACCCCAATCTTGGTCTGGTTTAAACGCCCTTCATCTTGAATCAGCATCTGTAGGCTCGGTGCAGTTATCGTAAACAAAGGCATGGATTGTTTGGGCTCAGCTGTACGAGTGACTTGCTGTGCTACGCTGACTGTGGTCGGTTGATGTGTGACATCTTCAAAATGTACCGTGATTCCTAGTAACAGTAGCGCTGGATTTTTACGCTCTAGATCCCACATTTTTTCAGCAGTCGTACCGATCAATTGCCAGCCCCCCGGACTGTCTTTCGGATAAATCCCTGAATATTGTCCTGCCAGTCCCAAAGAACCCGACGGTATTTTTTTACGTGGCACAGCTAAGCGAGGAATATCTGTAAAAGGTCGATCAGGACTGCTCATATAAGCAAAGCCCGGTGCAAAGCCAATAAAAGCCACATTCCAAACACTTTGACGATGCTTCAAGATAACATCAGCTATTGAAAGCCCTTGTAACTCTGCAACTTGAGCAAGATCTTCGCCCGTATAGCAAATAGGAATAATCAGCTCTTGGACATTACGCTCAACGCCTGAACCGATTTTTACAGTCTGAATCGAAGCAACCAGTGTTTTAAAGGTGGTTTCGATTTCATTAAAAAAAACCAAAATCGTTTTTGCAGCAGAGACTAAGTCTCTAATTCCATTCAATTGCATCGTGTGCAATTTATTGTACAACGCCAATGTTTCCTCTAGGCTGGCAAGCTCTATGAGAAAACAATCCGCGTTTACCGATAAAAAACGCATGTGCCTATCCTTTTAAGTATTCTTTGGTCCCGCTTAACCTATCCATGCACGATCAGGAATGTCGGTAATGAACATATGACCGGGTGCATGGCTTATGGCAAAAGGAATTTTTGAGTTCATCACCGCTGCTTGTGGAGTTACACCACAAGCCCAAAACACTGGAATTTCCCCAGCCTCAATACGTGAAGCATCGCCAAAGTCTGGCTGATTCACATCACGAATACCTAAACCTTCAGGATGTCCAATATGCACGGGCGCACCATGAACACTTGGCATCCGTGCTGTAATTTTGACGGCATCCGCGATTTGATGGGATGGAATTGGACGCATAGACACCACCATGTTGCCCGAAATACGCCCCGCAGGCTGACATTGAATATTACTCAAATACATCGGTACATTGGTCTGATCATGGATATGACGAACTTCAATACCTGCTTCTTGCAATGCTGTTTCAAAAGAAAAACTACAGCCAATTAGAAACGTCACCAAGTCAGGATGTGCATGATAAATGTCACTCGTATCGGTGACTTCATCGACCATTTCACCCTCTTTCCAGATGCGATAAAGTGGAAAGTCGGTGCGTATATCTGAGTTCTCTGCCAGTCTTGTGGCATAAACACCTTCCTCTAGCACATCTAAAACAGGACAGCTTTGCGGATTGCGATGTGCATACAGTAGAAAATCATAAGCCCAATCTTTAGGCACCGAAATCATATTGACCTGCGTCATGCCCGCAGCCATACCTGCCGTTGGTTTGTCAAAGCCTGCACGGATTTTTAAACGTGCGGCTAAAGCGGCTTCAAGCTGCGCTGAATCGACTCGGATATCCTTATACATTGCGTACTTCCTCATGCTTTAAGACAAAGGGACGAATTTCAATATGATGATTTAGCAGTTCAGCTTTAATCGCAGCCGACATCTCTAAAGCACCCGCGGTGTCACCATGTAAGCAAATCGTATCCGCTTGAATAGCAGTAAATACACCATCAATCGACTCAACGCCGCCATTTTTCAACATAGACACCACACGGCGTGCCACAAAGGCTGAGTCATGTAAAACAGCCCCGTCCAAACGTCGTGAAACCAATGAACCATCACTGTTATAAGCACGGTCTGCAAATGCCTCAGATACAACCTTTAAGCCTGCTGCACGTGCTTGCTCAACCAAATGGGAACCTGCCAGTGCCACCAAAACCAGTTCTGGGTTATACATTTTAATGGCATCAATCACCGCAGCGGCCTGAGCGTGATCGTATGCAATGGTGTTATACAGTGCGCCATGTGGTTTCACATATTGCACTTGAGAACCAGCCACTTTGGCTAAACCATCTAGTGCAGAAATTTGATACAGCACATCGGCAATCAGCTCATCACGTGACACATCCATATTACGGCGACCAAAACCGACGAGGTCTGGATAAGATACATGCGCGCCAATCGTGACATTTAATTCAACAGCCTTACGCAGTGTTTTTAAAATCCCCAGCGGATCTCCTGCATGAAAGCCACATGCAAGGTTGGCACTGGTCACTACGGGTAGAATTTGGTCATCATTGCCCATTTTCCACGAACCAAAACTTTCACCTAAGTCACTATTTAAATCTACAAACATGGCTTAATTCCTTTATCACTTCACCGTCGTCTGGCTTAAAGTTTGGTTAAATAATTAAAGACTGTGGTAAAGGACATATAGCCCATCCACCATGTCAACATACATGTGAGTACACCCAAAATAAGTAACCATTTTGGATAGTTATAATTCCCCATCATATCTTTACGGCAAGCGGCAACATAAACAAAAATAGTTAAACCAATCGGCAGTACCAAACCATTAAAGCCACCAACGAAGATCAATAATCCAGCAGGGGTTGCGCCCAGTACGACATACAGTAATAAAGCTAAAGAGATAAATGTAATGGTGGTGTAGTTGGTTTGCTTTGGACTGAGATTTTTCTTAAATGCGGTAAAGAATGAAACCGAAGTATAAGCGGCGCCAATGGTACTACTGATCCCTGCTGCCCAGAAAATCAGACCAAATAATTTATAACCAAAAGTCCCTGCGGCATATTGAAAAGCTTGCGCTGCTGGATTGGCATCATGGCTGGCTAAATCAATACTTGCACCACTCACCACTACACCCAAGAAAGCTAAAAACAGCACATAACGCATGATGCCTACAACCACAATACCTTTGGTTGCAGCTCTTGCGACTTCATCAATATTTTCAGGGCCAACCGCGCCTTTATCCAGTAAACGATGGGCGCCTGCATAGCAAATATAGCCGCCGACCGTTCCACCAACAATCGTGGTGATGATAGCAAAATCAATCTGGTCGGGTGCAAACGTTTGATGAACAGCTTGGCCCACAGGTGGCATCACAATGACAGCAACAATGATAATCAAGATGATTTTGAGCAACCCCAAAACGATCATGCTTTTATCCATGGCCAGCGTGGCTTTTCTTGAAGCAAAAATTAAAATGGCTAAAGCACCACTTAAAATGCCGCCCCATTTAGTGTCTAACCCAAATAAGGCATTGAGACCTAAAGCCGCACCTGCAATATTACCAATACTGAAGAAAAAGCCACCCAAAATGACCAGAAAAGCCAGTAAGTAACCACTGCCCGGCAAAGCTTTATTGGCAATATCCGAGGCACGCATTTGCGTCAGTGTTACGACACGCCAAATATTTTGCTGAACTACATAATCAATCAAAATAGACACGAGAATGGCAAAGCCAAACGCCGCACCTAATTTCACAGTAAAGACCGCGGTTTGAGTTAGAAAACCAGGTCCCATTGCGGAAGTTGCCATCATGAAGATTGAAGCAACAATGGCCCATTGGCGATCTGATAAAAAAGAAGATTTTAATAAAGACATATTTAATGCGTTCCTCGTCCATTTGAGCTTAATAACGCTATTTTCAAGTTGAACCAAGAACATCATTTTGTTTGCAAATTCTGTTCTTAAATCCCTTTAACTGACAAAGATTCCCTGTTACCCAACCAAAGCGGTGGATCAAATCTTCTATTTGAAATAAGAACATAGGCAAGCGCGATGAACAATACGACTTTTTACATCCATTATTAAAACTAAATAACTGTATTTTATTATTTTTTATTTATTAAATGTCTAATGATAAATTTTACTTATCAGGCACGATAAGCTGCTTTTATAGTTTTTCAAACAAATTACGGTTTGAGATAAAGAAACATCACTTGTCAAAAAGCTGCGTGCGCCTCAATTATTTTTTAATTTTCTCAAGCAGTCTTTTCATTGCACTTTCAGATACAGTGACTGCGACATCGGTTAATTTCTCTTTCAAGGCAGCATCATTTCCTTGCATATAAATCGAGGTGAAATGAAAGGTTTTGAGTTGGATCGGGGTATTTAAAATCTCTAAACGACCATCTGTAATTTCCTTTAGCGCCGTTAAGGTCGGCACAACGGCGATTCCCAAACCTTGCTCCGCAAGACGCAATAAGGTCGCAAGCGAATAACTGGTAATTGAAAGTGGCTCATCTAGTGCCTGCTCTTTCATTTTGGCCTTGAGCTCTTTATAGGGATAGGTAATTTTCGGGTAGGTTAAAATAGTGTGAGACATCAATGCCTTAAACGACATTTGACCCACACCACCTTTAAAAGATGGAGCTGCCAAGAAGCTCAGTTCAAAGTCACACAGCGCCTGCTCTACACACTCGAAAGCCAAAGTAGGCCCCAGCAAAAAGGCCATGTCCAAATCCCCGGTACGCACACCTTCTTGCAAATTTGGGGTTAAATCCACCACAATTTCCACAGAAACTTTAGGAAACTCTTTTTGTACTTTCTCGATATATTCAACCAACCACGTATAAACGATCGTCTCAGAAACACCTAAACGAATTGTTCCTGTGAGGTGTTGGTTTTCAGTCAGCTCAGCCACCAAATCGGTTTCCAAACGCATAAACTTTTCAGCATATTTAAACAGAGTCATGCCTTTATGAGTGGGTTTAAGCTGTCTAAAACTGCGATCGAGAACTTTAAAACCTAAATCATTTTCAAGAGAGGTGATTTTTTGTGAAACGGCAGGCTGAGTCGTTTGTAATTTTGTGGCAGCCTTATTGAAACTATTTAAAGTCACAACCCAATAAAATGCTTCTAGATTTTTTAAATTCACCCTGAACCCTGCCTTTACTCCATCCCGCTTATAGTACGGCAGTTCCCCCTATTTTTTAAGTTCCTGTTTTATATAATTTCAAAATGTCTTACGAGATGACGCTCATTCAAGCGCTATGCCTTGCCCAAATACATCAATTTTGCGTCTTTTACAACCTTACTCGGTCTAACCGGATCAAGGCTCTTTAAATCAAGTTGAATCAAAAAAGACACTTGTAAAAAGCAATATTTATTCGTGCTGCGCTTCATTCCAGCACGAATCATCATAAAAAAAGCACCTTTGTTAAAAAGATGCTTTTTTAAACTCAACTGAAAAGAGAGTGTAAAAATCTAAAAGCGCTTATTTACTCTTCTGTAAACGTAAAGCATTTAAGACTACGGACAATGAGCTCAATGACATCGCCACCGCAGCGAACATTGGGGTGAGTAATAACCCTGTTAATGGATAGAAAATTCCTGCTGCCACAGGTACACCCAAACCGTTATACACAAAGGAAAAAGCAAGGTTCTGTTTCATATTCCGCACACCCAGTTTCGCCATATGTAGCGCATCGGCTGCACCACGAATATCACCTTTAACCAAGGTCACTTGCGCGGTTTGTTTTGCGATATCAGTTCCGTTGCCCATGGCAATTCCGACATTGGCTTGTGCCAAAGCAGGTGCATCGTTAATGCCATCTCCCGCCATCGCGACAATCTTACCTTGAGCCTGATATTTCTTCACGATCTCCAGTTTTTCAGTTGGTGTACAGTTGCCATAGACTTGTTGAATACCCAACTCCTTAGCCACCAACTGGGCATTTTGTTCGTGGTCACCTGTTGCCATCACCACTTCAACACCATCATCAATCAGCTGTTGAATGACTTGCTGCGCATTGGCCTTAATCGCATCGTGAATAGAAATATAAGCCAGCACTTCTTGGCTATTGCTTAAGAAACTGATCACATTGCCTGTCGTACGCTGCTGGTTCAACTGGCTTTGCAAAGTATCATCCAAAGTAATGCCGAGTTGCTCAAGCAGCTTTTGGCTACCAATATAGAGGGTTTGCTCGCCAATTTGCCCTTTGACGCCAAAACCAGTCACATCCTCAAAGTCTGCCACTTTAAGCAATTGCTGCGCTGGGACCAACTGTGTCAAAGTCTGGGCAATCGGATGACTAGAATACTGCTCAATCGAGGCAATCCACTGTTCCACTTGCGCTTGTTCCACATTTGGGCTGAGCAACTGAATTTCTTTCAGGCTTGGTTTACCTTCCGTCAAAGTCCCTGTTTTATCGACAATCAGGGTATTCACTTTACTTAAAGCTTCAATCGCTTCTGCATCCTTAAACAGTACCCCTTTCTGCGCTGCACGCCCTGTCGTGGCCATTACTGACATTGGCGTCGCTAAACCCAGCGCACATGGGCAGGCAATAATCAGGACCGCCACCGCACACATCAGTGCCAGATCAAATTGCGCCCCACCAAACACCATCCAAGCGGCAAAGGTCAACACACTAATCAATAGCACAATGATGACAAAGTACTTGGCAAACACATCGGCCAAACGTTGTAACGGTGCTTTAGAACGCTGTGCTTCTGCTACCGTTTGAATCATTTTCGCCAAAGTGGTATTCGCCCCGACCGCCGTAGTTTGAATACGAATACTGCCTTGTTGATTGACCGTCCCGCCGATCACCGTGTCATGCACTTGCTTTTTCACAGGCACAGGTTCACCGGTCATCATGGCTTCATCGACATAGGTTTTGCCTTCAACCACCACACCATCTAGTGGGATCTGCTCGCCCGAGGAAATTTGTAAAATATCGCCTTGTTTGACCATACCAATATCAACTTCAACCACTTGATCATTTTGAACCAACTTGGCTGTGTTGGCTTGCAGTTTGAGTAAGGCTTTGAGTGAGTCTGCGGTCTTAGCACGCGCCTTTAACTCCATGATTTGACCGAGCAAACTTAAAGATACGATCATACAGGCTGCTTCAAAGTACACTGCAACGCCATGCCCAGTTTTGGCTTCCATTGGAATCACACTTGGGAAAATCGTTGCCACCACACTATAAATATAGGCCGCTAACACCCCAACACCAATCAGGCTCCACATATTTAAGTTGCGGGTTTTATACGAAGTCCAGCAACGTTCAATAAAGGGTTTACCTGCCCACAACACCACTGGGGTCGCGAGGACCAGCTCAATCCACGGCTGAATATGCGGTGAAATGAAACTGTGAATATGTGAACCCATCGCCAGTACAAACACGATCAACGTCAGTGGCAAGGTCATCCAAAAGCGATGGCTAAAGTCCACCAACTCTGGGTTGGGTGCATCATCTAAAGTCGGTTGCATCGGCTCGAGTGCCATACCACAAATCGGACACGTCCCCGGTCCCTTTTGTACAATTTCAGGGTCCATCGGACAGGTATAGTCCATATCCGCAGCCCCTTCAGGTACAGGACGCTGATCGGGTGGAATCAGATAAAACTCAGGATCCCCTTTAAACTTATCTAAGCAAGAAGGATTACAGAAATAATAAATCTGTTGCTGATAATCCGTTTTTAACTCTGTATTAGGATCGACTGACATACCACATACGGGGTCAATAAACTCAGCTGATCCAGATGGAGCAGTATGTTCATGCTTTCCTCCACCACAGCAACTTGCTTTGTTGTCTGATTCTGTTTGCGGCTTAGGCTCACAACAGGATGCTTTTTTCTCTGCCTCTTTCGGAGTTGAACCACAACAGCCCGCAGTAGAAGTAGACACCGATACTGCATCTTCAGTTTTTACATAAGCCTCTGGGGTTGCAATAAACTTTTGCAAACATTTTTCACTACAAAAATAGTAGTCCTGTCCCTGCCACTCGGTATGCGGTTTAGTTAAATCAGTTACAGTCATGCCACACACAGGGTCAATAAATGTGGTCTTCTCTGCATCTGACACAGGTTTTGATCCGCAACCACAACCTTTGGAAGTAACTACAGCACTTTCCTCTTTCCCCTGAGATGAAGCATCGCTTATATCTGTTTTGGATTGACTACAACAAACACTGGGCGCTCTTTCTGATGTTAAGTAAGCCTCTGGATTGGCCGAAAATTTCTTTAAACAGCCTGAACAACAAAACAAATAACGAACGGATTGATGCTCATACACATGAGGAGAGTCCTCTGCGACCGTCATCCCACAGACAGGATCGATATTCACCACCATCGGCGCTAATTTCTGTTTGGAACAGCAAGAAGTCTTGTGTTGTTCACTCATTCTGACTCACCTTTTATTTTTTGATTGTGTTAGCATAAAGTCTGTACCTAGGTACTGAGTCAAGCCTTTTGGAGATTATTTTATGCTCACTATCGGCAAGCTGGCAAAACACTGTCAGGTGAATGTGGAAACGATTCGTTATTATCAACGGATCGGTCTGATGCGTATTCCTGAAACCACGCAAAACTATCGCTACTATAGTCAGCAAGATATTGAAACTTTAAGCTTTATACAAAAAGGCAAAGATGCGGGCTTACAGCTCAGCGAAATTCAAGATCTATTGCATTTGCAACTGGATGATCGCGAAAAAGTCCGTGATGTGATTCAGCAACGACTGGAAAAAATTGATCAACGGATTCAAGAGCTGAATGCTTTGAAACAACGCCTTTCAAGCTGGGTGGATGAATGTAAAACCACCACCGACAGTTGCTGCCCAATTTTGCAAGAACTGAAAAAAGGTTCAACGACTACGCCATAAACAGATACCATCTTTTAAATTTGGCGATCACTTTCACACTCACTATTTCGATACTCAGGACTGCGTTCACCATGTCGATTGAACTTGCCCAACTCAGAAAACAGCTTCGCAAACAACGCAGACAAGTTTCCGCCTATCAACAGCAGCAGTCCGAATTGCAAATTTTACAACGTTTAAGACGTGTGCCCGAATTCAAACATGCCACCCGTGTCGGGATCTATCTACATGCCTTTGGGGAAATTCAGACCCATAAAATCATTGAATATTGTTTTCATCAAAAAAAGTCGGTGTATTTACCGATGATTTGCAATATGAACCAGCGTTTAGCATGGGTCAAAATTTCACGTCATCAATTTCAAAATAAACGCTTTTCCCACCATCCACTGGGTATGCAAGAGCCCATGGCAACACGTGGCCAGCACGTTTCACATTTAGACCTGCTACTCATGCCCTTATTGGCTTGTGATCCTTATGGCACACGCATTGGCATGGGCGGAGGTTTTTACGACAAAACCCTGGCTTCTGCACGCTATCACCGTCCATTTCGTTTGGGTTTGGCCCATCACTTTCAACTGGTGCCACAGCGCTTGATTCGAGAAACATGGGATCAACCTTTGGATGGGCTGCTGACCCCTCAACAGCATTTACGCTTCAAGCGCTAAAATTGACATTTTTGACTGTTGAGAATACTTAAAAATCACATGTTTAGTCATTTTTTATACAATTTATTTTGACCTGCCCTTGTATTTTTTAAAATACCCATCACTATAAAAAACATGGCAACACCGTTGTCACTCATTAGGAGTGCCCATGTCTGAAATTATTATGAATCAAGAAACCTTAGAGCCTCAGGTTCCAAGTGTATTACCACTTTTAGCGTTACGTGATGTGGTGGTGTATCCACACATGCAAATCGCGCTATTTGTAGGTCGTGAAAAATCGATCAATGCAGTTGATGTGGCTCGTAACAGTGACAATCTAGTATTTGTAGTTGCTCAAAAAGATTCTCTTTCAGAAGAAATTGATCACGACAACTTATATCAATACGGTACTGTCGCGAAGATTGTGCAAGTTGTGAATCATGAAAATGATGAAAACTGTATAAAAGTATTAATTGAAGGCTTGCATCGTTCAAAGCTAGAAAAAATCATTGATGAAAATGATTATCTAACCGCAGAACATGCGCTTAGCCCAATGTCAGTCCACATTGACGAAACCACGCAAGAAACACGTGTACAAGAGTTACGTGCTCTGTTTGCTCAATATGCTGAAGCAAAACTGCGTAATGCGCGTGAATTGGTTGCTGCTGCGAACAAGATTGACGATTTACTCCAATTGTTATTCTTCGTAGCGACCCGTGTTCCACTAAATATTGATGTGAAGCAAAAATTCCTCGAACACGATGAGTTTGAAGCACATCTACAAGAACTGATGACGTATTTATTGCAGCAATCTGAAGAACAACAGATTGAGCAAACTTTACATGACTCAGTGAAGCGTCAAATGGAGAAAAATCAACGCGAATACTTCCTCAATGAAAAGATGAAGGTGATTCAGCGTGAGCTTTCTGACATGAATGGCGGCGCGGAAGATGACGTTGCTGAAATTGAAAAACGTCTTGCCGAAGCTGATTTGCCTGAACATGTGCGTAAAAAAGCGGAAAGCGAATTCCGTAAACTCAAAGCAATGCAACCTGCATCAAGTGAAGCGGCTGTGGTGCGCAATTATATCGAGGCTATTTTAGATACGCCTTGGAATAAAGCCAGCAAAGTCAGCATTAACTTAAGCAAAGCGCAAGAAATTCTCGATGCGGATCATTACGGCTTAGACGACGTGAAAGATCGTATCGTGGAATATCTCGCAGTTCAATCTCGCGTGAAAAAACTCAAAGGCCCAATCCTTTGTTTGGTTGGCCCTCCAGGTGTAGGTAAAACTTCACTGGGTGAATCGGTTGCGAAAGCGACAGGTCGTGAGTTTGTACGTATGGCACTCGGTGGCGTACGTGACGAAGCGGAAATCCGTGGTCACCGTCGTACTTATATCGGTGCGATGCCGGGTAAAATTGTGCAGTCTTTAACAAAGGTCGGCGTGAAGAACCCTTTGTTCTTGCTCGATGAAATCGACAAGATGGCGCAAGACTACCGCGGCGACCCTGCTTCTGCGTTGCTTGAAGTACTCGATCCATCACAGAACAGCAAGTTTAACGATCACTATTTAGATCTTGATCTGGACTTGTCTGAAGTGATGTTCATCTGTACTGCAAACAGCATGAATATTCCTGAAGCCTTGCTTGACCGTATGGAAGTGATTCGTCTACCGGGTTATACCGAAGATGAAAAAGTCAATATTGCTGAGCGTTACCTTGTTCCGAAAGCAATGAAGAACAATGGTCTACGTGCGAAAGAATTGACTGTTCATGAAGAAGCAATTCGTGACATCGTGCAACGTTATACACGTGAAGCTGGTGTACGTAGCTTAGAACGTGAAGTCTCTAAAATTGCCCGTAAAGTTGTAAAAGAAGCGGTCAGCAAGAAAGCGAAAAACCTGCAAGTTGATGTGACTTCGGCCAATCTTCCAGACTACTTAGGTCCACATAAGTTTGACTTTGGTATGGCGGAAGATGAAGCTCAAGTCGGTCGTGTTAACGGTTTAGCGTGGACTTCAGTGGGTGGTGAGTTGTTGACCATTGAAGTTGCAGCGGTCAAAGGTAAAGGTAAAGGTAAATTCATTACCACGGGTTCACTCGGCGATGTAATGAAAGAGTCGATTACCGCTGCTATGACTGTCGTGCGTACCCGTGCAGATGAATTGGGTATCGAGTCGACACGTTTCGAAGAAACCGATGTTCACGTCCACTTACCAGAAGGTGCAACACCGAAAGATGGCCCTTCTGCAGGTTTAGCGTTAACAACTGCATTGGTTTCTGCTTTCACAGGCATCCCAATTCGTCCAGATATTGCCATGACAGGTGAAACCAGTCTCGGTGGTCGTGCAATGCGCATTGGTGGCTTGAAAGAGAAACTACTGGCTGCACACCGTGGTGGAATTAAGCTGGTCTTCATTCCTCAAGACAACGTCCGTGATTTATCTGAAATCCCTGACAATGTTAAAGAAGGTTTAGAGATTAAAGCGGTGAAATCGATTGATGAGATTTTACCACTGGCGTTGACCTCTATGCCTGAACCTTTGGTCAAAGCACCAATTGTGAAAGCTGTCGACGAAGGCAAAAAAGCTGCACGCCACTAATTCTGCATCTTAAAAAAAAGAGAGCTTCGGCTCTCTTTTTTATTACAATTTACTGTAGATAACACCACACATCTTTATGCTTTTATTTCCTACAATAATTTGATCAAGGGATACATGTAGGACAACTAAAATGAAAAACCCGATTGGCTGGTTTGAAATTTATGTGGATGACTTATCTCGTGCCAAACAATTTTATGAATCTGTTTTTAATATTCAATTAACGGAATTAACCCCACCAGCGGATGATAATTCACTGCAAATGTGGGCTTTCCCCTCAGACATGCAAGCCTATGGCGCTTCAGGTGCACTGGTGAAAATGCCAGGCCTATCAGCAGGAGGAAACAGTACCTTAATCTATTTTTCATGTGATGATTGTGCGAATGAAGCGAGCCAGCTTGTTGAGT
The DNA here is from genome assembly GCF_000368045.1 of Acinetobacter johnsonii CIP 64.6. Taxonomy (GTDB): domain Bacteria; phylum Pseudomonadota; class Gammaproteobacteria; order Pseudomonadales; family Moraxellaceae; genus Acinetobacter; species Acinetobacter johnsonii. Next base: position 666,581 of record NZ_KB849235.1, read on the forward strand.
CTGGCGGAAAAATTCATGAAGCAAAAACGGCCATTGGTGAATATGGTTTTATTGTGCTGGCCTTTGATAGCGAAGGAAATATGATTGGCCTACATTCCATGACGTGAAACGAATGAAACTCCAAATTTTCGCTTAGTTGGTTTGAATTTTTGTATTAAACCTTTTCTGCAATCATGACTCAGACTTGAAAAATCGATAAAAAGCCCGATATAAATAATAAGAACAGATACGCGCTGTATGTTTCTTTTTATTGATGATTTGAAATTGCATGGTCATCTGATTCTCCAGACGGATGACCTTTTATCGCAGTTCTCGCTACTTGGGAACTGCGTTTTTTATGGCTCAAAATACATTAAGGTTTCAATAAATGCTGTACCAGCCCATCGATCACATTCGCCATTTTGGACAAATTCAACGTCGCTAAGCGGTCTGCTTTGGTATGGTAGTGACCATTTCGATAAAATGCCGTATCGGTAATCATCACTGCAGGGATATCAAACTCCCAATAATTCAAATGATCTGAAAAATCAAAAGCGTTGGCAAAGCTCGGAGCAACCAAACGCTGACATTCTAACTGATCAAGTTGCTGCATCGCTGTACAATAGCCTGCGCCTAAATCACGTGAACTGACATTACTCACTGTCGCAATAAAATTACCATGGGTTGGATAAATCCACTTTAAGCCCACAGGATAGCTTTGGATGGGTTGTTCGCTAAAGAACCCGATCATTTCTAAAATATACACGCCTTTAATCTTATCTTTTTGTGACTGAACCGATTTCGCATGCACATAGCTGCCCATTTGTTCAGTTTTAGAAAACGGTGGTTCTTCTAAACTATAGAACACAAAGTCCACATTGTTGGGCAATTTAGACTTTTGCTCTGCCAAAATACGCGCCGTTTCAATCACACCAGCAACGCCAGAGGCATTGTCATCTGCACCATCTTGATCGCCAAAGACGTCATAATGTGCCCCAACAATCACGCGGTCTACACGTCCGACGTTTAAACTGCACACTACATTTCGGTAGATTTGCTGATTGGCTGTAAAGTTTTGATAGTGACACGGAACGCCCAATAAGCGCATTTGTTCCTTGATCCATGCAGAGACACGGTTTAGTTCATCAAGGTTTTTATAGTTACGTGCTTTGCCCTGACCAATCACTTGCTCCAAATAAACTTGTAGATTTTGTTCATCAGCCATTTTGACGTTGCTTGCAAACACCTGCCCTGTGAAAGTACCCAGTACAACAATCAACAAAAAAGCCTGTTTTTTTAAAGTTTTGAGCCACATTGTTATTATTCCAAGTATTTCTTATTCCTCTCATCTGTTGAATTAAGCAACATTAGTTCAGTGAATTCAATTGCATTTTGTTTCGTCTCACTGCAAAGCCTTGCTTTCACCGTTATAATGAATCATCTCTTTATACATGACCCATTATGAAAATCCGTATTCTGACCATTGGTCAAAAAATGCCTGCATGGGTACTGACTGGTTTTGAAGATTATTTCAAACGTATTCAACCCTTTGTGCAAACGCAGATTATTGAACTGCCAATGGCAAAACGCGGTAAAAATGATTCAGAAGCAGATATTTTGAAATACCGTCAAATTGAAGGTGATAGCATTTTAAATGCACTGAAAGGCAACGAAGTGCTGATTGCTTTAGAAGTCGGCGGTCGTGAGTTTAGCACCGAAAAACTGGCAGAAACCATGAAAGGATGGATGCTTGAGGGCAATGATATTGTGCTTGCTATTGGTGGGCCTGACGGTCACTCTGAAGCAGTACGCAAAGCAGCTGCTTGGCATTGGTCTTTATCCAAACTGACCTTACCACACCCGATGGTTCGCGTGATGCTGATTGAACAGCTTTATCGTGCGATGAGTATTAACCATAATCACCCTTATCATCGTGCAGGTTAAGCTCAAGCAATGTTCCATTTTTGGAACAATACGTTGATATTTCCCCCATTACACAGATGATAAGAATCTGACAAAATTCTTTTCATCTTCCCTTATTAGGCTTTCACAATGAACTTACAAACGCTACCCGGCTTATTCATTTCTCATGGCTCTCCCATGCTTGCGTTGAATCCAGAGCAAATTGGGCCTGCGTTACATCGTTTGGGTCTAAACTTACCGACACCACAAGCAATTGTGATTATGTCCGCTCACTGGGAAAGTAACTCACTTGAAGTAAGTACTGGAGCCCGTCCTGAGACATGGCATGACTTTCGAGGCTTTCCTGCTGAGCTTTATGACATTCGCTACCCAGCACCCGGTCAACCTGTTCTAGCCGAAGAAATTCTACATTTATTGGCAGAAGCGGGTTTTTCAGCTCATGCAAACAGTACCCGTCCGCGTGATCATGGCGTTTGGATGCCTTTACTCCATATGTATCCAGATGCAGACATTCCTGTGGTGGAAATTTCACTCCCGATGAATCTGTCGGCAGAGGAGATTTATAAAATTGGACAAACCCTTGCGCCACTACGCGAACAGCAGGTCTTGCTGATTGGCTCAGGGAGTATTACCCATAACTTAGCCGAGTTGTCTTGGCATGGTCAGTCACAAGCGGTACCTGAGTGGGCATCGACGTTTCGTAATCATGTCGTCGCGAAACTTAGCCATCAGGACTTTGACGCCATTTTAGACTGGGAATCGATTCCTTTTGTCCGTCGTAACCACCCAACGTTAGAACACTTTGCCCCAATATTCTTTGCGATGGGTACAGGTCATCGTTTTAATATTGTGCATAGTAGCTTTACCATGGGTGCACTGGGCATGGACATTTACCGTTTTGATTAATGTATAAATTTTACTTATATATTAACAAAAAAATATTTATGGATACATTTTGAAACCCAAAAGAACTGAATGTATCCATTCTTTTAAAAATAACATCGGATAGCATGTATCTTGTTATTTTAAATCAAGAACTTGTAAGCCATGAAATTAAAATATTTAGCGATTGTCCTTTTCCCACTCGCACTGGCTGCTTGCCAATCATCTGATATTCAAAAAGTAGGAGATTTGGCTGTGTCTGTACTACAACAACAAAATGCAGATCAAACACTCGCAAACTACCATTGGAGCGCGAATATCCCAGATGCGCCTAAACCTTTGGTTTTAAACTTTGACAAACAAGCAGGTCGCTTAGGCATTGCAACCAGTTGTAACAGTATGGGTACCAGTTGGAAAGTTGAGAATAATCAAATCGTGACGGGTAACCTGATGGCGACTCAAATGGCATGTGAACCAAAAGCCATGGCTCAGGAAGGCATCGCAGCAGATTTATTTGACAACCGTAAAGCACCATTTGTTTTAAACCTAAATGATCCTGATGCACCAACACTGACCGTGGTATCGGCAAAAGGTGAAAAAATTGTATTCACGGGTAAACAAACCGCTGAATCGAAATATCAAAGCCAAGGTGAAACTGTTTTCTTAGAAATCTCACCAGAAACCAAAACATGTTCTGCAGGTGTTGCCCGTATGGAATGCCTACAAGTTCGTGAAATTAAATATGCTGAAAATGGCGTAAAGACACAGGTCGATAAAGACTGGACTTTATTCTATAACCACATTGATGGCTTCACCCACAATCCGAAAGAGCGTCAAATCGTGCGTGTTAAACGTTATGAAATTGCCAACCCTGCGGCTGACCAATCAAAATATGCTTATATTCAAGACATGATTATTGAACGTGAAGCAGTCAAAGGTTTATTGTAATCGTTCAATGACCTGTAAAAAAACCGAGGCTATCGTCTCGGTTTTTTATAGAGATTTTTCTAAGTGTATATAAACTTAGAATATGCCTTGAGCGAGCATTGCATCGGCAACTTTTACAAAGCCTGCAATGTTGGCACCATTGACATAGTTCACAGTACCGTCTGGTTGCGTACCGTATTTCACACAGTTACGGTGAATTTCTTTCATGATCGCATGTAAGCGCTCATCGACTTCTTCAAAAGTCCAACCCAAACGCAAAGCATTTTGTGACATTTCTAAGCCAGAAGTCGCAACACCACCCGCATTGGATGCTTTACCTGGTGCGTATAAAATTTTCGCTTCAACGAATTTTTCGACTGCATCTAAGGTAGAAGGCATGTTTGCCCCTTCAGCGACACAAATCACTCCATTTGCAAGAAGTACTTCAGCATCTGCCTGATCTAACTCATTTTGAGTTGCACATGGCAGTGCAATATCACATGGAATAGACCATGGACGCTGACCTTCTAAGTATTCAAAGCCATGCTTAGACGCAAACTCAGAAATACGACCGCGCTTCACATTTTTCAATTCCATCACTTCAGCAAGTAAAGCATCGGTAAAACCTGCTTTTACATATACCGTACCCGCAGAGTCAGACAATGAAACGACTTTTGCACCCAGATACATTGCTTTTTCAGCAGCGTACTGTGCTACGTTACCAGAACCAGAAATCGTGACTGTTTTGCCTTGGAAGCAGTCGCCACGTGTTTTCAGCATTTCTTCAGCAAAATACACTGTGCCGTAGCCCGTTGCTTCAGGACGCGCCAAAGAACCACCAAAGGTCAAACCTTTACCCGTAAACACAGATGAAGTGTCATTACTCAACTTCTTCATCATGCCAGCCATATAACCCACTTCACGGCCACCCACACCAATATCACCCGCAGGGATATCCGTATTTGAACCTAGGTGACGGTATAGCTCAATCATTAGCGCTTGGCAGAAACGCATAATTTCGCCTTCAGACTTCCCTTTAGGATCAAAGTCTGAACCGCCTTTACCACCGCCCATTGGCAGTGTGGTTAACGCATTTTTAAAGGTTTGCTCAAAGCCTAAAAATTTTAGGATCGATAAATTCACCGATGGGTGAAAACGCATACCGCCTTTAAATGGACCAATTGCCGAGTTGTATTGAACACGGAAAGCACGGTTTACATGGGTTTGACCTTGATCATCCACCCATGAAACACGGAATTGAATCGCACGCTCTGGCTCAACTAAACGTTCTAGCAAGCCGTGGTCTGCATAACGAGGATTTTTTTCAATGAACGGCCAAAGGCTGGTCATGACTTCCTCTACCGCTTGTAGAAACTCGGGTTGATGTTCATCACGTGTTTTCACGTAATCTAAAAACTCATTAAGGCTGTTATATTTCAACGCTTAATCCTCAGCAGAAAATGGATCAAAATTGGTCAAATTTTATAAACAATGTTAAATTTTGGCGCAAACAATTAAATATCTTTTACCAACAATTCACAACACATTTCTATAAAAAAACATATTTATCATTTATATAACAATTATTTATATAAAATATACCTAGAAATTGGTTATAAAAAATACCAATAAAAACACAGGTTTAAAATCTTTTTTTGCTCAAAAATGATGCAGTTAATGAACCATTTTAGAACACAGGATTAATCAAAAAAAACATGGTAAAATTCAGTGATCTACCTATTTCTCCTAATATCTCTGCAAATTTAGTTGCAGGATTGGTTTACGCATGAATTCGCACATTTCCCTGATCCAAAATATCGATGCTCTCCTTCCCCAAACCCAATGTGGACTCTGCGGACATCGTGATGGATGTCTGCCTTATGCCCAAGCCATCAGCGAAGGTGAAGCAGCCAATAAATGTGTACCTGGCGGGCAGCCTGTAGCCGATGCATTAGCTCAGTTGCTCAATCGGCCAGCATTAATTGCAGAAGAAAGTGTTTGGCCTATTCAAGCCGATGGCCGCCCACAGAGAATGAAAGCAATCATTCGTGAGGATGAATGCATTGGTTGTACCAAATGTATTAGTGCCTGTCCTGTAGATGCCATTATTGGCTCAGGTAAACTTATGCACAGTATTTTGACTGATCTGTGTACAGGCTGTGAACTGTGTATTCCGCCTTGTCCTGTCGACTGTATTGACCTTATTCCAGATGTAAACGGCATACCGACGGAAATCTTGCGTAAAGCTGAACAAGATGGTTTAAGACAACGCTATTACGCACACATTCAACGTGAGGAAAAACAGCGTCTACACCGTAAAGGTCCAGTGTTTCGTGCAGAAATTGATACGGCGCTATTTGCGCAGTTTTCAGCACAGAACGATGCTGTACCTGATATTCAAATACTCGACAAAGAGCCAGAAATGGCAGCAAAGCTCGATGCAAAATCCACCATTGAGTTGGCGAAATTACGTGTACAAATCAAAAAACTAGAAAAGCAGCTCAGCGTGCGTGAAGATACGAAAAAACGTCTGTTGTTAGATGACTTAGCCCAACAGCTTCATCAGTTACAGGGAGCTTAAAGCATGCTAACGACAAGCGGAAAACCCGTAAAAAACATGACCAAAAAGCAAATCCAAATCTTTTTTGAACGTTTACGCGCACAACGTCCAAATCCCAAAACTGAATTGAATTATTCGAGTCCTTTTGAGCTGTTGGTGGCTGTGACCTTGTCTGCTCAGGCGACGGATGTGAGTGTCAACAAAGCTACAGATAAACTCTTTCCAGTCGCCAATACACCTGAAACTATTTATGCCTTAGGGGTAGATGGTTTAAAAACCTATATTAAAACCATAGGCTTATATAATGCAAAGGCTGAGAATGTGATCAAAGCCTGTAAAATACTGATTGAAAAACATAACAGCATCGTGCCAAACAACCGTGCCGATTTAGAAGCCTTGCCCGGTGTAGGACGAAAAACAGCCAATGTGGTGTTAAATACTGCTTTTGGACAACCGACGATGGCGGTCGATACGCATATTTTTCGTTTAGGCAATCGTACGGGATTAGCGGTCGGCAAAAATGTGCTTGAAGTCGAACACCGTTTAGTGAAAGTCATACCGAAAGAATTTATTGTTGACTCGCATCATTGGCTCATTTTACATGGTCGATACTGCTGTATCGCACGCAAACCGAAATGCCATGAGTGTATTGTTTCAGATGTGTGTAACTGGCCAGATCGTTTTGAATTTGGTGCAGCACGTATTACCACAAAGACGATAGAAGCTGAACATTAAAGTTCAGTTTTTTTATTGTTGATTTGATTTATCTTTTAAGTCTTGCTGCAACTTCGGATGTAACTGACGTTCTGGCTGCGTCTTCGACATTTTTTCTTGCTTACTGACATCGCGTAGCATTTTTACGCTGATATAAAACAGACCTACTAATACCGCCGCAACAACAATAATTAAAACAATGATTCCAACTTGTGCCACACGCGACTCCATTTTAACAGGATCAAGAAAAAGAGCCCTAATATGACTTAGAGCTCTTTCAATGTCAAAACATTGCCATGTTTAAAACATGCAATTATTTGTCTTGATCAAGAATCGCAAACAAATCTGCTTGTACTTCGTCAATTGGACGTAAGCCATTCAGCTTGTTATAGGTTGGTGCATTTTCACCAGACGCTGCGCGACCTTGGTAGAAACCAACCAACTGTTCAGTTTCAGTGTGGTATGAACCTAAACGTTTACGAATTGTTGCTTCTTGGTCATCAGGACGTTGTACCAGCTCTTCACCAGTTTCGTCGTCCTTACCTTCCACTTTAGGTGGGTTGTAAACGATGTGATAAACACGGCCCGATGCAGGGTGCTGACGACGACCAGAAAGACGTTGTACGATTTCTTCGTCAGGAACATCAATTTCAATCACGTGATCAATGTTGATGCCTTCATTTTCAAGCGCTTCGGCTTGAGGAATGGTACGAGGGAAACCATCAAAGATACAGCCATTTACACAGTCAGGTTGTGCAATACGTTCTTTCACTAAACCAATGATCAGTTCATCAGATACAAGACCACCATTGTCCATCACGCTTTTAGCTTGTAGACCGAGTTCAGTTCCTTCACGAATTGCAGCACGGAGCATATCACCGGTTGAAATTTGTGGGACATTGTAGCGCTTACAGATCAACTGAGCTTGTGTACCTTTACCTGCTCCAGGTGGTCCGAGTAAGATAATGCGCATAAAAAAACATCCTCATTTAAACAATGTATTTGACACTTTAGTACATGCCGACAAATTCGACATATTTTTAGCATCTAATTATAAGAAAGCTACAAACAAATGTATTGTACCCGCAATGAAGCCCGTTACCCCACCCAATAAAATCAAAATCCATTCGTCTTCCTGAAATGCAGGACGTAATAAGTTTTGAAATTCTTTCGGTGTTAGCTCTCGAATACGGTCTCTAAACATTTGATAGATTTTCTGTGCACGGCTCGCATTGAACGCTGGGTCGCATACAGGCACCATCGTAATTTCAATTGAACGATCAATCAAGTCCGTCTTGAGTTTTGCGTATTCACGTGGCCCCAAAGACAGCTGCAAAGATGTTCTCACCAATGGCGTTTCCATGATTTCATTAATATGACGTTTGACAATACGACGGGTCTTGTCTTTTTTATTGCCATACATCATTTCAGTCATGATGGATTTTAACGTAATCAGGTCTTCTGTGACTACACTTGCAAACACATCAGACACTTCTTCTTGGCGCTTCATGAAAGCTCCTTGTACATTATAAGTCCCAATGCGCGGAATCACAGGTTTAATCCATGGAAACTTACGATCTTTTGTTAATTCAGTCAGTTGTAAGTATCGAACATAGTGTGGCTCAATTGGATTAAACACCATCCAAATCGCAATCCAGTTGGTTAAGAAGCCCCATACCGCGGCCCAAAATGGCACGGTCCAATGCCATGGCACCACAAACCAAACAATCATTTGGAAGATACCAAAGAACATCCCAATGAGGGCACTAATATGCCAAATAAAGTTGATTTCTTTCTGACCCACTTTCAAGAACATACGCACCATTAGTCTGCGGTCACCTTCCATTTGGCTGACCACCATATCGCGCATATCCACAAGTGACTCGACGTTCATGGTCAGTTCGGTCACTAATTCTCTGAGCACAGCCGGAAGCTGTTTGTGTGCCTGCGCATAAATTCGACGCTTAATCGAATAAGGTAAGTTTTCCCAAAGTACAGCATTACGGTCAATCATGACTTCATCAATCAGGTGCTCAAGTTCAAAACCAACTTGCTCACCAATGATTCGCGCCATATCCTCAGGATCCATTGCATCTAAAAATTCACGCAAAGAACCAAGTTTAGATAAGGTGTTATCCGTAATGATGCCTGAAATACGCCCCGCTTTTCTGGGCACAATACCCTGCCAACCCACAGGCAAAGGCCCAATATGAAACCCCCAAAATGTAATCGGGTAAAAGACCATTTTCAGGGCCATCCAAACGTGTGCCCAAGTCACAAAAGCAGTCACAGGAATAATGCTGAGTACAGCCCAAAAATCAGGTCGATTCAAAAAGGTTTGCCACAACTGATTGACGTACTCAAGCATGCATAACTTCCATATTTAATTTTATTAACTGAATTATATAGCGTTTTAAAAAAGATATTGTGTCTATAAACCGAAACTTAGAGTATAGGAAAATTGTAGTCTCGGTTCAGTTTCTGCAACCACATAGCCCGATTTGGCTTCGAGTTTTTCCCCTGCGCCAATCCCCACACTGAAAGTGCTGATTCGCTCAGGACTAAGTAACACATAAGCAAGATCTACACCACCACCAAGGCGAGATTCGTACTCGCCATCTAATTGCTTGCTGTCAATATGCCCTGCGTAAACACCGAGATAATAGCCATTTTTATCTTTACCAGTAAAATGAACTGGAAATCTAAAACCCAGCTGACCACCTACAGGGTAATCATCATTGATAAATACCCCAGCTTTTGCGTATGCAATGCCATAAGGATTCACCCACTCCAAATTGGTGTGCAGTAATTTCTGCGTTACACCAGCCCCTACATTCCACGTTTGAGCACTGCCAGCAGGAATTTTCGCATCTGGCAAAAAGGAATTATCTTGAGCGTAGGCTACGTTTGCACAGGCAACAAGTGCCAACACTGGATAAATTCTTGTCATTATTGTCACCATTATCCGTAATGTTATTTTAGTAATTGGTCCCTTTTTACAGGATTTTGACTGTAGCAGAATTTATAAAACACTTATATACAGCAATTTATATTTTTGATGTCTATAAAGTCAAAATTTAGGCAAAAATGAAAAGCAGAAGCAGCGATAACAAATATCAAAACAGTGTGACATGCGTTAGAATAGCGCGCAGGTATTTTCCTCTTTATCCATGTGTTTAAGTCGATTTGGTATGAAACAGCACTTTCCTTTAAAAAATGTCCAACAAGAAAAGCGCATTTTTCGAAATCGTACCTTTATTTCCATGGGTATTGTGGTTTTCTTCTTGCTGATTTTAGTCACTCGCTATGCCTATTTGCAGCTGGTTCAATTTGACGAGTTTTCAACTGCATCCGATCAAAACCGTATCCGCCTACAACCTTTAGCCCCTGCACGTGGTTATATTTATGACCGCAATGGTGTGCTGTTGGCGGACAACTATCCTGTCTTTACCGCGACGATGAGTCGAGCGGATGTGACGGATATTGATGCTACGATTGAACGTTTAACGCCAATCTTAGAACTCACACCAGATGATATTGAGCGCTTTAACAGTCGTATTAAAGCCTCACGTAAAACTGAACGTGTTTCCATTAAACTTAATCTCAATGAAAACGATATTGCTCGCTTTAGCGAAGTTAAGTATCAATTCCCTGGGGTTAATATCGAAACCCAGATGACGCGCTACTATCCACATGGTGAGCTGTTTGCCCATGTGATTGGTTATGTGGGTCGGATTAACGATAAAGAATTAAAAAGCATCAATAAAGATTTGTATGCGGGCACTAACCTGATTGGTAAAATTGGGGTAGAAAATTCCTATGAAGATTTGCTGCATGGTGTACCAGGAAATGAATCTGTGGAAGCCGATGCGCATGGTAACGTACTACGTCATTTAGGTCGCAAAGAACCCGTTCGTGGGAATGACTTATATCTTTCACTCGATTATGGCTTGCAGACGGTTGCCTCAGAGCAGCTTGCAGGTCGTCGTGGTGCAATCGTAGCGATGGATCCACGTACAGGTGAAATCCTTGCCTTGGTCTCAAGTCCAAGTTTTAACCCTAACCTGTTTGTCACCGGCATTAGTCATACCGACTATAGCGGTTTACGCGATAACCTCGATCAACCGCTATATAACCGTGCTGTACAAGGCGCTTACCCACCCGGCTCAACCATTAAACCGATGTTTGGTTTAGGTGGTATTCATTATGGCTTAATTGATTGGGGTACTGCTATTTCCGATCATGGCTATTTTACCCTTCCGGGCGATTCGCATAAATTCCGTGACTGGAAAAAGTCAGGACATGGTGTAGTCAATTTACATAAAGCTCAAGTTGTTTCTTGCGATACCTTTTATTACATTCTGTCTTTCCGCATGGGCATTGAAAAAATGAACACATGGATGCGTCAGTTTGGTTTTGGTGAGAAAACGGGTGTTGATTTACCGAGTGAAAGCACAGGTCTGTATCCAAACCCTGAATGGAAAATGCGTACTCGCGATGCCAAATGGCTTAAAGGTGAAACCATTTCTGTCAGTATTGGACAAGGTGCTTTTACCGCAACCCCCCTACAATTAGCCATGGCAACTGCCATTACTGCGAATCATGGTTCGCATGTAATTCCACATGTTTTACAAACCAGTAAAGGCGCAAAACCACATAAAAACCTCAATGCACCTGATGGTCGAATTCAGTTCAATGGTACAGATGAAGACTGGATAAAAATGCGTGATGCTATGGTCGATGTCATCGAAACGGGTACAGGACGTGGTATTCGTACACCAATGTATAAAATTGCAGGTAAAACTGGTACGGCACAAGTCAAAAGTATTGCCCAAGGCAAACGCTATAACGAAGCACTTTTAACAGAACGTCAGCTCGACCACGGTTTATTTGTTGGCTTTGCACCTGCGGAAAACCCTGAAATTGCGATTGCAGTAGTGTGGGAAAATGGTCGTCACGGTGGTTCTGCGGCACAGCTGGCTCGTCCGATCTTAGACTACTGGCTGCTCACACGTCATAAAAATCCAATTCGTCCACAAAACCATCAAATTAGTGGCGGCTTGATGACGGCGGGGATTAAACCGGGTGAATTACCAAGTGGTAGCACTCCACCAGCCACCACAACTGGGACAAATACAGCTACACCAACCAGTACTTCAAATACAGCACCCACTTCAACAACGGCAAATACAAGCCGTTCAGCTACACCACCTTCTGCACCTGTGGAGTCAGACTAATTATGAAAAACCAACTCCGCATCATTGGAGGGGACTGGAAACGTCGCCAATTGCCTTTTGCCAGTATTGAAGGTTTACGCCCTACGCCTGATCGTGTACGTGAGACTTTGTTTAATTGGCTCATGTGGGATGTGCAAAACACCAATGTTTTGGATATTTGTGCAGGTTCGGGGGCGTTGGCATTTGAAGCCTTATCACGTGGTGCCTCAAAAGTAGTGATAATTGAACCTGACCACAATCAAGCACAGTTTTTAACAAAAAACTTGGAACTCCTTAAAGTCCCTAAGTCTCGTGCCCAGTTAAAAGTAGCGACTGCACAGCAAACATTACCTACCTTAAAAGAACAGTTTGATTTGGTCTTTTTAGACCCGCCGTATAGCCTAGAGCTATGGGAAGAACTAGCCCTCTTGGCGGATCCGATGATTCAAAATAATGGCTATATTTATGTGGAAGCCGACCGAGATTTGAATCAGTTAAAACTTCCAAGCACTTGGATTCAAATAAAGAACACCAAAGCTGGGTCTGTACGTGCAGGTTTATATCAAAAGAAAGTGGTTGTTTCCCCATAATCTAGACACTTTTATGTCCTTTTGATTGACACCATCACGAAAGAAAGTGGTCTTAGCGCATATTAGTGTGGTTCTGAGCTACGCTATGTATGAAGATCAATATACATATTCAAAATCAAGCTAAGGTTTCAATCATTTTTCATGTCTAAAACTATGTAGACAGATCGAAAAACCATACACTCGCTAAAATTTTAAATATATCGCATATGACTTGGTTGATCTTTATCTTAGGTGCAATGGTGGCGGGTTTTGTACAGGGACTCACGGGCTTTGCATTTGCCTTAATTGCCATGTCATTTTGGGTCTGGATCTTGGCACCTCAGCTCGCAGCGCCCTTGGTGGTGTTCGCCTCAGTCTGGAGTCACCTAATTTCCTTAAAGTCGGAATCTGCCTTTCAACTTGATAAAAGCCTTGTTACGCCTTATATCCTTGCAGGTCTGATTGGCGTTCCATTGGGTACCTATCTGTTAGACATCATTCAAGCACATACCTTTAAACTGGTTCTAGGAATTTTTCTGATTCTTTGGTGTCCATTGATGCTACTTAATCCCCAGATTCACTTCATTCAAAACTCTGGAAAATACGCCGATAGCAGTATTGGTTTTCTTGGAGGTGTATTGGGTGGGTTAGGAGGCTTTTGTGGCTCACTGCCTTCAGCTTGGGTCATGTTAAAAAACCTTCCTAAAGAGCAACAGCGCTCAATTTTAAGGCATTTTAATTTTGCCATTCAGCTATTCACCTTACTCACCTATCTGCTCCGCGGAAATTTAAACTTGCAACATTTACCCTATATGGGCATCTTACTTTTGAGTGTGAGTCTACCGGCCATGCTCGGCGCGCAATTGTTTTATAAGATTTCGGAGCGGCAGTTCAAGCATACGGTACTGGGTTTATTATTTAGTTCAGGCTGTTTTCTATGTATCAGCTATCGCTTTCTGTAGTGCTATAAAAACCTGACTCTGCACTTTGGCATTGGCTTGGGTCAGCAATTGTGTGTTTTGTGTCAAAATAGGCTTATCTTTAAACAGCTTGGCACTACTAGACTTCCTCCAGCTTCACAAATCTTTATACAATTGGCGCACCTTAAAACCCACCGCCCACCATATATGAAACTGCCTCTTGCACTACTGAGTATTTGCTTTATCAGTGCTTGCTCCATAAGCTCATCCAAAGAAATAAAACAAGCCGAAAAACTTCTCCAATCTTTTGACTGTCAAAATATAGAACGCGATCAGGCAGACCACAGCAGCATGACCAGTTATCATGAACAAGTGCTTGCCAGCAGCAAACAAAAAGCCCAATCCTATGTAGAAAGCTATCAACATGGCGATCAAATTTTTGACCTGCCCCTGCCCGAAGTGATTGAAACACAGCTACAAAGTTATACGGCCGCATGCCAGTCACTAGGTGGGGTTTTACCCAATCCCTAGCAAAGCCCTTAAAATACGGTTAGCAATAAAAAAGACAGCTCGAAAGCTGTCTTTTTTAATTTCATATGACTTAAATTTGAAGTTAAGACACAGTTGAGTCGTTGTGATAGCGAGTATCGACACTGAAATCTTGAGGAAATTTAGCAGAAATTTGTGCATAAAATGCCATAATTTCAGCCATATCTTTTTCATAATCACCCGTAGGATAAATAATTTTACCCACTCCAGTTTTTTTCTTCGCATAGTCCATATAGGCCAACGCAATTGGAACACCTGCACTAACTGCAACATGGTAAAAACCTGTTTTCCACTGTTCCTGCTTGGCACGTGTCCCTTCAGGGGTGACCAACATCACCAACTTAGGGTGTTCTTTAAAAAGATCACTCATGAGTTGTACCATACTTGGACGTGGTTCACCTTCATGCTTCGGACGACGGTCAATACCTATCCCGCCCATTGCACGAACAAATGGCCCAAATGGCAGTTTCATATAGCTGTCTTTAATAGTGATACGGACATGCACACCTAAGGCCTTTAATGCCAAACGAGCGTACAGCGCATCCCAATTGCTGGTATGTGGCGCTGCAATCATCACACATTGATCGATATTCAAATCCCAATGATTATCAATCTGCCACCCCATTAAGGCTAAACTTTGTTCTGCAAGCTTTTCGAACACAAAAAATACCACATTACTAAAAATCTGCGCCGATTCTAGCAATGCTGCTGATCAAATACACGGCGAGACGCTCAATAAAACAACAATTAATCTATAAACGTATATTTTATTTAATTCCAAATATTTCAAGAAAAAACAGGGTCTTTGAGATTAAAGGTAAAAATACGTGAATAGTATTCTTTATTGAAGATACAGAAGCACTCACAGATCTTCACAGATTCATTTCTTGCACTACTGTAAGGTAAAACTAAACAATGAATAATATCGGGTGCTGTATATGCAAAAGACTGTTTTAGCACTATGCCTATCTTTCACCATGTTAACTGCATGCTCAAAGCCAAATGAAAACAATCCTCCACCAGATCACAATGTCACGGCATCTCTGGACGACAGTGCTAGCGCAACCGTGATGGATACACCAGACACAGCAAATGCCTTAGATTGGGTAGGCACATATCAAGGGATTCTACCCTGTCATGATTGTTCTGGGATCGACACTGAACTTGAACTGACCTTAGATCATCATTTTGTGCTGAAACAAAAATTTTTAGGCAAATCGAATAATAATTATGTGAATGAAGTGAAAGGTTCATTTCAATTTGTGAATGGCTGAACCGTACCGGGTTTGTCGGAGAGTCAATATTCTGAGAGACTATCCCGATGACAAAATTAAAATATACCCCTGAAATCAGAGAAAGATCGGTTCAATTATTGATTGAATCTGAAAAAGATTATCCTTCTACTTGGGCTGCAATCACAGCAATTGCGCCTAAGATTGGTTGTACTCCTGAAACACTTCGTGCCTGGCATCAAAAGCATTTAGATCAGCAAAATCCTATTAAAGTACAACAGATATCTGATCAAGAAAAAATGAGGCAAATGGAACGTGAAATTAAAGAATTAAAGCGTGCCAATGAAATTCTACGTAAAGCAGCCGCTTTTTTCGCCCAGGCGGAGCTCGACCGCCCACACAAATAATGGTGGATTTTATCCATAACAATAAAGATCGATATGGTGTTGAAGCGATTTGTAGAATTTTACCGATTGCAGCTTCAACCTATTACCGGACTTTAGATCTCGCTGACAATCCAGAACATCGAGCGAAACGAGATCTACATGATGAGCATCATGCTGAACAAATTAAACGAATTTGGAAGGAAAGTTCAGGTCGATATGGTGTACGTAAAGTCTGGCAAAAACTGAAACGTGAAGGCTATATTATTGCGCGCTGTACTGTTGCTCGATTAATGCAAAAGCTAGGTATACAAGGTGTTTGGCGTGGTAAGAACAAACAAACCACCCGTAGCCGAGATGACCAAAAACGGGCAGATGATTTAGTGAAACGTAATTTTAATGCTGATCATCCAAACCAACTATGGGTGGGTGACTTTACGTATATTCAAACTCATTCAGGCTGGGTATATACCGCATTTGTTATTGATGTGTTCTCACGAGCAATTGTTGGATGGAAAGTATCTACACGGATGAATACAGATATGGTGCTCGATGCATTAGAGCAAGCATTGCATGATCGAGGCATGCCAAAGAATGTGATTCATCATTCCGACAGAGGTGTTCAATATCTTTCTATTCGCTATACCAATCGTTTAGAAGCAGCAAATTTACGAGCATCAGTCGGTACGACTGGTGATTCATACGATAATGCTTTGGCTGAAACGGTGAATGGCTTATACAAAACAGAGGTGATTGAATATTTAAAAGCAGATTGGCAAGGTTTAGCAGATGTACAACTTGCGACACTAAACTGGGTGGATTGGTTCAATAAAGAACGTGTACATAGTGCGCTAGATTATGTATCACCTTTTGATTTTGAAGCAATGTACTATGATAAAATTAACCAGTTAGGTCAGGTGGCCTAACTTAAATAAAAAGTCTCCGACAAACCCGGTACGGTTCAGGCTCTGATCAACTGATACAGCTCGACTCATCTGGTGATAGCCGTATTTATTATATTGGTGCGCAATTTATTGAAATGCGTGGCGATAAAGGTCAAGTACCGGATCAACCTGAGTCCAACTTTAAACTCACCAAATCCTTGGAATAGACACTCGCAACATTCTGAATGATTTAAATTGCTTATTTAAATATCACCGCATAAATTTCATCCAAGCATCAAAAAAGGTAGCCAAATTACTTCAGCTACCTTTTTTCATAATTTACTTCTTTTGGTTCTGCATATTTTTGATCACTTCACTAAAGTCAAAAGTTGCTGCTTTTTGTACCGGTGGATAATCCATTAACGATTTGATATGCGAACCAAGCAATTTCTGCATCGGCTCATTGATCCATTGTTTGGTTTGAATAATGTCTGAACGATCTCTAATACTATCAAAAGACTCAAATGGATCCTGACGAAGGTTGTACATAATTGGAAACTTTTGCTTTTGATACTGGTCGTAATAATTTTCACTGGTTTCGAAGTGAACTTTCCATTGATTAATACGAACTGCACGCAAAGTCGACTCATGATAATACAAGAAGTTATCACGTTTACTTTCTTTTGATTTGCCTGTCCAATAGTCGATATTGTTTACACCATCAATAATTTGCTTACGATTGGTTTTCATTTCCTCTACAACATTTGAGTCACCCGCTGCGGCTGCCAATGTTGTGAACAGATCCATATTGGCTTGAATCCCTGTTTTCACCTGTCCAGCAGGAATATGTCCCGGCCAACGCACCATTGTAGGGACACGAACACCACCTTCATAAGTGGTCATTTTCTCACCACGAAATGGCGTGGTTCCGCCATGATTTTTGGCACTGTGCTCAGGACCATTGTCGGTGGTATAAACAATAATGGTGTTATCCAACACACCCATCTTCTTCATATCGTCCAACAATGCACCGACTTGCATATCATGCTCGATCATACCGCTGCCGTATAAATCATCTTCTGAAGTGGCTTTCGCCGCCAAATAACGATGTGAGTCACGTAAATGGGTAAACATGTGCATACGACTTGGGTTTAACCAAACGAAAAACGGTTTATCTGCTTTCTTGCTGCGCTTCATAAAATCAACACTGGCTGCAATAAACTCATCATCCACCGTTTCCATGCGCTTACGGGTTAAAGGACCTGAGTCTTTACATTTTTGTTTACCCATTACGCCAAAGCGAGGATCGATAGTTTCATCATTATCGTTAGACGAATAACAATGCAATACACCACGCGTTCCATACTGATTCACAAATTCAGGATCTTTTGGATAATCATACTGTTCCGAATCTTCTTCCGTATTTAAATGATATAAATTACCGAAAAACTCATCAAAGCCGTGTACCGTCGGTAAGCTATCGTTGCGATCACCTAAATGGTTTTTACCAAACTGACCATTCATATAACCCAATGGTTTTAGCACTTCTGCCAAAGTCGGCGTTGCAGCTTTAATCCCTAAAGGTGAACCTGGACGCCCTACGGTGGTCATTCCTGAACGAATCGGATACTGACCCGTAATAAAGGCTGCACGTCGGCTTTGTTGCATAAATATGTAAGCATCTGATTTAAATAAATTTAATTTTGGATCAAAAAATAATCAAAACTTTTAAAATCATATAGTTATGAAATCTTTGTGCAACAAAGCCATGCAGTAAACAAAAACTTCATTTAAAAGAGTCCTATTTTGTTAAAAATGTTCATTCAAAGTGAATTTTTTATAAAATCTATTGCTAGTAATTCCAAAAAGTAATTGTAAAAATTATTATCAGGATCATAAAAAACATAGATACTTTAATGTAATACCATAGTTTTTTATGGTGATCTATAATACATATACTTGTTTTCAAGTTAATATTACTAAATATTAAGAAACTTCTATTTTTAAAAAATTTTTCTAAAGAATTTCTAGAAAAAAAATCTATTACATTAATCATTATAACTGCTGTTATAACCAACTCAATATTAGATATATCCATAGATTTATTTTTATAAATATCTATACCGAAAATTTTCTTCTTTAATATTTCATTACTATTTATATATTTTGATGCCATTTGATGGAATATAGCCCAAAAGATAATACTTAATATTAGTGAAATAACTATTAAATCTTTTATATTCATTTTAATCTTTCATACCCATATTCTACAACTGCTTGACCTGTTACTCCACCAACATATCCTCCGATAAGAGTACCTCCAACTGCTATAACTCCTACAACGGCCAGAACAGGAAGGCCAACAGTTCCTCCAACAACGCCTATTACTACACCACCGATGGCTGTTCCAATGCTCCCTCCAATTCTTGCACCTAATAGACCGCCATTAATTTTACCAGTTTGTTTTAAAATTTCTTTCCTTGTACCATCTGGAACACCTTTTTCATAGACCTAAGCCACTGAATTTACACTGCCATAAATATCCCAAGCAAAAACTAATCTTCCACCCCACTTTAAACTTTTACTTACTTTTGATGTTTCATCCATGTTTTTAATATAGTCATCGATACTACTATAATTTTTTGCACAAAGATTTAAAAAATAAAATACCCCTAAGCGACTCAAATTTAAGTGACAACTTGGGTGTGAGCTCGGTCTAATTCTGTAAATTTATTTAAGACTGCCACACGTGCATGAATCTCGTTGACTTAGCTGTCAAAATTCCTAGCGCTGAGTTTATCGCCTAATAATTTGATACAATGCATCTTAGTTTCGACCAAACTGCGCAGATGATACCCAGACCACTTTTTCATCAGTCTGCTCATTAAATTATTGAACGAGATGATAATATTTTCCAGCATTAAAACTATGAAAATAGAAATTCCAGTTCGAACCAAAATTCAGCAATAAACTTCCATCATCATGTGGTACGACACTAAAGCCTTCAAATGGAACGCTATATTGGTCATACACAACTGAAGCTGGTAGTTGGTGTTTGCGTCTATCGCTGCTTTTTCAACTATCAATTCTTCACAGTTCCAACTTTATTACTTTTTTCCTTCCTCTTCATCCTTAATCTCCCATTTACTATTAGGATCATCTATTACAATTTGTATTTTCTCGCCATTCTTTAAAATTCGAATATTTTCTTTAACGACTTTACTCTCTAACTCAAGCAACTTGCTTCTAGCTATCTCTAACCCGAACTCATTCGCTAAAGTATAATAAGCATATGCAAGGTCAAAATTTTGTTCTACTCCATCACCTTTTTCATACAATGAGGCTAAATTATAAGCAGCACGAGGTTCATTATTCTCTACTGCCTTTTCGTACCAGTAGACAGCTTTCGTCATAGACTTATCTATTACCTCTCCTTTCTTATACATAACTGCAACATTAAATTGTGAAGGTGCATAATTTTTTTCAGCAGCCTTTAAAGAGTATTCAAAATATTTATGTTTATCTTTTATCCCCCCCCAACCCTCATAATAACAATTAGCAGTATTTGCAGCTCCCAAACCGTAGTCTAAGTTTGCTGATTTTTCATAATATTCACATGCTTTTTTAAGATCCCTTTCAAAATAAAATCCGTTAAAATACATAAATCCAATTGAGTTAATAGCCTCTGGCACGTTTTTATTCATTGCTTTTGTAAAATAAGTATAAGCTTTTTCATAGTCCTGTTTAACTCCATTTCCATGAGCATATAAACTCCCCATATTATTTTCAGCTACCCCATTATTATTCTTAATTGCCTTTTCATACCAATGAACTGCTTTTTTAATGTCCATCTTTTGATTTAAATAGCCATTCTCAAAGACAACCCCTACTAAATTCTGCGCAATAGGATCATTATCTTCAGCCTTAGCTAATAAAGCATTGAAATAATTTAACTTTTCATTATCATCTTGACTCTTTATTACTTCATCAATTTCAGATAAATCAATATATTGACCTTCCGCGCTAGCTTTATCCGCATTAACATCACAACCTGTTAGGCTCAATGTCAATATCAATGCAGTAAACAAAAACTTCATTTAAAAGAGTCCTATTTTGTTAAAGGAATGACAAATGTATAACTAAGGTTATGTTGAATATTAGCTCCCATACCAACTCCAGCTTCAAGTCCCCCGCCCATTGTGGTTCCTTCATTAAAGTCTCCATCAAATATTTTTTCTGGAGTTAAACCTGAAGCCGCAACAGTTGAAGCACCAACCAATGCATATGTATTCACATTCATAGAATATCCAAAACCAGCTAAATCATCTAAACTTTTAGCCTCACTTAATAAATAACCTCCTTCTACAGAAACAGAAGGAGTTCCTTGTACACCAGATACCCCAGGAGCAAGAAATATTCCCCACTGACCTTTCGGTGTTCGTGCCACTCCAATTTGGATACTAGCACCCACCCCAATAACCGCAGCAATTGCTCCAGATACATTTACATACATAAGTTGAGTCCCTTTCACATCTACTTCAATTTCCACTACAACTTTAGAGTTATTTTTGGATATTTGAAATTTTTCTTTTATATACTTCTTATATTTTTTATGGTCCGCTAATTCTTTTCTTTTAGCATCTATTTCATCTTTTATGATAATAATTTGCCCTACTTTAATAGCATTAACATTAATTCCTTTATTCCTCATACTAATATCATTAACAGAAACACCATGCTGTTTTGCAATAAAATTTAAATTTTCACCCGATTTAACTGTATGTTTTATAATACTTGGATATAAATAAATATTTTTATCTAATTTTTTGTTTATAACTTGTGTTCTCCGCTCATAGCTACCCGCCACTTCTTGCTTTTGAAATGTTTTTGTATTTATTATTATTGATGGGACATTAACTATTATTGTTCTCTTCTCATCTCTACCCATTCTCTTATTATATGAAAAATAACCTATTTCCGTCCACGATTTATATGGTGTCGGAAAATCCATTACTTCAAAAACTAATTGCTCTATACCAACTATTGAGCCCCCCTTACCTTTACCATTCTTTGTAGTGAACTCAACTAGTTTTCTTTTTGTCTTTTTTTGTTCATCATTTAAAACTGATACTTTATAGCGTAACCCATCAACAGGATTCCCAGCTCTATCTTTAAAAAAAACTTCAAATTTCATAAATTTAACCTTCTACCTCATTATTTTCTGGTTCTTCAAAATCCTCATCAATAATTGACCACTCGTAAATTGGTTCATCTACTACAACCTGTATGTCCTCCTGTTTATTATCAATACTTACAAAACGTTCTGTTCTACCATATTCATCTAACACTCCAGCTTTGTAAGTTTTTTGTCCTTTCAGTAAGGCTCTATATTTTACCTCAGAAAAGTCAGTATCTTTAAAAACATCAAAAGTGTCTATGCGATTTGTAAACGAATAATTCTCTTTATTCATAGCTAAACTACTAAAACTTGGTAGTATGGACTGAACTTTAGCTCCACCTTTAAACATATGTTGTCCAGCATTAACCTCAAATTTCCCACCCGTTTTTGGAAAAATTCCTGAGCCATTCAGAGCAATCTGCGATGAACCACCCGTAATCAAAACTTCTTTGGGACTACTGATTTCTATCCGATCTTCTGTAGAAGAAATCGTGATGCCGAGTTTGGCAAATACATCTAAAGCATCTGACTGTGCTTGAATCTCAACTTTACCTTGTGCTGCAATGGCTTTAATCCCGCCTTGCGCAGCAAACAGACTTACTTTGCCTAAAGCTTGCCCCAAAATATTCTTTTGGGTACTAAGGTTAATACTATCGCCCGCAGTATGGTTAATGATGCCTGTAGCTGAAAGATGGATATCTTCAGGGGTACTTAAGGCAATCCCATCAGCAGAACTGAGTAACATGATGGCTTTTTTATACTTGGCAACATCTTTTTCAATTTCTTCGGCAAAAGCTTTTAGTTGCTCAATGGATTCTATTTCATCGGTCTTTTGATTCTTGGCAATATCACTTAAGGCTTTACTATTGGTCTGGCTGCCTTCAAGTTGCTTTTTGGCAATCTCACTATCTAAATGTTCACCTTTGGCTTGGTTTTGTTGATATGTACTTAGTAATAATCCATTTCCAGCTCGTACTGCACCCCATTGATCTGTTCTAAGCTCAAACCCTTCACCCCGACCATCACTGGTCGCACTTTCTTTAGGATGACTCAAATTACCTAGGTTAAGTTGTGTTGCACCATGACTGCTGTGGAGTTGGGTACTGATCTGTCCGGTAGTATCATCAAATCGCAGTTGGTTAAATCCTTCACCATCAACTTCTTTGGAGCGAATACCACTTAACTTTTTAGTATCAGGTAGTTTACCTTTGTTGTCGAACTTGGTTGGATGGCGTTGTGCTTCATGGATACGTCCCACCACAAATGGTCGGTCGATATCACCATCAAAAAAATCAATGACCACGATCTCACCAATGCGTGGTAAGAATCTTGCCCCATAGCCCTCACCAGCCCATGGGGTCAGTACATCTACCCAAGCAGAATCCGTATCGTTATCATTGGAACCAGCACCACCATCATGAGTGTTGTCTTCGTTACGGGTAAATAGGAATCGAACTTTGATGCGTCCCCATTCATCAACAAAGATTTCTTCTCCACTTGGGCCAACAACTTTAGCACGTTGTGGTGATGCTATCGCTCTATGTTGTAGTGGATTGTATTCTGGAACAGTAACAATGTTACGTCGTTGAAGCGTGAGTGTATTGGCTTGGCGTTCATCTGTATTATTGTTTGCAATGTTACTTACCTGCCAATTACTTTGTTGAAGCAAGGCACCCACTTGATCATTCAGGTCTTTAGGTAAATTATTTTGGTTTTGAAAAGTCTTAGCAGTGATTAGAAACTGTTTGTCTGCATCTGCGTGTTGATCTATTTCGGGGTGTTCATTGAACTCAAACCAATAACCCACATGTGCATCACGTACTGTAGAGGTTGCACTAAATTGTTTAGCTTGTGCATTGTAGTAGTGACTTAAGGTTTGATTAAACTTTTCAATCTGACCATTGCCTGATTTGGTCGCACCATCTTCACCATTTAAGTCCTGTATCCATGCAGGGCTAAAATGCCATGCCTGCTCCAAACCTAAACTGGCATTGTCATAATTTTCACTATGGTTATGCTTGCTTTGAACACTTCCCGCCCCTTCTTCAGTTACTAACACATCGGCTTGCCAACGCTGTACATGTACTGAGGTCGGTTGGATTGAACGCTGACCTACGAAATGAGTAATAGAGTCGCTTTTTTCTACGGCACTACTGCGATGAAAGCGGATACTGCGACGGTCTAAGACGTTAAATTGCGAATTATCATCAATTAATCTTAATCTTTGCGGCTGTATCTGTTCACTAGAACTAAGCACTTTAAGTTGTGCTTCATCAATCAGCCAGTTAATACCTTCACTTCTCATCAACCGAGTCAGAAAATCAAAATCGCTTTCCGAGGCCTGCATAATAAATGGACGAATATCATAATCTTGGGTTAAGCCACTTTTATCCAAAGTCAAACTTAAAGCGAAGAGCGCACTACGTTGCACCCATTCTTGAAACACGATTTGGATCACGTCCACAGCCGACTTATTCATAAACACGCGACTATTACGACGATGATTCCATAAGGCTGTCGAATCTTTGACAGTCAAACGATAAATTGTAAGAGAACCATCACTCGCACCTATATCTGCTTGGGCCACAATACCTGAAACACGAGTTAACTCAGATTTGTCTGTGACAATATCAACAGCAGTTTGGCAGCCAATAAATTGCTTTAATGGAATTTTGGAGTTGGTCGAAAGACAAATCAATTGTAGATGAGTACCCTCATTGAGGCTATGCATCCCATCAATACGTTGTAGGAAAACTTGATTATTTAGAGACGTATTTGAGAATTGAACATGGATCGCACGTTTCTGTGCTGTCAGTCCAAGTTGCTCTAATGCAGCATAAATATTGTTAGACATAAGAGATTTATTATTTAATTTTAGAATGTGGTCATTTATACAAATTGGCCCGAATTCTAATCTAGTTACTTCCATATTTGAATGATAATTTATGTTTTTTATTGTTAATCTATTTGATTACATTCCTAAAAATATCGCAACGATATAATATTAAAATGGCTTAAATAGCCATAAATAAATCTGAAAAAATGCACAAAACACTCTAACAAATATATAATATAATTTTAATTTCAATAACTTATAAATAAAAATCAAATATAAATGTTCAATAAATAGAACCATAATATCAATATCAAAGCATGATAATTCTTAAATTTATTCAGATTAAAATGGCTAAAAAATCAATTATTTTACTTAAACAGCCTAACTAAACCACTTTAAGCATTATGCACCAAAGTAATCCCACATCAACAAAAAATAAAAAGGCCGCATTTAAGCGGCCTTTTTACATCTAAAATAATATGGTATAGATTACATCATTCCGCCCATACCACCCATGCCGCCCATATCAGGCATTGCAGGCTTGTCTTCTGGAACGTCAGTAATCATACATTCAGTTGTCAACATTAAACCAGCTACAGATGCAGCATGCTCAAGTGCAGAACGCGTTACTTTCGCAGGGTCAAGAATACCCATTTCTAGCATGTCACCATACTCAGAAGTAGCAGCGTTATAACCGAAGTTACCTTCACCATTTTTCACAGCATTGATCACAACTGAAGGCTCATCACCCGCATTGGCAACGATTTGACGAAGTGGCGCTTCAATCGCACGACGTAAAATGTTAATACCTACGTTTTGGTCGTCATTCGCACCATTTACACCGTCAAGTGCAGCTGCAGCACGTACCAGTGCAACACCACCACCAGCAACCACACCTTCTTCAACAGCAGCACGTGTTGCATGAAGCGCATCGTCCACACGGTCTTTCTTCTCTTTCATTTCAACTTCAGTCGCTGCACCAATTTTGATCACAGCCACACCGCCTGCTAATTTAGCAACACGTTCTTGAAGTTTTTCTTTATCGTATTCAGAAGATGATTCTTCAATTTGCGCGCGGATTTGCGTAACACGTTCAGCAATTTGAGCTGCATCACCAGCACCGTCAACAATCACAGTATTCTCTTTAGACACAGTGATTTTGTGCGCAGTACCTAAGTCTTGAAGAGAAGCTTGTTCTAAAGTCATGCCTACTTCTTCAGAAATTACAGTCGCGCCCGTCAAGATTGCGATATCTTGAAGCATTGCTTTACGACGGTCACCAAAACCAGGTGCTTTAACCGCACATACTTTGATAATTCCGCGCATGTTGTTAACAACAAGTGTAGCTAAGGCCTCACCTTCAACATCTTCAGCGATGATTAAAAGTGGTTTACCTGTTTTAGCTACAGCTTCAAGTACAGTAATTAATTCACGGATGTTGCTGATTTTTTTGTCAACAAGCAAGATGAACGGATTTTCAAGTTCAGCCGTTAATGTGTCTTGTTTGTTTGCAAAGTATGGGCTGATATAACCACGGTCAAACTGCATACCTTCAACAACGTCCAAAGCATCTTCAAAGCCTGAACCTTCTTCAACGGTAATCACGCCTTCTTTACCTACGCGTTCCATTGCTTGTGCAATGAGTTTACCTACAGTTTCGTCAGAGTTTGCAGAGATTGAACCGACTTGTTCAATCGCTTTAGTATCAGAAGCAGGTTTTGCTGTTGCTTTAATTTCAGCAACCAATGCTTTAACAGCCAGATCAATACCGCGTTTCAAGTCCATTGGGTTCATGCCCGCTGTTACAGACTTGATGCCTTCATTTAAAATTGCTTGAGCTAGTACAGTTGCAGTTGTTGTACCGTCACCAGCGATGTCATTGGTTTTAGAAGATACTTCACGAACCAATTGAGCGCCCATGTTCTCAAATTTGTCTTTTAGAGAAATTTCTTTCGCAACCGTTACACCATCTTTAGTGATGTGCGGCGCACCGAAAGAACGGTCGATCACAACATTACGGCCTTTAGGACCTAAAGTTACTTTTACAGCATCTGCAAGCACGTTTACGCCTGCAATCATTTTAGAACGAGCTGAATCACCAAATTTTACGTCTTTAGCTGACATACTAAACTCCAAATATTCTTAAATTTTAATCAATTGTATTGCTTAAACAGCAAATGAACGTTCTGAATTAACCTTCAAGAACCGCTAAAATATCAGACTCTTTCATCACAAGAAGTTCTTCGCCTTCAACTTTAACTTTAGTGCCTGCATATGCACCAAACAGTACATTGTCGCCCACTTTTACATCTAAAGCACGAATGCCATTGTCTGTAATTTTTCCATTACCTACTGCAATAATTTCACCTTGAGCTGGCTGTTCAGCAGCAGAAGTACTCAAAATTAAACCGCCCGCAGTTTTAGTTTCCTTTTCTACGCGGCGAATCACAACGTTGTCATGTAAAGGACGAATTTTGCTCATTTCTAGCTCCATAGACATTTTCAAAATGCCATTGTTTACGATGTGAAGATGACTTCTTATTCCTAGGTCATCAACAAAATTTTGATATGACACTTTTGTGGGGATGGAATAAAACGCTTCAAGGGCAAACACAAAATATTTTTATATTTTTGTGCTCTTTTTAAGCAAACCTCATCAAAGTTCAGACACTCAATTCAATCTGACATACTTTGCTGCATCAACTCGAAGCGATTGGTTGCAGCGTTAAAGCTCAAATGTTGTACATCGGCATTCGGCAAAATAATATTCAGGCTATTGGGCAAACCCGCATGTAAACGATAAGATGTTGCCGTTCCAGCATGGATATCCAGCACTGGATGCGATACCCCAAGTTGATAAATCTGATTCAAATCATAAACGGCAGCGTGGTGTAAATGCCCATGTAAAAGTCCATTTAAACCATGTTGGCTCCATTGCTCCAATGCAATACGACCAAGCATCGGACAGTCTTTCACACCATGACTATGGTCTGGCGGAGTATAAAAAGGCTGATGCGCGGCGATCAGTTTAATTTTGTGCGCAGGTGCTTGCTGCAATTTTAGATCAATCTCTTGAATTTGGTTCAGTGAAATATGCCCTCGCGTGTGGTAACGCCGACGAATACTATTCACTCCAATGACATAAAAATGTTCAGTTTCTAAGGTGTTTTCCACCCCCCCAAAAAACAGTTGATAACGTGCAAAGGGACTGAAAAAACGATTCCACACATGGTACAGCGGAATATCATGATTCCCCGGCACCACCAAATACGGCAGCTTTAAACTGTCTAAAAACTGCCGACAAGCATAAAACTGAATAAACCGCGCACGTTGGGTCAAGTCCCCACTGACCACTACGGCTTCAAAAGAATGTTCCTCACATAACTGACGAATGGCCTGTAAACAGGCTTCGCGTTCGGTCCCAAAGTGTAAATCTGACAAATGTAAAATCATGCGGGAACCATGATATTCAGCGCATGCTTACGTACTGTAATTTTCAGCGGTGGTGTCATCGTGACAATTTCTCCATCTACCGCAACCGTGAGCTTATTGCGCTTTGAATGAACAATCACTTCATCTGCTGCAAAGCTATAGACATCGGAAGCCTGATCCAAATTGCCTTTAATCAACTGCCATAAGGTCTTGAACAAAGTCCGCTTATCACTTTTTGCTACTACCACGCCCGCCACTTTGCCTGCTTCCGCCGCCTCGGCAATACGTAGTTTCATTTCAGCCAGTTGAAGTTGATTATTGCCAAAGAAAATCAATGGCGTTTTCACTGGATAGCGCTGTCCATCGACTTCTACTTCAAGTTTTAACTCTTTACGGTCGCGGATGAGAACATCCAATGCCGAAGTATACGCATGCAATGGAAAACGTCCAAAATGCTTATTAAACTGTTCTCTTTTTTGAATAAATAAAGGATAAAGCCCTAAACTAGCATTGTTCAGATAGATATGTTGATTCAGCTGCGCCACATGTACAGAACGTGGCTGCCCTTCACTAATGGCTTTGGCTGCGTCTAATAAATCCAACGGAATATTCAACACTCGCGCAACATAGTTAAATGTACCTAGAGGCAAGATTCCCATGGGAATATCCGTTCCCATCAATTTAGACGCAACTGCATTTAAAGTACCATCGCCACCCGCAGCAACCACGACCCCTACATTTTCCGCTTGACGATGGCGTAGTAAAATCTCTTGCATCATCTGATCAAAGTTCATGCACTCACTTAACTCAAATGACTGTATTTCAAAACCCGCGGTACTCAGATCTGCTACCAACTGTTCATACACTTCATCTTTATTTGCAGCATGAAAACCTGATTTTTTATTATAAATAAGTGATAAAGGTTTGAGTTGCTCTGACATTTTGCACCTAAACTTGAAGTAATTGCTCTATTTTTGTCCAAATATTCAACACTTAACAGTTTTGTTATGTAAAATTCAAATGACTACCATTTATTTAATCAATAATAAATCTCAATCACAAAATAAATGCAAGCATATGATTTTAATACTAATATCTTAAATGAATAATCCTCATAAATATAATAAATACACAAAATAAAAGCAAGAAATCTAACCAAACTATTGTTTTTTAATAATTAAAATGAAGCAACTCCATCGAACTGTTCATGATTTAGATACGCCTTTGGTCTTATTTTTTTTATCAAATTATGCTTTAATACAGCCACTTTTTTTTCATCTTTTCATCTCTGCAGTAAATTTTATTGCTGAGATTGTACTTTGTACAAACGTGTACATATTTGAGATAGGCCTCACCATGACCCAAGTGAACGCACCAGAATTCGTTCGTCACCCTAAGCTTATTGCGTGGGTGGAAGAAATTGCAAAATTAACAAAACCAGCGAAAATTGAATGGTGTGACGGCAGCGAAGAAGAATATCAACGTTATATCAACTTGATGATCGCTAACGGCACAATGCAAGCGCTTAACCAAGAAACGCATCCTGGTTCTTATCTTGCTAATTCTGATCCTTCTGACGTTGCTCGTGTTGAAGGTCGTACTTACATCTGCTCTGAAAAACAAGAAGATGCTGGTGCAACAAACAACTGGGAAGAGCCTGCTGAAATGCGTGCTCGTCTAAATGGTTTGTTTGACGGTTCAATGGCAGGTCGTACTTTATATGTAGTACCGTTCTCTATGGGTCCATTAGGTTCTCATATTGCGCATATTGGTATCGAATTAACTGACTCTCCATATGTAGCAGTTAGCATGTCTAAAATGGCTCGCATGGGTAAAGCTGTTTATGACGTTCTTGGTACAGACGGTGAATTTATTCCTTGCGTACATACTGTTGGTGCGCCGCTTGCTGATGGCGAAAAAGATGTTGCATGGCCTTGCAACCCTGAAAAATACATCGTGCATTACCCAGAAACACGTGAAATCTGGTCTTACGGTTCTGGTTACGGCGGTAACGCATTGTTAGGTAAAAAATGCTTAGCTTTACGTATTGCGTCTTCTATGGGTCGTCAACAAGGTTGGTTAGCAGAACACATGCTGATTCTTGGTGTGACTAATCCTCAAGGCGAAAAACACTACATCGCAGCGGCATTCCCTTCTGCTTGTGGTAAAACAAACTTCGCGATGTTGATTCCACCAGCTGGCTACGAAGGTTGGAAAATTGAAACTGTAGGTGACGATATTGCTTGGATCAAACCAGGTGAAGATGGTCGCTTATACGCAATCAACCCAGAAGCAGGTTTCTTCGGTGTAGCACCTGGTACAAATACCAAGACCAACCCGAACTGCATGGCGACATTGACTAAAGATGTCATCTATACCAACGTTGCGGTAACTGACAACGGTGAAGTATGGTGGGAAGGTCTTACTAAAGAAGCACCTGCCAACCTAACCAACTGGAAAGGTCAACCACATGTTGCTGGTGAAAAAGCAGCTCATCCAAATGCGCGCTTTACTGTTTCAGCGGGTCAATGTCCTTCTATCGATGCTGACTGGGAAAATCCAGCAGGTGTTCCAATTTCAGCGTTCATCTTTGGTGGTCGCCGTGCAGACACAGTGCCTCTAATTTCAGAAGCATTTGACTGGGTAGATGGTGTTTACAAAGCTGCAACTATGGGCTCTGAAACAACTGCTGCTGCTGTTGGTCAACAAGGTATTGTTCGTCGTGACCCATTCGCAATGCTTCCATTTGCGGGTTACAACATGGCGGATTACTTCTCTCACTGGTTAGAGCTTGGTGAAGAAGTAGCAGCAAAAGCTAAAGCTGCGGGCAACAAACTTCCAGGCATCTACAACGTGAACTGGTTCCGTCGTGATGCTGAAGGCAACTTCGTATGGCCTGGTTTCGGTCAAAACATGCGTGTTCTTGAGTGGATCATTGACCGTTGTGAAGGCCGTGCTGATGCAGTTGAAACACCAATTGGTTTAGTTCCAACGTATGAACAGTTGAACTGGACAGGTTCTGACTTCACTAAAGCTCAGTTTGACCTTGTGACTTCTCAAGACAAAGATCAATGGATCAAAGAGCTTGAAAGCCATACTGAACTATTCGACAAACTTGGTGAACGCCTACCAGCTGCACTTAAAGCTCGTCAAAACGAACTTTTAGATGCTGTTAAGCAATCTGCTTAATCTTTAAATTAAGCCAAAAAAAAGACCGCGTAAGCGGTCTTTTTTTTAATCTATTTATACTTTTAAAACTTTATAACTCAACAAAATTTATCCAACCAATCGCGACTAAAATAAGTAGCAACAACTCAGCCAGCACTTCATGTTTACTCGATCAAAGCCCCCTCCGATTCAACTCAATTTTGAAATCAAAAGCTCAGCAAAGTCGCCAAGAGCACTTATGGCAGCGTAGTTGAACTCTATCCGCGTCTTGCTGAACGTGCACAATCAAGTCGGTGTTACGTCGTCATTGACTACAATGCCAGCCAACGCTTTGGCATATTGTCCGTCCAGTCGTTTGGGGAACGGCTGTAAAATGGAAGACACCTGTAGACTGTAAAGCGCTTGGCGGAATCGAAATTTAAATCTAAAAAAGCCGCAATAGCGGCTTTTTTAATAAAACGAAATCAAGTGTAACCATGAAACGCAATCAACATTATGCAGCATCCCCTTGCATACGACGTAGGTGTAAATCCTGCAAGTAGATGTCTAAAGCTTGAGTTTCTAGTGCATCAAATTTTAAATACAGTTTAGTCCGTCGTTTTAAAATATCTTCACTGCTGATGGCCCACTCACGTTTCACCACATAATCCACTTCTTGCTGATACAAACCATGACCAAAAGACTGCCCTAAAGTTTGTACATCTTTGTTCTCACCGAGCATATGCCACACTCGACGACCATAACTGTTTGCCCAACGATGCGCTGTTTGAGACTCTAGCCCTTTGATTTCATGCATCAACTCTGCACATAAAACCTCGACTGAACTAAAACCTTCCGCACCTGGGAGTTTTTCCTCAGCCGTCCATTCCGCCTTCATATGTGGAAAATAACGTTTCAACTGTAGCAAAGCCGCTTCCGCTAACTTTCGATAAGTCGTTAACTTTCCACCATAAACCGATAATAATGGCGCTTCATCCGCAACAGGTTTAGACATCGACAGTACATAATCACGTGTCACTTTAGAGGCTTGTGCACTTGCATCATCATACAGCGCCCTTACACCTGCAAAGCTTGAGATTACGTCTGCTTGCTGTAATTGAAGCTTGAAATGATCATTAATCACATCAATCAAATAAGCAGTTTCCTGCTCGGTAATGTAGACATGATTTGCATCGCCCTCAAACTCTACGTCCGTGGTACCAATCAGGCTGTATTCATCTAAATAAGGAATTACAAACACAATGCGTTGATCATCATTTTGTAGAATAAACGCATGCTGCTCCGGGTATAAACGCTTCACGATAATATGACTGCCCTGAACCAATCGAATGCCTGCCTTTGGGGTTTGGGACAGTTGTTCTTGAATAAAATCTGTGACCCATGCACCCGTTGCATTGACTAAGCTGTGAGCTTTAATTTGGTAGTGTTGTTTTTGATGCTCTAAGGTTAGACACCACACACCCTCCTGCTGAACTGCAGAAACACATCGCGTTTGTGTCCGAATTTGAGCCCCTAGCTCATGTGCTTGGATTGCATTAACCACCACCAAACGCGCATCATCCACAATACAGTCTGAATATTCGAAACCACGCTTAATGGTGTCTTTTAACGGGCTGTCGACATTAAAATGAACAAGCTCTGAACCCTCTAATGTTTCTCGTTTTGCCAAATAATCATAGATAAATAAGCCTGAACGAATCAGCCATGCAGGACGTAAATAAGGTAAATGCGGCATAATAAAACGCATAGGATGAATCAAATGTGGGGCTTTTTTTAACAGTACTTCACGCTCTAATAGCGCTTCACGCACCAAACGAAATTCTTTTTGTTCGAGATAACGCAATCCACCATGAATGAGCTTGCTACTGGCTGAAGACGTATGACTGGCTAAGTCATCTTTTTCGCAGACGAAAACACTTAAACCGCGCCCTACAGCATCATTTGCAATGCCCACCCCATTGATGCCCGCGCCCACAACGGCAATATCATAAATGGCATCTGTGTCTTGCATATTCACCTCTCTCATTGAGTTATTGTGTTATTTTTGTTCTTCACGCTAAACTTAACATCAAAATCCAACCTTGTCATATTCCAAAGCCAGTCAAACCAGAGAAAATTCGTTGCTTTAAATAAATTAATCACCGCATCTGTTTTTACAATTTAATTGTTTATTTTGACTATTCAGTGAAAAATCGACCAATTTCCAAGCTAAAAAATAATTTTCTCTTTAAAAAAACAACATTCTTCACAAAAGAAAAAGCGTCATAACCCCTTGTATTTTAATTGACTATTCACACATTAAAAATTTACAAGACTTTGTTTTAGATAAGTAAAATGATAATTTCCCATTAAAATAAAGATATTTATTAGAAAAACTTAACAGCATATAAATCATACTAACACCTAGACTAAAGTCGAATGAAGTCCAAGGATAAGGGGCGTATAACGAAACAGAATTTTTTGTTTAATCTTAAAATATATTGTTTTAACTTTTTCTACTTAAAAAGTTAAAAGATGTATTTCCCGAACTTCTCTTTGGGAAATTTTTGTGACTGATCTATCTCCCCAAACTGCTCCAGTAAGCATCGATAAAAAGACCCGTTTAAAATCGATTCTCGGTGGTTCAGCTGGCAACTTAGTTGAATGGTATGACTGGTATGTCTATGCCGCATTTACCTTATATTTCGCGCCACAGTTTTTCCCTGAAGGGGATGACACGGTAAAACTCTTACAAGCTGCAGCCGTCTTTGCATTGGGCTTCCTGATGCGTCCTATTGGCGCGTGGATCATGGGCATTTATGCAGACCGTAAAGGACGTAAATCAGGTCTTACTCTGTCTGTATCTTTAATGTGTGTGGGATCTTTGATTATTGCCTGTGCACCTACCTATGCCAGTGTGGGTATGCTCGCACCTGCCTTATTACTCTTTGCCCGTTTATTGCAAGGTTTAAGTGTCGGTGGAGAGTACGGTTCAAGCGCAACCTATTTAACGGAAATGGCTGGAAAAAACCATCGTGGTTTCTTCTCTAGTTTTCAGTATGTGACTCTCATTTCAGGTCAGCTCTTGGCGCTGTGTGTGCTGATCATTTTACAACGCACCATGAGCGAAGCACAGTTATCTGAATGGGGCTGGCGTATTCCCTTCTTCATTGGTGCTGTACTTGCCATTGTGGTGTTCTGGATTCGTCGTGGTTTGGTTGAAACCCAATCTTCAAAAGATGCACAAGAACAGGCTAAAAATGGTGGCCCAAAATCTAGTGCACTTGCTTTATTTACCAAATATCCAAAGCAAGCATTCACTGTGATTATGCTGACTGCGGGTGGAACGCTGGCATTCAACACCTTTACGACGTATTTACAAAAATACTTGGTTAACACCTCAGGTTTTGAGAAAACTACAGCAACAGAGATCACCACAGCAGCAATCTTTGTCTTCATGCTATTACAACCTGTGGTGGGTGCACTGTCTGACAAAATTGGTCGTAAACCAATTATGATCACTTTTGGTGTATTAGGTGTACTGTTCACGATTCCAATTTTCAACGGTCTAGGTTCAACCAGCAGTCCAACAACCGCATTTATGCTATGTATGAGTGGTATGGTGATTGTAACGGGTTATACCGCAATTAATGCTGTAGTCAAAGCAGAGCTCTTTCCAGCACATATTCGTGCACTAGGGGTTGCCCTACCTTATGCGATTGCCAATACCATCTTTGGTGGCACAGCAGAACTTGTAGCGTTGAGTTTTAAAAATGCAGGACATGAAAACTATTTCTTTTACTACATCACCTTCATGATTGGTTTATCTCTACTGACTTACATCTTTATGAAAGACACCAAAAAGCACAGTATGATTACCGATCATTGATGCTTAAAGTAAGTGTGTAAGTTAATAAGCTAGACATAAAAATGCCTTCTCGAATGAAGGCATTTTTTATGTTTGATCAATTTTTTGCCGAAACTTGATCGATTGAAATATCGTGAATTACACCCGCGTATGGCATACTAAGAACAAGAATAATGTTAGGAACTTTTTATATGAAAAATACGTATAAACTTTTAGGCTTAAGCTGTATCGTTTTAGCAGTATCTGCATGTCAAAGCACGCCTCGCCAATACAATGGCAATGTTGGCTATCAAATTGAACATCAATCAGCGTCGAGCGCTACCCTTGCTTATACGCTTGCTGCTCGTAAAAATCAGCAACTCGATGAAAACAAATTACAACGTGCTTGCCAAAAAGTTTTAGGTTCACAAAAGAATTATAAATTGGCGATTTTAAGTATTAATGAAATTCCTAACACTGCAGCGGATGTTCCCGAATATGGCCGCCAAATTGGTCAAACTCGTGCCACTTTTGGTTTAAGCAACACACCAGACTTACACCAAGGTGAGAACATTGCAACACGTGAGTCACTTGAAGCACGTCCAAGCACACTCCATGTTGTACGCTATACCTGCTCTTAAGACCTTCTAATATAAAAAAGGGCTTAGTGCCCTTTTTGAGCATCTAACGTTCGATAAAAACTCACATTACGAAACTCTGGTGACTCATCTAGATCTGGCCAAGTTGTGGCACTACGCTCATCGAGCTTCATGTATTGCGGATGACTAAAATTTTTAACACGACTATCTGCCACCCACACATCAGGTGCAAACTTTAAAAATTCATCTAAAAAGAATCGATTACATTGGTCATATAAAACATCGGCAGCCAATAGAACATCGACCTGTTCAGATTGATACAAGTCATCCAAATACTCTAGCTCTACATTATTAAGTTCTGCATTGGCACGGCAAGCATCTAAACTAACTGCATCAATATCGCAACAAATCACACGTTTTGCACCCGCTATTTTGGCTGCAATCGCCACCACACCTGAACCTGCGCCAAAATCCAACACCACCTTATCTTTGACATGATGAGGCTCTGCCAGTAACCACTGCGCCATGGCTAGGCCTGAAGCCCAACAAAAGATCCAATATGGCGTTTCATTCCAAATGCGACGAATGATTTCATCATCCAGTTTATCGGTTGGAAATACGGGAGGAATGAGCCACAGGGAAATAGATGTTTCAGGAAGCTGTTGCGCAAGCAATTCACACTGTGGAATCACCTCATGCAGGGCTTGAAGTAAATGATCTGGGGCTTTGGGGAATTGGAAAGTACAGCTCATAAGTTGTTGAGTATTTTTATGCTTTTACTGCAGGATCTTGCAGCTAAGATTTGGATTGAGGAATTAGCCTTCGGCTAGACCTACTTTTGTTTTGGCAAAAGTAGGCAAAACCATGGTCATTCGCTGAACTCGTTAAACACCACCATCTATTTAAAAAGTCGCAGAAACATTCAATAAACAATAAAGTCTTAACTCAAACAACAGCGAATGACGTTTTCGTGTATCTAATACTGGCTTCAAGGCAGCATTAGACCACTTAAAATAATTAAGCTAAAGCTTTCTCAGCCGCTTCAACTGTTTGACGAATCAACGTGGTAATGGTCATTGGACCTACGCCACCTGGAACAGGTGTATACGCAGAAGCGACTTCTTCAATACCGACCAACTGAATGTCGCCTACACCACCACCATCACGTGGATGGAAACCAGCATCAACAACCACTGCACTTTGTTTGATCCAATCTTTTTGAATCAATTCTGCCTTACCAACCGCACCCACGATAATATCGGCTTGTTTCACAAAGTGAGCTAAGTTCTGAGTACGTGAGTGGCAGATCGTTACGGTCGCATTGGCTTGAAGTAACATCGCAGCCATTGGCTTACCTAAAATTGCAGAACGTCCTACAACGACAGCATGCTTCCCAGCAATTTCGATATTGTTTTCTTGCAAAATAGTCATAATGCCGGCAGGTGTCGCAGAACCATATGCTGCCTCACCCATGGCCATACGACCAAAACCAAGACACGTTACGCCATCCACATCTTTTGCAAGAGAAATTGCATCAAAACATGCACGCTCATCAATTTGTTCAGGCACTGGATGTTGAAGCAAAATACCGTGAACATCAGGATTTGCATTCAGTTTTTCAATTTCTGCCAACAATTGTTCAGTGGTGGTCTCTTTTGGCAGTTCAACTTTAAGTGAGTCCATACCAACACGACGGCAGGCATTTCCTTTCATACGTACATAAGTTGCAGATGCACCATCGTCACCCACCAAAATAGTCGCAAGAATTGGGGTACGACCTGATTTTGCTTTGAGCGCTTCAACGCGAGTTAACAAGTCAGCTTCAATTTGTTTTGCCAATGCACGACCATCTAAAACTAATGCCACGGCACATCTCCAAGTGTTGATATGAATCAATTTTGCACATAATACATGATAATTTTAAATATTTTTCGCTATATGCTGTTTTTATGCGCATACGAATGAAAGCACTATTGTTTTTTTTTCAGAGCTTGCTAATATACGCATCAACAAGACGCGGCGGGGTGGCAGAGTGGTCATGCAGCGGACTGCAACTCCGTGGACGCCGGTTCGATTCCGACCTCCGCCTCCATCTTGTTAAAGCCCGAGTGGTGAAATCGGTAGACACAGGGGATTTAAAATCCCCCGCCCACAAAGCGTGCCAGTTCGAGTCTGGCCTCGGGCACCATTCTTATACTTCTAAGTATGGTGCATATAAAGAACCCAGCGTTAAGCTGGTTTTTTTATGCCTACAGAAAAAGCATAATGCAATGCACAAAAAAAGAGAGCACATTGACTCTCTTAAAAATAATATCTCATTCGTTTATCACGATAAGGGTGGTAATAAGTAATGTTGCAGATCTTGTTCTAATTTTTCTTGAAAATGAGCTGGCTCAATAATTTTAATGTATGGAATCCAATAACGCACCAAAGGTAAAAGTTGCATTTCATGGCAAATTTGACAATCAATTAACAAACCACCTGATGCATCTTCTAGTACGATTTGTTGCTCTGGCAATAATAGACGTTGCTTAAAATATAAGGCAACTTCAGGTCGCACCGATATTTTCACCGTTTGCTTATGCTTTGCAAACCAAATCCCCTCACTGAGCTCTAATTGGGTCAAAACTTCTAAATGGTGCTCGAAAAGCTCCGACTCATGTACAACCACTTGATCTATTTTACTTAAACGATAAGCACGTAATTCATCAGTTACAGCTGCGGCCAAATACCAACTTCCCTGATGATGAATTAAACGATACGGGTCAACATGGCGTAAACGATCATTATAAATAAAACTGATTTTTTGACGCTTATGAATCGCGCCCGCAAAAACCTGAAAATGTTCAGCAAATTGCTGTGCATTTTCATAATAATAACCTTTGGCAGAGAACACTTGATTTGCACGCTCATCAAGCAGGCCACGTAGAAAAGACATATCTAGAGATGGATAGAGCTCACCAATCCCAGAAAGCTGTGCAAAGTTCTGAATGTCTTGTAGCTTAAAGCGCCCAAGATAAACAGGATCTAAAAAGTACTTCTTGGTATATTCATCTTGAAGTAAAGGCAAATACGTATTGAGACGATCAAAATCTCGCTCTATCGTTCGCGTACTCACCTGAAATTCATGTGCTAGTTCTGCAACCCCTAATTGATATCCAGTATTTAATTTAGTCAAAATATTCGCTAAACGCTCCGCAAGGCGTTCATGTGTTGAAGCTTTACGCTTCATATTGCCCTCGCTGCACAATCAATGTTGTGTCTTTATTTATAGTTAAATGCCTAAGCATTATATTCAATATAAGTCACTGAATAATATTAAGTAAAAGACAAACGGTCAGCTTTCAAGCTATGTCATGTTTTTATCAAAAAAAAATCGATCAATGTTTTTTAGATTTCTTCTTCTTTACTACAGTTTGCTGATGCGCTAAACGCTCTATATAACGCTCAAAATGAATTAAAGCTTTATATAGCTTATGTAACTCATCAGGTAAAACACTATTATAGATAACCGCCTTATGCAAGCGCTTGAGCGCACGGAAACCATGCGCATGTGTATATGATGTCGATAAAATTTTCATGACAACCCTCTTTTCTGTTTTATTTTTCATTTAAAACCACGTAAATTTGTCAGGTTTAAATTTAGTTTCAAATTTACACCACGGTTTTGACAGGTTGTGTCGAACAGTTATCATTTTTTAATTTTTGTGAAATTATTTTCTGTTTTCAGTACATTATTTTTATTTTTTGGAAAAATTTTAGGCAAAAGAAAAGCCGACATGATGTCAGCTCTACTTTTTATACTCTAGAAATATTACAGGATTGTTACCACAACTTTACCCACGTGCTCACCCGTGTCCATGCAGGCATGCGCTGCTTGAATCTGATCAAACTCAAAAGTTTGATAAATCATCGGCAAGCAATCGCCTTTGGCCCATAACGGTGCCACATGATCTTGTAAACCTTGTGCAATCTCAGCCTTCTCAGCGGTATTTCGTGCACGCATGGTCGAACCTGTGATGGTTAAGCGCTTCATCATAATTTGCCCCAACTTAACCTCTTTGGCTTTTGCACCCCCTAAAAAGGCAATATAAACCAAACGTCCATCGCGGCGGAGCAAGTTCAAATTCTTTTCTAAATACGGTGCACCCACCATATCTAAAATGACATCAACACCAGCATTATCCGTTTTCTCATTGATCAGGTGTTCAAAGTCTTGGGTTTTATAATTGATGGCATCTGTCAAATTCGCAATGGCTTGTACTTTTTCATCGCTGCCGACGGTTGCAAAGGTTTTAATGCCCAATGCTTTACATAGCATGAGTGCCGTGGTGCCAATGCCACTGGTTCCACCATGTATTAACACCACTTCCCCTGCTTTGGCTTTACCCATTTGGAATACATTGGCCCAGACCGTGAAAAAAGTTTCAGGAATAGCCGCCGCTTCCACAAAGCTTACATTTTCTGGAATATGTAAAGTTTGACTTTGTGGAACTACACAATACTCGGCATAACCACCACCATTGGTCAAACCACAAACTTTATCGCCTAATTTAAACTGGGTAACTTCAGCTCCAACTGCAACGACTTCACCTGCAACCTCAAGCCCCGGCACTTGTGTTACCCCAGGCGGCATTGGATATAAACCTTGACGCTGTAAAATATCTGGACGGTTAATGCCAAACGCATGGACCTTAACCAAGACCTCATCTGCTTTTGCTTTAGGGATAGTCACTGTTTCATATGCCAGCTTATCCACACCACCCGGCTCTGTAATAATGACCTGTTGCATCGTTGTTTGTGACATGATTTATTCCTAACTCTTGCGATATTTTTCAAGTTTCATAGACCTATTTGATCATAGAAATAAATTGAAATGAAGAACACCGTACTTATGTATAGTGTGAAGCCTATTTTGCTACGTGATAGCGCTGATCATTGATAAAAAAAGCAAGCTGCGACTGCTCTCGACATCCCTCTCAAGCATTACTTAGAACGATTCGGGCCAAATGAAAAACACAGGTATTCAGTTGCGTGGCTGATCAGGCAAAGATACAAACTGCATTAGAAATTTACGAACCAAAGGCAAAAACACCATAATCAGAGGAAATGCAATCAACCAAGATAAGCTCCAGCTTTTGAGCCAAAGATGGAAGAAATTATGCACTAAGCCTTTATTTAGCAGCAAGTTAAAACCAGAAATAGAACCACTCATCAGACCTGAAAGCAATAAAGGCATTAACCAATTTAAGTGTTTGATATGAATTTTGGGGAGCGTGTTGAACATAATCGACCTGAGTAAATAAAAATTAGCTTTGGCTTGGCGTTTTAACGGTTTGTTTTAAAGTTTTCATAAACTGCCCAAAATGTGGCATAAAATCTTTAAAGAGTGGAAGGTTTTTATGCTCTAGCATCACCTCACTAAAGAGCTTTAAACCAACAGCAAATGATTTCGCTGCTTCATCATCCAGCATTTGACTGTTTTGAATCACTTGTAACACTTTAAAAATATCATCGTGGTTATAGCTGTTAAAACTCAAAATATCGGTATAGGTCGACGGGTTGCCTTGAGCATCTGCAATGTGTTTAAGTGTGACTTCATAAGCATGTTGTTTCATTCTTTTTTCCTAGAGACGTGCAATATTCACCGCTGCTTGATCAATTTGTTCTGCAATAACACGAATTTGTTCAGTGCTCAGCTCACTGTGTTGTATCTTGAGCTTTAAGGAAGCTTTGAGGTTTTCCATCGCACGTTTAATGTCAAGATATTGTTCATTATTTTGAATTTTTTTACGCGTATCGAAACGAGATAAAATCTTTTCCACATTTGCTTGCTCAACCTCAAGATGCTTCAAACCCAAGGCCGTTATACGGTATTGCTTACGTTCAGCATCATCTAACGCAACCTGAACAAACTGCTGCTCTTCCAAATAATTCAAGGTTGGATAGATCGTTCCTGCACTTGGGCAATAGCCCCCTCCCACAATTTCACTCACTTCTTTAATAAGGTCATAGCCATATTTAGGTGCGAA
This sequence comes from Acinetobacter johnsonii CIP 64.6, assembly GCF_000368045.1. Taxonomy (GTDB): domain Bacteria; phylum Pseudomonadota; class Gammaproteobacteria; order Pseudomonadales; family Moraxellaceae; genus Acinetobacter; species Acinetobacter johnsonii. The sequence goes on from NZ_KB849235.1 coordinate 708,391, forward strand.
TGAAATGAGATGTAAGGCTAAAAGTTTCATCTGACCCGCTTCAAATAGGCGCTGTTTACGTAACACTGGCGCTATTTCCAAATGAGTAAAGGATTCAACTTTTTGTGTTCTAGACATATCTAAGATACAACTTTAAATTATTAAGATATATCTTAGTTAATTTTTTAATGATTGCAACCTTAAATTCTGAAATAGAACATCAGAATTTATAATCAAATAGGTAAACGTGAAGGATTACTTGATCTTTTTAGATAAGATTGCTGAACAGTTGTAATACCGCTAAAATTTAACCTCTGTTTGCATGCTCACACCCTCAAGCAAACTCTGACAAAACTCCTAAAATTCAGAATTAAATTAAAATGACAGATCAACTTAGAAAAAAATTTGAAAACCTACAACTCAATGCTGGGCAAGGCAAGATCAGTGCATTTCTTTCTGTTTCCTTAGGCTTTTTGGGTATTTTTGCGGCTTTATGTTTTTTATTCCCCACTGTGCTCACCACACCAGAGCTACGCCCGCTATATAGCAAACACTATAATGTTTTCTACTATACCTTACTGTTCGGTATCATCCTCAGTGCTGTTTTTGGTACCTATAGTGCGATCATTAAACAGAATAAATATGGTTTTTATGGTTTGTGTATCACCATTTTAGCGGCTGTTTTAGGCTGTGGGCTGATCAAAGCACCGACATTGCCCGCACTCCCGTTTTATGCAGGTTTTGATTATTTCGTTATTACCTTAATCATCCTTGCTTTAGTTTTCATACCACTTGAAGGATTTTTTGCAAAGAACACTGAACAGAAAATTCTACGCGTTGGCTGGGTCACAGACATGAAATATTTCATGTTTAGCCATATTGGCATTCAGCTTTTTTCGTTTTTAACGGTCATGCCTATTCAGTATTGGATCACGCATATTCCCAATAACCCGATTGTGCCCTATGTGCAGGTACAACCGATTTGGTTACAGTTTATTGAGTTATTGATTGTGGTGGACTTCACCACCTATTGGTTACACCGTGCGATGCATGAAGTGAATTTTTTATGGCGCTTTCATGCCATTCACCATTCAACGGAACAAATGGACTGGCTAGCCTCTTCACGCTTACACATCGTTGAAGTGTTAATGACCCGTTTTATAGCAACCTTACCAATTTTCTTGTTAGGTTTTCATACGTCTGCTGTCTTTGCTTATTTGGTCTTTATTTCTTTCCATGCCATTTTTATTCACTCCAACGTGCGTTTTCGCTTTCCCTATCTGCGCTGGCTGATCGCAACACCTGAATTTCATCACTGGCATCATTCTTCTGAAAAGCCTGCGATTGATAAAAATTATGCAGCCTTTATTCCACTTTATGACGTGATTTTTAAATCGATTTACATGCCTAATCATTTGGCCAGTGTATATGGCACAGTCGGCTATAAAATTCCAAACAGTTTTGTGAAGCAGTTTACTTGGCCATTTAAACGCTATGTGAATAAGCTGAAAAAGCTGTTTCATAAAGAAAGTTAACTTATTGTGATTCGATTAGCTAAAATATGAATCTAAAAATTAGAGTTTATTAATTTTTTAAGAATCATAAAATTACTAAAACACGACTTCTAGCACGAGTCATACTCACATAAAAGTTATTTTTCTGAAGTACTCCATTATGATAAAGATCATCTTTTTTTAGGATAACGTTATCAAATTCCAGTCCCTTCGAAGAATGAATAGTCATAGTTACATGCTTATTTGTATTTTGAAAAAAGTTTTTTGTTTCCTCTAATTGGCTTAAAGAGCTGTACGTTTCACAAATCTGATTATTCAATTCTGCAAAACCTATTAAACTCAAAGCACCATCCAATGAATTGCCATTTTCATAAATATATTTTTCTACACAGTTTCTAAAAAAATCTATTTCATTTTTTTTAAATTTCTCAATATCTATTTGTAATTCGTCTAAAAAGTTATACATAAAATAGTTTTCTTTGAATTTAATTTTCAAAAGACAAATTACTATTTTTTTAACCATAACATCTAAATCAGGAGAAAAAGAAATATCTTTTAGAATAGAAAATTTACCATCATGATCTGATAATTCATAATTAGTCTTTTTCAAAAAAACAATGGACTCATCTACTAACTTTTCAACAACTTGATTTAGCATATTAATATTTATTACAAAATATCCCATATTCTCTTCATATACATGCTCATCAGGAAAACTATAGGAGTTAGCAATTCTATTAATGATATGATGACATCTAAAGTTTTGTTTTAGGTCGTAACTACTGAATCTATTATCATGAACATAGCGAGTAAAAGTATTAGAACAAGCTCCTCTAAATCCATATAATGTTTGGTTTGCGTCACCTACCATTAAAATCTTAATACCTAATCTTATAAAAAACTCAATCAATTGATATTGTTGAATATTATTATCCTGTGCTTCATCAATATAAATTGCATGAAATTTAGATTTAAAAAAGTGTTGTACATTTTTCTTATTACAAAGTTTTATAGCATGTTCTAATACAAAGTCACTCTTTCCTTTCGAGCCAACTATAGTTTTTTTATTATATAAGATATCTAACCACTTAGTATAATTATCAACCTCTACACGGAACATTTCTTTTAATTGATCACTTACTTGAGGATCAAATGGGAATAAATTTTCAAAAATAAAACTATGAAATGTTGTAATGATAATTGATGGATGATTTACTTTAGAAATCAAATCATCTTTAGATTTATTTGTAAACGTAAGTACTGCCAATTTCTTCCATGGACGACTTAGCAATATTTCCCTTTTTGCTTTTTCAACTAATGTAGAAGATTTTCCAGATCCAGCACAAGCTGAAACAATTATATTTTCCGAAGTACAATCTAATATTCTCTGTTGTTCCAATGTAAAATCTAAACTAGGCATGCTTTTACTTCTTTTAAAAAATCAAATCTTGAATTTTTGAATATTATTTCAAATAGTTCTTCATTTTCTTCTAAAAATAAAAACATATTGTGCCATTTTTTATATTGAAGTTCTGACTTCAACTCCTCTAAATCAACAACTTCCCCATTAAGCGAACAATCACTTATTCCCTCATCTAATAAAGCATTTACAATATCATTTTCTAAATCAATTTCAGCCAAAAATATATCATGTTCCAGTTTGAGATTCTCAATTAAAGGTTGAAAGTGCTTGTGTAGATCTTTCTTCTTCTTATTCAAAATTATTTCACCTTCATCTTTCCTACCTTTTAGCTCTTCAGGAATGATCTCAGTAAGGTTCTTATTAACTATTTTTAAGCAGCGTTTTAATCCATAAATATCATTCTTATATATATCATTATCCGTTCGAACAATAATCTTGATTCCCAGTTTTTTAAGTAAATCTCTATATGGTTTAAAATTTGTACCAAGTACTGGTAAAACATACAGTTTTTGAAACTGGTTTTTACTGAGTACACAACTTAAAATAGAATCACACAAAAGTTTTTCCGAATATCCTTCAACCAATAAAACACAATCCGCAAAGTATCCTTTACTGAGCCCCTCAGCATACATCTTTTTTAGATTATGATATTCACTACTTATCTGTGCCGAGCTACTGATAGTTTTTCTTAAGGGCATATTTTTCTGGCGATACAATCTAACCAAATTACAATCAATATCAATATGATACAGTAACTCAGATGAGTGACTTGAACAAAAAATATACTTAATATTTAAATCATCAAATAATGTTCTAGATAAGTCTATTTGCGCACTTAAAAATAAATGATTTTCTGGTTCTTCTAGAATTAAGATGGGAATTTTTTTAATAGCTTCTTTCTCTAAAAAATAATGTAACATGGCATACATTATCTTTTTCTGCCTACCATCCCCAGAAGCAGGATACAAATGATCATGATCATTTTCTATGGTATAAATTCTAAGTTGCTTATATAAGTCATCAACTATTGATTGTGAAGTTATTTTCACTTTATATGTTTCATCAAAAATTTTCAAATTTTGATTAATTTCTTCTTCTATTCTACTAACAGATGTTAATTTTTGAATATTTTCATTTATATTTTCAAAGTTATCTTTAATTTCAACTTTTAATATTGAATCATCTTCAGTTAAAACTATATCTTTTAATACCTCTTTTTTTATATCACTAAAGACTTTTAAAGTTTCAACATGTGACGGAATATAAATCACACTAAATACATCATCTAAAATTAAATAATTAACCCCCTTACCCTTTATTTCTTTTAAAGCACTTAGTTCATCTCCCCAAAAAAACTGTTTTAATATTCCTTCCTCTTTTCTATTTTCTATTATTAGTTTGATATAAAAAACTTCAGATTCTTCTTGCGTTACAGCTTCATGTGCTCTAGCTTTAAGTTTTTGGACATCTTCTTTTTCAGGCTGGGATATATCTAACCCAACAATAATTTCAATTGGATTTCTATCATTTTTATTATGAAAATCAGTAGAATGTATTTCTTCTAATCTTATCTTCTTATCAAAGACCAATCTCAAAGCATGTAATAAATTACTTTTTCCAACATCATTCATTCCTAAAATTATATTTTTATCTTTTAATTCAATATTTATCTGCTCAAAATTTCTGAAATTTTTCAATATCAAACTTTTAAACATTTAACTAAACTCGTTTATTTTTCATGCATTATTACCACTATTTTTTAATTTTTTCAATAAAAAACCCACCTTACGGTGGGTTCCTTTTCAAATTCGCTCAATCAGTTACAGACGAACCAATTCAACAATTTTATCAGCCAGCTCTTCAACCGCATCTTGAGTGAATGCGACATCTGTACCATCGACAAGGTCAGTCACCACAACCACACCTGTTTCACGTACTAGTGCAACCTGATCAGCAGTTAGACCTGCTTTCGCAATCGCAACCACACCTTGTTGAATTAACAAGTTTTCAAGTACTTGTGCATTTTCAAGTGCTTTCACAGATACAGTTACCGCAGCAGGTTTTTGACCTAAACGTGCAGCACGGTCTTCCGCTGTGACAGGGTTGCTATGCGCAGACCATTCCACAGACTCTTCCACCATACCCGCACCAATCGTCACGTTGTTTAAACGGTCGATGAAGATAAACGAACCTGTATAACGACTGTCTTGGTAGCGATCAAATACCACAGGTGCATCAAACTCAACAGTGACATTAGCAATGGCGTTCAGCTCAAGGCTATCCACTTGTGCCTTTTCCAATGTATTCACATTGGTACGGTAGTTAATAGCAGTGACTTTTGCAGGAACGGTTTGCGTACCCACTTTTAGGTTGTACAACTTACCAATCACCAGCGGTTGATCTGCCATCCAAACCACAGTGGCATTGACCGAACGTGAAATTTCTGGCGCAGCTTGATCCGCACGCACAAGCACGTTACCACGCGAAATATCAATTTCGTCATTCAGAGTCAAGGTTACCGCTTGACCTGAAACAGCACGCTCTAAATTACCATCATAAGTGACAATTTCTTTGACGGTCGACGACTTACCTGATGGTAAAGCCACGATTTTGTCACCTACCGATACATCACCCAGCGCAACCGTGCCACAGAAACCACGGAAGTCGAGGTTTGGACGGTTTACATATTGCACAGGGAAACGGAAATCGTTAGTCACCGAACTGCGGTTAATTTCCACAGACTCAAGCGTACCCATCAAAGTTTCGCCTGTGTACCATGGCGTATTTGGTGATTTATTGACAACGTTATCACCATTCAATGCTGAAATAGGCGTAAAGATAATGTTGTTTGGCTTACGGTCACCCAATTGCGCCACAAAACCTGCATACTCCTTCTGAATTTCATTGAAGCGCGCTTCAGAAAATTCAACCAAGTCCATTTTGTTAATCGCAACAATAATGTTCTTAATGCCCAGTAAGCTTGCAATATAAGTATGACGACGTGTCTGAGTTTGTACACCATAACGCGCATCAATCAAGATAATCGCAAGGTCACAAGTCGACGCACCCGTTGCCATGTTACGCGTGTATTGCTCATGTCCTGGCGTGTCGGCAATGATGAACTTACGTTTTTCAGTTGAGAAATAACGATAAGCCACATCAATGGTAATACCCTGCTCACGTTCAGCTTGTAGACCATCTACAAGGAGTGCTAAGTCAGGTGCATCGCCTGTCGTACCGACTTTTTTAGAGTCACGAGTTACTGCTTGCAATTGATCTTCATAAATCAATTTTGAATCGTAAAGCAAACGACCAATTAAAGTTGACTTACCATCATCGACGTTCCCGCAAGTCAGAAAACGCAATAAGTCTTTATTTTCATGTTGTTTTAGATAGCCCAAGATATCTTGGCTAATCAGTTCTGATTGATGAGACATTGCTCAAAACTCCACATATTCTTTAGAAATCGGTTTTTAATCTCTTTAACCCCTCTAAATCTCCCTTTGTTAAGGGAGACTTTCCCCTTTACAAAAGAAGGGCTTTTCTCCTCTCTTAGAAAAAGATGAGCAGCACTGCTGCGCAAGGGGAGAGATTTATCAACAGTTAGAAATAACCTTCTTGCTTTTTCTTCTCCATCGAGCCCGCCTCATCATGGTCAATCATACGACCTTGACGTTCAGAGCTAGTTGCAAGCAACATTTCTTGGATAATTTCAGGTAAGGTATTTGCCGTTGACTCCACTGCACCCGTAAGTGGGTAACAACCAAGTGTACGGAAGCGTACCGATTTCATTTGTGGAACTTCGCCTTCTTTTAAAGGCATACGTTCATCATCAACCATAATCAGGGTACCACTACGCTCAACCACAGGACGTTCTGCAGCTAAGTAAAGTGGAACCAATGGAATGCTTTCCAAGTAGATATATTGCCAAATATCAAGCTCAGTCCAGTTTGATAGTGGGAATACACGAATACTTTCACCTTTGTTCACTTTACCGTTGTAAAGATTCCAAAGTTCAGGACGTTGGTTTTTTGGGTCCCAACGGTGTTTCGAGTCACGGAATGAATAGACACGTTCTTTCGCACGTGATTTTTCTTCATCACGACGTGCACCACCAAATGCCGCATCAAAACCGTATTTATCAAGCGCTTGTTTTAAGCCTTGAGTTTTCATGATGTCGGTATATTTTGAGCTACCATGGTCAAATGGGTTAATACCCGCATCTTTCCCTTCTTTGTTTTGATGTACGATCAAATCAAAGCCATGGGTTTTTGCCATGTTGTCGCGGAAAGCAATCATGTCTTTAAATTTCCAGCCCGTATCTACATGCAGAAGCGGAAATGGAAGCTTGGCAGGATAGAACGCTTTGAGCGCCAGATGCAGCATCACTGCTGAATCCTTACCAATAGAATAAAGCATCACTGGGTTTTCAAACTCAGCAGCTACTTCGCGAATAATATGAATACTCTCAGCTTCAAGCTGTTTAAGATGAGTAAGTCTTTCCTCATTTAATGACATTGACAGCACCAACTCACAAAAATCGTGTACTTATTACACTTTTAAAAATATATATTCATTATAAAGATTTAGTTATACACACTATTGCTTGTTTTATTATATTTATATGCAAAAACCTCATATAAAACAAAATTGATAAGCCCTATAAGTTTTATTCAACAATTAGATATCCCCAAATAAACTCAAATATTACATCAACTTCATTCAAAGTATTCAGCCTGCTCACTCCTCCACGCTTCGATTCTTCATCTATGTTTCTGCTTGGCAATACATCTACAAATACCTAAAGTCGGTTTCATTTAGGTTCTATGTATATGACTCACCAAACTCTCAATCTAGAAGACTAAAAATAACACTCAATACAGACCAGCTTGTTCGTTTTATATATCAACATGATACCAAAGAAAGTTAAGCTAATTGCACAAGCCATAAAAAACCCGCAATAAATGCGGGTTCTATCACTCTCAAATATTAATAATGAAAAACGCGTTTATCTAAAGGTATTTCTATACCAATCGATGCACCAGCATCATTACCATGTAAATCAGAATCACTGAACCAACCATTAATTTTGATTGGTACAAATGGTCTTAAGTAATGTGACCACGTTAAATCAATAGCTTTAATATCATCTGTTTCAGGAAAGGCGGCATTGGTAATACGACCAGATTGATTAACCTTTGCAAATAATAATCGACCATTTAGACGGTTCATTGCATCGAATCGAATATCACCACCCAAAGATACCATTTCACCATCTCCACCCATGACATGGCCTAATGGGAAACCATGTTGGTAATATCCGTCTTTATATATACTATGGTTATATGAAATACCTTGTGCTTCACGATTGGTTCGAGTATCAGCCCACTCTGTATAAAGTTGATATGGCATGTTTTTAAAAGATGACGAATAGTCCACGCCAGCAAGATACATTTTTTTAGAAGGTAAACCACCAGCCTCATCTTCACCTACATATTGTCCATACAGACTTATAGGCACACTCAACAACTGCTGAAAATTTAATCGAGCATCAAATCCTGCAACCTGATTAGACGGATCTGGTTCTCCTGTACCACCGTTATCCTTGTTTCCAATCATAGCATCCCAGAATGAGCTAAAACTTTCTGGTCGTCCCTCGCCCCCCACTGAAAAGCACGTGAAGCGCCTAATTCTAAATAAGGTAAAGGTTGTGCCGTAAGACGTAGACCCACTAATTTAGCATCAGGTACAGCAGAATAGTCATCTAATTGACCTGCAAATGCTTGATATTGCCACGGACCAATCCATGACAACCATTTTGTTTCAAAAGCTGATTGATCTGCACGCTGTGCGGTAAAGCCATAGACTGGGCGGCTCGCATCACCTCGTAAAAGACTCCCATCATGACCTGGCCCCCAATATGTTGGTATCTGACCAGCAATCAACCATTGATTCCACAATTTTCCAGCTATGTAAGACCCTTCAACATTAACGTCTTGATCGTTGTCAATTTGTGGGTCTTTTTCTCCATTCACTCTAAGGCGAACATCCCAATTTTCACCACCGGCATTAAATTCCAAACCTGCTTGGTACTGTGCTTTTTCTTGATCCCCAAAAGCTTGCGGAATTTGTTTTTGATCACTCTCAGCAAATAAACGTGCTTTAAACATCGTGTTTTCACGATCGAGATGAGCTCGCACTGACTCAATAACTTTTTGCTGAGCAGGAGTCGCTACTTTAGCCTGAGACAATACTCTTTGAATTTCATCACCACTCATTGGCCATGTAGATGTGCTAATTTGAATCACACCCTGCTGATTTAACCAGTTTAGATCCGTTCTTAAATTTTGATCATTTAAAACGAGACCTTGAGCAAAGATACTCGTTGTTGCACCCATTAGCACAGCAATTGCAAGTGTTTTTTTAGAAACATTCCGTTTTATTCTCAGGACTTAAAGCTAAGTGTTACCTTATTTTTTTTATCTCTTTTTTTCAAGCTTTTCTATTTAGTAATGTTGTAAAGATCAATAAAAAACCCGCAATAATGCGGGCTTTTATGTTCATATCAAACTTAATTTTTATGACGCATGTGCGGGAACAGGATTACATCACGAATACTTGCTGCATTAGCGAATAACATGACTAAACGGTCAATACCAATACCCTCACCCGCTGTCGGCGGTAAGCCGTACTCAAGTGCTTCAACAAAGTCTGCATCGTAGTGCATTGCTTCATCATCACCTGCGTCTTTTTCTGAAACCTGTGCTTGAAAACGTTCAGCTTGGTCAATCGGGTCATTCAACTCGGAGAAACCATTCGCAAGTTCACGACCACCAATGAAGAACTCAAAACGGTCAGTGATGTGCGGATTATGATCATTACGACGTGCCAATGGCGAAGTTTCAGCAGGATATTCTGTAATGAAAGTCGGTTGACGTAGCTGAGTTTCAACAGTTTCTTCAAATACGATGGTTTGAAGTTTGCCCAGACCAAAACCTGGTTTTACCTGTTCTTTCAGCTCTTCTTGCACAAATTTTGCCAAGAATTCACGGTCATTGACATTTTCAGGCGTGAACTGTGGATTGTGCGCAAGAATGGCATCAAACATGGAAATTTTCTTGAATGGGCCCTTGAAACTATACACTTCTTCACCATAAGGCACATCAGTTGAACCCAAAATGTCCAGCGCTAAGCGTTCAAGCATATTTTCGGTAAGTTCCATCAAGTCTTTATAGTCTGCATAAGCTTGATAGAATTCAATCATAGTGAATTCTGGGTTATGACGCGTCGAAACGCCTTCGTTACGGAAGTTACGGTTAATTTCAAACACACGCTCAAAACCACCAACCACCAAACGCTTTAAGTAAAGCTCAGGCGCGATACGTAAGAAAAGTGGCATATCCAAAGCATTATGATGCGTTTCAAATGGACGCGCTGATGCTCCACCTGGAATCACATGCATCATCGGTGTTTCTACTTCCATGAAACGCTGTTCAGTTAAGAACGCGCGAATGCCTGAAACTACTTTGGCACGGATTTCAAAAGTCTTACGTGTTTCTTCGTTCACAATCAGGTCAAGATAACGCTTACGATATTTAACTTCAGTATCGTTTAGACCATGAAATTTATCTGGAAGTGGACGAAGCGACTTGGTTAAAAGCTCAAAGTGTTCAATATGTACATAAAGGTCACCCTTACCTGAACGACCAATATAACCTTTCACCGCGATAATATCGCCAAGATCTAAACTCTTAATAGTTTCTAAGGTTTCTGGTGCTAACTCTTTACGCGCTACATATAACTGGATACGACCCGTCATATCTTGGATCACGATGAATGAACCACGGTTCAACATCACACGACCCGCTACAGACACATAAACATGCTCTGCTGCTTCAATTTCTTCTTTGCTTTTGTCTGCAAATTGATCTTGTAAGTCTTGCGCATAATGTTCACGTTTAAAGGTGTTTGGCCATGGGCTAGTGCCCGCTTGTTTGGCTTGATCTTCAATCTGCTTTAACTTGGCATGACGCTGTGCAATTAAATCGTTTTCGGAAATGGCTTGTTCAGAAGTCGATTGAGCGTTTTGTTGCGTCATCTCTGCCTCGTATATGTATTAAAAAACGGAAGTTGCATAGCATAGCAGAATTCCAGACGAATGAGCATCATCAAAAACCACGCGGTATATAAAAAAGTATACATCCTGTTTATTTCAGAGCTAAGACACCCACCGTATAAAAGGTCTGTCTATTTCTTAGACCAAAAGCTAACTTCATTTCACGGTTAATCCCTCTACAATGGACATTATAAATCGTGGAAAAGTAAACTTTTCTCCACTCATAAAATAATTTAGTTTTTTAATTGAATGATAAATCATGAGCAGATGCGAATCTAAAATTTTGTTTTTGCATGGATTAGACTCCTCACGTGAGTCCACTAAATTCCATGCCATTGATGCAAAGCAGAAATTTTGTATCGATATCGATTATCGCTATCTCAATTTTTCTACCGTAGCCAGCTTCTACGACGATATTATTGAAAAAATAAAACCTGAAATTATTGTTGGGCATTGTATTGGTGCGTATTGGGCATTGAAAATGTCGCTGCTGCATCAAATTCCGTGTGTGATTGCCAACCCACGCTTAGCCCCTGACTTTCGCGAAGATTACCCAAGCATTAATGATACTGACTTAGACCACAATGTACCGCAAGTGGCCTATTTAGAGCTGGGAGATGAATTAATTGATATGTATGCAGCACAGGAAGTTTTAGAAAACTATATGTTGATTCAAGCAGTTGAAGGTGGACACCACCGACTACTTAAACCTGAAAATATTAATCAACTGATTGAACATCTAGAACAACAATATTTATATAAATAAAAAAAGCCTTGGATGTCCCAAGGCTTTTTAATGTGCTTATGCAGCAACAGATTCTGGTTTCGATTTGTCATCTAACACTGACCAAATCTTTAAACCTAAGTCAGCATGCAAATCAGGCAAATCAAGAAAAATACTGGCACCGAGCACTTCATGATTACATTTTTCCACCAGCTGATTAACGGCTTTTAATGTCCCACCTGTCGCTAAAACGTCATCTACAATAATCACTTTTTGCGATGGAGTATTGGCTGCCATTTCTAAGCGGTCTAATCCATATTCCAAACTATAACCCACACCCACCACCGGTGGTGGCAGCTTGCCTGCTTTACGTACCAACAATAAACCTTTACCTAAACGTTGTGCCAATAAGCTCGCAAGCACAAAACCACGCGCTTCTACAGCAACAAAACTATCTACTTCCGCCAACTGCTCAGCAGGAATACTTGCAATTAACGCGTCAGTTAAAGGCTCAATATTGCTCATAAACAATGGTGTTAAATCGAAGAAACAAATCCCAGGTTTTGGAAAATCTTGGACCGTACGAATGTGCGACCACAACGTTGTAGACAAGTTGTTCATAGGAGATCAATAAAATTTGAAAAGGAATAGATGAATTTTACAGCGTTATCTGTCAAAAAAACAGTCAAGCACTGGCTATGCAGCCGACTGAACAACCAAAATATTTATGTAAGTTATTGTTTTCAATTAAATCATTTATTTGATAAATATTAGGTATAGATGTACTCAATATTAAAATAGCAATTCAATTCCACATTTGCATCACGACCATAGTCTATATTTTTAAGGATTTTAAAAGACGAGTTGATTGAAAAAACACATCTTTTTTAGATGTAATCATCTATAACCTTCACACATTCGCAAAACACGATCTGGTTTTAAATGATACGTTTTGTCCTGATCATCGCTTTTAGCAGATAGATTCAATCATTAAACTCCGATATTTACTTTACATTCGTATTAGAACTGCGTAAAAATTTAGGTTAGCGAAGCATGCTAACCACTCAGATGAATAGCAGCTTGCGTAATGGATTATTTTGCTGAACCCTTTCTTGTTCAGCGTTTTGGAGAGTCAAATGAAGAAGTATCAATGCATCGTTTGTGGATGGATTTATGACGAAGCAGAAGGTTGGCCACAAGATGGCATCGTAGCGGGAACGAAATGGGATGATATCCCTGACGATTGGACTTGCCCAGATTGTGGCGTGTCAAAAATCGATTTTGAAATGGTTGAAATCTAATTCATAGTGTTAAAGACCATGCTGCATGGTCTTTTTTTACGTCTTTAAAATAATCTCTGGAGAACCTTATGCATCCCATCGTCATCATTGGCTCAGGTATGGCAGGCTATGCTGTAGCACGTGAATTTCGCAAGCTGAACCCTGAACAAGAGCTGCTCATGCTATGTGCAGATGATGCGACTAATTATGCCAAACCAACGTTGTCGAATGCCTTTGTTGCCAACAAAGCGCCTGAACAAATTGCTTTGGGTGATGCAGAGAAAATGGCAACACAACTGAAAATGCAGATTGCTACGCATACTTGGGTAAAAGAAATTCATGCTGAACAACAGCAGTTAACTCTTGTTAAAGATGGCACTGAATCTACACAGCCCTACTCTCAATTGGTTTTAGCAGTAGGTGCAAATCCAATTCGCTTAGCCATTGCAGGTGATGGAAGCAATGACATTCAAGTTGTAAACAATCTAGACGACTATAAAACCTTCCGTGCAGAACTTGAAAAGCGTGCAGACAAACGTGTAGTCATTTTAGGTGCTGGTCTCATCGGCTGCGAATTTGCCAATGATTTACAACATACAGGCCATCAAGCTACCGTCATCGACTTGGCAAACCAGCCTTTGGGCCGTTTGTTGCCAGCGCATGTTTCAAGTGCCTTTAAAGAAAACCTTGAAGCAACGGGTATTCATTTTGTCCTTGGCACTACAGTTGAAAAAGTGTCTAAAATTGAAAATGGCGACTATGTTGTGACCTTGGCCAATGGTCAGTCTTTGGTTGCAGATGTAGTGTTATCTGCGATTGGCTTACAACCGAGCATTTCTCTGGCAAAAGAAGCAGATATTCAAACCAGTCGTGGCATTTTGACCAACGCACAGCTTGAGACCAATCAACCGCATATCTATGCTGTAGGAGATTGTGCTGAAGTGAGCGGACTCTTGCTGCCTTATGTGATGCCAATCATGCAACAAGCACGCGCTTTAGCCAAAACCTTAAATGGTGAGACCACTGCGGTGCATTACCCTGCTATGCCTGTAGCAGTTAAAACACCCGCTGCGCCGCTCACTGTTTTGCCTGCGCCAATCGATGCAGAGGTGAACTGGGAAACTGAGGAATTAGACGATGGCATGATTGCCAAAGCCCTAGACAGTCAAGGTACACTTCGCGGCTTCGTACTGCTCGGTGCAACCGCAGCGAAACAACGTTTAGCATTAACAAAACTGGTTCCAGACTTGATTCCAGCACAGGTTTAGAGTTTAAATAAAAGGACATTTATAACAATAGATGTCCTTTATGTGAGGATTACAATAATGAATAGCGCACTCCAATATAATCTTTCACCCTATACCTCTTTCATGCGCGAAACCAAAGTCGACTTAGGCAATGGTATTGAACTCCATGTCGAAATCGGTGGCGAAGACCATCATCCGACCATTGTTTTGATCATGGGTTTAGGAGCACAGCTCTTATTTTGGCCTGATTTCTTCTGTAAATCTCTGATTGATCAAGGGTTTCGTATCATTCGTTTTGATAACCGCGATATTGGTTTATCTTCAAAAATTAAACATCAAGGTCCACGCTTAAACACCCTCAAACTGATGGGGCGTTTTGCTTTAGGTTTAGATAACCGTGGTGCACCTTATGACTTATACGACATGGCTGACGATGTGGCACTGCTTTTAGACCGTTTAGGTTTAGATGAAAGTTATGTGATTGGTGCATCCATGGGTGGTATGATTGGGCAAATTCTAGCAGCGCGTCATCCACAGAAGGTCAAAAAGCTCGGCCTAATGTTCACCAGTAACAACCAACCTTTACTGCCGCCGCCTTTTCCAAAGCAACTCTTTAGTCTAATTGGTCGACCTGAATCGACTGATGAAGAAGGAATTGTAAGCCACTCTTTGAAAGTGTTTAAGATCATTGGCTCGCCTGATTATCACAATCCAATCGAGTCAATTCAGACTTCTCGCAAATTATATCGCCGAAGTTATTACCCTGCGGGTGTACTTCAGCAGTTTTTAGCAATATTATGTACAGGTTCTTTATTGCAACTGGACAAACAGATTCAACAACCGACCCTTGTGGTACACGGTTCGCGAGACCGTTTACTCCCGCCTAGTCACGGAAAGGCCGTTGCAAAGGCAATTATGGGCGCTAAATTTGAATTAATTGATGGAATGGGGCATGATATCCCACCGCACTTCATTCCAAATCTTAGCGAATTATTTGCACAACACTTTAAATCATAATCATTAGGACACTATGGCTGCATTACCATCCTTAAGACAGCTGTCATATCTCGTTACACTGTCAGAAACGCTGCATTTTACTGAAGCTGCACGCCGTTCATTTGTAACCCAATCGACTTTATCGGGCGGGATTATGGAGCTTGAACGCCTACTCGGTGGCGTACTTGTAGAGCGTGATCGCCAAAATGTGCGCTTAACTCCTCTAGGCGAGCAAGTCGTTGCTCGTGCTCGTGTTCTACTGGCAGATGCTCAAGACCTGATGCGTTTAAGCCGAGAAATGAGCGAGCCTTTAACTGGTGATTTACATCTAGGTGTTATTCCAACCATTGCGCCATTTATTCTGGCGCAATTGTTAGATGAAGTGCATAAGCAACTCCCTAAAATTCAACTACATTTACACGAAGCGCAAAGTGAGAAAATTGTAGAAAAACTCGAACATGGCAATTTAGACATGGTCGTTTTGGCTCTACCTTTTGATACACGTGGCTTAAAAGTTGCTGAAGTCGCAAAAGAAAGTTTGTTTTTGGTCTGCAATAAATCAGATATCGCAAGCCAAGCCAAATCGCTGGATGACTTAGACCTTTCACGCTTAATGTTGCTTGAAGAAGGCCACTGCTTACGTGACCATACGCTAAGTGCCTGCCCAATTGGTG
The DNA here is from genome assembly GCF_000368045.1 of Acinetobacter johnsonii CIP 64.6. Taxonomy (GTDB): domain Bacteria; phylum Pseudomonadota; class Gammaproteobacteria; order Pseudomonadales; family Moraxellaceae; genus Acinetobacter; species Acinetobacter johnsonii. The sequence goes on from NZ_KB849235.1 coordinate 724,344, forward strand.
AGCGTAAAAACGATCATCGTTTAAAAGCGAGTTCTTTACCCACCCTTGTGGAAATGGTATCGGCTAATCTTGGTTTTACCTTATTACCTGAAATCGCAATTCATACCAATATGATTAAAGCGAATCCAGATTTGATGGTCAAACAAATTGAAGCTGCTCCAAGCCGTATCTTGGCTTTGGTGACACGTAAAAGCACCCCACTACAAAGCGAATTTGATGTGCTATTACAAATCCTGAAAAAAATTACTCAAGATCTGCACTAAGCTTATTTTTGTGCATAAAAAAGGAGTCAAACATGACTCCTTTTTTTTGTGCCTAAATCTTTAGTAGACTCAAGCACAATCCCTAAAGTTATTTAATCACATCTAGCAAATAACGCTGTGCATTATGCTCGGTTTCGCCTTCAGCTAGCGTCGCACGAAGCCAAGTTCCATCACCCTGTAGTAACCAAGCTTGTTGATTATCTTGCAAATAGGTCAACAACCCTTGCTGATAAATACGTTTTTTCAAAGCTGGATCTTCAATTGGGAAACATGCCTCAACACGATTAAATAGATTTCGATCCATCCAGTCGGCGCTCGAACCATAAATACGCGCATCGCCATTATTACTAAAATAGAAAACACGCGTATGTTCTAAGAAGCGCCCCACGATCGAACGTACACGAATGTTTTCCGAAAGCCCTGGCAAGCCCGGGCGTAGACAACAAATTGAACGAATAATGAGATCAATTTGTACACCTGCTTGTGATGCCTCATACAGCTTATTGATTAGTTGCACTTCGGTTAGTGCATTCACTTTCACAATAATCTGCGCTTTCTTACCTGCTTTCGCATTGGCAATTTCATCATCAATAAAGTGGATCAGTTGAGCATGGAGCGTAAATGGCGCATGAAGTAGCTTTTTCAGCTTCGCCATTTTCCCCATGCCTGTCAATTCTTGGAAAATACGGTGTACATCTTCACACAACTCTTTATCGGTCGTGAGCAAGCCATAGTCGGTATAAATTCGTGCATTACCCGCATGGTAGTTACCCGTTCCCAAGTGCACATAACGAACGAGTTTATTATTTTCACGGCGTACCACAAGAATCATTTTGGCATGGGTTTTATAGCCCACAATGCCATAAACAACCACTGCACCCGCTTCTTGTAGCACATTTGCCACTTCGATATTTGACTCTTCATCAAAACGCGCACGCAGCTCAATCACTGCGGTAACTTCTTTACCATTACGCGCCGCTTCTGCTAAGACTTGTACAATTTCAGAGTCTGCACCACTGCGGTATAGGGTTTGCTTAATCGCCAACACTTGTGGGTCACGTGCAGCTTCACGCAACAAGTTAATCACAGGTGCGAAAGACTCAAACGGATGATGTAGTAAAATATCCTGCTTCTGCATTGCAGAGAACATGCTTTCCGACTTTTTCAACACTTTAGGAATAACAGGAATATGTGCGTCATACCGTAGATGTGGACGTTTAAAATTGGACAATAAACGCGCCAAGTTCACAGGTCCTTCGACTTTATACAACTGCTCCTGATGCAGATCAAATTCATCTAGCAAGTAGTTATAAATATGTTCTGGACAGTTTTGTGTAACTTCCAAACGTACTGCTCGTCCAAAACGACGTGAACTTAACTCACCTTTCAGTGCTTTGGCTAAGTCTTCAACATCTTCGTTGAGCGCCAAATCGGCATTCCGTGTGACACGGAACTGATAACAGCCTGTTGCTGTCATCCCTGGGAACAAGTCAGAAACATGCTCATGGATGATAGCTGAAAGCATCACATGATGCTCTTTTCCACCTGTGAGTTCATCCGGTAGACGAACCACACGTGGCAATGAACGTGGTGCAGGAACAACGGCCAAATCAATCTGACGACCAAATGCGTCTTTCCCTTCCAAAGTCACGATAAAGTTGAGACTTTTATTCACTAAACGCGGAAATGGGTGCGCAGGGTCAAGGCTAATCGGTGTTAAGACAGGTGCAACCTGTTCTTGGAAATATTTCTTCACCCATGAAGACTGTGCAGGCGTCAGTTCCCCACGGCGTAAGAAGCAAATGTCTTCCTCACGCAGTTTTGGCAAAATTTCATCATTGAGAATACGATACTGACGTTCAATTGCAGCATGTGCAGTTTGCGAAATTTGATCGAGTACTTGGCGTGGGGTTAAGCCATCGGGGCTACGACTTTCATTACCCAGATCCAACTGTTCCATGACGCCAGCAACACGAATTTCAAAGAACTCATCTAAGTTACGTGAAAAAATCAGTAAGAAATTCATCCGTTCTAAGAGCGGATGTAAAGGATCTACGGCTTGTTCCAATACACGTAAATGGAAATCTAATATCGATAACTCACGGTTAATATAGCGATCGTTATACGCGTATTCAGGTTGTAGTATTGGAGATGTGCTTGCTGCCGTATTCATAGCTAACCTTTGATTATTTGAATGCGTTTTATCATGATAAGTATGCTTCAATTTTGTGACAATTTCATAAAAAAAAGCCCTTAAATTTGGGCTTTTTCACATCAATCAAATTAAGGGATATCGCTATAGCGCATATACTTTCGAATCATGCGCTCACGGTTTTGTAACTTACGGTCATTTTGATGATCTTGGTAGTATTTCGGATTGGGTAAAATGGCCGCTAAAAAGACCGCCTGCTCTCGGCTTAAGCTACGTGAACTTTTACCAAAGTAGTGTTGGGTTGCAGCTTCCACGCCATAGATATTATCGCCAAACTCCACCGAGTTCAGATATACCTCTAAGATGCGTTCTTTGCTCCACATCCGTTCCATCATCCAAGTTGCAACAGCTTCCTGACCTTTACGAATGAATGAACGCTTGTTATATAAAAATAAGTTTTTGGCCAATTGCTGAGAAATCGTCGAACCACCCGCAACCACTTTGCCCGTGTCATTATTACGTTCAAGCGCTGCTTGAATCCCATCCCAGTCAAAACCATGATGTTGCATAAATTTGCCATCTTCAGCCGCAACAATGGCTTTTTTCATGTACTCACTGATTTCGTCATAATCACGCCATTCATGTTGAATAGGCTTAGATGGCTCAGACCAATAATCAATCCGCATAAACATGGTGGTTTCCACTGGCTTGTAACGCCACCACGCTAGACTTGCAAAAATCCACAACTGTACCAAAAGCACGAAGCTGACAACGACTAACAAACTACGAACAATAAAAGCTTTCATGCCAGTGGCTTACTCCAAAAATCATTTTTATTCATGCTAAGCTTGGGCAAATATAGCAAAATTTTAGCAAGAATAGCATGACCGAGCTTACACCTCCGCAAATCAAAACAAAATTTGACGTACATTTATGGTGGATTACCGCCGTCATTATTGCCGTGAATGTTGGGTTGTTTTTTTGGCAAGTCCTGCAGGGCATGGATGTCAGCAATCCAAGTACAGCCGATGCCATACGCTGGGGAGCAGACTATGCACCACTTACCTTCTTGGCTGAACCGATGCGTTTATTGAGCAGTATGTTCTTTCATTTTGGCTTGGTTCACCTCATGTTGAACATGTGGGCGCTGTATATTTTTGGCAGTGTGCTGGAGCAAATGTTTGGACGTGTCTATTTTCTTGTGCTATATGTCCTTGCGGGCCTCATGGGTAGCTTGCTCAGTGGTTATATTGCCATTCAAGACAGTTATGAACTAATTCGTGTGGGTTTAGCAAACCCTGAACTCTTGCCGCGTGTCGGTGCAGGGGCTTCAGGTGCCGTCATGGGACTGGGGGCAGCACTGACGATTCTATCGCTACTGCCGATGCTCCCACAGCAACGTTTTATTTTAGATAAAAAGACTTTGCTCATCGTGATGGGAATCAACTTAGCCATGGGCTTTATGATTTCAGGGATTAACAATGCCGCACATATTGGCGGCATGTTAATGGGTGCTATTTTGGCAGCACTTTGGTATCTCTCCCAAAAAACCCAACAGCGTTGGATTATGCCACTGAGCCTTGTTTTGGCGGCCTGCGGCTCGTATTGGTTTTACTTACACTGCCAAAATCTGGTAACCCACATTCAGCCCCTATGGTCTGAAGTATTAATGATGATGCGCCAACAGCTCAATTTCTAAGATTCAATTCTTCACACATAAGAGATCAATCACGATTGATTGATCTCTCTCAAACTTTGTAAGGGTGGAATATCACTGAGATAACTTAAGCGATAACGCCCAATCAACGCACAAAGTACAGTCATAAAGAGCGGTAAAATGAGCCAGATTTCCCAGTGTGGCTGAATAGCTAAGCCCATGCGATAACATGCGACCGCACTTATCGCTTCAGCAAACAAACAAGAAACTACACCCGCCATAAAACCAATAAAGCCAATTTCTAAGCTAAGCATAGTTTTAAGTTTTTGCTTGGAACCCCCAAATGAGCGTAACAATGCGACTTCACGTTTACGCTCATCCATAAGTAAGTTCAGGCAAGCAATTAAAACCAAAATGCCCGAAATGCTCACTAAAACTGCAAGGATCGTGACAATCTGTACCAGTACCGTCACGATGCGCTTAATTTCATCTAAAATTAAACTGACATCAATAAAGACGGTATTGGAAAATTGTTGAATGATACTGACCAATTTCGCTTTGTCAGACTCAGGTACATAAAAACTGCCTAAATAACTGCCCGCATTTTCATCCATGGTCTGTGGCGCAAAAATAAAGAAGAAGTTTGGACTAAAACTTTCCCATTCCACGGTTCTTAAATTCGCCACTTTGGCATGAATAACGCCCTCTGGTAAGCTAAAGGTCAGTTGATCCCCCACTTTTATCCCAAGCTCTGTTGCGGTATTGGCTTCCACCGAAACTTGCCCTTTTGCTGTCAGTTTTGATACTCCAGAGACAATTACATTGTCTTTAGGATAACTGTCTGCTTGGGTCAGATTTAATTCGCGGCGTAAGGAATTATTTTGCTTCACCAAATCCGTAGCAAAAGGCTGTCCATTTTTGGCAATCAGCCTGCCCCGAATATTCGGATAGAGCGGCGTACTGTTCCAATGGTTTTGTTCAATTTTCGCTTTTAACTCAGGCATGTCAAAAGGCGGTAAACCATATACAAACTGATTCGGCGTTCCTACAGGAATTTGCTGTTGCCAGCGCTCTAACAAATCAGTGCGTAGCACGGCTAAGACCGTAATTAAACTGAGCCCCAAAGCCAAAGCAGTAATCTGAAACGCAGTTTGGTAAGGCGTGCGGACATAGGCAGAAACCGCATTTTTCAAGCCGCGCAGGAACTTCAAACTCAGCCAGACCACAACGTATAACACTGCACACAGAATAATAATCGCACCAATGACCATGGCTGTCAGCACCATGTTTTCAGTCAGAACAATACTAAATAATACCAGACTTGCCGTGCCTGCAAGTAACATCCAAAACATAGACGAAACTGATTTTTCTTGACTGCGAATGACTCGGATCGGTGGGGTATTCAACAGTTCCCAAAAACTCGGTAAGACAAAACCCAGAAGCACTACGGCACTGGTCAACATGGCAATCGGAATCGGCCCGAGCAACATATCCCAAGCTGAAAACGCAATACTTAAGTGTGGAATCAGTTGTAACATCAGCTGTAACAGGCCATAGCCCAGGCCGACACCCACTGCACTCCCGACCAGCATGGCAAGCAAGAACACCACACCCAACAAGCTGAGATAAGCCCAGAGAATTTGTGACTTCGCAGCCCCCATACAACGTAATAGCGCAATGTGATCTTGGTTTTGTTGCACAAAACGCTGACTGGTCAAAGCAATCGCAATTCCACATAGTAAAATCGTTAAGATATTCGCCAACTGCAAAAATGTGTCCAAATTTTCAATCGGTTTCATTAAACGGGTATTGCCCTCACTGGCATTACGTAAGCGTAAGCTGTTTTGTGGTTCTTCCGCATTAGGACTTTGAGTTGTCGCACTGACCTCTTCAGATGCTACATTCTGCTTCTTAAAATTTGCTTCAAACTGCTGGGTATCTTGTGTTGCACCTGCCATCAGTAAACGATAGTCAATACGACTACCGACTTGTATGGCATTGGTCTTGGCAATATCCGCTTCAGAAATAATCACCGTTGGCGAGAAACCTGAAAAGCCCAACTCTTGATTGGAATCATGCTCAATCAAGCCTGTCACCTTGAAAGTACCATCTGCAATATTCAGCTGATCGCCCAGTTTAACCCGTAGCAAATCCATAGCACGCTGGCTCAACCAAACTTCACCTGAAGCAATATGCTTCGCAGCAGGCTGAATGCGTAACTCTCCACGCAGAGGAAAGGCTTGATCGATGGCTTTGACATTGACCATAACAAACTGATCATCGGTATATGCCATCGAACTAAAGACAGTGACTTCGGATTGTTTTAAATTAAGAGCTGTCGCTTGCGCTTTCCATTTCGGATCGAGCTTTTGACTGTCCGTTAGAACCAAATCCCCTGCTAGCATCTCAGCGGCTTGAAGCGCTACGGCATTTTGAATTTGCTCATTACTAAACTTCAGCGCGGTCGTTGCACTGATCGCGAGAATCAACGCAATAATCAATAAATACACACCGCTACTTTTAAAACTTTGCTTCAGTAAGGGCTGAAATAGAGAATTCATTTTATCCTCCCGTTCGAGGATGTTCGATCAACTGACCATCGAGTAATTCAAAATGGCGCTGGCACTGTTCTGCAAGCGTATGGTCATGCGTCACTAAAATCAGGGTCGTACCCAACTCACGGTTCAACTGAAACAATAGTTGCTCAATTTCTCGCGCAGTTTGACTGTCTAAGTTTCCTGTTGGTTCATCGGCAAAGATAATTTTTGGCTCAGCAATCAGCGCACGGGCAATTGCGACGCGCTGCTGCTCCCCACCCGAAAGTACCTTCGGTGTTTGGGTGGCCTGTCGCTCTAATCCAACCTTTTGCAACAAACTCAAAGCACGTTGCTCCGCTTCAGCGAAGTTAAATGATGGATGAAGCCGTAACGGCAGCATCACATTTTCAACAGCAGTCAGGTGTGGTAGCAGTTGAAAGGACTGAAACACAAAGCCAATATGCTTTAAACGCACCTGTGCACGCTGTTCTTCATTGAGCTTGGAAATACTTTCACCACAAACGATTAACTCACCACCGCTAGCCTGATCTAAGGTCGCCAAAATACCCAGTAAGGTAGACTTTCCTGAACCTGAACGTCCTGTAATTGCGACTTGTTCACCTGCTGCGATGCTGAGACTCAAATCTGAGAAAATGGTCAGTTCTTTTTGCGGAAGTTTAATCTTTTGTGTCAGTTGCTGGGCAGAAATAATCACTTGTGGCATGATGCTTACATCACTATGAACTTGGGTCATAACATCCCTATATGCAAATATTCGTGCAAAATCGCAAATTTAAAAAATGTATCAGTTCATACTTGGTTTTGCTTGCACTGTGCTTAAGCCCCACTTGGGTTTTTGCAAAAACCGTGATGGTTTTAGGAGATAGCATTAGTGCAGGTTATGGCATAGAACCACAGCAAGCATGGGTAAATTTACTGCAAAAACGGTTAGACCAACAGTATCCGAAACAACACAAAGTGGTCAATGCCAGTGTGAGTGGTGAAACCACCAGTGGTGCTTTGGCTCGTTTACCCAAACTGTTGCAAACGCATAAGCCAAATGTGGTGGTGATTGAGCTTGGCGGGAATGATGGGCTACGGGGTCAACCCCCTCAGATGATTCAAAAAAATTTAGCGCAATTGATTCAACAGAGTCAAAAAACCAATGCCACTGTGGTTGTCTTGGGAATGAAAATGCCACCAAACTATGGCACAGCCTATAGCAAGGCATTTGAAAATAATTACAAAGTAGTCAGTCAACAATACAAAGTTAAATTGCTGCCCTTTTTCTTAGAAGGTGTAGCGGGAAATAACAGCTTGATGCAAAAAGATTTGGTTCATCCAAATGGCAAGGCACAGCCTATTTTATTAAATTTAGCTTATCCCTATATAAAAGGCGCTTTGTAAAGCGCCTTTTATTCTGATCATATCCGCTGATCAGAAGTCAAAAAAAACCACTTCACCACTTTCAAGTGAGTACTCAGCGCCAACCACTTGTAACTTGCCTTTGGCAATCAAACTTTCAAGCACAGCTGAGCCATGACGTAACTGATTTACAGAGGCAAATACATTTGAACGCACCGCGTGTTTAGACAGTTTGCATAAGTCATGTTTCAGTTCGGTTTGCATCAAGGTTTCAACCGAAGGACGGACACGGTTTACAATCGACATCAAGTTTGCAGATGGTGGGCTATCTGGGTTCATCAGGGTGTCAATGGTGGCTTGAATCGCACCACAGTGACTATGACCAAGAACCACAACGACCGCGCAGTCATAACGCTCAGCCGCAAACTCAACACTGCCAACTTGCGAAGGTGCAACCACATTTCCAGCAACACGAATGACGAACAAATCACCCAAGCCTTGGTCAAACACCATTTCTGCAGGCACACGAGAATCAGAACATCCGAGTACAATTGCAAATGGGTTTTGGTCTTCCGCCATCTCTGCTCGTTCTTGGTGAGACAATTGCTTATGGTGGGTTGTCTCACCCGCTACAAAACGTTGGTTACCTTGTTTTAGACGGCTTAAAGCTTCTTGAGCTGTTAGCATTCCCTTTCCCACCCGATTGTTATTAAGTTGGACTAGTTTAATCCCAGCGAAATTGATTGTCACTTGCAAAAAACATAGCGGCTTCTTTTTTTGCTTAATTTTAAATTTGCATTTTATCTCAAACAAATCGTTACGCAGTTCACACTTTATCCAAATGCAGTATATCCTTTCAAATAAATAATTAATGACATTTGCATGAAAGCTATTAGAATCAAACAGACCTATAAATAAACATAAAAACTATTCAAAATCAGAGCATTTTTATCTTATTCGGTCAGTTTTTTCATTCATCTCCGTTTAAGGATGAACCATGATGATGCGCTTAAAATCCGTCTTGAAACAAAGTCTAAAGGCCAGTCTATTCGCTTTAGCTTTGTCATTTTCTTTCGCCAGCCATGCGGTCGAAAATACCATCATCAAAGACAAACTCAGTTTACAAAGCTACCTTCTACAAGAACGCGTCACCGCCGGCTTAAAAACCAAAACACTTAAAGTGGATGATATCGTTTGGAGCTATAACGAAGGCGGTGCCGTTGATAAGCCAACGATTTTGCTGATTCATGGTTTTGCTGGAAATCGAGACAATTGGAACCGTGTAGCACAGTTTCTAACGCCTTATTACCACGTGGTTATCCCTGACCTTCCAACCAACGGCGACACCAAAGTCCCAGATGATTTTGATCTCTCTATGCCAAATGTCACAGAGCGACTCCGTCGTTTTGTTGAAGCTATTCATATACAAGATAAGCTGAATGTTGCAGGACATTCCATTGGTGGTTCAATTGCAACTCTATATGCCGCACAATACCCTTTTGACACGCAAAGTTTGTTTTTATTGAACAGTGCGGGCATTTATAAAAACGCCAACACCAACTATGCCAAAGACCCTCAATATTTAAAGCACTTGATTGTGAGCAAGCCGGGCGATTTGGATGATGTGATGCAACGTGTCATGCAAACCCCAATCAAAATGCCCTATTATTTAAAACGCGCCCAAGAAAAACAGTTAATTACTCAGGCTGAAAAAAACAGTAAAGTGATTGATCAATTGGTGACCTTGAACCGAATTTATACCACTGACTCCTTTGCTCGAGTGACCCGAAATATTGAAGCACCCACCCTCATTTTGTGGGGTAAGCAGGACAAAATTATCAATGTCGAAGTGGCGAATGAGCTCAAATCCTTATTGAAACGTGCTGAAGCTCCTGTCATCCTTAACAATGTTGGTCATATGCCACTTTTGGAGGCAGAACAAGCAGTTGCACAGCACTACCTGCCTTTTCTTGCAAAAACACAAAAGTTAAAAAATCCATTGGCTGATAAACTGATTCCACTAAATTAATTTTGTTGAGTACGTATGCAGAAACACCCGATGATTGAGCAACTCATTGAAGCTCATCTTAATTTTTTAGATCATGAGTTTTCGCAAGCAAGTACCGTACAAAATGAATTCATCCTATTTTATCACTGGTTTAGAAAACAAACTTTGCAGCAACTGTGGAGCTTTGAAGACATCAATGCGCTTTTGCAAAAACAAATCCTAGCCACACCTGCGACCGAGCATCTAATTTCACAAATTGCAGAGCACATCAAGTTTGCTTTAATTCATCCCATCAATGAATCAACAAAAATTGCCGATGTGATTCCTGTACTTACCATCGACAAAATTGCGCAGTATGTCGCGAGTAAAAGTGGGCACCGTCAACGCCTGATTAAAACTGTGGTAAATAACCCAGCTTTTTCAGCCATGATTACCCAGCTGATTCAACACTCGATTCAAGACTATTTGAACAACTCGGTGATGACTAAACGTGTGCCGGGTGTTTCTAGTTTTATGAAAATGGGCAAGTCCGTACTGGAAACCGTCACAGACTCAAACCTAAATGACACTATTGGGCATTATTTACAAAAGAACATTTTAAAACTCAGTCAAATGAGCGAACAGGTGTTAAATCAAAACTTTAATGATGAAAAGCTATATCACTTTCAAGCCAACCTTTGGCACAAAATCAAAGACATGCCTTTATCAGTTTTGAAAAATTATATTGAAGTACAGGACTTAACTCAAACCGTCGCAATGGGTCACGAAATTTGGGCACACATGCGTCAAACCGACTACCTCCAACAACAGGTGCATGACGGTGTTTACGCTTGGTACATTCGCAACCAAGAACGAACTTTTGATTTACTCCTACGTGACTTAAATATCGACGAAGCTTTAATTCAAAATGAACTTCAAGATTTGTTGAACCCTATTATTCAAGAGCTCATTCGTTCTGATTACTTACGTGATCGAGCACGCTATTATTTAGAACAGTTTTATTATTCTGACCAAGCACAGAGTATTTTAATCCCCTAAATAAAAAGACCCGTTGAAGAAACGGGTCTTTAATTCTAATTTCTATGTATTAGAAATTAGCAACAAAACTTACACCATAGCGACGACCATCTAAAGTTTGCTCGCCATCAGCATTCTGTGCAGTTTCATCTAACACATTATAAACACCAAATTTACCTTTCAAGTTTGGTGCAAATTTATAGTTAAAACCAACATCGAGGAAGTTATATCCAGGAATTGGGTCAGACATACTTGAACGACCTAAATACGGTGTAGTTTCTCCGCGCACATGTAATCGGCTCCAAATATTCAAAGCATCGGTTAAGTCATGATCTACTGTTACATTAAATACATGTTCAGGCATGCCATTTAAAGGCTGCCCTTTAAATTGACCTGATTTAATTTCTGTATCTGTAAACGTATAATTTGCAGTTAAGGTTGTATATTCAGCTAATTTGGCATCAAATGTCACCTCTACACCACGTAACTCAGCTTTACCAATGTTTTCACGTGTGCTGATAAATGCAAATGGAATACCGTTTTCAGAACATTTCCACGTTGAAACATCATTACGGTTGTAGTCAGCATTACCCGTTGAATCACATTCACGAATTTCTTCAATTCGATCTTTAAACTGAGTTAAATAACCTGTAATAGAGGTATTAACGTAATCATTGTTCCAGTAAAAACCTAATTCTGAAGTAACAGTTGATTCTGGTTCTAGGTCTGGATTTGCTTTAATAATTCCTCGACCCGTTGTTGTTGGAGAACCACTTCCTCCTGTCACACTATAGAAGCCGTCAGTCACAGAACGAATATCTGGTTGTTTATAACCTGTAGAAACCCCACCCTTCACGGTAAATTGGTCAGTAAAGTTATAAACACCATAAACTCTCGGAGAAATATTTCCTTGATATAGTTCATCATGGTCATAACGAGCCCCAAGCGTTAAATTAAAACGATCGGTTAAACTCCATGTGTCTTCTAAGAATGCAGCAGCTGACCAGCGTGTCAATTCATCAAACTCTGGAACCAACGGATTTCGGTTTGTTGCTCGATCTAACAAACTTTCATCTTTATAATACCCACCAAAAGCCAGTGTATGATTACCTAACAACCAATTCCATTGTGTATTTGCAGTCCATGTTTCTAAATCAATACCCTTCGTTCCCACGACTGTATTTTCACGATCTGGGTTTTTAGAATTTTCATATTGAATATAAGATTTACTATCCAAATTATCGTTATATCGCCCATTATGCGTTAAGGCATAAACACTACGTATATTTCGACTTGCAGAGTCAGTACTTGTTGCCGCAACCGTTTTACCTGCCGTAGCCTCAGACTCTTGTGTGAAGAAATTTGCCTCTACAGCTAAGTCGTGTTGATCATTAAGCACATAAGTTAAACGTGAATTTAAACTTTCCGTTGTATGGCCTGTAAAACCACCTAAATAAGAGTCTTCTTTTCTCTCTAAACGATTTAGACCTAACTGCAAGCCAACTTTATCTTGAATAATCGGCCCTGCTAAATAAACAGAACCATTACGAATGTCTCCAGAATTATTTTTATCCTGAATAGTTGTGCCTAACTCAACATTCCCAGTCCAAACATCCGTCACCTTTTTAGTAATAATATTAATTACACCACCCATAGCATCAGAACCATACAATGTAGATGCTGGACCACGGATAATTTCAATTCGCTCAATGGATGCAACTGGAGGAAGAATATTTTTCTCCATACCATAGTCATCGCCATTTGGGTTAACGTCTTTAGAATATTGACGCTTTCCATCGACTAAGAACAAGGTGTAATTCGAAGACATTCCTCGAATACTAACTGTTTGACTTGCATTTTCACCCGTAATAACAACACCCGGAACACTTCTCAAAACATCTGTAATATCGTTATATTCACGTTTATCTAATTCTTCACGGCTAATCACAGTAATTGATGCTGGTGCTTTTGAAACATCCTGCTCATAACCCGTTGCCGATACAACAATCGTCTGTAATTGTGTTGCTTCTTTCTCTTTTGTGGTTTCCACAACGTCATTTGCCATCGTAAATGAACTCATTGCCCCTACAACCGCTAAAGCCAAAGTTGATCTCGTCAGATTTTTACCCATAACGCATACACCCAAATACAAAAAAAGGAGAGATTGTGTAAATTTCGTAGGGCATTTTAACAAACGATAAACATATTGCAATAAATATTGATAATTATTCTTAATTACATTTTAGCTTTAGATAAAATATAACCCCCTAATTTAAGGAGGTTATTTGGTAAAGTGGATTCAAATTTATTTGAAGTACGCGCCTTCAGCCTGCGTATGATCCGTCTGGTCAATCACACGACCTAACTCAGGAATGTGTTGTTGCAGGGTCGTTTCAACACCCTGTTTCAAGGTGACGTCAATTGCTGAACAACCTTGGCAACCACCACCGAATTTCAGTACAGCCGTTAAACCATGTTCTTCATCTTCAACAACTTCAACCAATGCACAGTTACCACCATGCCCTGCTAGACCTGGGTTAATTTCAGACTGAAGAATATATGTAATACGCTCTTCAATCGATGCATCAGGACCAACGCGTGGTACTTTCGAGTTTGGTGCACGGAATGTCAACTGCCCACCAAAACGGTCTTTGTTGTAGTCAATCACCGCATCTAATAAGTATGGAATAGACGGTGTGTCGATATACGCAGGAAAGTCTGGATAATCTTGACGGTAATCGGTTGGGATCACTTCTTCAGGCGCACTATATGCCATACAACATTCAGCACGTGGTGTACCCGGATTTTCAACGAATACACGTACAGCAATGCCCGGTGTATTTTGTTTTTCTAATAAATCACGTAAATACTCTTGTGCAGTCGGAGTAATCAATAAGTTTGGAATTTCCTCTGCAACTGCAGTGCTGCTGTTCTCAGTCGACATAACAATCATTTCCTCAAGCTGAAGTTGCTATTTTAACTGAAGATGCGGGGTAATTAAAAAAAATCAACCAAAATTGTCGGATTTATTGTGAAAGTTCATCTTTTCGCTGAATTTAATGGCATTATGACCACAAGATAGTTATATGCAGAACATCTCAGAAATGTTGGATTTACCTTTTAATCATACAGTTACGATCATTATTATTACGGTCATTATTTCTATGGTGGCATTTTCAAATCAGAACGTGATGAACCGTCTGATTTTCTGGCCTCCTGCGATGCAACGTGGACAATACGATCGTTTTATTACACATGGCTTTATTCATGCCGATGGTATGCATCTCCTGTTCAATATGTTCACCTTGTTTTTCTTTGGTAGCATTATTGAAAGTTTTTACCGTCAATACTTCTATGAGTTAGGTTTTATTTTGTTTTATCTGGGTGGCTTAATTTTTGCCATTTTACCAAGTTATTTAAAACATAAGAATGATGTGCGCTGGGCAAGCCTTGGTGCTTCTGGTGCGGTCTCCGCGGTATTGTTTGCGTATGTGTTGTTTGAACCTTGGAAGCTGATTTTTGTATTTTTTATTCCCGTACCTGCGATTATTTTTGCAGTGTTGTACGTGGCATATAGCATCTGGTCAGGTAAAAAAGGCAACTCCAACATCAACCATAGCGCCCATCTTTGGGGAGCTGCTTATGGGGTCATCATGACCTTAATTTTAGAGCCGCGTCTTATTCCACATTTTCTGAGCAAATTAACCCAATTACCTTTTTAAAGCTCAGCACCTAAGTTGCAAATGAATTGCTTTAGTACGCATATAGGCTCAGTAACATTTTTTCACAGCAATGGGTGGTCCTGATTTTTACAATAAACATCAGGACAACTATAAACCAAGGAAATTGCGATGAAAATAATGTCTATATTTGCAGCCTTAATGATCAGCCTCAGTTTTACAGCCTGTGCGGTACACACCCCTGAAGGGAGTATCATCGTCGATCCTGATCGTTCTTATTATCCTCATGGCCAAGGCGATTTCTGCCCACCCGGACAGGCCAAAAAAGGTCGCTGCTAAACTCAAAAGCCTTCTATTCAGAAGGCTTTTTTATTACATATATTTTTACATAAATTTGGCATGAAATGCCAAGCAGGAATTTGATTTGGCATAGATAATGTTTACAACTGTATATAAATAGCAAATGCCAGTGAGATTTCTTGCATGTCCAATCCCTTAGATGGTCTTCAATTTCCAATTTACTCGAAAACACAAAAAGTTAGCACCTCACGTACAGGGAAAGAGATTATTGCAGAGGCCTTAGCCAATGTTGATCACCAAAGCTCTGTTACTGCACTTACAGAAAAGAACTGGCGTAAACAATATCCACGCTATTTTAAATCCTTAGTTGAATTTGGGATTCGTAATCAAATTGCACCGATTCAAATGGCACAAGATGGGCTCAACAAAGCACAGAATGTGTTTGAGTTTTATCGCGATGGCCAAAAGCATCTCCTCAAAGATGTAATGTCACTTAAAACGACACCGCTACACACCATCAAACTCAAAGGTGAAAGTGATGCTGCACCTGAGTGGTCAGTGCCTTATAAAGGCCAACAACTCAAAGGAGGTGCTTTACTTGCACAAATCCAAACGTGGTTAGATGCAGGTGTGATTGAACCCAGTCATGCTGAAGCACTGATTGCCTGTGTGGAACATCCTGAATGGTTTGATTTATCTGACCGCACTATGGTTTTGTTCGGTGCGGCATCTGAAGCTGGTCCACTCACATGGTTAGCCCAATGGAAAGCCAATATTGTGGCGGTTGATTTACCCAATAGCCGTGTATGGGGCAAAATTTTAGACACCATTCAACACGGCAATGCCACGTTATATGCCCCATCAGTTGAAGCTTTGAGCGCGGAAACACCTGCGTCTGTGCTTAAAGAAAAACTTGGTGCGAACTTACTGACACAAGTGCCTGAAATTGCACAATGGTTAGTACAAAACCCACATCAGTTAGATTTGGCTGCGATTGCTTATTTGGATGGTGAAAAACATGTCCGCGTTTCCGTTGCAATGGATGCGATCATGCAATATGTCAGTGCACAAAAAGCAGATACCAGTTTGATGTATATGTGTACACCTACCGATGTCTATGCAGTTCCAGAGGAAGTCATTACAGCGTCTGAGCAAAAGTTCAGTGGTCGCTCTAAAACGCAGCAGATGATCAGTAAAAGTATTTCAACCCTCAGCGGGCAACTGTTCTTTAAGAAAAACTTACATGAGCTCGTCGAGTCGGATAATGACAAGTCTTATGGCATCACCGACTGTTTAGTGATTGAGCAAGGGCCGAACTACGCATTGGCTAAACGTATTCAACAATGGCGTGCAATACTTGCTCGATCAGAAGGTCAGCGCGTCAGCATCAACATTGCACCATCAACCACCACGCATTCCGTCACCAAAAATCCACTGCTCAAAGCCGCATTTAATGGGGCGAGCTTGTTTGATGTTGAAGCCTTTAAGCCTGAAACGACCAATGCCATCATGGCAGCTTTATGGATCCATGACCTGCGTAATCCTGCGTCTGTAGCCAATCCAGAGAACAAACTTGAACATCCTTTAGAACTAATGATGCACGGTGCCAATCACGGCGGCTTATGGCGTGTAGCTTATTTAGCACGCACTGCACTGCCCTTTGCAGCACTTTATGGCTTTGCCGCAGACAAGCTACCACTCAACAAAGTATTTGCTTTACTCAAAAAATAAGACCTTGAATACCCGCTTCAATAAAATACTGAGCTAAAAAAACGCTACCTTGGGTAGCGTTTTTTATTATTGGTTTTTACCAATCAGATTAAACAAACTGTAGGAACAACCAGAACAAACCACCTGATAAACAGATCGTTGCTGGCAAGGTAAAGATCCAAGCCGAAAGAATGGTTCTCACTGTTGCAAAGTTTAGACCTGACTTATTCGCCACCATGGTCCCTGCTACCGCAGAGTTCAATACGTGTGTAGTCGATACGGGCATACCAAAGCCATCAGCGGCTGCAATTGTGGTCATCGCCACCAATTCGGCTGACATACCTTGACCATAAGTCATATGGTTTTTACCAATACGCTCACCTACAGTCACGACAATACGCTTCCAACCGACCATCGTACCAAGACCTAAAGCCAATGCCACAGCCACTTTCACCCATGTTGGGATGTACTGTAAGAATGAATCTAAGTTACTACGATATTCTTTTACTGTCTTCTTGTCCGCTTCCGACATCGCTGGCAATTGATCCGCTTTATCCAAACGTTTGAACGCTGTCGTGCTTAAGTACATGTCATTACGTAGTGCAGAAACTTCAGCTTCAGGAATATCTTTAAGATCTCCATAATGACCAACACGCTCACCCAAATGATCTGTCAAACTGGCTAAAGCAGGTACGACTTCTGGGGTCATTTCTTTGGTTTGAATATATTGCGTGATCACCGTACGGGCTTTTTCATCGGCAATATCGTTATGATTCGGATAAATCACAGCCGCAGTTTGATCTGAAAGTTGAGCAAATGACTGAATATGCTGTGAATCTAAATTCTTATTTAAAGAATAAGCCAAAGGCACGATACCAATCAAAATCAGCATGATTAGCCCCATACCTTTTTGACCGTCATTTGAACCGTGCGCAAAACTCACACCTGTACAGGTAAAAATCAAAATGGCACGAATCAGTGGAGGTGGTGGTTTGTTGCCTTCAGGTGGTTGGAACAGTTCCAGTTGTTTCTTAAAGATTTTTTTCACCAATAAGAACAACACTGCTGCAAAAGCAAAACCGATCATGGGTGAAAACAGTAAAGCTTTACCGACTTTAATCACCTGATCCATATCGACACCCGAAGCACCACTGCCTGAATGCATCAGGTAGTTCATGATGCCCACACCCAAGATCGAACCGATTAAAGTGTGCGAACTTGATGCTGGAATACCCAAGAACCATGTGCCCAAGTTCCACAAAATCGCAGCAATCAACATGGCAAACACCATGGCAAAACCTGCACCTGAGCTGGCATTCATAATCAACTCAACAGGCAGCAACGCAATAATACCGTAAGCCACTGCACCACTTGCGACCATAACCCCAAGGAAGTTACAGAAACCAGCCCACATCACCGCAACAGGTGCAGACAGTGCATTGGTATAAATGACCGTTGCAACCGCATTGGCAGTGTCGTGGAAGCCATTTACAAACTCAAAACCCAAAGCAATGAACAATGCCGTCGCTAAAAGAATTAAAGAGTAAAGATTCAGTGCAGGAACATGCGATAAGTCAGCAGAAAGCTGAAAGCCAATATAAATTAGCGTTGAAATAATGACCGTTAAAAACACCGGCATAAAAAATTTCGGTGTAGGTACGTGCACATTCGTCGACTTGACCTGTGTCACGTGCACCTGATCTTGGACGGGAGGAATATTAGAATTCATGCAGACGGCTAAAGAGGATATCAATATCCCCTATTGTTCAATTTAATTGTGACAATTATATGACAAATGCGTGTCACATGAAGCCAATTTTTTCATAATTGGCTTATTTTAGATCAGCAGTAAATCGCTTATAAGCCTTGAACGCAATGTACTGGCTCAAAATTTAACTTTTCGGTGCGGATTACGCTGAATTATTTTCTTACATTTGACTATGCTGTCTGTAACAATCTGCTCCAATCAATATTTTTCATCTCTATTTATTCTGATCTATAAACATAGCGGGTCTATATTTCACTTTCGTGAAAACTAAAGCTAAATCAGCCTTTTTTATTTGCCATATAGCCAATACCACTTGAATTAGGCATCAATCAACCTGCTTTTCTGCTAAAATATTGCACGTTTTGAAAACCTGTTTGTGAGTTTTGAATGTCTACACTTGCCACCTTAAAAGCACTTCTTGCCGAGCGCATCCTTATTATCGATGGTGCGATGGGTACCATGATTCAGCGTCACAAGCTCGAAGAAGGAGATTATCGTGGTGAACGCTTTGTAGATTGGGCTTCTGACCTCAAAGGCAACAATGACCTTTTGGTACTGACTCAGCCACAAATTATCCAAGGCATTCATGAAGCTTACCTCGATGCAGGTGCAGACATTATTGAAACCAACAGCTTTAACGGCACACGTGTTTCAATGTCGGATTACCACATGGAAGACCTCGTTCCAGAGATCAACCGTGAAGCTGCACGTCTAGCACGTGCGGCATGTGACAAATATTCAACCCCAGATAAACCACGTTTTGTGGCAGGTGTATTGGGTCCAACATCGCGTACTTGTTCAATTTCACCCAATGTAAATGACCCTGCTTTTCGTAATATTACCTTTGATGAACTCAAAGAAAACTATATTGAAGCAACGCATGCCTTAATCGAGGGTGGTGCAGACATCCTCTTGATCGAAACCGTGTTCGATACATTAAACTGTAAGGCCGCGATCTTTGCAGTCAAAGAAGTATTCAAACAAATCGGTCATGAACTGCCATTGATGATTTCAGGTACCATTACCGATGCATCAGGCCGTACCTTAACAGGCCAAACTGCAGAAGCGTTCTGGAACTCAGTTCGTCACGGTGATTTACTCTCGATCGGTTTTAACTGTGCCTTAGGTGCGGATGCGATGCGCCCCCACGTGAAAACCATTGCGGATGTTGCTGATACTTTTGTCTCTGCCCATCCAAACGCAGGTTTACCAAATGCCTTTGGTGAATATGATGAAACCCCTGAACAAACCGCAGCATTCATCAAAGAATTTGCTGAAAGTGGCTTGATCAATATTACAGGCGGTTGCTGTGGTACGACGCCTGATCATATTCGTGCCATTTACAATGCTGTTAAAGACATTCAGCCACGTCAGATTCCAGAAACCAGACCTGCCTGCCGTTTAAGTGGTTTAGAACCATTTAATATTTATGATGATTCACTATTCGTTAACGTCGGTGAACGTACCAACGTTACAGGTTCAAAAAAGTTCCTCCGCTTAATCCGTGAAGAGAAATTTGCTGAAGCTTTAGAAGTGGCGCAGCAACAAGTCGAAGCTGGCGCACAAATTATCGACATTAATATGGATGAAGGGATGCTCGATTCGCAAAATGCGATGGTGCATTTCCTCAATCTAGTGGCATCTGAGCCTGATATTTCTCGTGTACCGATCATGATTGACTCATCGAAATGGGAAATCATTGAAGCAGGCTTAAAGTGTGTTCAAGGTAAACCTGTCGTAAACTCGATTTCCTTAAAAGAAGGTTATGACGAGTTTGTCGAAAAAGCACGTTTATGTCGCCAGTATGGTGCTGCGATTATCGTCATGGCCTTTGATGAAACAGGTCAGGCAGATACCGCAAAACGCAAACGTGAAATCTGTAAACGTTCTTATGATGTTTTGGTCAATGAAGTTGGCTTCCCTGCCGAAGATATTATTTTTGACCCGAACGTGTTTGCCGTGGCAACAGGGATTGAAGAACATAATAACTATGGCGTCGATTTTATTGAAGCGACAGGTTGGATTAAGCAGAACTTGCCGCATGCCATGATTTCAGGCGGTGTCTCTAACGTCTCCTTCTCATTCCGTGGTAATGAACCTGTACGTGAAGCGATTCACTCTGTGTTCCTTTACTATGCCATTAAACAAGGCATGACTATGGGTATCGTCAATGCGGGTCAAATGGCGATTTACGACGATATTCCAAAAGAACTGAAAGAAGCCGTTGAGGACGTGGTTCTGAATCAAAACCAAGGTGAATCAGGTCAAAATGCCACAGAAAAACTGCTTGAAGTCGCAGAAAAATTCCGTGGCCATAGTGGCGCACAACGCGAAGCTGAAAACCTTGAATGGCGCAATGAGTCGGTAGAAAAACGTCTCGAATATGCGTTAGTTAAAGGTATCACCACTTATATTGATGAAGATACTGAAGAAGCTCGCCTGAAAGCCAAACGTCCTTTAGATGTCATTGAAGGTGCATTGATGGATGGCATGAACGTGGTCGGTGACCTGTTCGGTTCGGGTAAAATGTTCCTACCGCAAGTAGTAAAATCTGCACGCGTGATGAAACAAGCCGTAGCATGGCTGAACCCGTACATCGAAGCTGAAAAAGGCAATGCACAATCCAAAGGTCGTGTATTAATGGCAACCGTAAAAGGTGACGTACATGATATTGGTAAAAATATCGTTGGCGTGGTCTTAGGTTGTAATGGCTATGACATCGTTGATCTTGGCGTCATGGTTCCTGCGGAAAAAATCCTGCAAACCGCAATTGATGAAAAATGTGACATCATCGGTTTATCAGGTTTAATCACACCATCTTTAGATGAAATGGTGTTTGTTGCCAAAGAAATGCAGCGTAAAGGCTTTAACATTCCGCTGTTGATTGGTGGTGCAACTACATCGAAAGCGCATACAGCCGTTAAAATTGATCCGCAATATTCAAATGATGCAGTGATTTATGTGGCTGATGCATCGCGTGCAGTTGGTGTGGCAACCACCCTACTCTCGAAAGAAATGCGCGGTAATTTTATTGCTGAGCATCGTGCTGAATATGCCAAGATTCGTGAACGTTTAGCCAATAAGCAACCAAAAGCAGCCAAACTCAGTTATGTAGAATCAATTGAAAATGGCTTTAAAGTGGATGCGAATTATGTGCCACCTATTCCAAATACGATGGGTACACATGTACTGACCAACTACCCACTTGCAACATTGGTGGAATATTTTGACTGGACACCATTCTTTATTTCTTGGAGCTTGGCAGGTAAATTCCCGAAAATCTTAGAAGATGAGATTGTCGGTGAAGCTGCAACGGATTTGTATAATCAAGCGCAAGCCATGCTCAAAGATGTGATCGAGAATAATCGTTTCGATGCTCGTGCTGTATTTGGTCTATACCCTGCACAACGTACAGGTGCAGATACAGTCAGTGTATTTGATGAAACAGCGCAGAAGGTTACGCATACTTTTGAACACTTGCGTCAGCAGTCTGACAAAGTCACGGGTAAGCCGAATTTATCTTTAGCCGACTTTATTAGCACCTCTAAAGACAATACGGATTATCTCGGTGGTTTCACTGTGTCGATCTTTGGTGCAGAGGAATTGGCGAATGAATATAAAGCCAAAGGTGATGATTACTCTGCGATCTTGGTTCAGTCTTTGGCTGACCGTTTTGCCGAAGCGTTTGCCGAACATTTGCATGAGCGTATCCGCAAAGAGTTCTGGGGCTATAAAGCCGATGAAACTTTGGGCAATGAAGAATTGATCAAAGAGAAGTATGTCGGTATTCGTCCTGCTCCTGGTTACCCTGCTTGTCCTGAACATTCTGAAAAAGCGGTGTTGTTTGACTGGTTAGGTTCGGAAGCGAAGATTGGTACGAAGTTGACTGAACACTTTGCAATGATGCCGCCTTCTTCTGTAAGTGGTTTCTATTACTCGCACCCTGAAAGTGAATACTTTAATGTGGGCAAGATTTCTCAAGATCAGCTTGAGGATTATGCGAAGCGTAAAGGCTGGACACTGGATGTAGCGAAGCGTTGGTTAGCACCGAATTTAGATGATTCGATTGTTTAAATAATCTCCCCTAACCCCTCTTTAAAAAGAGGGGGATGTCATGTGATTCAATTTGTTTCGTGACTGCTCCTCCCTTTTTCAAAGGGAGGTTGGGAGGGATTAAATCCAGTCCGTTGATTCTTTCATTCTTGGATGAGAGATATATTCAATCTCAGTTGTAATTGCTATTGATTTAACTTGTGAAATACTTAAACCAAGCCTTGATTCCTTATTCCATGAAAAATAAATTTTATTATTTCCTGCTAAAAAAGAACTATCAATTCCTTCATCGGTAACCTCAGGAAATAAGATGATATTATCTGCAGTAGGTAATTGAACTGATTTCAAAAAAATCCCCTGAATCTGATCTCCGAATTTCACTCTCAAGTACTCAAAAAAGTATTGGCTTATTAAATAATCAAATTTTCCATTCTCAAGTTTTGGCTTAGATACACTTGCTATGAGTTTTTTGAAAAATATATAAACATCCAATTTTCCTAAATAGTCTTCATCTAAATGATGAGGATATAAACCCTCCGCTAATTTATTTAGATTTAATAATTTCAATTCTATCCTATTCGAAAATTCTGCAATACCAACATATTGTCCAACTAAAGCTCTAATTTCAGCGACACATGCCATTTTCTCTGTAGATAAATAAAGAGCAGATATCCCAAAAGGTGTCATTCGTTGATCACTAGCTAAGAATGAGGGTACTAATCCAAATTTATCCCTAATATTTTTTGCTATTATTTCATTTTCTATTTCCACTTCTATTGCTAAATTATCCTCGTTAACTTCTTTCATCAGATCTTTAAGGCTATCAAAACTTCTGCCACGATATAAAATAGTATTTGCTTGAATATTATTCAAAAGTGATTGATTGATATTTTGATTATCTAGCAAGTATTCAAATGTATGATCTAAAAAATCCTTTAGTTTAGTGTTAAAGAATCTGAATTCATGTTTAAAACTTTCCTGAATACCTTCCCATTCAAATTCCTTATTACACCCTTCATACTCCTCTAAAGAATCATCATAAAGTACTAATAATTCATCCCCAAACTTCTCCCCCCAGTCCTCTGCTAATTTTTCCGTTAAAACCTCACCTAAATCTAATGACTCTATAAAATTATAGTAATCATTTACACCATCTTCATCATGCACTTCATAAAACCAACCTGCTCTATAAGGTAGATCACTTAAAAATTTATAATTAGTAGATATCACATCGAATAATTTATTTTTAAACAATTCATAATCTAAATATTGAGTTTCACACTGGCACTCTTCACAAAATTTAAGCTCAAAATCATTATTGTTATATTTATAAGGTGGTAATTTCTTTTCAATACACATTTTACAAAGCAACATTTAGACAACCACCTCTGATTTCTTTATCACAGTAAATTCAATATATTACAAACAATTATATTAACCTATGTTTTTATGAGTAATCCCTCCCAACCTCCCTTTAAAAAGAAGGAGCCTCACGAATCAAATACAATCAGCAAATTCACGTAAAGTCCCCCTTTTTTAAAGTGAGAAACTACGTTTCGCAAGAGAGGGATTCCAATCTCTGTTTCGCAATCCAATAAATCTGTTCCACCATAGCATCAGTTTCAGTCAAAATCTGCCTATTACTAAACCTCAGCACCACAAGCCCTAATTCACTTAAAACCTGATCTCGAATTTGATCAGCTAAACGACCATCTTCGGTGTAATGTTGTCCCCCATCACACTCAATAACAAGCTTCGCAGCGGAACAATAAAAATCCACGATAAAGTTGAGAATTGGCTTTTGCCGATAAAACTGTAATCCTAAAATTTGTTTACGGCGTAATCTTTGCCATAGCCATTGTTCTGCATCGGTCATATTGCTACGTAAATTACGCGATGGAAGTTTTAAGCTCTTGTTATAAGGTTGCATCACACGCTCTTAGTTTTTATATCTTCTTTTAAAAATCTTGGCATAATATCTTCCAGAGAATAACAATGCACGAAACATCATCATGAACAGCACTCAACTCTTACTCGGCGTGATCTTTAGCTCAATTGGTTTAGGCTATTTTCTCTATGGCAAAAAACAAAAAATGACTGTGCCCTTAGTTGCTGGTCTGGTTTTAATGGTTTTCCCTTATTTTATAGAAAGCCATTTCTTGCTGAGTGGCATTGGGATTCTGCTGTCTGTCATTCCCTATTTTTTACGTTTTTAATGCAATTGAGCCGCTTCAAGCGATTCAAATTGAATGTCGACCACATTCCAGTGATGCATCATCTCCCGCAGTACAATAAAGTAAACCAAACTAGAAAGACCATCATCAGCCACTTGAGACACATAGTATTCCCTGCGCTCAACAAAGGTATTAAAAGCACTTTCAAGTTGCACACGGTCAAGTTGCTGCTGATCTGAGAAAAATAATGCTAAAACCTTTTGGAATAATACATCTGAAGTCATGGCGGTCTTAGGTTGGACATACTTCATCTGAACGGATTCTAACAACTCTTCAATCACATAAATCATCGACTCAATCGCAAGTTCATCCAGTAACCCATGACGCATACTGTTTGACTGTATAAAGCTTAAACCGTGGTCTAACCGAATATGCTGTCCATCCATTTCAAATGAAAGTCGATCTACGCCTAATGAAAATTTGAGTACAGCATTCAGATCAGTCATTACATCAATCCTCTAAAATCAAACCACACAACCCCAGTGCATTTATACATAACAATAATCATCAGGCCAAAATGCAATCGCGCCATCTTAGTTTGATAAGATAGCGCGATTGAAACTATAGGTCAGCAGTATTTAGTTAGTTTGCTTGGGTCTTCGGTAAAAAGAAGGTCGCTAAACCGAGTAAAGGCAATAACGAACACACACCAAACACCCATTCAATGCCTTTGACGTCAGCCAAATATCCTAAGCCTGCTGCGGCGATGCCACTCACCCCAAACATTAAACCAAACATTAAACCTGCAATCATGCCAACTCGTCCCGGAACGGCTTCTTGTGCATAAACCACCATTGCGGCAAAGGCAGAGGAAAGTACTAAACCTGTGATAATCGACAGTACAGTCGTCCAAAATAGATTGGCATGCGGCATCATTAAAGCAAACGGTGCCATGCCAACAAAAGACACCCAAATTACTGCTTTACGTCCAATTCGGTCTCCAATCGGCCCACCTGCAAATGTACCTAAAGCCACCGCTGCCAAAAAGGCAAACAAATGCAACTGCGCACTTTGCAAACTGAGCTGAAACTTGTGCATTAAATAAAAAGTAAAATAGTTACTGATACTGGCGATGTAGGTAAATTTGGCAAACATCAAAACGCAAATGGTCGACAGCGCGATGACGAGTTGACGCCCATGCAGTTTGCTTTGCACTTGATACGCTTTCGCAGCCAATTGTTTTTTACTGTGGCTGATGCTCCAACGGCTGACACCGAATAGCACCCAAATCGCCAGTAAGGCAAATACAATCAACCATGCCACGGCGTGCTGTCCAAACGGTACAATGATCAACGCTGCCAATAAAGGCCCAATGGCTGTACCTGCATTGCCACCGACCTGAAAAGTCGATTGTGCTGTGCCAAAGCGCCCACCCGAAGCCATTCTCGCCACACGTGAGGCTTCAGGATGAAAGGTTGAAGACCCGACACCAATCAATGCCGAAGCCATGAGCAGTACAATAAAATTCGGAGAAAAAGCCAACAGTAAAATGCCGCTAAAAGTCACTACCATGCCGAGTGGCAATAGATAAGGTTTCGGATGTTTGTCGGTATAGAGTCCAATCCAAGGTTGCAGTAGCGATGCCGTAATTTGATACACCAATGAAATCAGTCCCACTTGTGCAAAGCTTAAGGAAAAATTGGTTTTCAGCATCGGGTAAATGGCTGGCAAAACGGCTTGAATCAAGTCATTGAGCAGATGTGCAACCGCCACAGCTCCCACCACTTTTATGATCATGCCTTGTTGTTGCTCATTGATCGTAGCTTCGCCCATACCTTCTTTCATTTGAATTGAAGACGACATACCTCGCAAACTCCATGTATTTTTCATCAGGCATTGATTGTAAAATGTCATTCATAAGACTATCTTCCAATAATCATTGTATAACTGACAACTTAAAGACACACATGCCAAATTCTCTGATTCAAACCGAAATGTCCGAATTGGTGATTGGACTCTCTTCTGAGCATACCTATCGAGAGATTACCCCTGCGCATACCCATTCACGGGCGCAGTTTCTATATGCTTCGACCGGGATGATTCAAGTATTCACCCCGAATCATGTCTGGATCGTGCCACCAATGTGTGCGCTATGGATCCCGACCCATGTCGAGCACAGTGTGATTTCATTAAGCCAAAGCTCAATACGGCATTGGTTCAAGCCGATGCAGCTGCACTGCTGGGGCAACATTGTTTTATTATTCGGGTCAGTAAGTTATTGCATGAACTGCTTATTCGGCTCAATGCGATTGAACACATTCCACCTTCCGAGCTGATCAGCTCTGATGAACTGTCTCGATCTTTACAGATTTTAATTTTTGATGAAATTCATAAAGCCAATCTGTTGCCCATTCAAATTCCGTGGCCACAAGACAAACGCTTAATGAATATTTGCCAAGCACTATTAAGTACGCCCGATCAGTTAAAAGATTTAAGCACATGGGCAGATGAAATTGGCACCAGCTCCAGAACCTTGATGCGCATGTTTCAAAAGGAAACGGGGCTGTCTTATCGCGCATGGGTTCAGCAAATGCATATTGCCCATGCCTTAAGTAAAATTGCCAGTGGTGAATCTGTCGCGCAGATTGCAAGATCTCTTGGCTATAGCAATCCGAGTGCATTTAGTGCCATGTTTAAACGTCATTTGGGGCAGACCCCACAACAGTTTAAATATAAAGATGAATAAAATGACACTCGCGACTAAGCACTCAGGCGATCGACAAATAAAATACCATTTAGATGATCGATTTCATGTTGCACAATGCGTGCAGGAAAACCCTCAAAAGTGCTTTCCATTACCTCACCAGTCAAAGTGTGATACAGCACCTTAATGCTTTGCGCACGCTGTACCTGACCACGCTCATTCGGTACGCTTAAACAGCCTTCTTCACCTAAGGTCGTTGCTTGCGAAAACTCTAAAATTTCAGGATTGACCATCACCACGGCGTCCATTTCAGGTGCATCGGGATAGCGTAAATTTGGCCGTGAAGCCACAATAATGACCCGCTTTGAAATATAGACTTGTGGTGCGGCAATGCCCACACCGCTCCGCTCCAACATGGTCGCAATCATGGCAGAAGCCAACTGCATGAGCCAGTCGCTATTAAATTCTGCATCTGCGACGCGAGCAGCTTTGAGTCTTAAAATATCTTCACCACGTTGTGCAACAGGTAAAATGACGCTCATACACAAATCCTAAATTTTTATACCTATTTATTCTTTTTATATCATAAGCCTTTTATCTCACCTGCGTTATAAATTTACGTTGACCGTCAAATCAACGATGTTGATTCATGTATAATTTTTAGTTCGAACCCAGTAAAGAAAGATTGATTATTCATTCAAAAAAGACTTCTTTAAAATCAAATATAAACCTTTATTCAGCTTTGGAAATATACGCATGGATGCAACACCACGTTTGACCAGAGAAGACAAGCGTACCCTTGGGCTGTCATCACTCGGTGGTGCACTTGAGTTCTATGACTTTGTTATTTATGTTTTTTACGCCAAAATTATTTCTGAGCTATTCTTTCCCGCAGGGCTCAGCCCATTTTGGGCCATGCTAAATACTTACGGTATTTTTGCCGCAGGTTACTTCTTCCGTCCACTTGGCGGGGTGGTCATGGCTCACTTTGGTGACCTCATTGGTCGTAAGCGACTCTTTAGTTTGTCTATTTTACTCATGGCTTTACCCACCCTCATGATCGGGGTCATGCCAACTTTTGAAACAATTGGGTATGCTGCGCCGCTGCTTTTGCTCCTTATGCGAGTGATACAAGGCATTGCAATTGGTGGAGAAATTCCAGCGGCATGGACATTTGTTTCCGAACATGTCCCATCTGAAAAAATTGGTTTTGCCAATGGCTTGCTCACAGCAGGTTTGTCTCTCGGCATCTTGCTCGGTGCTTTAATGTCACTGTTCATTTCTCTTCAGTTTAGTGAAGCAGCTATACATGATTGGGCATGGCGTATTCCCTTTATTGTGGGCGGTATTTTTGGCTTAGTGGCCTTGTATTTACGTAGTTATTTGAAAGAAACGCCTGTATTCAAAGCCATCCAAGCACGTAAAGAGCTGTCTAAAGAAATGCCGGTGAAACAAGTCTTAGGCAGCCATAAAACCGCCGTGGTGATTGGCATGCTCTTGACCTGGTTCTTAACTGCTTGTGTGGTAGTCCTAATTTTAGCCATGCCAAACTTACTGACGGGTGCCTTTGGATTTGAACGTAGCGATGCTTTTCAAATGCAAAGTGCTGCGATCATCATGCAAATGTTGGGATGTATACTCGCTGGGACATTGGCAGATCGTTTTGGTGCAGCCAAGGTCTTGATTTTTGGCTCGCTCGGTGTCGCCGCTATCGCAACCATTTTCTATCACAGTTTAGGTGCGGTCAGTCCAACTACGGTTTTTGTACTGTATATGCTCTTGGGATTCTTTTCAGGCACGGTTGGACTTGTGTCCTATAGCATGGTCAAGATGTTCCCTGCTCCGATCCGCTTTTCAGGCATTTCGTTTTCCTACAATGTTGCCTATGCCATTGCAGGAGGCATCACACTGCCTTTGGTTCAATGGCTCAGCCTCTATAGCAACATTGGCGCGATGTATTATATTTGGCTGGTTTGTTTGGTTTGCTTCTTCACAGCTTTGGTTTATCGAACTCGGTTCGAGACGAAGCACTAAAATGATAAAACCCTTCAATCGAAGGGTTTTCTTTTTATATAACCTAATTTGAAAATATGATGTCAAAACCTTTAGCTTAAGGTTTCTGCATGCAGATTTTGGCGCAGTTCATCTTCCACAATATCAAGCTCGATTTGGCTAAACTTACGAATTTCGCCTTCAGCATGTTTTTCTAACATACCACCAATCAATGGCACTTTTACTTTTACCGTCCACTCCAGTTGAAAGTGAATCTGCTCATCATTACCCGATACACTACGTTGGCACACAGCTTCTAAAGGTAGATTGGGGTCTAAACGGACTTCCGAACTGAGCACAACTAAATTGCTGACGTCGGTACGTTGTAAGCGAAAGGCATCTTTTAGAAATTTCTTCGCAATATCGGGAATATTGACATCCAAATTATACGCGCGCTTAAGGGTATAAATATCGCCGACTTTATTCGACTCCAAAATTTCCAACTTCTCACCGGGAATACGACGACAAACATTTTCATGTAAGCTGATATTGGCTGCGAGTCGACGGAAGTCATCCAACGAAACACCGTTGATGGTGGCATTGACTACAAACTGATGTGCCATAGCATTAAATCCTTTATTTTTTGTTTTTGTAAACATCCATGCCCTGATCAGGACTGAAAAACTGGATCTCGTCATCCTGTAGAAGGGTCAAATATAGACGATGCTCCAGCACCGACTATACCTTGATCTAGATATCAATGTGCGCCATTCTGTATGACAATATCATCTGCAATATAAATAAAAACCACGCGCTCAAAACAAGCCAAGCGAATATCAAAATGCTCGGCCCCATCATCCAGTCCTGTAACCGCCCAACTTGCACTGCTGGGTAAGTCATCCAGCCAAGTGGCCTGATAAAAATCCGCAACCGAAGCAAAGTCCAAATATTGCTGTGGACTTCCTTTTAACCGTTCAATGACCGACTCAAATTGAGCCAATTGTATTTGTTTAAAATCAATCAACACTACCCAGCCTATACACTTTTGAGCTGTTGTTTATGACGTACCTGAGTCCATTGCCACCAGCCAAAAGCCGCCAAGCCAACAAAGCCTGCATATAAAGCCGCGGTTAGGAACAAATCTTTATAGATAAACATACCGACATAAACAATATCGACAAATACCCACAGCACCCATGTCGCAATATGTTTACGACTGGTCCAATAGGTCGCCAACAGACTAAACGCTGCGAGCTGCGCATCCAGTAGCGGTACAGCTGCATCGGTCAAATACTTTAAGCTCAGACCAAATATTCCGCCAGCCGTAGCGGCAAGCAGCATTTGCAAAATCACTTGCCGAGCTGTAATCGGTTCAATCCGAATATCATGATCTTGTTGTTTACCTTTGAGCCAGTGATAAAAACCGTAAAAGTTCACCACTACAAAGAAAAACTGCAAAATGGTTTCGCCATATAGCTTATAGGTATAAAACAAATAGGCATATAACAAGAAAGCAGCGAAGTTAAACCACCAACACCACATATTGCGCTTAATGGTCAACGTCACCCCAATTAAGCTAATGATGACTGCAAATATTTCAAGGCTAGACATGGTTCAACTGGTATTCAAAGAAGTGCTGCTATTATGAAAAAAAACTCAATAAAGGCAAGACAATTCCGCTCAATCTAAACGTCGCTCTTTTTTCGGGGAATCGGATCAAACTATCGAGTCACAGAATGAATACGCATAAGTTTTGACAGTTTTCTAACAATCGTTTAAAAACTTATAAAACGATGTAGGAATAATCAAAATGTCAGAACAACAAGGTCGTGTCAGTCGCGAAGTTCGCGGTTCGTTATTTTTAATTGGTTTAGATCGCGCAGCCAAGCGCAATGCTTTCGATAGTCATATGATTCATGACTTATCACTGGCCCTCACCGAATATGAGGATGATCCTTCACTGCGCTGTGCCGTGATTTTTGCACACGGGGAACACTTTACAGCTGGGCTTGATTTGGTTGAGTTGCAACCCAAACTCACTGCAGGCGTTTTCGACTTTCCCGCGTCACAAATTAACCCTTGGGGCACCAGTTCAAGACCTCGTACCAAACCCGTGGTTGTGGCACTCCAAGGCTTTTGTTTTACCGCGGGAATTGAACTGATGCTCAATGCCGATGTGGTGATTGCCGATGCCAATACACAATTTGCCCAAATGGAAGTGCAGCGCGGTATTTTACCCTTTGGCGGTGCAACGGTTCGCTTTGTACAAGCGGCGGGTTGGAACAAGGCTATGCGCTATCTACTCACAGGTGACAGCTTCAATGCTCAAGTAGCTTTCGATCTCAATTTAATTACCGAGGTCGTAGAAGCATCCACGCCAAATGCTGCATTAGAACGAGCATTGGCCCTTGCAGAATCAATTGCACATGCTGCTCCACTCGCCGTTCAAGCCACGCTGGCTTCTGCACAACAAGCAGTACAACATGGCGCAGACTATGCCTTTGCACATTTACAAGAGCACCTCAGCCCGCTACTCAAAACCCAAGATGTCCAAGAAGGTGTCATGGCAATGCTGCAACGCCGCCCTGCTCAGTTTAAGGGACAGTAAAGCAAGGGCAATAAAACTTAAAAGTCTGGAACCCACTTTAGTATTTAACAAAAAAGAAGAAACGATAATGCAAGCCACCGCCCATTTAGATTCGACCCCAATAGAGAAACAAACTGTAAAATTTTCAGCAACCGATGGTTATATACTTGTTGGTACACGTTATCGCTCATCTGAGCCAATCAAAGCCAACATCATTGTTGCCAGTGCAACAGGTGTACCACAGCAGTTCTATCGCCGCTTTGCCGAGTATGCAGTAGCTCTAGGTTATCAAGTCCTAACTTTTGATTATCGCGGTGTGGGGCTTTCTGCACCGAAACAACTCAAAGGTTTCAGCATGTCCTATTTGGACTGGGGGCAGCTAGACTTGTCGGCTGTCATTGACTCTATCCGCAAAGATGACAAACCTATTTTTGTGGTTGGACACTCTTATGGAGGCCAAGCACTCGGTTTAACCCACAACCATGACCAAGTCACTGCGATGTATTGCTTTGGCACGGGTGCGGGTTGGCATGGCTATATGCCGTTTCGGGAGAAAATGAAAGTGCATATCATGTGGAATATTATTTTCCCGCCGATGGTTGCACTAAAGGGCTATCTGCCTTGGAGCCTACTGAAAATGGGTACCGATTTACCTGTAGATGTCTACACACAGTGGCGAAAATGGTGTAAAAATCCAACCTACTTTTTTGCAGATCCCGAGCAACAACACTTACTGGAACAATATGCACAGGTTAAAACCCCAATCTATGCTGTTTCAGCACTGGATGATGACTGGGCTTTACCTAACTCAAGGCACGCATTTATGCAGCATTATCGGCATGCGAACATGCATTATCTCAATATTGAAGCCAATGACTACGGCTTGAAAGAAATTGGACACATGGGATATTTCCGCCAAGGAGCCGAAGTCATCTGGGACAATATGCTAAACACTTTCGATAGCTATTTATCATCACAAACCACTACGGAACGTTAAAGCTCTATGCGCCCACAAAAACTGAGTAAAGAACAAATCCAGTTGCATTGCATGCAAACCTTTAAAACCCATGGTTATGCAGGCACCAGTATGGATTTACTAGCAAAGTCTTGTGGGCTCAGTAAAGCAGCATTTTATTATTATTATCCCAATAAAGAAGCTTTAGTTTTAGATATCTTGCACGTCAGCCAGCAATACTTAAACCATAAACTGTTCAGCATCTTGCGTAATACGCACTTGGAGCATTACGTTCGCTTTGAACACTTGCACCAACAAGCTGTCAGCTTTTTTAGTACGGGTGTTCAAGGCTGCTTAGTCGGGATGCTGTCTTTGGAAATCCCGCATTTATCCGAACAAATTCATCTCAAAATTCAGTCAATTTTTCAAGATTGGGAGTTGGCATTGTTGCACTATTTTCAGCAAGTCATGCCTATCGCTCAAGCGGAGGCACTGGCTAAAATCAGTGTTGCTGATTATGAGGGCGCAATCTTAATGACACGTTTAAAACAGGATGACTTCTATTTAACTCATGTTGCAGAGCGAATTCTTAAACAGTTATCCATAGCTGTGATGGATACTGTAGAGGCTTAAGCGAAGAGCTCAATCGCGAGTACGATGGCTTTTTTTATGCTCGCGTCCACTACGGTCGATATGCGTATAAAACATACCATAACGACTCACATAGTATTCAAGTGACTGATCATAAAAACTCCAAAAAATAGACCATTCATTAAGATCCATTTTACGGATTTGCGTCTGCGTTTTCGCAGGCATTTTGACCAATAAGGTACTTTGCATCAGCGTTGCATCTTCTTCAGCTGTAAGCAATATCGCTTGATCTAGAAACAGAGTCGCCACATCATCGAACAGCTCTTGTTCATAAGCATCAACTTCAATAACACGCTCTACCTGAGGTGCTATATTGGTATGCGTTGCCATTTGCGGAGATACTGCTTCCGATTCAACCGCTTTTTTTTGTCGCTTCAGAAAGCGCTGCTTTTTTTGAATTTTGATTACAATAATAGATGCTGCAACCAAAGCAATGAGTATGCAAATCATCAATAAAAATGTCGCCATGCTCTGCTCTCGTAACAAATATTCCCTTTTAAAATACAGCATTATCGCTCAAATAAACACCAAATTAATTAAAACAGACTACGTATGAAAT
Organism: Acinetobacter johnsonii CIP 64.6; assembly: GCF_000368045.1. Lineage (GTDB taxonomy): Bacteria > Pseudomonadota > Gammaproteobacteria > Pseudomonadales > Moraxellaceae > Acinetobacter > Acinetobacter johnsonii. The sequence continues at coordinate 758,476 of NZ_KB849235.1, forward strand.
CAAATGCTCAATTCGATGACTTGTAATTGAGTATTGATTCTCAGACCCATTCAAGTGATTCAACACATATTCGTACAAACGTGAAAGGCATCACGATATGTGATTTTTCACTCACAAAATCACTATAAAAAATAATTAACTTAGTGCGATTGAACAACAAAGTTACATCCGTACTAACAGTAATTCAATTTAATAAATATAGTCGCTAGCATGAAATAGCTGCTTCTATAGCTCTAAGAAGAAAAGATGATACGGGCAGCCCAAATTCAGGACATTTCTGAAATTTTAGATGTCGTGCACGACAGTATTCGATCATGTATCAAAGACCATCATCGCCATGAAAGTACGATTCAAATTTGGCTAGAAAATAAAACCCAATCCAACCTGATTATGTGGATGCACTATAACGACAGCTGGGTTTATGTACTCAATCAGCACGTAGTGGGTTTTATTATGGTCAGTGATCAAGGTCGTATTTTACTCAATTATATTTCATCCGCTGAACAACAGCGCGGTATTGGGAAAGCCTTATTAGAAACCGTTATTGAACATCTTAAACGTAAAAAAATTCACCAAATGAGTTTAGAAAGCACCCAAACAGCATGCTCTTTTTATCAAAAACATGGCTTTCAAATCCATGTCCAAGACATTCCAAATCCCAAAATGGTGACCATGGTTAAACTCTTATCCTAAGGTTTATTAACAGAAGTATGACTCAACTAAATTCACTCATTTTCATAGGATTCATTGGGCATTTTCATCTGATCACGGCCCGCTTCTTTGGCTTGATAAAGCTTTAAATCGGCCGCTTTCATAAGGTCATGAATATTGGCATAAATCGTTTCATGATCCATCCACGACACCCCCATACTCAAAGTTACATAATCTTTGCCATCTAGGCGGTTATGATGCTCAAAGCGCGCACTACGCACTGCATCTAAAACGGTTTGCATAATCTGACTAATAATCGCAATTGGGACATTATATAAAACAATGGCAAACTCTTCCCCACCATAGCGTGCTAAGTAGGCATTATGTGGCAGTACTGCACCAATCACTTTGACCAGATTTTGCAGAACTTCATCGCCCTTTAGGTGCCCATAGAAATCATTATAATTTTTGAAATAATCGACATCCATCATGGCAAAAACCAAAGTTGCATGACTATTTTGTTGTGTTTCAATAAAGCGCTGCTGAATTTCCTGATTCAATGCACGCCGATTATAGGCGCCTGTTAAGGCATCAATTTGAATTTGATATTCGAGTTTTTCATTTAAGTCATGTAATTGAGAGGTGCGCTGTTGCACTTTTTGCTCTAAAGAATCATTCAATTCAATTAAATTATTATTTAAACGTTCGGTATGGTAAGTCTGATAAGCATAGTTACGTGATTGTCGGAACATCACCAAAAGTGCATACAGACTGGTAGAGATAAAAGATAGATGAATAGAATCAATCACATGTAGCGTTAGTAAAAAGTCATGAAGGACCGATATACACAGCAATACCACGGCGTATAAATTGATTTTCGAATATTTTTGTTTGGTCTTTAAAGTAAGGTAAAAACCATAGGCAAAATTAAGCAAAATAACAATACTGAAAAATGCGCTATAAAAAGCCAGCTGCTCAAAAACAACTTGCTCGGATAACAAGGTAATGACGATATTCAAGGTCAAAACCAAAATGGAAACGGTATAAATCCAACGCTGTAAATAGTACTGATTGAGCAAATACATATAGCTCAAAAAAAATATGACCGCTAAATAGATAAATAAATATTCTAAACGTATGCCCCACAACCAGTTGATATCTAGGAAGGTCGTATAAGCATATGGCGCAGTAAAAAGATTATGTAAGGCAAGAAATAAAATAAAAATACCAAAAACAAAAATACTTTTACTATTCCGTTCATCTGAACCACGGAACATCGAGAACATGGTGGTGAACATTCCTACACCAAACACCACGCCACAGATCATGGCGATACTCATCATCAGTTGCTGATAATGTCGATTAATCGTTTTAGCAATGCCAATATGCATGGGGCTTTCAAGGCCGCCGCGTAAATTGTTAAAGTTTGAGGCTTGTATACTTAAAGTAAAATAGGGGCTGTCAGGGACAAAATAAGCAATCCGCGGTGCATTTTCTGTTTGCTGTGCTCCCGCATTATCCGCGACATCCCCTAAACGAACTAAAAAATCGCCATTGAGATAAACCCGATAAGCACAATTTTGATTGGGGATATGAATGGCTAGCCTTCGGCCAATAAATTCATCCGGAATTTTGAAATGACCGACAAAAGTCCCATAACCCGTATTACTACCTGTAAGTTCTTGAAATGAAATTGGCAATTCGGTAGTTTTAGAAGGGAGTTTACGATTAGGCTGAGAAATCAGCTCTTGGTCATAATAAGACCATGTACCTTTTAAATAACTGGTGGTTTGTTCGGTGAATTGAATGTCATTGACATTTTTTTGATGCAAATAATACTGCGTGGGCTCAGCTTCATATTGTGCCCACGTCGAAGGTATCAAACTTAAAACCAACAAACAGCTTAAAACAAACCCAAACAAAGACCATTTGCTCAATGAGCTATACAAAAGCGACTCTTCCCTTAAATACGCTCTGCCTAATAATTAATCTACAAATGTTTTTCTTAAAAACCAAGTGTTTTTACAAATGAATCAAATACATCCTTGTAATTGACTCTTTTATTTATCAATATTTTTGATTAATCACGTGTTTTTACATCATACAACTCAATTTCAAAAATCAAATTTGAATTGGCAGGAATAATATTACCCATTTTACGCTCACCATAAGCCAAATGTGATGGCACGATGAGTTTACGTTTACCACCCACTTTCATGCCCATAATCCCTTGGTCCCAACCTTTAATGACACGGCCTGTCCCAATCACAGTTTCAAAGTAGTTCCCGCGGTCTAAAAATGAGTCAAATTTGGTTCCATCTTCTAACCAACCCGTATAATGCGTGGTGATTAAAGCACCTTTAACCGCTTCTTTACCTTCACCGACAACCAAATCAATAATTTCTAATTCTGCGCTCATGTTTTCGCTCCCAACCTGTTCAATCAATAAATCTAGTTAAACTGCATGCTTATTGCAATTTCGTCCATTCAATAATGGCTTGTGCATGGTCACCAATTAAGGTCCACTCACCATCCATCACATTCAACTGAAGTTGCATGGTACGCTCACACAGGGCCTGAACTGCTTCAGTACTTGCAGTCGACAACTGCCAAATTTCAACATTGTTCAATGTCTTCAACTTACTGTTGCGCTTATACCATTCATCGACCGCTGTGCCATAAGTGACAATCGCCACTTGCTTACAACGTGCACTGGCTTTTTTCACTTTATCTTCGTCTGGGCTGCCCACTTCAATCCATTTCACCAACTGACCCGTGAGGTCCTTTTCCCACAGCGCAGGCTCATTGGTTTCAAATAAGTCTTTGGTAAACTCTAAAGCTTCATCCGCAAAACGTGCAAACGCTAACAAACGCACCATCAAACGCTCAATGGTTTCTGAAGGATGCAATGCCAAAGTCAGTTGATAGTCCCCATATTGGTGGACATCCATATTGGCAATATTCAAATCTGCCTTATAAATTGTAGCTTTAAGCGCCATACATACCATCCTCAAATTTGCCGACTAGCATATAAGATTTCGGCTTTTTTTGCTTAAAACAATTTAAGTCATTGCTCAATGCGGCATGCAAAAAGTGCGCTTTCAAAATCCATCCAATCTCTTTCGTTTTGAACAATCAATTCAACTCGATTATCAATCCCTTCTTCGACATCTTGATAGTTAAATTGTTCAGGATTGAAATTAAATGCCTTCCATCCCTGATTGGTATGGAAAATTCCTTTAATCCGTCGCCAATCTTGCTGTTCACAAAGTAAATCTAATAAATCGTAAAAGTCAAAAAACCAACGCTTCGGCATTTTCCAACCTGCAACACTATAACCTTGCGCTGTTTCTACATAGTGATACGGCAACTGTTTAATCTCGGGAAAATCTTGTTGAGTCGCTTTCAACTGTTGCTGAATGTTCAGTAAAGGCTGCTTGAGTCGTTTTGTTCCGATGTACTCAAAATCGATTTGCGTAAGCTCAATCTTGCCCTGCTCTGCCATCAACCACTGCTGAGCATAAGGCTGATATTCACTTTGCAGTTTTTCAAGAGCATCTTGATCTGTTTTTTGCATTTGAGCTTGATGCGAAACCACCACAATCTGCGCCGCTTTTAATTGATCCTGATAGAGATTTTGTGCTGTCCAAGCATAATCATGTAAACGCGAACCATCCAGCACGGTGATCGGCGCACGCACGTGCAGGGTCGAGTGCCAATGTGGCTCGGTCAGTTGCTCCAGTAACTGTGCTGGATGTCCCAAGCCTGTGGGTTCAATAAACAGCCGATCAGGCTTTTGTTCTGAGAGCAAACGAGACAGTGCTATTTGCATCGGTAGTTGGCTGCTACAACATAAACAACCACCTAGTAATTCTTTTACCGCATAGCCTTCCGTTTGTGGCATGAGCTGTTGATCTACGCCAATTTGCCCAAACTCATTCATCAGTACCGCCCAAACTTCATGTTCCGGTTTCTGACCTAACAAATGCATGAGCAAAGTAGTTTTACCCGCGCCAAGAAAGCCTGAAATAATATGCGTAGGAACCGCCTGCGGCATCGACATCAGTTTCAAAATTTTATACCTAGCATGGAATATGATAAAAACAACACAATAAAATAAGCCATCATCTTAATTTAAATCACCAATTTTCTCATCTCAAATCCATGGCATCGAACACTCAGCATTCAATTGGCTGACATTCCATTCATCGATACCCGTATTAGACAAACTTCCTTACATTTTACTCAGGACCAAAATTAAGCTTCCGCACTTAATTCGCATGCTTTGTACAGTTTATGTGAGTTTTCTACTATCTGCATTGATCATTAATTCTTCTTTTTATGTCAATCTATTCACAAAAAACTTCTACTTGTTACTTAAAGCTTACTATTTTTTCATCATCTGTAGTTTTAGGTAATGTGCACTTTTCACATTGTTGCTTCGATTGAACCGCAGATATTCAGGCGATAGCATGAAGCTCAGTTCAAATTGATGTGATGATCAGTCTGAACTATTTTTATCTATAAAATATAAGGATGCCAAAACCATGAAACTTTCACACTTAATTATTGCAACATCTTTAACAGCTGCGAGCTTTGCAACTTTTGCTGCACCTCAACAAGCACCAGCTCAAGAAGACAAAGTTGTGGTCTCAACCCAAGAAACAGCTGAAACTACAGACTTAAGTGCAAATGCACCAGCTTCGGAAGCATCAGCAGAGCAACCGAATCAAGAAAAAGCCGCTAAATAATTGAAATATTGAGAGATCCAGTGGCCTTACTCTCCTGCTGGATCGCAACAACTTTTTAGCGTCACTTGAAACCAAGATATATCCTATCTTGGTTTCTTTTTATTTATGCGCATGGACTATAGCAGTTCAAGATCAACAGGTGCAGAAAGCCAAATTTGCATAGTTTTCCCATATAAGCTTCTATTCAAAACATAAACGTCAGACATTAAAAAAGATCCCCTGTGTAGGAGATCTTTTTTTAAAACTTAACTATGCGATGCTTTTTTATAAATACTGCACGAAGGATGATGGTTCTCTTGTAAGCGCGCGACCTTACGTTGTTCTGCCGCTTCAAAACGGCAACGCTTCCAGTCATTGTCCAAATTCAATGCAGGAATTTGTTTTGGCTTACCATTTTCATCTACCGCAACCATGGTGAAGTAACAGCTATTGGTATGGCGTACTGTACGCTTTTGAATATTTTGTGCTTCAACACGAATACCAATTTCCATTGAAGTACGACCGACATGGTTCACGCTTGCCAAGAAAGTCACTAACTCGCCCACATGAATCGGCTCTTTAAAATTAACTTTATCAACCGATAAGGTCACCACATAACTTCCTGAAAAACGACTTGCACACGCATATGCCACTTGGTCTAACAGTTTCAAAATGGTGCCACCATGCACATTTCCTGAAAAATTCGCCATATCAGGTGTCATTAAGACCGACATAGTGAGTTCAGACTGGTCATCCGCAGCCGCAGCAATTTGATCTAATGGGGACATCGCGTTCTCTAATTGGTAAGATAATAGGATATGTGACATTTATTATATCGGTTTTGAACGCTAAATTTGGTAACAAAACCATCATTATTATTTATAGTGATTTAAGTATCATTCAAAAAAATATATATAAAGAAGACTAAGCTTTTGAATCTATAGGCCTTCTTTAAATTTTAATTTATTCAAAAACATTGTCGCTGTGATATTTTCGCAGCATATAAATGGCTTTGAGCCTGATTAATTGTAATTCGAGTTATAGAGATGTATAAAAGCCCATTCAGGCTTTTATGTCGAAATCACGCGTGATCAATGCGTTCTTACTTGAATACTTTGAATATTCAATTTTTGCTTATAATTTTTCTGCGCAAAAACTTTTTGAATCTGTCCTAACTGCGCAACGGTTGCATCGACCCCAGCTTGCATAGTCAACTCACGTCCACTCACATCAAAAATATGTACTTTCTCGCGCAAGTCTGGCTGAATCACAATATCAGCATTTTTCAGCTCAATTTGTGCAAGGTTCTTTTGCATGATATTGATATTTTGGTTGAACAGTCCCCAGACATTTGAGGTTTCGGTATACATCGGCTGCGCCAGAATATCGACCGCGATAATAATATCTGCCCCTAACTTACGTGCGACATCAACAGGTACTGGGCTGACTAAACCACCATCTACATATTCATCAGTACCAATCTTGGTTGGAATGAACATACTCGGGATCGATACCGATGCCCGAACCGCTTGCCCAGTATTGCCATAGTTAAAGACAACTTTTTTACCTTCTTTTAATTGCGTCGCCACTACATACATCGGGATAGGTAAGCTTTGAAGTGGCATATCGCTCACTTGTTCATTGACATAGTCTTCAACTTTTTGACCATCAAAGAAACCTTTCATGTCCAAACGAATATCGCGCACATCACTGGCTTTCATATTCAGCGCAATATCACGAATTTGATTGGCATTTTTACCGCTTGCATACAGCGATCCGACGATACTGCCAGCACTGGTTCCCACGATAAAGTCGGGACGAATCCCAGACTGCTCTAAAACTTGAATTGCGCCAATATGTGCATAACCACGTGCACCACCACTCCCCAACACCAAGGCAATAATTGGACGGTTCTGTTCTTTTTTGAGCTGTTTAAAATTGATCTGGTCGAGTCGCTCTTGAGCTTCACCTAACTCAGTTTCGGCTAAAAACGCCTGATTTGGCGTTTCTTGAGCAACTTTAGGCATGCTTTGACAGCCGACTAAAGCGAGCAATGTAAACGACATAAGGCTAAGTTTAATGTTTAACATGATTCACCGAGGTTGAGATAGAGCGAAGTTTTCCAGCAGCATAGTGTATGAAAATCAGCAGTCCAAGTACTGTTGTTTTTCGTAAAAGCGTCATATTCCCCCATTATAATCTGTTTCAATTTGTCAGCATAATTCAACATGAGCACTCAGCATATCACTCAAATTTTTCTGCACTTTTTAAAATTGGGCTGCTTGTCTTTTGGTGGGCCTGCTGCTCATTTGGTGTTTTTTCACCGACATTTTGTACAACAACTTCGGTGGTTGAGTGATGCTGAATACGCCCAACTGGTTGCTCTCGCACAATTGCTCCCTGGGCCGACCAGCAGCCAAGTGGGTATTGCCATTGGTTATCAGCTCCAAGGCTACCGCGGCGCGTGTATGGCGTGGCTCGGCTTTACTTTACCGTCTATGCTTCTCATGGCATGTCTTGCGGTACTGGGTCAACAGTACTTCAATCAACTCAGTGCGATGACACTACATAGCATTCAGTTGATCGTTTTTGCTGTGGTGGTCTGGGCCTTTTGGCAAATGTTGACAAGTTTCTGCCAAAGCGTTTGGCAATATGTTCTGATGCTACTTAGCACCTTGTTTCTTTACTTTTCACCATGGTCATTCAGCCAAGTTATCGTCATCTTAGTTGCTGCTCTCGTCGGTATTTATTTTGCAGCAGATTCGACATCAAAGCTTCAAGACAGCAGCTTAAAATCAAAAGTCCAAGCAAAGCAGGCTTATCTTTGGCTGATTGCCTTTGTTTTGCCTTTTGTGGTTTTTATGGTGTGGCATTCATCTTCTTCACTGTTCTCACAGAGCCTGTTTAGTTTTTACCAAGCAGCATCTTTGGTTTTTGGTGGCGGGCATATTATTTTGCCACTTTTACATCAGGACTTCGTCGTCAGCCATATTTTATCTGCCGAACAATTTGACTTAGGTTATGCGCTGGCTCAACTCATGCCCGGCCCCTTATTTAGTTTCGCCAGTTACTTAGGTGCTTTATTGCCTTTAACGCCCTTTGTTTGGCTGAATGTGGTTCTAGCCACTTTAGCAATCTTTCTGCCCTCATTCTTTTTAATCTTTGCAACCTTGCCTTATTGGTCTTGGCTTATGCAGCAAGCTGCGATACGAAAAGCCGTGATTGGGATTAATGCGGCAGTGGTAAGTTTACTGCTGTGTTTAGTGATACAAATGGGACAAAGTTATTTCAAGCATTGGACTGACTTAGGTTTTGTGATCGCGGTGATTTTACTGCTTCGAACCAAACTCCCGATTTGGCTAAGCCTGATTTTAAGTTTTGCACTCTATCAGCTGTTCTTTTACTTTAGCGGTTAAATAGCCATAAAAAAGCCCCTATCAATGTAGAGGCTTTTTTATGGCTAAAAGATTACCAAATGTCTGATTTCACTTTGTCTTTAAATTTAGGATGGTTATCCAATTTAAACACAGGCTCTTTCACACCTTGTTTCAGCTGTGCCAAATAGTCTTTTAACAGCATCAATAAGAATGGTGTTAACAGCAAAATAGCAAACAAGTTAATAGTGGCCATGATACCCATGAACAAATCTGCAGTGTTCCAAATGAGAGGCACACTCATCACTGAGCCGAGATATACCATAATCAAAACAAAGATACGGAAGACGAACATCACCTTGGCATTGTTATTGATAAATTGCACATTACCTTCTGCATAGGCATAGTTACCAATGACCGATGAAAAGGCAAACATGAACAAAATCGTTGCAAGGAAGTCATCACCCCAAGAACCAATTTGGCTCTCTAAAGCCATTTGGGTGAGCGCTACGCCTTCAAAGCCCGCATCATGATAAAGTCCTGATGCCAAAATAATAATCGCTGTACATGAACACACCACAAAGGTATCCACAAATACACCGAGCATTTGTACCAAACCTTGGTTTACAGGGTGCTTCACATCCGATGCAGCTGCCGCATTCGGTGCTGAACCCATACCTGCTTCATTAGAGAATAAACCACGTTTAATCCCCATCATCATTGCCATAGAAACCATCGCACCGAAGAAACCACCAGCAGCAGCTTCAAACTCAAAAGCTTTAGAGAAAATGAGCTGGAAGATATCAGGTAAAATAGCGTAATTAATTACGGCGATATATAAAGCAACAGCCAAATACAACAAGGCCATCAATGGCACAAAACTTTCTGCCACTTTGGCAATACGTTTGATCCCACCAAAGATAATCATTGCGGTCAGTAAGACTAGACCTAGTCCAACCCAAGACACCACAATATGAATGCCACCGAGTTCAAATACTAGATTGGCTTTATCCCATCCCCATGCATGTGCTGTCGCACCTGTAATCGCATTGGCTTGTACTGCGTTAAACACAAAACCATAGGTTGAAATAAGCGCAACTGCAAAGACTATACCCAACCATTTTTGTTTCAGGCCTTGGGTAATATAGTAGGCAGGTCCACCACGGAACTGTTTATTTTCTTGGTCGCGCACCTTGAACAACTGTGCAAGAGATGACTCAACAAAAGCCGAACTCATGCCTAAAAATGCAGTGACCCACATCCAAAATACTGCTCCCGGTCCACCAATCGCAATTGCGATCGCAACACCCGCAACATTACCTACACCTACACGACTAGCAAGCCCAGTGACAAAAGCCTGAAAAGGTGTAATGCCATGATCATCATCACATTCCTTACGGCTTGATTTCATGACCTTGATGCTATGCAAAAATAAGCGAACCTGTACTGCACCCGTAATTAGGGTGTAAAACAAACCGACCGCAACAAGGAAAATCACCAAAAAGTCCCACAGAGGTCCATTCAGCGTATTCACCCACCCGAGTAATGTTTCATTTAATTGATCATTCATCTCGATGCCCTAATTATTGTGAGAGACCTGAAAGCAAAAAAGCCCTAGTTTCCTAGAGCAAATTGCATTTTCAATTAGTTAAAATATTGCAAAATAGACTGAATGACAGCCACGTTAATCAAGTCTACAAAGAATGCGCCGCATAAAGGCACAATCAAGAATGCCTTGTGCGAAGGACCATACATGTTGGTAATCGCCTGCATGTTTGCAACCGCAGTCGGTGTTGCACCCATACCAAATCCACAGTGACCCGCAGATAACACCGCAGCATCGTAGTTTTTACCCATCACACGGAATGTCACAAATGCAGCATACAAGCCCATCGTAATCATTTGTGCACCTAAAATCACCACAAGCGGACCAGCAAGGTCAGCCAATTGCCATAATTTCAATGAAAGCAAAGCCATCGCAAGGTACAACGACAGTGATGCATTACCAAATACATCAATCGCACGGTCAAAGATTTGAACTTTGAAAATACCTTCCAACACATTACGTAAAATCACACCACCTGCAAGCGCCCAAACAAAAGTCGGTAACTCAAGCATTGTGCCTTTCATATGACCGGTCATAAAGTCAGCAAAAGCCAAACAGCCTGCAAACAAACCTAATGTCGTAATCGCATTATCCGCAGTGATTAAACGCACACGATGTGGATATTCAAACGGTACATATTCTGTTGAATTAATATCAGTCAGTGGCGTGTTATCACTCTTTTCAATTTGTTCATTGGTACGTGGCGTTGCCAATTGATAGCGGTTAATAAGTAACTTCGCTAAAGGACCACCAATCAAACCACCAATAATCAAACCAAATGTCGCACTCGCCATACCGAGTGCAAGTGCACCTTGAATGCCATGCTTAACTTCTAAAATTTCACCCCAAGCACCCGCAGTACCATGACCACCAGTTAAGGTAATTGAACCTGCAATCAAACCAATAAGTGGGTCAATACCCAATAAAGTTGCAAGGCTAATGCCGACAAAGTTTTGCACCACAATAAATGAAGCGACAGCCATCAAGAAAATAATCAGACCGATCCCACCCTCACGCAATTTGGCAAAGTTTGCACTTAAGCCAATTGAGGCGAAGAAAATCAGCATAAAACTTGTTTGCAATTCGCTACTGGTCGTGATGCTATAGCCCCAAAGACTATGCACAACCAAGGAGATAATCGCTGCAACTAAACCGCCTGCGACAGGCTCAGGAATGTTGTAGCGTTTCAAGAAACCAATTTTATTTACCAAGAAGCGGCCAAGTAACAAAACAATGACAGCAGCAATCAAGGTATAAAAAGCGTTAAAAGTAAATTCCATGACAATTGTCCATAAAGCGGATGCTTAGATTTTGTTATCTGGCTAATAAGCCACCGAATCCATTGATACTTCAAGAGATATTTCGTAAATCTGAGACAAACTCAGTCTTGCGTATGGAAATTCAGGCAATGGGTAAATTGGTAACAAACTAAGCGATCTGATGCATAACATGTTCAGTTCTACACGATGAGTAAACTGAAATAACGTAATGCCCAATAATGTTTGGACACAGATACGGTTTTTTGAAAAAAATCACAAAACCGCCCCATATTGCTTTAAAAACAAGCAATAAATGCACAATATGGGCGAAAGACGGACATTATGCAGATTTTTTATAGATAATCTTTATTTTTTTACAATAATTTCCAACTATTTCACTTATTCTTTTCTGACTTAATACTTAAGTCTATATTCAAAATGTATTTAGTCTGTATAAATTTCCCGACTCAAACAAAACAGGAGCCTAAAGCTCCTGTTTTAAAACGACAACTATTTCATTACATGATTAGAAGCTGTATTTCGCCATTAAGCCAACACGGTTGTCTTTGTAGCTATCGCCAGCAAATGTATCACGTTTACCATTAATATATTCAACACCTAAGTCCAAAGGCTTAACTGGTGAATAGATGAAGTTAATCCATGCTTGATAAACTTCTTCGTTTGCTGTTTGGTTTAAAGTTGCATAATCTGTGCTGTCATCTGCAAATAGAGCACCATACGCTAAAGTCGAACGTAATTTTTCGTTGAATTTATACGTACCACCGACTTGTACACCAAACGCTTCATTTTGTGCGATCTTGCCATTTGAAGTATTAACCACATATGCAGAGTTGCTGCCATACAAGTAGTTACTGTTACCATCCACATAAGACACATCAGCACTTATTTTTAGTGGGTCCATTACTTGATAGTTTACACCAGCAGCTAAGCCCCAAGCTGTATCAGAGTCATCAGCCGATTTATAATTTTCAACTAAAGCACGAGCAGATACAGAGCCTTTGCCATCAGCAAAGCCTTGCGTCAATTTCGCAGTTAAGTTGGGTACGCTATATTTAATTGCAGCATCTGAACTACCACTATTGCTATTTCCTTCTTCCGCAGCAATGAATAGTTTGGTTGCAGGTGCTAAATTAAAGCCATAACGTACTTGTGGAATACGTGCTGCTGTACCGCCACCCACGTTGGTGGCGAAGTCAATCATTTCTGGTGCATGGTTAGACAGGAAGTTAGATGTGGTTTGACCAAATAACCAGTTGTTATAGGTTAAATATGCATGACGGATACGCAATGCTTCATTTGTCCCAGCAAAGTCCACTTCTACTTTACCACCCAGTTTGTTATCACCACCAACATTGGTATTGAAATCTAAACCTAAACGTGTCGTTTTTGCTGTCGCGCGCAATTTATCCTTAGTTTGACCATCTGAACTTGCAACTTTGTTAAAGTCGTCATCCGCACCTTCAATAATGTAGTTTGCATCGCCACGAACAAAACCGTACAGGTTAATATCTGCGCCAGACTTAGATTTGAACGAAGACAGTGGAGATTCAGCTTTTACAGGCGCTGGCTGTGCTTTCACTTGTTGAATCTGAACTGCTTGCTGTTGTTGAACTTGTTGCTGTTGTTGCATTAATGCTTTTAGCTCTGCAACTTCGGCACGTAACTGAGCGAGTTCTTGTTGTTCTTTGGTTGCAGCATGAGTTGTTGTCATCATCAGAGCAGCCACACTAAGTGCTAGGCTTTGAGCGATAAATGGCTTTTTATTGAGGGCTAAACGCATACACAAACTTCCTTTATTACATTGTTAATAGTGAATCAAAAATTCCATTTCAGTAAAATTTTTTGCACAAAAGACCACTCCGTTTTGGTCTTTTCATATGCAAAGTAATCTTATAAAGATGAAAAATCGCACATTTCGATGTTTTAAGATATGACCTTTTATTACTCTTGCCACTAAAGTCTAATGCCATCAATTTTGAACTATAATTGATGTTATTCGCGATTGGCTTTGAAGCATCAAATTACAATTTAGACAGACTTTTGCAATAATTAAGTAACAATTCTTCATATTTTCTTAAATATAGACTGAGTTTTATTTGATATCTATACTTTTTTCTTATAACTAAAGTCTTAGTCTAATCGATAACCACCTATGCTCAGTGATGGGTCAAAATTACGTCTTTGCACCAAAAAAGTCTAACTATTCAGACGATTATTGAGCATGGTTCATTGAACGCCCTCAGGCACCAATACACACCCACAGAAAAAGTACATGTGATCGCAGGGAAAAAGCCCAACGAAATACTTGAGCGGGTCTGTCATACTCTATTTAGACTGTCTGAACATCCTGTAAAAATATCGAATAACAAGAAAATTTTACACACCATCCTGAAAAATGGATTTCGGCTTTTATTGAGGGTGTATGGTTTGCTCAATATTCAAAAAGGTTAAAATCGAAAATGGCACAGCAGCAACTGCGGAATGATCATTTTTTGATGCACCTGCCGAACTATTCTTCACAGTCAATCCAGCCATGGGCATCAGCACGAAAATGGATATTGCCATGATGATGCAAAATGTCATGATTACAGCCAAAGTACGAGGCTTAGAGACTTGCCCACAAGCCGCATGAAATCATCTTCATGCTCTCGTGTTGAATATACTTGATGCTGCACAATTTGAAGAATTGGTCTGCGGCATGACGATGGGTTATGCGGATCCTGAGCAGATCGTCAATCGCTTTATAACACCACGCGTGCCAGTTGAAGATTTTGCAGTATTCTTAAACAATGAGTGCGATTTAATGCATTCATTTAAATAAAAAAAGACACTAAAATGAGTCTCTTTTTTATATAGTCACGACTTCAATTTATAGGCTTTTTCGTGCTCAAGCTTAAACACATAATACAAAGCCAAAGCCACAAAAATAGCCATCACAATGGCCATATTCAAAAGTGCTGACCAGAGTAGAAAATTAAGAATCACACCACAAAGTAGACCACAACCAAATTGCATGCTGCCCATAATCGCACTAGCCGTTCCTGCCCGTGCACCCTGCTCAGACATTGCAATCGCCATGGCATTTGGCCCTGTAAAGCCGATTGCTGCGACAGCGAGAAACATCCCTGCGCAAACGATATATAACGGTGCATGCGTCATGCTACCCGCTACCAACAGCAGCCCCACACCAGCCAACTGCAAAAAACTGCCTAATTTTAAGCGCTGAAAAACACTTAACTTTTGTGCCAAGCGCTTATTTAAGGTTGAGAACAGCATAATCCCAAGCGCATTGACACCAAAGGTATAGGCAAAAACTTGCTGACTTAAGCCGTAACCATCCATCAGAATGGCAGCAGAAGCACTGATATAGCAAAAGAGTACAGCCCCAGCAAAGCATCCAACAAACATCGGGCGTCTAAAGCTCGAATCTTGCAAAATCGCGCCATAAAGGTTTAAAACTTGATTAAAGTTAAGCTTTAAACGGCGCTTCGGGTCTAAAGTTTCTTCAAAGAAAAAATGTACGCAGCACAGGCTTCCCAAACCAACGACCATCAAAAAGGCGAAAATACTATGCCAACTACTGAAACTCAGTACCAGCGCACCTAAACTCGGTGCAATAATCGGCGCGATGGTGGTCACGATCATCATACTGGCAAATGCTTGGGCGGAGGCTTGCATATCTAAACGATCACGAATCGCAGCACGGGCAATCACCACACCTACACAACCGCCTAAGGCTTGTAAAACCCGAGCGGCAATAAGACTCCACTCACTGTTTGCAAACACACACAGGAAACTGGCAATAATGTAGAGACTCAGTCCAAAATACAGCGGTTTTTTCCGCCCAATTCGGTCACTTACTGGCCCATAAATCAGTTGTCCAATCGCCAAGCCTAAGAAGTACGCAGGTAAGCTGTTGGCCACCATTTGTGTGCTTACCCCGAAATCATCTGCCATTTGTGGCAAAGCAGGTAAATACATATCAATAGACAGTGGACCAAGCGCAGTCAGTGAGGCAAGTAAGAGAATCCAAGCGTTGGAATAGACCGCTTTTTCCTGTGTATTCGACATAGGATTAATTTATGTTTTTTGAAAGAGAGTTTGCAGACAAGTTTACACGCTCCATAGTATGATTTATACCAGAGCAGGTGAAATTTCACATATTCTCATATTTGAAAATTGTCCAACCCTAAGCGACAAACAAAGGTGCCCTTTGAAAGCATGGCTGACCAGTCTAAAACAGGCTACTTATAATACAACCTTCATGTATAACCTCCGCATGGTTATTACTTTTGCAGGGACGGCTTTTGTTCCATATTTTATGGGTTTTCAGCTGGCAACTATTCCGCTGACACTCGGCGCAGTTGCTGCGGGTTTAAGTGATATTGATGACCGCTTTTCTGTGCGAATCATGAATTTAATTTTTACCTATATTGGCTTTTTCATTACCGCAACGTCGATTTACTTTTTATTTCCACACCCAATTTTATTCGCACTGGGTCTAATCGTTTCGTGTATTGGTCTAATTTTACTGGGCTCACTGGGACGTCGTTATGCCACGATTTCCTATGGTTGCTTAGTGGTTTCGGTTTACTCCATGCTCGGTGTCGGACTTTTTGACAACTGGTATACACAACCGTCTCTGCTAGTGATTGGGGCAATTTGGTATAGTGTTATTTCAACCATTAGCTTTCTGCTCTTTCCCGTTCGTCAAGTACAAGACAATCTATCGAAGTGTTATTCCTCACTCGCCGATTTTCTGTTTGCCAAATCCAACCTCTTTGATGTCGATATGACAGCTAACAGCTATCAACAGAGCATGATTGAACTATCGTTGGAAAATGGTAAATTAATTGCAATTTTCAACGACATAAAAACCGCCCTACTCACCCGTTTAAAAGGTGACCGTGGACAACGAGATACACGTCGCAGTCTGCAATATTATTTTGTGGCACAAGATATTCATGAACGTGCAGATTCAGCACATATTGACTATCAAAAACTGGCGAAAATTTTTCAACACAGCGATATTTTATTCCGCTTTCAACGAATTTTATCCATTCAAGCCAAAGCCTGTAAGGACTTAAGCAGCAGCATTTTAAACCGTCAAACCTATACCCATAATAAGCGCTTTAAACATGCTTTTGAAAATCTCCGTTTATCACTAGAAAAGCTCAGAGACGAACAACAATATGACCAAATTTGGGTCAATGCTCTGTTTTCACTGTATCAAAACTTAAAGTCGATTGATGCACAGCTACGTAACTTAGAAACTGAACGCAATATTAAACTCGATAAAACCAAACATATCGAAAGCCAGCTCAAAGATGATGACCTGAAAGGCTGGGATGACATTAAGGTTCGGATTAAACAACATCTCACCCCAGAGTCGGTGTTATTTCGACACGCGATTCGTCTGTCTATCGTGCTATTGGTTGGATATATCTTTGTTCAAGTCACCAACATTGAATATGGGTACTGGATTCTACTTACAGCACTATTTGTCAGTCAGCCCAATTTCAACGCCACCAAACGTCGTTTACGTTTACGTATCGTAGGGACGTTGGTCGGAATCATTTTAGGGTATGCCGTATTGTACTTTGTACCTTCGATTGAAGGACAACTTCTCGTCTTGGTCATCAGCGGGGTACTTTTCTTTGAGCTGCGCAGTAAACAATACGCTCAAGCCACCGCTTTCATCACTATTTTGGCGCTGATTAACTTCAACTTAGATGGTATGGGATACGAAGCTGCCCTTCCGCGCATGATGGATACCTTAATTGGCTGTGGACTAGCATGGTTAGGCGTGAGTTTCATTTTCCCTGACTGGAAGTTCCGTCGCCTACCCCGCACAATTTATCGTTCGCTTTCCGCTCAATGTGATTATTTGGCTGAGGTGATTGAACAGTATAAGTCTGGACGCAACAATGGCCTGAATTATCGCGTGGTTCGTCGTGCGGCACACAATACTGATGCAGAAGTTGCTTCACTCATTTCCACTTTAGCCACCGAGCCCGACTTTGACCCAACGCAAAAGAGCTTGGCGTTTGAATTCTTGTGCCTCAATCATACCTTTATTAGCTATATTGCAGCGTTGGGTGCACATCGTGAAAAAATTGACGACCCAGAAATTTTAGAATTGATGGATCGCGCTTTTGACAATATCCAAGGTGCGCTCCTGCGGGATGAAATGCCTGATTTAACTGCGCAAAATATGCTACAGACCATTCGTCAGCGTTTAAGCCAAAATAATGAGGAAGATCAGAAAGCATTGATCATTTTACAACAGCTTTCGTTGATGTTTAGCATCTTGAATCAGTTTAGTCGTTTGAAGCAAAGTTTAAGCCACGAACGGGATCATGAGGCCACAGAACTGGCTTCATTATAATTTGGGTGATTTTGGAACAATATACTCACTGAAATGCTCTAAATGATGCTAAACTTTTTGCAGTTTTAAATCTGTTACTTTCACTATGACCGCGAAAAATTTATACGCTTATACTTTACAGCCTGTGACCTATGAAATCACTGAAGCTGAACAACGCGATGCTCAATTAAAAATTTGGCGTAGCACAAACAAAATTAGCATGAAAGCTTGGATCATCATGGCTGTCGTTACAGCCCTTTCGATTCTTGGCCTAATTTTACTCAAGAATTATTCAACCATCTTTTGTTGGGTCGCAATCGCCTGCGTCGTGGTTTACCTTTTAGTCCGTAAATTCGGTTTAGAATGGTATGTGAAGCGAAAAATGAATGAGTTTCCAGTTCAGGAAATTAAAGGCATTCGTTTAGGTGTACAACCTCACGGTCTGATTATGCGCCAGAAAATGGGAATGCAAGAAGGTGTCGGTGCAATCGGTTGGAAAGACATCTACGAATGGTACAACACACCTGAGTTTTTGTTGATTAAATTCAAAGTGAAAGGCCAAGAAGGTGCATACATTCTGCCAAAACGGATGGATAGCAAAAACTTCTCGTTTAATACGATTCGTAAACATTTAAAAGAAACAGTTGGTGAAGCGCAGCCACTTTAAGTCTTGCTTTCTCCTCTGTAAAAAACCTCCAACTTTTGGAGGTTTTTTTATATCCCAAACCCTCGAATACAAATGATAATGAGAATAAATATTAATTTCTAAATCCATATTATCTTCTCAATCTTCAGGTATAATTTCCGCACAACAAATCGCTCACCATTAAGTATCGCCATGTTTAAAAAAACATTTTTCCAAGTGCATTGGTTTTTGGGAATCACTGCGGGTCTTATCCTGTCGCTTATGGGCGTCACAGGGGCCATCTATTCTTATGAACAACAAATCTTAAAATGGATGAACCCAGACAGCTATACCGTTCAAGCAACACAAAACAATAAATTAACCCCTGCTGAGCTGTATCTACATTTCCAAAAACAAGATCCTGCCATCAAAATCAATAGTATTACGATTGCTCAAGAGTCAACCACTTCAAGTACGGTCAATATCGAGAAAGAAGGCGCACGTCGTGGTTATAACATGATGGTGAACCCGTATACTGCTGAAGTCCTACCCGAAGTTAAAGGCCGTGAGTTTTTTAACTTTATTCAACAGTTGCACCGTAATTTAACCGTCGGTCCTGTCGGTAAACAAATTACTGGCGCTTGTACCCTCATGCTTATTTTCTTTATATTGAGTGGCCTGTACTTACGTTGGCCCAAACGTCATTCCATCAAACAATGGTTTTTTATTAAACCTAAATTGAAAGGACGCAACTTCATTTGGGATTTGCATGCTGTTGTTGGTACTTGGGTGGTGATTTTTTATCTGATCTTGGCCTGTACAGGACTGTACTGGTCTTATGATTGGTGGCGCGATGGCATGTTTAAAGTCCTCGGCGTTGAACGCCCACAAGCCCAAATGCAAGAAGGACCCCGTCCAAATGCTGGTGCAGCTCAAGGCCCACGTGGCGAACAGGCTGGTGCTCGTGGTGGCGAATCACGTGAGCAAGGTCGTGGCGAACGTGGCCAAGGCGAACAACATGGTGAGCGTAAAGGCTTATCTCCAGAACAAGTACAAATTGCTTTAACCCAAACATGGACAGGATTTAACGCACAAGTTGGTCGAGACTATTCAACCCTGACCCTAAATATTCCGAAAAAGCCCGATGGTACACTTGAGCTTTCATTTGTAGATGCAATTCCACAGCATGAGCGGGCGCGAAATTCAGCGGTCTTCAACTATCAAACTTCGCAAATTGAAAAAATGGAGTTGTATGAGCAGAAGAAGCTGAATGAAAAAATCATGAGCAGTATGCTTCCTGTGCACCGTGGTAGCTTCTTTGGCCCAATTTATCAATTCTTTGCCATGTTTGCATCACTGATGATGCCACTGTTCTTTGTAACGGGTTGGATGCTGTATCTAAAACGCCGTAAGCAGAAGAAACTCACTCAGCTAGCCCGTGGTGGAGCGTTGAATGTTCCGGTCGATCCACATGCGAAACCATGGCTCATTGCTTATGCAACACAAACAGGTGTTTCTGAGCAAATCGCTTGGCGTACTGCAACCAGCTTACAAGAAGCAAGACAACCTGTAAGCGTTAAAGCTGTGCAACACTTAACGCAAGATGACTTAAAAGCTGCCGAACAAGTGCTTTTTGTCGCAAGTACCTATGGCACAGGTGAAGCACCGGACTTAGCCAACAGTTTTGAAAAGAAATTTTTAAATACAACTTTGGATTTGTCACACCTTCACTATGCCGTGTTGGCTTTAGGCTCTCAAGAATATCCTGACTCCTATTGTAGTTTTGGACATCGTATTGACCGTTGGTTAAAAGCCAATGGCGCACATGCTTTGTTTGAAACGATTGAAGTCAACAACGCAGATAACAATGATATTCAACGTTGGAACAGTGCTCTTGCCTCTGCAACCAAACTTGAGCTTCAAGCCATGAATATTGACAAAACCTTTGATCAATGGAATCTGGCACAACGTGAAGTACTCAATCCAAATAGTGTCGGAGCACATGCTTATAATATTGAGCTCAAAACCAACTTCGATGCAACATGGCAAGCGGGTGACATTGCTGAGGTTCAGCCAGGTAACAGCACCGCACGTATCCAAGCCTTTATGCAAAAGCATCACATTGCAGCACAGAGCATCGTTGAGTCTTTAGCCATTTCGATTGAGCAAGCGCTTTGGGATAAGAACCTCAACACAGAGATTGAGCCTTTTGCCAATTTGGAACATTTACTGGAACAATTGAGCCCTTTACCTACACGTGAATACTCGATTGCAAGTGTACCAACTCAACAAGTGTTACGTTTGGTCGTGCGCCAACAGCAAGATTCAGAAGGTGAACTGGGCTTAGGTTCTGGTTGGTTAACCCAACATGCCGAGCTTCAACAACCTATCGCATTACGTATTCGTACCAATGAATCATTCCATTTGATCAATGACAACCGTCCTATCATTTGTATTGGAAACGGCACAGGCATCGCGGGTTTAATGAGTCTACTCCATGCACGTACCCGCCTAGACTATACGCAAAACTGGTTGATCTTTGGTGAGCGTCAACATGAACATGATTTCTTCTATCAAAGTACGATTGAAGCGTGGCAAACCACAGGCATGCTACAACGCTTAGATTTAGCTTTCTCGCGAGATCAAGCAGAGAAAGTCTATGTACACCATAAACTACGTGAACAAGCCACTGAGCTTAAAACATGGGTTGAAAATGGTGCCGTAATTTATGTCTGCGGTAGCATTAATGGGATGGCTAGCGATGTCGATGCGGCGCTAATTGAAATCTTAGGTGAAGAAAAATTAGATCAACTCCGTCAAGAAGGTCGTTACCGTCGCGATGTTTACTAAACACTAAGTCTAAATGAAAAAACCGAGCCACAGCGCTCGGTTTTTTCATGCGTAAATTTGCTAGAATCATGCAAACGATAACCCACAAGCCTGTATGCAAAAATCAAAAAGAGTCATTAGTTTTATTATCGGGTCATTACTGTTCGCAGACGGCTTATATTTTGTTTTACAACTACGCTTTAATTTTGGCACCCTCTTGCCCTTATTGATTGGACTAGGCCTGATCATTTATGCACTCGCTTATCCTAAGCTTATCGCCTATATTCAAACCAATACAATCAGACAATCAATATGGCGTTGGGCTTGGGCGATTTTCTTTGTTTGGATTTTTAGCTTAGTCATTTTCTTCGTCTTTTTAGGGTTTTCAAATCAACAAAATACCCCTCATGTCGCTGCACCCGCTATTGTAGTGCTTGGGAGTGGTCTGAAGCATGGCAAACCGAGTCCAACATTGGCCAGCCGTTTAGATCAAGCGGCAAGCTATGCCAAGCTACATCCCAACAGCATTATGGTCGTCAGTGGCGGCCTATCCTTTCAGCAAAAAAATAGTGAAGCTGAAGCAATGCGACAATATCTGATTGATGTACACCATATCCCAGCACAGCGTATTTACACCGAAGATCAAAGCACCAGTACCGAGTTAAATCTGATCAATAGTAAAAAGATTTTAGCCAAGCAGCATATTTCCCTACAGCAACCGATTGCTATTGTGACCAGCGATTTTCATATCCCCCGTAGCCGTGCTATAGCCATACGTCAGGGTTATCAAACGCCTATCATGATCAGCGCTCAGACACCTCTTGCCACTCGCTATAATGCATGGTTACGTGAGTATTTTGCATATTGGAGTGGTTGGCTACTCAATGAATACTAAAATAAAATCCTCATGAATTAATGAAGACGGATTGTCCGTGGCGACGGTAATTGTAATTGTTTAAATAATTCAGGCTTCTGCATCGAAAATTGATATAAATAGTTTTTGATATCTAATAACAATTTTTCTGGTGCAACCAAGACATTTTGCCCTTCGGGGCTTAAGTTCATAGAGACCGTAGTTTTTTCTGAACGTAAGAATGGAATCACTTTTTCGACTAAATCGCTGAGACCAATACTCTGGATTTCGTAGCCCGCCCAATTATCTTTTACCAAAAGCTGCGCTAAACCTTTACTCTGCCACATCGCAAAAGAACGTTGTCCAGTCGGCGTAGCACATAAAGCCCAGCCATCTTGATATAAGGCTATAACATGACCTTGATGCACGATAGTTTCGATAAAAAGACGATAGATTTCAAGAGGATCGTAAGCAGTATTTTGATTTTTAGACGCAGCTTTGCGTTGATATGGGTTTCTCATAAATCTGTCGTATTTTAAAATTATTATTGCACAGAAGTGTATGAAAACAGCTTGAGATAAGCAAGGTTTTTACGATAAGGGAATATGGTGGGCGCTGACGGGATCGAACCGCCGACATTCTGCTTGTAAGGCAGACGCTCTACCAACTGAGCTAAGCGCCCTTGAGAAGTAAAAATAGCATTGCTATTTTTATGATGCAAGAAAGAAATCTTGCTTGATTCCATTTACTAGCACAAGGGATCTAGGAAATGGCGCAGCGGACGGGGCTCGAACCCGCGACCCCCGGCGTGACAGGCCGGTATTCTAACCAACTGAACTACCGCTGCAACGGTAATTGCGAATGCAATTAGGGTCATTAAGCTTTACAGCTTGAATATGGTGGGCGCTGACGGGATCGAACCGCCGACATTCTGCTTGTAAGGCAGACGCTCTACCAACTGAGCTAAGCGCCCTGATTTAAGATTGTCAGTCTTAGATTTCAAATTTAAGCTCAGGAACTTAAATTTATATTTAAATGGCGCAGCGGACGGGGCTCGAACCCGCGACCCCCGGCGTGACAGGCCGGTATTCTAACCAACTGAACTACCGCTGCGTCGTAAATATGGTGGGC
>NZ_KB849235.1:782466-864980 GCF_000368045.1 Acinetobacter johnsonii CIP 64.6
TGGTGGGCGCTGACGGGATCGAACCGCCGACATTCTGCTTGTAAGGCAGACGCTCTACCAACTGAGCTAAGCGCCCTTAACGTCTTTATCGTTTGTGAGGTGCATTATAGAGAATCTTTACAGGCTGTCAAACGCTTTTCGGCTTGTTTTCGCTTTTTTGCAATCGAGTGATTAAAAAATAGGTCAAATGGTATAAAAACAAGTATTTTCTGTATGTTATTTAACATATTTGCGAAAATTAAAATGATTATTCGCTAAATTTCTTTTCCTCAAAATACACATTTTCTATGACTAATCCCCTTCTTCTACTCAATATTCATATTTTAAATTACAGCGTTGAATACTCAATAAAATAAGCTTGCACATTTTTTAACATCTATTTTTAGAGTTCAAGTTTATGTTCGGAAATATAAACCAGCGCATTGCAATCAATTAGTTCAAATAACTCTATGACATCCGTATTACGCATACGAATACAGCCATGCGACATCGGCATCCCCATTGGCTCGGTATCAGGTGTTCCATGAATATAGATATAACGTTGATAGGTGTCGCATCCTTCGCCGCGATTAAAGCCCTCTTCTAAACCACTCAACCATAAAATCCGAGATAAAATCCAATCCCGTTCTGGAAACTGAGCCGCCAAATTGGAATCATAAACCTCCCCTGTCGGCTTTCGAGCAATAAAAACAGCATTTTGTGGTTGCTCAGCGCCATGCTTTTCAGCAATGCAATGCC
Source organism: Acinetobacter johnsonii CIP 64.6 (assembly GCF_000368045.1). Lineage (GTDB taxonomy): Bacteria > Pseudomonadota > Gammaproteobacteria > Pseudomonadales > Moraxellaceae > Acinetobacter > Acinetobacter johnsonii. The sequence goes on from NZ_KB849235.1 coordinate 783,205, forward strand.
ACCCCCGTGGGGTTTTACCACTATTTTCAGTTTCGCCAATGCCATTTTTCCCCGATGAGATCAGATAAAATTTATTCTTTTTAGGCAGTGTTAAAGTCTGTTCAGCTAGATCAATCAAGACGTCTGCATCAGCAATCACATAAGACATCAGTTGTCCTCTATTTGTTTTTTATCTATCAACGTATTTGGTTCAGGGCGTAGCCATAGCCATATTGCAACAATTAACATAGTGGTATTGGTAAATAATTTGACTAAAAATGGCGCATTGGTAAAGAGCATAATCACCCCACTGATCAACATCATGATACTGGCAAACCATTTCGCCTTACGTGGTACAGTCCCATTGGCACGCCATGCCCTTAATGTTGCTCCGTATTTCGGATGATTCAGCAACCAAGCATCCATTTGTGGCCAACCTTTGGATGCAGCCCAAGCGGCCAAGATCAGAAAAACAGTGGTTGGCATACCCGGCAACAGTGCACCGATAAAGCCTAGGATGACAAAGATCACCACTAAACAACGCCAAAACAACGTTTTCATACCACTTTCCTGAGCACCGAATTGCGGTAGTATAAAGTGTTTTTTAATTTTATCCGTTGTCCTTCTGCATATTTAGCTTCTTTTTTAAGGCACTCACATGCATCTCATTTCACAGCATCAATTGTTTGAACCGTGGCTCCAATTTAAACATCCATTGGTTCGTCAGTTGGCTTTTGCTGTAGCAAGTCCAAACATTTTGTCTGCGTTGCCGTTAGAACTCGATATACAACATACTTTTCATTTTCATCCCTCACAGATCTGGCAACAGCACTTTCAAACCTATTTACCTCGCCTTAAACAGCTCGATCAAGACCCGAAAGAACTTGAAGACTTTATGGTTCAACTGAAAAGTACCCGTCTAGGTCTGCGCTTTGAAATGTTCATGTGGTTTTGGTTACGGGATCATCACTATCATGCATATGAATTATTGGGGCATAGTATTCAAATCATTGATGGGGCACGGACTACAGGTGAGCTGGACTTTTTAATTAAAAATACCGAAACCAATCAAATCGAGCATTGGGAAGTCGCGTTGAAATATTATTTGGGTGAAACAGATCTGAGCTTAACCACATGGTATGGGTTGAATCGTACCGATACTTTAAACCGAAAACTAAAACACTTTACCCATAAACAGTTCCAATTCCAGCAAGCTTTAGACACAGACATTCAAACGCGCTTTGCCGTTTTAAAGGGACAACTTTTTCTCCCCATAATAAATGGTTTCACAGCAGTTGATGCTTTAAACCAATACTCCCTCCCCCATTGGCTCAATCCTGACCGTCGACTAGGTACTTGGGGTAACATCATTCCAACGACCGACTTAAATTACTATCGCCTACAGCGTCAAGAGTGGATTTGCCCAAATGCGGAAGTCAGCAGCGAAAATGCACATTGGTGGACAAATGGAATGTACTTACAAAATCAAAACAATCAGTTTTATATGTACCGAAATCCAAACTTGATTTTAACTTGATTTTGCAGAGGTTCCTTTATACAAAAATACATAACGCAACATACGCTTACTCATCTCCTGTAAAACGATGCTATTTTTTATAGTGTTTATTTTTTAATCTTAAACAACATCAGAACAAAATCATTTGATGAATACACTAAAAATTTTGGAGATAGAGATGAAAAAAATTGTTTTAAGTTCACTAGTGATGCTTTTTGTTTTAACAGGCTGTAATACCGTCAAAGGTATGGGTAAAGATGTCTCTTCAGCAGGTAATGCTGTATCAAATACCGCTGAAAAAACCCAAGATAAAATCCGCAAGTAATTAATATCTGCACTTCAAAACCTTATCAATTGATAAGGTTTTTTTATTGCTAAGTTTCGCATTCCAGAGATTAATCGCCTATTATAGTGCCGACTGTTTTATTGACTTTGAAATGCGCATGACCTCTTCTGCTACTCTCGATTTAAGCCTCCAACTTTTACGTCAGCCATCGGTTACACCTGTGGACCACAACTGTCAAAATATTATGGCTGAACGCTTAAAAAAAATTGGTTTCAACATTGAATCTATGCGCTTTGATGATGTTGATAATCTATGGGCACGAAAAGGTACTGAAGCACCTGTATTCTGCTTTGCTGGTCATACTGATGTCGTTCCTACAGGTAATTTAGATGCTTGGAACTCAGACCCATTTGCCCCTGAAATTCGTGATGGCAAGCTTTATGGTCGTGGCAGTGCAGACATGAAAACTGCCTTAGCCGCAATGGTGGTTGCTTCTGAGCGCTTTGTTGCAAAACACCCAAATCATAAAGGCTCAATCGCGTTCCTCATCACCTCAGATGAAGAAGGCCCATCGATCAATGGCACGGTCAAAGTGATCGAAACACTCGAAGCCCGTAATGAAAAAATGAAGTGGTGTTTGGTAGGTGAACCATCAAGTACCCATCAACTGGGTGATATTGTTAAAAATGGTCGTCGTGGTTCACTCAATGCAGTACTGACAGTGAAAGGAAAACAAGGTCACGTGGCTTATCCACATTTGGCCATTAACCCGATTCACATGGCGTCTAAAGCCGTTGCTGAACTCTGTGATACGGTTTGGGATCAGGGTAACGAATACTTCCCTGCAACCTCGTTCCAAGTGTCCAATATTCAAGCTGGCACAGGGGCAACCAATGTCGTCCCAGGTACCATGACCGTGACTTTCAATTTCCGTTATTCAACTGAATTGACCGCTGAAGAATTAAAAGCACGTGTTTTAGAAATTTTGGATCGTCATGGTTTAGTCTACGACATTAAATGGACACATTCAGGCTTGCCATTCCTGACGCCAGTGGGTGAGTTGGTGAATGCGGCTAAAAATGCTATTCGTAATGTAACTGGCGTAGAAACTGAGCTTTCAACCTCAGGCGGAACATCAGATGGTCGCTTTATTGCTCCTACAGGTGCTCAAGTACTTGAACTTGGTGTTCTCAATGCCAGCATCCATCAAATTGATGAACATGTGAATGTGGCTGATCTGGAACCACTTGCTGAAATTTACGAACAAATTTTAGAAGGCCTTTTGGCATAAGCATTCAAACCCACATAAAAAAGGAACTCAGTTGAGTTCCTTTTTTATTACATTCAAACTTAAGCTTAAAGCCCTAAACTGGCCTGAATTTTATTTAAATTCGGTATGTGGTAAGTCTCATCCCCCATACGCACCAGCTGGAAAATGGTGGGATCATTCACAGGGCTTTCATCATCAACAATTTCAGAAATACGCAAACGAATTGACTTCGGCATTTCATTACACATCAAAGCAAAGCGTTGAGAAGCATCATCTCCCTCAATCACCAGTGCCACCCCTTCCATTTGGTCTGGACGGTTGATGGCATAAACAGGCAGATGAAGATCGTGCCATTCCACCGTTTTCACTTGCGTATCACTATCGAGCGCTGAAAGTACAATATTTTGAGGCAAGAGCATGGGTTTTTTACCATGACACTCAATAATATAAGCATCAATAAAACCCGTTGATACTGTAATCAGATATTGCAATTCTTGCTGACTGATTTGCTCATTCATGCTCTTTGAAACATTTGCATTCATTTATTTACCCCTGCTTTTCAGCCAATAACTGCTGAATGTTGGCAAGTAACTCTGCCTCTTGGAATGGTTTGCCCATGTAGTGCGTCACGCCCAAGCTGAAAGCACGTTCACGGTGTTTTTCACCCGTACGCGATGTAATCATAATAATCGGCAAGTTCTGGTGAATTTCGTGGTGACGAACCAAGTTCGTTACTTCAAAACCATCCATACGTGGCATTTCAATATCCAGCAACATCAAGTCTGGTTTAACACTCTCCAGCTGCTCCATCGCATCGACACCGTCTTTAGCAGTCACAATATCAAAGCCTTGGCGCTCTAATAAACGCGATGTGACCTTACGAACCGTGACCGAGTCATCCACAATCATCACTAAACGACGTGTATCCTGATGGCGACCAAAGTCACGATGATCTGCTGCATGCGTCACACGCTTGGTACTTAAAATCTGACGTGCAATGTTCTGACCATCTAAAATCAAACACACATGACCATCACCCAAAATCGTTGCGCCCGCAATTGCACCAATGCTGGCAAACTGTTGTCCAACTGGCTTCACTACAATTTGCGCACGTGAACCGATGAGCTGATCGACTAATAATGCAATGGTTTGTCCACTGTTGCCTTTAATCAACAACACTGGCAATGAATGTCCAATATTACTCAAACGTGGAATCGGCTGATTAGATAAAAACTCAGATAAATAGCGCAGTTTATAACTCACACCATCAATTTTGAATTGGTCATCTTTGCTGTGGAAATACTGATCCAATGCTGTTGGAGCAATACGCACAATACGATCAATCTGCGCCAATGGAATCGCATATTGTTGATCACCGGCTTTCACCATCAAGGCATCGCTCACCGCTACCGTAGTCGGTACGCGAATAATGAAGGTCGTGCCGAGTCCAATTTCCGATTCAACCGTGACATGTCCACCCAGTGCTTTAATTTCACTTTGCACCACATCAAGGCCTACACCACGTCCAGAAATTTGCGTCACTTCTTTGGCCGTACTAAAACCTGGATGGAAAATAAACTGTAAAATTTCCTGTTTATCTAGTACTTGATCGGCTTTAATTAAACCTAAATTTAGCGCTTTCGCTTTAATCGTGCTTTCATCAATACCCTTACCATCATCTTTAAAGCTGACGATAACATCTGTACCTTGACGGCTAATGTTTAGTTCAATTTGGCCTGTCGCTGATTTTTTCGCAGCGCCACGTTGTTCCGTATCTTCAATACCGTGGTCGATTGCGTTACGTAGCATATGCTCAAACGGTGTAACCAAACGTTCAAGAATCGTACGATCTAATTCACCTTCGGTATTGTGGACAACCAATTCCGTTGGACGGTTTAAGGTTGATGCAGTCTGACGTACAATACGCTGCAAACGTGGCAACATACGTGAGAACGGCACTAAACGTGTCCGCATTAAGCTTTCTTGAATTTCCGCTTGAATACGGGATTGTTGTAGTAACAAGCCTTCCGCATCACGAATTTTCTCAGCCAAAGTGCTCTTAAAGTCAACCAAATCCGAAGCCGATTCGGCTAAGGATTTAGACAATTGATTCAGCGATGAATATTGGTCCATTTCCAAGGGGTCAAAGTCTGCGTAGCGCGAGTTTTCAGAACCATGCTTCGCAATAATTTGACTCTCAAGCTCGCCTTCCATTCGACGTAACTGATCTGCCAAACGCTTAATTGCAAGCTCCATCTCGTTCAACGTATTGCCGAGTTGACCTAAGTCCATCTCGATACGCGAACGGTTAATTGCATTTTCACCTGATAGGTCGATCATTTTTTCAACCAAATCAGCTGAGATACGGATCATCTCATTACCGCCATCCAAGTGAGTCGTTTCTTTCCACTCACCCAGCATTGCTGGCGGCTCAGTACCATCACCCTGCACAAACTCAAAACTTGGTACCGCATTGAGTAAATCAATTTGAGTTACACGCGTCGGTAATTGCGCAATCACATCCACATAATCAATAGATGCTAAGCTATTTTTCAAACCATCATAATTACTGAAATCACGTTTGAAGATGGCTTGTTTTAACCATTCAAATGCAGTTTGCAATAATGGGTCATACACGTTTGAACTGAAATTATGTACAGCAAATTGCTCAAATGTGGTTTCTAGTTCATAAGCAATCGCACCAACGGGTTCATTCTCCGCCATACGCGCGCCGCCTTTTAAGCTGTGCGCAGCACGTTGCAATTGTAGTAACACACTACGGTCACTACGTTGTTCAGTCCACTGTTTCAGTAAGCCATCCGTAGTCGCTAAAATTTCTTCAGCTTCTTCCAAGAAGGTTTCTTCAACAATTGATAAAAGACTAGCTGCTTCTTCAACAGCGCTGACTGCTTCTTCTTGGACAAGTGACGGAGTATCCAGCTGTTCAACGACAGTAACGTCAGTGTTATCAACTACACTCGGCTCTTCAATCGCAGTTGCTGACTCAACCGCAGCTGCCTCAGCTTCAATCGTTCTATCTATATTAGATAAAGGTTCTTCAACTGCCGCAACAAACGCTTCAACTAAAGGCTCGGATACTGTAGTTGTAACAGTCGTACCCTCAACTAAGCTCTGAATGTTATGCAGTACCTTGATGGTTGCTGTTGCTGGATAATCAACCTTCTCGGTGCGAATGACCTGAATTCGGTCTGCGACGTCATCCTGTACTAAACGTATGATGCTGATCAACTGTGGCGTTGTGGCAATTTGCTGACGAATCACACGTTCATAAATAGACTCTAATTCGTGTGCAATCGAACCAATAAAAGGTGCAGAAATCATATTGGCACCACCTTTTAAGGTGTGCAAATAACGCATTAAATTATTGAGTGCCGCGGTATCATTGCCATTTTTAGACCAAGTATTGAGATCCTGATCCATCCCCATCAATAATTCTTCGGCTTCTTCCAAGAAGATATCGAGCAAATCATCATCAAAATCGGTATTGGCCGTATTCGATTGCTTGTACTGATGATCCGATGCAATTTGCTGCGAAATCTGCGCAAGATCAAGGCTTGGTTGTAAAGTATTTCCAGAAACAATAGCCTCAGCAACAGGTTCAATTACCGTCGTCGAAGTCGATTCAACATCTTGCTGTACGAAGGCCATTAATTCATTCAGAACTTTATGCACTTCTTCAGTCAGAATGACACGCTGACCCGCAGCTAAAGTGTCAAATAAATGGATAAATTCTTGATGTGCCTGACCAAATAACTCGTATGCATAATCTACATTGAGTAATTCTGGCTTTTCCAGTAAGGCTTGATAACCAGCATATAGCTCAGAAGTAAAGTCATGAATTCCTTGAGCAGCACGGTTATTGGTGAATTCTAGCAATTGTTTTGCTTGTTCACCTAAGTGCTGAATATATTCAGGATATTCAACCTTAGCACGCTGATCAAACTCAAACTCGGCATCAAGCAACAGATCAATATTTAACTCGATCAGCTTCGAGACCATACCTTGTGGGTTTAGCTCATCATCTACGTCTTCAATACTGAAACCATAGTTATCCCAAGCCGTAGTGAACGTGGCGTAAATCACGTCAAGCTGTTCGTTCGTACCACGCCCAAGCACATGTAAATAATCACGTACAAATTCAGCATATTGGGTGAGTAAAGAGATCTCCTTCGAGGTGGAAACAATCTCTTCTTGTACCAAGGTTTTAAATAGATTTTCGACTTTTGAGCTGGCATTAAAGACATGCTCAATTTGCGCCATAGACGAACTACCGCGCAATGTATGTAAAGCACGGATTAAGCCATTGTAATCTTGTACTTTGGTTTCATCTGCATTTAAGAACTGATCGATAGTCGCTAAATGGTCTTCCGCTTCTTCAATGAAGATCGCTAAAGTTTCTTCAAGAACATCATGCACTTGACCATCCTGCTCAGAAACGTCTGCAACTTGTGGCTCAGATTCAGCCACTTCAATATCGCTCAGCTCTAATCCCGTCATGACATCATTACTATTTAGATGATTAGACAGTTGTAGCAACTCTTCTAGAGCAGGTTCTAAACTTTGATTTTGTTGTAATTGTTGTCCAATTAAAACCAATGGACGAAGATCAAGATCAATTTCCTGTACCGCTTTGAATATCGGATACAGTTTAAATTGATACAGTTTGAATACTGTTTTAGCGAATTTTTGAACCGTTGCCGTGAGAGGCACAGCCCCTGAAATCACACGATTTAAGGTATCTTCAACCGCCCATGCTGTTTCACCTGCTGACTTTGCCCCCACCATACGACCAGAGCCTTTTAAGGTATGGAAGTGACGACGTATGCTCAACAAAGTTTCTTGATGTGTCGGTTCAGCGTACCACTTTTCAAATAATGGATCTAAGTCAACGAAGATTTCTTCAATTTCTTCAACAAAAATTTCAAGAATTTCTGCATCTTGATCTAGATAACTATCTTCCGGAAGCGTTGTCGTTTCAACTAAATGTTTTATTATTTCTTTCATAGCTAAGGCTTCTTGCGTTGTCAGCTACCCAAAAAGGTGCATAAACTTCATTATAACCATCATCCCAAACCAGTCTTTTTGCTCAAGCTAATTGAGTTGATGTGTATCCTGATTTTGGTATGCTATTCAAGCGATGAGTAGCATACCTCCCCCCCAAAGCAAGCGCTTAATCAGGCAGTTTAAAGTCTGTTACAGACTCACGTAACGCTTCCGCCATATTTGCAAGTTCAGAGACTGAACGTGCTGTATCGAACGTCGCAGTGGTGGTTTGTGAGGTAATTTCTTGTACGACATTCATCGTAGTTGCAATATGACCTGCAGATGCGGATTGTAGCTTTGCTGCATCCGAAATGTTTGCAATCAATTTCGCCAAATTACCCGATACGTTTTGAATCTCATCCAGTGCAACACCCGCATCCTTAGATAAGTTCGCACCGCGTACAACCTCAGACGTGGTTTGTTCCATCGAAATTACAGCTTCGTTGGTATCGGTCTGAATAGTTTTTACCAGTGTTTCAATCTGCTTGGTTGCTGAAGCTGAACGCTCTGCAAGACGCTGTACTTCATCTGCAACCACGGCGAAACCACGACCTGCTTCACCTGCCATCGATGCTTGGATCGCTGCGTTTAAAGCCAAGATGTTCGTTTGGTCGGCAATATCGTTAATCAAGGCAACGATGTTACCAATCTCTTGTGAAGATTCACCCAAACGTTTAATACGTTTAGAGGTTTCTTGAATCTGCTCACGAATGATATCCATACCTTCAATTGAACGGTTTACAACGTTCGCGCCATTTGCAGCAATTTTTACTGAACGTTCTGCTACCACCGCTGATTCTTCAGCGTTTGAAGATACTTGGTCAATTGACATTGCCATTTCATTAATCGCAGCAGATGCACCCGCAATTTCTTGCGCTTGGTGTTCAGATGCTTCGGCTAACTGGTTGGTAATCCCCTGCGTATTTGCCGTATATTGCGCAACCTCTTGAGATGTTTCGGTAATACGCGATACAAGGTCACGCAATTGGTCAATTGCGAAGTTAATCGAGTCGGCAATTGCACCCGTGAAGTCTTCAGATACCGTTGCATATGAACGTAAGTCACCATCTGCAAGATCGGCAATCTCATCCAGTAAACGTAAAATCGCGTTTTGGTTACGGTCATATTCATCTTGTAGGCGAGATACACGTTTTTTATCTGATTCGCCACGAAGTACGAGTAATTTAAATACACAGAATAAGAAAGCAATCAGGGCTAGAATTAAACCTAAGGCAGGAATTGCAATGGCTAAACCTGTACCACCTGACAATTTGTTCAAATTGCTTAACAAAGCATCCGACTGTTCAAAAATCGATGATGACGCTTGGCGTACTTTAACGATTTGTGATGAGTTCTTTAAGACGGTTGCTGCTGCTGACTTCAGTACAGCATCATATTCAGACTGAATACTGGTTAGAGAGTCGCGCATTTCAGGATCATTAATCCGTTCCACACCTAAGTCAGCACTGCCATTTAACTGCGCATTTAGGTAAGAAGCGAAAGTTTCTGTATCTGAGCTAAAGTCATCTGCAGATTCACGTGAGTTGTCTGAACCCGTCAATACCGAACCAATCGAACGAAGAATACGTTCAGCAATGAATACTTGGTTCTTTGCAATCACGACTTGGTTGGCTGGCACATTTTGACGTGCCATTTGGTCAACCATTAAGTTATATTCGGCCTGAATACCAGGAATTGTTTCACTAATTGCGATGTTGGTATCGTACAATTGATTAATAATTTTTTGTTGTGAGGCAATTAAATCAATATTTGCAGAAACTTTCGTCCACTGCGCATCTACTTCACGTAGCGCATCTGTACTTGCATGAATATCTTTAACAATTTCTAGGTTTTCAGCAAACGACTTTTGCGATTCGGTCAATTTTTTAATCGCTTCAGGCGTACCTGATGCTGTAGCTTCAGTCGCTTGACGTGAAATGGTTTGCGATAAAAGACGTAAGTCACCCACACTACGGGTAAATTCGTTATTTCGCGGTACGCTATAGAATAGATACAACAGTAGGAAAATTGCTAAAACAATACAAAATGCTGCACCCAAAATTAATGGCTTGGACTTTTCACTATCACCAAATACACGTGAAAACTGTTCCGTCTGCGATTGAATTTTTGCTACTAAAGCATTTCCACCTGAGCGGTTCGTGCTTCCATCTGTATTTTTCTTTTTAAGTTTAAAGCCCATGCAGCTTCTCCCCGATTTACGCCCTTATATTTTCGTGCGCGACAATGATATTAATTTATAAATTTTATAGATGCGTTCATATACTTTGGATTGTCTAATAAGCGACTGAATAAGAAAACATGCCATTGTTGGTTGTGTTGGTGAAAATACCCTTGGCAATATTCTTTTAAATTCCGATCTAAATCTTCGTGTTTAGAAAAGAAACTTTTCTTATTAAAGTGCTGAATCCCCAGAACTTGATCTACAACTAAACCGACATAGTGGTCATTGTGACTAATACAGAGTACTTTTTGAGTCGGTGAATACGCACTGCGATGCCCTGATACATAGTGCGCTAAATCGGCAACAGAAAGTAAACGTCCTCGAATATTGGCCAAACCCACAACCCAAGGCTGAGTATTTGGCACTAAGGTATATTTCGGAGGATAAATCACCTCTGCAACTTCACCTAATGGCGCAACGAAATATTGCCCCATCATCTCAAAAGCAATGCCCGACCAGCGGTTTACCTCATTTTCGTTTGAAACGTAGTTTTTATTACCACGTTTAGCAAGTCGAAGTAATTCGATAAATCCATTTGCTGCCATAGAGCCTATCCTGCGTTCAGGTGTTGCTTAATCACATCAATCAGTTGGTTTTCATCAACAGGCTTAGTTAAATAATCACATGCACCTTGACGCTTACCCCATACACGATCCGTAGCTTGGTCTTTAGTACTGACGATCACTACGGGAATGTGTTTTGTTGTTGCGCCACGCGCAATTTGACGGGTTGCTTGGAAGCCATTAACGCCTGGCATCACCACATCCATCAACACAAGATCAGGAAGTTCAGCTTGAGCCATGGTTACACCATCGGCACCATTCGACGCTTCAATCACTTCAAAACCGTGTTTCCCCAAAATTTCTTTAAAGCGGAATGTCTCTGTAGGTGAGTCATCCACAATTAAAATACGCGCCATAATTTTCCCCAATTACACTTATATTATTTATGCTGAAACGTGATTACGAATCGCATTTAATAATTCATCTTTACTAAACGGCTTTGTTAAATATTCATCTGAACCGACAACACGCCCTTTGGCTTGGTCAAATAGACCATCTTTGCTAGAGAGCATCACGACAGGAATATTTTGATAATTTTGTGAATTTTTGATTAATGCACACGTTTGATAACCATCTAGTCGTGGCATCATAATGTCGACAAATACGATATCAGGATTGGCTTGAGCAATTTTTGACAATGCGTCAAAACCATCGACTGCAGTCACCACTTCACAACCTTCACGTTGCAATAATGTTTCAGCTGTGCGACGAATGGTTTTTGAATCATCAATGACCATTACTTTTAGATTCTGGAATTTATCGTCCATTTAATATGACCCTTCCCATTTTTAGAATGTTTGTAGAAACAGATTCGTAGACGCTTTACAAGTTACGTACACTTTTAACATATATTTACTTATATTTTCAACGAACAGTTTCCGCATAAAACCACACTTCATCTTGTTTTTAAGAACGGCTTCACACTTTCCCACACCCGTCGATTTTTTTTTGACTGATTATATTTTTTATTCCTAAATTTAGGACTAATATAGCACTATTTATTGCTTGTAAATAAGTAATTTAGTCAACTTTAAACTGGGGGTATCGATGCTTAGGGAGTTTAATCACAAACTTGCTTTGATCGTGAAAAAAAGGATGACTGCGAAAGTCATTTTGCTGGCTTTGCTAAGTTTGCAGACCACCTCGATTATGGCCGATCCACCTAAAGCGGTCTGGTATCGATATTACGACAGTAAAGGCATCGCAAACGTCAGTAGCAGTGTCACCCCCAACCATATTCGTTATGGTTATGAAGCACTCGATAGCAACATGCAAGTGATTCAACGGGCACGCCCATACAACGCAGAAAAAGATGCGCAATATGCGCCGCAACGTGCAGCAGCAGCCAAGCAACGCGAGTCAGATCTTAAATTAAAACGCGCTTATACCAACAGCCAAGTCGCCACTCAAAAACGCAATACCGCCCTTTCCTATATCTTAAAGCAGATTAAGTTCCAGCAAGATGAATTAAAACAATTACAGAATGACCGTATTGGATTCTTACGCCAAGAAAAAGAGAACATGCGTAAAGGCAAAAGCAATCCGAAACCGCTCCAAGATATGGTTGATTATAATTCCAAAAATATTGTGATGAAAAAAGAGCAAATACAATCGTTACAAAGTCACTATCGTAATACCAAGGCTGAATACGACAGAATTATTGCTCGCTTAAAAACACTTGAATAATCTGCGTCTTATTTACAGTGTGCTGACTTTCGCCGCTAGACCAAAGGATTTGACTCAATGCAGGCTGCACTACGTATAAAAAACCAATTAAGCCGCCAAGTGCTCCCAATTTTTAAACTCAGTCCGCTGTGTTTGTGCTTACTCCTCTCTGCCTGCCAAAAACAAAACGAAGTCACCTCCCCTACTTCGTCTACAGCTAAAATCGAGCTGATAGCACAAGACTTGGTTCAGTTCCAAGAAGGGCCTTCTATCCAACGTACAGCTTTTACTGGCACCATTCGAGCCGTCAATCAAAGTTCCATTCAGGCTCAAGTGACAGCGACAGCCACCACCGTCTCCGCTCAAGTTGGACAAGCTGTTCAGAAAGGGCAAGTACTGGTTCGATTGAATAATCAAGATAATGCTGCGCGTCTTGCCCAAGCTCAAGCCAATCTTGCATCAACCCAAGCCCAAGCCAATCTTGCAAAAAGCATGGTTCAAAGAAAAAAACGTTTACTCGATCAGGGCTTTATTTCTAAAGTGGAATATGAACAAAGCCTTGTGGACTATCAAGCTCAATTAGAAAATGTTCGTGCGCAACAAGCCAATGTTGATATTGCCGAAAAAGCGGATCGCGATGGCACTATTTTAAGCCCGATTTCAGGGGTTATTACTCAACGTCAGGTAGAACCTGGACAAACAGTATCCGCAGGACAAACTCTTTTTGAAATCATTGACCCGAGTCATTTAGAAATACAGGCCAAAATTCCAAGTGATCTACAAGCCGCTTTAAGTTTGGGAGAAAAAATTGAATATCAACTGCAAGGCAATCCCAAAAAACTGACAGCCAAGCTTACTCGTATTTCCCCGATTGCTGACCCTGCAAGCCGTCAAATTGAGTTCTTTGCTCAGCCAATGGAAAGTATTAATTCATTGAGTATCGGGACCTTTGTAGAGGGTGACATACTTGGTTCACAGTCCATAACAGGCCAAATTATCCCGCTCGATACCATTCAGGATATACAAAACTCGCCTTATGTTTGGGTGATTCGCCAAAATAAAATTGAACGTGTTCACATAAAAGTCTTGGAACAACGCTATAGCAATAACAGCGCTGTAGTACAGGGACTACAAACTGGCGACCGTATCAGCCGTATAAAGTTTAATGAAAAAGATTTGCATCAAATGGTGACAATCAATCCATAAAATAAGAAAAGGTTGTTGCTATGTGGTTAACCCGTATTAGTGTGAAATATCCTGTTTTTACCATCATGATGATGTTTTGTCTGATGGTTTTAGGCTTAGCCTCTTGGCAAAGAATGGGTGTTGAAGAGTTTCCTGATGTCGATTTCCCCTTCGTCGTGGTTTATACCACCTATCCAGGAGCATCGCCTGAAACGGTTGAGTCTGAAATTACCAAGAAAATGGAAGACCAAATCAATACCATTTCAGGTTTAAAACAGGTCATTTCTCAGTCTAGCGAAGGCTTATCGACCATTATTGCTGAATTTGATCTCGATGTTTCTTCCGCTATAGCCGCACAAGATGTCCGCGATAAAATTGCACCGGTCACCGCTGAGTTTCGAGACGAAATTCAAGACCCAATTGTTGAACGTTACGATCCTTCTGCCAATGCCGTGATGTCAATTGTATTTGAATCACAAAACATGTCACTGAAAGCGCTCAGTTCTTATTTGGACCAGCGCATCGTTCCACAGTTTAGAACCGTTTCTGGTGTCGGGACAGTCAACTTGTTGGGTGATGCCAAGCGACAAATTCGCATACAGATTGAAGCCCACAAATTACAAAGTTTTGGGATTGGTATTGATCAGATCATCAACACGCTAAAAGCTGAAAATGTCGAGGTTCCGGGTGGAACCTTGAAACATGGTAACAGTGAACTTGTGGTCGAGATCAAGTCTAAAGTGATTCATCCTTTAGCCTTCGGCGATTTGGTGATTGCCAATAAAAATGGTGTACCGATTTATTTGCGCCAAGTTGCAAGCATTTCAGACAGCCAAGCAGAACTTGAGTCAAGTGCCTATTTAGATGGTAAAACCGCGGTTGCGATTGATATTTTACGCAGTTCCGATTCAAATGTGATTGACGTGGTCGACGGTGCTTATGAGACCTTAGCAGATATCGAAAAACAGTTGCCTGAAGGCACCACAGCAAAAGTCGTGGTAGATTCATCCAAAGGCATTCGTAACAGCATCACCGATGTTGCACGTACCATTATTGAAGGTGCAGCACTTGCCGTTTTGATTGTCTTGCTGTTTTTAGGCTCATTCCGTTCCACTGCCATTACAGGCATGACCTTGCCGATTGCCCTCCTTGGCACTCTGACGTTTATTTGGATCTTTGGCTTTAGCATCAATATGATGACCTTACTGGCACTATCACTCAGTATTGGTCTACTGATTGATGATGCGATTGTAGTCCGTGAAAATATTGTGCGACATTCAGACATGGGCAAAGACCCTGTCACAGCAGCCCTTGATGGCACCAAAGAAATTGGACTCGCTGTTTTAGCCACCACCTTAACCATTGTTGCGGTGTTCTTACCTGTGGCATTTATGGGCGGTATTATCGGGCGCTTTTTCTATCAGTTTGGCGTAACCGTCAGTACTGCTGTGCTGATCTCCATGTTTGTCAGCTTTACTTTAGATCCAATGCTATCTGCACATTGGGCTGAAAAGCATAATCCACATAAACCACCCAATCGAGTCAAACGTTTCTTTAATTGGATTTCTGGCAAACTAGATAATCTCAGCCATGGCTATGAGAAATTACTCAAGCTTGCTCTACGCTTCCGACTCATCACCCTCATGATTGCTGTGGCTTCACTGTTCGGTGCATTAGGCTTATCTAAACTGATTGGAACAGAGTTTGTCCCTGTTCCAGATAAAGGTGAGATTCGGATTAAGTTCGAAACACCTGTCGACGCCTCTTTGGAATATTCACAAGCCAAACTGCTGCAAGTCGATAAAATTATTCAGCAGCACCCTGACGTTCGAGCAACCTATGCCGTGATTAATGGTGTTACGGATCGTGGTAAAAACCATGTCAGTATTCGCGTAACCGTTACACCACGTACAGAACGCAAGAAAAGCTTAACCGACTTAAACAATGAGTTCCGTCAACGCCTACAACAAGTGGGTGGCATTACCGTGACCTCAATTGCCTCCGCAGATGAAACGGTATCGGGCGGACAAAAACCCGTGATGATTTCCATCAAAGGTCCAGACTTAGCCGAACTCCAGAAGATATCAGACCGCTTTATGGCAGAAATTGCGCAAGTCAAAGGCATTGTCGACTTAGAAAGCTCACTTAAAGCCCCTAAACCGACTTTAGGCGTACATATTGATAGGGTCTTAGCCAGTGATTTAGGGCTATCGGTCAACCAAATTGCCAATGTCATTCGCCCACTGATTGCAGGGGATGATGTCACCACATGGCAAGATGACAAAGGCGAAACCTATGACGTTAACCTGCGCTTAACTGAAAATGCGCGTAGCTTACCTAGTGATGTACAAAACCTTTACCTCACATCGCAAAAAACGGATGCCAATGGTCAAGCTTTATTGATTCCCCTTTCTAGTGTTGCGCATTTAGAGCAAAGTCTGGGGGCATCGCAGATTAATCGTCGTGATCTAGCAAGGGAGGTCTTAGTCGAAGCCAACACCGCAGGTCGTCCTGCAGGCGATATTGGCATCGATATTAAAAAAATTGAAGACAACTTTGACCTTCCTGCAGGTTATAGCTTTGACACACAAGGTTCAAACAAAGACATGGCTGAATCTGCAGGTTATGCCATGACCGCAATCACCTTATCCATTGTGTTTATTTATATTGTGCTAGGTTCTCAGTTTAATAGTTTTATTCACCCTGCGGCGATTATGGCTTCCCTGCCACTATCATTGATAGGGGTATTTTTAGCGCTCTTCTTATTTAACTCCACTATGAACTTGTTTTCTATTATCGGTATTATCATGTTGATGGGGCTGGTGACCAAGAATGCAATTCTATTGATCGATTTCATTAAAAAAGCCATGGATCACGGCGTTGATCGTTATCAAGCGATTATTAATGCGGGTAAAACACGTCTACGCCCTATTTTGATGACTACTAGTGCTATGGTGATGGGCATGGTGCCTCTGGCTTTAGGGCTAGGTGAAGGTGGTGAACAAAGTGCACCGATGGCACATGCAGTGATCGGCGGTGTCATTACATCGACACTACTAACCTTGGTGGTGGTTCCTGTGATCTTCACCTATTTAGATGACTTTAAGAACTTTATGCTGCGTCAAGTACGTAAAATCATGTCATAATAATCAACATTTTTCTGAGGTGGTGTCGACATGCCTCCTCATTTTTTATCGTATAATCTTTGACTTTCAAAGTTTAAAATTTTAGGACAGTTTCCATGCGCGCGAGTCGCTTTTTATTTGCAACGTTAAGAGAAACCCCAAATGACGCAGAAGTGATTTCACATCAACTAATGCTACGTGCTGGGATGATTCGTAAATTGGCTTCAGGTTTATATACTTGGCTGCCGATGGGCGTTCGCGTATTAAATAAAGTTGCAGCGATCGTTCATGAAGAAATGAACAATGCGGGTTCACTCGAAGTCCTGATGCCCGTAACTCAACCAGCATCTTTATGGGAAGAATCTGGTCGATATGTCCAATACGGCCCGGAACTGCTTCGTTTCAAAGACCGTCACGGCAACCCTTTCGTGCTTGGTCCTACCCACGAAGAAGTCATAACCGATCTTGCGCGCAATGAACTCAAAAGCTATAAACAATTGCCTGCAAACTTCTATCAAGTACAAACCAAATTCCGTGATGAAATTCGTCCACGTTTTGGTGTAATGCGTTCACGTGAATTTATCATGAAAGATGCTTATTCTTTCCACGCAAACCAAGAATCACTGCAAGAAACCTATGACATCATGTATGGTGCGTACTGCAAAATCTTTAGCCGTTTAGGTTTAGATTTCCGTCCAGTACAAGCAGATACAGGTTCAATTGGTGGTTCAGGCTCACATGAATTCCACGTATTAGCATCAAGTGGTGAAGATGATATCGCCTTCTCGACTGAATCTGACTATGCGGCAAATATTGAAATGGCTGAGGCTATTTTAGTCGGTGAACGTGCAGCGCCAACCAAAGCATTAGAAGTTGTCGATACACCAAATCAAAAAACCATTGCAGACGTCTCTAACTTCTTAAAATCTGATCCTGCACACTCTGTAAAAGCCTTGTTAGTACAAGGTATTGCAGCCGAAGAAGGCCAAACAACACCGGTAGTGGCATTGTTCTTACGTGGCGATCATGAGCTGAATGAAATTAAAGCGGAGAAACATCCACGTATCGCATCACCATTAACTTTTGCAACAGAAGAACAACTTGTTGCACTGGGTTTAACCGCTGGTTTTTGTGGACCACAAGGCTTAGTTGAAAAAGGCTTAACGGTCATTGTCGACCGTGCTGCATCAGTACTGTCTGACTTTGTTGCTGGTGCAAATGAGGTTGATAAGCACGTGACTGGTCTAAACTGGGAACGTGATGCACAGTTCACCGAAGTTTATGACTTACGTAATGTGGTTGAGGGTGATCCGTCTCCAGACGGTAAAGGTACGCTGCAAATTAAACGTGGTATCGAAGTGGGGCATATTTTCCAACTCGGTCAAAAGTATTCAGAAGCTTTGGGTTGTAAAGTTTTAGGTGAAGATGGTAAGCCATTTACTGTAACCATGGGTTGTTACGGTATTGGTGTAACACGTGTAGTTGCCTCTGCAATTGAGCAAAACTTTGACGAAAAAGGGATTATTTGGCCTATGGCAATTGCACCGTTTGAAGTTGCCATTGTGCCGATGAATGCACATAAGTCTCCACGCACTTTGGAAGCAGCTGAAGCACTGTACGCTGAACTTACGGCAGCAGGTTATGATGTTTTACTGGATGATCGTAACGAACGTCCAGGCGTGAAATTCTCTGACCTAGAGCTTACAGGTATTCCTCACCGTATTGTGATTGGTGAGAAAGGCTTGGATGCAGGTACTTTTGAATATAAAGGCCGTCGTGATGCTGAATCTGTAAACATTTCTAAAGACGAGTTGTTGGCGAAAATTGCAAAATAATTCATTTTAGAATAAAAAATCCCGCGTATATCGCGGGATTTTTTATGGAATCATATATTTAACAGAACTTTAAACCACCGTAGCAATTGGAAATAACATTTTGGCTGGCTCCTAATGGAATATTATTCAGCGGTAAAGGCAATGCCGGCAATGAGCCTAAATTCACCTCCCCCACGTTACTTACAAGTTTTGATGTAAATAATGCACTTACAGCAGAGCCAAAATCTACATAGAGTGGATGATCATCAAACCAATCACTTAAATAAGTCGCAACATCGGGTAAAATTGGATTAATGTCAACTGCATAATTTTCACTGGCATTCAATGTTCCGAGCTGTACAGGATCATTTACTGCCAACCACCACCCGGGGTCGGCTACCGCTTGCTCTTTAGGCCAAAAAAGTTTTGATTTTTGAAGTGATAGGCTTACAGGGTTGTTCAGCGGTAAAGAATGGATTAACCCCAAACTCTGATTGAGTGCAATATCTGTTTTTAAACCTGAAATTTGCATATTTACACGCATATCATTGATAGTAAAATTAGATAAAGGGATAATTGTTACCCAAGTTGTTCCCGGCACCACAGCTTTCATATTACCTGAATTTTCTGTCAAAATAATTGTGGGAACATCTGCAAGAGCATTAACATTTACTGAGGTTAATCTTGACCCATTTAAGATAGCTTCTTTAGTAGTAAAATTCACAGGCATAGAAGGAATCTTAATCGTACTATTACTGGTGACAAACTCTCTTGGGCAGTTCAAACAACCTGCAATGTTTACTTTTCCTGTTAAAGATTGTGTAAATGGTGTTTCTTGAGTTTTTGTGGAACCCGTTGCAGGTGCAATTTTCATATAACCGCTTAATGTATTAATACCATTTTGGGTACCATCATTTGTTCCCGCTGTAAGTAACCCCACAATTTTTTCTGCGCTGACACGAAATCCCATTACTTCTCTTGTCGCAGCACTCGTAGGATTCTTAATAGCAAACTCTATAAATGGGTTGGTTAGCTTCGCTGATGTTTCAGGTCTCTCTTTACCTGCCTCAGGTAAGCCACTTAGACTCAGATTATCAATATCAATATCACAACCAGCTTTTATCGTATTATTACTACCACCGCAACCTAGTTGTAACTTCTTAATATTGGCATTCAGTTCTATTTCCGCACTTAAACCTAACTTATAAAAACCAAGATCTGATTGCGTATAAGATTGCCCGAGCGAGTCTGTGCCATTTGATCCAGCGGTATATTCTAAATTCATCAAAGCTTGGCCTTCGACTTCTGCCAATTCCTCGTCATTTAAAGCAGTCATCGCATAACTTTGACTCAAACCTAAAGTCGCTGTGATTAGAATTGAAATTAAAGACTTATTCATTTTATTGTTCCTTGTCATTCTTTTTAGCGCGGCATAATTCCTAATGTGCTACGCATAGCTCCACCCGTAATAGCAATATCAGCAACCTTCTGCATGGTACCTGTTGGAGACAATCCAACC
Source organism: Acinetobacter johnsonii CIP 64.6 (assembly GCF_000368045.1). GTDB lineage: Bacteria > Pseudomonadota > Gammaproteobacteria > Pseudomonadales > Moraxellaceae > Acinetobacter > Acinetobacter johnsonii. The sequence goes on from NZ_KB849235.1 coordinate 803,433, forward strand.
TCCGCTCTAAAGGCAGTTCCTTGTCCACCTGCTAATGCCTTATGGTTAAATTGCACTTGATTGTCGATGACAACTGAGTCCTTTTGCATATGAATTTTTCCATTCAAACCTAAGTGACCTTGCATTTTATTTAAGTTAAAACTTGAGGTTTTTGTTGTTGTCCCATTGCTATCGGTATTACTGAGACTAATAAAACTGCCTTTTTTACTTTCATTACTCAGGTCTGTGCTACTCAACGTATTAAACTCAAAATTGGATTTAAATGACAAATAGTTGCTTTGTGGTGTCCCGCCTACAGCCTCAAGCCCAGGAATAATAAAGAGTTCACCTTTACCATCTAACATAAAAGCAATCGATGCGAGAACATCATCTTTTTTGGCAAAGTTATTAATCGGTACGACTTCTTTTGCACAACTGTTTACCTCTGCTGGGCAGTTATACAATGCACCTGGAAGCTGCCCGATTGCGATTTCCGCATTCGCAGCAAACAATAAACTATCGGCTTTGATATAGATTTCATTTTCATTAAAACCAATCACACCATTGGCTTTAAAATATGAATCAATATTGCGTAAGCCTGTATAGTAGTTAACTTCTTCGCCATGCTTACTCATCGCACCATCAATGACGATAATCGACGTTGTTTTCGGGTTGCCTTGACTATCTTCACCATAACCATCAGTTGATACCGCGATGTCATAGCCCAACCCATCCTTCACTGTTCCAGCGGTATTGGTATATTTCTTGGCAAAAAATGCTGCATTGGCATTTAGGTTATAAATTGGAATACCTAAACCCCATGTTCCTTCGTTAGTATTGTTTACTGCAATCGAATTATCTGAAATAAAACGGGCTTTACGTGCAATAGCTTGAAAATCGAGCCCACGTACAGCAATAAAAGCCATATTTGAAGCATTGCCCGTTGGTGATGGGTTATAAATTAACTCATAGTTTTGTGCACCCAATATCGTCTTAATTTGGTCATTGACCACAAAACCCATTGAGTTAGTGCGAATGTTATTGATATAAATCTGGCCAAAATCAATATAAGCATTTTGACTGTTTATTGCTGAATTGGGGTCAGTAGAAGTACGTACATTGAGCGGTGATAAATTTGAAAACTCGATGGCGTAACTACCTGTACCAGTGTGTCCTAATTCAAACGTTGTTGGTGTGCTAGCACCAAGCAAACTATTCCCTGCACGGGTAAAGTCAGCCGATACATTTAAATGTAAGCCGCCCGCATTCTTAAAACCATAACCTGCAGATGCAACCACCTCATTTTCTTGAACATTACCGTTAACACGGTTGACCGTATTAAACTTAGCAACACCAGTTTGGTCAGCATTCAACGCGATCTTGCCATTGGTTAATGCACCCGATGCCCCTATCCGAATTAAGTTCCGGTGAGTCGAGTTTACTGAGCCATAACGTAAATCGACGTTTAACCCGGGATTTGTGGCATTGCCTACACGGCTGTCATGTACATCAGTTTTATCTTCCACTCGACCTAAAACAACAATATTATCGCCAACACTGCCCTTTGAAGTGAGAACCACACCTTCCGTTTCATCGATATAAAGATATCCATCAGCAGATAAATTGAAATTGAAATCTTTTAGGGTTAAATCTTGATTATTCTGTCCATAACTAATACTAGCATTCTGCAATTTAAAATCTAAATGCACGGCGAATTCAAACATGAGGTGCGACAGTTTGAAAAGTCTTATGATAATCAACAAGCTGAGCAAATTTCTCTAATGGTGTAAGCCAATCTAACGCTTTTCTAGGACGAGTATTCAGTGACATGGCAACTTGATTTAAATAATGCTGATCTGCCTGATTTAAATCAATCCCTTTAGGTAAATATTGCCTAATTAAACCATTCATATTTTCGCATGTGCCTTTTTGCCAGGGTGAATGTGGGTCACAGAAATATACATCTATGCCTAAATCTTCTTCAAGTATTTTATGTTCTGCCATCTCGCGTCCACGGTCATAGGTCAACGTTTTACGCAGTTCTGCAGGTAAATATTTCAGAGCTTCAGTTAAAGCCTTGCGCACTGATTCTGCCTTTGCATCAGGTAATGTTGCCAAGATACAGAGCCGTGTATTTCGTTCAATAAGTGTTGCTATCGAACTTTTATTGTCTTTACCTTTAATTAAATCAGCTTCCCAATGACCCGGTATTTTTCTTTCTTGAACTTCGGCTGGGCGCTCATGAATAGTTTTAATATCCTGTAATATAGAATCTTTTTTAGGTTCACCGTTAGCTTTTCGCTTTTTATTTTCATGACGCAGACAGGATAATAAGTCTTTTTTCAACTCACCCTTTGGTAATGCTCGTATCGTTGAATAAATCGTTGTATGGCTTACATTCATTGTTTGATCCAAATCAGGAAATGTCTTTAAACGTTTTGCTATTTGCTGAGGAGACCATAAACAACGGATCGCTTCAACAATAAATTTCCAGAGGATTGAATCGATTTTGAGTTTTCTGTGACCACGTCTACGTCTAGCGAAGGTGTTATCAGAAGCATATTGAGCTTGATAAACGTCATTGATGCTATTTCTTTTAAGCTCACGATAGATCGTACTAGGATGTCTTTTAATGAGTTCAGCAAATTTTCTGGCTGAAAAGCCTTCTTTTCTTGACTCAAGCATTAATGCAGTACGATCTTCAAAGTTAAGATGATGGTATGACAATTTTATATACTCCATAAACCCTTTAAATTAATTAGGTGGTTTATGTCGCACTTCAAGTTTTACTCTGCCCACCTTTGAGTCGCGGTTAAACAGCCCATTCGTCGTTGCCAAGTACACTTCAAAAGGTGAAATAGTCGAAAGCTTAAAACTTCCTAAATTTTGATCCGTTTCACCCGTTGCACAATTTGGTGAACACATCAGCATGATTTGGGCAGCCGTTGCGGTAAAAGGTGACACACTGGCAGAGAGCTGAATGCCAACCCCTTGCGTACCATTGGCTAATTGTGTTGTTCCCACATCAAAATCGAGTTTGGTTTTAATGTTGTTATAACCAGTCGCCGTTTTAACGTCAATATTATGTAAACCCAGTTTAATCGGTGTTTTTCCGACTTCCGCTGGATCGACCCAATTCAATTGTTTAATGTCAACTTTTGAAGCTTCATGGGTAATTGAAATACCATCTTGACCCGTTACATCACTTAAAATCTGATCATTCAAAGCTTGTAATGCATAACTTTGATTCGCTGCACAGATACACAGTGTCAGAAGGTTTAGTTTTATTATTTTATGCATCTCAATATCCTTTTGAAACTATGTGTCTAACAGCGGCTACCCGCAGTGCCCGAGCAGTTATAGCTAAAGATTTTTAGATTTCCATCCAGATGTAAGTTTCCGTGAACATTTAAGCCCATAAAACCTTGTTCTTGACCTTTATCAAAAGTGGGTACAGTTTTACTCGTACCATAACTGTTATACGTTGAGGTATTGAAATATCCATTTTCACCACTTTCAACTGAAAGGCTAGCAAAACCCAAGTTACGAATTTTGAGGGGTTTATCATCGAAAAATTTTAACAGCATCGCAGTTTGTGGCTTACCTTCTTTATTCAGAATTGTGGTGCCTTCCAGCGAAAATTTATCAATTTGCATGGTGCCTTGAAACTGCTTAAACACCAGCCATTTTCGTTGCCCATTTTCCTTATGATTATTTGGGGAAATGGCGATACGACACAGTTCTAATAAAGCGCAATCTTGATTTGCGCGCATTTGATAATAGGCTTCAGTGACAATAGCTCGCCCATTTGCATCTACACCATTGGTCCTAGAGATCGTATTTAAACTCATATCATTGGCATATTGGTGGTTGATCGATAGCGTTAAGCTCAGATCTGCACCGCCCTGCCCAGTCACGCCGACCAGCTCCGTATTATCCAAATCTACCAAACCCGCTTGAGACAACATGGATACAGACATCAACATGGTTACACATAATTTTTTCATCATGTCAGTATCCTATAGCCCTGTGGTCTTAATTTTTAAGTGTTGGATCAATACACCATCTATAGCAACCGAACCGAGATTTACAGGAACTGCTGTTCCAGTCCCGCGGAATACCACACCAGTAGATTGTGTCGCCGTATTGGCTTTGAGCGTATTGGTGGTCGGATCTCGTGTCACGCTACCAATCGAAATACTGCTATGTGTTGCGTTATTCCCTTGGTACTGAATCGCGGTACTCCCTGTCCCCGTTTGAACAAAATTCGAACCACAATAGGCCACATTACAGGTTGATCCTTTATAGTCAGCATTGTTTCCACCCTGTACATCTGGGTAGTAGGTATAAATCTGCTTATAAATCTCAGGCACATTCGGAATACGCGTGACTTCAAGAATAATATTGCGTCCTTCTGAACCTACAACAAAAGGCTGATACATATTGCCCAAGACCAAATTAATATTTGGGCTGTATAAATAAAGCCCCTCGCTCGCATCAAAGATTGGAGCCAATGAACGATCTAATGCGGGTGTGACTGCCGTACCGTCGTTGGTCGCAGCTGTGCTCAGTCGAAGGACTTTAGCATTCAATAGCGCTTTATTTGCGTCATCGTTGGCATAGACCAATCCAGATGGATCATCATTGGTATTGATCCGAAGTAAGGCTGCCATCCCAAAGGTTTTATTTTGCTGGTCTAAGGTAGATGCTTGAGTTTGAAACATACGAACCTGTGAACCATTTAAACTCAATCCGTTGGCAACCGCTTGTAAACGTATTCTTTGATTTAAACTTAAATCAGGATCTGCTGCCGCGTTGGTTGTTGTTGGTGCACCAGTGATAGGGTCCACTTTATTTTGGGAGTTCCAACTTCGTGAAAAAGCATCCCACCATAGACCTAATTTAATATTATTATCTGCGTCACTGGCGAGAACGGTCGCTAAAGGCGCTTCAAGCCCCAGAAAACTTACATCTGAACTTGCATTCGACTGATGAAACTGTTTAATCCCCGTGGCTGTACCAGCGCGAAATAACCAAGGGTTAACATCGCTTCCCCATGTGAAGCCCTGATTGCTGAAACGACTATTGGCATTATTATCAGACCGTGAAAGTGCCAAACCATAAATAAAGATGTCCGCTTTGGTTCGTTTCGTGGTCAGATCATCAGCATTGGTATATTTGGAGTAGTTCTCACCCACAGGAATAATGCGAATAAAGCCCGTGTCGTATTGCTGTGGATTGGCCACGCCACGGTTATAACTAGAAGCCGTGGAGAGATCATTAGCCCCTTGAAACACCATCTTGAAGTTTTCAGGAAGTAAAGCAATGCCTTCACCCGTAGTATCCGCTAGATATTCATCGGAAAGTGATTCAAGGGCAAATGTAGACTGCGCAAGCATGAGTCCGACAAGACTAGCTAAACAGGATTTTTTCAATCCTGCGGGATATATACGATTCGTCATCTCGACCATCCTTATTATTCGATGCTCCGCATCTTTATGTACTGCATCCTTTGCTTGGCATTCTACTCTGCGCACTATAATTTTTATTTGCGTCAACCAAAGCACTCTAATTCACAATTGATTATGCTGAAACTCAGCACAAATGCAAAACCAACTGTCCGATAATATTTATTTTCCGATGAATGAATTGACATAAAAAAAGCGGATCAATGATCCGCTTTCTTAAATATCAATAACTTAGGTCTTCGGTAAAGTCACACCTGTTTGACCTTGGTACTTACCACCACGGTCTTTATACGATGTTTCACACACTTCGTCAGATTCGAAGAACAACATTTGTGCAACACCCTCACCGGCGTAAATACGCGCAGGTAGATTCGTTGTGTTCGAGAACTCTAAAGTAACATGACCTTCCCACTCAGGCTCAAGTGGTGTGACGTTTACGATAATACCGCAACGTGCATAGGTCGATTTACCCAAACACACAGTCAACACATTACGCGGAATACGGAAATACTCAACGGTACGTGCTAAAGCAAATGAGTTCGGCGGAATAATACAAACATCAGCTTCAATGTCGATAAAACTTTTATCATCAAAGTTTTTTGGATCTACAATTGCCGAGTGAACATTGGTAAAAACTTTAAACTCACGTGCACAACGAACGTCATAACCATAGCTCGACACGCCATAAGAAATGAGTTTTTGACCATTTTCATCTAAACGAACTTGGTTTTCTGCATACGGTTCGATCATGCCGTGTTTTTCGCTCATTTCGCGAATCCAACGATCGGACTTAATAGCCATTTATTCTTTCCAAAAAGCTTAATTTCAATAATTGCGTTGTACTTTAACTGAAATCGCTTTCAATGAAAATAAGCGCGTTTAAGTTCGCAAATTTTCTGTCTTTAATTACTAAATTAAAAACTTAAAATCGCAGAATAGCTCAGCGGAATCGAAAAACTCATCAAAACCAGCGATGCTGTTTTTTGCAGGTTAGATTGGTTCAGCCAACGAATTTTATTGCTCGCTAAAATTGACCCGATAAAAGTCCAAAAGAAAGCAATTGGAACAATCAAAACCAAAAACAGCGACATATGTGACAGATAATAATCCAGTTTTGTCCACGCAATGGTTGGGAAAATGGCTGAAGCAAACAATAATGCTTTAGGGTTCAATAACGTTGCCAAAAACAGTTCACGCGCCCGAATAGTCGGTTGATTAAAACTCACTTCAGCATCGGCTGTACGCCATAATTTGATGGCCAAATAAATGATATAGCTTGCGCTGAACAGTTTTAAAATAGTCGGCAATAAAGGCAAGTGTACGGACACTTTTCCAATAAGGAAGCCCCATGCGGTGATTGAAATGAGATAGCCAAAAGCTTCTGCTGGAATGAGACGCAAAGATTTACGAATACCGACTTGAATGCCCGAAGAGGCAAGTAGGGTATTGGTTGGTCCTGGAGTTAGAAGAATGGTTATCACTAAACCAATAAAAAACCAAGTGACCATATTCACAGACCCACATATATATAACTATAAGCGTAATGACTTGCCATGCTGAAAGCAATCAAATTTAGTGAACCGTGATAACAGTTTTTTTAATTTTCATTCAATACTTAACATAAATAACGTATAAGACCCTTACCCAATCTAGCATTCATAAAAATGACGCCACATGCTTTATTCTTTTTTCAAATCAATGATTTTATAAATCAAATAGACATGCCTAATGAAAAAAAACTATTCAAATGATTTTTAATCAGTTACTTTTTAAAACATGCGTATTTTTATTCATCAATCTGATCACGCTAAGTCAAGGATAAAAGAGCCAAGTGAATGGCTTTGAAGATAATAAAACGAGGAAAAGTATATGAAAAAATGGACTCAACTCACGCTACTTTCAATTGCACTTGCAGGTCTAGGAGCATGCTCAAGTGACAATAAAACCGCAACTTCAGCCGATGCTCAAACCGAAGCCAGTGCACAAGCATCCGACAAACTCCAAAGTAAATTTGTCAATATAGCGACAGGTGGTGCATCTGGGCCATATAACGTGATTGGCACCAGTTTGGCTGAAATTTATAATAAAACCTACGGTGTAAATTCAAAAACCCAAACCACAGGCGCATCGGTAGAAAATCTTAACTTACTCAAACAGAAAAAAGTCGAAATGGCTTTTGTCATGAGTGACAGCTTAACCGAAGCACTGAATGGCACTGGCAGTTTTGCCAGTGGGAAAATTGATAATGTCCAACAAGTGGCGGCACTCTATCCCAACTATGTACAAATTGTGGCATCAAAAAAATCAGGCATTAAAAAGCTTGAAGACTTAAAAGGTAAGCGTATTGCTGTCGGTGCCCAAAACTCAGGGGTTGAAGTTAATGCGCGCACCCTCTTAAATGGTTTTGGTATTACTTACAATGACGTGAAGGTCGACTATCTAGGCTATGCTGAAGCCGCGGATGCTTTAAAGGGTGGAAAAATTGATGCTGCATTCTTAACCAGTGGTATCCCCAACTCATCCTTGATGGAACTGCAACAAGGTTTCGATTTACAACTGGTCGGGATCGATCCTGAGAAAGTGAAACAAATCGCCAAAAACCAAACCTATTTCCTATCTCTGAATATTCCGAAAGGCACTTATGGCAATGCAGAAGATATTCCAACTGCGGCCATTATGAATGCTTTAGTGGTCCGTTCCGACCTTTCTGAAGATGATGTCTATAAACTGACCAAAACTTTCTTTGATAGTTTAGGACAATTGGCCAACTCACATCAGGCAGCGACAGAAATTAATCTGGAAACGGCTCAAAAAGGCGTGGTTGCTCCGCTACACCCTGGGGCTAAGCGTTATTACGACGAACTCGCAGCGAAAAAATGAAGCTGAAAAAAAGTGCAGTGTTTACTGCACTTTTTCTACTCGGTTTATGCGGGCTGTTGTTCTTGCCTGTTCGCTATAGCGAAGTAACTGTTGCTCAAATGCAGTGCCGAATTTCAACAGCACAATTTAGTTTGCAATGGAAACATTCAGTTGAAAAAACTCGTTGGGTTGAAAACTATCAACGAGAGCAACAACACTTTATATTGCGCTACACCGACCTGATTTCTTTCGGTGCAGGCACACCGAATGACTATCCCATCATCTTTCAAAAAGACGGTATGGTCAGAATGAAAGTTAATCGGCGCATTGATCAAATCAACTGGATCATTTCCAAGAATATGCAAGGCAGTATCATCATTCACCAGCGCGTCTGGCCTATTTTTCAACAATATCCAGATTACACCTTGGTGCAAATTACAGCACAACAACAGCCCTTGTGGAAAGCATGGCAGATCGGAGAATGCCGATGACTCAAAATGAAGAAAAAGTTGCCCCTGAACAATTAGATGAGCAACAACAACAAGCCATTTTAGAAAAATTTGATCGTGAGTCAGTGACTCGTTCCCCAAGCAACAAATCTGTGGCATGGTTCATAGCGGCTATTGCTATTTTCTATTCCTTATTTCATTTATTTATTACCTTTAATCCACTACCCGAACTGATTCAACGTTCCGCCCATGTCGCTATTGGCTTGGTTTTGATCTTTCTACTTTATCCTGCGCGTCAGTCCAGTTCACGACAAAGCATCCCTTGGCTGGATTGGTTACTTGCCTTAGCCTCTTTAGCAACCTTTTTGTACCTTTGGAAAGAATATCAAGCCATTATGACTACGCGTGGGGGTATTCCAAACACTTTAGATATTGTTTTTGCCATTTTAGCCGTGGTGCTGGTGGTTGAAGGTGCTCGGCGGGTCATGGGATGGATGCTGCCTATTTTAGGTTTAGTCTTTCTGTCTTATCCGTTTTTTAGCCACTATGACTGGGTCCCTGATCGTTTATTGACACGTCCATATAGTATTAGTGATATTTTCGGGCAAATGTATTTAAAAACCGAAGGACTTTATTCTTCCGCAATCGGTGCTTCAGTCACTTTTATTTTCCTGTTTATTTTGTTTGGTGCTTTTCTGGCGAAATCAGGCATGGGAAAACTGTTTAATGATCTTGCGATGGCACTTGCGGGACATAAACAAGGTGGTCCTGCAAAAGTTGCCGTCATTTCCAGTGGATTTATGGGCAGCATTAATGGCACAGCAGTGGCCAATGTCGTAGGTACTGGTTCATTTACCATTCCCCTGATGAAAAAAATTGGCTACCACAAAAATTTTGCAGGTGCTGTTGAAGCCAGTGCCTCTGTAGGTGGACAAATTTTACCCCCGGTGATGGGAGCCAGTGCCTTCATTATGGCTGAAACCACGGGTGTCAGTTATGGCACCATTGCCCTTGCAGCCACCCTTCCAGCTTTGCTCTACTATTTAGGTGTGATGGCGCAGGTTCATTTCCGTGCTGGTAAAGACAATTTAAAAGGCGTACCGAAAGCGGATTTACCACGGGTTAAAGATGTCCTAAAAGAGCGAGGGCACTTACTTATTCCAATCGTGGCCTTGGTGTTTTTCCTCTTTCAATCCATTCCTGTCAGTTATGCCGCGGTCTACACCATTGTCTTAACTGTGATTGTGGCGAGTTTCCGCAAATCGACCCGTATGGGCTTCAAAGAAATATTAGAAGCGCTCGCCGATGGTGCAAAACAATCCCTTTCAGTCATGGCAGCCTGTGCTGTGGTGGGGATTATTATTGGTGTAGTGAGCCTGACCAGCTTTGGCTCTGTCATGACCTCCTCGATTATGAGCATCGGTGCAGGCAGCCTATTTCTAACGCTGTTCTTTACCATGATTGCATCGATGATTTTAGGCATGGGACTTCCTTCGATTCCAGCCTATATCATTACCGCGACCATGGCTGCACCCGCTTTGGCAAACTTTGATATTCCCACACTGGTGGCGCATATGTTTGTGTTCTACTTTGGTCTGTTTGCCAATATTACGCCACCTGTCGCCTTAGCCGCCTTTGCAGGTGCGGGAATCGCAGGGGGCGACCCAATGCGCACAGGTTTCCAAGCCTTGAAACTCTCTTTGGCTGGTTTCATTGTCCCGTTCCTGTTCGTCTATAACCCTGCCATGCTGATGATTGATACGGCCAACGTCGCAGTCAATGCACGTGAGTTTGCCTTTCCTGCATGGACAACTATTGTGAGTATTGTCTTTACCTCAGTAGTCGGTATTTTGGCGCTGGGTGCAGCAGTTGAAGGTTACTTTAAAGTTGGTTTGAACTGGTTCTGGCGAATTTTCTTAGGTGCAGGTGCTTTATGTATGATTATCCCTGAAACTGTGACTGATATTATCGGGATTGTGATGGTGGTGATTGCGATCAGCATTAATCTTATGCAAGCCAAAAAACAAAATCAGTCCTATTCACTCTCCTAAAAAAGAAACAAAAAAAGCCCAACTTAATGTGTTGGGCTTTTTTATGGCTCATTTAGAAAATACGAGTCTGATCTTTTTCAGCCTGAGGCAGTGCGGCTGCAATTTTTTCAGCAATCTGCATATAGCTGTCTGCTGCACTGTCTTCCACTAAAACAGAAGGCTTGCCCGCATCCGCATTTTCACGGATTTGTACATTTAAAGGTAAACGTCCCAACAGCGGAATAGCATATTGCTCAGACAGTTTATCACCGCCGCCCGTACCAAAAATTTGCTCTTCAAATCCACAATTTGAGCAAATATGGGTCGACATATTTTCCACAACACCCATAACTGGAATATGTACGCGGTTAAATAACTCAATGCCTTTAGTCGCATCCATAAGTGCCACATTTTGCGGTGTGGTGACAATCACCGCACCTGTCACAGGAATACGCTGCGCAAGCGTCAACTGAATATCACCTGTGCCCGGTGGCATATCAATCATCAATACATCTAAGTCAGGCCATAAGGTTTGATTGAACAGTTGCATCAACGCACCTGTCGCTTTCGGCCCACGCCAAGCCACAGGAGTATTGTGATCACCTGTTAAATGCCCAATCGATAACACTGCCAAACCATAGGCATCTAAGGGTACAAAATTTTCCGCTTCAATCATCGGCGTTTTGCCCGCATTGCCCAACATGGTCGGAATACTTGGACCGTAAATGTCCGCATCTAAGACACCAACTTTTAAGCCTAGCTTTTGCAAAGCAAGTGCAAGGTTTACCGTGGTAGTGGATTTGCCCACGCCCCCCTTACCCGAGGACACCAAAATCACATTTTGAATACGCGGATGCTTCGGCACATCACGTTGTTGTGGCGCTGCTTTTTGAATGGGTGGATTGTTTGTATCAGTTTCAACGGGTTGTGCAACTGCTTTGGGTGCTGAGCCTGAAGCATCAACCACTGGGGGTAAATTGCTTTTCGGTGCAGCCTCTTTTGCTTGGCTTGAACAGCTCTCACCTTCAGCATGCTGATGTCCACAGCCACCTGACTTTTCTTTATGTCCCGTTTTTTGTTGAATCACATGCATGTTTAATTCTTTGATACCGCATGCTTCAAATGCAACCGCCAAATCATCATGAATCTTTTGTAAATCATCGGCTTCGGCAGGAAAAGTATTGATGGTAATTTGCAGAATATTGCCCTGCACATTCACTTGAGTAATGCGGTCTTTCAACGCATAGTTTGAATTGGGCAAAATATAGTTTTGCAGTACTGTTTGGATTTCTTCTTCCTTTACCTCCTGCGCAGGAGAAAAAACTGATTTAAGAGAAGAAAGCCACGACATATATGTACTCCAAATTCGAGTATTCAGCTGAATGCTATAGTTTAACCACAAAACGAACTTAGGTTAAGTTCAGTATTTATGGATTATGCCATGAAATTTAGTATTCCTAGCTTTTTAGTTGGTTTTATACGCTGAATATCACAGAACAAAGCTTAGTCGTTTAAGCTAACTGAAAAAATAAAATCAGTGAATTACATCAAATTTGAACGTAAAGAATTGTAAGTACAATCTAATCTCCCCATTTAAGGTGATGTTATTGCATAGCAAAATATCTATATTCTATTGTTCTATCTTGACGCGATTTGGGGAGAAAAAAATGAAACTTTGGGCCGTGGTTGTTTTGGCTTGCACCATATCTAGCTTTAGTTTTGCAGATACATCAACCAATTCATTTAAAACCCCTGCGGGTCAAACGGTGACTATCGGTGATCAAGTTCAAGACATGCAGAAAAAAATCGATTTATCGCCAATTTCTATGTCCTCTACCCCAATCAGCAGTGCGCCGAATAGCCCACTTGAGACTGTATATGTATATGAAATTGCAAACTATCGTTACACCATTCGCACCGTGAACAATCAAATTCAGAGCATCATGTGGTTTAATTTAGACGCAGACCCTGCACTCAGTACACAGTCTACGCCATAGTATTCGCAAATTCGGAAAAATCGACATTCGCCGTTTCAGACGGATTAAGCTTGGTCGTCTTTTTTAAACTTTTGCAGTGTTTCTGTGGCTTTCTTTTTCAACTCATCAAACTTTTCAGTGGCTTGCACCTTAAATTCTTCCAGTTTAATTTCGGCCTCATGCTTTAACTCAGTGGCTTTAAGTTTCGCCTCATCCAGTTTATGCCCTGCTTCAACTTTAAAATGATCCAATTTTTCCTGCGCGACTTGTTTCGCGTGCTCAGCTTTGGCTTGTGCAGACTCCAACTTTTGCTCAAAAGCTGCATCGCCTTCGGCTTTACTTTTTGCTGCGTTCTGCTTTAAGTCAGTCAGCTGCTTTTCAGCATCAAGCTTGGCTTCAGTAGCCTGATGTTTGACATCTTCCAGCACTTTCTTGCCTTCGAGTTTTGCCTCTTGAGCTTTCAAATTCAAGTCTTCACCCAACTCAGTCGCTTTGGTTTTTAAATCATCGAGTTTATTGTCATTTGTCATGTCACAGCCCTCTTTCGTATTTAAAATTTTGCTTAACTCAGAGTTATACCTTGCTTTTTAAGTGCTGACGTCATTTGCATCATTTGGAAACAATAGCTGTACAGGATGCATCAATTTAAACACCATCCTGTACCACTCAACGGAAGAGACTAACGCTTTAAAGTACTGATAAAGCTGATAACTGCAAACAGCCAAATAAACAAAATGAAACTGCGTGCTTGAGTGAAATGGGTCACGTCTGCGCCATGTACCATATTATGACGGCTGGCCGTGACACTAGAACTCGCATCCATTTTCAATGCTTCAAGGCTTAGGAAATACGGGTTGATTTCACTGGCAATTTTAACTTTATGCCATAGGCTTTTGACCTCATGGCCTTTCAAACCTGGTACGATTTTATAGACATCGACAAACTTGGTTTGATTTTGCTGTAAATACCCATGCTCAATCAACGCATCGGTCAAAATCCCTTCAATTTGACCATAAAGAACCGTAATACAACCTGCATAACACTGCTGTTGATATAGTTTTAAAGTTTCTTCAATCACGCTGCGGCGCTGAGCTTGGAATGCCCCCAAATCCATCGCGTCGTAAGCGTCAAACAAAGTCGTTTGGAAATAGTCCGTTTGAATTAAATCGGGCAATTGAAACTTAGTCATATCCGCTTCTTTTTCATGGGCTATTTGCCAGAAATACAACAGATTGAGCACGTCATTGGCGATTGGATCATCACTTTCATACTCAAGTTGATCCGCCATTACCGCAAAGTACGGATCTTCAGACTCGAGCTGACGGAGCGACTCGACCAATTGTGCATGTGGTCGACTACCCATTGAAGCAAGATATTGTTCAGCTTGTTGTAAAAGTCGATTGCCCAGTAGTTTAGTCGCTTGTGGATTTTGCGGAATTCGGGTCACGGGTTGGTCGAAATCAAAATCATCATCGATCATAGACGGCATACTCTTAAAAACGGGCTGAATCTAAGTATTATCGCTGTTAATAGCGCATGAATATAGAGAAAATACGCATTAGTTTTAAGTTCCATCATTTGAATTTTGAACAATCCCTTCAATCTTTCATTAAAAGATGAACAAGCTGCTTTATGCCGTTTTAGACCATGCATTTCCCATGATTTTTTCAGTATCTGGCTCAAATTAGCGATTGATGCTCAATCTAGCGATCAATTCATATGGGCTTTAGTCTCATTTGAAAACTTTTCACCGATTCACTTGTGCAAGTCGCGGCTATCTAAGGTAAAATCGTTGACCTTATATAAAATACGAATGAGAGAGTCATATCCGTGCGTAATATTTTAGTCACTAACGCCCTACCATACGCCAATGGCCCCATCCATATGGGACACTTACTCGGTTATATCCAAGCAGATATTTGGGTTCGTGCCATGCGTGCAATGGGACACGATGTGACTTATGTATGTGCGGATGATGCTCACGGTACAGCTATCATGCTACGTGCCGAAGCCAATGGTATTTCACCTGAAGACCAAATCGCCAATGTGCAAAAAGAACACATCCGTGATTTTGACGGTTTTGGCGTGCATTTCGATCATTATGATTCAACCCATAGTGATGAAAACCGCTCTCGTGCTTCTGAAATTTATGTGAAAAACCGTGAAGCAGGCAATATTGCCATCCGTCCTGTCAACCAGCTTTTTGACCCTGAAAAAGGCATGTTCTTATCGGATCGTTTCATTAAAGGCACGTGCCCGAAATGTAAATCGGAAGATCAATATGGCGACGCGTGTGAAGTCTGCGGTACAACATACAATGCGACTGAGCTTTTAAACCCAAAATCAACTTTAAGTGGTGCGACGCCTGTAGAAAAATCTTCAGATCATTACTTCTTTAAACTGCCGAATTTCTCAGAATATTTGCAAAAATGGACACGTGACCAAGGTCGCTTACCTGTTTCGATTGCCAACAAACTGGATGAATGGTTTGAAGCGGGTTTATCGGACTGGGATATTTCACGTGATGCGCCGTATTTCGGTTTTGAAATTCCAGATGCACCAAATAAATATTTCTACGTTTGGGTAGACGCACCGATTGGTTATATGTCGAGTTTTGAAAACTATATCAAAGCTAAACGTCCTGATTTAAGCTTTGACGACTTTTGGAAGAAAGACTCTGACAAAGAAGTCTATCACTTCATTGGTAAAGACATCGTTTACTTCCATGCGCTGTTCTGGCCTGCAATGCTTGAAGGTGCAAACTACCGTACGCCATCAGGTTTATTCGTCAATGGTTTCTTGACGGTGAACGGTCAGAAGATGTCGAAGTCTCGCGGGACATTCATCAAGGCTGAAACGTATTTAGAACACTTAAACCCTGAATATTTACGTTACTACTTCGCGTCTAAACTGTCTGATAAAGTTGAAGACTCTGATCTGAACTTGGATGATTTCGTTCAGAAAGTAAACTCAGATTTGGTTGGTAAAGTGGTCAACATTGCCAGTCGCTGTGCAAAATTTATCAATACTAAATTTGATAATAAGTTAAGTGCAACTTGTGCAGAGCCTGAATTGCTACAAAGCTTTATTGATGCAGGCGATTCAATTGCGAAAGCCTATGAAGCACGTGAGTTCTCTGCTGCGATTCGTGAAATTATGGCGCTTGCAGATAAAGCCAACCAATATATTGATGAGAAAAAACCTTGGGCTTTAGCAAAAGTTGAGGGCGAAGAACAGCAAGTACATGATGTATGTTCGGTGGGAATTAACCTGTTCCATCAATTGGCTGTGTACCTTGCGCCTGTACTTCCAACCTTAGCGGCTCGAGTGCAAGAGTTCTTAAAACTAGACCGCTTTGACTTTGCTTCTGCTCAAACAGCATTGGTTGATCATGAAATTGCATTGTTCCAACCTTTAATACAACGTGTAGACCCGAAAGCCGTTGCGGCAATGGTCGATGCTTCTAAAGACTCTTTAGCGGCTGCGGCTGAACCTGTAAAAGTTGAGAAAAAGAAAGAGAAAAAAACTGCACCTGCGAAAGTTGAACCTAAAGTTGGTGAAGCAGAAGTGATTGGTATTGAAGACTTTATGAAAGTTGACCTCCGTGTCGCTGAAGTTTTAGAAGCTGCAACGGTAGAGGGTTCGGACAAATTACTTCAATTGACTTTAAACGTGGGTGAAGCTGAACCGCGTAATGTATTCAGTGGTATTCGTGAGTTTTACCAACCAGAAGATCTTAAAGGTAAATTGGTGGTGATGGTGGCTAATCTTGCACCACGTAAAATGCGTTTTGGTATTTCAAACGGTATGGTACTCGCTGCGGGTAATGGCGAAGGTGTCTGGGTGATTTCACCTGAATCTGGTGCTAAAGCTGGTGATAAAGTATCTTAAGGTTTAATCATTAAAAGAAAAGCCTCTACGTTGTAGGGGCTTTTTTATTATTTGCTGTTTCTCCCCCCTCATCCTAGCTTTCTCCCTCAGGGAGAAGGAACTTTCATTAGGGAATAATTTAATTACACGCTCTCTTTTAATAAAAAAGATGAGAAAACCATTATCTAATCAAATGACCAGCGACATGGATGTCGCCCGTTCACTAGGGGGCACATGGATGTGCCCTCTAGTGAACAAAGGGGTTTTGTTACTTTTGCTCATTCAAAGGTAAAGGTAATTAAATAAACAAACTATTCTGCCATTACTTTTTCATATCTATTTCGACAAGCGCTACAGAACTTACTTTGAAAACTAATTTCATCTCCAGTTAAGCTAGACTCACATACATCACAAATCTGTTTTGCCTGATATTGACATGAAAAACAAAAACAACTTTCTATCGAGTAGGCATTCGTCCAACATGATGGACATGTGCAAAATACTTCGTTTAATGAGTCTCCAAACATTGAATCTCTTCTCTGTTGATAGTCAACTTCTTGCTCTATAGCGGAGACAATCAATTCGTGATAATCAGTTTCTTTAAAGCAAGATAAACATCTATATTCAATTTGATGGGAATTAGTATTGTTCTTCAGAGGTTTAATGACATCAAATCCACATTCTGAATAATTAGACTGTTTGATAAGCTCTAAAATCTTAAAGTTATAGTATGTATTTGAATCTAAATCATTAATACACTGGTTCCTTTCAATCTGATACACCCGATCTACTTCTATTAAGATCGACCAAATTTCTTCACCAAAAATTTCTATAGGATCTCGTTGTAAATATTTTCGAACAAAATCATTTATTACATTAAAGCTTACTGCTACTAAGCCTAAAATTATCAAAGGATTTTCATCGCTATATTTATGCTCAATATCATTTCTAATTTTTTGAATTTTTTCTAACTCACCCCATTCTATCAAAACTTGACTTTCATCTAATTTATCCTTGAGCTGCTTAAAGTCTAATGTTTTTTTCCTTCCCTTTTCTTTTGATTTTAAAGGTATATAAATTAAATCTGGGTTAACTGTGTATAGATAATATTTAAAAAGTAACAAAATCCCTGAAAATAGATTTCTTGTACAGGAAATTAATCTTTTCGGATTTTCTTTAATTAACTCATAGTCTTCTATTCCAAGCTGAATTGAGTCAATTGCATTTTGTAGTATCGTCATTCAAAAGTTACCATTTTAATTTTTATAACGTTCATCTAGTCACTATACCAAGCTTATGCTAGAACAAACATATCACTATCAAATCTATAAGAATTCCTATGAAAAAATTGAAATCTAAACTCACCGTTCTAGGCTTATTAGCTACTGCATTTTCATCAACCTTCGCCCTTTCCCCACCTGCCCCCATCCCCCAACAAAAACAAGTCGCTGGCTATTATCAATACCAAGCGGGTGATGTACAAATCACGGCCCTGCTCGATGGCACCAATTTCATGTCGCCTAAACTCTTTCAAAACATTCCAGAAAAAGATGTGCATGAAATATTAAAGAAATACGCTGCCGACCAAGCCAAAGGCGTTCAAACCTCTGTCAATGCCTTCCTCGTGAATACAGGTCATTCACTGGTTTTGGTGGATAGTGGTGCTGCGAGCTGTTTTGGCGCACATTTAGGTTCAGTGTTAAGCAACTTAAAAGCATCAGGCTATCAACCAAAGCAAGTCGATACCATCTTACTGACGCACCTGCACCCAGACCATGTCTGTGGCATTAGTCAAAATGGCGTGGCAAACTTTCCAAATGCAACGGTTTATGTTTCGAACGATGAAGCAAACTATTGGCTAAACCCGAAACAGGTCGAAAAGCTCCCGAAAGAAAAGCAAGCAGGCTACTTAGGAACTGTTGAAAAAATTAAACAAGCCATTGCACCCTATCAAGCCAAAAACCGCTTCAAAACGTATCAATTGGGTGATCAAGTTCAGGGTTTTAAAGTCATTAATACCGCGGGGCATACGCCGGGACATTTTAGCTATGAGCTGAAAACCAAAGACGAAACGGTGATCTTTATTGGTGACATTGTGCACTCTCATACTGTGCAATTCGACAAGCCAGAAACCGCAATCGATTATGATATCGATCCGAAAAAAGCAGTTCAAACCCGCTTAAAGCAATTTGCTGAATATGCAAAAGGCGGGCAAACCATTGCAGCACCACACTTGCCATTCCCTGCTATTGGACATATCTATTCAGCAGATGGGAAAAGCTATCAATGGATTCCTGTGCATTTTAAGGATTAATTTATACGAAAATTACCTCTTCTTTGGGCTGAGAGTTAAAAGTCTCTTCAAAACAAATAGAAGTTTGTTAAATCATAAAAAATCCCCTCATTTGAGGGGATTTTTTTACTACTGTGGACTCATCGAGTTTTGTACAAAATGCGGAGAGCGAGGTCCATATAGCAACCCTTTTTGCTGCATCAACTGTGGAGCATACAACTGCGTACTCACACTGTTAGACAGCACATAGGCTTTGTCCGATAGGTGATTGGAAATTTGGTCAATCAAAGCACCGACTAACATCCCGACCAGACCCGCGTTGCTATTATTATTGGCTTGTTGGATTTTTTCCTGACCTTCCCATAATAATGCTCCAGTTTTTAAATCCACCAATTTTGCCTCGACCGCAACGGTCGAAACGGATTGAATCACCTGATACTTAGAACCATATTCTTTAACTTTGACATACAGTGCGGCATCCGCTCCAAAAATTTCATTGAGTTTCTGAATTGGAATTTGCTGCGCATCATAGCCGTTGGTTACGCCGTTTTCTTTAAATAGCGTATCGACCACAGAAATGGGGAACACATAATAGCCCGCTTCTGCTACAGGTAAAGTCACAGTAGACCAATACCCATAGGTTGCCCGTGTATCGGGTGACTCATTTACAGGCGGCAATACCAAAATGGATTTTGGCATATTGGCATGATATGCAGATAAGTCACGATTGCTTTTTGGTGTCGTAGCACAACCTGTGAAGAGTGTCACAGCAAGGCCAAGTATGCATAGTTTTTTGAAATTTTTCACTTCACACTCCCTACCGCAGACTGAGCCGTCATTTTTTTCAAAAGACGATCCATTAATACTGTCGACTCTGGGTAAGTTTGGCGTTCAAGCTCAAAATACTGAACAGCACGTGGCCCATTATTGATATTTAAATTCAATAAACCCAAATGCGCATACAAGCCCGGAGGCACTGCTGCATTTTTGGCTTTGGCTTTTTCAATATCTTTTTCAAGTTTGCCAATCTGTTCTTGTGGAGAAGTCTTTTCTGGCAGACTCAACATCAAATAGGTTTGCTGCGGGTATTCGCCCCAGCTGTATAACGATTTTGGCGCTGAAACACAGCCCACCAAAGTCATGGTGCAGATCACACCTAAAACCAATACGATTTTTTTCATTGATTCAAACCAGTTACTGCGCAGACCACTTATTGGTTTGAATATCCAACACCAAATTATTAACCGCTTCACGCACAGCCAAATCTAGAACTTTACCGTTTAAAGTTGAGTCATAAGAAGCAGTAGAACCAAAACCTAAAATTTCACGTTCACTGAGTGCATACTCGCCTGCACCTTGCACAGAGTGAACAATTTCTGCTGTTTTTACATCGACAATATTTAAGTTCACTTTGGCATAAGCAATTTGGGTTTTACCACGGCCCAATATGCCAAATAGCTGGTGATCACCAACTTCTTTACGGCCAAATTCAGACACGTCGCCCGTTAATACATAACGTGCGCCTTTAATGGATTGAGATGATTTAGTAAAGCCTGCTTCTTGTTTTAATTCAGCAAGGTTGTCACGGTTTAGGACAGAGAAATAGCCCGATTGCTGTAAATGCGTTTCTAAAATAGTTTTCGCCTGACCACCTAAGCGGTCAATATTGTCTGAAAAAATGCCACGCATGTAGCTTGAGCGGTTGTCAAATTTTCCTACAGAAACAGGCGTTTTAGCGCCAGCGTATTTAACTGTCGCCACTGCCGCAGTTACTTGCGGTGATTGAATTGTTTTTGATGTTTCTGTTGTTGAACATGCAGATAATGCTAAGCCACTCAAAACG
Source organism: Acinetobacter johnsonii CIP 64.6 (assembly GCF_000368045.1). GTDB lineage: Bacteria > Pseudomonadota > Gammaproteobacteria > Pseudomonadales > Moraxellaceae > Acinetobacter > Acinetobacter johnsonii. Next base: position 824,200 of record NZ_KB849235.1, read on the forward strand.
GCCAAAAATATAGATTTATTCAAAATTTATCCCTCAAATCTTTAATTTAAAAATCATTAAAAAAATCAAAGGGATTATAACCATTTAGCTTTTAGTTACCTATACAAAATCCAGTTTTGTTGTTTTGAAACTTATCACTTCATTCCAAAAATAAGTTTCAAACCTAACACTGTCATCACTGCCCCTGCTGCGCGGTCAAATACGGCTTTAAACTTCAAATACACACGGCGCGGCTTTTCAGCAGACAATGCCACTGCAACCAACGAACACCAACCCGCATCAATAAAGAAACATAGGATAGGTAGTACAAAATAGTAATAAGTTGGGATTTCTTTGGGTAAAAGTGCAGTAAAAATACTGGCTAGAACAATCGCAATTTTAGGGTTGGACAGCTGGGTAATTAAGCCAGTCATAAAGGCACGGCGTAAAGTCATTGCTTTTGAGCTGGAATGATCTGCCTCAATCGGCTCTTTGGCATGTTTAATAATTTTAAACGCGAGCCAAAGCAAATAGAACCCACCACAAATTTTTAAGGCCAAATACGCTGACGGCACAGCCAACAAAAAGGCTTGTAAACCAAGTACAGCCAACAGACCAAAAACAGCTGCGCCTGTTCCTGTCCCCAGTGCGGTAAAGAGGCCATGCTTTCGAGAAATCGCAATCGAATTTTTTGCTACATAAATCGACGTCGGTCCAGGGCTCATTGCGCCTAACATTAATGCAAAGGCAATGGAGCCCAAAATCCAAAATGATTCCAAGAGTGACCTCTAAATTGAGAGAATTTATCAGCTGCGATTTTACGCTAAACAAAGTTTTTACGATATTCACTTTATCAGTTATTTTTCACATTTATATCGTAATCAAGCCACAGCTTGTACACCCATTATATTTTTTAATGATAAATAAAAAGCCTATTTTTAAGTAAATTCGGCATAGGCCATAGTGAAAACAACAATAGAGCAATTACTCAAGAATAAACTTCAACATCAGTTATTTAGATCATATTCAATTTTAATAAAAAGACAAATGTGTATTAAAAATAGCCATCATGTTCTTATTTTTGATTACAAAATATAATGAGGGAATTGCTTCCCTTTTCATACATTTTTCATATATAAAAAGACTTACTATTTATAAGGTTTTATTTCTAAAAACCACATTTTTTAACTTCATAATTTTTAACATCATAATTACAGGTGAACCATGCAAAATAAGAAGCGCACCCCATTAGACGCGCAACAATCCCATCTTTGGATCATTGGTGGTGGTATCGCAGGTATGGCTGCTGCTGCATTTGCGATCCGTGATGCCAAAGTCCCTGCCAAAAATATCCATATTTTAGAAGAACTCGATATTTCAGGTGGCTCAATGGATGGTGGACATACTCCACATGCCGCGCAAGCTTGGGTAACACGTGGTGGGCGAATGCTGACCGATGAAACTTATTTGTGCCTATGGGATTTATTTTCCAGTATTCCATCTTTGGAAAATCCAAACGTTTCGGTACGTGAAGAATGTCGTGAGTTTAATGAACAAGTGAAAACCCACGCCAATGCACGTTTGATTGATGCCGAACATGTCATTGCGGATGCGGCAAAGCTTGGTCTGAATACACTACATCGTGCGCAGATGCTGCGCCTATTGGCTTCAAAAGAAGAAAAAATTGGCAGTCGCCGCATTGATGAGTTTTTTGATGAAGCCTTTTTTGAAACCAATTTCTGGCGCATGTGGCGCACGACTTTCGCTTTTCAAAAATGGCACAGTGCAGCAGAGTTAAGACGCTATTTCTTGCGTTTTATTCAAGAATTGCCACGCATTCATACCTTAGCGGGTGTGAAACGGACCAAGTACAACCAATATGATTCGATGATTCTGCCCCTACAGCGTTGGCTAGTCGCACAAGGCGTCGATGTGCGTTTTGGACACTATGTCACAGATGCGGATTTCATTACCAATGCTGAAACCCAAGAACGCCATACCTCGCGACTATATGTACAATTGCCTGAAGGCTCAGAGCAAATTAATCTGAAAGCCAATGATTTAGCCATTTTCACTTTAGGCTCTATTACCGCAGACTCACGTTATGGTGGCAATCATGACGTGCCTGCCCTCGTTCGTAATCGAGAAGATCATGGCTGGACACTTTGGGAAACGCTAGCACAAAAAGCCCCAGACTTTGGCCGTCCAATGACTTTTTATGGCAATATCGATGAACATAAGTGGGAGTCTTTCACCCTGACCATGAAAGATGACGTGCTGCTTAAACGTATTATTGACTATACAGGCAATGAGCCAGGTACAGGCGCACTGATGACTTGGTATGAGTCGGGTTGGCATTTATCCATCGTGGTTCCTGCACAGCCACACTTTGCCGACTTACCTGAAGGCCTGTATACCTTATGGGGCTACGGTTTCCAAATTGATCATATGGGCGATTACATCAAGAAACCAATGTCCGAAACCACTGGGCAAGAAATCCTGATAGAACTGATTAAACAGCTCGGTTTTGACGACATTTTAGATCATGTTTTGGCAACCACCAATGTAACCACTGCCATGATGCCATATGCCTCTGCCCTATTCGCCTGCCGTAAGCCGGGGGATCGTCCACAGGTAATTCCACAAGGCTCACAAAACTTTGCCTTCCTTGGACAGTTTGTGGAAATTGAAGATGACGTGGTCTTTACTGTGGAATATTCAGTTCGTGGAGCGATGCTTGCCATTTATGAATTCTTTGGGGTCGAACGTGAAATCCCTGAAATTTACAATGGTCTGCTTGATCCAAAGGTCGGTTTGAAAGCTTTGGAAACCGTGTTCCACTAAGCTTTTAATAATAGTGATAAGAGCACCTTTATGTCGCTACTATTACATAGTTTAATTTAAGCAACGTTTGGATACGCGAGTGTGGCAGGGATGCCACACGTTATCCATCATAACAGGGATGTTATGTATGGGTAACAAAGGCTTTTGCTTACTTTTGGCCTATCAAAAGTAAGGTTATTGCCTACGCAAACACCTTTTGTACTTTATTGAAATGTTGAGGCCGTGTACGCACCTAATTTTAAATTGGATAAAAAGAAAAATTAGATAAAACTTTATACCTCATTAGTAAATAAATTGACTAATCAACATAGGAAAAACACCTCCACGTTTTAAATAAAATACCGAAACTGACTAAGTGCTTTTCTATCGTTTTCTCATGATTTTAGATTTCATAAAAATTACAAAACTCACTTGAAGCTTTGACTGTACAGATGCAGCATAAGACTCATCTAAAACTTTAAAAACAAATCTATGAAACTAGCAGAAGCACTTTTATTGCGTAGTGATTTACAAACCAAACTCACCTCTTTACAACAACGCATCAACAATAATGTGCTAATCCAAGAAGGCGATGAACTGAGTGAAGACCCCAATGCGCTGATGGGTGAGGCCTTTAGTGTGAATACAGAATTACATCATCTGATTGAAAAAATTCATGCGACCAATGCTCAAGCTAAAACCAGTACGGGTCAATCCATGCTCAGTGTTTTAAACACACGTGATTTACTCACACAACAGCATCGTATTATTCAACAGGCCATCGACAGTTCACGACGTGAAAATGGTCGTTATAGTTCCAGTGAAATTCGCTGGGTTAAAACCATTACGGTTGCAGACTTGCAAAAACAAGCCGATGCAATTAGCCAGCAACTCAGGCAAAATAACTTAGAGATTCAAGCTTCAAATTGGCAAATCGAACTGATCTAGCCAAGTTGAGCCATAACAGTTTGGGCATATTGGGCGAGTACAAGGCCTTTTATACGTTTGTAAGGCTTTAATTCAACAAACATTTGCAGGAAGTAAGACGTCTACTTCACATTTTTACAAATCTGACGTAGCACAATGCATCTTTTATACTGTACATCGCACCTTGCACCACCATGTACTGACAATATGCCTCCCTATTTTCACCTATTAGTACGTATCAGCCTGTGTAGGCGTTTTCTGATTAAAAGCCATTTCTTGTGATGGAAGTTTATAGTCACGATCATGCACAGGAACACCACCAATAATCATGGTACGAGCCTCAGTTCTAGGCTGATTCAAATCCTTTTTTGCATCACACGCGGTCAGTTGAGTGAGCAATAAAACCAATACTAGGGTAGATAAAGTTTTCATCATATCCCCTCATTTATCATTATTGTTCTTTCAGCATAGCACTTTTATTTTTCCAATCCTATCGACTTTGTTACAACTCTTATCCATCTACATGATGGTTCTCTGCATATTTTCTTTATTAAAAGAAATATCAACTATTCGTAGATAAAACAATAGTATAAATGATTTAAGTTAACCAAAATTCGATTTAAATATTTATCCGACGTATTGAAAAAACTATCTTGGCGGAGTCTTATCTTGTTTTATTCAATTTCTTCATCAGCCTGCGGCTCGCCCTACTTTTGTTTCGACAAAAGTAGGCAAAACCATTGTCATCTGCAAAACCTGTTCATTTCTTGGATTTATTCAAATATAACGAATAAACATTATCTTATTTACACCATGCAGGTTGCAGATGACGTTTCCGAGTCGCATATTTCTTATCGAAATTAGATTAAATTAGAAAAAGACAAAGGGGTTTACAAAATCTTACAGGATTGAATATTTACAACGGACACTTTTGTCCGTTAAATAATAGCACCCCCAAATCAAATGAAATAATCACCATGACCAGTAGGCAACAGCGTGCTGCACAAAACCGTGAGGAATTGCTGGAAGCCGCAGTTCAGGTTTTTCGTACACACGGGATAAATGCGCCCTTACAACAGGTGATTAACGCAGCCAATGTCGGACGGGCGACTTTTTATCGTAATTTTGATGACCGTCGTGCCTTAGTGATTGCACTCATGGAGCAAGCTTTGGAACGTCTTGCAGTTCGTGCTGAAGCGTTTTCTCAGTATGACGATGGTTTTATTCGTTTAATTGAAAACCATGTCTATAACTTACCGTATTTAACTGCACTGATGGAATATTGGCGGGTGATTGAGCGTGATGATCCCGTCATGGTCGATATCTACGCGCGCCGCGATGCGATTTTACAGCCTTTGATTGATCAAGCTATTCAGCACGGCGTATGCCGCCCCGATTTGACTACCCAAGATTACGCCATGATTACGGCCATTTTAAGGACTTCATTTCAAGGGTTGACCGATATAGAGCAACAACAACTTGCACAGCGTGCGATTGAGCTCTTACTCAATGGTATTCGGGCATAAAGGTCACCACTCATGACACAGCCACCGCGTTTACTCGAACCCGCGCCAAACTGGACAGCTGAAGAAAAACCAACCTTGCCCGGCTCTCCTGCCGTGATTGCGCACTCCACGCCTAAGCGCTTCGTGTATTTTTTTATTGGTTTGTTTGTCGCACTGTCTGCAAGTCTCAGTAATGGTTTTATTACCGCCAATTTGCCCTTAATTCAGGGCGAATATGGACTAACACCCTCTGAGGTGGCATTGATTCCTGCGGCCTATGTCATGGCCAATGTCAGTGCGAACCTGATTCTGTTTAAAGCCCGCCAGCAATACGGTCTACGTCTATTTTCTGAAATTGGCCTACTGATTTTTATTGTGGTTTTGGTTCTACACGTCTTTGTGCATACCTTTGAAATGGCGGTATTGGTACGTTTTATTAGCGGCATGGTTGCAGCACCACTTAGCTCTTTGGGCATGTATTACATTATGCAGGCCTTTAAGCGGGAAAATTTTGGTCGCAGTATTTATTTGGCTTTAGGCTTTCAGCAGCTCGGTATTCCTTTGGCATGGATCATTTCTCCGTATCTCATTGACGTGAATAACTGGAATGTCCTGTATACCTTTGAAATTGGTTTAGCGCTGTGCTGTTTCGCAATGGTGGTGTCTCTTAAGCTCCCCCGTAGTTTAAGAATTGCTGTTTTTGAAAAGCAAGACTTCTTCACCTTTGCCCTGCTTGCGCCTGGTTTTGCTTTTTTGTGTATTGTGCTGACCCAAGGGCCTATCTTGTGGTGGTTTGAAGTGAAATGGTTAGCCTATTTGCTCATTGCAGGGTTCAGCCTAATTGTCATTGGTTTGGTCTACGAGCATTATCGGGTCAATCCGCTGATTATGACGCGTTGGCTGGGGACATCATCCACGCTTCGTTTTATCATTGGTGCCTTTGCCATTCGCTTCTTAATGTCGGAGCAAAGTTATGCTGCCGTGAGTTTTCTCAAAACTATGGGCATGGGCCCCGATCAATTTGTGCCGCTCTATGTGGTGATCTTTTTAGGCATCGTGTCTGGTACCTTATTTAGTGCCATCACTTTTTCACGTGAACGGATTATTTGGCACTTACTATTAGCAGAAGCTTTGGTGTTGATTGCTTGCGGACTAGATTTTCACCTTACCAGCGATATTCGCCCTTCCAACTTCTACGGCAGTCAGTTTTTGGTGGGCTTTGCCAGTGGTGTGTTTATTGGTCCACTCTTGATCACGGGTATCTTAAGCGCCATGCAAAAAGGCCCCACCCATATTGTCACGTTTATTGTTTTATTTTCAGCGACTCAAACATTTGGTGGCTTAGTCGGTTCATCGTTTTACTCCACCTATCAACAAGTCCGAACCCAAAACTATCGTGCTGAGATGATTCAACAACTTCCCGAAACCAATCCATTGATTGCACAGCGTCTTTTAGCGTATCAACAAAGTTCGCATACTTACACGCTGGATCAGCAGTTAGAGCAACAACAAGCCTTAAAAAATCTCAATCAAGTGGTGACTCGAGAAGCTCAAGTGCGTGCCTATAACGATGTGATTAGCTTCAATGGTGTCGTTGCCATGTTGCTGTTGTTGTGGGGGGCATTCCTGATTGCACGAAATCAATATCAACTGCGACAACAAGCGAAAATCGGTCCTGCCTAATACTACTGCTCCCTATTTATTGAGAAATTGTTATGTCTGAAGATCAAAAACCAATAGCTCCCGCTGAAACAACTGCAACTTCTGAAGATGCCTCTCAGCCTGAACAGCCCGTGGCAGCAGCAACACCGATTACGCCGCCTTCGAGTAAACTAATTCCAACAGCGAAACGTACGCTGATCTTGATGTTTATTGTGCTGATCATCGGTATTGGCATCATTTTATGGGCATGGAAAATTGGGCCCTTTGACAGTGCTGTTGAGTCAACAGACAACAGCTATGTCAAAGGCAAAACTACAGTGCTTTCTTCGCAAATTAATGGCTATGTCAAAGATGTGTTGGTCAGTGATTTTGATCATGTCAAAAAAGGACAGGTGTTGATGCATATTGATGCCACGACTTATGACCAAAAAGTGACTCAAGCAGAAGCTGGGGTGGATCAGGCGCAGAATGCACTGTCCAATCAAAGCCAAAATATTGCACAGCGTAAAGCCGATATTGTGGCGGCAGAAGCTAAGGTCGAACAAGCGCGAGCAGCGTACCAACTGTCATTGGCACAACAGCAGCGCTATCAACAGTTAGGAGACTCTGGCGCAGCGTCTAAATCGGAACAAGACAAAGCCTTTGCCGATACCCAAAATAATTTAGCTCTACTGCAACAAGCACAGGCCAATGTATTGGTGGCGAAAGAAGCGCTCAAAACCGCGCAAGTGGCTGAAACAGGACTTAAAGCACAAGTGACCAATGCCGCTGCGCAGCTGGATCAAGCCAAAACCACCAAAAATTACAGCAGTATTATCGCCCCGATGGATGGACAACTGGGTGAAGTCAATCCACGTGTGGGACAATATGTAGCAGCAGGCACACAGTTGCTCTATCTGATTCCGCAGCAAACTTGGGTCACGGCTAACTTTAAAGAGACTCAAATTGCCAATATGAAAATTGGACAAAAAGCATGGTTCACCGTGGATGCCCTCAATCATCAGAAATTTACAGGCCATGTCGAGCAAATTTCCCCAGCGGCGGGTTCAGAGTTCAGTGTACTTAAAGCTGATAATGCGACAGGTAACTTTACCAAAGTGGTACAACGCATTGCGGTACGGATTGCAATTGATCCGAATCAAACGGGCATTGAAAACCTACGTCCAGGCATGTCCGTAATTAGTTCGGTCGATACCCAATCTGCACAACATTAATCTTGTGCAGAAGAAATTCATTTTCATTTACACTATGCTCTAAGCCGAGTTGATAAAAATTCTATGTTTGACCAAATTGCCCAAACCATTCCCTATCAGCAAATTACTGTCGAAGGATTTGAGATCAGCATCAAACGTTTAGACTTGGTCCATCCACACATTTCAGGCAATAAATTTTTTAAACTGAAATACAATCTATTGTCGGCGCAGCAACAAGGCTATAAAAAACTGCTGACTTTTGGCGGTGCCTATTCCAATCATATTGCCGCCACGGCCTATGCAGCGCAGTTATTTGGTTTTGAGAGTCTAGGCATTATTCGAGGCGAAGAACTGGCCTGTAAACCCCTGAATACAACTTTAAATACAGCACAGCAATTCGGCATGCAATTGCAGTTTGTGTCCCGTGAAGCCTATCGTCAAAAGCAAAGCCCAGCATACTTAGCACAGTTACAACAAGATTATCCTGATTATTATGTGATTCCCGAAGGGGGAACCAATCCCCTTGCCATTCAAGGCTGCACAGAAATTCTCTCTGATGCGGATCGAGAAAATTTCGATCTGATTTGTTGTGCCGTAGGGACGGGTGGCACCATTGCGGGTCTGATTGAAGCCAGTCATCCACAGCAGTACGTTTTGGGCTTCTCCGCGCTCAAAGGTGATTTTTTGAGTCGAGAACTACAGCAACTGACTGAAAAACGAAATTGGCAAATTACCGATCAATATTGTTGTGGGGGCTATGCAAAAACCACGCCTGAATTACTGCAATTTATTCAAGACTTTGAACAGTGCTATCAGATTCCACTGGAACAGATTTACACAGGCAAAATGCTGTTGGGCTTAAGCGATTTAATTCAACAAGGTTCATTCCCCAAAGATCATCGTATTTTGGTGATTCATTCTGGTGGGCTACAAGGCCGTTTAGCCGCACTTTAGATAGTCCTGAAAAAGCAAAAAAGATGGTCTATAATGCCCTGCTTTATTTTCCCGTGAGTGTGTCATGTCCACAAATCAATATGATGTCTTAGTTTTAGGTGCAGGTGCATCTGGCTTAATGACAGCCTATATGGCAGCTCAACGTGGACGTAAAGTGGTGGTGGTAGAAAAAGCCAATAAAGTCGGCAAAAAAATTCTCATGTCAGGTGGGGGTAAATGTAACTTCACCAACCTCTATGTCGAACCAAGCAACTTTATTTCACATAATCCACACTTTGTGATTTCAGCCCTCACTCGCTATACCAATTGGGACTTTATTGGAATGGTTTGTGAGTACGGCATTGAATATGAAGAGCGTAAACACGGTCAGCTGTTCACCCTAAAAGGTGCCAAAGAAATTTTAGCCATGCTATTGAGCGAGTGTGAAAAAACAGGTTTGGTCGACATTAAAACCAACTGTGAAGTGAAAGCCATCACCGCACTCGATGAGCAAGGTTTTCAAATTGCTACGACACTGGGTTATTTTGAAGCCGAATCTGTAGTCATTGCGTCGGGTGGTTTATCTATTCCGACCTTAGGCGGTTCAGGCATTGGCTATGAAATTGCAAAGCAATTTGGTCACCATGTATATCCAACTCGCGCAGGTTTGGTGCCTTTTACCTTTTCAGATAGCTTTAAAGAAGTGACCACTCGCCTAAGTGGCAACGCGGTCGATGCGACTTTATCAAATGACTTAAACGCTTTCACTGAGGCCCTTTTATTTACCCATCGTGGACTCAGTGGGCCAAGCTCGCTACAACTGTCGAATTATTGGGATGTCGGACAAAGCTTCAAAATTGACTTCCTGCCAAGTGTGGATTTGCACGACTATTTAAAAGCTAAGAAGCACAGTCAACCCAAAGCCTTACTTCGCACTTTAATGGGTGAACATTTGCCTAAAAGTGTGGTGCTTGAACTGCAAAACCTCATTTGGCCTGAACTGGCTGAAACAGCGATTGGCCAACTGTCGGATGAAAAACTGGAGCACATTGCAACACGCTTGCATGCGTTTGAAGTCAAACCATCAGGAACTGAAGGCTACCGTACTGCTGAGGTGACTTTAGGCGGTGTAGACACCACTGAAGTTTCATCGAAAACCATGGAAAGTAAAAAGCAAAAAGGCTTGTACTTTGTCGGTGAAATATTGGATGTGACAGGACATTTGGGTGGTTTTAACTTCCAATGGGCATGGTCATCTGCGCATGCCGCATCAGAATATGTCTAAACCATCTGCTTAAATGATAAATTATTCTAAATAATCAGTGCGTAGCAGTACGCACTGCTTTTGCTTCCGCTGACGGGCAAGTGCTAAGTCCATTTTCGCAATGGCAATATGGACATGGCTCGGCTGGATCACTGAACGTTTCGTCATCAATGTTTTTTTTAATATTTGTATCATCTGTTTTTTCCTTTTTAAACTGCAATTTATAAAAATAAATCGTGAAATGTCCATGCAGCTATCACAAAAGTATAGGCATGTAAGTATTTCTAATTTATGAAATATCCATATTCCACATGCATCAAACATACCAAATTAAAGTTCATTCAACACTATAGACTTTTGTATTATTTTTCATCAGATTCAACCGCATCACGTCCCTCAGTTGCCGCAGTCGGTATTCTTGCAGCATTAGCGTGTGTTGTTCTATCGATTTTCGGTTTTGCAAATACAAATTTATAAGCACTCACAAAAAATCCAACCGTAATACCCGCGATGATGATTGGGGCAAAATATTTATTTGGGGCTTTTTTTGACATCGGTTTACTCCAATAAAAAAACACCAACCGCCATCAGCGGTCGGTGTTTAGTGTGATTAATTTAGTCTGGATCTTTGGGGTGAACATCAATATCTTGTTCAGCTTCACCCGTTGAACCAAAAGGTTTATTTAAAGGTTTATGCGCAGGATCGACCTCTGCTGTAGTTGGAATATCATCTGCATGTTGATATTCCTCTGCAACCGTTGGCGTATCCATTTGCTCTTTCAGTGAGACATGCTCTTCTTTGCCTTGTGCGGGTTGCGTCCTTTCAGCTTTGGCCTGATAAAGTGGATTCGGTTGCGTACCTTCTTTTTTGGCTTTATCTAACAAATCGGTCAAAACCCGTTCCGCAGGTTGACGCCCACCGAGACCAAAAGCCAGTGCAAATGCAATGGCAACTGCCCCAAGCGTTAAGCCAAAGGCCAAGTTTACAATGGAGTCTGCGATACCCATGGCACGTAAGCCCATCGCCAATACCAAGCCAATGATCAAGACACGAACAATGTTCGCCACCCAACGAGAGCTGTTGTATTCACCACGCTCAATCACCTGAGCAACCAAGTTCGCCAGCCAGAAGCCCACGCCCAGAATGACTGCACCTAATAGGATGTTTGCACCAAACTGGATAAACATCGCAATCAAACCACTGATCTGTTCAAAGCCGAGTCGATTTGCTGCTTCAGAGACTGCAAATAACATGGTAAAGAACACAATGAAATAACCCACGACGCAAGATGCTTTGGTGTTTCCTAAGAAACGTTGCAAGCCAACTTTGTTTGGAATGTCATCTACACCTGTTCCCGACAAGACTTCAACCACAAGGCTTGCGACAAAACGTGACACCACATAGGCCAAGATTAAAATCAATGCCGCCGCAATGATGTGCGGAATCGCATTCATGATTTCATACAACATGGCCGTCGCAGGTTGAGAAATTGCATCAATCCCTAAAGCTTCAAACGCAATAATCAGCGCTGTGATAATAACGATTGCAAAAACAAAAGATCCGAGCACTTTGGCCAAATCTGAGTTTTTAAACAGTCCTACTTTTTCAACCTGTTTTTGTACATCTAGACTTCTCAATAAACCCTCAATAATGCCCCGTACAATTTTTGCCAGAATATAGCCCGCAAAAACAATTACACCCGCAATAAAGATATTTGGCAGATACAGTACGGCTTCATTGACCATATTTTGGATCGGAAAGAGCAGCCCAGTCAGACCGAGTATCGACAAAACAATGGGTAAGAATAGTAATAAAATCAGCCAATAGACAATTTCACTGATGTTTTGACTCAGCGTACTGACTCCGACATCCTGACTGAGTTTTTCATCTAACTGAGTCCGATCCAATCCTTTTTGTAAACCCACTTTGACCAGATTTGCCACAATCCAGCCAATAAAACCCACAGCAACAGCAGCCAGTAGTTGTGGAATAAACAACAAGAACTGTTGAACCATACTACTAAATGGCCCACTTACACTGGTGAGATTGAGAACATTGAGTGCACCAATCACCGCAATAATCAAGATGAGCCAAAACACAACTCGAGAGATAATATTTTCAATATTTGAGCGATGGCCGGTAGCATTGGAAAGTTTTTGGTTGGTCCCGAGTTTGGTTAAAACCTTTTTCACAGCACCTGCAATCAATAATGCAATAATCCAACCAATGATCAGGATGGCGATTGCGGACAGGATTGGGTGAAACTGGTCCCAATAATACATCGCATCAAATCGACCCTGATGCCCTACATAATCATTCATTTTGTTCTCCCTCTTGTTGTGTATACATCACAGCGACCTTTGCTCAACTACAGATTTTAGTTTTGAAGTGATTGTCTGCCATGAGGTATGAATGAGAAATGGAATACCTTTTGATGACTGCTAAAGAAAAAACCCCTGTACATTACAAGGGCTTTAGTCACATTTAGCGGTCAGTTGCAGTCGCCGTATTGCTATCGTTGGCTGTCGCTTCGTCACCTGCTGTTGCAGTGGTACTGTTATTTGGTGTTGCAGGCTCTGCACTCGGATTCGGATGTCCTGGAGGCGCCTCATTCGGATTTGGCTTGGTATCTGCAAACATATAAAATAATAATGCGATTAAGAAAATTCCGACCAATGCCAATATATACAAGGGCACGCGTTTTTTCTTCTGCCGCTCCTCTGGCGTTTGCACATGGGACGGTTTATTGAAATCATGTGGCATAGCTCCCCCTCAATTGTCTATTATCAAGTTGTCGAATTTTCATACTAACAACTGCTTGTGTAGCATTGTGTTTCAAAGCATAGCGAGATAGTAAACAAACGCTTTATTTTAATCTAAGTTATTATTTTTTATATTTTTAAAAACAGTCACTCTTCTGTCAATTCAGTGTTAAAAGTCATATAAAAAGTATTTCATATACACATAGACAAAAAGAGTCTGGCGAACAGCGTTCTTTAAATGAATTTGCGCTATAATTATGCACCTTGTTTTAGCTGTTTTTGGACTTTATGGCATATCGTCAACAAAGTGTAACGCTTGATTTAGACACTGATGTTACGCACCAATGTCATTTGCACTACACGCGAGACCAACATCTTATTGGTATTATTGAATTTTCTAAGCCTAGTTATATTTTAAAATGGGGTGATCTGGAGTTTTTCCGTCGTCGTACTGAAGAGTTTTCAGTGATGCCTTTTCCTGAATGTGTCAATGCCATGATTATTGACATTCGAAATGTGCAAGCTTTTTTAGACAATGAAACACCGATTATTCCTTGGCGCTTACTGGAAGAAGAATGTCCTGTGCGTTTAGTTGTGCCTCAAGACCGTTTAGATCACTATATTGGACTGTTTGAGCCAACATGGCTGACAACAGATATTGAAACGGCTATTTCTGAAATCCGTGAATATATGGATATGTTTGTGCACTAAGCACTTCTTGATACACACCTGCTCATCTCCTCCCCTTGCGATTGTGCCCCGTCATTTGTTCATAACGTACAGTCGCTTTTATTTTTTAATCCTCTGCGGAAAACGTAGGACAGTAAACCGAATCTAACTGACCTTTATATACTGCGTCCTAAAACGGATCATCTTCAAAATAAAGCACTTTTCTTTGCTATTGCCGTTTTAGCATGTTCTACACGAACAAAATCCATTCTGTCATGCATCCATAACGAAACGCATAGCCAACCCTGTGGCATTAGACATTAGCCTAATAAAATGAATTATAAAACTTGAAATGGCACGCATTATGCATAATTTTCTTTTTAATATCAGAGGAATATAGCGATGCACTTATTTAAAGCATTATTAACAAAATATTAAATATCCCTCTTGAGCAGCAAAAGCAATCTCGATTAAGATGCAGACTAAGCTGTAAAAAAACACCATAAAAAGAACATCTTTTGCACAGAATAAAGCTTTAAACCAATTCTGACGTTTTTGATAAAAACAATGCAATTGATGCTGCAAACAAAAGGAGTTTGTACATGACTATGCAACGTAATCTTTCTACCTTATTTTGTGCAAGTGCACTTGCGCTGAGCCTTAGTGCATGTAGCGACAACAAAGCACCTGCAGCGGATGCAGCTAGCACTGGCGCAGATGCTTCACAGTCAGGCACTTTAGATAAGATTAAAAAATCAGGAACCATTGTTTTAGGTTACCGTGACTCCTCTATTCCATTCTCCTATATCGCAGACAACCCAAATCAACCTGTCGGTTATGCACATGATTTACAGCTCAAAGTGGTTGAGGCTGTTAAACAAAAGCTGAATATGCCTGATTTGAAAGTTCGCTATAACTTAGTCACCAGCCAAAACCGTATTCCATTGGTTTCAAATGGCACAGTCGATCTTGAATGCGGCTCAACTACAAACAACAAAGAACGCCAGCAACAAGTTGATTTTTCTGTTGGCTTCTTTGAAGTGGGTTCACGTTTACTTACTACAACCGATTCAGGTGTGAAGGACTTTGCTGACTTAAAAGGCAAAAAATTAGTAACGACAGCAGGAACAACCTCTGAACGCTATATCCGTCAGCATGAAAAAGAACTCGGTATTGGTGAAGTGATTTCTGCCAAAGACCATGCTGAATCATTCTTGATGCTGCAAAGTGGTCGTGCTGCTGCGTTTATGATGGATGACATTTTACTTGCTGGAGAAAAATCGAAAGCCAAAGATCCAAACAAGTGGCACATTGTTGGTACAGCACCAATTCAAGAAGTTTATGGCTGTATGTTGCGTAAAGGCGATACTGGCTTTAAACAAGTGGTTGATGATGCAATTAAAGCTACTTATAGCTCAGGTGAAATTAACAAGATGTACAACAAATGGTTTGAACAACCAATTCCACCGAAAAACATTAACCTGAACTTTGCTATGTCAGACCAACTTAAAGCCTTAATTGCAAACCCACATGACCGTGATCAGTAAACGATAAAGGAAGAATTAATGTTCACTCAGGCAAAGTTTCTTTGCCTGACCTATTTTAGGGGATTGTCATGAATTATACCTGGAACTGGGACGTCCTTTGGCAATCCACAGGCGTCGGAGATAGCACCTATCTCAGTTGGATTTTAATTGGTTTAGGCTGGCTGGTTGTTATTGCCATTGTGGCTTGGAGCATTGCAATGGTGCTCGGAAGTATTCTCGGCATTATGCGCACGCTTCCCAATAAAACCGCACGTGCTATCGGCACTGGCTACGTCACCATTTTTCGTAATGTACCGCTACTGATCCAATTATTTATTTGGTTTTATGTGGTGCCGAATTTCTTACCTGGTCCGATTAAGTCATGGTGGATTAATGATTTAAGTGCAGGAACAACAGCGCTGATTTCAGCCAGTATCGGTCTGGGACTGTTTACTGCAGCACGTGTCTGCGAACAAGTCCGTACAGGCATTGAAGCCTTACCTACAGGACAGGTCAATGCAGGTTATGCCATGGGTTTTAGTACCGCACAGCTATACCGCTATGTCATTTTACCGCAGTCCTTCCGTACGATTTTGCCGCCTCTGAGCTCAGAGTTGACCAACTGCGTCAAAAATACTTCTGTAGCCTCTTTAGTTGGGGTCTCCGAGATTATTTCGCAGATGAAAACCATCAGCGAATATACGCAGAACACCATCGAAATCTATACCTATGTCACGATTATTTTCATCGTTATCAACGTGTGCTTAATTACCTTAATGACGCTGCTTGAAAAACGTTTACGTGTCCCAGGTTTAATTGCAGGAGCTAAATAATGGAATGGCTCACCGCATTTACCCATGATTTGCAGTTATCTGCACCTGCCCTATGGCATGGTTTAAGCATCACTTTAAAAGTGGTCTGTATTGCCACCATTGGTGGTATTTTCATTGGCACGCTGTTGGCACTGATGCGTTTGTCTTCAATTCGCATCTTGAATTTAATTGCCCAAGGCTATGTCAATTTATTCCGCTCGATTCCACTCCTATTGGTATTGATGTGGTTCTACTTTGCTGTACCGTTCATCTACACCACAGTCACGGGAAATTACCTGACCATTGATACCGCTTTGGTCTCAAGTATTGTGGCGTTCATGTTGTTTGAAGCAGCTTATTTCTCGGAAATTGTACGTGCAGGGATTCAATCGATTCCTAAAGGACAGTCTGCCGCGGCTTATGCACTAGGCATGACCTATGGTCAGTCCATGCGCTTAATCATTTTGCCGCAAGCCTTTCGTAAAATGACACCGCTGCTGTTACAGCAAACCATCATCTTGTTCCAAGACTCAACCATGGTGTACGCCATTGGCCTACTCGATTTTTTCCGCACCAACTACGTGCGGGGCGATTTGATGTCTCTATTAACGCAATATATTTTATTTGCAGGCCTAATGTATTTCACCATCAGTATGCTAGCCACATATGCAGTAAAACGATTACAAAGGAGGTTAAGCGTATGAGCGACCAAAAAGTAATGATTGACCTCCAAAATGTCAGTAAATGGTATGGCGATTTTCAAGTATTAACCGATTGCACCACACAAATTTGCCAAGGTGAAGTGGTGGTGGTCTGTGGTCCATCCGGCTCAGGCAAATCGACCCTGATTAAAACAGTGAATGGACTGGAAGCTTTCCAACAAGGTCAAATCACAGTTGATGGAATTCCCATCAAAGACCCGAAAACAGATTTGACCAAATTACGCAGTCGCGTAGGCATGGTGTTTCAGCATTTCGAACTCTTTCCACACTTGAGCATTACTGAAAATTTAACCATTGCACAAATTAAAGTATTGGGACGCTCTGAAGCTGAAGCGAAAAAGAAAGGCTTAGGCTATTTAGAGCGTGTTGGGCTGAGTGCGCATGCACATAAATTTCCAGCACAACTTTCAGGTGGACAACAACAACGTGTCGCAATTGCCCGTGCCTTAAGCATGGATCCGATTGCCATGTTGTTTGATGAGCCTACATCGGCGCTTGACCCTGAAATGATTAATGAAGTTCTTGATGTGATGGTCGAGCTGGCACATGAAGGTATGACCATGATGTGTGTCACCCATGAAATGGGCTTTGCCCGCCAAGTGGCCAACCGTGTATTGTTTATGGATCAAGGTAAAATTGTCGAAGACTGTAGCAAAGATGATTTCTTTAACACCAAACGTGGTGATCGTGCTCAACAGTTCTTAGACAAGATCTTGCACTAGCACAGACGTATTATCCCACATTAAAAAAGCAGATCGTGTGATCTGCTTTTTTAATTCACGCTCTAGTCTAAAACCAAGCGCGCATTGGTGGCTTGAACAGGACGATTATTCGGATACCCCATCAGTGCAGCGAAGTTTGCGATTTGCTGTGCTGATGCCTGCTGGATATCTTTTAAGACCACCCAACGTACACCTTCAGTACACGGTGGTGTCGTGAGCGAACCATTAAAACGGTAGTACTCGCGTTGTGTCGGCAGAAATTGATCTGCGTTTAAATTGAGTGCTTTCTGGGGTTGCCTGTACTGCTGCCACAGCCCATCAAGTGCTTGATTCTTTTTCCCTTGTTCATATATCACCGCAACCACAGCCAGCTCTCCTTTTTCAGAAGCATGGACTAAATGTAATTCCATCGGAAAACTTTTGCCGTGAATCGTATTTTCTGAAGGGCTATGTAAATGCATTTGCAATAATTGAAATCGTTCTCCCTCTAAACTTAAATAACTGCCTTGATGAAAATTGGCTTGTAAAGTATGAGGGAGCTTCACAATACTCGTTGCAGCCGTTTTATAATCAAAATCAAGTGGCGCAAGGTCTGCTGAAATCACATGCTCAAGATTAATGGGCGATTGATTATGCCCCGCACAAGTTTGGTATTTGGTGTTGAGCTGGCTCCAATACTGCGGTGCTGTTTGTGCTTGATAACCCCAATCCGAAGTTACTTCACTACTGGCCCAAGCCATCACACATGGGAGACCAAACAATGTTGCTATTAGTTTTTTCTTCATCATAATCCATCAAAAAATATCAGTTTAAAACGCCCCAATATCCTCTAAGAAATCACGCTCAAGCAGCAAAACCTAAAATGCCAATTCTGCCTGCTTGTCTTTGTTTTTTGTGCAAACTCTGTAATCATGACTTTTCAGCAAAAAGCCAATGCTGCCCTACTTTTTGTCTTGTTCTAGATGAAAAATGATGAAATAGGACTGATCATATATCACAATAATTACAATTAATTACATGCAATTATGTGATTATTCACCCTTTATCTGTGATAAATTAAAATAAGAATGAGAAAATACAATCATGTTTAAAATCTTTCACTGATGCACAATCACCACGCACATTTCATGGCATGAGCGTTCCAAAAGAGAACAGAGCAACGGAGACTCAAATAAAAATAGCGGCTGACCGATTTTTTTTATCATTTTTTTTGTGTTGCTACTTTTGGGTTTAACTCAAAAGATAAAATATACACCTGTATATTTAAAATAAAGAAACTTAGATAAACATAATATATTCATAAACTTAATATTAACTTATATTTTAACCCATGCACCACTGCAATGCACAAACACCATCATGGTGCACACTTTTGCTTTATATCGAGTCTTGTTATTTTTAAGCAAAACTTAATCAATATTTCCTTTTTGCTGAGATCTTCACGAAATTACAGGCATCAGTATACTGAGTTTCTTTTTGCAAAATTTTGCACTCAAATGGAACCTAAACATGCAAAATATTGACTTACTTTTTCTTCTTCTTGGTGCGGTTTTAGTCCTTGCCATGCACGCGGGCTTTGCTTTTTTAGAACTAGGGACAGTTCGTCATAAAAACCAAGTCAACGCTTTAAGCAAAATTTTAACGGACTTTTCACTTTCCGCAATCGCCTACTTCTTTGTTGGTTATTACATTTCCTATGGACATCATTTTTTCCATATCGGGGATACCTTAGCGGCGGATCATGGTTATAACCTGATGCGCTGTTTTTTCCTGCTCACTTTTGCGGCCGCAATTCCAGCCATTATTTCAGGCGGTATTGCCGAGCGTGCCAAAATGCGCTCACAAGCGATTGCAACCGTGTTATTGGTGGCCTTGGTTTATCCTTTCTTTGAAGGAATCGCATGGAATGGCAACTTTGGTTTACAACAGTGGCTACAAGATACTTTCGGTGCAAGTTTCCATGACTTCGCAGGTTCAGTGGTCGTACATGCTATGGGAGGCTGGATCGCTCTGGCTGCGGTGGTTCTACTCGGTGCACGTGATGGTCGCTACAAAAAAGATGGCCGTGTCAGTGCGCATCCTCCTTCGTCTATTCCGTTCTTGGCTCTAGGTTCATGGATTTTGATCATCGGTTGGTTCGGCTTTAATGTGATGAGTGCGCAGCGTTTAGATGCAATTTCAGGACTGGTCGCGATTAACTCACTTATGGCCATGGTTGGCGGTACTTTGGCAGCTAACTTCGCAGGAAAAAATGACCCTGGCTTCTTACACAATGGCCCTTTAGCGGGTCTTGTGGCAATTTGTGCAGGTTCAGATGTCGTACATCCGATTGGGGCATTGGTGATTGGCGCCATTGCTGGACTGATTTTTGTCAAACTTTTCACCTACACCCAAAACAAGCTAAAAATCGATGATGTACTCGGTGTATGGCCTTTGCACGGCGTATGTGGTGCCTTTGGTGGGCTTGCAGTCGGGATCTTTGGTCAAAAATGGCTTGGTGGTTTGGGCGGTGTTGCGATGATGTCACAGCTGATTGGAACGCTATTGGCTATTGGTATTGCTCTTATTGGTGGATTGGTGGTCTATGGCGCTTTAAAAGCCACGATGGGCATCCGTTTAAGCCAAGAAGATGAATTCCGCGGTGCCGATTTATCCATTCATAAAATCTCTGCCAACTCAGATGACAGTATGTTCTAAAGCATTTCCATTTTAATGCGGCTCACATGGGCCGCTTTTTTTTATTCGTATTGAACATTATAAGAGGCTTTTAGCGCTCTAAATAATCGAAAATCTCAGACAATGCCGTAATACTCGGTGCAGTCATCTGTACTAAAGGAACATGAAAGCCTGATAGCCACAGCGCTTGCATTCCTGCCTGCTGCGCACCTTGTACATCATTAATAGGATGATCTCCTATAAATAAGCACTGCTCCACATCAACAGCCAACTGCTGTGCGGTATCTATAAAAATATCAGCTTGGGGTTTGGCTTGACCAAACAATCCAGAGCTATTGATCACATCAAAATAATGCTGAAAGCCCAAGCCATTTAATATAGACAGCCGTGTGGAATGACCGCCATTTGAAATAATGGCGAGTTTATATCCTGCTTGCTTTAGACGGGTCAGTGTTTGCTCAGCCTCAGGCATTGCCACAGCGCTGCAACCAAACTGTTCAAACCAGAAATTGCTTAACTCTTCTAAATGTGGAGGCACCTGCCAGTTTAACTCCTGTAGCAACGCATAAGCCACAGAAGCACCGATACTGGGATGGGTTAAATACTCTTTTAAGGGATAACCACCATTGTCAATCCGATTCACAATCGACTCAATCTGCTCCACATCAACGCAGTTAAGTTGGCTTTGATAATAGTCGACAAGGCTTTGACTAAAAGCCGCAACACTTCGTCCACGATGCGTCAAGGTATTATCCAAATCAAATAGAACAGCACGTATCGACATGTTTAAACCTCATGTATTTGAGAGCAAATGTAACACTGAAACGACACTTTGTATTCGCCTTAAAGCGATAACCAAAGCACAGATCATGCTAAAGCAGATGAAACAGCGTTTATGTTAAGCCTCGTTTAAGCTGACGCTGTTGGAATAGCGCTTATTTTCAGAACATGGCCTCACTTGTGTCGGATCAGCAACGTTTTTTCATCCTTCAGTTTTTTATTTTGACGCTGGGTTTTGCCGTATTGTGGCTGCTCTTCCCTGTGGCGGGCACCATCGACTTACAACTGATTCACCCCTTTATGGATCAAACTGGTCATTTTCCACTAAAGCGCGACTGGGCCTTAGCAGAACTGAATCACCGTTATGTTAAAGACATCATCATCGCAGTGTATGTAATTTATTTGCTGAAATGGCTCACTTCATATAAATGGGCTACGTTCAAGCCCCAGCGTTGGCAAAATGGTTATTTCATTGGCTTAGTCCTCATCAGTACCAGCCTCATTGGGATTTTAAAATCACAATCTGCGCATGCCTGCCCATGGGACATGACACTGGCCACAGCACATGATTTCTTTTGGGACTTATCAGCCAGCGCAGGACATTGCTTCCCTGGAGGACATGCCGCAACAGGTTTTGCACTCTTTGTGGGATATTTCGTATACCGTCTAAATGAACCCAAACGCGCGTGGTTTTATTTGCTTGCTGCCCTGATTTTAGGCTTTGTCATGGGTTGGGCGCAAATGATGCGGGGTGCGCATTTCCTTAGTCACAATTTATGGACGGCATGGGTGATTTGGCTGGTCAATGTACTGGCATATGCGCTGTGTTATAAACAGTTTACACTGTCCAGCCCAACTCAAGCCGAAACTACAGCTTAAAGATCACTTGAACTTGTAAGCCGCCCAATCCTGCACTTTGTCCAAAGTGCAGTTTGGCGCCAATTTTTTCTGCGGCTTTATCGACAATGGATAAACCCAATCCACTGCCGACTTCCAGATGGTGATGTACGCGATAGAAACGCTTTAAAATATGATCATAAAGTTCTGGCTCAATGCCCGGTCCACTGTCTTCAATTTGAACAATGGCTTGCTGATCTTGCTGATAAATGGAGACATTAATCACGCCCTGTTCAGGCGTATATTTAATCGCATTATCCAAGAGATTATAGACAATAGAATGTAAGGCTGAACTTTGAGTTTCTAGCCAAAGTTCTTCATGCTGTTCCAAGCCTAAATCGATGCTTTTGGCTAGCGCCAGCTCCATCAGTTGCTCCATACATTCAACCGCCACATCACTTAGCCCTAGCCTTTGTGTCGGTTCTAAACTTGGTAAGGAAGCATCCTGTTTCGCCAAATTGAGCAGTTGTGATACCAAATGTTGAGTCCGAATTAAGCCTAAACTTAGGTTTTTTAATGCTTGGTGTTCTGGAAACTCATGCAGCAAAATTTTCATTTGCAAATTCAGTGCTGTAATAGGGGTTCTGAGCTCATGCGCTGCGTCGGCAATAAATTGCTTTTGTTCTTTTTGCGACAGCGAAATGCGTTCAAATAAACGATTCATTTCATTAATGGTCGGAAGAATTTCCAGTGGATAACCGTCTGGACGAATCTCACTCAGTTCATATGGTTCACGCTGTGCAAGTTCCGCTTTAAACTCATCTAAGGGCTTTAGACTACGCCCAATAATCCAACTTAGTCCCCATAAAGCCAAAGGCATAAACAGTAAATATGGAATCAACATATTGGCCGCCAGCTCTAAAGCCAGCTTTTGTCTTACACTGCGCTGCTGACTGACTTGAATTTGATACTTTTCTGTTGGCAGCACATAGGTATTCCATAAGCCTTGTGCTGTATGATGAGTATAAAATCCTGCTTTTTTGACAGGTTGTATTAATAAATCAAACTCATGTTGCCGTTGTTCAGGCAGTCCATACGACCAGACATCTACAAATAAATCTTCTTCGTGATAGTGTCTGTCCGCCTCAAATTCACTCTTAATTGGAGCGGGATCATGCGCTGCAACACGCTCTGCCAAATTACGCATTTGTGCATCGAGTATCTCATTGGTCTCTTCAAGTGCAATGCGATACGCTGCAATCACCAACAAACACCCCATCACAATACTAAATAAAGAGGTATAGGTAATCAGTTGACGCTTTAAAGAAACAGGAGTCGACTTCGCCATCGTTATGCTTCAACCTGCCCCAAACGATAGCCTAAACCTCGAATGGTACGGATAAAGTCTTTGCCAAGTTTGGCACGCAAATGGTGAATATAAACTTCAATGGTATTGCTATTAATTTCCGAATCAAGGTCATAGAGCTTTTCTTCCAAATTGGTTTTGGAAAAAATTTTATTGGGATGACTGACCAGAGGAATTAAAATAGCCCATTCTCGGTTCGACAAATCAATGGTCTGCCCTTTGTACTTGGCTAAGTGCAAATCTTCATCTAACTCTAGACCTGCATAACTCAAAGTCTGGCTTTGTTTTTGCTGTTTTAACGCGCCACTACGACGTAATAACGCATGAATACGTGCCAGCAACTCATCAAACTCATAAGGCTTAATTAAGTAATCATCCGCACCATGGTTTAAACCATCAACTCGGTTTTGTAATTGATCTCGTGCCGAAATAATCAGCACAGGCAAAGTCGGATAAAGTGAGCGAATATTTTTAAGGACCTGCATCCCATCCATCATCGGTAGGCCCAAATCCAACAACACCACATCAAATGGATATTGTTGTAATTGCTTTAAACCATCAAAACCATTATTGACCCATACCACATCAAACTGCTGATAACGCAGCAGCGTTTGTGTGGACTCAGCAATCATAAAATCATCTTCAATAATCAATATTTTTGACATGGTCTAAGCGCTCGCTTTGGTCGCAGTACAGTGTTCTAACATATTATTTTTTGAATCAATCACTGTACTTTTTACCCCAAGTAAACTCAATAAGCTTGGGAACAAATGATCTTGGCTTAATTCTTGGCTTTTTTGTTGCCCTAAGCAAGCGATTTGTTGCGGATTCCGCTTTTGCCATGTTTCTGAAAACCACATCAGCATCGGCACGTGGATCTGTTGGCTCGGTGCAATGGCATAAGGTGAACCATGTAAATATAGCCCGTGTTCACCAGTCGACTCACCATGGTCAGATAAATACCAAAAACCAGTTTCAAAGTTTGAGTTTTGCTTCAATACACCAATCAGTTGACTCAACACATGGTCGGTATAAACAATGGAGTTGTCATAACTATTTTTCAGCTGTTCAGGTGTGCAGGCTTGAATGGCATTGGTTTCACACATCGGTTGGAAAGGCTGAAACTTAGGCGTTGAACGCTTATAGTAAGCTGGTCCATGACTGCCCATTTGGTGTAACACAATTAAACGTGGCGTTTTATCATCAGCCGCAATACCAGCCATATAGGCTTTTAAGCTATCCACCAAAATTTCATCGGTACATTCGCCATCGGCTGAACACCATTTTTTCTGTATCGGTTCTGGAATTTTATACTGTTCAACCCGATCACAAACGCCTTTACAGCCAGAGTTATTGTCAATCCATGTCACTTTGTAACCAGCACGCTGTGCAAGGTCTAATAAACCTTCACGGTGGTGCGCTAACTGTGCATCGTAGTTTTCACGTGGCATGCCTGAAAACATACAAGGCACCGAAACTGCAGTGGCTGTCCCGCAAGAACTGACTTGATTAAAGTTGATGACATTGAGTTTTTCCAGCTCAGGGTTGGTCTTTTTCGCATAGCCATTTAAAGAAAAACTTTCTGCACGTGCCGTTTCACCGACCACCAAAACCATCAATTTCGGCAAGTTTTGCTGTTTGACTTGCTCTACCAAATGGGCATCTTCACCATAAGTCACCAACGGTAAATGCTGCTGTGGTCGATTTTTTTTATAATATGACAGCGTTGAACTGATCGCATTTTGCGGTGAAATCATCCCTTTGAGATCACGATGCTCACGGAAAATCGCGGCATAATCAACAAAGAAAATAAACAACATGCCTGCAATCAGTAAAATAGAAACTGCACTACCGAACAGCTTGTGCAATAACACGGTTTTGAAAGGATCACGGCGGATTTTGACCTTAAATAAAACCACTAAAGGTAGCACCACCACCGCCCCAATCCACAGTACTAGACGCCATGACAACAAGTCGCGCACTTCATTGCCATCGGTTTGCATCATGTTTTGGATCTGATCTGGTGTGATCGAAACGCCTAAGCTGTTAACAAAATATGCACTCATTCCACCAATGATGATCAATAACGCAGCCAACCCTTTAGCCATCGGTCGCCACTGTAGCAGCTGAAAAACCAAATGATAAAAAGCCAACACCACCAAAACGGTAGCACCGATAAAAGCATACGCTTTGAAACCATGATACGGTGTAAGCAACTGAACTTGCTTATAGAACATCACATTTAAAACCACGGCTAACCACAGCGCCAAATATACGTTAAAGCGCGAAAGTGAAACATCTTTAAAAATAGACTGCAAATTGAACATTTTAAATTATGTCTTGCTGAGCGGATGTCCCCAATGTAGTTTTCTAAACTTAAAACTCGCTTAAATAAAAAAGGCGCTGTGGCCAAATATATAACGCCATACCGATCAGTTAAGCAATCAGATGCCCTTTTTGAGCCCACAATATTATTTAATACGCGGAAACGTCATCCGAAACCTGCATGTCCATTTAAAAGGAATGTTTTGGCAAAATGATCATTTAAATGCAGAAAAGAAAAAGGTTTTGCGGATGACAAATGTTTTTGGTTCTTTTGGCTCAACCGAAGAACGGACGAGCTCCAAATATTGAATTTTAAAATACGAAGATTCCATCGTGAACGACAAAAAGTTAAGGAGTTTCTATAAAACTTAACTGATTCGCATGAATCTTTAGAGACTTTGCCCTTTTCCATCACTTAAACATTAAAATTTGTACTCGATGCCCGTACCTACTACAGGTTGTTTGGTTTCAAATGATGCTTGTTCAAGCGTTAAAATCCCTGCGTAACCATAAGCTTTAACTTGCTTAGTAAAGGCATAGTCAGCACCTGCAATAAACTGCTGTGCATCAAAGTCTTCTTTAGATATTTTAAAGCTGGTTGAGTTTTGACTGTATTGCGCTTTCACTGTCCAAGCTTTGGCAGTCGGTAAGTTATATTCAGCCCCAACCAACCAGCCTTGTGCGTCGTCTATGGCAACCGCGGCAGCATCATTGCCTTGTACATCCGCCACTTCAGAAGTTTGATATAAGGCTTTCAGTGCCAAACCATTATTCAGATTTACTCGACCAATCGCGCGCAAGGTATCTGCTGCTGCAAAAGCACTGCCTGCAACCCTGCCAGTCACTTCAGGCGCTGACGCATTCAACGTGCCACGTCCTGCAAAAGTTGACGGAATGGCCTTATCATAACCAATCCCTGCAACAAACTTTTTACTGTCATAGACCACTGATGCTGACCAAGCATCGCCCAGACCACGCCCTGCAACTTTTGCACCGCCTTTAGATTTTTCAATCCCCCCTGCTTCACCTGTTGCTAACAGTGCCGCAGCTTTCAGTTTACCTGTACCCACTCCCCAAGCAGGTGTTTCATAGACCAGCACGTTATCGACTCGGTTCTCACCCGTGAAAATCCCCGCCACATCGGCTTTGTTGGCCACATAGTTATTAAAGGTATCTACCACTGAAGACAGTTGTTTAACAGGGGTATCAATTTTACCGACTTTCAATGTACCCAATTTCTGGTCTTGTAAGCCAACGAGTAAATTACGCGGAACGAAAGTATCCGTGCTACCGCCATTGTCCACATAGAAGGTAAATTCAGCTTGGTATAGTGCATTTAAGCGATCTGTCAGCTTCTCTTCGCCTTTTAACCCCAAAAAGGAGTTGTTGGAATTCAGCTCGACCACATCGCGGTCTTTATTTGGCGAGGCATTGTCTTCAGGTAAATAATCGGCCGTGACATCAATTTCACCATAAAAAGTAGGTGCTGCGAATGTTACCCCTGCCACTAAACTTAAAGCGATTGCGGCTGCAATTTGTGTTTTCATTATCAAAATATCCTACGGTAAATTTGTTACAAATATTACCGTTCAGACATATATGACAGAACAATTAAAAAATTATTTAGTTATATTTTTTAATTGTTTACGTCACTATTTAGCACTTTTTATGATTTATTTATGAATGAATTATGAAAGGTCAGAATGCATCGCAATGCCACGCCATTTGAAGATAAACCACAGGCTCAACATCGCAATGACTACAATCATACACAGATAATTAAAATAGCCGAGCCAATCTCCCAATAGACCACTCACACTATACAAACCACCACTGACAGTGGCCATCAGCGCCACTTGAAAAGTAAAATCCGTGCCTGCCAGATGTTTACGACTGTACTGCATCACTAGAGTGAGCATGACCACCAACAGCATCGATGAGGTCATATCTTCAAAGGCATTGATTAGATAAATCAGCCACGGCTGAATACTGTGCTGGTTTTCATATTGAAAGGCTAACCATGTATAAGCCGCCAGACTGAATATTTTAAGCACTGAATACAGCACTAAAGCCGTGGCACGGCGAATCAACTTCAAACTATAGCCCGCAAGTCCTGCACCTATTAAGGCGGCACATGCACCTAGCATGGTGACATAAAGCCCTATCTGAGAAAAACTCAGACCCAAATCGACCATCAAAGGCTTCAAAAGTGGCCCTGCTAAACCATCCGCTATTTTAAAGCTCAAAAGCACTGCTAACCATGCTACGAGTACGGGACTCTGGACAAAATAAGCCAAATAGTTTTTGATCTGCTGGAGTTTAAAAGATGTGGTCTGAGCTGCTGAAACTTCTCGATGTTTTGGCTCTGGATAAATTAAAATCGGCAGCGTGTTTATAAAGACGATTGCCGCTAGCATCAAAAAAGTGCTCTGCCAACTCAGCCAATCTAATGCCCACAAGATTGCACCACCACCGACAATAAAACCCAGACGCGATCCAATCACCTGAAAGGTATTGCCCCAGTGCTGTTGTTCCCCTTTTAAAATATTGACCGCCAATCCATCGGTTGCAATATCTTGCGTTGCCCCTAGCAAATTCATACTCAGGAGGCCCACAAAGAAAGCCCATAAATAAATAGGTTGATTTAATCCATCAATCGGGAGGAAAGATAGTCCGATCAGCACCAGCACCGTAAGGAACTGCAATGGAATAACCCAACTCCGATAGTGGCCAAAACGGGTGATCCCAAAACGATCTAATACTGGTGCCCAAAACACTTTGACCGACCACGGCAACATCAGCAGCCCGAAGCCCCCAATCTGTGCCAGTGACACACCCTGTGCTCTTAAAATGACAGGCAAGGCATGGGTCATAAACCCAACAGGTAAGCCC
Organism: Acinetobacter johnsonii CIP 64.6; assembly: GCF_000368045.1. Lineage (GTDB taxonomy): Bacteria > Pseudomonadota > Gammaproteobacteria > Pseudomonadales > Moraxellaceae > Acinetobacter > Acinetobacter johnsonii. Next base: position 852,576 of record NZ_KB849235.1, read on the forward strand.
TGCGCCCAATACAATGAAAACAGCAAAATATATACATTGCGAGTCTGTAGCATGCTGTTCCTATATACATGGATTGGTCAAAATGTTCATCTGAGATCGGTATCCGTTCACTTTTTTTGCCAATGAATTCAAGCCGATCAGTGCTTATGATGAGATCATATACATCTTGGTCGATTGAGTATAATAACAATGAACCCATATTTTCCAGAACTACCAGATCAAGTTCCAAGTCGTAGCTCATCTGCATTCACTCGCGCTATTTTTAAGCAGCTTTATTTGGCGCAAGGTTGGCGCTTTGTTGGCGAATTTCCGAACTTGCCTAAAGCGGTAGCAATTATCTCGCCGCATACCTCCAATATCGATGCATGGCATGGCTTTACGGCTCTACTGGGCTTAGGCCTGCAAATCACCATTTTTGGCAAGAACAGTTTGTTTCATACCCCACTGAAACCTTTACTTGAGTGGATTGGCGTCATTCCTGTCAATCGTAGCCATGCCCAAGGGTTAACCCAAGACATTATCGATATTATTCACAGCAAAGAAAAAATTTGGTTCGGGATGGCACCTGAGGGCACACGTAAGCAAGCCGAATCCATCCGTAGTGGCTTTTATCGCATTGCGTATGGTGCACAGATTCCGATTGTGATGTTTTCCTTTGACTATGCGCAAAAAACTATCCACTGCTTGGGTGTGTTTCATCCTACTGGGGATTTTGAGCAAGACCTAGAACATATTTTAGATCTGTATATCGGCAAATTTTCAGCCAAGAACCCAAGATGGTTGGCCAAGCCTTTACAAAAACGCTTAAAAAATAGCTAGTATATCAAGGTCGAATCTGCTGAGATGTGCACCATTATTTGTTTTACGTTTTAGTACTTTTGACCATGAATTTTGCTCGTTTATCTCTGATTGGTACACTCACACTGACTATGGCAGGATGTGATCTTGCATCAAAGAAAACACCAACAACAACTCCCATTCAAGCTCGTGAACCTGTGATTGCGATTGCACTCGGCGGTGGCGGTGCCAAAGGTTTTGCACACATTGGGGTGCTTAAAGTTTTAGAGTCACATGGTATTAAACCTAAAATTGTCACTGGAACCAGTGCGGGAAGTTTTGTGGGCAGTATCTATGCCAGTGGTAAAACGCCTTTCCAGCTTCAGCAAATTGCCTTGACCTTAAAAGAATCGGACATTCGAGACTTAACCCTCAACTCCCAAGGGTTTGTTCAAGGTCAAAAGCTACAAGACTATGTCAACAAACACGTCGGCAACAAACCGATTCAACAGTTCCCTATCCGCTTTGCTGCGGTGGCGACCCGTCTTGACACTGGACGTAAAGCCGACTTTATCAAAGGCAATGCAGGCCAAGCAGTACGTGCCTCATGCAGTATTCCGAACGTTTTTGTCCCTGCGGTAATTGGTGGAACCAAGTATGTTGATGGCGGTCTGGTCAGCCCAATTCCAGTCAAAACAGCCAAGGACATGGGCGCGGATATTGTGATCGCGATTGATATTTCAGCGCGCCCTGTCGGCAACAAACCCCTCAATATGTGGGGCTTGCTCGACCAGACCATTAATATTATGGGGCAGCAAAGCATCAATGAAGAATTGAGCCAAGCGACTGTGGTGATTCAACCCAAAGTCGGACACTTGGGTACTTTGGACTTAAAAGCCAGCAATCAATCTATTTTAGAAGGTGAAAAAGCCGCACAGCTCAAAATTAAATCGATTGAAAAAGCCATTGTCGATTTTAAAAAGACCCCTGCTGCCTTTAAACCTGCCCCTAAAGCCAAATTCTAAAAAATTTGATTTTTAATATTCAAAGACTTATTCATCTGCTAAATTGATATAGATGCTTCTGCATCTATATCCCTATAACGAATATATGAGTAGATGTATGGAATTTGCTTTTGAGCCTTGGCACTGGTTTGTATTGGGCGTTCTGTTAATGTTATCAGAGCTAATTCTGCCTGCTTTTGCCGCATTGTGGTTCGGTATTGCGGCCATTATGGTCGGTATTTTGTACTGGATGTTCCCAATGATGGGTGTTACCACGCAGTTTGTGACGTGGATTATTTTGTCAATTTTATGCACTTTACTTTGGTTTAAGTTTATTAAACCACTTTCGACTGACAAAACCAAAGCAGGACTGTCTCGTGAAGCAACCATCGGTCAAATTGGCATGGTGATTCAAGCGAGTCCTGAAAGTGAACACATTCGCGTTCGCTTCCCCATTCCAGTACTCGGTTCAGATGAATGGAACTGTCGTACTTTAGATAAAGTCCACGTCGGCGACCGAGTGCGTGTCGTTGAAATACTGGGCAATGATTTAATGGTCAAAGCACATCTCTCAACCAACGAAAATAGATAAAAGTGAGTTAAGCATATGTCTGGTGGATTTATTGTCGTTTTAGCAATTTTGGCTTTTGCCGCTGTCACCATTTTTAAAGGTGTCCGTATTGTTCCACAAGGTTATAAATGGATCGTGCAACGTCTGGGTAAATACCATACCACGTTGAATCCAGGTCTCAACTTTGTGATTCCTTATGTCGATGAAGTGGCGTATAAAGTGACGACCAAAGACATTGTATTAGACATTCCCTCTCAAGAAGTGATTACCCGCGATAATGCCGTTTTGCTCATGAATGCAGTGGCCTATATCAACATTACCACGCCTGTAAATGCTGTCTATGGAATTGAAAACTATACATGGGCCATTCAAAACTTAGTGCAAACTTCACTGCGTTCAATCGTTGGTGAAATGGATCTCGATGATGCGCTATCGTCTCGTGATCACATTAAAGCCAAACTTAAAGCAGCCATTTCGGATGATATTTCAGACTGGGGCATTACCCTAAAAACCGTTGAAATTCAAGATATTCAACCCTCTTCAACGATGCAGGCCGCAATGGAAGCGCAAGCGGCAGCTGAGCGTCAACGTCGTGCGACCGTGACCAAAGCAGACGGTGAAAAACAAGCAGCGATTTTAGAAGCTGATGGACGTTTAGAAGCGTCTCGTCGTGATGCAGAAGCACAAGTGGTCTTAGCAGAGTCTTCTCAGCGTGCCATTGAAATGGTCACTTCGGCTGTGGGCGACAAGGAAATTCCTGTGGCTTACTTGTTGGGCGAACAATATGTCAAAGCGATGCAAGACATATCTAAATCGAACAATGCTAAAACAGTGGTGTTGCCAGCCGATATTTTAAGTACCATCCGTGGTGTTATGGGACGTAAAGACATCTAACTGATGCTTGGTTTCATTGAATGAGGACAGCTTTCGAGCTGTCTTTTTTATTGTGGTTGAGGAAAAACTCAAGCCTCTAAGAAACAAGCATTAAAAAAGAGGACACGCTATGTCCTCTTTTTTAATCTAAACACTCAAACTTAGCTTTGGCGAGCCAATAAAAACTGTGAAATCTGATTAAGTTCTGCTGCCGCATCAGTTGGGAAATAAGCCAGAGCAGCAAAGGCTTGATCATGCAAAGTCTTGGCATACTCTTGTGCAGCGCCTAGCCCCATCAAGGCTGGATAAGTCGATTTTTCGACTTGCTCATCCTTCCCTGCGGTTTTACCCAGTACATCTGTATTTGAAATGATATCTAAAATATCATCTTGCACCTGAAAAGCCAAACCAATTGCCTGCGCATATTCACGTAACTTTGGAATCGCTTGATCGCAACCGTCAAATACAGTCACCGCGGCCATCATCACCGCAGCAGAAATCAATGCACCCGTTTTATTTCGGTGGATATTTTCAAGTGCAGCCTGATCGACACGTTTACCTTCGGCTTGTAGGTCAAGGACTTGTCCACACACCATTTTAGAACTCGCTGTCGCTAAAATTTGCATCTGCTTCAGTACAATACCCTGATCAACCACTGGGCCAGCATCAAACAGTCGACTACCTAAAATTTCAAATGCCATGGACTGCAAGATATCGCCCGCAAGCAACGCTGTATCTTCACCATAAGCCACGTGACAGGTCGGCTGACCACGACGCAAAAGATCATTGTCCATACACGGCAAATCATCATGTGCCAAGGAATAACAATGAATCAGTTCCACAGCTACAGCGGCGCGGCGCACGGCCGCTGCATTATTGTTTGGCTTTAAATGTGCCGTGGCATAGCACAGCGCAGGACGCACACGTTTGCCACCTAACATGACCGCATGATGCACAGCACTCTTTAACGGTTCCGGAATTGAAAAAGCATCAAGTGCCGTCAATAAATCATCGTGAATACGTTGTTGAGCCTGTTGGAGTGCATTTGCTGATACGTCGGTTAGTGCTGACACATTCGCCTCGAATAACAATAGGATAAATTAATCTGGTACTCAGTTTGCCTGAGCCGATCATTTAAAATGATCTGTTGGCATGATACTGCTTTCTGCCCGCTTTCTCTATGCCGAAAGCACAAACAAGGCACAGTATTCTATTAATTTTTGCAGACGAGGTGATAAGAATGACTTTTCTACTATTTCAAGCAGCCATTACACAAGCAATCAAGCTCTAAAATTCACCTCTCATGCTCTTGGTTATTTTTAGCCTTCTTATCACAGACCTAGAGTTGACATAAAAAAGCCTCTACAGAAAGAGGCTTTTTACATAGCGTTAATCCAAGCTTTCCGCTGGAATACGCACCCAACCTTCCATCAACACGCGTGCACTACGGCTCATGACAGCTTTTTTTACTACCCACTGACCCTTTTCTTGTATCGCTTGCGCTCCCACACGTAAGGTCCCTGAAGGATGACCAAAACGAACGGCTTCACGTGCTCCACCACCCGCGGCCAAATTGACCAAGGTTCCTGGTATCGCTGCTGCGGTACCAATGGCAACAGCTGCTGTCCCCATCATCGCATGGTGTAATTTACCCATAGAAAGTGCACGAACCAATAAATCGGTGTCTTGCTCTGTAATGGTTTTACCACTCGACGAGACATATTGTTTTGGCTTAGAAACAAAAGCAATTTTAGGCGTGTGTTGACGACTGGCAGCTTCAGAAATGTCTTGAATCAGCCCCATCTGTTTTGCACCATAGGCACGAATGGTTTCAAAACGCGCTAAAGCTTTAGCATCGCCATTAATTGCGTCTTGTAATTCACTCCCCGTGTAGCCAATGTCTTCTGCATTTAAGAAAATGGTCGGAATACCTGCATTGATAAACGTTGCTTGAAAGCAACCAATCTCTGGAACCTCTAAAGTGTCAACCAAATTCCCTGTTGGGAACATTGCACCCCCATCTTCACCATCATCGGCTGGATCTAAAAATTCAATTTGCACTTCTGCAGCTGGGAACGTCACGCCATCCAGTTCAAAATCACCTGTTTCTTGAACTTGGCCCTGCGTAATAGGTACGTGTGCAATAATGGTTTTTTGAATATTCACCTGCCAAATGCGGACTGTGCAGATGCCATTTTCGGGAATACGTGCAGCATCGACCAAACCATTTGAAATCGCAAATGAGCCTACAGCAGCCGTTAAGTTGCCACAGTTTCCGCTCCAGTCGACAAAAGGCTGATCAATCGACACTTGCCCAAATAAATAGTCGACATCATGTTCGGGCTGTTGGCTCTTCGCTAAAATCACCGTTTTACTGGTACTCGATGTTGCACCACCCATACCATCAATCTGCTTTGCATAAGGATCCGGGCTACCAATCACACGGAGCAATAACTGATCTCGAACGCGTCCAGCCTGTTGCGCGGCTTCTGGGAGATCATCTAATTTAAAGAATACGCCCTTACTGGTCCCTCCACGCATATACGTTGCTGGAATTTTGATTTGCGGTGCAAAACTCATTTTTATTGAATCCTTCATATTTATCATTGTGTTAAGTCAAAAGATCTGATTTAACTTAGGCTCATCATACCTTTTTTCCCTATGCCTACGTAAAATACAGACTTAAGTCTAAAAAAACATCATTTGTGAACGTCCGGTTTCCAAATAAAACTCCTGATTTGATAATTTAAATAAAATTAATATATTGATTCGTATGTTTTTTATTTACAATTCATTACACATTATTTTTCATATGAATAATAACTTTTTTTCATGGATTTTGAGCTACTATGCGATTTCTTCGCGATCTATTACAATCGGAAACACTTATCCATTGTCGGGCTGAAATAACTTGAATAAAGAGTCGTCTCAACTTCAGCGTGGCTTAAAGAACCGTCATATTCAATTGATTGCCATGGGCGGCGCAATTGGTACTGGCTTATTTTTAGGTTCCGCACATGTGATTGAATCTGCTGGCCCATCCATTATTTTGGGCTATGCAATTGGCGGTTTAATCGCGTTTCTAATCATGCGTCAACTCGGGGAAATGATTGTTGAGGAACCTGTAGCTGGTTCTTTTAGTCATTTTGCAAACAAATACTGGGGCAAATTTGCAGGCTTTCTTGCAGGCTGGAACTACTGGATTCTATATGTTCTAGTAGCCATGACCGAGCTGACCGCTGTTGCGAAGTATATCAACTACTGGTGGCCCCACATTCCTGCGTGGGCATCTGTTCTCACCTTCTTTGTGATCATTACCTTAGTCAATTTAGGTAATGTGAAGTTTTACGGTGAATCAGAGTTCTGGCTAGCTATTATCAAAGTCACGGCCGTCGTCGCTATGATTGTATTTGGTCTTTATCTTTTGGCTACGGCAGGCGCAGATTCCACGGCTTCATTTAGCAACCTTTGGTCACATGGCGGTTTCTTCCCGCATGGCGTTGAAGGCCTCTTCTATATGCTTGCCTTCCTCATGTTTGCCTTTGGCGGTATTGAATTGATTGGTATGGCTGCAGCAGAAGCTGATAACCCACAAAAATCAATTCCGAAAGCAATCAACCAAGTGGTATTCCGTATCCTCATTTTCTATGTGGGTTCATTGACCATTTTGTTATCGCTTGTACCTTGGAATGAATTGCAACTTGGCGGCTTAGATAAGAGCCCATTTGTAATGATCTTCAGTCAATTAGGTATTGGTTGGGCTGCGCATTTGCTTAACTTTATTATCTTGACTGCAGCACTTTCTGTATATAACAGTGGTATGTATGCTAACAGCCGCATGCTGTTTGGTTTAGCACAGCAAGGCAATGCACCTAAAATCTTCAGTAAAACCAATAAGCAAGGGGTACCAATTCCAGCAGTCTTGTTTTCAGCATTACTCATTTTCGGTTGTGTACTGTTGAATTATTTTGCGCCAGAAGATGCTCTCAGCAACTTAATTTATATTGTTGTTGGTGCTTTGGTATTGAACTGGGCCATGATCAGCTTAACTCATCTTCAATTTATGAAGGCCATGAAAAGCGAAGCAAAAAAACCATTATTTCCTGCACTTTGGTCACCTTTCAGTAACTACCTTGTGCTTGGATTTATTGCTGTAGTGCTTTACATCATGTGGACTCAAGGTTTAAGCGGCGCTGTGATCATGATTCCAATTTGGATTGTATTAATGTTCGTTCTATACAAAATCCTGTATAGAAAAGCATAAAATATTCATTTTTAAATAGTTATTGTTTCGGCAATAACTATTTTTTTTGAGTAAAATCAGCTACATTAACCGCACTTTTGCGCTCTTAGCTTAACTGGATAGAGCAGTTGCCTCCTAAGCGACCGACGTGGGTTCGAGTCCCGCAGAGCGCACCATTTTATATTTGTTTTCAATCTCTCTAAGCCTAATCATAAACACTAAAAATTCGATTCATCGCGCCCAGATACTAATAATCCCCCTCAAACTTGGACTCCGATCCAACAGCCCCTCAAGCTGATGCAAAAAATTCAGCGTGAAGAAACTCGCTCGTTGCGACACCCTGCATCTGGGTTTTCAAGTCAGGTCTAACTAAGTCAAACTATTCTTGACACTTTACAATTAATTTTCGTGCTCGAATCAGTTGGTTGGCTGTTTAAAATAGCTGCTCTCAATAGATTCACTGAATAAGCCAAATTTCATACCCAATTTTTCCCTTCTATTTTAGTCCTATAGCACAGATTTCATCCTGAAATCTTGGTATAACAAAGCGCCCCTATTTTAAAAATTATTTTTATGAATAGTATTAATTTAATTTATAGGTCAATCATTTATCAATTTTATTTATTGCGTAATTAAATTACGTATTGAATAATAATTTAGATCAAGTATGATGAATTAAAATTTCTACACTTGTTCACTCAACATTAAGAATGTTGCTGAACAGGTGGCCCATTTCAGACAAACGGATTTGTCTCTCTCGCTCTAGAATTGTAGCGACCAGCCCGTTGGCTCTGAAAGGAATCGTTAAAAAGATAAGCAATAGGATTGCTTAAAAAAGAAATGAGGACGTTGTATGAATGAATTAGCCAACCCATTAGAACTATGTGGATTCGAATTTATAGAATTTGTTTCTGAAGATGGTCAGCTAGATGCGGTGTTTGAAACCATTGGATTCAGCAAAGTGGCAAAGCATAAGTCTAAAAATGCGTATTTATGGCGTCAGGGCAAAATTAATATCATTCTTAATTATCAGCCTGAATCGTATGCAGCTTATTTCTATAAACAACACGGCCCTTCTGCCTGTGCAATGGGTTTCCGTACCAAGAATGCGGCAAAGGCATTTAAAAAGGCGATAGAAATTGGTGCTGAACCAATTTACAACCAAGTTGGTCCGATGGAGCTAAATATCCCAGCAATTAAAGGGATTGGCGGCTCTCCTATTTTCCTCGTCGATTGTGACATTTACCAAAATGACTTCATTTTCTTTGATGATGTACCCTCCCATCCTGTCGGCACAGGTTTATATGAAATCGACCATTTGACCCATAATGTGTATAAAGGCCGTATGCAGTATTGGTCTGATTTCTATGAAAAGATTTTTAACTTCCAAGAAATTCGCTACTTCGATATTAAAGGTGAATATACTGGCCTGACGTCCAAGGCACTGACGGCACCAGATGGTAAAATCCGTATTCCGCTGAATGAAGATTCGGATAAAGGAAATGGTCAGATTGCCGAATTCCTCAATGAATTTAACGGTGAAGGTATTCAGCATATTGCCTTCATTTGTGATGACCTGATCAGCACTTGGGACAAACTCAAAGCGTTAGGTGCCAAGTTCATGACACCTCCACCCAATACCTACTATGAAATGCTAGATGAGCGTTTGCCTAACCACGGTGAACTTGCCGATGAGCTACAAAAACGTGGCATTTTGCTGGATGGCAATACTAAAGACGGTAATAAACGTCTCCTCTTGCAAATTTTCTCCCAAAATATGCTAGGCCCTGTCTTCTTTGAATTTATTCAACGTAAAGATGACGACGGTTTTGGTGAAGGCAACTTTAAAGCGCTATTTGAGTCGATTGAACGCGACCAAATTAAACGTGGCGTTTTAGATGTATCTAAAGCTTAAACGATTTCTAGAATTTCCCTGTACATATAGTTTTATGTACAGGGAAATTTAACTTTTGTGCAAGAACTATACTCGTAAAATTAAAGTCTGCTCCGATGACAATATAAAAATAACTAAACATCATCATGGTTCAAGGCTTTATCTCACATGGATGAAGAATAAAAATGCAGCATATTGAACAAGGAAACCTGAAAAAAGGTTTAAGTAATCGTCATATTCAGCTCATCGCCCTCGGTGGTTCTATCGGCACGGGGCTATTCCTCGGTATTTCACAAACCATCAAACTCGCAGGACCTTCTGTTATTTTAGGCTATGCCATCGCAGGCCTTATAGCCTTTCTCATGATGCGCCAGCTTGGTGAAATGATTGTGCATGAACCCGTGAGTGGTTCTTTTAGTCATTTTGCTTATAAATACTGGGGCAAATTTGCGGGCTTTATGTCTGGCTGGAATTATTGGGTACTCAATATTTTAGTGTGTATGGCTGAACTCAGTGCTGTCGGCCTCTATATCCATTACTGGTGGCCTGATATTCCAACGTGGGTTTCTGCTTTGGGTTTCTTTATTTTCATTAATGTCATTAATTTACTGCACGTGAAATTATTTGGTGAAATGGAATTTTGGTTAGCCATCATTAAGGTCGTGGCAATTATTGCCATGATTGCTTTTGGTAGTTACTTGTTGGCCAGCGGTAGTGGTCATAGCCAGTCTAGCTTACAAAATTTATGGCAGCTCGGTGGCTTCTTCCCAAATGGTATTACAGGCTTAGTGATAGCTATGGCCATGATTATGTTTGCTTTCGGTGGAATTGAACTGGTAGGTATTGCAGCAGCAGAGACAGATAATCCTCAGAAAACCCTTCCAAAAGCCGTCAATCAAATTGTTTACCGCGTCCTGTTGTTTTATATCTTAAGCCTAGTCGTGATTTTGTCACTTTATCCATGGAATATGATGGCCGAAGGCGGTAGTCCTTTTGTATTGATTTTCGACTCTTTAGGCAGCCAGACCGTGGCCGCTGTTTTAAATTTTGTGGTTTTGACCGCGGCTGTTTCTGTCTATAACAGCACCAATTACTGTACCAGCCGAATGCTGCTTGGTCTGGCACAACAGGGCAATGCCCCAAAATTTTTAAGCAAAATTAATCCGCGTGGTATTCCTGTAAATGCCATTATGGTTTCAGCTTTCTTTACTTTAATATGTGTTCTGATTAACTATTTATTTCCTGAAAAAGCATTTAACTTACTCATGATGCTAGTCGTAGCGGCTATTGTGATTAACTGGGTCGTGATTTCTTATACACATTTAAAGTTTAAAAAAGCCATGAATCGCATGCAGGTAAAAACTCACTTCCCAAGTGTGGCCTATCCATTTACCAATTATTTATGTATTGCCTTCATGGCGAGTATTCTGCTCATTATGAGTCGTAGCCCAGATATGCAAATTGCAGTTCTCATGATTCCAGTCTGGATTGCGATTTTACTGACGGCTTATCTCTTTAAACGAAAGCAAGAAGATCATGTTGCGTTGCTTGAAAAAAGTAAAATCACTTCCTTACCAGAAGCGTAATATCGTATTTATCATATTAGGATGTATTCATGTTTCAACATATTGATGCCTATGCAGGTGACCCGATTCTTTCTCTGATGGAGGAATTCAGCAAAGATACGCGCCAGAATAAGGTCAATCTCAGTATCGGACTTTATTATAATGAAGATAATATCGTGCCGCAGCTGCAGTCGGTTCAAAAAGCCTATACTCATTTAATTCCTGACTATGACAAAGTCCGAGTGTATTTGCCGATGGATGGGCTCAAGAGCTTTAATCACGCTGCACAAGAACTCATTTTCGGTCAGGCAAGCCCTGCTCGTCAGCAAGGACGTGTCGTCACCATTCAGACTTTGGGTGGTTCTGGTGCACTCAAAGTAGGTGCAGACTTCTTAAACAAATATTTCCCGAAGTCTGAAATCTGGGTCAGTCAACCGACTTGGGAAAATCATATTGCGATCTTTAATGGTGCTGGTGTTCAAACCCATTTCTACCCTTATTATGATGCAAATACCAATGCCGTAAATCTAACTGCGATGCTAGATACCTTAAAGCAGCTGCCTGCTCAAAGTATCGTACTACTGCATCCTTGCTGTCATAACCCGACAGGTGCAGATTTAGAACCTCATGAATGGGATCAAGTGATTGAGGTTCTAAAAGCAAATGACTTGATTCCTTTCTTGGACATGGCCTATCAAGGTTTTGGTCAAGGATTAGAACAAGATGCTTATGCAATCCACGCGCTAGATCGGTCTGGTATGAACTTTATTGTCAGCCATTCTTTTTCCAAGATCTTTTCCTTATATGGCGAACGTGTTGGTAGCTTGAGCTTTGTCTGCGATGACGCAAACATTGCCCAAAATGTATTGGGCCAGCTTAAAGCGACAGTCCGTCGCATTTATTCTAGCCCAGCAGCTAACGGTGCGTTATTGGTGAGTCAGGTATTAAATGACACAGCATTGTCTCAGCTATGGCAGTCTGAATTAGAAGAAATGCGTCAGCGCATTTTACTGATGCGTCGCTTACTTGAAGACAAACTCAGTCAAGCGCTACCAGATATGGACTTTAGCTATCTGACCCAGCAACAAGGCATGTTTAGTTATACGGGCTTAAGTGCAGAACAGGTCGATTTGCTGAAACACGATTATGGTATTTATTTAGTCCGCAGCGGCCGTATGTGTACTGCTGGCCTAAATTTAAACAATATTGATTATGTGGCTGAGTCGATGGCGACTGTGCTTAAAGCGGCAAGCTCCGCTGAGTCTGTGCTTGCTTAAAAATATATCATGTTCACTTAGGCTTCTCACTCTAGGGTTAGAAGCCTTTTTTATCGTTATTTTTCAGAACTTGAATCAAGGCAACCTAAGTCTACGGGTTTAAGCGTCACTGTCTATTTCCTAATTTCCCCTTTTCCTTTGTAAGCGTCCGCTGAACCCCATGCCTATTTTTTAATTTGAGTTGGATTTCCAGCGATGTGG
>NZ_KB849235.1:867190-887865 GCF_000368045.1 Acinetobacter johnsonii CIP 64.6
ACAAGATTTGTATTCAATCCATGTTGCAAAGCGACCGAAGCAATTGAAACGTCCGGTGCTTTACAAGCCTGAACGATCTGCTGTTTAAATTCAGCACTGTATGTTCTTCGTTTTTTCGCAAGAGATGCGATGGATGTCTGGTGATTTGTAGTCATAAATTTTAGTCCCCACTTGTTTTTAAGTGGGGACTAAATTAAGGCTTATAGGATGAATTCATAAGGTGTGTTCAGCGGACGCTTACTTTCCTTTAGACAGCGTGGCAGAAAATGAAATATTTATACTGTCTAGCACGACCGCATCCCATAAAAAAATCCACCAAAGGGCGGATTTAAAACTTAATTCATCTTTTCAATGCAATCGACGCTTTTATATGGCAGCAGCTGGACGAAATAAAGCATCGATCTGTCGCTGTACGCCAAGTACATAATCAATTGCTTGCTGCATTTGCCCTTCGGGTAACTGATCTTCTGTGCCAATACAAGTAATGACATGATCCAGTTGCTGCGTGAAATTAAAGACTGGAATACTAATCGCATTGATCCCAGCCATCATATCTCCTGTGACTGAAGCATAACCTTGACTCAGGATTTTCGCTTTCAGCTCTAAAAAATCTTCCCAATTTGCAGGATACTGCTCTGACTTAACGCTACTTTCCCATTCTTTTTCCAATAATGGCTTGATGATGTGCTCAGACTGATAGCAGGCATGCAAGCGCCCTGTCGCAGATTTCAGCAGCGGCATGCGTGAACCGACTCGGGTAATAATATTAAAGACATGGTTAGATTCTAGAGACTGAACCACGACCGCGCCATCGGCAAACCATTTACTGACATGAATACTGCAATTCAGATGTTGCTGAATGTCCTGAATATAACGCTGGCTTAATTCCAGCATATCTGTTCGTTTGAGTGCATTCACCCCAAAAGCATGTGCACGCTCACCTAAACTATAACGCCCATCCGTTAATTGCTGAGCATAGCCTTTACGAATCAAGCTCACCACATAACGGTGTACTTTGGCCGGATGCATGGATAAAACTTCGGACAGCTCTTTTAACATCATCGGTGCATTATGTGCAGTTAATGCATCTAATACGGTTAATCCAACTTCCAGAGACTGAACCCCTCCCTGTATTTTTTCTTCCTCAACACTCATCGCTTTACCCTGCATAGCTGCATTAGTTGTCATAACTCCATTGGTGAATTGTACTACTTAAATCAAAAATGTGAGCCATCTAAACTTGACTCTCTCATTCAGAGTAGTATAGCTCAATAATTTACACTATTCATAAATAAATTATTTATTGCGTAATTTTAAAATATAAGTATGATTCTATCTAGAACTTAAATTTTCCACGGAAAGGATCAATATCCATGAGCAAACGCTTGAAGTCATTTGTTGAAATTGCTGCACATTCAGATTTCCCGCTAGAAAACCTGCCTTATGGCATTTTTAGTGAAAAACACAATTCGCAGCCTCGTGCTGGCGTAGCACTGGGAGAATGGGTAATTGATCTGGCGGTACTGGAAGCGCATGGTTATTGCAAAGTGGCAGATGGCAAACTGCTCTTTAATCAGCCGACACTGAATTTGTTTATTGAATCAGGTCAAGCCAATTGGTCTAAGGTCCGCGCTGAATTACAAGTTTTGTTGTCCGCAGATAATCCTGAACTTCGTGATAATCAGACCCTGCGTGATCAGGTTTTCTTCAAACAATCAGACGTTAAAATGCATATGCCTGTAAACATCTCAGGCTATACCGATTTCTATTCGTCTAAAGAACATGCCACCAATGTCGGTTGCATGTTCCGTGACCCGAAAAATGCGCTGCTGCCCAACTGGTCAGAACTCCCTGTTGGTTATAACGGTCGTGCCAGCTCGGTCATTGTGAGTGGTACAGACATTGTCCGTCCATCAGGACAAATCAAGCTGCCAGATTCAGAACGTCCCGTATTTTCTGCTTGCCGTAAACTCGACTTTGAACTTGAAACTGGTTTTATCGTAGGCAAGGCAAGTCAGCTGGGTCAACCTGTTCCAATTGAAAACGCTTGGGATCATATTTTCGGTATGGTGCTGTTTAATGACTGGTCTGCTCGTGACTTGCAGCAATGGGAATATGTGCCACTTGGTCCGTTTAATGCCAAAACTTTTGCGTCGTCTATTTCACCTTGGATTGTGACGCTGGAAGCACTTGAGCCATTTAAAACCAGTTCGCCTGAACAAGAGCCAAAACCTTTGGCTTATCTGTGTGAAGACAACAGCAGCAACAGCTATGACATTCATCTTTCGGTTGAAATTCAGCCTGAGAATGACGAAAAAAGTGATGTGATCTGCACAACCAACTTTAAATATATGTACTGGTCCATGGCTCAGCAGCTGACACATCATACGATTGCGGGCTGTAACTTGCAGGTCGGTGATTTGATGGGTTCAGGGACCATTTCAGGACCAACCCCAGATTCTTATGGTTCATTACTCGAAATCACATGGAATGCCACCAAACCTTTAACGCTATCAAATGGCGAACAGCGTAACTTCATTCAAGACGGTGATACCGTCATTATGAAAGGCTATTGTGAAAAAGATGATTTGCGGCTTGGTTTTGGTGAAGTCAGCGGCAAAATTCTGCCAGCAATGGATTTTGGTTTTACCCAATAATTGCAGACTAGGATGTTGCCCATGAAACTGTATACCTATTTTCGTAGTTCTGCGGCTTACCGAGTTCGTATTGGCCTGAATTTAAAAGGTCTGGCCGCTGAACACGTACCTGTGCATTTAGTCAATAATGGCGGTGAACAGCATAGTGAAAGCTACCGTCAAATCAATCCTAGTGAGCTGGTGCCCGCATGGGCAGAGCAAGATTTTGTTCTGACTCAATCGCTAAGCATTCTTGAATATTTAGAAGATAAATTCCCAGACACGGCCCTGCTCCCTCAAGACTTGCAGCAGCGTGCTTTGATCCGTGCATTTAGTTTAAGTATCGCCTGCGACATCCATCCGCTCAACAACCTACGGGTACTTCAGTACCTGACGAGTACATTGGAAATAAGTGATGCGCAGAAAACGGCTTGGTATAAACATTGGGTTTTAACGGGCTTTAAAGCCCTTGAAGCACAACTGGAACAGTCAAATGGAAAATTCTGTTTTGGCAATCAGCCGACCCTCGCGGATTGCTGCCTGATTCCACAAGTCTATAACGCTCTACGTTTTAATCTTGATTTATCCGATTATCCAAAAATTTGTTCGATCTATACCCATTGCAACAGTTTAGAGGCTTTTCAACACGCTGCACCTGAAATGCAACCTGAAGCCGCTTAAGTTTTTTATAAGGATATAAAAATGACCATTCAAATTGAAAAAATCCACCATGTGGCCTACCGTTGTAAAGATGCCAAAGAAACGGTGGAATGGTACAAAAAAAACCTAAATATGGATTTCATTCTCGCCTTTGCTGAAGACCATGTACCTTCAACCAAAGCCTTTGATCCCTATATGCACCTATTCCTAAACGCAGGAAACGGCAATGTGTTGGCTTTCTTTGAACTGCCAACCCAGCCTGAAATGGGCCGCGATGAAAACACCCCAAAATGGGTGCAGCACATTGCACTCAAAGTCAAAGACCGTCAGGCACTGATTGATGCTAAAGAACACCTAGAAGCCAATGGTATAGAGGTCTTGGGCATTACCAATCATGGTATTTTCCACTCAATTTATTTCTTTGATCCAAATGGCCACCGTTTGGAACTGGCCTATGACGATGAAAAAGCGCCACAAAAAATTGCCATGATTACAGAACAAATGAAATATGACATGCTGGAAGAATGGAGCAAAACCAAACGCGCCCCGCAGCATACGCATTTCCTACATGCAGATGAACTAAGTCATAACTCTCGTACCGCCAAAATAGATGCATAAATTTGGCGAAAGTTGTGCTGATCGCGAATGCCTTTAGAAGTAACCTCAACGATGATTAAAAAAAGTCAAAGCAGCTTCGGCTGCTTTTTCTGATATAAACAGGCAGCTATTCTTATTTTAATTAGAAACTTAGAGTACCTTAAATCTCCTATCAATCATCAATAATTGCTTTCCATTTGCTTCACGGCGAATCCTATTTCCATCATCATCCGTATCGAATCAAATCGAATTGTTCATGCATGAAACCTATCTACGCATCCCTTTAAACTTATAGGTTTAAGCACCAGTCAAATAGGCAGCAATTTCATCAGCCGCAGCTCTTGCTGTTCTGGACACTCCAATTAAAGTCGCCGATGCCATGCCTGTCCACTCACCATAGCCAACCAACCATAAATTATTTACTTTCATTGAACGCCCATTATGAACAGCAACCGTTTGATCAGGCTCTACCACACCAAGACCTCTTAAATGATTAAGTGCAGGGTTAAATCCTGTACACCAAATGACAGCATCTACGGCTTGTGTTGTACCATCCGCCCAAACAACTGAATGTTCTTCAAATGCGTTAAACGGTTCTCGGCTATCTAATACGCCACGTTCACGGGCCTCTTTGACAGTGTCTATCATGACAATATCTCCCAAGCCACCTGCGAGTTGTTCCAAACTCCGACCTTCCTGTTGTGCTTTTAAACGCTCCGTTGCACGAAGAAACAAGACTCGCCCATCCACATCATCCGATAAAAATGCTGGTGCTGTCGTCGTGACCCAAGTCGTTTCTGCCACTTTTGAAACTTCGGCAAGAATTTGTGCACCAGAGTTGCCACCTCCAACCACGATCACTTTTTTATTAATGAAAGGCTCTGGATTTACGTAATGAGCTGAATGTATTTGTATCCCTTCAAATCGCTCATGTCCTTCATAATGTGGAATATAAGGTTGACTCCATGTTCCTGTAGCACTGACCACAGCCTTTGCCCGCCAATATTGATCTCCAGCATACACATCTAAATAGCCATCTTTTTGTTCAATATGATTCACATGTACAGGACGAATGATCGGAAATTGATAACGTTGCTCGTATGCCGACAAATATTCGATCACTTCATTTCGCGTTGGGTAGTTGTGTTCTGTTGTGGGCATCATCCAACCTGACAACGAACTCCATGTATGCGGTGAAAAAAGACGTAGCGACTGCCAAGCATGCAGCCATGCGCCACCCGCCTGCGTTTGATCATCTAAAATCACAAATGGAACTTTTTTACGTTTGAGAAAATAAGCTGTAGCAAGTGCCGACTGACCACCACCAATAATAACCACATCGACTTGTGCTTGTAGTTGTGCCAAAGCATCTCTCCTCTTGATTATAGTGAAGCCATATTCATAATTAAAAAAGCCCAGTCTATTCAACAAACTAAGTGACTTTTAAAAACTGATCAAATCTGTAATTGGACTTTTCAATTACACAAGCTACTTTTCAACATCTTTGATCATCTAGAGTTTATAAACTCCGTTGATTGACACGCTTAGATAATTCTTCTGCCGACTCTTTTCGCTCTGAATAGCGGTCTGTAAGGTACTGACTTTGCCCACGCGTCAGTAGCGTGAATTTATACAGCTCCTCCATAACATCGACAATTCGATCATAAAAGGCTGAAGGTTTCATTCGTCCATCTTCTTCAAACTCTAAAAAAGCTTTGGGAATAGACGATTGGTTTGGAATGGTGATCATGCGCATCCAGCGGCCTAAAATACGCATCTGGTTTAAGCTATTAAAAGACTGCGAACCACCACTGACTTGCATGAGCGCCAAAGTCTTGCCTTGGGTTGCACGAATCGCACCACCTGCCAGTGGAATCCAATCAATTTGTGATTTAAAAATTGAACTCATGGAGCCATGACGTTCCGGCGAACACCATACCATGCCCTCTGACCATGCCAAAAGTTCATGTAGTTCTTTGGCTTTTGGATGCTCCATATCCGCATCTTCAGGTAAGGGCAAGCCCTTAGGATGAAAAATTTTTACTTCAGCGCCAAACTGCTCCAAGATACGACCAGCTTCCATCACCGCCAATCGGCTGTATGAACGCTCACGGTTAGAGCCATAGAGCAGCAAAATACGGGGTGGATGATCTAGCACTTTGGCCTGTACTTTTTCTAAAGTCGGCTGATCCAAAAGATTCATATCTACATTTGGGAGAGTCATAGAAATTACACCTCTGCTTTAAAAAACTTTTTTCTAAGCCACAAAGACACACTGACTAAAGCAATCAGCACAGGCACTTCAACCAATGGTCCAATCACCGTCGTGAATGCGACTGGTGAAGCTAAACCAAAGGTCGCAATCGCGACAGCCAGCGCCAATTCAAAGTTATTCCCCGCAGCAGTAAAAGAAATTGCTGTGGTTTTAGGATAGTCATTCCCCATCCATTTGCTCATGAAGAAGCTGATGAAGAACATCACGATAAAGTAAATCGTCAATGGAATCGCAATACGTAAGACATCCATCGGTAAGCTCACTACGTCGTTCCCTTTGAGACTAAACATCGCCACAATCGTGAACAATAACGCCAACAAACTCAGTGGACTAATCTTAGGTAAGAAGACATGTTGATACCAATCCAGACCTTTAGCTTTTACTAGAGTGAATCGCGTCATAAAGCCAAGGAAAAATGGAATTCCCAAATACACCAGTACCGCATGGGTAATGGTCCAGAAATCGACATTGATTACCTGTCCAGCAACACCAAAATATGGCGGCAAGAAGGTTAAGAATAGCCAAGCATAAGTACTGAAGAATAAGATCTGGAAGATACTGTTAAAAGCTACCAATGCAGCAACATATTGGTTATCCCCACAGGCCAAACCGTTCCACACCAAGACCATGGCAATACAACGAGCCAGTCCTATCAAGATTAAGCCTGTCATGTATTCAGGATAGCTGTGTAGAAAAATGATGGCTAATGCAAACATCAGAACAGGTGCGATGAGCCAGTTTTGTACTAAGGATAGCGTCAGCGTTTTCTTATCTTTAAACACCTGTGGCAAAGCTGCATAGTCTACTTTTGCTAATGGTGGATACATCATCAGAATCAAACCAATCGCAATTGGAATATTGACAGACTCCACACTCATTTTATCCAATGCCACTGAGGCTTGTGGAAAGAACACACCGATCGCAATTCCCAACCCCATCGCGATGAAAATCCATAGCGTGAGGTTACGATCTAAAAATGACAGTCTTTGTTGAGCCATGATGTTCTCATTCAATATCTGAGATGTGATTGATTGAAGCAATCAATTCAGGACGAGACATGTGCGCTGTATCCAGTGCAAATAACGCATCTAAACGACGATTGATATGGTCTACAGTCACTTGGAATGCTTTGAGCTTCTCTTCTTTCGGCAAGTCTAAATGCGAAGGATCAGCCAAGCCCCAATGTGCCTTGATTGCTCCACCTAAATACAGTGGACACGCTTCTTGCGCAGCCGAATCACAAACCGTAATCACTACGTCAGGTTGATATTGTTCACAATCATCAATGGTTTTACTCCACAAACCATCTGTTGAAAGACCTAGATTTTCTAAAGTTTCAATGGTCAATGGATGTACTTGCCCTGATGGCTTACTACCTGCACTGTATGCTTTCCAACCCTCTGGGGCACGACTATTAAACAGCACTTCGGACAAAATGCTACGGCAACTGTTTCCAGTACACAAAAAAAGGAATTTCATATTGTTCTACTCGCAATAACTATTGATTTGTTGAAATGATGGAGCAACTTTTGGCTGTAAATCAGCATTTTTAAGGGTGTTAAGTACGTCTACGCACCAAGTGGGTAAATTAGGGTTGAGACTGTAATAGACCCATTGCCCTTGACGTCGATCTTGTAAAAGACCTGAAGAACGCAGTAAGGCTAAATGCCGCGAAATCTTAGGTTGGCTGAGTTGTAGTTTTTCAGTCAAATCACAAACACACTGTTCATTATTTCCAAGAACCAACATGACGATATTGAATCGCGTTTCATCAGCTAAACATTTAAAAAAATTGATTTGATCCATACTTTCACCTACTCAAACCTCTGGATATAACCATACTCACAGATACCCATGACATATTTATTTTAATCGCTGCCCATTTTCATCAAGCACTTGTTCACCGTCTTCTTTAGTAAAAGCACCCTTTTGTGGGAGTGGCAGAATTTCTAAAACCAATTCTGACGGACGACTTAAACGAGTTCCTAATTCAGTCACTACAAATGGACGGTTAATCAAAATTGGATGCTGCAGCATAAAATCTAAAAGCTGTTCATCCGTCCAGTCCTCACGGTCCAACTCTAGATCACGATAAGGATCAACATTCTTACGAATCGCTTCTCTCACCGTTAAACTCGCATCCGCGATCAGCTGAATAAGTTCATTTTTAGATGGAGGATTGACAAGATATTCAATGATTTCAGGTTCAATATTGGCATTACGAATTAACGCCAATGTATTGCGTGATGTACCACATTCTGGATTGTGATAAATCTTAATGTTTGGAGTAGCAGTCATTTGCTCAAACTCAATTGAATCTTTATATATATTTATATATGAATAATCATATATATGCAACTCCATATTTAAAGAATGAAAAATGATCTTTTTTGAATATATAGTGATCGAATGAGCATGTTAAAATTAGATAAAATACAAGATTTAGAGGTCAAGCTATGGAAACAGTCATGATTACTTTGATCTTAATTATTATTTTGATTTTCCTAGTCATATTTTATAACAAGAAAAAATAAACTATGGCTTTTGGGTTTACGGATAGACTCAGTAATGTCCCCCAATTAATCGGTAAAAAGGTAAGACTGCTTTTTGCTCTCTTCTCAGCTTAGGAATTTCTGAATTATAGCCCATAAAATCAGCAACGCCCTCTAACGCTGTCATACAGCGTTAGAGGGATAATGATCTCAAGATTGTATTGCTTCGGATGTCAAATTTGCCTTATTAGGCACCCTCACCAGCCCAAACCATATCCACTTTTTTAAGCATTACTTAATGCACTGGCTAAATCCCCACTGCCCTTCAAGTCAGACACCTGTCCCTCCAAAGGCTGACTAAATTCAATACGCTGAATCTTTGCTGCCCGCTCTGCGGAGAACACTGGGATTTGACTCATCGCAAATTCAGACAGTGCGGTAATGGTCAGTGAGGGATTCACACCTAAATTTCCCGGCACAATTGAACCATCTAATACGCGTAAATTTTGATAACCAAAGACTTGACCGGTGAAGTCCACCACACCATTGTTACGGTCATTACCCATCGCAACGCCACTCATAATATGTGCTGTCGTTGGCGTTCCCAGTAGAATTTCAGTAAGTGCAGAACCTGGCTCTCCACCCAACTTTTGTGCAATCATTTTAGTGGCTTCTTCAGCCGCAGGGAATGAAACGGTGAGTGGTGTGTCTCCTTCTTTTTGCACGGCAGTAATACTATTCTGGAACAGTCGATACCACTTTCTACGCCATTCAAAATGAATAAACGCTTCAGACTTTTGCATTACCAATAAAATAATAGAGTCTTTGGCTTTACCCTTATAACGCAGTACTTTAAAGGTTTTTAAGGGATGCAACAGTGTATTAAAAACAAACTTCATAAAGCGCATAAAACCCTGACCAGTCACCATCGGCACATATGGAATATAAATCCATGAAGCATCTGCACCTTCAGGGAAACGTGTGACCTCGATATTGGTATCTGCATCGACCGAAATAAAAGAGCTGATTGCTACCCCATCATCCAGTTTTTTTCCTGTGTTGTTTACTGTGGTCAGGGTTTCCGAATTCGTCCGAACCTCCTGTCCTAGCAATGAAGAAATATTGGGTAAAGTCTTATGCTGATCACGCATTTTTAACAACATCGGTACCGTACCCATCACCCCAGCAGATAACACTACCCCACGACTGCGCAAACTATACTGACGAACTTGTTTCCCAAGGCTTTCTTTGACTATTACTTCGTAACCTGCGCTACCATCTTCATTCAATGGTGTAATTTTCACCACTTCTGAACTTGGACGAATTTCAACGCCATTACGCTCAGCAAAATACAGGTAATTTTTCATCAGGGTATTTTTGGCATTATTACGACAGCCCAACATACAACTGCCACAATAAATACAGGAGTTACGTTCTGGTCCATCTCCATTGAAATACGGATCTTTCGCTACTTGTCCTTCTTGACCAGCTACTTGAGAAAAGAAGACCCCCGTATTCACCGTTTTAAATGAATTTGCATATCCAATTTCACTCGCAACTTCTTTTAATGTGTCGTCTGCAATATTGGTATAAGTATTATTCGCTGTACCTAACATGCGTTGAGCGAGACCATAAAACGGTTTTAAGGTTTCTTTCCAGTCGGTACGAATCTTGGTCCATGCCTCGGACTCAAAAACTGCATCAGGTGGAATTAAGTGTACATTGGCATAAATTTGTGAGCCCCCACCGACACCAACCCCATGCAAAATGGTGGTTTTACTGGTGAAAGTAAATTGCATTGTACCTCTGAATCCCAGTTCAGGCCGCCACAAATAGTTTTTGGTGTCTAAATTGGTGGTTGGAAAATCCTTGTCTTCTCGGCGTAAGCCTTTCTCCAAAATCAGGACTTTATAGCCTTTTTCACTGAGGCGTAAAGCACTGACCGATCCACCAAAACCTGAGCCAATCACGATTTGATCATAATCAAAATCTTTATTATTCATACTATTAACTCCTTTAATAGTTTTATTTTTCTGTTTTTAAATACACCAACCCCTTCACTTCAAAATATCCATCTTGAAGTGAAAAGTGATGTTGAGGTTTTAAAATTTAGGCACTTATGACTTGATGCGGATCAATAAATTCAACAGCCAATTGGCAAATTTTCCATACGGTGGCGCGAGAAACTTCAAACTTGAGAAACCCGCCTGATAAAACACAGGGCGCATTTTAGAAAAAGTCAAAAAGCCTTCATAACCATGATAGTGCCCCATCCCGCTGGCACCGACCCCACCAAATGGCAAGTCATGTTGCCCGACATGAAATAAGGCATCATTGACCGAAACACCACCCGACATAACTCGGCTGATATAAAATTCGACTAAGCTTTTGTTCTTGCTAAATGGATAAAAGGCCAATGGACGATCACGCTGCACAATATAGTCCACTACCTCTTCAGGCTTCTGGTAGGTTTTGACCATCAAGATCGGGCCAAAGGTTTCACGCGTATCAATTTCCATCTCATCATTGCTGTTCAGCACCAAAGTCAGTGGAAATTTTCGTGTCGCCGCATCAGGCTCTTGCTGATTTAAATTAATCAAACTGGCCCCTTTGGCTTCAGCATCTGCCAAGCTATGTACTAAGCGCTGAAATGCGCGCTCATCAATCACAGAAGTATAATCTCTGCTATGAATATCAGGCACATGTTCCTGCACCCAAACTGATGCCGCTTGAATAAACGCTTGTAACCTCGACTCATGTACAAATAAATAATCGACATTGGTACAAATTTGTCCCGCATTAAACTGTTTCACAAACATAATGCGTTCTACAGCTTTCTCAATAGGGTATTCAGGGTCAATCACCGCAGGAGATTTACCACCCAGTTCCAGAGTCACAGGGGTTAAGTTTTGTGCTGCAGCAGCCATGACTTTACGCCCTGTCGCACCAGAACCAGTAAACATCAGGTGGTCAAACGGCAGTTTTGAAAATGCGATGCCCACTTCACCAGTCTCATCGAAAATCTGTAATTTTTCCGCTTTAAAGTATTTGGGACTTAACTCCATCAGCAATTCAGCCAAATGTCTTGAATTTTCAGACATTTTAACCATAGCCGTATTTCCCGCAGCAAACACAGCTGACAACTGTGAAAACATCAAATTAATGGGGAAATTCCACGGCACAATAATTCCAATCACCCCCAGCGGCTGCGGAATCACACGGTTTTTTGCACCAAAATACAGGCTATAATCGACATGTCTTTTTTGCACTTTAGTCCATTGCTTCAAATGTTTGATGCTGCCATTAATGTCATCCGTGACAGTAATAATTTCTGCCAATAAGGTTTCATGACGTGAACGATTGCCATAATCACGATTCAGGGCGTCAATAATTGCTTCACGGTGATCGTTAATCAATGCTTTTAAATTCAGTAAATGTTGCTTACGTTGCGCAATCGTTTCAATGCCTTGTTGATGAAAGCTTTTGCGCTGTAATTGAAAACAATCGTGCAATGTCTGTTCTATCACTGTTTGCTCGATATGAGACTGAACCGTAAGTTGCATATGCTTTTCCTTTCACGGCTAAAAATGGTGATTCAATACTTCTTTTCTATGTTGGTTGAGATAATCTCTTATCCTACTTTAACAAATGGCTTGAATTATGCTTGACTTTTTAGGACACTAAATTGATCTTTTAGGACAACACGGAATGTTGTGATGGGAAGTTATATTCGTGCAGCCAGCCTCGGCGGTTTTGAAGACTTAGTCCGTAGTTATGGCATAAATCCTATAGAAATCTTGAAAGAGATCGGGATTTTACCTGCTTTACTCCGTGATCCAGATTCATTTATTCATTATGATCATTATTTAAATTTATTGGAAAAAGCGGCCTTAGCTTGTCAGGATGATTGCTTCGGTTTAAAACTCGGTGCACTCCAAAATATTAGCACAATCGGTTTGATTGGCGTCTACATGTCCCGACAAACGAGCATACTTGAAGCCTTAAGCGTGGCGCAAAAATATGTCTATTTACATGCTGAAGGCATTGTCTTCCACGTCTCGCAACATAATGCTCTGCTCTGTAAGCTGAACTTTGTGCGTTTAAGTGAATACAACACCGATGTACCACAAAAATCACAACTGGCCATTTGCCTTGTCGCGAATATTTTAAAAGATTTGATTGGCCCGCAGTGGCATGCAGAAAAAATTTGCTTCAAGCAAAAAGCACCACAAAAAGGTGCTCAAACTTTCCAAGCACATTTTTCATGTCAGGTAGAGTTTGAAACCGATGAAGATGCACTTTATTTTCCTGCAAGCTTTTTAAGCTATAAACCCTATAATTTTAATGAAGATGCCATTAATCAACTAATCGTACAGCAGCTTGAAACACAAAGCAGCACCAAAACTGAAGACAATACCGCACTGATAGAGAGTTCAGTCCGCATGCTAATGGCGACAGGAGACTGCAGCATTGAAAAGATCGCGCTGTGTATGGGCATGCATCCGAAAAAGCTTCAGCGCGCTTTAAAAATGCAAGGAACAAGCTATCGAGATATACTCGAAAATGTCCGAAAAAAAGAAGCACTGCGTATGCTTGATGCAGGCAATGTGAATTTGACGGATATTGCTCTACAGTTGGGCTATGCAGAGTTATCTATTTTTAGTCGCAACTTTAAAAGTTGGTTTGGCGTTCCTCCAACCGAGTTAAGAGACAAAAGTCGAAGCCATATTGTATGACTTCTGGTTTTGCTACTTTGTTCAATAATGAGCATACCTCTGAGTTTCAAGATCAAACCAAATGGCAATATTTCCACGATTAATGAGAACTCGGTTATATGAGGAGCAATTGCTTGTACGGTCAATTTTAGGTGCTGGCTTCTTCATTCGGAAATTATATTGCTAAAGATGGCTTTAAGAATAGGTTTGTACAACAAAGCCCATCCTTCTAATCATTTATGGTTCACAGTAGAGCGATAGCGAACTAAAACTCTAAATTTTTTAATAAATTATGCTTTTAACAGTATAACAAAACGATAACTTATTTAAGCCAAGATAGAGTGCTGATTACACCGCTTAATGACCATCTGTCTTCATTCATCTATATTTAAAACTAAGGATTTTTGCTCTTAATATTTGATTCAACTTTTATATATTTTTTATAACACAGCACAATATTCCGCAACAATTATCATTGCTGCTGTAGACAATATTAATCATGTAAAGAACAATAACTTGATCTTATATAAAAATAATCGATAAATGATTTAAAAAATATAATTTTGCATTATAAAACAGTAAAGAAAAACAGTGATACGCATCGCAAAAAGGATTTATGTTCACGCTTAATTGAGTAATTTTTAACCAAAAAATAAATTTTATATTTCAAATTATATATTTATATTTTTCATTAACTTAAGTTTAAAAAATATGTTTTTTTAGTATAAAAACTCTATTGTGATCACTTTTTGAACTGATTAGTTATATCTAGAGCATTTACTCTTATTTTAATTGTGCTATTTTTGTGACACGGAGTAACAAATGATTTCGGTTAACCGACCTCTCCAAAAGCCAAAAAACATAAACACAAAATGAGCAAAAACATTTGCATTTGCACCTCAAGGAAAGAAGTAGAATGAAATTAAAGACATTAACGACAGCGATGATTTTAGCAACTGTACCACTGACGGGAGCATTTGCTGCTGCTCTAGATCGTTCAGGTCAGTCAATCTCTGCATTCTTGCAACCTGGTAATTACTTTGAAGCAGGTATTTCTGTATTAGATCCAGATGTGTCTGGACAGGAAGCTGGCACAAGCGCAACAAATCGTCAAATTGGTGACATGGCTGGTGATTACTACTTCCCAAGTGCAGCCTTAAAACTCCAACCAACAAAGAATTTTTCATTCGGTATTCTATACGACCAACCTTTTGGAGCTGATGTAGCATACTCTGGGACGAACGTTTTCGTTTCAGATGCAACAAATACCATTCTTCCACCAGAATCTTTAGCTGTGATTCGCCAAAATACCATTAATACAACATTCAATAATCTCTCTGCTCAACAACGTGTTGGTGCTGCATTAACTGCACGAGGTGTGGACTTAACCACTACAGCAGGACAACAGGCATTTCAGCAAACATTAACTCAATATAATACTATTGCCCAAGTTAAAGCTGCTATTGATGCAGGTGTTTTAGCTGGTGTTGAATCTGCAGTAGATGCTGGTCTTGCTGATGTCAATGGCTTATTAGGCACAGGCAATACAAAAGTAGAGGTTGATACACAAAATCTTTCCTTCATATTGGGTTATCAACCAACTGAAAATTGGAACATTTACGGTGGTGCAGTTTATCAAACGATTAAAGGAAGTGTTTCACTTCGAGGCCAAGCTTATAGTCTCTATAATGGATATGATGCATCCATTCCTGAAGATAGCGCTGTAGGTTGGTTAGCAGGTTTTGCGTATCAAATTCCTGAAATTGCTTTAAAGGCATCTCTAACTTATCGCTCAGAAGTTGACCACAAAGTTAACGTTACAGAGTCTTTATCAACTCTTAGTGCTTTAGCATTATTGCCAAATGGCGCAGAAGCAGCTGCTGCAATTGCTGCTGCTAGCGGTGAAACAACTATTACCACTCCACAATCTGTTAACCTAGATTTCCAAACAGGTATTATGGCGAATACTGTTGCTTTTGCTAACGTTCGTTGGGTAGATTGGTCTAATTTTTCAATTCGTCCATATAAATTTGGTCTAGTCAGTGAGGCTGTTGGACCATTAGTTAGCCGCCCAAATGGTTTTAATCTCGTTGAATATTCAGATGATCAATGGTCTGTAACCACTGGTGTTGGCCGTAAATTAAATGATCAATGGGCGGGTAACGTTTCTGTAGGTTGGGACTCTGGCGCAGGTAACCCTGTGTCAACGCTTGGCCCAACAGAAGGCTATTGGAACGTTGGTTTGGGTGTTCAATATAGCCCAACGCCAGCAACCTTCATCGCCGGCGGTGTAAAATACTTCTGGTTAGGTGATGCTAAAGCTCAAACTGGTGCTCAATCAGGTGGCTCTGATTATGTAGCAGAGTTTGAAGATAACAATGCTTTAGCTTATGGTTTAAAAATCGGTTACAAGTTCTAACTATTAATGCCGAAAAAACCATCTGTAAAGATGGTTTTTTCATTTTCAACAATGACATCTACACTCTTTTTTATACACTTGTGATTCATTTGTGCAACAAATAAACACTTAAACATTTTGCATAATATTCAATCAGCCACTCAGCATCCAAAAATAAATTCATATAAATCATAAAATTAATATTTTTTTTTAGTGTTTTTACTCTACACAAGTATATTTTTTAACTTTTCAGTTCATTTTACAACCGTAGTTGAGCATTTACTCTTTTTGTATTTATGTTACTTTTCGTGCCAATCACTTACATAAAGCTACAACAAGGAATGTTCCCTATGAAGCTTACAGCTCTTCGCTCGGCTATTTTGCTCAGCTTAATCCCAACAACTTCTGTCATAGCTGGCGGTCTAGATCGATCTGGGCAATCAATGTCTGCTTTTTTTCAATCGGGCAACTATGCTGAAGCTGGTTTTACAGTAATTGATCCAACTGTAGAAGGTACCTCTACAGTTGTTAAAGATGAAAAAATCAGTGATATGGGAGGTGATTACTACTTCCCTTCTGCAGCGATTAAAATACAGGCAACCGATAATATTTCACTAGGATTATTATATGATCAGCCTTTCGGTGCTGATGCAACCTACTCATCAACAGCAGGTACATTTGGTAATGGTATGGAAGGAACGTCTGTTGAAGTTGATACTCATAATCTAACTGCGCTGATTGGTTACCAACCCAACCAAAACTGGAATTTTTATGCAGGCCCCGTATATCAAACAGTTGAAGGAAAAGTTTCATTACGTGGCGCCGCATACGGTGGTACTCGTCTATTAGGTGGCTACGACATAGATCTCAAAGAAGATGATGCTTTCGGTTGGATTGCAGGTGCCGCATACTCTATTCCTGAAATTGCACTTAGAGCTGCTATCACTTATCGCTCTGAAATTAAACATGAACTTGATACTTCAGAAACATTTGCCCTAGGTGCTGCTGTTCGTCCCAACTCAAACACAGAAGTTGTTACACCTCAGTCTGTAAACATTGATTTGCAATCAGGTGTCGCTAAAGATACCTTAGCTTTTGCAAATATTCGCTGGGTACATTGGGATCAATTTGCAGTTAAGCCAACATATTTAGCTGCTGCAACACAAGCTGCAAGAGGTAAAGCACAAAATCTAATCGACTATTCAGATGATCAGTGGTCTATTACAACAGGTCTTTCTCATAAGTTTAATGATAAATGGGCTGGTTCAGCTTCTGTTGGTTATGACTCTGGAGCAGGTAACCCTGTTACGACACTTGGCCCTGTAGAAGGAAACTGGAGTATTGGATTAGGCGCTCAATATAGCCCTGCACAAAGCTATTTCATTGCTGCTGGCGTACGTTACCTATGGTTAGGTGATGCAGATGCACAAACAGGTGGGAATGTTGTTGGTAGCTTTGAAGATAACAGTGCCCTTGCATATGGTATGAAAATTGGCTATCGCTTTTAATAAATCAATGTTAACTAACATTGAAATTTAATAAAAAATGGCGCTAATTGCGCCATTTTTTATTATTTTAAAATCAAAATATTAAGCCGGAATATCACGAACCGAAGCATTACGTATTGCCTCTTTTAAAGCTTCATAACCATGAATTGCAGGGAATTGTGGGAATTCTTTAATCACATTTTCTGGTGCATCAAACAAAAAGCCTTTATCCGCTTCACCTAACATTGTGGTGTCATTATAAGAATCACCTGCGGCGATCACACGGTAATTTAGTCCATGCAATGCTTTAACTGCTTCACGTTTTTGGTCAGGTTGGCGCAGCTTATACGCTGTAATCATACCCTTTTCATCAGTTTCTAACTTATGGCAAAAAATCGTTGGCCAGCCCAGTTGTTTCATTAATGGGTGCGCAAACTCGTAGAAAGTGTCTGATAAAATAATGAGCTGAAAGTGTGTACGTAACCATTCAACAAATTCTTTTGCGCCCGGAAATGGTCCCATTTCAGCAATCACTTCTTGAATATCATTTAAACCTAGACCATGTTCTTTTAATATATTCAAACGCTGCGTCATAAGCACATCATAATCAGGAATATCACGTGTGGTTGCTTCAAGCGCTTTAATGCCTGTTTTTTTAGCAAAGTTAATCCAAATCTCTGGAACTAACACCCCTTCTAGATCAAGGCAAACAACTTCCATTAATACTCCCTTTTATTTACGTGGAAAAATTTTGAACTATCATAGCTTAATATTTGTCTAATGCATTGCTGTTTTTTAAATCTATTTTTTTCATAAGCATTTATTTTTTAGTGATAAGTGGCTTATTTCAACTCTATTAAAATACGCAGCAAATAACGTAATATAGGTCTTGTTAGATTCCAAGCCTATTGCCAGGATACTCATGACAACCATTCCAACTATTGATCTTGTTGATGCTCTCGCAGCTGAATATGCTGATAAATCGCCAAGTGAAATTTTAGCACTTGCACTAAATCAAACGGGTGAAATTGCCATCTCGTTTTCAGGTGCAGAAGATGTCGTACTTATTGATATGGCTGCTAACTTAGGTAAACCTTTTCGTGTCTTTAGCTTAGATACGGGACGTTTACATGCAGAAACGTATCAATTTATCGAGACTGTGCGTAAACACTACAATATCAATATCGAAATTTGCTTCCCAGAAGCAGACGCCGTTCAACAACTGGTCAATGAAAAAGGTTTATTCAGCTTTTATCAAGATGATCATAAAGAGTGTTGTGGTATCCGAAAAGTTCAGCCTTTACGTAAAAAATTGGCGACTTTAGATGGTTGGATTACCGGTCAGCGTAAAGACCAAAGTCCGGGCACACGAACTGAAATTCCAGTTGTTCAAGCAGATGTGGGGTTTTCAGGCGAAGGAAAACAATTGATTAAATACAATCCCCTTGCCAACTGGTCCAGTGCCGACGTTTGGAGTTACATCCGCATGATGGAAGTGCCTTATAACCCATTGCATGAACGCGGTTTTATCTCTATCGGCTGTGAACCATGTACACGTCCAGTGTTACCAAACCAACATGAACGTGAAGGACGTTGGTGGTGGGAGGAAGCGACACATAAAGAATGTGGCTTGCATGCAGGTAATTTGAAAAAGTAAAGACTAAAACCACTGCAAAGCAGTGGTTTTTCGCAACCAATGGATACACACAAAGCGCTCCCATTGTTAAAAAAAATCGATATACTAGGTTTAAGTTCTATAATTCTAACAAGATTGCTCATATAGGAGCGGTCAGATATTGCAGTGAGGCAATCCAGACTATGCGTCCATTACATCCGATTGACTTTATTTTTTTATCACTTGAAAAACGCCAGCAACCCATGCATGTCGGTGGATTATTCTTATTCCAAATCCCTGAAAATGCACCTGCCAGCTTCATTCAAAATTTAGTTGCAGATATTCGTAACTCCAAATCTATTCCTATTCCTCCATTTAACAACAAACTCAACGGCTTATTTTGGGATGAAGATGAAGAGTTTGATCTTGATCACCATTTTCGTCATATCGCACTCCCACAACCGGGGCGTATTCTTGAACTGCTCACCTATATTTCACAAGAACACAGTAGTTTAATTGACCGCGCTAAACCGTTATGGACCTGTCATATCATTGAAGGGATTGAAGGGAATCGTTTTGCCATGTACTTTAAAATTCACCATGCGATGGTGGATGGTATTGCAGGTATGCGTTTGGTGGAAAAATCATTATCACAAGATCCAAATGCAAAGAGTATTGTGCCACCATGGTGTGTTGAAGGTCCTCGTGCAAAACGCTTAAAAGAACCCAACGTCAGTCGCTTTAAGAAAATTATGAATGGCGTAATGGGGCAACTTGAGTCGACACCACGTGTCATGTATGAGCTGTCACAAACAGTCATGAAAGATATGGGACGTAATCCTGATTATGTTTCAAGCTTCCAAGCACCCAGCTCTATTCTGAACCAACGGGTTAGCTCTTCGCGCCGTTTTGCAGCACAGTCTTTTGAGTTTGACCGTTTACGTCATATTTCTAAAAGTCTAGGGGTCACGATTAATGACATCGTACTGGCGATTTGTTCAGGTGCCTTGCGTGAATATTTATTGTCCCAAGACGCACTTCCTAAAAAGCCTTTGATTGCTATGGTACCTGCATCGGTTCGCGATGATGATTCAGCTATGTCGAACCGTATCACCATGATTTTGGCAAATTTAGGCACGCATAAAGAAGATCCATTAGAGCGCCTCGCAATTGTTCGTCGTAGTGTGCAAAATGCCAAAGAAAAATTTAAACGCATGAATTCAAATCAAATTCTAAACTATAGTGCCTTTGTTTATAGTGCAGCTGGGCTCAACATTGCCTCAGGCTTACTGCCTAAACGCCAAGCGTTTAATCTGGTAATTTCAAATGTCCCTGGCCCACGTGAGCCATTGTATTGGAATGGGGCACGACTCGATGCACTATACCCTGCCTCAATCATTTTGGATGGTCAGGCACTCAACATTACCATGACCAGTTATTTAGATAAACTTGAGGTGGGTTTGACGGCTTGTCGAAATGCACTGCCGAAGATGCAGAATCTACTCACACACTTAGAGGAAGAGATTCAACGCTTTGAAGCGATTGTGGGGGTTGAAGGCCCAAAGTTGCAAGCGGTCAGTTGATACCGCAAAACGAATCAGAAACACAAGAATAATCAATAAAACTAAGGGGCTTCGATAAGCCCCTTAGTTTTTAATGCTACGACATTGTTTTAATAATTGATGACACGCAGTACGAATCATAGGTAAGCGTCCGCTGAACACACCTTATGAATTCATCCTATAAGCCTTAATTTAGTCCCCACTTAAAAACAAGTGGGGACTAAAATTTATGACTACA
>NZ_KB849235.1:888600-971917 GCF_000368045.1 Acinetobacter johnsonii CIP 64.6
TGGTATCGAAGTATGCCGATCATTTGCCGCTGTACCGTCAGCGCCTGATCTATCAGCGGGCTGGCATTGATCTGTCCAGATCCACTTTATCTGACTGGATTGGTCGCTGCGGTGTGGAACTGGAACCTCTGGCCAATGCCTTAAAACAGGTGGTGTTGCAACAGCGGGTAATCCATGCCGATGAAACGCCGGTCACCATCATGCGGATGGGTGAGAATGAGAAAAAACCGAAGAAAGGTTATGTCTGGGCCTATGCCACCACACAGTACAATCCAGTTCAAGCGGTGATCTATGACTTTCAGGATAGCCGTTCAGGTCAGCATGCAGAAGAGTTCCTGAATGGCTGGCAGGGCCATCTGGTCTGTGATGATTACAGTGGTTATAAAGCACGCTTTAAATCAGGCGATGTCATTGAGGTGGGCTGCATGGCGCATGCACGTCGTAAATTCCATGAGCTACATGTGACTGGGAAAAGTCAGATCGCTGAACAGGCATTACTGATGATTCAGAAACTGTATGCGATAGAAGCAGAACTCAGGAAAAAGACCGATAGTACAGCAGAACACCGCCGCGAATACCGACAACAGCACAGCCAACCGGTGATGCAACAACTGTATGAATGGCTCAACCAACATTATCTGACGGTGCCATCGAGTTCTCCAACCGCCAAGGCCATCAAATACACTCTGAAGCGTTGGCCAGCCTTAAGCCGCTATCTGGATGATGGCAATCTACCCATTGACAATAACTGGGCAGAGAACTCAATGCGTCCCTGGGCATTGGGCCGTAAGAACTGGTTGTTTGCAGGTTCGCTGCGCAGCGGCCAGCGAGCGGCGAATATCATGACTTTAATCCAGTCAGCAAAGCTGAATGGCTTGGATCCGTATGCCTATTTAAGTGATGTGCTGAAAAGGCTGCCGACGCATAAAGCGACCCAAATAGAAGAATTACTGCCACATCGCTGGAAATCCAACTCAAATTAAAAAATAGGCATGGGGTTCAGCGGACGCTTACAATCATAGCAGTTGTAATTTGTACTTCTTTACCCTGATCATCCAAAATATACGCATTATGCGTTACTTTCGTATCTAATAAATGTTTCAAACTAGGTTGAATAATTGCTTCTCTAACACCCATATCACACCTCATTTGCTAAACCTATTTGGGAGAATAAGCTTTGGCTATTTCCATGTTTCTAGTATTAAAAATCTAAGATCGAAAGTAAAATTTCAGTTGTAACAACTATTTAACCATATATTGTTACAATTTCAGCTCAGAATGATATCGTATTGCTCTTGCGTATATAAATTTTCCACCTGAAATTTAATCACACGACCAATGAAATGCTCTAAATCCGCGACTGCTGGCGCTTCTGCGGTTAACAAGCGGTCAATCACGGATGGATGCGCAACGACAGTAAAGCCAGTCTGAGATTGATACGCACGTGTATATCTCATGATTTCTCGAAAGATTTCGTAACATACAGACTCCGCTGTTTTCACATAACCCCGTCCCTGACAGGTCGGGCAAGATTCACATAATAAGTGCTCTAATGATTCACGCGTACGTTTACGTGTCATTTCGACCAAACCAAGCTCAGAAACCTGTGTAATTTTGGTTTTTGCATGGTCCTGCTCTAGCATCCGTTCAAACTGAGTCATGACCTCAGTTCGATGCTCCTGCTCTTGCATGTCAATAAAGTCGATAATAATAATACCGCCTAAATTGCGTAGTCTCAGTTGGCGCGCAATGACCTGTGTCGCTTCCATATTGGTTTTAAACACGGTGTCTTCTAAAGAGCGACCACCCACATATGAGCCTGTATTGACATCAATAGTCGTCATAGCTTCAGTCTGGTCAATCATCAAATAACCACCGGACTTCAACGCAACACGCGTCTGTAGAGCTCTTTGAATGTCTTCTTCGACATTATACAAGTCAAAAATTGGGCGCTCACCCGGATAATGAATGAGACGTTCTTTGATATTAGGGACAAATTCTTCTACGAACTCTTGGAGCTTGCCATGAATTTCACGCGAGTCGACTGAAATTTTAGCGGTCTTTTCACTCGCAAGATCGCGAATAATACGCTGAGGTAAAGGTAGTTCTTCAAAGATAAGTGATGGCGCAACAATACTGATCTGTTTACGCTGAATAAATTCCCAAAGCTTTGCTAAGTAAGCCATATCTTGTGCAATTGCAGCTTCTGCTATGCCATCAGCGGCTGTACGAACAATCACTGAACCTGGCAGTTTGTGTTCCGCTTGAATACGTTCAATCATCGAACGTAAACGATCACGTTCAGCTTCAGATTCAATGCGTTGAGAAACACCCGTATGATTGCCATAAGGCATCATCACTAAATAGCGAGAAGGAATGGAAAGATCGGTCGAAAGCCGAGCCCCTTTGGTGCCCAGCATATCTTTCATGACTTGAACAGTAAGAGTTTGTCCCGGCTGTAAGAGTTCAAAAACATTCGGGGTGGGTTGATTACGTGACCAAACCATATCATTAATATGTAAAAAAGCAGTTCGTGACAGTCCAATATCGACAAAAGCAGCCTGCATTCCCGGAAGAACCCGCACCACTTTACCTTTATAAATATTGCCTACTAAACCACGTTTCACCGTACGTTCAATAAATAATTCATTGACCGTGCCGTTTTCAATTAACGCGACGCGACATTCCATAGGCGTGACGTTAATTAATAACTCGTCAGACATAACAAACTCAAAACATTATAAAAAATCTTTTGAGACAGTTAATTTAGTGCCTTAACTGCCTGTAATAATTGTACCGTTTCATGCAACGGAAGTCCCACGACATTGCTATAGCTTCCCTCTATACGTGGAATATAACGTGCTGCAATGCCTTGTATAGCATAGGCTCCCGCCTTGCCAATGGGTTCAGATGTGGCCCAATATGCTTCCATATCATTCAGGCTTAAATGCTGAAATTCGACTTCAGTACGAACTACTATACTTGAAATTTGCGTATTTGTACGGACACAAACCGCAGTATATACATCATGCTTACGCCCAGAAATTTTCTCCCACATTTCAAATGCATGCTGCTTAGATTCAGGTTTGCCTAAAATCTCTTGATCGACCCCTAAACTGGTATCGGCAGCAATCACAATTGCATCAGGATATTGAAGCTGTACTGCCTCAGCTTTGGCACATGCCAGCCGCTCCACATAATGAGCTACCGACTCGCCTGCTTGTACAGATTCATCAATATCTGGACTATAGATATCAAAGACAAGACCGAGCTGCTCAAGCAGCTCGCGGCGACGGGGCGAACTGGATGCTAAAATTAAACGCGCCATTTCTTCAAGATGAAATAGACCATCGGGAAAGTCAGCACACTACTCAACAGTGGTTGCCAATGACGTGCAAGGGAAAACTGTGCCCCAATCATAATTTGTGCGATCCAGGTAATAAACAAATGCGCGACCACAGCCAAGGTGGCAATGACCCAAATATTGGCAAAGGTCATAATCCGACGTTCCCGTGTTAAAAAACGGGACACAAATGTAATCAGGACAAAGCTGAGCGCGTTTAAGCCCAAAGGTGCATCGAGCAGTAAATCGGTGAAAATCCCGACTGCAAAGGCAAACCAAATCCCGCTCCATGTCGGCTGGCATAGCACCCAAAACAGCATTACCATCATCATAAACAGTGGACGCCAACCAGAGAGCGCATAAGACAAGGGATAAACCATCAACACTGAAGCAATGATCACCGAAAAAATGATCGGAAATAAAGGGTCACGCTGTTTGGCAGCACGAAGTTTAGCGATCGGCATGCGGTTGCTCCATCGCTAAAGAATCGGAAAATAACACAACGACATGATGCCCACCTGCTAACTGTGCAGCAGGAACAACATCAATTTGAGCAAACTCGCCTGAATTATGACGACTGATTTTTGAAATGGTGCCCACCAGATAACCTGCTGGAAAATGCTCACCTAAACCAGAGCTATACACTTTTTCACCCACTTTGATTTCGGCACTGGTCGGCACGTATTCCATTTTCAAATGACCCAAATCTCCAGTCCCTGAAACAATGGCACGCATTCCAGATCGCTCTAAGCGAACCGAAAGAGAATGTTCTTTATCTGAAAGCAACATGACGCGACTACTATGCGGATAGACATTAATAATCTGTCCCATAATCCCTTTGTCATCGAGCACGGTTTGCCCGACCTTTAACTGACTGTTGGCACCACGGTTTACCACAATAATATGACGTAGTGGATCGGCATCTGTCCCAATGACTTCTGCAATTTCCATACGACCATCAATGATCAACGGAGTATCTAACAGACCGCGTAAACGCGTATTTTCCGCAGATAATTCAGATAATTTTTGTAAACGCACCTGCGCCTGCAATAACTCGGCTTGCATCGCGGTATTTTCACGGCGCAATTGAGCTTCAGACTTGGTTTGTTGATTCAGCCACTCTCGCGATAACACGGGATAACTTGCTACGGCATAAATTGGATTATAAGCGGCGTACAAGACATCTCTTGCAGGTTGAATCACATGTGGCATGCGCCAGTTAAAAAACAGCACGACCAAACATGTGATCACTGCAATGATAAATGAGCGAAAAGATGGCGGTTGTCTGGAAAACAGATTTGTT
Source organism: Acinetobacter johnsonii CIP 64.6 (assembly GCF_000368045.1). Lineage (GTDB taxonomy): Bacteria > Pseudomonadota > Gammaproteobacteria > Pseudomonadales > Moraxellaceae > Acinetobacter > Acinetobacter johnsonii. The sequence continues at coordinate 893,247 of NZ_KB849235.1, forward strand.
TGCACCCGCCGATTCCTTTATTAGCCTACAAATAACATGTCGTGATTTGGATTATCGAAGAATTCTAAAACTTTACCACCACCACGAGTGACGCAAGTTAGAGGATCTTCTGCAACCACCACAGGTAAGCCTGTTTCTTGTGCAAGAAGTTTATCGAGGTTACGCAGTAATGCACCACCACCTGTCAACACTATACCGCGCTCAGCGATGTCTGAAGACAACTCAGGAGGCGTTTGCTCAAGTGCAGATTTCACTGCTGAAACAATACTTTGTAATGGATCAGAAATCGCTTGCGTAATTTCGTCCGAAGTCACAGTGATCGCACGTGGCACACCTTCAGCAAGGTTACGGCCGCGAACTTCAATTTCAAGTGCTTTGGCATCGGCTTCTGGTAAAGCCATACCCACTTCTTTCTTGATAATTTCAGCGGTAGTTTCACCAATCACGCAACCATGTGCTTTACGTACATAGTTAATGATTTGTTCATCAAATACATCACCACCAATACGTAGTGAGTCAGCATAGACACAACCTTGAAGCGAAATAATCGCAATTTCAGTTGTACCACCACCAACATCCACCACCATTGAACCGCATGCTTGTTCAACTGGCATACCTGCACCAATTGCAGCAGCCATTGGTTCTTCAATCAAACGAACATCACGCGCGCCTGCATTAAATACAGCTTCACGAATAGCACGACGTTCAACCAAAGTTGATTTGCAAGGCACACACACCACAACACGAGGTGCAGGTGGGAACAGACGTTTTTCATGTACTTTACCAATAAATTGGTTCAGCATGGTTTCGGTCACTTCAAAATCGGCAATCACGCCATCCTTCATTGGACGAATGGCAGAGATATTTGCAGGTGTACGGCCCAGCATTTGCTTTGCATCAAGACCTACCGCGGCAACGATTTTTTGTGAACCACTGTGACGAATCGCCACAACTGTCGGTTCATTTAATATAATGCCTCGTCCTGGTGCATAAATAAGTGTATTTGCTGTACCTAAATCAATGGCTAGATCGGGCGAAAACAAGCCAATTAGTCTTTTTAGAATCACGGAGACGTTCTCGATTAAACTTTATGTGGACGCAAGGTGGCAACTTTAACTAAATGTGATGATTTGAACAAGTCAATCGCTTATTATAACGCACGATATTTTGAAATTTTTTAATACTGACTCAGGTGATGTTATGTCTACATCGGATGCACAGCATTCTGCAGATTTAAATGCACAAACAGTTTCAGCAATCGCCAATCTTGCTCGATTGTCGCTAGATGATACGCAATCTGCTGAATATGCTCAAAGTCTAAATAAAATTTTAGGCATGATGGAAACCTTAAAAGGCATCGACACTGATGGTGTTGAGCCGCTTAAAAGCCCATTTGATCACCCACAACCCTTACGTGAAGATGTGGTTTCAGAAACCAATCATCGTGATGAATATCAAGCCATTGCACCGCAAGTGCAAGATGGTTTGTACCTTGTTCCTCGCGTGATTGAATAATTTCTATTCAGTTAAACCATTATTTTGTAAAAATTAACGTAAAGACATTTCTCATGACAGATTTACATCGCTTATCGATTCGTGAACTCTCTGAGGGTTTAGCTGGGGCTAAATTTTCATCTCGCGAACTGACTGAACATTATTTAAAGCGCATTGCAAAACTGGATACACAAGTTAAATCTTATGTAACCGTGACTGCAGAACAAGCGCTTGCACAAGCCGATGCTGCCGATGCTGCAATTAAAGCAGGTACAGCAACCGCATTGACAGGTGTGCCAATTGCACACAAAGACATTTTTTGCACCCAAGGCATTAAAACCACTGCGGGCTCAAAAATGTTGGATAACTTTATCTCTCCTTACGACGCTACCGTTGTAGCGAAAGGTAAAGCCGCTGGTCTAGTCACTTTAGGTAAAGTGAACATGGACGAATTTGCAATGGGTTCAACCTCTGAGAATTCATTCTACGGCGCTACAGCAAACCCTTGGAACTTAGGTCATGTACCAGGTGGTTCTTCAGGTGGTTCTGCGGCAGCGGTTGCAGCGGACCTTGCTCCATTTGCCACAGGTACAGACACAGGTGGTTCAATTCGCCAACCTGCATCGTTCTGTGGCTTAACGGGTCTTAAGCCAACTTATGGCCGTGTCTCGCGCTTCGGTATGATTGCGTATGCATCATCGCTGGATCAAGGCGGGCCAATGGCACGTTCGGCTGAAGACTGTGCCTACCTCATGAATGTGATGGCAGGCCATGACGCAAAAGACTCAACATCCGTTGAAAAAGACGTTGATGACTATGTGGCGAACCTAAACGGCACATCTGTTAAAGGTCTACGTATTGGTATTCCAAAGCAATACTTCAATGTCGCTGGTTTAGACGCAGACGTAAAAGCACGCGTTGAAGAATCATTGAAAAAATTGGAAGAGATGGGTGCGACTTTGGTTGAGATTGACCTCAACATGACTGAAGCTTATGTTCCAACCTATTACTTGATTGCGCCTGCTGAAGCGTCATCAAACTTGTCTCGTTACGATGGCGTGCGTTATGGCTACCGTGCAGAGAACCCTGTTGACCTGATGGACTTATACAAACGTTCACGTTCTGAAGGTTTTGGTGCAGAAGTGCAACGTCGTATCTTGATTGGTACATATGCGTTGTCTGCGGGTTACTACGATGCTTACTATGTCAAAGCACAAAAAGTCCGTCGTCTGATTCAACAAGACTTCTTAAAAGCGTTTGAATCGGTTGATGTGATTGCGGCACCTGCTGCACCAACCACGGCTTATAAAATTGGCGCGAACTTGTCTCCAGTTGAAATGTACTTGGGCGACATTTACACCATCGCGGTCAACCTTGCGGGACTTCCTGCGATTAATGCACCTGTTGGTTTTGACAAAGACAACTTACCTGTGGGCTTACAGCTGATTGGTAACTATTGGTCAGAATCTCAACTGTTGTCTGTGGTACATCAGTACCAACAAGCGACGGATTGGCATACGAAACGTGCGGCAATTGCTGAGGAGAATGCATAATGACTAAAAATGCTGCTAAACCAAAATCATTATTGATTGAAGGTTGGGAAGTCGTGATCGGGATTGAGATTCACACTCAGCTTGCGACCCAATCTAAAATTTTCTCAGGCTCTTCGACTGAATTTGGTCAAGATCCAAACACGCAAGCCAGCCTCGTTGACTTGGCAATGCCGGGTGTACTGCCGGTATTGAATAAAGAAGTGGTCGATTTAGCTATTCGCTTTGGTTTGGGTATTGATGCTTATATTGACCAAGCATCTGTGTTTGCACGTAAAAACTACTTCTACCCTGACTCTCCAAAAGGCTACCAAATTAGCCAGATGGATAACCCGATTGTGGGCTTGGGTCATATCGACATTCAGCTTGAAGATGGTACGGTAAAGCGCATTGGCGTAACGCGTGCCCACCTTGAAGAAGATGCAGGTAAATCGATCCATGACCAATTTGAAGGGATGTCAGGCATTGACTTAAACCGTGCAGGTACACCTTTACTTGAAATCGTGTCTGAACCTGATATGCGTTCGGTTGAAGAAGCTGTAGCTTATATCAAGTCGATTCACACTTTAGTGCGTTGGTTAGGTATTTCTGACGGTAACATGGCAGAAGGTTCGTTCCGTGCAGACTGTAACGTGTCGTTACGTCGTCCGGGTCAACCGTTCGGTACACGTTGCGAGTTGAAAAACCTCAACTCATTCCGTTTCATTGAACAAGCGATCAATGTTGAAATTGAACGCCAAATGGAAATTTTGGAATGGGATGGCACGATTGACCAAGAAACACGTCTATTCGACCCAGTGAAGATGGAAACACGTTCGATGCGTTCGAAAGAAGAAGCGAACGACTACCGCTACTTCCCAGACCCTGATTTGCTGCCTGTGATTATTTCAGATGCGCAAATTGAAACAGCTCGTGCTGCATTGCCTGAGCTTCCTGCTGCACGTCGTGAGCGTTTCGTCGCGGACTTTGGTGTCACTGAGTACGATGCGCATGTATTGACGCTGACCCGCGAAATGTCAGACTTTTATGAAGTGGTTGTGGCTGCTGCTGGCGGTGCTGCACAAGGTAAAGTGTCTGCCAACTGGGTGATGGGAGAGTTCTCTGGTGCTTTAAACAAAGCATGCTTAGAACTGGCAGACTCTCCTGTTTCGGCTGAAAAATTGGGTGGCATGGTTGCACGTATTGTGGATAACACCATTAGCGGCAAGATTGCGAAGCAAGTATTCGGCTTTATGTGGGATGAAGGCAAAACTGCGGACGAAATTATTGCGGAAAAAGGCTTGAAGCAGGAAACTGATACAGGCGCGATTGAAGCGATTATTAAAGACGTGCTTACTGCCAATGAGAAGATGGTTGAAGAGTTTAAATCTGGTAAAGAGAAAGCTTTCAATGGTCTTGTTGGTCAAGTGATGAAAGCGTCTAAGGGTAAAGCTAACCCTGCGCAAGTGAATGAATTAATGAAGAAATTGATTGGTTAAGGCTAATTGATTGTTGAATAAAGAAACCCGTCTTAGGACGGGTTTCTTCTATTTTTTTAACCTTTTCTTGAGTTTTGATTTTTTTCTGCGTTTTTCCTTTTCGTGTTTCTGCTTTATAGATTTAAATACATCTTTATTAGATTTAAGTTTTTTAGGGACTATCGCAGCCCACTCCAGAGATTTGTTCTTTTCTTTTAAAACATCTTTTAAAGTTTTAACAATTAACTCTGATTTTAAAATTAAATTATCTTGGTCTATTGCACTCGGGCTAAAGCTAAATCCCTCTGGCATCTCTAAAATATTCGTTATGTAAAATTTTCCAACACGTCTATAGCGCTCTAAAAAACTATCTAAATTCATACTACTAGAGGGGGTCATTAGATTTACACGAGAAATAGCCATAAAAAGCTTTTCTTCATTTTTTAGATATGTACCATTTGATAATTCATTTAAATAACTTTCATTTGGTCCAATCATAACTTTATAATGTGCAAGGTTTTCCTTATCAACATCTGTCACAATTGATATTCTAAGTTTTTCAAAAATATCAATTTCCCCAATTCGATTACTAATCGCATTAAAAATCAGCTTCCCATAATCAGGATTCTCAAACCCAAATCCCAAAATTGGAATATCATTTTCATCAAATGGATTATACGCAAAAGCTGTTCCTTTCCACTTGGCTTTATTCCACATTTCAATATCGATCAAACTTGATACAAAGAGGGTTCTACGAGACTTTTCCTCTAATGGCTTCAAAGTCCCCTCTAGCTCACTTTGTCGCCCTAGCTCTGGTCTTATTTTTTCTGATTTACCAGATAATCTATTAATCAGTTTCTCTTTTTGCTTATGATTTGATATGTCGTAATATGTATAAGGTTTTAGAGGATCTAAAATATATTGCCTACCATCACTATCAAAAAAAATAGGAATATATTTAGTATTATTATTTACATTTTCATATACATTCTGAATGATTTGGGTCGTTTCCCATTTTGCCCCTAAACCTTTAGTATTATCACTATAATCTTTACTTCTAGCATAGTATGTAGGCGAAGCAACTACTAAAACATAATCAGACTCTGCTATTTGTTTAAGCATCCATTTAGCCCAACCTTGGGGTGGTGCTTCTTCATATTGATCGATTTCAGAATCAATTCCTAAAGAACGTAATTCATTTGAAAAACTTAAAACTTGATCACTAAGTGCTTCGCTTTCATGTGCATAACTTATAAATACTTTAGGAATTTTAATCATATAGACTTAATAAAATAATTTAATTTTTTTGACTATATAAGATTATTATAAAAATTACACTTAAAAACTCAATTACTAAAATTGTCATTTAGGATCTATCTCACTTAAAAATCAATCATAAGTGATGAGAAGTACTGCTTTAGAAGAAAGGGCTAAACCATACCCTCTAACTAATTTTCCAAGATCCACTACACTAACCACATTCTATTTTTAAAAATTAACCACTTGCAAAAAATCAAAGGACAAAAATGAAAATAACCATTCTCACACTTTCTACCCTTGCCTTTCTCAGCACCACTACCTTTGCAGAAACCAAACCCAATGTTCCTACCAAAGAAGCTAGCCAAATTTTTAAAGCAGCAGGCTTTTCAACAACAAAACATGGCTGGGAAGGTAGCTGCGACACAGGTGAAATCACCACATACAAAGACCTCAATGGTGACGGTCTAAAAGACGCAGTCATTTCAGACTACAGCACCATGTGCTATGGCAACACAGGTGTCGGTTACCACATCGTTACTCAGCAAAAAACTGGAACATGGAAACTCATTTTTGAAAACATGGGCATTCCTACTTTTCTAAAAACCAAAGGGAAGGACGGCTGGCCAGATATTGAAAATGGTGGCCCCGGATTTTGTTTTTCTGTTTACCGCTGGAATGGTGAAAAATATGATGTCAACCATTATGAATATAACGGTAAAGTCTGCTCATTAGACTATTAACACCTCAGCATAGTAAATTTCATATCAATGAATATATAAACTGATTGATTTAACACGCTTTTACAGCCAGTTACAATGCCTCAATTACTTGGGCTTTTTTATAAAAAATGACTTCAGTTATACGACTAAAGAGCACTGAATGACTTAAAAATGACATCTGAACTGTGCTAATTTAGATCAAAATTGAACATAAATACGCACAAACAATAAAGAGGGTTTAAAAATGTCAAAACAAATTTTAATGCTCGTGGGTGACTATGCCGAAGACTATGAAACCATGGTGCCTTTTCAGTTTTTAACGGGTCTCGGTTATACCGTTCACGCGGTCTGCCCCGATAAAAATGAAGGTGAAAGCATCGCCACAGCCATTCATGACTTTGAAGGCGAACAAACCTATAGTGAAAAACGCGGTCATAACTTTGCCATCAATTACAACTTTGAAGCGGTACACACTGCAGACTATGTCGGTTTAGTCATCCCCGGTGGTCGCGCGCCCGAATATTTACGCATGAATGAACGTATCCTTGAGATCGTACGTGAGTTTGATACTTCGAAAAAACCAATTGCAGCGGTTTGTCATGGTGCACAAATTCTTGCGGCAGCCGATGTACTCAAAGGCCGTACTTGTTCCGCTTACCCTGCGTGCGCAGCCGAGGTGAAACTAGCAGGTGGGACTTATGCGGACATTGAAGTGACAGAAGCTGTAACCGATGGACACTTGATCACAGCGCCGGCTTGGCCTGCACACCCTGCTTGGATGGCACAGTTTATTCAAGCTTTAGGAGCGACTGTGACGATTTAATTGTGTTGTTCCTCAACTGAATTTTTTATGGCATGGTTTATCATCTTTTTAGATTCAAAAATAAAAAAGCTCCTGCGACTCAAGGAGCTTTTTTTAATCGCTGTTCTTTTTAAAGTACTACAAACCTTCGAGTTGGGCATCACATCCCGACCATTCATTTACATAATTTAAAGATCTAAGTGGTTTTAGTTCAACCCTTTCACCAGTGGGCATGATTTCATTGATTGCCAAAGAACATTGCATTCCGCCAGCGTTATCCAATAACTCATAATTTTTATTTGTCGCAAACTTATAAACGGCATCAACACTACAACCACGCAACTCTACACCATTGTGGTAACTCTTATATGTACTAATTGCTAAAAAGCGTTCAGCAGGTACTTTAAACTCAGCAAAATTAATTTCAGCTGGCGGAAAAGGCATGTCTAATAATTTTTGTTTGTACTTAGGGTCTGTTGACACTTACTGTTCATAATTAACCCTATAAAGGTAGCCATAAAAATATACAGGCTAAAGCAACAGAACTTTGATAATTTCTTTTGAGCTTGTCATATCGAGTAGCTATTCCTCTAAATTGCTTTAATCTACAAAACATATTTTCAACTAAATGCCTCATTTTATATAAATACCAGTCCATATGGTCATTGTTAGATTGGCTATTCGTTTTCTTTGGTATATTCGCTTTAGTCCCTGTTTTCCTGATCTGTTCACGCAGTGGTTCTGAATCATAGCCTTTATCTGCGCATACCACTTTTGTCTCTTTTAAATCTAATGTTGATATTAAATCAGGTGCAACTTTAACATCATGTGTGGTTCCATCGGTAATTATGAAATCAATAGGATTGCCATGTGCATCAACAATCAAATGTATTTTTGAGGAGTTTCCTCCTACACTTTTAGAAATAGATTGATTCGCTATGCCAGCAGAATGTTGATGAGCACGTACATGAGAGCCATCAATAAAAATCCACTCCATATCGGGGCATGAGGCTAGCAATTTGAATAATCTAAGTAACTTACCGCTGCTTGAACAACGATTAAAACGTTTGAAAATAGAGTTTGAATGACCAAAACAAGAAGGAATATCTCGCCACGGACAGCCTGTTCTAATTCTATAGAGAATAGCTTCAATAAAATTGCGTAAAGTTGAGTTGTGGTGAATGGATAAATTACGCAGAATAGCTTTCAACTTTTGCCAGTGTTGATCTGTCAGCATGGTACGAGGCATAGCGAATAGTAAAATTGGGTTTGGCGATTTGATTTTACTACTTCGCTATTTTTTAAGCTAAAAGTGTCAACACACCCTAATCTGACTGCTTTGCATTCGTTCTTTAAATGATCCCATACTTTCGACTTCGGGTAACATTTGGAAGTTTGGCTGCATTGATGTCATGCATCCATTTGGGTATAAACGTACTCCAAAGTTATTTTTATTTTCAATCCGAAGCTTTGCTGTATGCTCAGCATTAGAGTCTTGATATAACTTAAGACCCAACATTTTTTTTGATTGATTCACCATTCCTGCGCTACAACCAGCTAATCCCAAGACTAAAAAGCCAATCACTATTTTTTTCATCTACTTGTAAAAATCAATTAAAAATTTGCATCAAATACTAGCAAATATAATAGGTTGCACAACCTGTAATTCTTATTTAAGAATGTTATTTTGATCTTCCGAATAAAAAAGCCTCTTTAGAGAGAGGCTTTATATGATTCTTAGATTAGCATTTAAATACAACTACCTCGTCACACCCAACTTATTCCAAATCTCTGGGGTTAAAAAAGTCGTGACCAATTTATTCAAATCCACATAGCGCAGCACACCTTGCAACTGGCCCTTCACTTCAGGGTTCTTTAAAATTTCCTCACCCGTAATCTGTCCAAGTTCCTGAAAACTGTCTCCAACCGCTTGTAAGCCTTCAGCTTGAATCACCGCTTTGGTCTGCGCTGAACATTGCTCCACCAAAATGCGTTGTAAAACCTGTGCTAAGTTTTTATCTAGCTGTGTACGCTGTGCATCGGTGACATTGCTATACACCTTCAGATCAGGATGTGCAGCCAGTGCCGCAAACGTCCACTGCAACACGGTAGTTTTATCTGTTGCTGTCGTTGACTTCACCAAACAATTACTCAGTTGATCGACTGTGGTACTGGCCGTGGCAACTTGGACTGAACCACACAAGGCTGCTGCCAAAAGAACATGACGAAAAATAACCGAAGACCGACCACGTAAAACGCTTAAAACAGGCTGTGACATAAACTCGACTCCAATCAACAATTGCATTCTTTGTATCACAAAGCCCGTCTATCAGCCTGTTATGGAACTGTAAAATTACCGTGTAGTTCAAGGAAAAAATAAAGCTCAACTCAAGCAATTTCTCTATTTAGCTCAGTAGTTTCAAATGCAGTGAGCTGTGGGTGTATGGTCGGACAGCCATTCCAAAACCAATAAAAATAACCGTTGGGGTCAAGCAAAGTATGCATTTGAATCGTAGATTGACTACTTTCGCCCTTCCAACACGCTAAAGCCGCATTACGGTTATTATGTAAATCGATAAATTCAGGAGCGACTTGCTTCGGCATTTCAGGAATATAAAGTGCGTCACCATGTTCTACCCACAAATCAGCCAAGTAAATTTTTTGGTTTTTTGGAAAATATCGTCCTGCTGAGATCACCAACGGCAATTGATTTGGATCGGTCGAAGCAAACACATGCGGAAAGTCATGATGCTCTAAGTCTGTGACGACAAAGGGGTATAAGGTTTTTGCGTCTAGATTGATTTGAGTTGGGTCATAAGGGAAAAAATGACCGGCCAACATGCCATATTGATATTTAATTTGAGACAACTTTTTCTGCGTGGCCTGCACCTCTATCGCCTGTCCAGCTTTCACCAAAGTCATACCAAATGCAGCAGCTGTTTCAGGCGTGGCTTTGAGTGGCATAAACTCAAAAAAGTTTCCTGCGAACGCTAATTGGGTCTGCTCTCCCCAATGGGTTTGGATCGTCGCTATTTCTTTGGGTACATCATAAACATGTCCCATACTCATATGGGCATTGGTCGATGATACTTGAATCAACTTAATAGCATCTGATACTTCGGCTAAATACTCGGGTGTTCCGCCATTGTTGTAAAAATAAGGCTGAGCCGAAATATCAACGTCTATTTCTTGCACGGTCTGATCCAGCAAAGGCGCAGTAAAATAGGTGGCTGGTGTTTGGACATTACTCATGATGTATTTCCTTTGGTTGAGGTGCTCACATGAAGTGCGGTCGCAAACAGCCGAAAATCTTACTTCATTTGCTTGAGCATATTTTTAGCAGCTGTGTGATTGTGGTTTTTGGCTAAGTTCTGCAAAACATATTTTGCCTGCCCTTTAGGGTTGGAAAAACGACTGCTATAACTTGGAATACCCGTTAAACAACGTGCAACTAATATGCCCGATTCGGTATAGACATTTGAGGCATCCGACCCCGGCAAACGACCATAGTTATATGCGCGTTGTGCACTGTTACAAGCAGCGACTTGGTTGCGCCCACTGTTAATGTCACGGCGTGCAGACACATACAGTTTGGCCTGTTGCTGCTGTGGTGTTTCTACAGCTTTGACGACTTTAGGTGGTACTTCAACTTTGCTTTCTTTTTTAGGCTCAACTTCTTTTTTGCTTTCTTCCTCTTTCTTCACTTCTGCCTTGGTGGCAGGTGCCTTCGTCACCGTTTTTTTGCTTGGCGTAATAGGGGTCATACTTCGTGGTGCTGACTCAGTCAGTACTTTGCTTTGTAGATTCACCACACGAGTATCATTTGAGTTAGGCAGTTTGCGTTCAGACAATGCCTCAATACTCACCAGCCACTGTTCGCCATTATTGAGCTGGCAACGAAAAGTACCCGTGCCCTGTTTTAAACTGTTATAGGTACGAAGTAATTTTTTCGCCCACGGATCTTTCACTAAGCTGAAACTACTTTTTTGTGTCTGATTAAAGCGCCCACCATGTGCTTGGCAATACTGACTAAACATGCTGCGCGGATATAGCGCCTCGATATCTTTTTCATTTTTTACGCCTACCGTGTGATAGACGTATTCTTTGCTGTTTTTATCGGTATCATTAATTTTTCGTTCTACGATTAGTTCTTGTGGTGATGCAATATTTGTAAAAGGTGCTTGTGCTATATTTCCCAGACTGGTACAGCCCTGCAACACACTCCCCAAAACCCCAAATACACATAAAATTTTATAATTCACTACGACTTTACTCTTAAACACCCGCATAAAAACATTAGCGGAAAGCACATAAAATAACAAACTTAAACAACTGTTTTTATTATTTATTTTAGCTTGACGCACACATCATTCTGCTTTGTTTTATGATAACCTCAACAACATTTCATAAATTTAGTTTGAACCATACAACAAAAGTTACAGACAAAATGATGCTTGAGCACATAAAAAACCTGCCGTGAAAGGCAGGTGAGATACATCAAAAATATTTAGTCATCCAAAGTCGATTCAAAAGCTTTTAGACGCTTATAAATCGAGAGCAGTTCAATAATGGTTTTCCATGACAAAATTAGATATTGAAATGACTCTCGTACTTTATCAAACACATTACCAATTTGGTTGATTAAACCTAGAGTCATTTTCCCTGCTGCAATTGCGGGAAATAACACCACCAAACTGTATAAAATATCCAGTTGTCGATACCATGTCGCGACTAAGTTAAAATAAGCATAGTGAAAATAAAGTCTAAAATAATTCTTTCTTACTCTGCTAAACAGTTCGACCAATGTTGCAGGTTGGGCACGGTCTGCATGGTCTTCCCCATACACCAACTCTTTACGGTAAGCCGCTTCAACCTTCTGATTATTAAACTCTAAACCTGGTAGTTTACTTCCTACTACCATTAACAAGACCGTACCAAAAATAGCCCAAATAATAGAAGCCCAAACTAGGGAATGCTTTACTTCACCCACAATAGGCAATTCAGGAACATGCTTTGAAAGCTCAAATAGAATTGGTAAGAAAGCCACCAACACCATCACAGCCTTGATCAACTCAACGCCCAAATCTTCTAAAATAGTAGCAAAGCGCATAGTGTCTTCTTGCACACGTTGTGATGCCCCTTCTATATGACGTAATTTTTCCCAGTGTTGGGTGTAGTATTCATTCATCGCTGTACGCCACCGAAATACATAGTGGCTGGTGAAAAAGGCATTGATCACTGCAAAAGTGACCGCAACCATCGCAATATACAAGAAGGTTAAAGTACCCATATATAGGTCTTTAATGTTACCACCTTTACCAAGCATGCTTTGAATGAGATCCCAAAATGGTCCATACCATGCGTTGATGGCAACACTGACCTGTACACCAAACCAGATGTTAAACAGAATAAATGCGGAGCCCCAAATCGACCATCTTTGCCATTTATTGTCTGAAACAAAACGCCAAAATAAGGCAAAGAGTGTTGTCGCTATAAAAAACCAGAGATAGAACCACAAAAAAGCTGGAGACCAAAAACGGCTTACCCCAATAGCTAATTCAGCCGTTGCATATCCTTGCGGCCAACCTATGGCGCTTCCCCATGTATTTCCCCCTGTGTACCACAGTACGACATTGATCACCGACCAAAGTAATACTGAAATGAAGAACCATCTAGGGTTTGGGAAAAATGACTTAAACATGAACGATATATATCCCTTTTATGTTTCAGGTATGCAATCCGTGCATACTAATCCTTATTTCTTAATTTAGTACAATCGCATTACAGCAAGTTTGTACACTTTACTTATCCTTATTGGGTTATACGTTATTTGATTTGTATGTCCCTTCACAAGAGCTCAGGACATTATTTTCCGACTTGATCAGTCACATCACATTAAAAATTAATTATTTCAATAACTTATAAAAATAAGAACGGGCTTTCCCAGATTTAAAATAATATTTTATTGTTTATAACTTTTGGGTTTCAAACGGCTTTGTTGCACAAACCTATCTCTAAAGGCTTATTCCACAATATAATTCTCAAATGAATAAGCCCACACCTAAAATCTATCGTACAACCAATTGGTCTTCTTATAACAGTGCATTAATAAATCGAGGAAATCTCTCAATTTGGTTTGATCCCAAGACTCAATGGTACGCTCAACCCAAAGGTAAACATGGTCGAAATCAAACTTATTCAGATACAGCCATCCAATGCTGTTTAATGATCAAATCCTTATTTCATCTTTCTTTACGCATGGTCACTGGCTTTGTGCAAAGTCTCATTCATCTTTGTAGATTAGATTGGACAGCACCAGACTATTCCACCATCTGCAGAAGACAAAAGCATATTGATATTGCAATTAACTATCATAAAAGCAGTAATGGCCTCCAGCTACTCGTCGATTCTACTGGCTTAAAGTTTCTAGGCGAAGGTGAATGGAAGCGTAAGAAACACCAACCTGAATATCGTCGCCAATGGCGTAAACTTCATATTGGTATAGATGCTGAAACCCTTCAAATACGCGCTATTCAACTCACTACAAATAATGTGAGTGATTCACAAGTGCTTGGTGATTTACTCGATCAGATTCCACAAGATGAGCAGATTGACTCTGTCTATACTGATGGGGCTTATGACACCAAGCAATGCCGTCAAGTAATTGCAGACCGACAAGCACATGCGGTGATTCCGCCAAGAAAAAATGCGAAACCTTGGAAAGATACAAAGACCAGCTCGCTAGAGCGAAATGAATTACTTCGAACAGTTAAACGTTTAGGAAGAACAATATGGAAAAATTGGTCAGGCTATCATCGCAGAAGTCTGATAGAAACCAAGATGCATTGCATTAAATTATTAGGCGATAAACTCCGTGCGAGAAACTTTCAAAGCCAAGTCAATGAGATTCATGCACGTGTGGCCGTATTAAATAAATTTACAGATTTAGGTCGACCTCACACCCAAGTTGCCACTTAAATTTAGATAACTTGGAAGAAGTTTAGCTTTTGAATGTTTGTGCAACAAAGCCGTTTCAAACTAAAAAATTGCTTAGGATTTAAAGCGAATACACTAATGGTATTTCTATGACAACGATACGATTACTTGTTGATTTTATGTATAAAAGAATGAAGTTTGCACATTTTAAAATGACTTCATGCTACTATCTTTTCATTAAAAACTATTGGATCTATGACATGGAAACCCTAGTACTTGAACTGATCAAACCACTCACACTGACAAAAGAAGACTTTCCACCCATTAACTTTGAAGAAGGCACTGTGCTCAAAGTTCTCATGAAAACACCTACTGGTTACTTGGTAACGGCAGATTCTCGTTTTAATTTTACGGTGTCTTTTGATGATGAAAATCAAGTGTGGCAGAAGCTGTAATTTGCAATGCTCTTTAATAAAAGAATAATCCATTCAATAAGATAAAAATAAAAATCCATCTTTTTATTGATGGCGGATTCAAGCGGCAAGTGCAACAGTATAAAAACCAGCCATAACTTCACTCGGTGTATACCAACCTAGTGTTTTTCTAGGACGATGGTTGAGTGCAAATTCTATCTGCTCTATTTGTTCGTTTGACACGCCATCAAACGATGATGATTTTGGCAGATATTGACGGATTAAACCATTCGTATTTTCATTTCTAGCTCGCTGAATAGACTTGTAAGGATCAGCAAAATACGTCTCTATGCCAGCATCAGTAATTCTTTTGTGTTCGGAAAATTCTTTGCCATTATCAAATGTCACACTATAAGCATGGCTCATTTGTAAACGATCTAATGCACAAGTAATCGTTTGAGAGGATGCTCTTGTTGGCCCTAAATGAACAATATGTACATACAGGCTCTTTCGATCAACGAGAGTCAATAAAGCACCTTTATGATGTTTACCAATCACCGTGTCACCTTCGAAATCTCCTAAACGTTGTCGTTGATCAATGACCTGGTGTCGGCAGTGAATACTTGTTTTATCAATGATTTGACCCCTACGATCCGTGTTTTTGTAACCGCGTTTTCGATATTTCTTCTGATGCCTTAAATGTAGATGAAGTTTACCGCCTTTTGATTTATCTTGATAAATGTACTGGTAAATCCACTCATGTGAAGGTACATCCAGCCAACCGCGTTGTGTTAAAGCACCTGAAATTTGTTCGGGTGACCAGTCCAAACCAATCAAATAATCAATATAAGCGAAGGCAAATGCTGTCATTGATGATGAAGGACGGTACCGTCTTTGACTTGCAAATTTAGCTGCCTGTTGAGCTCTATATCCACGTTGCCCAGTATTTCTTTTTAATTCACGGTAGATGGTTGATCGTGAACGTCCTAATTCCCGAGCAAGGGTAGCGATTGAACTTTTACTTTTCAAAGTAGCATAAATTTCGTATCTTTCATCTTGAGAAAGTTGGGTGTATTTCTTCATTGTGTGCTTTCCAATTACGAGTTGAAAAAGTCTAATGATTCTATGAATACACCTAACTTTTTCAACTAACTACAAATGTGTTGCACTTGGGATTTGAATCTGCGGATTTAAAACTGGTTATTTTTATTAAAATTTAGTTTTTTATACCCAATCAGCAAATGAAGCCGTGCTGAGAGTTTTCTGTAACTATGGATTTTGTGATTTCTAGGACTCATTTGTAGCATCGTTATGCATTCATTTTCTCTTTAATCTATTGATTTAATTACTCTACATTAAGCCCTTCATCCTTGGTACTTAAAATAATGAACTATAAATCAGAAAAAGAGAAAGGATTTGAAAATCTTCAGTCTATAACTCTCTATTTACCGACTCATTCACCAAGCTCACCACTTATTTAAACCTAGGTCTTTCTGCAAAACTTCTCGCTATAAGAAAGCCTCAGATGCAAACATCCGAGGCTTTTCAATTTTTAAATCTATGCTGAGCTAAGTTATTGCGCGGTATAACCACCATCCATCACCACGGCTTGACCAGTTACACCGCCCGCCTTATCACTGGCAAGAAAGATCGCATAATCCGCAATTTCTTCTACACTGAGTAAGCGTTTTTGCGGCACCATCGCCAAAATCACATCTTCTAACGCACTTTGTTCACTGACATTTCGGGTTTTAGCCAAATCATGAATTTGACCACGTACCAACGGCGTATCGACATAGCCCGGACACAGAGCATTCACAGTGATGCCATCGCGCGCGCACTCTAAAGCCGCAACTTTGGTCAAACCAATTACACCATGCTTAGCACTGTTATAGCCGGCCTTGCCAGCAAAACCGATCAGACCGTTAATCGAAGCCATATTAATCACGCGACCAAACTGCTGCGCTTTCATGATTGGAAATGCGTACTTAATGCCAATGAACGACCCCACCAACATGACATTAATCAGCTTTTGATAGACTGCAGTTGGAAAGTCTTCAATGACAGCAACATGCTGAAAACCCGCATTATTGATGAGGATGTCCAACCGCCCATAGGTTTTCTGAGTCAGTTCAATTGCTGTTTTATATGCCTCTTCATTGGTCACATCGCAAGGCGCAGACAATGCTTCAAAGCCTTGCTTTTGAAGTGCCGCCACCGTTTCAGCACACTTCTCTGCATTCATATCAGAAATGACAACTTTTGCACCTTCACTGGCAAATTTCTTTGCAATTTCATGTCCAATACCACTGGCTGAACCGGTAATAAATGCAACTTTATCTTTTAACAGTTGACTCATGATGTACTCCGTTGTCTTCTTTTTTCATTCCAAAGTCTTAAACAATACCAAACCAAGTAAAGGCAGCAATGGCAACAAATACCGCGATGGTTTTAATAATGGTGATGACAAAAATGTCTTTATACGATTGTTTATGGGTTAAACCTGTCACAGCAAGCAAGGTAATCACGGCGCCGTTATGCGGTAAGGTATCCATACCGCCTGATGCCATCGCAACAATACGGTGCATGACTTCAGGTGGAATACCCATGGCTAAAATCGCAGCATTGTACTGATCGGCCATCGCACTTAGGGCGATACTCATACCGCCAGAGGCTGAACCTGTCACACCAGCTAAGACTGTCGTGGTAACTGCACCATTGACCAGCGGATTGGTAAAGGTATTGCCCAACGCATGACTAATGATCGCAAAGCCTGGTAAAGCCGCAATAATCGCACCAAAACCATATTCAGATGCGGTATTCATCACGGCAAGTAAAGACCCGCCAATACTGGCATTGACACCATCTTTGAAGCCCGTATAGACACGACGGAAGTCAAAGGAAATTGCCGCAATGATCCCCACAATTAAGGCTAAACCCACTGCCCAAATGGCAGAAGTTTTGGCAACATCGACGGTGTAAGCTGCAAGTCCAATAGCATTAAAGTCGAAACCGTTTGGATACCATTCTTTAATCGCAGTAGATAAATACTTATTGGTCACGGCAACTAAAATGAGCGGTACAAAAGCCAACCATTGACGTGCGGTAGAACCATTCGAGGTTGTATCTAAGTTTTGCTTCAGTTGTTATTGCTCGGCTTCAGTCAGCTCAATACCTGTGGCATAACCATCGCCATTTCGAGCAGCTACACGGCGACGCCATTCCAAATAGCTCAGGCCCGTTGCTAGAACAAATACCGCACCAATCAAACCAAGAAACGGCGCTGCATAAATATCTGTACCAAAAAAGGTCGTCGGTATAACGTTTTGAATTTGCGGGGTTCCCGGCAAGGCATCCATGGTAAACGTAAATGCACCAAGGGCAATGGTTCCCGGAATCAAACGCTTTGGAATATTGGCTTGTCTAAAGAGTTGATTTGCAAATGGATAAACTGCAAAGACCACCACAAAGAGACTGACGCCGCTATAGGTTAAAATTGCCCCTAAAAGTACAACGGTTAACATTGCATTTTTAGAGCCAATCAAATTCACAATGGTTTTGGCAATGGATTCGGCAATCCCTGACATTTCAACCACTTTACCGAAGATGGCACCGAGTAAAAACACCAAGAAATAATCTTTAATAAACCCAACCATTTTGGGCATAAATACGCCTGAATAAAAAGGCAAAACGTTAGCAGGGTTAATCAGTAAAACCGCTAACAGGGCACAAATCGGTGCCATAAGAATGACAGAAAAACCTCTGTAGGCTGTATACATCAGTAGCCCAAGAGACAATAAAATTACACCCAAATCCCACATATTTTTTACTCCATCCTTAAAGAAAATATGTCTTGATGTGCTGTGATATTAATGGCGAATGATGTCAAATCTAGTTGAGTCACAGTGCAATCAGCCTGTGCGGAAAGACCGAATACGCATTCATAGACCGTCTATTTCCCTCATGACGAGATGTCTATTTGCACTCTGATCTATGTACTATATTTATCCATCAGAGCATTAATATTTCAGCTTATAGGTCAGACTATAATGCATATAAACCCACACATTGTTTGAAAATAATCATTGAGTAAGAAGAAAAATTGATTAATATCCAAGCCCTAGCAAGACTGATAAAACTAATTACATCAAGTTAAAGGTAAAATTTCAAAATCGTACGAAATGACCAATTTTTATATTTTTCATTCAGTTAAAACATATTTTTACAGACTATCATGCTGTTCGACTTATACTGCTTTGACGACTTGATAAAAATAACACCCACTTCCATCACTTGATCTGTTTTGACCGTCTGTTGTATTTTTCATGTAAACCATTTGAGAAAAACACGTTCATTTTCATTCAACATCGTGTTGCATCATTGCTCAGGGAAGCTCATGACACTCAAACAATTAAAAGCCTTTTTGGTCCTTGCACGTACGCTTAATTATGCCAATGCAGCCAATGAACTGTGTCTGAGCCAATCCGCTCTCAGCTTAAGTATTAAAACATTAGAAGAAGAACTGGGTGGAAAACTGTTTAAACGCAACACGCGCCGAGTAGAAATCACCACTGAAGGTCAGTCCCTCATTCCCTATGCCAAAAAGCTTCTGGCCAACTGGGAGGATATGGAAAAAGATGTCAAACAGCGCTTTAAACTCAACCGTGGCACTTTAAATATTGCCTCAATGCCCTTTGCCACTCATGCGGTACTCCCCGAAGTGATGCATGATTTTGCACAGCAGCACCCCAACATCAGTTTTTCAATCCATGACATCACCAATGAAAAAATCATTGAAAAAGTTCAAGAAGGTATTTTTGAGATTGGTATTTGTTTTGAACCCAAGGCCAATGACCAACTGATTTTTCAGCCTATATTCAATGAAGACTTTTTAGCTCTCTTGCCCAAACACCACGTCTTAGCCAAACAAAAAAGCGTGACATGGCTTGAACTCTGCTCTTGTCCATTTGTGACCTTACAAAACCCCTCGATTATTCGCCATGTGATTGAGGAACATTGTGCTGCGCTTCAAGTGGTGTTGGACTTGAAAGTCGAATGCCACCAAATCAGTTCGCTTTCACATTTTGTTGCCTACGGTATGGGCGTGAGTGCTATTCCACGACACTTCCAAAAATTCATCGATCTTGAAAAAAATGTGTTGGTTGAAATTGAGGACAACCAAGCGCAACTCGCGGTGGGCATTATTTATAAAAAAGATTATGAACTGTCTAACATGTCGTCTCAATTTATTGAAACCACACTTTGGCATCATTTCTAAGCTAAGCTCTCCCCCCTTCTCTGGGCGAAACTGAAGCTAAACCTTGATAGCTCAGAATAAGCCGTATGATTATTTGCATGGCTTTACCACATGCTTTGACTCTTCTTTTATTTATTTTTCTTCGTAAATATTCTGCATTAATGAGTTTTTCTTATTATACGTTAGAAAGATTCAATTTCTAAAAAGTACAGCGCAATGCTAAAAAAATAACAAGCAAGGAAGATCAGGAAATAAAACATGAATAAAGTCGTCGCAAATGCAGCCGAAGCATTGGCTGATGTAGTTGCCAATAATCAAACGGTTGCCGTGGGTGGTTTTGGCCTCTGTGGTATTCCAGAAGCATTAATTGATGCCTTAAAAGATACAGGTGTCACAGGTTTAACCTGTATTTCGAATAATGCAGGTGTGGATGGCTTCGGTTTAGGTAAATTATTAGAAACCAAACAAATTAAAAAAATGATTGCCTCTTATGTCGGTGAAAATAAAGAGTTTGAGCGACAGTATCTCAATGGCGAACTTGAAGTTGAGCTTACTCCACAAGGTACACTCGCAGAAAAACTACGTTCAGGTGGCGCAGGTATTCCTGCATTTTTCACCCAAACAGGTGTAGGCACCCTCATTGCCGAAGGTAAAGAAGTCCGCGACTTTGATGGTCGTCCGCATATTTTAGAAATGTCCCTTACTGCGGACATTGCTTTAGTGAAAGCCTACAAAGCCGATAAAGCAGGGAACTTAGTGTTCCGTAAAACAGCACGTAACTTTAACCCTGACTGTGCCATGGCAGGCAAATTCACCATTGCCGAAGTTGAACAGGTGGTTGAAATTGGTGAAATCGATCCAGATGACATCCATTTACCGGGTATCTACATCAACCGTGTGGTACTGAACGCCACCCCAAAAAAGCAGATCGAACAACTGACCATTAAAGCAGAGGAAGCTTAATCATGGCTTGGACACGTAATGAAATGGCGCAGCGTGCTGCCCTTGAACTCGAAGATGGTTTTTATGTCAACTTAGGTATTGGCTTACCGACTTTAGTGGCAAATTATCTGCCAGAAGGGATCAATGTTTGGTTGCAGTCAGAAAATGGCTTGCTCGGTATTGATGAGTTTCCAACCCGTGATGCAGTCGATGCAGACTTAATTAATGCAGGAAAACAGACCGTCACCGCACGTAAAGGGGTTGCATTTTTCTCAAGCTCAGAATCTTTTGCCATGATTCGGGGTGGACATGTCAATATTGCTATTTTAGGTGCAATGGAAGTCTCTGAAACAGGTGACTTGGCAAACTGGATGATTCCGGGTAAAAAAGTCAAAGGCATGGGCGGCGCAATGGACTTGGTCTCTGGTGTACAAAAAATCGTGGTGCTCATGGAACACTGCGCCAAAGATGACACGCCAAAAATTGTGCCTCAATGTACCCTACCACTCACGGGTAAAGCTGTCGTTAGCCGTATCATTACTGACTTAGGCGTGATGGATATCACTGCTGAAGGTATGAAACTGGTTGAACTGGCACGCGATGTGAACCTAGAACAAATCCAGAAAGCGACTGGATTAGAACTTATCATCAATGACTTTAAAGCTGCTTAAGTACAAAACAGCATCATTCAAAGCAGCTTCGGCTGCTTTCTTATTGGGCTCAATCAAAAAGATTTTCAGTTAGAAAGAGACTTCTTTATAGCCTTTGAATCAAGCATAAAAACCATCATCAGCTTGTTCAAGAGCATCTCTATACTTCCAAATATATTGAAGGATGACTCCCGCGCACATCTTTTTAACCCAAATAGCTGATGAAAAACTAAGCCGCTCGGCTACTATATTTGCATTCCACATTCAGAGGTTTCCATGTCACAACAAGATTATGAAAATGGTTTAAAAGTTCGCACAGAAGTCATGGGCGAATCTTTTGTTAAACGTGCTCAAGACAATACTGTACCTTTCACCCAACCTTTGCAGGACTGGATTAATGAACATGCTTGGGGCTCAACATGGCAACGTGAAGGTGTTTTACCACGTAAATATCGCTCGTTAATTACTATTGCATTTTTGACGGCACAAAAGAGTCCAACGGAACTGAAAGGTCACGTTCGTGGTGCGTTAAATAACGGTGCAACGGTTGAAGAAATTCAAGAAGTCCTTTTACACAGTTTGCCTTATTGCGGCGCACCTGCGACTCAAGAGGCGTTCCGTGCTGCGCTGGAAGTGATTCAGGAATATCAAAGCAATCCATAAATAGATTAAGCGCCTATACAAAAGCGTCTTTTGCAGTCGTATGGCGCGATTCATCTGGTTTGGCTATGCAGCATTTTTTGCCTAACCAAACCATTTCCATTAAAAGGCTTTGGTCACACTCATGCCAACGCTAAAGTTTCGACCATCGGCAGGTTCAAAGAAGCGACTATTGCCGTCATTCACAATCACTGAGCCAACATAGTTACGGTCAAACAGGTTATAGACTCGGGCATAGCTGTTTACTTTCCAGTCACGGTTTACCCATAAATAGCCGACATTTGCAGCCACAACGGTATAACTTGGCGCAGTATCTGAGTTGATATCATCGACATAAATTTTATCCATATAGCGTGCTTCTAAGCCTGCTTGAAAGCCCTGCTCTGGTTGCCATGCAATACGAGTAAACGCTTGGTTTTTGGCAACCCCGGGAATCTTATTTCCTTTATCAATTGCTTTTGCATATGGAGTAGTTGGGTTATTTGGATTCGCTATTTCTGCTGTATAACTATCAAATTCAGCATCAATATAACTAAAACTCGATTGAATGTTGAGTTCTTTCCAAATCGTTTGTTGCCATGAAAGCTCTAAACCTTGTCGTGTGGTTTGATCTGCATTACGAAAAGTCGCACGACCATCACGTGTTCCCGCTGTCACTATATCGTTTTCTGTATCTGTCTGGAAAATAGCAAAAGTGAAGAACCCAAATGGATTCTGCGACTTTAGACCCAGCTCATAGTTATCACTACTTGCTGCTTTTAACGCAAAATTTATACCCGATTTCGTAGGATCAGTGTTATAAGCCATTTCGGTAAAGGTTGGCGTTTCAAAGCCTTTGCCATAACTGGCATAAGCATAAAGTTCAGGTAAAATTTCCCAACCTAAAGCCACAGAAGGCAATAATTTTTGATAATCCGTTGAACCACTGTCATCACCATTGCCAGCTACAATGTAATGATCATCTGACTCATAATGTACATTGCTATAGCGTAAGCCTGTATCAAGATGCCACGTGGGTAAGAACTGCCATGAGGCTTGTACATAAGGATCTAAATTCCACAGGGTATTCTTTTCATCACGGCGTACCGCACCTTTTACCCCAAATATATTTTGCTCGTTATAATTATTATAACCTTTCCGATCTTCGACCATGCGGTCTAAAGCCACACCGGCAACCAAGGTTGTATTCGGTAAAAGCGCTTTACCCGTCCAACGGAAGTCCGCACCATAATAATCCCGATCAAAATCAATCACGCCACCTGCATGGCGAGGGTTTAATTGTGATGTATTCTCAATACATTCCCCTGTCGTTTTACTTAACGTACATTTAGGAATTGATTGATATTGTACAACTTGTCGATTGCCCAAATAGAACATGCTATACAACTCTTGCTGGTCATTCAGTGGTTTAGTCCACGTCAGTCCTGTTTGGGTTTGTTCAATTTCTTTACGCACATTATAAGTATTGGTACGGTCATTCACTTGTTTCGGATTAGCTTTCCACTGCTCACGACTGAGACCTTGCGGGTCGTCGGCATCAATATCGACACGGTTCATCACCCAGTTGATTTTACTGCCATCGTCTAAGTTCCATGTTAGTTTGGCATTATTTAATACTTTTTGTGCAACACTATGGTCTCGAAAACCATCAGTATCAAAATAAGAAGAACTAATCACATAAGCAGGTTGATTGGCCTGTTCGGAACCCCCTTGTAATTGGATATTGGCTTGTTGCTTATGATGGCTGCCTGCATTTAGACCCACTTGAATTGAGTCTTTCCCTTGTCCTTCTTTGCTCTCAGCTAAAATGGTTCCACCTGATGAGTTACCATATAAAGATGAAAATGGCCCTGTCAGTACTTCGATGTGATCTAAACTATTGAGGTCAATATTGGAACTTTGCCCTTGACCATCAGGCATGGTCGCAGGAATACCATCGACATACATCCGAATGCCACGTACGCCGAAAGTTGAACGAGCGCCAAAGCCACGCATCGAAATCTGTAAGTCTTGCGCATAGTTTTCGCGGTTATTAATTTGTAAGCCTGCAACCCCTTGTAATACTTCGGATAGGTTCACATTGGCATTGTTTTGTACTGTAGCCGCTTGGACTTTTTGAATGGATGCAGAAGTCGATAACAACTCGCTATCGGTATGTACCGCTTGGACGGTGATGACAGGAAGTTGATATTCTGTCGCTTCTGCATAAGCATGCATAGATTGTAAAATAACCGCTGTCAATAAGGCTTGTTTAAAAGGCGCAGGCATCAAATAAGTTAATCGCACAATATTTCCTTGCTTGTTATTACCATAAAAATGGGAAGCCTATCATCTCGACAGGCTTCCCATACAATAAAACGTTTTAATCGGCTAAGCTATACGCAACCACATAATCACCATGATCAGGCGACTGGCGTGCCCCACCTGCGGAAATGACCACATATTGCTTGCCTGTTTTTGGAGAAATGTAGCTCATCGGTGTCCCTTGGCTACCTACAGGTAAACGCGCTTTCCATAACTCTTCACCATTAGATGAATTGAAGGCACGCAAGTAGAAGTCTTGTGTTGCAGCAAAGAACACTAAACCACCTTGCGTCGCCATTGGACCACCAATAGTTGGCATACCAATCGGCGCTTTTAAGCCCATTTTGATGCCCATTGGACCAGTATCTTCAACCGTACCTAAAGGCACTTGCCAAGCCACTTGACGGGTTTTCATATCAATCGCCGTCATGGTTCCGAAAGGTGGTTTTTGGCATGGAATGCCCAATACCGACATAAAGCGGTTTTTATTCACTTTATACGGTGTACCTTTCATTGGCACTGCGCCCATACCAGTGTTGACCTTCTCTCCGCCACTGGCTTCAAGTTTTAAGTCTTCAGGCGTTTGTTTAATCAGCTGAATCCACAGACCTAGGCGCATGTCGTTGACAAACATATAACGATGCGTTGGGTCAAATGCGATACTGCCCCAATTCATCCCACCCAACGAACCCGGAAAACTTAAAGATATATCAGAACCCGGTGCAGTAAAGAGACCGTCATAACGCATCGATTTAAAGTTAATACGACACATCAACTGGTCAAATGGCGTTGCGCCCCACATGTCCGATTCAGTCAAAGTTTGATTGCCAATCTGTGGCATTTCAACTGAACGTGGCTGAGTTGCACTGTATTGCTCATCAGGAATATCTGCAGCTTTTACAGGTTGCTCAACCACTTTGGTTAAAGGCTTGCCTGTCACACGGTCGAGTACAAAGAACTGACCGGACTTGGTGCCAATGACAACAGCAGGTTTGGTTTGCCCATTTTGCATTGGAAAGTCGACCAAGCTTGGCTGCATGGGTAAATCGAAGTCCCAAAGGTCATTGTGAACGGTTTGATAAACCCACTTCTCTTTACCTGTGGTTGCATCCAAAGCCAAAACGGAAGAATTGTACTTATGATCGACAGGTTGACGATTTCCGCCCCAGACATCGACCGACGAACTCCCCATCGGTAAAAACACCGTGTTCATTTGCGGGTCGTAGGACATTGCCGCCCAAGAATTAGCTGAACTACGTTTATAGATTTCACCCGGTTTTAGGACATAGTTTGGATTTGGGTTACGTGGATCAAAAGCCCAACGCAGCTGCCCAGTAATCACATCATAAGCACGAATCACACCACCCGGCATATCGGCTGCAAAGTTGTCAGCAATACGACTCCCGACAATGACGCTAGTGCCTGCAATGGTTGGCGCTGAGGTCACTTCAAAACGAGGCGCTTGCGTACCCGCACCTAGACCTTCCAGTAAGTTCACCGTTCCATCGACACCAAAGTCTTTACAGCGTTCGCCTGTATCGGCATTGACTGCAATTAAACGACCATCAGGTGTATTGGTATAAACACGACGTGGACATGCAGTATTATTTGCCACCGCAGTCACCGCACTTGCACCTGCTAAAGTCGGTTGTACCAAGACTTGAGTCGAGTCAAAGTAACCCACACCACGGCAACGCTCCCAAGCATCCGCTTTAGAGTTCACTTCAGCCTTCCAGATTTGTTTACCTGTGTCTGCATCTAAAGCAATAATGTTGTTATGCGGTGTACATAAATAGACTTTATCACCGACCTGCAAAGGCGTGAGCTGGTCTTCTGCGCCATTACCCTTACCTGTAGTCATATCGCCTGTTTGAAAGCGCCATGCTTCTTTTAACTTAGAAACATTATTACGGTTAATCTGATCCAGTGCGGCAAAACGACTTCCACCAGCATCATTACCATAGTGCGACCAATTCACTTGTTGGGTTTGAGCCGTTACAGGCACTAGAGGGAGCTCTTCACCACTGGCTTTTACCGTTGGATGTGGAATAAACATGCCATATAAACCACCCAGCATACCTAACACCGTCAAACCACCTAAGGCATAAGCAGGTGCTGAAGGTGCAATTTGAAATTGGTACTTACGAATAGCAGGTAAAGTAAAACACAGTGCGGCAAATAAACCCGCAGGAAACATTAATCGTGAATGGAGTGCCCAAAAATCCCAACCTGCATCAAACAGTGCCCAAACCACGGTTCCAAGAAAAACCAGTGCAAAAATCCAGACACCCAGTGCTTTTTTTCTAAAAATAAATATTGCGGAAATGGTGGTCAATAAACCTGCAATGAGGAAGTACCATGAACCCCCTAGACTAATCAGTTTTCCACCACCGATTAAATAAAATAAGCCAGTCAGCAATAAAGCTAAGCCTAATATAAAGCACCATATTTTAAATATGGGTTGAGATTGTGCTTCGGACATACTTTTTACTCCAAATGCTGTGTTTTAAATGATCTCTCCTACTTTGTTTTGAGCATCATTCACACCACATCCAAACTTTGAGCATCCACAATTAACTTGCTTCAACAATCAAAAAGAGTGTTTAAATTCAGCAACAGTATTGCTTACATTTTAAACACTCTTTCACTTTAAATACGGTTAAAAATTCACCTTAACGCTAAGACCCGCCACCCAAGCATCATCCACTTCTTTCACGCCAGAAGGTTGATAGATATATTGCAGGTTGGGTCTGAGCATCACCGCAGGTGACCACTGATAGGTATAGTTCAACTCAACATTGAGTTCGTCATGTTGAATTGGGACATAGTCACTGGCAAGCACGTCATAACTGTAATAACCACGGCCTTCGTTGGTGGCTATTTGCTTATCCGTCACACGATCATTCACCACATAGTTGGCCAAACCAAAACCAATAGAATCATTTGGACGGCTATCAAAAGGACCTTTGTACCAAAGCGCCAGTTGTTGTGTACTTTCTACAAATGTTGTGGCCTTATCGCTCACTACGCCATTAAAACTGATATATAAACCACGTTTAGAATCAGCCCCGTGTTGGGTCAGTTGTTGTTGTGCATTCAGCCAAAAACTGTATTTTCCATCTTGCATTTCGCCACTGCGAATGTCTTTTGCCTCAGCCGTGGAATACAGTGCACCGAGTTTATATTCACCCGGTAAGCCATTAAATGTGGCAAGTTTTGGTTTCCACGCCAGTTCAACTGGGATGGTCGCCCCTTCGACATTGTCCATATCGAGGTTAAAGCCATCACTGTCTGAGTCTGTTTTGACATTGTCTGGGTTGACTTCATAGACGCCAACGCCAAGTGACCAGTCTGGTGCAAATTGGTATTTCACATTGGTGCCCCATAAGCTGACAGGCCAGTTATACCAAATCGAACCGATGGACTTCCCTAACTGTCCACCACACAAAAGTAAGTTCTGAAACTCACATTGCGAGCTGTTAAAGTCATCAGACATGCCCATACGACCAATTTTGAATTGGACACGGTTGTCGTCAAATCCTGTTTTGATCCAAGCCTGAGTTAAGCGCCAAATTTTGCCACGACCATAAATTTCTTGGCTGTTGCCCAAGGTACTGGCACGAGGGTCTTTAATTCGTTCAAGCGTTAGGGCGTTACCATCACGTTTGGTAATCATTAAGCCGGCTGTGGTATTTTCCCAACCTGCAATTTTGTTTAAATCAAAATTGGCACCCAGTGTGAGCTGCGCGGCATTGTCAAAACTTCTGTCATCGTTATAACCACCCGCCAAATTGGTCGCTGCTTGGCTCATAATGGCTGCTGTAAATTTATAACCTTGATCTTCCAGTTGCTTCCGTTCACCGTTCCAATCTCCGAATAACCATTGACGGTCTGCTGAATAAAATTCATTGGCTGAAGCCAATTGGCAACCAAGCAGCGCCAAAGACAGTGTGCCGATTTTTAATAATAGTTGTTGCATACCAAACATCCTTTTCTGTGAGGAAAGCTCAACGCAGGTGAGCTTTCCATGCGGTTTTTATTATTTAATGCGAACGGCTGGACTCAGTTCAGAAGTTGCACCCAAATGGTCGGTCACATTGGCTGTGACATTGGCCACACCACTTGCCACTTTCCATGTTGCTTGACCTTGACCTTGAGCATTCGTGGTCACCACTTGAGTACCTAAATACTGCTCTGCTTCTTGACTCTTCGCTTGACGATTGGCAAAGAACTCAACCTGATAGTGTTGATTTGGCTGTGCTTGAACTGTAGCGGTGACTTGACCTTTGCTATAGCTTAAACGTGGTGCTTGAATGTTTTGGTTTGGTATCGCGTTACAGCCCTGCTCATTTGGCTGTGTGCAAGTTTTTTGCAGTTTCGCCGCTTCAATGACTACGCCGCCACCACGAGAACCGACAAAGCCAGCATGTTCAAGCGCAGGCACAGCAAAAACAATGGCACCTAATCGCTGATTAGGGACGCAAGAACCACCCGCTTCACAGCGTTTAATGTCTTTGCCATTGTCCCAAATTAGGTTTTTGGTCAAGGTTGTACGGGCATTGGCATCTTTTTCTGAACGAATGGCTATCCCTAAACGGTTACCATGAACTTTATTGCTGTCAAAAATGTTGCCATCACCGGTGAGGTTAAAGCCAATCGAGTTGTTGGTCAGTTCGTTATAAGCGATGTAATTGCGCTTACCCCAGTTGATTTGCAAACCATCAGAATAGTTTTCAAATTTATTCCCGACCACGGCATTGTCATTGCCCCACAGAATTTCAATCCCCTGAGACGGCTCTGGATTGGCTTTGGTTGAAGTAAATAAGTTGTTGGCCACAAGGTTAAATGCCGCGCCACGCGTCAGCTCTAAACCATCACCATTATCGACAAACAAGTTGTTCAAAACTTTGTTGTTATTGGTGGTGGTCGAAGTCGGATTACCCTTACCGTCATCACCCGTCAACATCACGCCTGAGCCACCGTAGTTATTACTAATCCGGTTATGTTGAATCAAGTTATTGCTTGAGCGGTTCACCAATACACCAATACAGAAACGATGAATATCGAGACCTTTTAAGGTCACGCCATTCACATCTTGCAGAACTAAACCCGGTAAAGTCGTAGTACGGACATTGGTACCATACTGTTCAGGGTTTGCCCCCGGACACGCTTTAGCACCTTCACCTTTAATATAGTTTGAACCATCAATCGCAATAAACTCGCCTGTTTTGTCCCATTGCGTCCCAATGATCTTCACTGAAGACTTAATTGGCGGTAAAGCTTGATTCAGTTTAATTACATAGGGTGCTGTACCCACAGCTTGGATTTGAATTTCATTTTCTTGTGTCGCATGGGCATTCGATTGTTCAATCGCCCAACGCAGTGAACCTTTTGCAGTATCGTCCTGATAACGATCCACAATATAAGTTTCTGCACTAGCAAAACCTGATGCCGCTAAACTCAAAACTAATGTGGTCAAACGTAAAGTTGATGGTTTCATATTTTAAATCCTTTTCTATCCTTGAAGATGAATAACACAGTGCATTAAGGCGTCGGTTGTACTGTTTTCAGCAACTGTTTGAGTTGAGTTACATCAATTTGACCCGGTGCAGAGGCTTCACCAATCATGCCAAAACTTAGGCTGCCACCCATATTGGCAGTTGCCACACGTGAAATCGTGCCCAACTGTCCCATCGACATGGTTAGCAGTGGTTTTTGACTTTTTTGACTCACAGCCAACGTGGCATTCATGAGGGTAAAGACATCTTGTTTTGACTTTGGCATCACCGCAATTTTAAGAATATCTGCGCCCATCTGATCTTGTTTTAGCAGGCGGTTTTCAATGTCTTGTTGCTCAGGTGTTTTGGCAAAATCATGATTTGACATGATCACCAACACTTTCTTGTCATGTGCCAATTTGGTTAATTTGGCGACACTGCCTGCATCACGGAACATTTCGATATCCAGCAATTGCATAAATGGCTTTTTCAGATATTCACGATAAATCTTTTCATAGTCTTGATCAGACACCGTCATTTTTCCGCCTTCGTTATGGGTACGAATGGTGGCAATCAACGGTTTATCTTTTAAAATTTGATTCAGCTGCTGACCCAGTGCGATGACTTTTTTGGTGTCCGCAGAAAATTCGAGTAAATCGATGCGAAACTCAGCCACATCTGCATTGGGGTTACTGGCAATCACTTTTGCTTGGGCAGTGGCTTGCTCTGCTGTTTTTGCGGTAATCGGTACAATGGTTTTGACAGGTAAATCGCCAATATTGAGATTTTTCACCACATAATGTCGCGCACTTGATTGAACCGCTTCTGCTGCAAATGCTGGAATTGCCGCTAAAACAGCACTGCTTAAGCAAAGTTGCATCGCAATTTTTTTAATCTTCATCATTACATTTCCTTGTATTTATAAACTTATTGTCTGACTTCTATCGTCAGCAGCAAATATACGTAGGATGGATGAAATGGGTCATGCCATCACCACGCCTAAACTTGAATCATTTCAACAAGAGCAATAATGAACTAGCTGCTCTTGCCAATTCCGACAATTAGATGTCTAAGAAAACTGTTTCGTCTTCGCCTTGCACACGAATGTCAAAGCGATACACCACTTCACCATCACGCTCCTCACGCTTGGCAATTAAAGTCTGACGACGCGGTGCCCACTCAATGCCTTTCAGCACTGGGTCTTGCGCATTGGCTTCTGCTTCATCTTCAAAATACACACGGGTGTTTAAGCCAATGTTGATACCGCGTGCGAAAATGATCAGTGCAATATGCGGTGCCTGAGTTGTCCCTTTACGGCCCGGAACCACACCCGGTTTAATGGTATTGAAACTCCAAAAACCAGTTTCAAAGTCTGCGCCTGTACGACCCCAACCGAGGAAGTTTGGATCGACCACTTTGCCTTGAATATCGGCCGCACTTGGATACACACCGTTGGCATCCGCCTGCCAGATTTCAATCAATACATCGCGTAGCGGTAAACCTAAACCGTCGAACACTTGACCTTCTAAGCGAATACGTTCGCCTAAAGTATTTTCTTTAACTAGCTGGTTGTTAAAGTTATTTTCAAAGACTTCAATGTTGGCTTGTTGTGGCAACAAACCAATGTGTACGTATGGTCCACCTGTTTGAGATGGCGTTTCGTGCAATTCTTGAAAGTTCCAATGGTTCATGTTGTTCTCCCTGAATTAAATCAAATCATTTTCGAAATAAGTCGCACGACGACCACGTAAAGTGATGTCAAAACGATAACAACGGCTGTCTGCTTCAATGAAGTTGCTCTTGTCTTCCAAGGCAATCAATGCACGACGTTGTTCTTCCGAAGGAATGGTTTTAATAATTGGACACGAATCAATCAGCGTATCGCCTTCAAAGTAGAACTGAGAAATAAGACGTTGCGCCCAACCATCGGCAATCAAAGAGAAATGGATGTGCGCAGGACGCCATTCGTTAATACGGTTACGCCAAGGGTACGGGCCCGGCTTAATGGTACGGAACACAAAATAGCCATTGGCATCGGTCATCATGCGGCCACAACCACCAAAGTTCGGATCCATCGCACCAATAAACTGATCATTTGGATGGCGATAACGACCTGAAGCATTGGCTTGCCACACTTCAAGCAAGGCATTTTTGACTGGACGACCGAACTGATCACGCACATAGCCATGCACAATAATGCGCTCGCCAATCGGCAAACCTTCTTTAGCATAGTTCAAAATCAAATCGTTATCTTTAGGCCCAAACTGCTCCGCACTAAATTGTGGTGAAGTCACTTCAGTTAAGGTTTCGGCAATTGAGATCAACGCATTTTTTGGCGAGCGTAACACACTGGTTTTATAGCCAGGTGCGTATGCTGGCGGATGATCTTCGGTATTACGTTGTGCATAAGCACCTAAAATAAGTTGCGACATGTGACGTCCCTCTTAATCTTGTTCCATTACTCTTGATTCGTTTGTGCTTGGCTAAGCTGCTGTTCGCTCAGCTTTTGCGGGGCAATACCCAAATCTGCAAAAACTTCTTCTGCCATATGCATGGCTGCATTGGCTGCGGGCAAACCTGCATACAGTGAACAGTGCAAAATCAATTCTTTTAAGTCGTCCTTGGTCACACCATTGTTAAAACAAGCACGTAAATGCATACGTAGTTCGTCTTCACGGCCCAATGCCAATAACACGGCAATGGTGACTAAGCTACGGGTATGACGCGGCATGCCTGGTCTAGACCAGACTTCGCCCCACGCAAAACGGCTAATAAAATTTTGAAAGTCGGCATTGAAATCATTCAAGTTCTCAAGTGAACGACCGACATGCTTTTCACCCAGCACTTCGGTGCGTACAGTGATTCCTTGTTCATAACGTTGTTCATCATTCATGGGAGAAACCTCAATTAGGTCGCATCGGTATGTGCGACCAGTGATTTAACAAAAATAGCGACTGCTGCTGCCGTTGCAGGAATCAACAGCAGACTTAAAATGGCAGTAAACGACCAGTCATTGCCCAGTAAAACTGCGCCGATCCATGCACCAAATACCGCACCAAAACGCCCAATCCCAGACATCCACGCCACACCTGTTGCACGGCATTGCGTCGGGTAAAAACGCGCACTCAGTGCTGGCATAGCCGACTGCGCACCATTAATTGCAACACCCGCACAAAGCACTAAAATGGCAAGTAAGGTTGGATTTGCTAAGCTCTGCCCCACGGCAAAGGCAAAGATCCCAGCGACAAAGTAGAAGCCTGCAATAATGCGGTTCGGGTTGAAACGGTCCATTGCCCAGCCAATAAATAAAGCACTGAGGACACCGCCAAACTGAAATAAACCACCGATAAATGCAGCGCGTTCCATCGTTGCGCCTGTTTCACGCATTAGGGTTGGTAACCAACTGGTGAGTAGATAAATCATCACCAAACCCATGAAATAGGTTAGCCACAATAAAACCGTACCTTTGACATATTTCTGAGAGAACAGCATGCCAAACACACCTTTCTTCTCTCCACCTTCGGTTTTTTCTTCAGGTACATGAAACTCAGTAACACCCTGTACTTGCGTCGGTGCAATACGCGTTAGAATTTTGCGGACTTTTTCGCTGTCACGGCCTTTCACAATCAAGAAACGATAGGATTCTGGCAGAAAGAAAATCACCAAGATCATCAAGATCAGTGGCGACCAACCGCCCAGTAAAAATAAGCTGTGCCAACCAAAGGTTGGGATCAACCAACTGCTGATGAAACCACCTGTCGCCATACCCAAGTTGTAACCACAGAACATGCAGGTCACGAGTAACGAGCGTGAGCGCTGCGGGCAATATTCAGAAAATAGCGTGGTTGCATTCGGCATCGCAGCACCCAAACCAATACCAGTTAAAAAGCGCAGTATTACCAAGGTATTTAAGTCCGCCGCATAGGCTGATGCCAAAGTAAAGCCACCGAAAATCAGCATCGAAACACTTAAAACAATCTTTCGCCCAAAGCGGTCAGCGGTTGGACCAGACACCAAAGCCCCAATAATCATACCGCCTAAAGCCGCACTCATGACTGGACCCAGTTGCGAGCGGTCTATCCCCCAGTCTTGTGCCAAGGCTGGAGCAATAAAACCCATTGCCGCAGTATCAATACCGTCAACAAAAACAATGAGAAAACATACAATTGCGATCAACCACTGATATTTGCTAATCGGGGCATCATTAAT
Organism: Acinetobacter johnsonii CIP 64.6; assembly: GCF_000368045.1. Taxonomy (GTDB): domain Bacteria; phylum Pseudomonadota; class Gammaproteobacteria; order Pseudomonadales; family Moraxellaceae; genus Acinetobacter; species Acinetobacter johnsonii. The sequence continues at coordinate 927,398 of NZ_KB849235.1, forward strand.
CAGTGCTTGTGCGTCTATACTCGTTTTTTGAGTAGCGTATTCCTGAGACGCCATACCTGCCTCCTTGGGCTGAAAGTCCTTTTAAAAATCCTTAAACTATTGAAGCGATCCAATGAACTGACTGAGGGTTTGGGTAAACAGCTCAGGTTGCTCAATATTGGAAAGATGCGATGCATCAATCACCGCGAGTTCACTATTTTGAATCTGTTGTTGCATAAAGACGCCATCTGCCACTGTCGTAACTGGGTCAAATGCGCCTGCAATCACTAAAGTTGGAATCTGAATCTGTTGAATTTGAGTAGATAGATCTGCTTGCGCGAGCGCTCGGCAAGATTCTGCATAGCCCAGTGCTGGCGTAGTCGCTAAAGATTGAATGGTGCGCTGCGCCAAAGCATCGTGTTGATAATCAAACTGCTCACTAAACCAGCGTGTATGCGTAGTCGTGACCAAGTCTGCTAAGCCATTGGCTGTCACAGCATCGGCACGAGCATTCCATCCTTCTTCGTTCCAGATTTTGGCTGCTGAGTTCGCCACGGTAATACTGTGAAAGCGATCTGCATGATGAATGCCAAGCCACAAAGCGGTCATACCTCCCATTGAAATCCCGAAGAAATGCGCTTTTTCAATGTTTAAACCATTCAGGATATCAATCACATCTTCTGCAAGGTTTTGTACAGTGGTCTGCTCAATCACATCACTTTGCCCATGACCACGCGTGTCATAAGTCACCACTTTGAACTGCTGTTCGAAGGCAGCAACTTGTGGCTGCCACATGCCTTTATCTGTACCCAATGAGTTTGAAAATACAATCACAGGGGCATGGTCTTGCCCACTGATTGCAACGGATAAGGTCTTGCCTTGACGATTGGTCATCGTGATATTCACTTTGCCTCTCCTTTTGCTTCCTGCAAAACCGCATCAATTTGGTCTTGGATATTGCCAAGATAAGATTCGGGTTTAAAAATATCGTTAATCTGGGCTGCGCTAAAATAGGCTTTAACTTGATCGAGTTCGCAAATGACCTCTTTTAAGTGAACGCCTTTTTCCACGGCTGTTTTGCATGCTTCTTCAACCACATGATGTGCCTGTAAGCGTCCGATATGCGGTGCCAAAGCCATCATCACCGCTTCCGCCATGATCAAGCCTTGCGTACAATCAAGATTGCGTTGCATGTTCTCAGCATTGACTTGCATGCCCTGTAACACGTCTAAAGTCCGCTCCAAGACACCTGCGCAAAGCTGGAAAATTTCAGGCAATGCCAGCCATTCTGCATGCCATCCACCCAAACTACGCTCATGTTCCTGCACCATGCTTTGGTACAAACTCGACATCAGCACAGGCACACGATTGGCTGCGGCTAAAACGGATGCCGCAGCAATAGGATTACGTTTGTGTGGCATGGTTGATGACCCACCACGCCCTTTCGCTGCGGGCTCAAATACTTCTGCAATTTCAGTTTGCATCATCAATGACCAGTCACGTGCCATTTTTCCCAAACTGCCCGTCACTATCGCTAGAACACTCGCCACTTCAACAAGACGGTCGCGCTCACCATGCCAAGTACAGCTTGGAACAGAAAGTTGTAACTGTGCTGCAAATGCTTGCACAACTGCTGTGCCTTGATTCTGCAAAGATGCCAACGAACCAACTGCACCGCCCAATTGCGCAGTGAAGACACGCGCTTTCATGGCTTCAATACGGGCTAAATCACGATAAAATGCCGAGGCCCAACGCGCGAATTTATGCCCCAACGTAATCGGCAAACCTTGCTGCAACCATGTGCGTCCAATCATCACTTGTGCACGATACTGTTCAGCTTGGGTCAATGCAGTGCGGTAACATTGGTGAATTAAAGCTTCAACATGCGTCATTGCTGCACGACATTGCAAAATACAGGCAGTGTCTAAAATGTCTTGACTGGTTGCACCCCAATGTACATAACGTGCAGCATCTTCATCATTTTGTTTCACAATCGCAGTTAATTGCTTCACAAAAGGAATCGCGATATTGCCCGCCAAACCTGTAGCAAGAGCTAAAGCATCAAAGTCAATCTGATCAATTGCAGTTGCTGCGATGTTTGAAATTGCTGTTGCCGCAGATTCTGGAATGACACCGACCTGAGCCTGCGCTTGTGCCAAGGCAACTTCAGCCTCAATCATGTATGACACCAACGCGCGATCACTGAAAATTTCAGTCACCTCATTTTGGTAAAATAAGCTGGCATATAACTGGCTCATGATCGTTATCCTTAAATCTGCTTTAAGCGCGTTGAATAATCATTGCAATGCCTTGACCTACACCAATACACATCGAACACAGGGCATAGGTTCCACCGGTTTGTTCTAACTGGTTCAAAGCTGTGGTGACTAAACGGGCGCCCGATGCACCCAGTGGATGACCGATCGCAATCGCACCACCGTTTGGATTCACTTGAGTGGTGTCATCTGCTAAACCAAGATCACGCGTTACCGCTAGTGCTTGTGCTGCGAAGGCTTCATTCAATTCAATTACATCCATCTGTTCTAATGTCAGATTGGCTTGTTTGAGGAGCTTCTTGATGGCAGGTGCAGGTGCAAAACCCATAATGCGTGGTTCTACACCCACTGCTGTTGAAGCAATGATTTTGGCACGGGGTTTAAGTTGGAACTTCTCGATTGCTTGTTCCGAAGCAATTAGTACAGCAGCCGCACCGTCATTGATGCCTGATGCATTCCCCGCAGTGACGGTGCCTTCTGCTGTCACGACTGGCTTGAGTTTTGCCAAAGCAGCTAAGGTAGTTGATGCACGTGGATGTTCATCCGTGTCGACCACAATCGGATCACCCTTACGCTGTGGAATATTTACAGGGATGATTTCGTGTTTAAAAAAGCCTTGAGCTTGCGCGGTTGCGGTGCGCTGTTGACTCGCCAAGGCAAACTGGTCTTGATCTGCGCGATCAATATTAAAGTGTTGTGCCACGTTCTCCGCAGTTTGTGGCATGGTCTCTACACCATACATCGCTTTCAACTTAGGATTGATAAAACGCCAGCCCATGGTGGTGTCTTCAATCTTTTGACTACGACCATAGGCTGTTTCTGATTTACCCATGACAAAGGGTGCACGAGACATACTTTCCACACCACCAGCAATGATCAGGTTGGCTTCACCCGCTTTAATGGCACGAGCTGCCATCGCAATAGCATCAAGTGATGAACCACATAAGCGATTGACTGTCGTGGCAGGTACTTCAACCGGTAAACCTGCAAGTAAAGCCGACATACGACCCACATTACGGTTGTCTTCTCCCGCTTGGTTGGCACAGCCGTAGATCACGTCGTCGATCAATTCCCAATTTACAGATGGGTTACGTTCCATTAAAGCTTTTATTGGTAATGCACCAAGATCATCTGCACGAACTGGCGCGAGACCACCTGCATAACGTCCGAATGGAGTACGGATGGCGTCAATGATGTATGCGTTTTTCATTTAAATTTTGTCCTTTATCTAAAATCCCTCCTGAGGAACAACGTTCCGCAAGTCCCTTTGATAAAGGGAGAAGTTGCCCTCTTTGAAAAGAGGGGTTAGGGGAGATTTATTATCCTTGAGTCGCATCCACTAAAGTTGCACCCGTCATTGCCTGCAATTCTGCAAAGCTTAGACCGTCGACTTTCTCAATCACTTTTAAACCTTCAGTGGTGACATCAATCACACACAAGTCGGTATAAATACGATCGACACATTTCAAACCTGTCGCAGGGTAAGTCAGTTCAGCTACGATCTTTGGTTCACCTTGTTTGGTCACATGGTCAGTGGTGATAAAGACTTTCTTGGCACCGACGGCTAAGTCCATTGCACCGCCGACCGCAGGAATCGCATCAGGTGCACCGGTATGCCAATTGGCCAAGTCACCATTGGCTGCCACTTGGAAGGCACCCAGAACGGCAATATCTAAGTGACCACCACGCATCATGGCAAAAGAATCCCCGTGATGGAAAAAGCTACCACCTTGCAGCATGGTCACATATTCTTTACCCGCGTTGATCAGTTCTGGGTCTTCTTGACCTTTTTCAGGTGGTGGACCAAAAGCCAATAAGCCATTTTCAGAATGTAAGAACACGTCTTTGTCACTTGGTAGGTAACTGGCAATTTTGGTCGGTAAGCCAATCCCAAGATTCACATAAGCGCCATCTGGAATATCTTGTGCCACACGTTCCGCAATCTGATTGCGGCTGAGTTTTTGATAGCTCATGATGTTCTCCCGATTACACAGCAACAGGTTCAGGTTGGACCTGCACCACGTGTTGAACAAAAATACCTGCGGTGATGATGTGTTCAGGGTCTAATTCACCCAGTTCTACCACTTCAGACACTTGTGCAATGGTTACACCGGCCGCCATAGCCATAATCGGGCCGAAGTTACGTGCCGATTTGCGGTAGACCAAATTCCCCCAACGGTCGCCTTGCTGCGCTTTAATCAAAGCAAAGTCGGCTTTGATTGGATATTCCAGTACATAATCTTTACCGTCGATGTGACGGGTTTCTTTGCCTTCGGCCAATAAGGTACCGTAGCCTGTAGGGGTGAAGACTGCACCAAGTCCCATGCCTGCGGCTTGAATACGACAGGCCAAATTGCCTTGCGGCACCAGTTCCAATTCGATTTTGCCTGCACGATAGAGTTCATCGAAGACCCAAGAGTCGGACTGACGCGGGAACGAACAGATGACTTTTTTCACGGCACCCGCTTTGAGTAGCTTGGCTAAACCATAGTCGCCATTACCAGCATTGTTGCTGACGATGGTAAGGTCTTTAATGCCGAGTTGAATTAAGCCATCGATCAGTTCAGCAGGTTGTCCTGCGGTGCCAAAACCACCAATCATGATGGTTGAGCCGTCGGTGATTTGGGAGAGCACTTCCGCGAGGGATGCCGCGCTTTTATCTATCATTAGATAACTCCATTGTGCATCATGCAAATTTGAAAAGGCGCGGAAAACTAACTTATACTGGAGGATGATTCAGCTAAAACCACATTCCCTAGTTTTTCAGTTCGATTTCCTTATCTGTTCATTTTTTATAATTTCTCCGCTTTGGGATAGATAGTGATCATAGGTTTTGTTCGATCATCGAACAAAATACCTATATATCGAACAAAACCTGATTATTTCACTCTGATTTCACGTTATAGTAAAAATAATGAAGAAATAAAAATGGATAAAGGGAACACGATGGAAGAAACAACCGAGACAAGAGAAAAGTGTCTTCAACACAAAGACAATAAAAAAACCATTCGACATGAAGATTTTGTCGCAGGTATTAGTAAAGGCATGGCTATTCTCGACAGCTTTGGTACTGACCGACATCGTTTAAATATCACTATGGCAGCAGAACGCACAGGCATGACCCGTGCCGCGGCACGACGCCATTTACTCACCCTTGAATATTTAGGCTATTTAGAATCTGATGGTCATTATTTTTATTTAACCCCTAAAATTCTTAAATTTTCAGGGTCTTACTTGGGTGGAGCACATCTTCCCAAAATTTCTCAGCCTTTGCTAAACTTGCTCACCAATCAAACCTCACTCATTTTTTCCGTTATGGTTCTAGATGGCTATGAAGCCATTACCATTGCACGCAGTGCCGCGCACCAGCAAACGGATCGTGTCAATCCTTATGGCCTGCATTTGGGAAATCGTTTACCTGCACATGCGACATCGGCAGGCAAAATTTTACTGGCCTATCTAGATGATCAGGAACAGTGTGAATGGCTGAATCAGTATCCGCTACAACGCCTAACCAAATATACCCATACCAACAATGAAACGTTTCTGGCCTTATTGCATGAAATTCGAGAGCAAGGTTGGTGTTATTCATGCGAGGAACATGAATTGGGCGTACATGCCCTTGCGGTTCCGATTTATGGGCAACAGTTAAAAGTGGTTGCAGCCTTAAATATTGTTTCCCCTACCATGCGCACAACCAAAGAGTATTTAATTCAACACATACTGCCATTACTACAAGAAACCGCACGCGAACTACGTAATATTCTTTAACTGTTCCACCTTCGGCATAACTTTATTTAATTTCATGCTGTACACACTTCAGCACGTACAGCATTTTCTGTTGAAAATATTATTTCACCACAACTTTTGGATTAGAGTTACCCCACATGATGTATACATCTGCCAGCAAAGCGCCATTGTATTCTTCCAAATCACTTTGCTTCACTGTTGCACCCCCTTGTTCGCCAAACAAGACCACTTCATCATTGGCACGAATATCTGGAAAATCAGTGACATCCACCATAGTAGTATTCATGGAGGTGCGCCCGACTACAGGCACTTTATGCCCTCGAATCAATACATAGGCTTTATTACTAAACGCCCGTCGATAACCATCTGAATAACCAAGTGGTAAGTTCGCCAATAGTGAATCACGCTTCAAAGTATACGTTTGGTCATAGCCAACTGTTGTGCCTTTCAAATAGGCATTGACTGTTGCCACTTGAGTTTTAAAGGTCATCAGCTTTTTATATTCAACTCGATCTGGAAGGCTGTCACCATAAATCACACCGCCTGCACGTACCATATCTAGGTGTGACTCTGGAACCGTCAAGGTCGCAAAAGAATTTGCGGTATGTAAAGTCAGTGCTTCTCGCTTTAATTTGGCTTTTTTAATTATCCAATCCGTTTGCTGGTTAAAGACAGCCAAACGTTCACGCACATATTGTTCATCTTCCACAGCATAATGCGTCATGATGCCCACCAGCTTTAAATTTGGCAGTTTGGTCATGCGTAGCGCTTGCTGTTTACCTAGTGCACTGTTCAGCTCTAAACCGTTTCGATCCATCCCCCCTGCATTTAAACCCAAATGATACGCAAGGGTTAAACCTTGTTGTTTTGCCCATTCTGACAGGCGCTGTGCTTGTTCATAGTTCCCCAACAACTCTTCCATGTTTAAGGAAGCAGCATTTTGGATTTCTTGGTCAGTCGCAGCACGTAGTCTTAACAGCCTTCCCTGATAACCAGACTTGCGCACCATCGCGGCTTCAGCATTACTGGTAATGCCAACACAGGGCACATTGAGCTTAATAATACTCGGCATCAACAGTTCAATCCCGTGACCATAAGCATCGGCTTTCATAACCGCACAAATCTGGCTTTTGTCCTGTAGCTGCTGTTGTAAGGTCTGAATATTCTGCTCAAAGGTCTGCACATTAATTTCGACCCATGCATTGGCCTGTGGTGCTGCCACTTGTGTCGCTGAAAGATGTGGCGTCAATAACGGTGCGGCAAAACTGCTCTGTATATGTAGTAATCCTGCACCCAACATGCATGCCCAAAGTGTTGCTTTTTTCAAAATAAATCCCTCTGTTTTGCGATAAAAATAAAGGGGGAATATTCCCCCTCTGCTCCTTAATTATTTTCTGGCATTTCATCCTGTTCAATGCGGCGACCATGGGTCAAAATCCAGTTACGCTCAGCATATTTTTTCGTTTTATAGTAATAAGCAATACCCAGTCCAATAAACCAAAGTGGAGAGAACGCCAAAGAAATCATGGTGTCATGATCGAGCGCCAAAATCGCCACCACAAAGATTAAGAACAATAAGGTAAACCATGCCATAAAACGTCCACCCGGCATTTTATACGCCGACTGTTCATGCAGTTCAGGCGCTTTTTTGCGATAAGCCAAGTACGACAAAATAATCATGGCAAAGGTGAAAATACACAAAATCGAGGTGAAGGCTGAAATGATGATAAATGCCGTCATGACATCAGGCACAATGAACAAAATTGAAGTACCCACCACCACACAGAACATCGAGAACATTAAGCTCAGTACTGGCACTTTGCTTTTCGACAGTCGAGCAAAACTTTTCGGTGCATCTTTTTCTACCGCTAAACCGAACAACATACGACTGGTGGCAAACACACCACTGTTCGCGGAAGACATCGCAGAAGTAGCCACGACAAAGTTGACAATACTGGCTGCTGCGGGCAAGCCAATCAACGTAAACATTTCAACAAATGGACTTTTGTCTGGAGAAATCTGCGACCAAGAAGTGACTGCGATAATACAAACCAAAGCACCGATATAGAACAATAAAATACGTAATGGAATTGAGTTAATCGCGCGTGGTAAAGCATGATGCGGATCTTTAGTTTCTGCTGCTGTGGTTCCCACCAATTCAATACCGACAAAAGCAAATACTGCGATTTGAAAACCGGCCAAGAAGCCCGTTAGACCATAAGGGAACAGTGACTCTTTCTCGACCACATGGGCTAAAGATGCTTTCACACCATCTGGAGAGACAAAACCAATCGTAATCAGATAAATACCGATCAAGAGGAACATAATGATCGCGATAATTTTAATTAAAGCAAACCAGAACTCCACTTCACCAAACAGTTTTACTGCAACAAAGTTCAATAAAGTCAAAATGGCAATGGAGGTGAAGGCGGGTATCCATGCGGGGAGATCGGGATACCAAAACTGTGCATAACCTCCAATCACAATCACATCTGCAATTGCGGTGACAATCCAACTGAGCCAGTACGACCAGCCTAAAAAGAACCCTGCCCACGGTCCCAAATAAGCAGTTGCAAAGTCTGCAAAAGATTTGTAATTGGTATTAGAAAGCAGTAGTTCCCCCATCGCACGCATGACGAAGAAGAAGAAGAAGCCAATAATGAGGTAAGTTAAGATGATCGAAGTACCCGACACAGCGAGTGTCTTGCCCGACCCCATAAAAAGACCTGTACCAATGGCACCACCAATCGCAATCATCTGAATATGACGATTGGTCAGTGAGCGTTGCAGTTGTTCTTCCTCAACTGACTCGTAATGATGTCCACCCAGTAAATCACCGTCTAAAGGCTCTTTTTGTTGATGGGTCTGTTTTCCATTCATCATGTTTTTACTCCAATTTACAACCCAATGGGTGTAAATATGGGACTCAGATTTAGATAATTCCTTATTTCATCTCAGTCCAAATTTAAGCTACATATTATTTTTCAATAACATTAATTTTTATTATTCAGCACCACACTATTCATCTCTTTATGGCGGCAAAATAACACTCACACAGGCTGCAAAACCCATGCCTAATTTAATTATTTAATATTAAAAAACAGTAACTTAATAAAAACACAACGCAAAATCATCCATCGATTATAAGTACGCTTATGATCGACAGATGAAAATATTGAATTAATATTTTTCTCAATATCCATATATTCAATTCCATTGAAAATTAATTTAACGACTTAAGTTCGATAAACCACCATCATCACATTTAATAAATTGACTGAAATCATCAAGGATGAACCTCAGTTAATATCAGCCCTGCTCTTAATCCCTTTTTCACTTGAGTATTCGGAAATAAAATTCGAACCTGCTCAGGTGCAGTCACATACGGTTTGCCCTGTTGCAGAGCAATCACGGCATCGGTTTCGAACACGGAAAAATTAGGCGCAGAATCTGCCAAATTAAGCTGGAAGTCATCTTCAGTTTTGATGATCGAATCAACGACTCGAAAAGTTTGAATTGCTTGTTTTTGACGGATAGGTAAGGACTGTTCACTCACCACGGCGCGAAGCACATGATTAATCGCGGCGAAAGCTGCCAAATCATTTTGGCCAAAGGGTTTGGCATGACCAAGTTCAAGCGTCGAACTGGCTGCTTGAAACTGAGAGCTGCTAAAGTGCGTAAAGGTACGACCTACTGCATTGTGATACACCAAGGCATCCAATTCCGCAGCTTTTAGGCTGTCCAGCATCACCGCATCATAGTCATGGGTTTGATAAGGAAATAAGGCAAAAGTCGGCAACAAAGATGGGCGAATCGCAGTGTGCAAATCGTAATGATAGCGTCGCACTTGAGCTGGACTATCATTAAAAAAAGCGGTGACGATCTGTTCTAAGACCGCCACCCGCTGCGCTTCAACTGTATCGGTAAATTGTTGATAAGCCCCGCAGAACATGCGGTTCATATCATTTTCAACATAACGTTGCCCTGTGCGAATCGCGATAGGGTTACCTAAAATCAGTAATAACTTAACCTTGAGCTCTAATGCCCCTGCAAACAAATCTTGACTCAACTGCGCCAACAACTCGATTGGCGCAGTTTCATTGCCATGCACACCCGCGGAAAGCACGACCGCTTTTTCATAAGCCTGTTTCGGCGTAGAAGATAGCACCCCTTCAGCCAACCATTCCCAACGAAAATCATGCTGTACGCCATGCGCTAAAGTCGGGACACGTTGTGCTAAAACATCACCTAGAAAATCTATCATCTGCTTTCCCTGCACGATTGCTTAACGTTGGAAGTGATACACCGAACCTAAGTTCAAAATTTGCGTCAGTTCATCTAACGCAGTACGGCTTTCAATCAGTAATTGCGGATCAGCCAAATCTTGCTGCGCCAACTGATCGCGATAGTACTGATCCACCCACGTATTTAAACGGGTAAACAAGGCATCATTCATGAACAGGTTTGGATTGATCGCATTCAGTTCTGCTTCATTCACCGCGACACGTAAACGTAAACATGCAGGGCCACCGCCATTGCGCATACTTTCACGTAGGTCGAAGACTTTGATGTCATCAATCGGCGTACCCATTTGAATCATGTCGTTTAAATAACCCCACACTGCTGGGTTTTGACGTGACTCTTCAGGCACCACAATGCTCATCCCGCCATCGGCACGCGTGAGCAATTGGCTATTGAACAAATAAGTATTGACCGCATCTTTCACAGATACACGCTGATCAGGCACTTCAATGGACACGAATTCTTGACCCAAGCGCGCCATTTTTTCGCGAATTTCTGCCAACGCTTCCGATTGGTTCAAAAATGCATGCTGATGGTGGAATAGGACGTTTTGGTTACTCACCGCAATCACGTCGTTGTGGAAGACCCCTTGGTCAATCACATCGGGATGCTGCTGGACAAATACCGTTTGTTCCGCTTTGAGTTGGTGTAAACGTGCGACTGCTTCACTCGCCTCACGCGACTGGCGTGCAGGATAGTGTTTCGGACCGATACCACCACCGAGGAACTGCTGACCATAGACAAACACTTGCACGCTGGCTTGATCATAAGCACCGCCTAAACGGTTATGGTTTGCCGCGCCTTCATCCCCAAACAATGCCACAGGTGGCAGCGCTTCATGATGGGCGAAGTGACGCTCATCCTTAAACATCGCTGCCATCACGCGTGACGTAGTGTCATGCTCAATTGAACGGTGGAATTTGTTATTCAAATTTGCCGCAGTAAAATGCACACGACCATCTGCACTGTCTGCCGAAGGTGAAACGGTTGCCGCATTGGCAGTCCACATACACGATGCAGAACTCAACGCTGACAACAATGCAGGTGAAGTTCGCATCGCTTGTTCAATTACGCTGTGATCATCCCCACGAAAACCCAATTTACGCAAAGTCGGGACATGTGGACGTTCTTGCGGTGCAAATACACCCTGCTTTAAGCCCATGTCAGCCAAAGCTTTCATCTTTAACAGACCTTGCTTGGCAGCCAACTTCGGGTTGGAAAGATTATTTTGGTTTTTGGTGGATGCCTCGTTTCCGAATGACAATCCCGCATAGTGATGCGTTGGACCGACTAAACCATCAAAATTAATTTCATAGCCTGACATTTCTAAACTCCCTTTTTGTCGACTTACAGCACAATGCCTGGCGATAATTTTTCAGGTAGGCTTACCTGCTGACTTTCCAATGATGCCATTGGCCATGCGCAGTAATCTGCGGCATAGAAGGCACTGGCACGATGGTTTCCTGATGCACCAACACCACCAAATGGCGCGGCACTTGAAGCGCCTGTTAATGGTTTGTTCCAGTTCACAATACCTGCACTCGCTTCAATCAATAAACGATCAAACAGCTCACGGTCAGGTGAAACTAGACCCACCGACAAACCGAATCGAGTGGCATTCGCTAGTGCCAAAGCCTCATCGAAATGGTCATAACGATAGATACAGCTGAGTGGGCCAAAATATTCTTCATCTGGCACATCGCTGACATGGGTCACGTCTAAAAGACCCGGACTTAACAAGCTGCTGTTGGCATCCGCTTGAGTCACGGGGAGCAGAACTTGAGCCCCTAAATCGATCAAGCGTTGTTGTGCTTGTAAAATTTGCTGTGCAGCATGTAATGAAATCACACCACCCATAAACGGTTGTGGCTGAGCATCCCACTGACCCACGACCAAGTTACGGCTGACTTCAACCAAACGTTGAATGAAAGCATCACCTACAGCACCATTTTTAATGATTAAACGACGTGCACAAGTACAGCGCTGACCCGCTGAAATAAAGGCAGATTGGACGGTTAAGTTCACGACCGCATCAATATCTGTAATTTCATCGATAATTAATGCGTTGTTACCGCCCATTTCTAGAGCAAGAATTTTTTCTGGAGCACCAGCCAATTGTTTATGCAGGTGGTAACCCGTATTGGCACTGCCTGTGAACAACAAGCCATCAATTTCATGCGACTGCGCAAGTGCCTCACCTGTGCTACGACCACCTTGTACCAAGTTCAATACGCCTGCTGGTAAGCCTGCTTCTTGCCACAACTTCACGGTTTCTTCTGCTGTCCACGGCGTAAGTTCACTTGGTTTAAAAACAATGGTATTGCCCGCAATCAGGGCAGGGACAATGTGACCATTTGGCAAGTGACCTGGGAAGTTATATGGGCCAAATACAGCCAACACACCATGCGGACGGTGACGTAAAGATGCAGCACCATCTGGCATTTCCGTCAGACTTTCACCTGTACGTTCGTGATAAGCACGTACTGAAATCGCCACTTTGCCAATCATTGACTGGACTTCAGTCAATGTTTCCCAAATCGGCTTACTGGTTTCACGACTAATAATCGTTGCAAGCTGTTGTTTGTTTTGTTCTAACAAGCTGGCAAATCGTTGAATAATTTCAAGGCGCTCAGCTAAAGGACGGCGTGCCCAAGCGGCAAATGCAGTACGAGCAGACTGACAAGCCTGTTCAACTTGCTCAGCAGTCGCTTCCGCACCGTGCCAAATTGTTTCTTGTGTGACAGGATCAAGTTTGTCCCATGCTGTACCTTGCGCTGGAGACCATGTCCCGTTTATATATAAATTCCCTTGTGACATTATTTTTGCTCCATCTTATCTAAAGGCAACATACGAATGCTTTGCCCTGCTTGCACACCAAGGGCATGCGCTTGTTCTACCGTTAAACTTAAACTGTCTGTCTCAGCCGCATGCTGAATTAAAATCGCGCGATAGTCTTGATAGCGATCATTCGCCACCAAATAACGCCCTGCACCTTCTGGTACGCTATCGACAATTTTGACGGCATAAGTGCGACTTTCTTTGACTGCACGCAGGCTACTGACTTCCGCTTCAAGCGTCGGGCCTGCATCAAAAATATCGACATAACCTTGGTAACACAGCCCTTCCGACTCCAACACACGAGAGGCAGGAACGGTCTGAGGATGTACCTGTGCAATCACTTGTTGTGCGGCCATCGGCAGTAAGTCGATATACACAGGAAAACGTGGCATCAACTCCGCAATAAAGACTTTTTGTCCAATACCACTGAGGTAATCCGCAGTCGAGAAGTCCATATTGAAAAAGTGATGGCCTAAGGCATCCCAAAATGGCGAACGGCCATTTTCATCCGAATAACCACGCATTTCTGCAATCAGCTTATTTTGAAAAGCCTGTTTAAAAGCAGCAATAAACAGAAAACGAATCTTCGACAGAAGTTTTCCATTTTGGTCTTTGCGGTACGCTGGATCTAAAAACAGCGTGCAGAGTTCGCTACAACCAGTATGGTCATTGCTTAAAAACAGCGTATTTAAGGTTTTATAAACATTCAGAGTTTGTGAGGCACGGACTTGTTTGCCCACATGGTAGTTATAGAAAGGCTCAGTTAAACCCACTGAAACTTCAATTGCACTGACGCCAACCACACGTTGTAACAAGGTGTCTTCTAGGACAAATAAATAACCCTGCTCACTTGGTGTTGCTTGACCCGCTAAAGTCTTTTGCGTGCGTGCAATACGAGCCGATAAGATCTCTTTATTTTGGGGTAAAGAAGTCAGGCCAATGCCAGACTTCCCCGCCAGAATGTAGATATCATCTAAATCTCGATGCTCTGCATGTCTAACAATCATCATAACCAGTGGCCTATCACGCGCCAACAAAGCGCGCGAGCGCACGTTCAAAGCGTTGTAAACCTGCTTCGATATCTGCTTCTGGAATAATTAATGATGGCGTGAAACGAACGACATTTGGACCTGCAACCAGCGCCAATAAGCCTTCTTCGCCCGCTAAAGTCACGATGTCTTTGGCTTTGCCTGCATATTCAGCTTTCAGTACACAGCCGATTAATAAACCTTGACCACGGACTTCTTCAAATAGGCCATAACGTGCATTTAACTGGTTTAAACCGTCGGCAAAAATTTGCGCACGTGTACGTACACCATTCAACACTTCTGGGGTATTGATCAAACCAAATACGGCATTGGCTACAGCAGACGCCAATGGGTTACCACCATAAGTCGTACCATGGTCACCCACCACAAACACGTTGGCAAACTTATCTGTTGTGATCATGGCACCAATTGGGAAACCGCCGCCGAGTGCTTTGGCTGTGGTTAAAATGTCTGGGGTCACATCCGTATTCATATACGCATATAAAGCACCTGTACGACCGACACCTGTTTGCACTTCATCAAAAATCAGTACCGCACCATGTTGGTCACACAGTTCACGTAAGCCTTTTAAAAACTCAGGACTTGCCGTAATTACACCACCTTCACCTTGAATCGGCTCAACAATCACCGCACACGTGTCTGCATCAATCGCTTCACGTACTGCGTCTAAATCATTGAATGGTAAGTGGTGAATACCTTCTGGAAGTGGTGCAAAATCTTGTGAATATTTCGGTTGGCCACCTGCCGTAACCGTAAATAAAGTACGACCGTGGAAAGCATTTTTAAATGCAATAATTTTATTTTTGCGTGCAGAGCCTGAAAGTAGGCCCACTTTGCGCGCAAGTTTCAAAGCCGCTTCATTGGCTTCTGCACCAGAGTTACAGAAGAACACTTTATCTGCAAAGGTGTTATCAACTAATTGTTTTGCAAGCGCAAGTACGGGTTCATTGGTATAACCATTGCCAATGTGCCAAA
The DNA here is from genome assembly GCF_000368045.1 of Acinetobacter johnsonii CIP 64.6. Classification (GTDB taxonomy): domain Bacteria; phylum Pseudomonadota; class Gammaproteobacteria; order Pseudomonadales; family Moraxellaceae; genus Acinetobacter; species Acinetobacter johnsonii. The sequence continues at coordinate 942,567 of NZ_KB849235.1, forward strand.
GCTTTTGACCTTGTTCAACCAAAGCTTTCACCGCCACAGGGTGAGCATGTCCAAGCGCATTGACCGCAATACCGCCTGCAAAATCGATATATTCCTTACCTTGCTGATCCCATAAACGAGAACCTTCGCCACGCACAGGAATAAACTGAGCGGGTGCAAAAACTGGCACCATGTACTGATTAAAATCTTGGCGAGCGGGTTGAGTATTATGGTTCATGGTTTGTTCGTCCTTAATAAATCTGATGTTGTTCTTTCTAATAATATGGTGTGCCCCGAAGGGCACGGAACTTCCCCTAACCTGGGAAAATTCCTCGTTCTTTACGTGCTTTTAAGATACGTTTACACGCCAAGATATATGCTGCCGTACGTAGGCTGCACTGCTTTTCGCTTGCAGTGAACCAAACGTCTTCAACTGCTGACATCATGAGTTTGTCTAAACGTTGGTTAATTTCTTCTTCTGTCCAGAAGTAGCTCGCCATGTCTTGAACCCATTCGAAGTAACTCACGGTTACACCGCCTGCGTTACACAGTACGTCAGGTACAATCGTAATTTTACGTTCTAATAGAATGTCTTCTGCGTCTGGATAAGTTGGACCGTTCGCACCTTCCAAAACTAATTTTGCAGTCAATTTTTGCGCACGTTCAGCAGTAATCTGACCTTCTAAAGCCGCTGGAATTAAAATATCCATTTCAACTGACCAGAACGCTTCGTCTTCAATTAAAGTCGCATCTGGGAAGCCAGCTACACCTTTATGAATCGCAACGTAGTCTTGTAGCTGCTTAACGTCCATACCTTCAGCATTAAAGATCGTGCCTGTATGGTCTTGTACACACACCACTTTCGCATTGGCTTTATGGAATAAGTAACCCGCTTCGCTACCCACGTTACCGAAACCTTGGATCGCTACACGACTGCCTTCAAGCGCAAGATTGATTTTCTTAGCAACTTCTAAACCAGTCACAAATACGCCACGACCTGTTGCACGCACACGGCCTAAAGAGCCACCCAAGTGCACAGGCTTACCTGTCACAACACCTGTTACGGTATGGCCTTTGATACTTGAATAGGTATCCATCATCCAACCCATGATGTCTGCATTGGTGCCTACATCTGGAGCAGGAATATCGACTTGTGGGCCAATCACTAGGCTAATTTCGCTAGTAAAACGGCGAGTTAAGCGTTCAAGTTCACGTGGAGACAATTTGCGAGGGTCTACACGAACACCACCTTTAGCGCCGCCATACGGTAAGTTCAATACCGCAGTTTTAATCGTCATCCACGCTGAGAGTGCCATGACTTCATTGAGTTCTACGTCTGGATGATAACGAATACCACCTTTACCCGGTCCACGCGACAAATTGTGCTGTACACGATAACCTTCGAAGTGCTGGATCGAACCATCGTCCATCACGATTGGTACATCAACAATCAAAGCGCGCTTTGGACGCTTTAAAGTATCGATGAATGGAATTAAGTCGTCTTCCAGATATGGCGCAACACGGTTAATCTGTGCAAGATAGGTCTGCCAAGCGCCACTATTGTCCATTTCATATGACAAAGACATGATGTTTCCCTTTGAAAATTTGGTGAATCAAATCCATTAAATAGATATGAGACATTACCCGCAGAACACATCGCCTCAGCTCGATGTAACGTTCATGTGAATACTGCTCAATATGCATAGTATGAAAAATCAAACTGCGCCGAAAAAGTTGTAATTTTGATTAAAATGAAATAAATTTCATCAAATTGATAACAGGAAAAATCAAAATGAATGATGCGGACAGTCAAATCCTCGGCTTACTGCAAGACAATGCGCGTATCTCGATTACCGAGATTGCCAACAAGCTCCGTATCTCTCGAAATACGGTGCAAAAGCGTATTGAATATTTGGAAACCAGTGGCGTCATTACAGGCTATACAGTGCGGATTAAACCGGGGACTGAGAAAAATAGTATCCGTGCTTGGATGAATATTATGGTCGAAGGCACCAAGACCAGTGCGGTGGTCAAAGAGCTCCGAATCGACCCTGCCGTGCATACCTTGCATAGCACCAATGGTAAGTGGGATCTGTTGGTAGAATTGAAGTCTGACAGTTTAGAAAACTTTGACCGAATTTTAGAACGAATTCGAAATATTTCAGGAATTTACAATACTGAAACCAGCATTTTACTGTCAACCTATAAAGTTTAAAGTCGATAAAGACAATCTGGAAAATTTATACTTCTCTCTAACCTGCTTCCTTTAAAAGCGAAAAGACACTGTAAATTAGATCCTGAACTGAAACTCTACAACCAAGAGATCAACAAAAGAAGAATTGGGATTGAACATGTATTTGGCAGCCTAAAAACGTTCAAAATCCTTGCAGAACGCTATCGAAATAGAGGTAAAAGACTAGGTTTGAGATTCAATTTAATTGCTGGAATCTATAATCTAGAATTGAGTAAAAAATGATTTATGAAAGAGGTTCATAATTCACCTATTTTGCTTTTTGAATTTTATCAATATAAAAATCAATATCTTTTTCTTTATAGCCTAAAAGATGCCCGATTTCTCGTTCTAAATCTATATTTATTTTTGTGATATTTAATTGTTTATTAATTAATTCTAATAATCTATAAGCATTATCTTTTTCATTATGTATATAAAAAATATATACATCAATCTCTAAGTCTTTCAGTCTAGATTTAATCTTACTAAAAATTAAATTTATCTCACCATTATCACAAGGTTCTCTGAATTCTTCTGGAAAAAAATCAAATAATGCAATTTTTTTTTGATTTACTTTCATTAACTCAAGTTCTATTTCTTCGTGTGGTCCAATTTTAGGATTGCTAGTCATATATTTGTCTCTAGAATAAAAGATAGGAGTAAGACTTAAACTCCTATCTTTGTTAAATTACTATTGTAGCTTAACGTAACAATGCTGACAGTAGTATGGTGAGGCAGAGTTTTCCTAAGTTACTAAAATTTAGGTTACAACTTGTGTATGAGGTCTGCCTAATTCTGTAAATTTATTTAATACGGCTACGCGTGCATGGATCTCATTCACTTGGCTGTCAAAATTCCTTACACTGAGTTTATCGCCTAATAACTTGATGCAATGCATCTTAGTTTCAACCAAACTTCGCCGATGATAGCCTGACCATTTTTTCCATAGTGTCCTGCCTGAGAAGCACTGCTTCGCAAGATTAACTGTTCGTAGTAATTCATTTCGCTCTAGCGACCTGGTCTTTGTATCTTTCCAAGGCTTCGCATTTTTTCTAGGAGGAATCACTGCATGTACTTGCCGATCTGCAATGACCTGACGGCATTGTTTTTTATCATAAGCCCCATCTGTATAGACTGAATCAATGTGTTCATTCAACGGAATTTGATCTAGTAAATCCACAAGGACTTGCGAATCACTCACGTTATTGGTTGTAAGCTGAACTGCTCGTATTTGTAGGGTTTTAGAATCTATCCCAATATGTAGTTTACGCCATTGGCGACGATATTCAGGTTGATGTTTCTTACGTTTCCATTCACCTTCACCTAAGATCTTCAAGCTCGCGGAATCGACGATGAGCAATATATTGCGCAAGGCAGTCCATTGCAACTCTTCTCATAGCTAATTTGAATATCAATATGCTTTTGTCTTCTATAAAGCGTACTGTAATCTGGTGCTGCCCAATTTAATCCGCAAAGGTTAATCAGACTTTGAACAAAACCTGTGACCATGCATAAAGAGAGTCTGAATAAAGATTTGATCATTAAACAGCATTGAATAGCGGTGTCAGAGTAAGTTTGATTTCGACCATGCTTGCCTTGTAATTGTGCATACCACAGGGTCTTTGGATCGAACCAAATGGCAATATTCCCACGATTAATGAGCGCTCGGTTATATGCGGGCCAATTGGTTGTGCGGTAGATTTTGTGTGTAGGCTTCTTCATGTGGAAATTATATTGCTGAAGAAGCCCTTAAGAACAGCTTTGTGCAACAAAGCCGCTCTGGAATGAAAAGAGGTGAGTTCCCATTTTATAAGAAAAATAATTATATATTGTATGATTTAGATAGCGGAAGAAAATTTAAAGTTTATTTTTCGTTATATTTAGATAAATGTAATCCAGTTATTATTTGGATAAATGTAATCTAGGTTATTATTTAGATAAATGTAATCCAGGTTATTATTTGGATAAGAAGGTTTTTTTAAATATTTATCTGTGGAGAGTGGGATAAACTATCTATATTACATAAAGCTAGAGATAACATCTTCACTGAAGAGTATTTTATTGAAAAATATAAGAATGAAAATAAAATTATTTATATTTTTTACATTTCCTATATTTATTTTAATATTTTATTCCTATATTTGTTATGCTTTAACAATAATTTAAAAACAGAAATTTAATTTTATCAGGTTAATTATACATTATATTTACAATCCTCATGATCAAACCATTTTTTGAATCACACAATAGTCTAAAATGAATCCCCCTCCTCCAATAATACGCCCATAAAAAATCAGCCTTGAATGGGCAAGGCTGATTCTTTAACTGATGGTTGCGGGGTTATCTTAAACAGATAAGTCCACGCACAAATATTTCATTTCGAGATATTCATCGATACCAAATTTAGAACCTTCACGACCTAAGCCAGACTGCTTCACACCACCAAAGGGTGCCACTTCATTTGAAATCGCGCCCGTGTTGATGCCAACCATACCGTATTCAAGCGCTTCACCAACACGCCACTGACGTGCCGTGTTTTGCGTAAATAGGTAAGTTGCCAGACCAAACTCAGTGTCATTGGCCATTTGAACCGCTTCTTCTTCCGTTTTAAAACGGAACAAGGGTGCCAATGGACCAAAGGTTTCTTCTTTCGCGACTTTCATCTCTTGCGTCACTTCGGTTAAAAGTGTCGGTTCAAAGAAAGTACCACCTAGGCTTGAGCGTTGACCACCGGTTTTAACCTGCGCACCTTTACTGATGGCATCGGCAATATGCGACTGTACTTTTTCAATCGCAGCTTCATCGATCAGCGGCCCTTGGGTTGAAGTCTCAACTCGGCCATCACCCACTTTTAAGTTCGCGACAGCAACTGCCAGTTTTTCAACCAAAGCATCGTAAATACCATCTTGTACATAAATACGGTTGGCACATACACAGGTCTGTCCGCTATTGCGGAACTTGCTGGCCATAATGCCTTGTACTGCTTGCTCAAGATTGGCATCATCAAACACCAAAACAGGTGCATTACCGCCTAATTCTAAAGACAGTTTTTTGATGGTTGGCGCACATTGTTGCATCAAGATACGACCGACTTGAGTTGAACCGGTGAAGCTCAACTTTTTCACCGTGTCGCTTTCACACAATGTTTTACCCACTTCGCTTGAATCACCACTGATGTGTAATAACACGTCTTGTGGCAAACCAGCACGCAGTGCTAACACTTCTAAAGCATAAGCTGTTAAAGGCGTTTGCTCAGCAGGTTTCACAATCATTGAACACCCTGCTGCAATGGCAGGTGCTGCTTTACGTGTGATCATTGCTGCGGGGAAGTTCCACGGCGTAATTGCTGCCGTAACACCAATCGCCTGTTTGATCACCAACAAACGCTGGTTCGGCAGTGTTGGTGTTAAAACTTCACCATCGATACGGCGTGCTTGTTCAGCAAACCAACGAATAAATGAAGCAGCATAGCCAATTTCACCACGTGCTTCAGCTAAAGGCTTACCTTGTTCAGCAGTCAAAATCTGAGCCAATGACTCTTTATTTTCCTGCATCAAATCAAACCAAGCCCAAAGCACATCAGCGCGTTGTAGAGCTGTTTGTGCTTTCCACGCAGTTTGTGCCTTTTGAGAACGAGCAATCACTTGCTCAACTGACGCGCGGTCATGGGATTTCACCCATGCCAAGGTGTCATGTGTTGCTGCATCTTTCACTTCGATATAACCGCCATTTTCAGGCTGATCAAAACGGATATCTGGATGCTGTAATAAATCTTTATATTGCGCTTGAAGCATAGTCATTACTCTTCAATTATGCTGCAGCAGAAAGTGCAAAACCTTGTTTTAAAATGTTTAAGCCAGCACGGAATTGTTCTGCAGGAATCGTTAAAGGATATAAGAAGCGGATCACATTACCATAACGACCACAGGTCAAAATAAGCAAGCCATTTTGCATTGCATAGTTTTGAATTGCTTTCGCTTGATCCGCCGTTTCCAACTCAATCGCGACCATTGAACCCAACGCACGAATTTCTTGGACTGTAGACGAAGACTGTTTGAGTTCATTCAGAACTTCAACCAACTCTGCGCCCAATACATTTGCACGTTCGCAAAGACCTTCTTCTTCAATCACGTCCAGTACGGCATGTGCAGAAGCTACAGCCACTGGGTTACCTGCATAAGTCCCACCTAGACCACCTGGGTTTGGTGCATCCATCACTTCAGCACGGCCAACCACACCAGAGATTGGGAAACCACCACCAAGACTTTTCGCCATCGTGATTAAATCGGCTTTGGTCTCGTAGTGATCCATGGCAAATAACTTACCAGTACGTGCAAAGCCTGTCTGTACTTCATCTGCAATAATCAAAATACCGTGTTGATCACACAGCGCACGTAAACGTTTTAAGAATTCAGCAGGAACAACGTTGAAACCGCCTTCACCTTGAACAGGTTCAAGCACAATAGCGGCTACATCATGTGCCGCAATATCTTCTGCAAAAATGTCTTCAATGCTTTCAATTGCAATATCTACAGTAATGCCCTTTGACTCTACTGGGTAGCGTGCATGGAAAACGCCTGCAGGCATCACACCAAAGTCACGTTTGTACGGTGCAGTTTTACCCGTCATTGCCATGGTCATAAATGAACGACCGTGGAAACCGTTACCAAAAGTCACAATACCGTGACGACCTGTGTAAGAACGTGCAATTTTCACTGCATTTTCTACAGCTTCAGCACCAGTAGAGAAGAATGTTGTTTTCGCTTCACCTGCAATTGGCGCACGTGCATTAATACGTTCAGCCAAAGAAACATAAATTTCGTACGGGACAACTTGGTACGCTGTATGGGTGAATTTAGTTAATTGTTCAGTAACAGCAGCAATAATTTTAGGATGACGGTGACCTGTGTTCAGTACCGCAATACCGCCTGCGAAGTCAGTATATTGATTCCCTTCAGCATCCCAAATGGTGGAATTTTCTGCTTTCTCCGCATACCATTGACACATGACACCAACGCCACGAGGAGTCGCTTTTAGTTTACGTGCGTTCAGTGCAGAGTGTTTACTGTCCATTTTGTATCCTCATTCTTGATTCATACATTTATAAAATTTCAGCGTCCCGATCATGCTTTTTGCTGATATACAAAGGACGTGGGGTTTATTGCATTTTGCGCTTTTATTGGCACTAGACGAGAGCCACTTTTCATCAGACAGATGGAGCCAATTCACCTTCCCCCTTTATAATCATTTTCCAGATAAAATATTTATTTATTAAAAATTAATAACTTAAAAAATATAAACTTAAAAAAGGCATACTTATACAAGAGGGCCATTACGGTATTCAACCGAATCACCCAAAATGCTAAAGAAGCCCAAAATTCAGCAAATGACTAGGCTAACCTAGAAACCATTTATGTCCTTCTTTAGGCTTTTCTAATTGTATTTTCAAGCCGTTGTACGCGATTATGTAAATCATCTAAAAAAACTTTTGCTTTGGATGCGACTTGTGTATATTTCCAGCCCCTTAGTCGCGGGCATTTGCTCCCAACGTCTACAAGCGAAATGCTTTACAACGGCTGCCTGACGAGATAATTTTGCATTTATGGTAATCGCTCACGAAAAGCCATTTTAATATTGTAGGAGAGAGCCAATTGCGTAGCTTGCTTGGAGATTATTTACTGCAACGATTACAGCAAGATATTGACGGAACCCTACAATTGCGGTTGTTTCGCTGCTTACGCAACGCCATTATTGACAGTGTGCTCGCACCCAAAACTCGCCTACCTGCATCACGTGATTTGGCCAAAGAAATTAAAGTCTCACGCAATACCGTGCTCAGTGCATATGAACAATTACAAGCGCAAGGTTATGTTGAAGCACGTACAGGCCAAGGCACATGGGTCGCTGAAAAACTACCTGAATCCTTTTTGGTCAAAGCTGAAAATACCAATAGCCAAACTCAAGAAAAAAAGCCCCAGCAGAATTATAATTTGTCGCAACGCGGTTCCTATCTCATCGGCTATTCAGCTGCATCGCCTTACCAATGGGGCGCGTTTGTGCCCGGTGCACCCGATGTCACAGAATTTCCGCACCATATTTTTAGCCGTATTCAGACCCGCCTCAGCCGTGAACCCGAAATCAACAGTCTCATTTATAGCAATGCGGGCGGTTGTTTAGAGCTGCGCCAAGAACTGGCGGAATACCTCAAAATTGCACGTTCGGTGCAATGCGATGCAGACCAAATCATTATTACTGAAGGGACACACCAGGCGATCGATTTGGTTTCACGGACCTTAAGTGACCCTGGCGATGAAGTTTGGATTGAAGATCCTGCTTATTGGGGGGCACGTAATATTTTACGCATTAATGGCGTAAATCTACGCTCCTTGCCTGTCGATCAAGAAGGCATTATTCCTGACCTAGACCCTAAAACCCCACCTAAACTGATTTTTGTGACGCCTTCACATCAATACCCTTTAGGCTCTCACTTAAGTTTAGAGCGTCGTAAACAACTGATTGCCATCGCACGCCAGCATAAAAGCTGGATTGTGGAAGATGACTATGACAGTGAGTTCCGCTTTTCGGGTCAGCCCTTCCCTTCTTTACAAGGTTTGGAGCCAGATGCACCTGTCATTTATATGGGAACCTTCAGTAAAACTATCTACCCTGCGTTGCGCATTGGTTATTTGGTGGTCCCTAAAAAGCTGTTTTCACCGCTGCGTATTGTGGCATCGGAACTATATCGGGGCGGGCATTTACTGGATCAAAAAGTCTTGGCAGAGTTCATCCGTGAGGGCCATTATGAAGCACATATTCGTCGTATGCGTTTACTCTATAGCAAGCGTCACGCCTTTTTAATCGATCTGATTACACGTCATCTTGGGGCAGATTTCCTGCATGAATACAATACCGCTGCTGGTTTACATTTGATTTTAAAGCTGCCGAGCAACATGGATGATGTGTTGATTGCCAGCAATGCACTTGATCAAGGCGTAAAAGTTCGAGCGCTGTCACAGTACTATACCAAGCATTATTCAACACGGCAGAAAGGACTACTATTAGGCTTTGCCTGTGTCCGTGAACAGGAAATATTGGTGGCTTTTGGTGTGTTACTCAAATGTCTGCGAAATTCAGGAGTTCGTACGTTGAGTTGATTGTTTTTATAAATTAGATACTTAAGTTTTTTTTACAACCATTCTACTTACGACTAAAGACGCAGTTACAAAGCTGAGTTTTGCTGCTTCATTCTATAAATTATTGAGATGAGAGTAAACATTGGCTCCCCAGCTTTTCATATTTTAGCTGCAATTGGCTCCTTCCAAATGCTAAAAAATGGCTCTCGTTTACTGAGAACAAAAAAGAGAGATTAGGTGCATACATAAACAACATGTAACCGTTTTGTAGCCAAAGTGTGATTTTTCACGCTTTGACAGAAATATCAGATTTATTCATTTTTGCCTTAATAATGATAAAGCCTCTGATCATTCGGTTACAGTTTTAAAGGATGAGTAGTCCGAAAAAGGCTTTGCCCCCTTTTGAAACTACCTCCTTAAGATTAAGGAAAATTATATGGAAGCACCTAAACAAAGCGCTGTGCCGGATGCATCTCAGGGCTTAAAAAATGGACTTAAGTCGCGTCATCTCACCATGATCTCGATTGCAGGTGTCATTGGTGGTTCACTGTTCATCGGCTCGGGAAATGTTATCTATTCAGCAGGCCCTGCTGCAGTTTTGGCCTATGCGTTTGGTGGATTACTCATTCTGTTAATCATGCGTATGCTAGGTGAAATGGCCGTTCTCAATCCAGACAGTGGGTCATTTTCAACCTATGCAGATCGTGCCATTGGGCGTTGGGCTGGTTTTACCATTGGCTGGCTGTATTGGTGTTCTTGGGCTTTGCTGATGGGCTGGGAAGCCTATGTCGCAGGTAAAATTCTCAACAGTTGGTTTCCCTTTATCCCAATCTGGGGTTACATGCTGGTCGTAATTATGTCCTTAGTTTTGGTTAACTTACAAAATGTCAAAAACTATGGTGAATTTGAGTTTTGGTTTGCACTCATCAAAGTAATTGCGATTGTGATTTTCTTAGTAATTGGTAGCTTGGCTATCATGCATTTATGGCCATGGGGTCAAGCAACTGCATCAGGAATCACACATTTAACTGCGGACGGCTTCATGCCGAATGGTTTCTCGGCAGTCATCACCGCCTTACTCGGGGTTATGTTTGCCTACATCGGTGCTGAAATTGTTACGGTTGCGGCGGCAGAATCAGAAAATCCAGCCCGTGAAATCCGTAAAGCGTCTAACTCCGTGGTTTGGCGAATTATGTTGTTCTATGTCGGTTCAATGTTTATTACCGTCTGCCTAATTCCACATAACAATCCACTATTAAAAGATCCAACGTGGGGAACCTATAGTGTGACTTTGTCAGCACTTGGCATTCCAGAAGCAAAACACATTGTAAATTTTGTAGTACTGACCTCGGTATGTAGCTGCTTTAACTCGGCACTTTATACCTGTTCACGGATGTTATTTTCACTGTCAAAACGTGGCGATGCACCGAAAAGCTTCGGTTCAATCAACCGTAATGGTAGTCCGTGGATGGGCGTTCTAGTGTCGTCATTATTTGCACTGGTGGCAACGTACCTTACTGCAACTGAAAGTATGAATGTCTATGACATCTTTATGTTAGCAACAGGTACAGCAGCGTTGTATGTCTACCTGACCATTGCCTTCTCACAATTACGTATGCGTAAAAAATTAGAAGCCGAAGGACAAGTGATTGACTTTAAAATGTGGTTATTCCCTTGGCTCACTTATCTTGCCATCGCATTTATCATTGGCGCACTCATTACCATGCTTGTGGAAGGCACCTACTTCAAAGAAGTGACTTACACTAGTTTACTTGCTCTGTTTATTGTTGGATTGGGCATCTGTGCACAGAAATTTAACTGGGGAAAGCATGCTCAAGATAAGCCGATGAACACTCAGGCGGACTTGACCAACAATCTGTAATGTTAAACTAATGTCAGATTGAGCAAAATTCAACATACACTAAAACCAATGGCCTCCCAGTGAAAGCCATTGGTTTTTTAGGCTAAACTCAGAAATAAGTTTAATTTTCACTCAAATGTTAGCCGCCGTTTTTATCTATCTTTTTGTATTCATATACTAGAAAACTGTCAGTCTGTTTGATATTGCAGAGCCCTTTCAGAAAAAAATTTTGTATAGATTGCCGCCTCACTTTTAAGTGCTTTCACTATTCCCTTTATTCTAATAATTTTTATATAACACTTGAATAAAAAGCAAACGATTATCATTTACGGATTTCGCTAGTCAGCTTATCATTTCACAAACTTACAAATTCTCCATATTTTCTTCACATTTAACCTATACATCATTTTAAGGATCTCTTGTGTCGCTCCCTCAGTTCAAAAAATCAGTCCTCGCACTCTGCTTATTTCCCTCCATACTTTATGCAGCCGATACAGCCCCTACTGTGACGCTTAACCCGATAACTGTGCAAGCCGAAGGCAACTGGTTAGATGAAGCCAATGCACAGAAAGTACTAAATCATGCTGGAGCGCGTACAGTCATTCAGCGTGATGAGTTGATTAACCGAGGCGCAACTTCTGTCAAAGAGGCTTTACGCACTGTGCCTGGTATTCAAGCTCCTGAAAATGCAGGAACAGCTGGGAGTGATGCATCGTTAAGCATCGGTGTCCGTGGTTTAACGTCACGGTTTTCACCACGCTCACAGGTACTCGTGGACGGTGTTCCACTTTCATTTGCCCCTTATGGTCAATCACAACTCTCCTTAGCACCCACTAGCTTAGGCAATATTGAAAGCATCGACGTGGTGCGTGGTGCGGGCTCTGTTCGCTTTGGGCCACAAAATGTAGGCGGGATTATTAACTTTAACTCGCGTACAATTCCTGAAACCTTTGCTGGAACGGTAGACCTCACTACAGAAATTGCAGAAAACGGTCATGTAAAATTTAGCCCCAACTTATTTGTGGGTGGAACCTTAGACAACGGTTTAGGCTTAGCGTTGTTATATTCTGGCGTTAATGGAGAGGGTTTTCGCGATAAAAATGATGACTCTGACATCAACGATATTCGCTTAAAAGCAGCTTATGCAATAGATGAATATGCAAAAATTGAAGCCAATCTACACCGCTACGATGCAGATGTAGATATGCCTGGAGGTTTAACCCCTGCTCAATTTGCTGAAAATCCATATCAGTCCTTGCGCAATCATGATTATATGAAAGGGCATCGTACTGACGGTTCAGTTAAATACAGCTATAAAAAAGATGACAATGCCTTTGAGCTTTTGGCCTATCACACTGACACCTTCCGTGATGCAGGAATGGAACGTAGTGGATCAAAACTGTACCAAACGGCGCCACGTAATTATAAAGTGACGGCAATCGAGCCGCGGTATTCGCATGCATACCAACTTGGGACTACTGAAAATGAAGTTTCTGTGGGCTATCGCTATCTACATGAAACCAGTGAAGAAGCGGTTAATCGTGCAAGCTATAACACGGTCACAGTCCCTACAAATGAATATGCTTGGACCAAAGCAGACGGGAAAACAGATGCACATGCATTGTTCATCGACAACCGCACAGATGTGGGTGCATGGTCTCTGATTCCTGGTGTTCGTTTTGAGAAAATCAAAACCACCGAAAATATGTACAAATTAAATAAAGATGCATCGGTACTCAACGGAGTACATGCTGAAAAATCCTATGATGCAGTATTACCAATCTTTTCAGTCATGTATAAAGCCAATGATTTGTGGAATATTTTTGCAAACTACGGTAAATCTTTTGCACCACTACAATATAGCCAAATGGCTAATACCAATGCGTCAGGTGCCTATCTGACCATGCAAGGCTTGCAACCTGAAAAAGCCAATAATTATGAAATTGGTACACACTATTTAGACCCATATCTATCCCTAGAATTCACTCTGTTTTATATTGATTTTTCTGATGAATTAAAACGAGATGATGCAACTCAAACTTACTCAAATTTAGGTGCCACTGAACACAAAGGAGCCGAGTTCGGATTTAAATATAATCTCGGTGCAATCAGTGACGAACTCAGCGGTATTTCGCTATATGCCAATACCACTTATACCAAAGCAACCGCATCTGCTGGGGAAAACAAAGGACAAGATCTCGACTTTTATTCACAATTGGTCGGCAATGCTGGAATAGACTATAAAGTTGATCAATGGACACTAAACACTAATTTCTACGGTCAATCTGGTCAAACCGCATCGGGCACCCATGATGCTACTGGACGCTATGGCAACATTCCTGGTTATGGTTTAGTGGGTGTTCGGGCATCCTATGATTTTTCCAACACACAACTCAATGGTCTCAAAGTGGGCTTCGGTGTGAAGAACCTATTTGACCGTGAATACTACACTCGTTCAGCGGATCAAGTCGGTGGAATGTATGTAGGTGCGCCACAAACGTATTATCTACAAACCTCATTTGATTTCTAGACACTCAATTCTAGAAAAGCAAATATTCAGGCAGAGACACCTCTCATTCATCTTTGCAAAAGTGATGTCCTCGCCTGAAACAACTTTCCCTTTATTTCTAGACAGCACCAAAAGCTGAAATGGATACTCTATCTGATAAATGTCAGCCCCTCGGCATAAGCTGCTCAACTCAACCTACAACCTTCAAATCTAATAAAAGATACTAGAATCCCTTAAAATAAACCGATAAAAGGTTATGCCCTATTTTTACTAAATTTTAGATTCAATATAAAAATTAAGTATTTAAATAATAAATATGTTTTCAAAATGACTGCGAAAATTTAGCCCACTCATCTCTTTAACTTACAATCAGTTGATTGTAACAATACAGAGAAGCATAAAACCAAGCTAGTCTCACTAAATTTTTCACGATAAGATGATATTTTTACTCTAGGGATAAGAAGATAAATAAGAAGCCAACAATTATATTAGTACATGGATTTTGGGGCGGCGCTGCCCATTGGTCTAAAGTCATTACTGACCTATCTCACCGAGGTTATGAAGCCCTACGCGCCGTTGAACTGTGCCCCTCACCTCTTTGGCGGATGATGTCGAAAGAACCCGTAAAATGATTGCTCAAGTACAAGGCGATGTACTTTTAGTTGGCCACTCCTATGGGGGGGCGGTCATTACCGAAGTGGGTAATCAACCTAATGTTGTGGGTCTAGTCTATATTGCAGCTTTTGCACCCGATGCTGGTGAAAGTCCAGGTGGCATTACGCAGCAACATTTACCCGTTGGTGCCCCCAACTTAGAACCCGACAGTGACGGATACCTTTGGGTCAAAGCCGATAAATACCATGAAAGCTTCTGTCAGGACTTAACGAATGATGAAGGACTGGTCATGGGCATCACCCAGAAAGCCCCTGTTGCGAGTACTTTTGGCGATACCATTTCAAACCCAGCATGGAAAAACAAACCATCTTGGTACCAAATTTCAACTGAAGACCGCATGATTCACCCTGAAAACCAAGCCATGATGTCTTCACGCTTAAATGCTCAAAAAGTCATTTCTTTAGATGCCAGTCATGCTTCACTCGCGTCTCAACCCAAAGCCGTTGCTGATTTAATTGATGAAGCCGCAACTTTCCTTGCGCGTTAAACTATCTATATTGAAGGGAGTCTACAAACTCCCTTTTTAGAGCTATTTTAAGTATCAAACGACTTCGAATCACAATAGATAGCGCAATATCATTATCCTGTAGGTGTAAATATTCGCACATACTCGGTTCGATGGCTGTCAGCTAGACTTCAGCTTTTACTACTGAAACTATCCTTTATAATGAAGCTCCCTCGTTAAAAGTTTTATTCAAACTACACTATTTCAAACAATGTGTTATGCGGGTTTTGAATAACATTTTTTAACTAACTCAGCATCAAAACTTTCTGTATATTTTAATTAAGCAATAAGAATGAATAGATCATAAAAACAGTTCAAAAAATATAACAGACTAAGTGCAATTTTCTATTTTGTTATATTTTTTCTCTCCAATTCTTGTACCTACATCTTCTAGACATCCTAATGCAAGATCATCATCAGTATTTTAAGTAGGTAGTTTTTAATGAAACGATCTATGCTTTTTTATCATTCCGATTTAGACAGCAACTGGGTATCGAACCGTCGATATTCCTGCCAGCCATGGAGGACGCAATGAGCCTCGGATTAACCGCACTTGAGTTGGCAAGAATTCAATTTGCCTTTACTGTTTCCTTTCATATTATTTTTCCTGCAACCTCTATTGGTTTAGCCTGCTTTCTTGCCATACTGGAATGGAAGTGGCTGCGCACCCAAAATCCAATTTATAAGGACTTATTTAAGTACTGGATTAAGATTTTTGCCGTGGCATTTGCTATGGGGGTTGTTTCGGGCATTGTCATGGCCTACCAGTTCGGGACCAACTGGAGTGAATTTTCACGCATCGCAGGTAGTGTCACTGGACCACTACTCACGTATGAAGTCATGAGCGCCTTCTTTTTAGAGGCCGGTTTCTTGGGCATTATGCTATTTGGTTGGGGACGGGTTAGCCCCAAAGCCCACTTTTTTGCCACTTTAATGGTCGCTATCGGTACCTGTATTTCCATGTTCTGGATTTTATCCTCCAACAGTTGGATGCAGACACCTCAAGGCTTTGCCATCGAAAATGGCATTATTGTCCCCACAGACTGGTGGGCAATTGTGTTTAACCCATCCTTCCCCTACCGATTTGCTCATATGGCAGCAGCGGCCTTCCTTGTCTCATCACTTTTGGTGGTTGGCACGGCAGCCTGGCATTTGCTGAAAGGTCGTCGTGATGAATTGGTAAAAAAGTCTTTTTCTATGGGCTTATGGATGGTACTGGTCACGTCTTGCTTACAAGTTGTGATTGGGGATAACCACGGTTTAAATACCTTAAAACACCAACCTGCAAAATTGGCAGCCATTGAGGGTCATTGGGAAACCAATCGTGATCATGGCATGCCTTTATTATTGTTCGCTTTACCGAATATGGAAACAGAATCGAACGATCTTGAGATTGGTATTCCCAATCTGGGCAGTTTGATTCTGACGCATTCCCTAGAGGGTCAGGTTACTGGTTTAAAAGACTTCGCAGCTGAAGACCGTCCGAATGCACTGATTGTATTCTGGAGTTTCCGGGTCATGGTTGGCTTGGGCATGTTAATGGTTTTACTCTCGTTAACAGCGCTGTGGCTACGTAAAAAAGGCTCTCTATACGAAAGCAGTTGGTTTCATAAATTTGCCCTCATCATGGGGCCTACAGGTTATATCGCGCTCCTAGCAGGTTGGGTCACAACAGAAGTTGGCCGTCAGCCTTGGGTGGTGTATGGTGTGATTCGAACTAAAGACGGTTTATCGCATACAGTCACCGCAGATCAAGTCGGCTTGAGCCTGATTATTTTTGTTCTGGTCTATACCGTCGTCTTTGGCGCGGGTATTTACTACATGCTGCGCTTAATCAAATTAGGCCCTGCTTTTTCTACGCCTTTAGATGCCGTGCAAGATACTGGCCCGGGGCATTTTAAAACCCCTTTACGTCCACTCAGTGCTGTTGAAGAATCTATCGAGACCACTGATCCTTCTGCTCAAAATAGTAAGGAGAAACCACATGATTGATCTCGCTTTGGTTTGGGTCGGTATTATCGGGCTCGGGGTACTCATCTATGTGGTTATGGATGGTTTCGACTTAGGCATTGGCATTCTGTTTCCCTTTATGAACGGAACGCAAGAACGCGATGTGATGATGAATACCGTCGCGCCCGTTTGGGACGGCAATGAAACATGGATGGTACTGGGTGGTGCTGGTTTATTCGCAGCATTTCCTTTGGTCTATTCAACTGTTTTATCGGCACTGTATTTGCCCATTATCTTTATGGTGGTTGCCTTGATTTTCCGCGGTGTGGCCTTCGAGTTTCGTTTCAAAGCCACGCGTACCAAATACCTCTGGGATCTCGCGTTTATCTGGGGCTCTATCTTATCAAGCTTTTTCCAAGGCGTGATTTTAGGGGCTTATATCCAAGGTATTCAGACCACCAATGGTATTTACAGCGGGGGTGGATGGGACTGGTTCACGCCATTTACATGTTTTACCGGTCTAGGGGTCGTGGTCATGTACGCCACTTTAGGCTGTGGCTGGCTCATTTGGAAAACCGAAAAAGAGATACAGCAACGGATGTATCATCTGATGCCTAGGCTGATTATTGCTTTACTCATTATCTTCGGTGCCGTGAGTTTATATACCCCACTGACCCATCCTGAAATTGCACAGCGTTGGTTCTCTCTGCCGAATCTATACTATTTTAGCCCCGTGCCAATTTTAGTCTTACTGTTTGTTGGCTTGATTCTATCTGCATGCAAAAAGCAGCATGAACTAAAACCGTTTATCTATACTTTGGCTTTAGTCTTTTTGGCTTTTACTGGCTTCGTCATCAGCTTATGGCCCAATATTATTCCGCCATCGGTCACTATTTGGCAGGCCGCTGCACCTGAGTCAAGTTTGAAGTTCACCTTGGTGGGAGCTGCAATTTTAATCCCAATCATCATTGCCTATACCTTCTTGTCCTATTGGGTGTTCCGTGACAAAGTACGTATAGGGGATCAGGGTTATCATTAATTGAGGAGATAGACATGAAAAAATTTGTTGATCGACTCAGCCCACGATTATGGTTTATTTTATTGTGGTGCTTTGGCTTTATTTCTCTCGCACTGATTGCGGGTTTCTTTAAGCTGTTGCTGAGTTTTGCTTACTAAAGCCAGCCAAGCATTTTTTATGAATTAGGCACGGGACTTTCAATACATGTCCTGTGCCTTTTAATTGCAGCGAACCCATATGTATAAATCAGAAAAACTTGCGCTCAGCCTGAAACATTTGATTGAAAGTGGTTTTTGGAAAGCCAACGATAAACTGCCCTCACTCCGTCAACAAGCTGAAACATCGGGTTTTAGCCTGATGACGGTGATGAATGCCTATCAAGAACTCGAAGCGCAAGGGCTGATTTATTCACAAGAAAAACTCGGTTACTTTGTGACAGGCGATGCACGCTCAGACAGCAACTCCAATAGTGTCATCCTCAACGAAAAAATTGAAATCAACTCTAAAATTTTCAGATATTTAAAATCGATCCAATCTGAACAAATGGTCCCCTTTGGCATTGCCTTTCCCAACAGCCAACTGCTCTACTCTGCCAAGCTGATGCAAACGTTAGGACAACGTGCCAAACACCGTCTTAGTTATGAACAGATGCCAAGTTTACCTCCCGGAAACTTTGAGCTGCGAAAACTGATTGCGCAGCGCTACTGTATGCAAGGGATTCCAACAGACCCCTCCGATATCGTAATCACCTCGGGCGGATTAGATGCTTTAAACCTCTCCTTACAAGCTATGACCCAACCGGGTGACTATATTTTACTTCAAAAAACTATATTTTATGGCGCATGGCAAGCGGCTGAACATTTGGGCCTAAAAGTCATTAGTATTCCTGAACATGAAGAACACGGTATTGACCTTGAGGCTTTTAAAGATGCAATTGAACGTTATCCAATTAAAGTCTGTTTGCTGATGCTCAACAGTCACAACCCAATTGGTTTTACGGTCAGTGATGACATCAAATATCAACTGGCAAAGCTACTGCATGAGCGCGATATTTATTTAATTGAAGACGATGTTTATGAAGAACTTTATTTTGATCATAAAAAACCGCTGTCGATGAAATACTTTGATCAGAAAAATTTGGTTTTACACTGCTCTTCTTTTTCAAAAACTTTAGGTGCGGGTTTTCGGATTGGTTGGGTCTATGCGGGTAAATTTTCGGAGCATATTCAACATCTACAGCTGATGAGCACGCTCTCCGTCAACTCATTTATTCAAAATGCCTTGGTCGATTATTTATCGCATCGACACTATGAAAAGCACTTAAAAACCTTACGTAACACCTTAAAACGTCTCAAAAATCAGTATTACAATTATTTATCTGAACATTTGTCTGAAGATTATCAAATTCATTATTATCCATCGGGCTATTTTTTATGGATTACCTTGCCTGAGCAGATCAATGGAAATTTGATTTATGAGCAGCTCTTAGAGAAAAATATCAGCATTGCGCCCGGCTCATTATTTTATCAAACGGATAATATTCCACATCATATTCGGATCAATTGTTCATTTGAAATCAATGAACGTATTCAAAATGCCTTAGATGCCTTGATCCAATGTATTTATCCAGAAGCATTTGAATAAAAGTTGAATGGTTTAAATCCAGACTGATTTAAACCATCTTTTTATTTGAAGAGACTCACTGCCCATACTGCAAATATCACCATCCCAGAGATAAAATGACATGATCAGATCATGTCATTCCTCTCAAGTTAGGTATAGGATTTCTCAGCACTCATATTCTGAAAATAGGTGCGATAGATATAGACACAGCCGAGTGAAAAACCAGCCATCAGACCAGATGCGACAGGTAAATGCATCACACTGTCTTGTGGAAAGACGAAAACCAAAAATGGAAAGGCATATACTGCAGGAATTCGCATATCAAAGAGCTTGAGCAAAAGAAACATCAAGGGCATATATATGAGGCTGAGCAGTATCCAATCTTGAATCCACAACTGCATAAGCACGGCCATTGAAATCGACAGTGTCAACACAGCAACCTGCTTAAGATACATTTTCAACGAATACATCATCATATTTAATGATTCGTACACCACCACTGTAATCGGTGGAATCAGTGCCATCGCTTCAATCTTGAAAATAGCAGCGAGTGCAAAACCGATTAAAGTAATACTGGCATACACACCTATTTTTCGTCGATCAAAATTGCCTTTCCTCTCCACACCTTGGTTCAGTTTAAAGAGCACAACACCCAACATCAGGATAAAACTGGTGGCAAAAATCGAAATCAAAAACGATATTTCATAGGCTTGGGTCACAATCGGCAAGAAACCTGTAGCCAGTGCGGGCGGTAATATATAGTTAAACATCAGCATCACGAGCAACATGGCACAGAGAACCAAAACCAGTTTGAACAGATATGAAATTGGCATCAAATTAATACAGAAGCCAATAACAGCGGTCAAACTGGGTAAAATAAAAATTTTATCTGGCTGATTCAGCCACTGTTTATCTCGATAGACCCACAGCCCAACGGCCATCGCCGCCATTTCAGGCAGAATAATTTCACGATCATTCAGTCCATAGGCAGCCGCCACTATGAGTACTATAAAGACAAAGGCCGCGAGATAACTTTTGGGGTTTAAGAGTGTCTTTGCATGTGACATAGGATTCATATTCGATTCCTTATTGATTTAAAACGATATAAAGCCAAGTAAATACTTCGTCACTGCAATCAAAGATGGCGCAAATAGCACCATAATGATTCCTGAAATAATCATCGAGAGACTGGCAATGACGCCTTCCAATTCATGCCGCTGTCTTGCCCGAGCTATGCCCATAGCATGTGCGGCATTACCCAGTGCTGCGCCTGAAGCAAAGTGATTTTTATATTTGATCCAAAGCAAGAGGAGGTCTCCCAACAACATACCGACCAAACCTGTAATCACGGTAAATAGCGGAATCAGGCTGATAGAGCCCCCCACTTTTTCGGTAAGCACCAAAGCGAAAGGAATCGAAATGGAACGCGCCAACAGGCTATTTTTAACGATGTCATCAAAATCCAATAGGCTCGCCAAAAACCAACTGCTGAAAATACCCACCAACATGGCGAGGCTAGAACTGAAGAGCAACACTTTAAAATGTTGCTGAATCATGCGGCGATAACGAAAAACAGGAATAGCAAAAGCCACTGTGATTGGACCGAGCATGGCCACCAAATATTGGGTATAAAAGTAATAGTCTTGGAACTGATGCTGTAAAAGAAAGATCAGTACGATGCTCAAGCTAGGAACAACAATAATGGGGGATAAATAAATTTTTTGTGTTCGAACAAAAAGCTGCTTTGCCATGAAATAGCACAGCACAGTCCAAACCAAGTAAAAAAGCCCCCAGCATTCAGTCATACTGATCTTCCAGTTTTGGTTCTTGATTTAGCTCTGGCTGCTTTAACAACAACCGCACGCTATATACAGAAACCATCATCACTAAAGCGGTGCTGATTAAAATCACTAGCAGAATTTTCCAACCACTGGTGATCAATAAATCCTGATATTGAATCACACCGACCACTGGCGGAATGAAAAACAGCAGCAGTTCCGCCAGTAACAAATTGGCACCGCGTTCAACGTGGGCTAATTTCAACCATTTCATTTCAAGTAAAAACAACAGCAGAAAAAACCCAAGTACCCCTGATGCCACAGGCAAATTCACCAACTTTTGTAACACATCAGCACAGCTCCAAACGGCCAAAATAATGATGATTTGGTAGCTCGCAGTTTTTAACTTCTTCAGCCGAGTTCGGTCGTCCAACATCTCAATTTATGTCCGCATAAGCCCGCTCTTTAAACGGCTGAATCGAGACACGTTTGCAGGTTTCTAAAAAAGATTCATGCTCCAAACGCAAATCCAGATAAGTATTCAGAATTTCTTCAAGCACATCGGGAATATCTTCTGCAGGAAATGATGGTCCTAAAATATCACCGATGGATGCATCATGATCTGAGTTACCGCCTAAACTAATTTGGTAATATTCAGCGCCTTTTTTATCGACACCTAGAATGCCAATATTGCCTACATGGTGGTGTCCACACGCATTCATACAGCCTGAAATGTTCAGATCGACCTTGCCTAAATGATATAAAGCATCCAAATCATCAAAACGGCGAGCAATCGCTTCATACACCGGAATAGATTTGGCATTTGCCAAGGAGCAAAAATCGCCACCCGGACAGCAAATCATGTCAGTCAGAAAGCCAATATGCGCACGAGCCAAATTGCCACGATCTAAGACTTGCCACAGTTCAAACAGATCCTTTTGGCGTACATCGGTTAAGGCAATATTTTGCTCATGCGTGGTTCGCAGCTCACCAAAGGTATATTGGTCAGCCAAATCTGCAATTAAACGCATTTCATCGGAAGTCATATCCCCCGGTGCTACACCCGCCCGTTTTAAGCTGATCGTAACGATGCGGTAGCCCGCGACTTTATGTGCATGGGTATTGATATTGAACCAGTGTTTAAACTTCGGATACTGTTGGAACAACGCCTCAAAATTTTCTGCATCTAAAGGTTCATAGGCAAACGGTCGAAATACGGCATCCATTTGCGCTAAAACACTAGGCTGAACTTTGAGCAGTGTTTGAGTATGTGCAAACTCAGCTTCCACTTTTTCCGCAAAGCCCGCTGGAGTGAGGGCTTTCACTAAAATTTTAATACGCGCTTTGTATTTATTATCACGGCGACCATGCAAGTTATATACGCGCATGATGGCATCTAAATAGGCAATTAAATCTTCACGGGCTAAAAATGGCTTAATCACATGTCCCGCTAAAGGGGTGCGTCCAAGCCCACCACCGACTTTAATTTGATAACCTAACTCCCCCGTTCCATTTTCTACCAGATAGACCCCAACATCATGAAAAGTTGTGGCAGCACGGTCTTGTTCAGGGTGTGCACAAACTGCAATTTTGAATTTACGCGGAAGGAATGAAAACTCTGGATGGAAAGTACTCCACTGGCGAATTAGTTCACAGGTGGGGCGCGGGTCTGTGAGCTCGCCCTCAACTACACCTGCATATTGGTCTGTGGTGGTGTTTCGAATACAGTTGCCACTGGTCTGAATAGAATGCATGTGTACTGTAGCGAGTTCCTGCAAAATATCGGGGACATCTGCAAGCTGCGGCCAATTCAATTGAATATTTTGGCGCGTAGAAATATGCGCATAACCACGGTCATACTTCTGTGCAACCTCAGCCACCTTCCGCAGTTGTGCTGAGTTCATTAAGCCATAAGGCACTGCCAAACGTAGCATGGGTGCATAGCGTTGAACATATAAACCATTTTGTAAACGTAAGGGACGGTATTCTTCTTCGGTCAGTTTCCCCTCTAAATAACGCTGCGTTTGGTCACGAAACTGTGCGACACGTTCATTTAATAAATTTTGATCAAAGTCTGTATATAAAAACATGGGGATGACCTAGGTATATGCATCAATATGAAAGAAAAGCTGTTTTGAATGGCACATCAAAAATGCAAGTTAGGCGAAAAAAGCCGCCTGCTTTCGGGACACACCATGTTGTAAACAGGTCTGCATATACTCGGCATAGACCGATAACTTTTCATAAATATGCTCCGCATAGAACATATCTTCAACCAACTGGGTCGCTTGCTGCTGGTTATAACTGCCATAACTCAACAATAATTGCGCATTCAATGTGGCGAATTTTTCACATAAATCGATATATTGCTGATCTTTGTTTTTAAAGAACAATTTCCGCATATTCCATTCACTACTGTCGATGATGGCATCATGCGCATGGATAGAAATATAGTTAATTTTGACTTTAAAAAACTGTTCCAGCTCCGCGAGTTTTTGTGTATTGAGCACTAATGATGTCACCAAAAAAATCTGCGAGACATCAGTTCGACATAGTGCTTTGATCAATGAAAAATAGAAAAAATCGACATCATTAAATACGCTATCACTCAAATCTAAATAAACATTGAGTGCCTCAAGTACATCATCTATTTTTAGGTTTTGTTTTTGCTCTGCTTGATAGTAACGATTGAGGATATTGAGTACGGTCGGCGTTGCGGGACTGCTATAAATCACAGGATGGTTTAAATTTGCCAAGATAAAAGGCGCAAATAAAAATGCGACCTCGGCATGTTCTGCTTGAATGGCAGATTGCACAATATACTGAACTTTAGCGCTTGAAAAATCACGTAAGACTTTAGCACGCAGCAAAGTTGCTTCTAAGTTTAAATACTGCTGCGCAAGTAGATGTTGCAGTTGATCTGAAAGACCCTGCCCCTCAACCAATTCAGAAATTGTATTCAGTTGCTGTGTTATAAACATTACGCCACCATCAAGATTGTGATCCCTTCTTGAGTCAAATTTTCAGCTATTTTGGTGTGAATGAGTAGCTACAGTAAGGCTTGAAAAAACTATAACAGCGTGCCTCCTTCTCAAGTTTTATAGGTGCAAAACCATCAAAATTAGAAAAATAAATTCGTTATATAAATAGGAGCCCAATTCCATCATGGCGTTATTTTGAGTGCCTAAAAATTCAGAAACGACTTTTCTCTTTTCCTATTTCAAGCAGCCCCTTTAGCCATTGAATATAAGGTGGAATATAGAAAAGAGAATAAAAGTTATGGCTGACAAGACACCTCTAAAGTTGTTTTGATACGCTCTAATACAACGGTAGTTTTAAACCATTGCACATTCGCATTATGATGAAAAAGCTGATCACATAAGGCTTGAAATCGACTCATACTTGGCACCAAGAGTACCAACATAAAATCCGCCTCGCCTGTTACGTAATAGCACTGCTGTACTTCTGGAATTGAAAAACTTGCTTTCAACTCGTCAAGGTCAGTCACATGGGTTTGGTTGACACGAACCTCGACAAAAATCGTAATCACTTGCCCCAATTTGTCGGGATCAAGCAATGCGGTATTGCCAATAATATAGCCACTGTCTCTTAATTTTTGAATGCGACGTTGTACCGAGGCCGTTGATAAATGCACTAAATCAGCCAATTCTCGGAGCGGCGTTAAGCAATCTTTTTGCAGATGCTCCAATAAAGCGAAATCAAACTTATCTAATTGCATGAGCAGCTTCCTGCGAGAAATTTTCTCATCCAAACTAATGATTACAAGCATTTTTTCAAGATTATTGCAATAAAATAGCATCTATACATACAGTTTTAGAACCACCTATGTCTACGCATCCCAATACAGCACTTGGCATTAGCTTAAATGTCACAGCCTCGGTGTTATTTGCTTTAATGTTTGCCTATACCTCACTTTTGGGCACGTTGGCAGGTACAGAAATATACGGCTGGCGCATAGTATTGACTATTCCATGTCTGACGCTTTTTATTTGGCTCAAAGGCAATTGGTCTCAGGTAGTTGTTATTTATCGCCGCTTCTACCAAGAGCGCTTTTTCTTTTTAACGCGAATTTTATCTTCGTTTTTAATTGGAATTCAGTTGTGGCTGTTTATGTGGGCACCCAGTCATGGCTATGGACTGGATGTTTCACTCGGTTATTTTATGATGCCGATTAGCATGGTGATTGTCGGTCGCATCGCATTTAAAGAGCAAATGTCACGCTTTCAGCAACTGTCCTGTATTTTTGCAGTGCTGGGGATCTTGAACCTCTTGGCGAGTTCTCAAACACTGGCGTGGCCCACTCTACTGATTTGCTTAGGTTATCCGATCTATTTTTGGCTCAGACAAAAAACGAAGACGAATAATATAGGCGGACTTTGGTTTGACATGATGTTGAGTCTCCCTGTTTGTATTTTCTTTATCATGCAAGGCAGTATCGTCACAGAAAGCCTATCTGAAAGCTCACATACGCTTTGGCTCATTTCAGGACTTGGACTAATCAGTGCACTGGCTTTGGCATTTCAGTCCTTGTCTGCCCCGCATTTAAACTTAAGCCTGTTTGGACTGTTGGTTTATGTTGAACCGATATTGTTAGTGGCCGTTTCAATCGCCTTAGGGGAAAGCATTACTTCAGCAGAATGGCCAACCTATATCGCCATTTGGCTCGCAGTTTTTACCCTCATGCTGGAAGGATTACGCAGCTTTAAAAAGAATCGTAAATTAGCGACATAGGCATTTTTTATGCATATTTTACTCTAGATTACTCAAATTTAGCCGTCTAGACATGTTTTGGTGCTGAATCGAGAACTGACTATCTGATTGTATTTAAATGGCTATTTGACTCCGCGAGTTACGTGCTGACAATTCATATTTAAAACAACATAGAGTGAATTACAGCGAACCTTTTAAATAATGATGCTGCCTCACAATACTATTCAATAAACTGGAAAAGTTGATTGCAGGTTGGCTATGCAAATCCGCCTTGAACGCAATACCGAGTCCAATTGTCGCGGTCTTATTCTTCAGGTATTTATATTTAATCCCTTCAATTTTGAGCTGTTGGGTGGACTCAGGCACCAAAGAAATGCCCAAATTCGCCGCAACCAACGATAAAATTGAAACAATCTGAGGGGCTTGCTGTCCAATTTTAGGCGTGAAGCCATGCTGTTGGCAGCTATTTAAAATCGCAGCATACAGCCCTGCACTCACCTCTGGTGGAGAGACAATGAAGCTTTCATACTTAAACTCTGCCAAATCTATTACCTCATCTTCTGCGGGATATTGAATCGGCAAGGCTGCAATCAATTTTTCATCGATAAAATTACGAATCGTAATGGCTTTAGGATAATACGCAGGTGGCCGCACAATCGCAATATCTAATTCATTATTCAATAAACTTTCAATCAAAATCAAAGAGTTGGCTTCTTTTAATACCAAATTCACATGAGGGTATTGCTGTTGAAATGCTTGAATGGCTGTTGGAATTAAAGAGTTTAGAATTGAGGTGCCTGTAAAACCGAGCCGTAGTTCTCCCAATTCACCATTTGCTGCACTTTGGGTCAATTTCACCGCATTTTTCAGTTGGTTCTGAACAGGCAAAATCATTTTAAGAAAAGTTTCTCCTGCTGGTGTCAGAGCTACACCATGAGAGTAGCGATAAAAAAGTTCAACACCGATTTCCCTTTCCAATTTTTTAATTTGCATACTCAACGGCGGCTGACTTATGCCAAGACGCAAGGCAGCTTTAGAGAAACTTTGCTCTTCCGCGATAGCAATAAAATATTGAATATTGCGCAACTCCATATATTAAAGCTATACCATTATTGAGTTATATATATTATACATATATGCATGTAGTTATTAAAATAAAGCTTCTCTCCATTTTAAATCCGCCAAGTTATGAAACTGAGCTCTTCACTAGAAGCAGATTGGTCTACCCCTCAACAGCCGATTCCACAGACCATCAGCCAAGGTACAGTTGAATATAAAAGAGCGGGCATGGCGCTGTTTTTGTTGGGCTTTGCCAGTTTTTCACTGATCTATTGCGTACAACCCTTACTGCCCAACTTAAGTCAGAGTTTCCATATTGCACCCAGTGCAAGTGCTTTAGCACTGTCCTTAACCACAGGCTTTTTGGCTATGTCGATCGTGCTATCCAGTGCCTTTTCACAAACATTGGGCAGAAAAGGTCTGATGTTTTTCTCTATGCTTTTGGCTTCTATACTCAATGTGGTATGCGCGGTTTCACCGAGTTGGCATGTGCTCATGGTTTCAAGAAGCTTAGAGGGTTTTGTTCTAGGTGGAGTTCCCGCTGTTGCAATGGCTTGGATTGCAGAAGAAATTAGTCCCAAAAACCTAAGTAAAACCATGGGGCTATATATTGCAGGCACAGCATTTGGCGGCATGATGGGACGTGTTGGCATGGGCATTTTGACCGAGTTTTTCTCATGGCGTATTTCCATGGCCATTCTCGGCGTCATCTGTCTGTTCTGTGCATTGGTTTTTTTGAAACTCTTACCCAATTCACGAAATTTCATTGCCCAGCAAAGTATTTCTTTTAAGTTCCATCTACATGCATGGTATGCACACTTAAGTCATACACGGCTGTTAAAAATCTATGGGATTGGCTTTTTACTCACCAGTGTATTTGTCACACTGTTTAACTATGTGACCTTCAGACTGTTTGCAGCACCGTATCATTTAAGCCAAACCCAGATTAGCCTCATTTTTTTATCTTATAGTTTGGGTATTATTTCCTCTTCGATTGCAGGCAATATTGCAGACCGAATAGGCAAAAAGCAGGTGATGATCTTAGGCTTTTTGTGCATGCTCTTAGGCGTGCTACTCACCCTTTCTGCCTCGTTGCTTTTGATTATTCTCGGTATTGGCTGTGTGACCACCGGCTTTTTCATTGCCCATGCCATTGCCAGCAGTCGTGTTGGAGAACTTGCAATATCCAATAAAGGTCATGCCACTTCTTTATATTTGCTTTTCTATTATTTAGGTTCAAGCATTGTAGGTGCTTATGGTGGAAATATCTGGCAAAGCCATGGCTGGAATGGCATCGTTATATTAAATATTTTTCTGATTCTAATTGCACTCATCGTTATTTTTTCAATAAAACCGCTTCATTCTCCATCTGTTACCCATTAGGAACATTTACATCATGCAACAACACTTATTTGTCTACGGTACTTTAGCGCCAAACAAACCTAATGCTCATATTTTAGAAGCGCTTGCCGGTACATGGAACAAAGGCTCTGTGAAAGGTTTGCTTAAGGAAGCGGGTTGGGGTGCAGAACTTGGTTTTCCTGGGCTGATGCTGGGCCCAGATGGACCAACTGTTGATGGATATATATTTAGTTCAGAGCAATTAATACGCTGTGGAACAGCTTGGATGAATTTGAAGGAAGTGAATATCAGCGTGTTTTAACTGAAGTCACTTTAGAAAATGGACAAATACAACAGGCTTATGTTTATGCGTTAAACCCAAATACATAAAAAGCATGACATCATATCGTTAGCGTATAAAGGTTGTGCATACATCGAAAACTTATGCGGTATTTGAATGTTATTCCTAATATTCAAGTACCGCTAATTTTTGAATCCTTGATATGCATTATCAAACTCATGCAAAGTTCTGTTTTTCTAACCATGCCTGCAATCCAGACCAACTGAACCGTACCAGGTTTGTCGGAGAGTCAATATTCTGAGAGACTATGCCGATGACAAAATTAAAATATACCCCTGAAATCAGAGAAAGAGCGGTTCAATTACTAATTGAATCTGAAAAAGATTATCCTTCTACTTGGGCAGCAATCACAGCTATTGCTCCTAAAATCGGTTGTACTCCTGAAACATTGCGTGTTTGGTATTTAAAGCATCTGGATCAACTAAATCCTGCCAAAGTACAACAGATATCTGACCAAGAAAAAATGAAGCAAATGGAACGTGAAATTAAAGAATTAAAACGTGCCAATGAAATTCTACGCAAAGCAGCCGCTTTTTTCGCCCAGTCGGAGCTCGACCGCCCACACAAATAATGGTGGATTTTATCCATAACAATA
>NZ_KB849235.1:976662-1029847 GCF_000368045.1 Acinetobacter johnsonii CIP 64.6
ACGTGTACATAGTGCGCTAGATTATGTATCACCTTTTGATTTTGAAGCAATGTACTATGATAAAATTAACCAGTTAGGTCAGGTGGCCTAACTTAAATAAAAAGTCTCCGACAAACCCGGTACGGTTCAAGCTGTAGAAACAATTAACTCGTGGAAATCGTCCGTAAGTAACAAATAAAGTAAAAATGGTTTCTCTAGTTTTCTATTAGGAATGATTTTAACGATTCGCTGATTTAAAAGTACATTTCCATCGTCTTGACTTAATAAAATCGGCTTCCCTAAAAGCTCACATGACTGAGTTAAATCAGTTAGCAAAACCAATAAATCATTTGGTCTACAAATATACTTCTTATCAGATATTTCAGTAGTCCATTTTGTATTTGTATCGGTAAAATTAGCCTTACCTGTTGTCGTAAAATTTTTTGGAGTAATTAATTTATTTCCATCTTCCGAGAAAAAATCACTTTTGAATGCAAAACCAGAAGTTAAATCAACTAAATTTCCAAGTCTAACTTCCTCCCACTCCCCAAACTCACTTCCATCATCCGCTTTAAAACGAATCTGCTGGCTAAACAGCTTTTGCATCATGCCTTGTTTATATTGGCTGAGTAGCGCATGTTTTTGCGTGAGTTGGCTAATCTTTTCATCGACTGCGGAAAGGAAAGAGGCGATTTTGGTTTGTTCTTCTTTGGATGGGAAACCAAAAGGTGTAGCTTTAGCTTGCTCAATCGTAAAATGAGAAATTGTTCCAGTATGAGAAATACTTTTTAAATACTCTCTAAATTTAGGACTAATAAAAAAATTATAAAGGAAAGATCCTTCAACAATTCCTGACGATTTCATCCAAAGTAAATCGGCATCTTTAAAATAAAGAGGCTGATCATTTGGAACTAGGTAAGGAATACCAATACTCCCTCCGCCAGTAACCAATAAATCACCTTGCTTAATTTTTCCTGATTTTTTAGCTAGTTCTTCAAATAACTCTAAAGAAATGTATGCTTTTTCATTTTCTTTATTCTTGAAAATAGAAACTACATCACTAGTACGAAAGAATGGAACGCCAGAATCCTGCCATTGTTCTTTAAAAACACGAGATGCTGAGGAAATTCCAATAATTTTTCCTAATTGCTTACTCGTCCAATCACCATCAAACTCTTTAAATCTTAACTTTGGCACAGCCATTACTTCACCTCCACAAATGGTGAAGCAATACCTAGCTCTTTGCAAAAATCTGAAATGATGGCATCGGTTTTTTGGCTGTCGTGTTCCAAAGCTTGAAGCTGTTGGGCAATCGCATCCAGATCAATCTCGGCTTCCGCTTCAAAGGTATCCACATAACGCGGAATATTCAGGTTGTAATCGTTGTCTTTGACTTCCTGTAAAGTTGCTACATGAGCGTATTTTTCAATATCCTGACGGTTTTCAACCGCTGCAATAATATTTTCCAGATGCTCTGGCAACAGCTTGTTTTGATTCTTCTGCTTTTCAAACTCGTTGCTGGCATCAATAAACAGAATATTGCCGCTATGCTCACGGTTTTTCTTCAGTACCAGAATACAGGTCGGAATCGAAGTGCCATAGAAAATATTGGCCGGCAGACCAATAATCGTATCCACCACATTCATCTGCTCAATCAGATACTGACGAATCACGCCCTCACTGGATCCACGGAATAACACGCCATGCGGCAACACCACCGCCATGGTGCCGTTATCATCCAGTTGATACAGCATGTGCTGTACAAAAGCCATATCGGCTTTAGAACTTGGCGCCAGTTTGCCATAAGCAGCAAAGCGTTCATCCTGTAAAAATAATGGATCGGCTGACCAGTTGGCTGAAAATGGTGGATTGGCCACTACTGCATCAAATTTTTTATCCAGATGCTGCGGACGGGTTAAGGTGTTTTCCTGCTTGATGTCGAATTTGGCAAAATGCACATCATGCAGAATTGTTAGCGGCAGTGTAAAAATGACCCCCTAATGGCATTTAAAAACTGACCCCCTTGGTTAATATAGCGGTCATTTTGGACTGCTCAACATGTTAACTTTGGAGCAAGCAGTGACAATCCAAATACTTCATCAACAATGTAAATCTATTAAAGCCATTAGTCGTGAACTGGGGGTGTCCAGAAATACCGTACGTAAATATTTACGGCAAAACACCACACCTCAGTATCAGCGTATACAGCCTAGAATAAGTATCCTTGACCCATATAAACCCTATTTACTCCATCGTGTAAATGCAGCTCATCCTGAATGGATTCCTGCTGTCGTGCTCTACCAGGAAATTTTAAGGTTGGGATATCCAGGAAAGATCAGGATCTTGAGGGAATATCTTGCAACATTAAAACCAGTTGCCAAACCGGAACCGATCATTCGTTTTGAAACCCAACCTGGCCAACAAATGCAGGTAGATTTCACGACAATTCGACGCAACAACACGACTTTAAAAGCCTTTGTCGCAACATTAGGGTATTCCAGAGCGACTTTCGTGAAATTTTATGATCATGAACGTACCGATGCATGGATCGATGGTCTAGAAAATGCATTTCAGTTCTTTGCAGGAGTACCTCAGGAAATCCTGTTTGATAACGCTAAAACGATCATGATTGAACGGGATGCCTATCAGGAGGGGCAGCATAAATGGAACCCCAAACTGCTCGACTGCGCCAAGAAATACAGCTTTCGTCCCCGCGTATGTAAGCCCTACCGTGCACAGACCAAAGGCAAAGTTGAACGCTTTAATGGATACCTCAAATCAAGCTTTATTGTGCCATTGAAAGCAAGCCTGAAGACTTCGGGTTTACTGTTAGATGTTGATGTCGCCAATGCCCACATTGGCCGGTGGCTGCATGAAACCGCCAATCAGCGGATTCATGCCACCACGCAAGAAAAACCGGCTGTTCGACTGCAACAGGAGCAGCAAAAATTTACGCCATTACCGCAATCAGATACAGGTTCCAGCACTGTACCTGTTGCAGCAGCAGAGCATGTCATGCCCTACGAGAGTTTGCAGCATCCCTTATCGGTATATGACCAGTTGCTGGGAGTTTCCTGATGAATCTGCAATACGACCGTATAGAGCAACTTTGCCAAAAGCTCAATCTGCCTGCCATCGCATCACAATGGTCACATCATGCACAACAAACATTAGGTCAGGATGGAAGTTATGCCGACTTTGTTGAAGCGATCTTGACGCATGAATATGCTGCCAGGCAACAGCGCAGTCAGCAGGTACTGATGAAACTCTCAGGCCTACCTCAAGTCAAAACCCTGGAAGACTATGATTTTAATTATGCCCTAGGGGCCCCTAAATCACAGGTGATTGAACTGTTCAATCTGAGCTTTATTGCTAGAGCAGAAAATGTGGTATTTCTCGGGGCTAGCGGAGTAGGAAAAACGCATTTATCTATGGCATTAGGCTATAAGGCCATCATGAACAACATTAAGATCAAGTTCATTACCGCAGCGGATTTAATGCTGCAACTGAGTACAGCCTATCAGCAAGGTAAATTGAAAACCTATATGCAGCGTGCGGTACTGGGACCAAAGTTACTGATTATCGATGAAATTGGTTATTTACCGTTTGGACGTGAAAAAGCGAATTTGTTCTTTAATGTGATTGCCAAGCGTTATGAAAAAGGCAGTACGATATTGACGAGTAACTTACCCTTTAGCCAATGGTCTAAGTCATTTGCGGATGATGTTACGTTGACCGCTGCGATGTTAGATCGGCTATTACATCACTGTCATGTGGTACAGATATCGGGTGAGAGTTATCGTTTGAAGGATAAAAAAAGAATTGGGATTCAGCCCCAGGTTGAAACTTAATACGCGATCAAAGGGGTCAATTTTACTTTGCCATTTGAAAGGTAAAAGGGGTCAATTTTAGAATGCCGTTGACAGAATCATGTTCATGCGTGCCAGGTTGTAAGTGGTACGGTTCATTTCCTGACCGTAAATCATATCGACATCTTTCACTTCACGTTTTACCCGAAGCAATAATGAACCTGAACCACAAGTCGGGTCATAGACTGAACGTAAACGGTCTTTGCCTTGGGTGACAATCTTCGCCAGTAAAGTCGATACCGTTTGTGGCGTATAGAATTCCCCCGCTTTTTTGCCCGCGCCTGAGGCAAATTCACCAATCAGGTATTCGTAAGCATCCCCCAGTACATCGGCTTCGGTATTACTAATATCAAAATCAATATCATCCAGATGACTCAGGACTTTCGCCACCAGTGCATTACGGTCGCTGGCATTGTTGCCGAGCTTGGTCGAATTCAGATCCAGATCTTCAAACAGATTGGCAAAGTCATCGGCAGAATCGGTACCTAAGGTACTTTGCTCAATCGATTTTAAGGTTGCAGTTAAATCATCCAGAATGAATTCGCCCTGACGGCCACGCTCAGCTAAGGTATGGAATAGTTGTTTTGGCGTGAGTGCATAACCGACTTCTGCAATGGCATTCTTTTTGATTTCTTCGATATAAGGCACATGCTCAGGATTGTTTTCATCCAGCTCTAAAAAGCTGATGTCTTCGCCATCCAGCAATTCATTAGCAAAATTAACCGACTTTTCCGATAAATATTTAAAGAAAATAAAGCCGAGGATGTAATCACGGAATTCATCTGCACCCATCGTGCCACGTAACGTATTGGCAATATTCCAGAGTTGTTTTTGTAGCTGTTGCAGTTGCACCTGGGTCATTGTTATAGAATTCCAAATAAGTAAATCATTAATAAAATGATTTTACCTAAAATTCTAAAACATGCAGCAGTAAAAAGGTGGAAAAGGACATGAATTGTCGCAATTAAATTTAACCACAACAACATTTTTATTTTTTGACTGCCGCCATTTGATATAAGTCAAATCTGATATACTGATTAAAATTTTTGGACTTAAGGAGCCTCAACGTGCTTAAGACAATTGAACAGAAAAAAAAATATATTCAAGCAACACGCTTACAGAATTATCGGGCTAGCCTAAAACTTGAAGGTCTTTCTCCTTCAACAACTACTTCAACTTTAAGCAAAGACCAAATCCTACAAAAGTATAAAAAGCTTTCAGAATCATAATTTGGTGATTTGATGGATAAATATGGTGAAATGGGAGACAGTCTTTACTGTTATCCAAACTCTAGTATTCTCAAAAACAAATTACATATCCAAGATGAAAAAATTTTGGAGCAGGCCGAATTAGAGCTATCTGAATATGCCAGTTTACACATTGAATATACTGAACCACCTTACGATCTCCAATACCTAAAAAACATACACTACTCCTTATTTTCAGACCTTTATGAATGGGCTGGTGAACTTAGGCAAGTTGATATTTCAAAAGGTGATACACGCTTTTGTACTTTTAGTCGTATTGAAGTTGAAGCTAATAAGCTTTTTAAACAACTTCAATCTCAAAACTATTTTCAACATATTGAAAAGCAAAAGCTTATTATGCAGCTTGCCGATTTTTATTGTGAACTTAATGTCATTCATCCCTTCCGCGAAGGTAATGGACGCACTCAGCGCATTTTCTTTGAACATCTTCTCGCCTATTGTGGTTATGGTGTTGATTGGTCTCAAATAGAATCTCAGGAACGTTGGATTCAAGCTAATGTTGAAGGGTTCTATGGACACTTAGACGGATTAGTTCAAATTTTCAAGGAATGTATCGTCATTCCTGAATGAAAAAATAAGGGAGCAGTAGCTCCCCAATTATTCACGACTCGCCAACTTACTTTCAATCCATTGATGGATCTCAAAAGCTGACCAGCCGATACGGTTTTGGGTGATCTTTACTTTCTTTGGAAAAGTTGGATCATAATACGGTGAATATTCATCCATCATTGCATAAACTGTCGAACGTGCTACACCTACTATTTCTACTACTTGATGTATATTGATCAGCTGATTTATTTGAAAAGTTTGGCCAACAAATGCATTCATGATATGTACTCCTATCTCATGGTGACGAGCAACTCGCTCATGAGATACGGGATTCCTGTAAGGTTTTACCCAGTTCAATTCAACGCCGTGACTGATCCTTGCAATCCCTGCTGGATATTAAACACTCTGTTCTCATCTGTTGGCTGACCTTCCTCTCCTTGATAAAACTCCTCAACGACATTCATGCCATCCTCACTATCCACCTCAAACTGCGAATTCCCATAACCCTGTAAAGCAATCTGATCTAAAGCATTTTGATTAAATCCAGCCAACTTACTTTTCTGATCTATCTCCTTAGCCATTTGAATCGCCTCTTGTAAGTGAATCCCCTCACGTAGGGTTAAGTCCACGTAGTACACAGGGGTACGATAGCTTTGTGTCGTGGATTTGCCTCGAAGGGTCAATTGCAACGGCAGGCATGACAGCAAGCCATTCGATGCAGCATGGTAATACCGCAACCGTGCTGCCAAAGTTCGGATACTATTAAAGCCTGTGGTCCTAAAAACAAAGCTGCCAAACTCATCCGATTCATCCAAATTTACATACAGACGACCATAGGGCTTACACAATCCGCCTTGTGCCAAAGCGCATAAATCTGGAGATGGACATGGATGTTGCTCTACGCCTTGATTGGTTAAGCGTTGACAGGTTTCACCATTGCCCATGCAAACAGGTCGCCCCGTCTGCCGATCAAATAAGCTGTATTCCGCACGTAAGTTCAGTTCGGGATCATTAAAGATCATCCGTACTGGAATGGTTCTGAGTTTTTGGCTAGGGGCTTTAACTCGAAGTTGCTCATCTAAAGGATGTTTCACCCAACCCTCCTTGTTCTGGATTTGGCTGGTGATGGTGAATTGGTCATCCTTTTCAGGTAGACGCTTGCCGTTCTTTTCTACAATTTTTCCGATACTGATTCGTCCGAGTACCGGCGGTGTAATCACTAAACCTTTAATCATGGGGATATTCCTTCTATTCATTTTTATACTGATCAGCCGAATGTATTGAAGCACCTGCTCTTACGTCATTCTTTGATAGCGTCAAGCAAGACACATCAAGCAATGACTACAGGAGTCTGTTGTGCATCGGTCAATCGATCTGGCAAAGCTGTCCAATGCCCTTTCTTCTTTGAAGGAGGGGCGAAGGGGCTGCTTTGCCGATTTTTTTATGCAGGCGCTTAGATCAAGATTCAGCATCAGTAAAGATATTGAATCGACGACTGCCCTGCTTGTGCAGTGGATATTGCTGTATTAGCTCAGGTTGATGTTCGATCAATGTTTTGGTATTGAGACTGATCGTATCTTTTGCTTTTTTCCAGACCACCGAACCTCTGCTAAACACCGCACGTTCGTTGTCTTTCATTAGCATTTGGATTTGATGTTTCAGTTGATCAAAGTGTTCTTGCTGATCTTGAAGATCGGCTTTCATTTTGATGAGCTGGTCAAACAACTGATTGGCATGTGGGTCATGACTTAAATCTTCAACACTAAGTGGCACATGTGCTGGATATAGTAGTTGCAATGCTTTGGCTGCGGATTCACTGGCATCGGCATCAGGTGGAATATCCTTTTCAACACAGTCCCAGAAGTAACGTTCTGCATTTACAATATGTTGAATCACCGATTCACTACGGGTGACTTTAAAGATACGTGTTTCATGCCCACAGATCAGTACACAAACATGTGCTGCCTTTTTTCCAGTCACCGCCAGCTGATGCTGTACCTGACAAAGTACATACAGCGGGATACCATCTCGCCAAAGTTTGGCACCATGTTCACCTGCGGTTTTACATTCCAGAATTTGCACATCTGCATTACCCACCACTGAATAATCCAAATTAGCCAGCATGAAATGTTTGTCTGGATCTGGATGTTGGAGTACTGCATTGACGCGACGCACTTTGTACTGGGTATGCATACTGTAGTATTCCGCCACCAGCGGCTCTAAGCGTTTTCCCCAATATAAGAACATTGCTAATGTGTTTAGATGACCATGTTTCTTTTTGATTATTAAACCAATCTTCTGCAACCTCTTGAAAATGAGGCTGCATCACTTCGGCCTCAACCGTATTTTTGAGTTTATACCTTAGATCAAGCGCTATCTCTCTTGCACGTTTTAGGCTCAGCTCGGGATATACACCTAATGCTTTTGACTTCCTTTGCCCATTTTCGGTATATCGAATAGACCAATATTTTTTCCCAATCGGATCGATTCGCAAAGAGAGACCGTTAGTATCAGAAAGGCGATACTGTTTTTCTTGAGGCTGCACTTTTTTACACATCACATCAGTTAGTGACATATCTTTGTCCCACTTAATTAAACTTATTTAGTGGGTCAAATTGTCCCAATATTGACCCACACAAAGCAAAAATAGGGTCAAATCGCTTAGGACAGTATCGGACAATACAGCCAATAAAAAAGCCTTTAAACATTGAGTTTAAAGGCTTTTTTACATTCAGTCGAACAGCTCTGAATTGAATTTTGGTGGAGGTGGCGGGAGTTGAACCCGCGTCCGCCAGCACTACGCTCGAGAATACTACATGCTTAGATATCGTCTATTGTTTTAACTCTTTGTGACCCGACGAACAGGGTACAAATCGCGATCCTCTTAATTTAGTACAAAACCCCGAGGCTTGGTTTTATACGGACTTGTGTGCGTGCGCTTCAGTCGGACTCTCTAACCACAAGTATTCGGAGAGGCGGACAAGCTGCCCTTAGGCAGCTAGAGCGTATGATTCGTCGTTTGCGACTAAAAAATGCAAATTTGATTTACGAGAGAAAATGCGCTCTCGACATGCATCTATGAGTTTCATCACCAGCGTCGAAGCCAGAAACACCCCCAAAGTAGCGGCAATCATAGCATAGTTGCTAGAAAATACGATCTATTTTCTAAACAAACACACATATTGATGCGCTTAATTACATAATTGCGCTAATATTTTGGTTTTCAAGTCCAACAATAAAATAATTTATGAGCTACTTACTTGCACTCGACCAAGGAACCACTTCGAGTCGTGCCATTATTTTCAATGAACAAGGTCAAGTTCAGGCAACGGCGCAACGCGAAACACGTATACATACCCCCCAATCAGGCTGGGTAGAACAAGATGCCCAAGAGATTTGGAGCTCACAAATTGCTGTTGTACAGCAGGCTCTGGCTTCTGCTCGTATTTTAGCCAAAGACATCAAAGCCATTGGTCTTACTAACCAAAGAGAAACGACTGTCGTATGGGATAAACGTACAGGACAGCCGCTTGCACCAGCCATTATCTGGCAAGACCGTCGCGCATTTGAATGGTGCAATCAGCTCCTACAGCAAAACTTAAAAGATAAGATTCAATCCAAAACCGGACTCCGAATTGACCCTTACTTTAGTACAGGAAAATTGGTCTGGTTACTTGAGCATGTCAATGGTCTACGCACACTGGCTGAACAGGGGCATGTGGCCTTTGGCACGATTGATAGTTGGCTGATTTGGAATCTTACCCAAGGTGCTCAACATGTCATCGAAGTCAGCAATGCCTCTCGCACCATGCTCATGAACTTAAGTACGCAGCAGTGGGATGAAGAGCTCTTAGATCTATTTAATATTCCACCTGCATTACTGCCAAAAATCATCAACTCAGATACCTACGTCGCAGATACCGCGGCAGGCTTGCTCGGTGCCAATATTCCGATCACAGGCATATTAGGCGACCAGCAGTCTGCACTGTTTGGACAGTCCTGTTTTGACATTGGAACTGCAAAAAACACCTATGGCACAGGTTGTTTTATGCTGTTCAATACAGGCGAGACCGTTCAATACAGTAAAAACAAACTGCTTTCGACACTGGGTTGGAAAACGCAAAATCACACCACTTATGCCCTAGAAGGCAGTGTATTTATGGCAGGTGCGATTGTTCAGTGGCTACGGGATAATTTAGGCATTATTCAAAAAAGTAGCGATGTTGAAAAATTAGCTTGTACAGTTAAAGATACCGATGGCGTCATGCTGGTTCCTGCCTTTACTGGACTCGGTGCGCCACACTGGGACAGTGAAGCGCGTGCCCTCTTATGTGGAATGTCACGCGGCACCAATAAGGCTCATATCGCCCGTGCAGCCTTAGAATCCATTGCCTTTCAAGTCTCGGATGTACTGACTGCCATGCAAGCCGATATTCAGCAGCCGCTGAAAGAGCTCCGCGTCGATGGTGGCGCCAGTCAAAATGACATGCTCATGCAGTTTCAAGCCGATATTTTAAATGTGCCTGTACTACGCCCTAAGATGCAGGAGTCGACCGCATGGGGCGCGGCGGCCATGGCAGGCTTAAGGTCTGGCGTATTTTCAAGTTTGGACGAAATTGCCCAGTCTTGGCAGCTTGAACGTGCCTTTGAACCGAAAATGAGTCCAGATCAACGTGAGTTTCATTTGCAACAATGGCAATCTGCCTTAAAGCGCGCAAAGTCAGAACTTTGATTATTTAAATATCTCTATTATTTTGAAATATCAAAAACATCATAAAACTGCATAACATGTAGAATAAAAAACCGCTTCTAAAAGCGGTTTTTTATTACCCTAATGCGCATGTCCACCACCGCCTGCCCCTATTTTAGGCTTAGGGCAGAGCCAAATAATGGATGCTGCAAATAGAAACACCAAAGCCAAGATCAGGAAAATATAGTTTGCCGACAAGGTCAACGCTTCTTTATCCACCAAACTAGAAATATAGCCTAATGCACCTTCCGCGCTCATTCCCTGCTGCATCAACACCGACTGAGTTTGATCTGCATGCAAACTGCCGACCATTTCACTACGTGCAACTTTAGTATGGTCGTCCCAAATAGTGACAGCAATAGATGCGCCTATCGCCCCTGCCATGGTTCTTAAGAAGTTCATTAAACCTGCGGCAGATGCCATTTCATGTGGTAATACCGATGACAGTGCCATGTTTGATAATGGGATAAAGAAAAATGGTACAGCAAAGCCCTGCAAGATTTGCGGAAGTGCCAATGCAAAAAAGTCAGCATCTGTGGTCCAGAACGAACGCATCAAAGTCACCCCGCCCAAGATGCTCAAACCAAAACTGGCCAGTGCACGTTGGTCATATTTGGTTGCCAATTTCGCCACAATGGGTGACATGGCTAAACTACCAAAACCCATGGTTGCGGTTAAATAACCAGCCCAAGTTGCGGTATAACCCAAATTGATCTGTAACCACTGCGGAATCAGTACAATACTGCCAAAAAATGCGCCAAAGCCAAAGGCCAGTGCCAAGACAGAAATCGTGAAACTACGGTATCTAAAGATTTGGATATTCACCACTGGATGCCGTTCGGTCAGCTCCCAAATGGTAAAAATCACCAAGCCAATCACAGCCGTTAAAGCCAGTACCACGATCGCAGGGCTATTAAACCAATCACGTTCATGCCCCAGATCGAGCATGAGCTGTAATGCCCCAATCCATAAAATCAGGAGGATCAATCCACCGCGATCAATTTTGAGTTTGGCCGTTGCGGTTTCCGCAGGTTTAAGCAGACGCATCGCTGCAAAAGCACATGCGATCCCAACAGGAATATTAATAAAGAAAATCCAATGCCAAGACATGTTGTCACTGATGGTTCCCCCTAAAATTGGACCAAGAATTGGGCCAACCACTGTCGTCATTGCCCACATGCCCATCGCTTGGGATTGCTTTTCTGGAGGAAAAATCCGCATCAGTAACATCTGACTGAGCGGCATGATCGGGCCACCAAATAAACCTTGGCCAATTCTGCAGAAAACCAACATTTCTAAACTTGTCGATAAACCACAAAATACCGAAAATATGGTGAAGCCAATCAGACTTAAGGTAAAAACTCTCACGCCGCCAAAACGACCTGCGAGCCAGCCTGTTAAGGGGACACAAATCGCTTCAGCCACGGCATAAGAGGTAATCACCCATGTTCCTTGCGAACTCGATACTGCAAGGCTTCCCGTAATATGAGGCACAGAAACATTGGCAATGGTCATGTCCAGCACGACCATAAAGTTGGCCAAAGCGAGGACGAAAGCCGCCAGCATCAGGCGACCACCCTTTAAGTCACCATAGGGAACGTAGCTATTCATGCGCAACTACTTCGATTTCAAATCGATTTGAGCTTCCATCGACAAGCCAACACGTAAAGGATGTTCAGCCAATTCTTTCGGGTCGAGTTGAATACGCACAGGCAAACGCTGTACCACTTTAATCCAATTGCCTGTGGCATTTTGTGCAGGAATCAGCGCGAAGGCAGAACCTGTTCCACCAGAAAAGCCCAAGACCGTGCCATGGAACTCAACCGATTCGCCATACAAGTCTGAGGTTAAAACTGCCTTTTGACCTGGGCGTACGTTTTCAAGCTGGCTTTCTTTAAAGTTCGCGTCCACATATAACTGTGAAATTGGAACCACCACCATAAGCACCGAACCCGGCGCCACACGCTGTCCAACTTGAATTTTTCGGCTCGTCACCACCCCATCAAATGGTGCTTTAATTTCAGTACGTTCTAAATCAAGTAAAGCTTGTTTCAGTTTTGCTTGAGCAACTAAAACATCGGGGGTCGAATTTTCATTACTGCCTTGAATTAAAGCTTCATTTGCAGCCAAGTTACTTTGCGCAGCTTTCTGACTGGATTTAGCCTGCGCCCAACCCGCTTGCGCTAAGTTATAGCCTGCTTGCGCATTATTTAAAGCAGCTTGTGCCGTGCTTAATTCTTCTTTAGAAATCGCGCCTGTCGCACTCAACTGCTGACGACGATTCAAGTCATCTTGCGCTTTATCTAACTCCGCTTTGGCTTTAGCCACTTGTGCTTCAGCACTATGAATGGCGTCATCACTCACAAAGACTTGCGAGTTTAGAGAGCTGCTGTTGGCCGCACTTTGTTTATACTGGCGCTGTGCTTTAAGTAATTCGGCCTGAGCTTGGGCTACAGCAATTTCGGCATCACGATGATCGACCAAAACCAACACATCGCCTTGCTTTACAGTTTGCGTGTCACTGACCAACACTTTTTCAACTTGGCCTGTCACCATAGAGGTAATCGAGGCCGTTTCCGCGCCCACATAAGCGTTATCAGTTGAAACCGAATGGTTAAAGAACAGTTTCCAAATCAAAAATAAAATGGCAGCAATGATCAGGATCACAGCCACGAAACCTAAGCCTTTCTTACGTTTAGCTTTCAGTGCTTGATCATTGATTTGATCGGCTGGATCAGTATCTGGCAGTGTATTTGGGGCATCTGTCATTGATTTTTCCTAAATCTAACAGACTTGGTCAGCCGGCATCATCCCTACGAAAGGGACATCAGACAAGTATTGTCTGCATTGGTGTCGATGAGAAAGTCACAATAAAATTTGATGCATTCTAAGAGCAAATAATCACATTTTGAGAAAATAAATTGTAACTGCTCAGTCTATTTTAGTTTTCAGCATCCAACTTCCTATTGGATGCTATAAATTTCACTTGAATATTAAAGACTTAATTAATTTAAAACTAATAAGCATAAGAAGCAATCGCTGTGGCAATCGATTTGCCTTCATCATTGACCATGGTCATGCGCATGGTGCAGCCTTTTCGCCCTAATCTTAGGGTTTCAGCACGGGCAATAAAATATTTTCCACGTCCCGGCGCGAGATAATCGACCCGCATATCGACTGTAGCTAAACGGGATACTTTTTTAATGGTGTCCGCAATCGTGTCAGGTTCCGCTTTTTTATACAGCTCTCCCATCGCCACAATGCCACCAATACTGTCCAAAACCGTTGCAGCCACGCCTCCGTGTAGAATTTGGAACGCAACATTGCCAATTAAGTAATCTTGCATATCGATATAGGCTTCAATTTGCCCGTCAACGACTCGCATA
The DNA here is from genome assembly GCF_000368045.1 of Acinetobacter johnsonii CIP 64.6. GTDB lineage: Bacteria > Pseudomonadota > Gammaproteobacteria > Pseudomonadales > Moraxellaceae > Acinetobacter > Acinetobacter johnsonii. Next base: position 990,464 of record NZ_KB849235.1, read on the forward strand.
GTCATGGTGTTGTGCTTAAAAAATGGCGACGCATTAAAAGCCTTAACCAACTGCTCAAAAACCACATCAATATCCACTTTTGCTCCTAAGTGTATGCTGCCCGTCCAGCTTTTTTCACCACTACTCATAACAATCTGCTTCACTCTTAAAACAATAAAAACCCGTCAATATGTGCCCAAAGCCATAAGATAGGTCTACAATACTGACCTAGTTTAATACCGATTATCGAGATTTGTATGACCTATACGTTCAATCGTCCCGCCTTCCCCGCTACTCGCATGCGCCGTATTCGTAAAAATGAACATCTGCGCTCTATGGTTCGCGAGACCCATTTAACGACAGATCATCTTATCTATCCAGTCTTTGTCCTGCCGGGACAGAACCAGACGCAAGACATTCCTAGTATGCCGAAGGTGCAGCGCCTATCTGCGGACTTACTCTTAAAAAAAGCGGAACGTTTACTTGAACTTGGTGTATCGAAACTGGCGCTATTTCCAGTGACTCCTCAAGAAGATAAAAGCTTAAGTGCCGAAGCGGCATGGCGTGAAGATGGTGTGGTTCAAAACACGCTACGTCTGCTCAAAAAAGAATTACCTGAAATGGTACTGATTACCGATGGGGCACTTGACCCGTATACCACGCATGGTCAAGACGGCATCATTGATGAAACAGGTTATGTACTCAATGACGAAACCGTTGAAGCACTGATCAAACAAGGGTTAAGCCACGCTGAAGCTGGAGCAGATGTCTTTGCACCAAGTGACATGATGGATGGACGTATCGGTGCGATTCGCCAAGCCTTTGAAGCCAATGGTCATATCTACACCTCAATCATGGCCTATTCAGCAAAATATGCATCGAGCTTCTATGGCCCTTTCCGTGATGCGGTCGGTTCATCCAGCAATCTCAAAGGCGGCAATAAATACAACTATCAAATGGATGTCGGCAACCGCGCAGAAGCATTACATGAAATTGCCCTTGATATTCAAGAAGGGGCTGACATGGTGATTGTGAAACCGGGTATGCCGTATTTGGACATTGTCCGTGAAGTCAAAGACAACTTCGGTGTGCCGACTTTCGTTTACCAAGTCAGTGGCGAATATGCCATGCTCGCAGCGGCCATCCAAAACGGCTGGTTATCGGACAGCGTGATTATTGAATCACTGATGAGCTGCCGCCGCGCGGGTGCAGATGGCATCTGGACCTATTTTGCAGAAGAAGCTGCACTAAAACTAAAAGATATGAAATAACAGCGCGTTTAGAAGGATTGAGTTGCAATGCATATTGCCATCGTTGGCGCGGGAATCAGTGGTTTACTGACAGCGCTTGAGCTGATTGAACACGGTTGTTCTGTTGAGATTTTTGACCAACAGCAAGCGGGACAAGCGGCTTCATGGGCAGGTGGAGGGATTCTTTCCCCGATGTACCCGTGGCGCTATCCACAAAGTGTCAATGACCTCGCCAAATATGGCAAAAGCATGTATCAAGCGTGGAATGAAAAAATCAGCCCTATTTCGGGGATAGATTTTGAAATCCATGAAACAGGTATGCTGATTTTTGATGAAGCTGATTTTGACATTGGCCTAAATTATAAAGATCAACATCAAGAACCGATGCAACATTGTGAGCTTTTGCAACGCGAACAACTGGAACAGGTCAATTCCCGCATTTCGACGCGCTTTCAACAAGCCATCCATTTTCCACAATTGGCCAATGTCCGTAATCCGCGACTGCTCAAGTCAATTGTGGAATACCTCAAACGGCAGCCACAAGTCACCTTTCATGAGCAAGCGTGGGTACATACCTTTGACATGTTCAATCAGCAAGTTCAAGGGATAAAAACTGCTGATGGACAAAGCTACCATGCAGATCATGTGGTGATTGCAACAGGCGCATGGTCACAGCACTGGTCCGAACAACTCCAATGCCGCATTCCAGTGAACCCCGTACAAGGGCAAATGTTACTATTTAAAACCCCTGAAAATTGGCTACCAACCATGTGTATGAATCAGGTTATGTATCTGATTCCACGTTTGGATGGTCATATCGTTTGTGGTTCAAGCATGGCGGATGTCGGTTTTGACCAACGTCCTTCTCTACAGACCCAGCAAAATATTTATAAAGCCTGTTTGGACATGGTGCCTGAACTGGCCGATTTCCCAATTGTGAAACATTGGGCAGGTCTACGCCCAAGTTCACCAACGGGTGTTCCTTATATCGGCCCCTTCCCTGAAATAGCCAATCTCTGGGCAAATTTCGGTCACTATAGAAATGGTCTATGTATGGGGCCTGCATCTGCTCGACTGCTACGCGAATTGATGTTGGCTCAAAGCTTAACGGTTAACGCCAGTGCCTATAGTCCTGAGCGTTTGGTAAGCTTTGCTTGATCAAACGCTACTTGGCTAAATTTTGCGGTTGAATAATGTGGATCAAGGCTTCTTTTAAAGTGGGATATTTAAACTCAAACCCCTGTGCTTTCAATGCTTCGGGGCGAACAAATTGACCATTCAGCACCAGTTGAGACTGCTCGCCTAAAAGTAACTTCAGCACAAAAGCTGGTAAAGAAAGTACAGGTCTACGTTTTAGAATTTGCGCTGCAGTTTGTGCAAATGCTGACTGGGTAACTTTTTCTGGACTGACGACATTAAAAACTTGCTCAGTCGTTTCATGCAACATTAAAAACTCAATCGCTCGCAGCACGTCTTGAATATGCACCCAGACCACAGGTTGCCGCCCCGAACCGATACGCCCACATAAGTTCATTTTGATCGGAAACAACATTTGCGGCAAAATGCCAGCCCCACGTCCAAAGACTACGCCTAAACGAATAATTTTGGTATTTTGCGACGTGTCTTGCCGTGCAGATTGTTCCCATTTTTGACACAACTCTGACATAAAAATAGACTGCGGCGCTGACTGCTCATTACAACACTCTGACCATTGTTCAGTCGAATCAATACCGTAATAACCCACCGCTGAACCTGAAATAATACATTTCGGTTGAATCTTTCTTATAGCGAGATATTGATAGAGCATTGTCGTGGTTTCAACACGACTGGCAATCAGCTTTTGTTTGCGGGCATCTGTCCAACGCCCCTGAGCAATACTTTCCCCAGCCAAATTCACCACATAATCAATGCGATCATGCATGAGTTCTTCTAAAGCTCGAATCCAAGTCAAATGTGGGTGAATTTTAGGCAAATTTTTCTGTCGGCTTAAGCCGATCACTTCATAATCTTTTTCTAATAAATAATCGAGCAAGTTTGAACCAATAAAACCACTTGCTCCTGTCACCAATACACGTTCTTTTTGCATAGCGTGATCTCAAATGATGCTTTTGATCAAACTATAGCATTTAGAAGAAAGCTTTACGATTAATCGATTATTTTTGCTGCCATACGCTCTGCTTGTTTGCCATAAAACCAGTACGTCAGCACATACAGCGGAATCGCGATCAATAAAATCAGAATCACCACCATACTGATAAATTGCGGTTGTTGGACGTAGAGCATAAAGTTTTGCCAAACTTCAGCATCTCCCTGCGCAAAGATAAATAAACCTAACATGAGAAAGGCAAAGTTATAGCTCCAAAAAATCAGACTAAAACCTAAAGTGAATTTCTTCCGCTCTGCTTGGGTTGGCGCACGGCGCTGCTGCTTAATAAATTTAAGTAAAACCCAAATCATGGCCACCAAATAAGGTACAGCCGTTAATACTGCTCCCATCCCTGTCGGAAGTAGAGCAGCGAGTACACCACAGACACAACTAAAGACAAAACATATGAAAAAAAACCAGAGAAAATATCGTGTTAGCGAAATCATAGCGCTACTTTAAACCCAACCAAAAAATCATTATAAAAAAAATTCAGTTTTTTTTCATTTTCATGTCAACCAATCGAAGTTGATGTGCGTTAAATAGGATACAAGGTCGCAGCAACCGTCAACATTGTACCGGCATCCACAATACGTACGGTGACCTTTCCTAGAGCAATAAGATTGGCTCCAAATTTAAATGTTGTCAGCAGCCGACATTTAAGCGTGAAGCAGTTTTCTTTGACCGACGATTTCATCATCACTCGAATCGTCGGTCTTTATTTTTTTGAGGACTGATTTTTCAGTGCTCCCCCACCTCAATAGATCAAGAAGCCCTTAAAAGTTAATATGAGTTTAAGTGCTGGACGTCTTCTGCATCCTGAATGACATAACCATTACGTCCCCGCTCTTTGGCCAAATACAGATTCTGATCGACCTCTTTTAAAAAGGCCATTTTGTCATTTTTCTGGGTTGGGATAATGGTCTTCACCCCTAAACTGACCGATAAACGCTGATCCAATGGTGATGTACTATGGCAAATATCAGCGGTACGGATACTCTGTAAAATACGCTCCACCACTTCAATTGCAGACGCTTGTGTTGTATCAGGCAATATCAAAACAAACTCTTCCCCGCCAAAACGTGCGACCAAATCACGTGGTCGTGAGACACTTTTTTTCAGTATTTGTGCAATTTGTTTCAGACAAGCATCACCGAGAAGATGACCATTATGATCGTTGTATTGTTTAAAATAATCGATATCCAATAACATGAGGGTCAAAGGTTGCTGTTCACGCTGGGCATTGAGCCACTCACGTTGGTAGCTATCTTCAAAGAAGCGACGGTTGGCAATCCCCGTCAGACCGTCTTGATACGAATATTCTTCCAGTTGTTTTTTCAGTATTTCTAACTCTTGTTCCTGTTTTTTACGCTCTGAAATATCGAACATAAATCCAACCAAACTATCGACTTCCCCATTGGGTTTGCGCACTACATGCACCACATCGCGAATCCAAATATATTCTCCATTTATGGTCAGTGCGCGATAATCCGCCTCATGATCAACCCCAGAAATCGACTGCGCCACACAAAAATCAACCACCCATGCACGATCATTTTCATGCATTCGCATCGCCCAATCTTCGACTGTTCTCCACGAGTCTTGCTTCCAACCCAGCACTTTTTCAATTTGTGGGCCAATATAACTAAACTTTTTGGTACCCCAATCAATACTCCAAGGAATAGCAAGTGTTGATTCAATCAGCGTCTTATACACCAGATCATTAACAATACGAGGCGAACTGAAAATAGAATCAGACATAGTTATGTTCTCCTTATACCCTGTCCTATTCAAGGCATAACTTATTTTTTAGACATTCTGCATAAATCATTCTTATAAAGTCTCAAAATTGAATCCGTGATCGATGTTCACATTTCATTTACGACTTCGACACGATATACAATTTCACAGAATTACATAATACCCCATTAAAAGAACATTTTTTAATCAAAATTTATCTTTTTACTATGGTGTTAATCAAATAAACCCATCACATTCTTTTTCACATAATCGCTCAATAGTTTTTCTGTGCAATTCAACTTAAAAATAGGCACTCAACTATCAGGTCAAAGATTGTCGTCGTAGCGACAATTATCCATCGCATAATTTTGATTTATGTTAGCTTATAGCTCTATTGCGCTTTGAGCTTGGGGTATCTATGGCTGTTCGTTTTTTTCATACATCTGATTGGCATTTGGGACAGTTTTTTTATAACCATTCCCGTCAGTATGAACATGAACAGTTTTTAGCATGGTTACTGGAACAAATCAGTGCAAGACAGCCAAATGCGCTTTTGATTGCAGGAGACATTTTCGATGTCATCAACCCTGCATCGTCCGCACAAAAGCAACTCTATCAGTTCTTAGCAGATGCGCATGCACGTGCACCGCATATGCAAACCCTGATGATTGCAGGCAACCACGACTCAGGCTACCGCATTGAACAAGTTGAACCGTTATTGGCCAAATACAATGCCAAAGCGGTGGGAGTGATTCATAAAAATAGTCAACAGCAGATCGATCTTGAGCACTTATTGGTGCCAATTTTAGATGAGCAACAAAATACTGTGGCATGGTGTCTGAGCCTGCCCTTTTTACGTCCTGCTGAAATTACAGGCTTTAATGAACACACCACCAATAGCAAAAACGCGATTGCCTATTTGCATCAACAATTGATCGCCGAGGCTAAAGCTCGAAAAACAACGGATCAAGCCCTGATTTTAATGTCTCATGCACATATGCAAGGCGGCGAAACCTCTGACTCTGAGCGTCCTATTATAATTGGGAATGAAGAAGCACTCTCCACGACATTATTTGATGAAATCATTGACTATGTGGCACTCGGGCATTTGCATAAACCGCAAAAAGTCGGTGAAGAGCATATCCGCTATAGTGGTTCACCGATCCCTCTGTCCTTTAGTGAAATTAACTATAAACATCAAGTTGTTGAAGTGATACTTGATCCCACACGAAATGATACCTCCCGTTTTCAGTTGAATGTTTTAGCGATACCACGAAGCATTCAACTGCATAAAATACGCGGTGAACTCAATGAGGTATTGGAGAAACTGCAAGCATTGCCTCAAGGCGCTATCCAAGACCTTGATCAACGTGAATATGTTGATATTGAATACCATACTGCTGTTCCACCGCAGCCCAATTTAAGACAACAATTCGAAGAGGCTCTACCCAAAGACCGTTATCGTTTAGTCCGTATTTCACGTCAATATTTAGCGACTGAGCAAGACCCCAATGCACCCACTAAAGTGAGTTTAGAGCCACCTACACCAGAAAAACTGTTTCAGCAAATTTGGGAAAAACAGGGTTATCACAATGATGCAGAAGTGTTAAACGATTTCATGAGCTTAATGCGTGAAGCAGAACAATCCCTTGCAGATGAACAAGAGGCTTAAAGGTTTAGTATGAATATTTTATCGATTCGAATTAAGAACCTTGCTTCACTTTCTGGCGAACATCTGATTGATTTTGAAAGCGATCCCCTTGCCAGTGCCGGCCTGATTGCCATTGTAGGGAAAACAGGCGCAGGTAAATCCACCATTTTAGATGCTATGTGTTTGGCACTGTTTAACCGTATTCCACGGCTAAAAGACAGTGATGGCAAACTTCAAGATGTCGATGGCTCAGAGCTACTTACCAACTCCCCCTTGACCGTACTGCGTCGTGGCACTGCACATGGCTATGCCGAGCTATGCTTTATTGCACAAGACCAAAAGCGCTATATCGCGCGTTGGGAATTAAAACGTTCACGGGAAAAAGCAGACGGAAAACTGCAAAGTGTGCAGCGCTCTTTAAAATGTGTCACCGATGGTGTTGTGGTTGCGGATAAAGCCAAAGCCGTCGATGAAAATATCAAACGCATCACACAGCTCAGTTTTGAACAATTTACTCGTGCCGTTTTATTGGCCCAATCTGAGGTCACCGTTTTTTTAAAAGCACGGGACAATGAACGCGGTGAGTTGCTGGAATATCTAACCAATTCCGCTATTTTTGGGAAAATTGGTCAACTGGCTTATGAGAAAACCAAATCCGTCGCCACACAGCGCAAAGAACTGGAAAATGTACTGGGTCATATTGAACTGTTGACCGATGATCAAGTCACTGCATTATCGACACAGTTTCAGCAGTGTGACAGGGATTATAAACAGCTTGAAGCTCAAAAGTCGCAACTGGAAAAACAACAACAATGGTTTGAGCGCAAACATAAACTCGACAGTGAAATCATTAGCAAACAACAACTCTTCGATACACAAAGCAAGTTACAACAAGATTTAACTCCTGAGCGCGAACATTTGGCTCGTTTGGAGATCTTTTCAGAAATTCGTGCTGTGGTATTCCAACAACAACAGTTACAGCAAACTGTGCAGCAACTGACGCCCCGTATTCAACAACAGCAACAACTGTTCGATCATTTACAACTTAAATTTGAAAGTGAAAAAGTCCAATTTACGCAAGCTGAAATGGCAGTCAATAAACTACAACAGTTTGAAAGTACCCATCATGCTGCATTAAATGAGGTGCGTAAATGTATTCAAGAACGTGATTTTATTGGGGCTGAGTTTAAGAAAGTTCAGGAAAAATTGCAGGCTTTAGAGCAGTCTAAGCTGCCCCTAAGCCAGCAACAACAAAAGCTTGAAGAGCAGATTCAACACATTGAGCGACAGCAAACCGAGTGTAAGCAGCAACTGGAAAGCTCACAACAGTTTGTAAACCTAGACAAAGGTCTCAGCGCCCATACTCAACAGCTAGAACAGTTCATTCATCAATATCAAAAAATTGAACATCAACTCGGGCCACGTACTCAGGCTGAACATCGGCTAGCATCAGAAAAACAACAATTACAGCAGTCGATTCAACAGTTCGGGACGATCGAACAGCTTGAAATCAAAGTTGAGCAGACACAGCAGCAACGCGAGTTAAAAATCAATCAACTCAGTCAATTCGAGCTGATTCAGCAAAAAATTCAGCAGTTTTTTGACTTGCAGGCTGAGTCTACAGAACAGCAAGTACAACTCGACAATGCCAAAACACAGCTTAAAGCCGTGCAACACAATAGCCAACAAGCAGAACAAGCCTTTCAGGCTGCCAAAAGTGAACGCATCCAACTGCAACAGGTTTTGCAACAGCAGCGACTTTTACATGCTGAAAATATCGCAGATTTACGCTCAGCACTCCAAGACAGCGAACCCTGTTTAGTCTGTGGCAGTACCTCACATCCTTATAAAGTGGAAGATACTGCGCTCTCCAAGGCCCTGTTTGAGCTTCAACAGCAGCAGGAACAACAGGCAACACTGAAAGAACAAAATTGCTTTGATGGCTGGCAACAAGCGCAGCAGCAGCTGACTAAACTGAATACTGCAATAGAACAACGCCAAACTTTAATTCAGCAACTTTCTGAAAAAATTAGTACTTTGCAACACGTGTTAATCGCACACAGTCAAACAGCAAATATGGCACTCGACTTCACCCTAACAGCATCAGAATTGAAGACTCAGTTCATGCAAATGGCTCAGCAATATCAGTTGAATTTGCAACAACTCAAACAACAATCTGAGTTGTTGCAACACAATATTAAAATCCAGCAACAATGCATCCAAAACATTCAACAGATTGAACATTTACTACAAACAGCGAACGGTTTGCACAACCAAGTTCAGCATATCGTGCAGTGTTTATCTGAAGCTGAAAAAACAGCTTGGCAACAGCAGACCACCCAAACCGCTCAGCAAATCTTGATACGTCTAAATACCCGTTCACAACAACTGGAACAGTTGGAACAATGGCGTCAGCAATGCGAACAAACCACACAACAGTTCAAGACCAATCAACTGAATATCGAAAATACCAGTAGGCACATCGCTGAAACTAACAAGCAGCTCAGTGAGATCAAACAAAGAGGACAGCAAAATACAGAAATAGCCAATCAATTAATCCAACAAATGACAGGCTTAACTGACATCAAAGCCAATGAATGGCTCATTCAGCACGATCAACATCGCCAGCAGATGCAAAGCCATTATCAACAGCTGAAACAACATTTTGAGCAATTGCGCCATCAATTCGAACAGGAAAAAAATCAGCTAGAACAGCTCAAAGCCCAGTTACAGCAGAATCAGACCAGTGCCAGCCAAGTAGAAAATACCCTTCAACACTGGCTCAATGCGCACCCTGATTTTCATAAGCCTGATTTAGATGCGCTGGCTCAAATTAACTCGGCTCAGGAACAGCACATTCGTCAGAAATTACAGCATGCAGAACGCCTAGTAAATGAAGCACATGCTGCATTGAAAACTATGCAAGAGCAGTTGAGTGAACATCTGGGCCATCAACCTGAGATTGACCCAGCACAGTTACAACAGCAAATGCAGGAGCATCAAGCGGCACTACAAACACAACTTGAAATACGCGATCAGCTCAAACTCAAACTCGAGTTGCATCAGCAAAATGTCGCAAAACAAAAGCAATTTGCAGATCAGATTCAAGCCATACAACAGGAAGAACACCGTTGGGGGAAAATTTCAGGCCTCATGGGAGATGCCACAGGCAAAAAATTCCGTGATTATGCGCAGCAATATAATCTCGATATTTTACTGGAACATGCAAACCAACAGCTCAACCAACTCTCACAGCGTTATACCTTAAAACGTTTAGAACATTCGCTGAGTCTGGCCATTATTGATCATGACATGGATGGAGAAACCCGCTCTGTTGCATCACTCTCTGGGGGCGAGTCGTTCCTGACTGCCCTTGCCCTATCTCTTGCCATTGCCAATATGGCCTCAGGCTCAATGAAAATCGAATCTCTATTTATTGATGAAGGCTTTGGGACTTTAGATGCATCGTCCCTGCACATGGTCATGAATGCTCTCGATCAACTGCAAAACCAAGGACGTAAGGTGGTGCTGATTTCACACATCCAAGAAATGCATGAACGTATTCCTGTGCAAATCCAAGTCAAAGCTTTGGGCGCAGGTGCCAGTACCATTGAGGTAGTGGGATAATTTTAGATTTTTGAAAGTCAAAGTTTGATCTGTTTTAAGACACCACCTCTCAGTTAAAAATAAAGGGAGCATCTTACTTAATGTAAGTGCTCCCTGTGAGATCCAAACGAATGCTTTAATCCGCTGGGAATGCTTTTGGTGGAGGCGCATATTTAGATGCATCTACTGCTTTGTCTGTAGTCGCCACAGACTGTAGCGGGTAAATCACAGTACCAATCACACCTGTATTTTGGATGGAACCATGATCTGAGTTTGCAGCATAGGCATCTTCCGGTCGACTAAAGGTAAAAGATGCCACCGCAGAGTCACTCTTACGGAAGCCTTCAACAATCAACTCCCCCTGTGGACGAAGCACATAACCTGAATTGCTACGTGATGCTGCACGTCCATCAATAACATCTAAACCATCGACACTGGCAACCACTTCAAACTTGCTATTGCTATGGTTTGTATATTTGAGTTGATAGCTTTGTCCATCTTTGCCAGATAAATAATACTGCTGACCATCTCGAAATAAAGGCAGTGGACGCTGTGCATCATCTACAATGGAAAAGCTAATTTTTCCAGCGGCCAATGACAGACTGTTCACGGCTTTCCCCACGTATTTTTTACTGGCATAGCGAACTTGTGATTCAGCAATTGGACTGCTGGATAACCGTTTTAAATTGACTTCCGTGACGTTTGAACTAATCTCATCGCCCCACTTGGTGCCTAATTTTTCACTTTTAGCGACCTGAGCATTCTGAACCGTAGCTTCCGCACTCATCTCACTCATTTTGGTATTTGTACTACTACACGCTACTACAAATAAGCTCAAAAGCAGGGAGATAAATAAATAGAGTTTTTTCATTTTGGCTTCATCCTAAATACAATTTTTATCGTTGTCAGGAAATCATTTTTCATGGTTAATCTGTAGACGATTCAATTCATGATTTTAAATTAAGCCTATTTTTTCAGCAGCCCATTAATTTTATATAATTGTAAGTTAAGCGCTTCTCGCTGCCTTTAACCTCAAGAAACCCTGTTTAGACTTAATGCTGCGAATAATCTCTCGCCCCAAACAAGGCGGTTCCAACGCGAACCATAGTCGACCCAGCTGCAATCGCATCGACCATATCGCCTGACATGCCCATGCTTAAGGTATCCCAGTCTTCAGGATGTACATGCAGCTCTTTCACTTGGTCAAATAACACTTTCGCGGCCTTAAAGGCTTGAGTATTGTTCGGTGCAGGAATCACCATCAAACCACGCAGCTTGATGTGAGGCAACTGACTGATAATTTTTACCAACTCAGCAACCTCGCTAGGTTGGCAACCATCTTTGCTGTCTTGACCATCGATATTGACCTGTAGACAAAGATTTAATGGTGGTTGTGTTATCAGACGCTGCGCCGATAAACGCTCTGCAATAATTAAACGATCAACTCCATGCACCCATGCAAACTGTTCAGCCAAATGTTTGGTTTTATTGCGTTGTACATGCCCAATAAAATGCCATTCGATCTCTAAATCTTGTAGCGCCTCTATCTTCTGCAAAGCCTCTTGTAAGTAGTTCTCACCAAAGGCGCGTTGACCACAAGCGTACATGTCTCGTAACACTTCACTCGGATGTGTTTTAGAAACCGCCAAAAGTTCTACAGACTCCACGTCACGACCTGAAATTTCGCAGGCCTGTTGAATTTGGGATAACACGTGTTGACGTGAATTTTGCAAGATATTCATTGACGAGGGTCTCATTTCGGTCATCTTTTTTGCTTTGCCTTTCAACAAACTGTTGGTTAAGTTGATTGAAAGCCTTATTATTCTATCAAAATAATTAGCATTTAAATGAACTCGGGGAAATAATGGATATCACAGAATTACTAGCCTTTTCGGCTAAGAACGGGGCATCAGATTTACACTTATCTGCGGGTATGCCACCGATGATTCGTGTCGATGGTGAAGTTCGTCGTATCAATTTACCAGCTTTAGAACACAAAGAAGTGCATAAACTGGTCTATGACATCATGAATGACAAACAACGTCGTGATTTCGAAGAAAAACTAGAAACAGACTTTTCCTTTGAAGTTCCAAGCATTGCTCGTTTTCGTGTGAACGCATTCAACCAAAACCGCGGTGCAGGTGCAGTATTCCGTACCATTCCGTCTAAAGTCCTGACCATGGAAGACTTAGGTTTAGGACAAACCTTTAAAGAGTTGTGTGAATTGCCACGTGGTTTAGTTTTAGTGACGGGGCCTACTGGTTCTGGTAAATCTACCACGTTGGCTGCAATGATCGATTATATTAACGATAACCGCTATGACCACATCTTAACGGTTGAAGACCCAATCGAATTTGTACACCAGTCAAAAAAATGCTTGATCAACCAACGTGAAGTACACCGTGATACACATGGTTTTAACGAAGCGTTGCGTTCTGCACTACGTGAAGACCCCGATATTATCCTCGTGGGTGAGATGCGTGACCTTGAAACCATTCGTTTGGCGCTCACTGCCGCTGAAACGGGTCACTTGGTCTTCGGTACACTACATACCACCTCTGCGGCAAAAACCATTGACCGTGTGATTGATGTATTCCCTGCTGAAGAAAAAGACATGGTTCGTGCCATGTTATCTGAATCGCTACAAGCCGTGATTTCTCAAACCTTACTCAAGAAAAATGGCGGTGGCCGTGTTGCCGCGCATGAAATCATGATTGGTATTCCTGCCATTCGTAACTTAATTCGTGAAAACAAAGTGGCACAGATGTATTCTGCTATTCAGACTGGTGCAAACTACGGTATGACCACACTGGATCAAAGTCTGAAAAACTTGGTCACCAAAGGAGTGATCAGTCCGCAGACCGCACGTACAGCTGCCAAGCAACCTGAAACCTTCTTATAAGAAAACAATGGATTTGGGGTATAGATATGGATTTTAACGACTTACTCAATTATATGATTCAACAAAAAGCGTCGGATTTATTTATCACCGCTGATGTTGAACCCTCCATGAAAATTAACGGTCAAATTGTGCCTGTGGCTAAGGGCAAGCTGACGGGTGATGTCGCGGGGCAACTGCTCAACTCGATTATGAGTGAAAAGCAGCGTAAAGAATTTGCAGATACACATGAGTGCAACTTCGCGATTATGAATCGGGATAAAACGGCACGTTTTCGTGTCAGTGCCTTTCAACAGCGTGATATGCCAGGTATGGTTTTGCGTCGGATTGAGACGCAAATTCCAACCATGGACGAGTTAAAACTCCCGCCTGTGCTCAAAGAGTTGGCCATGACCAAACGTGGCATCATCATCTTTGTGGGAGCAACAGGTACGGGTAAATCGACTTCTTTGGCTTCGATCATTGGTTACCGTAACCAAAACTCGAAAGGTCATATCATTACCATTGAAGACCCAATTGAATTTATTCATGAGCATGCAGGCTGTATCATTACCCAGCGCGAAGTGGGCATTGATACGGACTCTTTTGAAATCGCGCTGAAAAACACCTTACGTCAGGCCCCCGATGTGATCCTGATTGGTGAGATTCGTTCCCGTGAAACCATGGATTATGCGATTGCCTTTGCTGAAACAGGTCACTTGGTATTTGCAACGCTGCACGCCAACAACGCCAACCAAGCCATCGACCGTATTATTCACTTCTTTGAAGCAGACCGTCATAGCCAATTGTTTATGGACTTGTCTTTAAACCTTAAAGCGATGGTTGCTCAGCAGTTGATTCCAACACCAGACGGTAATTCTCGTCGTGCTGCAATTGAGATTTTGATTAACTCACCGTTAATTTCCGATTTGATCCGTAAAGGTGAAATCCACGAAATTAAAGACCTGATGAAGCGTTCTCGTGAACTCGGTATGCAAACTTTTGACCAAGCCTTATTCGATTTGTACAAAGCTAAGCAGATTACCTATAAAGATGCGCTGAAACATGCCGACTCTCCGAACGACTTACGTTTACAAATCAAGTTGTCTGAAGAAGGCGGTGATCGTCTATTGCATGCCAGTGCAAACATCACGTTTGACGGACAAGCTTAAGCATTTCTTTAAACAATAAAAAAGGGCTTCTCATGAAGCCCTTTTTTAGATCTAAATTATTACTTTTTACGCAGTGCTTCTTGGCACTCAGCAGCATCACAGTAACCATATAGGTTGAGTGAGTGACCTGTTAAAGTAAAGCCATGCTTTTCAGCAACTTCGTGCTGCTCATGCTCAATTACTTCGTTGCTAAACTCAACCACTTTGTTGCAGTTTTGACAAACGATATGATCATGATGATCGTCTTGCATGATTTCGAAAACAGAATGGTTATTTTCAAAGTGATGGCGCTGAATAATACCCGCTGCTTCAAACTGCGTTAACACGCGGTAAACAGTTGCTAAACCGACATCTTCACCTTGTTCAAGTAAAGTCTTATAAATATCTTCCGCACTTAAATGGTGTTGCTTTGAATTTTCTAGTAGTTCTAATATTTTAATTCGTGGAAGTGTAACTTTAAGTCCAGCTTTGCGTAGATCTTGATTTGAAATTGGCATGTAAAAAGGTCTCTCAACAAATTTAAAGTTAGAATATGCAACAAAGTGTAGATGCAGTATGATCTATCCGTGGCTCAATTGCATCATAATTAATTTGGGATAGTGTAGCAAAATGCAAAAAATCATGTTGGCGTTATTCGTCACTTCACTGCTCGCAGGCTGTTCGACCTTGGGCGTTTATAAAGTTGATATTCCTCAAGGTACGCCATTAACTCAAGCACAAGCGTCAAAAATACAAGTTGGCATGAGCCATCAACAAGTTCGCTTTTTGCTTGGCAGCCCGACAGTTTCAGATCCAATGAATCCGCTACGTTGGGACTACATCTACAATTATACCCCAGGAACGTATGCTAAAAAAGCCAAGATTCCTGCTGCACAAGGTCAACACCTGAAAGTCTATTTCGACCCAAACGGTATTGTCCAAAAAATTGAAGGCTTAGAAACCATTCCTGCATCTCAGCCGGGCTTACCAGCATCGAAAGAAGCGATTCTAAACGCGCCCCCACTATAAAGCCTTATTCTAAAAAAGAAACCCCTCAACTGAGGGGTTTTTCATATCATTTCGATTGTTTTAAGCGATTGCCTTTTGCAAAGCGACCCACAGGATTATTTTGTGCACGTATCCTTCGAATATCTTTAGGATTAATGCTCAAAGCTCGGTAAATTTCAACACGATCCCCTGCCTGTAAAACCTGTTGAAGGTCTTTCAATCGGACACCAAAGATGCCCAATTGTAAAGGCTCAGGCAATTCGACCTGCGAACCTATGCCACTCAGCTGAATCGCATCCTGCGCCGTCATTCCTTCAGAAAATGGCACACTGATATGAAACTGCTGGTCTGCTGTTGCGTAGGCAACCCAGACTTGTTGAAGCATACGCATTAAATCAATTTTCCAAGTACGGCTACAATTGCCAATACAATAGAAACAGGTAATACCACACGCACAGCGATGCGCCAAATATTATAAAAAGCTTCATTACTAAAGTTCATCGACTTACGTAAATGGCTAATTTTCATAATCCAACCAGCAAAAATGGCATAAATCAAACAAATCACTAAGCCCCACAGCATCAGTAAGATGTTAAAAATCGGGCCAGTGGCTGGAATTAACCACACCAACGTTGCAACCAGCAGCACGAGCCACTGAACCACAATATTCAACTGGCGCTGTGCCAACTGCTCACGTGCCATCTGTAACAACACGGCCGCCGCTGCAACCGCAGTTAAGGCAATCGCATACGCAGGTAATGCCGCTTGGACTGCAAAAAATGCAAAAGCAACCACCGCCAAAATTTGTGCAATCCAAATCGGTAAAACAGTCTTGGTTGCAGTATCTTGCTGTTGAACTTGTGCCAAACTGTTCTGCCAGTACAGGCCGAGTCCTAAACCGCTTGCCACCAAAGCCAATACCGTTGCACTGCCCCATTCTGAAAATTCAACAGGTGTCACTTGCCACTCAGCGGTTCCTGTACCAAAAAGGTTTGCAAGCACTAAGGAGATCAGCACACCGACCGCCGTTAACGCTAAGGTCAACAGACGTGGGGCAAAAGACAACACGATGGCAATCACGGCCAAAGTAATAAAGATCACGGACGATGTCATATCGGCCAGTGCATATTGATTTAATAATTGCGCAGCATTAGACAACATGCCGCCCGCTAAAAAAGGAATAAAAACGACAGCAAGCCATCCCACAAGACGCCACGTCTGTGAAGCATCGGCATCACGTGTCAAACTTGACAAAGCATTTAATGCCGTGGTTTTTGAACGCTTGGCTAAGGCAATCTCTAAGTAACACACAGGTAAAGCCAAGATCACCATGGTCACTAACCAAAGTAACCAAAAGTCGAGCTGACGTTCAACCTGAACTCCCACCAAGGGTGCAAGTGTGGCAATGATAATAAATGATAAACAAAATGCCATCAGCGGCGATAACCATCGTGACAGAGCATTGTCTTGCATGATGCGTTCCTTTAATAAGTCTTGCGCTATTTTGCCTTGCTCGCTTATGAAAATCAAAAACAAAAAGCAAACCATCAAAACTGATGATTTGCTGCGCTAAATATAATTAAAATTTATTGTTTTTATCCCTCGTTTGGCTCACTTATGAAAAGAAACGAGCAAACCAGTTTTTCCCTTTTTTCTTTTCTTTTTCTTTAATAATGCCCATCATGTTTTCTTTTACGGCACCGACATAATCTGCATCATCATGCTGGATATGATTAATCAGCCATTTCGACAACACTTCATGCAGCTCAGCTTCGATTGAATGACCCAGCTCAAAACGGTCACGATAAGATTCAATTTTTTTAATAAATAAATCATGTACACGTTTGTGGGGTACACGATATTTATAACCCGCCTCTTCTTGGAGAGACTCTTCAAAAGTGAAGTGAGACTGTGTGTAATCAATAATATTTTCTAAAATCTGTTTCACGCGTTCACGGTCAGTATTGACATCAATCGCATCAATTTCATTGATATAATCGAGAATACGACGGTGTTGATCGTCAATCACATCGATACCAGTATTATATTCTGGAACCCACTTCATTATCATTCCGACCACCCAATAAAAATTAATAGATTAATTACATGAATTAATCATATCGACTATAATTAAAAATAAAAGTGAATCAAATTGGTTGGTTTTATACTATTTTCACAAAATTAAACTTAAGTATTTATTTTAAATAAGTAAATAAATTTAAACCCGACCAAAAGAATCAGTTATTATTTAATCGATTTTATTATTTTATAAGTATGTGCCAAAATAAAAGCATGTTTTATTTTATTATCAACATGCTTTTATATTCTAATCATTTTGAAATAAATTAATATTGATCTGCTTTAGTAACGCGTTTTAAAGACGGATCTTTGGCTTCTCGGATTAAACGTTCCACATGGGTCATTTGGTGGCGGATCGCTTTACCATATTGAAATAAAATCATTTCACCGGGTGCAAAGGCTGTCCACGCTTCATTTTGAGTCAACGGTTCGGTAGTAATCACGGCCACGCGATCGTCTACAGTAGTGATTTGGCTAAAATCGACTTCAACATCAATGTCGATCAGCTGCGCAGGTTTAAATGGGTACTCACGCACCAACCAATGCAGTTTGGTAATGGCATAACTAAACAGGGCCTGCCCATTTGATAAACAGAAATTGAACGTGCCATGCTCCGCAATCCGTGGAGAAACATCCGTTAATAAATCAAAAACTTGATCTAGACTTGGCTCGGTATAGCCAAATTTATTCACCAGTTGGTCCAGTAAATAGCAAAATGCACGTTCACTGTCGGTATTGCCCACTGGGGTAAAGCGTCCTGAAAGTACAGGATCAAAGTCATGCAAATCGCCATTATGGGCAAAAATCCACTGTCGTCCCCATAACTCACGGCTAAATGGATGTGAGTTTTCTAAGTTAATTTTTCCCTGTGTCGCTTTGCGGATATGTGCAATCACATTGCGTGATTTGATTGGATAATTACGAATTAATTCAGCAATCGGCGACTCAACTGCAGATTGATTGTCAACGAATAAACGGCAGGCTTTATCCTCAAAAAAAGCTATCCCGAAACCGTCACAGTGGTCTGAAGTAATCCCCGCGCGCTGTGAAAAGCCTCGAAATGAAAAGGTAATATCAGTCGGCGTTGCACAGTTCATTCCGAGCAGTTGGCACATAATCTTGATCTTATTTAAACATATTTATTTATGATGGTTTTATTGTGCATGAGTCCTGACTGGCTTGCAATTCACAATGCTTCATAAACCCACACACATTCACGCATAAAACCATTTTTATAAATTGCATAGGCCTAAAAAAAGCCTCCGAGAAGGCTTTTTAAAATACTAGGTGTTTAGTCCCGGCATTTGATGGATCGGATCAATTTTAAAAAGTTCAGGTTCATCTGTCCACTGTTTGCAGATGAATTCGTAGGGAGTCAGGCCCCTGAGTGTTTTGAGTCTGCGGCCGAAGTTGTATGCAGCAATAAAATCAGCAAGGTGAATGCATAGCTGAGTGTGATCGTCGTAATGGAACCGTTTGACAGTAGCTTCTTTAATCGTTCGGTTCATCCTCTCGACCTGTCCATTGGTCCATGGATGCTTAACCTTGGTAAGACGATGTTCAATGCCACATTCAGTACAAACCCGATCAAAGATGTGCTCAGAGGCGTAGCGATCACAGGTGCGGTTCGTGAACTGGATGCCGTTATCTGTTAGCACCGTATGGATTCTATAGGGCACAGCCTTAACCAGATTGCGCATGAACTCCGCGGCTGCCATCTTACTGGCTTTAGTATGCAATTCAGTGAACGCAAACTTGGAAGTGCGATCAATGGCAACGAAGAGATAAAGCTTACCCTGTGCTGTTTGCATCTCAGCGATGTCGATATGAAAGTAACCAATGGGGTAGCTCTTGAAGCGCTTCCTGACAGGGCGATCACCTTGTACCTCAGGCAGTCGTGAAATACCATGCCGCTGTAAGCAGCGGTGTAACGACGAGCGTGTCAGATAAGGAATACTCGGCTGCAATGCATAAAGGCAATCGTCTAGCGGCAACAAAGTGCGTTTTCGAAAAGCAACAATTGCCGCCTCATCTTCAGGCGATAACACGCTTGAGCGAGAATTCTTTGGGCCGGTTGTAAGATCATCTACTGAAGTACGTTTCTTCCATTTTGCGACGGTCTTTTGATTGATGCCGTAACGCTTGGCTAGCGTTCTTAAGCTCTCTTGACTATTTTGTATTGCTCGACGCACTGCCTGTGTCGTTGTGGCGCTGCTGTGTAGAACTTGTCCCATAGTGCTTCCTTCCATTTATCTGAGAATATTGCACCATTAAAATCTGGGACTAAACAACTAGGGTCTGTTGAGAATTACCGAGAGTTAATTAAACTCGCGCACAGTTGAATCATGGCTTCAAAACTCGTATCTGTTTTACAACTACGCATCGCTATACGTTTAAATTCTTTTAACTTACAGAAATAGTTTTCAATGAGATGACGCCATTTATACATAATCGTATCAAATCCTCTCATTACTTTTCGATTAGATTTAGGTGGGATCACCACTTTCACTTTACGTTCATTGAGTTCTTGGATGAGCCAATCTGCATCAAATGCTTTATCAGCCAGTAATGCTTGAAAATCAACATCTTCAATTAAAGGTTTGGTTTCTACTAAATCGTGATATTGACCAGGCATTAATCGAAACTTAATAAGGTTGCCTAGACTATCCACTAAGGCAAGAATTTTACAGGTCATTCCACCTCGAGATTTACCTATAGACTGTTTGAAAGTCCCCCTTTTGCACCTTGCCCATGTCGATGAACTTTAACAATCGTTCCATCAATCATGGCGTATTCCAAATCAACATCTTCATTTACAGATGCAAAAATATTTTCAAATACACCAGCTTTCACCCAATCACGGTATCTTTTAAAGACGGTATTCCATTTACCAAAATGAGGAGGTAGATCACGCCATGGACTGCCTGTACGGGCAATCCATAGGACTGCTTCTAAAAATAATCGATTATCTTTTCCACTACGACCTCGATCGGTCACTTTACCTAGGCAAAAAGGTTCCATTTTTGCCCATTGGGCATCAGTAAGTATGTATCTATCCATAGTACTATTATAAATTAATCAGTAGCCTTTGTTAATTCTCAACAAGCCCTAGTGTTTATTAGTGCGATTGGTAATCAATGTACCGACACCATGATCGGTGAAAATCTCCAACAACGTTGCATGTGGCACACGACCATCCACAATATGCGCGCTTACCACACCACCTTTCACCGCATCTAGAGCACAACCCACTTTCGGAATCATCCCGCCGTAAATCACGCCCGTTTCAATGAGACGGTCAACTTCTTGGGTGGTTAGACCCGTGAGCAGGTTTTTATTTTCATCTAAAACACCTAAAATATTGGTCAACAAAATCAGCTTTTCAGCACCTAAAGCTTCAGCCACTTTTCCAGCCACCAAATCCGCGTTGATGTTATAGGTGTTGCCCTCTTCATCCACACCTAAAGGTGCAATCACAGGAATAAAATCACCACTGGTAAACATTTCCAATACATCGGTTTTAACACTGGTCACTTCGCCCACTAGGCCTAGATCAATTTTTTGTACCGTGCCATCTTCCGCAGTTTTTTCCATCAGTAACTTTTGTGCACGCAGTAAGTTACCATCTTTACCCGTTAGACCAATGGCACGACCACCATGTTGGTTAATCAAATTCACGATAGATTTATTCACACTACCGCCCAACACCATTTCAACCACTTCCATGGTCGCAGGATCGGTCACTCGCATGCCATCAATACGGTCAGACTCACGCCCCAATTGCTTTAAAAACGAATCCACTTGTGGACCGCCGCCATGCACCACGATTGGATTTAAACCGACGGTTTTTAACAAAACGATGTCACGTGCAAACGAGCTCTCAAGCTCAGGATCGGTCATTGCATTGCCACCATATTTCACTACTAGCGTTTTTCCAGCAAAACGTTGAATATACGGCAAAGCTTCAGTCAGGACTTGTGCTTTGTCGAGGCCAGTATGTTGATGTGGCATGTGCCTCTCCTTAATGGGCGTCTAATAGGTCTTGTGCAATCTGCGGATAATCTGCCGTCAGCATGTGCACAAAGTTATGGCGAATTTGATGGAGCCGCTGATCACTGTCCGCGTCGAAACGTACGGTAAAATACTCACCTGTATTCGATGCTCGAATAATGCCAAATCCATCCTCAAAATCAAGTCTTACGCCATCAATTTTACTCATTTCCGCTTGAAAGTGCTGACTTTGTTTTTCCACATTCGCTAAAACCAGCGCGGGTGAAATCTGATGGGTGCTGATATAAATATCCTCTGTACTGGCACGTTCTGGGTAGTCTGCCAGTGCTTCCGACAAAGTGCATTGCTTCAAGCTTAAGTATTCCAGCACACGTAGTGCGGCATATAAACCATCGTCATAACCCAAACCACGACCATCATTAAACACATAATGCCCTGCATATTCACCGCCAAATACTGCATGCCCTTCTGATTGCGCCAAATATTTCCGCAAAAAAGAACTGCCTGTACGAATCATTTTTGGAATACCCTGATGGGCCAGTACTGTATTTCGAACCATGGTGGAACATTTCACATCAAAAACCACTTCATGTGCTGGATGATCGGCCAAACACATGTGCGCAAACAAGGACAATAAACGGTCTGCTGAAATGATTACGCCCTTTTCATCAATCAATACAACACGGTCACCATCACCATCAAAGGCAATACCGATATCGGCATGCTGCTGTTGCACGGCGTTACGCAACAGATCTAAATGTTTGGCTTGAGAGGGATCGGGGGCATGTTCAGGAAATTCACCATTGGCCTCACAGCGTAAAGCATGCACCTCACAGCCGAGTTTCTTTAAGACCAAAACGGCACAACGCCCCGCTGAACCGTATAAACCATCCACCACAACTTTATAGGGTCGCGGTTGAGGCATAAGCTGTATATCATTGAGCAATGCCGCCTGATATGCCAGACAATATTCAGGCAAGATCTGATGTGGCAACGTTTGCCAGTTCATCTTTGCATGGCTGTCAAAATATTCATTTGCATCGCGTGCCACCTGTTGGATTGCCTCAGGTAAAGGGGGCTCACCCTGCATAATCCATTTGATCCCATTATCCGACTTCGGATTGTGGCTGGCTGTCACCATAATGCCGTTGCCATCAAACTGACGTGCCGTGTAATACAACACAGGGCTAGCACAGCATCCGATAATTTTCGCATCTAAGCCCTGTTTAAGACATTCTTTGTAAATAATTTCTGCAAAAGCAGGACTGCTTTGTCTAGCATCATAACCAATGGCTAAACGTGTCTGCCCAGTCTTTAAATATTGAGTTGCAAGCGCTTGTGCAATGGCACGAATCAGCTCAGCACTCATGACATCCAATTTGCCACGGATGTCATAGGCACGAAATATATGTGCAGGAAATTTTGGCTGAAAATCCATAGGTCTAACTTCTAATTTATTCAGATCAACAGCTCTTTCAGCTGTCCTTGTTGTTATGCTTAACGCTGGGTTTAATTTTACTAAGGATTCAAAAAAGAGTTGTAACTTTTTATGAACTAAAAATGATCATTCAGCATTAAAACAACAAAGCCTCTTTCAAGGAGAGGCTTTGTTGTTTTACTTTATCACTGAGAGATTAGTTTTGACCAGTATGTCCGAAACCACCTGCACCACGTTCTGTCGCTTCAAATTCATTCACAATATCGAACTGTGCTTGAATCACAGGTACGAGTACATACTGCGCAAGACGTTCACCTGGCTCTAAACTGAAAGCTGTTTGGCTACGGTTCCAAACCGACACCATCAATTCACCTTGATAGTCCGAATCAATTAAACCCACCAAGTTACCCAAAACAATGCCGTGCTTATGACCTAGGCCTGAACGCGGTAAAATTAAACCAGCAAAGTGTGGGTCTTCAATATAAATAGATAAACCTGTTTTGACCAAAACAGTTTGTCCTGGTTCAATGACGGTCGCAGCATCGACACATGCACGAAGGTCTAAGCCTGCTGAACCCGTTGTCGCATAGGTTGGCATTGGCCATTCATTGCCTAAACGTGAATCCAACACTTTAACCTGAACTTTCATTCTCTTTTTCCTAGTACAATAAATTTCTAAAACAAAAAAATATTTAGCGCTTAATCAACGCACGTAAATTATCTAAATAATGCTGCGCTTGTAATTTCGGATCGACATTGCCCGCCAGTTTCTTTTTACGCCCCAGCCATTCCAACTCGTCTTGCGGTAACTCATCCAAGAAACGACTTGGTGTCATTTGCTTCATTTGACCACCCGCCTTACGTTGTTCTGCAAGCGTGATGGTTAAACCCTGACGCGCACGGGTGATGCCCACGTACATCAAGCGACGCTCTTCCTCAACTGTATCTGCGGCAATCGAGTTTTTATGCGGCAGTAACTCTTCCTCAAGACCAATCAGATAGACATATGGAAACTCAAGCCCTTTGGATGCATGCAGCGTGAGCAGGTTTACTTTGTCAGTGTCTTCTTCTTCTTGCTGCTGCTCTAACATATCCAGCAACACCATTTTACGAATTACGCTTTCAATGTTTTTCTCATCAACATCTTCAGCACGGTTAATCAAACTTTGAATACTGCTATACAGCACTTCAATATTATCCAGCTTGGTTTTTTCTTGCGCAGGCGTCGCCGCAGACTCTTTGACATAGTCGATATAACCCGCTTCAACCATCATCTTGCGAATAATCGGTACAGGTTCATCATCCTCAAGCAACTCACGGGTAAAGGTGGTAATGAAGTCTGCAAACTCCGCCAACTGCGTGGTGGCTTTTTTAGGAATCACCATGGTGAGACGCTGATCACCCGCTGCAGAGAGCAACGACAAATGATTTTCTTGTGCAAACAGACCCAGCTTTTCTAAAGTCACAGGCCCAATGGCACGTTTAGGTGTATTGATAATCCGTAAAAATGCACTGTCATCTTCAGGGTTAATAATGACGCGCAAATAGCTCATCACGTCTTTGATTTCAGCTCGTCCGAAGAATGACTGACCACCCGATAATTTATACGGAATCTGCATTTGACGCAGTTGTGTTTCCAGTGCACGTGCTTGGAAATTACCCCGATACAAAATGGCGTAATCCTTCCAATTTTTACCATTCATCAGTTTATGGGTAATTAAGTCTTTCACCACGCGTTCCGACTCATCGTCATCATTGCGGCACGTAATCACTCGAATCACTTCACCATGGCCTTTATCTGACCACAGTTTTTTATCAAAAATATGCGGATTGTTACCAATCACGGTATTGGCCGCTTTCAAAATACGACTGGTCGAACGATAGTTCTGTTCGAGTTTAATCACTTTTAAATTGTGAAAATCTTCATTCAGCAAAGCCATGTTTTCAGGCTTGGCACCACGCCATGCGTAGATCGATTGGTCATCATCACCCACCGCAGTGAACTGACCCATCACTCCCACCAGCAATTTCACCAAAATATACTGTGCGGTGTTAGTGTCTTGATACTCATCGACCAATAAATAGCGAATACGGTTTTGCCAGCGCTCACGTACTTCAGCATTTTCTTGTAAAAGACGCGTCGGCATCACAATCAGATCATCAAAATCGACCGCATTATAGGCACGTAAATTACGCTCATACAGTTGATACAAGTGCGCAAACTGAACATCTTCTGCTGTTTCACAGGTGGTGTGTGCTTGCTCAGGCGGAATCAGATCATTTTTCCAATCTGAAATCATCTTCATGGCTTTGGCAATCAGCTCTTTACTTTCCGCACCGGATAAATTGTCACGGTGCATCAAGTCCATCAAAATACGCTTACAGTCGTCCGCATCTAAAATAGAAAAATTATTTTTTAATGGTGTGTGTTTCAGTTCTAAACGCAGCATGTTTAGGCCAAAGGTGTGGAAGGTCGAGACTGAAAGCCCCTTTGCCTCTTCACGTGACAGCAACTTGGTAACACGTTCTTTCATTTCACGTGCTGCTTTGTTGGTAAACGTCATCGCGGTAATACGATAAGCAGGAATGCCGCAGTGTTTCACCAAGTAGGCAATCTTACGGGTAATCACCGAAGTTTTACCTGAACCAGCCCCTGCAAGTACTAACAAGGGTCCTTGAGTATATTTCATGGCTTCAAGTTGCTTGTCGTTTAACTGACTTGCCAGTGACATAGTCTTTCCTCTATTTCATTCCGAGCTCGATTATAGTCATCTCCGCTACAGATGCATAATGCAAATTCATATTTTAACAGTCATAAAAAAAACCACCCGAAGGTGGTTTTTCAGTCTTCAATAAAAATTATTGAATTGCGTAGATGCTGATTTCTACACGACGGTTTTGCTCACGGCCTTCAGCAGTCGCGTTAGACGCGATTGGGTTTGCTGAACCTTGACCTTGTGCATTAATACGTGTTGTAGAAACACCTTGAGATGCCAAGTAGCTTGCTACAGATTGCGCACGCGCTTGAGACAGAGGAATGTTGATTGAATCATTACCTGTGCTGTCTGTATAACCTGTTACAAGAATACCGCTCTTGTTATCTTCAGTTAAGGTTTGTGCAACTTTGTTTAAAGTTGAATAAAAGTTCGGCTTGATGTTTGATTTATTGGTATCAAAGGTAATGTTACCCGGCAGAACCAAACCTACAGAGCCATCTGGATTACGGTTAACTTCTACACCAGTACCCGCCATTTGTTGGCGAAGTTTCTTCTCTTTGTTGTCAAGGTAAACACCCGTTGCACCACCGACAACTGCGCCAATCGCTGCAGCACGGTTGTTTTGACGGCTCGTGTTTGCGTTTCCTTTAGAAATACCATAACCAGCAGCAGCACCAATTAAGGTTCCTAATGCAGCTTTATCGTATTCTACACCACCAATGTTATTACCAGTGCTTTGACAACCTGTAAGAACCATTGCCCCAACGACTGCGGAAATTGCTAGTGCACGCATCGCATGCCTCCTTCTTTGTGTGTTTTGTTTATAGAACGAATATTGTCGTAAAACGATGATCTAGACCATTGATTTTTTGTTAATAATAAAGCCTTTATTTACAATATGTAATAAAAAATTTCCTTTTCAAGACTTTCTTCGTCACAATTTCTACACAGTTAATGTTTGGTGCTTTTCTATTTGATCATCCCGTACTATATTGACCTTTAGAAAATAGAACGAGTTGCGAAACGCATTATATTTTAGGATTTATTTTTATGTCATCGCCAAACCAAAAACAACCTTTATTAAAAAAAATCACCCGTGGTCTAACTGTTGGTTCAGTCATTACAGGCAGTACTTTTTTTCATGGCCCGCCAGTGCTCGCGCTTGGCCTGACCAAACTGTTTAAAAAATCAAAAAAAGTGGATGAGACCAATATTCAAATCACCAACAGCTGGCTTGCTGTGAACAATTATTTAATCGATCATGTCCTACCCAACACGAAATGGGACATTTCTGTCGATGATGATCTTGAGCTGAGTATGCAGGGTCGTTACCTGATGACTTGCAACCATCAAAGTTGGGTCGACACCACGGTTAACCAATATTTTGGTTTAACCCGTATGCCCCTTACCCGCTTCTTTACCAAGTGGGAACTTATTTTTATTCCATTTGTCGGCCAAGCCTTTAAAATTCTAGGCTTCCCGATGATGAAGCGGCATAGTAAAGAACAAATTGCGAAAAACCCTGCGTTGAAAACACGCGATATGGAAGAGGCACGTAAGTCTTGTGAACAACTGCTTAGCCAACCATTCACCCTGTTAAATTATTTGGAAGGCACGCGTTTTACACAAGAAAAACATGCACAGCAGCAGTCGCCTTACCAAAATTTACTTAAACCGAAAGCGGGTGGCTTGGCCTTAGCCTTAAGTATTTTAGGTAATGACATTGATGCCTTGGTAGATATGACCATTGTCTATCCCGACGGCGCACCTGGCTATAGCGAATTTTGGCTCGGGGAAGTCCCACGGATTGCGGTCAATTTACGTAAAATTGATATTCCTGCATGGGTACTCGCTGGAAACTATGAAGACGATGCAGACTTTCGTGAACAATTCCAACAGTGGGTCGATCAACTTTGGACTGAAAAAGACCAGTTGATTGAAAAAATGAAAGCCAAATACTCAACCTCCAATTTAACCGAGTAAGGGTCTATGCATGATGCAGAATAACCAAGTCAAAAAGTCTAAATATCATCAGGTTGATCCACAAAGTTTGTATTTCAAACTGTTTTTGATCTATGACATTTTTATGGTGTTTCTCATCATTTTTAACTTGTTTTGTTTGTGTGCTAATTTTTTTATCATGAGCAATATCGGTGGATGGTTTTTCCATGCCATTCACCTAGAAAGTGTCTTAAGCTTCTATCGTGAGCATTTGCATCCGTGGGTCATCACCACAGAAGCTTGGTTTATTCTGTTCTTGATTACTGAATTATTGGTGCGTTGGGGCATTGCCATCGTGTATCGACACCATCGTCGCTGGTTTTTCTTTCCCTTTATTCATTGGTACGAAATTTTAGCAATTATCCCTCATTTACGCTTTTTAAGATTATTCCGCGCGGGAGTGATTGCTTTTCGACTGCATGAATTAGGCTATAACGTCATTCCTCCATCGGTACAAGCGAAGGGCAAATTTTACTATCGCGTAGTGATGGAAGAACTGTCTGACCGTGTGGTTATTACTGTATTGGATGGGGTGAAGCACGAATTAAATACCAGCTCGACCCATAAAAAAATTATTCATGACCTCGTCGATCATCATCGGACTTTATTTGCACAAGCATTGGCTGAAATTTTACAAGAATCTCTCGCCACCGAACTGAAACAACGTCAATATTTCATTGCCCAAAATGTCGGTCTGATTGTGAATCGTGCGATTGAAGATACCCCTGAACTGACCCAATTACTGCGTTTGATTCCAATTGTGGGTGGAAGAATTGAGCAACAAATTCAAAGTATCGGACAAAGACTTGGTGAAAACATCACACAAGGTTTACTGGAACCAATGGTTGTGGGAAATCCAGCACAGCCCAATGCCACCTATCGCTTGATAGCTGAAAAAGTCAGTGATTTAAAAATCGATAATCAGTCTTTGGAACAGTTGGTTGAGTCTGTTGTCTATGAAAGCTTAGATGCCATTCGCAAGCAAGTTAAGGTGAAACAGTGGTTAGAAGAGCTTGAAAAAGATGATCAAGCCAAAGAATAAGCATTAAGGTAAAAATATTACAAACGCAGCTAGTGCAATCCTTCATTTTGTTCTAGGATTTGCTCTATTTACAACATCACTTCTTTAGTAAAAAATAAATCTGAGAAGTCTTAAGGAAAAATTATGGCTGATATCCGGATAACTGGCAGAATGGTCAATGCGATTCGCATTACCCTTGACACCAATGATCATGATGCAATCCGACAGCAATTAAGTAAAACATTACAAAATGCATCGACTGCTGGGGCGTTAGTTGTTCTAGAAAGTAGCGTTGAGCAAGAGTTAATTTCCTTGATTCAATTATTGCTGGATCTGGATGTACAGCCGATGGCAGTACAAGAAGGAATTTTGGCTGAACAAGCCCGTGCCATTCAGTTCCCTGTGATTCCCGCGCAAGGACATGGTATTAGCTCGCAACTTCAAGAAGTGAAAGCAACCAAAGAGCAAGTGGTTGAAGCCCCAGCTCCTGCTGCGACAGCTTCTACCAATGCACCAGTTGCGGTAGCACCTGTCATTCGCCATGCAACTTCATACCATGACGAAATTTTACGTACTGGTCAGTGCTTGGTTCAAAATCAAGGCGATATCATTATTACCGCAGGTATTAACAGTGGTTCGGAAGTGATTGCTTCAGGAAATATACATATTTATGGCAGTGCTCGTGGTAGAGTCATTGCCGGCGCGGGCGGAAACAGCGCTGCACGCATCTTCTGCCATGCTTTAGAAGCCGAATTGGTTTCAATTGCAGGGACCTATTGTGTTGCAGATGATATTCCAGCGCAGCATTTAAAACGCCCAACACATATTTACTTAAATGATCGACAAGAGCTTGTATTTGAAGCGCTTGAATTTTAATGTATAAATAAACACCAAAAGCCCCAAATGATAAATAAGGGGATTTAAACCATAACAGGAGTGGATTCGGTGGCGAAAATTGTTGTCGTAACATCAGGCAAAGGTGGCGTAGGCAAAACTACGACAAGCGCATCTTTTGCAACAGGTTTAGCCCTACGTGGTCACAAAACTGTTGTGATCGATTTTGACGTAGGTTTACGTAACCTTGATTTGATCATGGGTTGTGAACGCCGCGTTGTGTATGATTTTGTCAATGTATTAAATAACGAAGCTCGATTACAACAAGCGCTTATCCGCGATAAAGATATCGAGAATTTATATATTTTACCTGCGTCGCAAACCCGTGATAAAGATGCCTTAACTGATGAAGGCGTAGCACGTGTCATGGATGAGTTGTCACAAGAGTTTGACTACATTATTTGTGACTCACCTGCAGGTATCGAACGCGGTGCAATTTTAGCAATGTACCATGCCGATGAAGCGATTATTGTGACCAACCCTGAAATTTCATCTGTACGTGACTCTGACCGTATTATTGGTATGCTCGACAGCAAAACCAAAAAAGTTGAAATGAATGAAGGTCGTATTCGTAAACACTTGTGTATCACACGCTTCAACCCTGAACGTGCCGATAAACAAGAAATGTTAACCATTGACGACATTTCTAAAGATATTTTACGTGTGCCAACTTTGGGAGTGATTCCTGAATGTAAGAGCGTTTTACAAGCATCGAACGAAGGTAAACCAGTGATTCTCTTTACTGAAGAATCAGCAGGCCAGGCCTATGATGACCTTGTGGCACGTTTCTTAGGTGAAGAACGTCCTTACCGTCATATTACGGTGAAGCCTAAAGGCTGGTTAGCACGATTATTTGGAGCGTAGACATGGCAGGATTTTGGAGTAAGCTTTTTAGTAATGATGAAAAACCGTCTAGTGCTCAAACAGCAAAAGATCGTTTGAAAGTCATCGTAGCGTCTGAAAGTGGTTTAGGTAAACGTCTTAGCCAAGACAAAATCGACCAAATGAAGAAAGAAATCATGCAAGTGGTGAATCGCTATGTTCGCGGTGTAGATGAACAGCACATTCAAATGGCTGTACGTTCTGAAGCGAATATTGAAATGCTTGAAATGAATATCAATTTGCCTGAAGAACGTTAATCTGATTTTTGATTAGTCAAGTAAATTGAATCAAGGCAGAATATGCGCAGACACAAGAAGGTATTTTCTTTGTCTCCCATATTTTGCCTTTTTTAATGATTAAACCAGCAAGGAGATTGCTATGGCATTATCTCAGCCAGCAACGTTCAATGAAGAATGGTCAGATGAGCGTGTATTTGCCTACTTAACTCAGCTTCCTCCTGAAGGTGTGAATGGCGATTTTCATGTGTTGTACCATGCCTTTAAACACATGCGCCCAAGTGATTATGAGCGACTGCTCACCCAATTTAAAACGGATGGTCGCGACATTAATGCCACCAATCCAGAAGGTCAGCGTATCCATGACGTGATTGCCGCTTATCCACGTCAAGCAGCTCCCTTCTTAGAGGTTTTGGCTAAATTCGCCTAAACCTAGATCTGCTTAATGCGCATGATCTACAGATGCCAGTTCATTCCTAGGAGACTGGCATTTTTTATGACTGTAAAAACCACATCCAAAGTGGAAAAGTCAAACCGAAACACAAAGTTTGCAAACTAATGATTGCTGCCATGAGTTGACTGTCCCCTTGAAAATATTTGGTCAGGACATAGGCAGCCGATGCCGTCGGCAGTGAGAAGAAAACCACCACAATCATGGTTTCAAATGTTGCTAAACCAAATAAAAGACAGCCTACATAGGCCAAAATAGGCACCAAGATTAAACGTCCCAAAGTGTTTAAAATTAGCGCTCGGCCAGCATATTTTAACGCATCAAACTGGAGTGCTGCGCCCACACACAAGAGCCCAAGCGGGAGGCTCATCCCTGCTACTAGCTTTAAAGATTGGTTAATGCTCTCGGACAAATGCATACCTGAAAAATTAAAAATGATCCCGACCAGACAAGCCAGAATCAGCGGATTTTTCGCAACCGACCACGCAATATTTTTATAAGACAGTCCCTGCCCTTGAGAAAAACCAAGTACGGACAGTACATTCACCAAAGGAATGACAAAGGCAATAATCATGGCAAAGACTTGCATCCCCTCAGCGCCAAAAATCAAAGCCATACTGGTCAAACCAATATAAGTATTAAAACGAATATGACTCTGTAAATAGACGCCAAATTGCGTCACAGGCGTACTATACAGCGCTTTTAATACCCACAGCACCACACTCATCAGCAAGGTCACAGTAAAGACCACAGCAAGCGCTGGCAGGACTTGCCCGACATTAAAATGAACGGTGGCTAGACTACTGAACAGCAAAACAGGAAATAAAATCCAATAATTCAGTCTTTCAGCACCTTGCCAAAATTCCACCGTTAAAAAGCGATACCGCTTTAATACATACCCCATGGCAATGAGTACTACCAATGGAATTAATGCATCAATAATTTGCATGACTGGATGCCTAAACTGAATGATTAAGAAAAAGCCTGCAATCCGCAGGCTTTCTTTTTTAAACTAAAATTTCTCGCTTACCGTTCGCACCTTGCGCACTCACGATCCCATTTTCTTCCATTTGGTCGACAATTCGTGCGGCGCGGTTATAGCCTAAACTAAACTTACGTTGTAGCGAGGACACCGAAACCTTGCGTGTTTCCAATACAAAGGATACGCACTGGTCATAAAGTGCATCACGGTTTGGATCGCCATCACCATCTTCAAAGCCACGAGAACTTGGCTCTTCATCAAATGGCGTTAGGATTTCATCAACATAATTTGGCGAGCCACGTTCACGCCACGCATCACAGATGCGGTTCACTTCATCATCGGCAATAAAGGCACCATGTACACGTTCAGGTTCAATTTTACCCGGCCCTAAGAACAACATATCACCATGACCCAGTAAGTCTTCCGCCCCACCAGCATCTAAAATCGTGCGTGAGTCAATTTTTGAGTTCACGCGTAAAGCCACACGTGTTG
Source organism: Acinetobacter johnsonii CIP 64.6 (assembly GCF_000368045.1). Lineage (GTDB taxonomy): Bacteria > Pseudomonadota > Gammaproteobacteria > Pseudomonadales > Moraxellaceae > Acinetobacter > Acinetobacter johnsonii. The sequence goes on from NZ_KB849235.1 coordinate 1,023,074, forward strand.
GGATATTGGCTTTAATCAGACCCGTAATTACATCGACCGATGGACGCTGCGTTGCAAGTAACAAATGAATGCCTGCGGCACGTGACTTTTGTGCCAAACGCGTAATCATTTCTTCAGCTTTCTTACCGACCTGCATAATCATATCGGCAAACTCATCCGCCACAATCACAATCGATGGTAATGGGGTCAAACGTGGTGCACGCTCACCGACAACCGAATCACTGGCTTTCCAGGTCGGATCAATCAGCTCTTCGCCATTGGCAATCGCTTCTTCCACTTTACGGTTATAGTCCGCTAGCTTACGAATTTTTAAGAAAGACATCAGCTTATAGCGACGTTCCATTTCATTCACACACCAGTTCAAGGCACTGACTGCATCTTTCATGTCCGTGACCACAGGGGTAAGCAAATGTGGAATATCGTTATAGTTAGCAAGTTCTAACTGTTTCGGGTCAATCAAAATTAAACGTAACTCATTCGGCGTATATTTCAACAACATCGATAAAATCATCGAGTTCACTGCCACCGATTTACCTGAACCTGTGGTGCCTGCAACCAACATATGCGGCGCCTTACCTAAGTCAGCAATCACTGGATTACCCGAAATATCTTTACCCATTGCCATCGAAAGAATGCTATTCGGATCGGTAAAAGCAGGAATGGTCAACAACTCGATTAAACGCACCATTTCACGTGTGCTGTTCGGCACTTCAATCCCGATATACGGTTTACCCGGAATAACTTCAACCACACGTACAGATGCCATGGACATTGAACGCGCAAGGTCACGGGAAATATTGGTCACTTTAGAGGCTTTCACGCCCGGTGCTAAATCCAACTCAAAACGAGTTACTACAGGCCCTGGCTGCGCTTCGACCACTTTGGCTTTGACATTGAACTCTTGTAGTTTAATTTCAAGCAATTCAGATAAACGCGCCAACTGTTCAGCAGTGAAATTGACTTTTTTATTCAGGTCAACTTCATCCAGTAAATCCAGTCCTGGCAGCGGTGATAAATCACGACGACGCTCTGCTACTTGCATGGACAAAGACATTGGACGGCCTGATGCATCCGTCAATGGCGCATCAAAGTCAAACTCTTCTTCATCTTGCGGTTTTCCAGCAGTGTCCTGCCATGCTTCAATAAACGCTTCTTTGGACAAAACTTCTTTGGCTACAGCCGCTGTAGCACTTGTGCTTACGATATTATGATGCTGAATGGGTGCTTGTACAAAAGCTGATGACTGCGCATAGCTACTGCTGGAGCGTACATCTGAAGCAGCTACTTTCTGCTCCGACCAATCTTCAGCAAGGAATTCGTCTAAATCATCCAACTCATCAAGCTGTGCTTTTGCAATTCCACTCGGCGCTGGTTGTAACGCAACGGGACTTGCAGCAACACTCAAGGTTGCAACCTCGGCTACCGCAATTGGATCTTCAACCACATGTAAATGAGACACCGGTTCAGGCGTATTGAATGGGCTGTGAACATCCGTTGCTGTTTTGCCATTGGGTACGGCAGCAAGCAGCTCGTCAAAGATTTCATCATCATCCCAATCGACATTTTTCTTCTGTGCAGGGGCATCGTCTTGGAAATAATGAGGATCAGCAATTGGGGTTGTATGATCTTGAACCACTGCTTGAAAATGTTGTTCTGGGCTAAATGGGCGATCTTCTTCGGCAGCACGAAGTAAAGCATCAATATCATTTTTATGACGTTGATCTTCACCTGAGTTTAATGCACGCCACACTTCCCCTGTCGCTACCACGCGCTGACTGTCTTGTTCTAATTGGTGCGCTTTTTCTATCGTCCGCTCAAGCTCTACTTCATCATCCACATCCACCTGTTGTTCTTGAACACGTTGCTCTTTGGCCACCATGTCATTAAACAAATGCTCTGCTGAATAGTCACGCTGAGGTGCTTTAACTGATGCCTCTTGCACGGCTACTGGCGCCTCGACCAACTCCGTTGCTTCAATACCCTTTTTCGGTGCCGTTGCAATCACTTCTTTTTTGACGCTTGGCGTCGTACGATCAAAGGCAGACTCGCTTTCAGGTACGTTACGGTAAAATAAATCTTGTAAATACGCAGGAGTTGCTTTGAGGGTCGCGAAAGTACGGTTCCATTTGATACCGAAAGCCAAGGTCAATAAGACCACGGTAAACACGACCAAAAATAAGGTTGCGCCGTAAATGGTTAAAATCTGCGACAAACTTTGTCCCAGTTCATAACCAATAATGCCGCCAGAGGCATTGTCTAAAGTGTCCGCTGGAACTTTCCAAAACAAGAACAGTAAGCTGGCGGTTGCAAGCAAAATAAAGAATTGCGCAGCATAACGAAATGGACGGTTTAAAAAACTATGCGGCCACCAGACTTGAATGGCTTCAATGAACAAAAACACAGGAATAAGTAGACTTGCCCAGCCTAAAAAACCGAACAGTAAGTCAGCAATCCACGCCCCTGCAACGCCACTGGCATTCGAGACTTGCAAAGTATCACTTGATATATGCATCCAGCCCGGATCAAATGGGGTATAGGTCACGGTAGCAAGGAACAAATAAATGCCAAACGAGACTAAAAATAATGTCATTAATAAGCGCTGTGCATAAGCACCCGACACCTCAGTCATATACTGTCCTGTAACAAATTCTTCATTAATGTTTTTGTTCGAAACCTAAAGCAAAAGTTTCACAATAAACGTCATATTATGCACCTCTTCTTTATAAAAAGATGCACTATTCTTAAATGCTTTATGTATAGCGAGCAGATGATTTTTCCACTTTTTCCCGCTCTACACCGCATATTTCTTCTATATAGCTCAAATCGATTTGATTGATCAATAATATCGACATTGAACTCACACAACTGTTATAGAGTTTCACGTATAATTCCACAAATTTCTAAATAAAAAAAGGATTCTACGTATGAGCGCTCGTCACTCACGTTTGATTATTCTCGGTTCAGGCCCTGCGGGTTACAGCGCTGCGGTATATGCTGCGCGTGCCAACTTAAAGCCGACATTGATTGCGGGTATCCAACTCGGTGGTCAGCTAACGACAACGACTGAAGTGGATAACTGGCCAGGTGACCCTGAAGGCTTAACAGGTCCTGCACTGATGGAACGTATGCAAGCGCATGCTGAACGCTTTGGTACCGAAATCATCTACGATCATATCAATGAAGTCGATCTTTCTGTACGTCCATTTGTACTCAAAGGTGACATGGATGAGTTCACTTGTGATGCACTGATTATTGCCACAGGTGCGACCGCTCAGTACTTAGGTCTTGAGTCTGAAGCTGCTTTTATGGGCCAAGGCGTGAGCGCATGTGCAACCTGTGATGGTTTCTTCTATAAAAACCAAAAAGTCATGGTTGTCGGTGGCGGTAATACTGCCGTTGAAGAAGCACTATATTTGTCTAACATTGCATCGCATGTGACTTTGGTTCACCGTCGTGACTCATTACGTTCTGAAAAAATTCTTCAAGATCATTTATTTGAGAAAGAAAAAGAAGGCAAAATCAGCATCATTTGGAATCACCAAGTGGATGAAGTTTTAGGTGACAACACGGGTGTAACCGCAGTTCGCTTAAAATCGACTCAAGACGAATCTACACAAGATATTGATGTTCAAGGTTTGTTTGTTGCCATTGGCCACAAACCAAACAGCGCAATGTTTGATGGTCAATTGAACTTACGTGATGGCTATATCCAGGTTCAAAGCGGTACATCTGGTAATGCCACAGCTGCTTCCGTCGCTGGTGTATTCGCAGCAGGCGACATTGCTGATAGCGTTTATCGTCAAGCGATCACTTCAGCGGGTTCTGGCTGTATGGCTGCGCTAGATGCGGAAAAGTATTTGGATGCTTTAGGCGAATAATCTAAGCCTTGAAAAAGACCGCCTTCCATAGGCGGTTTTTTTATGTATGATCTTAAAGTCATTTTTTATCATGTATACACATCACTATGCAGCAGTTACCGCCTTCTGAGTATATCTTTCCCGATCCGCTTGAAGTTGACCCCGAGGGTGAAGGCTTGATTTGTATCGGTGCAGACCTCTCCCCTTCTACCCTGTTTGAAGCCTACACTCATGGTTTATTTCCATGGTTCTCAACAGGCGAGCCCATTTGCTGGTGGTGCCCCGAGCCACGTTGCATCATACGCCCGCAGGATTATCAGCCCAGTAAAACCCTCATTCGGAGCATGAAAAAGCAAGATTATCGCATCACTATCAATCAGGCTTTTGAACGAGTGATCCGTGCCTGCTCACTACCACGTAGCTACGCTGATGACACGTGGATCAGCGAAGACATTATTGATGGCTACTGCGCAATGTTTGATGCTGGTTATGGCTATAGTATTGAAGTTTGGGATCAAACGCGCTTGGTCGGCGGACTATACGGTATTAGCATTGGACACGGCTGTTTTGGGGAGTCCATGTTCAGTACCGAAACTGATGTCTCAAAAATGGCATTTTATACGCTGATGTTGATTGGACGTGAAAATAAGCTGCCTTGGATCGACTGCCAATTGGTCAATGATCATCTTTTAAGCCTTGGTGCTTGTACACTTTCTCGGCAAACCTACTTAAAATCGTTACAAGATGTTGTAAATCAACCCGCTATCGATTGGAAAATGTATCAGGACGGTGTATTTTCAAGTAAAACAATAGCGCAAAATGCGCGACTGACTGAATAAAGAATAATAGAGGGATTTATCATGAATTCGTATCACCCGAAGTCCCTACTGAATGATTTACAGTATTACATCACGCCACCGCATGACTGTAGCTATCTAGAAAAAAAGTCAGCTCGGATGGTATTTCTCGATCCAGCGCATCGTATTGATGTGGTTACACTGTCCGAACTTTCACGTGTAGGTTTTCGCCGAAGTGGCGATTTTGTCTACCGTCCAGAGTGTCATCTGTGTCGACAGTGCCTATCTAGCCGCGTACCAGTGCGCGAATTTAAAATGAACAGCAGTCAAAAAAAAGCATGGAAACGCAATCAAGATCTGACTTTAAAAATTACCCGCACTGCGGATGCCACCAAAAAACATTATGACTTATATGAGCGTTATATTTTTAAACGCCATGCCGATGGCGACATGTTCCCACCTAGCCGCGATCAGTTTGATAAATTCCTCGTGCATAGCTGTACCGAGAGCTTTTTCTTAGAGCTGTGGAAAGAAGACCAACTCATCTGTGTTTCGACCTGCGACCCTTTAGATGATGGCTTATCTGCGGTTTATACTTTTTTTGATCCCGATGAAAACAAACGCTCACTCGGCACTTTCGCCATTTTAAAACAAATCGAGCTAGCAAAAGCACGCGCTTTGCAGTTTGTGTATTTGGGCTATTGGGTACCACACTCAGAAAAAATGAACTACAAATCGCAGTATTTACCGCTAGAGTTACTGATTGATGGTCAGTGGCGCAGACTCAATCATAGCCTGAGCAGCGAGGAAGTGCAGCAACTGGGAAACTCCTTAATGACCACCCTACCTTCGGGGTGGAATAACGCCATTATTAAATAATGGCGCCATACAGAAGCTTAACTGTTCTCTCATTTAAACAACTCGGAAAAGTCATCACTACACGATTTCACCATAATAATGGCATGCTCACGACCACCATCTGGTTTAGGATAATAGTTTTTACGCAAATCAATTTGATGAAAACCTGACTTTTCATACAAGGCAATGGCGGCTTGATTGCTCTCACGGACTTCTAAAAACACCTGTAGCGGGTTGTTTTTAAGTTGTGCCAGTGAGGCATCTAATAACTGATACCCCAGCCCTTTGCCTTGCTGGCTTGGATGAATGGCCATCAACAATAAATTGGCTTCATCAAGAACGGGTTGGAGGATACAAAAGCCTACCACCTGACCTGCCTGTTCAATCACGGTATTGTGATAAGACTGCATGGACTCTTGGAACTGTTGTAGGCTCCAAGGATGGGTTTGAACTAAATTTTCAATCTGCGCAACTTGGCTTAAGTCCGCAGCTTGCATTAAACGAATCATCTTCGTTTATCTTTCTAAAATGTGGAGGTCACAGTATAAAAAATTTGTGCTAAAAACCGAACAAAAAAAAGAGCGATTTACATCGCTCAAAGAGCCAAAACTGCTTAAAAACCTAATTTTAGCTTCCACTTCTCAAGTAAAGCGTCGGTGTCGTGATGATTAGGATGAAAACCTGGTTTAAAGTACATGATCATTTCACGTGCCATCCCTGTAATAATTCCTTTTGATGGACTATATGCATAGGTATAAATATCCTTCAGCGCAGCCCTGTTCAGTTGTTTATCTTGCTTTAATAAACGAAATACAAAATACGACTGCACGCAGAATAAAATGGCCATGGCTGCAACCAGTGATCCCGTTCGTAGTAGATAGGATTTGATTCCCTTTCCAAAAACTCCTTCAAATACATCATAAGCCACAGCTTTGTGCTCATTTTCTTCAATAGCATGCCATAACCACATGGTTTTCATGGTTTCATCGCTCATCAGCTCTTGAATGTGGTTATTAACCAACAACTGAGAGGCAATAGTTGCAGTAAAATGTTCCAGCGCGGTGGTTGCTGTTAAATCCACCATCTCTTGTGTAATACCCACAGGCTTGCCTAGAAAAGCAAACACTTTACGTGTGGTTTGAATTGCACGGTCGGTATAGCGGTCAAGTGAACCGTACCGGGTTTGTCGGAGACTTTTTATTTAAGTTAGGCCACCTGACCTAACTGGTTAATTTTATCATAGTACATTGCTTCAAAATCAA
>NZ_KB849235.1:1031092-1088563 GCF_000368045.1 Acinetobacter johnsonii CIP 64.6
AACCGATCTTTCTCTGATTTCAGGGGTATATTTTAATTTTGTCATCGGGATAGTCTCTCAGAATATTGACTCTCCGACAAACCCGGTACGGTTCAAAGTGTTGCAACATCGTGCCCATACTTTTGCGCAGACGCATTAAAACCTTCATGTTCTTGCGTATGCATCGCTTCTTGACCAATAAAGGCTGAAATTTCTTTTTGTAATTCAGCATTGTCTTTGATCGAGGGATGCTGTCTAACCGCACGAACACTATCGATAAAAAACATTTCACCTGCTGGAAAGAGTGCCGACAGTGCGGTCATAAAATGGGTCAGTCCAGCTGAACCATTCATCCAATATTCAGGTACGCTTTCAAACTCAAAGTTCATCCGACGTACAGGGAAACTCGCGCCCGCACGGTTTGTGATTTTTACCTTCGCATTCATATTTTTGCTCCTATGAATATCCTGAAGACATCCACTGCTTATAGTTGTTTTCGTCTTTTTATCTTACGTGATTGGGCTCCGCCCATAAGTGCAGTTAGGGTCAGCAAAATATCAGTTTAGGACAGTTTTCAGGGTGGATTGTTAGACAATTTAGTGTGCGTAATGTTCTACGCTATTTTTAGGATGAACACTAAAGCATGCTGTATCTTGCCCGAGAATAATTACTTGCTTAGTAAAATGAATAGATAAAAAAAGCGCCCCAAAGGAGCGCTTTTTTCACACAATCAGATGATTATGCAGTTACTTTAGCAACTACACCAGCACCAACTGTACGGCCACCTTCACGGATCGCAAAACGTAGACCTGGGTCCATTGCGATTGGGTGGATTAATTCTACTGACATTTCTACGTTGTCACCAGGCATAACCATTTCAACGCCATCTTGTAATTTGATCGCGCCAGTTACGTCAGTTGTACGGAAGTAGAACTGTGGACGGTAACCGTTAAGGAATGGAGTATGACGACCACCTTCTTCTTTAGAAAGTACGTATACTTCTGCATCGAATTTAGTGTGCGGCTTGATTGTACCTGGTTTAGCAAGTACTTGACCACGTTGTACGTCTTCACGCTTAGTACCACGTAGAAGAACACCACAGTTCTCGCCCGCACGACCTTCGTCTAGAAGTTTACGGAACATTTCTACGCCAGTAACTGTAGTTACTTGAGTATCACGGATACCAACGATTTCAACTGATTCGCCTACTTTCACAATACCAGTTTCTACACGGCCAGTTACTACTGTACCACGACCAGAAATAGAGAATACGTCTTCGATTGGCATTAAGAATGCTTGGTCGATTGCACGTACTGGCTCTGGAATGTAAGTGTCAAGTGCGTCAACAAGCGCAACAACTGCTTCTTCGCCATACTGACCAGCGTCACCGTTAAGTGCAAGAAGAGCTGAACCACGGATAACTGGAGTGTCATCACCTGGGAAGTCATAAGTAGAAAGAAGTTCACGAACTTCCATTTCTACTAATTCAAGAAGTTCTTCATCATCAACAAGGTCACACTTGTTAAGGAATACAAGAATGTAAGGTACACCAACCTGACGAGAAAGAAGGATGTGTTCACGAGTCTGTGGCATTGGACCATCAGTCGCAGCACATACAAGGATCGCGCCGTCCATCTGAGCAGCACCAGTAATCATGTTTTTAACATAATCGGCGTGGCCCGGGCAGTCTACGTGTGCGTAGTGACGAGTTGGAGAATCGTATTCTACGTGTGAAGTATTAATTGTAATACCACGTGCTTTTTCTTCTGGTGCAGAGTCAATTGCAGCGTAGTCTTTCGCTTCGCCACCGAATTTCTTCGCACATACAGTTGCAATTGCAGCTGTTAAAGTTGTTTTACCATGGTCAACGTGACCGATTGTGCCCACGTTAACGTGTGGCTTATTACGTTCAAACTTAGCCTTAGCCATGAGATCTTCCTTTTTAAACTACTCATGCAGGATCACTGCATGAGCACTTGGTTTTTAACTATGAATTAGTTTGGGCTTATAGTAATCGAAAGATTACTCGTCGTCACCTTTTTTACCGCCAGACTGGAATTTAGAAATGATGCCTTCAGCCACGTTACGTGGAGTTTCAGCATATTTAGCAAATTCCATAGAGTATGTTGCACGGCCTTGAGACATAGAACGCATTTGAGTCGCGTAACCAAACATCTCAGCAAGTGGAACTTCAGCTTTAATTGCTTTAGTACCACCAGGTAAATCGTCCATACCCTGAACCATACCACGACGACGGTTTAAGTCACCCATGATATCGCCCATGTAGTCTTCTGGAGTTTCTACTTCAACTTTCATTATCGGTTCAAGCAAGATAGGATCTGCTTTCATGAAACCGTCACGGAATGCGTAAGAACCTGCCATTTTGAACGATAATTCGTCCGAATCGACATCGTGGTAAGAACCGTCAAACAATGTAGCTTTGATGCCAACAACTGGGTAACCAGCAAGGACACCATTCTTCATACGCTCTTGGATACCTTTATCCACAGCACCGAAGAATTCTTTAGGAACTACACCACCAACAACTTCTTCAACGAATTCGTAATCTTTTTCTGATTCAGGATCCATTGGCTCTAAACGTACGTATACGTGACCAAATTTACCTTTACCACCAGTTTGACGTACGAATTTACCTTCTTGTTCAACTGTCTTCTTGATCGTTTCACGGTAAGAAACCATTGGTTTACCAATGTTTGCTTCAACACCGAATTCACGCTTCATACGGTCAACAATGATGTCAAGGTGAAGTTCACCCATACCAGCAATAATTGTTTGACCTGACTCTTCGTCAGTACGAACGCGGAATGATGGATCTTCCTTAGCCAAACGACCTAAAGCAATTGACATTTTTTCTTGGTCAGCTTTAGTTTTTGGTTCAACAGCCAATGCAATTACTGGCTCTGGGAATTCCATACGCTCAAGTGTGATGACATTTTTCTCATCACAAAGTGTATCACCCGTAGTAACGTCTTTAAGACCTACACACGCAGCGATATCACCCGCACGAATTTCTTCAACGTCTTGACGATCGTTCGCGTGCATTTGCACGATACGGCCGATACGTTCACGTTTAGATTTAACTGGGTTATAAACAGAATCACCTTGTTTAAGAACACCAGAGTAAACACGTACGAAAGTTAAGTTACCTACGAATTTGTCGTTCATGATTTTGAACGCAAGCGCAGAGAACGGAGCTTCGTCAGATGCTTCACGAATCGCTTTAGTTTCAGCTTTGTCGTCAAGAACACCTTCAATCGCTTTAACTTCTGTAGGCGACGGTAAGAATTCAATTACTGCGTCCAACATACGTTGAACACCCTTGTTTTTGAACGCTGTACCACAAAGCATTGGTTGAATTTGACAAGCCAAAGTTTGAACACGTAGACCAGCAACGATATCTTCTTTAGATAGTTCGCCTTCTTCTAGGTATTTGTCCATTAGCTCTTCAGAAGCTTCAGCAGCAGCTTCAACCATGTTTACACGCCATTCTTCAGCAGTAGCTTGAAGTTCAGCCGGGATTTCACCGTATTCGAACTGCATACCTTGTGAAGCTTCGTCCCAAATGATCGCTTTCATTTCGATCAAGTCGATTACGCCTTGGAAGTTTTCTTCAGCGCCAACAGGGATTACTACAGGTACAGGAGCTGCACCTAAACGTGTCTTCATTTGTTCAACAACACGGAAGAAGTTTGCACCAGTACGGTCCATCTTGTTCACGAATGCTAAACGAGGCACTTGGTATTTGTTCGCTTGACGCCATACAGTTTCAGACTGAGGTTGTACACCACCTACAGCACAGTAAACCATACACGCACCATCAAGAACACGCATAGAACGTTCAACTTCAATTGTGAAGTCAACGTGTCCCGGTGTATCAATTACGTTGATACGGTGTTCAGGGAACTGTTTAGACATACCTGACCAGAATGTAGTCGTAGCAGCAGAAGTAATGGTAATACCACGTTCTTGCTCTTGCTCCATCCAGTCCATTGTTGCTGCACCATCGTGTACTTCACCAATTTTGTGAGATACACCTGTGTAGAACAAAATACGTTCTGTAGTTGTGGTTTTACCCGCATCAATGTGCGCAGAAATACCAATGTTACGATAACGAGAAATTGGGGTTTGACGAGCCATGATTTCTTGCATTCCTAAATTTTGTTGTTTAAAACAGGCGCTTTAAGCTGACGAACAGCTTAAAGCGATTCGATGACAGTTTGGCGTAAACCAAGCTGTCACCCTCCTGAATAGGGGCTGTTTTAGTCGCTTAGAAGCGGTAATGAGAGAATGCTTTGTTGGCTTCAGCCATACGATGCACGTCATCACGTTTTTTAACCGCTGCGCCTTTACCTTCAGCTGCATCAAGCAACTCACCAGCAAGACGTAAAGCCATAGTTTTTTCAGAACGCTTAGCAGCAGCATCTACTAACCAACGCATAGCTAGAGCAGTACGACGGGATGGGCGTACTTCCATAGGTACTTGATAAGTAGCACCACCAACACGGCGTGCTTTTACTTCAACCATAGGACGAACTTTTTCAAGAGTAGTCTCGAAAAATTCAACTGGGTCTACTTTGTTTTTTTCTTGAACGCGGTCTAAAGCACCGTAAACGATACTTTCAGCAATAGATTTTTTACCATCTTGCATTACGTGGTTCATGAATTTAGCGATTGTTTGGCTGCTGAACTTAGGATCCGGAAGGATTTCACGAGCAGCAACTACGCGACGTCTTGGCATTTTAAACTACCTATATATATGACACTTCAGGTTAATCCAGCCGTAGCACAAAGTGTCATGTGCTTTCGCTGGCCTTACTACACGTCGCTTGAATTTCACAAAATTAATGCAGAAATCAGACAAGCGAGACGATAAAGGATTGCAGTTCTAGCGAACTAAGAAGTTAATCTCGAAAGATTATTTCTTAGGACGTTTAGTACCGTATTTAGAACGAGACTGGTTACGATCTTTCACACCAGCACAGTCTAAAGAACCACGAACGGTATGGTAACGTACACCTGGTAAGTCTTTAACACGACCACCACGGATAAGAACAACACTGTGCTCTTGTAGGTTGTGGCCTTCACCACCGATGTAGCTAGAAACTTCAAAGCCAGAAGTTAAACGCACACGGCAAACTTTACGCATTGCTGAGTTAGGTTTTTTAGGTGTAGTTGTGTAAACACGTGTACAAACACCACGACGTTGTGGACAAGCCTTCAACGCAGGAACTTTAGATTTTTCAACTAAAGTCGTACGACCCTTACGGATCAACTGATTTGTTGTTGCCATTTGGCAATTCTCCCGTTAATAAAAAACCCAAAAAAAGACGACTTTTTGAGGGCATGCAATTGTAAGCTAAGACGTAAAAATGGTCAACATTTCAAACTACATGTAATGTTGACCAAATCAGGGCTTTTACAAATTTCTATCTATTTTAAAGGGTTTATTTTTTACTTGAAGCATTTCGTCTTTTTGTAACCTTTTTTTCGGTCGGCTCTACAGCAGGTTTTGTTGTGACTTTTGAAGCCATATTGGGTTCATTTTCCGTAAAAGACTCACTATTGTTCTGTGTGGTCTCTTCAACCTCATCCATTGGATATAAATCCGCAAGATCCTCTTCCACGTGTAGAGCTGGTTGCTGTGGTTCCACAGCATCGTGAGGTTCAACCATTTGATCTGCGAGCTGTTCCAGCCCTTGTTGAACACGCTCTTCGGTTGCGACAGGAGCTGTGACTCTGTCGGACTTTTTCTGAACTTTTACCTTAGCAATACTTTGATGACCATTTAACTCCACTTCAGCCCCAAGCTTCAAATCTGAGCTATCGGTGTCTGATGTACTGTGCTGTGACAGCAGTCGTGGTGAGGCTTTCACCAAAAGCTCAAGTGAGCGTTCATATGCTGTTAAAGCACTCAAGCTAGTATCTTTTTGTTGAATGATATATTGACGGGCTTGTGAAAAAACCAGTTGTGCTTTTTGGTGTACATCATCAACAAGGCGCCAACTATAGGCTGCACTCACCCCTGCACTGGCAATTGGTGTGAGTTTCGCCAGCTTATTCAGTAGTGATAGATTGGCAATCGACTGTCCCCATTTCAGCTGACCATCGGCATTGGTCAACCATTTCTTTAAGGCTTCAATCTCATTACTTGAACCTAAAAGCTGTTGTAACTGAGAGACATCATGCGTTTGCAAGGTACTTGAAATGGCTTTTATCGCCATCAACAAAGTTTGTTTTTCCGCAATCAGCCCAAGATCAATCTGTTTAAAAATAAACTGGACGATGTCTTGATCGGATTCTTTAGTTAAGTCAAAACCATAAGAACGCCCCACTTGGTAGATCATACGTAACGACATCACCAAGGAAGCGGGCACATCTACGGTTGAGCCCACAAAGCCCGTTGCTCCAGTCAGTGCACCTTGCAAGATGGCAATAATTTTATTTTGTTCGGACAATGCCTGACTAATCCGTTTTGAACGGTCGACATCTTGGGTCAACATTTCTAAATCACGCACGCCCGCTTCATCTAAAATGGCATCGACCGAGCTCATACTCGAGCTAAATTGATTAAGCTGGCTAAAAAAATAATCTGCGGCTTTATCGGAAAGTTGTGGCGACACAAAATGCGCGACTCGATTTGCGTTGACATAATGACGTCCTAATAAATGACGTGATACTGTCGGCAGATGGTCTCTTAAGACTTGCTGCGGGTGTTCATAACGCTTATTTTTCGATTTTGTTTTTGTACTCGCACTATCACCAGTTGTAGCATTGGTCAGTGCTGAGGCCGTATCTGGGCTTACTTGGTTTAATATGTTTAAACCTGTATGACTGAGCTTTTTAGCCACTCCGAAGGCATTTGAAAAGAAACCACTGCGCTGTTTATTGTTTGAATCGGCCATTCCGTACTCCGTATTTTATAATCTTTGATTTCTAGCTAAATACTAGGTGTAGTACGCATTTATCTCAATAACAATATGTATCTTTTAGTAAAGTTGAAATGCCCTGCTCCCGATTTTAAGACAAGTCAAATTGGCATAGGATTTGCCATAAGAATTAAAAATTCTTTCTGCTATTATGATCTGCATTGAAAACATAAGAGTTGCAATTGGCTTAGAAATAAATTGTTGATTCATCTTTAAGCGTAACTCTGCAAAACCACCATATAAGGGATCTTTAAATGAAACGTGTAGTAATCACTGGCATGGGTATCAACTCATGTATCGGTAATACTTTGGAAGAAGTTACTCATGCATTACAAAACGGGATTTCTGGGACACGTTTTAACCCAACCTATGCTGAACTCAATTTTAAAAGTCATATCAGCGCTGCTGCTGAACAAGACTTTGATGGTATCGACCGTAAGCTAAAACGCTTTATGGGTGTTTGTGCCATGTATGCATACAATGCTGCAGTTGCTGCGGTTGAAAATGCAGGCTTAACAGCAGAGCAAATTGGTGGCAATCCACGCTATGGTATCGCGGGCGGTTCAGGTGGTGGTTCAACTGCATCTGTAGTTGAAATGAAAGAATTGTTAGATACCAAAGGCGCACGTAAAGTTGGTCCGTTCTTCGTACCACGTAATATGTCGAACACCATTACGGCAAACGTTGGTGTTGCTTTTAAAATGCAAGGTGTTGCACACACCATTACCAGCGCATGCGCAACGTCTGCTGATGCCATTGGTTATGCCTATAACCTGATTCAATTGGGCAAGCAAGACTTAATGCTTGCAGGCGGTGGTGAAGAAGATCACTGGTCTCAAAGCTTGTTGTTTGATGCGATGGGTGCACTGTGCTCAAAATACAATGACACGCCAGAAACAGCGTCTCGTCCTTACTCTGCTGACCGTGACGGTTTTGTCATTGCTGGCGGTGGCGGTTTTGTAGTGCTTGAGTCTTTAGAACATGCGCAAGCACGTGGTGCCAACATTTTGGCTGAAGTTGTGGGCTATGCTGCAAACTCTGATGGTGCAGACATGGTTGCGCCATCTGGTGAAGGTGCGACACGTTGTGTACTGATGGCACTTGAAGAAGCAAAACAACACGGCGTAGACAAAATTGACTATGTGAATACGCATGGTACGTCGACGCCTGCTGGTGACATCACTGAATTGAAAGCAATGGAACGTGCATTTGGCGAAGGTCAAGTTCCTCCATTGAGCTCAACTAAGTCAATGACAGGTCATAGCTTAGGTGCAGCGGGCGTACAAGAAGCGATCTACTCAGTCCTAATGATGCAAAATGACTTTATTGCACCAAACATCAACGTGACTGAACTGGATGAAGGCGCAAAACCATTTGATATCGTGCTTGAAAAACGTGACGCAAAATTGAATACTGTGATGAGTAACAGTTTCGGTTTTGGCGGCGTAAATGCATGTCTCATTTTCAAAAAGTGGGAAGGCTAAGCCGCCCATTTTAGGGTGACTTGATGGATGCTCCTTCTGATGCTTTCTTATGGGTAAAAGCATTACATATTATTGCCGTGGTGTGTTGGTTCGCTGCATTGTTCTACTTACCACGGCTCTATGTTTACCATGCCATGAGTGATGATGCCGTCAGTCATCAACGTTTCGAGGTCATGGAACGCAAGTTGTACCGTGGCATTATGTGGCCATCGATGATTGCAACACTGATCACGGCACACTTCTTGGTCGATTGGGGTGATGCAACGCGCCACTACCATGAAGCCCTGTGGTTCTACCTCAAAGTCGGTTTGGTTGGACTATTGGTGATTTACCACTTTGTTTGCGGCTATTACCGTAAGAAATTGATTGGTAACGCCCACTACAAATCACACAAATTTTGGCGCTTCTTTAATGAAATGCCGACCCTCATTTTATTTGCTGTGGTGATTTTAGTCGTGGTGAAACCGACATTTTAAAATCCCACACTTAAAAAGCCCCGATTGATTCGGGGCTTTTTAATGTCTGTACAAAATCAACAGTACAACTCAAGATCCACGCTACGAGCGTATCCAAGATTGACGAATTTTTAAATTGAGCGGGGTTGAATAATATTTCTCAATCGCCCAACTCAAAATAAACACCGCGATAAAATAAACAGGCAACAACATCAACTTTTCAACCGCTACAGTTTCTTTGGGGAAATACACCACTTTCATTAAGCCGAGAACAATCAAATGAAACAGATACATTTCATAGCTACGTTGTCCAATCCAGACCAAACTCCGTGCCGTGGATGAGGTAGGTTTAACTTTCGGGTCTTGGGTAAAACACAATATGAGTAAAGCCGTAAGTAAAGCAAATACGCTGATGCCCCAAGTACTCACCTCTTTGATGGGTGCATAAAAATATAAAGCGGTCATTAGAAACGCTGTTACTGCAACAATCATTTTTGGATTGTAAATTGCAGCTTTAAAATGTTGCGCATACATTGCGGTGAGGCAGCCAATGGCAACTCCATCAAAGCTAGAGAAATAATGATACAGATAAGCGCCGCTTTCCTCGCCAAAATGTAAGGCACGAAAATACGGTGCATACGCGATGACAGCGAACAAAAAAACAATAAACCCCTTGCCTCGACCAAGCCCTAAACATAGGACAGGAAACGCTAAATAGAAAACCTCTTCAACCGATAAAGACCACAATACGCCCAAGGCATAGTTCACCCAGCCATATTCAATAATCAATAGATTCATCCAGAAGCTCAAAGCTGAAAGAACAGTCACAGCATAGGACACCTCTTTGCCATTGGGCGACTGATTGAGAAAGGGTTGCAATCCTAAACTTCCGAGCACACTGACCATCGCAACCAATAACACCAGACACGGTATGATTCGGGCAATACGACGGATATAAAAATCTTTCAGCTTAATCTGCGCCAAAGATCCACTACGCTGCAAGGTATGCTGGGTAATCAAAAAACCCGAAATGACAAAAAACATGGTCACACCATAGTTACCGTTTCGGGCAATCAAGGTACTTAAGGTCTCACCCCCAATCGGGATACCGAGAAAGGTATCGTGTAATTTATACGGAATATTGAAATGGTGAATCAGCACCAAAAGGATGGACACGCCACGCAGGATGTCAATTTTATAATTACGCATAAATCATTATTAAAATTTTAAAGTGTCTCATTAAAAGTGAAACCGCCTGATTTAGACAGCTTTTATATATAAAATCATACAATGATCTAACACTGAATTAGAACCCATTGATTCAGCTTAAGCACAAAAGAAAGCCCTACTTATGCAGGGCTTTCTTTCAAACATCATGAGTACAGAATGAGTTTTAGCTCTTTACTGCGGAGTCTTACTGTTTTTAAATTTTAATTGCTGGAGTTCGTTTTGTTCTTTTGTTTCGCCAAAAGAACCAAAAACATTTGTCATCCGCAAAACCTGTTCACTTTCTGTATTTAAAAATTTTCGTTGCAAAAACAGTCCACTTTAAATATTAGACAGGTTGCGGATGACATAGTCACGTATCGAATAAAACCTCAAACTTAAAAAAGAAAATGCCAGTCAGTTAAGAAACTGACTGGCATTACTGCTTATGCAGGGCTTTCTTTCAAACATCACGAGTACAGAATAAATGTTACTTAGTTATCCAGTTGCTGTCCTAACAGACGTTTTTTCATACGCGGTTTGTACAGTAGTTGATACGTCACGGCTAAAATAATCACCCATAATGGACTAATCATTAATGCGCGAAGCGTATCCGCCTCTAAACTCAAAATAATCAACGTAAAGAACAAGAAGATTAAGACCACATAAGACATCCAAACACCGCCCGGCATCTTAAAGGTCGATTTTGCATGGAGCTCAGGACGCAATTTACGGTAACGGATATAGCACACCATAATAATGCTCCAAATACTGATGAACAGAATCACACACAATGAGCTGGCTAATGTAAAGGCTTCAACCGTGTTCGGTACAAAGTACTGTAGCGCCGCACCTGCCATGATAAAAGCACATGAGAAGAATAAGCCTTTCGCTGGTACCGAACGTTTTGATAGACGAGCTAGGCTCTGTGGTGCTTGCCCTTCTTTTGCCAAACCAAACAGCATACGTGATGTAGAGAACACACCACTATTCATTGAAGACATCACTGAAGAAAGCACCACCAAGTTCATAATGATGGCTGAAGTTGGAATACCCGCATGTAAAAATAGTGAAACGAACGGGCTTTGATCCGCAGGGATTTGATTCCACGGCGTCACCGACATCACCACAAATAATGACAAGACATAGAACAAAATGATACGGGTTGGAATCGCATTCACTGCTTTCGGTAAGTTCTTTTCAGGATCTTTGGTTTCAGCAGCCATGGTTCCAATTAGCTCTACACCGACAAAGGCAAAGAGTGCAATTTGAAAACCTGCTAGAAAGCCACTACCACCTTGAGGGAACATACCACCATGCGACCAAACATGACTAAAGCTTGCAACTGAACCACCCGGTGCTTGGAAATGGCTAAACACCATAAAGCCACCAATCACGATCAGCCCTAAAATGGCTAAAATTTTGATTAAAGCAAACCAAAATTCAATTTCACCGAAGAGTTTCACGGTCAGTAAATTTAACCCAAGGACAAACAGCACACAGCCGACACTGATTAAAGCCTGTCCCATGGGAGTAAAGGCCATGTCTGGCGGGAGCCAAAAGCCGAGATAGTTAATAATGGCTGCCAAGTCCGCAATACCAACCAAGACCCAACCGAGCCAATACGACCAACCGATATAGTAACCCGCACCCGGCCCAATCAGATCATGAGCCATGTCGATAAACGACTTATAGTGCAAATTTGACAATAAAATTTCGCCCAATGCACGCATTAGGAAGAAGAACATGGTCCCGATAATCATATAAATGATCAGAATCGAAGGACCAGCAAGAGAGATGGTTTTGCCCGAACCCATGAACAGGCCCGTACCAATCGCGCCACCAATGGCAATCAATTGCAGGTGGCGGTTGGATAATTTCCGTTGTAATTCATGCGATGATGCATTTGCACCGTCAGCTTGTGGGGTAGTCGTCATAATTTAACATCCTGTTAAAGTCCTTTTTTGCGTATAAACCATGTTCATACAGTGCTCGTTATCCTAACGGGCGGCATTTATACGCTCATCAGCACTTCGGTTGAAACCCAAGCGCTGATATACACGGGGAGAGTTTAAAAAATTAGTTTTGTGCAGCCGTCACTGCAATTTCGATCAACCAGTTTGGATTAACCAAATCAGCCTGAATCGTGGCACGCGAAGGCGCTACACAACCGTTCATCCAATCAATCCAAATCGCATTGACTGTTGAAAAATCAGAGAGATTTTTGATGTAAAGCTGAGCAGATAACAAACGTGATTTATCTGTATTTGCCAAAGCTAAAAGCTCATCAATTGTTGCTAAAATTTCACGGGTCTGACCTGCGACATCATTGTCGGTATTTTTTGGCACTTGCCCTGACAAATACACCACTTGATTAAACACAGTGACTGCACTCATGACTTCGTTGGTGTTGAATTTTTGAATGTCTGAATGTGACATAGGTCTTTCCTTGTATGAAACTGTATAAAAATAAAATTTAATCTTGGATGAAATTGACACGTGCAGTGACAGCACACATCAGCTCATAGCCAATCGTGCCTGAACCTGCTGCGACTTCATCAATGCTGAGCACAGCACCCTGTTTCGATGTACCCCACAGCACCACTTCGCTGCCAACTTGGGCATTTGGGAGGTGAGATAAATCGACCGCCAACATATCCATGCTGACACGTCCGACCAAGCTGCTGCGTTGTCCATCAACTAAAATAGGCGTACCTGTTGCGGTAATCCGTTGATAACCATCGGCATAACCACAAGCCACAATACCCACACGCATGTCGGTTTCAGCAATGAACTTTGAGCCATAACCGACGCTATCGCCTGCTTTTAATTGCTGAATGGCAATCAACTCGCTGCGCAAACTCATGGCAGGTTGCAAATCCCAGTCTTGAATGGAGTGGCTTGGATAATCTGGAGAGCTGCCATAGAGCATGATGCCGCTACGGATCACATCCGACTGCAACTGTTCATGGCGGAGAATGGCTGCACTGTTACTGACTGAACGTGCACCCGGTAGATCATGGGTGATGGCATCAAATAACTGACATTGATGCGCAATGCCGTCACGTCCGAAACGCTCACCATCGGCATCCGAAAAATGCATCATATGGGTCAAACGTTGAACTTGAGGCAAGCTGGAAAGCTGCTGCCACACTTGACGGTACTGTTCCGGACGAAAACCTAAACGGTTCATGCCGCTGTTCATTTTTAAATAAACATCGAACTGCGCCTCTAAAGGAAAACGCGCTAACCATTCGAGTTGATATTCACTATGAATACTGAAGCTTAGACCCAACTCATGGCAGTCAAATAGGTCTTGCTCTGAGAAAATACCTTCGAGTAACAGGACTGGACCTGTCCAGCCCAAAGCACGGATACGTTTCGCCTCTGCCAAATCGAGCAACGCAAAACCATCAGCAGATTTGAACGCTTGATAGACACGTTCAATGCCATGACCATAGGCATTGGCTTTGACCACCGCATAGACTTGGCTATTCGGCATTTTAGTGCGAGCAACATTTAAATTATGCTGCAGTGATTGGCTATGAATCACTGCAGTAATTGAACGTGGCATTTTCTTCTTCCTTGAATCAATATGACCTAAAACGAATTAGGCTGCTGAAGGATAACGTTGAATCGATAGACCTTCAGTACTGATGTCTGGTTGATGGTTCATCACCAAGTCACTAATGAGCTTGCCTGAACCACATGCCATGGTCCAACCCAAGGTGCCATGTCCTGTATTCAAGAATAAGTTTTTAAAACGAGTCGCACCAATAATTGGCGTAGAGTCTGGTGTCATTGGACGTAAACCCGTCCAGAAACTTGCTTCAGCTAAATTTCCACCTGGGAATAAGTCTTGAGTCACCATTTCCAAGGTTGCACGGCGGTCTTGATTTAAACCGTGGTTGAAACCACTCAGTTCTGCCATCCCCCCCACACGGATACGTTGGTCAAAACGCGTAATGGCAATTTTATAAGTTTCATCAAGCACCGTAGACTGCGGTGCAAATGCAGGATCTACAATTGGAATGGTCAGTGAGTAGCCTTTGACAGGGTACACAGGCAAATTCAAATTCAATGGTTTTAAGAAATCACGTGAATAACTACCGAAAGCGAGCACATAACGGTCTGCTGTAAGCACCTGACCATCAACCACCACGCCTTTGATTTCATCCCCTTCAACCACTAGTTTTTCAACATTTTGGTTAAATTTAAATTCTACGCCCATGTCTTTGGCAAGATTTGCCAACGCATTGGTAAATAAGTAACAGTCACCTGTTTCATCATTCGGCAAATGTAAACCACCGACCAGTTTGTCTTTGGCATAGGCTAAAGCTGGCTCAACTTTGGCTAAGTCATCTTTTAATAATAGTTCGTAGTCGACGCCACATTCTTTTAATACTTGGATGTCACGTTGTACGGCATCCAATTGAGCTTCATTACGGAAAACCTGTAAAGTTCCTTTCGCACGGTTCTCATAGTGAATGCCTGTTTCTTTACGCAGTTCACGTAAGCAGTCACGGCTGTATTCAGCAACACGCGTCATACGCTCTTTGTTAATGGCATAGCTTTGTGGATTGCAGTTTTTCAACATTTGCGCCATCCAGTTCAACTGCCACATGCTACCATCGATGTTAATCGCTAACGGTGCATGGTGTTGGAACATCCACTTTACGGCTTTAAACGGAATACCGGGTGCAGCCCACGGTGTAGAATAACCTGGAGAGATTTGCCCTGCGTTACCAAAGCTAGTTTCTTCAGCAGGACCAGCTTGACGGTCTAAAACCGTAACGCTTGCGCCTTGTTGTGCAAGGTAATACGCACTTGCAACACCGATGACACCACTACCTAAGACAATTACACGCATGACTGATCCCTTACATACACTAGTTTATTTCACTAGTATATTTTTAGGTTAATAGTTTTTTTCACTGTTTTTAATATTATAATCTAGGTAAATCGCCATTTTTGTCGCGCTAAAATTCTAAACATAGGAAATTTATAATGCGTAAATTAGATCGGATTGATCAGCAGATTTTAGACATTTTACAGCGTGATGGACGAATTGCGATTAGTGAATTGGCCTCTCGCGTCAACCTCTCAACCACCCCCTGTTCAGAACGTGTCAAACGCTTAGAGCGCGACGGTATTATCATGGGTTACTACGCACGACTCAATCCACAACTGGTCGATCGAAACTTATTGGTGTTTTTAGAGATTAAGCTATCGGCCAAGTCTGGCGATGTGTTTGATCAAGTGGCACGTGACTTGGTCGAAATTCCTGAAGTTTTAGAATGCCATCTGATTTCAGGTGAATTCGATTATTTGGTCAAAGCCCGTTTAAAAGAAATGAGTGCCTACCGACGCCTATTGGGTGATTTACTAAAAAAACTGCCCTCTTCAGCGTCATCGCACAGTTACATTGTGATGGAAGAAGTCAAAGAAAGTTTTTATTTGGACATTCGCTAACAGCTTATTAAAAATATGCATCTTAAAAATGCATTCACTTTAAATATTTAAAACCCATCGATTCCCTATTGGAAGTTCTACACCATGTTTAACAAACTTATGTCTAGTCTTGGCTTACAAGGCATTCAAGTCGATACTCGTTTACACACCATCGCGCCACAAGCGGGTCAAACCATTCAGGGTGAGGTTATTTTTAAAGGTGCGGCGTCTAATAAAATTATCAACGGTATTTATTTAAAGCTCATGACCACAGCCGAGGTTGAGTCAGACGATGCTGAGTACAATAGCGCGTTAAGTATTGCTGAGTGGCACATTAGCGGGGCTTTTGAGTTACAAGCCCATCAGTCACATGCATTTCCTTTTTCGATTCAACTGCCCTTTGAAACGCCAATTACAGATGTGCCTTGCCGCCTCAATAAAACCCGAGTGTGGTTACATACGCATTTAGATGTGGACTGGGGGCTCGATGCAACTGATAAAGACTATTTACAGATTTTACCGACACCGGCTATGCAGGCGTTTATTCAAGCCATGCAGCAATGCGGTTTTCAGTTGATGAGCATCGATGTTGAAAAAGGTCAACTACGTGGTAACGGCTTCCACTCGAGCATTGGTTGTTATCAAGAACTTGAATTTAAACCTACGCAATTGTTCAACAGCATCAACGAAGTTGAAGTGTCCTTTGTGGCAGAGCAACATCAAACCCATGTGCTTTTAGAAGTGGATCGTAAATTTCGTGGTGATGGCTTCAACAGCCTTACCATTCCCCATCAGCAGGCCAATCCGGCACTGTTAGTGAATGAAATTAGACGCATGTTGGGACTTTAATTTTTTAATCACTGCGCACGACTGTTTTTATGTATAAAAGTGGTGCGCAATCGAAAAAGACGTTATTTAAATCCTGTCCGAATTAAATTCTATCTGCGTTAAATCAAGTCCAAAATATCAGCAAAGGTTTTAATTCGTGCTTTAGGTGTGGCTTCCGTCAACTCTTGATCAGAACCATAACCGTATTCCACCGCAATGGTTTCAATACCGTTGCGACGTGCACCCAAAATGTCATGCTCACGATCCCCAACCATCAGACATTCTTCTGCTTTTAACTGCTCTTTTTCTAAAATATAAGCAATCAACTCTCCTTTATTGGTGCGCTCACCGTTCAGCTCACTGCCATAAGGATGCACGAAGTATTGCAGTAAATTGAAATGCTCTAAGATTTGACGGGCATAGACTTCTGGTTTTGCTGTCGCCAAATATAAGTGATAGCCCTGCTCGGTCAGTTTTTTTAAGGTCGGTTCAACATCGGCAAATAAATGGTTTTCATATAAACCTTTCACCGCAAAACGCTCACGATAGCCCAATAAAGCTTGCTCTGCCAAAACATCGTCCACTGTAACATTTAAGAGTTTTGCCAAAGACGCTTTTAGGGGTGGCCCAATAATCCAGTCAATGTTTAGATCTTCAGCAATGGGATGTCCGACTTTGTTTAAGCCATAACGCGCACTGGTGGTAATGCCAACTTTCGGATCTGTTAAGGTTCCATCTAAATCTAGCAAAATATGTTTAATCACAGCTGATCCTTCTTGGGCTTTAAATAAAATACTATCGAGAGTTCTGCCAAAGTTGCCTATACTATCGCAAATTTTCGCAACAAGGATATTTCTGTGCGCGCAACCGTACTGTGCTTTTCTGGTTTAGACCCTTCAGGTGGTGCTGGTTTACAGGCCGATATCGAAGCGGTTGGTCAAAGTGGTGCGCATGCAGCCATTGCGTGTACAGCACTCACTGTTCAAAACTCGCAACAAGTGTTTGGCTTTGAAGCAACGTCAAAAGAATTGCTGTTAGCTCAGGCGAACGCTGTTGTCGGTGATTTACCGATTAAAGCCGTAAAGTCTGGCATGTTAGGCACCACAGATAATATTGCAGCACTGGCTGAGTTTCTACGTGAACATCCTGAGTACAAGTATGTGCTCGACCCTGTTTTAGTGGCAAACAGTGGCGGTTCACTGGGTGATCAAGCCACCTTGGTCAAAGCCTTTGTTGAGCTGATCCCATTGGCGGACATTATTACCCCAAATACAGTTGAATTACGGGCGTTAACGGGTCTCGATGACTTAGCTACCGCAACGCAAAAACTGTTTGAAATGGGTGCCAAAGCGGTACTGGTCAAAGGTGGTCATGAAGACACACCAGACTATATTCGTAATGCCCTGTTTGTGAATGGCGAGCTCATTTCTGAAACTCGCTGCCCGCGTTTAGCAGGCGAATATCACGGTTCAGGTTGTTCGCTGGCGAGTTTTATTGCTGGTCGTTTGGCGCAAGGTGACAGTGTTAAAGTTGCAGTACATCATGCCGAAACATGGCTCTTTGGCGTATTAAAACAGGCAGAAACACCTGTTGAAGGCGGTCAAAAAATTCCGAAGCGTTTTTAAGTTAGAAAAAAACTGCAAAGATAAAAGCCAGTCCATGAAGAAATGGACTGGCTTTTTTTTTTAAATTCTAGATTTTAGTTTTCGGCACAAAATGAATGAGTCACCTTTGGAATGGAGTATTTAACCATCTTGATGGCGTTGTTTTAAATGTGCCACATGCTCACGGTTGGTTTTCCATGACTTTTCTAACACTTCTTTTTCAATCCGAAGCTGAATCCTTTTCAGTTTCATCGCTGGAATCACTTCTATGTCAAAGGTCTTAATATAATCGACCCATGCTTTACCTTTAAATACCGTACTGGGCATCGCAGTTTTAAACTCACATTCAGGCATGAACACCACAGCAGAATGGATATAATCTACATCGACAATATCTTGCAACACACTTTGCAGTACTTTGACGTGTTTATAGTTTTGATGTAGCGGATTTTGAAATTTAAAGCTCTTTTTATAAATTTTCTGTGTCCACATCTTTTGACGCTCACCACCAAAAATCCACCCCTTATAGTTTTTGGTTTCAATCACAAAAACGCCAAAAGGGCTCAATAGAATATGGTCAATTTGAGTCGTTCCGCCCTGCTCATCAGGCAAAGTCACATCGTTAATTAGAATATAACGTTCATCCAAATATAATTTCACATGCGCTTGAACTGCGAACTCGCCGAATTTTCCTTTCAGATAAGGCTTAAACGCTTTTAAAAGGCCGATCCCGAACAAGATCAGCAACATCCACCACAGCTCTGAAAACACATTCCCCACAATTTGACTTATCATATTATTCATCGTTATTTGAGTTAAAGACACGATTCTTTAAAAGAATATAGATTAAAAGACAACGTACTGATTTTAAAATTATTAAACTAAAATACGAGCATAAAAACTCCGAAAAATGATCTTAATTCGCAATTTTCTCAAGCGTCAATAAAATATCTTTATTGTCCAGACCGCCTGCAAAGCCGACCAATTTTCCATTCGCTCCCACAACCCGATGACACGGCGCAATAATTGAAATCGGATTTTTGCCATTGGCTGCGCCCACTGCACGAACGGCTTTTACATTGCCAATCTCTAGCGCAATATCTTTATAGCTTCGGGTTTCACCAAACGGAATTTGCAGTAAAGCCTGCCAAACTTTCTTCTGAAAATCTGTCCCCGCAAAATCCAAAGGCAAATCAAAACTTTGACGTTTTGCCGCAAAATACTCGCTCAACTGTCGTTCAGTTTCCAACAAAATCGGATGCTGATTGTGTTCGACCAACTCAGCTAAGCGTACCCGTTTGGGGTTTTCATTTTCCCACAATACGGCAACCAAAGCTTGATCATGTGCCACCAGTCTCAGTACCCCGACAGGAGATGGCATATATTTAAAAAATAAGCGCATGGTTCACCACAAAAATTGTCTATGTATGCAACATTATGACGATGAAAGTTTCATCAGTACAAGCCCAGAAATGATTAAAACCGCTGCGAGCATCCGCATGGCATTGGCAGGTTCACCCAAAATCAAAATACCAACCAATCGCGCCAATCCCTGTCCAAACCGTATAGGCAGTGCCCAAAGGTAAGGTCTTCATGGCATAAGAAAGCAGCGCAAAACTGGCCACCATAAATACGAGGGTTAAAATACTCGGTGTCAGTTTAGTAAAACCATCCGATACTTTCATTGCATAGGTCCAAACCACTTCGAGTAAACCTGCAACAATTAAAATCACCCACGCCATACGCAAAACACCTTTTATTCCGAGCAGAAACAACAAAGCTTCAAACGAAGGATCGTTTGAAGCTTTACATATTTGAATGAATTTAGCTTGATGAGAGTTTCATCAAAATCAGGCCCGATACAATCAGCACCGCAGCAAACATCCGCATAGCAGTTGCGGGTTCACCTAAAATAAAAATCCCCAACAAGAAAGATCCAATCGCACCAATTCCTGTCCAAATGGTATACGCGGTCCCTAGCGGCAATGTTCGCATTGCATAGGCCAGTAAACCAAAACTTAAAATCATGAATACAATGGTGATGATGCTGGGTGTGAGTTTGCTAAACCCTTCAGACAGCTTCATTGAATATGCCCAAACGATTTCAAACAGACCCGCAAAGATAAGAAAAACCCAAGCCATGCTACTGACTCCTCTTTACTAGAGTCAGGCCGTCCTGACGAATTTTCTCAATATGAGGGAGGTCGTTCCTCCTAAATATGCCTCAAATTATAGCAAAGAGTGCACCAAAATGAATGATTTACACACTTAGAAATCATTAAAGCGCAAAAAAGAGTGATCCGAACCAGCAGATCACTCTTTAAGCACAAATCTGGTGCAATCTTAGATATTCACTTTAAATCTAAACTTCTTGCTTAAAATTTAAAGCGGAGACCCATTCCGTACTGCCAACCTTTCTCTTCGTCACTTTCAGCCTGCCAAGCCGTCGCTTCATTGCCTTTGCTATATTCATAGGCAATGTCCACATAAGGCATGACTTTTTTGCTGATTTCATAACGCGTCTCAAGACCGACAGCTGCATTACTAAGGCCTGATTTTTTGGCATATTTAGAGTCATCACTGAAAATAATGTTCAGATCTAAATAAGGTTTAAAAATCAGCTTTTGGGTCAGTAACAAGTCCCGCTCGGTTTCTAAACTAAACGCAGCATAATTGTCTGCACCAGCATATACGTAAGCATCAGTTTCAAAGAAATACGGCGCTAAACCATGTAAGCCAAGCACCCCATCCACTTTTTCTTCCGTATCCCATCCCTGCTGTTCACGCTCCACTTTTTCAGCTCGGTAACGTGCACCCGCCTGTACATCCCAAAAGTCTGAAATCATACGGCTATACAGCACTTTGGCATCATACTCAGCCTTATGCGCTTCCTGCTTATCCGCATGTACTTTGATAAACAACTTATTTTCATCTGTCCCGATACGGGTTTCAAACTCAGACTTTAAACCACCATCGCCTTCTTCATTCAGCAACCATTTGTTATCGACCGTAGTGACCGCATAAATTTGCGCACCGTGCTCTTTGCGGTGATCATGCGTATGTGCTGTCGAATCATGATTCATCTGCTGTACATGTTGTGCGCTAGTCTGTGGAGTAGCTTGAGTTGGAGTGGTCATCGCCTGATGCTGTGCATGTTGTGACATCACCGACTCAGTGGTCATGGACATATTTGCATTTGCTTCAGCAGGCATATGATGCCCTTCATGCGCCATAGCCGCAGCACTCATCAACACTAAAGAACTGCTCAATATGCTTTTTGAAAAAAGATTAATGGTGCGCATGATGATCTCCTTTCTGAACATTCGGCTGCTTGCTTGGTTGAGTTTGAGCTTGCTTCTCCGATGAAGACTGACCCACCGCATTTTTCTGTTTCAGCATCTGGGCATGCTCATCGGCACTATGCTGATGATGCTCATGTGCCATATCTTTGGACTGAACTTGACTTGTAGATTTGGCTTTTTGTTTTTCATGCTGTGCATGAGATTCAGCAGCCATCGCTAACGAACTCAATAAGACACTAACAGCTAGGGCAAAACCTGAAAAAAGATTAGTGATGCGCATGTTCATCTCCTTTTGGTTCAACTTGAGCTGCTGTTTTTTGCTCTTGAATTGGGGTTGTGGACACTTGACTATCACTCACATTAGCCACAATCAGTTTATTCATCATGCCTGAGCTCATGTGGTAAAGTAGATGACAGTGAATGGCCCATTCGCCTAACTCATCGGCAGTCAATAAAGCAGTCACTGTTTTGCCCGGTGGCACAATCAAAGTGTGCTTATTTGGCATATCAACTGCGGCTTGTCCATTTTCCAGTTGCATAAACATACCGTGCAAATGCATCGGATGCGCCATCATACTGTCATTGATAAATTTGATCCGAATACGCTCGCCGTACTTCACTTTCAACGGTTCAGCGTCGCTAAATTTTTTCCCGTTGATGGTCCACAAATAGCGCTCCATAGTTCCACCTAAACGAATCACTAACTCGCTCGTCGCCTCACGGGTATCTTTTTGAGGTGCTAAGGATTTCAGATCGCTATATTGCAATGCCTTATCACCTTTAGGGGTAGAGGCATTCGCCCAACCATACACTGGTGTAACAGCTTTCTGTACCGAACTTGCTGTCGTATTCTGTTGCGCATGACCCATCTGTGTATGATTCATCTCAGACATGGTCTTATGATTCATCTTTGAGTGATCCATACCAGCCATCGCCGCATGATTCATCTTCGAATGATCCATTTCAGGCATCGCTTCAGGGTTCATTTTGGAGTGATCCATTGCAGGCATCGCTTCATGACTCATCTTTGAGTGATCCATTTCAGGCATTGTTTCATGGTTCATCTGTGAATGATCCATACCTGAATGTTCTGAGCCGTGCCCCATATCTTCCATGGTCAACAATGAGCGTGGACGTGGCGCAGGCATATGTATGCTCTGTGCCATTGGAGTCAACTCATTGTGTAAAGTTCCAATGGCGTAGCCTGAACGGTCAATCGACTCTGCTTCAATTTGGTAATGCCCTGCTTTCGGCTCCACAATCACATCATAAGTTTCAGCAGTTCCAATCCGAAACTCATCCACTGGAACGGGTTTAACGGGTTGACCATCTGCACTGACCACAGTCATTTTTAAATGAGGAATACGGATATCAAAAAAAGACATGGCTGAGGCATTGATCAAACGCAACCGAACCTTCTCATTCGGCTTAAACATACCTGTCCAGTTCTGCTCAGGCGTTTTACCATTGATCAGGAAGGTATAACCCGTGACATCCGACAGATCCGTTTTTAGCATGCGCATTTGGTTCCACATGGAACGGTCTTGCCACGCGGCTTTTAAGCCCTCACGCTGTACTTGTTTCCACACGTCAGCAACGGTTTCACGCTGATTTTGATAATACTCGGCAGAAATTTTCAAATTCTTCTGAATCTGTTCACTACTCTGCTCATGAAAGTCCGACAGCATCACCACATAATCACGCTCGGCTTTTTCATGCTGAGCTAAAGGCTTTTTGTCTTTGGGATAAATAACCAATGCGCCATACAGCCCATCTTGTTCCTGTCCTTTAGAATGCGCATGGTACCAATAAGTGCCACTTTGGCGCACTTTGAACTTATAGACAAATTCGCTCTTCGGCTGAATACCATTAAACCCGTTAAAACCTGGTACACCATCCATCAGCCCAGGTAAAAGCAAACCATGCCAGTGGATCGATGAATCCTGTTTTTTGAGGTTGTTTTTAACACGAATGACCGCATCATCGCCTTCCTCAAACTCAAGCAGAGGTGCAGGAAACTGCCCATTAACGCTAATGCGTTTTAACGACTTTCCCGTTAAATTGATGGGACTTTCATCAATCACCAATTGGTATTCTTTGACTGCGGCAAAGCTCCAAGAAGATGACATCAGACATGCCCCAAGGATGAGGCTTTGTTTAAATTGAATAGACATGACTAAATCCTAATAATTTTAAAAATAAAGTTTTAAAAATCAGGATTAGGCTTTAGGAGGACGTAGAATTTCTTGCCAATAGCCCACTAGATGTTGAGCTTGATAACGAAAATGGGGGGATGATTGTACTAAAGCGGCTTCAAGCTGAACCACTGCAAGCGGTTCAACGTCTAAAAGCGTCAGCGTCGTTTGGCAGTGATACTGTGCACACTCCTGACACTGAACTTGCTTATTTTGCAGCATATCCAAGGCATGACAATTGCTCTTCGCTGTTATGTCGGTCTGAGCTATATGCATTTGATGTCCAGAGACTGGACTCGATGATTTCGTTTGATGACAGTCGAGCATGCTTTGCATACCTGCTTCATACGCTGAACTTTGCTCACTGGTTGCAGCCTGCATACTGAGCTGCATCATTTGATGCACCGGTGCTGCCGAAGCTTGGGCAATACCACTCCACCCCATTACCAAAATAATGAGTAAGACAAACCAAGAATGTGTCTTGAGCAATGAACGCACAATCAATCCTATTTAGTCAGTGAAGAATGATATTTCAACGCAACAAACGCTCTGTGCATGTAAATGCCTGACCTTTTGTTGCTGATCCCAATCAACAGGATAAGCAAAGAATGGCTTATACACAAGATTATAAATTTAAATTCAATTACTGCGACGGTTTAGCCACCACGCACACTTAAACAATAAAGTTATTTTTTAAACAGCGCTATTTTTAAGTACAGATGAATAAAGCATCAGTAAGAATCAGGCTTTCACACCATAAAAAAGAACTCAAATGAGTCCTTTTTATACATTTAACGTCTAAATACTAAACCATTGCTGTGTAAACGTTTGAATATTAATCAAGTTATCCATATCGTTATCAACATAGATATCCACCAGTTTATCCATAAAGTTATCCACAGGATGTATAGCATTTATACCTATGAGCTTAAACCTTTACCGCACCCACTTTTGCAAGCTCTGCACGCATATCATCAATCACAGCTTTATAATCTGGTTTTCCAAAAATAGCTGAACCAGCAACAAACATATCTGCACCCGCTTCCGCAATCTCGCGAATATTTGCAGGCGACACGCCGCCATCTACTTCTAAACGAATATCACGCCCTGAAGCATCAATAATTTTGCGTGCTTCACGCAGTTTGTCTAAAGTCATCGGAATAAATTTTTGACCGCCAAAACCTGGGTTCACACTCATCAACAAAATTTGATCGACTTTATCGAGCACATAATCTAAATAATGTAACGGCGTTGCTGGGTTAAAGACCAAACCAGCTTTTGCACCTCCAGATTTAATCAACTGTAAAGAACGGTCAATATGGTCAGAGGCTTCTGGATGAAAGGTAATAATGTCCGCACCTGCTTCTAGGAAGTCACCAATCATGCGATCGACAGGTTTGACCATCAAATGCACATCAATTGGGGCTTTGATGCCGTAGTTCTTGAGTGCCTTACAAATACCAGCACCAAAAGTCAGGTTTGGCACATAGTGGTTATCCATCACATCAAAGTGAACCACGTCTGCACCTGCTGCAAGTACATGTTCAACGTCTTCACCTAAACGGGCAAAGTCAGCAGAGAGAATAGATGGTGCAATTAAATAAGGCTTGGACATGCGTGTACCTGGCTTATACAAAAGGGAATAAAAGCATTATAGCAAATTCAGCTTTTGAACTGGGACTTGTGAAAAAAGAAAGCGCTAAGCTTTCTAAATTTGCAACGTAGCGTTGCAACATTCAACTTTTCATTTGGCTTGAAACTGTTATGGTAAGTGATCAATCGACGAGGTAAATATGAAAAGTACTGCGGATATTGTCACGACAGATGCGGCTCGAATTGCAAAACGACTAGTGAATCATTGGAAACATAAGTTTGAAATCGAACAAGAACCCAGTAGTTTTACCATTATCATGCCTGAAGCACGCGTACTGTTAAGGCCTCAAGCCGAACATTTACATGTCAGCATTGAGGCCAGTGAAGAGAAACTGAGTCACTTAGAACAGGTGGTCTTAGATCACCTGGTCCGTATGGGACAAACGCCCCTCACGGCAACATGGACACAAGTTTAAGTCAGCGGCTGAATGAATTAGTTTGATAACCGTTGCTGTTGGTTAAATTGGCGAATAGCCGCAATACGCTCTTGGGTCGCAGGGTGACTTTGGAAGAATGAACCAATGCCAGCTTCCTCCTCTTCTTCGGACTTCCCTTGCGGCTGCTTTTCTTCCTCTTCGGCACGTGCATCGGCTTCCATACGCGCTAAAAAGTTTGCCAAATGTAAGCTGGAGATATGGTTTTTATCCAGCACTTGCATGGCATACAAGTCTGCATCACTTTCAAAATTGCGTGAATAACTGGCACCAACCAAAGCCACAGGCAAAGTTGTAAATAAGGCCGAACTGTCCCCCGTCACTGCAATCAACAGCACACTAAAACCTAAACTCGATAAGGCTTGCTGTAAGCTATGTCGCTCGACCAAGTGCCCTTGCTCATGTGCTAAAACCCCAATAATTTCATGATCATCTTTGGCTAAATTAACCAGTTCATCGGTCAGAATAATGGTGTTGTTTGGCAGCGCTAAAGCATTCGTTCCAATTTGTCCGCCTGCACGAAACAGTACTTTGGCAGGTTGTCCATTGGCAACAAGGTCTTGATAGCTTTGTATGATTTGTTTTTGACGCGCAAGGGGGATAGTCGAAGGTCCCGTCAGCTTAAACACTTGTTCTTGCGCTTCATCGCCGAGTTTATAGATGGTATCGGCAGGTAGTTGCATCGCGACATAATGTGCTGCGCTTGGAATACCCCATCTTAAAATGGCGAAGATAAAAGCGGCAACAAACACCACACTAAACAAGATGAGACTTGGTGAGCGTTCTAATTTCCAAATCGAATGCTGTACATGCTTTTTGTTCAGCTCAAACCAGTCAGGCAATGCTTGTGGAAATTCAATCCGTGCATCATCTTTCAACTCAATCACAGGTTGAATCTGCCCCAATGCCCCAATCAACTGCATATCGGCATAGTAATAACGACGCTGCTGCTGGTTATAACAGATCAACACCGTTTCTCGGTCTATCGGTGCAATCGTGGCTGGATAAGGCTTAGAAATCTGCCCATCGTAAAAGGTGATGTTTTGTTCCTGCATTTAAGCCTCGTTACAGCGAAATATCGATGTCAAAAATATCACTCAGCTCTTCAGCAATAGCATTCGGGTCATCTTGAGCCAAATTGTACATACGATCTGGATCATTTTTTAGGGTTAAAGTTAATGACTCAATTTGATACTGATACAAACGCACCGCAGCCCATGCAGATAACAAACCGAGCGAGAGGATTTTTAAAATCCAGTTGGTCATCACGATCCATGCATAATGCATCTGACCACAGTCCGTTTGGAAAGGGCTACGCCCCAACGTGGCTTTATTCCATGTGGTAATAAAAATACGAGCCATCATCAGCGGCCAAATCATAAAAGCAGCAATCATATAAATTACCGCCACGATGATCCCAAACTGGGTTGGAGAACTGCTCCCCACTTGAAGGGTGAAGGCAACGAATAATCCTAAAACAAAGACGATTCCAATAAACAAAAACACCGGGACATACATGGCACGCATATAGTCAGGCCAATCGGCATGTAGCTCAAAACGTAATTGCCCGAGTTGTAAATTATCCAGCGTGTATTTTTTAAAATACCAAAATAGCACAGGGAAAAAGATCCCAAGGGTAAAGATGTAAATCAAAATGCCTTTCAGCGCCAAGATATAGGCTTCTTTGGTTGTGCCTGTAAAATAAAAGCGGCTATTGCCAAATTTACTGTTCCGCGCTCGGAAACGAATGGTTGAACGCACCAACCACGGAACCAATAAAAAGATGATGAGGAAACCAATTAAAGAAGCTTGCCAAGATACCTGAGCCAAAGCTGAAGCACCAAAGTACACGCCCAAAGCAATAATTCGACCAATCAGGATACGTGTAGGTACACCCGTAAAATCAAACTTGCGGCGATAAAACACCGTGTTGCCATAAAAATAGCGTAAGCGTCTAACCTTCGCCCAAGGCGCATATAAACTGAAGGTAACAATGGTCAATAAGATATTCACAATCCAAATGCCAAAGTACTCTCGGGCATTACCACGGAACTGGAAACGAAAGGTCTGTCCCAAATAGGCGTTTGGCTCATCCGTGGGAACGGCTGGTGGAGGTGGCCAACTTGCTTCAAAAGAAGCCTCTACAGGTGGCAAAGATGCCTCTGAATTTTGCATGTATACCCTATCTATTATTTTACTGTTTTATTTTTTAAGAACAAAAAATCAATCACCCAACCATGTTAATGCCAGTGCTGGATGATTTCTAGTCAAAAATTAAGAATAAATATGACAAATCAAGATTTAAGATTCGAGCTGTACGGCATGAAACTGCAGGTGATCATCAATAAAACTTTGAATAAAGTAATAACCATGGTCATAGCCTGCATGTTCGCGCAGCGTCAGTGGCTGGCCCGCAGCCTGACAGGCTTGCTGAAATAATGCAGGATTGAGCTGGCTATAAAACTGATCACTCAAACCCTGATCAATTAAAATATCGGCAAAATGAGCTGTTTTTGTTTGCACCAAAGCGGTTGCATCGTGTTTCAACCACTCAGCTTGATCTGAACCTAAATAGTTTGAAAACGCTTTTTCGCCCCAAGGACATTGGCTTGGTGCGCAAATCGGAGCAAATGCAGACACCGACTTAAACTTCTCAGGATATTTCAAGGCCAAGGTTAAAGCACCATGACCGCCCATGCTGTGCCCGAAAATACCAATACGCTCTGCTTGTACAGCAAATTGCTGAATCACTAAATCATACAACTCTTCAACAACATAGCTTTCCATCTGGAAATGCTCAGCCCACGGCGCTTGGGTTGCATTGATATAAAAACCTGCCCCTTGCCCAATATCCCAATGATCACCTTGCGCAACTTGTTCACCACGGGGTGAAGTATCAGGCGTTACCAAAATCAGACCTAGCTGTGCTGCTAAACGCTGCGCATGCGCTTTAATGGCAAAAGTTTCTTCGGTACAGGTTAAACCTGCCAAATAAAATAATGTTGGGCACGCTTGCCCTGCTAACGCTTGAGCGGGTAAATAAATACCAAACTTGCTCTCGCCTTGAAGGCTGATGGAATTAAATCGGTAAATACGCTGTTCACCATCAAAACTACGGTTAGATTGTACTAATTCCATCAGGGTTCCTTTTTAGATCCAAATTAAGGGCTTGTAACAGCTTTAGGTGGAAACAAGCGCTGTTCAAGTTGAGGAAGCATCAGCTCCATATTTTTACCCATCGACCACTGTGGTTCAGACGGTTCAAAGCCTTGTGCTGTTTCCCATTGGCTCACAGTTTTTTGTGCTTGGTTAAAAGCAGTTTCTATACTGTTTTGTTCACGCATTGCTTGATCGAAAAACGCCCGACCAAAATAAGTATAGTCGGCTTCATTGGTACACCCAAAAGACTGGCGGTCTGCCGCTGAAGCAGTAATGATCAAGGTATTGTCATTTTGCAGTGCAGGCACAAAACTCCCAGAGAAACACGATGAAATAACAATCACACGCCAGCGAATGCCCGATGCATCTAATGTTTCGCGTAACCATTTCGGGTCGACCTGAGTTAAGTCTAAAGGTGCATTTTCCATTTCGAACTGGTTCGGTAAACCATGCGAAGTCATATATAAAAATAACACATCGCTTTCACGGTTCATCTGCTGTCCCATACGACGCAGCGCCATTTCAATACTGTGTTTAGAGGCAATCGGAATTTCTGTTCGTGTAGCAGGGTTATTCACCAACATCATCGAACGGCCCAACGTACCAAAACGCGTGTCGAACTGTTTTTTTATTCGCTCGACTTCCGAACGGAATACATCTTGATAACTCGCTCCCGCCACACCAAGGAAATACCAATGTGACTGTGCAAATTCACCATATTGCACAGACTCTAGTGCTTTATTCAGTAAGCGACTTTGTGCATAAAAGGCATCTTCTGCAAAGGTTGGTGGCGTTTCTTCTACTTTCCAAATCGGCTGACTGGTGACTGACATTTGCCAAACCACAAGGGTAAACAGCGTGGCCAAGACAATCAGGGCACGCTCCCACCAAGGCCATTTCAGCTCACGCGAAAACACCCACACCACAGCCAAACTCTGCCAAACAAACAGTACCATGAACACATTCGGTAGGTAGTCGTAGAAGAAATACGGCAGGACATCAATCATGCCTAAATATTGAATAAAACTTTGTAATAACGCGATATGCGTATCCAACACGAGCCAAAGAAGTGCTGGCACCAACATCAAACGTGGATTATTCACCCGTTGAGACAAAAAAATCCCGACAATCAGGGCAATAAAAGGCCAAAGTGCATAACTGACCAAACCTTGTGGGTTAAAGTCACCGATCTCTCCTGCACTTAACCAACTAAATAAAGTATTGGCTGAGCCGCCTAAAATTCCCCAGAAGATGAGCTGCATAATCGAAGGATGGACAATTTGCAAAGAGCGTCGTGAACCTAGAAACAACCACATCCCCGCAGTTTGGTTGCTTTTAAAATCATGCCAAAAGTTGATGGAGGGTTTGAAGTCGATCATAAGATTCTAATTAAATTGTGACTTGCGTAGGGACACACTAAGTTTATGCTTGATCAGCATTTTATCAATGATGTTTTTAACTATATAACAAATCTTTGCATACTTTTGAAGCAATCTTCCACTTCAGTCTAAGCGTTCATGCTGAAAATAGGCATCAAAACGGCATGCATCCCCCAGCCACTGATGAGTGGTTTCTTGATTTGCCAAAAATACGGCCAAGCGAGGACGTTTGACCACCACCCGTTTTGCCACTTTTTGCGCTAAGTCAAGCAGATGATCACCCAGATCCATTTCACCATCTTCAGGCAGTAACATATGTAAAAGCTGCATTTGCTTTTTCACTTGCGCCTGTTTTTTCACCGCTTGCTGATTTTGATCACGTTGTGGAAACATCGGATCTAGATAAACCACATCAACCGTATTGCACTGCTCTGCTTGTTGCTGCAAATACTGTGCGGAATCTGAAAAAACCAAGTCAATTCGAGTCACCACGGTATTTAAAAATGCATCTTGCAAAGCCTGTTCCTTACTTGACTCTAACAAGGTGAATAAAATGGGATGGCGTTCTACCAAAGTGACATTGGCGCCCAAATACGCCATGAGCAGTGAGTCATGCCCAAGCCCAGCCGTCGCATCAATGAGCTTAGGTTTTTCAGTCAAGTGGCAAGCACGAGCAATCATTTCAGACTTTAACGACGCACGCTTTAAACGTGGAACTTCAGCTTTCCAATCCGGCTGCATTTTCATGCCATTGGCACAAAGCCAAAGCCCATCGGCATCGGCACACAAACCCAGTTCAGGATGAAATCGGAAGAAACGTGCATTTAACTTTTCGGCAACTTCAATACTGACCTCGACACCACGAGAAAAAAGCACAGCAACATAGTGCTGTGCTTTTTCTAAGTGCTCTTGTTCCACATATAAGCGCATTGGGCTTACCATAGCTTCCAACCCGTAAAGGCAAACAGTAGAATCACTAAGCCTGAAGCAATGCGGTACCATGCAAAAATCATAAAATCACGCTTCGCCACATAAGCGACTAAAGCACGAATCAACAGTAAAGCCGAAACAAAAGAAACAATAATGCCTGTTGCCAATACGATCCAATCTTGTTGTCCGTCAAACACATGCGCACTTTGATACAAATCTAACAGACCCGCACCAATAATTACTGGAATACCCAAGAAGAATGAAAACTCAGTCGCCGCTTTACGCGATACACCTAAGAACATCGCGCCAATAATGGTTGCCCCCGAACGTGATGTCCCTGGAATTAA
Organism: Acinetobacter johnsonii CIP 64.6; assembly: GCF_000368045.1. Lineage (GTDB taxonomy): Bacteria > Pseudomonadota > Gammaproteobacteria > Pseudomonadales > Moraxellaceae > Acinetobacter > Acinetobacter johnsonii. The sequence goes on from NZ_KB849235.1 coordinate 1,062,446, forward strand.
AGACAACACTTGAATCAGACCAATCCAAATCGCATCTTTCACACTCAGGTCTTCAACTTCATGCACGCGCTCTTGTGGTGGATGCTTTTCAATCCAAATAATAATCAAACCACCCACAATCAAACCAATGGCAATGGCAATATCATTAAATAAAAGCTCTTTCACCGTTTGACCAAATGTCAGACCAATCAGCACAATAGGAATCGACGCTAAAATTAGCCCAATCCCGAGACGGCGACCTTGGGGTTCACCACTAAAAATCCCCGTTGCTGCCCCCCACAAACGTGCCCAATATTCATAAATGACGGCTGCAATTGCCCCCATTTGAATGGCGATCACAAAGACATCACTTTTTTCTTTGGTCCAGAAATTCATAAGTTCTGAAGCTAAAATTAAATGTCCAGTACTCGAAATGGGTAAGAATTCAGTAATACCTTCAACAATACCCATAATTGCCGCTTTGAGCAGCAGTAAAAGATCCATAAAAAACCCTAATTATGCTTTGCCCTGTTCCGGGATTTTTTTCCAAGCGTTATCACGTAAATAGACTGGAAGTGCAAGTTCAGCACTCACCCAGTGTTGTTGCTGTGCATTCTTGCGCGCAATTGTGGCAATATCTTGCGCAGTTGCACTTAAATCTTTGTATTGTATTTGTGATGGATCAATTAAGGTTGCACCTGAACCAACTAAAGTAAACGGTGCACATTCAGTAGCTGCTGCATAGCTTAAAAGCTGTTCTTCATCGACGGCTTGCATGATGCCGTCCGTATCTAATTGAAAACTCGCAATATAGACTTCACTCATACGAGCATCTAAAACTGCGGTGACTGTGGTTAGACCATGCACGCGATATGCGGCTTGTGCGAGCGCTTGTAAGGTTGAGACAGGAACCACAGGCAAATCATGCGACCATGCCAAAGCTTGAGCCACGGCAGCATTAATACGAACGCCGCTAAAAGAACCAGGACCACGACTAAAAGCGATACAAGACAAATCTTCTGTCTTTATATCCAACTGTAAAAACCCTTGTTCAATCATTGGGAGAATCGTTTGCGTTTGTGCTTTTGCGCGCGTATCCAATTGGAAAAAAAGTTCTTGATTTTCATCTACAATAGAGACGGAACACTGCTCATTTGCAGATTCCAATGCCAGCACTTTCATGCACAACCTTAATGATTTAATCTATAAAAACGTGGCTATGATACTCCACTCAAAAGCACTAGGCGAGATGTTCTCAGAACAGAGCTAAAAAAGCCTAGAAAAATCTAGGCTGAATGGGAAAAAATAAGCTTATAAATGTGCCGGCTCTAAATCGATAAATTGTTTAAAGTGTTCTGCATAATGCAGCGCACTCATTTTCAAACGAGCCTCAGCCATTTCATCCAAAGTTTTGACGACTTTACCAGGTGAGCCCATAACCAGAGAATTATCTGGAATGACTTTACCTTCCGGAATCAGTGCATTCGCACCAATAATACAATTTTTCCCAATCACAGCATTGTTTAAAACTACGGCATTAATCCCAATCAAACTATTATCGCCCACTGTGCAACCATGCAACATGGCTTGATGCCCAATCGTGACATAATTGCCAATATTCATTTCAATCCCAGCATCGGTATGTAAAACCGCATTTTCCTGAATATTGGTAAAGTCACCTAATCGAATCTTGCAATTGTCTGCACGTACGACCGCCCCAAACCAAATACTGACCTGTTGTCCCAATTCGACTTGACCGATCACTGTCGCATTTTCCGCAACCCAGCCATTCCATGGTTGATGCATTGCCTGTGGTGCATGACCTTTAAATTTGTACAACATATTTTTTCCTTAAAATACTCAACTTACTTGGGGAACCGAAAAGTCGGTGAATTGACTAAAAATGGCCACTCTTTATGGTAGCCTAAACCATATTGAAATAATGCAACCAGCATCCGTGCTGTCAGCCCCCAAACAATTTCATTTTCCACCCGCATACTGGGAAAATAGAGAGATTGATGGGCAAAACGAACTTCATAAGGCACCGCAGGCACTTCCATCAGCTGTTTGAGTGATGCAAAGAAAATACGATCAATTTCTGTCGGCTGGGCAACCAGTTCAACCTCAGGCGGAATCAGCCCGACCACAGGTTTGACTAGCATCCCATTGCGGGCCTTTTGCATCGGTAAATCACCGAGCAGCTGTACGTCAAAAGGATTCAATGCGGTTTCTTCATAGGCTTCACGTAAGGCAACCACAATATTACTGGTATCTTGCGGATCTCTTTTTCCACCAGGAAAAGACACTTCACCAGCATGATTAGATAGGTAAACAGAGCGGCGGGTCAGTAAAACTTTGGGATTGTCTTCATTGGTGATCGCGATTAACACAGCTGCATCTGCCGATTTAATTTTGCTTGAAAACCGTAACTGTTGCTGTAGCATGCGTGTTAATGAATGTTCATCCATTGAACGTCGTCCCCATCATTCTTTTTTTCATCATAGCTGAATTTGATACTGAAAAAAGAGAAATGATGCCAAAATTTAATTTTTAAGTTATGCTGAGTCTGAACTTTATCATTGATGATGAATATGGACTTTTGCAGCAATTGCGGACAAAAAACAACAGAACAAATCCCTCTTGGCGACCATCAATTACGTCGTGTTTGCACCTCTTGTAGTTCTATTCATTATGTGAACCCTAAAGTGATTTGTGGTGCACTCGCACTTTGGGAAAATAAAGTATTGTTATGCCGCCGTGCCATTGAACCACGTTATGGGCTATGGACCTTACCAGCAGGTTACATGGAGTTGTTTGAAACCATGGAACAAGGTGCTGCACGAGAAACCCGTGAAGAAGCTGAAGCGGAAGTTGAAATTGAACAGCTATATTGCATGTACAATATTCCGCGCATTGGTCAAATTTATGTGCTCTTTAAAGCGAACTTAGTGGATGGGAAATTCGGTGCTGGCGAAGAAAGCATTGAATCTCGTTTATTTGAAGAAGATGAAATTCCTTGGTCAGAACTGGCTTTCCCTAGTGTCGAACATACCTTACGTCACTATTTTGCCGACCGTAAAAGTAATCAATTTAATCTTCATCTCGAAACCCTAGGTACACGCTTAGACCATACAGGTTAATGTTGCCTAATATCAAAAAAGCCCATCGATGATGGGCTTTTTGTGTTTACAACGATATTATTTTGCTAACACCTTATAGCAATCAGCAATGTCAATTGAAACCTCACCCTCACGAAAGTCTGCGGCTGCTTGATTGGCAATGCTATTTTTTTCATAATAATTACTCAAATACGCCTTATAGATATTGGTCCACTTTACCCCTGCACCAGAAAAATCACTGAGGGAAATATAAGCACTTTCATTAACATTGGCAGACAATAAATTGCCTAAATTAACGCGTGCCCCACCAATCACTGTAGAGGTTTGTTTTCCTTCACTATTTACATCACTCACAATATTGGTATTTGCGCCAATAACTGCGCCATCAATTTTATCAAAGATAGGATTTGCCAAGAGGATACGGAAGGTTACAGCTTTATTTGAAGTATCTGTCGCACCCAGTGTTCCAATTCGGTACTGTACTTGATTGTTATCTGTCGTTAAGGTTGCACCCGTTGTTAGTAGCGGTGTACATGCTGTCGTTTTATTACTAGCGGACTGCATATCAGTACGAATATCTCCCGACTCATCAATTGCAATACCTAAGGCTACGCTATCACTAGAGTTTTTTGCCTTAAAAATTAAGTTGGCATACAGTGGAAAAATATACTTCTGTCCAGCCACTACATTGCTCTTCGACTTAAATACATCATTATCTAAATAGCCAATTGGAAAAATTTTAAAGGCATCAAATGAACCTTTGAAGGTATCTGTGCCATAGTTTTGCTGCCATAAACCATAGGATGATGGGCTAGCATTCGGATCCTTGGTTAATTGTTTATAAAATTTTTCCGTCCCTGCAATCAAATAATCATTAAACAATTTGCCTTGGGTAATGGTGAAATCATCCGAATTTGGATCTGTCAGATTAAACTTAAACGGTTGCTGAATACTTTTAGTTAAGGGATTAATCCAAGACATTTGTGCTAAAGCATTCATTTTGGCAGGTTCAATATTTTTCAGTAAATCGACCGTCACACTGGTTGCCAAATCACTGCCTAATTGTTCTTTTAATGGTCCACGCCACTGTACACCTGAACCAAAGGTATAACCTTGTCGATCCGTTAGAATAATAAAGCTTCCAATTAAATGACGAAGATTAGCAGGACTGGTCTTACAGTCTGTAGCATTACAACCATATAAGCCTTGCGGTAAACCAATCCCTGTCTTGTCCGATAGAGCATTTGCAAAAATCGGGAAGTCCGCTTGATAGGTGGCAGAGTTATTCATGAGCACCAATGTTTGGACCACTTTAAAAGCATCCTCATTGCTGACTTGACTGACATCAATCCATGGCCGGATTTTATCTACGTATGCTCCTGATGCATAATCTTCAGCACTAATTGATGCCAAGAGGAGTGATAAGTCTGCTTTTTTAGAGGCTAAAATACCAAAAGGTTGTACATCGCCAGCCACGCCAGCACCACGCTCTAGACCTAAAGCTTGAAAAATTTTCGCCAAAGCCATCGCAATTTTTACGGTCTTATCATTTGGACTCAAACTGGTTGCAGCCGTTCCACCATTTAACCCTTTTGCCATATCTAAAATACTAAGGCGTGGCAGTGAAGCTGAAACCGTACTCACATTGCCAATTTCAGACAAAGGAACGGTACCGAGTTCGACTTGTTTATCCGAACTTCCAGTCAACAAGAAGTGAATTTTGTCCCCTTCAGAGCATCGGCCTGTTGCCGCATTGGTTTTCGGCTCCATCAGAGTCATATACGTATTATCGGGGTCGCTACTACAGACAAAGTTAATCCCATCAACTGGATAATCCAAGGCAAACTCAACACAGTTTTTATCTTTCAGCAAACAGCTTCCGTTGACAGAATTCACTTGATTCGGCTCCGGATTCACATTGGTACTTTCTCCACCACAACCAGCTAAGGCAACAACCAATGTCGACAAGGTAAATGGCCATAAAATTTGTTTTTTCATTTTCATACTCTATTTATTTTTAGCGAATTGCGATTAATTTTAACTGACCGTGATTGGTTAGAACTTTATGTTCGACATCTACAGCGGAAGAGAGTGGTGTTAACAATAAATAATGACTTTGCTCAGGTACATGTAAAATACCTGCAATCATTTCATGCGATAGCATGGAGGGTGAGTTTTCATCATTTTTAAACCCTCCTACCCCTTCAAGCACACAAGCATTCTGGTCTAAGAACACAGCAAAAGGCCAATAAAATGTGGGATCATTTTGTGTAGATGCATACGAATTTAATTGAATATTTTGAATATTGCTGTCCACTTTGATGATTTCAAATTCAAAATTTTCTTTGATCGGCTTTTTCGGCCAAACATTAATATCGTGATTGGCTTGTAAGCTTTTTGCTTTTTTCAGCTTTTTATCCTTAAAACAAGTTTGTCCTAAGCTAGTGATCGTGTCTTGTTGTGACATTCGGTAATAGGTCGATGCTAAGGCAATCGGGGCTAAGTTTTCTTTTTGCTTGGGTTTAAACATAGCGTTAAGGACAGATTTACTCACTCCTTTTTCTCGCTCAATGACCTGAAAACGAGTCGCTCCAGTTTTATGATCAATCACTCCTTCAGGCATGGTATAAAAACGACGTTTGCCTTCTAAGTTAAATTCACGGTCTTCTAAATATTCGTTGCGAACGTAATCAGTTCCATCCATTTGATTAAACATGCTTGAGGATGCAGTTGATTTCTCTGCACTTACCGAATCCGTATGCGTTATGCTTTGGGGCGTTGATGCAGGCTTAATGGTTTGAGTACTACTCACTGGGGCTTGCGGGATCTGCTGAGTGGTTTCAATCACTTTTTGTTGAACCAGCACTTTGGTTTCAGTTTTGCTGAATGGACGCTCAGCCTGAATCACTGTAGAAGAAGTGACTTGCTTCTCAGCAGAAAGTTTCTTTTTTGGCGCAGGCTTTGTATCTGGTAAACGAGCCTTCATTTCGGTTACAGGCTGTATCGGCTGTGGTGCAAATTCCTGAGCGGGCATTAGTACTGGTACTCTGACCTCAGAGACTTCATGCGTTTCCTTTTCTTCCTGCTTACGGCCCTGTTTCACTTGCTTTTCTGGGGACTCACTGGCTTTGCCTTGTACCACCATCGGTCTACCATCTGGACCAATAATCGTAAAAAACTCTCCCGCAAAACTTGCATTCGAAATCCAACCCAATAAGCATAGTGATGAGGGCAATAAAATCCTTTTTATTGTATTCAATGTGCTTACCACCGTGTTCTATAGTTCAACCCTAAAATCGTAATGGTTGTATCAGTTTTTACATTTAAACCTGCATACGGGTTTAATAAAATATTATTTACCCCAGTTTGGTTCGCTAAGCTACTAGAATTTGCAGGAATTTTATCTCGGCTTTGCAAAAAACCAATGGATAGATCTAAATCAGTATCTGCATCAAAACGATAACCAACACCCAAACCAAACAAGCGTGCATTGTTAATCGGCACCATCGTATTCCGTTTATCATCAGGGATCGCACTGGTCCGTGGCTCATAGCCTGCACGGAGTTTTAAACGATCTGTTGCTGAATATTCAATCCCAATACCGTAGTTCCATGGTGACTCAAATGCCAAAGGCAAAGCCAAACTACTATCTGAAATATTGGCTGAAAGCAATTTTGCAATTTTGAGCGCCGAAACTTGACGGTCAAATTCAAATTTAAATTTGTCCCATGCTTTATAGTCGGTCCAACCTACATCGACATTGACTTGTAAGTCGGGTAAAAGTTTATACTTAATCCCGGCTTGGAAATGTGCTGGATATTCTAGATCCATTGATACCAGACCCGACTCACTGGCTGGCACAGAACTTGGAAAACCTAAAACAGCAGCCAGAATCTGCCCTGTTGGGGAGGACATCAACCCCTTAATGAGTTCTTGTGGAGCTTTAGCATTGTCTATGTGATATTTACCTTTCATCCGCATTTTGGCAGCACTTTGGTAGACTACACCAAAACTAAAATCTTCTGTCGGTTCCCACAGCACACCCAAGTTATAGCTTGGGCTTAGAGACTGTTCTGCTGAAAGTTCAAGTTGACCAAAGCGCCCAAAAGGATTCATTCCCTCTTCAGCATTACACATGCCCAGCAAGAGAATGTCGGTAATCACATCTGAGTTTTCTTTGAACGGGGTACAAACGACATCATCAATCATACGCAACATCCCAATCAACTCATTGGGAAAACGTAAATCATTTTTTAATGCCAAAGCTTGATAAGACATCCCAATTGAACCACCAATGGAAAGCTGATCATTGATTTGGTAGGCCATAGACGGTGATAAATAAGTGATCCGTTCTAGCGCAACTTGTTGTCCCATAAAGTTACCGGGATTGCCATCTTCCGCACCGAACCCTGCAATTAATGGCGCATACATGGCAGTTGCAAATGTCATTTTAGACCCCGGCGGATTATATGCTATACCCGCAGTCGGGGCAGCCACAGGCATACCTTTACCCAAGTCCACCATTTTCTTCAAACCAGGTACATATAAGCTCGGGTATTCAACATCACCGCGGACTGGCCCTTTAAAGTCGGTACAGATATCGGCATTAACTTCAGGCCCATCATTACAAACAATCGGGTCATCTGAATAGCCAAATACGTTATAACCTGCAGGAACAGAAAACTCCCGCTCGATATTAAAATCAGCGAGAATACCTTGCACATCCGTTTGCAAACCTTCAATTTTGGTCAGTGCTGCTGGGTTAAAGTGAATGGCACTGATCCCTGGTGGATCAGCAGTGACTGCATTGCCCATAGCCAAAGAGCGAATATCAACTGATAAGTTTTGCCCTAAAGCAGCAAATGTAACACTAGAATAGCCCGTTAATAATATGGCAGACACCAAAGGGCTAAGTCGGATATTTTTCATACGACTCCCCTATTATTTAAGCTTTTTTCCAAAACCAAGAATATCTAACGGGAAAGACAACCCTAATGACACATCAGGTGCATCTTCTGTTAAACCAAGGCCAACCGTCCCATTCACAATTGTTTCGGGTGAGACGCGTACACCTAAAGAAATAGCAAAAGTTGAACTGGTTTGATCTGCTGGAGAGTAGCTTTCCCCCGAGCTATAGGTAAATTCAGCCCCAGTATTGAAACTTTGTTGGTATGACATCGTCATCGAGACATCATAGTTAAAGGAATAGGCAAAGCCGAAGGCAAAACCACCACTAATCCCTGGTTCAAACGCTTCAATCACACGGCTACCGCGGCGCTGATCTAAGCCCGATTCTTTGAAACCATAGTTTGCAGAGACCGATGCAAACAGCACCACGGGATCAATATATTTACGCGTACTTGCCCCAACACCTGCTGAATAATACCCCTTGCCTGTTGCTAAGTCTGAAGTGGCATTAATTTCATAAGGACTATCCCCAGTTTTGGTGGAAACGTTACCAAATAAAATCAAAGGCAAACGGCCAGCTTTGAGTGGAAAAGGTTCCCAACGCGCACCAAATGAAATGTCCCCAAGACCCGCTGTAGAGGTGTCTTTTAATAAGTCTGTTTTGGCAACTAAAGGCAATGATGCTGTTAAGGTCAAGTTATCTCTTAAACCATACTGTGCCGTAAAGGTATTGGTTAGACTGTGTGTTGCATTCTCTTGTACCCGAAGTTGATAGAGCTGACCCTGTGCCATCTCTAAATCAAGTTGAGTATCTCGGTAATAGGTATAATCGATGTCGTAATAAGATGAAATATCACCTTGTTTAATCAATGAATACTGACGTTCATTTGAGGTAAAAACTTCTTCTAAGTTAGTCTCTTTAGTTGCATCACCCTTTTGCTGCTGCAACGCAGAAGACGCTGCTTGCTCAACACTTCCAGTGTTTACAGCTGCTGGCTTTTCTGGTTGCGCAAACACAGTAGGTTGATCAGATCCGACTTGTGCTTGTTGTGTCACAGTTTCATCGACTGTTTCATAACCTCCTAAGCTCGGTTCTTCCGCAGCATAGGCCACCCCAAGAATCATCTGCACACTCACTGCGAGGAGTGTTTTATTCATCCATGTCTTCATCATTGTCCCTTACCCACACCATTGTTCTTGTTTTATTTTTTTTTCACACTTTATTTGTTTTTATAATAAAGCCTGAGAAAATTGTATGTCGGCTGTCCATAATATTCCGACTCTTTATTTTTATTACGCTCTAGGCGAATTGTAGATGCACGATCGGCTATTTTTTCCATATAGTGTTGCGGATATTGAATATCGACGAGTGCATAGCGATTGACCGTAGCATCATCTACATGTCGCAGATCGGCTTCCTGTAAAGCCAACATATTTTTACGCATTTCAGTCGGAACATTAATTAAAAACAACGTGTTATTTTCCCAAACATCCTTGAAACGTTGTTCATCAAAACTAATATTTCCTAAGGCAGGATCGGCAACATAGACCCGTCCATCTTTATAGCCCTTATACACCACAAAATGTTTAAAACCAGCATAGGAGATTGGAACAATGGCAGGTTGACCTTGCTTAACCAAATCTTCAAATTCGCCCTTGTAGCCTCCACTTTCTAAACCAAGTGCAGTCACAAAGCGTTTCATGTCCAATAAAGAAAAACTACGACGCTCAATAATTCGCTCATATTCGCCATAGCGAAGCAAGCCATCCATGGTTTGTTGTTCTGTAAGTTGAGCACCGACATAGCCATTGATTAAGGTGGTCAGTGCTGCTGAACCACAACTATAGTCATAAGCTTGACGGACAATGCCTCGAAATTGGTCTTCTACAGCAGGGTTAATTAGGACAGGTTCATGATGCATTCTGGTAAAAGATGCATTTCGAGAGTCTAAAACTTCAGTATAGTAAACCGCTTCCGCTGGTTTTTTCTTAATATCAAAGGCTTCGGTGGCAAAGTAATACATCATTGCTGAGCCCAATGCGATCTCTAACATAGCTTTTTACTTTTTTTAATAATATAGGCATCCCGCCCATTTTTTGTTTTTAGAGTTAATACTCTATATCCATACATTCAAGAAGATACTGTGTTTTATCTAAAAAAAATAGTCTTTTTTGCATTTTTTATGAATATATTTTAGAAAAAAAGCGCGTGAATTCACGCGCTTTCTTAAACTCTAATTTTAGTGACCAGAAATGGTAATCACAGCACCTGGCATGTATACACCAGCAGCTGGGCTAAAGTAAGTTTGCATACCTTGAACCTCTACATCACCAATGGATGCAGCATTACGGCTACCCAAATGTACACCTTTAACATAAGTATCGTGCGCGCCACTTGTGCTAATCATACGAATATAGCCCTTATTCGCACCCTCTTCACCAATCACACTAATTTTTTGATTCAGTGTTAAATCTAGAGAATTTGCATCTGCAACTTTAATGCTTTCAACAAAGATTTCGCCTGCTGCACGTGTTGCTGTTTTAGTTGAGTTATCTAAGATACCGAGATCTTTAATTTCTAAACCACCAACCATAGTCGCACTTAATTGGACCATTGCGCCTTGCGGTGCAGCACCTAGTTGGATGTTTGCAGACATTGGACCTGTTTTCAGTGATAAACCACTTAAAATCGGATTCACCGTACCTGTACCACCACGACGGATAGAGGTTGCACCAGTTGCAGGCATATCAGCTGAAGCCACGACACCAATTTGACCAATATTAATATCTAGGCCTGAAACTTGAGCTGCAACATTAATAAATGCATTACCACTGTTTGCATCTGTGTCAATTTGCAAGTCAGCTAAGTTACGAGAAGGAAGTAAATATGCCCCAGCTTTATCATAGTTTGCACCAATGACAATACCGTTAACTTTATTTACATGCGCTGTACCATCAGCATTATCTTTCCCATTACCTTGAATCACAATAGCACCAGCCTTAGCAGTACCACCATTTGCAGTAGCTAAACCATCATTATCGTGAATAAAGACTTTACCGATTTCGACCTTAGAAATACCAATGCCGATATTTAAACCATCTTGACCTGTAGCGGCACTGAGCGAAGCGTCATCCATTGCTTGCATTGCCATTGCATTTGCACTGATTGCCATTGAAGAAACTAAAGCAAGTTTAGTAATAATTTTCATCGTGTTCCTCTCCTAAGAGCTTTATTTTTGTGATATCGATCACTCGGTGTTAGTTACTGTTTTTTTATTTTGTCGCAGTATTAACACCTATCCTTGAGTGACTTTATTGCCTGAACTACGTTATATCTGAGTGATTTTTTGATCAACTGCTGTTGGTCGCAATCCATAGCTTACCGATAAACGGTATTTCCTCTATGCGTACACGTACAATGCGGTAAAATAGCCTGAATTTTTTGATCCTATTTGCGTTAGCATGACTCTAAGCCAATCATTTAAAAAGATAATTTGTAATTCAACCCTCTCTGTATCTCATATACTACAGGCGTTGAATGAGCTCACACAGTTAGTCTATTTACAAAATGTCGATGCACCCGTCATTGCTTTTTTACCTGAACGTTACCAAGTTTTTCAAAAAAACCAGCACTTTTTCTTTCAACGCACACAGGATTTTTGTTATATCCGTGATGACGAAGAAATAGACATTTCCAGTAATATTCAGCCAAGCTCAGAACAAAAAGAAGCATCTTTTAGTGGCGGACTCATTGGATTCGTCAGTTATGATTATGCCGCCCAGCAACACGTTCCGGTTCAAATTAAGTCACAGCCAAGCCTATTTTTAGGTTTATACAGCAGTTATCTACAATGGACTGATGCAGGCTGGCTATTTTGCAGTAGTGATTCACAAGCCGAACGCATTTATCGCAAAATTGAATCGTATTTATTACAGCCATCTGCCTTAACCCATCCACTCCAACTCACATCGATCTGCCAAGCACGCTGGACTGAAACCCAATACAAACAAGCCTTTCAGCAAGTACAGGAATACATCAAAGCTGGGGATTGCTATCAAATCAATCTGACACAAGAGTTCACTACCAAGGCACACGGCCAACTCCTAAGTGCAGTCGAAGCATTTTGGCAATTGACCGATGCACCTTACTCAGGCTATCTCCGTAGCGATGATTTTGAACTCTTAAGTTGCTCACCCGAGTTGTTTATTGATTTTCAAGCTCATCGAAAAATCATTACTAAGCCGATTAAAGGCACCATGCCGCGCTATGCAGATCCAGTCTTAGATGAACAATCGAAACAACGCTTAATGGCTTCGGAAAAAGACCAAGCTGAAAATGTGATGATTGTCGATCTACTGCGTAATGACTTGAGTGTCTATGCAGAAACGGGCTCAGTCAAAACACCTAAACTGTTTAATATCGAAAGCTTTAATCAAGTCCATCATATGGTCAGCGAAGTCGAAGCCACACTGAAAGCAGAAATTCATCCCTTTCATGTACTACTCTCGGCACTACCTGGCGGGTCTATTACAGGCGCGCCTAAAATTCGAGCGATGCAGATTATTGAAGAACTCGAAGGTGCCCCACGCGGAGCGTACTGTGGCTCAATGGGTTATTTTAATTTTGATGGTACGGGTTCTTGGAACATTCTGATTCGTTCTATTCAAAAATTCCAAGATGAGGTTTCGCTTTGGGCTGGCGGTGGAATTACCATTGCATCAGAGTGTGAGGCTGAATACCAAGAATGTTTTGACAAGGTCTCAGCACTGCTTAATTTACTCAATACCTTTGTACAAACGGACACTGAATAGCCTCCAAAATAAAAAAGTGAACCTTCATATTAATGAACGTTCACTTTTCAAAGATCACAACTGTTGAAAGTTTATTTTAAAATATCATTTTTCAATGTATCGACTAAACGTTGATTTTGTTCATCAGTTCCAACCGTGATACGTAAAAACTGGTTAATACGCGGTTTATTGAAATAACGCACAATAATACCTTGTTCACGTAATTCAGCCGCTAATTCACCAGCATCTTTGCTAGGCAATGATGCAAAGATAAAGTTGGCACTTGATGGTAAAACGTTAAAGCCCAGTGCAGTCAATTGTTCAACCAAATGTTCACGGCTTTGAATCACTTTTTGATTTTGTGCTTCGAAATAAGCTTGATCTTCAAATGAAGCGACTGCAGCGGCTATCGCAAAACGATCCATCGGATAAGAGTTAAAACTATTCTTCACCGTTTCAAGTGCCGCAATCAAATGCGGTTGAGCAATCGCAAAACCAACCCGTAAACCCGCCAGTGAGCGAGACTTAGACGTGGTTTGGCACACCACCAAGTTCTCATATTTTTCCACCAAACTGACTGCCGATTCAGCACCAAAGTCTACATAAGCTTCATCAATGACCACCACTGAATTTGGATTGGCTTGAAGTACTTCCTCAATTGCAGCTAAACCAATATCAATACTGGTTGGTGCATTTGGATTGGTGATAATAATGCCGCCATTGGCTTGTTTATAGTCATCCACCACAATTTCAAAGTCATCATTGAGTGGCAAAATTTTGGTTTTGACCCCAAAGAATTGGCTATAAACAGGATAGAAGCTATAGGTAATATCGGGGTAAAGTACAGGCAGCTCTTGCACAAAAAATGCTTTAAAAATATGTGCTAAGACTTCATCTGAACCATTGCCAACAAAGACATTTTCAACCACAACATTTTGTTGTTTCGCAATCGCCTGCTTTAATGCAGAAGCATCTGGATCTGGATATAAACGCAATACATCTGCTGAGTTTACCAAGACTGCTTGAACAGCCTCCACCACTTTTGGTGAGGGTGGATATGGATTTTCATTGGTATTGAGCTTCAATAAATTTTGAATTTTCGGTTGTTCGCCTGGTACATACGGTTCTAATTCACGTACTTCAGGACTCCAAAAACGCATTTGTTCTGTAGTAATGTTAGACATTGTCTATCTCATTTATGCACTCAACTTACTTTTATGTAAGCCCTCTCCTTCTAGGAGAGGGTTTGGGAGAGGTTTATGATGTCCCAAACTGAATTAAATATTTTCCCCTCTCCTAACCTCTCCCAGAGGGAGAGGAACATTCATTACTGAACAAATGAGGGATCTAAATTTATATTATTGATAACGATAACGTGCCGAACGCGCATGCGCATCTAAGTTTTCTTGTTGCGCTAAGATATCCGCGGTTTTCGCCAAAGTTTTCACACCTTGCTCAGAGCACATAATCAAACTTGAACGTTTTTGGAAATCATATACACCCAGCGGCGAGGAAAAGCGTGCGGTACCTGAAGTTGGCAAAACGTGGTTGGGCCCTGCACAATAGTCACCAATCGCTTCTGGGGTATAACGCCCCATGAAGATTGCGCCTGCATGACGAATATCTTCAGCCATTTCCTGTGCTTCATCTAAGCAAAGCTCTAAATGCTCAGGTGCAACCTGATTAATCAGCTCAACTGCTTCAGCACGGTCTTTCACAAGCACTAATGCGCCACGATTGGCAATCGATGTACGTGCAATCTCCGCTTTAGGTAACGCTTGCAAATGCGCTTCAATAGCCACTTCTACTTCATTTAACAACTGTTCATCTGGTGTGATAAACACTGCTTGTGCCACAGTATCGTGTTCAGCTTGGGACAATAAATCCATTGCCAACCATTGTGCGTTATTTACGCCTTCAGCATAAACTAAAATTTCAGACGGCCCTGCAATCATATCGATACCGACTTGTCCGAATACTGCACGTTTCGCAGCCGCGACAAAACGGTTGCCCGGTCCTGTAATCTTATCCACCGCCGGAATCGTTTCTGTACCATAAGCTAAAGCCGCAACCGCTTGTGCCCCACCAATGGTAAAGACACGGCTGACACCAGCCAAATAAGCGGCTGCTAATACCAAAGGATTCAACTCACCATTCGGTGCAGGCACCACCATAATAATTTCAGGTACACCCGCCACATGCGCAGGCACAGCATTCATTAACACAGAAGACGGATAAGATGCCAAACCACCAGGTACATAAATACCAACGCGATCTAAAGGCGTTACTTTTTGCCCAAGTGTGTTCCCCAAGGCATCCACATAGGTCCAGCCTTCTTGTTTTTGCGCTTGGTGAAACTCACGAATACGGTTTGCAGCGAGCTCTAACGCCTCGCGGACTTCGGTACTCAAACCATCAAAAGCGGTTTTTAATTGTTCTTGGGTCAGTTCTAAATCTGAGAATTGATGCGCGGGATGTCGATCGAACTGTTGAGTGAGTTTAAGAACATGAGCATTACCATGCTGACGAACATCAGCGATGATTTGATCTACGGTTTTTAAAAGTTCTGGGTCACTCACGGTTTCAAAAGCCAACAAATCAGCAAAGACTTGTTTAAAGTTCTGATCTTGAGTCGATAAACGTCGCATCAATTTATCCACAATGAAAATAAAGGGAAGCTTTAGTTTACCTTGTTTCCTGTATTTTGTGGGCAACAATCCTCCAGCTAAACACGGAGTGTAATGAAAAATTACTTTTAACTTCATCGGGAAATGAATGTGATTATGATTTTTAAACTAGAATTATTAAACATGACTAAAAAACAGGCAAAACGAGATGACCCTCACGGACATAGCCACCTACTTTTCAACGGGGCAATTTAGCCGAATCCAACAGCATTTTTCAGAAACCATTACATGGAAAATTGTGGGCGAACAACAGCTTTCAGGTTTTGATCAAGTGCTGAAGCATTGCCAGTCTATCGAGCATTATTTTACGACGGTCGCGCATGAGTTCCATATTCAAGCAATTCATCAAACGGGTCATCATGTGATTGTTCAAGGTGCAGCGCAATTTCATAACACCCAGCAGACATCCCGAATTTCTGCTTGTGATGTCTATACGTTTAATACTTTAAATCAACTGGTTCAGGTTCAATCCTATTGTATTTCAATCCAATAGAAAAATTAAAAATGAGCAGGTACAAAAAAACCGCCATCATCGATAGCGGTTTCTTTAAACAAAAAAGATCAACTTATTGGTTTTTTAACGCTTCACGTTCAGCAACTGCTGTTTCTAACTGTGCAAGAATTGGGTTTAACAAGGCTTGCTTACGTTTGAAACTTGCCTTATTCACGATTAAACGCGAAGACACTTTACAAATTTCTTCCAAAGGTTCTAAACCATTGGCACGTAAAGTATTCCCAGTATCGACCACGTCAACAATGTAATCACCCAAACCCACCAACGGTGCAAGTTCCATTGAACCATACAACTTAATCACATCGACTTGCTCACCTAAGCTTGCATAGTACTGACGGGTTAAGTTTACGTATTTAGTGGCAATTTTTAAACGCCCTTTGGGACGCTCCATGCCAACTTTGCCCGCGGTCATCAGTTTACATACTGCGATTTTTAGATCGAGCGGTTCATAAACGTTTTGCGCGCCATGTTCCATAAGCACGTCTTTGCCCGCAACACCAATATCAGCCGCACCATTTTCCACATAGGTGGGTACGTCAGAAGCACGTAAAATTAAAATACGGACTTGTTTATGGGTGGTTGGGAAAATTAACTTACGTGATTTATCGGGATCTTCCAGTAAGTTAATTCCAGCCGTTTCAAGTAAAGGCAGGGTTTCTTTTAAAATACGACCTTTACTCAATGCCAATGTTAAACCATGATCAAAATTGCCCATTACGTCAAAATTTGGATCATCGTTTCTCATATCGCTCATGAACTTACTCGCTTAATTTGGGCGCCTATACCTTGTAATTTCGCTTCGACATCTTCGTAACCGCGGTCAATATGATAGATACGATCAATCAGCGTCTCACCATCCGCAGCAAGTGCAGCTAACACTAGAGAGAAAGAAGCACGTAAATCTGTTGCCATCACAGGTGCTGCAGAAAGTTTCTCTACACCCGTCACGACAGCATCATTACCTTCGACCTGAATATTGGCACCCATACGTGACAATTCAGGTACATGCATAAAACGGTTTTCAAAAATCGTTTCAGAAATGGTGGCAAAACCACGACCAATGGCATTGACCGCCATAATCTGTGCTTGCATATCGGTTGGGAAATCTGGATGTGGAAGCGTTTGGAAACTCACTGCTTTCGGGCGTTTACCCATCATATCCAGTTCGATCCAATCATCGCCACGGGTCACTTCCGCGCCCATTTCTTCAAACTTTTCTAAGACCGATTCCATCAAAGTTGGATCAGTATGTGTAGTTTTTACACGACCACCGGTAATGGCCGCAGCAGCCAAATACGAACCCGTTTCAATACGGTCAGCAACTACAGCGTATTCACAGCCATGTAGTTTTTCAACACCTGTTACCACTAAGGTATCTGTGTCTAAACCTTCAATTTTTGCACCCATCGCGATCAACATTTTCGCAAGGTCCGTAATTTCAGGTTCACGTGCCGCATTACGAATCGTAGTCACGCCTTCTGCCAATGCCGCAGCCATTAAGATATTTTCGGTACCACCCACGGTCACCATATCAAAAACGACTTCACCACCTTTCAGACGGCCGTCAACTTTAGCGTGTACATAACCCGCTTCAACTTCAATCTCTGCACCTAAAGCTTCTAAAGCTTTTAAGTGTTGATCGACTGGGCGCGAGCCAATCGCACAGCCCCCCGGCAAAGACACTTTTGCACTACCATAGCGCGCCACCAATGGGCCCAGCACTAAAATAGATGCACGCATGGTTTTCACCAACTCATACGGTGCAAACTGATTGTCCAGTGTTGAGGTATCCGCAGTAACCGTGTCGCCTTCGTAGGTCATGGTAATGCCTAGACCACCAATCAACTGCACCAAAGTATTGACATCTTTTAAATGCGGCACGTTGGTAAGCTTGGTTGGGGTTTCAGGCAAAATCATTGCTGCAAGCAACGGCAAGGCAGCATTTTTAGCACCCGAAATACGAACTTCGCCTTCGAGCTTAGTGCCACCTTGAATTAAAAATTTATCCATCTAATTTTAAGCTCCGAATAAGCTTGCTTTACGCCATTCTTCTTTAGTCATTGCACGAATAGTCACCGCATGCACTTCGCCACTTGCGATATAAGAATTTAATGGTGCATAAACAGCTTGCTGACGTGCAACAGGACGTTTGCCTTCGAATTGGTCATCGACAATACGTAAGTCAAACTTTCCGCCTTGCCCACTAACTGCAACTTCAGCTTCAGGAAAAGCAGCTTTTAAAATTTCAGTGAGCTGTTCACTATTCATCACAAAGACCTCTTATAGGACCAACGGTGTAAAAACCTGCCATTTTACTATAAATCTGAAAAATAAATCATAAACCCGCACACTTTATATATAAAAAAAGAGGTTTTAAAAAACCTCTTTTTGCATAAAAATCAAACTAAATGGCGATCGGTTGGTAAACTTGCTGCATTTTACGGTGCTTATCAAGCTGTCTTTTTAGTTTTTCTGATAATTTTTTAATCGACGTATACATATCATCTGCTGAAGCCTGAGCAAAAAATTCAATGCCCGGTAAACGGATAATTGCTTCTGCAATATGATTGCTACTGCCTTTTTTAGTATGCTTATCGACCTGATGATCCTTGGTTAATTTCACCTGCATACTGTTCACCTGATCAATATGCTTGGTCATTTCTGCAAATTTGCAGCGAATGGTATCTTCAATAGCTGGGGTAATGCTCAAATGATGTCCACGAATTGTTATTTGCATATATCTATCCCTCACCTTCATTAGGATTAATGAGGAAAAGCCAAGACGATTTAATGACTGCAAAATAACCAGCGCGCATAGAAACATCAAATCATTTTAGCGATTCCTTAAAGAAAAAAGAGGTTCATTATGTTGTCATAATGAACCTCTAGAATAGTCAGATTTTAAATTTTAGATCAAGACTTTTCGTTCAGAAGATGACGGAATATGTAACGATTCGCGATACTTTGCCACTGTCCGACGCGCTACATCAATTCCATCGTCCTTTAACAGATTGGCAATTGCGTTATCAGACAAAGGCTTACGTGCATTCTCTTCAGCAATCAATTTTTTAATCTTGGCGCGAATTGCTGTTGAAGATGCTTCACCGCCTGACGTTGTACCGACATGGCTTGAAAAGAAATATTTCAACTCGAACAAGCCACGTGGCGTCAGCATATATTTGTTGGTGGTTACCCGAGAAACGGTCGATTCGTGTAATTCTACCTCTTCGGCAATATCTCGAAGTACCAAAGGCTTCATCCCTTCAGCACCAATTTCTAAAAATGCACGTTGATGTTCAATGATACAAGTCGCCACTTTCAGTAAAGTTTTATGCCGTTCATCAACACTTTTAATAAAATTTTTTGCATCCAACATTTGATTACGTAAGTACTGATTATCGTCACTTTGATCAGCACGCTTAATCATATTGGCATAAAACGAATTCACACGAAGTTTCGGCATCACATCAGGATTTAAAGCCACTTGCCATTGTTCATTTTTCTTCATTACCACGACATCAGGAATTTGATAATCTGAGTCTTTATTTTCAAACTCAAGCCCTGGATGCGCTTTTAGGGTTTTCAATAAATCAACCGCACACTTGAGCTGCTCTTGATTTAAACCCGTTTGTTTAATCAGTTTCGCCAGTTCATTGCTGATCAATAGTTCATAGTTTTTCAGCAGATTCATTGCATCATTTCGACAAGCAGTCTGCATCGGCAAGGCTTCCAACTGCACCATTAAGCACTCTGCAAGATTTCGCGCCCCAACTCCAAGTGGGTCTAAACGCTGAATATGCTTGAGCACCACAACCACTTCGTCATCTTCGACTTCGTCGTCATAGTCCATGCTGGTTAAAAGATGTTGAACTGAAGTCGTTATTTCTGAAATATCACTGTCTAAAAAACCTTTATCGTCCAACGAGTCAATAATGCAATAAGCAATCAACATATCTACTTGCGAAAAATGCAACAGATTGATTTGCTCCAACATATGCTCTTTTAAGCCCAAATGACCTTGGCGATTATCTTCTCGCTCTTCAAATTCTGCCGCGCCCAAACTGGTTGGTTGATGCGTATAGACATCATCCCAGTCGGTATCGACGGGTAAATCATCGGGTAAATGGTCGGCGTTGAGTTCGTTGGTCAAATCTTTCTTATCCTGTTCTTGCTCTTGCACACTGGATAAGCTTTCGATAGATGACTGTTCTTCTACTTTTTCTAGGAGCGGGTTGCTGTCGAGTTGAATCTGAATTTCCTGTTCAAGTTCAAGGCTCGACAATTGAAGCAACCGAATAGCTTGTTGTAATTGGGGGGTTAGCGACAAAGAGTTCGAAACTTTCAATCCAACCGATAACTTCATAAAACCCTACTCGTCAATACAACTATTTTTAAAGCACGCTTTATAAGCAATTTTTGTGCCGTTTTATTTTTTATAGCATAGAAAATTCAAAAAACCTACATTTTTTGAGCAGATTGTTTTTCATTTCCTATCCAATTTCGAACTTTATGAATGTCTTAATGCATATCAATTATTGAAAAGGATCATTAATACCTTCACACAGTCCAGAATTACACGAAACACTGCATCGGCTACTTTCACTTACTTACAAGAGTCCGTTAAATCAAAACATCTGTATCATTCTGCTTTGTTAGGCTAAAGCATAGACATTTTTTAGGTGATTTACATGACCCAAAAAGTATTGTTCATAACCTCAAATGTAGGCGTAGAGCATGATGAGCTAATTCAGCCTCTCCATTTTCTACAGTCCAAAGGCATAGAATGTATTCTATGCTGCGATTGAAGCTCGCGATGTTCGAACTGTTAAAATAGACTCAGAATCGGCAGCAAGCTATCCTCCAGATGTCGATTTGGATCATGTTCATTATGACGACTACGATTTGCTGATTATCCCCGGCGGTGCAGTTAATGCCGATCTATTACGCCACCATCCCAAAGCGCTCGAAATTATCCAAAGTTTTAGCAACCAAGCCAAACCGATAGCTGTGATTTGTCATGCGCCTTTAGTTTTGATTAATGCTGAACGGATTCAAGCTGAGCAACTGACTTCGCATAAAAATATACGACTCGATCTGGAAAATGCAGGTGCTATATGGGTCGATGAAGCCGTTCACACATGTAATGCAGGTGGTTGGACACTCATCAGTTCACGTAGTTCAGAGGATCTTCCCCCTTTTAATCAAGCAATATTGAAAGAACTTGAATCCAATTCGTCCATTTAAGATGCAATAAAATAAAAAGAGCCTGATATTGAGCAGGCTCTTTTATTCATTTTTAAAAGTTACAGACTTTTTAAGTATTCAATAATTTCTACTTGTTCTGCCATTTCAGCCAGTTGAAGCGCAGTATATTCACCTTTGTAGTGGACATTTGCACCTTTTTCAACCAGTAGTTTCACTACATCTAGATAGCCATTTTCAGCCGCCGCTTGGAGGGCGCTATAACCTTCATCATCAGTAGAGTTCACATCTACACCATTGGCGAGACTTTTTTCCACTTCAGCAAGTTCACCTAAAGATGCCCAATACACCAGTTCAGGTAAGTGCAGTTCATCATCGTTTTCAGGAATTGGGGAGAATGAGTTGAGTTTCATAGCAAATATCTCATAATAAATTAAGATGGGCTTTGTTGCACAAAGATTTAAAAGATAACACTCTGCTCATTTGAACAGAATTCAAGTGACAACTTGGGTATGAGGACGACCTAATTCTGTAAATTTGTTCAATACGGCTATGCGTGCATGAATCTCATTCACCTGACTAGAAAAACTCCTTGCTGTTAATTTATCACCTAATAGTTTGATGCAATGCATCTTGGTTTCAACTAAACTTCGACGATGATAACCAGACCATTTTTTCCAAAGCGTTCTTCCTAAACGTTTAACTGTTTTCAGTAACTCATTCCGCTCTAAAGATCTCAATTTCTGATCTTTCCATGGTTTTGCATTTTTTCTTGGCGGAATGAGCGCATGTGCATCTCGATCTAGAATGACTTGTCTGCAGTGCTTCGTGTCATAAGCACCATCGGTATAGACCGAATCAATTCGTTCATCTAAGGGAATTTGAGCAAGTAAATCACCGAGTACTTGCGAATCGCTCACATTATTTGTAGTAAGCTGTACTGCACGTATTTGCAAGGTTTCAGCATCGATGCCAATATGAAGCTTACGCCATTGGCGACGATATTCAGGTCCATGTTTCTTACGTTTCCACTCACCTTCACCTAGAAACTTTAAGCCAGTTGAGTCGACGAGTAGATGTAGCCCATCACTACTTTTTTGATAGCTAATCGCAATATCAATATGTTTTTGTCTTCGACAAAGCGTACTGTAATCTGGTGCGGTCCAATTTAATCCACAAAGTTTAATCAGACTTTGAACAAAACCTGTGACCATGCGTAAAGAGAGTCTAAATAAAGATTTGATCATTAAACAGCATTGAATAGCCGTATCGGAGTAAGTTTGATTTCGACCTTGCTTGTTTTGTGGTTGTGCATACCACTGAGTGTTTGGATCAAACCAAATGGAAATGTTGCCCCGATTAATGAGAGCGCGATTATAGGAAGACCAGTTGGTTGTACGATAAGTTTTAGGAGTAGGTTTATTCATTTTGAAATTATAGGACTGAATAAACCTTATAGGCTAGGTTTGTGCAACAAAGCCATTAAAAATAGGAATAAAAAATATAAATTTTAATTTAAATAATAATTATGACTATTTAGAGCATTTTATTTAATTAAGATAAACGCCAAAGTACGTAAGATTCCTACCCTCATCTTTCATTATTATCCTTTTAACATTCCTTGCATAAAAAAATCCCCCTAACCGTTAAGTTAGGGGGATTTGAATGAATGAGCTGGCGATGACTTACTCTCACATGGATAACTCCACACTACCATCAGCGCTAAGAGGTTTCACTTCTGAGTTCGGGAAGGGATCAGGTGGTTCACTCTTGCTATTGTCGCCAGCACAACTGTTATGGACTTGTTCGGGTCTTATTTCAACTGTACTTACAGTCTATGCCTTACTTCGTTCCAAATAGAATACATTAACAGGTATATCTGAGTTTCTTGCGATAATCTAAAGCAGTGCTTTATCTTATCTCATTGCGCATTGTACTTAGCTTTATAACTAAATCAAGTTGTTTGCAGTGATTTGAACCACAACACCAACTGTTTGGGTGTTGTATAGTCAAGCCTCACGAGCAATTAGTATTGGTCAGCTTCACATATCACTATGCTTCCACATCCAACCTATCAACGTCGTAGTCTTCAACGGCTCTTTAGAGGACATAAAGTCCTAGGGAAATCTTATCTTGAGGTAGGCTTCCCGCTTAGATGCTTTCAGCGGTTATCCCTTCCGAACATAGCTACCCGGCGATGCGACTGGCGTCACAACCGGTACACCAGAGGTTCGTCCACTCTGGTCCTCTCGTACTAGGAGCAGATCCTCTCAAATTTCCAACGCCCACGGTAGATAGGGACCGAACTGTCTCACGACGTTCTAAACCCAGCTCGCGTACCTCTTTAAATGGCGAACAGCCATACCCTTGGGACCTGCTTCAGCCCCAGGATGAGATGAGCCGACATCGAGGTGCCAAACACCGCCGTCGATATGAACTCTTGGGCGGTATCAGCCTGTTATCCCCAGAGTACCTTTTATCCGTTGAGCGATGGCCCTTCCATACAGAACCACCGGATCACTAAGACCTACTTTCGTACCTGCTCGACTTGTGGGTCTCGCAGTTAAGCGCGCTTTTGCCTTTATACTCTACGCGTGATTTCCGACCACGCTGAGCGCACCTTCGTACTCCTCCGTTACTCTTTAGGAGGAGACCGCCCCAGTCAAACTACCCACCAGACATGGTCCTCGTCCCGGATAACGGGACAGAGTTAGAACCTCAATATTACCAGGGTGGTATTTCAAGATTGGCTCCACCGAAACTAGCGTCTCGGCTTCAAAGCCTCCCACCTATCCTACACAAGTAAGATCAAAGTTCAATGTCAAGCTGCAGTAAAGGTTCACGGGGTCTTTCCGTCTAGCCGCGGGTACACCGCATCTTCACGGCGAATTCGATTTCACTGAGTCTCTGCTGGAGACAGCGCCCCCATCATTATGCCATTCGTGCAGGTCGGAACTTACCCGACAAGGAATTTCGCTACCTTAGGACCGTTATAGTTACGGCCGCCGTTTACTGGGGCTTCGATCAAGAGCTTCGCTTACGCTAACCCCATCAATTAACCTTCCAGCACCGGGCAGGCATCACACCCTATACGTCCACTTTCGTGTTTGCAGAGTGCTATGTTTTTAATAAACAGTTGCAGGGGCCTGGTTTCTGTGGCTGCCAATAGCTCAAGGAGTAAATCCTATCACCGTCGGCAGCGTACCTTCTCCCGAAGTTACGGTACCATTTTGCCTAGTTCCTTCAGCAGAGTTCTCTCAAGCGCTTTGGTCTACTCGACCTGACCACCTGTGTCGGTTTCGGGTACGATTCCTATGTAACTGAAGCTTAGAGACTTTTCCTGGAAGCATGGTATCAGCCACTTCACTGTACAAGTACAGCTTGCTATCAGTTCTCAGCATAGAGTACCCCGGATTTGCCTAAGATACATGCCTACAACCTTCCACCTGGACAACCAACGCCAGGCTGACTTAACCTTCTCCGTCCTCTCATCGCATTACATAGAAGTATTGGAATATTAACCAATTTCCCATCGACTACGCCTCTCGGCCTCGCCTTAGGGGTCGACTCACCCAGCCCCGATTAACGTTGGACTGGAACCCTTGGTCTTTCAGCGTGCGAGTTTTTCACTCGCATTGTCGTTACTCACGTCAGCATTCGCACTTCTGATACCTCCAGCATACTTCTCAATACACCTTCATCGGCTTACAGAACGCTCCCCTACCACTTGCAATAAATTGCAAATCCGCAGCTTCGGCATATAGTTTTAGCCCCGTTACATCTTCCGCGCAGGCCGACTCGACTAGTGAGCTATTACGCTTTCTTTAAAGGGTGGCTGCTTCTAAGCCAACCTCCTAGCTGTCTATGCCTTCCCACATCGTTTCCCACTTAACTATAATTTTGGGGCCTTAGCTGGCGGTCTGGATTGTTTTCCTCTTGACTACGGACGTTAGCACCCGCAGTCTGTCTCCCGGATAGTACTCATTGGTATTCGGAGTTTGCATCGGTTTGGTAAGTCGGGATGACCCCCTAGCCGAAACAGTGCTCTACCCCCAATGGTATTCGTCCGAGGCGCTACCTAAATAGCTTTCGGGGAGAACCAGCTATCACCGAGTTTGATTAGCCTTTCACCCCTATCCACAAGTCATCCCCTGGCTTTTCAACGACAGTGGGTTCGGTCCTCCAGTTAGTGTTACCCAACCTTCAACCTGCTCATGGATAGATCACCCGGTTTCGGGTCTACACCCAGCAACTAAACGCCCTATTAAGACTCGATTTCTCTACGGCTCCCCTATGCGGTTAACCTTGCTACTGAATGTAAGTCGCTGACCCATTATACAAAAGGTACGCAGTCACCGAACAAGTCGGCTCCCACTGCTTGTATGCATGCGGTTTCAGGATCTATTTCACTCCCCTCACAGGGGTTCTTTTCGCCTTTCCCTCACGGTACTGGTTCACTATCGGTCAGTCAGGAGTATTTAGCCTTGGAGGATGGTCCCCCCATATTCAGACAAGGTTTCACGTGCCCCGCCCTACTCGACATCATCATATAAGCCCTTTCGTGTACAGGACTATCACCCACTATGGTTGCACTTCCCAGAGCATTCCACTAGAACTTATATGACTTAATGGGCTTTTCCCCGTTCGCTCGCCGCTACTGAGGGAATCTCAATTGATTTCTTTTCCTAAGGGTACTGAGATGTTTCACTTCCCCTCGTTCGCCTCGTATGACTATGTATTCATCATACGATACCTGCCTTATGACAGGTGGGTTTCCCCATTCAGAAATCTCCGGATCACAGGATATTTGCCGCCTCCCCGGAGCTTATCGCAGGCTATTACGTCTTTCATCGCCTCTGACTGCCAAGGCATCCACCACATGCACTTAATTACTTGACTATACAACCCCAAACAGTCG
>NZ_KB849236.1:0-21000 GCF_000368045.1 Acinetobacter johnsonii CIP 64.6
CGACTGTTTGGGGTTGTATAGTCAAGTAATTAAGTGCATGTGGTGGATGCCTTGGCAGTCAGAGGCGATGAAAGACGTAATAGCCTGCGATAAGCTCCGGGGAGGCGGCAAATATCCTGTGATCCGGAGATTTCTGAATGGGGAAACCCACCTGTCATAAGGCAGGTATCGTATGATGAATACATAGTCATACGAGGCGAACGAGGGGAAGTGAAACATCTCAGTACCCTTAGGAAAAGAAATCAATTGAGATTCCCTCAGTAGCGGCGAGCGAACGGGGAAAAGCCCATTAAGTCATATAAGTTCTAGTGGAATGCTCTGGGAAGTGCAACCATAGTGGGTGATAGTCCTGTACACGAAAGGGCTTATATGATGATGTCGAGTAGGGCGGGGCACGTGAAACCTTGTCTGAATATGGGGGGACCATCCTCCAAGGCTAAATACTCCTGACTGACCGATAGTGAACCAGTACCGTGAGGGAAAGGCGAAAAGAACCCCTGTGAGGGGAGTGAAATAGATCCTGAAACCGCATGCATACAAGCAGTGGGAGCCGACTTGTTCGGTGACTGCGTACCTTTTGTATAATGGGTCAGCGACTTACATTCAGTAGCAAGGTTAACCGCATAGGGGAGCCGTAGAGAAATCGAGTCTTAATAGGGCGTTTAGTTGCTGGGTGTAGACCCGAAACCGGGTGATCTATCCATGAGCAGGTTGAAGGTTGGGTAACACTAACTGGAGGACCGAACCCACTGTCGTTGAAAAGCCAGGGGATGACTTGTGGATAGGGGTGAAAGGCTAATCAAACTCGGTGATAGCTGGTTCTCCCCGAAAGCTATTTAGGTAGCGCCTCGGACGAATACCATTGGGGGTAGAGCACTGTTTCGGCTAGGGGGTCATCCCGACTTACCAAACCGATGCAAACTCCGAATACCAATGAGTACTATCCGGGAGACAGACTGCGGGTGCTAACGTCCGTAGTCAAGAGGAAAACAATCCAGACCGCCAGCTAAGGCCCCAAAATCATAGTTAAGTGGGAAACGATGTGGGAAGGCATAGACAGCTAGGAGGTTGGCTTAGAAGCAGCCACCCTTTAAAGAAAGCGTAATAGCTCACTAGTCGAGTCGGCCTGCGCGGAAGATGTAACGGGGCTAAAACTATATGCCGAAGCTGCGGATTTGCAATTTATTGCAAGTGGTAGGGGAGCGTTCTGTAAGCCGATGAAGGTGTATTGAGAAGTATGCTGGAGGTATCAGAAGTGCGAATGCTGACGTGAGTAACGACAATGCGAGTGAAAAACTCGCACGCTGAAAGACCAAGGGTTCCAGTCCAACGTTAATCGGGGCTGGGTGAGTCGACCCCTAAGGCGAGGCCGAGAGGCGTAGTCGATGGGAAATTGGTTAATATTCCAATACTTCTATGTAATGCGATGAGAGGACGGAGAAGGTTAAGTCAGCCTGGCGTTGGTTGTCCAGGTGGAAGGTTGTAGGCATGTATCTTAGGCAAATCCGGGGTACTCTATGCTGAGAACTGATAGCAAGCTGTACTTGTACAGTGAAGTGGCTGATACCATGCTTCCAGGAAAAGTCTCTAAGCTTCAGTTACATAGGAATCGTACCCGAAACCGACACAGGTGGTCAGGTCGAGTAGACCAAAGCGCTTGAGAGAACTCTGCTGAAGGAACTAGGCAAAATGGTACCGTAACTTCGGGAGAAGGTACGCTGCCGACGGTGATAGGATTTACTCCTTGAGCTATTGGCAGCCACAGAAACCAGGCCCCTGCAACTGTTTATTAAAAACATAGCACTCTGCAAACACGAAAGTGGACGTATAGGGTGTGATGCCTGCCCGGTGCTGGAAGGTTAATTGATGGGGTTAGCGTAAGCGAAGCTCTTGATCGAAGCCCCAGTAAACGGCGGCCGTAACTATAACGGTCCTAAGGTAGCGAAATTCCTTGTCGGGTAAGTTCCGACCTGCACGAATGGCATAATGATGGGGGCGCTGTCTCCAGCAGAGACTCAGTGAAATCGAATTCGCCGTGAAGATGCGGTGTACCCGCGGCTAGACGGAAAGACCCCGTGAACCTTTACTGCAGCTTGACATTGAACTTTGATCTTACTTGTGTAGGATAGGTGGGAGGCTTTGAAGCCGAGACGCTAGTTTCGGTGGAGCCAATCTTGAAATACCACCCTGGTAATATTGAGGTTCTAACTCTGTCCCGTTATCCGGGACGAGGACCATGTCTGGTGGGTAGTTTGACTGGGGCGGTCTCCTCCTAAAGAGTAACGGAGGAGTACGAAGGTGCGCTCAGCGTGGTCGGAAATCACGCGTAGAGTATAAAGGCAAAAGCGCGCTTAACTGCGAGACCCACAAGTCGAGCAGGTACGAAAGTAGGTCTTAGTGATCCGGTGGTTCTGTATGGAAGGGCCATCGCTCAACGGATAAAAGGTACTCTGGGGATAACAGGCTGATACCGCCCAAGAGTTCATATCGACGGCGGTGTTTGGCACCTCGATGTCGGCTCATCTCATCCTGGGGCTGAAGCAGGTCCCAAGGGTATGGCTGTTCGCCATTTAAAGAGGTACGCGAGCTGGGTTTAGAACGTCGTGAGACAGTTCGGTCCCTATCTACCGTGGGCGTTGGAAATTTGAGAGGATCTGCTCCTAGTACGAGAGGACCAGAGTGGACGAACCTCTGGTGTACCGGTTGTGACGCCAGTCGCATCGCCGGGTAGCTATGTTCGGAAGGGATAACCGCTGAAAGCATCTAAGCGGGAAGCCTACCTCAAGATAAGATTTCCCTAGGACTTTATGTCCTCTAAAGAGCCGTTGAAGACTACGACGTTGATAGGTTGGATGTGGAAGCATAGTGATATGTGAAGCTGACCAATACTAATTGCTCGTGAGGCTTGACTATACAACACCCAAACAGTTGGTGTTGTGGTTCAAATCACTGCAAACAACTTGATTTAGTTATAAAGCTAAGTACAATGCGCAATGAGATAAGATAAAGCACTGCTTTAGATTATCGCAAGAAACTCAGATATACCTGTTAATGTATTCTATTTGGAACGAAGTAAGGCATAGACTGTAAGTACAGTTGAAATAAGACCCGAACAAGTCCATAACAGTTGTGCTGGCGACAATAGCAAGAGTGAACCACCTGATCCCTTCCCGAACTCAGAAGTGAAACCTCTTAGCGCTGATGGTAGTGTGGAGTTATCCATGTGAGAGTAAGTCATCGCCAGCTCATTAATTCAAATCCCCCTCCGCTTAAGGCTGAGGGGGATTTTTTTATGCGCGAAAAAGGGAAGAATAATAAGAAGAGTAGAGTGGAGAATGCGCGTTAAATTATAAAAAAATGCATTTATATAAATTAAAATTATGTGAAATATCTATCATTTATCAGAATATCAGTATTGCATAATTTTGTTGCTTGCATTTTTTAGGGTATAGAGTAGCTGCCCTAAGAGTACATCTTTTTCAGTCAAGGTTACGATAATCATTGGGTGATTTGAAGAAGGGATCGAGGTTAAAATGGCTTTACCATTGTCTGCATCCAAAGTAATTGATTGACAACCTTCGAGATGAATTTCATTCATAAAGGCTGCAACCATAGCTAAAATCGAGCTACTAACTGCTGCAAGTTTAGTACTGTTATAACCATCTCTCTTATAAACATGGGCTAACTCGAAGCCATCTGTGCTACATAGCATGACATAATTGACACTGCGGACATTCATGAGAACATCTTGAATCTCATTTTTTGCAAAATCAATTAACTCTTTTGGTGCTGTGCGGCTTTGCGCTAAAGTAAACATATAGAACCTCGTTAAGGGTTAATTGGCAATATTTGAGTTGATCTCAATGGATGTAATGAGCGCTTCTAATAATAATAGAACGTCATCTTTCTTTCTTGCGTCGATAAAGAAGAGTGGAGAAAAGAGGTCATTTTGTAATAACCAGTCTTTATAGATAGTGGTTGATTTGGTTGACTCAGAAAGAAGATCGGTATGTGTAATGCCGATTGCAATATTGTCGGTAAAGTTTTGAAAGGTTTCCAGATAACTTTCTAATTCTTGAATAGGGTTGTCTGAATGATGGTCAATCAAAATCACAGCACCAATAGCACCTTTAGTAATGGCAGACCAAATAAAGTCGAAGCGGCTTTGCCCAGGTGTACCATATAGCCCAATGGTCAGGTTTTCATCAAGCGTGATTTCACCATAATCAATACCAACTGTGGTTTCTAATTTGGTATGGCGCTGTGCATCTGTGTTGAAAGCCTCCGTTTGCAGTACGGGAATCTCTGAGAGTGATCGAATCGCCTCTGTTTTACCCGCGCCCATACCACCAGCAAAAACAATTTTAAAGCGTTGTAAAATCATATTATTATCCTATATACCTAGTTTTTTTCTTAGTTTTCCAAAAAAGCTTTTAATTAATCCCGCTTCTTCTGTAACTTGAGGCATTTCTGGTGGGTTAAAGTGTTTATCCCAAATATTGATTTTTGAGAGATTATTGGTCGCGATATTGGCTGCAATAAAGCGCTGCACAGTTTCAATGGGGAGGTTCAACTGCGTTGCAATTTTTGAAACTTTACCACCTTGAATAAAGCAGCTGGAAAGTTGAAAAATAGTTTTCCTGTCCACATTGCTTGCTGGCTTAGGCCACATATGGATCTTAAAATGCCCATCTTCAGGTGCAATTTCTTTCAAAAATATGGGTGAATCCCAAAAAAACTGCCATAGCCAGTCGCTAAGTATATGGGGTTGCTTACGTGAGACTTTCATGAAGTTACTGGTGCTAGCAATGTCATAATCAAAACCAGAATCTGTAAAGGCTTGTTCTCGCTCTGTATTGAGCCAAGCGATATTTTTCTGAATATCAATAATGGCAATGGTGCCCAAAGTATCAAAAAGATGTAGCTTTGAGTTGCGTTCGGTATCCAGAATTTTGCTGAAATATTCTAATTTATAGGGTGTTTTTTTATTCTGAGTTTCGATAGGAAGGATTTGTTGATTCTCAAAAGAGGGATGTAGTAGATGTTGAATAATCCAATTCGAGAAGCTTTCAAGATGTGTAATTGGTAAAGAAATTGTGTTTTCGTGGAGTCGGTTTTCGTTATGGGTTTGCTTAGAAATTTTTAGCCATGGGAACTGACGACTTCGAATGATCTTTTGGATCCCTTCGGTTTCATAAAAACTTTCATGGATAAATAAACAATCAATAGTTGGGTCAGCAGCGGAGCTCCAGTTAATTTTATACTCTTGAGGAATGAGATTACGTAGCTGTGTTTTAAGTTCGTCAGAATGGTTTGAACTCAGGCCGGTAATCGCAATATTAATATATTGCTTATTCATAGTGTTTCTTTAATTTAATTAGGTTGAAGAGGACAACGCATACAACCCCTTTCCCAAAAGGATGAGAAAGGGGCAATTCAAATTAAGAAAAATCTAGGCCTTTTTCATATCCTTTGAGTTCATGGCGAGCCATGGCAAGATTTGCTTTAGAGCGTTCAAGGACAAGATATAAGAAAATTTTGTCATTGCCTTCTAAAGGACGAATAAGATGATACTGCTTACCCAGCGTAATTAAAATATCTTCAATTGAGTCATTTAAGTTTAATGCTTGTGCAACACGTCGTTTTGAGCGAACGACTTCAGTATTACCTGCCGCCGCGAGTTCTAAATCGATGCTTCCACCGCCTTGAGTTGCTAGGGCTAAACCGCTTTCCCCATCGACCAATGCTGCTGCATAGAATCCATCGATATTTGCTAATGCTTCCAATGACACTTTAGCCATAGTTTTTCTCTTTAATTTTATAAGTTTTAAAATCCTTTTAACTTGTTGTTTCACAATTCGATTTAATTATATGGACGGTGTGAAAAAATTATCAATATAAATAAATGTAACAAAAAAAGATGAATAAATGTACGATTAAACCCGAGTCTTTTAGTCAGTTTTTGCTACAGATTCTGTGATTAGGTTTGCGTATTTTAAAAAGGAGTGTGAGAAAGTTTATTGTTATTTGAAAAAGTGTTTAATTTATTTGCTATTGCAACAAAATGTAACTTTTACCATTTGGACAAATAAAAGCAAAAAAGAAATCGATTTTTTTGATTTTTAAAGATGAAATATATAATTATTTTTCATTAAAAAATAAAGGGATGCGCAAAATGAGTGCATCCCTTGGGAATTAGACAAACATTTGACTTGCTGCGCAATAAATTCCCCATAAAATAACAATAGCCACAGCAGGCTCAATCAGTTTTGCCCATGTTGGCGTTGGATTTTGCTCTACTACCTGTGTGTGTAGCTGATCTGAGTGGTCTGTTGCGTGTTGATTTACCATTTGATTAAACTCCTTCATCGTCTCTTCTAATGATAGCTCTTCTTCAGGCTTTGGTTTAGAGCCAATCAGTTCTGTTAGCTCGCTTGTTGTCCAAACCCAGTCATCAGCCAGACCAGAGAGGTGCTCGATTTGACCGACAAGCAGCTCACGAATTCCATGTTCGCCAAAGTTTCCCGTGACATCAAGTTGTTTGAGTTCAGCAAACTGAAGACCCAACATTGTAGTCAAGCTATGTTCTAAGTCTGCCTTCGCTAACTGTGATTCATTTTGCGGAGACGTGGTGAGATGCCTTGCAAGTTCTTGAATATAGAGATGATCCTGAGTTTGAATCTCTTGATAGAGCTTGGTGCCATCTTGACGCATCAAAGTGATGAGTTTTCCAAGGGAGAGGGTGTTGGCCTCAGAAAGATATTGAAGTCGCTCCTCATCTGAATATTGACTCAGAAGCTCAGGCTTTTGAATTTTAATCTGCTCTGCAAAATATTGTACTAAATCAAAAGCCATATAATTACTCCATTTTATTAATCTAATAACCTTAAACTTGGTTTTTTCTTAGCGGGTTCAGTTTTTTCTTCATTGTCTGATTTTAAAGCATTTTGCTCACTTTGGGTATGATTGTCATACTCACTTGGATCGAAGAATAAGCCTTGTCCATTTTCACGGGCATAAATGCCAATCACAGCATTAAGTGGGACATAAATATCACGAGATACCCCACCAAAACGTGCAGAGAAGGTAATTGCATCGTTGCTCATATGTAGCGCATGTACGGCATGAGGGACAATGTTTAAGACAATTTGCCCATCTTGAATAAACTGTTCAGGAACGAGAGTATTGGGCTGGGTTGCATCGACCATTAAATGTGGTGTCAATTGGTTATCACAAATCCATTCATAAATGGCGCGAGCTAAATATGGACGAGTCGGCGTAAGGTTTAATTCTTGATCAGACATAATGTTCTCTACGGCTGTTTAAATTCAGATTGATAATGGTTTTTCTCCTGCAGAGTTAAAGACTTTAAAAATGCAGGACGACTAAAAATACGTTGACAATATAAATAGATTGGGCGGCATTGCTGTTTGGGTAAATGCACGCCCATGCTGTTTAAGCGTAGAAAGATAGGCGCAAGCATGCAATCTAAAATACTAAAGCTTTCCGACATGAAATAGGGGAAATGTTGGAACAATGGTGTTAGGGAAATGAGGGTATCTTTCAGTTTTTTTTGTGCTTTCAGCTTTGCTTGTTCATCAAGTGTATCTGGATGGCGCAGCATCATATCAGCAAGCTTTAACCAATCTTGTTCAAAGCGCCAAATATACTGACGCTGTTCCGCACGAGGCATAGGTGCGTCGGCATAGAGCTTGTTTTGACGATAACGATCGTCTAAATATTCAGAGATGATATTGGCATTAAATAGTTTTAAATCATTTTCAATCAACATCGGTAGCTGATTATAAGGGTTTAAGCTGGCGAGATCTTCGTCATCTGCATCACTTAAAACCAAATGGTATTTAATTTGCTTTTCTGCAAGTACATAACGAATCCAATGGGAGCGAAAATCATCTGCATGGCTATACAGCGTAATTCCTTGAAGCGGAGTAGTTTCGACAGACATATTTCAAGAAACTAGGTGAAGTGAATCGGTTAGAATACTAAAAATAGCCAATAAAATCATCTTAACTTTAATATGCTTATACAATCGAACAACTTGGAATAAATCAAAAAGAAGGATAGAAGCATGCAGCTTAGGCTCAGAATCACCCAATCGATTGCAGTTATTATATTAATGACTTGCATCTCAAGTAGTTATGCTCAAAATCAAGATGCAGCCGAACAGGTAGATGTAGCACAGCAGACTGCTGAATATGCAGCTTGTATTGCCGATGAAGCCTGTGATGTCGCTACTTCTGTATCTGAGGATGAGATGTATGGCGGCATTCAGCAAGAATATACAGTAAAAGGCTGTAAGGTCACTGTTTATAATGATGGGCCTGTGAAAATGGTCGATGAGAAAACCGATGAGCCGTGTAATGCACCACTTCCCAAAGATCATCAATTCTCTAAATCTAAAGAAGTACATACATATCAAGAAAATGATTGCATCGTTACCGAACAGATTAGTATGGATGGTGCTGCTGATGCGACAATGGACTGCTCAAAGAGAGGTCGGTAAAATAACATCTAAAACTAGAATTTAATCGATCTATTTGAACGTAAGTAAATAATTTTGAAGAAAAATATAGTATAAAAAAACCTCGGAAAATTCCGAGGTTTTTTGTCCGATTCGGTAAACGAATTAACGTTTAGAGAATTGAGGACGTTTACGAGCTTTACGTAAACCAAGTTTCTTACGTTCAACTTCACGAGCATCACGAGTAACGAAACCAGCTTGACGAAGAGCAGGTTTAAGTGTTTCGTCAGAAGCGATCAACGCACGAGTAATACCGTGACGGATAGCGCCAGCTTGACCACCGATACCACCACCAGCAACAGTGATGTAAAGGTCATACTTTTCAGTAACTTCAAGAAGCTCTAAAGGTTGACGAACAACCATACGAGCAGTTTCACGACCGAAGTATTGCTCAAGAGTACGGTTGTTAATTACGAGCTTGCCTGTACCAGCTGACAAGAAAACACGTGCAGTTGCGGTCTTACGGCGACCTGTACCATAATTAGTAGCCATGTGCTGTATCCCTTAGATGTCCAAAACTTGTGGCTGTTGAGCAGCGTGTGGATGCTCTGTACCTGCATACACTTTCATTTTCTTGATCATTGCATAACCAAGAGGACCTTTTGGTAACATACCTTTAACAGCTTTTTCTAAAACTGCTTCAGGTTTGTGAGCGATTAACTTTTCAAAGTTAGTCTCACGGATACCACCAGGGAAGCCAGTGTGGCGATAGTATTTTTTATCAAGTGCTTTTTTACCAGTCACTTGAATTTCTTCAGCATTGATTACAACGATATAATCGCCAGTGTCAACGTGAGGAGTATAAGAAGTCTTGTGCTTACCACGTAGACGACGAGCGATTTCAGTCGCAAGGCGACCTAAAGTTTTGCCAGAAGCATCAACAACGTACCAGTCGTGTTGAACTTCAGCAGGCTTAGCGCTGAGAGTTTTCATTAAACCACTACCTATTATAGTTGGTTTGGACTATGGAATCTGTCCAAACAAAAGGAGACGCGATTCTAAACGAAGTTGCTCAGAATCACAAATGAAAATATAAAATTTCAAGAGCCGTATTTTAAGGTATTTCGCTACATAAAGGAAGAGATCAAAGTTTATTCTTTTTAAAAAACCACAAAAGCGTTCAAACTTTAAAAAATGAGGAAACAGCGATATTGAACTTTATGACTTCACTGAATGAAATGCGGGATCATCGCCATAGAAACATTTTAAAATAACGGATATTGCAGGAGTTACGACTCGCAATTTCTTTGCTCATGTTTTATATGTTTGAGGCTTTATTTTTTCTTTGAAAGTCGATGGAATGTGAAAACAGGATAAGTGAGGATTTAAATATAAAAGAATAGGTTCAAGTTGAGTACGGTGAATGCGGAGATACTGGGTGAGACGTTGTATAATAGTCAAAACGCATTTTATTTGAGTTGATCATGCTGCCTTTATATGTCACCAGTGGTGAACCTGCTGGGATTGGTCCAGATATTTGTTTAAGCCTTGCTGCTCGTATAGATGAGCGTCCGATCGTGGTCCTTGGTGATATGAACTTGCTACGTAGCCGTGCAGCATATTTGGGATTGGACATTGAACTGATTGAATATTCAGGGCAAGAAGCATCATCAACTCAGGGTCAACTTTATGTTGAGCATCTGCCTTTAAGCGAAGCTGTTGTAATGGGTGAGCTCAATCCTGAAAATGCGCCTTATGTCTTAGAGCAGCTACGACGTTCGGCCGATTATGCCATGTCCGGTAAAAGCGTCGGTGTTGCAACTGCACCTGTACAAAAGTCAGTCATCAATGATGCTGGGATTCACTTTAGTGGACATACCGAATACTACCAAGAGTTTGCTGGGGTTGAACGTGTGGTGATGATGCTCGCAACCAAGACCTTGCGTGTCGCGCTGGCTACTACACATTTGCCATTAAGAGCTGTACCCGATGCGATTACCAAAGAACGACTGCATCAAGTGATTGGTATTTTAATTCAGGACTTAAAAAGCAAATTTAAAAAAGAGCATCCCCACATTTTAGTGTGTGGCTTAAACCCACATGCAGGGGAGGATGGTTATTTGGGCATGGAAGAAATTGAGGTGATTAACCCTGTGCTGGAAAGCTACCGTGCTCAAGGCATAAATATGAGCCTGAGCCTACCTGCCGATACCTTATTCACCCCAGAAAACTTAAAAGATGCCGATGCTGTTTTGGCGATGTATCACGATCAGGGCTTACCTGTGTTAAAATCGCAAGGGTTTGGTGAAGCCATTAATATTACTTTGGGCTTACCGTTTATTCGTACCTCAGTCGATCATGGCACAGCTCTCTCCCTCGCAGGCACGGGTCTTGCGAAAAGCTCAAGCTTACAGGTCGCTGTTGATTTAGCGTTAGAATTAGCTCGTCACTAATGTTCAGTGATTAACTCACGTTGGAAAATTTTATGTATCAAATTAATGCCTTAAACCCTAAAGATGAAGGGCACCATACGCGGAAGCGTTTTGGGCAAAACTTCTTACATGACCAACGTGTGATTGCCAAGATTGTACGTTCAGTTGCACCACGCTCAGGTGATAACATTGTGGAAATTGGGCCGGGTTTGGCAGCCTTAACCTCTCCGTTGATTGGAGAGTGTGACGCACTTACGGTGGTCGAATTAGACCGTGATTTGGCGGCAGGTTTGCCAGGGCGTGTGCCACATCCTGAACGTTTAACCATTATTGAGACCGATGCACTGAAGTACGACTTCACCAATTTATTTGAAGATGGTCGTCCTTTACGGGTTGTGGGTAATTTGCCGTATAACATCTCAACGCCACTTTTGTTTCACCTTTTGGAGTTTGGTGACAAAGTTAAAGACATGCATTTTATGCTACAAAAAGAAGTGGTTGACCGTATTACGGCTTCTCCAAATAGCAAAGAATATGGTCGTTTGTCGGTGATGATTCAGTATTTCTGTAAACCGACGTTCTTGTTTGAAGTGCCACCGGGTTCATTTAACCCACCACCCAAAGTGACTTCTGCGGTGTTCCGTTTAGAGCCGTATGCGGTTAAGCCGATTGTGGCAAAAAATGAAAAAGCCTTGGCACGTTTGGTCTCGCATGTCTTTACTCAGCGCCGTAAAACTTTGCGTAATAGCTTAAAAGGCATGTTGGTTGAAGATGGTTTTGAACAAGCAGGTGTTGATCCGATGGCGCGTCCAGAGACTTTGACACTGGCTCAATTTGTGGCATTAGCAGATCAAATGGTGGCTTAAGGTGGCAGGTGCAGAGATTCGATACAATTATGTCATTGGTGATGTGCAGGGTTGTTTTGAAGCACTAAAAGCCTTGCTAAAGACCATTCAGTTTGATCCTGACCAAGATTTTATTTGGTTTGCAGGGGATTTGGTTGCTCGTGGTGAAAACTCATTAGGTGCTTTACGCTTTATTAAAAAATTAGTAGAGCGTAATGCGGCTGCAACAGTTTTAGGCAATCATGATTTAACTTTGCTGGCGGCTGCACGTGGCATTAAAGCAATCAAAGACAAAGATAACATTCGCGATGTGATTGATGCGATTGATAGTGATGATTTGATTGATTGGCTACGTAAACAACCCCTGTGTGTGTTTCCAAACGCAACCACGGTTCTGACGCATGCAGGCATTCCAACCAATTGGACAGCGGAACAAACTGCTGCTTTAGCCGCAGAAGTTGAAGCGGTCATTGCAGCGGATGATTTTGATGTTGTCGATGCCTTTTTAAAAGAAATGTATGGCAAAGAGCCCACCTTATGGTCGGATGAACTGACGGGGCATGCGCGTTTGCGTTGTATCGTAAATTATTTGACTCGTATGCGTTTAACCGATAGTGCAGGGCGTTTGGAGTTTAGTTTTAAAGACTCGCTCAACGACCCGATGCCTGAAGGCTTCAAACCATGGTTTGAATTTGCTTCACAAGCAGCGCAAACCCATAAAGTTGTGTTTGGTCACTGGGCTGCTTTACAAGGCAAAACCATTTCAGACTCGATTCAAAATGTAGATGGCGGTTGTGTTTGGGGGCATCAATTAATGGCTTACCGTCTAGAAGATGAGACTTTATTTGCCGTTGATAATCCAGTTCAATAGCACATGCATTTAAAAAGCCACGAAGTTCGTGGCTTTTTTTTATTCTTAGTCGATTCTTAACCAGGTTTGGTTACGACCTAAAGCAGAAACACCGATGTATGCACGTAGAGAAAGACGCTTTCCTGTGGCATTCAGTTTCATTTTCGCATCATAAAGTTTGCCAGACAGCGGATCAATCACACGACCTTTTTCATAGTTATTGGTGCCGTCGACATGCTTTAAGCCTTTAATAATGTCCATACCCAAAATTGGTTTGTTGGTATATGGCGTAGGGCAATTCACGCAAGTTTCTTTTGGTGTATAACCTGGGCGTGGTGTAATTTTTACAATTTTTCCAGTATAGGTATTATTCGATTCTTTACGAATTTCGATAATGGCTTTTGGTGAGCCTGATTTATCATCAATTTGTTGCCATGTCCCTGTTAAGTCCTGTGCAAATGCTCCCCCGCAAAGCATGGACAATGTTAATCCCGCGATAAAAAACTTACTTTTCATATAAGGTTCTCTATAGTTTCACAAAAAGATATCCAAGACACAGAAAAATAAACAGTTTGCACAAGGCAAACTGTTTTGTGTTTAGATATGAATTAGGCAGTTGCCTTTAAAAATTGAAAAATCATACACGCTTAGCTGAAACTCTTTTATTCATTGAATTTGAAACCATCAGACTAAGTTTGGAGTAATGTATAAGTGACTCAGTAGTGGTCTACAAAATCTAAAATGAATTGATCAAGTGATTGCGTAGACCAGGCCTGTTCAGTAATAAGAACCTAGATTATTCTCGAATCCAAGTTTGGCTGCGACCTAGAGCCGATATGCCCACGTATCCTCGCAAGGTTAAGCGTTTGCCATTCGAACTGAGTTTTGCTTTACAGCTATAAATATTACCAGACAGTGGATCGATGATTTTTCCACCCGTGTAATTGGTATTACCGCTGTGTTTCAAACCTTTCATCACATCCATGCCTAAAATGGGCTTATTGGTATACGGCGCAGGGCAATTAATACAAGTTTCTTTTGGTGTATAACCCGGACGAGGTGTCACTTTCACGATCTTAGCGGTATAGGTCCCATTTGATTCTTGGCGAATATCAAGGATGGCTTTTGACGACCCAGTTTTGTCATCAATATTTTTCCAAGTGCCGCTAATATCTTCAGCGAAAGCTGTACTACCCATAACGGTTGTAGCGAATGCGATTGCAAGTGTCAATTTGCTCATGAACAAAATCCTTTTATCATTTAATCAACGACAAACTCATCTTAAGTCGATTTTTTAAACAATACAATTGTTTATGTGAGGAACATATCACATTTTTTGCAAGTATAGAATAAACAACGGTAACCAGATTGCTGTAAACACTGCATTGACAGCCATTCCAAAGGCTGCGTAACGTCCAGCAATACTTCCCCGTTGCCATGCTTGAGCTGTACCGATGGCATGAGCTGCAAGACCTAGCGCTAAGCCCGATGCTCGTTCGTCATTAATGTGTTTGAGGATCAGTGGTGAAAATGCAGCACCAATCACACCGGACAAAATCACGATTAAAATTGCCAGACTCACAGGGGCTTGCAGCAGTGTTGCAATGTTAATCGCAATTGGTGTTGTGACTGCGCGCGTGGCAAATGCCATAATGGTAGGGTCAGACAAATGTAATAGATAAGCCAGTCCCATCGGCAGTCCGACCGCACTGATACTGGCAAAGACCAAGATACCCACCACGGCTTTGAGGGGGAGGTCGTCATAGCGCATTGCAGCCAATGGAATAGCCAATGCGACTGTGACATAACCGAGCAGATGGTTAAACACTGGATTTACCTGTGCCATATATTGCTCATACGGAATGTTTAACAACAACAGCAGGGCAATCACAAAGCACATGCCAAAAACAATCACGGGAATTTGTGGCAGTTTTTTGTTGAGTGGCTTTGCCAGTAAATAGGCAACGAGGGTTAGGAAAAAACCGAAAATAATGGGAATCATGTGCACACTCCTAAAGCCATTTCTTAGACATTTTTGCGTAAACCCACAGTGGAATTAGTGTGCTGACAAATAGCACCACCAAAAACATTGGGATTTCACTGCCTAAATGGGTCATCATCAGCAGGGAGCCTGCACTGATAGGTAGAAAAGCAAAGGCACTTTCTTTCATGATTTTATTGTTGGTATCCACCAAACGTGCTGGAATTTTATGAAATTTTCTCCAACCCAAAAGGACGATTAGTAAACTAATCAGTCCAATTAAATTGCCCAGTTCAGGATGTCCAAAACGTCCAGTGATCCACACAGCCGCTTCACGAAAGATGATGATCAGGGCAACCGTGCCGATCCATGCTTTCCAATCAACAGTTTTTATCCATTCCATTTTGTTCTGTCATTAACATTTTACTTATCACGTTTTAACCGATTTAGCTTTTGATTTCAAATTCTTCGAGTTCACGATGAAATTGTTTTGCTTTCAAACCTAAAATTTCATTAATCGGTAAATGTGCTTGTTTGATCAATTGTTCAAGTTTATGTGGCGCAATATACACTTGTAGGTGTAGGTTGCCCTCATCATCATAATTTTCAGATTGAATCACATTTAGGGCGTACAGTTGATTACGCAATTTTCCATAGGCAGGTTTGAGCAGGACGTCAAAATTTTGAATTTGGCCCATCAAGCACTCTTGTACCGCTTGGCGTAGTAGATCAAAGCCTTCGCCTGTATGTGCTGAGACATAGACACGCTCAGGTACATTCGGTTCAGCGTAAATGATTTTGGCTTGTTCACCACTTTGATCGATCTTGTTATACACCCGTAGGATTGGAATATCTGCACCAATTTCTTTGAGCACTTTTTCAACAGCTTCAATTTGTTCCATATGGTCTGGACTGCTCGAGTCAATCACATGCAACAGCAAACTGGCCTCTAATGTTTCCTCTAGAGTCGCTTTAAACGATTCCACTAAA
The DNA here is from genome assembly GCF_000368045.1 of Acinetobacter johnsonii CIP 64.6. Lineage (GTDB taxonomy): Bacteria > Pseudomonadota > Gammaproteobacteria > Pseudomonadales > Moraxellaceae > Acinetobacter > Acinetobacter johnsonii. The sequence continues at coordinate 15,581 of NZ_KB849236.1, forward strand.
GCATGCGCAAGATTACGCACAAAACCAACTGTGTCGGCTAGGACCAGTGGGCCAATACCATCCCATTCCAAACGTCTTAAGGTTGGGTCTAAGGTTGCAAATAACTGATCTGCGGCATAAACATCAGATTTGGCTAAAGTGTTAAACAGGGTCGATTTGCCTGCATTGGTATAACCAACCAAAGAAACAGTTGGAATCGCAGCTTTTTGACGTGCAGCACGCCCTTGAATGCGGGTCTGACGGACTTTTTCTAATTTATCTTTAAGTTGTCCAACACGGACACGGAGTAAACGACGGTCAGTTTCGAGTTGCGTTTCACCTGGACCACGGAGTCCAATCCCGCCTTTTTGGCTATCGAGGCTAATGCCTGTACCTACTAGTCGAGAAGACAAGTGATCCAATTGAGCCAATTCGACTTGAAGTTTCCCTTCATGGGTACGGGCACGTTGTGCAAAGATATCTAGAATAAGGCGTGTACGGTCAATAACACGGCACTTAATAATGCGACTCAGATTACGTTCCTGACTGGGCGTCAGGGCATGGTCTATAATCACCAGTGTGGCTTCAAGCTCCTCAACACGAGCAGCAATTTCTTCTGCTTTGCCTGAACCAATGAAATATTTAGCATCGGGTTTGAATCTTTGAGCGTGAACATGCTCCAGAATTTCTGCACCTGCCGACTTAGCAAGCAAGCGAAATTCTTCTGCATCAAGGTCTTCCAGAATATGGATGGCAACACTGACTAAAATGGTTTTTTCGCCACCTTGCTTCTGCTCAAAATATTCCACTAAATTCGATCTCACATTGAAAACTCTAGTGTAGATGAATTTGCTGAGATTGAGCGAAATAGTTATACCGTTGCCTTACATTGAGCGAAATAAGTGAACCAAAAGTAGTAAGGTACCAAAGTATAAAATACTGAGCCCTATAATAAATTTCAGTGCCTGAACAGGATTTAACGGCGGAGCTGGAGGGTTCATTTGATCGTTCATATACACACCATGTTTTGGTATTTCGATTGATTTATTTTAATTAATTTGTTTAAACGATTAAAATTGAAAATAATCATCTGGTCCTTCGGTTTTTATGATCAATGCAAGTTGCTCAAGATCAGTATAGAATGAGCCGAAATCAATGATTAAATGTTGAATGAAGCTGTGCCAAGTGAACCGTCTATGCAATCGAATACTGAAATAAAAACAACATCAATAAAAGGTGTCTCTAAGCTTTTTCTGTATGGCAAAAAGCTGGCTTCAGGGCTTGGCGCCGTGTCCGAAGGGTTTTATTTGGTCTATAGACATGGCTTGTATAAAGACATTAACAATCCACAAAATACCCGTTACGTGCAGTATTTTTGTCGTCGACTGTGCAAGGTTTTTAACATTGATGTTCATGTCCACGGGGATATTCCACGTAAGCCTGCACTTTGGGTCAGCAATCATATTTCATGGTTAGATGTAGCGGTTTTAGGCTCAGGCGCACGAGTTTTCTTTTTGGCCAAGGCTGAAATTGAAAAATGGCCTGTGTTTGGCAAGCTGGCAAAAAGTGGTGGAACTTTGTTTATTCAACGTGGTTCAGGCGATTCCATCAAAATTCGAGAGCAAATTACAGCATTTTTAAAACAAGATATTCCTGTGTTGTTTTTCCCGGAAGCGACCACGACCGATGGTTCTAAAGTGAAAAAGGTTCATGGACGTATATTAGGTGCTGCGATTGAGGCCCAGCGTGATGTGCAAATTTGTTTGATTTGCTATGTGAATCAACAGGGTGGACTTGATCAAGTCTCTCCGTTTATCGGTAACATTAGTTTTGCCGAGCATGTTAAAAAAGTACTAGAAATGCCACAAGTCACGGCACATTTAGTTGCGCTCCCAGCCATTTGTACCGCAGGACATACAGTTGAAAGTTTAACGGCACTGGTCCAACAAAAAATGGTGCAAGGTTTGGCTGATTTACATCAGAAAGTTTTGAAGTCCCAACCCAACATGCAACAAGCTTGAAGGCTTACATAAAGCCTTCAATCGGTAGCCAAGAGACGACTTTGAGACCAGTACGTTTGAACCAATTCATTTTTGGTTCAGTGGTATAGGTTTTGGTAGAACCATCTGCTTGTTTGATTTGCCAGTTAATGTTTTTGTTTGCATCTAGGACCAGTTTATAGGCATATTTACTGAGGTTTTGGTCCATGGTGTAGTGTACTGCTTTGGCTAGCGGTGGACTGTTCAGTAAAACCCCAATTTCTGTATTTAAGTTGGCAGAGCGGGGATCAAAATTAAATGAACCAATAAAAACCTGTTTCTCATCAATGGCCATGAGTTTGGCATGCAGACTCGAGCGGCTTAATCCTTTGATGCTGACTTTGGCTTTTTTCGAAATTTCTTCATTGTTTTCGTTTAGGGCTTCGGCCGCAGGCGTGGCTAAAAACTCATAGAGTTGAACACCACTTTCCAGCAAGTCTTCACGATATTTTCCATAGAAGGCATGGACCAACGGCACATCATTGGCTTTAAATGAGTTGGTCAGTACGCGAACTTGAATGTCACTTTGAGCGAGGTTTGTCAGATGTTTTTTGCCTTTACGTTCAGGCACAAAATAGGCCGAAATAATGTCGATGCTTTCCATTGGCTTTTCTAAATGGGTTTGCAACTGGAAGTTTAAATGTTCTTCTTTTTTCGCACGAGACTTGGTTTTGCTTGGCGAGTCTTTCACCACTTCGGCTTTGACCCAATCGAACTGGATACTATCATTTAGCCAGTGTTCAAAGGCCTGCGAACGATTGGCTAGATCGAGATAATTTTGTACGGTCACTTCCTGATAGTGCTGCTCTAACTGGGTTTTTAAACCTTCATAACGCAAGCTGTAATGGTTAGCGTTGACAATTTGACGCACTGGAAAGGCATAGTCGTCATTCCAGTATTCATCGAAGGAATGCACAATTTCATCTGAGGCAGAGCCGACCAACATCACATCAACATCAGAAAATTGATAACTGTCGCTGACGTTATAATATTGATTGCTCATGTTACGCCCACCAATCAACGAAATTTGATTATCGGCAATGAAGCTTTTGTTGTGCATACGACGGTTGATGCGTTTTAGATTTAAGACCATATCCATCGCACGATAGTGACGGAAGCGGTAGGGGTTATACAGTTTGATATCAATATTGGCGTGTTGATCGAGCGCCAAATAAATGCCTTCCATTTTCTTGGCATTGTTATCATCGATTAGTAATCGAACCTTCACCCCGCGATCAGCGGCTTTCAAAATAGAATAAAGCGCTAAAGAACCAATACGATCGTTGTCCCAAATATAGTATTGTAGATCTAAGGTCTTTTCTGCCTTATCAATAAGATGGATACGCGCGGCCAATGCTTCGAGTGGATTATAGAGAACATGGAAACCTGTAAGGCCTGGATTTTGTTCACGTAAAGGCAGTACGATTTTGCCTAAACTGGTTTGATCGGTTGGCAAATCAAAGGCATAGACGGGCGTCTGTGGGATTTGTTTGGGTAAGGTGTTACATGCTGGGACAGTCAAAACCATACAGCTCAGCAACAACAGTTTAGCACCTTGCTGAGTCGAAGATGAGCGGAATAAAGTTTGTTTCGCTAAGCCGTGAGGTTTTTCCATCGTCATAAAGTCTATAAATTTGGTTTGAGTATAATTCTGAGCTGTGAAAAGATAAACAGAAGATTATGTGTTCTTGATGAACAATTTGTGAGTAAAAGTCTATGATGAATATACACTCCGTCGTGTTCTATTTTTATATTGCGATGGCCTTGCTTGCGGGGTGGGCGGTGTATCAGGCATGGATCAGTCAAACCAATACGGAGACTATTCATCCGTTTAAAGCCTTTGTGCATTTGTTGGCTTTTTATCTCTCTTATTTACTCATTCCTTTGTTTTTCTTTAGCTTGTATGCTGGTTTTCAGGGCTATTATTCATGGCATGAAGCTATTTTTGTGTTTTTGGTCAGTGGTGTGCTGTGTTATGCACGTTTCATTGAACCGCATTTTGTACATGTCAAAACCACTCAATATCAAATCCAAGAAGATTATAAATTACTCAAACCCGTCCGTATTGCGTTAATTGCCGATTTACATATCGGTCTATTTTCAGGGCATGAGCGACAACTGAAAACCATCGTCAAACGACTGAATGAACAAAAACCTGATTTGGTGGTGGTTGCAGGGGACTGGACTTATGAACCTGAAAATACATTGGCAGAAGAATTAGAGGTGTTGCAAGAAATTAATGCCCCAGTCTATTCGGTCAATGGTAATCATGATGAGCAATATCCTGGTCCGCCGATTCAAAATTTGTTAAGACATGCTTTGAAGGTGAATAATGTGATTGATATTGAAGGTCAGATTGTGGAATTTGAAGAGTTTCGTCTGATTGGAGTCGGGGATTTGTGGGCAGGCAAGGCAGATATGCGTTTTATGCCGCATTTACCGCAGGACAAACCGTGGGTCATCCTATCGCACAACCCAGATACGGTCGATATGGTACCCGCTTTACCCAGCCGTCCTTTAATGCTTTCAGGTCATACGCATGGTGGTCAGGTTGAGCTGCCATGGCTTACAGATTATGTGATGAAGAAGGTGTCTATATTAGGACACAAAAAAGGCTTGTACCGACATGAACATGCCGATGTGTTTGTCACGGTTGGAACAGGCATGGTGGGTGTGCCGTTTCGTTTTCGTGTACCACCGACCATCGATATTATTGAACTAATTTAAGTTGGGTTTAGAACCAATAAAAAATAAAGCTTAAAACCAAAATGACCACAGCCAAGACGATCCAAAGGTTGTGGTTTTTTGTATGAAGCGCTTGTAGGTCTTGTATTGCATCGAGGTTATTCACTGCTGTGCTATGCGGGCTTTGTGGCTGTTGTTGTGTAAAGCTCCGTCCTTCAGACACAAGGGAGCTGTGGTGTCTTAATTCAGCGGTTGATATGCGTTGCTGTTGATGTCGTTTATGGCGATACATGCTTTTTAGCGCAGCATCATGCCGCTTCGTGAGTTCAGTCACGATCTCTTGTGCATCATCGTATTGAAAAGCGGTATGTGTGGCGATGTATTGAATGGCTTGAATAATTTTATTTTCTTCAACTAATACGATGACATCAAGGAGTTGTTCATTGGTGAGTTGTTGTATTTTTTCATCCATTTTTCGGTCCTATTCATCTGTATCTCTCTCTATTTTTGAAGTAAAACGACAGATTTTAAATATGGTTTTTGTAGCGTTTGTGAACGCATTGGTATAAAAAAAACCAGCATCATTGTGCTGGTTTTTAGGCATCAAATTCAGGGTTAAATTTGAACCGTACCGGGTTTGTCGGAGAGTCAATATTCTGAGAGACTATCCCGATGACAAAATTAAAATATACCCCTGAAATCAGAGAAAGATCGGTT
>NZ_KB849236.1:22065-83913 GCF_000368045.1 Acinetobacter johnsonii CIP 64.6
ACGGTGAATGGCTTATACAAAACAGAGGTGATTGAATATTTAAAAGCAGATTGGCAAGGTTTAGCAGATGTACAACTTGCGACACTAAACTGGGTGGATTGGTTCAATAAAGAACGTGTACATAGTGCGCTAGATTATGTATCACCTTTTGATTTTGAAGCAATGTACTATGATAAAATTAACCAGTTAGGTCAGGTGGCCTAACTTAAATAAAAAGTCTCCGACAAACCCGGTACGGTTCAATTTGATTATTTACATCATCATTTTTGGTTTCACGAATCATTAAGAACGCACATAAAGACAGAAGCGATGCCGCTGTGAGGTAGTAACCTACTGCGTGTAAACCATAGGTGGTTGCAAGCTTGGTGGCAATGAGAGGTGCAAATGAAGCCCCAAAGATCCCCGCAAGGTTAAAGGTTAGTGCTGAACCTGTATAACGAACGGATATTGGAAAAATTTCAGAGAGCACAGTACCAATTGGTCCATAGGTTAAACCCATGATGGATAAACCAATACACAGGAACAAGAACACAACAAGGGTATTGCCTGATTCCAACATGCTTGAGAATACTAAACCAAATAATGCCGCAGCAATACAGACTGCAATAGAGGTGGTTTTACGACCAAATTTTTCCGCAAAAACCGCCGACAAGGGGATGAATGCAGCAAAGCAGAGGGTTGCGACCAGTTGAAGTTGTAAGAACTGTTCACGGGTGTAACCGAGCTGTTTGGTACCCCATTGTAAAGCGAATACGGTTGTGAGGTAGAACACCACAAAAGTGCAGATGGCTGCAATGGTACCTAAAATCAACATGCCCCAGTGCTTGGTGATCACTTCTTTAAATGGAATGTTAACTTCTTTTTGCTTGTCTAAAACTTTCTGGAACGCGGGGGTTTCATGGAGTTGTAAACGAATCCACAGACCTACAATCACCAGTAAAGCACTTGAGATAAAGGGAATACGCCAGCCCCAAGTCATGAACGCTTCTTCAGTCATAAAATGACCCAGCGTTAAGAATGAACCAGTTGCTAAGATAAAGCCAATCGGCGCGCCCAGTTGGGGAAACATGCCATACCAAGCACGTTTACCTTCAGGTGCATTTTCCGTGGCAAGCAATACAGCACCCGACCATTCACCACCTAAGCCGAGTCCTTGACCTAAACGACACAGCGCAAGCAGTAATGGCGCGGCAATTCCAATTTGTGCATAGGTGGGTAATAAGCCGATACACACGGTTGAAAGTCCCATGGTCAGCAAAGCTGCAACCAAGGTCGCCTTTCGGCCGATACGATCACCTAAATGTCCAAACAGTGCAGCACCAATCGGGCGTGCAATAAAGGCAATCGCAAAGGTTGCTAATGACTGAATTGTAGCGGTCATCGGGTCGGTACTTGCTGGAAAGAACAAATACGGAAAAATGATGACTGCAGCAGTCGCATAAATATAAAAATCGAAGAATTCGATTGTGGTACCTACGAGACTGGCTGTAAGTACGCGAAATTTTGAGTTTACAGGCTGCTGTTTTTCAGCAACAGCAGTATTTAATGACGCCATGGTAGACCTTACACTTAAAAAATAGTCGAACTGAGTTTTAAAAGCGTCATCTTTTTAAAAAAGGCGTAATTTTTTAAAAAAATACGAATGTTCCTCGGGCAGACTGCGGAATTAGGGTTACTAAAAAATGTAGTGTGCGCGGGTTATATCACGTAAAGATAGATGGACAGGAAATGTGATCCTGCACCAATCAATACAAAAATATGCCAGATAGCGTGCGTATATCTTACCTTTTTTAGCGCATAAAACAATGCACCGATGGTATAGGAAAGTCCACCAATGATTAAAAAAGTCAAAGCAGGTTTAGATAAAAAGCGTTGCATATCATCCATTACCAGCACAGCCAGCCATCCCATGAGCAGATAAGCAATCAGTGAAATTTTTTCAAAGCGATGAATGAAAACTAACTTGAATAGTGTACCAATGATTGCAATCACCCAAAGTGCAATGAGTAGGTAATGGGCTTTTTGTGTGGGCAGTGCAATAGACAAAAATGGAGTGTAGGTGCCCGCAATCAGATAATAAATGGCAGTGTGATCTAATTTTTTATACCAGCCGCGACGCTCTGGAGATTCGGCAAAATGATACAAGCTTGATGCGGCAAATAATAAAAATAGGCTCAAAGCATAGACCCACAGCCCGATCCACTGCGCTGTTTCTAAGTAAGATCCTTTGATAATCAATAAAATACCCGCTATGAGTGCAAGACCTGCACCAATAGCATGGCTAATAAAGTTGATTTTTTCTTCAACTGGATCGTAGTTTACAACAGGGCGAGCGCTCATAAGTCATGTGCATTTTTATAAAATATACAACTGTATCGTAATTCAAATTTGCATTTAGCGTAAGACGCTTTAAAATTTAATCGCAATTCTTTTTTTGGTTTCTATTATGACCGTTTCGGTATCGTCCTCTGCACAAGAGCAGCAATTCCTTCAAGCCTTTCAGCAAGCGCTTGAATCTCAAAGTTTTGATCGGATGATTCTGAGTCAATATCAGGGTGAACTTGAGCAACTCGAGAAGATGACTTTTCGAGTCGTCATGTTACAAGGACAGCCTGTATTGAGCTGTTTATATCGCCATAAAACCCAAGATGTCACCAAAAATTATTCATTAGACACAGCACTTGATACGGTAACTGCACTTTTGGCGCAGTGTAAACAAGCCAATCTGCTGACAACTGAACAAGAGTTGCAACTGAAGAAGAACAAGAAGAAAGCTATGCTGACGCAAAGTAAAAATAAAACGGTAACCAAAGCTGTTGAGCAGCAAGGTCATGACCGTGTCAAACAGCGTTTTGTCGATCAAGACAGTTATTTCTTACAGCCGCTTGGTATTACCGATGCAAAAGCGCACATCATTCCCAGTATGGCGCGTAAGTGGAAGCAGATTAATAAGTTTGTCGAAATTTTCTCAGGGGCATTAAGTCATATTCAACTGCCTGAACAACTGCGCGTGGTCGATTTTGGCTCAGGAAAGGGCTACTTAACCTTCGCTTTGTATGATTATTTGCTGAAGCAAGATATCAATCCTTTTGTGACTGGGGTTGAGCTAAACAGCAAGATGGTACAATTCTGTCAGGAGGTTGCGAACAAGTCAGATTTTCAGCAACTTGATTTTTTTCAGGGTGATGTTCGGACGTACCAACCTGAACGTCTCGATGTGATGATTGCGCTGCATGCATGTGATGTCGCGACTGACTTTGCGATTCATACCGGCATTCGTTTAAATGCCGAAATGATCATGTGCGCGCCGTGTTGTCATAAAGAATTACGCCCGCAACTGAAAGCTCCACTCGTGTTGCAACCGATGTTGCAGTTTGGCATTCATGCAGGACAGCAAGCTGAAATGCTGACGGATACTATTCGTGCCTTATTACTCAAAGCCTATGGCTATGAAACCAAAGTGTTTGAGTTTGTAGCACTTGAGCATACCAGTAAGAATAAAATGATTTTGGCAACCAAGCGTAAGGATTATCAAGCGCCCGATGTTGCAGTCTTGGCACAAATTCAAGCCTTGAAAGAGATGTATGGTATTCAAAAACACTCACTGGAATTGCTGTTGAATAATCAATGGGATCAGCAAGATGTAGGCTGTAAATGCTGATCTGAACATCACTTTTTAGTGCAATGACCAATATAGAGATGATTTATAGGGAAATGAAAATGCCAAGCTTGAGAATTACGCACGGAACATGGGATGAGTTGCAACAGGCTGCGAAAATGATTCGTGAGCAAGTCTTTATTCAAGAGCAAAACATTGCTGCTGAAGATGAATGGGATGAGCAAGATGAAATCGCAGTTCATTTTGTGGTCTATGAACAAGATCAAGCCATTGCAACTGGACGACTTTTGCAAAATCATAGTATTGGTCGTGTTGCAGTTTTGAAGTCACATCGTGGTTTGGGCGTAGGCAAAGTTCTGATGCAGGCGGTAATTGCATATGCTCAACAGCAACAGCATCCATTTTTAGTCTTATCCTCTCAAGTGCATGCGCAAGCGTTTTATCAGGCTTTGGGCTTTATGCAAGAGGGTGAGGAGTATTTGGATTGTGGTATTCCGCATATCCATATGCGTTTATCATCCATAAAAAAGCCCTGATCTTTCAGGGCTTTTTTATTAGTCACAGCATATTAGTGACCATGTTCAGTTGACATTTTCGCATGTTCATCGGCACTCATGTCGTGCTCATCAGCGGTTGCATGTTCTGTGGTATCTTCAGAAGCTGCTTGAGCTCTTGCTTCGCGCGCATCTTTATCCGCTTGTGCTTTGGCCATCGCTTCTTCAGACATTGCAGGCGCATTTTTAAAAGTATGTTGCTGAGAGTTTTGCTGCGTTTGCTGACTTGGCATATAGTCAGGCTCATTGGTAATCGCAAGGTAGAAGATACCTAAGAAAATTCCACTTAAAATGAAAGCAATAATCAGTGCTTTCCAACCCCATGGTGATTTTTCAGGAGAAGTATTGTCAGTCATGTGCAACAGCCCAATTGAATAAAAATAAATCTAAAACTATGTAACTTTATAACACAAAAAACTGCATCGGGCTTGAAAAGAATGCACTAAAATAAGTCAAAATTAGATGCTGAATCAGCAGGTTAATTTTGTTGTGTGCTGCGAGCGCAAAAAAGGATCTGCTGATCCCTTTTTTAAGATTGAAGTTTTAGCGAATCTGACCCGATGGCACCGATTCAACCAGACGTTGCGGTGCTTTGAAACGCTCACCGTATTTCGCTTCAAGTTCATTGGCACGTTGTACAGCTTGGTCTAAACCATATTGATTTAAGAACTGAATTGCACCACCTGTCCATGGCGCAAAACCAATCCCAAAAATCGAGCCTATATTGGCGTCAATCACAGACTCTAGGACGTTCTCTTCATAACAACGTAAAGTATCTAGCGCTTGCACAAACAGGAAACGGTCAATCATTTCTTGTTCAGAAATATCTACATCTTTTTTCCAATGACTCAAACCCTCCCAAAGATGCTTTTTACCACCTTCTGGATAATCATAGAACCCTGCACCAGCAGCTTTGCCTTTACGATCAAAAGTATGAATCATGGTTTGAATCACATCATCTGCACCTGAACGAGGTAAATCTTTACCCTCAGCCTGAAGTGCCTTACGGGTTTCATTGGCAACATGCTCAGAAAGCGTCAACGCAACTTCATCTTGAATGGCTAATGGGCCAACGGGCATACCTGCTTTGAGTGCTGCCATTTCAATACGAGCTGGATGTACACCTTCATGCAGTAAACGTAAACCTTCTTGAACAAAAGTACCAAATACACGACTGGTGAAGAAGCCACGGCTGTCATTGACAACAATCGGAATTTTGCCAATTTGCTGTACATAATCATATGCTTTTGCCAGAGTTTCAGTAGAGGTGTTTTTACCTTTAATGATTTCAACCAATTGCATTTTATCGACTGGACTAAAGAAATGCAGACCAATGAAGTTTGCTTGATCTTTCGATGCATTTGCCAAACCTGTGATCGGTAATGTCGAGGTGTTTGAAGCCATCACACCACCATTAACAAGGAATGCTTCAGCTTCTTGGGTGACTTTCGCTTTGAGTTCTTGATTTTCGAATACAGCTTCAATCATTAAATCACAGCCTTTCAGATCTTCCGCAGATGCTGTTGCAGTAATCAAGCTTAAAACCTGATCACGCTTTTCAGCGGTCATACGTCCTTGTGAAACACGCTTATCTAAAAGTTTTTGGCTATATGCCTTACCTTTTTCAGCATTTTCAACAGAGGTATCTTTCAGGATAACTTGAACACCTTTGATCGCTGTTGAATAAGCAATCCCTGCACCCATCATCCCCGCACCGAGCACACCGACTTTGGTCGCTTGCCATTTTGCAACATCTTTAGGACGGCTTGCACCAGCTTTAATGGCATTCAGCCCATGCCAAAAAGTACCGATCATATTTTTGGAAATTTGACCTGTCGCCAGATAAGTAAAATAGCGTGATTCAATAGTCAGTGCCGTGTCCACATCGACTTGCGCACCTTCAACCGCAGCCGCCATGATCGCTTCAGGTGCTGGATAACATCCTTTGGTTTTATCACGGAGCATTGCAGGAGCAAACGCCAGCATTTGCGCAACTGCAGGTGTTTTAGGATCACCACCCGGAATTTTATAGCCTTTAACATCAAACGGTTGTTGTGACTTTGGATTAGCTTTTACCCAAGCGATGGCCTTATCCATCAACTCTTCAGGTGTTCCCGCAGTATCTTGGATTAAACCAAGCGATTTTGCTTTATCCACCCCAAATTGCTTACCTTCCATTAAGAATGGAAAAGCATTTTGTAGACCTAAAAGGCGTACCATACGCACGATACCACCACCACCCGGCAGTAGACCTAAAGTGACTTCTGGAAGTCCAAATTTAGTCTTAGGATCATTCAATGCAATACGTGCATGACAACCTAAGGCGATTTCCCAACCGCCACCTAAAGCTGTACCGTTCAATGCTGCAACCACAGGAACACCTAAAGTTTCGATATAACGAAACTCTGCTTTCATTTTCTGAATCATTTCAAAAAATGGTGTGGCATCTTCCAAACGTGCTTGGATCAATTCATCCAAATCACCGCCTGCAAAAAAGGTTTTTTTCGCTGAACGGAAAATAATTCCCGTAATAGAAGTTTCAGATTTCAATTTAGAAACAATATTTTCTAAAGCTACACGGAAATCCGCATTCATGGTATTTGCAGATTGATTCGGTGAATCCAAGGTCAGAATAATAATGCCATCATCATTTTTTAGATATTGAATTGCGCTCATTGTTATTCTCCTTATACCAACTCAATAATGGTCGCAATACCCATGCCACCACCAACACACAATGTTGCCAAACCACGCTTTTTGCCCTGACGCTCTAATTCATCCAGTAATGTTCCGAGAATCATTGCACCTGTCGCACCCAATGGATGCCCCATCGCAATTGCACCACCATTCACATTCACCTTCTCAGCAGGCACTTTCAATTCCGTCATAAAGCGCATGACTACAGATGCAAAGGCTTCATTGACTTCAAATAGATCAATATCGTCAATGCTTAAACCCGCTTTTGCCAATGCTTTACGTGCGGCAGGTGCAGGCCCAGTGAGCATAATGGTTGGATCAGAACCCACCAATGCGGTCGCCAATACTTTGGCGCGTGGTTTTAAACCTTGTTCTTTGACCGCTTTCTCGGAAGCAAGTAATACAAGCGCTGCACCATCGACAATACCCGATGAATTACCTGCATGATGCACATGATTAATTTTTTGCGCTTCTGGATATTGTTGTAATGCAATCGCATCAAAACCCATTGCACCCATCATTTCAAAACTTGGATTGAGTTTTGCCAAACCTTCCGCTGTTGTTGACGGTTTGATAAATTCATCTTGATCTAAAATGGTCACTCCTGCTTTGTCTTTAATAGCAACCACTGATTGATTGAAATAACCCGCAGCTTGCGCAGCTGCTGCTTTGCGTTGCGAATTTGCTGCAAAGGCATCGACATCTGAACGTGTATAACCATCCAATGTTGCAATTAAATCTGCACCAATCCCTTGCGGAACAAAGTGTGATTTTAAATTTGTTTCAGGGTCTAATGCCCATGGCCCACCATCTGAACCCATTGCAATACGTGACATCGACTCGACACCACCTGCAACAACAATGTCTTCCCAACCTGAACGTACTTTTTGCGCAGCCATATTGACCGCTTCTAAACCTGATGCACAAAAACGGTTAATTTGCACACCTGCAACATCATTATCCCAACCCGCTGCGATTGCCGCAGTTTTAGCAATATCACCACCTTGGTCTGCAATAGGCGTGACACAACCCAAGACAATATCATCTACTTTAGAAGTATCTAAATGATGACGATCTTTCAATTCATTCAACAATGTGGTCAATAGCGTAATCGGTTTCACTTCATGCAGTGAACCATCTTTCTTTCCTTTTCCGCGTGGTGTGCGAATGGCGTCAATGATATAAGCCTCGCTCATAGCTGTTCCTTTTTATGACTTTTAAGTTGTTATGCATTTGAGTGTACAAATTAATGGCCGTGATGCAATGACTAGAACGGGTCAGGTCAGATGAGTCTTTTTGCCAATAGACTGAAGATTGGGGCATAAAAAACCCAAGATCGAAATCTTGGGTTTAGCAATGTGCCGAACCGTCGTCAAACTAAAAAATTAGTGATAGCCGTGTAGTTGGCGATATAAACCAGGTGTAACCCCAGTCCATTTTTTAAAGGCACGGTGGAATGTACTGGTTTCACTAAAGCCCACTTGTTGTGCCACATCTTCTAAAGTCAAACCTGGGTTCAATAGTAGGTGGATCGCGGCATCACGACGTAATGCATCTTTCACGCCTTGGTAACTTTTACCTTCAGCGGCTAAGCGGCGACGCAACGTTTGTGGAGATAAATACAGCATAGAAGCCACATCATTCAGAGTTGGCATTTCCTCACCAATTTGACTCTTCAATACATCACGAATACGTGAAGTGAGTGAGTTGGTGTTTTTAAATTTCACCAACAACTGTGCAGGCGCGGCTTTTAAGAACTCTTCTAATGTTTCTTCATTCTGACGAATTGGTAAGTCCAAATAATCTGCGGCAAAAGTGATTTCGGTACGCGGCATGTCGAACTGCATCACAGGTGCGAAGAATAGGGCATCATACTCATCTGCATGAGTCGGACGTTCATAACCAAAGTGTACACGTTCCAGTGGTAAACGACGTTCAATCAACCAAGATGCGAGACCATGCCAAATCATCAGCATACTTTCGGTAATGAAGTGATCTGGGTCCATCGATTTCGGAATCTGAGGAACAAGACGAGCTTCATGCTTGTCGCGTTCTAAGGTCACCGACCACTCATCACCAAACAATTTATAAAACTGTGAAGACAGTTCTAAAGCATCACCTAAGGTTTTGGCATGAATAATCAGCTGACACATGATGGCAAACGTACCTAAACGACGTGGTTGCTTATCGAAGCCAACATGTTCGTCTTGGGTCACCATCCATAACATTTTAACGAAGCGAGTATATTGTTCTGGAGAAATACGGGCTTTAGGTTGACGCAGCAGTTCTGCCTCAATCCCTACGTGAGAAAGTAATGTTTCGACATCCATGCCGAGACGTTTTACGCCAGTTAAAGCCGCATTGACGAAATGGATACTAATGGTATCGCGGCTCATATTTAATCCTTCAGTCTCTTTTATATTCACTTGCGTTTGACCTAAATGACGCTAAAAAAAGTATTTTAGGCAATTTACACTAAAGTTTTTTGCCTTTTTACATGTTAAATTGCCGAAATGATCAAGGTAAATGGCTGAACATGACATTGTTTTGTTGCTTTTATATTTCTAAAATAGCTAAAAAATCAACATAAAAAGAGAAAATAAACATGGATATGGCATTGAAAGGATTGAAAGTTCTCGATTTTTCTACACTTTTACCCGGACCTTTTGCAACAATGTACTTAGCAGACCTAGGTGCAGAAGTGATCCACATCGAGTCTCCAACCCGCCCCGATCTGATCCGTTTAATGCCACCTTATGCCAATGGACAGGCCACTGCACATAGTTATCTCAACCGAAATAAGCATGCAGTGGCATTGGATTTGAAAGATCCTGCCAATATTGAACTGATCAAATCGAAAATTTCAGACTATGACATTGTGATTGAACAATTCCGTCCAGGTGTGATGCAAAGATTAGGACTCGACTATCAGACCTTATCTGAAATTAATCCACGCTTGATCTATTGTTCCATTACGGGTTATGGGCAAACAGGGGGGTATCAAAATAAAGCAGGACACGATATCAACTATGTGGCTTTGTCAGGGATCGCGGGACATAGTGGGCGACAGCACAGTGGACCACCACCAATGGGGATTCAAATTGCGGATATTGCTGGAGGCTCTTTGCATAGCGTGATTGGAATTTTAGCGGCAGTAATTGAAAGGCAGCGGAGTGGTTTGGGGCAGTATATTGATATTTCTATGACCGACTGTGTGGTGGGGCTCAGTAGCATGGCCGCAGCTGCGAGCTTAGCAGGACAGGAAAAACAAGGGCCTGAGCAAAGCTATCTCAATGGTGCGACTTTTTATGACTATTATGAAACCCAAGATGGACGTTATTTATCGATTGGGAGTTTAGAGCCACAGTTTTTACATGGGTTGGCCCAGATTTTAGAATTGCCGATTGTGGCTGAAAAAGGAGCCTCACTGGCAACCGAAGACCGTCAGGTGGTGAAACAAGCAATAAAAGACAAAATTAAAACCCAAGATTTTGCCACGTGGAACGCAATTTTTCAGCAGCAAGATGTCTGCGTTGAGCCGGTATTAACGTTGGATGAAGCACTCGATTCGCAGTTGGCCAAAGATCGTACATGGGTGGTTTCTGTACCTTTACAAGAGGGGAGTACAAAAAGCGAACAACAATTAGCTTGTCCAATTAAGTTTTCACGTTCAAAAATAAGATATGAATTTATAGGCAAACCACTTGGTTTTGATTCTTTATAAATATCATATAGCGATAATCTGGATAGATTTAAAACAACAAAACGTCATAAAATGGGTTTTTTATACAAATAAAGCGTATCATATCGATTAGTTGTAATTTTGTAAGAAAGGTCACCAATTATGAATAAATGTAAAAGAAGTTGGTGTTTTAACCTCAGTCTCTTAGCACTCAGTTGCTGCTTTCAAAGTGTGTATGCTGCAAATGCCTTTGAGGCAGAAAGCCCTTGGATGCTGGGTGACTGGAATGGTCAGCGCAGCGCATTGCAGCAAAAAGGCTACGACTTTAGCTTTGGCTATACGGGTGAAATGGCAACATTGCTCGATGCCTCACATTCTTCAAGTCATGGTACCGAATATGCAGATCAGTTTGCATTTGGTACGCATTTCGATTTAGACAAGATTTTGGGTTGGCAGGATACTGAGGCTCAAATCACCATTACCGAACGCAATGGGCGTTCACTTTCTCAAACATCCGATGCTTTAGATGGACATTTAAGCTCCACTCAAGAAGTGTGGGGGCGTGGACAGACGTGGCGTTTAACCGATTTGTGGATTAAGAAAAAGTTCATGGATCAAAAGTTAGACATCAAAGTCGGTCGTTTTGGTGAGGGTGAAGACTTCAACAGTTTCGACTGTGATTTCCAAAACCTTGCGCTCTGTGGCTCTCAAGTTGGTAACTGGGTCGATGACCAGTGGTACAACTGGCCTGTCAGCCAATGGGCTGCGCGAGTCAAATATAACCTTCGGCCAGACCTGTATGCACAAGTTGGGGTGTATGAATATAACCCTGAAAACTTAGAACGTGGCAAAGGCTGGAACTTAAGTACCGACGGTTCGCAGGGTGCCATTATTCCTGCTGAAGTGGTGTGGCAACCTGCTGTAGGTATAAATAAGTTACCCGGCGAATATCGTGCGGGTTATTACTACAGTTCTGCAGATGCCACAGACATTCAAAACCCACAGCAAACCTCACATAAGCAAGGGGGGTGGGTGGTTGCTAAGCAGCAACTCACAGCACATCACGGTGATGCCGCGCGCGGTTTAACAGGCTTTGTGAATCTCACATTACATGATTCAGATACCAATACGGTTCGCGACATGCAGAATATTGGCTTGGTCTATAAAGGCGCTTTTGATGCTCGCCCTCAAGACGAAATCGCGATTGGCTTAGCCCGTATTAATATCAATGATGATGTCAATGACGCGAATATTGCCAATAACAGCATCGATGCCCGTGGCTTACAAAGTGAAGAATATGATGCCGAGATTTACTACGGTATACATGCAGCTAACTGGTTAACCATTCGTCCCAATATCCAATATATCCGCCATGTAGGCGCGTATAAAAATGGTGAAAATGCATGGGTCGGCGGAATTAAATTCCAGACCGCATTTTAGTTTCTAGATCGATAAGTATTTGTCCAACAAGGTTGATAAATACTTTTTACGGTTGTTCAAAGCATAAAACTGTTCGAAATAAGTCGTTTGGACAGATACTTAAAATCTAAAAACTGTCTAGGTGCTCATATCGATATTGAAACGATATGAGCTTTTAACAGAATCTAAGAAAAAGGTGGTCAATATGAGTACTCCGTCTTCAGGTTCAGGGCTTAAAACTTTTACAGCTGTGATTGCTGTGATCTTTGGTTTAGTCCTGCTGATAGGAGGGATTTATCTTGCAGTGCTTGGTGGGTCTTGGTACTACATCATTGCAGGTTTACTCTTCATCGCGACTGCAGTTCTACTGCAAAAATTAAAAAGTACGGCATTAATCGTTTATGCGTTGCTGGTCTTGGGTACAGTGGTTTGGGGCTTATGGGAAGTGGGTTCAGACTTCTTTGCCTTGGCGCCACGTTTAGATATCCTTGGTTTATTTGGCTTATGGTTACTCATTCCAGCGGTAACGCGTGGTTTTGACAACGTAAAAAGTGCAAAACTGGTTTTAACAGGTTCATTGGCAATTACCATTGCAGTGATGATCTATGCTGTGTTTAATGACCCTCAAGAAATTCGAGGTGAACTGAGCAGCAAGCAACCTGCAACCGCACAGTCCATTCCGGGTGTTGCTGATGGCGACTGGCCTGCTTATGGTCGTACTCAGTCTGGTTTGCGTTATTCTCCTTTAACGCAAATTAATTCTGAGAATGTTAAAGATTTAAAAGTGGCTTGGACCTATAACACAGGTGACTTTAAAACAGAAAATGACTCTGGTGAAACCACCAATCAGGTCACCCCAATTAAAGTTGGGGACAATATGTATATCTGTACCACGCACCAAAAACTGGTTGCCCTCGACCCAGCGACAGGTAAGGCGAAATGGACTTTTGATCCGAAGTTGAAATCGGACAATACTTTTCAGCATTTAACCTGTCGTGGCGTGTCTTATTATGATGCGAACAATACAGTTGGTTTTGAAGCCAGCTTGCAACATAAAAAGTCATCGTCTGAGTTGTGCCCACGTAAAGTAATCTTACCTGTCAATGATGGTCGTTTGGTTGCCATCAATGCTGATACTGGTGAGCGTTGTACGGACTTTGGTAAAAATGGTGAAGTCGACTTACAAAAAGATATGCCATTCCCTTATCCGGGTGGTTATATCCCAACTTCTCCACCTGTGGTCACAGGCACGACGATTATTATTGCGGGTTCAACCACAGATAACTATTCAACTGAAGAACCTTCAGGTGTGATCCGTGGTTATGATGTGAATACGGGTGCATTGTTGTGGGTGTTTGACACAGGTGCAGAAGATCCGAACGCGATTCCAGCTCCAGGTCAAAAGTATGTTCAAAACTCACCGAATGCATGGGCACCATTAGCCTATGATGCAGCCTTGGATATGGTTTACATTCCAACGGGTGTGGGCACGCCAGATATTTGGGGCGGTAACCGTACCGAGTTGCATGAGCGTTATGCTAACTCAATGCTGGCACTGAATGCCTCAACAGGTAAGTTGGTGTGGAACTTCCAAACCACGCATCATGATTTGTGGGATATGGATGTACCATCACAACCGACATTGACGGATATTAAAGATAAGTCAGGCAAAATGGTTCCTGCCATTTACGTGTTAACGAAAACAGGTAATGCCTTTGTTCTAGACCGTCGTACTGGTGCAGCCATTGTTCCAATTACGGAAAAACCTGTACCACAAACGGTGAAACGTGGGCCGCAAACCAAAGGTGAGCGTTACTCTGCGACACAACCTTTCTCTGACTTTGACCTTGCGCCAAAAGAGAAATTGACAGATAAGCAAATGTGGGGCGCAACCATGTTTGACCAGTTGATGTGCCGTGTGTCTTTCCACAAACTGAACTATGATGGTATTTATACCCCACCTTCAGAAAATGGAACTTTGGTTTTCCCAGGCAACTTAGGTGTATTTGAATGGGGCGGTATGTCCGTTAACCCTGATCGTCAAATTGCGGTGATGAATCCAATCGGTTTACCGTTTGTCTCTCGACTCATTCCAGCCGATCCAAACCGTCCGAAAACAGCCAAAGGTGCAGGCACCGAAGCGGGTGTACAACCGATGTATGGTGTGCCTTACGGTGTTGAGATCAGTGCGTTCTTGTCTCCATTTGGTTTGCCATGTAAACAGCCTGCTTGGGGCTTTGTGGCGGGCGTAGATTTAAATACCCACGAAGTTGCATGGAAACGTCGTATTGGTACAATCCGCGACAGTTTACCGGGGATTCAATTACCACCATTTAAAATGGGGGTTCCTATGCTTGGTGGTTCAATCTCAACTGCGGGTAATGTGATGTTTGTCGGTGGTACGCAGGATAATTATATCCGTGCCATCAACGTGACCAATGGTGATGAACTTTGGAAAGGTCGTCTACCAGCGGGTGGTCAAGCAACACCAATGACCTATGAAGCCAATGGTAAACAGTATGTAGTCATTATGGCGGGTGGTCATGGTTCATTTGGTACCAAGATGGGAGATGCCTTGGTGGCGTATGCCTTACCCGATGCCAAATAATCGTGTGTAGTCATTTAAACTTTCAAATAGCCTGATTCGTCAGGCTATTTTTATATACAGTCGGTTTAAAAGGGCAAAGTGATGAGGAGGAAAGAATAGAAAAATTGAGTTCTACCCAGATAAGCCGAGTTTAAAATTCACGTAGTAGCAATGGATGGGCTAGCGTGTATACGATAGATTGAAGGAAGTTAGCTGAATAATGTATAAGTATCTAATAAAAAATACTTTAATCAGAAAAAACCTTTAGGATTAGGGACAAACAGTACATCTACTTATCCTTATCAATAAAACAGCTATGAAATATGTAAAAAACGCATTTTGTTGATAGTTTAAATCTCGTTATGCTGTCAGCCGTTATAATGAAACTACTAGCTGTACGCCATGTATTTATATACTGATTTCGATCAGCAACTGATCAATGAACGTGTTGCACAGTTCCGTGACCAAACGGAACGTTATTTAGCTGGAAAACTCACTGAAGATGAGTACCGCCCATTACGTCTTCAAAACGGTCTCTATGTACAACGCTATGCGCCAATGTTACGTATTGCTGTGCCTTATGGCTTGATGAACTCAACGCAATTGCGCAAAGTTGCAGAACTTGCAACTGAGTTTGACCGTGGTTATGCACACGTTTCAACGCGTCAGAATATTCAGTTTAACTGGCCTGCGCTAGAAAATGTTCCAGACATGCTTCAAGAGCTAGCTTCTGTACAAATGCATGCGATCCAAACTTCGGGTAACTGTATTCGTAACACGACTACAGACCAATATGCAGGTGTGGTTGCTGGTGAAGTGGCTGACCCACGTCCAACGTGTGAATTGATCCGTCAATGGTCAACCTTCCACCCAGAATTTGCCTTCTTGCCACGTAAGTTCAAGATTGCTGTATCAGCACTTGAAGAAACTGATCGTGCAGCGACCTCATTCCATGATATTGGGGTGTATATCGTTAAAAATGAAGCGGGCGAAATTGGCTATAAAATTAAAGTCGGTGGCGGCTTAGGTCGTACCCCTGTGATTGGTAGTTTCATTCGTGACTTCTTGCCACGTGAAGACCTGATTGCTTACTTAGAAGCCGTACTGCGTGTTTATAACTTACACGGTCGCCGTGATAACAAATACAAAGCACGTATTAAGATTTTGGTGAAAGCGTTGACGCCTCAAGTTTTTGCTGAAAAAGTCGAAGCTGAGTTTGCGCACACCATTAAAACTTTAAAAATTCAGCCTGAAATTTTGCAGAAATTAGACGAAGAATTTATACCGTTTGATTATCAAGATTATGCAGATGAAGATTTTTCTGAACAGTTTGCTGCGCATCCAAAATTCAAACAGTGGTTCAATATCAACACCAATGCTCACAAAGTGAAGGGCTACCGTATTGTAACGATTTCGTTGAAACGTACGGGTATTGCACCGGGTGATGTGACCACTGAAGAGATGAATTTGATTGCAGACCTTGCAGACAAATACACCTTTGGTGAACTGCGGACCACGCATGAGCAAAATATTTCTTTGGTGGATGTGCCACAGAAAGATTTGTTTGAGCTTTGGACTATTCTTGAGAAAAACAATCTAGCACGTGCGCACATTGGTTTCTTAACCGACATTATTTGCTGCCCAGGTGGTGACTTCTGTTCACTGGCAAATGCGAAATCGATTCCTATTTCAGAAGCGATTTCACGCCGTTTTGATGACTTAGATACCATTTATAACCTTGGCAAACTGGATCTGAATATTTCAGGTTGTATGAATGCCTGTGGTCATCACCATGTGGGTAACATTGGTATTTTAGGTGTGGACAAAAAAGGCGCTGAATTCTACCAAATCACTTTGGGTGGTAATGCCGATCATGATGCTTCAATTGGTGACATCTTAGGCCCATCATTTGCAGCTGAAGTTGTGCCAGATATCGTTGAAGAAATTTTGAATACCTATCTTGACCTTCGTGCTGAGGGTGAAGAATTCATCGACACTTATCGCCGTGTGGGCATTCAACCCTTTAAGGAGCGTGCATATGCTTAATACAGCACGACAAGTCCTCTCTAAAGACGGCTCGATTGCAGACAACACTTACCAAGTGATTGGTGAAGAGGGCGTTTTACCGCAAGGTGATGTGGTTTTAACGGTTGAGCAGTTAGATCAATTGGCTCAAGTTTCAGGTAAAAAAGCACTCCTTGTTACAGTCGATGCTTCTCCTGAAACGCATGAGTTCCCTTTAGATCAGTTAGATGCCATCTTTATTGATTTTGCGGGCTTTAACGATGGTCGTGGCTATTCATTTGCAGCACTATTACGTCGCCAAGGTTTCCAAGGCGAACTACGCGCAACAGGTGATGTGTTTAAAGATGTCTTGAACTACATGAAACGTTCAGGCTTTGATACCTTTGTTATTAAAGAAGGTAAAGACATTCTTGAAGCTGCTGCGGGTTTAAATGATTTTAGAAATCCGTATCAAGCATCAACAGCCGTTGCACAAGCCAGTTATCAAACGGGTGCTTAAATTTTCAAGTGAATGTTCATCAAAAAAGCCAAACGAAAGTTTGGCTTTTTTGATGAAACACAATAAGTTTTATGCTAAAAGAAACTTTATTATTATTTTATAAGTTTTTCATATGAATCATTTGAGTGCTGATAATTTGATTATTGAAACTGTAGGCCAGGAGTTGGAACACAGAGGTGGATCAGGAAATTTGAACAACACTTATAAGTGATATTTTGCTCCCCAAATGATGTTATAAACATCAATATATGGAGTATTTTATGGCACGTAGACCAAGAAGAAATCATTCAAATGATTTTAAAGCTAAGGTAGCACTTGCTGCGATTAAAGCAGAAAAAACACTTGCTGAATTGAGTGCTGAATTTGATGTTCATCAAAACCAAATTATCGACTGGAAAAATCAATTAATTTCAGCTTCCTCGCAAGCTTTCGATCAATCAAAAGCTCCAACAGAACCACCCATCGATCTAAAAAAACTACATGCAAAAATTGGTGAGCAAGCATTAGAAATTGATTTTTTAGAAGGTGTGTTGAAGAAACTGGGCCGCTTCAACCACAAAAGTTAATCGACGACTCACTTCAGATTTCAGTATCTAAGCAAGCTAAGCTGCTGAAAGTCTCCCGTGGTTGTTATTATTATCGCCCAAAACCTGCGAGTGCATCAGATCTGAAGCTGATGCGGTGTATGGATGAATTACATATGCAATATCCTTTTGCAGGTAGCCGTATGATGCGTGATTTGTTGAATCGTCAAGGACATCATATAGGACGACGTCATACACGTACTTTAATGAAGAAAATGGGCATTAATGCGTTATATTGCAAACCAAATTTAAGCCAGGCTAATCAAGCTCACCGCAAATATCCATATCTGCTCAAAGGATTGGCTATTCAGCGCAGTAATCAAGTGTGGTCTACGGATATAACGTATATCCCTATGGCAAAAGGCTTTGTTTATTTATGTGCTGTGATTGATTGGCATAGCCGCAAGGTACTTGCGCATAGAGTATCGATTAGTATGGAGGTTACATTTTGCATAGAAACATTAAATGAAGCTATTGAAAAATATGGTCGACCTGAAATATTTAATACAGACCAAGGCAGTCAGTTTACCAGTGATGCATTTATTGATGTATTGAAATCAAATGGCATTCAAATCAGTATGGATGGTAAAGGTCGATGGGTTGATAATG
Source organism: Acinetobacter johnsonii CIP 64.6 (assembly GCF_000368045.1). Taxonomy (GTDB): domain Bacteria; phylum Pseudomonadota; class Gammaproteobacteria; order Pseudomonadales; family Moraxellaceae; genus Acinetobacter; species Acinetobacter johnsonii. The sequence goes on from NZ_KB849236.1 coordinate 40,341, forward strand.
TGATGGTTGAACGATTATGGCGGAGCGTTAAATATGAAGAGGTGTATCTCAAAGCCTACAGCAATGTTTTGGATGCGAAGAAGCAATTAAACGCATATTTTGAATTTTATAATTTGAAACGACCTCATTCGAGTCTGGACAAAATGACTCCAGATGAGTTTTACTATGACCAGCTACCACAACAAAATAAGGTAGCTTAACTAGAGCAGAGTATCACTTATAAATAAGCTTTTAGTTGTTCAAACATGTGGGACCACCTCTCACCTATCAGAAGATCAGTTAGTAGATCTCATAAATAAGTATAAAAGAGGGGATAGATTAGAAAAATTATTAGACGAATTTTCTATTAATATTAGACCAACAATGCTTGTTCGATCATTTCCTTTAGTTCGAGTAAGTAAATGTCCAAATTGCCCTGCTGATTTGGCATGTTCGATAGCTAATAAATCATCAAAGCTACTTTTGAATAATCACAAAGCAGAGTGCTGGAATTGTGGACATAAACCTTATATCTATAATTGTCCGTGTTCTGCGTGTATTGCAATTAGAAGAAAAGAAGAAGTCCAAACTGAAATTAAAATGAAAAATGATATAAAACTAAAAAAGGAAGCCATTGAAAAAGAGTATGGTTTTGAAAGGTATGAAAAAATTGAAGAGGATAGTCTAAGTATCAAAGAAAAAATTTTTCTATGTACGATTTTAAGGTGCTGTTTATCTGAAGATGGCCAATATATAAACCCAATTGGTTCCAGCCTAGAACCTGTTACTCCACATCAAGAATTAACAACTAAAATTATTAAGCATTTAATAAAAAATAAAATTTTAGTCCCATCAACTGATTCAGATATCGATGCTTTTGTATTCGATGAAAATAATAAGCCAAACAGTTACTATACTTATGATGTTAAATATGTGCTCAATATTAATGCGAATGACAAATTTAGTTTACTTATAGAGCGTTTATTATATTTAGAAATAGATGTACATGAAAGCTATGAGACATTATTGGATATTTGGAAAGACTTAGCTTTCTACGAAGTATTAAGTTATTTTTTGCATCAAATGAATGATGTGGGGTATGAGCCAAGTATTGGTGAGGTAACAAAGACAACCTTTAGTAAGCTACTTGAAAATTTTTCAGTGGGGCAAGTTTTTAATATAATTTTTAGAGCGGTAGCAAATAGTACAAGGGCTTATCAATCAGGAGAATATGCAAAGAAACATGCTATGAATATGGTTGTTACTTCATGCCGAAACCAAGGTGAGCGCGCTATTGCGGAACAATGGGATTTAAAGCTATACAATAGAATTAGACAGCTACCTGAAAGTGAATTGTCTAAAATGCTATTCACAGCTATCCTTCAGCAGCCTCATATAGGTTTTAGAGTATCTCCTACATTGGAAAACTTATTAGAAATAGCAAAGAGTAATAATTTGTGATGTCCTTAGTTACAAAAATTAATCCCGGTGTCATTTGGCTACTTATTGCTATTGCTACGGATGTGCTTTCGACTTTTTATTCCGCAAAAGGTAATGGCTTGGTCAATAAATTGGATCAAGGAATTGCACTGGTGCTTTATATGATTTCTTTTGCGTGTGCAGCCTATGCCTTGAAATTTATGCAAGCGGGAATTTTATATGTGCTGTGGTCTGGCATTGGTGTCATCGCCACAGCACTCCTTGCTAAAACATTCTTAGGACAGGACATTGATTTGGCTGGATGGCTCGGTATTGGTTTTATTACCGTGGGGCTCACTATTATTGCGCAATTTTCAAATATTGATGTTTAAAAAGAAGACGCTTTTATCCTTCTTCTAATTGACAATTTACCATCCACTTCACTCCAAATTGATCGGTAAATGCACCATAGAGTGCACCCCAAAAGGTTTTCTCTAGAGGCATCTCTATTTTTCCATTGACTGAAAGCGCATCAAATAAGCGTTTTGCATCAGCTTGTTCATGGGCATCTAAGTTAATCGAAATATAGTGGTTGTTGCCTACAGTAAAGACAGTATTGCTTTGGGCGCAAAACTGATCATTGGTATCCGAAGCCATCAGAATCGTGCTGGCATTGATGGGAAGTGAAACATGCATGATTTTTTGTTGGTCAGCTTCAGAAAGGGCGACTGAACTTTCATCAGAAGGTAAATCTCCATAACGCATGAACGTTGCAAACTCTCCACCAAAGACAGATTTGTAAAAATTAAAAGCGGCTTCAGATTGACCATCAAAGTTGAGGTAGTGATTCAGTTGCATTGTCTTATCCTTGTTGTTTTTTTCGTCGTTATTTTAACAAGTCGTTGAGATCGACCCTAATACAATCTTGTAATAAAAAACCCCTCGCAGTCGAGGGGTTTTCATAAATATCGCTTTTATATCAGCTAATCATCCAATCTTTTATTGTATAAAATATGTCAATAAAAGAGGCTTACTTGCATCTTAAAGTAATTCAATCGCTACAGCAGTCGCTTCACCACCGCCGATGCATAGTGCTGCAATCCCTTTTTTACCACCCGTACGTTTAAGCGCATGAATTAAAGTGAGGATAATACGAGAACCGGTTGAACCGACAGGGTGACCCAGTGCGCAAGCTCCACCATTGATGTTCACTTTTGCAGGATCAAGTTTGAAGTCATCGATTGGACACATAGTTACCATCGCAAAAGCTTCATTGATTTCCCAAAGATCTACGTCCTGTGCATTCCAACCTGTTTTCTTAAGTACTTTTTCAATTGCACCGACTGGTGCAATGGTAAACTCTGATGGATGTTGTGAGTTCGATGCATAAGCTACAATTTTGGCTAATGGTGCTAAACCTTTGTTTGATGCATTTTCTGCTGACGTTAAAACCAGTGCGGATGCGCCATCCGAGATTGAGCTTGCATTTGCCGCAGTGATGGTGCCGTCTTTAGCAAAAGCAGGGCGAAGGCTTGGAATTTTTGCAATATTGGCGTTAAACGGTTGTTCATCTTTATCAACGACAACATCACCTTTACGGGTTGATACTGTCACAGGCACGATTTCATCGGCAAAGTAACCTCCGTTGACCGCTGTTTGTGCACGTTCCAAAGAGCGAATCGCGAATGCATCCATTTGCTCACGCGTATAGCCACGGGTATTGGCCATATCTTGTGCAAAAGAACCCATCAATCGACCTGTTTCTGCATCTTCTAAGCCATCAAGGAACATGTGGTCTTTGACATCGCCATGCCCCATACGGTAGCCGGCGCGTGCTTTGGTTAAAATATAAGGTGCATTGGTCATCGACTCCATGCCACCTGCAACCACGATATTTGCCGAACCTGCTTTGATCATATCCGCAGCTTGCATTACCGCTTTCATGCCAGAACCACATAATTTATTGATGGTCACGGCACCTGTTGAATCAGGTAAACCTGCTTGGCGCATAGCTTGACGTGCTGGACCTTGCTTTAATCCTGCAGGTAGAACACAGCCCATGATTACTTCTTCTACATCGTTTGCGTGTAGGCCAGCACGAGCAATCGCTTCTTTAATCGTCACAGCACCGAGTTCTGGAGCGGTTACACTGGCTAAACTGCCTTGAAAACCGCCCATTGCCGTACGAGCACCATTTACAATCACGATGTCTGTCATTTTCTTCTCCGAATCACTTATGCGTTTTGTTGGAAACTTAAGCAGTATATGCAAATTTGCTAGCGAGAAAAGCTGAAAACGTGATTATGGACTCATGGGTCTAGTTACAAGTATTGATGAGTTCTGTTCGGATCTGCCCCATTTTGCTCATGACCAGTTTAAAGTGATCCTGACTTTGTATAGAGCAGTAATAGAAGGTTCCATTTGAGCCAAGGGGGAGGCCATTTTCAGCTTTAAAGCTTAATGATGGAAGGTTGAGTGTGCCACGCCAATCAAGATTGCCATATTTGAGCTGCTGTTGTTCTGTCCGAATAATCGTTTCATTGGTATCTACTCGTCGGTTTTTATTATTATCGATAAATACAATAAAACCTGTGTTCCATTGATGATTTTGGCATTGAACGAGGTCTTGACTTGGACAAATGGTGATATTTTGACGTTGCAGGTTGGCCATGTTTTTGGCTGCCTGAATACTATTTCGTAATGTATTCAGTGTTTTGCTGCGCTCTTGTGAGGCCATATACTGATGAAAGTGAGGAAGCGCGATTGTACAAATGATCATAATAATGCTAATAGTGATCATGAGTTCAAATAAGGTGAACCCTTTTTTATTGATAAAAAACATATGGTTATCCAGTTTTATTGTTGTGGGCTATTTTTTATTTATTAAAGCTTTGTTTATCAAACAAATTTTATACATAATTAGTAGTACTCAACTTGTTTAAAAAGCTGTTAAAATGTAATACAAGTGAAAATAAGCTATTCGCAAGTAAAAATTGAGTAAAAAATTACCGAATTACAACGGAAATTGTAAGTAATTTTGTCAATAATTTACTTGATTAAAGTTATCAAGCACTTGGAAAAAAAATAAAGTGTTTGTATGATTCATTGCGAATAGCTTAAAAATAAAACTGGGGTATAAAAAAGCCTATCTCAGAATGGTTAAATAATTTTAAGCTTAAGCTTGAAAAACAATTGTTATCTCTGGAGGATAAATCCATGAAAATGAGTCGTATTGCATTAGCAATGCTCGTAGCTGCTCCTTTAGCTGCTGCAAACGCGGGCGTAACTGTTACTCCATTAATGCTTGGTTACACTTGGCAAGACACTCAACATAATAATGGTGGTGATCATTTGACTGATTCAGCTCAAATGAATGATGACCTATTTGTTGGTGCTGCACTTGGTGTAGAGCTTACTCCTTGGTTAGGTTTTGAAGTGGAATACAACCAAGTTAAAGGTGACATGGTTGACCAAGCGAATGCTGAATACAAGCAAACGCAAATCAACGGTAATTTCTATGCTACTTCTGACTTGATTACTAAAAACTACGACAGCAAAATCAAGCCATATGTACTTTTAGGTGCTGGTCACTACAAATACGAGTTTGATAACGATCTAGGTCGTGCTGGTCGTGGCCTTAAAGAAGAAGGTACTTTAGGTAATGCTGGTTTCGGTGCTTTCTGGCGCTTGAACGATGCTTTATCTCTACGTACTGAAGCTCGTGCTACTTACAACATCGATGAAGATTTCTGGAACTACACAGCACTTGCTGGTCTTAACGTAGTTCTTGGCGGTCACTTGAAACCTGCTGCTCCAGTAGTAGCAGTTGCTCCAGTTGAGCCAGTTGCTCCAGTTCAACCACAAGAGTTAACTGAAGACCTTAACATGGAACTTCGTGTGTTCTTTGATACAAACAAATCAAACATCAAAGACCAATACAAGCCAGAAATCGCTAAAGTTGCTGAGAAGTTAGTTGAATATCCAAACGCTACTGCTCGCATCGAAGGTCACACAGACAACACTGGTCCACGTGCATTGAACGAACGTTTATCTTTAGCTCGTGCTAACTCTGTTAAATCGTCTCTAGTAAACGAATACAACGTTGACCCAGCTCGTTTGTCTACTCAAGGTTTCGCTTGGGACCAACCGATTGCTGACAACAACACTAAAGAAGGTCGTGCTATGAACCGTCGTGTATTCGCGACAATTTCTGGCAGCCGTACAGTTCAAGCTCAATAATCTGAGTTTTAACTAAAAAACGACTCTTCGGAGTCGTTTTTTTATGTCTAAAATAATGAAATTTATGTTAACTCACATCGTTGAAAATAAACTCAAGCTCAATGTAAAAGTCTTTAAGGCTTACGTTGGTCATGGTTATTTACGCATAGGACATAAGACACAGTTAGAAGTATTTCATTTTAGAGGATGAATATAAGAAGAATGAAGAGTAGATTTTATTCACTCATGCTTCACGACATCGATCATAACTTTTGCCTTTAGAATGAATTGATATTTATATTTATTTTTATAAAGATTTGTTTGCCAGCGAGATAATGTTTCTGGCTTGATATTTAGGGGCTAGGAATTTGATAGAGATCAGTACTCAATGAACCGTAACATTTAGTTATTGCTGTGCGAATTGAGAGGCTAAATTTTTACAACCTAGATATGTAAATTGTTAATCGTATAAGTGAGCGGATGCTGGTTGCAGAATATTAACTAAGTTTAGGATGGATCCGAGTCATAGGTATCGCTTTTATGTGAAGTCAATAATTGAACTGTCTTATTGAAAATTGCGTTATTAATTTATGCTTTACGGCTTTAGCAAATGGATAAATGATAATAAAAAACAGCCCGAAGGCTGTCTTTTATTATGAAAGGATTTTATTCGCGATCAGGACTCATTGGACTGACATCCATTTCTTGGTAAGAAACCAGTTTGGTTTTGTATTTCCATTTATAGCCTAGCCAAATCGCCAAGAATAAGAAAATACCAATATAGGTCGATAACACAGAGAGCCATTCGCCATCAAGCACTGCTTGGTAGTTTTGACCTAAAACAACAATCGCACACAGGATAAAGGCGAACCACGGAGCAAATGGGAAGAATTTTGCACGATAAGCTAAGTCTTCAACCTTATGCCCTTGGGCAACATAGCCTTTACGGAAACGATAGTGTGAAACAGCAATCCCTAACCAAACAATAAAGCCACACATACCCGACATGTTAAGCAACCAGTTGAAAACTTGTTCTTCACCAATGAAGGTGGTTAAGAAGCAAAGTGCAGCAATTGCTGTTGTCGCATAAAGCGCATTCATAGGTACGCCGCGAGGGTCTAATTTGGCAAATGCTTTAGGTGCACTGCCATTTTGAGCCATATTGAACAGCATACGCGTTGATGAATACATCCCAGAGTTACCTGCCGATAGAATCGCGGTTAAAATCACGGCATTCATCACGCTGGCTGCAAAGGCAAAACCCGCTTTTTCATAGAGTAAGGTAAATGGAGAGAGTGCAATATTCTCTGATGAAGCTGCTTGTAGCAGAAGTGGATCATCATATGAAATGAGCGTGCCGATAATGAAAATACACACCACATAAAACAGTAGAATACGCCAAAAAATCTGTTTGATGGCAATCGGAATCGTCTTTTGCGGATCTTTCGATTCACCTGCAGCAACACCGACCATTTCGGTACCTTGAAACGAGAACCCTGCAATCATCGCTACACCAATCAGTGCAGATAAGCCACCAACGAAGGGCGCTTCACCTTTGGTCCAGTTGGCAAAAGTTGCGACACCAGGCGTCATCATGATTTTAGCAATCATGAAAATACCAATGATGATAAATACAATGATGGCAAGGACTTTGACCAAGGAGAAGAAGAATTCACTTTCACCAAAGCCTTTGACTGTCAGTGCATTGATCCCAAAGACAACAGCTAAGAAGAGAGTACTCCAGTAGAAACCGGGCAGGTCGGGAAACCAGAATTTCATGATGAATTGAACTGCAACCAATTCAAATGCAACCGTAATGGCCCAGTTATACCAATAGTTCCAGCCAAGGGCGAAACCAAAACCGCCTTCAACATACTTGGTGCCATAGGTGAAAAATGCACCGGATGTTGGGTTGTGTGTTGCCAACTCACCCAGACTGGTCATGAGAAAGTAAATCATCACACCAATTAAGCAGTAGGCCAATAACGCCCCGCCAGGGCCAGCATTTGCAATGGTTGCACCTGAGGCAAGGAATAAACCTGTACCAATTGAACCACCAATGGCGATCATATTCAGATGGCGAGCTCCAAGCTTACGCTTGAGTTGAGCTGGTTGAGTCGTTTCGCTCATCATTATTCCTTAAGATTTCTTTTGTGTGCTGGCAAACAGCACTTTAAAGCCTTGTTGATCGGCTTTGGTTGTACATTGGCCAAAACTTTGCTCAATGAGTAATGGATAATTCAGAAAGCGGTTGGCAACAATCCACAACTCGCCATCCGATTTAAGATGGCGACGGGATGTTTTGCATAAATTTTCGCTGGCATTGTAATCTGTATGAATGCCTTGATGGAATGGGGGATTGCTGACGATTGCGTGTAAAAACAGAGGAGCATCCTCAATTCCGTGTACCGCTTTAATCTCAAGTTGTTCTGGTAAAAGGTTATTTTTCTCAAAAGTCATTTTTGTTGAAGCGAGTGCAAAGGCATCGACATCCAGTGCAAAAATGCGATTTTTCGGATTTAACTTGGCCAAATAAGCACTGATCACGCCTGCACCACAGCCAAAGTCTGCAATTTTTCCAGAAGTGACCTGTGAAAGGTGAGGCAATAACACTGCTGTGCCCACGTCTAGACGATTTTGACTAAATACACCCGGTAATGCACAAATCTGTAATTCACCTTTCGGGGTTGGCACTGTATAGAGTTGAGCCCAATCGGCCAAAGGTTTTGCGGTTACGGTTTTTTCGGTGATTAACTGCCACATTTGACAATGTCGAGCGCTGTCTAATTTGAGGGTTTTACCAAAAGGTTGCAGCTGTTTAGAGGCGCGTTCTACACCGCCTTTCTTTTCACCAACTAAAAAGATCGATGCGCCTACGGCCAAGCGACTCACCAGTTGGTGTAGGACATAATTGAGTAGTTCTTTTGACTTTGGAACAAATACGATGGCTTGATCAAAAGCGACATCAGGCAAATCTGTACCAAAATGCACATCACTTTGTTGGTTTTGGAAATATTGTAATTCGTTAAAATTCCATGTCCAAAAATGTGGCTCTACAGCAGCAATCAGCTGTGTGTTTAATTCGTCACACGGTGCATTGACCAGTAAAACTGAACCAGAGAGAAATTCCTGCTGGCGAAGAACAACTTCACTTCGTGGATCCATTTTATATACTCCATTGTAAAAACGATGCCCAGACAGTGCTGGGCAAAGTGCATACTGAAATGAACAATTATTTCTTCGTTTCAGGAAGAATAATATTTAATAACAAGGCTGCAATACCACCTGTCGCAACACCCGAGCTAAAGATGTTACGGAATAATTCAGGTAAGTGTTCCAAAATTTGTGGAACTTGTGCAACACCCAAGCCGAGTGCCAATGAAATGGCAATAATCAGTAGTGCGCGGCGGTCAAGATGAATACCTGACAGAATGTTAATTCCAGAAGCTGCTACAGCTCCAAACATCACCATTACAGCGCCACCTAAAACAGCTTGAGGGACCGCCTGAATCACACCTGCAACAGCAGGGAGTAAACCTAGAATCACTAATAATGCGGCAATCCAGATGCCGACATAACGGCTCGCAACGCCAGTAAGTTGAATTACACCATTGTTTTGCGCAAAGACTGAACTAGGAAAGGTGTTGAAAATACCAGCAAGGAAAGAGTTTGCACCATTCACCAAGACACCGCCTTTAATACGTTCCATCCAAGTGGCACCATCCACAGGCTGGTTGGAAAGTTTTGAAGTCGCGGTGATATCACCAATTGCTTCTAAAGACGTCACTAAATAGATGAAGGCCATTGGAATAAACAAGCTCCAAGAGAAGCTGAGTCCAAAATGCATTGGCGTCGGAACTTGTACTAAAGGCGCATCTTTTAAACCTGAAAAATCCAGATGCCCCATAAAGCCTGCAAGAGTGTACCCTGCAATTAAGGCAATTAAGATAGCAGAACTTTTTACCCATGTAATACGGATGCGATTCAGCAAGATAATTAAGCCTAAAACCGTACACGACATGATTAGGTTGTCTGCATTGGCAAAGGTATTGTTTGACATGGCTTGATAGCCACCACCCATGCTGATCAGACCTTCTTTAATGAGGGTCAAACCAATCAATAACACCACAATGCCTGTTACCAATGGGGTAATGAGCATTTTCACCCAAGGCAGAATACGTGACACGCCCATTTCAATAAATGAACCTGCGATTACCACACCAAAAATTGCAGCCATGACGGATTCTACTGGAGTACCTGCAGCAACCATGGCAGAGCCGATTCCAATAATCGGGCCGATAAAGTTAAAACTGGTGCCCTGAACAATCAATAAGCCTGCACCAAAAGGTCCAACTTTTTTACATTGTAAGAAGGTTGCAATCCCTGAAATGACCAAAGACATGGATAAAATCATGTTGGTGTCTTCTTTCGACACACCAAGCGCTAGGCAGATGAGTAAGCCTGGAGTAACAATTGGGACAATAATTGCAAGGAGATGTTGAAAGGCAGCAAGAAAAGCAATGATTGGGCGAGGGCGGTCGTTTAAACCATAGACCAAATCGAGTTGATCTGTTTGATTGGGAGAGAGATTTTGATCAGACATATGTCAAAGGGTGTTAGCAAGGTGGCGCTATTCTAATCGCTTTACACAGCTTTACAAAATTAATTACACACTACTTATCAAAAAAAATGAGTCTGTCAATAAACTGTCACTACTAAATTCTATTATTTTTCTGTATAATTTGCCCTCAAACTTTAGGCGTATCGAATTTACATGTCAGATATCAAAACTCTCCGCAACATTGCCATCATTGCGCACGTTGACCACGGTAAAACCACTCTAGTAGACAAACTTTTACAGCAATCAGGTGCACTTGGCGATCGTGCAGGCGAGATTGAGCGTGTCATGGATTCCGGCGCGATTGAAAGTGAACGTGGTATTACCATTCTTGCAAAAAACACTGCAATCAAATGGTTAGATGCACGTACGAATACAGAATACCGTATTAACATCGTCGACACCCCAGGGCACGCGGACTTCGGTGGTGAAGTTGAACGTGTAATGTCGATGGTTGACTGTGTACTTCTTCTTGTTGACTCTCAAGAAGGCCCAATGCCACAAACTCGTTTCGTAACGCAAAAAGCGTTCGCACGTGGTTTGAAGCCAATCGTAATTATCAACAAAGTCGACAAGCCAAGCGCGCGTCCAGATTGGGTTATTGACCAAGTATTTGATTTGTTTGATAACCTTGGTGGTTCTGACGAACAGTTAGACTTCCCAGTTGTTTACGCTTCAGGTCTTCGTGGTGTTGCTGGTCCATCTCCAGAAGAACTTGCTGAAGATATGACTCCATTGTTCCAAACCATCGTAGACATTGTTGAGCCACCAGCAGTTGATGTTGATGGTCCATTCCAAATGCAGATTTCTTCACTTGACTATAACAGCTTCGTAGGTGTTATTGGTGTTGGTCGTATTCAACGTGGTTCAGTTGGTCTGAACACTCAAGTTACTGTAATTGATAAAGAAGGTAAGACTCGTAATGGTCGTATCTTAAAAATCATGGGTTACCACGGTTTAGAACGTGTTGATGTTGATTCTGCTCAAGCAGGCGATATCGTATGTATCACAGGTATTGATGAGCTTCATATCTCTGACACAATTTGTGATCCGAAAAATGTTGAAGCTTTACCACCATTGTCTGTAGATGAACCTACAGTAACGATGACTTTCCAAGTAAACAACTCACCGTTTGCTGGTAAAGAAGGTAAATTCGTAACTTCACGTAACATCCGTGAGCGTTTAGACCGCGAATTGATTCATAACGTAGCGTTACGTGTTGAAGACACTGACAGTCCAGACCGTTTCAAAGTATCTGGTCGTGGTGAACTTCACCTTTCAGTTCTTATTGAAAACATGCGTCGTGAAGGCTTCGAGATGGGCGTATCTCGTCCACAAGTAATCTTGAAAGAAGTTGATGGCGAAAAGCAAGAGCCATACGAAAACGTAACATTTGACGTTGAAGAACAGCACCAAGGTTCTGTAATGGAACAAATGGGTCACCGTAAAGGCGAAATGACGAATATGGAAGTTGACGGTAAAGGCCGTATCCGTATTGAAGCAACTGTTCCTTCACGTGGCTTAATTGGTTTCCGTTCAGAATTCTTGACCATGACTTCTGGTACAGGAATCATGACTTCAAGCTTCTCGCACTACGGTCCAATGAAACAAGGTACTGTTGCGAAACGTCAAAACGGTGTGTTGATTTCTATGGTTCAAGGTACTTGCCTGGGCTATGCATTGTTCACATTGCAGGACCGTGGTCGTCTATTTGCTAAACCTCAGTTAGAAGTTTACGAAGGTATGATCATTGGTATTAACTCTCGTTCAGATGACATGACAGTTAACCCAACTAAAGCAAAACAGTTAACAAACGTACGTGCTTCTGGTACTGATGATGCGTTGACTCTTGTTCCTGCTGTTGAATATACGCTTGAACAAGCGCTTGAATTCATTGAAGATGATGAATTAGTTGAAGTAACACCTAAGTCAATCCGTATCCGTAAGCGTTACTTGACTGAAAACGAACGTAAACGTAACCGTTCTGGTAAATAAGTTTTAAAAATGATGTTGCCCTATGCGGGGCCGTGACATTTAAAAATGCCATCAATTTATTGATGGCATTTTTTTGTTTAAAATTAGCAAACCAATATATAAAAGCAGATGATTTCCGAGTAAATTACATGGAAATGAAGCTATAAAATTAATGTATACTTCGTCACATAAATTAAAGTCAAAAAATAACTGGAGATTTAGATGAGTATTGTTCAAGAGTTCCGCGAATTTGCGGTAAAAGGCAACATGATTGATTTGGCTGTCGGTGTAATCATCGGTGGTGCATTTGGTAAAATTGTCGATTCATTGGTGAAAGACATCATCATGCCATTGATCACGGTTGTGACTGGTGGTGGTGTAGATTTCACACAGAAATTCTTTGTTTTAGGGGATAACCCAAACAATTTACAGTCTTTAGATGAGTTAACCAAAGCTGGGGTGAACGTCCTGACTTATGGTAACTTCCTTACGATTTTAATTAACTTCATCATTTTGGCATGGGTGGTGTTCTTAATGGTGAAAATGATTAATCGTATGCGCCGTAAACAAGAAGAAGCAGCGCCAGAACCAGCAGCAACGCCAGAAGATATCGAGTTGCTACGTGAAATTCGTGATGAATTGAAAAAACGTCAGTAATCGAATGGTTAAAATAAAACGGCACATCAAGTGCCGTTTTTTATGTCTGAGACTTATCCAAAGACTGGTTTTTGTACAATTTTGACTTTATGATGCGCGCTGATTGAATAGCTATGGGGATGCCGAATGAACCAATTATTTGTCTATGGGACACTTCGTCCAAATCATGAAAATGCCCATCTTTTAGAGCACATAGGTGGGACATGGCAAAAAGGCTATGTGCATGGCGTGGTACATATTTTGGATTGGGGACCCGACAAAGGCTTATTCGCCATCGTCTTAGATCCGCAAGCAGCAGCAGTTGAAGGATATTTTTTTAGCAGTGAAAAATTAACCGAACATTGGGATGCGTTGGATGAATTTGAAGGGATACAGTATCAACGGGTGAGTGTGCAAGGGATGCTAGAATTTGGCGAACGTGTTGATGCTTGGACATATGAGATGAAAGAGGCTTAATCAAATACGGTGTTTGTGATGTGCTTAGACTCAAACACATCACATACCGCGCAAACTTTTAAAAATCCATACGGAATTTAATTTCTAGTAAATGAAAACCAAATTGGCTCTTGATGGGGCCATGTAGTACTTTTTCAGCTGCGCTAAAGACCAATTTATCAATCACAGGCACCAGTTGGCCTTTTTTGACTTCACCCAGTTCACCACCGCGTTTAGCTGAATTACAGGTGGAATACTGCTTGGCAATTTTGGCGAAATCGGCACCATCGTGGATTTTCTTTTTCAGTTGTTCAGCGAGGTCTTTGTCTTTGACCAAAATATGACGAACAATAGCAGTTTTCATTTGGTTTTTCCTCGAACTGTGGCTTTGGGCTTAGATTGCACTTTTTTCAGCGGTTGGCATTCGGGACAAAACACAGAAGCACGCTGTCCCAGTTTGATGTTTTCAAGCGTAGTCTCGCAGTTCACACACATTTCACCTGCTCGACCATAAGCCAATAAGGTTTGTTGAAAGTAACCATTTTCACCCATCGCATTGGAATAGTCCCGCAGGGTAGAACCACCTAAATCTATGGCCTGCTGCAAAATACGTTTAATCTCGACCACCAATTTTTCAATTTGGCTGGGTGTTAAACTAGACGCCACTTGCGCAGGGTGTATGCCCAAATTAAACAAACTCTCTGTGGCATAGATATTTCCGACACCAACCACTACATGATTATCCATGATTGCAACTTTTATGCCGACCTGTTTGTTTTTCAACTTTTGACTTAAATATTCAGCGTTAAAATCAGCACTCAGTGGTTCAGGCCCAAGTGTATCGATTAACTTGGTTTGCGAATATTCATCCAGCCATAAAATACAGCCGAAGCGGCGCGGGTCATGGTAGCGTAGTTCGACATCTTCAAAATGAATAATCAAATGATCGTGTTTACGCAGCGTCTCACCCACCTCACAAATACGGAAACTCCCTGACATGCCCAAATGCCAAAGCATCGTGTCTTGTTCAAAAACGGCCAAAATGTATTTAGAACGGCGTTTGAGTTGAATTAAACGCTGTCCCACCAGTTTGCTGAGATCGGTGGGAATTGGCCAGCGCAGGCTCGACTGGCGAACTTCAATACTGAGTACTTGTTGATCTAATAACGGCGCTAAACTGGCTTTGGTGGTTTCAACTTCGGGTAATTCTGGCATGGCAACATGAGCTGATAAAACTTGAGGCTAATATTGCGGTGTACACGTAAGATTGCAAGTGATTTCAGCGAGAGGCTTGGCTTTAGCACATTTTTAGAAAGCTAAACTGCGGGATTGCTTGCTGTGATCAGGAATTATCCTCTTTAAATTGCGTTCTCGAATCGTGTGAAAACTGCCATGAATCACCCAAATCCAATCTTCTATTTATAGCTGTGGATGATATTGATAACTTTTTTTTGACTTAATGATAAAAAATTTGCTGAGATCTTTGTTTAAAAATTATGTACTTTTCATTAAATTTTTCATTTAAATGAAATGGATTGTTCTTCATTTTAGTTTGGGGCTTAGGTTTTATGCGACAGTTTTCTTTCTCTTTATTTGCAACAGCAATGTGTGCCTGGGCAACAGTGAGTCATGCGGAGCAGATGTTGGATGCACATGGTCAGTATTTGTTTGGTGACTGGCAGGGAAAACGAACTGAATTGGCGCAAAAAGGCATTAAGTTTGAAGCCAATGCTTTAATAGACACCAACTATTTGGCGGATGGCGGTCGCAATGCAGGTGCAAGCCCAAGTACTGCTTCGCAGTTTTGGCTAGGAACACAATTTGATTTAGAAAAGCTAGCGGGCTGGGAAGGGGTCACTGTTCGTTTTGTTGCGACTGCGCGTCAAGGACAAAGTACCTCAATTCGAGATTTGCAAGATCCTTCTGCACCGCAATTAGCCAATGTGCAAGCCACCTATGGCCGTGGAAACCAAGACAGCCGTTTATCTGAGCTTTCGATTGAAAAGCGTTTTAAAGAACAAGGGCTCAGTGTCAAAGTTGGGCGACTGGGTTTGGGTTCTGATTTTGATGTGATGGCCTGTGATTTTGTTAGTAATGCCTTTTGTGCCGCGCAAATGGGGAAATGGCAGGGCAATATCTGGATGAATACGCCGGTTTCACAATGGGGCGGTCGCATTAAATATCAAGTGACTCCTGAAGTGACAACTCAAGTGGGTGTTTATGAATTCAATCCAGATAATGGCAATGGAAAAGCCGAAGGACAAGGTTGGAGCCTAGACACAGAGCATGCCGACGGTGTGACTATTCCAGTAGAAGTGATTTGGACACCAAAAGCACTGTTCAATGGTTTGGCGGGGAGTTATCGGGTTGGTGGGATTTATAACACCGCAGATGATCCGAATAACCAATATGACGTGGCTTATGGCAAAGGTGTGGTTGGCGAAGATCGGACATTTGCAGGATGGATTGCCATCGAACAGCAACTGACTTCAACGGGTGCAGGGCGCCAAGGTTTGCATAGTTTTGCCAACTTTACATGGCATGACCGCATCACCAATAAAGTAGACAACTCACAACAAGTGGGGCTGAAATATATTGGGGTATTTAAGCAGCATCCAACGGATATTTTAGGTTTTGGAGTGAATCGTGTACATCTGAATGAGCGATTTACTGCGGGTAAAGAAGAACAGTATGATGCGAGCGCAGAATACAATATTGAATTGAACTATAGCTATAACGCTACGCCGTGGTTAATGTTACGTCCCAACATTCAGTATGTGATCAACTCAGGTTCAAGCCATGTGGTGGATAATGCACTGGTCTTGGGGCTCGGAAGCCGCATTATTTTCTAAATGGATAGCCATAAAAGTGCAAAGGTTTGACAGCAGATTTGCACTTTTAGCGTTGAATGCAAGGCACTTTATTTGTTATAGATCATAGTGAGTACAGGGAGAGCGGTGATGCCATTATTATTTCAACCCATTCAATTTGGGGATCTAAACTTAACAAATAAAATCGTGATTGCACCGATGTGCCAATACTCAGCCAATGATGCGGGTGAGCTGAGCTATTGGCATGAGCAACAATGGGCCAATTATGCATTGTCAGGTGCGGGCTTATGTATTGTTGAAGCGACAGCCGTACAAGCGGTAGGACGGATCAGTTTTGCGGATTTAGGACTGTGGAATGATTTGCAACGTGCACAAATGAAGGCCTTGCTTCAAAAAGTCAAAACACTTTCACCAATGCCTTTTGCCATTCAACTGGCACATGCGGGGCGTAAAGCATCGACCGATCGTCCTTGGTCGGGAAAAGGTCAAATCAAACCGAATGAACCGCATGGTTGGCAAACGGTGTCTGCCAGTGATGTCCCCTTTAAGCCCGAAGAGCACGCACCACATGCTTTGAGTGTGCAGGAGATGCAAGACATCATTGATGACTTTGCTAGCGCCGCTGTACGTGCAGTAGATGCAGGTTTTGAGCTGATTGAGCTACATGCAGCCCATGGTTATTTGTTGCATCAGTTCATGTCACCCCTTTCGAACCGACGTACCGATGAATATGGTGGAAGTTTTGAAAATCGTATTCGATTTACCTTAGAAGTCTTCCAAGCCATTAAACAAGCTGTTCCTGAAAACTATCCTGTTGGTATACGTTTATCTGCGACCGATTGGATGGAGTCGACCGCAACAGAAAGTTGGGATATTGATTCAACAGTGGGGCTATCGAAAGCGTTGGAGCAACTCGGTGCGGCTTATATTCATGTTTCAAGTGGTGGCTTGCATGTGGAACAAGACATTCAGATTAAGGCCAAGTATCAAGTGCCTTTTGCCCATGCAGTGAAACAAGCGGTGAAAATTCCAGTCATTGCGGTGGGCTTGATTACAGAAGCTAAGCAGGCTGAACATATTTTAGAAGCGCAAGAAGCCGATGCAATTGGTCTGGCGCGCGCCATGTTGTATGACCCACGATGGCCGTGGCATGCCGCTGCAGAACTGGGTGGAAAAGTCTCTATTGCACCGCAGTATTTACGGTGTCAGCCACACGGGATCAAAGATTTGTTTTCTGCATTCTAATCGCATAAGCATTTGGCTTTGCCATTGGTCTTTTAAAATATTTCAACTGAGTAAAGGTGTATTCTAGGATAGGTCTTTACTTACATCATCTGGAAAAGGAACAACTTGAATGATTTTTTCGGTAATTTTTCCAGTTTTTTTCCTGCTCTTTTTCGGTTTTGCCTCTGTCAAAATCCAGTTGCTCGCTAAAGAGCAAATGACTGCAATCAGTGCTTTTGTCATCAAAATTGCGTTACCTGCTTTATTGTTGCACGCCTTAGCTTCAAAAGATTTGCATGAAATTTGGTATCCCTCTTATTTTTATGTTTATGCAGCTGTGACCTTTGGCTTATTTATTACGGCTTTTATTTTAGGTCAAAAGCTGTTTAAAAATCACTTTACCCATGCTGCAGTGTTTTCACTGGGTGCATCCATGTCCAATACGGGGTTATTGGGAGCAGCAATTTTGACACTTCTGATGGGAAGCGAAGCGATGATTTACATTTCATTGGTGGTGATCATTGAAAGTGTATTTCTTGTACCGCTGATGCTCACTCTGGCAGAAATAGGGCGACAAAGGCAAGCCAATTTAGCCTCCATTTTAAAAACTACATTTCTCACGCTACTCAAAAATCCACTGTTCTTGTCGGTAATGCTTGGCATGAGTTGTGCGATTTTCGAACTTCAAATTCCACATTTAATCGACCAAGTATTTGCGATGCTAGGTCAGACTGCTGCACCTTTAGCGCTCTTTATTATTGGTGGGGGAATGGTGGGGCTCACTATTCAGTCTTTTAACCTGCAAACGGTTTATCTGGTGGTGTCTAAAAATATTTGTATGCCACTCTTGGTTTATTTAGGGCTGACCTATTTGACTGAATTGGACCCAAAGATGATTTATGCAGGGACCTTGATTGCGGCTTTACCAATGCCGTCTCTATTTGGAATTTTTGGGCAAGTGTATGGATTGAATGAAAAAGCACTCACTCCATTGATGATCAGCACGTTATTGAGTTTTGTGGTGGTCAGTGTCTTGATTGGTCTTTGGTGGTAAAAAAATACTCTCGCTTGAGAGTATTTTTTGGAAGAAGAGATTTATTTTTTGACCGCAGCTGTTGCAGCAGGGGCTTTAGCTTGATCGGCAATCATTTTATCAACCATCGCCAAAGATTCTTTGGCTTGCGGTACATTTTGTTTAGCTAAAGCGGTGAAAATTTTCTTCGCTTCAGGCAAGTTCTGCGGAATGATATTGCCATTGGCAAACATATTGCCTACGGCCATCAGGGCAGGAATGTAACCTTTTTTGGCTAAGTCTTGAATGCTGTTGAGACCTTTTTGAATGGGTGCTTCTTGTTTGTTTTTAAAGCCTGTGCTGATGTCATACAGGGCTTGTGCATGAATGGCTTGATAGTTGCCTTTTTTCACCAAAGGCTCAAGTTTCTTAAGGGCTAACTTTTCAGACTCTGGTTTATTTTCGGAAAATAACAGCACGGCATATTCAACGGTTGCATCATCAAAGCCTAATTTAGACGCGGCTTCAAAGTGTTGTTTGGCTTTGTTAATGTCTTGAGGCAAGCCTAAAGTACCAGTGACATAGTTTTTCGCAAGCACATAATGCGCAACAGGGTAGCCTTTGTTTGCAGCATCTTGATAGAGCTGAATGGCTTTCTTCTCATTCTTCGTTGTGCCTTGGCCAGTCTGAGTCAAATAAGCCAAGTTATACATGGCTTGTGAGTTGCCAGACTTTGCCAGTTTTTCTAAAGCCTGATATGCCCCCGTCATATTGTTGGCTTTGACCATTTCCTCTATCTTGGCAAATTCGGGGTTAATGGTATCTTGAGTGGTGGCTGCAAGTGCAAGCTGGCCAGTGAGTGCAATTAAGCTTGCAAGTACGATTTTCTTCATGTTTTATAAACCTTTTTCTTACACATAAGTCCATCTATGTGTGTATTTGTTTTGAGTCATTTCACATCATAAGTTGAATTGTGTGAATGTAAATATCTGAATTGTGTCTTGGTCTTACAAATTTCCGTTGATTGTGTTGATCGGTATATCTTTTTCCAATACAAACCGCGTGCTGTGCAGTGGAAACGTCTGAAACGTGTTATTGGTATTTGTAGCTGATGAGCTTCGGGATTTATTAGGATTCTGGCTTAGATTCTGTTTAAATAGCGCTGAAAATGAGTAGTGAGTTCAGCATGTTTATTAAGTCAATTAAGCGAAATTATTTAAAAGTTTTGGCCGATGAGTCGATTCCAGATGGCGAAAAAATTGATGCCTTATTGATGAAATTGGGTGGTGAGTTTTTAGTGAGCAAAGATGACCGTGTATATATCTTTGAAAAAGATGGTGTGACCGCAAAATTTGATGCTAAACATGCACGAGATTTTTCATTTAAAGACTATCTCTGCAAAGACATGAATAAACTGTTTCATGATTTTTAATGTTTAATATTCATTGTAAATGAGTGAACTATTAAATAAGGCTCTAAAAATAGTTTAAGTCCTTGGATGAGCCTTTTACCCAAGTACTGATGCTTGGTATAGAGTTCTAAAGCAATAATTTTTTTATGTTTTGTTTATACCTGAAGAACGAGTGTGAATGTCTTTACACACTGCAAAGATACTTGCAGTGGTCAGGCTAAAAGATAATATAAAATAATAGTTTGTATAGAAGAGCCTATACGTTTTTCTAGCAAAAGCGTTTGATTATGCACTCATCATTCAAGTTATATCCTATAAAAAAGAAGGTTACTTTTCACAAGATGAATCGAGACGCCTCTAAAATGATAAAAGTATTCTCAATCTTATTCATATGTTTAATTAGTTCAATGGCAGTTTTAGCGGGGCAGCCAAATCTTGTGCCTCATCAAATCAACTTGAAAGATGGGAAGCGTTTTTCTCTCAATCTTCCAGTAAATTACGACATCATTCCTGCAGCTGAGGGCTTAAAACGCGTTCGTTTTTTTAGCAAAGCACCTAACGGTAGAATGTTTGTAACGGACATGCACGATTTGACCGACAATAAAAAAGGCATCGTTTATATTTTGGATGAATGGAATGCTGAAACTGGTAAATTCGGCAAAATTATTCCTTATATGACAGGTCTGAAAAATCCAAATTCAGTTCAATTTTATACCGATTCTTCAGGGCAAGACTGGTTATATTTGGCTGAAACGCATCAGCTCACCCGACGAAAATTCACCCAAGGTGAAATAAAACCCACGGCTAAAGCTGAAGTTTTAGCGACTTTTCCTGATTATGGTTTAAGTTATAAATATGGTGGCTGGCATTTAACACGAACCATTGCAGTAGGTGGGAACGGTAAAATTTATGTTTCAGTCGGCTCAAGTTGTAATGCTTGTGCCGAGAAAGAAAAAGTTCGAGCAACAGTTTTAGAAATGAATCCCGATGGTTCGGAACAAAAGATTTTCGCCAAAGGCTTACGCAATGCCGTCGGTTTGAAATGGGTGGGTAAATTTTTATTTGCCACCAATCAAGGTGCAGACCATCTGGGTAAACACAAACCTGACGAAACTTTTTATGCACTCAAGAGTGATGCAGATTATGGTTGGCCATCTTGCTATTCGTCGAATGGTAAAATTTTTGCAGACCCAAAATTTAAACGTCCAGCAGGATGTAAAAATGTACCATCTCCTTACGCTTATTTTCCTGCGCATTCATCTGCACTAGGATTTGACTATTTTGATGATCCAAATACGGATGACACCATTAAAAATTCTTTTTTAGTGGCTTTACATGGTTCTACGGATGCCACGATTGGTCATGGTTATAAAATTGTGATTATGCGAAAAGGGCAAAAATTACAGAACTTTATGGATGGTTTTTTAGTGGGTAAAAATGTGTATGGTCGACCTGCGGATATTTACCGTATAGATGCAAATTCATTTTATTTTTCAGACGATAAGGGTGGTGTGATTTACTATGTGAGGAAGAAAGATCCCTCATCGCTCTAAGTTAAAAAAAGCCCCCAAAACTAAGAATAAGTTTTAGAGGCTCATTTATCATAACAGCATAAAATTTAAAGACTTACTGCGGTCGTGCCACATCACCATTTAAGCGTTCTGGTAAGTCTAAAACTGTCACATCCAGTTCACTCAAAGACTCAGGACGTGCCACCACCAACGCGACATAACCGCCATCAATCGCAGCGCTATTCACGACTTGAATACCTTTATTCAACTGTTCAGCTTGTGCAGGCGCACTGCCTGTACCCTGAATTAAATGCAACCATGCTTTGGGTTTGGCTTTAAACCATAAACGTGCAATCACTTCCTGACCCAAGTAACATCCTTTGTCATAGTGCACGCCTTCACGTTGGTGTAAACGAAGCTCTTGAGGTTGAAACACATGCTCAATGGCTTGGTCGATATACGCTTCACCATGAGTAATGGCTTGTACTTGCCATGCTGCAATATCGGTAGGCTCAGCAGAGAAGGTGGTACGGTCTTGCGTGAAGGTTGGAAAAACTGAACCCGTAGGTTCAAGTTTCATTTTAGAGAAAGCACCAAACTTTTTAATGTGCTTAGCAAATTCTTCCGACTGGTCTTGAGTGGTGACAATTTCAAAATGTTCAGGGTTACGTTTTGTCAGCCACAAACCAAAGTGGATACGGCCTTTCAAGTCACAAATGGCGGTATATTGCGTTGTATTTTCAGCCAAAGCTTCAACGTTGACCGTCACTTGGCCTTGTAAAAATTTGAGTGCATCTACACCAATTAAAGTGAAAGAGGAGAAAGCTAGATCGCTCATGAATTGCTCGCCTACCTTAAAATCTAATACTAAAGAATTAGGGCTATTTTCCGCTATTTTTCAGAAAAAATCATATTTAGAGTAAATATTTAAAAGTTAATGTAACTAAATATTTCAAAAACCCCTGTTTTTATATCTAAGCTTATGAAATATAAACGATTTGGGGAATGGGTTTTCGACAGTGTAGTATGCCTAGCAGACAAAGATGAATTGTCTCGTAAAGACAGTGAAGAAAAATGAAACACCAAAGGCAGGAACGCTATGAACAATAATCACCGCAAACCACTGCAAGGCACCCAGCTAGAATACTTTGATGTGCGAGAAGCCGTTGAACAGATTCAGCCAGGCGCTTATGCAAAACTTCCATACACTTCAAAAGTATTGGCTGAACAGTTAGTGCGTCGTTGTGATCCTGCCATTTTGGAGCAGTCACTAAAAGAACTGATTTTTTCAAAACAAGATCACGATTTCCCTTGGTATCCAGCGCGTGTCGTTTGTCATGACATTCTTGGACAAACGGCATTGGTAGACCTTGCTGGTTTACGTGATGCGATTGCAGACCAAGGCGGTGACCCATCGAAAGTGAATCCTGTGGTGCCGACTCAGTTGATTGTCGATCACTCTTTAGCTGTGGAATTCGGTGGTTTTGATCCAGAGGCGTTTGAGAAAAACCGTGCTATTGAAGACCGTCGTAATGAAGACCGTTTCCACTTCATTGAATGGACCAAGACCGCTTTTGAAAATGTTGATGTGATTCCTGCGGGGAATGGCATCATGCACCAAATCAACTTGGAGAAAATGTCTCCAGTGGTACAAAGTCGTGAAGGCGTAGCATTCCCAGATACTTGCGTCGGTACAGACTCACATACGCCGCATACCGATGCGCTCGGTGTGATCTCAATTGGTGTGGGTGGTTTAGAAGCTGAAAATGTAATGCTCGGTCGTGCTTCTTGGATGCGTCTTCCAGACATTATCGGGGTTGAATTTGTTGGACAACGTCAAGCGGGGATCACTGCAACCGATATCGTTTTAGCATTGACTGAATTCTTACGTAAAGAACGTGTAGTCGGTGCGTACCTTGAGTTCTTCGGTGAAGGTGCGGACAGCATGTCTGTGGGGGATCGTGCCACGATTTCCAATATGACACCTGAATATGGCGCAACTGCGGCAATGTTCTATATTGACCAAAACACGATTGATTATTTAACCCTGACAGGTCGTGAAGCCGAGCAAGTTGTACTGGTTGAAAATTATGCCAAAGAAATTGGTCTTTGGGCATCAGATATGAAACAAGCGGAATATCCACGTGTACTTCGCTTCGATCTTGCAACAGTAACACGTAATATTGCAGGCCCATCAAACCCACATGCTCGTGTTTCTACGGCTGATTTAAAAGAAAAAGGCATTGCAGGTGTTGTTGAAAATCGTACCGATGGTTTAATGCCTGATGGTGCTGTGATTATTGCTGCAATTACTTCTTGTACCAATACATCAAACCCACGTAACACAGTTGCAGCAGGTTTATTGGCACGTAAAGCCAATGAATTGGGCTTAACCCGTAAACCGTGGGTGAAATCGTCTTTTGCACCGGGTTCGAAAGCAGCTGCGCTTTATCTTGAAGAAGCAGGCGTATTGGATGACTTGGAAAAACTCGGTTTTGGCATTGTCGCGTATGCATGCACCACCTGTAACGGTATGTCAGGTGCTTTAGATCCTAAACTACAACAAGAAATTATTGACCGTGACTTGTATGCAACTGCAGTACTTTCAGGTAACCGTAACTTTGATGGTCGTATCCATCCTTATGCAAAACAAGCGTTCTTGGCTTCTCCTCCGCTGGTTGTTGCGTATGCGATTGCAGGAACCATTCGTTTTGACATTGAAAAAGATGCATTAGGAAACGACAAAGAGGGTCATCCAATTTACCTGAAAGACATTTGGCCATCAGATGAAGAAATCGATGCTTTGGTCAAACAAGCGGTGAAACCAGAACAGTTCCGTAAAGTGTATATTCCAATGTTTGATTTGGGTGTCACTGAGAAAGCGGCAAGTCCATTATATGATTGGCGTCCACAAAGTACCTATATCCGCCGTCCGCCATATTGGGAAGGGGCTTTGGCTGCGCCACGTACACTGGCAAATATGCGTCCGCTTGCAATCTTGCCCGATAATATTACGACGGATCATTTGTCTCCATCGAATGCAATTATGATGGATTCGGCAGCAGGTGAGTACCTACACAAAATGGGTGTACCTGAGGAAGACTTTAACTCCTATGCAACGCACCGTGGTGATCACTTGACTGCACAACGTGCAACGTTTGCGAATCCGAAATTGTTTAATGAAATGGTGGTTCGTGCGGACGGTACGATTAAGCAAGGTTCGAAAGCACGTGTTGAACCTGAAGGCGAAGTGATGCGTATGTGGGAAGCGATTGAAACTTATATGAACCGTAAGCAACCGTTGATCATTATTGCAGGGAAAGACTATGGTCAGGGTTCTAGCCGTGACTGGGCTGCAAAAGGTGTACGTCTTGCAGGTGTTGAAGCGATTGTGGCAGAAGGTTTTGAGCGTATTCACCGTACTAACTTAGTCGGTATGGGCGTGTTACCGCTTGAGTTTAAATCGGGTGTTGACCGTAAAACCTTGAAGCTAGATGGTACTGAGCTGTATAGCGTGATTGGTAATATTGCGCCACGTTCGACGTTAACTTTAGTGATTGAGCGTGCGACGGAAGATGGTAAGAGTGAAATCGTTGAAGTGCCTGTCACATGTCGTCTAGATACTGAAGAAGAAGTGTCTGTATATGAAGCGGGTGGTGTATTACAACGTTTTGCGCAGGACTTTTTAGAAAGTCAGTCAGATAAAGAGCAATTAAGAGCTTAATTAAAATTATTTGAAATACCCTTGCTATTTAGAAGCAGGGGTATTTTCTATGGTTAGAAAACTTTTTAGATTCTCATAACGATGGTATTGCAGTATTAATAAAGGGATACCACTAAGTAAATGAAATTTTTCATTTTGTATTAACTGGTATTCAAGTAAATCCTTTTGAGTGATATCTGTATTATTACTTGGATAAATAAGTTGGTTATTTAATAAATTATTGGCCTTTAATATAGTATTTAGAATTACTATCTTCATTGTGGTCTGACAGTCCATTCTATCAATTTCTGGAAACTGGCTTGAAACGTGACTTTTGTATCGAGAAAGCCCATTTATTGGTAGAGGGCAGGTTTCTTGAAAAAAATTAAATTTTGCTTTTGTAATTTTATAGCAATGTCTAAAAACCTCTATCATTGGATAGTTAATGAATAATTTTCCATTTTCATTTTCATTATCGAAGAAACTACATAAGGTTTGTATTTTTTCTTTAGAAAAATTAGTGGCATGTGGATCGAAGTCAAATAGTAAATAAATTTCAGAAACATTTTCTCTAGCTAACCCATTTAAAATAGAAGGGCCAAACTTCATATCTTTTTGCAATAGAATTGGCAACAAATCAAAATCTAATTCATTTGAAATATATTCTTCAATCTCTTTATATAATCCATAAATTGTTGTGCTATAAATTATATGCCTCCCATTAGGTAAAATTTTGAAATTATTATTGTCATTGAATGTTTGAATCAGTTGGTTCGTAACAGACACTTCTTTTTGACCTTCAACTAAGTATAGAATTATGTCTGTACTCATTCAAAACTTCCTGCTCGATACATCTTTTCAAGGTTGTGTGCCAATCTGATATCTTTACTTGTGCTGTTATGTAATGACGTTATTCCTGACTCTGAAATTTTAAAGCCACAGTCAGGTCTTATCAGATCATTATCTAAAAGCGTGGTATTGTGTGTAGTTAAAACTACTTGGCTACTAACTTCTTTTAGTCTTTTTACTATTTGGCGTGAAAGTTTGAAGTGATAAGACGAGTCAAATTCATCGATGAATAAGAAACTAATTTTCCCATCTCTAATTTCTTGCCACCAAAAATAAAATAGAGCCAAGCTTTTTGTACCTGTTGAGCCAATTGATGAGATAGGAATTATTTTATTTTTAAACTTAAATCCTATGGTAGGCTCACTATCACTGAAAGTTTCTGCTAATTCGCATTGAATTTCACAATCATTCAAAAATACTTCAAAGTCCTTAAGGTTTCCTTTCTTTAAAATATCTCTATAAATATGATCTGATCCGTTTTTATAGCCAATATAGCTGAATGAGTCGAAAAGAGTTCGGAACATTAACATGCCATTTATAAACTCTATAAACTGAGAAAAAGCTTTATTTTGAGTGTTTCTTCTATCTAATTGACTGTTATTAAAAATATATTTAACAGCAGATATTTTGTTATCTTTATCAAGGGTTTTATTAAGATTTTCTGTTCCTTTTAGATTGCATGTAAATTGTGACCCAATTTTTGAGCTGATATATTCAATATTATCAATTTTTAAATTTTCAGAAATTAATATAGCATCGCTATTTTTTTTATAAGAATAGTGGATAACTGAATTTTCAAATAAAAATTCATATTCAAATGTAGCAAATTCAATATCAGAGTTTGCATTTAAGTAATTATTTTTGGGTAGAGCATTACAGTTATTATCAGTAATGTGAGATACAATATCGAAGATTGCCCAAGCAAAATTAGTTTTCCCTGTACCATTTTTACCATAAATCAAAGCGGTTTTTACATAATTTTTTTTAATACATTCTTGATTAAATTCGTAATTCGCAGCTTTCCAATCAAGAGTAATTGGTTTTTCGAATCGTCTAAAATTATGTACAGTAAATTTAGTAAGCATTGTTGCCAACCATAAATTTTATAGGAACTAGATATTGTAATGTAGCATTACTTTGCCGTAAAAAAAATACGGCATATCAAAATAGTACAAATCGTAAGAAATCTTTGAGTAAAATTGAATCTTTTAGATGGACTTTCGCCCAAATGCCTTGGCCATCAATTTAACAACAAGATTGCCTAAGCGGCACACTGCAAACAGTTATCCACTGTTTTGAATCAAGCCCTGTCATTAGATAGGGCTTTTTATTTGTTGGAAGAAGTGTTTTGGATAAGCTAAAAATGGATGCCATGACTCAAACGCATCTCAGCTTAAACGAATGCACTTATGATTCAACGCTCTAAAGACAACAATATAAGCTACTGACAGCACTTTCATGACTAAATTTTATTTAGCTTAGCTATTTTTGAAATACATCATTTCTTACATTTATGACGTCATCATTTGTCAAAATGATCAATAGACATTCATCATAAAATGCATATACTAGTAAGACCATTTTCTAAACACATGGAGAACAAAAATGGTTACTGCTGGCGAAAAACCTGGAACAGGCTTCTATTTTTGTGTTCAATGCGGACACCGCGTCTACTTAGAAATTGGTACAGATCGTTTACCCCCGTGTACCAAATGCCAAGGCAATCAATTTAACAATAAGAATGCCTAAGCCAAAGATTTAACAGTTACCCACTGTTTAAAAGAAAAGCCCTATCACCCGATAGGGCTTTTTGCTAAGTTATAAAAAAGATAAAAACATCCCAACTTAGGCGATATAGGAAAAGTACATGGAAACCATATTAGGACTTTGTATCGGTATTGGCTTAAGTGCGGCCTGTGGCTTTCGTGTCTTTGTCCCACTCTTGGTCATGAGCCTTGCATCTATTCTGGGATGGTTCGAACCCATGCAAGGTTTTGAATGGTTAACCATGCCATCGGTGTGTATCGCCTTAGCTATTGCCACTGTTTGTGAAATCACAGCCTATTACATACCATGGGTCGACAATGCTTTAGACACCATTGCAACGCCAGCCGCAATGGTCGCAGGAACACTCACTACTATGGCGGTTAGCAGTGGGGAAATGTCGCAGTTTGCCAGTTGGGCTGCGGCAATTATTGTGGGTGGCGGTACAGCAGGCGCTGTGCAAATGAGTACCGTTGCTGTTCGAGGCGTTTCAACCGCGACGACAGGCGGGATTGCCAACCCATTGGTGTCTACAGTGGAATGGATCGGAGCCGTTTTACTATCCGTACTTTCACTACTAGTTCCTATCTTGGTGGTGATCGTAGTTATCATTTTGGCGATTTGGGCCGTACGTTGGTTTAAACGTAAAAAACAACAAAGTATCAGCACACCTTTATAGTTTCAGTCGTTTTCTTATGGTATTGCTGGGCCTCTAAATTTAAAGATAGCATGGCTAATTTTTCCCTTATGCGGACATCAATTCTTTTAACTTGATATGACTTAGAGCTCAGTTTCACTTTTAAAAAAAGTGATTGATTTTTATACGAAATCCGTTTAATTTTATAAATACATACTTTTTGTATGGGTTTGTTTGTAGTTGAACTTTATAAAAATTATTCGGGGAACTGTAAATGATAAAATTTATTGTAAATGAACAGCCTAGTGAAAAAGGCATCCATCATATTCATAATGCATCCTTAGGCTGTGCAGACTTACCCAGCTCGGAGGATCAAATTCTGATTGGTTATTTTGCCAATTACGAGCTGGCTTATAAGCGGGCAAGAATGAACTGGCCCAGAGAAAAAGTCGAAGGTTGTGACAAGTGTTGTTTCAAATAATCAAAATCAAAAAAGCTCTGCAATTTATGCAGAGCTTTTCATTGTTGGATATGGAGGTTCTATTTTTTAAGCATTACAACATTAATGGATTTCAATTCGGGTCGCGACCTTAATTTTTCGACACTCACGGTCAGCTTCGACTAAAGCGTGAATTTTAAAGTCAGAAAATCGAACCACTCTGTTTTGCATGGCAAACTGTTCAGGTGTTTTAATTTCTAAGCACTGAAAGGGACGCAGGTTTTTTAGGATGTGCTTTTGTTTTTCCGTCATGTTCTGTGTCGATAAGTACACATAGCCTTTGGTGGTTTTTAATAACACTTCATTTGGCTGTGCTTCGGTTGAGCTAGTGACTTTAACGATATGTGTTTTTAACACTTTGCATGCACTCAGAGAAAGCGCAAGGCACAGCATCAGCAGGGCAGTTTTAGTTTGTATGATGAAACGTATTTGAATGGTCTTTCGTCACTTTAGCCGAAAGTTTTCAACGGCAGCAATCAAAATATGACACTGATACAGTCATCTGTTTTTAATTGTAGAGCATCCTATAAATAGGCTTCTGATAAATGCTAATCTGTAGTACAGATGCCAAAAATGAAGCATTCATTAGCGTGCGCTTTTACCTACTTTATTTAAAAAATTAACAAAACTATGAAAAATCAGTGCATTCTCACTTCTCTAATGTACGCTGCAATGTTGGGTATATCCGCCAATCTCTGTGCTGAAAACTTAAGTACTGAGAACATTCAGCGACAAAAAGCCACCAGCAAATACCAAGCTTACCTTCCTGCAGAATATACGGTGTTTGAGGTCGTGCAAGGGGACTTAAACAAAGATGGCTTAAAAGATGTAGTTTTAATCGTCAAAGGTATAGATCCGAAACAGTGGGTCACCGATGAATACCGCGGAAAACTAGATCGCAACCGCCGTGGTGTGATTGTGCTGTTGAATGCAAAAGGGCAGTACAAAAAAGTCGTTCAGAACCTGTCACTGTTTTCTTCAGAAAATGAAGATGGCGGTGTGTACTTTGCGCCTGAGTTGGTGCCCTCTATCGAAAAAGGCCTGTTAAAACTGCATCATGCACATGGCCGTTATGGATATTGGGCCTATCAGTTCCGTTTAGAGGGGCGTGATATGCGTCTGATTGGCTATGACAGCTCCGATAATTTCGGCCCTTATGTGAACAGCGAAACCAGTGTCAATTTTCTCACCGCTAAGAAGCTGGTCAGAGAAAATCTCAATAAAGACCCGGATAGTGACCCTAAATTTAAAGAAACATGGAGCAAAGTGAATGTTGCTCCAATGTATTTGAGCAAAATTCAGGACATCGACGATCTGAGTTTTGAATAGTCTTGGCTTAGTTTTTGCTAACTTATATTTCAAAATACACTTTTATGAGTGACTTGAGTCTGATGCATCAGTCACATGACTACTTGATCATGTATAGGGGGGAAAGAGATGGAAAATAAAGAACTACTCTTGAGTGTTGAAGAGAAACCTAAGCTGAGTACGGCTGCTCATTTGATGGCAGGCTGGCCTTTGTTTTTAGTGATGATTGGTGGTGCAATCGGTGGAGCCTTAGCTGTGGTTGCGTATGTAATTAACCGAAAAATCTATCTGTCTCAGCTCAGCAATATGCAGAAGGTTTTAGCTAATTTACTCTGTGGTATGTCCGCGATTAGCTTATGGTGGTTTATTGCAACGTGGCTGCAAGGCTATATGGGGACTTAAGCGTTCTGAAATGATGGTGTAAAAAATGATAGAAGTTCATTTTTATGCGATGAAATAGATGATTCAACTGTCGTTATGAATATTTTTATCAAGTCTGGTTTTATTTATGGAAATATTTTTCATCATCGCTTGAAATTAGCTAATCTTCGGAAATTCATCCCGCACCAATTTGCTTAATATAGCGTTTAAGGGCACAGGAATCGAAAAGAGTAGTTTGCGACTCGTTATCTATCAGATCAGCGTCGTACTTACCCACAAGGTCTCGATTCAGCTTAGGACGCTATAGATTATCCATTTATAGGCAAAAGTTTAGAACTTACCCAGTTTTAACCGTTGAAGTTATCTCCTGATCCCTAGAAACCACATGATAAAAACAACACGATAAAAGACACGTCCATTCAAATATTTTCTTCCATTTTAAACGTCTATATTGCCCCGAATTTATCCAAATATTTGCTCTAACTGTGACCAAACAAATTGGCGCTTTGGTTTGCGAAAACGGCTTTAAAAAAATTGCGATTTGATAACATTGGAACGCTTTGAGTTCTGCTATAACCATTAAAAGTCTGATAAAAATATGGAACAACAATGAAAATATATGTCACCAGTATCATGGTCGATAGCCAAGAAAAAGCCTGTCAGTTTTATACAGAAAAACTCGGTTTTAAAATCAAACATGATGTACCTGTGGGGGAGTATCGTTGGCTGACCTTGGTTTCACCCGAAAGTCCAGAGGGTGTTGAACTGCTACTGGAGCCTGATGCACATCCCGCGGCACAGCCGTTTAAGGCCGCAATTAAAGCAGATCTAATTCCCTATACTTCTTTTCAAGTAGATGACCTTGATGCGGAATATGAGCGACTCAAAAACTTAGGGGTGCGCTTTACTAGTGAACCGATGCGGGCCGGAAAAGTCAAAGTTGCAGTCTTTGATGATACCTGCGGGAATCTCATTCAGCTGATGCAGGTCTGTGCAGGAAGTTGAATTTCTCATCTGTGATGCAGCAAAGAAATAAAATCCTGAGAAAAGCGCTTTTATGTGAGAAAAAAATCATAAATACGCTGCATTTGGGAAAATATTTTTTAGATAACCTGAAAGCCAAGATTTTTTTCCAAAAATAGCTAAAAAGACTTTATCTTCGGGAAACAATCCCGCCCTTGGATTGTTAAATTATATCTCAAGGGTGTGACGGGATCGAAAAGAGTAGCATGCTACCAGTGGCGCAAAACGCGTGAGTAGTACTTACCCAAAAGGTCTTGATTCGGCTTAGGACGCTATAAATCAAAAGTTTATAGGCTATAAGATCATCACTTACAAAGTTATGATAGTTGAAGTAAACAACATGTTTTCCCAGACACCCTAAAAAATTTGAACTCGAATAAAATATAAATCAAAAAAATAAATTTTAATATTTCCCGCGAAAACCGAAAAATCCTGCTGTTGTAGTTTCACTTACATCATTTTATTTTAAACTTTCAATCGAATTAGCCTTGCTAAAAAGCTGGCTTTATATAGGGTGATGGACGCCTAAGATTAATGCTTTTTTCTATATTTTTTGAATGATTGACAGCTGAAACACAGCTTGCTATTTTTCGCGCTCGCTTTTGTATGCTGTTATTCCCATGGCTCTAAATGACAACTTTATTTATGCACCGCCCCAAGAAGACTTGGTGATCGTTTATGAAGACGATGATTTGGTGGTGATTGAAAAGCCTGCGGGCTTGTTGTCGGTGCCGGGGCGTTTACCAGAACACCAAGACAGTGCCTATTTAAGGGTTTTAGCGCAGTACCCACATGCCAAAATTACCCATCGTTTAGATATGGCGACCTCAGGGATTTTAATGTTTGCCAAACACCGCGATGCTGAAGTTGCCGTCAGCAAAATGTTCCAAGCCCGCACGGTGGATAAACACTATATTGCTTTAGTTCAAGGCCAGTTGGATGCTGAAGGCAGTGTTGAAGTACCGCTGATTACTGACTGGGAAAATCGACCACGGCAGATTGTGCATTTTGAACTGGGTAAGCCTGCAAAAACACTTTATCAAGCTCTTAGCTATGATACTGAGACCGATATTACGCGAGTTTTACTGACCCCGATTACGGGGCGTTCGCATCAGCTCCGTGTGCATATGCAATATATTGGACATCCAATTACAGGGGATAAGTTGTATCACCCTGAGCCGACACGGAGTCCATTAAAACGTATGGCTTTACATGCCAGTTTTCTCGCCTTTCAGCAGCCTTTAAGTGGAAAAGCGGTCGCGATTTATGGAAGTGTGCCATTTTAACTGCATCACACT
The DNA here is from genome assembly GCF_000368045.1 of Acinetobacter johnsonii CIP 64.6. Lineage (GTDB taxonomy): Bacteria > Pseudomonadota > Gammaproteobacteria > Pseudomonadales > Moraxellaceae > Acinetobacter > Acinetobacter johnsonii. The sequence goes on from NZ_KB849236.1 coordinate 73,092, forward strand.
TTATTTTCATTTTGAGAAATACTTAAAATTTGGGATATCAGGCCGTTTAAAAAACCGTTAGCGTAAGTTGTATAAGTGCACTTTTATCCAGTGTGCTTATCTTTGTTGAAATTAACATTTGAGTTTGGCTTTTTGGCCATGGTCACGACTGATTGAAATTGAATGAAAATATGTTTGTCTGTTCCAAGGCTTACTGTTCGAGTTTCATGTGTTCTTACAGCTGAGTCTTTACAAGAAAAATGACATTCCCGTAGGGAGATAGGCCATGCTTTATGTACTCGCTGTCGTTCTTGTCCTGCTGTGTGCTGTTATATGCGGGCAAAAAATACACAGCCTTGCCCAAAAAAAGAAGATTGAATCCTTAGAATACAATTTAGAACGCAGTCGAAACAGTTTAGAGGTTTATGAACAGCAGCAAAGTGAATTACAACATCGGCTGACCAGTTTAAGAATTGAGCTTGGAACACTCAGACAACGTAACGAAACTTTGAGTCCTTACCAAGAAATTATTGATGTCGAACACTATGTCATTGAACGACACAACCAAGTTGAATTGTTTGCTGAAACAGTCAAATTTGATGCTGAACAAATGCTTAAACAATGTCGGCAGCGCATTGAAAAAGTACATCACTTCTTAACGGAGTATGAGCGTAAAGCCAAAGAAGTTACCATGCAGCGCGCCAGAGAAAAACTGGGTGCTTTTTTTCACATGGCTGAAGAGCGACAACATCTGGCTGAAATATCAAAGGCCTTACACCATAAAATTGAAACCTACAGCCAAAGTTATCAACTGCCTTCGGAGCAGTTATTAGATGAACTCATCGAAGGCTATGGGAAAACGGATGCGGCCGGCCATTTATTGAAAATCCGGCAACAGGTGATTCGTGCGGTTGAGCAAAATGACGTTGTGACCTGTGCTTTTATGGATGAACATCGGCGATTATCGATGATGGTTTTGGTTTCACAGTTGTTTAATACGAAAGCAGACTTTTATTTACAACGTGTGAGCAAAGACAATCTTGGCCTTTTGATTCAAGCTTTGCAGGATGACTTTACCCTGATCAATCACTATGGTGTGGCTTTCGGTCATACTCAGATACAAGAGCGTTATCTAGCTTTACGCTTAGAAGAACTTAAGTTTTCAGCCTTATTAGAAAGCCTAAAAAGCAGTGATTTACAGTTTCAAGCGGACATTTTAGTTGAAGATCGGGTTTTACAATAACGCGGCAAAGTCTACGTGCAATAAAGTCCAAACAACCTTCGAAAAATCAGATGTAACTGCTATAAAAATGAGCAAAATATGCTATGTTGAAGTCACTATTTTGTCACTTGCCAACGATATATTGGCTAAAAAGATAACAAGGACATACGCATGACACGTGATTATGAATTATATCCAGATGATGATAACGGAAATGTACTTTGGCAAATGGCTGAGGATGGCGACGACCTATCTGAACCGCATGAAATAGAATATTCGATTGCCTTTCAAGAGCAGTCACAAGCAGAAAAGTGTGCGTTGTATTTATTACAAGAAGAGCAAAAAATCACTTTGTTTGTCGATGAAGAAAGCGACGTATCTGAGTGGATTATTACCATCTATGTGTATATGGAACCTGAGTATTCAGACATTGTTGACTTAGAACAATGGTTTACTAAAATTGCAGAACAGTTTGGTGGTGAATATGACGGCTGGGGCTGTATGGCCTATGTCTATGACGACGAAGATGATGAGGACTATGAGCAAGGTCAAGCCTAAGAAATGGTCAAAGTTAAAGCATGTTGAAAAACATGCTTTTTTTGTTGGTGGGTAGAAAAAGACAGCAGGCCACGTTTGGCTATTTAAAAAAAAGATGCACAAAAAAAATACAGTATGTGGGTTTGAGCGTTTTAAAATAAATCTGAATATTTGAAAAGAACGAGAAAAATCATGTCAAATAGCGTCCAATTACACCGCGTATTTAGTGCGCCCGTCGAGCGTGTCTATCGTGCTTTTACCACCGCAGATGCTTTAGTGAAGTGGATGGCACCACACGGTTTTACCGCACATGTAGATCAGTTTGATTTGCGAGAAGGTGGTCAATATCGCATGTTCTTTACCAACTTCAGTACAGGCATGCAGCATTCATTTCATGGCACTTATCATGAAATTGTTGAAAACTGTTTATTACGCTATACCGATGAGTTCGATGTACCTGAACTAGCAGGAAAAATTGAAGTGCGTGTTGAGTTTAAAGAAGTATCTGTCGGTACAGAGGTTCATATTACGCAGTCTGGTTTACCCGATGTGATTCCTGTCGATGGCTGTTATCTGGGCTGGCAAGAGTCATTGCAACTCTTGGCTTTTTTAGTGAATCCAGACATTCCCGATGAATAGTGCATTGTCATCGTTGAACAATAGAATAAGTTGCATAAAAGAATAAAAGGAGTTTTGCATGCCAATACGCATGAAGCGGATTTATGCGCCTATTGAGGCCGAGGATGGTAAACGGGTTTTGGTCGATCGGTTGTGGCCACGAGGGGTATCAAAACTTGAGGCCAAAATAGATGAATGGCCAAAAATTCTCACGCCATCCAATGAACTACGGAAATGGTATCACCAAGACATGGTGGCACACTGGGATGAGTTTAAAGTCCGTTATATGAAAGAACTGGCAGCACATCCCACCGAGTTGAATGATTTGCGCCAATTGGCAGTGCGTGAGCAGATCACGTTACTCACCGCAGCCAAAGAAGAACAGCATAACCATGTGGTGATTTTGAAGCAGTGCTTGGAACAAAAATAAGAGTTGAGCTGATGCTAATACAGGGAAAATTTATATTTTCCTAGGCTTTATTTTATTCATCCCATGACAATACTAAAGCCTTAAAATAAATATGTGATTCGCATCGTTTTCATCTGAAAAATGCTATATTGGCGCTTTGAGCAATGTGAATTGCTTATTTTTTTATTTTTGAGGTTTTTATGTCTTTACCCAACTGCCCAAAATGCCAGTCCGAATATACCTATGAAGATGGTGACTTGCTGATCTGTCCTGAATGTTCAAACGAATGGAAAGAGGGAGAAGCAACAGAAGAAGTGGTAGCAATCAAAGATGCCAACGGCAACTTACTTGCTGATGGTGACACGGTAACGGTGATTAAAGATTTAAAAATTAAAGGTTCGTCATCGGTGGTGAAAGTCGGAACCAAAGTGAAAAATATTCGTTTATTGCCAGATGCCGCAGATGGTCATGACATTGACTGTAAGATCGACGGTGTCGGTGCGATGAAACTAAAGTCTGAGTATGTGAAAAAAGCCTAATCCGCTGAGTTTGCAGTTCGAGATTAAAACGGAGTCAATTAGACTCCGTTTTTGTTTTTTAGCCATTTTGAAAAGATATTAAGCGTTGAAACACCAGCACAGCATGCTATAAAGATAAAAACCTGTTGAAGAATACGCTATGCCACATATCCACCTTGAATATTCAGACAATATCGACACCCTTGAAGTTAAGCCGATGTTATTGGCGTTAAACCAAGCTTTGCTAGATGGTCAGTTTGTACAATCGGGCAATGACATCAAAAGTCGTGCCATTCGACAGTCCGATTTTGTGATTGGGGTAGAAGGCGATGCGCAGGCTTATTTGCATGCTAAAGTGTCTTTATTAAGTGGACGAGATGAAGTCACTAAGTGTGCCATTTCGAGCAAATTACTTAAAACATTGCAGCAAAACTTTACCGCTCCTCAGGATTTAACGGTACAAATTTGTGTAGAAATTATTGAAATGCCAAAAAGCAGTTATAGCAAATTGGTATTAAAAGCATAAAATTATGAAGAGTGCCAAACCGTTTATTGGGCCGAGCTAGTGTGTCATTTAAACGGTTTGAGGCTGTCATGCGTTATTCATATAGCGCTGTTATTTTAAAAAAATAAAATCTGGGCTGGTAGTAAATGCACTTTTTTTTATAAAAGAAGTCATTTATATTTTATGAAATTGGATGATTTTTTATTCGGTTTTGGTGGATTTACAATCACTTTAAAATAACAATAGGTGAGCTTATGTCAGGATGGTACGAAGTAAGTCAGGCAAATGATGGCCAATATCGCTTTGTTTTAAAAGCGGGAAATGGTGAGGTCATTTTGACCAGTGAACTGTATAAAGCAAAAGCGTCAGCACATAATGGAATTGAGTCGGTGCAAAAAAACAGCCCCGATGATACGCGTTATGAACGCTTGGAAGCCAAAAATGGTAAACCTTATTTTAACTTAAAGGCTGCCAATCATCAGATTATTGGTACCAGTCAGTTTTATGCCAGTGAGCAATCCCGAGACAAAGGCATTGAATCGGTCAAAAACAATGGTTCAAGTACCACGATTAAGGATTTGACGACTTAAGATCAGATTACATATTTTGCTTGTTTTAAGAATTAAAGAAAACCGCGTGTTTGCTATGGATGGCGCACGCGTTTTTTTATGCGGTTTGATTTGTAGTGTGGGAGTGCGATGTGGATTTTCGATTAGTTGGAGATGAGCATGCAGGGCATGAAATTATCTTCAAACTCAAACAATGGGATGATGCCATTTGTAAAATGGATGTACAAAATATCATTCGTCTTTGTCAGAGTGATGTCAGCTTGTTTGATATTGGGTTTGAGCTGCAAGGTGTGCAAGCCTATCAAGAATTGTGGAGACGATATGCCCCATTTTTTCAGGGGGAAATCAAAGTGTTTAGGCGTAACATCAATATTTTTAGTCGTGACGGTTTAGCTTTTTTACATTGTTATTCTAAATTGGATCATGCCAGTGGTGTTGCAACTCCAGAGATTCCTTGGTGCAGAATCACCCTATGTTTTCAAAAAACGGCAGGTGAGTGGTTGGTTGCCCATCAGCATATTTCGGTGCCTGTGGACTTTGAAACTAAAATGTCAAAGCCGATTTATTTTCCAGACTGAGTTCGACTAAAGCTTTGGCTTGGGTACAGATCGAGCCACCTCAGTTTTAGTGAGTTATGTTTGAATGACAACATGAACAACTTAAGAATAAGGTATATATGGCATTTCAAGACTTTTACCGACTGAGTTCTCATGCGGTGCTAACCAATGATGCAGGACAGGTTTTATTACTGAAAGCCAATTATGCCGATCAGGCTTGGGGGCTGCCCGGTGGAGCCTTGGATATGGGAGAAACCATTCATCAGGCTTTGCAGCGTGAGTGCCAAGAAGAACTCGGTTGTCAGGTTCAGATAGAGTATTTGTCGGGTGTGTATTTTCATTCGGCAGTGACCTCACATGCATTTATTTTTAGATGTCATTTGGCTGCATCGACCGAGATTAAGCTGAGCGATGAACATACGGCCTATGCATGGTTTGATTTAGATCAACTGTCTAAAGTGCAACGGATTCGTGTTGAAGACTGTTTAAATTATACAGGTACGGTACAGAGCCGAAGTTTTTAAGCACAGGGTTAATATTCCACGCAAGCGGAGTGAAGTCATATGTTGAATAAAGCGTTAGGAACGCTAAGCCATTCACTCTTGGGCGCTGTTTTGATCAGCACCTTATGTCAACTGGCTTATGCAGATACGGGGAGTTACTTTATACATAAAGACTGGGAACTTGCCTGTGATAATACGGGCATGTGCCGTGCGGTGGGATATCAAAGTGATGCTCAGTTTGGTCATCCAGTTTCATTACTGATTTCTCGTCCTGCAGGTGCAGGCAGCGCGGTGCTCACCCAAGTTCAAGTGGCTGAGGAGTTTACGCAGGATACTGAAGCCAGTTTAAATGTAGGAGGAACATCTCTGGGGAGCCTGACCATCGATGCCAAGAAAAGTACTGCGAAACTGTCCAGTGCTCAAAGTGCGCAGTTGCTAAAAGCTTTGGTGGGTGCGGAAGATATTCGTCTCACGACCCAAGCACAGCAATGGCAAATTTCAACCGCAGGGGCAAATGCTGTTTTGCTCAAAATGGATGATATACAAAAGCGGGTAAATACACCGAATGCCATCTATCAAAAAGGCAATCAGTCTGAGCAAAATGTTTTACAACCCAAAGCCATCACTAAAATTGGCATCACGGGATATCGCCCTGCGGTTGCCAGCCACTTTGCCGTGGACAGTAAAAATGCCAATCAACTCTTTAAAAAGCTAAAAGCAACAACAGATGAACAAGACTGTCCAAATCTCTATGAGGCACGGTTTTTTGAGGAAGATCGGGTTTCAGTCTATCCGCTGAATGCAGAGCAAGTGGTGGTACAAGTGCCATGTTGGCGTGGAGCGTACAATGAAGGTCTAGGCTACTGGGTCATGGACAAAGCATTGCAAAAGATTCAGCAGCAAGTCACCACATCAGGCTCAAGTTTTAGTGAGGCGCAAATTTTCTCAGAGCAAAAAGGTCGGGGTATTGCTGACTGTGGTATTCGTTCCGAGTGGGCTTGGAATGGAAAGGCTTTTGTCCTCAGTTATCAGGCACAATCGCAGCAATGTAAAGGCTTTGCAGGTGGTGCGTGGAACTTACCCACTTTTGTCGCGATCGTTGCGCGAACGGATTAAGTCGCGCTTGCATTTAGTTTAAGAATAATGTCATCCAGCGGCTTGATACGTTTGACTTCATCCCAGAGGGCTTTGGCTTCAGGATAGTGTTTAGACATCATGCCCAACCATTGCTTATAACGTCCGACCATATTCATTTCTTTTTTATAGCCGCCGTTTAAAAAACGGATTTGTAAGGTCAGTAGCTCATTCCATGTCAGCAGAGGCGTATCGATATTTTGACGAATACATTGGGTCAAATCGGGGGTTGTCACGGCACCACGTCCAATCATCAAATCTTCACAACCAGACTCTAAGCGACACTGTTTCGCGTCAGCATTGTTCCAAATTTCACCATTGGCAATCACATTGATCTTTAAAGCTTCACGAATCGGGCGGAGCTGATCCCAAAAAGCGGGTGGGGTATAACCATCGACTTTGGTACGTGCATGCACGGTAACCCATGCTGCACCTGCGTCTTCAATGGCATGAGCATTGTCCAACATAAAATGTCGGTCCATATAACCTAAACGCATTTTCGCAGAAACAGGAATGTGTGCAGGAACCGCATCACGTACTGCTTTGACCAGTTCATGTACCACTTCTGGCTCATCTAAAAGCACCGAGCCACCACGGTGACGGTTCACGGTTTTGGCTGGACATCCAAAATTCATATCAATGGCGGGTGCACCGAGTTTCACAGCACGGATGGCATTGGCAGCCAGCATTTCAGGGTCATTACCTAAAAATTGAACATGCACAGGTGTTCCCGCTGCCGTTTTTCCGTTATGCAGTAATTCAGGGCAATACTGATGAAAAATATGATCGGGTAACACTGAATTGGTCACACGGATAAACTCGGTCACACACCAGTCGAAGCTACCTACAGACGTGAGCACATCACGCATGATGGGGTCGGTTAAGCCTTCCATTGGTGCAAGAATGAGTTTCACAGCGGTGTCACCAGTCAAATAGAAAAACGGTGTTATACGCAAATCCGATCACGCTGTCTAGTCTAATGCGTTTGGGTTAAATCGAAATAGTTTTGAATCTGTGTCTCCTCGACAAAGGCGTCATCATGTGAAACTAAAATAACCGCCCCTGTAAAGTCGCGAATAGCCTGTGCCAACAGTTGTCTTGAGTCGATGTCGAGATGATTTTCGGGTTCATCCAGTAGCAGTAAGTCCACAGGCTTTGCTGCGAGACTGATGCACAGTAAAGCAACTTTGAGTTGTTCACCGCCACTGAGTAGTGAGATGGGAAGCAGAGCTTTATCTCGACGAATTCGAAGTTGCCCCAATTGATTCCGACACTCCTCATCGGACAAAGACGGATTCAATAATTGTAAATTGTGTACAGCATTCAGTTCTGGATTCAGTAGGCTAAAGTTTTGATCTAAATATAACGATGCCCCTCGCTTGAAAATATATCCCGATTGAACATGACTATGATTTTGAATGGCACGAAGTAAGGTCGACTTACCTGAACCATTTTGGCCGCGCAGTTGGATTTTTTCTCCGCTATGTAAGGCAAAAGAAATAGGGGAGATAGAGAGTGCTGCTAAAACCACTTCTTTTAAACGAAGAATTTCACCAGTTTGTTTAGGTTGAAAATGGAAATCAAACTTTTGTGACTTAATCTGTTCTAGTTGCTGCTGTTTGTTTTTGAGCTCATCTTGCGCTTGTTCCTTTTGGCGAAGTTGTTGCTGCGCGACTCCCGATAAGGTTTGACTCGCACGTTCTTTTTTAAAGTCGAGTAGGATTTTGGCTTGAGAACCAGAACTTCGTAATTTCTGCCCAGACTTTTGCCTTTTCTGAGCTTTCATGCGCTGCTCATGCTGTTGGACTTGTAATTGTTTTAGTTCGCGTTTCTCTTGCGAGATATTGTGTTGTAGTGCCTGCTGGTGTTGCTCTGTGTGTGACTGATACTCGGCATAGTTGCAACGGAAGTGTTTCAAGCCAAAATCATTTAAAACATAGGTATTGGAGATTTGATTTAACAAGGTGCGGTCATGGCTAATCACTAAACAGCCAGCAGGATGTTGAAGGATTTTTTGACTTAACCATGCACGACTTACATGGTCTAAGTGATTACTGGGCTCATCAAGAAGTAAATAATGCTCAGTTTGGAAAAATAGGCGGCACAGTGCCAGTTTGGTTTTCTGACCTTCACTCAGTTGAGAAACCGAGCTAGATAGATCTGTAGGTAAGTTTGCACTTTCTAGCAATTTCAACCATTCAGTGGGTTGATGCCATGCGTGTTCAACACGATCATAGTCCTCAAAGCTCGCGGTAGATTGCTCAATACGCTGAAAACTGGCATAGAGGTCTGAAACGTCAAGCGCCTCGGCAAGTGTGCAGTTACTTAAACGTTCAAGCTGACTTAAGTAAGCAAATGGCATCTGCCAAATCACTTCGCCACTCGCATAATTGGGTCTGTGCGCTTGAGTGAGTAGGGACATTAATACTGATTTACCTTGACCATTGCGTCCGATCAGCGCTGAACATTGGGCAGCGGGCAATTCAAAGTTTAAATGCTGAAAAAGTGGTTCATGAGCAAATTGAACGCCGAAATTTTTTACAGTACAGGCCTGTTGGGTCATTGAAGACTCCTTTATACAGGACATACAAAATAAATTTTTATAGAGATATAGAGTAGTAAAATAAGTTTATTTTGCACGTCAGAAAACAAATAAATTAGATTTGACGGAAAATAAGACTTACTTCATTGGCGTTACTCTAAATTGGAAGAAGGGGGGTAAATATTTAGCCATTATAACGGATGGATAAAAAATGATCCATTTTATTATCTTTCTTACGTACTTAAGATTTATCAATCAATGCTATAGGTTAGGGAACTTCAGCATACACGAGTCGAAGCTTCCTGTAGGTGTGAGTACAACCCGCACGATTGGGTTATTTAGGCTTTTAGGAGTGCAAAGTTGAGGCTCACAGTGGCGTTATACGTTTTTAGTGGAGCTGCCTTTGGAAAGGCTGTAGAGTGATATAGCTTTGAATATTTAGAGTTCGTATAAGAGATTGATGTTAAATCACTGCTTGTATTCTTAATGAGACACGGAGTGTAGGCTCTTTTTCTTTTGAGTAGATAATAAAATTAAATAATGATAGTGAGGGGACTGCAATGGATGTTTTAACACGTTTTATTATTGAAATTAGTATTGCATTACTGGTGAGTAGCGCTACTACTTTTGTGATTACAACTGTTTTAAAAAACTTATTGATTGATTTATGTGGAGATGTAGTTCGTGCAACCTTCTGGTCGCGATTTAGCCTCCTTATGTTGTTCTTAACACCACTTATGTTTGTAATATTTTTTGGAATGTCATTTGACTCTGCGGCTACTGATCATCTTGTTGTGAAACGAGCTTTGGGCTTGAGTCTGCTTGGTGTGTTTTGTGCAGTGATGGGTATGGCATTTCAAATTTCACAATTTATTTCTAGTAAGAATGCTTTAGCTTCAAGAGAAGAATCTATTAAAGAAAATGAATTACCAGAGAATTGATTTGAATTTCAACTGGATAAAAAGACAAGCTTCTTTTTTATGGATGGGTTTTAAATTATGAACCGTACCGGGTTTGTCGGAGAGTCAATATTCTGAGAGACTATCCCGATGACAAAATTAAAATATACCCCTGAAATCAGAGAAAGATCGGTTCAATTATTGATTGAATCTGAAAAAGATTATCCTTCTACTTGGGCTGCAATCACAGCAATTGCGCCTAAGATTGGTTGTACTCCTGAAACACTACGTGTTTGGTATCAAAAGCATTTAGATCAACAAAATCCTGTTAAAGTACAGCAGATATCTGACCAAGAACGAATGAAGCAAATGGAACGCGAAAATAAAGAACTGAAACGTGCCAATGAAATTCTACGTAAAGCAGCCGCTTTTTTCGCCCAGGCGGAGCTCGACCGCCCACACAAATAATGGTGGATTTTATCCATAACAATAAAGATCGATATGGTGTTGAAGCGATTTGTAGAATTTTACCGATTGCAGCTTCAACCTATTACCGGACTTTAGATCTCGCTGACAATCCAGAACATCGAGCGAAACGAGATCTACATGATGAGCATCATGCTGAACAAATTAAACGAATTTGGAAGGAAAGTTCAGGTCGATATGGTGTACGTAAAGTCTGGCAAAAACTGAAACGTGAAGGCTATATTATTGCGCGCTGTACTGTTGCTCGATTAATGCAAAAGCTAGGTATACAAGGTGTTTGGCGTGGTAAGAACAAACAAACCACCCGTAGCCGAGATGACCAAAAACGGGCAGATGATTTAGTG
>NZ_KB849236.1:83923-114793 GCF_000368045.1 Acinetobacter johnsonii CIP 64.6
ACCGATCTTTCTCTGATTTCAGGGGTATATTTTAATTTTGTCATCGGGATAGTCTCTCAGAATATTGACTCTCCGACAAACCCGGTACGGTTCACGTGTACATAGTGCGCTAGATTATGTATCACCTTTTGATTTTGAAGCAATGTACTATGATAAAATTAACCAGTTAGGTCAGGTGGCCTAACTTAAATAAAAAGTCTCCGACAAACCCGGTACGGTTCATTATGGATATTACGCATTAGATTAAGAATAATCTGCATAACCTCTATAGTGCTACATAGGGAAGTGATAAGGATTTATTATAGAAAATAAATTAGATAAAAGTGGCATACAATGTATTCAACACAGTAAAAAGTATTTAAGTTTTTCTAAAATTTACATAATACGAAATACACTCGATAATTTATTCTAAATCAAAATATTGAGGTTTACTAAAAAGCCCAGCTTGGTCAAGCTGGGCTTTTCTATTGGGTTATCAAGTTGCACATCTACTTTGTGAGTAGAGCTCTGTATCTTTAATAAAGCGAACTAAACAAAAGACTTTATCGACCTAAAATCATTTCCAATACAAACTTAGATCCGATAAAACCGACAGCCAACAAGAAGAATCCAATTAAGGTAAAACGAATCGCTTTTTGACCGCGCCAACCAAAACGGTAATGTCCGATGAGTAAAGATCCATACACAAACCAAGAAATAATACTAAAAGCGGTTTTATGTGCCAGATGTTGGGCAAAAAAATTATCGATGGTAAAGAAACCAAACACCAACGCTACGGTCAGTAAAAGAAAACCCGTTTTAATCAAGTCAAACAGTAAAGACTCCATGGCTTGAAAAGAGGGCAGTAAGTTGACCCAAAAGCGTTTCTTTTGTTTGTTCTTTAACTCACGATCTTGGAACCATAAAATCACGGCTTGTATGGTTGCCATGAGTAGCACCGCATAGGCCGACAGCGATAAAATAATATGAATATCTAAACCCAATGAGCGCTGTTCAATAAATTGGGTAGACTGGCTAAAGGCAAAACCTAAAATGAGTCCTGTAGCGGCCACAGGAATGCCAATCAGGTTCAAAGCTAGAATTGGACGATAAGTGCTATAGAGTAGACTAAGTAACAGCATGAGCCCTGATGTAAATGACATTAAGACAAAAACGTCATAATTCACCCCCATCGGCGTGAGCATGTCATGGTACAAAACAGTTGCATGTAGCAATAAGCCTAAGCCTAAAATAATGCCAATAAACCAATGGTTTGGATCACGTTTAGCCATTAATTTGAGAAACAAATACCAAAAAGAGGTGGTATAAGCGACTAATGCTAAGATGGTGTAAACCAAGGGCAGGCTAATCATGTCAAACCTTTTTCAGGATGATGAATATTCATTTATATAAATTCGGTGCGAACTACAGTATCCTATAGCATTCTATGCATAAATTTTCTATTTTAAGAAAGATTTTTTTGCAACTAGCAATTTTAAGCGGATTTTGCAATGTTTGATACCTTAACGGAACGACTCACGCAGAGTTTAAGAAATGTTACTGGCTCTGGGCAGCTAACCGAAGACAATATTAAAGATACCCTACGTGAAGTACGTATGGCACTTCTTGAAGCCGATGTTGCACTTCCTGTAACTCGTGAATTTATCGCGAAAGTTAAGGAAGAGGCGTTGGGTCAAGAAGTCATGACTCAATTATCGCCGGGCCAAGCATTTGTTAAAATCGTGCATGACGAATTAACAAAAATGATGGGCGAGGCAAATGAAAGCCTTGATCTTGCAGCAAAACCTCCTGTTGTAGTCCTACTCGCGGGCTTACAAGGTGCAGGTAAAACAACAACGGCTGCAAAACTTGCTCGCTTCTTACAAGAACGCCAAAAGAAAAAAGTAGCGATGGTATCTGCCGACGTATACCGTCCAGCAGCAATTAAACAGCTACAAACCGTTGCAGGTGAAGTTGGCGCGATTTTCTTTGAATCGAGTGCTGACGAAAAACCGATTACCATTGCAACGCGTGCAATTGAACAAGCCAAAATTCAGTTTGCGGATGTCTTGATTGTCGATACTGCAGGTCGTCTACACGTAGACGATGAAATGATGGACGAGATCAAAGAACTTCATGCGGCAATTAAGCCAACTGAAACTTTGTTCGTGGTCGATGCAATGACCGGTCAGGATGCGGCAAATACAGCCAAAGCCTTCAATGATGCACTGCCATTAACGGGTGTGATTCTGACCAAAACTGATGGTGATGCACGTGGTGGTGCGGCGCTTTCAGTACGTGCAATCACAGGTAAGCCAATCAAATTCTTAGGTATGGGCGAAAAGCTTGATGCCTTAGAGCCATTCCATCCTGAACGTGTTGCACAGCGTATCTTGGGTATGGGTGACGTACTTTCTTTGGTCGAAGAGCTTGAACGTAAAGTCGACAAAGAAAAAGCCGAAAAAATGGCGAAAAAACTGCAAAAAGGCGGCAGCTTCAACTTTGAAGATATGCTAATGCAGTTTGAGCAAATGAATAAAATGGGCGGCATGATGGGCTTCTTGGATAAGTTGCCTGGCATGAGCAATGCAGGGATTCAAGATGCGTTGGCGCAAGCGAACCCTGAAAAGCAAGTGAAAAAGATGGAAGCGATTATCCAATCGATGACCATCAAAGAGCGTCGTAATCCAGACCTCATGAACCCAAGCCGTAAAAAGCGCATTGCAGCAGGCTGTGGCATGGATGTCGTTGAAGTCAATAAGTTGATTAAACAACATGCGCAAATGGCGAAAATGATGAAGAAATTTGCCAATCCATCGGGTATGGCAAAAATGATGAAATCATTAAGCGGTATGCAAAAACAGTTTGGTGGTGGCGGTGGAATGGGACCATTATTTGGTGGGAGCGATAAGAAGTAATCTGCTTCTAACTATTTCAGAAAAGGCGCGTTGAGCGCCTTTTTTATGTTGTTTTGTGAGTCATGGAAATTATTGTGTGCGTTTTCAACGCAATTGCTTAATAACAAAAACGCACTGTTTATGGCTTGAAAGTTGCGTAAAATTTATTCTTTTCAAACATTATAATAAGAAGTTGAAAATGAATGGATCAAAACAACATATCTATATTGTGCATGGCTATCAGGCATCGCCCAATGACCATTGGTTTCCGTGGCTAAGTCAAAAACTCAGTCAGATGGATCTGCATGCTGAAGTAAAACGCTTAGTGCTTCCGCATAGTGATGCACCACATTTCGAAGAATGGCAACAGGCTTTGGCCCTGCAAATGACCACTTTGGATGAAAATACCATCATCATTGCGCATAGTTTGGGGTGTCTAGCAGCTTTACATTATCTCAGTAGTAAACTGCGTGAACGTCGAATCAAAGCGATCTTCTGTATTGCGGGCTTTAAAGCGGCTTTAAAAAGCTTACCTGAGTTAAGTGGTTTTATTGCGCAAGCGAAGCTGGACAGCGGTATACTCCACTCTCACATCGCTTCACGTGTGGTGATGTTTTCCAATAATGACTCTTATGTTCCACCTCCTTTGGCACTTACCTTTGGGCACTTCTTGAGTGCAGAGGTACTGGAGGTGAAACGTGCAGGGCATTTTATGCGTGAACATGGCTATGCTGAATTTGAGCTACTGCTTAATACCTTAAAACCCCTTTTACAACAGCAGGCGGTGGCTCAGAGTTGATGCTGAATATAATATTGTAGCCCTTTAAGTAATAAATCATTTTCAATGCATGGTGCATACTCTGCTAAATAGCGCGCAAATACAGGTGCATCACCGCCAGTTAAAATCAGTTGGCGTGGAGACTGTTGCAAGACTTTTTCAATGGTACTGACCAAGCCGAGCAAAATCCCATGATGCACAGCGTCGATGGTATTACGACCGGGACCGAGTTCATCAAAAGCCGCATCTGGAATTTTAATGCCTTTGGTGTTTTGGATCAGCGAGTCTCGTTGTAAGTAGAGATTTGGTAAAATATAGCCGCCCAAATGCTGCAAACCATCCGCCAAGTCGATGGTTAGCGCCGTGCCACAGCTAATCACACAATAGTTCTGCTTAGGATCACGTGCGACGGCCAACACTTGCAACCAACGGTCAATCCCGAGTTGTTCAGGTTGTTCATAGCCGCATTGTAAGCCAGCATAGTTGGCCTGTACTTGAGCAAAGGTAATCGGTACATTTAAACTTTTTAAAAGTCTACGGATTCGGTCATTATTTTTTTTGTCCTGAACCGAAGAAACACCAATTTGTTGGATGTTTAAGTTTTTAAAATGCTGAATTAGACCTAAAAGCAAATCGGCAGGGGATTGCAAATGTAACTCAGCCCCTTGCTCTAAAATTTGATCTTCCTGCGTAATCCAATATTTTAGGCGGGTATTACCAATATCTAACCATAAATTTTTCATGATGATGCTCAATCATTTAAACAGGGATCATTGGACGTAAACGGCCTTGATAAAAGCTTTCAACATCATTGGCGGTCTGAATTTGTACCGCACCATCATCTTGAATGCCTAAGAATAGGCCTTGAGACAGACCTTTCATATGTTCAAATTCAACCTGTTGCTGCATAAATGCTGCGTAATGATTGAAACGAGAAGCCAGATTTGCACTATTATGGGTGAACCAGAGGCCCGCTTGTTGAATTGCTAGATATAGTTCCGCCATTAAGTTAATGCGATCTGCTTGAGCTAAACCCAGCTGTTCAAGTGAGCTGGTGGCTTGATCAAGCTGGGTATCTTCGACTTGGTTGATATTGATGCCCACCCCAATAATAGCTTGGTTGCTTGACAGTGGTTCAACTAAAATTCCGCCCCATTTACCTTGAGCACTGTAAAGGTCATTCGGCCATTTCACTTGCAGAGCAAGGCCTTGCAAACTCGGCATTTGCAAGATATTTAACGCAATTTCTAAAGCCAAGCGCCCATCTATAGGTGTTTTGGTCTGTAGCAATGTGCTTAAATAGATGTTTCCTTCAGGAGAAACCCATTGTCGTTGACGCTGTCCACGACCTTGAGTTTGTCGTGTACTGCAGACCAAAACGCTCTGAATCCCTTTTTGCGCAATTTCACGCACATCATCATTGGTGGATGTGGTAACTGGCTTAAGCAATAAAACTTCAGGAAGTTGCTGTGCTTCAGCGAGAAGCTGTTGTAATTGGCGTGTCTCTAAATCCATATGAATCTGAGAAAAGTGAAAAATGATCATGGAGTTAATCATATATTTACTGATTGGCGCAATCGCTGGTTTTGCTGCGGGGCTATTTGGGGTCGGTGGTGGACTTATTATCATCCCGATTTTATATGTGGTGTTTACTCATCTAAACTATGACCCGAGTGTCATTATGCACATGGCGGTTGGTACATCACTGGCTACGATTATTGTCACGTCAATGAGTTCAGTGAGTGCGCATCATAAACGCGGGGCAGTGTTGTGGTCTGTGTTTCGCAATTTGGCTCCTGGTCTAGTCATGGGCGCTTTTTTAGGCGCAGGCATTGCAGACTATATGTCAGGACATGGCTTACAACTGCTGATCGGTTTTTTTGCGGTATGGGTGGCGTACAAAATGTTTAGTGGCGCACATGTTGAGGTCGATCCATCGCGTCAGTTGCCCTCTACAGGCAAACAGTTATTTGTCGGTGCAGGCATTGGTGTGGCTTCTGCGATCTTTGGCATTGGTGGGGGCAGTTTGACAGTACCGTACTTAAACCGTCATGGTGTGGTTATGCAAAAAGCGGTAGCGACGTCAGCTGCTTGTGGCTTACCAATTGCAGTGGCTGGAGCTATAGGTTTTATGTGGTTCGGGCATCAGGCTGAGGTCAACGTACCAAATACCATTGGTTATATTCATGTCTATGCTTTTTTCGGGATTGCGGTGATGAGTTTTATCACCGCCAAATTTGGTGCGAAAGTGGCGCATCTTTTATCGCCTGCGATGTTGAAAAAGTGTTTTGCGGGATTGTTGGTGGTGGTTGGTTTATATTTTATTTATCAAGGATTTAGTTCTTAATTTCTTTGATAATATTGTGTGCGTTGCTGTTGATTGGCATTATAGACGGTAAAATTGTTAGACAATGACATAGTGTTTAGCGTTTAAGATCGGGTAAAACCTAAAAATAGGTCACTAAAGACCATGGATTGCATCTTATAAAAACAAGTTAGGAACAGTATGCAAGCACATGATACAGAGAGTTTGTCCGAACAAATTGCCAAGCACATCAGTGAACAAATCATTCGTGGTGAGTTGGTCGAAGGTGAGCGCATACAAGAATTACGTATTGCCGCTGAACTGGATGTGAGTCGCGGCTCGGTGCGTGAGGCTTTGTTACTTCTTGAACGCACACATCTGATTGAAATCTACCCGCGCCGCAGTGCTATCGTTTCTGAAATGTCGGCTCAACAAGTGCGCGCCTTGTTTGACACCAGCAGTCTGCTGTTGGGGCAAATTGTGCAACGCATAGCGGAAACATGGCGCAGCTATGAAGCGGAACGTTTACAGCTGTTATTGGATGAGTTGGGGAATCAACTGAAACAGGGCAGTATCGAAAAATTTTATGATTTGATTTTTGAAGGATTGGCGCGCCAGCATGAAATGGTGGGCAATGCTTATTTGATGAAGTTTTACCAAGAACTGTTACCCTCGATACGTCGGAGCTATTTTTTAACCTTAAATACTTCGCGTAGAGAGTTACAAGAATCTTATGATTTATTTAAACTAGTGACTGATGCGGTTTTAATCAGAAAATCACAACAAGCTACTTTATTTATGGAAGATTTTTGTCGACACTTACGTAACTTGGTGTTGGAATCTCTGACCCGAATGAAACAAATTGAACTTGCGTGGGCGAGACGCTCACGACGTTAGTCAGGACATTATGCGTTTAAGCAGTTTAAAACTTTCCGGCTTCAAATCTTTTGCCGACAGTACCACGTTACACTTTAAAGATAACCGCACAGCAGTCGTTGGGCCGAACGGTTGTGGCAAATCCAATGTGATCGACGCTATTCGCTGGGTCATGGGCGAATCCAGTGCGCGTCAGTTGCGTGGTGGCAGTATGCAGGATGTCATTTTTACAGGCACGGCAAAGCGCAAACCTGTCAGTGTCGCCAGTGTAGAACTGCGTTTTGACAACACTTATGGCAAGTTAGGCGGTAGCTATAATGCCTATACCGAACTGGCGGTCAAACGTCAGGTCAACCGAGATGGCAAGTCTGAATACTTTTTAAATGGCACCAAATGCCGTCGTCGGGACATTACCGACATTTTCTTGGGTACAGGTTTAGGGCCACGTTCTTATTCGATTATTGAACAGGGCATGATCAACCGTTTGGTCGATGCAAAACCTGAAGAAATGCGAGTTTTTATTGAGGAAGCCGCAGGAGTTTCGCGTTATCAAGCACGTCGCCGTGAAACTTTATTGCATTTGGATCACACTACGCAAAATTTATCGCGTTTAGAAGATATTGCCTCTGAATTAAGATCACAGTTAAAAACTTTAAAACGTCAAGCTGAAACCGCAATTCAGTACAAAACACTGGAAAGCCAAATTCGCACCATTAAAGTCGAAGTTTTATCTTTTCAATGTGAACAAAGCAGCCGTTTACAGCAAGAATATACGTTGCACATGAATGATTTGGGCGATCAGTTCAAGTTGGTGCGTTCAGAGTTAACGACTTTAGAGCATGATTTGACGTCAACCAGTGAGCTATTTCAACGCCTGATTCAGCAGTCCACGCCACTACAGAGTGAGTGGCAACAGGCAGAGAAAAAGCTGGCTGAGTTGAAAATGACTTTGGAACAAAAGCAGAGCCTGTTCCAGCAAAACACCACTACTTTGGCACAGCTTGAACAGCAGAAGGCGCAAACCAAAGAACGGATGCAACTGATCGAGCTGCAACTGGAAAGTTTGCACGAACAAAATGAGCTTCATACCGAACAGTTACAACAGCAAGAAAGTCAAAACCAACAGCAAAGCCAAGGTTTAACGGATTTAAAAGCACAGCAGCAACAGTTGCTTCAACAGTTTGAACAAGTCAAAAGTTTGGTAGAAAAACAGCAGCAACAAAAAACGCAAATGTTGGCGCAAAGTGAACAGTTGGCCAAAAATATTTTACGCTTTGAACAGCAAAAGCAGATTTTAGAGCAGCAAGCGGCGCAAATTCAAAACCAAAGCCAGTTGGATGCGATCGATCAACTGTTACATGCCAAGCAAGATGCTGAGGCACAGCAGTTACAACGTGAGCAAAGTATCATTGAGGTGCAGTTGCAGCTGGATGATTTGCGTATCCAACATCAAACTGCTCAAACTGAGTTGAATCAGCACAAAGCAGATATACAGGTCTTAAGTGCCGAACAGAAGCATCTCAAGCAGCTTCTGGTCAAAGTCAGTGCCTTAAAAAATAGTGATCATCCACAGTTGATGCATGTGCTGCAGCTTAAAGATGCAGCTAAAACCCATGCCGCGCTGGTCGAAAAATTCTTAGCCAAATGGCTTTCAGCGCATTGTTTGGAAAACAGAGATGCATTCACTGATGCCGTTGCACGTCAGTTAACGCCTCAGCCGCATGTTGAACTGATTGAAATTGCAGGTTGCGATAGCCTAGCCAGTTGGATTGAATCGCCACAATCCTCTTTGTGGCAGCAGGTGGGGGTGACCACCAACTTAAAACAAGCCTTGGCTCTGCAAAAGCAATTGAAAGATGGTCAGTCTCTTCTGAGTTTAGACGGTTACCATGTCGGCGTGGACTGGGTGATTGGTTTGGATTATGACGAAGCGAGCCAAGCTGGACAAGGTGCGCTAAGCCATCGGATTCGTTTAGATGAAATTGAACAGACCCTTACTGAAAAAACGGGACTTCTGACTCAGCTTGAAACGAAAACCACAGAGCTTCGTACTCAAGTCCAAGCGGTGGATGAGCAGTTAAAAGCGGATCAACAACTCTTAAAAAAAGAAGTTCAAGCGACGCAGCAGATTGATTTGAATATTGCCAAAGTGCAAAGTACCAACCAAGCCTTTGAAGTGCAAAAGCAACAATTGGCCAATCAACTGGCGCAGTTAGACAGTCAGCTTGAAGAAGATGCTATGCAAAAAGATGATCTGGAGATTGATTTGCATGCATTGAATATTAAGCTAGAGCAAAACCTGCCAAACTATAAAACCATGCAGTTCCAAGTGGAGTCATTGACTGAGCAACTGGATGATAGCCAGCAGCAGGCACAGCAGGTTTGGCAGGCGCTTGAAATGGTGCGTCGTCAGGCAGTGCAAACCACACAGCAGATTGAACTGTTAGAGAAAGACAGTACTTTCTTAAAGGCGCAGTATCAGCAAATATTGTCACAGATGGAGCAGGCCAAAAAGTTTATTGACCCTGTACAACTTGAGCTGTCTGCATTGGAAAGCCAGTTTAGCGAACAAGCACAGATCACTGAAAAGCTGCAAAAGACATGGTCTGAATGGCAAGTTGAACTGAATGCGGTGCAAGAACGTCAGCAAAGTTTGACCGAACACCGTCATCAACAGCAACAACAAGATGAAAAGCTAAGAACCCAGTTGGAAGAGAAACGTTTGGCGTGGCAAGCGGCAAAGTCAGACTTACAACATTATTCTGAACAGCTGAAAGAGATGAATGTTGAAGCTGTTGTGGGTTTAAGCATTGATATTAGTAGCCATCAACAAATCCTAGAAAAAGCGCAGCAACAGTTTGAGAAATTGGGCGCAGTCAATTTGGCGGCTTCAGAAGAATATGAAGAAGTATCAAAACGTTTTGAAGAGTTGAGTCATCAAATTCAAGATTTGGAAAATACCGTTGAGCAGTTGCGCGCTGCAATGAAAAGTATTGACCAAGAAACCCGTAAACTGTTCATGAGCACTTTTGATCGGGTTAATGCTGAACTACAAGATCTGTTCCCGAAAGTTTTCAATGGTGGCGAAGCGAGTCTGACTTTAGAAGATGACTGGCAGTCTGGGGTTAAACTCATGGCCCGTCCGCCAGGCAAACGCAATAGCTCTTTGGCGCTACTTTCAGGGGGAGAAAAAGCCCTGACCGCATTGGCCTTGGTGTTTGCGATTTTCCGTCTCAACCCATCGCCATTTTGTGTTTTGGATGAAGTTGATGCGCCTTTGGATGATGCGAACGTGGGAAGATTTTGTAATCTTGTAAAAGAGCTTTCTGAACAGGTGCAATTCATTTACATTACCCATAATAAACTCGCAATGACGATGGCGACCGACTTGTTAGGTGTTACGATGCCTGAACCGGGAACATCAAAATTAGTGACTGTAAATTTAGAACAGGCAAAAGAATACGGTTTAGTCGCGGAGGCCTAATAAGATGGAATACACAACAATTATTGGTATCGTCATAGCAGTGATCATTATGCTGTTTGGGGTTCGAATGATTTTTCGAAAGCCGGCAGATGCAGCGCCTTCACTTGAGTCCGCATTGCATATCGATGCTGACAGTCAAAAACCGATTATCCCGCGTCACGTACGTGATCAACTGCAAACGGCATCAGTTGAAGAGGCTGAACGTAAAGAGCCGACTTTAAACGAAAACTCTGTAGAAGAGACACTGTCTGAAAAAGCCGAACCGAAAGCTTTGGATGCAGACAGTGTGCTCGAAAGCAGCAGTACTGAACCAAGTTTGGATGCGTCAGCTGAGGTAGAAAATAAAGCAGTAGACTCAGTCGCTCCTGAAAATGCTGTAGCAGATGCAACGGAATTAACGACTGAAAGCGCAAGCTCCTCGCTTGTTGATGAACAAGCAAAAGCGGATAAAGCTGAATTTAGTTTAAATGCCAATGTCGAAAAAGCCGAAATTTCAGAGTTTGACGATGAAAGCAGCATTTTAGATGCACATTTGTATGAGCAAAAAATTGTCGATGATGAAAGTGCTTTAGCCACAGCAGAATCGTTTATTGCCCTGAATGTTTATCCTGAACGCCGTGCGTTGTCTGGTGAGAAAACTTTAAAAGTTTTAATGAAGTATGGTTTACGTTTTGGCGAAATGTCTTGTTTCCATCGCTATAACGAAGATGGAACTAAGTTACTGTTCTCTGTGTTGCAAATTACCGATACAGGCATGGATGGTTTTGACTTGGAAAATCTGTCGACCGATCCAATTAAAGGCTTGGCATTTTTCTTGGCCTTACCACACCGTGATGTCCAAAATGCCTTTGATACCATGGACAGTATTTCACGTTTGATTGCCCGTGAAATCGATGGAACGGTTTATGACCAAAACAACCAAGAGTTCACGCCACAACTGCGTGAGCATTGGCGCCACTTAGCGATTGATTACCGTGCTGGACAAGCAATCGATGCTTAATCTGATTGAAAGCAGCGGTAACGATTTCTATAATAGACAGTAGAAATACAATTTTTAGGGCGGAACAAAGACCGCCCTTTTTTATGGTGAAATTATGACTCAAACTTCGACTGTCGTTGCGCAAATGCGTCAACTGATCCAAATTTTGGCACAGCATAATCATGCTTATTATGTGATGGATCAGCCGACCATTTTAGACAGTGAATATGATCAGCTTTTTCATCAGTTGAAAGCTTTAGAAGAACAATACCCTGAGTATATTCAGCCAGATAGCCCGATCAATAAAGTCGGTGGTAAACCTTTGGCGAAGTTTACGAGCGTGACCCATGTGGTACCGATGCTGTCTTTAGGCAATGTGTTTAATCAAGAAGAACTCTTTGCCTTTGCACGCCGTGCAGAAGAACGGTTGCCGAATCAAACGATTCAATATGATGTCGAACTGAAGTTTGATGGTCTTGCCATTTCACTGTGGTATGAACAGGGGGTGCTGGTGCGTGGGGTGACACGTGGTGATGGTGAAACAGGGGAAGACATTACTCAAAATGTCAAAACCATTCGGAACTTGCCGAAGGTGTTGAGTACAGATCAGGGCGAAGTACCCACGCTACTGGAAGTTCGTGGCGAAGTTTTGATGCCTAAAGCAGGTTTTGAAAAGCTCAATGCCGAAAATGAAGCCAAAGGAGAGAAGACTTTTGCCAACCCACGTAATGCCGCAGCGGGAAGTTTACGTCAGTTAGATCCGAATATTGCGGCTTCGCGTCCACTTGCATTTTATGCTTATGGTATTGCGCAGTGTGAACCGAACCATGGTCAAAGCACCATGTCGGAAAGTCTAGAGTGGTTGCAACAGTTTGGTTTTGCAGTTGGTGAGCGTCATTTTGTCTGCGATAGCATCCAAGAAGTCCAAGCTGTTTATGAGCAAATCAATGCGGAACGACCACAATTGAGTGTGGAAATTGACGGCATGGTGATTAAGGTCAACAGTCTCAAACAACAGCAACAGCTCGGGTTTTTAAGTCGAGAACCGCGTTGGGCAACGGCTTATAAATTCCCTGCGGTGGCTGCGCTCACCACGGTTGAAAATATTGACTGGCAAGTGGGACGTACAGGTACACTCACACCTGTGGCGCGTTTGAATCCTGTTGCTGTGGGCGGCGTGACCGTTTCAAATGTGACTTTGCATAATATTGGGGAAATTCACCGTTTAGATGTGCGAATTGGCGATACTGTCAGTGTTTACCGTAGTGGTGATGTAGGTGTCACCATACACTCAAATGTTTCAAGTAGAACTCAACTAGATTTTCAAATGGCAGTGTAAGGGTAGCAGTAATGTCTAAATATATATTTAACGATAACCAAATCGCCATTATTGAAAAACTAGACCTTAATTTAGGTATAGAAGAAGCAGAGAAGTTATTTACATCTGATGAGCACAGTTGGGAAGAGTTGGAAACATTACTTAAAGTTGCTAATGCACTTTACAGATCAGGTTATCCGATTATTGAGGATGAGACGTATGATGAATATCTTAACTACTTCAAAACTCATGATCCAGACAATCCATACTTATTAAATGTAGAGCCTGAAGTTTTAATCGATAGTAAGACTGTCCGACTTCCAAAGAAAATGCTTTCTACTGATAAAGCATATTCTTTTGAAGAAATTAAAAAATGGACGGAAAGAATTACTAAAGCAGCGTCAGAAATTGATTTTGATCAAAATTTAATTCGTATTAGGGTTACACCGAAACTTGATGGTTATGCTGCTTATGATGATGGCATAACTCTCTATACCCGAGGTGATGGGACAAGAGGTCAAGATATTACTCGTGCATTTGAACGAGGGCTCAAAGTATCAGAAAATGCAGGAAGAGGTTTAGGTCCGGGCGAAATCGTAATCAAGAAAAGTTACTTTAATGAAGTGTTGAGTGAAAAATTTGAAAACTCACGCAATATCCAAGCAGCAATTATTGCTGAAAAGAAAGTTGATGAAGATGTTCAAAAGGCAATTGATGAAGGTGCCTGTGTCTTCTACCCTTTTTCACTATTAGATAACTGGACGGGAAGTATTGAAGAGTTGTTGTCAAAATTTGATAGTATTCTTGAAAGTATGTGGAACTCAATTGATTTTGATATTGATGGATTAGTCTTAGAATCAACAAATGCACCGATTAAAGAGCATATGGGCTCTACGAGAAAATTCCATAGGTGGCAAATCGCTTTTAAAGTGAATGAAGAATCGGCTGAAGTCGAAGTATTGAAAGTTGTTCATCAGACTTCAAGGACTGGTCGAGTTTCACCAGTAGCTGAATTGGTTCCGACAAAACTTAGTGGGGCTACTTTAAGCAGGGCAACCGTTCATCACTACAATATGGTGAAGACAAATGGAGTTGGTCCTGGCGCAATCATTAAGCTAGTCAGAAGTGGCTTAGTTATTCCAAAAATTGAAGAAGTTATCAAACGAGCAGAGCCAGAATTACCTGAAAATTGTCCTAGTTGTGGTGCTCACCTTATTTGGGAAGGTGATCATTTAATATGCCCGAATAAGTCAGACTGTCCTGCCCAAACTGAGAATACACTGATTCATTTTTTTAAAACATTGGGTAATGTAGATGGCTTTGGGCCAAAGGTGATTGAAAAAATAACTAATCAAGGTATTAAGCACATCCATGAAATTTATCAGATTCCTAAGCATCAATTTGTCGAGTTTGGATTTGGAGATAAAACGTCACAGAATCTTATCGATCAACTCCAAGCAAGTAGACAGATTGAAATAGAGGATTGGAGGTTTCTTGCTGCATTTGGAGTTACCCGATTAGCTGGCGGAAACTGTGAGAAATTACTTCGGCATCATGCCCTAGTTCAGGTTTTCGAAATATCAGTCGAGGATATGGTTAAAATAGATGGATTTGCACAACTAAGCGCTGAAGCTATTGTTGAAGGTTTAGCAAACGTTAGAGAAGAGTTTTTCAAAGTATATAACCTCGGTTTCAACTTAAGTGTTACACCCAAGGAATCTGATAGAGAAAGTTCAGATTCGCCTATAGCTGGAGCAGTCGTTGTATTTACTGGCTCGATGCAACAAGGTTCCCGTAGTGATATGGAAAAGCAGGCAAAAGCACTTGGAGCTAACGTGGCTAAATCGGTTACTGGTAAAACCACATATCTAGTAACTGGCGACAAGGTCGGTGAAACTAAGATTAATGCAGCCCGTGATAAAGGCGTTAAGGTCTTGACTGAACAGGAATATCTTAAATTAATTGGGGAACTTTAGAAAGCGGCTCATTGCTAAACGCCAGTCGCGAATAGGCATACACTGGTGGCCAACCAATAAACGCATTAAAATCAGGAATTAACAAATGACAAGTTTACAACAACGTGCCGAACTTCAACGCCAAATATGGGCGATTGCCAACGATGTTCGAGGCTCAGTGGATGGCTGGGATTTTAAACAATATGTACTGGGTACGCTGTTCTACCGTTTTATCAGTGAAAACTTTGTCAACTACATCACAGGCGGAGATGAGAGCGTTAATTATGCTGCCATGTCTGACGATGATGAAAACATCAAGTTTGCTCAAGAAGATGCCATTAAAACCAAAGGCTATTTTCTTTACCCTAGCCAGTTGTTTAGCAATGTAGCGGCTAATGCACACAAAAACGAAAATTTAAATACGGATTTGGCAGCAATTTTTGCTGCAATCGAAAACTCAGCCAATGGCTATGATTCAGAAAAAGACATCAAAGGCTTGTTTGCGGATTTTGATACCACCAGTAATCGTCTGGGTAATACGGTAGAGGCAAAAAACAAACGCCTGGCAGCCGTGTTAAAAGGGGTCGCAGGGTTATCTTTTGGCAATTTTGAAGATAACCAAATTGATTTGTTTGGTGATGCCTACGAATTCTTAATTTCAAACTACGCAGCGAATGCTGGTAAATCTGGTGGCGAGTTTTTCACACCTCAGCACGTATCAAAGCTAATCGCCCAGCTCGCCATGCATGGTCAAACCAGCGTGAATAAAATATATGACCCTGCTTGTGGCTCAGGATCGTTACTTTTACAAGCGAAGAAGCACTTTGATGCGCATATCATTGACGATGGCTTCTACGGTCAAGAGCTAAACCACACAACTTACAACTTGGCGCGTATGAACATGTTTTTGCACAACATCAACTACGACAAGTTTAATATTCAGTTAGGTGATACCTTAACAGAACCTCATTTTCTGGATGACAAACCATTTGATGCAATTGTCTCCAACCCACCTTATTCCGTGAAATGGATTGGTAGCGACGACCCAACCCTAATCAACGATGACCGCTTTGCTCCTGCGGGTGTACTAGCGCCTAAATCAAAAGCCGACTTTGCCTTTGTGCTGCATGCGCTCAGTTACTTATCAAGCAAAGGCCGAGCGGCGATTGTTTGCTTCCCGGGTATTTTTTACCGTGGTGGTGCGGAGCAAAAGATTCGCCAGTACCTAGTAGATAACAACTACGTTGAAACTGTGATTTCGCTTGCACCGAATCTTTTCTTCGGTACGACCATTTCCGTCAATATCTTGGTGCTTTCTAAACATAAAACCGACACCACAACGCAGTTTATTGATGCCAGCGGTCTGTTTAAAAAAGAAACCAATAACAACACTCTTACTGATCAGCACATAGAAGACATCATGAAGGTGTTTGCTAGCAAAGAGAACATTGATCACTTTGCTCAATCCGTTGATTTGGACGACATCGTAAAAGCAGACTACAACCTCTCGGTTAGCAGCCATGTTCAAGCCAAAGATACTCGTGAGGTGGTGAACATCAATGTGCTTAACGCTGAACTGAAAACTACCGTTGCTAAAATAGACCAGCTTCGCAGGGATATTGATGCCATTGTGGCGGAGATTGAAGATGAGGAGTTAGGCGTATGAGTAATTTGAATTTTTTGGAAAAATTGCTCGATGGTGTTGAGGTGGTTTGGTGGCCAGTCAGTGACGTTACCAAACGCACTAATAATATAAAGTGGCAAGAAGCAACAAGGAGTTATCAATATATTGATCTAACTTCTGTAAGCATTGACACAAAAACTATAATAGAAACATCAGAAGTAACATCTAGCAATGCGCCCAGCCGTGCTCAAAAACTCGTAAAAAAAGATGATGTGCTATTTGCAACCACTCGTCCTACACAAATGCGGTATTGCCTAATTGATGAAGAATACAACGGAGCAGTAGCAAGTACTGGATATTGTGTATTGCGAGTAAATCAAGAAGTGGTTCTACCTAAATGGATTTTGCATTTGGTTTCTTCTGGTGAATTTAAAAAGTACCTTGAAGAGAATCAGAGTGGTTCCGCATATCCAGCTATTTCTGATGCAAAGGTCAAAGAGTTCAAAATCCCCATCCCATGCCCAAATAACCCAGAAAAATCGCTGGCAATACAAGCTGAAATTGTGCGCATTCTGGACGCATTTACCGCCATGACCGCCGAGCTGACCGCCGAGCTGACCGCCGAGCTTAACCTACGCAAAAAACAATACAACTACTATCGCGACCAGTTGTTGAGTTTTGAAGAGGGCGAAGTTGAGTGGAAGACGTTAGGTGAAGTTGCGACGCTGCGGCGCGGACGAGTGATGTCAAAAGGTTATTTGGAGGAAAACTCAGGAGAATATCCCGTATACAGCTCTCAAACTGCAAAAAATGGAATGATTGGATCAATCGATACTTTCGATTTTGATGGAGAGTTCATTAGCTGGACAACTGACGGAGCTAATGCTGGCACTGTCTTTTACCGAACCGGTAAGTTCTCTATTACGAATGTTTGCGGTTTAATTAAAATTAATGATGAATCTAAGCTTATCTATAAATACCTGTACTATTGGTTGACCATAGAAGCACAAAAGCATGTTTATTCAGGAATGGGAAATCCCAAGCTGATGAGTCATCAGGTCGAAAAAATCCCTGTGCCTATACCTTGCTCAGGTAACGAAGAAAGGTCGTTAAATAAGCAGCAGAGAATAGTAGCTATTCTCGATAAGCTCGAAGCTTTGACGTTTTCTATCACCGAAGGCCTACCCCGCGAAATCGAGCTACGCCAAAAGCAATACGAGTATTATCGTGACCTGTTGTTGAGCTTCCCGAAATCTCATTCAGATGAGGCAGCTTAATGAGTAAAACGCTAACGGAAATAGCAGAGTTGTTGCAAGCATCCGACAAAAAGGTGCAGTTAATCTATGCCTTTAATGGCACAGGTAAAACACGTTTGTCGCGTGAATTTAAAGGGATCATAGCCCCGAAAGATGATGGGCAAGATGCGCTTGCCGATGCAGAGCAAGCGCCACTATCGCGCCACAAGATTTTGTATTACAACGCGTTTACGGAAGACTTATTTTACTGGGATAATGATTTATATGCGGATGCAGAGCCGAAGTTAAAAATCCAACCCAATACATTTACCGATTGGATTTTGCAAGAGCAAGGGCAAGACATGAACGTGATCAGCACGTTCCAGCGTTACGCCAATGATAAACTTACGCCACGCTTTAATCCGCAATACACGGCTAAACACAAAGACGGAAAAGATGTTACCGTCAAAGCCTTTTCTGAGGTGACGTTTTCACATCAAGGTGGCGATGACGAACCGGATAGAAAAATTAAAATATCAAAGGGTGAAGAAAGTAACTTTATTTGGAGTATTTTTTATTCATTGCTCGAACAAGTGATTAGCATCTTAAATGTACCTGAAGATGCTGGCCGCGAAACAGACCAGTTTAACCAATTACAATATGTGTTTATTGATGACCCAGTGAGCTCGTTAGATGATAACCATCTAATAGAGTTGGCTGTTGATTTAGCACGCTTAATTAAGTCGAGTGATTTCGCTATTTCTGGTCTTAAGTTCATCATCACCACTCATAATCCGCTTTTTTATAATGTTTTGCATAACGAGTTTAATCGAGCACCCAAGTTCGTTTTGCGCAAGCTCGATGATGGCAAGCATGACCTGATTGAGCAAGAAAATGATTCGCCCTTCTCGTATCACCTGCATTTAAAGAATGAGTTAATGAAAGCGGCAGACTCAGGCGATATCCACAAATACCACTTTAATTTTTTGCGAAATGTACTGGAAAAAACCTCAACGTTTTTGGGGTGCGAAGAGTGGGGTGAGTTGTTGCCCGGTGTCAAAGGTAATAGGGCTACCGGGCAAGTAAACCCCTACGCACGGGTGATTAATTTATATAACCATGCAAAACACGCAGGCCATGAAGTGGCCGAAGTCGAAGAAGATCATAAGCGCGTCTTTAAGTTTTTAGTGAAAGAGATAGACAATATTTATAAAGGCATGCGCACTCAACAAGGGACACAGGCTTAGGAATAGATATGGCAGAATACAAAGCAATCGCAGAGTCTAAAAATTATATTGTTTTAGATAAATACACACGCCAAGACCAAATTGCTGAGGGCTACCAAAGCGAAGGTGATTTAGAGCGTGAGCTGATTCAGGACCTAAGCAACCAAGGCTATGAGTATTTACCTGCGCTAACGACACCCGATGCCATGATGGTGAATGTGCGTAAACAATTACAAGCCCTCAATAAGGTCGAGTTTACTGATGCCGAGTGGGCTCGCTTTTGCGAGCAATACTTAAACACCCCAAGCGACAATATTCTCGACAAAACCCGCAAGGTGCACAGCGACTATATCTTTGATTTTGTCTTCGATGATGGTCATATCGAAAACATCTACTTGTTCGACAAGAAGACCATTGCTCGCAACAAAGTGCAGGTCATTAAGCAGTTTGAGCAAACGGGAAGCCATGCCAACCGTTATGACGTGACGATTTTGGTCAATGGTTTGCCTTTGGTGCAAATTGAACTGAAAAAGCGTGGTGTGGCAATCCGTGAGGCGTTCAACCAAATACATCGCTACAGCAAAGAAAGCTTTAA
Source organism: Acinetobacter johnsonii CIP 64.6 (assembly GCF_000368045.1). GTDB lineage: Bacteria > Pseudomonadota > Gammaproteobacteria > Pseudomonadales > Moraxellaceae > Acinetobacter > Acinetobacter johnsonii. The sequence continues at coordinate 103,175 of NZ_KB849236.1, forward strand.
TGCAGAGAACTCGTTGTACAAGTTCTTGCAGCTGTTTGTGATCTCTAATGGCACCGACACGCGCTATTTTGCCAACACGACCAAGCGCGACAAAAACAGCTTCGATTTTACGATGAACTGGGCGAAGTCAGACAATACGCTGATCAAGGATTTAAAAGACTTTACCGCCACTTTTTTCCAGAAAGAGACCTTACTTGAAGTGATCTTGCGTTACTCGGTGTTTGATGTCAGCAATACCTTACTTGTAATGCGCCCCTACCAGATTGCGGCCACTGAGCGCATTTTATGGAAGATAAAGAGCGCGTTTAACGCTAAGAATTGGAGCAACACCGAGAGCGGTGGGTACATTTGGCACACCACAGGTTCAGGTAAAACACTTACTAGCTTTAAAGCGGCACGTTTGGCCACCGATTTAGACTGTATCGATAAAGTCTTTTTTGTGGTGGACAGAAAAGACCTCGACTATCAGACGATGAAAGAGTATCAGCGCTTCTCACCTGATAGTGTGAACGGTTCAGACAGCACCGCAGGGCTTAAGAGTAACCTGGATAAAGACGATAACAAGATTGTCGTCACCACCATCCAAAAGCTCAATAACTTAATCAAAAGTGAAAGCGATTTAGCTATCTACAACAAGCAGGTTGTCTTTATTTTTGATGAGTGTCATCGCAGCCAGTTCGGTGAAGCGCAGAAAAACCTGAAGAAGAAATTCAAAAAGTACTACCAGTTTGGCTTTACCGGTACGCCAATTTTCCCTGAAAACGCCTTGGGTGCTGAAACCACGGGCAGCGTGTTTGGCCAGCAGTTGCACACTTATGTGATCACTGATGCCATTCGTGATGAAAAAGTACTCAAGTTTAAAGTGGACTATAACGATGTTCGCCCTCAATTTAAGAGCATTGAAACAGAACAAGATGATAAAAAGTTAAGCGCGGCTGAGAACAAGCAAGCATTTTTACACCCGATGCGTATTCGCGAAATCTCGCAGTACATCTTGAATAATTTCAACCAGAAAACCCATCGAGCCTATTCTGGTGCCAAAGGGTTTAACGCCATGTTTGCGGTCAGTAGTGTTGATGCAGCTAAAGCCTATTATGAAACCTTCAAAACCTTGCAGGCTGAAGCTGAAAAGGGCGCTACAAGTAAGCCACTCCGCGTAGCGACCATATTTTCGTTTGCTGCCAACGAAGAACAAGATGCTATTGGCGATATTTTAGATGAGAGTTTTGAAGTAAGCGCAATGAATAGCAGCGCTAAAGAGTTTCTGGGCGCAGCAATTGCTGACTATAACGCTATGTTTAAATCAAATTACGGTGTAGACAGCAATGGTTTTCAAAACTATTACCGTGATCTAGCCCAACGGGTTAAAAATCAGGAAATAGATCTGCTAATTGTTGTCGGGATGTTTTTAACTGGCTTTGATGCACCAACGTTAAATACTTTGTTTGTTGATAAGAACCTGCGCTACCACGGGTTGATGCAGGCCTTTTCTCGTACTAATCGTATTTATGATGCGACGAAAACCTTTGGCAACATTGTTACCTTCCGTGATTTGGAACAAGCGACCATTGATGCCATCACCTTGTTCGGTGATAAAAACACCAAAAATGTTGTGCTAGAAAAGAGCTACAAAGAATACATGGAAGGCTTTACCGATATCGTTACAGGACAAGCTCGTCGAGGTTTTGTTGATATCGTAAAAGAGCTGCAAGAGCGTTTTCCAAACCCAGAAAATATTGAAAAAGAACAAGATAAAAAAGAATTTGCCAAACTGTTTGGTGAATACCTAAAGGCAGAAAATATTTTACAAAACTACGATGAGTTTGCTGGATTAAAAGCACTGCAAAGCTTAGATACCAGTGATGGACAAGCTGTTGAAGAGTTCAAGTCAAAGTACTATCTGGACGATGCTGACATCGAGTCAATGCAAACCATCGATATGCCGAGCGAACGTGCTATCCAAGATTATCGCTCTACTTACAATGATACCCGTGACTGGTTGAGACGCGATAAAGAAGGTCAGGACAAAGATAAGTCAACGGTAGACTGGGGCGATGTGGTCTTTGAAATTGATTTGCTTAAATCGCAAGAAATCAACCTCGATTACATTCTTGAACTGATTTTTGATCAAAATAAAAAGAACAAGAGTAAAGAAGGCTTGATTGAAGAAGTTCGTCGTATGATCCGCGGTAGCCTTGGTAATAGAGCGAAAGAGAGCTTAGTGGTTGATTTTATTAACCAGACAAACCTAGATGAGATCAATGACAAAGCCAGCATTATCGATGCTTTCTTCAAATTCGCCCAGGCGGAGCAGAAGCGCGAAGCCGATGCCATTATTGCCTCTGAAAAGCTCAATATCGATGCTGCCAAACGCTATATTGCGTCATCACTCAAGCGTGAGTACGCTTCGGAAAATGGCACTGCTCTTAATGAAGCGCTGCCCAAACTCAGCCCGTTGAATCCGCAGTACCGAACCCAGAAGCAAACGGTTTTTCAGAAAATCGCTGCTTTTGTTGAAAAGTTCAAAGGTGTGGGTGGGCAGATATAGAATCTCTTGAGGGAATAGATCAATGGAGGATGCAGTTAGCTAAGAGCTATTTCACTTTAAAATCAGCCACTCTTAAAGAGTGGCTTCCACATCAGAAGAGTTGTTCTTTCTCATCCAATCACCAGTAATTTCAAATTTAAAAGCGTTATGAATTATTCTGTCTAGGATCAGGCAACCCGACTAAAATGTAAGCGTCCGCTGAATCCCATACCTATTTTTTAATTCGATTTAGGTTTCCAGCAGTGCGGCAGCAATTCTTCAATTTGGGTCACTTTGTGTGTCGGTAACCTTTTCAGCACATCACTTAAATAGGCATACGGATCCAAGCCATTCAGCTTTGCTGACTGGATTAAAGTCATGATGTTTGCCGCTCGCTGACCACTGCGCAGCGAACCTGCAAACAGCCAGTTCTTGCGTCCCAACGCCCAGGGACGCATCTGATTCTCTACCCAATTGTTGCATATCGGTAGATTGCCATCATCCAGATAGCGGCTTAAGGCTGGCCAACGCTTCAGAGTGTAATTGATAGCCTTGGCGGTGGGAGAACTCGATGGCACTGTCAGATGATGTTGGTTGAGCCATTCATATAGTTGTTGCATCACTGGTTGACTATGCTGTTGTCGGTATTCGCGGCGGTCTTCCGCTGTACCATCGGTCTTTTTCCTGAGTTCTGCTTCTATCGCATACAGTTTCTGAATCAGCACTAAGGCCTGTTCAGCAACCTGACTTTTCCCAGTTACATGCAGTTCATGGAATTTACGACGTGCATGGGCCATGCACCCTACCTCAATCACCTGGCCTGATTTAAAACGTGCTTTATAACCACTGTAATCATCACAGACTAGATAGCCCTGCCAGCCTTTCAAGAACTCTTCAGCATGCTGGCCTGAACGACTATCCTGAAAGTCATAGATCACCGCCTGAACTGGATTATACTGTGTGGTGGCATAGGCCCAGACATAACCTTTCTTCGGTTTTTTATTATTCTCACCCATCCGCATGATGGTGACCGGTGTTTCATCTGCATGCAGCACCCGCTGTTGCAGCACCACCTCTTTTAAGGCATTGGCCAGAGGTTCCAGTTCTACACCGCAGCGACCTATCCAGTCAGATAAAGTGGATCTGGACAGATCAATGCCAGCCCGCTGATAGATCAGGCGCTGACGGTACAGCGGCAAATGATCGGCATACTTCGATACCAGCACATGGCTGAGCAATTCAGGTGAAGCAATGCCTTTATCAATCACATAGGCGGGCATCGCTTGCTGAGTCAGAGTGTCACACTGATCACAGACCCATTTACCACGCACATGCTGTTCCTTATAGAACTGTGCCGGTCTGAAATGCAGTTTTTCACTGACATCTTCGCCGATACGACGGAGTTGGCAGCCACAAGCACATTGGGTTGATGCAGGTTCATGCTCAATACGGATGGTGTGTAGATGATCTGGCAGTGGTCGACGTTTAGGTTTATTGGTTTTGGCTTTCTGTGTCGCTGCATTGGTTTTATCTGCATTTAGCCGTTCCAGTTCTAGATCAACCGCGGCAATATCTTCTTCAACCGCTTCATCCCACAGATGGATTTGTTTTGCCGTTAAGTGTTCATTCCTTTGGGCGAATTTGTGCTTTTTAAACAGCGCCAGTTCATGCTCGTATTTTTGATTGAGAATAGAAAGATGTTGAACTTTGGCATCCAATTGTTGGTTTGATTGTGCTAGAGACTGATGCTGCAGCGCCAACTGCCTGGTGAATTCCAGCAGTTGTTCATGGGTCAGTTGGCTTAAGTCAGGCAGCGTATTCATGACCGCAGTATGCCTGAGGTCATGAGAAGAATGAAATAGAACGTTTGGAGAATAGCAGAATGGAACAGCCTGGTTTAAAGCATCGTCACCACCTGCTGTCGTCCAATGCGCTGCCAGGGCAAACCTTGGATTAATGCCTGTAACTGTTCCGGGCTGAGGGCCACGGTTTCACCTTGGTGAACTTGAGCCCAGTGAAATTTGCCCTGTTCCAGCCGCCGGGCACACAGCCAGATGCCCAATCCATCATGTACCAGCACTTTCATGCGATGGCCACGTTTATTACAGAACAGGTAAGCACAATGCGGTTTGATGTAGCCAAAGGCTCTCACCACCTGAGCCATGGTCGTATCCATACCTGCACGCATGTCCATGGGCTGAGTAGACAACCAGATTTCATCAATGCGGATCATGTTGCAAGTGCCTTGAGTAATTCTGCCAAGGCAGGTATTTCTGATGTCTGCCATTTTAGCTGAATATCATTATTCGTATGAGGCACGGTGATACACAACGTGATCCTCTCATCAATAGGTTGGCTGATTGCAGCAGTGTAAGGCAAAGCAATAAATGCTGGATTCACATGAGTAGGATCCTGCACGGCACCCTCATGATGGCTGAAGATCCTGATCCAACGACTGACAAGGTTGGCATTAATACTATGTTGCAGTGCGACCGAAGCGATCGAGGTATTAGGATTTTTTGCAGGCATTGACAATACTGAGTTTGAATTCTTTGCTGTATTTTCGGCGTTTTTTAGCAACAGGAGGTGTTGCTGAATATATATCCATGTTCATGGATTAAGTCCCCACTTGTTTTTAGGTGGGAACTAAATTAAGGCTTATAGGATCGCTTGGTAAGGCTGTGTTAGCCGGATGCTTACACTAAAATTAAAAAATAGGTATGGGTTTCAGCGGACGCTTACTGAAGAACAAAGGCAGATTGGTTTTATGTGAACTTCTTAAATCCATCTATCGTTGAGAGAAGAGAATCTAAAGCTTCAGCTTCGTTTATTTCCTTTAAGCGGAATAAATTTGCAATTGAGATCATTTTTTTTACACGAATTCTAACTTGAGGAGAAACATTGCTCATATCTATATCTCCTTGATCATTTTTTTCATTGTATTCAGTGGCTAGATGCACATAATGTGACATAGATTCATTGTTTGCGTGCATGGTAACTTTACGGCATGCATTTGAAGCAACACTCAGAATACTTGAAAAGCTACCTTGTGCTGATATTTTCTTAATTGCTTTAGCTATATTAAGGGTAATAAATCTATGGCGAAAAGAATGATTGGTTAGGTGCCTCAGAGTCTCACAATATTTACTACCGTTAATAACCTTTTTTGTATAATTTTTTAAATAAGTAGATTTTAATGGTTTTCCTGTGACTGAATCGACAAAAAGAGCATCATGCTCCATATCAGGAAACATATCTTCAATTACATGGACGTATAAAAGAATAACTTGAATATCCTCATGGGTAGTCCTCACTGATCGAGTTTTACCTTTGTATTTTCCTTTCCTTATGGGAATATTTCGGATTATTGGCTGCTTGTCACTGATGAGTAATGAATCTGCTGCCTTTTTTATCATAGTTCGGGTTATCTCGTGAGCTTCACTTATTCTAGAGCCTGTAATATCTAGTAATGTGGTTAAGGCTTCCCACCTGCTTATGAGGAATGTATTTATTCTTGGGTGGTTGGTTGTGCAGTTGATGGCATCTAGCCACATAACTAACTCGTGATCATGAATGTATTCAGCTTCAGAGGCAATGTTAATTAGTCCGACAAGTGATTCATGATAAAAGTATTCACCTGTTATACTTCCTTTCTTGAATTTAAGTTTTTCATAATGCACGCTGAATATTTTATCTGGATCTTTCTCTGTAGTACCCAGGTTCCATTCTGGATATATTTTGCTGAGATAATCTATATACTCAATTGCAGTCCTTCCATGTTGAATAATAGTACCGTCTTTAATATTCCTATCTTTTGACTCCTTAATATATTGATAAAGAGTGCTGTCATTAATCTCACTCAGATTTATAGAATTATCTTCAAGGAAATCACAGAACAAGTTTAAACTATATGCTTTTTTCTGAACGGTTTTTGCTAATGGGCGAATATTATATGTTTGTGAACCACCGCCATAATGAGTAATAAATGAATTAGCATCCCAATCAAACTTACCACCTTTCTTTAAAATCATGGGAAGTGGGCAATCATTGTGTTGGTCTATTCGCCTACTAGTATTGAGAAATTTAAGGTTAGGATCTTTTGCAACGACTACAGAAGACATTATTTAACCAGCCAGAGTCGATTTCTACCTAGGATTTGAGCTTGAGATAGAATAAGTTTTCTATATGCAGCATCGATTTCCTTATCTTCTCGACATTGATCTAAAAGGCTCATATAAGCTCTATAAACTTCCGCTAATGCAACACGTAATTCCTCGTTTTCAGTTTTTAGTTTGTTCACTTCATTTTGTGATATTCTGGCGGTGGAATTACCTTTATCCTTCCTTTCTGATTCTGAGAGTTTAGAAAGCCTATGATTGGCATTTTTAATTGAATCAATTAGATCGTTTAAATATTTTAAGTTATGCTCAGCATGAGCTGTATTGTAAGAATAAGATATAATATTAAGATCACTATCATCCCACTTATGAACTGAAGTTTGTGAGATGGTGTTTTTTTTCATTTCCAAGCTGCTAGGTATATCTTCAAAGTATTCTATCTTATTTATGAGTTCAGTTTTTCGCTTTATAGATGAGGATATTTCAATCTTTTTGTCGATAACTGGTTTCGAAGTTTCGCCCTTCTTAAACTTTGACATAACTAAATTCCTACTTTTATGGCTTAATAAAGTAAAAGAAAACTTCATTTCCATCAATCTTACAGAAACGGACTTGTTGACCTGTTTTTTCTTTATGTTCGTCAATCAATCTACGGACCAGTGTCTCTAGCACAGTTGAAATATTTATTGACTGTCTGGCTTTGTTAACGATGCTTCTTACTGCTTCATCACCATTAATATGCTTGTTTAATGATGCCCCTATCCGTGCAATAGTAGCCTCAGCTTCGTCGATCCATTCATCATCAGGTGACACTTCTGCATAATAGAATGTTTGATCGAGGTTAGAGTGACCCATGAACCAAGATAGCTCATCTAATCCAACTTGATCTGAGAAGTTAAAATACACTACAGCAAATAGTCTTCTAAATTGGTGTGTTGATGGATACCATCTTTTTCCATCGATCAGGGGAGATTCAATCCAGTCCATAAACATATTAATTGAAGCATTAATATAGTCAGCGCTTAAAGGGTGTTTAGAGTTTTCCCCGCCATCTTCACGAGCCGCACTTATTGATCTATATGATAATGCACAACCAAACAAAAATAGTTCATTCTCATCTCCTATAAAACCTCGTCTTTCTTCAAGTTCACATACCATTAAAGCGAACTCTAGACCGTAATCGTATATTAAATCAGGGATAGGTCTATATACTTTTTCTAACTCTAGCCTTTCTGAACTTTTAGGGATTTTCATGACTATGTCAAACAAACCATCAACTGGGGATTGTACAAAACAATTACGGTTTAAAGTCCGTAATGATGTTGTTCTGCCAGCAGAGAAGCTGGCGATCAGAATCCATATTGCAGCTGTGTAAAGTCTGATAGCCATATTAACAGACATGCCCTTTCTTAATTCGCTATAGTCAAATTTACTGTCATCTCCTTTTTCCCATGACGTAATAATTAAAGGTTTGAGAGAGTCTGGGATCTTAGTTGTTTTATATACATAATTCTTTATCTTTAGGTGATATTTCCTGCTGGTTGATAAAGCTATACCAAGTTCTATTATCCTGTTAACTTCGCCTTTAGATAAATCCGAAATGTACTGACGAAGTGGCTCCCCATAAACGCGTGCAAAATGTAATGCTGAGGAAGTTGTATGAAGGGATAATGAAATTGGCATCAATGGAGTTTTCACGCTATCGATCATTTCATCAAAAATAGTCCTTCCTACAGAAAACAGTTCGATTGGCGAATACTGAAATTTATATTTTTGGGCAGTTCTTGCAGTAAAAAAGGCTTCCAGTTTAGATATTTCATTAGAGATTGTACTTTGACTTGGATATAGATCAAATTCTATGTCAAACTCTCGTATACATGCATTATTGTATTCTCGCTTATACGCCAATTTAGAAGTAAAGCCATCATCTTTTGATTCTAAGTATTTAATTATCTTGCATTTAAGACTTTTAAATTCCCTGGTTGTAAGAGCAAACTCAGTTTTTATTAAAGACCAGTTTATATCGCGCTTTGAGCTCCATTTTATTAATATAAAATTAACTGCTTTCTCAAACAAATCCCTCTCTACATTGAAAGATAACAAGTAATGTTTCAGCTCTTTGAATTTGATTTGCTCTAGGCTTCTAACTAAAGGTTCGCTCTTGGAAATACGAAGTTCATTTGCATGGTAGATGAGGTGAATTACAGATATAGCAATATCCGAAATCCTAGCTGGTCTTGTAATTTTACCTGTTATATCAAGATAAAGAAGACTGTTACGGATATCTATTAATAATGCTTCATTAATTTTGTCAGTTAAATACTCATTGTCTGCAATCTTTTGTTTGAATTCAAACTTTTGTGCTTTATTAATGTTTCCCTTATAGAAGGTTAAACTAATACCAACTTTGGATAAGTACCAAGTTTTATCATTTATAGACTCGTTCAACATCCATCGAGGTTTAGGGTAAGAGGAATTAACAATGGTCTCTGGCAAGTCATTAGGATCTATGCGTTCCTTGATAGGGCTTAAATTACTTTTCATTATTTACACACCTAATAACTATTTTTCTCGACATTTAACTGTGCTTTCCTAAGCATATTCTTCATCCTTACTGAGGACTCTTGCCCAATCTTATCAAGTACATCTTTACAGTTTTTCTTTAACTTTTCATCTTTACCATCTTTCGCATACTTTATAGCTAACTGAAGGTTTAGATCAGATACACAAAAATATAGTGGGGTATCTTCCTCATTATCTATACAAGGGTTAGTTAGTTTTTCGTATAAATTACCTCCCATATCTGGATTATTGAAAACTTGTTTTAGCTGAAATTTAAATTCGGCCTCACTCATATTTAGTGACTCGAAAGGTAATTTATTAGATGAGGTAGCCATAAACAGAAATATCTTCTGAAAGTTTCTTATTTTAAGTCTGTAAATTATCTCAGTTAAATATTTCGGGATGTAACGATTAAGAGTTGTCTTAATAGCATTGCCAAAATATGCCGCAGTCTTGATGGAGTCGCCATTTGATTTTAAATAAATTAAAACACCTTTTGATGTACGTACTTTTTTTAATGTAGCTTCCTGCAAAGTCGTGTTCTGAGGTGAGAGCGTCAAGCAGAACTTATTAAATTTATTTTGGAATGTTTCAGGACTTGGAACAGTGACACCATGACAAGTTAGGCAAACCCATAGATCTCGTATTCCCAAGGTCTCTCTGATTCTTGCTGTCATTTCTAATGCCATTCTTAAGCAAGTTGCTGCATTTATTTCATATGCATCTATATCGGCTAATGATTTATAAGATCCTTCCGCCTTTCTTGAGTGAGCGTTTCTAGCTCGTGGCTTTAATGCTTTAATTCTTACAGAACCTTCATCATCCACTATAACAAATTCATGGCCGTGACCGTCAGATGATATTTTTACTTTATAAAGCGAGTACGGATTAATCCCTAATTCTTCTGTGATGATGGTTTGCATCGCAGATGCAATACTGCTTGTTAAGCCTAGATATCCAAGGATATCTTCGCTTATAGCGAGTTGGTAAATATTATGTTGAGTTTTGCCATTTAGTAGATTATTAAAATAATAATCGTAATAAGCGGTTAAATTATTTAAGCGTAGTGGATGTCTGCTATAAAAAGGATTTACCTTTGACTTAGAATTGCTGCCTTTTGTTTTACTTGTGAGAAATTGCGGGTGGTTCATGAATTCATCAAACTGGCTTTGCTCTATGATGATATTTTTATTACAAAAATTTTTGTACCCCTGAAAAACAATCTCTTGGGCATTTTTCACAAGGATACACAAGTTATATGAAAGTTCGCTCTTTAAAGACTCAATAAACTGGGGAGTGTTTATGTATTCATCACGCTTTTTTTCATCATACATGTCCACTTCACATATGAGCGGGTTGTCTTTTCGCACCTTTTCCGTATTTGTACACCTACGTAAATTGTCCGGCATTTCAACGTTTTTTGGCAATAGGCTATGTTTAACTAACACATCAATTGAGTTCTTAACGTTCTGGAATTTACTATATGCAGTATTTCTGTGATATTCATCAAGCAAGTTACCTCTATATTTTAAAAGCTCACCTTGAATAATTCTGGGATGTTTATACCACTCAATATTAGTTGATGAAATTTGCTCTAAAAATTGAATTAACGGGGCTCTATGATGTTTCTTATACTTAAAACTGTTAACGTGCTCTTTTAATCTATTAGCAATTTCTGGAGTGCAGGTGGAGTTTAGTATTTTCTTAAAGTTCTCATCGGCGCTGGATTCATGTGCGAAAAGATTTGATATTTCTTCTGGTATAATTTCTGACTTAATTAGTTCGAATTGAGATTTAGTTGTTGAAGCAAGAAAGCTATCTAGTTTACTTAATTCTTTTTTGTTAAAAAAGTCTATATTAATTAATCGCTTAATTAGTGTTTGAAGAGCATTGATTAAAACTCTACTGCTTGCAAAAGTGTGTCTTTTGTAAAGGTCTATTCGAATATAGTGTAGGCTTTTAGCTAGTTCACCTGAATCGTTATTGTTAAGCGCTTCATGCAGAACTGCTATGTATGTTTTTATTAAAAATGATAGTTTGGTTTGTTGCTGCTTACCCAACTGAGATATAAAATTAGAAATTAAATAATAAACATCAGCATTCAAAATTCCAGATAAGTTTTCAAGCCTTTCTTTAACAAAATGTGGGAGAGGTGGGGAATCTTTGTTAGTGAACCGTACCGGGTTTGTCGGAGACTTTTTATTTAAGTTAGGCCACCTGACCTAACTGGTTAATTTTATCATAGTACATTGCTTCAAAATCAAAAGGTGATACATAATCTAGCGCACTATGTACACGTTCTTTATTGAACCAATCCACCCAGTTTAGTGTCGCAAGTTGTACATCTGCTAAACCTTGCCAATCTGCTTTTAAATATTCAATCACCTCTGTTTTGTATAAGCCATTCACCGT
>NZ_KB849236.1:115618-166802 GCF_000368045.1 Acinetobacter johnsonii CIP 64.6
TCGATCTTTATTGTTATGGATAAAATCCACCATTATTTGTGTGGGCGGTCGAGCTCCGCCTGGGCGAAAAAAGCGGCTGCTTTACGTAGAATTTCATTGGCACGCTTTAATTCTTTAATTTCACGTTCCATTTGCCTCATTTTTTCTTGATCAGATATCTGTTGTACTTTAATAGGATTTTGCTGATCTAAATGCTTTTGATGCCAGGCACGAAGTGTTTCAGGAGTACAACCAATCTTAGGCGCAATTGCTGTGATTGCAGCCCAAGTAGAAGGATAATCTTTTTCAGATTCAATCAATAATTGAACCGATCTTTCTCTGATTTCAGGGGTATATTTTAATTTTGTCATCGGGATAGTCTCTCAGAATATTGACTCTCCGACAAACCCGGTACGGTTCATAGAGCGTAAATCTGGATTAGTAAAATTATGATCGAATTTATCAAAAACTTCTTTAGGAATGCTCTCAGACAAATAAATTTTATACTTTGATTCGGTAACTTTATCAAAAGCAACTGCTAATTTATAAACTGAACCTTCATGTAAATAGCGCTCTTTAAGGAAGTGCATTACAAGCATTCTAAGGTGCCCTGCATTACGCTTGAACATTGAAAAGCGTTGTCTTCGGCAGATGTCCGAGCGCATATATGTTAGGTTTTGGAGTAGCATATCTGTATCTCGGTTGTTAAGTGCCTTGCATAGAACCTTCAAGTACGTCACTAATAACAGAGTGAGTTCAGTTCGTCGGTTGATACTTGACTGAGATACAAAATTAGCAATCAATTTCGATACATCACTATTCAGGAAGCTAGATAAGTATTCAAGTCTTAGCACGACAGTAGGTGAGAGGGGATGATTTTTAGCGTTGTCTACTGTATCTGATTTCGAAAGGTCATAGTTGAACTTGAGAGAAACCTCGAATGGAATTTTCTCAGACTTACAGGCTTCATATTGAGATTCAGTGAGAGTACATATGAGGAAAAATAGACCATCGACATTTCCGCCTTTGAAATAGCTCTCATCAATCATGTGCTTTATTAGCAAGCAAATCTTTTTGTACCTTTCATTCGCATATTTAAATTTATACCGCTGGCAAAGGTCAGCACGAATGTAAGTAAGGTTAATAATTAGCTCGTTGGTATCATCATTGTTGAAAGGAGAATGGATCAGTTCGACGTACCGAATCAAGATAAGGGAAAGCAAGGGTTGCTGATTCGTGCTCTTAGAATCAATCCATTTTCTGACCAACTCACCTACACCAATAAACTTAGATAAAAAAATGAGCCTTTCGTCATGATTTATCACAGCTATTCCCTTTTTGATAGTTTCAACTAGTGAAGATGCTCTAGTTTTATATCAAAATTTCAGTTATTACAATAATATCTGAGTGATGAAAAGTTAGTTATAAGGTGACACTTCGATGTGATTCCCAAAGTGGAAAAAGTGTGGCCTGAGTTCCGTCCTGTCGATGCGACTGAAGTTGAACTCCCGAGTCAATGTCCCGTGTGTGAATCGCCAGTGGTGATGCCCGAAGGTGAAGCTTTAGCACGTTGCTCTGGTGGTTTGTATTGTGCTGCACAGCGTATTGAGGCAATTCGCCACTTCGTGTCACGTAAAGCGCTTGATATTGAAGGTTTGGGGGATCGTTGGGTCGAATCACTGTTACATCTTGATTTGCTTAAAGATGTAGCCGATATTTATCACCTACATGAGCACCGAGAAAAACTATTAACCATTGAAAAAATGGGTGAGAAGTCCGTTCAGAACTTGATTGATTCGATTGAAAATAGTAAGAAAACCACTTTGGCTGCATTTATTTATGCACTAGGGATTCGTGGAGTGGGTGAAACCACAGCACGTATGTTGGCCAATACTTTCCAAACTTTAGATGTGCTACGTGTAGCAGACATTGACGCTTTAAAGAAAACTCCAGATGTGGGGGATATCACGGCGGAGTGGATTGTCGACTTTTTCCAAGCGCCGCATAATCTTGAAGTTTTAGACCGATTATTGGCGGCAGGTATTCACTGGGACGCGCCTGTGGCACCGAGTCGTCAACCTCTAAATGGCGAAAGTTGGGTCGTGACTGGCACACTCAGTACGATGGGGCGTGATGAAGCAACACAACTCTTGCAAGCACTGGGCGCACGTGTCAGTGGTAGTGTGTCGAGTAAAACTAAGTGTGTTGTTGCAGGTGAAAAAGCAGGTTCAAAGTTGGATAAAGCGGAGAAACTTGGGATTGCTGTGATCAATGAAGCTGAGTTTATTCAACTGATGAAAGATTATGGACAATTAGCGGTTTAGATTGTTGACTCAGGTTAAATCAGAAATATGATACTTGGGCACGTCATCTGCAACCTGCGTGGTGTAAAAAAGCTAATGTTTCTGCGACATATTTCTGATACATCAAAAAGTGGTCAGGTTTTGCAGATGACAATGGTTTTGCCTACTTTTGCCGAAACAAAAGTAGGGCCAGCTGCAGGCTAATGATGAAATGGGGGTGAGAACTTGATAAGACTCCGTCAAGATCATTTCTTCAATAAGCTGGAGAAATATTTAAGTCAAACTTAGGTTGTTTATTTCAAGGAATATATTGCTTGATGACACCGTCATCGAGCAATTGTTGAAAGTGCTCAACCAAGCTTTCTTTGACATCTCGATACTCTAAACCCAATTCTTTTTGGCTCTTGTTCGCATCAAAATAAATCTGATAACCCATATTCAACTCAACAAACTCGCGGCTAAAACCAATGAATGGACCAATCACCTTAAAAGCTGCTTTAGGAAGTTCATTTCGTGGAAATGGGAACTTCCAACCAAAATGTGCTTTAAGCAATTGACCGATTTCAAGCAGACTTAAAGTTCCACCACTTACGATGTAACGACCCGTTGCTTCTGGGTTGAATGCTGCTTGTAAGTGAGCTTCAGCAACATCTTGAACATCGACTACACCATTCCACATAGGTGGGACACCAGCTAAAGTCAAACCATTGGTAAACTGTTGTAAGACCTCAATTGAGCCTGACTGTGTATTTGGTGTCAATGAACGACCAAAGACCAACGCAGGGTTAATGCATACCAACTGCCAACGATCTTGTGCCTCAGCCATTTCCCAAGCTTTACGCTCAGCCATCACTTTAGAATATGGATAAGGTTGATGGGTCTCGGAACTGCTGGTGTTCCAGTGACTTTCATCAAAAGTATTATGATCTGTTTTTAAAATATCAATGGCATCGCCATAGGTCGACGCAATACTCGAAGTGACGATGACGCGTTTAACGGATTCGGTTTCATTCACGGTGTTTAAGACATTTTCTGTACCTAAAACAGCAGGTTCAATGATGTCTTTTACCGCATCTTTATAGTTGGTAACGACGAAAGGAGAGGCCATATGAAAGACAATTTCACAGCCTTGCATCGCTTCTTTAAAGGAATTGGGTTCAAGCAAATTGGCTTTAAAGAGTTTCAGTGTTCCAGCACTGCTGTCTGCAATTTTAGATAAATGCGCGAAGCTTTGGGTTTTGTTCAGGTCACGTACAGTGGCATGAACGGTATAACCTTGGGTTAATAATTTTTGAATCACCCAACTGGCAATATAACCCGATGCACCTGTGACCAGTACCGGTGCTTGTGTTGCTAAGTTTGTCATAGATTACCCATTGTTGTTTTAAGTATTGGCTTAGTGTAAACGTGAATGCCATGAAAGTCTTTGCCTATGGGGTGAACAGGTGTCTGACTTATGCGTCATTTTATAATACTGCACCAAACTGTATTGAAAATGAGCGAGTAAAACGTATTTTTTAGCAGTAATCTTAAATTTGTATTTTAGATCATATAGATAAGTCAAATGATAAAATACAATAAATAATGATAATTATTTTACATATAATAATGATTCTCATTTAAAAATAAGCGTTGTTTAAAATGAAATCCTTC
Source organism: Acinetobacter johnsonii CIP 64.6 (assembly GCF_000368045.1). GTDB lineage: Bacteria > Pseudomonadota > Gammaproteobacteria > Pseudomonadales > Moraxellaceae > Acinetobacter > Acinetobacter johnsonii. The sequence goes on from NZ_KB849236.1 coordinate 119,554, forward strand.
TCTAAGAAAATTCTTGCAAGCTCTGTTGGGCTTTTGATGATGGGTGGAGGCTGTTTACAGCTTGCTTTTGCAGAGGAGGTTTCAGTTTTACCTGCCTTAAAATCAGAAGCGCAATCACAACAAGGCTATGCCGATGGTAAATTGGCGAAGGCAGCTGACTTGGGTGCTTTAGGGAATAAGTCTGTGATTGACACACCTTTTAGTGTCACCACATATACCGCCAAAACCATGATCGATAGTCAAGCAGCGACGGTTTCTGAAGTTCTTAAAAATGATCCGAGTATTCGTGAAACGACCAATTCAGGCCATTTAAATGAAAATGTTCAGATTCGTGGTTTCTTTGTGGGTTTTGAAGACTACAACATCAATGGCTTATATGGCATGGCACCTACAGGTCGAATTCCGACCGATATTATTGATTCGGTCACTGTACTTAAAGGTCCAAATGCCTTGGTCGCTGGTATGGCGCCAGCCGGTGGTGTTGGTGGTGTAGTCATGGCACAAACCAAACGTGCCAAGCAAGATCTGACACGTGTAAGTGCAAGCTATGAAGATGATGGCTACTATAAGTCAGGCTTCGATGTTGCAAGACGTTTAGGCGACAACAATGAATTTGGTGTACGTGTCAGCAGTTCTTATGGACAAGGTGAACATATCGTTGAGGGGATGGATGATACCAATGCAACAGGTGTCGTGGCACTTGACTATACAACGGATAAGTTAAAACTAAACTTTGACGCTTATGCGGTACGAGATAAGCGTGATAATGGTTCACCTGTTATGGTAAGTATGGGTACAATCAAACAGGTTATTGCGGCTCCGAGTGGGGATAGTAATTTCTTCCCAAACATTCACGGTGAGCAAAATAGCCAATATGTAGGGGCATCAGGCGAATATAAATTTAGTCCTGATTTAAAAGTATTTGGGGGAGCAGGATATACAGAAAAAGAATATTCTGGACATATTTTTGGCACACGGATGATTGTGCAAAATGCGACTACAGGCGCCGCAAGTTCACAGTATTATCGAGTGGGTTATCAAGAACATGCTGTCGCAGCTAATCTTGGGCTAGAAGGTAAGTTTGATACAGGTGCCATCCAACATACACTTGGCTTACGCGCAGATTATCTGACACGCAATTATTGGCAGCATTCAGCAGCAACATCAAATGCGTTTGATACTAACCTTTATAACCCAATTGTAGATGCATCTGAACAAATGCCTACGTCATATCCAACTATCGTACCTTATGCAGACAACCGCTATATCAGTTATACCTTAACTGACCAAATGTCGATGTTAGACGATAAATTACAAGTGATTTTAGGTGCACGTTACCAAGATATTGACACTAAAAACTTATATAAAAAGACAAAATACTCATCGGATAAACTATCGCCAAGTTTAGGTGTAGTGGTTAAACCATTTGGTGAAGATTTATCTTTCTATGCAAGTTATGTGGAAGGACTATCTGAAGGGGTAACAGTTTCAGATATTACTTATCCAACTGCAACAAATCAGGGAACGACATTTGCGCCTTATCAAACTAAACAATATGAGTTAGGAACAAAATACCAAATAGGATCTTGGCTCAATACATTAGCACTTTATCAAATTGAAAAGCCTGAAGTTTATCAAGACACAATCAGTAAAGCGGTCAAAGATGACGCCGAGACGCGTTCACGCGGTATCGAACTTTCAACAGCAGGACAGCTAACCGAAGACTTAAGTTTGATGGCGAACTTAGCTTATATCGATGCTGAATATGTGAAATCAGGGACAGCATCTCAAGTTGGCAATACTGTAATCGGTACACCTGATTTTACTGCGGGGCTAGGTTTGGACTATAAAATACCTGTCGTTGAGGGCTTGAGTGTAAATGGTCGTGCTTCTTATATCAGCGAGCAGTATTTAGATACTACAAATAAGTTAGAACTGCCTGATTATACGATTGTGGATTTGGGGGCTAAATATGCGACAAAAATTGGTGGTGTAAATACTATCTTTAGAGCCAATGTAAATAACTTAACCGATGAAAAATATTGGGAAGGTGTGTTCAACTCTTACTATGCAACGGTTGGTGGTGCACGTACCTATAAACTTGGCGTCACTTTCGATTTCTAATTTTACTGAACAGCCCATTGCGATGCAGTGGGCTTTTTTTATGTCTGAATGCTGCCTCATTTAAGTTGAACGCAATGATGAAATTTCTCGGTTTACTCCTGTGCTGTGGTAGTTGTGTGCTGCTGTATTTGACCCATCCTAACCAAACGGTTCTTAAACAGACTGTGGCGAAAAAGTATCGTTGGGTCGGGTGGATTATTTTTGTTTTGGCATTGGTTCTTTTACTGGCGGTATTACCAAAACTGGTAGCGGTGTTGATGTGGTTACTGATGCCATTGGTGTTGTGGTCAGTACTGCCGTTTATTCCTTTATTACATGGGGCTTTGACGCATGACGTTGCTACGCGATCAAAATATACAACCTGACTGGTGGACGAAAAGCTTTGCAGGAGCAGTTCTTGGACTCAGCCTAGCTTTCGCTTTAGCTGCATTAATCACAATGTGGGGACTGCAATCTGAGTATCGTAGTCTTGCTCCACAGTTAGGGATGTGGTCGATTCCGTGGATTTGGTTACCACTCTTTTTCGTGGCCTATTTTATTCCACGTGGATGGCAGTCCATTGTGATTTATCTGTTTTTCAATATCGTGGCTTACACACTTGTGTTTTGGCTCAGAGGGGAATAGGGCATGAAGGTACGTACAGATATTCTCCGACTGGCCAAAGAGTTACATACGTGGGTAGGAATTTGCGCAGGCATTCTCTTGTTCATTTGCTTTTTTGCAGGTGGGCTGAGTATTTTTCAGCATGATTTGAGTAAGTGGGCAACGCCACCGCAACAAAGTTTAAATACGGTTGAATTCCATCAGTACAACGATTTGGTGTCACAGGTACAGCAGCAGTATCCTGAAGCGCAAAAAAGTTTCCAGATCAACTTAAACTCCAAAGAGTTTCATTATGCCCCGATTCAGTGGCAACCTGCGCAAAGTCAAACACATGATGATCATGCTTTCGATACCGATCAAAGCGCGATGTTAGCGACACTGAAACCAGATGGCACTCTACAGGTTGAACAAGAAAACTTATCCAAACTAGGTTGGTTGATTGAACAACTGCACGAAACGGCAGGCATTCCGGGAATGCTTGGGCATCATACACTCGGTGTTTATGTGATGGGTGTGGTATCTGTCTTATATTTTTTGGCGCTAATGACAGGTTTAATCATCCTCTTGCCGACGTTGGTCAAAGACTACTTTGCGATACGGCAAGGTAAGAACAAAAAACGCTTTTGGCTCGATGCGCATAATGTGATTGGCATTACCAGTTTACCGTTTCATATTTTGATTAGTGTGACGGTAATTGTTTTTGCATTTCATGATCTATTTTATGATGGCTTGGGGCAGTTGGTGTCCAAAGGCAAACCATTGTTTGAACGTCCCGCTGCGGTGCAGATTACAGATCCAGTTCCTCAGCTAGATGTTGAAAAAATACTCTTACAGGTACAGCAACAAGCACAGGGCTATGAGGTCTCGTCTGTAAGCTTTAACAATCTAGACCAACCCGCCAAGGCATCGGCACGCGTCAGTTTATATAGCCCAGATCAGATGTTACGCGGTGATAACTTCGACGTGATGTTTTTCAATCCTTATCAGCCCGCACCCTATAGTACAGCCAATTTAAATACGCAGAGTTCTGGTCTAGATCAACTGATTCGATCGATGTTCAGTTTGCACTTTGGTAACTATGGCGGAGATTTTACCCGTTGGTTGTATTTGGCCTTGGGTCTAGCCGGGGCATTTTTATTTTACTCAGGTAATATTCTATGGATTGAATCTCGAGTGAAACGACAAAAAAATCCAAATTTAGTACCACCTGCACAGCGTAAAGATGTGCAATTCATTGCAAACTTAACCATAGGGGCATGTTTGGGAACGGTCTTTGGTATTGTTATGAGTATGTTGATCGGGCGCTGGGCCTATGTACTCAGTCCTGAACTACACAGCATCAACGCATGGTTTATGTATATCTATTATGCGATTTTTATTTTCAGCTTAATGTTTAGCTTCGTATTGGGTGCGGCACGAGCTTTACCAACGTTACTGCTGTCGATTGTGATTGTTTTACTGCTCATGCCTTTGACTTCTGCTATAGCACTGCTCTTACCTGAGATTGGACTATGGTCATCTTCTTCCTCTTTATGGTGGATTGACGTCTTTGCTATTCTTTTTGCAGGGTTATTTTTCCGTTTTTATCGCCAAGCTCAGGCCCGAGTCCAGTCCGCAGAAGTGGGTTCTCTTTGGTCCGTTGCTCAGAACAAGTGAAAGAATGAATACCGTTCCAAGGCTGAAATAAGAAGCATTTTTAATGGTTACAAAATGAAGCACAGGGCTGTTCAAGCCTAAAAAGCCTTTGCAAAAGGGATGAAGTTTTGCAAAGGCTTCTTTTATAACTATTATTTTGATGATTCATACTGCAAATGCGTATGTTTCTCATTTTAATTTTATAAAAATCATAAACTTACATAATTTATCTTTTGCAAAGTGAATTAAATGTGTCCATAATAGTTGCATTAGAGAATGGAGATTTTGAAATGCGTGGCAATCCTGAAGTCGTAGACTACTTAAATATGTTGATCGGTGGAGAATTGGCTGCACGCGATCAATATCTCATTCATTCACGTATGTATGAAGATTGGGGTTTGAGCAAAATCTTTGAACGTATCGATCATGAAATGCAAGAAGAAGCACAGCATGCGGATGCGATCATTCGCCGGGTTTTGTTTTTGGAAGGCACACCGAATATGCAACGTGATGACGTTGAAATTGGTGAAGATGTCGTTTCATGCTTAAAAGCCGATTTAAAGCTTGAATATCATGTACGTGAAAAATTAGCGCAAGGCGTAAAATTGTGTGAAGAAAAGGGTGATTACATTACCCGTGACATGTTACGTCAGCAAATGTCAGATACCGAAGAAGATCATACTTATTGGTTAGAAAAACAATTACGTTTAATTGAATTGATTGGTCTGCAAAACTATATTCAGTCTCAAATGTAAGAGATGCCAGCTACCAGTTTTATGTAAAGGTGGCTTTTGCATTTACGTACTGAGTAATCAAAAAGCCTTCGAATCAATGTCCGAAGGCTTTTTTGTATGGGTTATTTTTTAGAGAACTTTTGAATATCTGCTAATACTTGTCCTGCATGGGTTTGGGTATTCACACTGCTGTAGTGATAGACCACCGTACCTTGTGGGTCAATCAGAAAGGTTTCACGTTTCGCAATTTTCGCGATGCCCAAGTTCCGCACGATGCCGAGTTGATTTGCCAGTTGATGATTGTGATCAGCCAAAATAGGGAAATTCAGTCCCAACTTTTTCGAAAATTTTTGATGTGACTGTACATCGTCCAAACTCACGCCTAAGACCACCGCATTATTTTTGCTAAATTGTGGGTAGAGTGCTTTAAACTGATTGGCTTCTTGGGTGCAGCCCGGCGAGTCATCTTTCGGATAAAAATACAGAACGATCCATTTGCCTTGATATTGTTTGAGCTCATGCCATTTGGCATTTTGATCTTGTAACTTAAAACTCGGTGCGGGCTTGCCCACCCATTGTTTTTGGTCTGATGAAGCGCTTGAAAAAGCTGGTGCTGCATAAGTGGCATTACTGATGGCACAGAAACTACCTAGCGAAAGTAAGCTAATCGTTGCCACTTGCATTATTTTCATGGTGTAGGCTGTCCAGAAATGTATTTCATTGATCTTAGCAAATTTTAAGGCACTAAAGTGCTGAGATTCTGGTGTCTAAATCTGAATTATTTATTTAAATTTGCTGTTCATTCAAAGGGCTTGCTTTGCAACGGAGTCTGAGGTTTTATACTGTTTGAAATTTACAGTTTTAGAGTCTGCATTGAATCAACGTATTTTACTCATCACGGGCTGGGGTGGTGGAGCCAAGTTACTGCAACCTTTAACTCATGCTTTGCAGCATAAAGGCCATATGGTTGAGCTGATCAATATTTTTAATGGATTGGATACACAGGCGTTGCAGCAACATGCTGAACAAGCCAAAGACTTTGATGTCATTATCGGTTGGTCTTTGGGGGGGCAACTGGCGACTTTATTGGTCGATGCTGTTGAACAGCAGTATCAACAGCAAAAAATATTAATCACTCTGGCTTCAAATCCGTGCTTTGTGGCGCATGAAAACTGGCCAACTGCGATGAGTCCAGCGACATTTCAAAGCTTTAAAAAATCCTTCGAAGAAGATGCGATTGCAACCTTAAAGAAATTTGGATTTATGGTATGCCAAGGGACGGCAACCACCAAGCAAGATTTTTTGCAGTTGCAAAGTTTGCTTCAGCCTCAATCTTTAGATCTGTTAGAACAGGGACTCAATTGTTTAGAGCATTTAAATACGGTTGAGATCTTACAAAATTATACGGGGCATCAACTCCATCTGCTGGCTAAACAAGATTTTTTAGTTAGCTACAAAGTCTTGGATAATTTAAAAGCTTTAGGTGCAAATTTTTTAGATACGATGCTTTTAAGTGGTTCACATGGACTTCCAGTTTTTCATGTCGATGAAGTAACTGACAAAATCTGCCAATATTTACAAAAAATGGATTAAACAATTCGCTGAGTGGCGAATATCGCAATTTCTTTTTGATGCGCGCAGGTTTAAGATCAGTCAAATTGAAATTTTGCTGTAACTGTAGTCGATATGGAGTTAAGGATGACTAAGAGCAATGCCAAATTGGATGGTGAGTTGGATGACTTAGCATTTGATCGGGAACATATTTGGCATCCTTATACTTCGATGACCAATCCGCTTCCTACCTTTAAAGTCAAAAAAGCCTTTGGTTCAACCATTGAGTTAGATGATGGTCGTCAGCTGATTGATGGAATGTCTTCGTGGTGGTGCACCATACACGGCTATAACCATCCTGAATTGAATCAGGCCGTGACAGATCAGCTGCAAAACATGTCGCATATTATGTTTGGTGGTTTTAGCCATGATCCCGCCATTCAACTGGGCAAATTACTCTTGCAAATCACCCCGCCCAGTTTAGATAAAATTTTCTATGCAGACTCGGGTTCTGTTGCGGTTGAAGTAGCGTTAAAGATGGCAGTTCAATATTGGACTTCGCTTGGGAAACAAGACAAAACCAATTTTGTCACTCCGCGTTCGGGCTACCATGGTGATACATGGAATGCGATGTCGGTCTGTGACCCTGTCACAGGGATGCATCAAATTTTTGGCTCAAGTTTACCCAATCGTATTTTTGTTCCTGCACCGCAAGTTGCCTTTGATGCAGCGTGGGATCAGAAGGACATTCGGGAGCTTGAAACTACCTTAGCAACACAGCATGAAAGTATCGCCGCGCTGATTATTGAGCCGATTGTTCAGGGTGCAGGTGGGATGCGTTTTTATCATCCTGAGTACTTACGACAGGCCAAATTGCTCTGCGAAAAATACGGTGTTTTACTGATTTTTGATGAAATTGCGACGGGTTTTGGGCGTACAGGGAAACTCTTTGCTTGGGAGCATGCACAGGTCGAACCTGACATTATGTGTATGGGTAAAGGTTTGACAGGCGGCTATATGACCTTGTCTGCAACCTTAACCACAAAGCATATTGCTGAAACCATCAGTCGAGGCGAAGCGGGCGTATTTATGCATGGTCCAACGTTTATGGCCAATCCCTTGGCGTGTGCGGTGGCGGCGAAAAGTACAGAACTCCTCATTTCACAAGATTGGCAAAGCAATATTCAACGCATCGAAACACAACTTCGTACCGCTTTGACACCGTTGCAGTCACTTGAATATGTATATGAGGTTCGTGTATTGGGGGCCATCGGTGTGGTTGAGCTGACGTTTAATGTAGATATGAAGACCTTACAACAGGAGTTTGTCCGCCGTGGTATTTGGGTGCGACCGTTTGGGAAGTTGGTTTATGTGATGCCCCCTTATGTGATTACCTCACAGGAACTGAATACCTTGCTTGAGCAATTGGTTGAAGTGGTGGTGCAGATGCAGGAGCCTGTTGTATGAAGCATGTAGAGCATTTTGCAGCGCAGTTGGATTTGCTTAAACAGCAAGGCAATTTGCGCCAGTTCACGTCCAATGTGCAGCAAGGGCGGATGATTCGAATTAATGATCATGAAATGTTGAATTTGGCATCGAATGACTATCTAGGATTGGCTGCAAATATTGAATTACGAGAACAGTTTTTCGATGAAACACCAAATGCACAGCGCTGGATGAGTTCAGCTTCTTCACGCTTATTGACGGGTAATTTTCCTGAATATGAACAGTTTGAGGCCAGTTTAAGTCAGGCTTTTCATGGTCGCGCTGCTTTGGTATTCAACAGCGGCTATCACATGAATATTGGTATTTTACCTGCGCTAGCGGACAGTAAAACTCTAATTCTGGCTGATAAATTAATCCATGCCAGCATGATTGATGGTATTCGTTTATCGACTGCGAAGTTGGTACGTTATCGCCATAATGACTTGGCGCATTTAACCCAACTTTTACACAAGTATCATGCCGATGATACTTTTGAGCGGATCATTGTGGTGACCGAGTCCATTTTTAGTATGGATGGTGATGAAACCGATTTGGCTGAATTGGTCCGCATCAAAAAACAGTTTGAAAAAGTCATGCTCTATGTCGATGAAGCACATGGCATCGGTGTGCGTGGTGAGCAAGGCTTGGGCTGTGCAGAGCAATATCAAGTGATTGATGAGATCGACTTTTTAGTTGGTGCTTTGGGTAAGGCCATGGCTTCAATCGGCGGCTATCTGATTTGTCACCCTGTGATTCGAGACTATCTGATCAATACGATGCGCCCATTGATTTTTAGTACTGCACAACCGCCGATCTGCATGGCGTGGAGCAACTTTATCTTGCAACAAGTCTTGCAGTTAAATAATGCACGTCAGCATTTACACAGTATCAGTCAGCGTCTACAGCAAGCAGTTCAAGCCAAAGGTTTTGATTGTCCATCAACGTCTCAAATTGTCCCTGTGATCATCGGGGATTCGAGCAAAACGGTAGAGAAGGCAAAAGCTTTGCAACAATCGGGTTTTTATATTATGCCTGTACGACCACCGACTGTGCCGCAGCATAGTTCTAGACTACGTATTTCCTTGACCGCTCAAGTTCGCCATACTGATTTAGATCAGTTGATTCAGTTGTTGTGAGTGAGTCGTGAAGAATTTAGAGATTGATAAAGCACAAGTCGCATTGCGCTTTGCTCAGGCAGGAAAAAGCTACAGTGAGCATGCGGTTGTTCAAAAGCAAATTGCACGCCAGCTTTTTAATTTAATCCAAGGTTATGCCGTTAAAACGCAATTTGAGCGGGTGTTTGAAATTGGTTGTGGTTCAGGCAATTTAAGTCATTTATTGCTGAAGGATTTCCAAATTCAGCACTATCTACTGAATGACTTATATGCCGAGGTGCAGCAGCACTTTCAGGGTTATTCAAATATAGATTGGTTATTGGGCGATATTGAACAGCTCGTTTTTCCAGCTCATTTGGAACTGATTGTATCGACGTCTGCGTTGCAGTGGATGACAGATCTTGCTGCTGTTTTTCAGAAAGCGAATGACAGTCTGCTTCCACAAGGTCTATTTTGTTTTTCCACTTTTGGTGAGCGGAATTTACAAGAGATTAAGACCTTAACGGGGCAAGGTTTAGATTATGTCAACCTCGATCAACTACGGGAAAAATTGCAAAACCAAGGATTTGAAGTTCTGCATTTGTCTGAACAGATTGAGTACTTAGACTTTGCGACACCGAAACAGGTACTGCAACATTTAAAAGCCACAGGTGTCACGGCAACTGCATCGAGCTTTCGTTGGACCAAGCACTCGCTTGAACGCTTTTATCAAGATTATCGACAATTTTCACAACTCGATACCTCTGGGCAGATTTATTATCGCCTGAGTTATCACCCTATTTATTGTATTGCACGGAGAATGCCATGACTGGATCAGTTTACTTTATCAGTGGAATCGATACAGGCATTGGGAAAACCTATACCACGGGCTACTTAGCCAAGCTCTGGAATGAACAAGGCCAAAAAACCATTACCCAAAAGTTAGTGCAAACGGGTAATGTGGATGTTTCTGAAGACATTGAACAGCACCGTAAAATTATGGGTATGGGCTGGTTTCCTGAAGATGACAGTAAGCTGACCATGCCTGAAATTTTTAGTTATCCTGCATCGCCACATTTAGCGACTAAAATTGATGGTCGTGAGATTGATTTTGCAAAAATCGAGCGTGCTACTCAGCAGCTGGCTGAAAAATATGAGGTGGTGTTGTTAGAAGGTGCGGGTGGTTTGATGGTGCCTTTAACCACAGTTCTGCTCAGCATTGACTATATTGCAGCCAAGCAACTGCCTGTAATTTTGGTGAGTTCGGGGCGTTTGGGCAGTATTAACCATACCATTTTAAGTTTAGAAGCACTGAAAAGTCGTGGTTTGGAGCTCTATGCTTTAGCCTATAACTTAAATGATGAGTCACAAGATGAACTCATTTCTAAAGATACCGCGACCTATTTAAAAGCTTATTTGGCGACACATTTTTCGCAAGCATTGTGGATCGACATTCCCGTATTGAAGTAATTCGCAGAGTCCCTAAAAAAATAAAAAAACCGCTAACAGCAAAAGTTGTCAGCGGTTTTTTTGACGGTTTTATTTACTGATTACTCACGACTCCAATTTTTTTTACATCAAGGCGTTGGGCTGCGGCCATGACCATCGCAATGTATTTATATTCCGTTGCGCGGTCAGCTTTGAGTTTAATTTGGTCTTGATCTGCTTTTTGAGCAACGGTTTGAAATAAGGCTTCGAGCGCTTGTTTGGACTCCACAGCTTGTTCATTCCAAAACATTTTGCCTTGAGCATCTAAGCGTAGTTCCACGATTTCAGGGGGTTTTTCCTGAACTGGTGGTGGTGTGCCATTCGGGAGGTTGATATTAATGGCGTTGTTTGGCAATGGAATCGTGATAATGAACATAATCAGTAATACCAACATGACATCAATCAAAGGCGTCATGTTGACATCAAGCATCACATCTTCATCATCTTGATTGGAACCAACATTCATACCCATAGCTGAATCCTTCTTTGATTAAGGTGAAGAGGGCGGTGTGGTGACAAAGGCAATTTTGCCAATCCCCGCTTGCTGCGTGGTGGTAATGACTTGGTCAATCGCATCGTATGGCGTAAGTTGGTCACCACGAATGTGGACATCGGGCTGAGGTCTCTTTTGTGCCTCTGTTTGTAGTCGTGCCAGTAAGGTGGCTTTGTCGGCAATGTAACTTTCATTCCAGAAAATATCGCCATTTTTATTGACTGCAAGTTGAATATTTTCAGGTTTGGTTTCATAAGGCACATTCTTTTCTTCAGGCAAATTGACTGGCACGGTATGAATCGCAACAGGCACTGTAATGAGAAAAATAATCAGTAAAACCAACATAATATCAACCAGAGGGGTGGTATTAATGGTTCCGATTACATCATCATCGCTGTCATTTGAATTTACCATCATTCCCATGGCTGATTCCTCATGTTCTTATTTCATGTCACGGTTAACAGGATTATTGGTACTGATTTCACCACTTAACAGCACAGCATGCAGGTCTGAACCAAAGGTACGAACTTCTTCCATTACGGCTTTATTTCGACGGGTTAACCAGTTGTAACCAAGCACTGCTGGAACAGCCACGGCTAAACCAATTGCAGTCATAATTAAGGCTTCACCCACAGGGCCTGCGACTTTATCAATAGATGCTTGACCCGATACTCCAATCGCGGTTAACGCATGATAAATGCCCCAAACCGTACCGAATAAACCCACGAAAGGTGCGGTTGAACCTACAGTTGCTAGAAAAGCCAGCCCACCACTTAAATGGCTGTGAATTTTGTCAATAGCGCGTTGAATCGAGATAGTGACCCAAGTATTAAAGTCGATACGCTCTAATAATGTTCCACCATGGTTTTTTGTCGACTTAATGCCTTTTTCAGCAATAAAGCGATACACACTAGCATCATCTAAACCTTCAGTTGCAGTATCAAGAGAGGTTGCTTCCCAAAAGTTTTTATCGGCATGTTGGCCTTGTTTACGGATTTTGCCTTGTTGTAAGCACTTGGTAATAATGATGTACCATGTCCCAATCGACATAATCACCAAAATAAACAACGTCACTTTAGACACCAGATCACCTTCTTTCCACATTGCTTCTAAGCCATAAGGGTTATGTACTTTTTCTGAAGCAGAAGGTGCTTTCTCAGCTAAGGGTGGGGGAACAGGTGTTGCTGCTTTCTCAGTCGTAGTGACTGGTGTAGTCAGTGCTGTAGTGGGCGCAGCGGTTTCCTCTGCGAAAACAGCTTGTAGAGGAAGTAATGTGCTCATTCCAAGTAGGCTTGCTGCGGTAAAGTTTTTTAATTTTTGCATTGTGTAACTCCTAATGTCGGCTGATCTTTTTCAATTATTCGAGAACAAATTCGTATGGGATGTCGAACCAAGCGCTTTGAGCTACGCCATCTTTCATTGCAGGTTTAAATGTGCACAAGCTATACGCTTTCGTTGCAGCACGGTCTAAAGTACGGTCACCTGTTGAACGCTTCACTTTGACTTCTTGCGCCTTACCATTGGTATCGACAAAGACCGAAATCAGTACGGTGCCAGAAATGCCACTCATCTCTGCTTCGCGTGGATAGCTTGGAGCTTTACAGCCAGCTTCACCTTCCGAGACTCCACGTGTAACACCTGTGGGTTTGGGTGCCGGTGATGGAGCAGCGGCAGTCGGTGTTGGGGTTGGAGATGGGCTTGGAGAAGGCGATGATGCAACTGGCGTCGGCGTGCTTATCGTCGGTTTAGTGACGGGTGTAGCAACTGTTTTTTGCACTGGGACTACTTTTTCTACAGGTTTAGGGTCAGGCTGCTGCGCTACTTTTTCCACCATTTTTGGTGGCTCTGGTGGAACTTCTTTAGGTGGTTCAGGCTCAGGCGGTTTGATATCTTGCAGAATGACCAATTCCACAGGTTCGGTTGAGGGTTTGACAATATCTTTTGCCAAGCCCGCCATTAGCACCAAGCCAACAAGAACATGTAAGAAAATCACAACGCCAATACCTGTGAGTTTTTTGGCGGAGTTTTTTTCTAAATCTTCAAATGTAGTGCCCATAATTACTCCTAAAATTTAAGCCAAATCTACTTTTTAAAAGCATTGGATTGCACTTGGGAAAATCCATATATATCTGGTTAAAGTTGAGCAGGTATAAACATCACCACAGATTGAATACTTCAATCTGTGGCTCAGATCCGCTTAGAACGTATATGTACCTCTTACGTAGAAAGTACGTCCTGTTGGGTCGCTGTAACGTGGGTCATAGCCGTATTGGAAGTTATCGAGAACATTCGATGCAGCAGGTTCTTCATCAAATAGGTTTTTGATGCCACCCGTTAGGGTTAAGTTTTTGAAACCTTTATAGGTGCCTGCAATGTTGTAGAGGGTATAGTCTGGAACTTTGTGGTTATCAAAGCCTTCTTCACCTGTTGCATTTTGGTCGTGATAACCTCGGAAAAATTGCTGTTCAAAGACCAATTTCCAGTCTTCATAGCTCCAGTTGATGTTTGCGGTATGTTTCCAGCGCAGTACAGCAGGGTCATCATAAACGCCCACTAAGCCCTCCCAGTCTCCATCTTTTTCTTCTTGGTAGTCATTTTTGATGACATAAGTTCCATTAATTCCAAAGCCAAACCGACCTGTTGATGTCATAGGAGTGAGGTAATCTAAGCTAATGTCGATCCCTTCGGTTTTGATGCCACCTGTATTCATTAAAGTGGTATTGATGTATTGGATACGGCCGTCTGCATCTCGCACAAAGCGATCTGCATATTTGGTTGGATCTTCGAAAATGGAAGTTTCACCCGTTAAGCCAATAAGATTTTCGATTTCGATATTGTAGTAATCGACTGCTAAGACTAGGTTCTTAAGGGGCTCAAAAACAAAGCCTGCTGTAAATGTGGTTGATTCTTCGGGTTGAAGCTCAGAGTTACCCCCTTGCATACGCTTAAACTGGGTATTACATTCTGTTTGATATTGCGGTGAAGTTGCTACGCCACCTGGACAGAGCACAGGGTCGTCGTATTTTGCCCCCGTGTAAGTTTGGCTTTGCGGCGCATTAATTTCATATAAGCTTGGAGCACGGAAACCTGTGCTGTAAGTACTTCGGAACATTAATTGCTTTAAAGGTTCCCAGCGTAAACCCACTTTCGGGTTGAAGGTGTCGCCAAAGTCACTGTAGTCATCATAACGTGCTGCAAGTTGCGCTTCTAAAGTGGAAGTAATAGGAATTTGTAGCTCTGAGAAAACGGCTGTAATGTCACGGTCACCCTTACTGATAGGTTTGTCAGGGTCAATGCCACTACCTGGGACAAGTCGAACAAGGTCTGAGTTTACCTTTGCTTCCCAGTCTTGTGTGGTAAAGCTACCACCGAAGGCAAAGCCCACATCACCCGCAGGAAGTGTGAAAATTGGACGGCTGATCGTAAAGTCAAAGGTGGTGGAGTCTAAGGTCGCATCATTGGTCGTACCGCTGACTTCTAATGAACTCCAAACACTTGAATCCGCTGAAGGACCAAAGGGGTTAATGGTTGAACCGTACCGGGTTTGTCGGAGACTTTTTTATTTAAGTTAGGCCACCTGACCTAACGGGTTAATCTTATCATAGTACATTGCTTCAAACTCAAAAGGCGATACATAACCCAGTGCACTGTGTACACGCTTTTTATTGAACCAATCTACCCAGTTTAGTGTCGCAAGTTGTACATCTGCTAAACCTTGCCAATCTGCTTTTAAATATTCAATCACCTCTGTTTTGTATAAGCCATTCACCGTTTCAGCCAGAGCATTATCGTATGAATCACCAGTTGTACCGACTGATGCTCGTAAATTTGCAGCTTCTAAACGATTGGTATAGCGAATAGAAAGATATTGAACACCTCTATCTGAATGATGAATCACATTCTTAGGCATACCTCGATCGTGCAATGCTTGCTCCAATGCATCGAGCACCATATCTGTATTCATCCGTGTAGATACTTTCCATCCAACAATTGCTCGTGAGAACACATCAATAACAAATGCGGTATATACCCAGCCTGAATGAGTTTGAATATACGTAAAGTCACCCACCCATAGTTGGTTTGGATGATCAGCATTAAAATTACGTTTCACTAAATCATCTGCCCGTTTTTGGTCATCTCGGTTACGAGTAGTTTGTTTATTCTTACCACGCCAAACACCTTGTATACCTAGCTTTTGCATCAATCGAGCAACTGTACAACGTGCAATAACATAACCCTCACGTTTCAATTTTTGCCAAACTTTACGTACACCATATCGACCTGAACTTTCTTTCCAAATACGTTTGATTTGCTCTGCATGATGTAAATCATGCAGAGCACGTTTCGCTCGATGTTCTGGGTTATCAACGAGATCTAAAGCCCGATAATAGGTCGAAGCTGCAATCGGTAAAATTCTACAAATCGCTTCAACACCATATCGATCTTTATTGTTATGGATAAAATCCACCATTATTTGTGTGGGCGGTCGAGCTCCGCCTGGGCGAAAAAAGCGGCTGCTTTACGTAGAATCTCATTGGCGCGTTGCAGTTCTTTATTTTCGCGTTCGAGTTGTTTGATACGTTCTTGGTCTGAAAGCTGCTGTACTTTAACTGGATTTTGTTTATCTAAATATTTTTGATACCAAACACGTAGTGTTTCAGGAGTACAACCGATTTTAGGAGCAATAGCTGTGATTGCTGCCCAAGTAGAAGGATAATCTTTTTCAGATTCAATTAGTAATTGAACCGCTCTTTCTCTGATTTCAGGGGTATATTTTAATTTTGTCATCGGGATAGTCTCTCAGAATATTGACTCTCCGACAAACCTGGTACGGTTCAGGTACCGTTATCTAGTCCTTCTTGTAGTTGACTACGATTTAAATAACCACTAACGAAACTGTCCTTTGCTTTACCTTTTGCATAGGTTACGCCGCTGTCGATGTTCCAGCCATATGCTTCACCTTCAATCCCTGCAAAAATACGATGTGATTCATTGGTTGTCTTAGAAACACGGTTACCCGCTTGTGAGCGGAGATAGAGTTGTAAAGGATCACCACTTAAACCGGGGACATCAGGAGTAATACCTTCCCCTGGATAATATTGGCTTCCTTTGGGAAGCGTCACAGATCGGCTATAGACATCGGGTGCGATTGAGGTAGTGACTTCATTTTTTGCATATACATATTCAGCAATCGCGTTGAATTGGTCACTGAGTTTGAAAGTTGCACGCCCTAGGGCCGATAAGTCTTCTGTTTCGGGTTGAATACCAATCAAGGCTTGAGTGTTTAAAAAACACAGACCATCTTCTGCAACGACATTAGGAGTGTTATTACAGTTGGCATTACCGTAAGGATTGGCTAATACACCACTGGTTGGGTCATAGAAGTTAGCAGGAAAACCATTCGTAGAGCCAGCATTGATCCCTAATTCAGGTAAAAGCCCACCACGACGGCTAACTTTACGGTCTTTGGCCATAATTTCTTTAGACTTTTGGTAGCTGATTGCGCCATATACGTTAAAACCTTGTTCGTCTAAGTCGCCATAGCCACCAAAGATAGAGACATCGTATTCGTCCCCCCCTTTTTCTTCGGGTTTGAGTACACCGCTGCTGATACCGAAACCTTCATATTGTTTTTTTGTGATGAAGTTAATTACCCCAGCAATGGCATCTGCGCCATATACCGCGGATGCACCATCTCGGAGGACTTCAATGCGTTCAACCATTGCTAGAGGAATTGTATTGAGGTTGGTTTCAGAGGTACTAAAAGGGCTATAAGCCAAACGGCGACCATTTAATAATACTAAGGTTTTGTCTGGACCTAGGCCACGTAAGTTGGCTGTTGAACCAGAGGTATTACTTGCCCCCACGTTTTGCGCGGTTGTGTAACCCGCTTGGTTGGCACTGATTTTGGTTAAAGCTTCTTCGGCAGTTGTGACGCCTTGTTGCGCAAGCTCTTCGACTTTAATGACGGTAATGGGTGAAGAACTTTGAGCTGCAACTCCTTTGATAGAGGAGCCTGTGACAGTCACTTTAGCAACTTTTTTAGTTGGTTCTGCTGAGACTGCGCTTTCGGTTTCTTCTGCATGAGCTAAAGACAAACACATCATACTTAAAGTCAGGGTACTTAGTTTAAGTAGTGATTTGCTGATGGTTGGGGTCCCCATAGATCGAACAAGTTTGTTTTTTTGCATCGTAAATTCAACCCTTCTTTTTCTATATTTAGCGGTATTGCTGTGCTGAGGGAGTGCAAGGCAAATGCCAACTTTCAGGGACAGTCAAAAGACTGTGAATTAAGTTATTGGAAAATATTGTTTTATTTTATTATTTGTATGAATTTATGTAACTTGTTTTCATTTTTCTAGAATTTAAAAAATTAAAATGACAAAAAATTACTTATAAATCGATTAAAAAATAATCATGAAATGATTATTCATATAATAAGTGATCAAAAATGAGTCGTGATTTTTTGAATTTTTAATACAAAATATTATTTGTAATTATACTGAAATATTAATATTTATCTTTAATAAATAAATGCTTGAGATATTTTATTTAGTTTTTTGTAGTTCTTGTGATGTTCGAATTTGAATCATTGGTGTATTAAATCTGTGCAATAGTTTATTTAAACTGAATGTTTAAAAATAGCTACTAATTGGCAAAATGTTCCGATGTGAGTTGAGCCTCTGATTTATAACTAATTAATATCCATATATTTTTCTTACAAAATGTTAAATTAGAATGATAAAAAAATAGGCGTGGCATGATATTCGCTTTGTTGCAGAGGTGAATATTTGCCCATGACCGTTTTTTAAATTTTGATAATTAAAATTTAATTTATAAAACATGGGTTTATGTTTTAAGTTTTTGTCAGTGTTGTCTGAAAAATAAAACACTGACATTGAACATGGATGGCATGAGATCACCTTGCTTAAAAAAAAGATGTGTATAGGTATGAACTTGAATTCAAAAAAACTGAAGCTTGCTGCTTTATCCCTTGCGATGGGTTTTGGCTTTTCTGCCTATGCAAAGTCGCCTGCAGATCCAAACAAAGTATTAAATATCGCTTATGAAGCGCCTGATGATGGTTTTGATACGGTTAAAACCTATAATTTTTATAGTGGTAGTATTGCCCAAGCCATTTTTGAACCACTTTTAAAATACGATTATTTGGCGCGCCCCGCTCAATTGGTTCCAAACACAGCAGTGTCGATGCCAAAAATAGAACAAGAGGGCAAAGTCTATATCTTTAAAATTCAGCCCAAGATTTATTTTAGCGATGACGCAGCATTCAAAGGCAAGCCGCGAGAGTTGGTGGCGCAGGATTATATTTATTCCATGATGCGGATTATGGATCCGAAAAACCGCTCACCGACCTATTCATTTATTGAAGGCAAAATTGTCGGTGGCGATGCTGCTGTTGCTCAAGCCAAGAAAACAGGTCAGTTTAATTACGATGCCGCGATTCCGGGTTTAAAAGCCCTCGATAAATACACACTACAAATCACATTAACCCGTCCTGACTATAATTTCCCGTATATCTTGGCTTATGCCACATTTAGTGGAACAGCGCGGGAAGTGGTGGAGTTTTATGGGGATCGAATTGCGCAGCATCCAGTGGGGACAGGGCCTTATCAACTGAGTAAATATGTACCGCGGAGTCGTATTGAACTGGTGGCCAACCCGAAATATCGTGGTTTTACATGGAACTTTAAATCTACAGGTTCGAGTTGGGACAACCGTCTGGTCAAGGAGATGCAAGGCAAAAAAATGCCGCAAATCGGCAAAGTCAGCGTCAGTATTATTGAAGAAGAACAGTCTCGCTGGCTCGCGTTCAAATCGGGACAACTCGATTTTGACAAACTGACTTCCAATGCAGTACCACAGGCTTTAAATGGTAATCAACTCAAACCGGAACTGGTCAAGCAAGGCATTCAACATTTTCCCAATAAAGACGCTGAAATCACCTATACCATGTTTAACATGCAAAACCCTATAGTGGGTGGTTTTGGGCTTGAAAAAGTTGCATTAAGACGTGCGATTAGTCTGGCCTATAACCAAGCAGAAGCGATTAAACAACTGTATAAAGGGCAGGCAGTGAAGTCGGAGATGTTGGTGCCTGAAGGGGTACAAGGCTTTAATCCCAACTACCGGAGTAGTGTGGCTTATAACCTGCTTTTGGCGAATAAATTACTGGATCGTTTCGGTTATAAGAAGGGAGCAGATGGTTACCGTCGGCTACCGAATGGTCAGCCTTTAACGCTCAAGTTTATGACTGAAAATAGTTCCAGTTCCGTGATTCAGTCTGAACTATGGAAGAAAAATTTAGATGCGATTGGTCTGCGTGCCGACTTTGTGGTGAGTAACTTTGCTGACAATTTAAAAGCAGCGATGCAATGTAAATATATGATTTGGGGCGGGGCTTGGATTGCGGACTATCCTGAAGGGGAAAACTTTGCTCAGCTGCTGTATGGGCCCAATTCGGCGCAGGGCAATCTCAGTTGCTATCAGTCCAAAGCCTATGATGCACTTTATACACAAGCAATGGCACTCCCACCGCCTCAGCGTTTGCCATTTTATGAAAAACTCAGTCGTCAAATTGAGGCCGATAACCCATGGATTATTCATAACAGTCGTGTTCGAAATTGGTTGTTACATCCACAAGTTCAGGGTTTTAAAGCACATCCGATGATGAACACCAATTGGCAGTATTTGGATATTCAGCCCATAAAAAATAATTGAGATGTAGAAAATAATGAAAGATCTAAATCAGAAATTGAAACGATGGGGTTTGGGGATTTGGGTAGGCAGTATTCTGCTGAGTAGTTCAGTTTCCAGTTTTGCACAAAGCCCTGCCGACCCGGAAAAAGTTTTACGTTATGTTTTTCCTGTGGCTGAAACAGGCTTTGACCCTGCGGGCGTGCATGACTTGTACTCGGCGCATGTCAACGGTTCGATTTTTGAAACGTTGTTTACCTATGATTATTTGGCCTCACCTGCGAAATTGGTACCACGAACAGCTGTGGCTTTACCCGAGGTGAGCGCGGATGGATTGACCTATACCATTCGTCTGCAAAAGGGGATTTATTTTGCTGCTGACCCAGTGTTTAAAGGTAAAAAGCGTGAGCTGACCTCAGCTGATTATGTATATACCTTTAAACGCTTAATGGATCCGAGCTTGCGTTCACCCAACAGTTGGCTGCTTGATGGGCGAATCTTAGGGATGGAGGCTTTGCTGAAACAGGCGCAGAAAACAGGAAAATTCAATTACGACCAATCTGTCGCGGGCTTGCAAACACCAGACCGTTATACCTTGGTTATTCGCCTGACCAGCCCAGATCAGAACTTTCCAATGTTACTTGCGCATCAGCCTGCAGGCGCGGTTGCACGGGAAGTCATTGAAAAATACCGTGACAAAGCGGGGTTTGTCATGGGGCATCCAATAGGAACGGGGCCATATATGCTCAGTCGTTGGACGCCGGGTTCGCGGATTATTCTAAAGGCTAACCCTGATTTCCGAAATTTTGTTTGGAACTTTAAAGCCAGTACGCCTGAGGACCAAAAGATCGTCAAAGCCATGCAAGGCAAAAAGATGCCACAAATTGGCGTGATTGATATTCAGGTGATGGAAGAAGGACAATCACGCTGGTTGTCCTTTATTAAAGATGAAGTGGATTTGTTTGCTTTAGATGGTGAGTTGACGGTTCAAGCCTTGCAAGATGGAAAACTGAAACCGGAATTGATTAAGAAAGGCGTACAGCTGTCACGGATCACCGATCCTTCGATTGACTATCATTATTGGAATATGCAGAACCCAATAGTCGGCGGCTTAAGTAAAGATAAAATTTCCCTGCGCCGTGCCATGGCGATGGCATTTTCAGCCGATAACTACATCAATATTTTACAAAAAGGCGATTCGCAAAAACTGCAAGCACCGATTCCAAGTGGTGTGGTGGGCTATGATCCCAATTATCGAAGCAGTATTCCTTACTCAGTCAAAGCGGCAAATTTATTGTTAGATCGTTATCACTATAAAGTAGCTGCAGATGGTTGGCGTACTCAGCCGAATGGGAAACCTTTGGTGATTGAGATGACGCTTTCGGGCAATAATTTACGCAGTCAACAACAGGCCGAGTTTTGGAAGAAAACTTTAGACAGTATCAAAATCAGAATGACCACCAAGGCGATGCCTTTTGCTGAGGCTTTGAAATTAGAAAAACAATGTAAAACCATGTTTAAGACATCGGCATGGATTGCAGACTACCCAGATGCAGATAACTTTATGCAGCTGTTTTATGGCAAGAACATCAAGATTACTAACAATGGCTGCGCCAAAATTCCTGAATATGACCGCCTATATGAACAAGCCCAAAAGATGATACCGAGTCCAGAGCGCGATGTAATCTACGCCAAAATGTCACGTTTGCTAGAGGTGTATATGCCTGTACAAGTGATTGGGGCGCGTTACCGCAATATCTTGGCACAACCGCGTGTAATTGGTTTTAAAAAGCATCCCATACTGCCCGCAGAGTGGATGTATATCGATATTGATTTGAAGAAATAGAAATTAAACAAAACTGGAGTCATGATGAAAAAGCAACATTTTAAATTCACCGCATTGTGCATGTTGGGCCTAGGGATGAGTCAGATGGCTTTGGCGGAAACAGCACCGCGCCAAACATTACCCAGCTTTCAAGCCAAAGACATCCCTGCAATGTGTAATGCCAAAATTGCGGATGTGAAAAAGCAACTTAAAACGTTTGAAAATAAGCCCCTTAAAAACGAAACGGCAGCAGCGCCTGTATTGGCTGAATGGGATCGTATTTTTGCATCATTTGAAGATTTTTATGGCCCGATTGCTCTGTATAGCAATGTTGACCCTGATGAAGCACTGCGTAAAGCGGCTGAAGACTGTGAAATTAAAATTAGCCAATTCCAAACTGATGTTTATCAGAATCCAAAGCTATATCAACAAATTAAGAAAATTAAAATTGCTGATCCGATTGAAGCCAAGTTCCGTGAAGATATTTTGGAAGGTTTTGAAAAAACTGGGATACAGCTTTCAGCGGATAAACAAGCACGCTTAAAAGCGATTTTTGATGAACTGGCAAAAATTGAACAAGAGTATGCACGTAATGTCCGTGATAATCCTGAAAAGCTCGAATTTAGTCCTGATGAGCTAAAAGGCCTGCCACAAAGCTATATCGACGGCTTAAAGAAAAATGACAAAGGCAATTATTTACTCGGCTTTGAGTATCCCGATTATCGTCCGTTTATGGAGTTGGCAGATAACGATGAAGCACGTAAGCGTTATCAAATTGCATTTACCCGACGTGGCGGTGAGAAAAATCTAGTGCTGCTGAAGCAAGCCATGGACTTACGTTATGAGTTAGCCAAACTGTTTGGTAAGTCCAGTTATGCCGAGTGGGTACTGCAAAGCCGGATGGCGAAAACGCCTGAAACTGTGAATAAATTCTTGGCAGAGGTGCATGCCACCGTGGCACCCCTAGAGAAGAAGGAAGTCCAAACTCTACGCGAGTTTAAAGCGCAAAGTTTAAATATCCCTGTTGAGCAAGCCAGTATTGAGCGTTGGAGCGAAGCATATTGGAGTGAAAAATTACGCAAAGCCAAGTATCAGGTCGACCAAGAACAGCTACGTCAGTATTTCCCAACGCAAGCCTCTCAGGACTGGCTATTTGCCATTTCTGAAAATCTGTATGGCATCAAGTTTAAGCCTGCCAAAGTCGAGGTTTGGCAAGATGAAGTGGAATATTACGATGTGACCGATGCCAAAACTGGGCAACTGCTCGGCGGTTTATATATGGATAAATTTCCACGTAAAGGCAAGTATGGACATGCTGCTGTGTGGGGCGTTTATGGCGGCAGTAGCTTAACTGGGCGCAAACCGATTTCAGCACTGGTCACTAACTTTAACCGCAATGGTTTAAATAGCGATGAACTAGAAACTTTTGTACATGAGTTTGGTCATGCACTGCATGGCATTTTATCCAACACACGCTTTTCGTCTCAGTCAGGAACTTCAGTTGAGCGAGACTTTGTCGAAGCACCGTCACAAATGTATGAAGAATGGGCACGACGTAAAGAGACTTTGTCAAAGGTGGCAGATTACTGTAAACCTGACTGTCCACGCGTGGATGATGCATTGATTACTAAACTTAATGCCGTGCATAGCTATGGACGCGGTTTACATTATGCACGTCAGACGTTGTATGCACAGTATGACATGGCGCTACATGGCAGTGATGCAAGAGAGGTTCAGCCCTTAAGTGTTTGGGAAAAAATGGAAGGCGAAACGGCCTTGGGTTATGTTCCAACCACCGAGTTTCCGGGGCAGTTTGGTCACATCATGGGCGGTTATCAAGTCGGGTATTACGGTTATATGTGGTCAGAAGTGATGGCGTTGGACATGCTTTCAGCCTTTGGTGATAACTTAAATAACCCTGAAGTGGGACAGCACTATCGTCAAACCATTTTGTCCCAAGGTGGTCAAAAACCTGCCAAAGCATTGGTCAAAGACTTTTTGGGTCGTGAACCTGATAACAAAGCCTTTTTCGATGAAATTACCGGTCAACGGGTGAAATAAGGGGCATTTTTATGCTGGCATATATTATTCGTCGAATTTGGCAAATGATCCCGACCATGCTTGGAGTGGTGTTGCTGATTTTTTTCTTGTTTAACTGGGTTGGTGGCGACCCTGCCTATATTTTGGCAGGGAAAATGTCGAACCCTGAACAGATTGAAAATATCCGACAGCAGCTTGGGGTCGATCAGCCCTATTATGTGCAACTGTGGATTTTCATCAAACAGATTCTGACTTTTGATTATGGGCTGAGTTGGAGTACAGGGGAGTCAGTATCGCAAATCATCACGACACGACTCGGGCCTTCACTGACTTTGCTCATTCCACTGACGATCTTACAAACCATCATTTCTATTGTGTTGGCTTTGGCGGTAGCAGCGGTGCGTGGCAGTTTAACGGATCGTATGGTGATGATGCTGTGTACGATTGGTATGTCGATCAGTATCTTGGTGTATATCATTGTTTTCCAGTATGTCTTTGCCTATCAGTTGAGCTGGTTTCCGGTACAAGGCTGGAGCGATAGCTTTAGCGAAAACCTGTTTAAATATGCTTTATTGCCTATTCTGATCATGTTGGTGGTCAGTATTGCCCCGACTTTAAGGTTGTATCGTAGTTTTGTTTTGGATGAAGTCAATCAAGACTATGTTCGTACTGCACGTGCCAAAGGGATTGGCGAACGGCGCATTTTAGGTGTGCATGTGCTACGCAATGCCTCAATTCCGATTATTACAGACGTGATGGCAAGTTTACCTGCTTTGCTGATTGGTGCATTTTTGATTGAGCGCTTCTTTGGTATTCCGGGTATTGGTCGTGAAGTGATTATTGCAGTAGAGCGCAGTGATTTTCCCGTAATTAAAGCCATTACCGTGTACGTTGCCCTCGCAACGATGTTTTTCAACTTGATTGCCGATTTGATTTATAAATGGGTCGATCCACGCGTACAGTTGAAGTAGGTGAATTATGCTCAGTGTTCTCACTAAAAGAAAACCAGATACTGCTGAACATACAACAGCGTCTACAGGGCTCTGGCAACTCGCCATGCGCCGATTAAAACGCGATCGAATCGCCATGTTTTCTCTCCTAATCGTACTGTTTTATTTGGTGCTGTTAATTTTGTCATCTACAGGATTGATTGCAAAAAACTGGAATAAAGAAGTCGCTGTGAGTTATGCACCGCCTACGTTTATCGGTGCAGCAGCGATACCTGCTACGCAAAGTGAAACACAAAAAGTCGAAGCGGCTGTGCCTGAAAACCCTGTTGATCCTTTAAAAGATGTGATTCGTGAGCTCAACGCAGAAATTGCTGCTGAACAGGGTGTAGGTGGTGCTATTGATTACTATGGGGTTGTTGATCCTTTAGCCGAAGATATGAAAGCGATTGACCAAGCGCTGGATGGTCATTTACTAGATCAACAAGCGGAACTCAAGCAAAGCCTGATTTTAGGTGCCGACAAATGGGGACAAAGTGTTTTACTGAAAACCATTAAAGGTGCAGAAACATCAATTATTGTTGGCTTAGTCGCAGCTTTTCTTGCTGTGGTGATTGGTACCGTTCTAGGTGCAATTTCGGGCTACTTTGGTGGCTGGATCGATGATGTCTTGAACTGGTTTTATAACATTTTCACTTCGATTCCTTATTTGCTCTTGGTTTTAGCGATTGCCGCAGTACTACAACAAAAAGGCATTTTATCGATTGTTTTGATTTTGGGTTTAACGGGGTGGACGGGGGTATATCGTTTAATTCGTGCCGAATATATGAAGCATACTTCGCGGGAATATGTGCTGGCGGCAAAAGCGATTGGAGTGAGTCATGGCCGACGTATCTTTGTGCATATATTTCCCAATGTTAGTCATATCGCACTGGTTCAAATGTCAATATTGGTGGTGGCCTTTATTAAGTCAGAAGTGATTTTGAGCTTCCTTGGTTTTGGTGTCCCTGTCGGTGTGGTGTCATGGGGCAGTATGTTGAATGAAGCGCAAAGTGAACTGATTTTAGGCAAGTGGTGGCAGTTAGCGGTCGCTTCGGTAGCAATGGCGGTTCTGGTCACTGCATTTTCAATGTTTACCGATGCACTGCGAGATGCATTAGACCCGAAACTGAAATAGGAGCATGAGAATGTCTGAACTTAATCATATGACAGCGCCAGCCTTACTTCAGGTGGAAAACTTGCGTGTCAGCTTTAAAAATGAAGAAAAGCAGTACATTGAAACGGTCAAAGGGATCAGTTTTAGTATTCCAGTGAATACCACTGTGGCCTTGGTTGGGGAGTCAGGCAGTGGGAAGTCGGTCACATCGCTAGCGACCATGGGACTATTGCCTCCTGAAAGTAGTCAAATTTCTTTGGACAGTAAAATTCTGTTTGAGGGGAAAAACCTACTCGACTTACCGCGCCGTGAAATGCGGAAAAAGTGTGGTAAAGATATTGCCATGATTTTTCAAGAGCCGATGTCATCACTGAATCCTGTGTTTACGGTAGGTTCACAAATAGCCGAAATTTTGCAGTTACATTTGGGCATGAGTCGTAAGCAGGCACGTGCACGTGCTTTAGAACTGTTGATAGAAGTTGGAATTCCATCTCCTGAAACCAAGATTGATGCTTATCCGGGGCAGTTGTCGGGTGGTCAGCAGCAGCGCGTTATGATTGCAATGGCAATTGCATGTAAACCAAAACTATTAATCGCGGATGAACCGACAACAGCGCTGGATGTCACCATTCAAAAGCAAATTTTAGATTTGTTGGAGTCTTTGCGGAAGAAGCATCAAATGTCGATGCTATTTATTACCCATGATTTGGCTTTGGTCGGGGAAATTGCCGATCAGGTGATCGTGATGCGGCATGGTCAAATTCGTGAACAAGGCTGGGTTAAAGATGTGCTTGAACGCCCTCAAGATGTCTATACCAAAGCTTTGTTGCACTGCCGTCCGCAACTGTCCAAACGTCCCCTGCGTTTGCCGATGATCAGTGACTTTATGCAACAAAAGGGCGATGACTATATTGAAACGCATAGCGTTGATGTCGAGTCACTTCAACAAAGATCTCGTGGCTTAACTGGCCAAGAAGCGGTTATTTTAGATGTGCGTGACCTTAAAAAGTCATTTTATAGTCGTAAAGGATTATTCGGCAAAGAGGAGTTTCAAGCGGTCAAAGGCGTGAGTTTCCAACTGGCAAAAGGCAAGACTTTGGGCTTGGTGGGTGAGTCTGGTTCGGGGAAAACGACCATCGGATTATTGCTGATGCGCTTACAGGAAGCGACAGGAGGAAAAGCGCTGTTTGAAGGTCAAGATATTTTAGCCATGTCAGAAAAAGAGTTTGCTCGGTATCAACGTAAGATTCAAATCATTTTCCAAAATCCCTATGCATCACTGAATCCACGTTTTACCGTCGGGCAGATTTTAATGGAGCCGATGCAAGTGCATCGTATCGGCGCGAATGATATTGAACGCAAACAAATGGCGTTGGATCTGTTGGAGCGCGTGAGCTTACCTGCACAGGCTTTTTATCGTTATCCACATGAGTTTTCTGGTGGGCAACGTCAACGTATTGCGATTGCGCGCTGCCTAACCTTAAAACCTGAGGTTTTGATTTGTGATGAGTCAGTTTCGGCCTTGGATGTTTCGGTACAAGCCCAAGTACTGAATTTGCTGCAAGACTTACAGGATGAATTTGGACTGAGTTATATCTTTATTTCACATGATTTATCAGTGGTGAAATATATTTCAGATCAAATCATGGTGATGAATCATGGTGATGTGGTGGAAATAGCCAATTCGGATGATTTGTACCAGTCGCCACAGCATGACTATACCAAGCGCTTGCTTAGTGCTATCCCGCAGGGAGTGTAGTGAAGAGGGAGTGGGATAATGAAACGCTCAATAAATTGGGCGTTTTTATGAGGGTTTACATCTTCTTCGCACTTCGGAACACAAAGTGATCTTATTGCACCGTAAACACATATAAAAAGAGCCACTCGAAAGTGGCTCAAATTTTGACTTTAGAAATTAAAATTTCTTAAAGCTTTTATTTCCAAAAGGTTTACGTGGCGCATTTTCATCACGCGCGTCGCGTTGACCATAGGTGCCTTTGTTGCCAAAGTTCTCTGGACGGCTGTCACGTTGTGCATAGCCTGAGTTTTGGCGTGGTTCACGTTGACCATAACCTGTTTGTGCATTGTCCTGACGACGTTGGCTATGACCATTTGGATTTTCACGACGTTCACGGTTGAAAGCTGGCTTCGCTTGTTGTTGGCCTTCATCTTCATTGTCACGGCGCTGTTGACGTAAGAAACCACCACGACGTGCAGCCATTGGTTTTTCTTGCATACGTTCAGTACGACGTTTTGCCATGCCGTACAAACCTGTGCCTTGACGTGGTTTTAGCTCAACGGCTTTGGTTAAGTTATCGATGTCGTTTTTGTCCAATTCCATCCAACGACCCGTACGTAGTTCGCGTGGTAAAATAACCGTGCCATAACGTGTACGGAGTAGACGGCTGACTTTTAAACCTTGCGATTCAAAAATACGACGTACTTCGCGGTTACGACCTTCTTTTACCACCACTTGATACCAGCGGTTAATCCCTTCACCGCCAATTTCAGAGAATGACTCAAACTTCGCTGGGCCATCATCTAACACCACACCTTTGAGCATGTTGTTCTTAATTTGAGGCGTCACTTCACCCATAACACGTACAGCATACTCACGTTCAACTTCATTTGATGGGTGCATCAAGCGATTCGCGAGTTCGCCATCATTTGTGAACAACAGTAGACCTGTTGAGTTAATATCCAAACGTCCTACCATCACCCAGCGATCATTCGCGATTGCAGGTAATTGATCAAATACGGTTGGACGTGACTCAGGGTCGTTACGTGAACAAATTTCGCCTTCTGGTTTATAGTAAATCAGAACACGACGACGAATTTCATCTTCAATTTGGAACGATACTTTACGACCATCGATGCGAAGCTCATCACCTGGTTCAATACGTTCGCCTACTTGGGCAACTTGGCCGTTGACACTCACACGACCAGCGGCAATGACTTCTTCCATATAACGGCGAGAACCCAAACCAACTCGTGCGAGTACCTTTTGCAACTTTTCACTCATGACAGCATAACCTTAGAAATTATCATCAACAGTTCACCTATTTACGACTTCGGTGCATTCGCATCGAGCGCCATAAAAGCTTCCTTGGCATCCTGCAGGGGAGGCAACTGACCTAAAGAATTTAGGCCAAATGCATTTAAAAATTGGGACGTCGTAACTAACAACGCAGGTCTTCCTGGGAGTTCACGAAAACCAGATTCTTTAATCCAGTTCCAATCAAATAACGTTCGTAACAGTTGACTGTTATTTGAGACTCCTCGAATTTGTTCTATATCTGCTCGAGTGACGGGTTGATGATAAGCAACCACGGCCAACATTTCGAGTAGCGATGGCGAGAGACGAGTTGGTCGCTCTGGCCACGTTTGTGCAACGATTTGACGGTATTTTGCTCGAACCTGAAAACGAAAACCTTGAGCAGTTTCAATCAGTTCAATCGAACGACCATGTTGTAGCATGGCAAGTTGTTGTAAAAACTGGCGTAAATCTTGTTTGCTATATTGATTTTGGAACGATTCTTTCAATCGCGCAAGTGAAACAGGCGCATCACTGGCAAAAATAATCGCTTCTAATTGCATCAACACTTCATGCAAGTTATCTTCATTCGTTACAGGAGCGGTTTGTTCTAACATTATTTTTTGACTCCTTGTATCGAAAGCGGTGCTTCAACACCTGAACTCACAATTTGAATACGTTGCTGACGGGTTAACTCTAAAATGGCCATAAACGTCACGACCATGCCTATACGACCTTGGATAGGACGCAGCAAAGATTCAAAAACTAAAACTTCACCTGAAGCGACTTTTCTTTCAATAAAAGCCATGCGCTCTTCAAGTAAAACTGGTTCTTGTGCAATTTGGTGGGTAATCGGCTCAGGTCGGTTAAACACGCAGAACAGTGCATCACGCAGCTGTTGCACATCATGACCGTCATTATTGTCTAGAGTTTGGCCTAAGCTGACATTGGTTGAGAAGGTGTCTCGTTCTAATATAGGCATTTGCCCCAAGCGTTCAGCCGCTTGTTTAATACGGAGATAAGTTTCTAAACGGTCAATCAGCTCTTGTTTTGGATCTTTTTCAATTTGGATTGTATTGGGTGCTTTTGGCAACAGCAAACGTGATTTTAAATCAGCCAAGAGCGCGGCCATCACCATATAGTCTGCTGTCAGCTCAAT
This sequence comes from Acinetobacter johnsonii CIP 64.6, assembly GCF_000368045.1. Classification (GTDB taxonomy): domain Bacteria; phylum Pseudomonadota; class Gammaproteobacteria; order Pseudomonadales; family Moraxellaceae; genus Acinetobacter; species Acinetobacter johnsonii. Next base: position 149,637 of record NZ_KB849236.1, read on the forward strand.
GTTAAGCGACTTCATGGCATCCATATAAGACAGGTATTGCGCTGCAATCGGGGCAATATCTAACTGTAATAAGTCAAAGCCATTTTTTTGAATCAGGTAAATCAGAAAGTCGAGTGGTCCTTCAAAATGCTCTAAAAGAATTTCAAATGCAGCGGGAGGAATATATAAATCCTCAGGGATGGAGTCATGCCACTCATCCATAACACGGATTTGTGGAAGATCTTCCATGGCATTATGGACGGATTGATTCATTACAGTTATTGGCCACGCGAATTTTCAAAGGCATGATTATGTTTTTTCGAATCAGTACTTAAGGAGAAAAAGTAGAGGCGATTTAAAAAATACATAATTTTAATAGGCCTTAGTGTAAAACAAATTGCAGCATGAATACATGATTTCACCGACCAAATAACAAAAAAAGCTGTAAATAAATAGAGAGTATTTATTTGTGTGATGCTTTTTATCTGCTGATGTCGTGGCTAAATTTGCAGAAATGGGTTGGGTTTAAGAGAACATGATGTACTTAGGACCTAGTCCTGTGGTTTGAAAAATAATCGATTTGCTGCAGATAGGTAGATGGGTGATACAGATTTATTGAGATTAGAGTAGTGATGGACAACGCTTTAATTTTATAAATGGTTTGAAAGAGTGAAGAGAGTAGATGAAGCTCAAGTTAATGTCAGTTGACGCCAAAGAAAAGATTTACTCAGGTGCTTGTAGAGCAAATTCAATGATGCGCTGACAGCTGTATTGTAGGCAGAGATTTTTGGCTTCAAGATATTTGAAGTATTGCTGGATGGTCGCGATCGGGAGGAAATAACTGTACCGATCCTCTCCCTGGATAATACAGTTCATTGAAGTCTGGTTTTGCACCAAGGTCTCGGACTCAAGCGTCCAAGGACGCTGCACATATAAACTATCTTGCTCGGGAAATTGATTCAGATTGAGCAAAACTGTAAACAGGGTCATGTTGATCTCTTGAGAATGTGAGATTCAGTTTCCCTAGCGAATAAATGCAGCGCATCACTCAAATGCGCTGACATCGCCAAGCCCACGGCGAATCACTTCAGGGTGATCACCTGATAAGTCGACAATACTGGTGGTGCTTAATGTGCCCAGCCCGCTGTCGATAAACACATCAATTCGTTTTGATAGTTGCATTTCAATGTCATAGGGATCATCCAGCGGTTCTTCCTGATTCGGCAGGATTAAGGTACTGGTTAGTAGCGGCTCGCCTAACTCTTTGAGTAACATTTGGCACACTGGGTTACTTGGAATACGTAAACCAATGGTTTTTTTCTTTGGATGCATCAAACGTTTTGGAACTTCACTGGTTGCAGGCAAAATGAACGTGGTCACGGCTGGCGTATTGTTTTTCAGTAAACGATACATGGCATTGTCCACTTTGGCATAAGTGGCAATATCGGACAGATCTGCACAAATGATGGCATATTGATGTTTGGCCCCAAGGCCGCGAATTTGAGCAATCCGCTCCATGGCATTTTTATTCCCAATCTGGCAGCCAATGGCATAAGCGGCATCGGTCGGGTACACCACCACATCGCCTGCGCGAATCCGTTCTACTGCTTGGCTGATGGAGCGTGCTTGAGGGTTATCAGGATGGACTCTTAAATGAAGCATCGTTTTTATCTCCTGATGGTTTTTTCAACATTATCGCGCTTTATCTCGGTGATGTTCAATGACCAAAATGTGAATCGTGTGAAATTTAGTCGAGCATTTCACGTTGAAACTCATCACTTTGTAATGTTTTGCCACTTCGCGTGCAGGCACAGATACATTGAATAAAGTGTGCAGCATCGCGAGGAAGTTTGGCTTCACCCTTAAAATATTGCTGAACTTGAGCATAAACATTGTCTTTGAAAGTTGCCCCATCACCGCCATCGCCAGTTAAATTATCCAAAGATACGCGGAATTTTCGAGCAAATGCTTTAGAAAACAACCATTCAATGGCTTGCGGTTTAATTTCCACCTGTTCAAATAAGGCTTGTTGTTCAGCAGTTCTACCATCCGGTGCATACCAGTAACCTAAATCTGCCAATAAGCGTCTTTTCTCGCCAGCAATGCTCCAGTGACTGATTTCATGCAACGCGCTATTAAAGAAACCATGCGCAAACTGAATGCGGGCAGGGGTATCTTTAGTCGCTGGAAAATATTCAGGTTCAAAATCACCACGAACAAGCGTCACATTTAGGTGGGAAAACCAGTGATTAAAGTGTAGTATAAGCCAATCTACTTGTTGAACTTCTGTTTGCAAATTAGCCCAAGGTGAGAGTTGCACATGGTCTAGATAAACAGCAGAATTTGAGGTTGAATGAGTGGTTAACCGTAATGAAGTGGTGACTTCAGGTTGCGGCTGCAACTGATGCATAACTTGTATTACCCAAATGATCTGTCTAAATAAGTACAAAATTGTATCTTAATCTTTGACAGAGTACCGATGAATTTGTAGAATTGCCGCCTTAATTATGTCAGCAAATACCTTTCCGGCACAGATTGAGCCGTTTAAATGGGCTGAACAAGGCTTTACATGGTCAGGTACCCTGCCATTGTCTCGCTTTGTTCGCATTTCCCGTGAAGCTGTTGGATCAATTGATGATCAATTGATTAACATAGACTGTAAGCTATCAATGGATGCGTATCATCGTATCGTATGGTTAGATGGTCATGTTGAAACAAAAGTCCCAATGGAATGTCAGCGTTGTCTGCAGACCGTTGAAATTGATCTTGTTTCAGATTTCCATTTAGCGCTTATAGATGATGAATCACTGATAGAGCGCTTGGATGAGGATGCTGATTTCATCGTCTTTGGTGAAAGTGAAGCAACGACTAAAGGCAGCATTGATGCGCCTGCGTCGGCTGATTTACTCGCACTGATAGAAGATGAATTGTTATTGTTGATGCCCTTGTCTCCCAAGCATGACGTTTGTGTGCATAAGCATCAACCCGCCGATGAAGACATTGCCGAAGAAAAACGGGATAATCCGTTTGATGTTTTGGCAGGTTTGAAGGGTAAACTTAACTAATTTTTGTGTTATACTGTAAAGTATAAGACAACTGAATTTGTTCTGATCCATTTTTCGATCTTTGTAAGGAGCCATCATGGCCGTTCAGCAAAACCGTAAAAGTCGCTCTCGCCGTGACATGCGCCGTTCACATGACGCTTTAACCGAGAATGCATTAACTGTAGACCAAGCTACTGGCGAGATTCACCGTCGTCACCATGTATCTAAAGATGGTATCTACCGTGGTCGTCAATTATTCGCTAAAGCATCTGCTGAATAATTGTCGAAGCATTAAGCTTAAAGCTTAGTCGAAAAAAGGGGAGCGTAAAGCTCCCTTTTTTTGTTGTCGAATTTTTATCGCTGCTGTTTTTGTTGTATTTGGCAATTACATCGACCTAAATTAAGTGTTAAATTTTCGCTCCATAAACGAGAGCAAAGACAAGAAAGGACTTTTTTATGTCTGCGAAACAACTTGATCAAGTCGCTCAGGCAACAAAAACAGCTTTTTTATTTCCCGGTCAGGGTTCACAAAAGGTTGGCATGTTGGCTGAATTGGCAGAACAATTTGCCAGTGTTGAAGCAACATTTGCAGAAGCCTCTAAAGCGGTTGGATTCGATTTGTGGCACATTGCACAATCTGGTGAAGGTTTAGACCAAACTGAATTTACCCAACCTGTGTTGTTGACTGCCAGCATTGCCTTGTGGCGTGTATGGTTAGAACTTGGTGGTGTTGCACCAAAGTATTTGGCGGGACACTCACTTGGTGAATACAGTGCGTTGGTTGCAGCAGGAAGCCTAAGCTTAGGCGATGCAGTCAAGCTGGTAAACTTGCGTGGCAAATTAATGCAAAGTGCTGTACCTCAAGGTAAGGGTGCAATGGCAGCCATCTTAGGTTTAGATGATGCGCAAGTTGTTGCTTTATGCCAACAAGTTTCGAGTCAAGCTGAAGGTTCAGTTGAAGCAGCTAACTACAATGCTCAAGGTCAAGTGGTGATTGCTGGTGAAAAAGCAGCAGTTGAAGCAGTCATGGCTTTAGCCAAAGAAAACAGCGGCAAAGCGATTGCACTCCCAGTTTCTGTTCCATCGCATTGTTCATTGATGAAGCCTGCTGCAGAACAGTTCGCAGAAGCTTTGGAACAAACTGCCATTGAGCTGCCTAGCATACCTGTAATACAAAATGTGGGCGCGGAAATTGCTACAGATGTAGCACAAGTCCGCCAAGCACTTACCGCTCAGTTATATGAGTCTGTACAGTGGACCAAAACAATGCAGTTTATTCAGGATCAAGGGATCCAATATGTTGCAGAGTGTGGTCCAGGCAATGTTTTGGCAAACTTGGCAAAACGTCTACCTAATATTGAAAAAGCATTTCCACTCGATAGTAAATCGCGCTTGGAAGATGCACTAAATGCCATTTTAGTGGCTGAAGGAAAAATTGCATGACACAGGAACGCAAAATTGCACTCGTGACAGGTGCAAGTCGAGGGATTGGTGCTGCCATCGCTCAGCAACTTATTCAAGACGGTTATTTTGTTGTGGGTACTGCGACATCTGAGTCAGGTGCAGAAAAACTTGCTGCAAGCTTCGGTGAACACGGTGCAGGTAAAGTGCTCGATGTTCGTGATGGTGCTGCCATTGATGCGCTTGTAACTGACATTGAACAAAACTATGGCCCTGTGTTGGTTTTGGTGAACAATGCTGGGATTACCAAAGATAATTTGTTACTTCGTATGTCAGAAGATGACTGGGATGACATTTTAAATATCCATTTAAAAGCAGTTTACCGTTTGTCGAAACGTGTTTTAAAAGGTATGACCAAAGCGCGTTTTGGACGAATTATTAATATTAGTTCTGTGGTTGCGCATTTTGCCAACCCAGGTCAGGCCAACTATTCAGCAGCGAAAGCTGGTATTGAAGCATTTAGCCGTAGCCTTGCAAAAGAAATGGGCAGCCGTCAAATCACTGTAAACTCAGTGGCGCCTGGTTTTATTGCAACAGAAATGACTGAGCAATTAAGCGAAGACATCCGTAAAAAAATGAGCGATCAAGTGGCCTTGAACCGTTTAGGTGATCCACAAGATATTGCAAATGCGGTGAGCTTCTTGGCATCAGACAAAGCAAATTACATTACTGGTACGGTAATGCATGTAAATGGTGGTCTATACATGAGCTAATTGGCTGATGGATAAACTTTCAAAATTTTAAAGATTCAATTAAACTAACGGCATTAAAAACGCCACAAGCAATGAGGAGAATTCCTGTGAGCGATATCGAACAACGCATCAAGCAAGCAGTTGCAGAACAACTTGGTCTTAAGGCTGAAGAAATCAAAAACGAAGCATCTTTCATGGATGACTTAGGTGCTGACTCTTTAGACCTTGTTGAGCTTGTTATGTCTTTCGAAAACGACTTTGACATCACAATCCCAGATGAAGATTCTAACGAAATCACAACTGTACAATCTGCGATTGACTACGTTTCTAAGAAACTAGGTTAATACATATTGTTTCAGCTTTGCTGAATGGAAAAGCCACCCACTTGGGTGGCTTTTTTATGCCTTTCAAAAAACGCAAAGCGCCTAACTCACCTTTAAAATCTGCTATTTACACGGGTAACTTACAAAGTTTTACTTTAAGAGGACTATTCGCTACCAAATCTGTTGTCTTTTTTGGGTATAAAAAAGGGTGTCTCATTTTTGAGCATTCACTATAACAACACTGATATAACAAGATGGAGCATACACATGGGTCTTTTTGATTTTGTTAAAGGCATTGGTAAGAAAAATACAGCAGCAGCCGAGCCTCAAGCTGCACCAAGCACACCAGCAGAGCCATCTGCTCAAGAAATTGCCAACAAGTTATTGGGTCATATCAAAGCATTGGGCTTACCTGTGACGGGACTTTCAGTCAGCTATAACTCCACCACGGATTTGGCGACCGTGAAAGGGCAAGTTCAGACTCAAGCCGATAAAGAAAAGATTGTTTTAGCCGTCGGTAATATTGACCATGTGGCACAAGTCGATGATCAACTCACTGTGGCTAGCCCTGAACCTGAAAGTAAGTTCTACACGGTTAAATCGGGGGATAACTTATCGAAAATTTCCAAAACATTTTATGGTGATGCTAACCAGTACAATAAAATTTTTGAGGCCAACCGTCCGCTATTGAAAGATGCAGATGATATTTTCCCAGGCCAAGTCCTGCGTATTCCTGCTTAAGTCCAAAGGTTGAAGAAAAGGCGCATGAAGCGCCTTTTTTATTTGAGAGTGGAATATTGATCGAGTGCTTAGCGACTTGCTTTCACAACAGCATGCTGACTGAGCATACCTAAGGTAATTTTTTTTACTTCATCCCGACTTTGTTGAATGTGAGCGCTGATCTTTTCAACGGCAAGCTCCGTCTGTTGCTGTGCTATATAATTCAAAATGGCTTGATGCTCCGTATAGGTGGCTTCAATCCGATCCATTTTAGAAAAATCGAGGCGACGAATAATGCGAATTTTTTCACTGACCTCTTGGTGAATTTTGATCATTTCTTGATTGCCAATGGCACGAACCAATGCACAGTGAAAATCTTCATCAATTTTCGCCATGGCTTTTAAACTTGACAGATACTGCTCAGGTGCAACCATCCAAATTTTGTGTAGGTGTTTTATTTCCTTCGATGGCTGAGATGCACTGCTGCATAACTTTCGAATTGCGTACTGCTCAATCATGATGCGTAGCTCATACAGCTCGTCATAGTATTGTAAGTTCAACGGACGGACAGTCCAGCCACTACGAAATGCTACCTCTACGTAGCCTTCTTGTTGCAACCGATATAGTGCCTGCCGCGCAGGCGTACGACTGACCTGATAGTTCAAGGCGATTTCGGATTCGGTAAAACGTTCACCCGGCATCAATTTGAAATCAAAAATATCGTTTTTAATTTTTTGGTAAACAAGTTCAGACAAATTGTCTGAACTTGAACCTGCACGTGTCATATTCGGCATGTACTATTCCATATAAACCAAAGGCTCACCGCTATGAACGGTTTGTCCAGCCCGACAAATAATGGCTTTGACAGTACCATCATCCGCAGCGTACACCGGTAATTCCATTTTCATGGCTTCAATAATAGCAATGGTTTCACCTTTTTTCACAATCTGACCTTGTTCCACTAATATTTTCCAAATATTACCGGTCATCGAAGCATGTAGTGCTGCATAGGCGCTGTAGTCAGTCTCATCAGGTATTTCTGCAATCAGATGTTCTTGATGATCAATACTTTCTTTCCATAAGCCGACTTCAGCGCTAAAAGCGTGTTGTTGCTGTGCTCTAAACTCGGCAATGCTGTCTTTTTCATCTTCAAGCAGTTGTAAATACGCTGCATAGTCAAATTCAGTGTCTTCAATTTGAATTTGCGCTTGACCATTTTCAAAGTCGGCACGCCATTGCTCTAACTCTGACTCTGATACGGGGAAGTATTTGATTTGATCAAAGAAGTTTAAGAACCATTCTTTGTTGCCAAACTGTTTGTTCTTTTTAAATTTATTCCAAATGGGGAGGGTGCGCCCGACTAGTTGGTAGCCTCCCGGAGAGTCCATGCCGTAGATACACATATACATGCCGCCAATGCCTACGGTACCTTCAGCGGTAAAAGTACGTGCAGGGTTGTATTTTGAGCTTAAGAGACGATGGCGTGGGTCAATCGGCACTGCACATGGGGCGGTGAGATAAACATCACCAAGGCCTAAAATGAGGTAATTGGCATTGAAAATAATTTCTTTGACTTGCTCTCGGCTGTCTAAACCATTTATGCGTTGAATAAAATCGACATTGTTTGGTAGCCAAGGTGCTTTGGCACAGACACTTTCTTGATAGCGTTCAACAGCACCTAAAGTTGCACTGTCTTCAAATGCCATTGGGAGATGAATGATCCGTGAAGGGATCTTAATTTGGCTTAAATCTCCCATTTGCTGTTCAAGCTTGAGTAGAAATTCGATCAATTGATGCTGTGGAAGCGTGAGTCCATCGTATTTGATTTGCAGCGAACGTACACCAGGCGACAGTTCCAATATGCCTTTAATATTGGCTGCGCGAATGAGTTGCATGAGCTGATGAACGCGTAAGCGTAGCGCCAAGTCTAAAACGTTGTCACCGTACTCCAGTAGAATATAGCTGTCACCCGCTTGGCGGTATACCGTGCGTGGGGACACATCAGTTGCCTCTAAGCTGGCAAGAATTGCGAATGGTGGAATGTCACTGCTTGGTGGCTCAGAATTAAGGGCTGCATGAGCAAAATTTTCGATCCGTTCAATTTGTTGTTGTTCTAAGGTATTGGCTTGTTCAACGGTTAAAGGATAAAAGCTGATTTTATCATCGGCTTTAAGTTGACCCACTTTCCAAAGTTCAGCTTTGGCAATAGTTACAGGGCAAACGAAGCCACCTAGACTTGGCCCATCTTTGGCGAGAATGACAGGGAAGTCACCTGTGAAGTTAATCGCACCAATGGCATATTCACAGTCATGGACATTCGATGGGTGGAGCCCTGCTTCACCGCCATTTTCACGTGCCCAGCTTGGTGTTAGCCCTGATAGTCGGATGCCTAGACGGTTGGAGTTAAAGTGTACGGTCCATTCGGAGGCAAAAAACTCTTCAATATATTCGGGTTTAAAGAAGTCAGGTGCACCATGTGGTCCATACAGCACCCCAATTTTCCACTCTTTGCCATAGCTTGGAATCAGTGCTGAAGATAGAGCCTGTGGTTCTTGCGGGGCTAAAGGGGTGTCGCTATTTGGATGGGCTGTATTGACGAGTTTGATCATGTCACCTGCACGAAGCACACGTCCTGCATGCCCGCCAAAGTTACCTAAAGCAAAAGTCGAACGACTGCCCAAATATAGGGGGACATCGAGCCCATGACGCACTGCTAAATAGCTACGACAACCAGACTCGACCTGTCCTAAGCTGAGTACTTGATCTGCGCAAATGTGAATCGGTTGCCAAAAGTCCACGGGCTTATCGTCGAGTTGCGCAGGGCATGGTGCACCTGTGAGTGCAATCACAGTGTCTTGGTGGAACTTGAGGCTTGGGCCTTGCAGGGTGAACTCGAAACCTGCTGCGCTAGCATCATTCCCTACAATTTGATTGGCCAATTGAAAAGCATAGTCATCCATAGGACCCGAGGGTGGTACACCGATATCCCAATAGCCAACACGTCCCGGAAAGTCCTGAATTGAGCTTTGCGTGCCAGCTTGGAGTACTTCAATCACATTCGGTACGTAGTCAAAGTCGTCTAGCAAGCGTGTCCAGATTTGCATTTGTTCAAAGCGTTCATCAGAGATCACGCTATGTGCATAGTCTAAATTGGTGCTGATGCCATTTAAACGAGTTTGAGAGAGTACATTTTTTAGTTGCTCAATGGCTTGTGCACGGGTGTCCGCATGTACGATGATTTTGGCAATCATCGGGTCGAAATATTGTGAAATTTCTGTTCCTGTTGAGACCCAAGTATCGACGCGGCAGTCTTCTGGAAATGCAACTTCTGTCAGTACACCCGGGCTAGGCTGGAAGTTCTTAACTGGATCTTCTGCATAAATACGCACTTCAATTGCCGAACCTTGTGGTTGGATGTTGCTCAGTGCCGTCCAATCCAGTGCATCGCCCGCTGCGACTTTAAGCATGCATTCAATCAGGTCTAAACCCGTCACCATCTCAGTGACAGGATGTTCTACTTGTAGTCGGGTATTGACCTCAAGGAAGTAAAATTCATCACGTGCAGCATCATAAATAAATTCGACCGTACCTGCGCTGCGGTAATTGACCGATTTGCCGAGTTTAACTGCTGCTTGGTGTAGTTTTTGACGTGTAGTTTCGGGTAGATGAGCCGCAGGGGTTTCCTCCACTACCTTTTGGTTGCGACGTTGCAATGAACAGTCGCGTTCGCCCAATGCAACCACTTGACCTTGACCATCACCAAAAATCTGAACTTCGACATGGCGTGCACGGTCAATAAATCGTTCTAAAAATACGCCCGAATCTTTAAAAAATTGTGCGCCTAAACGTTTGACGCTTTCATAAGCTTCAACTAAGGCTTGTTCATTATCACAGCGGGTAAGACCAATACCACCACCGCCTGCGGTACTTTTCAGCATGATAGGGTAACCAATCTCTGTAGCCGCAGAAATTGCCTCATCTAAGCTTTCAAGTAACCCTGTCCCTGGTGTCATAGGCACTTGTGCAGCAGCAGCCAGTTCACGTGCACGGTGTTTTAAACCAAACTCTAAAATTTGTGTCGCGGTTGGTCCCATAAAGGCAATATTATTTTTCTCACAAGCCTCTGCAAATTCAGCGCTTTCTGATAAAAAGCCATAGCCGGGGAAAATAGCTTCAGCCCCTGTTTTTTGTGCGGCTTGAATCAGTTTTTCAATGCTTAAATAAGTGTCAGATGGTTTTAAGCCGTCTAAAGCAATGGCAATGTCCGCGTCTTTGACATGTTGTGCGTAACGGTCACTGTCTGAATATACCGCTACACTAGTCACCCCCAGTTTTTTTAAAGTGCGAATTGCACGTACGGCAATTTCGCCACGATTTGCAATCAATACAGTTTTAAACATTTTAAAATTCCTAAATTTGACTAAGCTTGTTCTACTTTTGAATTGTTACGGTGCTGGATATAGGCGCGCCAACCACCAAAGTGACTGATGTTTTCGGCATCGTTTAAGCCATAAGGTTCACAAATGAAACCTTTCACCCATCGACCGTCTGCTAGTTCGACATTACCCATGCCCAGTGGTGTCGGAATCTCTGCGACAAATTCTCCAAAGCGAGCAGTGGGTACATCCCACAGTTCAACAATGATCTGCTGACCGTGTTCATCGACTCGGGCTAGACCGGGCTTAGGTGGGACAGTGCCATTTAGTGCAAAGAGGGCATAGTGCTCAGCGGTATGTGTGGTTTCCACAAGCACAGCATCACGTGTGAGCAATTGGAAGTTCAACGGCATTCCAGTCAAGTGTGCTCCAACCACCGCAACACGGATATGATGTGGAGAGATTGAGTTCTGTAGCCTTGGAATGGGTGCATAGCGGTCTAAAGCCCCCAGCTTTAAGTTCAAATGCGTCTGCCAAATTTTTCCGAATTCAATCAGAGCTTGGTCATACCATGCAGGTGCAATTAGGCTGATGCCGAAAGGTAAACCGTCGGTGCGGAAACCCGCGGGCAGGGCGAGGGCACTTAAATCGGCGAGGTTGGTAAAATTGGTATAAGTCCCAAACTCAGAGTTCAGACTAATCGGTGACTGTTCCATTTCCGCAATGGTATGAATGGTTGGGGAGGTGGGAACAATCAATGCATCAAATTGGGCCCAAGTGTCTTGAATTTTTCGGCTTAAGTCTTGCTTTAAGTACTCCGCGTTATAGGCATCAACTGCACTAAAATCATGACCTTTTTGAATGATTGCACGTACTGTCGGATCGAAAACCTCAGGCTGCTGCGCCAACAACTCAGCAACCGCGGCTGTACGTTCTGCCACCCATGAGCCTTGATAGAGTTGGGCTGCTAATTGTTCAAAAGCCGAAAAATCAATTGCAGTAATTTCAGCACCGAGAACTTTTAACTGTTCTACAGCCAGTTGGAAGGCATATTTAGCTTGGTCATCTCCAAAGAATTCCAGTTTTTGGGGAATAGCAAAATGTGGTTTAGCCGAAAGTTTCGCAGGTGTAGTTTTGGGGTGCTGGCGTGAATAGCTATCTAACGCATCGTAGTGTTCTACCGTTTGGGCAATGGTGTCGGCGTCTGTTACCGTTAATGCAAAAATCGAAATACAGTCCAAGCTTTTACAGGCGGGGAGTAGCCCACGATTTGAAAAACGACCTTTGGTGGGTTTTAGTCCAATAATATTGTTAAATGCAGCAGGAACACGGCCAGAGCCTGCAGTATCTGTTCCGAGTGCAAAGGGCACCAAGCCACGAGCAACAACACTGGCTGAACCAGAGCTAGAGCCACCACTGACATAGCCAGTATTAAAGGTATTGCTGACCGCGCCAAAGGGAGAGCGCGTACCCACGAGACCCGTTGCGAATTGGTCTAAATTGGTTTTTCCTACAACAATGGCCCCTGCATTTTTAAGCAGTCGAATGGTTTCAGCATCTTGCGTAGCAACAGTTGTCAGGGCCTTGCATGCGGCCGTGGTGACAAAACCAGCAACGTCGATGTTATCTTTCACTGCAAATGGAATACCGTATAAAGGCAATTCTTTGCTGAGGTCTGTGGCTTGATCTGCTTTTTGCTTTAAGGCTTCAATTTGTTGGGAAAGTATTTCTGTCGTAGCAATTGAAATCCATGCATGATCAGGTTGTGGTAATTGCGCTACATAGTCGATTAAATCTTCAAGATGAACATCTTGGTTGAGATAAGCGGTTTGCCATTCTTGAAGTGTCCAGCCAATGCATTTGTTCTGACTCATTTTTTGCATTCCAACTTGTATACATGATGGAATACAAAAATGCAGAATCTATGCCAATCTAATCAATTTGATTTATCTTTGATTATAATTGTTATAAATCAATTTGTTAATATTGAACCTTTAGTTTAATTGAGTGATTCTAAGTGTTTTTAGAGTTGCACCAAAATAAGTGCATAGGGGAGCTAATGGTGCTTTTTATGATCAAGTCTTGGGTGGTTTGAAGTTAAACTATTTAAAAATAGGGTTTAAATCATATTCGTTGTTTATGTGGATTGAGGGAATTAAAGCCAAAAGAATTGAGGATAAAACATATTATAAAATAGGAAGATTCAAAGAAACTATATAGACGCAGTTTTTAATTTTTATGTATAACTTAATGTATTTGAGCTATACCAAATCTAGAAAGTTGCAAGCTTCATTTAATTCGTGACCAATACAACCGTTGAAATGTGGAGAGATAATCAATAAATCACACGTATAACTTATAATATAAACTATTATTTTTATAATTTTGCATTCAGCTTTTCTAATCCTTCCTGTGTAGTTAATTCTATGCCATATATTGATATACATAAGCTGGCTGGATCTTAATTCAAATACTAAGATGTGAATATCTAGGTCTTTTTTTCGAATAATAATTGATGTGCTTAATCTTTATTTATCCTGCGTAAGGTGATGATCTAAACTCTCTGTCAGTAGCAGCTCAATTGCTTCTATGTATAAGCTATTGCCAGTAGGCTATGTATCTATGGGGGAGTGCCTATATTGCCTGATAAGCAACAGCTTCAAGAATTGCGGGTTATGTAGAAGGCTGTAATTGTTAACGGGTTAAACGAAGTTTGAGTAAATTGCGAACCAGTTTGAAGAAAGTAAAATTTTAGTGGTCTGGTATCAACTGAAAAATTTTAATATTTCTATAGCGGGCAGAGAAATGAATTGGATTAAGCTGAATATGACTGGGATAATATCAAAGCTATAAAAATAGAAACTTACAGATGGATCGGTCATTTATTGAAAAAAGGTTCTGAAATTTAAAAATTTTATTAAAGTTACAAAAAATTAAAGAAATTTTTTGAGACTTTTGTACAATCAGCCACAACTTAAAATTTAATAATAACGATGCCCAATAATATTTACGCTGCAATAGAGCAACTTGGACTTAGTGCACAAAAACGTGCCATTCATATTCAGTTCAGCAATACCTCGCTTAACGAACAAGTATTCCTTCAGCGCATAGATGGAATGCATGAACTGAATGCAGGTATAGAGTTACAGCTCCTTTGCTTATCTACCTCCGCTCATATTCCGTTAAAGCAATTTATTGGTAGTCAGGTGGCTGTCGATATTGTCACTGATAAATCAGAACTCAATCGTATTTCAGGCATCATCACCAAGGCTGATGTAGGGGCAAGCGATGGCGCTTTAACCATATACCGTTTAACCGTGGAAGACCCGACAGCCTTATGGAAGCATCGACGTAATTCTAGAGTTTTCATGGCGAAGTCTGTTGTTGATGTAGTTCAAACCATTTTTGCCGAGTGGCAGCAACGTAGTCCCTTATTTGCTTCAAGTTTGATTTTGGATAAAAGTGGTTTAAGTAAAGAATATGATGTGCGCCCATTCATTATGCAAGCGAATGAATTGGATAGTGAATTTATTCAAAGGCTGCTCTCTTCAGAGGGGATTAACTGGCTTATTGATGAGTCTCAGCTCAAAGTGTCCAGTTCAAGTGAACCCATTCAGCCGCAAAAACTTAGACTGATTGATGACAACGCCCAATATCAAAGTTTAGAGCGCCAGAATATTCGCTTCCATCGTAGCAGTGCTGTAGAAAGCAGTGATTCGATTACAAATTTGGTCGGGCAGCGTTCTATACAACCAACATCTGTGCATATTCAGCATTGGCAAGCAAACACTTTAGAAGTAGAAGAAGGTGCGGGTTCAGTTCAAAGCAAACATAGTCATAGTGATAATCAAGACAACGCCAGTCTAGGTTTAGAGCAGGCGTGGCATTTTTCACCTGCATGGATACAAGACCTTAAAGGTGAAGATGGAACGACCAAATCAGGCAATAGTCAGATTGAAAAGTTTAATCAACATCTTGGTCACTATTACGACTTACAAGCCAAGCAATTTATGGCTACCTCGACCGTACGAGATGCACAAGTGGGTTACTGGTTTGAACTAAACGAACACCCTGAAATTGATCAGCATAGTGGTTCAGACAAAGAATTCTTAATCACATCTAAAAAATTCTATAATCAGAATAATTTACCTAAAGATTTGACCGATCAAATCACAGCTTTGCTGAAACAAACCAATTGGCAACAGGCTGAAATTACAACAAATAATAAAGACGAACGCCAAGCCAATCACCTTGTTTTACAACGACGTAATATCTGCATTGTTCCAGAGTACAATCCGCTGCGACAACGCCCTATTGCATCACCACAACGCGCGAAAGTGGTTGGACCAAGTGGTGAAGAAATTCACGTGGATGAATGGGGGCGTATTAAAGTCCGTTTCCTGTTCACGCGTAGTGAAGACAATACTCACGATGGCGGTGCAGGTTCAAATGACAATGACACAGATTCTGCTTGGGTTGATGTGCTCACACCTTGGGCAGGTGAAGGTTATGGTGCACGCTTCTTACTGCGTATTGGTGAAATCGTGGTTATCGACTTCTTTGATGGCAATATTGACAGACCCTTTGTCGTGGGGCGCATCCATGAAGCACAACGTCATCCAAGCAAATTTGACAATACAGGCAAACTGCCTGATACCAAAAAACTGGCAGGGATCCGATCAAAAGAGTACCAAGGGGATGGCTTCGGGCAACTACGTTTTGATGACACGACTGATCAGATCAGTACCCAGCTACAAAGTAGTCATGGTGCGACACAACTGAACTTAGGGAATTTGAGTCATCCTAAAGAAACGGACACGAGTGAAGGGCGAGGTGAAGGTTTTGAACTGCGTACTGACCAGTGGGGAGCACTCAGAGCTAAACAGGGTTTATTACTTTCTACCTATCGACAAGATTCAGCAAATGGTCATCATCTTGATGCTTCTGAAACGAAATCACAATTTGAATCTAGTCTAAGTAATTCAAAAGCTTTAAGTGAAGTTGCTAAAAATCAACAAACCGATCCATTAGAAATACTGGATAATCTAAAAGAGTTTATTGAACAAATCGAACAAGAAAGTGAGGCGAAGGCAAAAGCATTTAAACAAGCTTTAATGATATTGACCTCCCCCCATTCGATTGCTCTGACTACAAATGAAGATGTTCACCTTTCAGCAGATGGTCAAATTGGTCACAGTGCAGGGGACAGTATTAATTTTAGTACCCAAAAGAATTTACTTGCACATGCACAAAGTAAAATCAGTTTGTTTGCCGCACAGGACGGTGCGAAATTCTATGCAGGTAAAGGCAAAGTTGAAATACAGGCTCAAGCAGATGGGGCTGATTTGATAGCACGTAAAGGTGTACAGATCATTTCAACTGAAGATGCCATTTACATTACCAGCCCTAAAGAAATTAAATTAATCGCTGATGGTTCTGAACTTAAGATTAATAGTTCCGGAGTCTTTGCAACAACTAGTGGAAAGTTTGAGGTTAAGGCGGGGCAGCATTTGTTTATGGGTGGGGGAGAGGTTTCAGCTCAATTACCTTATTTACCTGTTATTGGGAAAAATACGGGTTCCATTGAACTTAATTATGTTTATGAAGACTTATCACCTGTTAAACAAGCCACGTATGAGTTGTTATTTGATGATGGAACAAGTCAGAAAGGACAATTAGATGCAAACGGTTATGCGAAAATAGAAAATATTGAACTTGGGAAAAAAGCAAAAGTTTTATATGGGGAAGATATAAGAGTTGAGCCTGATCATTTCATAAAACTTTTAGAAAATCCTATTATTAATCAGAAAATAAGAACAGATGAAGATGCTAATTCTGCCAGAGATTCGTTTAAATCAGTCTATCAATCATATCTAACCGATAACTTCTTTGATGATGAAATTGAAGAAATACAAAATGGTGGAGATATTGTTCATGATTATTATGATGACTATATGTTTGAACCGTACCGGGTTTGTCGGAGACTTTTTATTTAAGTTAGGCCACCTGACCTAACTGGTTAATTTTATCATAGTACATTGCTTCAAAATCAAAAGGTGATACATAATCTAGCGCACTATGTACACGTTCTTTATTGAACCAATCCACCCAGTTTAGTGTCGCAAGTTGTACATCTGCTAAACCTTGCCAATCTGCTTTTAAATATTCAATCACCTCTGTTTTGTATAAGCCATTCACCGTTTCAGCCAGAGCATTATCGTATGAATCACCAGTTGTACCGACTGATGCTCGTAAATTTGCAGCTTCTAAACGATTGGTATAGCGAATAGAAAGATATTGAACACCTCTATCTGAATGATGAATCACATTCTTAGGCATACCTCGATCGTGCAATGCTTGCTCCAATGCATCGAGCACCATATCTGTATTCATCCGTGTAGATACTTTCCATCCAACAATTGCTCGTGAGAACACATCAATAACAAATGCGGTATATACCCAGCCTGAATGAGTTTGAATATACGTAAAGTCACCCACCCATAGTTGGTTTGGATGATCAGCATTAAAATTACGTTTCACTAAATCATCTGCCCGTTTTTGGTCATCTCGG
>NZ_KB849236.1:167447-221729 GCF_000368045.1 Acinetobacter johnsonii CIP 64.6
TCGATCTTTATTGTTATGGATAAAATCCACCATTATTTGTGTGGGCGGTCGAGCTCCGCCTGGGCGAAAAAAGCGGCTGCTTTACGTAGAATTTCATTGGCACGCTTTAATTCTTTAATTTCACGTTCCATTTGCCTCATTTTTTCTTGATCAGATATCTGTTGTACTTTAATAGGATTTTGCTGATCTAAATGCTTTTGATGCCAGGCACGAAGTGTTTCAGGAGTACAACCAATCTTAGGCGCAATTGCTGTGATTGCAGCCCAAGTAGAAGGATAATCTTTTTCAGATTCAATCAATAATTGAACCGATCTTTCTCTGATTTCAGGGGTATATTTTAATTTTGTCATCGGGATAGTCTCTCAGAATATTGACTCTCCGACAAACCCGGTACGGTTCAGTTAGACAATGAAATTAATCCTGAAACAAAGTCATACACTGATATTCATTTAAAAAACTTAACTGACGATGAAGCGGAAACAGAACGTAATTTTCAAGAAGGTGATATTTAATGGCTAATTTACCTTCTGTTCCTGCAAATGCAACTAAACCTGTTAATCCCCATGTCTCCCAACAACAACTTAAAAAAGCTGATGATGATGTTGGTAAATGGTTTATGGGCTTACTTGATGGCAGCGGGACAGGTCCAAGTCAGATTATTGTGACTGCTGTTTTAGGTTGTGTTCCTGTAGTAGGTCAATTATTTGACCTAAGGGATTTGATTAGAGGCATTATTTTAGTTTCAGCAAATCCTACAAATGTTATGGGCTGGGTGGATTTAGTCATTACGCTGATAGGATGTATCCCAGGTTTTGGTGATGCATTTAAAGCTGGGTTTAAGTTGGCTAAAAATGGGGCAAATGCAGAACGTGTCTTTGATGCAATGCGTAAATATGCCAAGATCGATCCCAAAAAAGCACTCAAAGAAATAAATTGGAATAAGTTAAAAAATGAGTGTATTTCTTTACTCAATAAAATGATTGATGAGATTGTTGATGTACTTGATTCTTGGTTAGCTAAACAGGTTATAGGTCGCCCAAAGGTCAATGAAGTAATCAAAATGTTTACTCAGGTAAAAAAAGATGCGCCTAAGTATATGAACGCTGCATTTGCTGAAATTCAAAAAACTGTCAATCAAATGCTAAATATGCATCCACCTTTACCATCAACTGCTGTTGGTAAAGCTAGCCAACAAGTTCCTGCAAGACCTGTCGTGCCTAGAGGTGGTGGAAAAGGGGCAACACCTCCTCCTGCTCAAAGGCCTTCAAATCCTCAACGAGGTGGTGCGCAACAACAAGTTAAAAATAATGCGCCTACTGCTCAAAGTTCAGCAGCTGCAAAAGCAAAAAAAAGCCATGAAATACGTCAAGCAAAGAAAAAGCGTTGGTCTACTGGCGTGCCAGCCGAACATATCGTTGATTATTATTCGAAAGAAAAGCGTAAATCTTTACGTAAGGTCAATGATAATGGACGTTTGATTGAGGAGTATGAGCGTTTAAAGCGTAATGCGGCTGGTGATCGGATACGTAAGCAAGATATTAACCAAACCGGTATAGATCATTTATGGTTTGGTAACCATAAAGGGCGTAAATATTTAGTAGGCGAAACGAAGGGAAGTATTTTTGGTCACTTTTCTTTTTTGGCTGGTATGGCACAATCCGATGCTAAGGCTATTGAAGGAAATCGTTCTGAGATTGGAAATATTTTTAACGAAAAAACTGAATATAATGAAAATTCAGGCTTAGGAAAGAGATCAACCAGTGCTGAGACTTCAATTAAAAATGAAAGTGCTTTGGAAGGGAGTAAAGGTAAAGCGGGTCTAGGCGGAACTAAGACGAAAGGTCGTCAAATGAGTCATAAATGGATTGGAGCCTCATTAAAAGAGGATAACTCAGTTTCTGCTACACATAAGAATACTATATCTGCAAATATTATAATTGCTCTACGTAATTTGTCATATCCAACAATATATAACCGTGAAATTTATATGGTAACAGGAAAACAATATGAGCAACATGATCGATCAAAAGGTAAATCACATAATATTCAGATGCCTCTAATTTTTTTACCCGATAATATTTTAGTTGAATAGAGAGTCATATATGGAGTTGTTAAGCAAAAGTGATTGGGAGTCGTTAAGACGCGAACCATATCAAAAGTTCAAGGATTATGAATACACTATTAAGCAAGCTTTAGAATCAACCCTAACAATTGCTGAAAGACTAAATGACAAAGATTTTTTAAAAGACAAACCCAAAGGTGCGGTTTATTTATCATCTAATCACTTTTTTGAGGCTTCTTTAGAGCTTGAATTCTTTAGTTATTCAGCAGGTGTTCCTGTAAATGTATTATCTGAATATTTTCCAAATGTTATTTATGCTCTTAAAAAATTAGAATTTTTTCATTTAGATTTTCACAAAAGCGGTGAATCCGATGGACATCTAGTCCCACATTTAGAGTTAGTTACAAGTGAATATTGGGAAGCACTACAGTTAGTCTGCTTTTCGATACTGTTTGCTCAACCTGAACATTTACCTACGATCATGGATATTTTGGCTTATGAAAATGACGAACAAGATGCTCTATTAGATAAGTTGGTATCACCTTGGTTACCAGAGCGAGATATTTCGAATATTTATTTAAGACAGTTGCCTTATCGAAAACTAGATAAAGTCTTTTCAGCCAAAGAAGAAGACAGACCAAAACTGATGTCACAGTATTTGGATGAATGGTATGGAGCCAGTAAACGAGAGCCTTATCATGATCGGCATAAGAGTAGTCAATTTCCAGGCTATTGGTCGCTTGAAGCAGCGGCAGTTACCGTTGTATTGAGAATAGATGATAGTAGTTATCGGGATAAACCTTATTATCCAAAAGACTTGGTTGATTATGCTCGAAGCCAATATACGCCTTTAGATCAACAAGGTAATGCTGAGGATGGTGACAAGCGTTTACGTTGTTTTGCAGGTGAAATATGCCCTCAATCTGGTGAATGGTATAGCCCAGCAAACAACATGGATAAACGTCATTTTAACCAAGGTGATGTGATGCCCGAGATTCCAAATAATGCTTGGGGTGAAACGATTTGGTATTTGGATTTAAGTCATTGATATGAATTTAAAGGAACTGATGAGGTTCCTTTTTTATAAAAATTTTCTGGCGTTTAGAGTAATAAGATTGATTTGGGAGAAATTTTTAATTACTCAATTAAACTGTTATTGAGTAGGTTTATGGATATTTTAACATTAGATGATTGGAATAATTTTCATAGAGAAAATTATCAAAGTCATAAAGATTATAATTCACGAATAGATGCTATTTTTAGAAAGATTTCGATAGGAGTTAAAACATTAAGCAATCCAGAGAATATCCCTAGCAATCGTTTGACTGGGTTATCTATGGCATCAAATACTTTGGCTAAACTATCCTTGGAAAGTTTATTAATTAGCTATACTGCAGGATTACCTGTTAAAAATCTTGCATCATTTTTTCCAACTATAGTCGAATATTGGAATATACATGCGAAACACCATATCAATTTTCATGAAAGTAGTGAATGTGACGGCCATTTAGTACCGCATTTAGAGTTGATTACAGACGAATATTGGGAAGCTCTACAGTTGGTCTGCTTTTCGATTCTGTTTACTCAACTTGAACATTTACCTACAATTATGGATATTTTGGCTTATGAAAATGATGAACAAGATGCATTATTAGACAAGTTAGTTTCTCCTTGGTTACCAGACCGAGATATTTCGAATATTTATTTAAGACAGTTGCCTTATCGCAAACTAGATAAAGTATTTGCAGCAAAAGAAGAAGACCGACCTAAGTTGATGTCACAGTATTTGGATAAATGGTATGGTTCTAGCAAACGCGAGCCGTATCATGACCGACATAAGAGTAGTTTTTTCCCAGGCTATTGGTCGCTTGAAGCAGCGGCAGTTACCGTTGTATTGAGAATAGATGATAGGAGTTATCGGGATAAACCCTATTATCCTAAAGACTTGGTTGATTATGCCCGAAGCCAATATACGTCTTTAGATCAACAAGGTAATACTATGATCAAAGAATTACGATAATTTGTTTCTAATAGAAAAAAGGCTGCAAATAGCAGCCTTTTTATTTTTTCATCTATGACAACTTATGTGTCACGTGATGTTTTACCTTACCAGCTCAACGCACCGCCAGTCTGATAATCTGTCACACGCGTTTCGAAGAAGTTCTTCTCTTTACGCAAGTCCATCATTTCAGACATCCACTGGAATGGATTGTTCACACCAGCAAACTGCTCAGGCAAGCCCAACTGAGCTAAACGACGGTTACAGATGAATTTCAAGTATTCTTCCATCATCGCAGCATTCATACCCAATACACCACGTGGCATAGTGTCACGCGCATATTCGATTTCAAGCATTGTTCCTTCAAGAATCATTTGAATGATTTCTTCTTGGAATTCAGCAGTCCACAAGCTTGGGTTTTCGATCTTGATTTGGTTAATCATATCGATACCAAAGTTCAAGTGCATCGACTCATCACGTAAGATGTATTGGAATTGCTCAGCAACACCATTCATCTTATTACGACGGCCCATCGACAAGATTTGGCTGAAACCACAGTAGAAGAAGATCCCTTCAAGGACACAGTAGAACGCGATCAAGTTGCGAAGCAAAATTTGGTCGTTTTCAGGTGTACCAGTTTGGAAAGTAGGATCACTTAAAGACTGCGTATATTTCAAGCCCCAAGCTGCTTTACGCGCAACTGATGGAACTTCGCGATACATGTTGAAGACTTCGCCTTCGTCCATACCTAAAGATTCGATACAGTATTGGTAAGCGTGAGTATGAATAGCTTCTTCAAACGCTTGACGCAAAATGTACTGACGGCATTCAGGGTTGGTGATGTGACGGTAAATCGCCAACACCAAGTTATTTGCAACCAATGAGTCTGCTGTAGAGAAGAAACCAAGTGAGCGCATAACAATGGTACGTTCGTCTTCAGTTAAGCCATTTTCAGACTTCCAAAGCGCAATGTCATGGTTCATGTTGACTTCTTGTGGCATCCAGTGGTTTGCACAACCGTCTAGATATTTCTGCCAAGCCCATTCGTATTTGAACGGTACAAGTTGGTTTAAGTCCGCACGACAGTTAATCATCGCTTTGTCGTCAACTTGTACACGTTGTGCACCCATTTCTAGTTCTTCTAGACCTGGAGCAACATCTAAACTTTCTAAGGCGTTAGATGCTCTTGCCAATGGATCGGCTGGATTTGTTGATCGGCTTCGAGGGGTTGAAGTGGGTTGTGCAGTTGCCACATTCTTCTGTGGTTGCTCTGCAGCAGATACCATCTGCGGATTAGCCGCTTTTTGCGGTTCGACGGGCGCAGACTTGTGTTCAGGTGCAGCCGGTTTTTGCGAATCATCTTCGAAATCGTCCCAACTTAGGATAGACATATCAATTCTCTCTACGTTGCTTTATATCTTTTATCGACATCCAGCAGTGCTGAGATGTCTTACTATACGCTTAATTTGTGAAAGCAAAATTAAGTTTTGCCAATCATTGTTCTAAAACTGTGCATAGAACGTGATTCTCACGACTTATTTTGCTTTCGCTTTTTGCTTTGGTTTGCTTTTACCCAAAAGTAGGCAATGGGCATATAAAACAAAACCACAAAGGAAATCACCAAGGTCGCAAGACCTAACATATAGTTATGTGTCATATGGAGCATGGTGGGTTCCTTTAATGAAACATATTAAATATGTTCTTGAATCCAATCACATCCTTTGAGTGATAGCCAACCTCTAAAATCTTTAGATGCTTGCAATACAAGAACGTGATCATTTTTATCTAGATGTTTATTTAACTTTTCATAAATTTCATCAGCGCTTTTAGGGGTACTGATAAGCCAATATGATTTCATTAAATGACACCAGCTATCAAAGCTTTTTAATTCTTTGATTAAGGCTTCATAGCTTTGACCTTCCTTATAGAGGTCGTAGCTTATCGAATAAACTGCCATTTATATCTCCTTAAATATCATTCATTAGAGCAGTTGTTACCCAAAAGTCCTTGACGATATTGCGAGATCAGGCGATTATTCACCTGCTTTTTACGAAGCAATATGTCGAAGAACTCGCTTCTTAGACTGGAAAGGGGATCTGTAGGAAGATTCCCTTTTTTTTATGTCTAAAATTTGTCTCTTAGGATTAGTAGTAGGAATTACTTTGCCTCTGAGTTGAATTAACTATTTACATAATTAATCCAAGAATTCTAACTTTTTTAATCTCCCTAAGTCCCTCTTTTAAAAGAGGGACTTTCACACCTCAATAAGTTTGGTGTAATTCCCCTCCTTTTAGGAGGGGTTAGGGGAGGTGATTACTGACAAGCCTCACAGTCTGGATTGTCAATTGAACACGCCATTGGCACTGGAGCTGCTTGACCGAAGCCTTCATCTTCAGCAACCACTTCTGGTTTAACTTCCTGAGCAACTGCTGCAACAGGCGCTGCCGTTACAGTTGCAGGTTTTACTGCGTTCAATGCACCAGTGTTAATGGTTGATTTCTCAGCAGAAGTTGCACCTAAAGCTCGGAGGTAATACGTTGTTTTCAGACCACGTAACCAAGCCATTTTATAGGTCAAATCAAGTTTCTTACCGTTTGCACCAGAGATGTAAAGGTTTAAAGACTGCGCTTGATCGATCCATTTTTGACGACGTGATGCAGCATCCACAATCCAGCGTGGCTCAACTTCAAATGCCGTCGCGAAGATTGCTTTAAGCTCTTCAGGAATACGAGAAATCTTCTGAACCGAACCTTCAAAGTGTTTCAGATCATTCACCATCACAGAGTCCCACAGACCACGGTCTTTCAACGCACGTACTAGGTACGGGTTGATCACTGTGAATTCGCCTGATAGGTTCGATTTTACATATAAGTTTTGGAATGTTGGCTCAATCGACTGAGACACACCACAAATGTTTGAAATGGTTGCAGTCGGTGCAATGGCCATCACGTTCGAGTTACGCATACCGTCTTTTTGAACTTTGGCACGTAAAGTGTCCCAGTCCAAACGTTGAGTGCGGTCAACTTCAAACATACGCTCAGGACGTGTTTTAGCAACAAGGTCTAGTGAGTCAATTGGCAGGATACCTTGATCCCACAGTGAACCTTTAAATGTCTCATAAGTACCACGTTCAACAGCCAAATCACTTGATGTTGAAATTGCGTAGTAGCTGATCACTTCCATCGATTCATCAGCGAAGTCTACTGCTGCATCAGAGCCATAAGCGAGTTGCATTTCATACAGCGCATCTTGGAAGCCCATGATACCCATACCCACTGGGCGGTGTTTCAAGTTCGAGTTTTTCGCTTGTGGCACAGCATAGTAGTTAATGTCGATCACGTTATCGAGCATACGAACCGCTGTTTTTACGGTACGTGCAAGCTTTTCACGGTCTAACACACCACCTTGAACGTGTTGTACAAGGTTGATCGAACCTAAGTTACATACCGCAATTTCATCTTTGCTTGTGTTTAATGTGATTTCTGTACACAAGTTAGAAGAGTGAACTACGCCAACGTGTTGTTGTGGTGAACGTAAGTTACATACGTCTTTGAATGTGATCCACGGGTGACCAGTTTCAAACAACATCGACAGCATTTTGCGCCACAAATCTTTTGCACGGATTTTCTTGTGCAACATGTTTGTTTCTTTCGCAATCGCTTCATAGTGTGCATAACGCTCAGCGAACTCTGCACCCATTAAGTCGTGTAGATCTGGTGTTTCAGACGGCGTGAACAGGGTCCATTCAGCATCTTCAAAAACACGTTGCATAAACAAGTCAGGAACCCAGTTTGCCGTGTTCATGTCATGCGTACGGCGACGGTCATCACCGGTGTTTTTACGTAACTCTAGGAATTCTTCGATGTCCAAGTGCCAAGTTTCAAGGTATGCACAGACTGCACCTTTACGCTTACCACCTTGGTTTACTGCAACAGCAGTATCGTTCGCCACTTTAAGGAATGGAACTACACCTTGTGACTTACCGTTTGTACCTTTGATATACGAGTTCAAAGCACGAACTGGCGTCCAGTCATTACCTAAACCGCCTGCCCATTTAGATAGCATTGCGTTATCACGCATCGCGCCATAAATGTCATACAGGTCATCATCAATCGTGGTCAAGTAGCAGCTCGACAATTGAGGACGTAGCGTACCGGAGTTAAACAGGGTAGGCGTAGATGCCATGTAATCGAAGCTCGACAAGAGGTTGTAGAACTCGATTGCACGTTCTTCACGGTTTGCTTCGTTGAGTGAAAGACCCATCGAAACACGCATAAAGAATAACTGTGGCAATTCGAAACGCACGCCATCTGAGTGGATGAAGTAACGGTCAAATAATGTTTGTAGACCTAAGTACGTAAATTGGTTTGAGCGTTCTGGTTGAATCGCTGCGGCCAATTTCGCAAGGTCAAAGTTGAGAAGTTCTGGTGAAAGTAGGTCTAGCTCAATACCTTTCTTTAGGAAAGTTTCTAAAGCATCGCCTTCAGCTGTGTCTTCAGACAAGCCAAGGAAAGTCAAACCTGTCGCGACCAATTCATCACGAAGTAGGCGAGCCGTCACGTAGGTATAGTTTGGTTCTTGTTCGATACGTGTACGTGTTGCCATCATCATCGTGGTTGCGATATCTGACGCTTTTACACCGTTGTAAAGGTTTTTAATGGTTTCATCGATGATCGCTTGAACATTGATGCCTTCTAAACCTTCAGCCGCTTTTGTTACAGTCGCTTCAAGCTTACGCATGTCAAGCGGTTGAAGCTGACCATTGGCGTCAGTGATTTGTAAGGTTGGGTGATGGTTTTCACCTGCTTGTTTACGAGCATCAGCACGTTGATCGCGGTAGATGACATACGCACGAGCAACTTTCTGTTCACCTGTACGCATCAGCGCAAGTTCAACTTGGTCTTGGATTTCTTCGATGTGAATTGTACCGCCAGAAGGTAGGCGGCGACTGAACGTATTTAATACCATCTCGGTAAGTTGAGAAATACGATCGTGGATGCGGCTTGAGTCAGCACTTTGTTGGCCTTCAACAGCCAAAAATGCCTTACCAATGGCAACAGAGATTTTTTCTGCGTCAAAGCTGGCAACATCTCCAGTGCGTTTAATCACCTGAATTTGACCAGGGGTTGAATTCGATACGCTCATGCTAGCATAGCTCCATTTTGTCATCTATTTTTATGTCTATGGACCGTTTGAACTGGGCAATTTTTATGCCACAGTGTTTGAGGTTTAAACACAAGACCTAGTGGTTTAAAAATTAATTGAACACAAGATACGGGAAAATTCAGGGTAGATCAATATTGACATTTTATTAAATATTTTGATCGATCTGGTCTCGAAAAGATCTCAAAAAGATCCCTTTTTTATGATTCTTGTATTAAGCCTTATTAGACAAGGCGATAGCATAACAAAGCTCGGTTTAAGTGCTTATAGATAACATTGTGGATAAGTTCAAAACAGGCGAATGAGTGAGTTATAAACTGTTCAAACAGTGACTTGGTATGAAAAATCGCCATTTTGTAAAGAAACGTTTCTTTTGCTTTGGTTGGATATACAGCAAACGCGAGAAAGCGCTCATTTGGAGGCTAAAAAAATGTATAACAAAATGCTACTTTGATGTATCAGTTTGGTGAACAAGATCTTGTTTACAATGTAAACGTGTGTATATTGCAAAATATATCAGAGCGTATCCCTTGGATTTTAAAGGATACGTTAAGTCGTCAAAATAAAGGGGCACTCCATGAGCCAAGAAGAAAAGTTACCAAAAATTTTAATCGTAGAAGACGATGAGCGCCTAGCTCGCTTAACTCAAGAGTACCTGATCCGTAATGGTCTTGAGGTTGGGGTAGAACCCGATGGTAACCGTGCCATTCGTCGTATTATTGCAGAACAACCCGATATGGTGGTGTTGGATGTGATGCTTCCAGGTGCAGATGGTTTAACCATTTGCCGTGAAGTTCGTCCACATTATCACCAACCGATTTTGATGTTGACTGCACGTACCGAAGATATGGATCAAGTGCTTGGTCTAGAAATGGGTGCAGATGACTATGTGGCAAAACCAGTTCAGCCACGTGTTTTACTTGCACGTATTCGTGCTTTATTACGTCGTACTGACAAAGCGCCGGAAGATGAAGTTGCCCAGCGTATCGAATTTGATGATCTGGTGATCGATAACGGTGGTCGTTCAGTGACTTTAAATGGTGAGTTGGTTGACTTTACCAGCGCTGAATATGACTTATTGTGGTTGTTGGCTTCAAATGCAGGACGCATTCTTTCTCGCGAAGACATTTTCGAGCGCTTACGTGGTATTGAATATGACGGTCAAGACCGTTCAATTGATGTGCGTATTTCGCGTATTCGTCCAAAAATTGGTGATGATCCTGAAAATCCAAAACGTATTAAAACGGTACGTAGTAAAGGCTACTTATTTGTAAAAGAAACCAATGGTCTTTAAGCCGTTTATTTGATTCGTTAAAACGGGACATTTTTAGTGTTCAAACACAGTATATTCTTGCGTATCTATGCTGGGCTGGTAGTGCTGGTCGCTATTGTTGCCCTCATGGGATATTTGCTTGTACAAATTATTAACTATCAGCGAGTGCAAGAATATCGCGAGTCTTTGACGGACGGGATTTCCTTTATTATTAGTGAAGGTGTATCCCGTCAGACCAATGCACAGCAAAAAGCAGACTGGATTTCAGATGCTTCGGATTTGCTTGAACTACCGATTAATATGATCCCAGCCGATAAGGTGGATTTGAGTCGTGCAGAGTTAAAGCGGATCAGTGAGCGTAAAGCGGCTGTGCGTTATGATGCGCAAACTCAAGTAGCTTACCTGATCATTGGTCTAAAAGATGATCCGAATCATTTACTGTATATTAAAGTAGATAAAATTGGTGAGCTGCAAATGAAAGCACTCCCGATTTTTATCCTAGATTATCTGGTGTATTACCCAGGCCAAGAAGAAGAGTACTTGGAAAAAGTACAGAAACATTTCTCTTATCCTGTACAAATTG
This sequence comes from Acinetobacter johnsonii CIP 64.6, assembly GCF_000368045.1. Lineage (GTDB taxonomy): Bacteria > Pseudomonadota > Gammaproteobacteria > Pseudomonadales > Moraxellaceae > Acinetobacter > Acinetobacter johnsonii. The sequence goes on from NZ_KB849236.1 coordinate 178,528, forward strand.
AAGAAGTACAAAATCTGGCTTTAGAGTCGGAGCAGATAGGGCGGTTGCGTTTAGATCATAGCGTGATCTTATATCGTGATAGTGCTTCTGTGCGTGGCACCACCATTTCTATTGTGTCTCCACCTTTACCAAGTTCACCAAGCAAGGTTTTGGTATTGGGGCCTGTGCCTATTTTTAACTGGATGCCGTTTCAGCTCGCAGCAGGGATTACCTTGTTGAGCCTGTTTGTACTCAGTTTGGGGGTGTATGGCTTGCTTGTACCGATGCAGCGTAAACTGCGTGAGGTCAATTACGGTCTAAACCGTATGAAAGCAGGTGATATGACCCTACGTTTGCCTGTCGACGGCACGGATGAAATGGCCAGTCTAGCCAATAGCTATAACAGCATGTCAGACCATATTCAGCGACTTATCGAGGCGCAGCGTGAACTGATGCGCGCGGTATCACATGAACTTCGGACACCAGTTGCTCGTATTCGCTTTGGCATGGAAATGCTAGCGGAAGAAGACGATTATGAATACCGTCTTCAGCAAGTCGATATGATTGATAAAGACATTGAGGCCTTAAATACCCTCATTGATGAAATCATGACCTACGCAAAGTTAGAGCAGGGCACACCATCACTCGATATTGAAAACATTGTATTGTTTGAAGTCTTAGATCAGGTGGTGGTTGAGACGGAAGCCTTAAAAACCCAGAAAGAAATTCATTTAAATGCTCCTCCTTTAACCTTAAAAGTTGAAGCTGAACGTCGTTATTTACACCGCGTGGTGCAGAACTTGGTTGGTAATGCGGTTCGTTATGGCGACCATCAGGTGCTGGTCAGTGGTGGTATTAATGACAGCGGTATGGCCTATGTTTGTGTTGAAGATGATGGGCCTGGTATTCCAGAAGACGAGCGAGAGCGCGTTTTTGAAGCCTTTGCACGTTTGGATGATAGCCGGACTCGAGCATCGGGTGGCTATGGTTTAGGTTTGTCGATTGTGAGCCGAATTGCCTATTGGTTTGGTGGTAGCGTTAAAGTGGATCAAAGCCCAAGTCTCGGTGGTGCACGTTTTACCATGACATGGCCGGCACACCACTTTAGTAAGTCTAAAAAGAAATATAGTGTCAAAGATAATACAGACTCAAAAAGTTAAGCATTAAAAAGCACCGAAATTCGGTGCTTTTTTATTTTTTCATGCTGACTTATTCTTGGATGCTAGCATCGGGAGAAATAATCTGCTTGCCTTGTTTTAGGCTTTCAAGCGCATCTGCATTAAAGTCAATCAATAACGAGTTGTTTTGGGTGTCTATGCCATAACGGCTAATGAGCTTCTGATCACCATTAATTGTTTCAATTTTATATTCATCCACAATATTCATAATGCCATCAAGGTTGGTGGTGGCTGAAGCTTTGTCTTGGCGAAAAAGTTCATAAATGTCGCGTAAATCAAAGATGGCATTGTTGGCATCGGGGTGTTTACGAACATAAGTTTCAACATGGCGAATAAGCAACTGGGCAAATAAAAAATAGTTAGGTTTATGGGTGAATTCCAGACTCATGTGGTGCTCCTTATTCTTTGTTGTTGGTTGTCTATATCAATAGCACAAGAAAAAGCCAAGTGCATTAATTGATTGGAGTGATTTGCAAAAAAATACAAAAAATATGAGTGACTTAATCTACTTTTGTACTTTTAAAATAAGCAAAATGCTGCGGTTGATGAGCTGAGTTTTTTAAACCGCTGATTGTGTGATTGTTATCGGAATGAGGCTGAAAAATGCTTTATAGGCTTTGTTTGAATGTCAAAATTTGGAAAAATAATAGAATAGTAGTGTTTTATTAGATAAAGCGATTGGTTTCGAAATAAAAGGGCTTTCATCGAAAAAATCTCAAAAAACGAAGAGAAATCATCCTAAAGACGAAGGTCTATAAGCTAGCAACTTACGTCAGCAATCGGGTACAATTGGCGGGATTAATTTTGTGTTTGGTGTATTTGAAGGCCAATACATGCATTCTTTGTTAATAAATTAGGCCTGCCAGGAGTTATCCCCGCATGAGTGCCATTACTCCATACGAATGGGCAATTATTGCCTTCGTGATCGGCGTTACATTTCTTTGCGTCTTTATGCTCACTGTCCCATTACTCCTTGGGGGTAAGTCATGGGGCCGTGCAAAGCAAGAGCAATTTGAATCAGGTGTGGTTGGTGCTGGTGGCGCACGTATCCGCCTGTCAGCAAAGTTCTATTTGGTTGCAATCTTCTTTGTCGTATTCGACTTAGAGGCGCTTTACCTTTACGCATGGGCTACATCGGTTCGTGAAGTGGGGTGGGTGGGTTTCACCACTGCAGCAGTATTTATTTTAGTTTTACTCGTTGGTTTGGTTTATGAGTTGTCTACTGGTGCGCTTAACTGGTCGCCTTCTGACAAACGTAAAGCAGCAGGGATTAAACCTAAAGTTGGTTCTCCAAATATGAATCTTGCAGAAATCACTCGCTTTAATTCAATTGAAGAGTTGGTTATGGACCCTACAGGTCAAATCCCAGCTCAATCATCTGGTCGTGTGAAAGATAAGTCACCGGCTAAATCGTCTGATAAGGAGTAACTCGGGATGAAATATACATTAACCCGTGCGAATCCGGATGCTGATCAATATCCACTTCAAGAGCGTCAAATCGTAACGGATCCGCTTGAAGAAGAAGTGAATAAAAATGTGTTCATGACTCGTTTAGAGGATGTGGCACATACAGCAGTGAACTGGGGTCGTAAGAACTCAGTTTGGCCGTTTAACTTTGGTACATCTTGCTGCTACGTAGAGTATGCAACGACTTTAACAGGCGTGCATGACTTGTCGCGTTTCGGTGCCGAAGTAATCCGTGCTTCACCTCGTCAGGCTGACTTGATGATTGTTGCGGGTACGTGTTTTGTAAAAATGGCACCTGTAATTCAGCGTTTGTACGAGCAAATGCTTGAGCCTAAATGGGTCATCTCAATGGGCGCCTGTGCAAACTCAGGTGGTATGTACGACATTTATTCAGTTGTGCAAGGTGTGGATAAAATCATTCCTGTGGATGTGTACATTCCGGGTTGCCCACCCCGTCCAGAAGCATTAATCCAAGCATTAATGTTGTTACAAGACCAAATTCAATTAGAGCGCCGTCCACTTTCTGCCGTGATTGGTGATGATCTTAAGCCAGTGTATAAGCCAAAGATGATGCCAGAACGTGACCGTAAGAATGCTGAACGTATTGCAGTGAAAAACTTACGCTCTATGGATGAAATTAAATAATTTAAACGACAGTTGTTTTGATGCACCCGGTCTGGGTGTAGTTGTCGTTTAGGTTGAATGAATTTGTATTAAATAGGAAGCCAAGCTAATGGCTGAAACTGACATTGCTATGCCAGAATCAACTCCAGTTGATTCACGCCCAGCATTTGCAATTGTAGAAGAGCTCAAAACCAAGTTTGGTGAGAACTTCTACGTGCAAGCGACCTTTGAAGATTTTCCAACGGTCTGGGTTGAGCGCGCACGTGTACAAGACGTTTTAATGTTCTTGCGTACAGTGTCACGTCCATACGTGATGTTGTTCGACTTGTCAGCGGTAGATGAACGTTTACGTACACACCGCGACGGTTTGCCTGCGTCTGACTTTACTGTGTTCTATCACTTATTATCGCTTGAGCGTAATAGTGATATTCGTATCAAAGTTGCATTGAGTGAAAATGATGTAAATCTTCCAACTGCAACCAACATTTGGCCAAATGCCAATTGGTACGAACGTGAAGCTTACGATATGTTCGGGATCAATTTCGAAGGGCATCCAATGCTCCGTCGTATTTTGTTGCCAACCTATTGGGAAGGTCATCCACTTCGTAAAGAATATTCTGCACGTGCTACGGAATATACACCGTACATGCAGAACCAAGCGAAGCAGGATTACGAACAGGAACACCTTCGTTTCGTACCTGAAGATTGGGGTATGAAACGCGGTAATGACGACGAAGACTTCATGTTCTTGAACTTAGGTCCGAACCACCCATCTGCGCACGGTGCTTTCCGTATCATTTTGCAGTTGGATGGTGAAGAAGTGAAAGACTGTGTGCCTGATATCGGCTATCACCACCGTGGTGTGGAAAAGATGGCTGAACGTCAAACTTGGCATTCATTCATTCCTTATACCGACCGTGTCGACTACTTAGGTGGTTGTGCGCAAAACATGCCTTATGTGATGGGTGTGGAGCAAATGGCGGGTATTACTGTACCTGACCGCGCGCAATGTATCCGTGTCATGATGTCTGAATTGTTCCGTATCAATAACCACTTATTGTATATCGGTACTGCGATTCAAGATGCCGGCGGTATGACGCCAGTCTTCTACATGTTTGCGGATCGTCAAAAAATCTATGACGCGATTGAAGCAATCACTGGTTACCGTATGCACCCAGCATGGTTCCGTATCGGTGGTACAGCGCATGACTTGCCAAACAACTGGCAGCATCTGATTCGTGAAATCCTAGATTGGATGCCGAAGCGTATGAATGAATACTACACCGCTGCATTACGCAACTCAGTATTTATTGGTCGTACCCGTAACGTAGCTCAATATGATGCAAAATCTGCATTGGCTTGGGGCGTGACTGGTACAGGTCTGCGTGCAACAGGTATTGATTTCGACGTTCGTAAATATCGCCCGTACAGTGGCTATGAAAACTACGACTTCGATGTGCCACTTGAGTACGAAGGAGATGCTTATGCACGTGTGATGGTTCACTTCCGTGAAATTGAAGAATCACTCAAAATCGTGAAGCAATGTTTAGACAACATGCCTTCAGGTGCGTACAAAGCAGATCATCCATTGGCTGTTCCACCACCAAAAGACAAGACTTTACAAGACATTGAAACCTTGATTACGCACTTCTTAAGCGTATCTTGGGGTCCAGTCATGCCTGCAGGTGAAGCATCTGTGATGGCGGAAGTGGTAAAAGGTGCGTCGAACTACTACTTGACTTCAGACAAGTCAACCATGAGTTATCGTACCCGTATTCGTACACCGACCTTCACGCATTTACAGCAAATGCCTTCTGTGATTAACGGCAGCTTAATGTCTGACTTGATCATTTATTTAGCGACCATTGACGTCGTTATGGCTGACGTGGATCGCTAAGGGGTAAACGCATTATGATGATTTTGACTGATAAAAAGCCACGCGTGAATGTTGAAGGGATTTTGACTACGGACGAAATCCACGAAATTGAACATCACATTGGTCACTACCCGTACCCACGCGCAGCATCTTTGGATGCTTTGAAGTGTGTACAACGCCGTAATGGTTGGGTAGATGACGCGCAGCTAAACGCCATTGCTCAGTTATTGACAATCAGTGTTGCTGATTTGGAAGGTGTTGCAACTTTCTATAACCGTATTTACCGTCAACCCGTGGGTCGTAACGTCATTTTACTTTGTGACTCGATCGCGTGCTTCTTGATGGGTGCGGAAACTTTAGCAGAAGCTTTTCAGCGCGAGTTAGGCATTCAGTTTGGTCAAACGACTGCTGATGGTCGTTTTACTTTGCTGCCGATTTGCTGCTTAGGTAACTGTGACAAAGGCCCAACCTTAATGGTGAATGAAGACACTCACGGTTTGGTTGAAGTTTCTTCAGTGAAACAGTTATTGGAGAAGTATGTATGAATACCGAACCAAAACCAATTTATGGCGAAGGTAACCCAGAAACGCATCCATTAACTTGGCGTTTGAGTAAACAAGAGCACGTTCGTAATGCCGATGATTACGAAGCGCTCGAAGGTTACGCGGGTCTGAAAAAAGCAATCACCATGCCGCCGAAAGATGTGCTTGAAGTGATTAAAGCTGCGACCGTAAAAGGCCGTGGTGGTGCAGGCTTCCCAGCAGGGATCAAATGGTCTTTGATGGCGCCAAATGACAACTCAGGTCCACGTTACCTGATTTGTAATGCCGATGAGATGGAACCAGGGACCTTTAAAGACCGTTTGTTGATGGAAAAACTTCCTCACCAATTGATCGAAGGGATGTTGATTGCAGCGTATACGCTAGAAGCAACTCATGGTTATATCTTTATTCGTGGCGAGTACATTGAAGCAGCTGCGTACTTAAATGAAGCGCTTGAGCAAGTTCGTGCCAAAGGTTACTTGGGTGATAACATCCTTGGAACTGGCTGGAACTTCGAGTTGCATGTGCACACGGGTGCGGGTCGTTATATCTGTGGTGAAGAAACTGCATTGATCAACTCGCTTGAAGGTCGCCGTGCAAACCCACGTACGAAACCACCATTCCCACAAGTTGCAGGTGCTTGGGGTCGTCCTACAATTGTGAACAACGTAGAGACCTACAATAACCTACCAGCAATCATGTTGCGTGGTCCTGAATGGTATATCGGCTTATCTGCGGGTAAGTCGAAAGATCCAGGCACAAAAATTTATGGTGCATCTGGCAAGGTGAAATTCCCTGGTCTTTGGGAGCTTCCATTTGGTACAACTGCGCGTGAAGTCATTGAAGACTATGCGGGCGGTATGCGTGATGGCTTGAAGCTTAAAGCATGGTTACCGGGTGGTGCGTCTACAGACTTCTTGGCTGCTGAACACATTGATCTACCGATGGATGCTGAGAGCATCATGAAAGCAGGTTCACGTTTAGGTACGTGTTTGCTGATGGTGGTGGATGAAACGCAATGTATGGTTTCAGCGACACGTAACTTAGAAGAATTCTTTGCACGTGAGTCATGTGGTTTCTGTACGCCTTGTCGTGATGGTTTACCGTGGGCGGTGAAAGCACTGAAAGCACTGGAAGATGGCACAGGTAAGAAAGAAGATATCGATCACTTACAAGAACTTACTCGTAAGCTTTGGATTGGTAAGACTTTCTGTGCGCATGCTCCAGGTGCAATGGAACCGTTGATGGGTGCACTCAAATATTTCCGTGGCGAGTTTGAAGCAAAAGTAGTGAATGCTGCTGCGCAAACTAGCAACGTAGAACAAGCTTAAGGAATTCGACTATGGCTACAATTCATGTCGATGGCAAATCGTACGAAGTCAATGGCTCAGAGAACTTGCTGCAAGCATGTTTGTCTTTGGGTATTGATATCCCGTACTTTTGTTGGCATCCATCCTTAGGTTCTGTCGGTTCTTGCCGTCAATGTGCCGTGACTCAATACGCGAATCCTGAAGATACGCGTGGTCGTTTAGTCATGTCATGTATGACGCCTGCATCTGACAATACCTACATCTCGATTGAAGACAAAGAAGCGAAAGACTTCCGTGCGTCAATTGTTGAGTTCTTGATGACGAACCACCCACACGACTGTCCAGTCTGTGAAGAAGGTGGGCACTGTCATTTACAAGATATGACCGTGATGACTCAACATGATCGTCGTCGTTACCGTTTCACTAAACGTACACACTACAACCAAGAGCTGGGCTCATTCATTTCACACGAAATGAACCGTTGTATCGCATGTTACCGTTGTGTTCGTTACTACAACGACTATGCGGGTGGTACAGACTTTGGTGTGTATGCAAGCGCGTCACGCGTTTACTTTGGTCGTCCTGAGTCAGGCACTTTAGAGTCTGAATTCTCAGGTAACTTGACTGAAGTATGTCCTACAGGTGTATTCACCGACAAAACTCACTCAGAACGTTATAACCGTAAGTGGGACATGCAGTATGCGCCAAGCGTATGCCAAGGCTGTTCTTCGGGTTGTAATATCTCTCCGGGTGAGCGTTATGGCGAACTTCGTCGTGTCGAAAACCGTTTTAACGGTGAAGTGAACCAATACTTCTTGTGTGACAAAGGTCGTTTTGGTACGGGCTATGTGAACCGTGCAGATCGTCCACGTCAACCGCAGTTCCGTGATGGTGCTGAAGTCACTACAGTTTCTGTAGATCAGGCATTAGATACGGTAATTGCAAATATCCAAGTCAAAAAAGTTTTGGGTATTGGTTCTCCACGTGCATCACTTGAGTCGAACTTCGCGCTTCGCGAATTAGTTGGTCAAGAGAACTATTCAACAGGTATGTCTCAAAAAGAGCAAAACTTGGTTGAATTGGCTGCATCGATTATGCAAACCGAAGGTGTATATAATCCGGGTATGCGTGAAATCGAAAGCTATGATGCTGTGCTTATTTTGGGTGAAGACTTAACGCAAACTGCACCACGTATGGCGTTGTCTGTTCGTCAAGCGGCGAAAAACAAAGCCAAAGAAATGGCTGCGGAACGTCGTACCCAAGACTGGTTAGCAGAACCGCTACAACGTATTGCTCAAGATGCGAAATCACCGATTTTCATCCTCGCTGCAACGCAAACACGCTTAGCTGATGTTGCTGCTGGTGAAGTGGTTGCTTCTCCAAACGACATCGCTCGTTTAGGTTTTGCCGTTGCTGCTGCTGTGAAGGGTGATGCAATTCTTGGTCTGGCAGATGATGCGAAAGCATTTGCTCAGAACATTGCAGATACACTGAAAGCGGCGAAGAAACCATTGATCATTTCAGGTACAAGTTTACAAGATGCATCCATCATGGAAGCTGCTGCACAAGTCGCGCAAAATCTTGGTGGAAATGCTGGCTTAAGCTTGACTGTTCCAGAAGTGAACTCTATGGGCTTAGCAATCTTCGGTGGACAAAGCTTAGAACAAGCTTTTGCACAAGACTATGACACGGTTGTGATTGTTGAAAATGATCTATTCCGTCGTTTGCCTGCGGTACAAGTTGAAGCGGCACTTTCTGGTAAAGATGTGATTGTTTTAGATCACTCTGAAACTGAAACTGTGAAGAAAGCGGATATCGTACTTTCTGCTGCGTCATTTGCTGAAGGTGATGGTACGGTTGTCTCTCAAGAAGGCCGTGCACAACGTTTCTATCAAGTGTATGACCCGAGCTACTACAAACCTGAACTGGCGATTAAAGAATCTTGGCGCTGGTTACATGCCATTGAAACCGGCGTGAAGGGCAAAGCGATTTCTTGGACCTTACTTGATGATGTCATCGAGTCAGTTGCGAAAAACGTACCTGCACTTGCTGCGATTCAAGATGTGGCTCCAGATGCGGGCTTCCGTGTCCATGGTTTGAAAGTTGCGCGTGAACCGCGTCGTTACTCTGGTCGTACCTCTATGCGTGCACCATTGAACGTGCATGAACCGAAACAACCGACAGATATCGACTCTGCATTAACATTCTCTATGGAAGGTTATGTTGGGAACCAGACGCCGTCTCCACTGGTACCATTTGCATGGTCAGCAGGTTGGAACTCACCGCAAGCTTGGAATAAATTCCAAGATAACGTGGGTGGTCACTTAAAAGGTGGTGATTCGGGTGTGCGTTTATTCGATCGTTTAGCGAAGCGTCCAGCACGTAGTTTCGTTGCTCCAGCGGTTGTGGTTGCAAACCCTGAAAGCTTCCGTTTAGTGCCGATGCATCACATTTTTGCTTCTGGTGAATTTACTGTGAAAACACCTGCGATGGAATCGCGTATTCCTGAAGCGGTCTTTGCAGTGGGTGAGCAAGATGCAACTCGTTTGAATGTTCAAGATGGTCAAAAAATCACTGTGAAAGCAGGCGAGACTTCGATCGTACTTCCAGTTCAAGTGATTGATTATTTACCTACAGGTTATATTGGTTATCCAGTTGGTCTTGCACCTACGGTTTCACTTGCTGAGCCTGTATCAGTCGCGGTAGGAGCGTAATTCATGCAACAAGAATTAATCCGTCAAACGCCGCTTTGGGCTGAGAACTGGCCAATTGCCTACTCAGTCATTCAAGCGATTGTGATTTTACTCGTTGTAGTACTCATCGCTGCGTTGATGTCTTTTATTGAGCGTCGTTTACTGGGCTTATGGCAAGACCGTTATGGTCCGAACCGTGTAGGTCCTGGGGGGATGTTCCAGATCGTTGCCGACATGCTGAAAATCATGTTCAAAGAAGACTGGACACCAAAGTTTGCTGACAAATTGACTTTCCGTTTAGCTCCTGCTGTTGCCATGGCAACAGCGGTGATGTCGTTCATGGTTATTCCTGTATCACCATACTTAGGTGTTGCAGACATGAGCATCGGTCTATTGTTCTTTATGGCAATGGCAGGTATTGCAGTCTATGCTGTATTGTTTGGTGGTTGGTCCTCAAACAACAAATATGCATTGCTTGGCGGTCTACGTTCTGCAGCTCAAACCATTTCCTATGAAGTGTTCTTGGGTATTTCATTGATGGGTGTGGTTGCGATTGCAGGCTCATTCAACATGCGTGAAATTGTAGAAGCACAAAAAGATGTATGGTTTGTAATTCCACAGTTCTTAGGTTTCTTAATCTTCGTGGTTGCAGGTGTTGCGGTAACTCACCGTCACCCATTTGACCAACCAGAAGCAGAACAAGAATTGGCGGAAGGTTACCACGTCGAGTACGGCGGTATGAAATGGGGGATGTTCTTCGTTGCGGAATACGTCAACGTAGTTCTGATCTCTGCATTGATCGTAACGCTATTCTTCGGTGGTTGGTTAGCGCCATTTAACATCGATATTCCGTTCATTCCACCAGTATTCTGGTTCATTATCAAAACAGCATTCTTTGTGATGATGTTTGTCTTGGCTCGTGGTTCACTTATGCGTCCGCGTTATGACCAAGTGATGAACTTTGGTTGGAAGATTTGCTTACCATTAGCGTTAGTTAACTTATTAGTTACTGGCGCAGTGATTCTGTGGTAGGGGCAGGGAGAATAAAATGTATAAAATTCTAGCTGGGTTCGGGTCAATCGTACGTTCACTGTGGATGGTTTTCTCACACGTGACACGTAAACGTGACACCATTCTTTACCCAGAAGTGCCAGCCGAACAAATTGTTCCACCACGTTTTCGTGGTCGTATCGTGTTAACACGTGACCCAGATGGTGAAGAACGTTGTGTTGCGTGTAACTTATGTGCAGTTGCATGTCCTGTTGGCTGTATTTCACTACAAAAAGCAGAAAAAGAAGATGGTCGTTGGTATCCGGAGTTTTTCCGTATCAACTTCTCACGCTGTATTTTCTGCGGTATGTGTGAAGAAGCATGTCCGACGACTGCAATTCAAATGACTCCAGATTTCGAGTTGGGTGAATATGTTCGTCAAGACTTGGTCTATGAGAAAGAAAACTTACTCATTTCAGGTCCTGGTAAATACCCAGACTACAACTTCTACCGTGTAACAGGTATGGCTGTAACTGGAAAAGACAAAGGTCAAGCGCAGCGTGAAAGTGCACCAGTTGATGTACGGAGCTTATTACCATGATGTGGCCATTTTATTTGATGGCACTTGTGGCCATCGTTTCTACGATTCGTGTTGTGACCAACGCGAATCCTGTACACGCTTTATTAAGCTTGATCGTGTCACTTCTTGCGGTTGCAGGTATGTTTATGATCGTGGGTGCGCCATTTGCTGGCGCGCTTGAGATCATCGTCTATGCAGGCGCGATCATGGTGTTATTCGTATTCGTAGTGATGATGTTAAACCTTGGTCAACACACCGTTGAACAAGAGCGTAAATGGTTAACATCGTCTGCTTGGGCATATCCAGCACTCATGAGCTTCTTAATGGGCTTGGTGTTGGTGTGGATGCTCGGCTCTGACTACACAGCGGCTGGCCCTGTTATGGGTACCGAAGTTGTGGGTCCAAAAGTCGTTGGCCAAGCACTCTTTACTCACTATTTATTATTGGTTGAAGTTGCTGCCATGTTATTGCTTGCTGCGTTGGTTGCAGCATTCCATCTTGGCAAACGTGAACCAGGTGCAGAAGAGGACAAACAATAATGGGCAACATCCCTTTAGAACATGGTTTGATTGTTGCAACCATTCTTTTTGCACTGGGTTTTTACGGTGTGATGGTGCGACGCAATCTATTATTTATGTTAATGAGCCTTGAAATCATGATGAACGCAGCTGCGCTTGCGTTTGTTTTGGCTGGTAGTGCATGGGTACAACCAGACGGACAAATCATGTTTATTCTGATCTTAACGCTTGCTGCGGCAGAGGCTTGTATTGGTCTTGCGATCGTCCTTCAGTTCTACCATCGCTTCCATCACTTGGATGTGGATGCTGCTAGTGAGATGCGCGGATGAGTTTTTTATATTTAACAGTATTATTCCCGCTCATTGGTTTTGTCCTTTTAGCGGCAGGTCGCAACAAGCTTCCTGAAAATGTCGCTGCCATTATTGGTGTGGGAGCGGTTGGCCTTTCTGCATTGGTTGCTTTGATCGCTGGTCTAGACTTTGTTAATAATGGCAAAGTGACTTATGTTCAACATCTTTGGACATGGTTCAATGTCGGTAATCTAAGCCCAGGCATTAGCTTACATCTTGACGGTTTATCACTGCTCATGATGGGTATGGTGACGGGTGTGGGTTTCCTGATTCACATCTTTGCGTCATGGTACATGCGTGGTGAAGAAGACTTTGCACGTTTCTTCTCTTATTTCAACCTGTTCGTTGCTAGCATGTTGCTGCTCGTATTGGGCGATAACTTAGCGTTATTGTTCTTAGGTTGGGAAGGCGTGGGCCTATGTTCTTACTTGCTGATTGGTTACTACTACCAAAACCCTGCAAATGGTTTTGCAGCAATTAAAGCATTTACCGTAACACGTATCGGTGATGTGTTCTTACTGATCGCTTTGTTCTTAATTTACCAACAGTTCGGTACATTAAACATTGCGGAAGTGGTTGCAGCTGCACCAACAGTGATGACACAAAGTTCATCTTTAACCATTTGGACAGCACTCATGTTGTTCTTGGGTGCAGCAGGTAAATCTGCACAGATCCCATTACAAACATGGTTGGCCGATGCGATGGCAGGTCCTACACCTGTATCTGCATTGATCCACGCTGCAACGATGGTAACTGCAGGTGTTTACCTGTGCTGCCGTATGCACACCGTGTTTGAAATGGCACCAGAAGTGATGATGTTTATCTCAATCACAGGTGCAGTAACATTATTAGTGGCTGGTTTTGCAGCATTGGTTCAAACCGACATCAAACGTATTTTGGCTTACTCAACGATGAGTCAGCTGGGTTATATGTTTATGGCTGTGGGTGCTGAAGCTTATCAAGCAGGCCTGTTCCACATGCTAACTCACGCATTCTTCAAGGCATTATTGTTCTTGTCTTCGGGTGCAGTGATTTTGGCTTACCACCACGAACAAAACATCTTCAAGATGGGCGGTTTGTTCTACAAGAACAAATTCCTATTTGCTTGTTTCGCTATTGGTGGCGGTGCATTGGCCGCGATTCCATACATCACCGTAGGCTTCTTCTCTAAAGACGCGATCTTGGGTGCAGTTTGGGTGCAAGGCGAATCAATCGCAGTGTATAACTCATTGTACTGGGTGGGTGTAGCAGGTGCTTTCTTAACGTCGATTTACACATTCCGTCTCATTTGGGTTGTGTTCTTTGGTAAAGAAAATACACCGTATCATGCGATCAAAGGCATTACCTTCTGGGGTCCTTTGGCGATTCTTGCTGTACTTTCAACTTTCGTCGGTGCGGCACTTAAAGCACCAGTGGAAAGCATTTTAAATGCAGCAAAAATTCCAGCATTTGTGATTCCTGAAGCTTTAGAACATGGTATGCACAGCGCAGAATATACCGCTGTGGGTATTGCATTGGTTGGTTTAGTGATTGGTGTGGTCTTGTTTGCGTTTGCTTATAGCGCAGTGAAAGGCTTTGCTAAAACGTCATTGGGTGCAGGTCTTGCAAACATTTGCCGTAATGCACTGGGCTTCGATGCGCTTTATGACATCGTTTTTGTGAAACCATATTTGCTTATTGCGAAGATTTTAGGTCGTGATCCAATTGATCGTTTGTGGTTAGTCTTGCCTGCACTTGTAAAAGGTGGTCATAGCTTCACAAGTTCACGTCAAACGGGTTCATTGCGTGATTACGCATCAAGCATGGCATTAGGTATCTTTGTATTGCTAATGGTCTTGATCGTAACTCAGATCGTGGGGAAATAAGATGGAAATCACAAACAACTGGATTCTACCCGCGCTGATCTTAGTTCCGTTCATTGCTGGTTTTATTTGTTGGTTAGTCGACAAACTCGACGACAAACTGCCGCGTTATATCGCGTTAGTGGGTATGCTCATTACTTTGGGCTTAACTGTTGCGCTATGGCAGACAGGTACATTTAACTACGAACTTGGCGCGAAAGTGCCATCGTGGTCTGCTGAATTCATGTTGCCATGGATTCAAACTTTAGGCATTAACATCCACTTAGCGGTGGATGGTCTATCTCTATTAATGGTGGGCTTAACGGCACTTTTAGGTGTGTTGGCTGTCGGCTGTTCTTGGGGTGAAATTCAAAAGAATGTTGGTTTCTTCCACTTAAACCTTTTATGGTCTTTAGGTGGTGTGATCGGTGTATTCTTAGCGATTGACATGTTCTTGTTCTTCTTCTTCTGGGAGATGATGCTTGTACCTATCTACTTCTTGATTGCGCTTTGGGGTCATAAAGGGGCGGAAGGTAAATCACGTGTTTACGCTGCAACCAAATTCTTTATCTATACGCAAGTTGCTGGTCTTATTATGTTGATCGGTATCCTAGGCCTCGTGGTTTACGGTTACATGATGACAGGTATGATCGGTTTCGATTACAACTACTTATTAGCTGTAGCCAATACTTTAGATAAAGAATTACCTACTGTTGCTTATACATTTATGCTGTGTTTATTCGTCGGTTTTGCGGTAAAACTTCCAGTTTTCCCATTACACGGCTGGTTACCAGATGCGCATGCACAAGCGCCTACAGCGGGTTCGGTTGACCTTGCAGGTATTTTGATTAAGACAGCTGCATACGGTTTACTTCGTTTTGTGATTCCATTCTTCCCAGCGGCTTCTGCACAGTTTGCAGACATCGCGATCATTTTCGGTTTAATCGGTATCTTCTACGGTGCTTGGTGTGCTTTCCAGCAAACCGATATGAAACGCTTACTGGCGTACACGTCAATTTCACACATGGGCTTTGTTTTACTTGCGATTTACGCAGGTAACATTTTAACCTTCCAAGGTTTGATGATCATGATGTTGGCACATGGCTTGTCATCTGCTGCATTATTCATTATGTGTGGTCAAGTGTATGAGCGTGTTCATACACGCGATATGCGTTTGATGGGCGGTATGCGTGGTCAATTCCCATATCTTGCATTCTTCCTCATGTTCTTCGTGGCGGCGCTTGTGGGTATTCCGGGTCTAGGTAACTTCATTGGTGAGTTCCTGATCTTGATGGGTTCTTATGCAAAATTCCCAGTGTTTACTATTCTTGCAGCTGTAAGCTTAGTATTTGCAGGTCTTTATGGCTTGATTCTGATCCACAAAGCATTGTTTGGTACGCCAAATGAAGAACAACAACAGCATTACAAGAACCCATTGAAAGACTTAAATGCGCGTGAAGTAGTGATCTTGTTAATCTGTGCTTTCGGTCTGTTATGGCTTGGTCTGTACCCACAAAGCTTCCTTGATATTTCAAATTCAAGCATGGCGTGGTTAGCGAACAGCTACATTCCTGTACAAGAAGTAGTTGACGTTGCGAGTCAAGCAACTGTTCAACTCGAAAATGTGGAGATGCAATAAGTCATGAACTTCACAATGTCATTTTCTGAGCTTATGCCTTTAACTCCTGTGATGATCGTTGCTTTAACAACGATTGTCGTGATGATTCTTACTGCAATTAAGCGTAACCATAACTTAATTGCGACAGCATCAGTGGTGGGCTTAAACCTTGCAGCAGCATATGTACTATTCACAATGTTCGGTGGTGCTTTTAAACCAGCGAACGTGATGGGTATGTTCATGGTGGATGCGTTCACCTTGCTGTACCAAGTAATTATTCTAATTGCTGCTTTGGCATGCTGTACTCTGTCGCATGCCTATATTGAAAGCTATAAAGATAACCGTGAAGAACTGTATATCTTAATGTTGTCATCAGTCACTGGTGCAATGTTAATGGTGGCAAGCTCTCACTATGCATCGTTCTTCATTAGCCTTGAGTTAATGTCGATTCCTGTATATGGCTTATTGGCCTATACATACCAACGCTCTAAGTCTTTAGAAGCGGGTGTGAAGTACTTGGTGCTTTCAGCAACAGCTTCGGCAATGTTGTTGATGGGTATGGCTTACATTTACGCGTACACAGGTTCAATGTCGTTCTATGACAATGTTCAAGCGTTAATGCAAAACATCCAACAGCCAATGGTACTTTTAGGTTTAGGCCTGATTGTTTTTGCTGTGGCATTCAAACTGTCTTTAGCGCCATTCCACAAATGGACGCCAGACGTTTATGCAGGTGCACCGACTCCGATCGCAACATTCCTTGCTACAGCTGCAAAAGTAGCGACGATTGGTCTGTTTGTACGTTACATCCTTACTTCAGGTGCGATTCTTGTTGACTCAATCGTGACGATCTTAACCGTGATTGCGGTGTTATCGATCTTGGTGGGTAACTTCCTTGCAGTGAAACAAGTGAACTTGAAACGTATCTTGGCATACTCTTCAATTGCGCACTTTGGTTACTTGTTGATTGGTTTAATCAGCATGACTTATGCAAGCCTTGGTAACGTATCGGTCTATGTGATCACTTATGTGTTAACTACGATTGGTGCGTTCGGTGCGGTTGCATTGATGTCTAGTCCATACAACAACGTAGACGAAGCAGAAAGTCTAGCGGACTACCGTGGTCTATTCTGGCGTCGTCCAGTGTTGACTGCCGTATTAACCGTGATGATGCTATCGCTTGCTGGTATTCCATTGACAGCGGGCTTCATTGGTAAGTTCCTTGTGGTCATGGCTGCTGTAACGACTCAGCATTGGTTCCTTGCTGCGATGATCATCGTTGGTTCTGGTATTGGTCTGTACTACTACCTCCGTGTGATGGTTGTTATGTACATGACACCACCAGATGCACCGCGTGTAGACGCTGTGGATCATTGGGGCCAAAAAGTGGGTGGTATTATGGTGCTTTTAGCTGCGGCAGCAGTGCTTGTGATTGGTATCTATCCAGATCCAATTATCAAGTTAGCACTCCAGTCAGAGATTCTATCTCCAATCCACTTTATGCTTTCTCAACAGCACTAATTTTTAAAAACGTTTCGTTTTAACAAAAAAGCCTCCATCAATTGGGGGCTTTTTTGTTTTTATCGCACGATAAAAAGCTTTATAATGTAAGGAATTTTATTTTACCTTTTAGGTGCTCTCCCGTGGCTATCCATGAAATTCGTCATCCACTCATTCGTCATAAGCTTGGTCTTCTTCGTCGTGCAGATATCAGCACTAAAAACTTCCGTGAGCTGGCTCAGGAAGTGACCATGCTGTTGACCTATGAAGCGACCAAAGATTTACCTGTTTGCGACCATGAAATTGATGGTTGGAATGGTAAAGTAACGGTAGACCGCATTGTGGGTAAAAAAATCACCGTTGTGCCAATTTTACGTGCGGGTATTGGCATGTTGGATGGTTTTTTAAACCTGATCCCAAGTGCCAAAGTGTCTGTACTGGGTTTAGAGCGTGATGAAGAAACGCTTGAAGCACGTACTTATTACAAAAAATTAGTTCCAGATGTACAAAACCGTTTAGCGATGATTATCGACCCAATGCTTGCAACGGGTTCTTCATTGGTTGCTGCAATTAATGTATTGAAAGCAAGTGGCTGTAAAGACATCCGTGTGATGGTGTTGGTTGCGGCGCCTGAAGGTATTAAACGTGTTTTGGATGCGCACCCAGATGTCACTATTTTCACGGCTTCAATTGACCAAGGCTTAAATGCCAATGGTTATATCGTGCCGGGTCTAGGCGATGCGGGCGACAAAATCTTTGGTTCAGTTCAAAAAGATTAAGATTGAGCCCCAGCAAAAAGAGGCTTTTATAGCCTCTTTTTTATATACTACAACAAAGCGTGTACATATTAGGATCTGTTTATGAAGGCCGAGCAATATCAAGGAAAAGTTAAGCAATATAACGCTGACAAAGGTTTTGGCTTTATTTCCTCACCTGAAGGCGAAGTATTTTTTCATATCTCGGATTTTCCTGCAGACTCAGGTGAGCCGAAACGCAATGAACGCGTGAAGTTTAATGTGGTTGAAAATGGCGATCGCTATAAAGCAATTAAAATTGAGCGGGTTGAAGACAACTCTGCCAAAGCCAAGAAATCGAAAGTCTCAAGCCATAATAAATCGATTACCACGGATTTATTGTCTAATTTTAGACGCTAAGTCAGTGTTGATTCAGAGTTCAATCGTGCAAAGATTAATCTTTGCATTTTGAAGCAAAGAGGCTTTTTAGCCTCTTTTTTATTGATTACAATACGAAAAATACAGTTGAATAGAGCAGATTATGTTTCTGAAAGGAAAAATCAAAAGCTTTAGTACCCCACGTGGTTTTGGTTTCATTGCGGTGGAAGGGGATATTGATGATGTGTTTTTTCATATCAAAGATTTGCCACAGAACAACATTGAACCCAAAATTGGTGAAGCACTTCAGTTTATGATTGTAGAAGACCAAGGCAAGTTTAAGGCTGGTAATATCCAGAGGCTTGGTCTGTCCTCAGAAAGCAAAGCCACGACATCATCAAATAAGAAAAAAGCACGTACCCAAGCCTCACCACGTTACCATGAGGCAGGTCATAAAAGTACCCTTATCACCGTGATTGGGATCATTATCGTCGCGGTATTGGGCTTTTTGACCTATGGGAAATATCAAAGTTATAGTGCAGAAAAACAGCGTAAAGCTGAACAGTTGATGCTCGAGCAACAACAGATTGTAGAAGAACAGCGTAAAGCTCTAGGAAAGTTACCCGATCAAATCCTTTCTGAGCAAGGGAAGCGTAATTTAGATGCAGGTCTACACCAGACCAATCAACCCCGTTCTGAACGTGTGACTGAAAGTATTGATAAACAAAATGGTCGTTTACCTGTCAGCACAGGGCAGTTTAAATGCGATGGACGAACCCATTGCTCCCAAATGCGTTCCTATGAGGAAGCGCTTTATTTTTTAAGGAACTGTCCAAATACCCAAATGGATGGGAATAATGATGGTGAGCCATGTGAGCGCCAATTTGGGAAATAAAAAAAGCACCCTCGGGTGCTTTTTGCTTACTTATTTTTCGCAAAACTTCATAAAGGCTTTGAGTCCTGGGCCTTGGTATTTTTGACGATGTACCAACATGAACAGTGGACGCGTTAAAGACCAGAACGGCGTATCAAGCACCACTAACTGACCTTTTTCGCGCAAAGGCTCCGTTGCCAGTTTTGAAATACATGACATCCCTAAACCACCCGCCACGATTTTTAAAATCGCTTCATTATGACCCAAGGTCAGACGGATATTGGCATCAGGCAAGTCTTTTAAAATAGCGTTATCAAACACTTCACGCGTACCTGAACCTTCTTCACGCAAGATCCACTCGACCGATTTAAAGTCTTCAGGCGTTAATGTACGATTTAACTGTGCCAAAGGATGTTCTGGTGCACAGCAGACCGCTAATTCATCGTCACGCCAGTGAATGCACTGGAGCTGTGGCAAGTGACAAGAGCCTTCAATCAGCGCCAAATCTAGTTGGAACTGATTCACCGCCTCAATCATTTGGCGAGTGTTGCCAACTTGCAGCTGTAAATGAGCCTGAGGCTGAATTTGTAAAAAGTCAGCCATCAGGTCAGGCATGAGGTAGTCACTGATGGTCAGGGTTGCACCCAAACGTAAATCAATGCTTTGTAACTCACCTTTAGCGGCTTGCTCGAAAGCATCACAGCGACCCAAAATTTCTAAAGCTTGTGGCAGCAGGAAACGACCCAGATCATTGAGCTGAAGACGCTTACCTAGACGGTCAAACAGAGGAGCCCCCAAACCGTCTTCTAGATCTGCTAAAGCCATACTCGCAGCACTCTGGGTGAGTCGAACCGCATCACTGGCTTTGGTTACTGTGCCTTCTTGAGCAACTGCTACAAAAACCGCCAACTGGCGTAAAGTCATGCGCATGAATATAGCCTTAACATTTAAAAAATATTAACAAATTATGTGGTCATGCTAACATGAGCAACGTCTTTGATGCCACGCTGAAATCATGTCAATTGAAAAATTTAGCCTAGAAAAGGTTTTATCCGTACACCGTTGGACCAATACACTTTTTAGCTTCACCATGACGCGACCTGCACATTTTAAGTTTACTGCAGGACAATTTGCCCGTATTGGCATCAAAGTGAGTGATGAATTAGTGGTTCGAGCGTATTCGGTGGTGTCCTCTCCCTTTGATGAAACTTTAGAGTTTTTCTCGATTGTGGTGCCTGACGGTGCATTTACCTCAAATTTACAACATTTAAAAGTCGATGATGAGATCTACCTTGAAAAGATCCCGTACGGCTTTTTGACTTTGGCACGTTATCAACTGCCGTTACCAAAAGACTTATGGTTACTGGGCACAGGGACAGGGTTGGCACCTTTTATTTCAATGTTACAAGACTTTGAGACGTGGTCGAAATACGAGAGCATTACACTGGTTTATAGTGTACGTACAGCCTCTGAACTGGCCTATGCAACACGCATTCAAGAAATTGCAGAGACATTTGGTGAAGGGCATACGGGCTTTAAGTTTGTGCCCATTATTACCCGTGATCCGCATGCGCCACTACATGACCGCTTACCTATACTGATTGAAAGTGGTGAGCTTGAAAAAGCAGTTGGTTTGAGTCTGAACCCTGAAACCAGCCATGTGATGCTGTGTGGTAACCCGCAAATGGTCGAAGACACTAAAGAAGCCCTGAAAGCACGTGGCCTGACCATGAACCGCCGTGGTGAAGGAAATATCGCGGTCGAAAACTATTGGTAAAGCTATTTCACTCAATAAAATGCTCATCGAATGATGGGCTTTTTTATTTAAAATTTGAATCACTCAGATTTAAACTTGGTTTAAAGAGAGATCACTGCTTGTGCACTCAGATCGCGCTATAATTTCTTTTTTGTACTGGGTTGGATGGGTTATGTCTTCAGCGTTAAAAATGACGGCTCAGCCAGAGGTTCAACTCAGTCCGCAGCAGAAAAAATTAAATCGCTTAATTGATCAGATTGAACAACAAAAACAAGAACTGGCGACATGGAAAAATGCGCAAGCCGACATTCAAAACTATACACGTAGCAAGCTTTTACCTGTTTATAGAGAGTTACATACGGTGTTATTTGTACAGCTCGAAACCCTGTGGAATCACTTAGCCAGCGATGGCTTTAGCAAAGTTGATCTGGCGCAGATTGACACCAAAATAGCCGCTTTAGCCAAGATGCTAAAAAAATCACAAATGCTAACTTCAGCGCAGAAAGAGCAAGTAGAGAAAATTGATACTTTCTATATGCAGCATGCAGAGTATATACGCGCGAAGAAAGCCAAAGCAAACTCAATACAAATTCATGAGGATACTGAAACGGTAGAACAAAACGTGGATCTGGACTGGGAAAATTATGAACATAATTCTGCCCAGTATGAAGCAGAACGAGAACGTGCCAAGCTGTTAAAACAACAAGAAAAGCGTGAGCAAGCCGCCAAAATGACAGGGCAGTCGTTGAAAACCGTATATTTAAAAATTACTGCGATGATTCATCCTGACCGTGAGCCTGATGAAGTGAAGAAGTTGAAGAAGACCGAACTTTTGCAGAAGGTCAATGAAGCTTATGCAGCGCAGGATTTATTTTATTTATTGAAGCTTCAGTTACAGCTAGAGATCAATAAAAGCCTAAGCTCAAAAGCTTTAAGCTCGGAGCAAGTGAAGTTTTATCAGTTGGCTTTGGAAGCGCAGAGTCAGAGTTTACAAGGTCAATTAGATGAGATCTTTGCGTCTTTTCACTTGAGTAGTCATATCAATACCAAACAGCTCAAAATGAGTGATGTGTATAAGGTCATAGATCAGGATGCTACCGAGTTAAAACAGCAGTTGAAGTGGGAAAAGGAACGTTTAAAGCATATGAAAAAGGTGAGTGGGATGAAGATCTTGATGGAGCATGGGGTTCTATGAGATAAGATTTTACTTTTTAAACAAATAGTCGTAGGCATGCTTTCTGTTAAAATATTGAGTCAAATCGCATTTGTATTGAAATAAAGTCATGAGCATTTTAGATTTAAGTTTGTATCAAGAAACTGAAAATTTATCCCCACAACAAAAAAAGTTTAATCGTCAGATTCAAAAAATTGAGAAATTACAACTCTCTTTGGTTGAGTGGCAACAAGCACAACAAAAAGTACAGGAGGATGCAAGTTTTGAACTCTTGCCATTATATGCCCAATGGCACCAAGTTTTATTTAGTCAACTAGAGGTACTTTGGCAATATAAACAATCGCATAAATTTGCTAAAACCCATTTAGAGCGTTTAGATAAAAAAATCTCAATTTTAGTGAGTCAACTTTTAAATAATCCCAATCTGTCTGAAGAACAACATAAATTGACCATCGTCATTGCTCAATTTTACAAAATTTTAGAAGACCATGATCATTTGCCTACATCACAAGTAGATGATACAGAGGATGATTTTCATTCAGAGCATGATGTTGATGAAATGATGCAAAAACAAGTGATGAAAGAAATTCTTGCAGATCAATTGGGTGTGTCTGAGGACTGGATTGACTTTGATTTTGATCTCGAAAATCTTGAAGAGTTTATGCAAAAAGTAAAAGAAAAATTTGATCGAGAGGAAGCTGATTTCATTCAAAATCAACTTAATGATCATGAACGTGAGGCATATCAAAAGTTTGCAGAAAAAGAAAAAAAGAAAATTTTAAAGAAGCAAATGCAACTTGAAGATGCAAAAAAAATGGCAGGGCAGTCATTAAAAAGCATTTATTTAAAAATTGCCTCTGTGATCCATCCTGACCGCGAAAGAGATGAGCAAAAACGTATAGAGAAAACTGAGCTTTTGCAGCAAGCAAATACTGCACTTGAAGAAAAAGATTTACTTACGCTGTTAAAGTTACGTGCTTATACAGAACAAGGTGATCAAAAACAAGCAGTTAAAATCGCAAATGAACATTTGAAATCTTATAATCTATTGCTAGAAGATCAAATTGAACAATTGCAAATTGAGTTAGATCACATTATTTACTCATTTGATTGGGAAAGCTCTGGTTTTTATAAACAGACTTTTAAACCTGCTGATTTGGCTAAGAAGTACCAATATGATTTGACAGAAATTCGAAGAAAGCTATTGCAAGATGAACAGTGTTTAAATAGTTATAAGGATTTTGATTGTTTAAAAAACTTACTTAAAAATAGAGCATTCGGCTGGTCATTTAATTTTTAAAGTGGGTTGAGCCTGTAAATAATTTTGTGTAATTGATTTTCATCAATTAAAGGTGATTGCTTAGGGGCGGTCAACAAATTCAATAATAACGCGGCTCATGGCTAAACGCCATGAGCTGCACAGCAGCGCAAGATAAGCGTATTTCACTTTTTAGACGCTGCATCACAATTGCTAGATAAATCACGTTACGCACAGCATCTCCGTTGGAAAGACTTTACGCTTTTGATCGATTAGCGTATTTTCCATCTTTAATGACTTGATTGCTTTGGTGGCGTAGATGGCTTTGCATATCTCTGATAAATAAACAAAAAAAGTAAAAGCTGAGCATGTGTATATGAAAAAGCTGAGTGGGGTGGAGATGTTGTTGGAACATGGGGTACTTTGATTTTCCCTCACCTCCTTGCGGACAGTATGTGATTGCACCGTATATTGTGGATTTTTACTGTCATGAAATTGGCTTGATCATTGAGTTGGATGGCAGTCAGCATGGAACTAATGATCTCATGGCATATGATGTTGAACGAACCAAGTTTTTTTAGAGGCTTTGGGCTTAACTGCCGTGCGGTACTGGAATTCTGATGTGTTGGGGCTTGACGGATAGAGTTTTGGAGGATTTGTGGCAGATATGTTCTAGATTAAAACTATTTAATTTAATAACTAAGGTTTAATAATATAAAATAGATTTATTGATATAATTAATTGATTAGACCTCTTGCGAAAGTATAGTTTTATCTATTTTTTGAATTGGCTAAAACCTCATAAAATATAGCTTTCGGCTACTTAAAATTTGACTAACGCAAGAAGTCTATTGTTAATGTCTTATTAGGGGAAAAAATGTCTTATTATAATTTAGCTACTAATCAAGTTTTACTTAGAAGCTACGAAGAATTAGCATTGCTTCATAAAAGAAAAAATGCACCAACGGAATCAAAAGAAGAGTTAGCAAAAACATTTGGAATGAGCGTGGATACATTCTTTCGTGATTCTAGAAGAATTGATAATTATGTATATAATTTCCCATTGTTATCTTTAAATGCTGCAATAATTGAAGGCATTCTTAGATTTATTTTGTCACAGAATTTAAGAGCTGTGATTAATAAACATGTAGAAGAGAAATCTAAGAAAGGTCAAGATACTAAAAGTCCTTATGAAAATATTTTAGATAACTTTTTAATTCGTGTTGAAAATGATGGCGGGATTGAGAATGTATTTAAGTATTACTTTAGTTACCTAAAATTTCATTTCGATACTGAAATTGATAAAGCACTATTTAAGAAAATAAAAATATTATTCCGCTTAAGAAATATTTTAGCTCACGGTACTACATTGGTAGAGACGAATCCTGATTTCATTGATGAAAATAATTTAGCATTTTTCAAACAACAAGAAATGCTGAAAGATGCAAAAAAACTTTTAGACGAACTATATGGTGAAAATGATTTATTAAAAAATATATCTCATTACGAAGTACCAGAATATTTTATGGGAGTCACCCAAGAATTTTTACAAGAATTTAAAAATAAATTTGGCAGCAAACATAACTTATCTGATGATGATAGTCTTTTTTTGGATAAGATAATTGGATACTCTTGGGGATATAGATTAGTTTGATTCTAAAAATAAAGGGCTGAATAATCAGCCCTTTATACACAAATTAGATCAAACTAACAACACATTAAAGCGCCGAAATTTGCTCCATATTCGCTTTAATCTTCGCTAACTGATCAGCAAACTCAGCAAGTTTGACTTTCTCACCTTCAACAACAGCAGCAGGGGCTTTCGCCACAAAACCTTCGTTAGAAAGTTTAGTTGCAATTTGGTCATGCTGTTTTTGCACCTTGTCTAAGTCTTTTTGTAGACGACCCAATTCTGCTTTCGGGTCAATTAAACCCTTCATTGGAACGAATACAGACACATGACCGACTACGCTTGAAGAAGACAATGGTGGTTGTTCACCATTCGCCAAGAACGTAATGCTTTCTACTTTTGCTAAAGCTTTAAACAACGCTTCAATACGTGTGATCTGTGCTTTCTCAGCTTCCGTTGTGTTTTGTAGAAGCACTGGTAATAAACGTGCATTACCTAAGCCCATTTCACCACGAATGTTACGTACTGCACCAATCAAACCTTGAAGCCATTGCATATCTGCTTCAGCCTGTTCGTTTACACGCTCAGGGTTAGCAACAGGGTACTGCGCCAGCATAATAGTTTCGCCAGAAATACCAAGTTTCGGTGCAAGTGTTTGCCAAATTTCTTCAGTCAAATACGGCATGATTGGGTGTGCAAGACGTAAAGACGCTTCCATTACTGCAAGAAGTATACGACGAACTTCAGCTTTACGCTCAACAGATACGTTTTCATCATTCAGAACAGGTTTGGTCAGTTCGACATACCAGTCACAGTATTCATTCCAAATGAACTCGTAAATTGCTTGTGCAGCCAAGTCTAAACGATAAGTTGCGAAAGCTTGTTGCACCGCAGCTTCAGCTTTTTGCAAACGGCTTACGATCCACTGTTCAGGCAATTCCCAAAGGTCTTGACGAACTTCAGTACCAATCACTTGCTCTTCACAGTTCATCATCACGAAACGGGTTGCGTTCCAGATCTTGTTGGCAAAGTTACGGTAGCCTTCAACACGCTTCATATCGAACTTAATGTCACGGCCTGTGTTGGCAAGCGCACAGAAGGTGAAACGCACTGCATCTGTACCATAGGCTTGAATGCCTTCTGGGAATTCTTTACGGGTCGATTTTTCAATGTTCGCCGCTTGTTTCGGGTTCATCAGACCTGTAGTACGTTTTTGTACCAACGTCTCAAGGTCTACACCGTCAATCAAGTCAAGAGGGTCAAGCACGTTGCCCTTAGACTTCGACATTTTTTGACCTTCACCATCACGAACTAGACCGTGAACATAGACCGTTTTAAACGGTACTTGTGGCGTACCATCTTCATTCTTCATGAAGTGCATCGTAAACATGATCATACGAGCAACCCAGAAGAAGATGATGTCAAAACCAGTGACTAAGACATCGGTTGGGTGGAAAGTATTGAGGAAATAGTTTTCCGCATCTTTTTTGGCATCGCCCGTCCAACCTAAAGTTGAGAAGGTCCACAGCGCAGAAGAGAACCATGTGTCCAGTACGTCTTCGTCTTGGCTAAGCGCAACATCAGCAGGGATGTTGTTTTTTGCACGGACTTCAGCTTCGTCACGACCGACATAGATGTTGCCTTCAGCATCATACCAAGCTGGGATACGGTGACCCCACCAAAGTTGACGAGAGATACACCAGTCTTGAATGTTGTTCATCCACGCCATGTACATGTTGCTGTACTGCTCAGGAACAAACTTGATGCGACCGTCTTGAACCGCTTCAATGGCAGGTTGCGCCAATGGTGCAATTTTTACATACCATTGGTCTGTCAATAATGGCTCAACGATCACACCTGAACGATCACCACGAGGTGGTTTCAAGATGTAAGGTTGAATTTGATCTAACCAACCTTCAGCTTCAGCTTGTTCAACCAGTTTTTTACGTGCTTCAAAACGCTCTAAACCAATATAGTCCGCAGGGGCTGGGATGGTTTTCGAGATTTGCTCACCCGCTTTCGCGATATATTCAAACTCAGCCAACACTTCTGCATTTTTGTTGAAGATGTTGATGATTGGCAGTTCACAACGCTTACCAACTTCATAGTCGTTAAAGTCGTGCGCAGGGGTGATTTTTACACAGCCTGTACCGAATTCTTTATCCACATATTCATCTTTCACGATTGGAACAGCACGACCTGTAATTGGCAGAATAATGTTCTGACCAACAAGGTGCGTATAGCGTTCATCATCCAGTGCCACAGCAACCGCAGTATCACCGAGCAATGTTTCAGGACGAGTGGTTGCGACAACAATGTGGTCTTTACCATCATGGGTACGGAGGTTTTTATCTTCAAAGAAATATTTGAAGTGCCACAGTGAACCTGCTTCTTCTTTATCCGACTCAACTTCGAGGTCAGAAAGGGCAGTTTGTAATTTTGGATCCCAGTTTACTAAACGTTTGCCACGGTAAATCAAGCCGTCTTCGTGTAATTTAACGAACACTTCTTTGACCGCATTGGATAAACCTTCATCCATGGTGAAGCGTTCACGCGACCAATCCACTGAAGAACCTAAACGACGGATTTGACGGGTAATGTTGCCACCAGATTGTTCTTTCCATTCCCAGACTTTTTCGATGAATTTTTCACGACCTAAGTCATGGCGGCTGATATTTTGCGCGCCCAATTGACGCTCTACCACCATTTGTGTGGCAATACCTGCATGGTCTGTACCCGGTTGCCATAAGGTGTTTTTACCTGACATACGGTTGTAGCGGGTTAACGCATCCATAATGGCATTGTTAAAACCATGACCCATGTGCAAGCTACCGGTGACGTTTGGCGGCGGAATCATGATACAAAATGACTCACCTTTTTTAGAGGGCTTGAAATAGCCACGTTCTTCCCAAGTTTGGTACCATTTTTTCTCGATCTCGGTCGGATCGTAAGTTGTAGCGATATTTTGCGCTGAATCAGTCATAGTTCAAACAGTTCAAAAGTAGATAAAAAATTGCATCTATTGTAGCAAAGAAATCGCAAATGGGGGCATGTAAAGCAAATGCGTTGATCTAGCAATTGCGACATGATGCAGAGCGCTTTATGATGTGTCTAAACCTAGAGTGCGCTTTGTTCGCAGTAAAAATCAAAAAAGGGGAGGATCATTATGACTTATCAAATATCATTAAAATTAAAACCTGAAACTCACCAACGCTTTGCTCACATTCATCAACAGCTTAATGCCGGCGAAAGCCAAAGTCTTGCCAAACCTTTGGGTGAGGTTTTAGCGGATATTTCATGTGAAGTGATTGATCAAGTCTTTGGCGATCTTGCACGCTTGTCTACCTCAGGCGATGGGGAGTCTGAGAAAATTATTCAGCACATTGTAGACACTATGCGTAAGTACATGCCGTGGTCCGTGTCTTTTTTTTCAAATGACCGTCTAATTCCAATGGTGAATTATCTAGAGCAAAGGATGTATGACACCGAGAGCATGCATTTTTTAAGCTACCCAGTCGAAAAAACTTTAGTCACCGAACTTTTGGGTTGTGCGGAACAGATGGAAAAGGGCAATAACAGCTATGTTACTCCAGCTTTGAAAGTGTTTACGCAAATTGTCGATCAAGGGGTGACCAGTCTGGTTCGCGAACCCAAAAAAATGCTTAAATTTAATTTGGTGGTCGATAAAACACTAAATGGGGTGATTAATTTGACGACCCAATTGGGCTATAAACGTTTTGATAAATTAGGGCGTATCTATGATGCGCAGATGATGAGTCAATATTTCGATCATTTCCTGACTTTTTTAAATGATCAATCTGCAAATAAAACTTCGGTATGAGGCAATAAGGACATGGCACAGTTAAACAGTTTAGACGCTAAGGTGGTGTGGATTACGGGGGCATCTTCTGGGTTAGGTGAAGCACTAGCCAAAGAGTGTGCTTTACAAGGGGCAGAGGTGATACTCACGGCAAGACGGTTTGATGAACTCGAAAAAGTCCGTGTCGGGCTGCTCAATCCAGATCAACACATTTCCATTTGTGCCGACATTACCGATGAAGCTCAAGTTCGTCATGCCTATGAGCAAGTGCTACAGAAAAAAGGTCGAATTGATTGGCTGATTAATAATGCGGGTTTAAGCCAACGTGCCTTGATTGCTGATACCAGCATGCAGACTGAACGTGCGATTATGGAAGTGGATTATTTCTCACAAGTGTTTTTAACCAAAACCGTTCTGCCGACATTTTTAGCGCAAAAATCTGGCCGTATTGCTTTTGTTTCGAGTGTTGCGGGGTTGTTGGGGACGCAGTACCGTGCCAGCTATTCAGCAGCCAAGGCTGCCATTCATATGTGGGCAAATAGCCTGCGTGCCGAAGTGGCCAATGAGGGCGTAGATGTATCGGTGATTTTCCCAGGCTTTGTTAAAACCAATGTCTCGTTTAATGCTTTAAATGGCGCGGGTAAACCACAGGGTCATCAAGACGAAGCGATTGAAAATGGTTTAGAACCCGATATTTTTGCGCAAACGGTGGTGAGTGCTTTGCTCAAAGGTGAAGAATACATCGTAGTCGGTGGACGCAAGGAGAAAATGGGGGTTCTGGTGTCTCGTTTATCGCCTACAACGTTGTATAAAATGATTCGTAAGATGAAAGTGAAGTAAATTTAAAAAGGCAGGAGGAACGTCACTTCCACCTGCCTTGTGGGATCATGATGTTCCCATATCCCATCCCCCCATGCATTGATAGGGGAGCCGCACTGCACTACTTACTGATTTTATTTAAATAGTTTAAGAACAATTCCGCATTTTTCCCACGCACTTGCTAAGACATACAACGTACACCGCCGCCCATATGACAGACATTTGAAGACTGTATTGGGACAACAGTACGTTTGGTTACACTACGAATTTGCTTTAAAGCGACAGCATCTTCTTTAATCCCAAATTGCGGGAAGTAAATCCGTTCAGGCGTCACCAGCATATTGGTGTACAGGCCACATGCAGAACCAAATTTTTCATCGTAGATTTCGCTGCCATCATAAGGGGTGATGATTTCACGAATTTTAACATTGGGAATGCCGCGCTTTAAATCGGCTTTAAGTTGCTTGGCATAGTCGGGATCTTCAGGGTAAGAGTTAATCACCAAGGTGTTTTGGTCGACAAAGCTGACCACACCATCGGCATGTTCCAAGCCCCCTTGTTCATCGGCTTCAATGAAGGTAATCTGCTTTGCACCTGTTAGAGCCATGAGTTTTTTACGGGCTTCGCTTTCGGTGAGCTTGTTATCCGCTAGGAATTTGGTGCTGAGGACGACATTGCCATAACCATCTTCCACCCAGTTTCCGCCATCATTCAATAGTTTGCTTTGCGAAAACTGTAAGCCAGCCTTTTGGCTGTAGTACTTAAATTCGTCTTGCACTTCATCTGAAATGGCCTGACCTTTTTTAGCGCCACCTTGTCCTGCCGCCGTGTAGCGGAACATGACGGGTTGAGCAGGATTGGCGCTGGTGAAGTCGCGCATCCAAATGTCATGCATCGGTGCGATTGCCACATGCTTTGTGCCCAAGGCTTTTACATAGTCGGGGTAGAGGCCTTTGTCCGTCAGAACAACGACATTGTCTCCGTTTTTAATAATTTTTTTTGCATAATCGACGTGAAAATCAAAAATATCATCAATCATTTTTGCATAGTACGCATCATTACTTTGAGGCGATACCAGTACAATTAATTCAGCTTTGGCTACAAGTGGAATCATGCTGAGTACAGCCATACTTATTTTCAGTGCTAAAGATTTCATTATCTGTGACCTCTTTGTAGTGTAGGTGAAGTCCATTTTTATTATGTTTAGTGTAGAGAATTATGCTCTAGTGAGTAATCACCAACCGAATGTACGATAGAAGGTGAGCGAGCATGAGCTATTTTGAACGCTCATGCTATTTGAGTTTAGTGAATGGATAATTGATCAATAGTGACTGTTTGAGGACTTTGAATGGCAGTCCCATAAGCAAAGACTTCAACCATACCGCCTTGCATGCCCATTTCTGTGGTCGCCAGTCGCATACAAGCAATATGCGTTGCGCCGTGCTTTTCCGCTTCAAGTTTGAGTCGGACGATGGCTTCACGACGGGCACGATCGATGACACTTTCATAGCTGGTGAGTCTACCCCCAAAAAAGTTTTGCACGGTCGCCAACACATATTTGAAATAATCATGAGAAATCACAACATTGCTACTGATCATGTGCCCAGACTGTTCGAAGCTTACTTTGCGTAAATTACCCACGGTAATGTAAGCAAGACGCTTCTCATTCTGTTCAAGCTGCGCCAAATGTTTACGTTCATTGTAGCGACCAAAGCCAAAACCGACGCTAAAGAGCACCGCATAGATCAGCAGTTGGAAAACTAAACTTTCCATTGCTTAGACCTGTGTGGGAAATGGATCGGGGAGATGGTTGTCTAACGGTGTGACACGGACTGCAGTGCCATAAACAAATAACTCAGATGCACCTTGGGCAATATTTGAGGTTGAAAAACGAATACCTACAATGGCATTGGCCCCTAAGTCTTGTGCTTTTGCAATCATACGATTCATGGCTTCTTGGCGGGATTCTTCTAAAAGCTCGGTATAGGCAGTGAGCTCACCACCGACAATATTTTTTAAACCTGCCAAGAAGTCACGCCCGACATGTTTACTTCGAACCGTACTGCCATAGACCACATCCAGTTGTTGAGAAATGCGATGTCCAGGAACAGACTCAAGGTTACTTAAAAGCATAATGTTCAATATTCAAATGATTTGATTATCTTTGAAGATAGGAAAAAGCCCAGCAAAAAGCAATAAAAAAGCCCACCGAAGTGAGCTTTTGATGTTGCAAACCTTAGTTTGCTGTTTTGTTGTATTTCACATCTGAAGAAGAAGGCTGTTTCACCACTTGATCCGTCGTGTTGGCTTTAACGCCGCCACCGAGGGTTTTATACACTTCAACTTGGTTGTTCAAGTTTGCTTGTTCAAGCAATAACAAACCTTGTTCCGCTGAGTACGATGTACGCTGTGCATCAAGTACAGTCAGGTAGTTATCAATACCTGCACGGAAGCGAGCCGTTGAAAGTTTATAGGTGGTGTTGGTTGCGTCGACCAGACGACGTTGCGCTGCTAGACGGTCACCAATATTTTCACGTACTGCCAAGGCATCATTCACTTCACGGAAAGCGGTTTGAATGGTTTTTTCATAATCTGACAACGCAATTTTTTGGTCAGTTTCTGAAATCTTCACATTGGCACGACGTGTGCCCCAGTCAAAGATTGGAATATCCAAGCTTGGGCCAAGTGACCACACAAAGGCACCTGATTTAAACAAATCGCTTAAATCTGTCGATGCATAACCAGCTGTGCCTGTTAAGCTGATAGTTGGGTACAACTGTGCTTTTGCCGCACCAATGTTGGCACCCGCAGCAGACAGTTGATATTCCGCAGCGCGGACATCAGGACGGTTATTCAACAAGTCGCTTGGTAAGCCCGCTGTCAACGCTGTACTTTGGGTAATGCGTTTCACAGGTTGAGGAGACAATAAGTTTGCAGGAACAGGCTGACCCACCAACAGGTTGAGCAAGTTCTGAGCTTGTGCAAGTTGAGTCTTGTAGTTCGCAACGTCATTACGCGCGGTTTCAACCGAAATTTGCGCTTGACGTACAGGGACTTCGCTGTCGATACCTACATCAAAACGTTTTTTGTTCAGATTGTATGATTCAAGCTGTGCTTTTAAGGTTTGGTCTGCCAGTTTTAAGTTGGCATTGGCAAACGAATAGCTCAGCCATGCTTGTGCAACCTGACCAATCAACGAAATTTGTGTTGCATCACGTGCACTTTGAGTCGCCAAATAGCTGTCTAAAGCATTGTCTTTTAAGCTACGAACACGACCCCAAAAGTCTAATTCATACGCAGTTACGCCAAGGCCAACATTATATGTTGTCATAGGTTTGTTGCTGCTGAGTGTATCTTGGCGAAGCACACTACCACTTGCACCAATGGTTGGCAGTTGGTTGTTTTCGCTAATTTGATACGCTTGCTGAGCACGTTGAATATTTAAAGTCGCCGTACGGAGGTCACGGTTATTGGCTAGTGCTAACTCGATGACTTGGACTAAACGCTGATCAGCAAAAAAGTCTTTATAGCCTTGTTCTGCAACAGATGGACCTGTCGTTGAACCAATATATCCTGTTGGGATATCCGCTTGAGCGACGGGTTCTGGACCACGCATGCTTTGACATGCAGTCAAAGCAAGCGCAAGTGCAGATACCGCAATGCTACGACCTGAAATAGACCATACTTTTTGCATCACGATGTTTGCTCCTGATTATTTTGTTTCTTAGGTTTGTATTTGAAAATACTACGAATCCAAACAAAGAATACTGGAATGAAGAAAATACCCAACAGTGTAGAACTAATTACACCACCAAGGACACCAAAGCCTACCGAGTGTTGGCTACCTGCACCAGCACCTGTTGAAAGGGCAAGCGGAAGGACACCAAAACCGAATGCAAGGGTGGTCATGATAATTGGGCGTAAACGCATTTTTGCAGCATGAAGGGTTGCATCAAACAAGTCTTCACCTTGTTCTTGCAACTCTTTTGCAAACTCTACGATCAAGATCGCATTTTTCGCAGAAAGACCAATCACGGCAACAATCGCAACTTGGAAGTAGATGTTGAACGATAAGTTTGGATCGCCCTTAATGATCATACCTAACCATGTCAGTGCAAATGCACCAAGAATACCGAGTGGTACAACTAGCAATACTGAAACAGGGATAGACCAACTTTCATACAATGCGGCAAGACATAAGAAGACGATAAGCATTGAAAGAACAAGCAGCGGAGCTGTTTGATTGCCCGAATCACGTTCTTCTAAAGATAAGCCTGTCCATTCATAGTCGAAACCTTGTAAGCCCATAGATGGTAACTTACCAATAATTTCTTCCATCGCGAGCATTGCATCACCCGAACTTACGCCCGGTGCTGGAGTACCTTGAATGTTTACAGAAGATACACCGTTATAACGCTCTAGACGTGGTGAACCATAAGTCCATTCGCCTGTTGCAAATGCTGAGAATGGAACCATTGTGCCGCTACTATTACGTACATACCACTTGTTCAAGTCTTCAGGCATCATACGTGCATTTGCTTCGCCTTGCACATAGACTTTTTTCACACGACCACGGTCTACGAAGTCATTAATATATGAACCACCCCAAGCCATGCTCATGGTTGTATTGATATCCGCAATACTGACACCCATTGCGCCTGCTTGTGCTTGGTCAATACTAATTTGATACTGAGGTGTATCTTCTTGACCATTTGGACGCACACCTGTAAGGCGTTTATCCTGTGCTGCCATACCTAAAATCGCATTACGTGCAGCAATCAGTTTTTCATGACCTTGACCACTCGCATCTTTTAATTGGATGTCAAAACCAGCAGATACACCTAATTCAGGCATTGCAGGTAACTGTAATGGCATGATGTAAGATGCGTCTTTCACAATCATATTCAATGCCATACCACGTTGGATGATGGCACCAATTTGCGACTCAGGTGTCGTACGCTCACTCCAGTCCTTCAGCTTGATAAAGGCAAGACCTGCGTTTTGACCAACACCTGTGAATGAGAAACCAGAAAC
Organism: Acinetobacter johnsonii CIP 64.6; assembly: GCF_000368045.1. Classification (GTDB taxonomy): domain Bacteria; phylum Pseudomonadota; class Gammaproteobacteria; order Pseudomonadales; family Moraxellaceae; genus Acinetobacter; species Acinetobacter johnsonii. The sequence continues at coordinate 213,070 of NZ_KB849236.1, forward strand.
AGTAAAGATAGACTCTACATGTTCTTTTTCTTTATTCATGAAATAGTCTGTCATTGTGGTGATGACTTTATCGGTACGTTCAAGGCTTGCACTTGGTGGAAGCTGAACTAAAGTCATGACGACGCCTTGGTCTTCGTCAGGCAAGAATGAGGATGGTAAAGCTTTATATAGGCCAACTAAGCCTGCAATCACCAGTAAATAAACCACACCAGAAAATACTTTATGATGGGTCATACGGTTGACACCACCTTGGTATTTTACGGATAGCTTTTCAAAGCTGCTGTTAAACCAACGGAAGAAACGCGCAAAAATATTATTACTTTCTGCTTTATTCGGATCGTGTTGTTTTAACAAGGTTGCACACAGGGCAGGGGTGAAGGTTAATGCCACGATCAGTGACAAAATCATTGCGGTAACTAGCGTAATCGAGAACTGACGGTAAATAACACCGGTTGTACCTGCAAAGAATGCCATCGGTACGAATACCGCAGTTAATACACTGGTAATACCGACCAAGGCACCAGAAATCTGTTGCATTGATTTTTCGGTCGCAGCTACAGGGTCGAGGTGTTCTTCTTGCATTACCCGCTCGACGTTTTCCACCACAACAATCGCATCATCGACCAGAAGACCAATCGCTAAGACCATCGCAAACATAGTGAGCGTGTTGATTGAGAAACCGAAGATGTTAATGACAGCAAATGTGCCCAATACAACCACTGGAACAGCTAATGTTGGGATAATCGTGGCACGCCAGTTCTGTAAGAATAAGAACATGACAATGAACACCAACACGACAGCTTCAATCAACGTGTGTACAACACTTTCAATCGACAGCTTAATAAACGGTGTGGTGTCATAAGCCAGTTGATCTTTTAAACCATTTGGGTAGTTTTTACGAAGTTCACTGAGGCGCTTTTCTACAGCCGCTGCTGTATCTAGTGCATTTGCACCAGTTGCCAGTTTAATCGCAACACCGCCAGCAGCCTTACCATTAAATTTAGAGTCGAACTGATAGTTATCTGACCCGAGTTCAACACGCGCAACATCGCCTAAGCGAACTTGAGCACCTGAGGCTGTATTTTTCAAAAAGATATTTCTAAACTGCTCAGGCGTCTGCAACATACTTTGCGCATTGACCGTAGCATTCAGAACTTGTCCCTGAATTGATGGAGCACCACCGAGTTGACCCACAGCAACTTGTGAGTTTTGCGCATTAATGGCAGTTGCAACATCACTTGGAGTAATTTGTAAGCTGGTCATTTTCGCTGGATCAAGCCAAATACGCATCGCGTATGAACCACCAAAAACTTGGACTTCACCCACACCTGCAACACGGCTCAGCGGTTCAGAAATGTTTGAGTTTACATAGTCTTTAATGTCGGCAGCAGATAAGCTTCCATCTGGAGAGTAAAATGCAAGAACTTGCATAAAGCTCGCACCAGACTTGGTGACTTTTACACCTTGACGTTGTACATCTTCAGGTAAAAGCGCTGTTGCCGATTGTAGTTTATTCTGTACTTGAACTTGAGCAATATCAGGATCGATGCCTTGTTCAAAGTTTAAGTTAATAGACGCTTGACCGTTACCCGCACTGTTTGAAGAGATATAACGTAGACCATCCAGACCATTCATTTGTTGTTCAATGATCTGAGTGACTGTGTTTTCAACAGTCTGTGCAGAAGCACCTGGATAAGTTGCAGAGATTGTCACCGAGGGTGGTGCAATCGTCGGATATTGGGCAACTGGCATTTTTGTCAGCGTGAGAATACCCGCCAACATAATCACCAGTGCAATCACCCACGCAAAAATGGGGCGATGAATAAAAAATTGAGCCATTCAGTCTACCCCTTATGCGTTTGAAGTAGCTTTTTGTTCAGTTTTTGCACCAGCTTCTGTCTTTTTAGCATCCGTTGTTGGAGCTTGAGGTGCTGCTGCTTTAGGTTGATACGGTTTCGCAACAACTTTCTGTTCAGCTTTAACTTTAGCTATTCCGTCAACAATAACTTTTTCACCTGTTTTAAGGCCTTGAGTCACAATCCAGTCTTGGCCTTGAATACCAACTGTGGTGATTTGACGAGGCTCTACTACGCCTTTGTCATTCACAATCATTGCCATCGCTTGACCTGTTGGTGTGCGAGTCACTGCAATTTGCGGCACTAACATCGCATTCGGGATTACGCCTTGAACGATTTGTGCATTGGCAAACATACCTGGAAGCAGCAAGTGATTCGGGTTCGGGAACACCGCACGAATCGTCACAGTCCCTGTATCTGGGTTGACACTGGCATCAGAGAACGCTAAACGGCCTTCGATTGGATAGTCACTGCCATCTTCAAGTTTCAGCTTCACACGCGTGTTGTTACTGCTGTCTAAGCTACCTTTACTCAATTGTTGACGTAAACGAAGAAGTTCAGAGCTTGATTGGTTGATATCAACATAGATTGGGTCTAAACGTTGAATTGTCACCAATGGCTCTGTTTGGTTTGCAGTCACCAAAGCACCCGCAGTAACTGTAGAGCGGTTGGTTTGACCTGAAATTGGTGAGCGTATGGTTGAATAACCTAAGTCCACTTCAGCATTTTTAACTTGAGCACGTGCTGCGGCCACTTGTGCCTCAGCAACCTTTACTTGACCCACTAAGTCGTCATAGTCCTGTTTCGCAACAGCGTTGCTTGAAACCAGTTGCTGATAACGATTTAGTTTGGTTCTGAGTGTGCTTAAATTCGCTTCTTGTTGTAATAATGCTGCTTTGGCATTATCAAATGTTGCGCGGTTGGTACGAGCATCAAGTTCATAAAGTGCTTGACCTTCACGTACATAACTGCCTTCCGCAAACAAACGTTTTAGAATGATCCCACTCGTTTGTGGGCGAACTTCAGAGATTTCAAATGCCGTGGTTCTGCCAGATAACTCTACAGATTGTTCTACATTTTGTGGTTGTGCAACAATGACACCGACTTCAGTAGGTGGCATTTGTTGAGAAGCGCCAGCTTGCTGCGCATCCTTTGGATCTTTGCTACAACCAACAAGTGCAATACTCGTTGCTAATGCGCAAGCGGTAAGGGCTGGGGCCCAAAGCTTTGCCGACATCATAGTTCCACCTCGATTAGATTCTTATCTAAAAATAATGTGTATTTAATTGGGTATATCTGCCGCACAAGATGTAAAGCAGTGAAATCCAGATAATACTAATGCTCCAACCTGCGAGAACGTCGGATGGGAAATGTACTCCAAGATAGACTCTTGAAATTCCCATCATCAGCATCCATAAAAGAGCAATGGATACAACATGACGATGTGCAGAAAATGGTCGACTTAAGAAAATGGCAAGACACGCCAAAGTGGCAGCATACATACTGTGCGCACTCGGAAAGGAAGCACCATAGCTCGTCACTAGGTGAAACATTTCTGGTGGGCGTGGTCTTGAAATTAGAAATTTAAGTAGCCAAGCAGAAGCAATACTTCCAACAACGCCTAAACCAATAAAAACAACATCTCTATACTTTTTATACCATGCACGATGGAAACACCATAGAGTGGTTAGAAATAATACAAACGGCATGCCGCCGAGTGCTGATAAAAGTATTGCAAGCTTATCTATAGGTTCAGTTCTTAATGTGCTGAAATATTCGACCATCGCCAGATCTAAATCTGTAAGTGGTTGAATGCTTAGAACTAATGCACTGATTATAAATAAAATAATACCGATAAAAAGCAACAAGTAAGGCATGCTGGAACTCGTGTCATTTCAACCGATTTAAGCGCGGTTATTTACTGGGTTAAAGTGTACTCATCAGTACACTTTAATTCAAGTGTTGATTAATCATGTATAAAATTTTGTTTACAGTGTAACAAGAGCTCAAAATCAGTACAAAATCATTTTGGATGGTGTTTTGTACTGTTTGAACTTTCTTCAACTTCAAGTGGGACTTTCGGGGGCCAAAAGAAATCACTAGGGCGAGTCAGAAAATGGGTGAGGACCAATTTTGCTAAAGGTTTCCATTGTTCAAATCGAACTCGACGTGCACGTAAAGCCACAATAATCGTGAGGGTAAAACTGACAAATAAGTTCGTTAGACCAATAGCGAGCACTCCGAGGAACGATACAATAATCAAGCCAATCTCAGGACTACCATTAATATTCATCAGGCCTTGAATGAAGTTTGCTGAAGCAAAGGCAATATGGCGAATATCTAGGGGTAAACCCAAAATATAACCAATGGTTCCCATACTTCCTAACATAATCCCGAACAGAAAATTACCCGCCAACGCACCTAAGTTGCGTTCTATATAGCCTGCAAATTTATCGAGTCGTTCTTGCCCCATGATGGTTTTGAGACGAGGGTGTGCTTTTAAGCGTGGGCCAACTTTGCGATAAACCGCCATATTGTCAAAATAACCCGCCAGCAGACCTGACAAAAATAAACACACGCCAGCAATAGCAGCATGGGGAATGGCTAAAGAGGTAAATGGATTCAGGTCGTGTAGTGTTTTGCTGGCTTTTGCATGTGTCATCAGCGGTTCGTGTAGCCCCGTTGCCCAAGCCCATGCAATAAAGGCTGCAACGGGTATGGCAATCGAGATATTTCCCAAAATAGCAATGAACTGGGTACGGATAATATTGATAATCAATGCTGCTAATTCAGCAATTTGCGCGGTTTTAGAACCTTTGCGGTGTTGTACTGTTGCTGCAAGGGCTGCAGCAGTCATTGCGGGTTGTTTGGTCGCTACAGTAAAGTGCAAGACATGAATCAGCATAAAACCTAGTGAGTAATTCATACTGTAAATAAAGGCTTGCATGAGTGGTGCCATGACCATACGTGCCGACAAGGTTTTGAGCGTTGCCATAATGGCAATAATAACTCCTGCACCCGCTGCGGACTTATACATGGCTAAAAAGCCTTGTTTGTCTGTACTTACATAGTGTTCCCCGGTTTTACTGGCATTTTCAGTCACCTGTAAAGCAATCAATTCACTATTGGTCGTCAGTAAAGAGCGCACACTCCGTTCACTATAAATCGCAGCAGTAATGTCGACTAAGAGCAGACTCACCGCTTCATAGTGTACTTCGCCTTCTTCTACAATTAAATTGAGCAACAGTTCGACGCGGTCTAAGCATTGCTCAAGTAAGGAAATCAGATAGGTTAAACTGACACTGACTCCAATACGTCTAGTCGCACGACGAATTTTCAATACCACATCACGACACTGCTCAATCATGACCAGCGCTTGAGAAGCGTCGGGTGGGGCAACCACACTCGAGGTTTCTGCGTCTTGATGTGCCTTTTTATACTGTTGAATGAATTCGACAATTTCGCGGTTCTGCACTAAAAAAGGCGATTCATATTCGGTCAGCTCAGGATGCGCATTAATAAACTCTGGATATAAACCAATACCACTAATCCGATAAGACAACACCGTAATGGCTTTAATCACTTCACTGCGAATTTTGACTTTTTCTTTTTGATTGGCATGCCCGTGATTGAGCAGGTTCAGCAGTTGTAGCCAGTCACTGTCTCGGATGTTATCGAGCCAATATTTGTCACTTCGGTTGGGAAAAACGCGACGGACTAAATTTTGCAGTTGAGTTTCGTCATTAATCAGCGGGAGAAAATGTGCCCCTAAACGCTGTGACAATTGGTTCCAAAACCCATCTAAAGACAAGATACCTGTATCGGCATAAAGACTGGTTTGTTTATATTGGGAAATAAGCCGCAGTACAAAGCTTTGTAAGGTTGATGCGGCATCGGGAGTGATGAGTAATGCTTGAATGAGCGCTTGAAATTTTTGGTGGATTTCATCGGTTTGATACGCATCTATTGGACGAATACGCTCCACCAACTCAATTAAAAGTTGATCATTTAAAACAGCTTGAGGTTGCTCAAGCTGTTGCTGCATTTGAGAAAACAGATCATTAAATTTTATATGCATAGGCAAGTTAAAAACATTTTAAAGCATCATTTGTTATTGAATTCGATGTAAAGCCAGTTGGGTTAAATTGACCAGTGCTTGACGATATTGGCTGTCAGGTAAAGCCTGTAATGCTTGAAGTGCGGCTTCGGTTTCTTCATGCGCCCGTTGTCGACAGTAATCGAGTGCGCCAGAACTATTTACGATAGCAATGACCTGATCAAGATCTGCCGTTCCGCCTGTCGCAATACTTCGACGAACAATGCCATGTTCCTCACCCGTTGTATTTTTCAATGCTGAGATTAACGGCAAAGTCGGTTTACCTTCCATTAAATCATCGCCAATATTTTTACCTAATGTTTCAGCATCTGAGGTGTAATCTAAAATATCATCAATGATTTGAAAGGCATTGCCAAAGTGGCCTGCAAATAAACGTAGTGGTTCACGGTACTGCGGTGTCCCAGAAAGAATGGCAGCCCCTTCAGTTGCCAGTTCAAATAAACGTGACGTTTTACCGTGAATAATATCTAAATAAGTTTGTTCTGTGGTTTCAGGTTGGTGCTGTGCTTGAAGTTGTAGCACTTCACCTTCGGCAATTTCACAAGTCCCTGTAGAAAAATCTTTGAGTAAGGTCATATCACCGAGATCGACCAATAAATCAAAGGCACGTGAAATTAGAAAGTCACCCACCAGTACTGCGGTCTGATTGTTCCAAGTCGCGTTGGCCGTTGGGCGACCACGTCGTAAGCCAGATTCATCGACCACATCATCATGGACTAAAGTTGCGGTATGCAGCATTTCAATGATTGCAGCAAGTTTACGTTGGCGTTCAAGGTCTTCTGCACCACAGGCTTTGGCGGCCAATAAACACATAATGGGACGCATGCGTTTACCACCTGCTTCAACCACATGTTTACTCACCGCCATGACTAATGCCACTTTAGAGGTAATGCCTTCATTAATAAATGTGTCCATCGTGGCAAAGTCTTGAGCTACAGGGGCGAGAATATCTTGCTTAAAGTCGATGGTCATTTGAAGAGCGGCCTCATCTATATAAAGTGATAAAAATCAGCATTACCAGTATTGTGTAAATAGGGATACCTGTCTAAATGATTCATTTCAATCATAAATAAGACTCGCTAGAGTGCGAGACTATATTTTACTAAAGACAGTTCCTTATTTCCCCAATGTATAAGCGTACTGCATTTGTAGGCTTATTTACATTTTAAAAATCAATTCATCCATACTATAGCGGATTGATTTTAAAAATCTATTTCATTGTAAGCAAAGTCAAGCAAGAGTTGAACTGTAATTTGTTGATTGAGTTTTTCTCGATTATTAAATAATCGTTAATTTAGTCTAATAAGTTCGGCAAATCTCTTGTTGTTTGAGTCAATATCACTTAAAATCCTTGCCCTTGATTAACCCCAGTGGCGTTCGTATTAAGATCGATATCTTCCTTTATCGGCACGACGACACGGGCATGTTTGGAGTACATTATGTACGCAGTAATCCAAAGCGGTGGTAAACAGCACCGTGTTGTAGAGGGTGAAACCCTTAAAGTTGAATTGTTGAAAGCTGAAACTGGCGCAACTATTACGTTTGATGACGTATTAATGCTAGTAAATGGTGACAGCATTCAAATCGGTGCTCCAGTTGTTGCTGGCGCTACTGTAACTGCTGAAGTAGTTAGCCATGGTCGTCACGACAAAATCCGTATTGTAAAAATGCGTCGTCGTAAACACTACCGTAAACAACAAGGTCACCGTCAATGGTTCACTGAGTTGAAAATTACAGCTATTTCAGGCTAATCACGAGGAGTAATGAGACATGGCAACTAAAAAAGCCGGTGGTTCGACTAAGAACGGTCGTGATTCGAACCCTAAAATGCTTGGTGTTAAAATTTACGGTGGTCAATCTGTGACTGCTGGTAACATCATCGTTCGTCAACGTGGTACAGAATTCCACGCAGGTCAAAACGTTGGTATGGGCCGTGACCATACTTTGTTTGCAACCGCTGACGGCGTAGTAAAATTCGAAGTGAAAGGTCAGTTTGGCCGTCGCTACGTAACTGTTGAAGCGTAAGTTTTAATAGTAAGAAAAACCCACATTCTGTGGGTTTTTTTTCGTCTATTCATATGGTTAGCATATTTTTCTTGCGTTTTTTAATTTTGAATTAAAACACTAAATACTAATAAATAGTGATGTGAATCACAAAAAAAATAGGAGTGTAATAAAGAAACAAAATTAAAAGAAAGGCAGACGGATATGAATAAAATAGATACGAATGTCTTGGGTAATCCAGACAGCCAGATAATGAAAGTCTCTGGTCAGAACTTAAAACAAGAACATACTCATATTAGTACTGCAGTTTCTGCTGCAATGAATCTACAAACACTTAAGCCAAACCATTGTCTACAAAGGTTTGCTATGAACGTGCTTGTTTTAAGTGCGATTTTAATGACAGCGAATACAAATGTTTTTGCAGGTTCGTGTAATTCTAATCAAGACACAGGTAGTTGTCCTGGAAGTGGAATACCAGGACCAGCAGGACCTGCAGGAGCTGATGGTGAGGATGGGTTGAGTGCATATGAAATTGCGGTCAATACAATGAGTTATAATCCTGATCCAAATAAAACTGATCTCGAAAATGAAACAGCTTGGATAGAGAGTCTTCAGGGTGCCACTGGAGCACAAGGTGAACAAGGTCTCCAAGGTTTACAGGGTGAGCAAGGTATCCAAGGTGT
>NZ_KB849236.1:221739-251640 GCF_000368045.1 Acinetobacter johnsonii CIP 64.6
ACTGGAGCACAAGGTGAACAAGGTCTCCAAGGTTTACAGGGTGAGCAAGGTATCCAAGGTGTAAAAGGTGATACTGGAGCGCAAGGTGAGCAAGGCCTCCAAGGTTTACAGGGCGAGCAAGACCTCCAAGGTTTACAGGGCGAGCAAGGTATCCAAGGTGTAAAAGGTGATACTGGAGCACAAGTGTTAGCGGCAGTGTAAAAATGACCCCCTAATGGCATTTAAAAACTGACCCCCTTGGTTAATATAGCGGTCATTTTGGACTGCTCAACATGTTAACTTTGGAGCAAGCAGTGACAATCCAAATACTTCATCAACAATGTAAATCTATTAAAGCCATTAGTCGTGAACTGGGGGTGTCCAGAAATACCGTACGTAAATATTTACGGCAAAACACCACACCTCAGTATCAGCGTATACAGCCTAGAATAAGTATCCTTGACCCATATAAACCCTATTTACTCCATCGTGTAAATGCAGCTCATCCTGAATGGATTCCTGCTGTCGTGCTCTACCAGGAAATTTTAAGGTTGGGATATCCAGGAAAGATCAGGATCTTGAGGGAATATCTTGCAACATTAAAACCAGTTGCCAAACCGGAACCGATCATTCGTTTTGAAACCCAACCTGGCCAACAAATGCAGGTAGATTTCACGACAATTCGACGCAACAACACGACTTTAAAAGCCTTTGTCGCAACATTAGGGTATTCCAGAGCGACTTTCGTGAAATTTTATGATCATGAACGTACCGATGCATGGATCGATGGTCTAGAAAATGCATTTCAGTTCTTTGCAGGAGTACCTCAGGAAATCCTGTTTGATAACGCTAAAACGATCATGATTGAACGGGATGCCTATCAGGAGGGGCAGCATAAATGGAACCCCAAACTGCTCGACTGCGCCAAGAAATACAGCTTTCGTCCCCGCGTATGTAAGCCCTACCGTGCACAGACCAAAGGCAAAGTTGAACGCTTTAATGGATACCTCAAATCAAGCTTTATTGTGCCATTGAAAGCAAGCCTGAAGACTTCGGGTTTACTGTTAGATGTTGATGTCGCCAATGCCCACATTGGCCGGTGGCTGCATGAAACCGCCAATCAGCGGATTCATGCCACCACGCAAGAAAAACCGGCTGTTCGACTGCAACAGGAGCAGCAAAAATTTACGCCATTACCGCAATCAGATACAGGTTCCAGCACTGTACCTGTTGCAGCAGCAGAGCATGTCATGCCCTACGAGAGTTTGCAGCATCCCTTATCGGTATATGACCAGTTGCTGGGAGTTTCCTGATGAATCTGCAATACGACCGTATAGAGCAACTTTGCCAAAAGCTCAATCTGCCTGCCATCGCATCACAATGGTCACATCATGCACAACAAACATTAGGTCAGGATGGAAGTTATGCCGACTTTGTTGAAGCGATCTTGACGCATGAATATGCTGCCAGGCAACAGCGCAGTCAGCAGGTACTGATGAAACTCTCAGGCCTACCTCAAGTCAAAACCCTGGAAGACTATGATTTTAATTATGCCCTAGGGGCCCCTAAATCACAGGTGATTGAACTGTTCAATCTGAGCTTTATTGCTAGAGCAGAAAATGTGGTATTTCTCGGGGCTAGCGGAGTAGGAAAAACGCATTTATCTATGGCATTAGGCTATAAGGCCATCATGAACAACATTAAGATCAAGTTCATTACCGCAGCGGATTTAATGCTGCAACTGAGTACAGCCTATCAGCAAGGTAAATTGAAAACCTATATGCAGCGTGCGGTACTGGGACCAAAGTTACTGATTATCGATGAAATTGGTTATTTACCGTTTGGACGTGAAGAAGCGAATTTGTTCTTTAATGTGATTGCCAAGCGTTATGAAAAAGGCAGTACGATATTGACGAGTAACTTACCCTTTAGCCAATGGTCTAAGTCATTTGCGGATGATGTTACGTTGACCGCTGCGATGTTAGATCGGCTATTACATCACTGTCATGTGGTACAGATATCGGGTGAGAGTTATCGTTTGAAGGATAAAAAAAGAATTGGGATTCAGCCCCAGGTTGAAACTTAATACGCGATCAAAGGGGTCAATTTTACTTTGCCATTTGAAAGGTAAAAGGGGTCAATTTTAGAATGCCGTTGACACAAGGCGAACAAGGTCTTCAGGGTGTGAAAGGCGATACTGGAGCACAAGGTGAACAAGGCCTCCAAGGCTTGAAAGGTGATACAGGAGCACAAGGCGAGCAAGGTATCCAAGGTGTGAAAGGTGACACTGGAGCAACAGGATATAATGCTTATCAAGTTGCGCAAGTTAATGGTTTTGACGGTAGCATCACCGAATGGCTCGCGAGCTTAAAAGGCGATATGGGTAATACTGGGATGACTGGCGCAACAGGCTTTAGTGCTTATGACGTTGCAGTTGGTAATGGCTTTGACGGTAGCATTACTCAATGGTTGGCCAGCCTTAAAGGTACAAACGGTACCAATGGGATCTCTAAAGAAGTAATGGATGCTGCTGACACCTACATCCTGAATGAAGCAAAAACTTATGTAAACCAAGTTGGGCAACAAACCCTTAACCAAGCGAATGCTTATACTGATAGTCGTGTAAATGCCTTGAACCGAGACATGCGAAAACTTGAAGATCGAACCTATGCAGCAGTGGCATCAAGTATCGCAATAGCATCTTTACCGCAACCGACAGATGCTGGCTATAACATGTTTAGTGCCGGTGTGGGTACATGGGAAGGTGAGCAAGGTTATGCTTTTGGTCTCAGTGGTATGACTGAAAGTAACAAATATGTATACAAAGTAGCTGTGACAACCAATAGTGAAGGAGACTTCGGTGCAGGTGCAGCAATTGGTTGGCAATGGAAATGACAGTGATAATTCTTAACCTTAGTTAGAAAAGCCTCTGCATATTCAGAGGCTTTTCTATATGTAAAGAGCACATCTTATCTTCATCATGATGGATATTTCACAACATTAAGCACCAATAAATATACAAATCTTCTTATATTCTCAATTATTAGCCATAAAATTTGATTTAAGATAGCTCATCTAACGAATTGCGACTGCGCAAATTATAAAAGGTGAGATTATGAAAATGCTTCGTAAGACTTTATATGCAATGACAGTGGGGGTAGTAACACTTGGCCCTGTTATGAGCAGTACAGTATTTGCAGCTCCGGTTGCAGCATCGGAGCAACAAGCGACGACGAGTTTAGTGAAACAGTTGAGTGGTATTCAAAGTATCAGTTCTAACTTTGAGCAAACCACCAAAGTCACAAATTCATCTAAAGCACCGAAGAAACAAGGTTTATCTGCCCAGCACATGAATCAGACCTTTAAAGGGGTGATGAAAGTTGAGCGTCCAGGGAAATTCTATTGGGAAACTACAAGCCCTGCAAAACAAACCATTGTGACTTCGGGCAAAACGGTTTGGATTTATGATCCAGACTTACAGCAAGCAGTTCGTCAGACTTTAGATGAACAGGTGGCGAATACCCCTGCACTATTATTGTCAGGGAATACGGAACAGATTCGTAAGTCATACCGTATTACGCAACCAAATCAGAGCAAAACTTACTATACCCTGTACCCAAAAAGCGATGATGGTGCGTTTCAAAGTTTAACGATCAGTTTTGGTGCGAAAAATGCGCCGACGCTAATGATCTTAGAAGATTCTTTAGGACAAACAACCTATGTGCGTTTTAATAACACCAAGGTAAATACCAATATCCCAGCTTCAACCTTTAATTTTACTCCGCCTAAAGGCACAGACATTATTGACCAATAAAATGAGTCTGTTGTTTAAAACCACCTTCGGGTGGTTTTTTATTGGGTCACGTTCAGTTACATAACGTGGTGGGAAGTTATGGCTGTGCTTTGTATAGTCTGTGCTATTGAATACTTAACTGCGGGTAAATCATGATATTACTTCATAACAATAAAATTGGATCTGTCTTCGCAATGATGTTGTGCGCGGGATTGCTCAGCGCATGTCAGCCACGAAATGACAGTAATGCTGCAAAAAGTGAAGAGACAACTAAACCAGCTCAAGTCGCGCAGACCTTGCCATTGATAGAGGCAAAAGTTCGACCATTACAATTGGCGCATTCTATTGCTTGTGATGAGGAAGGATGTACCCAATACAAACTGTACAGCTTGGAAACTAATGTTCCATGGATCAATCAATATTTTGATGAGCGGATGAAAAAAGCCAATCCTGTGGCGTTTGAAAGCTCGAAGCAGGCTAAGCCACAGATTGATGAAAACATGCTCAGTGAAACTTTGTCTGATGTCCGTTATGTGGCGCAGCGTGGCAAATATGCTGATTTTGTCTTGATGTATTATCACTACCCAGCGCGTGCCGCACATGGCATGTATCACAATGAATACATCACCTTAGATTTGGCAACGAAAAAACGGGTTGCGCTGAGTGACATTGTGGTGGACAAGACTGAATCGCAATTATTAGATGCATTGTATAGTGCCAATAGCATGTGGCTGTCCGATCATAATATTTCACGCGAGCAATTGAAGCTGACCGATAATTATTATATGAGTGCCAAAGGTGTGGTATTTGTCTATCCCTTATATGAATTAGCATCTTATGCAGAAGGGATGTCTGAATTGGTTTTACCGTATCAACAAGCCAGCGGCTTAATTAAGGCGGAATATTTGCCAAGTTTTGTCGATTATGCAGCTGAACGAGAAAAAGCGAGCAAAGAAAAGCCATGAAAATTGCTGTAATAAGCCACAGCTAGTGATCGCGTGACTGTATTTTTCGGCCTGAAGCGCTTACACTATAGCCAGTTTTTTTCTTTGCAAAAGATTGGCTATGATCGACCCGAAATTACTCAGAAATAATATTGAGGCTGTAAATTTAGCCTTAGCAAAACGTGGTGTACAACTGAATGTTGAAGAATGGGCATCACTAGAAGCTCGCCGTAAAGAGATTCAATCCAAAACTGAATCTCTTCAGGCTGAACGTAATTCGGGTGCAAAACAAGTTGGCCAAATTAAAAAAGCTGGTGGTGATGCATCTGAAATTATGACGCGTATGTCAGCGATTGGTGATGAAATCAAAGCTGCAGAAGTCGCTTTGTCTGAGTTACAAGCTGAACTCGAAGCGAAATCACTCAGCATTCCAAACTTGCCAGATGAGTCTGTTCCTGAAGGAAAAGACGAAAGCGATAACGTGGAAATCCTCACATGGGGTACCCCGCGTACGTTTGACTTCGAAATTAAAGACCACACTGACTTAGGTGAGTGGATGGGTGGTCTTGAGTTTGAAACTGCGACCAAATTGACAGGTTCTCGTTTCAGCGTGCTCAAAGGGCCACTTGCTCGTTTACAACGTGCGATTACCCAGTTCATGTTGAATACGCATACTTTGGAAAATGGTTATACCGAAGCTTATGTGCCGTATTTAGTCAATGCTGACTCACTCCGTGGTACAGGCCAATTGCCTAAATTTGAAGAAGATTTATTCAAATTACAAGGTGAAAAAGAGTATTACCTTATTCCAACTGCGGAAGTGCCTGTAACCAACTTCGTGCGTGATGAAATCATTGATGCAGACCGTTTACCACTGAAATATGCTGCGCATACCCCATGTTTCCGTAGTGAAGCGGGTTCGTATGGTCGTGATACGCGTGGCTTGATTCGTCAGCATCAATTCGACAAAGTTGAAATGGTGCAAATTGTTAAACCAGAAGACTCAATGCAAGCACTTGAAGAGCTTACAGGTCATGCTGAAGGGATCTTGAAAGCACTTGGTTTACCGTACCGTAAGATCATTCTTTGTGGTGGTGATATGGGCTTTGGTGCAACTAAAACTTACGACCTTGAAGTTTGGGTACCAAGTCAAAATACGTACCGCGAAATTTCTTCATGTTCAAACATGGGTGACTTCCAAGCGCGTCGTATGAAAGCACGCTACCGTGCAGACCAAAAGAAAACTGAATTTGTACATACGCTGAATGGTTCAGGTTTGGCTGTGGGCCGTACTTTACTTGCGGTCATGGAAAACTACCAACGTGCTGATGGTTCGATTGAAATTCCGACCGTGCTTCGTCCTTATATGGGCGGCGCTGAGTACATTGACTAATAAAGTCGATGTACTGCACAGTTTTGTGCACAATAATTGCTTTAAGACAGTCAGATAAAACTCATTGAGGTCGTGTGTGGATATTTTTCCAATCTCTTTAAAGTTGCAACAGCAACCTTGTCTGATTGTCGGTGGTGGGCATATTGCTTACCGTAAGGCAGTGTTGTTACATAAAGCAGGAGCGGTGATTCATATCATTGCTCCTGATATTGATGCAAATTTATTGCAACTGGTTGAAGAAAGCCAAGGGCAATATATCCAAGCGTTATATCCTGCGCAGATTCAACTCAATGACTATCGTTTAGTGATTGCTGCAACAGATGATTATGCGGTGAATACTCAAGTCTTTGAGGACTGTGAAGCGCTGAAAATACTGGTCAACAGTGTGGATGATCCACCGCATTGCCGCTTTATGGTTCCTGCCATTGTCGATCGTTCGCCTTTGGTGATTTCAGTGGCCAGCAATGGTACATCCCCCGTCTTATCTCGCCAAATTCGAACCCAACTTGAAACCAGTATTCCACATGGGATGGGTAAGCTGGCTGAGTTTTCAGGAAAATGGCGTGCAGCGGTGAAAGCGAAGATTTCTAATCCTGATGAGCGCCGTGTTTTTTGGGAAGACTTATATGCAAGTCCGCTGAAAGAACAGGTTTTTCATGACAATCTTACAGAAGCGGATCGTTTAATCGAACAGGCACTGTTGGAGTGGAAAACCCCGAAAGGTGAAGTGTATTTGGTTGGTGCAGGTCCAGGTGATCCTGAGTTGCTGACCCTTAAAGCATTGCGTTTGATGCAACAAGCTGATGTGGTGATCTATGATCGTTTGGTTTCCGCCGCGATTATGGAACTCTGCCGCCGAGATGCAACAAAAATTTATGTAGGTAAAGCCCGTTCTAACCATGCTGTTCCGCAAGAAGGCATCAATGCTTTGTTGGTAGAATTTGCCTCAAAAGGTCAACGTGTTTGCCGTTTAAAAGGCGGCGATCCTTTCATCTTTGGTCGTGGTGGTGAAGAAATTCAAGAACTTTTTGCCGCTGGTGTGCCATTTCAAGTAGTGCCAGGGATTACTGCCGCGTCGGGTTGTTCGGCTTATGCAGGCATTCCGTTGACACATCGCGATTATGCGCAAAGCGTACGTTTCCTTACGGGGCATTTAAAAGAAGGTTCGCCTGAGTTACCGTGGGATGAGTTGGTTTATCAAAATCAAACACTTGTGCTGTACATGGGCTTGGTTGGTTTAGAGAAAATTTGTGAAAAGTTAATTGAGCATGGGCAGCGCCCAGACATGCCCGTTGCTTTGATCTCGAAAGGTACCACGCCAGAACAAAAAGTGTTGGTCGGGACCTTAGCGGATATTGCATCAAAAGTTGAAGAAAATCATATTCAAGCGCCTACATTGACCATTATTGGTGATGTGGTGAGCTTACGTGAACAATTACAATGGCAAGATTAACTTTTGCCATATTGAAAGAGTAGAGAAAAGCTGTGATCCATGTTGTTTTATACGAGCCCGAAATTCCTGCAAACACAGGCAATATCATTCGTTTATGTGCCAATACTGGAGCGCAGCTGCATTTGGTTAAGCCTCTCGGCTTTGAACTGGATGATAAAAAACTTAAACGTGCAGGTTTGGACTACCATGAGTGGGCGCGCATGCAAATTTGGGAAACATTCGATGAGTGTTTAGCAAATTTAGCCCTAAAAGGTGTCGATATAAACGCGATTTATCCTCTAACCACCAAAGGAACGGAAACGCCGCATACTTCGGATTTGAATCGCCCCGTGGCTTTACTCATGGGACCTGAGACGCGTGGTCTGCCTGAGCAGATTCGTATGTTGTTTCCAAAAGAGCATTGGATTCGTCTACCTATGGCTGAAAACTCGCGCAGTTTGAATTTATCCAATGCGACCGCCGTGGTTGTGTATGAAGCATGGCGTCAGCAGGGTTTTAAGCCTTTAGCCTAATCAAATTGCTGTAACAGAGCCCGCTTAAGCGGGCTCTGTTTTTTCTAGCTTTTGATCGAATCCAGCTCTGGATTTTAAAACTTTAAGCATATTGGCTTCGACCCAATCTTTCATTTGATAGGCATTTTGAGCAAAGTCTTTGCCAATCTCGGTTAACGCATATTCCACTCGAATCACGTTATCTTCATGAATGGTTCGCGTCAAAAAACCATCGCGCTCTAAGATCTTTAATTTTTGTGACAGCACTTTAGGGGAAATACCTAAAACATTTTTCTTGAGCTCATTAAAATGTTGCGACTCTTGATCCAGCGTATACACAATCAATAAAATCCACTTGTCTGCAAATTTTTCAAAAAAAAGACGAGCAGGACAATCTGGATGAAAAATATTAAATTTCATTGGCTTATTCATTTCTAATCATGCTCCTTTTAAGTTCTATCTTCATTTGAAACAATCAATCAGACCAGTTACCAAGTAGTAACTAATTGATACTAGGTTTCATAAGTGTATCATGAGTACAGACTTAATGCAGCGCTGTCATCAGACTACGCTTTCGCAAGATACTGGCAGTTGGATGGATCACATGATGAAAGTTTCAGAGGCTGTTGTTTTTATTACGGGCGCGAATCGTGGGTTGGGGCTTGCCATCGCTCGGGAGGCACGTCGTCAGGGCGCTAAAAAGATTTATGTGGGTATGCGCCAGATAGGCAGCTTTCAGGAAGAGGGGCTTATCCCGATTCAACTGGATGTAAATGATGAACAGTCGATTCGCTTTGCAGCAGAACAATGTGCCGATACTACCGTTCTCGTGAACAATGCAGGTATTGCACTGTTGAATGACCATCCTGTTGCAGCCAACATTGTTGCGACCACACAGAAAATTTTAGAAACCAATTTATTGGGTTTGATGCGGGTGACGCAAATTTTTTCACCAATTTTGCAAAAGAACCAACAGGCTTATGTGGTCAACATTCTATCGGATGTGTCATGGGAGACAAGCACTGTTTTGACCAGTTATGCCATTTCCAAGGCAGCAGCATGGTCCTATACCAACTCAAGTCGTCAGTGGTTGTCTCAATTTAATATTCAGGTCATGGGGGTGCATGTGGGTTTTATTGACACCGATCTGACTCGTTCATTACCCATTCCGAAGATTGCGCCAGAAACAGTAGCTCAAGAAATCTTTCAAGGCATCGAGCAAAATGCGTATGAAGTTTTGGTCGGTGAAAAGACCCAGCAGTTGAAGCAGGGCCTAAGCGATGAAGTTGCAAGTTATGTGAAACTTAAGCCCGATCAGGCAAGTGTTTAAGATATTTCATACGTGGCACAGCATCATGATTGACGCAGCGATGCCAATCAACTAATTCAAAAGAGGAAACTAAAATGTCGAATATTTCAGTGGTTTTTTATTCAGGCTATGGACATACCAAAGTGATTGCACAAACTTTTGCGCAAGAAATTGGTGCAAATTTGGTGGAGATTGACCCAAATGGAGACATTCCAGAGCAAGATTGGCTGACACTGGATCAATCTGATGCAATTGTATTTGGTGCACCAACTTATATGGGCGCTGCGCCGTGGCAATTTAAAAAGTTTGCCGATGCATCTTCAAAAAAATGGTTTACTCGCGCATGGCAAGATAAAATTTTCGGTGGCTTTACCAATAGCGCAAGCTTAAATGGTGATAAGCAAGTGACCTTAATTCAACTACAAACACTTGCATCGCAGCATGGCGGTATTTGGGTAAGCTTGGGTTTATTGCCTGCCAATAGTAAAGCGGCAACCCGTCAAGATGTAAATAATTTGGGTGGTTCTGTAGGGTTGTTGGTGCAATCACCATCGGATGCAAGTACGGATGAAATCCCAGCAGGGGATCTCGAAACCACAAAAGCCTATGCACAACGTATTGCTAAAATGACTAAACAATTTAAGGGCTAGTTTTTTAGCTCTAGTTTAAAAAAGAAAAAGACGCACTTGGCGTCTTTTTCTTTTTGAATGAAAGATTAGAGCGGATCGTCAAATTCATTATGTTGTGGTGCAGGTTGCTTAAAGCCTTTGGTTTTATAACCTAAGTATAAAATACCAAACATTGCCCACCATAAACCGAATTTCAACGCGGTTTCTTCAATCTCTAGCCACATGGCAAAGATACTGAGGAATCCACACATTGGAATTATCACAAAGCTAAAGATATCTTTAATATTCTTTGTGCGGCCATCACGCAGTGCATATCTTGAAATCACCGATAAGTTTACAAAGGTAAATGCAGTTAATGCACCGAAGCTGATCATCGAAATAACGATGTCTAAGTCCATGAAGCCAGCGGTTAATGCTACAGCACCTACAATGAGAATGTTATAAGACGGTGTGAAGCTTTTCGGGCTAATATGACCAAAAATCTTCTTGTTAATCACGCCATCGCGGCCCATCACATACATTAAGCGTGAAACGCCTGCATGTGCCGAAATACCTGATGCCATAACAGTCACAATTGCAAAGTACAACACCACCGTTTTAAACGCAACGCCACCGACGGCTTGTAAAATGTCAGGCTGTGTTGCAGCAACATCTTCAAAGTAAGTCTTTGGATCGTTCGGGAAGTAAATCTGCATGAAGTAGGTGCTGATAATAAAGATCACACCAGCCAAGAGTGCCGTTAAGAAAATCGCTTTAGGTAGTGTTTTCTCGGTATCTTTTGTTTCTTCTGCCAGCGAGCTGAGCGAGTCAAAACCTGTGAATGAGAAGCACAGCAAAGTTGCACCTGTAATCAGGGCACCCAGTGAAGTAAGCTCATTCCAAAATGGCTCTAAACTCCATAACTGATATTTTGCATTGACCAAAGTACCATCTGCGTTGACGCCACCAGCAAGTAAGCTGTAAACCATCCACGTGAAGTAAGCAATCACACCTAACTGTACAAAAACGATCAAACCATTAAAGTTTGCAACGAAGCGTGCACCACGTAAGTTGACCGCGGTCATAAATGCAGTTAAACCAACCACCCAGACCCAATGGTTTACATCAGGGAATAAGGCTTCAAGGTAAATCACGGCAAGAATGATGTTGACCATTGGAGACAATAAATAGTCTAACCATGATGACCAACCGACCATAAATCCGACATTCGGATGGATGGACTTTTGCGCATAGGTATAGGCTGAACCCGAGGAAGGGTAGCGACGAATCATGTGACCATAACTGATCGACGTGAATAAAATTGCAATTAAAGCAATGATATATGACGTTGGTACATGATAATGACTTTCTTCTGATACTAAACCGAAAGTATCAAATAATGTCATTGGTTGAATATAAGCTAAACCAATAATAATGATGTGCCAGAGACCTAGCGTTTTTTGCAGTTTAGCTGCCGATTGAGTCCCAGAAATATTAGTCAACGGCGTTATCCTCTTAATCGTTGATCAAGGATCAGTCATGTTTAATAAGGATCGTTTGAGACGAACGATCCCCCCTGTGTTTAATTTCAAAAGTGCGCCAATCTACATTAATTTGGCCGCTTTTGTCAGTAACTTTTTCAGATTTTTTAGCAGTTTTTATGCCAATAGGTATAAGGAAAGCATTATTCCTTATGGCAAATAAAAGCCCGATGTTTAAAAAAGCATCAGGCTAAGATTGTCGCTATATTGGCTGATTTTTTATGAATTACCAAGCTTTTTCTAAAATTGCTTTTAAATCTTTTAAGCTGGCTTCTTTCGGATTGTAAATGATTGAACCATCGTTGAGGGCCTTTTCTGCCACCTCATCCAGTTGTTCTAAGGTCACTTTTCCTGTTTCTCTCAAGGTACGGGGTAACTTGGTTAGGGTAAATAAGCGATCACGCATGGTGAGTAATGTGCTGATGGCTTTGTCTGCACGTAAGTGGGCAGGAGTCTGCGCATAAATGTCTGGCCCTGCAAGTGGTAACAGGAGCTCTGCAACCTTGTCACCATTCACTTCCTTGTTAAATTCAAGGACATAAGGGAGGAACAGGTTCATGCATAGTCCATGCGGCAAGTGTGCAACTGCACCTAAGGCATGTCCAAGTGAGTGTACAAGGCCCACCATCGAGTTTGAAAATGCAATGCCAGCCATGGTCGAAGCTTGAGCCAATTCTAAGCGGCCGTTGGCATCGCTTGGATTATCCAGCACATTAAACAAATGATTGCTGACTTTTTTAATTGCAGCTGTAGCATAAGCATCTGAAATGGGATTGTGTGCCATGCATGTATAGGCTTCGACGGCATGGGTCATGGCATCCATTGCAGTCATCGCGGTTAAGTGCGGTGGCAAGGTTTGAGTCATACGTGGATCGAGAATCGCAGCATGCGGCATTAAATAGTATGATGCGAAAGGCAGTTTGACATTTTTCTCTGGATCAGACACCACCGCAACCATGGTGACTTCAGACCCTGTACCTGATGTAGTTGGGATCACAAAAAAGGGTTTGAGTGGTTTAGGTAGGTTGTGTGCCCCAGAGTATTTCAGTAAGTCATCACCACCTTCAGACACCAAAATATTGGTGGCTTTCGAGGTATCAATCACCGATCCACCACCGACAGCAATAATCGCATCGCACTGGTGTTCACGATATAAATTGGCCGCTTTACGTACTGTCTCTAAGCTTGAATCGGGTGGAACATCATCAAAAATTGCGCCAATTACCGCATCGGTAGACTCAAATGCTGCTTCAATGGGTGCCAGTAAGTTATTGGCACGTACACCTTTGTCGGTAATGATTAAAGGTCGGGTTGCGCCTAATGTTGCCAGTTCAAACGGAATGTGTTCTAAAGCAGCATGACCAGCGATCACTTTTACAGGACAGAAAAATTCGTAATAAGGCTTCGCCATGTTATGCACTCCGTTTTAAATATGATTGGGCTACTTTGAGATAAATATTTGCAGCACCAGTGAGTTTTTCTTTTAAGCCCAATTCAGTTGGGTATTCTTTGACGGCAAGTTCTGCAACCATTTTTGGCAAAATCAAGGATTCCATTTTATTTAGACAGCGGACGAGGCGAATTGCATAGGAAATATCGCCATCTGCGATCATACGATCATGTGCAAATGCTTGTGCTGTACTTTCTTGAAATGAAAATACTAAAAAGGCATGACTTAAATGTTTAAAAGTAATCGTTAAATCTGCTTTTAGGCTGCCAGGTGTCAGCAGTTCAAGTTGATGGTCTTCGGTCACTTTGGCTAAAAAAGCCGGGCCGTTTGGAAAGACATTCATCGATAAGGTGAAATTGGCTGGAAATTTGGCAACTTCTTGCTGAATTTCACTATCGACTTGGCTGGCCATGACCAATCCTCGGCCAATCACATCCATCATAAGTTTGACATAGGTCAATTGCAGAGCGGGTTTCACTGAATTTACGTTAATCACTCGCTGTTGTCCTTTCTAAAAATAATTATTAGTTTAGAGTAAATACTCTAATTTATTTTTCCATGAAAAGCAAAGCCTTTATATATGCTGTACTTGAACTTCTTTAAAGTAACCGCTGTGCTGTAAAGTTTCAATAATGTCAGCACATAAGTTTTCAAAACGCGGGTAGTCTGATTTGAGGTCTGAGATACGCACCATTTCTAAGCCCGCATAGCCGCATGGATTAATGGTATGAAACCCAAATAAGTCACAGTCAATGTTTAAGGATAAACCGTGATAACTTCGCCCTTTACGAATTTTGAAACCCAATGAGCCAATCTTGCGTCCATCGACATACACGCCGGGGGCATCAGGTTTGGCATAGGCTTCAATCTCATATTTTTTGAGTAACTCAATCATTAGGTTTTCAGCATAAGACACCAAGGTGCGGACGTTCCAACCAAGTCGATTGAGGTCAAACATAAAATAGGCCACCAACTGACCAGGACCATGCCAAGTGATTTGCCCCCCGCGATCCGTTTGTACCACGGGAATGTTGCTGCTCATGAGGATGTGTTCAGGTTTTCCAGCTTGACCTTGGGTGAGCACGTCATGATGTTGCAAAATCCAAAGTTCATCTGGTGTGTCTGCATCTCGTTGTTCAGTCAGTGCTTTCATTTCTACAAAGCGGTCAGCATATGAAGTTAAATTATCAAACTGGCGAATAATGAGTTGTGGTTTGAGAACGGCATCTGACACGGCACTTGCGTCCTTATAAAACAAAAAGTATGTCTGAAATTATAAAGAAAAGATCTAGAGCGTAGGGGGATTTCTTCAGTGAATAAGCTGAATTCAATAGATCAAAAATTTAGGCACAAAAAAACACGCTCGTAAGCGTGTCTCATTGATACATCATTTGAATTACAGCGCCGTTTTAATTAACGGACAAGCCGCAAGGTCTGCATACAGTTGATGAACTTGTTCTAATTCTTCAAAACGCAATTGGGCAGTTAAAGAATGGTATTTACCTGTGCGTGATGGCTGGACTTGGATCGACTCACCATCAAACTCTGGAAAATGTTTGACTAGAATTTCAACCACTGCAACATGTAACTCAGTGCTGGCAAAGCCAATGAGTTTGATTGGGTAGTCCATAGGGAATACCCAAAGATGTTCTTGTAATTCACGTGATGGTGTACGGTCTAACATAGTCATGAGCGTCAGTCCCCCTTATTTCAAACGCCTGCGAAACTGCAGGCGTTAGGTGTTGCTCTTAAATACTTAATGGAGACTCGTGATTAAATTTCAAGTCTCCAATGTATCGGTATCAATTAGTCGTTTTCTAGGAATGAACGTAAATGTTCAGAGCGAGAAGGGTGACGTAATTTACGCAGTGCTTTCGCTTCAATCTGACGAATACGTTCGCGCGTCACGTCAAACTGTTTACCTACTTCTTCTAAAGTATGGTCCGTTGGCATGTCGATACCAAAACGCATTTTCAAGACTTTCGCTTCACGTTCAGTCAAGTTTTCAAGAACTTCACGCGTTGCTTCTTTTAAGCCTTCAGACGTTGCAGCATCGACAGGTGAAGTGATGTTGCTGTCTTCAATGAAGTCACCCAAATGTGAATCTTCATCATCGCCAATCGGTGTTTCCATCGAAATTGGTTCTTTAGCGATTTTCAGCACTTTACGCACTTTAACTTCGTCCATTTCCAGACGTTCACCTAGTTCTTCAGGTGTTGGTTCACGGCCCATTTCTTGCAGAAGTTGGCGTGATACACGGTTGATCTTGTTAATGGTTTCGATCATGTGTACTGGAATACGAATGGTACGCGCTTGGTCGGCAATCGAACGAGTAATGGCCTGACGAATCCACCACGTTGCATAAGTTGAGAACTTATAACCACGACGGTATTCAAACTTGTCTACAGCTTTCATCAAACCAATGTTACCTTCTTGGATCAAGTCCAAGAATTGTAAGCCACGGTTGGTGTATTTTTTCGCAATCGAAATGACCAAACGTAAATTCGCTTCAACCATTTCTTTTTTCGCGCGGCGTGCTTTCGCTTCGCCTACAGCCATACGTTTTGAAATCTCTTTGATGCCTTTAACATCAAGGTCCAAATCTTTTTCAATGTCTGCAATTTTTTGTTGGAACGCTAAAACGTCAGGGCGTACTTTTTCAAGATAGCCTTTTTGGTCTGGCGAAGCTTTCGCAATTTGTTCATCTAACCAAGCAAAGTTTGACTCTTGACCTGGGAAAGAGGTACGGAATTGAGTACGATCCATACGACCACGACGTACTGCATAGCGCATTACTTCACGTTCAGAGGTACGGATTTGTTCATGTGTACCACGAATCATTTCTGAAATAATGTCAAATAAACGTGGTGTAAATTTGAACATCATAAATACAGTTGCAAGTGATTCTAAAGCGTCTTCTGCTTCTTTGCTTGACCGACCATGTTTCTCGATGATGGTTCGGGTGTTTTTCCAAGCCGCAGTCAGTTCGTCAAAGCGCGCTTTGGCAATTTCAGGATCTGGGCCAGATTCACCTTCAGAATCATCATCACTTTCAGACTCTTCTTCTTCCTCGTCATCATCCAATTTCACATCTTTGGTAGACTTGGTTGAAGAATCATCTTCTTCATCAATTTCAGCCTCTTCTTCAAGGACTTCTGGAATCGCTTCATCGGTTTCAGGGTCTAAATAACCTGAAAGGATATCCGCAAGGCGACGTTCGCCTGCTTCATAATCTTTGTATTCTTGTAATACCACTTCAACCGCATTTGGCCAGTAAGCAATCGAGTGAAGAACGTCACGAATCCCTTCTTCAATACGTTTTGCAATACTGATTTCGCCTTCGCGCGTCAACAGTTCAACAGTACCCATTTCACGCATATACATGCGGACAGGGT
This sequence comes from Acinetobacter johnsonii CIP 64.6, assembly GCF_000368045.1. GTDB lineage: Bacteria > Pseudomonadota > Gammaproteobacteria > Pseudomonadales > Moraxellaceae > Acinetobacter > Acinetobacter johnsonii. The sequence goes on from NZ_KB849236.1 coordinate 238,096, forward strand.
CAGTGGTACGACCAGGCTCATTTTCTACAGAGGCAAGAACAGCAGCGGCTTCTTCTTCAGCAACTTCATCGGCAGCTTCATTACCACCCTCAAACATTGCATCATCAGATTCAGGCGCACGTTCGTGCACAGGAATACCGACGTCTTGAAGCATTTGAATAATGTCTTCAATCTGTTCGCTTTCAGTGATCGAGTCTGGGAGATGATCGTTAACCTCAGCGTAAGTTAGGTAACCTTGCTCTTTGCCTCGGCTAATCAGAGCCGCTACTTGTGAAGTAGGGGAAGTCATATCGCTCATCTTTGCTTACTCTTCGTTGAATCTGTGGCAGTGGAAAATTGTGCATCTGGGCACAATTCGCTTCATAAACTTATTTGTAAATAACTGCGTATTCCATCAGGGATAGTCAGCCAAAAGCTGCCTGATAAAATATTAAAAATATAAATTCAGTGATTTAGATGGGGGTGAATTTGTTGTTTTCAAGTTCATCCCGAGCGTGCTCAAGTTCAAAACCCAAATTTGAAATCTGAACAATTTGGATTTTATGTGACCATTTTAAAGTCGTAAACTACAAAGACGCAGGGTGGATTATATCATGCCATAAAAATTGGTTAGAAATAAAGACTAAAAATCAAATTAATTGCTCTAAATTCAAATAAAACTTGACAAGGTTCTGGAACCCATATAAATAGCGGCTAAGACCCTTCACATTTTTTCACTATGAGGTAGTTTTAGTGTCTTCTACAGATTTTGAACTAGATGATAACTACGCTGATGATGATGTTAATTTTGATGAGTCATCAAGTAAAATTAGTGCGAAAGAATCATTAGAAAAACGTCGCCTGATTGATGACCTTCTTGCACAGCGCCGTTTGGAACGTGAGCTTAAAGATTTTGATTACGACATCGACGATGACGACGGTTTTGACGACGAAGAAGACTAAAATCAGATGTAGCATCGTGTCTGAAAATGCTATGCTAATGCCCTAATCAGTTTCTGAATTTGGATTTGAAATGAGTGCTTTAGATTTAGACTTATTGAGTGAATATCTAGATGGTGACCAAAATGAGTATGGTCTAGATTTTGCAGCGACTCATGGTTTCTTGTGTGCAATTGCAGTTGGTCCTACTTTTGCAAAATGGTTGGATGAACTTTTTGATAATAATCAAAAGAAAGTGCCTGCCGAGATCATCGCGCAAGTGAAAGCTTGGCTTGAGTCTATTCGTCAAAACCTTGCCAATGAAGAAGGGATTGAATTTCCTTTTGAAATTGAAGAGGCAGATGTTGAGTCAAGTCTAGGGGATTGGAGCGTTGGTTTTGTCGATGCAATGTTCCTCAATGAAGATGCATGGTTCACGCCTGAGTTTGAAGAGCAACTGGTCGATCTTACTTTACCAATTATGGTATTTAGTGGGATTGACGAAGAAGATCCGCAAATGGAAACTTTCCGCCGTAACGGTCAGTTAATGGATGAGCTTGCAGAAGAAATTCCAGAGAACTTAAACGAACTTTATCTCATGTATCATACGCCAGCATAATTGTTCTTGTGTCGTGACATCAGCGACGCAGGCATTAGTAAGCAAATAAAAAAACGTCCCTAGAGGACGTTTTTTTATGCCCAAATTTTAGTGTTTAAACGCAGGTACCACTCATGCTTAATTTGTGAGAAATAAGCAAAGTCCTAAAGTTGCGAGTACGGTACCGATGACACGGTTAATACTCACTTGTTTGCGTAAAATTTTATTTCGGATCACTGGGGTAGAGCAGAATAGTGAAATGAGCAAAAACCACAGCAGATGACTGACCGAGATAAACACGCCATAACCAATTAAATGCATTAGACCATGATTGCCTCGCAGTAACTGTGCAAAGATGCTCATCACAAATAGTGTAGTTTTGGGATTCAAACTGTTGCCAAGAAAACCTTGTATAAATGCTTGATGTGGATCCAGTAAAGTATGAGTGGCATGGTCACTAATTTGCTGATGGGTAAATGTTTTGTACCCGATATACATCAGATACAGTGCGCCAATATATTGAATGATATGCAATAGGTTTGGAATGTAGTGCTTTAAGAAGCTGAGCCCCAGTACGCTATAGCTAATGTGGATCCATACAGCACAAGCAATACCATATGCGGTATAGATCCCTTGTTTACGCCCATATAGATAACTATTTCGGCTGACCAAAGCGAAGTCAGCACCGGGACTGATGACTGCAAGTAGGGTGATGATGGCAATTGCTATAATTTCATTCACTCATTGATCCTTGTTCGGGTTGAATTAAAGGATTTATATATTTTTCATATATTTGCTATAGTGAAAATCGATTTTAATTCTTTCCTTTTGATGAGTTTTTGGAATGATTGAGCGCTTATCACTGAATTCTCTTAAGTTTTTTTATTATGTCGCTCGCTATGACAGTGTAACCGTCGCTGCTGAAAAACTCTTTGTCACTCAAGGGGCGGTCAGTAAGCAGTTAAAAAATTTGGAAGAGGCACTGGGACGTCGTTTATTTATTCGCGACGGCAAAAAGTTACAGCTGACGGGGGATGGTCTAACACTGTTTGATTGTTGTGAGCAGGTCTTTCCTCAGATTGACCAATGTCTCGTACAGATGGCAAAAGAAAAGAAGAATGAGAAGAAGACCTTAATCTTATCCTGTGAGCCGACCATCGCCATGAAATGGCTGATTCCGCGCTTGGTTCAATTTAAGCTGCGTTACCCTGAGATTGATATCAGTTTGTTAACAGGTGGTGGAGAAGCGGATTTTAAAGCGCAAAACATCGACTTAGCCTTAAGGCGTAATGATTTTGACTGGGGCAAGGCCATTTATAGTGAAAAAATGGCGGATGAGCATATGGTTTGTGTATCGCGTCATAAGCATTTAGCCCCGATGTCTCAACTGTTTATTTCCAGTTCGCGACCTAAAATTTGGACACAATTTAAGGATGCATATAAAGCGCAGTTTAAGCACTTTCAAAAAGTAGCGTTGGAACATTTCTATTTGTGCATAGAGGCCTCTTTAGCAGGGTTGGGTGCAACAGTAGTTTCAGCTTATATGGTTGAAAAAGAGCTCGATTTTCAAATGTTAGATATGCTTAGCCCTATTGTGCAAGACGGCTCTGCTTATTATTTACTTTCCGCATCTCCTTTTGAGGATGATCCGCATAAGGTCATTTTTAAAGATTGGTTGATTGAAGAAATGAGGGCTAGCCAAACAAAGTTAATGGCACTTCCCGATCAAAAGCACTAATGACGTGCGGTATTTGATCGCTATCTATCGAGCATAAAAAAACACCTCAAACGAGGTGCTTTTTTATGGCAACTTTTTAAAACAATAGTCTGCGTACCAACCATAGGCAATATGAAAAATAGCGCCATGAATCGCGACCATACATAGCATAACGACAGCGGTGAGTCCAATACCAGCATTATCGACTGATTTCATAATGGCTTCAGCATTAGGATTCATTAGTACTAAAAACAGCACAAAGAAACTACCGATGATAATTGCGACAGCACTTGAACCCCAAACCAGTTGAATTTTTTCATGATTGTTTGGAACTCGGTGTTCTTTTTTCACAAAGTGTCCGACACTAATCAGTGCACAAGCTACTAAGGTCGGAATTAAGGTTAAACCGCCAAGGTTTAGACCAAAGACCAGTACGGTGATTAACAGCACCAAAGCAATGCTATATACCGCCGCAAAATGCAGTAAATAGTGTTTCATGTATTTCCCCAAAATAAATAAATTAGCTGCGTGTTTTACGCAAATGCCTGCGGTATAAAAACCAAAGGATAATCACAGCGACAATGGCAATAATGACATAACCGACTTTGCTAAAAATTTGATGCATCAGTGCTTGGTTTTCACCAAAGTAATAACCGACTGTTGCTAAAAATGTTGTCCAAATAATTGTACCGAGTCCACTATAAAACATGAACTTCCAAAAGGGCATACGGCTCATCCCCGCAGGGATACTAATCAGTGAACGCACTGCAGGAATCATGCGACCAAAAAATACAATACGGTGACCATACTGCTCAAACCAATCTAAGGATTTTTTCACATCAGCGGATTTGATAAATAGATATTTACCATAGCGGTCGACCCATCTGAAAATGTACTCTTGTTTAAATTGATAGCCGATCCAATACAGCACTGCTGCGGCAAAGAGTGAACCAATACATCCTGCAATAATGACCCCAATTAAAACCAACTCACCTTGTGATGCGGCATAACCTGCAGAAGGCATGATAATTTCAGAAGGAATGGGCGGAAAAACATTATCAAGAAACATGAGTAAGGCTATTCCCCAATAACCCAATTGTTCCATGACGGAGATGATCCATGCAGTGAGGTTCATATAGACCATAAAAATAAATGCGATAAGTTATCTTAAGGACTTATCGCATGTGGGTAAAGAATTGAAATGTATTGTTTTCTATTCGTCGAAACGAGTGTGGGTCAGGGTGTGAATATAGACTTTACGTAAGCTATAGGCCAACGCAATCGGGATTAAACTGAGCAACGTATAATTTAAGAGATTTGAGCTTAAATGGTAACCAATGCCGAGCGCGATACTTGAACCAATCAACATGCCCAAAACCACAATAAACAAATGCGTGCGTTGTTCAAGCTTGCTTTTGATTTCGTTGAAGCTGGTATTGTGATATTGCTCGATACGGTTTGCTGCGGCATTGCGAATCAATGTGCGATGGCGGGGCATGATTATTTTATGCATGGCAATCATCCTATTTTCGTCGTTTAGGCATGTCATTTTTATTGTTATGTGGAGACCTACAGGACACCACTTTAGCTTATTATTTATACAGTATGACTCAGATTGAGTTCAATGTTGTGACAAAATTGTTAAATATTTTTAAAAAACGCGAACTGGATAAAAAAATAAGCCCTCAAATGAGGGCTTATTCTTGAACTAAATCATCTGAATGATTTTAAAGGCGTTTACGTTTAGCCGCAGCAATCTGCGACTGGCGCATACGGAAGCCTTCTTTTTGTTTTTCTGTGGTGTTGTCGATACAGTATTTGCATGACACACCATGTTCATAGCTAGCTTCTTCTGCTTCAGCAGGAAGAAGTGGCCAACCACAAGCATGACACTTAATGTTAAGGCCTTCTTCAACACCATGAGTGACCGCAGTACGACCATCAAAAACGAAACATTCGCCTTCCCACATGCTTTGTTCAGCAGGGGTTTCTTCTAAGTATTTTAAGATGCCGCCTTTTAAGTGATAAACCTCGTTGAAACCTTCTTGAAGAAGAAGGGAGGTTGATTTTTCACAACGGATACCACCTGTACAGAACATCGCAATTTTTTTATCTTTGTGCTGTTCAAGGTTTTGCTTAACGTACTCTGGAAATTCGCGGAAACTTTCTGTTTTAGGGTCAATAGCACCCTTAAATGTTCCGGCTTTGTATTCATAGTCATTACGAGTATCGATCAAAATGACATCGTCACGAGCAATCAGGTCATTCCATTCTTTCGGGTCAAGGTAGTGACCGACTAAATCACGTGGCTTTACTTCAACGCCTAAAGTCACGATCTCTTTTTTAAGTTTAATCTTCATTTTACGAAATGGTTTGTCTGCACTGTCAGACTCTTTGTATTCCATTTCTTTAAAACCCTCATTCAGAAGGAATTGATGAATCATATCGATCGCGGCACGGTCGCCTGCAACCGTACCATTAATGCCTTCGCCCGCTACAATCAGAGTACCACATAGGTTGATGGTTTTTACCAAGTCTAAAAGACGTTGTTGAAGATCAGCAGGATCTTGAACTTCTTTGAATTGATAAAGTGCGGCAACAACCCAACCAGTCGTCGCTTGCTGTTCTACAGGTGCAAGCTGTTCTACAGTAGCGTTCATGGAGTACTCCAATGTATTTTGATAGATAATTTTAAGGCGCACATTTTACATGGAATTGAATCAAGATGCGAGATAAGTAAACATTTTAAATGGCTTCTCAAGTGGTAGGTGAGCGTGTATATTCAGTTGCCAAAGACAAAATCCGTTTTGTTTTGGTGCGTTTATTAACAGGAGTATGTTTTGAGTACAGATCGTCGAATTGCCTCTTTGACCCCTTGTGCTGGGCGTTGTTCAACGGTATTTGGTGATTCTGTGTGTCGTGGTTGTCGTCGTTTTAATCATGAAGTGATTCAGTGGAACACCTACACTTCGGAGCAGCATCGTTCAGTTTGGCAACGCTTAGATGCGCAATTAGATCAAATTTTAGTGCCAATGCTGCCTTTGGCTGATGTGCAGCAGGTAGAAGCTTTTGTTTTATCTAAACGCGTTCGTTTGCGTCCCGATGCATCCAAAGGGCGGAAGCTTTATCATGCGTTAAAAATCTGTGAAAAAAATAAGAACTTTACCGAAGAAAGTGGTTTAGGTATTCAAGCGCAGCAAGTGAAACCGATTTGGCAAGAGTTTGAACGCCGTGTTTTGGCACTTGCTACCGCCAGTTATGATTTGGCATTTTTGCGTGCTGATGCAATTCGACAACATCTCATTCATATGGAAGAGGACGAATAAGTCCTCTTGGTTTGATATAGAAAAAGAATACTCCGCATACCTAAGCTATTTGCGAGAGTGACTGGGGGAAAGGGTTTTTCGATGGTGAATGTATTTGAACTGGCGTTGTACTGTACGGCTGTGGTGGTCATGATTACAACACCTGGCCCAGTGATGTTGTTGGTTGCTAGTGCAGGTCTAAAAGGTGGGTATAAGCAAGTCTTAAAAACCATTTTTGGGACGAATTTAGCCTCTTTGGTTCTTATTGTATTGTCTGTACTTATCTTAAAAGGCTTTTTAAACATTGCAGAGCATTGGTTAAATGCGATTAAGATTTTAGGCTGCGTATATATTGCCTATCTTGGTTTTCAAATTTTAAAAGAAGCCATTGCTCAAGGAACAGAAACATCGCCTGTGCAACTAAAGGCGGTGCAGGGGGGCTTTAAGCAAGGTTTCTTGGTGGGTATTTCGAATCCGAAGGATATTATTTTCTTTGCCTCATTTTTCCCACAGTTTATTGAAGTAACCAGTGATGTCGATATCAGTCTTGTACTGTTGACCATTCTCTGGATTATTCTAGACTTCAGCACGTTGTCTTTGGTTTATTTGGGTTTTAATAAACTTTCGCAGTCCGCTTTGTACAATAAGTTGTTAGGCGTTTGTGGTGCGATATTGGTCACAATTGCGCTCTATGGTATTTATACTGTCTTTGTTTGATGCTGATGGTATTGCATCAAAAAGCCTCCAATATGGAGGCTTTTTGATTAGGAGCCTAAAAATTAAACTCCGTGTTTAATGCGATACTGCACCAATTCTTCAATGGTGATCACCGTCAACTGATGCGTTTGCGCATAAGCCAACACTTGAATGCCAGAGGCCATAGTTCCATCGGCATTGGTCAGTTCACACAAGACACCTGCTGGCTTTAAGCCTGCTAAACGTGCTAAATCAATGGTACCTTCGGTATGACCACGACGGGTGAGCACACCGCCTTGGCGTGCACGAAGAGGGAATACATGACCAGGGCGGTTTAAGTCGCTGGCAACAGCCCCATCTTTAATTGCTGCTTTGACTGTGGTGGTGCGATCTTGCGCAGACACACCTGTGGTCACGCCAGTTGCAGCTTCAATGGTCACCGTGAATGCAGTTTTAAACTGACTTGAGTTATCTGACACCATTGGCACAAGGTCTAAGTGATCGGCCAATTCATCGGTCAGACATAAACAGACAATGCCAGAACCATCACGAATCATACGTGCCATTGTTTCGACGGTGAGGGTTTCAGCAGCCACAATGAGGTCGGCTTCGTTTTCCCGGTCAAAGTCATCCATCACCAAAACAGGTTTGCCTTGGCGGATATCTTCTAAAGCTTGTTGGATACGTTGTTCAGCTGGAGAAAGGGCTGAAAAGAAAATTTCGGGTTGAATCAAACTAGACATTGAAACGCTCGCGTAAAATTGAAGTACGGTTGAACATTTCAGGACTTTGAAAAATTGGCGTAGCAATAAATCCTCACAGGTTTGCACCTGAGATTCTATTGGTCACGTCGTCTTCTTTCATCCGGACTATACCGTCGGCTTTGGAATTGAACCAAATCTGCGAGCCAAACAGATGATTTCTGCTTGGCTGGCTCGTGGGCTGATTCAGTCTGAGTCATTCAACTGAACTTACCACCGGTGGGGAATTACACCCCGCCCTGAAGCGATGTAAATCCATTATAGTGCTAAATATTTAGAAAAACAGGGGGAGTTTTAGAATGATCAGTTTTATACATAGAACAAATTTTGCTATAGCGTTGTTTATGTTATTGGTTTGCTAAAGACCAACACTCTCTGTGTATGATTTCACTTAGTATGAGTTTAATGTCCAAGAATGAATATCTGAGAAAAACCATAAACATGAATAAGAAGTTTTTCTATAGTTTGAATGGTTTGAAATGATCAAGATAAAAGTAAGAGTGAGGAGTTAGAATTGATCAAAATTCAACAATATGATTACCCTTGGAGTGCTGAATCCTTCATCAAGCATCTGCAAGTTTTTGGTTTTACACTCATCGCGCTCAGTATGTTGTATTTGATTGCCGCCAATTGGTTTATGTTGCCACAGGCTATTCAGCTGGCTATTCCTCAGTTGTTATTATTCCTCAGTGCGGTTTGCAGCTTGTGGCTGACAAAACATGATTTTCTAGTGCAATGTTTACATAGTATCTGTGGTTTGATGATTGGTTTAAGTCTGGCTGTGATTGGTCAAATTTATCAAACGGGTGCTGATAGCTATTTATTATTTCTACTTTGGTCTGTGCTGCTTTTACCGTGGTTATATCGTCCGAATATCGGTGTATTTTTCCTTTTATGTATTACCAGCCAGTTGGCACTGTTTCTGTTTTTTATACAAACCTTTTGTGGGGATCAATATCCAGATCTCTTTTTAATCAGTATTCATGTATTTGCACTGATTCAATTCTATTTCTGCAATAAATATTATTCGAAACTTCGTTATTTATTCTTACTATGGTTTGCCATTCTCTCGATTTGGCATATGGCGATGTATCTCTATGCGGATAAAAGCATTCTTTATTTCACAGTGTCTTTTCTCTTGTTGGGCATTTCACTGGCTTACTATTATCAAAATAAAGATCAGCTATGTAGCGCACTTTCAGCCGTTGGCTTGGGCATTAGCTTTACCTTGATCATTGTGAAGGCGGTGACGGAGTGGTTTGGTCAGAATGAAATTTTTGAATTATTTTTTATCGCACTGATTATTTTTGCGTGGTTTGCTTTCATCACTTACATGTTGATTAAATTTATTCCACATAGTCGGTTCAATGCTATTCCACTTGCTGTGGGAGCTTGGATTGCGGGCATCGTCTTTGCTACGTTGATGCTGACCTTTTGGGGGAATTTCTCTTTGCTTATGGGCATTGTCTTTGTGGCTTTGGCGGCTTATTTGTTAAAAGCTAAACAAAGTTTGTTTTTAAGACAATTTGCTTATTGTCTCTGGGTTGCAGGACAAATTGCTGTGATTTTTCACACCGTTGATTTAATGAATCAAATTCTTCCTATTCTATTGTTACAATTGGCGATGCTAGTACTCGCTTATTTTATGCGAACACATTGGTTCTTTGTCTTTGTTCAAATTTTCGGTTTATATGCAGCAGGTGTGGCGTGCATTTGGGATATTAATGCACATCTCAGTTGGCATAATATTGTTGAAAATTTTGTTTATTTAGCACTTTGGAATTATGTTTTTTATCTGGGAATTCTAGCCATAAAATTCATACAGCCAACTGAATATCAACGCAGTTTATTGCTTGCGGCACTTGGCATTATTCTATTTTCTATGGGTTTTTATACTTTATTTGGGAAATACGAATTAGCGAAAATTGAGCACATTCCTATATTGGCTTTTGGCTTACCGATTTTATGGTTTGTACTTTTTGTCTTTTTACATATTCAAAAGCAGTTTCATTTATTTGCGCATTTTATTTTGACTGCTTTTGCAGTAGGGCTGATTTTTTATGGTTATTTCGATATTTTTATTTGTTTGGCCATCATTTCATGGGCATTAAAAACACAAGATAAAGTGATCTATGGATTTGCGCTGGCAACTTTTGCTGTAATTTTAGGGTTTTTATATTATTCCCTTGATGTGACCTTTCTAATTAAAAGTTTAAGCATGTTCCTGTCTGGCTTGATGTTGCTTTTGCTAACATTGAGCTTGAAGATATTTAAGCAAAAAGAGGAGTTGGACGTATGAAGAAAATGATTCCTCTTACTTTGGCACTACTCAGTATCGCGGTATTTTTAGGCTTGATCTTTAAAAATGAATGGCACTTAAACAATAGTCAAACCATATATGTGCGTTTGCAACCTGTAGACCCGCGTTCGATTATTCAGGGGGATTATATGGCGCTAAATTATCAACTTTATTTTGCGCATCAGCATTTGAGTCCAGAAAGTACCAGCCAAGCCAACAGCAATCAAGAAGATCAGGTTTTTTCAGGTCATTATTTTGATGAAGTGATTAAGAACAAGTCTTCAGTGCTCACTTATGTTGAACTCGATTCACAGGGGCGCGTGATACATAGCTATTTTGAGTTGCCGAAAAATGTTCGTACAGCTCGACTGATTTTACAAAACCCGAATAATCGCTATAACGGCCTTTATCCTGCGTCGAGAAGTTTTTTGTTTGCAGAAGGTTTAGCGGATTGTTATCAGCAGGCAGAATATGCTGAGTTTAAAGTCGATGAGCAGGGCAATGCGATACTCACGGCATTGAAAGGTGATCAGCTACAAGATTTAGGCTGTGAGAGCAAACGAGATTGGTTGAGCGGATTTCGTACTGCTCAGAATTGATCCAATTGCATTATTCTACTCATTAAAAAATCCGCACGCAGCGGATTTTTTAATTTATTGAGCTTAAGCCACTTGTACTGGAATACAGTTTGCCATGTGACTTACAGTATTGTCTGGATTTGCATAAACTAAACGTGGTTTATGTGCATTTGCTTCAGCTTCTGTAAAATCACCAAAGGTAGCAATAATCATTAAATCGCCTACATCGGCTTGATGTGCTGCACCGCCATTGACTGAAATGATGCCAGAACCTTCTTCGCCACGAATTGCATAGGTACTGAAACGCTTACCATTAGTCACGTTCCACATGTGAATTTCTTCATATTCGCGGATACCGGCTAAATCCAATAAAAGACCATCGATTGCACATGAACCTTCATAATGAAGTTCAGCTTGAGTAACAACACAACGGTGGATTTTTGCTTTTAATAAACGAGATAGCATGGCTAGCGTCTCCTGAGTGGACCTAAGATCGTTATCTTATGGTTGAATCAATCTGAACTTGCTGGATAAGCAATCAGGCAAGCGCATTTTGCCTTTAAAATGACAGTATGGCAAGCAGCATGGTTCAACATTTTTTTGACTAATCAGTTTGGTTTGTAAGCATTGATTTGATTCATGGCAGGCTGAATCTCACCATTCACCAGCATTTTAGTGCGAGCCAATGCGTGATGGATTGCGTCATCCATTAAATTTTGTTCATTGCTTGGTGCTTTGCTTAAGACATGTCCTGAAACACGTTCTTTTGAACCGGGGTGACCAATACCAATGCGTAAGCGATGGAAGTTTGGACCGATATGAGGAACTATGTCACGTAAACCATTATGACCACCATGACCACCACCTGTTTTTAGGCGAATGACACCAGGGTTCATATCCAGTTCATCGTGAGCAATCAGTATTGCTTCTGGAGCAATATTGTAGAATTTTGCGAAGGGAACAACACTTTTACCAACAAGGTTCATAAAGGTTGTGGGTAATAGCAGACGGACGTCTTGACCTTCGATATTACCACGCCCACTCATTCCATTGAATTTTGGGTCTTTTTTAAGCGTAATGCCATATTGTTCTGCAAGGCGTTCAACAAACCAAAAGCCTGCATTATGGCGGGTTTGAGCATACTCAGAACCTGGGTTGCCCAAACCAACAATCAGTGAAATATTTGACACTAATTACACCAATAACACTTATGCGCGAACGAAGTCAGCGTGCATAGGCGTGTTTTTAGCTGGATGACGTTGTAACGCTTTGATTTTAACGCTTTCAACTTTGTCGCCAACTTTGATTTCAACAACTTCTTCGAAGAAAGCGTTGTTTTCTAAAGCTTTAACAAGCTCGCGAAGTTCTAAAGTAACAGCTACAGGTTCAGCAGCACCACCGTAGATGATAGCTGGAACTTGAGCAGCGTGACGAAGGCGGCGGCTCGCACCTTTCCCTTGGTTAGCTGCTTCACGCGCTTGAGCGTTTAATACGAAGTTTGCCATGATAGACATCCTTAATTTAAGTTTTAAATAAACTAGATCTGCGACCGACCTAGTGAGACAAAGCCCTGCACTGGGCAGGGCTTTTAAAATTCAGCGCTATATTATAGATAAGAATCAAACATTGCGCTAATAGATTCTTCGTTGTTAATACGACGAATTGTTTCAGCAACCATACTCGCAACTGAAACTTGGCGAATCTTACCAAGAGCTTGAGCTTCTTCAGAAAGAGGAATTGTGTCTGTAACAACCAATTCATCAATCACAGAGTTTTTCAAGTTTTCGATAGCTTTACCTGATAAAACAGGGTGAGTTGCATAAGCAACCACTTTGCGCGCACCAAATGTTTTCAATGCATCAGCAGCTTTACATAAAGTACCTGCAGTATCCACCATGTCATCTACGATCACGCAGTCACGGCCTTTAACATCACCAATCAAGTGCATGACTTGTGATTCGTTTGCCTTTTGACGACGTTTGTCGATGATAGCAAGGTCAATATCGCCCATTTGTTTAGCAACAGCACGTGCACGAACGACACCGCCAACGTCAGGAGAAACCACCATGAGGTTGTCATGTGATTGTTGACGAAGGTCAGCTAAAAGCGCTGGTGTACCGTAGATGTTGTCTACAGGGATATCGAAGAAACCTTGGATTTGGTCAGCGTGAAGGTCGATCATTACCACACGGTCAATTCCTACAGTTGTCAGCATATCTGCGACGACTTTTGCAGTAATTGGAACACGTGATGAACGAGGACGACGGTCCTGACGCGCATAACCGAAATAAGGAATCACTGCGGTAATACGACCAGCACTTGCACGACGCAAAGCATCAGCCATAACGAGGATTTCCATTAGGTTATCATTCGTTGGGGCACAAGTAGGTTGTACGATAAATACGTCTTTACCACGAACATTTTCAGTAATTTCGACAGCAATTTCACCGTCAGAAAATTGACCAATAGATGCAGCACCTAAAGGGATGTGCAAGTGGCTTACGACTTTTTGGGCGAATTGTGGATGTGCAGATCCACTAAAAACGACAAGATTGGGCATGAAGCACCCTTGGCGGTTGGCAATTTAGGAATTAGATGGCAGGGGTAGCTGGATTCGAACCAACGGATGCCGATATCAAAAACCGGTGCCTTACCACTTGGCGATACCCCTAA
>NZ_KB849236.1:251925-397462 GCF_000368045.1 Acinetobacter johnsonii CIP 64.6
AAAATGGCAGGGGTAGCTGGATTCGAACCAACGGATGCCGATATCAAAAACCGGTGCCTTACCACTTGGCGATACCCCTATCAGGTAACGTGGAAATGTCTTATTGGTGATTTATTCAAGCTGTTGACCAAGTAAGCTTTACATGGTGCATTTGCAAGAACATCATCAATGTTCATATCACTCGTTACTTCAGTAAAAACACAAGCACCTGTACCTGTAAGTTTTGCAACACCGAACTGGTCGAGATATTGCATCGCTTCATCTACTTCTGGATATAAACTTCTTGCCAAAGGCTCAAAATTATTTCCAAAATCAGATGGCTTTAACTGATAGGCGCAAAATTTAGAGCTCTTCGTGTTTCTTGTCAATGTTTTTTGTGAAAAAAGCAATTGAGTGCTGATAAAACAATCAGGTTTTAACACAATGTATTGTTTTTGATCTAAGTCTATGAATGTTAAGTGCTCACCTATGCCTTCAGCCCATGCATTGCGACCATGGACAAAGATGGGAACGTCTGCGCCTAACTGAACACCCAAGTCGGCTAATTGCTCAGTATTTAGCCCGCACTGCCACAGTTGATTGACTACGATTAATGTCGTTGCAGCATCCGATGAACCGCCACCTAAGCCTGCACCCATCGGAATAATTTTTTCAAGACGAATGGATAAACCGGTAGCTGTTTGTGCATACGGCTTAAGTATCTGCGTTGCTCTATAAATCAAATTTTGACTCAAATCGACACTATTTAAGCCTTCAATATGAATCTCTTGATCCGTTCGAGGCTCAAATTCCAACCAATCACATAGATCGATCAACTGGAAAATACTTTGCAGTTCATGGTAGCCGTTTTCACGACGACCCGTAATGTGTAAAAACAAATTCAGTTTTGAAGGGGCAGGGACACGGATCATAACGAGACAAACTAGCGGTTTTGAATGACCATTGTAATACGGTTTTCGGCACCATTTTCAAGTGCTTGTTTTAAAATCAGCCGATTTGGCATATGGGCTTGCTCGTTATAGCTCAGCTCAACGCTCCAACCATCTTCAATGATCTGTACTGCGCGTTTGGCACTGTCACGTTGGATTTGTGCTTGAACTGTTGCGGGTTTGGCTTGAACCCAATTGACTAAATGGGTGATGGGCGCCTGCCAACCAGTTGCTGTTTTTAAAAGTTCTTCAGGAGTTTCAGCTTGGATGAGGCCAGTTTTAGCACTATTCAGGCTAACTTCACCTGGACGACCAGTAATTTGCGTCTTACCAACGCCTAAAATTCCACTGAGCTCAATATCAAACTCTTGTTGCTGTTGTACCCATGTGAAAAAAGCACTGCCTGTCTGTTCAGGCGTACGCACCCCAATTTTACCTTGTAAGCTAAAGTGTTGATCAGATTCGGTTTGTATGGTGTTTGGGTCAAGCTGTGGTTTGGTAAATTGTTGACAGCCTGTTAGTGCCAAGCTACTTGCAGCAAGTAAGCTTAAGCTCAGATTTGAGAAAATACGCATAAAAACTATGAGCTCTTTTTCAGTTGTTGGGGTAACAATAAAGTATTTAGTTGATCCAATTGAGGATCATTTGGGTGTTTTTGTTTGAGTTGTTGTAACACAGTGGAGAATTTTTGCAGATCACCGAGCATATAGACTGATCGTGCATAACGTACCCCAATATTGACACTACCACTGATGAGATAGGCTTTTTCTAAAACTTCGGCTGACGTGCTAAAGTCATTTTGTAAGTAACAAATAAAGCCTAAGGTATCTAAGATGGAGGCTTGTTCAGGGGCATATTCTAAAGCATGTTCAACAAATCTACGTGCATCATCTAAGCGTCTGTTTTGCAAGGCTAAAGTGTATGCATAAGCATTGAGGTAGGTTGGGCTATTGGGCTCAATACTTAACAGTTGGTTTAGCAACTTTTCAAGTTTGTCTTTATCCGTATGTGGATCCAACATTAGCACTTCAGAATAGATCAGTTCAGGATCATCCGGTAAGTTTTTAATCGCCTCATCTAACAGTCGCATGGCTGCGGCTTTGTTATTCATGCGCTTTAAAATATCGGCTTGTGCCTGATACAAGAAGCTTGCATGTTGTGGGTAGTTCACCCGTTCTTGGGTTAAGAAGCGTAAAGCATCATTGGGTTTGTTTTGCTGAGTATAGATACTGATGAGGCTACGACGCGATACGGTATACAGACTACCATCGACTAGACGGTAGTAGGCCTTGGCTGTTTCAAAATGCTGTTTTCGTTCAGCATTCACTGCTAGATAGTAATAGGCTTCATTTTGATATTCAGCCGAATTACGTAGTTCAACCAGATATTTTTCAGCTTTTTCGTACTTCTTTAAATCAATACTGGTTAACCCCGCAATAAACAAGGCTTCTTCTTGGTTAGGCCATTTTTTAATCAGGCTCTCAAGCTTGGTTAAGGCCTCATTCGACGCATTAATTTTAATCAGATATTTGGCTTCTGCTAAACGGATATCGACATTGTCGCGGTGTTTACGACTCGATTTCGCATACCAATTACGGGTTTCTTCCTCTTGACCGAGTGCGCTGAGTAAGTTGGCTTTCATCAGGATGTAGCCTGTGACTTTTCCGCGCTTTTTTAGGGCTTTATTAATGGTGGTCAGGGCTTGTTCAAGCTGGCCATTTTGAGCCTCTAAACCTGCAATCAATGCCAAAATAGAGGGATTGTTCCGCTCCTTACTCGAACGTAACGCTTGAATGAGAATTTCTTGATCTTCAGGTTCTTCAGGGGCAATTCCCGCAAGGATTTGCTCTAAATCAGCATTGGCATCAATATTGAGAATCTTATCGAGCGTTTCAGCCGCAAGCTCATATTCATGTGCTTTGAGTGCAATATGCGACAAATAAAATAAGGCTGGAACATCGGTGGGCTCTTGCACCACCCAATGCGTTGCAATGTCGAGTGCGGCATGCAAATCATTTTGCTCAAGGGCAATATTTAAAGCGCGTTGTTTAATGGTGGTGGAATTACTTTTAATCGCCAGCACAGTATAGTTGTGCAAGGCAGTCGCACTGTCTTGGTAAGCCAGTGCAAATTCGGCAATCATACTTTGTTGAATTGCATCATAATTAGATAGCGAAAAATCTCCAGCTGCTCTAAGATGAGCACTAGATGCCATGCTACCGACGAGTAAGAATGTGGTAGAATATTGCTTAATTCTCGCGCCGCTCAGTCGGCAATGTGTTTGACGCAATTTTTCTTGATCCAAGTAATGCTTTTTATGACACCGTTATTGCACAATAGCATAAATTTAGCGAAATGATGATCTGATATGTCTTTCTTTGCATTGGGTGTCAACCATCAAACCGCCTCCGTAGAATTGCGTGAGCAAATTGCATTTAACCCTGAAAAGTTAACGCAACTGCTTGAGCAACAAGGCCAAAACCAAGACTTAAATGAAATGGTGGTGGTCTCTACGTGTAACAGAACAGAAGTGTATGCCATGTCTGAAAACTCAGATATGGTATTAAACTGGCTCGCCCAAGCAAATGGCATAGATGTTAAACAATTGTTGAATCATGTATACCGTTATGAAAATGCGCAGGCTGTGACTCACTTAATGCGTGTTGCAAGCGGTTTAGATTCACTCATGCTTGGTGAACCGCAAATTTTGGGGCAGGTTAAATCTGCACTATCTCTAGCGAAGACGGCTCATACTGTTTCTCCTCATTTAAACCGAATTTTTGAATATGCTTTCTATGCGGCGAAACGCGTCCGCTCTGAAACGGCTGTGGGTAGTCATGCTGTATCGATGGGCTACGCGGTGGCTCAGTTGGCATTACAAGTGTTTAGTAAGCCTGAAAAGTTGACAGTCATGGTGGTCGCTGCGGGCGAAATGAATAGCTTAGTGGCGAAGCATTTGGCTGAAATGGGAGTCGCAAAAATCCTCATTTGTAACCGTACACGTGAACGGGCTGAAACTTTGGCTCAAGAAATAGCCCATCGTGTAGATGTTGAAATCATTGAGTTTGATCAGTTGGCCAATAACTTAGCACGTGCAGATGTCATTTCCAGTTGTACCGGTAGTTTACATCAGGTGATTCATTATCCAGATGTCAAAGCTGCTTTAAAAAAGCGTCGTTATCAACAAATGTTGATGGTGGATTTGGCTGTTCCGCGTGATATTGAACCGAAAGTGGAAAGTTTGGATGGCGTCTATTTATATGGCGTAGATGACTTGCAGTCGGTGATTGATGAAAACCTTGCTCAACGTCGTCAGGCGGCGGTTGAAGCTGAGGTCATGGTCAACCAATTAGCAACCGAGTTGGTGACTCAGCAGAAGGTTAATCTTGCGGGTGAAACCATCCATGCTTACCGTCAGCAAGGTGAACAGTTAAGGCAAGAAGAATTAGATCTAGCGTTGGCACGGATTGCGAAAGGGGAACAGGCGGAACGAGTGATGCAAGAGTTTGCACATCGTTTGACGCAGAAGTTGCTACATCCGACCTCGATTATGCTGCGTGAAGCAGCCAAATCTGAAGATCCGAGTCATTTTGAGCAAATGCAAACGTGTTTAAATGAGACTTTTGCTAAACGTCGTAAAACTAAAAAGTAAATCCGAATACAAAAAATGTAATAGGTTTAAGTAATTAGTCTTAAGCCTATTTTTTTGGTCAGTTCAAAGAGTTTATGTTTTAAATTTCGTGTCTCAATTAATGAATTTGGGGCTTTAAGTTTAAGTTTTAAATATTTTTCTTCAAGCGAAAGGGCATATTCACTGGCCAGTTTATCCGCCAGTTCTGGTGTTTTAGTTAGTTCTTCAATATTGGTGCGCTGCATAATATCGGCAATCGCGTTGGCATAACGGCTACACGCACCCAGTACATAATAGGTCGCCAGTTCTTGGTCATCGGGTAAATCATCAAAGATGCCATCTAAGACTTGTAGCACATGCGCTAAAAGTTCATCTTCAGGTAAATAGGCGCGTAGAGTTTCAAAGTGAATATACAAAAACGGATGATGGATCAGAACGGCGAGGGCGAAGTCTTCGTCTTTGGTGCGAATATTAAAAGACAACGAGGCATCGTTGCTGACTTGAGGTGTCCAGCGACGACCAAAACCGAGTTTTTCTTTGAAGGATTGATTTAGCAAATAACGGAAAGAGCCTGTTTTTGGCAATAAGTCCGTCAGTTGGCGTAACTCACTCATGACCTGACTTTTACCTTCAGGACTACTGATGTCATGGTTCTGCGTTAGATGTGCAAAAACAAAGTCTGATAGAAGAGGAGCCTGTTGGAGCAGTTTATTAAAGTTTTCAATACCTTCGCGACGAATCAGTGAGTCAGGGTCATGATCATTTGGTAAAACAAAAAACTTCAGCTCGCGACCATCATTGAGTAAAGGTAACGCAATTTCTAAAGTGCGGCGTGCCGCTTTTTGTCCGGCCACATCACCATCGAAGGCAATGGTAATACGGTTATTTTGTTTAAACAGAATATTTAAGTGTTCGGTGTTACTGGCAGTTCCTAAGGTCGCCACGGCACCTGCAATGCCATACTGCTGTAGCGCAATCACATCCATATAGCCTTCGACCATCAGCCAGTCTTGGGCTTTTTGTTTACGGCCTTCATATAAACCATAAAGCAATTGGTTTTTATGAAATACCTCAGAGTCTGGCGAATTGATGTATTTGGGTTTAATTTCGTCATTTAGAGCACGACCACCGAAGCCCACCACGCGACCTTTGGCATCACGAATCGGAAATATGACACGATCCCGCAGTAAGTCGAAGTCACGACCGTTATCACTAGTACGAATCAGTCCGAGTAGCTTTAAGCCTTCGATATCTTGCGGGAAGGCTTTTTCTAAGTGTTGCCAGTCCTCAGGTGCATAACCTAAACGCCAATATGCAATGGTATCTCGGCTGAGACCACGCTGTTTAAAGTACTGCTGAGCAGCACGACTATGCGGTAGTTGTTGCTCATAGTATTGCGCAATATTTTCTAACAGGTCGTATAAGTTGCCTTCTTGAACGGGGGCAGTGTTGAAGCCCTCGAAAGTATCAAAATCAGTGTAACCTTCTTGATAGTCCATGGACTGAAATTCAGCAAAAGGATCATGCTCAATCTGAAACTCAGGTTGTGCTGGAGCTGGCTCAGTTTTTTTGGCTTCGGCGACATCAACCTGTGGTTTTTGAGCAGGTTTAGCTTCGCGCTTATACACCAGTTTTTTCGAGTCACGGTTATCTTTTGGAAGTTCGATGCCTGTTTGACTCGACAAATCCTTCATCACATCAATAAAGCTACGACTGTCGATGTCCATTAAAAAACGAATGGCATTCCCATTGGCCTGACAACCAAAACAGTGGAAATACTGTTTGTCACGATACACGTGAAAAGATGGTGATTTTTCTTGATGGAACGGACAACAGCCTGAATAGGTACGACCTGACTTTTTAAGTTTCACACGTTGACCAATCAGGTCGACAATGTCGGTCCGATCTAAAATTTGGTCAATGGTGTGTTGAGGAATAGCCATGTCGAATCGTCAGTCGCTGATGTTTTGAACCGTGAAAAGAAGCAGAGATGGAGGTTTTAAAATGCAAAAAACCATCGAATCTAGATTGTTTTGTATACCTTTTAGGCGTTTTGATCAAGCGGAAATCGCACAAAACAAAAGGGCAAGTATGATAACTTGCCCTTTCTAAAATAGCGAATATTTCAGAGGAATTATTCGGTTTCAGTATTGATGTTTTGCTGTGTTTCAGGGCGATCGAGTAAACCGAAACTGATACGGTTGGTAAAGCTGCGCTCTGTTGTTTGTTTGGGTTGCTCGATTTTTTCTTCAGAACTGTTTTGTTCTTCGCGACCAAATACACCTAAAGTCGCACGGTTGACCCAACTTGCTTCTTTACGTGCAGCACGTAAGTTCACTTCACCATTCGATTTCACTAAATTTGGATAATTTAGTTTCAAGACATCGGTATATTGTTGTGCAGTTTGCTTGTCGCCCAATTGGTCATACGAATAAGCAACAGTTGCTAAAGCTTCAGGCACTTGAGGGCTTTGTGGATAATGTTCAATCACCCATTGCGCACGCTCTAGTGCTGCGACCCATGCTTTACGTTTGATATTAAAACGTGCGGCATTCATTTCGCTTTCAGCCAACTCATTGCTGATAAACTTCATGCGTTGTGCGGCATCTACAGCATAAGTGCTTGAAGGGTAACGACGAATAAAATCTACGAAGTTTTGATACGCCACTTTAAGATAGCTCACATCGCGATGTGCTTGCTTTAAAGATGTATAGCGAATCAAACCATCATAGTTTTGTTCCATGTTGGCTACACCACGTACATAGTAGGCATAGTCCACATTTGGATGCTGAGGGTTCAAACGAATGAAACGATCAGCCAGTGCAATCGCACCTTCATAATCTTTTTGCTGAAACTTCACATAGAGCAGCTCTAGTTGAGCTTGTTGTGCATATTCACCTGTAGGGTAATAGGTATCTAATGCTTCTAAGTGTTTTGCAGCGTCGGTATATTGACCACTTTGCAGTGCTTTTTCTGCTTTTTGAATATAAACCTGTTCACTCGATTGTGGACCGGTATCTACCACTTCTTTCTTGGGATTGCTGCTACAGCCTACCATTGCAGATGCAATGCCAATCGTTAGAGCAAGCATTGTCATTTTATAATGTGGTAGCGACATAAAAATTCCTCTGTTAATACGGGCAATGAGCTACAATTGCGCTATTAAATCACTTTTATTTGAATGATCAAATGGCTCAAGCACAATCTTCCGATCCAAATTTCCCTGAAACCGATTTCAATTTACTTGAAGATTCTGAGGATGCAGATAACCATACTTCAAGCTCTACTGCAACACGTTTATCGTTGCAATTTCAATTGGATGAAACTTATCTCGGACAGCGTATAGACCAAGTCGCAGCAACGATTTGGAGCGACTTTTCGCGTGAAAAACTCAAACAGTGGCTAAAAGAAGGCCATTTGTTGGTAAATGGTAACAGTGTCAAACCGAAATATAAATGTGAAGGATTTGAACTGTTAACCCTTGAAGTTGAGTTAGAAGCCCAAACTCGTAGTCTGCCTGAAGATATTCCGCTGGATATTGTGTATGAAGATGACGACATTATTGTCGTTAATAAGCCTGTTGGGATGGTAGTTCACCCAGGTGCGGGCAACTCATCAGGTACTTTAGTGAATGCATTATTGCATCATTATCCAAAATCGGCAGAACTGACTCGTGCGGGTTTGGTGCATCGTATTGATAAAGATACGTCAGGCTTATTGGTTATTGCGAAAAATTTAGAAGCACAATTTTCACTCAGCAAGCAATTGGCGAAAAAAACGGTTTACCGTGTTTATGACCTGATTGTGTATGGCAATGTGATTGCTGGCGGCACGGTGGATGAACCGATTAAACGTCACCCTGTCGATCGTGTCAAAATGGCGGTCTTGCCAGGCGGTAAAGATGCTGTAACACACTACAATGTGAAAGAACGCTTCCAACATTTCACCCGCATCCAAGCTCGTCTTGAAACTGGACGTACGCATCAGATTCGTGTGCATTTTAGTTATATTGGTTTTGGTTTAGTTGGCGATCCTGTGTATATGCCGCGTGTGCGCGTGCCCGCAGGTGCAACAGAACTTTTAGATGAGACTTTACGTGGTTTCAGACGCCAAGCCTTGCATGCAGCAGAGCTCGGTTTGAAACACCCTCGTACAGGTGATGAAATGTTGTTTAAAGCGCCGTGGCCAGCAGACTTGGCGACCTTGGTCGATGTACTCCGTACGGAAAACAAAGCCTACTAAGTTATAGCTGAATCATCATAAGGACAGTATATGCAATTTGTTCAAGGACTTCCGGCAGGTGTTTTTGTGGGGCAAACCCGTGTGCATCATGATCGTGCTTTAGAAACCACTCAAACTGAACTGCAAGGCTTTAATTTGGCTTTGCACGTACAGGATGATGCCGCACGTGTGCAACAGCATCGCATGATCTTGCTCGAAGAGTTTGCGGGCTATGGGGTCGATAAAATCACATGGATGACGCAAACTCACAGCACCATTTGCCGTGTAGTGAATGAGCAAATTGACTTTGATGCTCAAGAAGGGGATGGTTTGGTGACACAGCGCCCGAAGCATGCCCTGATGATGATGACAGCCGATTGTTTGCCAGTGGTTGTAGGCAATGTAGATGGAACTGAAGTGGCCAATTTGCATGCAGGTTGGCGTGGGTTGGCACATGGCATTGTTGAAAATACCATTGCCAGTATGAACACTCAGCCAACATGGGCTTGGTTGGGTGCGGCTATTAGCCAGCCTTGTTTTGAAATTGGGGCGGAAGTAAAAGAAGCTTTTTGTTCAAAGTATGCTGAGCTTGAGTCTGCATTTCAAACAGGTGAGCAAGCTGGAAAATATTATGCTGACTTATATGCGATCGCAAAATTTATTCTAAAACAGCATGGTGTTGAAGTGGTTTCTGGCGGTGATCAGTGTTCATTTAGCCAGTCTGATGAATATTTTTCGTATCGCCGTCATGCCAAAACTGGGCGTATGGCGACCTTTGTGTTTATGCATTAGTTTTGGCTTTTGATGAAGTGTTTGGCTGTTTTAATCCTTGCACTTACTCCCCACTCAGCGAGTGGAAGTGTTAAACTTAACTCAATTCTTTGGTCTTAAAAATTTCCATGTCTGTACCTGATCTTGTTTCTGCTACACCTGTTCATGTGTGTGTGGTTTATCATAGCGCTTATGGTCATACGGCGAAAGTCGCTCAGTATATTGCACAAGGTGCAGAGCAGGCGGGTGCTGATGTGCATTTAATTTCTGTTGCTGCTGTGCAGTGGGATTTGTTAGATCAGGCCGATATTATTGTGATGGGTTGTCCAACCTATATGGGCAGTCTCACAGCAGCACTTAAACAGTTTATGGAAGACTCCTCTAAGCGTTGGTTAGCACGGGCTTGGCAAGGGAAACTGGCTGCAGGTTTCACCAATGGCGGTGGCTTAAGTGGCGATAAACTGGCGGTATTACAACAGATTAATTTATTTGCTATGCAGCATGGTATGTTGTGGGCGGGTTTACCGTTTATGCCGACAGGACGTAGCCAACACGATATTAATCGGATGTCGAGCTTTTTAGGTTTGATGACTCAGTCAGACAACGCCAGTATTGAAATAACCCCACCCGAAGGTGACTTGGAAACTGCTCGAAAGTTCGGAAAATATTTGGTCGAGCTAAAAGCTGATTATTAATAAAAAACCTCCCATTGGGAGGTTTTTTATTATTTATGCATAATGCGGGCTTTATCACGTTGCCAGTCACGGTCTTTTTCCGTGGCACGTTTGTCATGTAGCTGTTTGCCTTTTACTAAAGCGATTTCTAATTTGGCACGTGGTCCTTTCCAATACGCAACAAGCGGAACGCATGAATAACCTTTTTGATTCACTGCGCCGAGTAGCTTATCAAGTTCACGACGGTTCAACAGTAACTTACGGGTACGGGTCGCTTCAGGAACAATGTGCGTTGATGCACTGAGTAAAGGCTGAATTTGAGCACCGAACAGGAAAGCTTCACCATTTTTAAAGGTGATATAACTCTCAGACAGCGTCATACGACCTGCACGTAATGATTTCACTTCCCAGCCTTGCAGTGACAGGCCAGCTTCAAATTTTTCTTCAATAAAATAGTCGTGACGTGCACGTTTATTCTGTGCAATCGTCCCGCTGGTATTTTTTTTAACTACAGTTGCTTTCGCCATAATCAATTACTTCCAACAATGTACCTATTGTGCCTTAAAGCAGGGTTAAGGTGAAGTTTTTTCAAATTTATGGAGTTTCTTCACCTATAAAACAAGTTTTTGCTAAAATATGGCTCTACAAAATCAACAGAGTAAAAATGGATGTCTAAAACTCGCGTCATTTACCCGGGGACTTTTGATCCAATTACCAATGGTCATATTGATTTGGTCACACGTGCATCACGTATGTTTGATGAAGTGGTGGTAGCCATTGCCATTGGTCATCATAAAAACCCTCTCTTTAGTTTAGAAGAGCGTGTGAGCTTGGCCAAAGCATCATTAAGCCATCTTGATAATGTTGAGTTTGTAGGTTTTGATGGTTTGTTGGTAAATTTCTTCCGTGAACAGAAGGCAACGGCTGTACTGCGAGGATTGCGTGCAGTGTCTGACTTTGAATACGAGTTCCAGTTAGCCAATATGAACCGTCAACTTGATTCACACTTTGAGGCAGTATTTTTAACGCCGTCAGAGCAGTATTCATTTATTTCATCGACGTTGATTCGTGAAATAGCACGTTTAAAAGGTGATGTGACCAAGTTTGTACCGCAAGCTGTAGTCGCTGCTTTTGAACGTAAACATCAACAAGGTTGGTAATGTGTCTTTATATATAACCGATGAATGCATCAATTGTGATGTTTGTGAACCTGTGTGCCCCAATGAAGCCATTTTCATGGGGGAATTGATTTATGAAATCAATCCAGACTTATGCACAGAGTGTATCGGACATTATGATAAACCCCAGTGTCAATTGTTCTGTCCAGTGGACTGTATTCCGTTGGATCCTAATCATGCGGAAACTGAGGATGAGCTCATGGATAAATATAAAAAGCTGATTGCTCAAAAAAGCGCAAGCAATTAAGTCTAAGATTTGATACTATGCGCCTCGAAGTGAGCCAGACGATCGCTGCTGTGGAGATCTCCGTGATTGAAGCAGGGGAGGAAAGTCCGGGCTTCATAGGGCAAGGTGCCAGGTAACGCCTGGGCGGCGTGAGCCGACGGAAAGTGCAGCAGAGAGTAGACCGCCTTCATTATGGTTTCGAGCAATCGAAATCGGAGGTAAGGGTGAAAGGGTGCGGTAAGAGCGCACCGCATGGCTGGTAACAGTTCATGGCATGGTAAACCCCACCGGAAGCAAGACCAAATAGGGATCCTTTAGGCATGGCCCATGCTGGATCCGGGTAGGTCGCTTGAGCGTATGAGTGATTGTACGCCTAGAGGAATGATCGTTCTCGACAGAACCCGGCTTATCGGCTCACTTCAACAAATTTTGATCAATTAAGCGCGCAAGGTACTTGACGTACTAGTGAGAAAACCACATAATGCGCGCACAGTTTAAGGCTATGTAGCTCAGTTGGTTAGAGCACCGCACTCATAATGCGGGGGTCACAAGTTCAAGTCTCGTCATAGCCACCATTTTTATAGACCACGTTCCAAAACGTGGTCTTTTTTTGTCCTTATTTTGGGGTTAATACCCACCTCCAATTTGCGTTTGTTGTTGTGAAGAAACTTCCTGAGCAGTAATTTCCTGTTGATCATCTGTTTCAATTAAATAGGTGGAAGAACGTTTTTTTGAAATTAACCCAAATTGATAGCGAGCGGTGAGTTGAACATAATTTTCTAGATATTTTGCACGGTGACGTGGTTCTAATTTGAAAATATATTCTGCAAATTCTTCAGCATAACTTGGATTATTGAGTAAATTAGGATCGGTAATCGTGGCTAAATAATAATGTTGAGTTGGATTTATACCTTCCTCATTTTTAGGAAGGATGAGATAACCATAATCAAATTGGCTTAATTCCTTAAATTTTAGATTTTGTAAAGAAATAGGAATATAGTCTTGGTCACTTGTAATACTGTTCCAAACTTGTAACCCTGAAAAAATGAAAACTAAAATAGTTGCGATGTAAAAATGTACATTCCATGTTGTAGAAATAGTCTTAGGTTCAACCCCATTTTTTATGACAATTGTGTGGGCTAGATAGTCGTGAATAGAGCGGCGATTTTTCCGATTAAAAATATATAAATAAAGTGTAGAAATCAGTAAGCTGCCTAAGAGTATCGTAAAGATGCTATTCAATACTGGGTGAAAAAGTAGCGTAAAAGACATTAAGCAGAAAGGGGCATATAAAATTGCTGAGCGTAAAAATGAGGCGGATAGGCTGAGATACTGCTGATCTAGTTTGACGACTTTAATGGATTGAAGAATTTTGCCGATTGTTTGTCCATTATTGTTAACGCTGTTGCAATAAGTAAAGTATAGAATAACGAAAAGATAACCAATTAATGTTATGAGTATAGGGTATTCATAAGGAAATTTACCTAATAGGCTAGAGATAATGTTACAGAAAGCACCGATCAGCAAAGCATCAATGATAAATGCGAAGCTCCTACGCCAAAAGCCTGCAATATAAGGTTGTGTATCAGGTGATACATCATTTTCAATTGTATTATCCAAAATAATGACTCATGCTGTTATAAAATTATTGGTTTTGATGTTAAAAGTAATCAGTGATTAAAAAGTTTTAATCACTTTATTAAATAGTGAGCTGTTTTACAGAATTGTAGAGATGAAATCAATAATTCGAAGAGATTCTTTTTGTTTACATTGAGTTGATACTTCTGCGATTTTAATCCTTGGAAGCTATTTTGGATCTGTATATAGGCAGTACATTGTTCTGCAAAAATTTATTTTTTAGCCTGTAATTTTATTCTTTGTTCAGTTTAGCTGTGTGTAATGCATAACTTTAGCATTACAATTTCAAATTGTTCAGATGGTAATTTTTTGAACATGATGTAAGTGTTGTTGGATCTTGTTGAGCTGTGCCATGCATCGTTTTTGTTGCATGTTCTATAAGTGTTGATAGGTGATTCATTTGGCAACATCTATGTGAGCGTTATTATAATTGACCAAGACTGGACTCACGAGGTGGCATGCACTTAGTATTGTTATGAGTGTAGCAATAAGCAAGGATTTGATCTGAGTAAGGATAATTTTCTTTATGTATTTAGCTATTGTGCCCTATGTTTTTTTACTAAATATGTATTAATTTTAAACATTTAATTATCAATTGTTTAAATGCTGATCATTGGGGTGAGGTGGGGCTTGACGGGTGTTTAATATGTATAGATAATGCCCCCACAGTTTACGGCTATGTAGCTCAGTTGGTTAGAGCACCGCACTCATAATGCGGGGGTCACAAGTTCAAGTCTCGTCATAGCCACCATTTTAAAAGACCAAGCTCTCAGCTTGGTCTCTTTTTTTGTGCGTAAAAAATAGATTTGAATATGTCGAGATAAAAAAGCCCAAACAGATGTTTGGGCTTTTTTATTGGAACTGCTGTCCCGTCCTGAAATAAGTTTACACCTTTAAGAGGCTTATTTTATGGAACATGAACGAGAACAAAGAGTTAAACGTACACAAGGTGATTATAGCTTTGCCTTTAAAATGATGGTTGTACATGAAGTAGAAAAAGGGCAAATTACTTATAAACAAGCTCAGGCAAAATATGGTATTCAAGGAAGATCAACTGTGCTGGTATGGTTACGCAAGCACGGACAACAGGACTGGACTTCGAATATGCCGCCTTCTTCTAAACGCCAATTAACACCCCAACAACGAATCCGCCAATTAGAAAAGCAGTTAGCCGCAGAAAAGCTTAAAACTGAATTTATTCAGGATGTGATTTATCACATTGATAAAGAATGTGGGACTGATCTTGGAAAAAAGTATACCGAGCACGTTTCAAAGATTGGCAAAGCCAAAGAGGACTAAGCGTTTCACGTTATTGTCAGTGGTTGGGAATCACCCGACAAGCTTATTATCAAGCAGAAAAACGTGCTCAAATGACTGCACAAGCAACTGAACAAATACTTGAGTTGGTTATGGAATATCGTTGTCTCATGCCAAGTATCGGAACACGTAAGTTGTATTGGCTTATTAAAGGCAAATTGTTGCAGCGTGGTTTAAAGTGTGGACGGGATCAGTTATTTAAAATATTGAAAGAGCATAATTTATTGATTCGCCCCAAGCGTCGCTATACAAAAACTACGGATAGCAAGCATTGGATGAAGAAGCATCCAAATTTATTAAAGGATTATTCAGCAGTGCAAGCCAACGAAGTCTTTGTTAGTGATATTACTTATGTTGAGAGTGCTGAAGGCGTACATTATTTATCATTGGTGACAGATGCTTATACCCGTCAGATTAAAGGTTATAAGTTATCGAATGATATGCGTGCGGAGAATGTTATGCAGGCTCTACATATGGCGATGCAGCATGTGACGGATCGAGCGACTAGGATGATTCATCATTCAGACAGAGGCTCTCAGTATTGCTCTGAGCTATATCAATCGGCATTGCACCATTATGGGATATGTCCTTCCATGACAGATGGATACCTTGCGAAACAGTGTTTCTCATATCAAAATGCATTAGCAGAGCGGATTAATGGAATATTAAAGCAGGAGTTTTTAACTACACGATGTCAAACCATGAAGGAGTTAGATCACTTAATTACGGAATCTATCATGATTTATAATTACTATAGACCACATTTAAGTTTAAATATGAACACCCCGAATCAGATGTATGAGCAAACTAAAACCGAGCTAATTGCTTAACTCGGTTTGAAGTGGAATACTGTCAATCTATTTCAGGACAAGACATGCTGCTTATATGCCAGCTTTCCAGCCATTCATGATTGGGTAGCGACGTTCACGGCTAAATGCACGTGAGCTGATACGCGGACCAATTGCACCTTGGCGACGTTTGTATTCATTGAAATCAACCAAACGAATTACTTTTGCAACCACTTCAGCATCAAAGCCTTTGCCAATGATGTCATCTTGGCTCATATCTTCTTCGATATAGGCATACAAAATGGCATCCAGTACATCATATGGCGGTAAAGAGTCTTGGTCTTTTTGATCTGGACGTAGCTCTGCTGAAGGTGGGCGAGTAATCACACGCTCAGGAATCACTGGCTTGTCTGAAATGCTGTTACGGTATTTCGCAAGTTCAAACACAATGGTTTTATACACATCTTTCAGTACTGCAAAACCACCCACCATGTCACCATAGAGCGTGCAGTAGCCCACCGCCAATTCTGATTTATTGCCTGTAGAGAGGACTAAATTACCAAATTTGTTGGATAAACCCATCAGCAGTGTACCGCGGGCACGTGCTTGTAAGTTTTCTTCAGTTGCATCCGCAGGGCTGTTGCCAAAGAACGGATAAAGCGTTTGCATAAAGCTGTTCACAATCGGGTTGATTTCAGCAATCCCAAAAGTCACCCCCATACTCTTCGCTTGTTCAGCAGCATCTTCTACACTGATTTGAGCGGTATAGGTATATGGCATCATTACGGCTTGGACTTTGTCGGCGCCAATGGCATCAGCTGCAATTGCAAGAGTTAGAGCTGAGTCGATCCCGCCTGATAAACCCAAAATTACTCCAGGGAAACCTGAGCGCTGTACATAGTCACGAGTCGCCATCACTAAGCTTTGATAAATCTCTGCCATAGTGTCTAAAGCAGGCGGCAGCGCATTGGCCTTAAAGGCTTGTTGTTCTGCTTCGTATTCAGCGAAATACAGAGACTCTTTAAAGCTTTCTGCTTGAAGTACAATCGAACCATTTTTGGCAATCACGAAGCTTGTACCATCAAAGATCAGGTCGTCTTGACCGCCGACTTGGTTGGCATAAACCAAGTTGAGGTTCATTTGTTTTGCCAATGCAGACATGGTTTCAACACGGTGCTGCGGCTTACCGACTTCATATGGTGAAGCATTTAAGACCAAAGCCGTTTCTACATTGAGCTGTGCCAGTTGTTGTACTGTTGAAAGTGACCAAACATCTTCACAAATCAACACACCAAACTTATGCCCCAGATATTCAAAAACAAGGTGTTGATGCCCTTCGGTGAAGTAGCGCTTTTCATCAAACACGCTATAGTTTGGCAAGTTTTGTTTGTTATACACACCCAAAACTTGTCCATCTTTCATGACCGCAGCGGCGTTGTAGCGTTGACTGTCTTCAGTTTGATTGACAAAACCAAAGACCATCACAATGTCTTTTACTGTTTTAAGTTGTTCAAAAACTTGTTGCGTGCGTTTGGTTAGGCTAGGACGTAGAAGTAAATCTTCTGCTGGGTAACCAATGCTCGAAAGTTCTGGAAAAATAATTAAATCAGCATTTTGTTTTTTTGCTTCATTGGCCTGCTCCAACATTTTTTGGGCATTTGCTTCAAGGTTGCCAATGTGCGGAGAGAACTGTGCAAGTGCAATTTTAAAACTTTTCATTTCCAACTAAATCCTATACCTATAGGGATATACACGACGATTGAGTTTGTTATAGCTATAAGTTCTACGTGGTGTAAGTGACGATAAACAAATAGAAGTATTAATCAATAATAAGTGCGAATACTATATACGAAATGCGATTTTTTTTAAGGGATATTCTAAAAAAAATCCGTAAATGTCCTTAAAAAGAACAAATTATTCTAATGTCTTTATGGAGTGTGATTGTGTGGTTTCAAGCGCTTTTACAAAAAATACAGCAAAAGTTTGAACTTAAAAATCGGCCCTTGACTGAAGCGGAGAAAAAGCTCGCCAGCAGTATTTTTGGGAACAGTCTGAACATGGATTCGGTTCGAATTATCGCGCATCGGGCAGTGCTGCCTCATTATGCGATTAGCCCGAATGGACATGTCTATTTTAATATCAAAGACTGGTGCGAAAATTTTGCCGATCAATCCATTCATCAACAAGCTTGGTTGATTCATGAATTAACGCATGTTTGGCAAATTCAGCAGGGACTCGCTGTAGTCCGTAAGGCATTTTTTAACCGTCAATATCGTTATGCATTAAAACAAGGCAAGCAGTTTTTAAGCTATGGCATTGAACAGCAGGCGCAAATGGTGCAAGACTATTTTCTCAAAAAACACTATGGCGAAGAGTGCTCAGCCTATGAACAGTGTATTCCCTTTGTGGCACACAAAGCCTCGTTCTGACCCCGATAGATAAATCTGTGGAGTGATTGTTAGACAATAGATTTTAAAGTCATAAATTGCAAATCATTTGAAGAAAAATGCCAGTGGCATAGGGGAAGCCGACTCTTATTTTGAATGAAAAGCACAGGTAAAAATCGTGAGATTGAGCCTGAAAAATGAGCTAAAAATAAGAAGGAATGTCCTATGCGTATCGCTCTTCCATTAAAAGGCAAAGCCAGCCAAATTTTTGCAGGACCCGTATTCGATGCTGAAAAACAGTCTGCGATTATTCCGATTCGGCATATGAAATTTGACTTTGAGGCTGAGAAAATTGATCCCAAATTTTACTTAAATGCGGAGCTAGCCAGTGCTTACTTTGCATCACTCTCGATCTTTCTGACCTATGGTGAAGACTTGGTGATTGATACCGCCCGTTATCACCGTGATTTCCTCACAGACCCTGTATTAAAACAACGTGTGACTTCTTTAATTGGACAGGAGGCATTGCATTCAAAGCTACATGAAGAATTGAACGATACCTTTAAACAGATTGATTTACCCGTTGGCATTTTTCGCTATTTAGCTGAAATCGTTTTTGATTACGGTTTTAACCGCTTACCGCAGCCGATGAAATTGTCTTTAATGGCAGGCATTGAACATTTTACTGCAGTGCTGTCTGAATACATGATGAACCATGAAGAGATTTTCTTTGATTCTCAAGATGAAAAGCAACGGGCGATTTGGATGTGGCACATGCTAGAGGAATCTGAGCATAAAGATATTGCATATGATGTGTTTCAATCACTTTCCAATAATTATGCCTTACGTATTGCGGGTTTTTTCCCAGCTCTTATCACCATTTTACTGCTGATTTCCGTGGCATCGGTTTTTGTCCCGTTTTATCGCAAACCGTCTAATTTGGTGAGCCTTAGTTACTGGAAGGATGTACCGCGGAGTTTCAGTCTCTTGTTTGGATTAAAACGAGGTGTTTATGGCAGTAGTTGGAAGCATATTTTTGACTATTTGCGTCCAAGCTTTCAACCGAATGATTATGACACCTCTGCATTTTTAGATTATTACAAAGAGCGTTTACTACATCCTGAAACAGGAGTATTAACCCCCTATTTCACCAAAGAATTTACTCCAGTACTTAAATCATAAAAAGGAGGTTATGACATGGGGCTGTTGAGTAAAAAAAATAAACCAAGTCAAAAGGCCTACGCAGTTGTAACGGGTGCAGGCAGTGGAATTGGCCGTAGCTTTGCACTGGAACTGGCAAAGCGCGGTGGTGATGTCATCTGTGCAGATATTGATTTAAGCTCGGCACAGGAGACGGTAGATTTGATTCAGTCGATGACATCTTCGTCAGCCTATGCGGTGCATTGTGATGTTGGATTAAAAGAATCTGTACACGCTTTGGCGGAGCAAGCGGAACAGCTTTTGGGACATCCTGTTACCTTGCTTATCAATAATGCGGGAGTTGGTCTAGGTGGTAAGTTTGATGAGGTATCGCTGGAGGATTGGCAGTGGTGTATGCATGTCAACCTGTGGGGGGTAATTCATGGTTGCCATTACTTTGTACCCCAATTTAAACAGCAAGGTTTTGGTGCCATTATCAATGTAGCATCGGCAGCGGGCTATACCGCCGCTCCTGAAATGACAGCGTACAACGTGACCAAGTCTAGTGTTTTGGCTCTATCAGAAACCTTAGCTTCAGAGCTTCATGCCTATAACATTGCAGTCAATGTGCTGTGTCCGACCTTGGTACCGACCAATATTATGAAGAATGGACGCTTGCCAAGTCGCTATTCTGGACTGGCTGACAAACTGCTGATGAACCATGCGTTTACCACCAGTGATGCTGTGGTTAAAAAAACATTAAATCGCTTAGACGCAGGTAAGCTTTATACCATTCCACAACTTGATGCCAAATTGTTCTGGTGGATGAAGCGCGCATCACCAAGCTTATACGTCAAGCTTTTAGGTTTGGGTTATCCACTGTTTAATCAAATCACAAAATAAGAATAGAGAAAAATGAATATGGAAACGCAATTAGAGATCGAGCAAGCAGATGTGCAAGCGCCGTCTGATCAAATGCGAGATCAAACTACCACGTCAAAAAGTACGGAAGCTCAACCTAAGCAGACCCGTAAAAAGGCTGTGCTTCGTGCTAAAGCTGTACATACTTACGATACCATTGTTGTAGGGGCTGGGATTTCGGGCATTGCTGCGGCTTATAAAATGAAACAAGTCGGCTATCAGGACTATCTGGTTTTAGAAAAGGCAGAGAGAGTTGGTGGTACGTGGCGTGATAATAATTACCCCGGCTGTGGCTGTGATGTACCTTCGGCATTGTATTCATTTTCCTTTGCACCTAGTCATCAATGGAGCCATTTATTTGCGAAACAACCTGAAATTTTAAGTTACTTGGAACAGGTGGTTGAGCAGTTTGAGCTGCAAGACAAAATCCGCTTTCAGCATGAGTTGCTCGGTGCCAAGTGGAATGATGAGGCGAATATTTGGCAACTCGAAACTTCTCAAGGGGCATATCAAGCACGAACCGTGATCTTTAGCACAGGGCCGATTACAGAACCGTCCTTACCTAAAATTAAAGGGATAGAGGGGTTTAAAGGAGAAATGTTCCATTCAGCCCGTTGGAAACATGATTATGACTTAACGGGAAAGCGGGTTGCAGTGATTGGAACAGGCGCATCTGCCATTCAGTTTATTCCACAAATTCAGCCGTTAGTGAAAGAGTTGATCGTATTTCAGCGGACTGCGCCGTGGGTTTTGCCCAAAGCGGATATGCAGCTCAATGCTACAGTAAAGTCGCTGGTGGCCAAATTCCCGATGATTCAGCAAGGCTGGAGGAACAGTATTTCCAGTATTTTAAATGGGATCAACTTTGGGCTTCGTCACCCGTCACTGCTTGAACCAGTCAATATTTTAAGCCGTCAATTATTAAAATTACAAATACAGGATGACTCCTTACGTAAAGCCGTAACACCTAATTTTTCGATCGGCTGTAAGCGGCTTTTGTTTGCCAATAACTATTATCCTGCACTGCAACAAGACAATGTCACGTTGTTGCCCCAAGGTTTGGTCGAGATTGATGGGCAGAGTATCATTGCGGCAAATGGGGAACGATTTGAGGTTGATGTCATTGTTTGGGGAACTGGTTTTGAAGTGGCACATCCTCCAATTGGCCAACGCGTATGGAATGCTCAAGGTGAGCGATTGGCCGACCTTTGGAAGGATAGTTCGCCAGAAGCGTACTTAGGTACAAGTTTGGAAAATGTGCCGAATGCGTTTTTGGTATTGGGGCCAAATATCTTGGTCTATGACTCTTTTATTGGGATTGCTGAAGCTCAGATTCAGTACATTGTAGATGGTCTACTAAAAATGAAGCAGCAAGGCTTTAAACGTATGATGGTGAAGCGAGATGTTCTACGGTATCACAATGCCAAGGTGCAAACGCATTTGAAAACCACCGTATTTAACCGAGGTGGCTGTTCAAGCTATTATTTAGATCGAAATGGGCGTAACTTCGCAGCTTGGCCGTGGTCCTTGGCCGAGTTAAAGCAACGTTTATCTGCGCTTGAGCTAAAACACTACGATGTTGTTGAAGCTTAAAGTAGCCACATTAAGTATTAAAAAGTCTGAGTTTGTTCAGGCCTATTAATACTTTAAGAGCATCATTCATGAATGGTTGGTTTAGAGTGCAACATATAAAAAAACCACCCATGCGGGTGGTTTTTTGTCTATCAACGCAGACCGAATTAACGGTTGATGTCGCGTTGAACTTCGCCAGTGTAAAGCTGACGAGGACGACCGATCTTGTACGGACCGCTGTGCATTTCTAACCAGTGGCTGATCCAACCAACAGTACGTGCAAGCGCGAAGATCACTGTAAACATTTCTGTCGGGATACCAATCGCTTTAAGGATGATACCTGAGTAGAAGTCTACGTTCGGGTATAAGTTACGTTTGATGAAGTATTCATCAGAAAGCGCGATACGTTCAAGTTCCATAGCAAGAGCAAGCTGTGGATCGTTGATGCCAAGCGCACCAAGAACTTCGTCGCAAGTTTCTTTCATTACTTTCGCACGTGGATCGAAGTTTTTGTACACACGGTGACCGAAGCCCATGAGTTTAACTTCTTTGGTTTTCACTTTTTCCATGAAGTCAGCAACGTTCTCTACAGTGCCGATTTCATCAAGCATCTTAAGAACAGCTTCATTCGCGCCGCCGTGAGCAGGGCCCCAAAGTGCAGAGATACCCGCAGCGATACATGCATATGGGTTCGCGCCAGTAGAACCAGCTAAACGTACTGTAGACGTAGAAGCATTTTGTTCATGGTCAGCGTGAAGCGTGAAGATACGGTCCATTGCTTTAGCAAGGATCGGATCTACTTTGTAATCACGGTCTGCTGGAGTAGCAAACATCATGTACAAGAAGTTTTCAGCGTAGCTTAAGTCGTTACGTGGGTAAACGAATGGTTGACCTACAGTGTACTTGTAGCTCCACGCAGCCAAAGTAGGTACTTTAGCAATTAAGCGGATCGCTGTAATTTCACGGTGATCAACATTTTCGATGTCTAAGTTGTTGTGATAGAACGCAGAAAGCGCACCAACTACACCAACCATGATCGCCATAGGGTGAGCATCGCGACGGAAACCATTGAAGAAGCGGCTAACTTGATCGTGAACCATAGTGTGGTTACGAACTTTAGCATCAAATACTTCTTTTTGTTCAGCTGTTGGAAGCTCGCCATTGAGAAGTAAGTAGCAAGTTTCTAAGTAGTCAGCTTTAGTTGCTAACTGGTCGATTGGGTAGCCACGGTGTAAAAGCACACCTTTGTTACCGTCGATGAAAGTGATTTTAGACTCGCATGCAGCAGTAGCCATAAAACCAGGATCAAAAGTGAAGTGACCTGCGGCCAATACATCCTTAACGTCGATTACATCTGGGCCCAATGTGCCGCTGTAAATTGGTAATTCAATTTCTTTGCCATCAAGCTGTAAAACGGCTTTTTTGCCAGTTGCTTCAGACATTCAATAGATCTCCTGTCCTGGTGAATGATTTATCTGACTCGAAATACTCATCTTTTAATGCACGAATCAGACGGATTAAAAATTTGCTCTAAGAGTAGAGAGTGCTGAAATTTTGTCAATTATACTTATGGATAAAATGATGACTTCCGAAGTTATAGTTAAGATTTAATCCATTAAAATTTGCATAAAATCACAGCACCGACACACTATAATAAGTTAATTCAAGGAGCAAGTGCATAAATAAAAAATGTTGCTGGCGCAATTGTAAGCAGTTTTATATTGAAAAAAGCGCTTGAAAAGAAACAGAATTCAAGTCGTCATATATTTACATTTATTATGATTCTCGTAACTTACGCATCATTTTAAAAAGAAAATGCTGCTTTCGTAGTCATTGTTAAAAACAATAAGTGACTCAAAAAAAATGATTTAATTGTATAAAAAATAGCTTATTTGGTATTTCGAAAACGATATATAAGTCACTTTTTTTATTTATACGGATGTGAAAAAATTGTTTTAATTAAAATTTATTACGAGATATTTCAATCTTGTAGGGGGATTAATCTATTGCACCAACATCATGCATATTTATGCCACTATATTAAAATAAAATAATGAACATTTTATATATAAATAAAAAATGATTAAAATAAAGCAGTGAAATTAGTCAGTTTTAAAAACAAGACTTTTTTGTGCATCTTTAGTCTAAAGTCGAATTTTCCTGTTTTTGTATAAATTTTAGCGCTTGAATTTGGTGTTTATTTTATAAAAACCAACCATATAGCTGAGATTTGAAGCTAAAGTGTTGTAGCGTAAGGTATTTATCTATGTGTTAATGATTCTTATTTAAAGAATTTTTATGCAAAAAGGCCAAGGGCATTGTTTGTATTTTGATAGTTCACGTCTTATAATTCAGTGTCGTTTTAAGTTCAAACGCTATTTAATTTAGAGTTTTAAAGTAGCTGCTGAACAATGCCAGCTTTCCTTCGAATTAATTCCAACAAACTCCGGATGGAGTTTTTACTTACAGGATGCCCGCTGTGAAAAGCAACAGACCTGTCAATTTGTCCATGGGTCAAGTTTTAGAAGTAAACTTAAAATCCCCTGTGGCTATTGCATCAATCTTACACCGTCTATCAGGTGTCATCGTATTTTTACTCGTACCGGTACTTCTATGGATCTTAGACAAGTCATTGTCTTCGCCTGAAGGATTTGCTCAAGTTCAGGCTATTTTTAATAGCTTCATTGTGCGTTTTGTCGTATGGGTATTTGTAGCCGGCTTAATTTTCCACTTTATTGCGGGAGTTAAGCACTTACTTGCAGATATCGGTATTGCTGAAGAACTGCAAAGTGGTCGTATCGCAGCTACTATTTCATTGATCTTGTCTGCAATCGGTATCGTTGCGGCATTTGTATGGATTGTTATCTAATGAAAAGTGCTACTGGTTTAACGGGTTCAGGTTCTCGCGATTGGTTTATCCAACGTGTAAGTGCTGTCGTATTAGCGGTTTATACAGTTGTTGTTTTAGGTTGGATCCTATGCAATGGCGGTTTTAGCTATGAACAGTGGTACGGCTTTATGATGACAGCTCCAATGAAGATTTTATCTTTATTGGCCGTCTTATCTCTTGTTGCACATGCTTGGATTGGTATGTGGCAGGTATTCACGGATTATGTGACTACTCGTCAAATGGGTCCTTCAGCTTCAGGTTTACGCCTTGTACTGACTTCAGCAGTAATTATTGCTGTATTTGCATATGCGATCTGGGCAATCCAGATTTTTTGGGCGAATTGATAGGAATAGATCATGGGCGCTATAACCCCTAAAGAAGATTACACAAATATTCCACACGAAACTTTCGATGCTGTCATCGTTGGTGGTGGTGGTTCAGGTATGCGCGCGTCTTACCAACTTGCTCAAGCTGGTTTGAAAGTTGCTGTTTTAACTAAAGTATTCCCAACTCGTTCGCACACAGTTGCAGCGCAGGGTGGTATTGGTGCATCTCTTGGTAACATGCAAGAAGATAACTGGCACTACCACTTCTACGACACTGTTAAAGGTTCTGACTGGTTAGGTGACCAAGACGCGATCGAATTTATGACGCGTGAAGCGCCACAAGTGGTTTATGAGTTAGAACACTTAGGTATGCCATTTGACCGTAACGCAGACGGTACGATTTACCAACGTCCATTCGGTGGTCACTCTGCAAACTACGGTGAAAAAGCGGTTCCTCGTGCATGTGCTGCTGCTGACCGTACAGGTCACGCACTTCTTCACACGCTTTATCAAAGCAACGTGAAAATGGGTACACAATTCTTTGTTGAGTGGATCGCGCTTGACCTGATTCGTAACGAAGCGGGTGATGTTCTTGGTGTAACAGCAATTGATCAAGAAACGGGTAAAATTGCAGTATTCCAAGCCAAAGCGACATTGTTTG
Source organism: Acinetobacter johnsonii CIP 64.6 (assembly GCF_000368045.1). Classification (GTDB taxonomy): domain Bacteria; phylum Pseudomonadota; class Gammaproteobacteria; order Pseudomonadales; family Moraxellaceae; genus Acinetobacter; species Acinetobacter johnsonii. The sequence continues at coordinate 277,196 of NZ_KB849236.1, forward strand.
CTACAGGCGGTGCGGGTCGTGTTTACCGTGCATCAACCAATGCTTATATCAACACTGGTGACGGCCTTGGTATGGCTGCGCGTGCAGGTATTCCATTGCAAGATATGGAATTCTGGCAGTTCCACCCAACGGGTGTTGCTGGCGCAGGTGTATTGTTAACTGAAGGTTGTCGTGGTGAAGGTGCAATCCTTCGTAACGATGCAGGTGAGCCGTTCATGGAACGCTATGCACCTACTTTAAAAGACTTGGCGCCACGTGACTTCGTATCACGTTCTATGGACCAAGAAATTAAAGAAGGTCGTGGTTGTGGTCCGAAGAAAGACTACATCTTGCTTGATATGACGCACTTGGGTGCTGAAACGATCATGAAGCGTCTTCCATCTGTATTTGAGATTGGTAAGAAATTCGCGAACGTTGACATCACCAAAGAGCCAATTCCAGTTGTACCAACAATTCACTACCAAATGGGTGGTATTCCAACGAATATCCACGGTCAAGTGGTTGTGCCTGAAGGTTCTGAAACTGAAGCATTTGCAGCACATTACGACAAAGATAGCGATATCTATTCGACTAATGCGGGCGACCGTAACTTTACGAAACCTGTTAAAGGCTTCTATGCAATTGGTGAATGTTCTTGCGTGTCTGTACATGGTGCAAACCGTTTAGGTACGAACTCATTACTTGACTTGGTTGTATTTGGTAAAGCTGCGGGTGAGCACATCATTGACTACGTGACTAAACATCACGGTGATGAATACCAACCGCTTCCTACGACTGTACTTGAGCAAACTGTTGCACGTATCCGTAAATTGGATGACTCATCTACAGGTGAAAATGCTCAAGAGGTTGCAGATGCAATCCGTGACATCGTTCAAGACCATGCTGGTGTATTCCGTACAACGGCACTTCTTGAAGAAGGTGTGAAGCAGATTCTTGCGATTGAACCACGTGTACGTAACATTCACTTGAAAGACAAATCTAAAGTATTTAACACTGCGCGTGTAGAAGCTTTAGAAGTTGAAAACTTGTATGAAGTGGCTAAAGCGACATTGATTTCAGCAGCAGCTCGTAAAGAGTGCCGTGGTGCGCATACGGTTGTAGACTTTGAAGAGTCGCCAGATCACCCAGCTTACCCATATGGTCGTCGTGATGATGAGTGGATGAAGCACACATTATGGTTCTCTAGCGATAACCGTCTTGAGTACAAGCCAGTGCGTTACAAGCCATTGTCAGTTGCTGCAATTCCACCTAAACCACGTACATTCTAATTGGGAGAAGTAAGATGAGTAGAGGTACTCGTACATTTAATATCTACCGCTACGATCCTGATAAGGATGCAGCGCCGTACATGCAAACTTTCAAGTTAGAATTGACTGATAAGCATCGTATGTTGCTTGATGCGCTTCTTGTATTGAAAGTACAGGATGAATCATTAACATTCCGTCGCTCATGCCGTGAAGGTATTTGTGGTTCGGATGGTGTAAACATCAATGGTAAAAATGGTTTAGCGTGTCTTTGGAACCTAAACGACTTACCAGAAGTGATTACAGTTCGTCCTTTACCTGGTTTGCCTGTGGTTAAAGATTTAGTTGTGGATATGAATCAGTTCTACGATCAGTACAACAAAATTCATCCATTCTTGATCAACAACCAACCTGCGCCACCAAAAGAGCGTTTACAGTCTCCTGAAGAGCGTGAACACTTAGATGGTTTATATGAATGTATTCTTTGTGCATGTTGTTCAACTTCATGCCCATCATTCTGGTGGAACCCAGACAAGTTCTTGGGTCCTTCAGCGTTGTTGAATGCATACCGTTTTATCATCGACTCTCGTGATACAGCAACTCAAGAGCGTTTGGCTCGTCTAGACGACCCATTCTCGCTATTCCGTTGTAAAGGCATCATGAACTGTGTATCAGTGTGTCCTAAAGGTTTGAACCCAACTAAAGCAATCGGTCACATCCGTAACATGCTTTTAGATGCTGCGGGTTAATCTGTAGGCTGATTTATCAGTTAGAAAAAGCACACCGTTGGGGTGTGCTTTTTTATTTTATAGCGAGATTTTTGCTGTAAAAAATAAAGTTGAGTGAAAGCGTGAGGTTGGCACTATTTTTGTTTGTGATAGGTGGCTTTTGTGGAAATTGCACCAGATTGGTGAAAAGCGCGGTGATTTAAAACAAATGTCATAAATAAGTGCAAGTATGAGTCTGCAAAAAAAGTTATGAAGATGTTAATATGGATGTTGTTGATGGGGAGGGCATATTGAAAGATGATGCTCTCTTTTCGTATGTGTTTTTTGGAGTAGACTTTGGTCTACGTTGAAACTCGGTTTTATTTAAAGCACCATATATTAGATGAAATTTTGATATGTGTATTTCGCCAATTTATGAAAGGTATGTGTCAAAAAAATCAATTGAAATATGGGGAGTATGTTAAAATTTTTGCATATTTATATTTAAAAAATGCGCGCTAAATATGTACATTAATTCAACATTTAAGCTGCATTAGAGCGAGTATAAATGAAGAGTTAGTCGCTTTAGAAAAAATAATGCAATGCCTTATTTTTTCTAAGTCGATTTGCAAAAAATTGCTCGGTTTTGGCCGAGTATGAATGAGTGATGATGCCGCTGAGGGCGTTATGATTCATTGTCACATTGGGTAATTCTAATGTAGTGATAACGCCTCATGGCATCCGCCTTATGGGGACTAATGTCATGTTACCAATTTGACATTACTAATCATGGGTTCGCTTAAAAAGCATCCTGAAATGTTTTTGCAATAGGAAATGGGTCCACAAATGCAAGAAGTTGCTGACGCATTGCGTCTTGACACTGAACTTTCCGCTGATAGTGCAGCGTATATTGAAGAACTTTATGAGCAGTACTTGGCTGCACCAGACTCAGTAGAAGCTGACTGGCGTGCATACTTCGATAAATACCCGAAAGGTGATCAACCACACAGCAATGTACGTGAGCAATTCTTATTACTAGGTCGTAATTCAAGTCGTGTTCAAGCAGTGGTACAAAGTTCTGTTAGTACAGAACATGAACGTCGTCAAATTGGCGTACTACAACTGATTGCAGCGTACCGTAACCGCGGTCACCAAAAAGCGAAGCTTGATCCTTTAGGTTTGGCAAAACGTGAAATCGTGCCAGATCTTGACCTTGCTGCACATGGCTTAACCCAATCTGATTTTGACACTGTATTCAATACAGGTAATCTTTTGATTGGTAAAGACGAAGCAACTCTAGGTGAAATGGTTCAAGCCATGGAAGCAACGTACTGTGCTTCAATTGGTGCAGAATACATGCACATTGTTGATACCAAAGAAAAACGTTGGATTCAACAACGCCTTGAAGGTGCACGTGGTCAATTCAACTTCACTGCAGAACAGAAAAAACACGTATTAGAGCGTTTAACTGCGGCTGAAGGCCTAGAAAAATTCCTAGGTAATAAATACGTTGGTGCAAAACGTTTCGGCGTGGAAGGTGGTGAATCTTTCATTCCAATGGTTGATGCTTTAATTCAGCGTGCAGGTTCTGTAGGTTGTAAAGAAGTGGTCATTGGTATGCCACACCGTGGTCGTTTGAACCTTCTTGTAAACATCATGGGTAAAAACCCAGCAGACCTATTTGGTGAGTTCGAAGGTAAGAGCTTACATAAAAAAGGTTCTGGTGACGTTAAGTACCACCAAGGTTTCTCTTCAAACGTAATGACTCAAGGTGGCGAAGTTCACTTGGCATTGGCGTTTAACCCGTCTCACTTAGAAATCGTCGGCCCTGTGGTTGAAGGTTCAGTACGTGCACGTCAAGTGCGTCGTAAAGACATTGGTGGTGATGACGTATTGCCAGTCATTGTTCACGGTGATGCTGCATTTGCAGGTCAAGGTGTTAACCAAGAAACCTTCCAAATGTCACAAACACGTGGCTATACAGTGGGTGGTACGGTTCACATTGTGGTGAATAACCAAGTTGGTTTCACAACATCTGATCCACGTGATGCGCGTTCTACAGAATACTGTACGGACATCGCGAAAATGATCCAAGCACCGATTTTCCATGTGAACGGTGATGATCCTGAATCAGTATTGTTTGTTGCGCAATTGGCACATGACTTCCGTCATACTTTCCGTAAAGACGTTGTCATTGACATGTTCTGTTACCGTCGTCGTGGTCACAACGAAGCGGACGAGCCAGCTGCAACTCAGCCAATGATGTATCAAGTCATCAGTAAGAAAACGACAACGCGTGCGTTGTATGCAGACCAATTGGTTCAAGAAAGCGTATTAGACCGTGCTAAAGCAGATCAAATGGTTGAAGACTACCGTGCTGATTTAGAAGCAGGTAAGCACGTTGCAAATGCATTGGTACTTGAACCAAATACAAAAATGTTTGTAGATTGGGCACCGTACTTAGGACATGACTATACAGACGTATGGGATACAACATGTTCTGAAGATCGCTTAAAAGAGCTTGGTCGAAAAATGCGCGAGCTTCCTGAAGGCTTCGTGATGCAGCGTCAAGTTGCAAAAGTGATTGATGATCGCTTAAAAATGCAAACTGGCGAAATGCCATTGAACTGGGGTGCTGCGGAAACTTTGGCTTATGCATCTATTTTAGATGATGGCTATTTGGTTCGTTTGACAGGTGAAGACGTTGGTCGTGGTACCTTCTCACACCGTCATGCAAAACTGCATAACCAAGTGGATGGTTCAACCTATATTCCGCTTTGCCATATCAAAGAAAATCAACCACGTACTGCTATTTATGACTCATTATTGTCTGAAATGGCGGTGTTAGGTTTTGAGTATGGTTATGCAACGACTCTGCCTAAGAGCTTGGTGATTTGGGAAGCACAATTTGGTGACTTCGCAAACTGTGCACAGGTGGTGATCGATCAGTTCATCGCATCAGGTGAAACCAAGTGGGAGCGTGTGTGTGGTTTAACCTTACTTCTTCCTCACGGTTTTGAAGGTCAAGGTCCAGAGCACTCATCTGCACGTTTAGAGCGTTTCTTACAGCTATGTGCTGAAGACAACATGCAAGTGATGACACCAACTACGCCTGCACAGATTTTCCATGCTTTACGTCGTCAAGCGATTCGCCCAATTCGTAAGCCAATGATCATCATGTCGCCGAAGTCTTTACTTCGTCACAAGCTTGCAACGTCTACTTTAAGTGAACTTGCAAACGGTACATTCCAAACTGTGATTGATGAAATCGATAACATCAACAAAGCAGACGTAACCCGTTTAGTGCTTTGTGGTGGTAAGGTTTACTACGACTTGCTTGAGAAACGTCGTGAGCAAGAGTTGAATAACACTGCAATCGTTCGTATTGAACAATTGTATCCATACCCTGAACAACGTATTGCTGAAGTTCTTGCTCAATATCCAAATGTGAAAGACATCGTTTGGACGCAAGAAGAGCCGAAGAACCAAGGTGCTTGGTTATTTATTGCTCCTCGTCTATATGATGATGTAATGAAGTCGGCTAAACCAGTACGTATCAGTTATGCAGGTCGTGAAGCTTCTGCTGCACCGGCTTGTGGTTCACCATATTTGCATGCAAAACAACAAGCTCAGCTCGTAAATGACGCTTTAGCGATCGTAGCTGAATAACAGGAGATTCTTAGTAATGGCAACCGAAATTAAAGCACCGGTATTCCCTGAGTCAGTTGCGGATGGAACAATCGCAACTTGGCACAAACAACCAGGTGAAGCAGTATCACGTGATGAAGTGATCTGTGATATTGAAACAGATAAAGTTGTTTTAGAAGTTGTTGCTCCTGCTGACGGTACAATTGCATCGATCATTAAAGGTGAAGGTGACACTGTTCTTTCAAATGAAGTGATTGCACAGTTTGAAGAAGGTGCTGTATCTGGCGCTGCGCAAACTGAAGCAGTTCAGTCTGAAGCGAAAGTAGAACAAGCGGTTGTTCAAACTGAAGCGGGTGCTGCACCAGTCGTTGAACGTGCTCAAGTTGCTGATCAAGCGCCTGCTGTACGTAAGGCATTGACTGAGTCTGGTATTCCAGCTGCTGATGTTGCGGGTACAGGTCGTGGTGGTCGCATCACAAAAGAAGATGTAGCAAATCACCAAACTAAACCAGCAGCTCCAGCTGCAGCACCATTAAGTGTTGCTGTGGGTGAGCGTGTTGAAAAGCGTGTTCCTATGACACGTCTTCGTAAGCGTGTTGCTGAGCGTCTACTTGCTGCAACGCAAGAAACTGCAATGTTGACAACGTTTAACGAAGTGAACATGAAGCCAATCATGGAAATGCGTGCTCAATACAAAGACGCATTTGAGAAGCGTCACGGTGCGCGTCTTGGCTTTATGTCTTTCTTTGTTAAAGCGGCAACTGAAGCGCTTAAACGCTACCCAGCAGTTAATGCTTCAATTGACGGTGATGACATTGTTTACCACGGTTACTATGACATCGGTGTAGCAGTATCTTCTGAGCGTGGTCTAGTTGTACCTGTACTTCGTGATACAGATCGCATGAACTATGCTGAAGTTGAAAATGGTATCCGTGACTTTGCTTACAAAGCACGTGATGGCAAATTGGGCATCGAAGACATGACTGGCGGTACATTCACCATTACTAACGGTGGTACTTTCGGTTCATTGTTATCGACTCCGATCTTGAATACACCACAAACTGCGATTTTGGGTATGCATAAAATCCAAGAGCGTCCAATGGCTGTAAACGGTCAAGTAGAAATCTTACCGATGATGTATTTAGCGCTTTCTTATGACCACCGTCTAATCGATGGTAAAGAAGCAGTTGGTTTCTTGGTAACAATCAAAGAATTGTTAGAAGAACCAGCTAAATTGATCCTTGACCTTTAATTCTAAAGAATAAAACATGGGCTTAGAGCGATCCTCTAAGCCCATTTTTGGAGATAAAAATGTCTCAACAATTTGATCTTGTTGTAATTGGCGGTGGCCCAGGTGGCTATGAAGCAGCGATTCGTGCAGCGCAATTAGGTTTTAAAGTTGCTTGTATCGAAAAACGTATTCACAAAGGCAAGCCATCTTTAGGTGGTACTTGCTTAAACGTCGGTTGTATCCCATCAAAAGCATTACTTGATTCTTCTCATCACTATGAAGACACACTTCATGGCTTAGATGTTCACGGTATCTCAGTTGAAAATGTACAACTTGACTTAGCTAAACTTTTAGCACGTAAAGACAAAGTTGTAGATAACTTGACCAGTGGTGTTGCTCAATTACTGAAAGGTAATGGTATCGAATGGTTACAAGGTACTGGTAAATTACTTGCTGGTAAAAAAGTTGAATTCACACCATTAGATGGTGGTGATGTTCAAGTTTTAGAGCCAAAATTTGTGATTCTTGCTACAGGTTCAGTACCTGTAAACATTCCAGTAGCTAAAGTTGATGAAGACCTAATTGTAGATTCAACGGGTGCATTAGAATTTCAAGAAATACCAAAACGTCTTGGTGTGATTGGTGCAGGTGTCATCGGTCTTGAACTTGGTTCAGTATGGCGTCGTCTAGGTTCAGAAGTTGTTGTATTTGAAGCATTAGATACATTCTTACCAATGGCTGACAAAGCTTTGGCGAAAGATTATCAAAAGCTTTTGACTAAACAAGGTCTAGATATTCGCATCGGTGCTAAAGTTTCTGGTACTGAAATTAATGGTCGCGAAGTGACTGTTCAGTATAACCAAGCTGGTGAAGACAAAACTGAGACTTTCGATAAGTTGATCGTTTGTGTAGGTCGTAAGGCTTATGCAGAAGGTCTATTGGCTGAAGATTCAGGCATTAAATTGACTGAACGTGGTTTGGTTGAAGTGAACGATTGGTGTGCGACTTCTGTTGATGGCGTATATGCAATTGGTGACTTAGTCCGTGGCCCAATGCTTGCGCATAAAGCAATGGAAGAAGGTGTTATGGCTGTTGAGCGTATGCATGGTCATGCAGCTCAAATCAACTATGACACGATTATTTCAGTGATTTATACTCACCCTGAAGCTGCATGGGTTGGCTTGACTGAAGAGCAAGCCAAAGAAAAAGGTCACGAAGTTAAAACAGGTCAATTCCCGTTTGCTGTGAATGGCCGTGCTTTGGCTGCAAATGAATCTGCTGGTTTCGTGAAGTTTGTTGCAGATGCAAAAACTGATCGTCTATTGGGTATGCACATTATTGGCCCAGGCGCTTCTGATATCGTTCACCAAGGTATGATTGCACTTGAGTTCGTATCTTCTGTTGAAGATCTACAGTTGATGACTTTTGGTCACCCAACTTATTCAGAAGTTGTGCATGAAGCAGCATTGTCTGTAGATGGTCGTGCAATTCACGCAATTCAGCGTAAACGCAAATAAGACAACGAAAAGAGCGACTACGGTCGCTCTTTTTTGTTTCAGGTGTTGTCTTCTCATGAAGAATCATCTAAAAATAAAGACAAGAAGTTTTTAAAATCCAAAATGGTTACTGTGATAGTAAACAGTTTTGGTGCAACAAAAAGTAAATAAGCAGTAATAAAAAGGTTAGTCGATGAATTTACATGAATATCAAGCTAAAGCGCTATTAAAAAAATATGGTATGCCTGTCCAAGAGGGCGTACTTGCTACCACTCCAGAAGAAGCAGTAAAAGCCTTTGAACAAATAGGCGGAAAATTTGCTGTAATGAAAGCCCAAGTGCATGCGGGTGGTCGTGGTAAGGCGGGTGGCGTAAAAGTTGTAAAGTCAGCAACGGAAGCTGCTGAATATGCAAAAAGTATCATCGGGACCAACCTTGTTACCTATCAAACCGATAGTCATGGCCAACCTGTAAATAGCATACTTGTCGCGGAAGATGTTTATCCTGTAGAGCGTGAACTGTATTTAGGTGCAGTGGTTGACCGCTCAAGCCGTCGTGTGACCTTTATGGCTTCGACCGAAGGTGGCGTTGAAATTGAAAAGGTTGCTGAAGAAACCCCTGAAAAAATTATCAAAGTTGAAGTCGATCCTTTGGTTGGCTTATTGCCATTTCAAGCACGCGAAGTTGCATTTAAGTTGAACCTTAAAGATGGTCAAGTGAATCAATTTGTGAAAGTGATGTCTGCTGCGTATCAAGCATTCATCGAGAATGACTTTGCTTTATTTGAGATTAACCCACTATCTGTGCGTGAAAATGGTGACATCCTATGTGTCGATGCTAAAGTGGGGATTGACTCAAATGCGCTGTACCGTTTACCAGAAATTGCTGCGCTGCGCGATAAGTCACAGGAAAATGAACGTGAGTTAAAAGCGTCTGAATTTGACCTCAACTACGTCGCGCTTGAAGGCAACATTGGCTGTATGGTTAATGGTGCAGGCCTTGCGATGGCAACCATGGATATTATTAAACTCTATGGTGGCCAACCTGCAAACTTCCTTGATGTGGGCGGTGGTGCAACCAAAGACCGTGTGATTGAAGCGTTTAAAATTATTCTGGCAGATACCTCTGTACAAGGGGTATTGATTAATATCTTCGGTGGAATTGTACGTTGTGACATGATTGCTGAAGCAATTATTGCAGCGGTTCAAGAAGTAAATGTGACCGTACCTGTGGTTGTTCGTTTAGAAGGGAACAATGCTGAATTGGGTGCCAAATTGCTTGATGAATCAGGTTTAAAACTTATTTCTGCAAATGGCTTGTCGGATGCCGCAGAAAAAATTGTTGCTGCAGTAAAAGCGTAAGGAGTATCAATATGAGCGTATTAATTAATAAAGACACCAAAGTATTGGTACAAGGTTTTACTGGTAAAAACGGCACATTCCACTCAGCACAAGCACTAGATTATGGAACTAAAGTCGTGGGTGGGGTAACTCCTGGAAAAGGTGGCACAACCCATTTAGATTTACCTGTATTTAACACGATGAAAGATGCAGTTGCAGGTATAGGCGCAGATGCGACGGTGATTTATGTGCCAGCTCCGTTTGTATTAGATTCAATTATTGAAGCCGTAGATTCAGGTGTTGGACTGATTGTGGTCATCACCGAAGGCGTGCCAACTTTAGATATGCTCAAAGCTAAGCGTTATCTAGAAACTAACGGCAATGGTACCCGTCTAATTGGCCCAAACTGTCCGGGTATTATTACTCCTGGTGAATGTAAGATCGGGATTATGCCGGGTCATATTCACCAACCAGGTAAAATTGGTATTATCTCGCGTTCAGGCACGTTGACTTATGAGGCGGTTGCTCAAACGACGAAACTGGGCTTAGGACAATCAACGTGTATTGGTATTGGTGGTGATCCAATTCCAGGGATGAACCAAATTGATTGTTTGAAACTGTTCCAAGAAGATCCGCAAACTGAAGCGATTATCATGATTGGTGAGATTGGTGGTACGGCTGAAGAAGAGGCGGCTGAATATATTCAATCGCATGTGACTAAACCAGTTGTGGGTTATATTGCAGGTGTAACAGCACCGAAAGGCAAGCGTATGGGGCATGCGGGAGCGATTATTTCTGGTGGTAAAGGTACTGCGGAAGAAAAGTTTGCAGCATTTGAAAAGGCGGGGATGGCGTACACGCGTAGCCCAGCAGAACTCGGTTCAACGATGTTCCAACTTTTAAAGGACAAAGGTTTAGTTTAAGCTTTTATATTTTAAAGGAAAAAGCCGTAGGTCTTAATTGCACATGCGGCTTTTTTGTGGGGAGTATTTTGGTTTGCTCTAAGACAAAAAATAATATGAGGGTTTAGAGTAACTTAATCCCAGTTGAAAATTATATTCAGCCGCATTGAAAAAGCCATACTGAGCAAAAGATAAAATGGTGAAATTAGAGCAAGATTTGCTATGTACCTACCAATCTGAGTATCGATAAATATTTAGTGAGCAATGTTTCTATAGAAGACTATGCTATATTCATAATTAAAATAATTCTTTTGAAGACATAGTATTGCAGATGTTGAAGCCGATTCATTTATTATTTTTCCGCTGCTTATTCTTATTCGGATTGGCGATGAATAGCGCTTATGCTGAAAATGAAGATGTCTATTTGGCGGAGTCTTTGAGTGATGATATTTTCCACTATTATCAGCAGTTAGCTGCACAACATGATGAAGCGGAAAACGATTATACATTGATCAATAATGATTTTTATGAGAATGAATATATTCGCGTATTTAACTACTCGGCCTATAACTCGGATAGTTTAAGCCATAAATTGGGGACAGGGGAGTTTCATAGTTCAGACTTGGATGCACTCAGCATTTCATTTGGGTATGGTATTGAAATTAAAATCAACAAACGAAATAAAGTTGGATATGAGTATCTTTCAAATTTTCCTTATGATCGTGGGCAATTGATCCGTTTCTTTTGGGTGCGTTTGCACTAAATGGATTAACTCAATTTATTTATAAAAACGTTGTAGTTATACATCGTTTAGAATATTTTCACTCAATTGTAGCGTTTAGGATGTTTACATTACTTCTTTGCATTTTCTGATGGTCGACGAATCGTTTACCAAGCTAAACTAACTTAAATTTTTATAATAGATGATAGGCTTACTATGCTGAGTGAATTAGAGGGTCTATCGTTTAAAAAGCTTAAATGTGTATTTTGTAGAAAGTTGAATATTAAAGCAGATGATAAAAACGCGACAGATCGTCGCGTTTTTTGATTGTAAGTCTAACTACTATTGAGCTTTGCTTTGCGGTTTTAAGCTTTGGGTTAAACCATTGATGTCGCCGCCTTGAATCCCCAGTTCATTCATCAAGCTATCGATTAGTGGTGCTTGGGTACGATAGCGTAGCGCACTATTCACCACTTGATCAGACAAAGCAACTTGTGAAGATTCCGTACCATCACCTCCAGTTGTAGCTGAACCGACATTGCCTAAACCATTAACCTGTAGAATTTTGATGTCATCAATGTTTTCCATCGGTTTAACACTTTCACGAATGATCTCAGGTAAGTATTTTAACAATGCTAGGCGAATTTGCATTTCGACTTGCTCTGGAGATAAGACGTTGTTGGCTTCATTGACAGCACGTGTACCATCTGCGTCGACTTGGTATTGTTTTTCCATTGCTTGAGCCAAAAGTATTTTGGCATCTGCTTCACCTTTAGCTTTTAAGCGAGCTTGTTCAGCTTGAGCTTCCGCAGCAATACGAACGGCTTCGGCATCATCGGCAGCAGCTTGTTTGCCTGCTTCAGCTGCAACCGTAATCGCAATAGCATCTTTTTCAGCAGCTTGCTTCGCCGCAACCAACTCAACTGCTTTTTGACGCTCAGCACGCTGGGTTTCACGTACGGTAATCACTTCTTCTTCAGCTTTAACGGCTTCAGCACGGGCACGGTCAGCAGAAGCTTTGGCTTCAGACTCTTCACGCGACTTTTCAGCAATCGCAATGGCACGTGATTGTTCTGCCAGTTCGATGGTTTTCTTTTGCTCAACCTGCGCTTGTTCAATAATTTGTGATTTTTGAATATTTTGGCTTTCTACATCACGTGCTGCACCAATACGCTTTAACTCGACTTCACGCTCAGCTGCAATACGTGCTTCTTCTGCTTCACGTTTTTTCTCAGCTTCTTGTGAGGCAATTTCAGCCAATTGTTCTGCACGGCGAATTGCAATTTCACGCTCTTGCTGTAGTTTGGCGTATTCTTCTTCACGAATGATTTGTAGGCGAGCTTGTTCTGCTTCTAAGTTTTTGGTCTTAATGGCAAGGTCAGCGTCTTGCTCGATGTGATTACGTTTACGACGACGGTCTTCAATCGTTTCAGTCAGCTTAGTTAAACCTTCGGCATCGAATGCATTTTGAGGGTTAAAGTATTTGAAACCTGTTTGGTCTAAACCTGTTAAAGATACAGTTTCAAGTTCTAGACCATTTTTATGTAAGTCTTCGGACACCACTTGTTGTACTTTTTGCACGAAGTCCACGCGTTTTTCATGCAACTCTTCCATCGCCATTTCAGCAGCGACTGCACGCAAGGAATCGACAAATTTACCTTCCACAAGGTTCTTCAACTCATTTGGAGACATGGTTTTTTGTCCCAAAGTCTGCGCGGCCACTGCAATTGATTCAGCCAAAGGCTTTACACGCACATAGAACTCCGCCATGACATCGACACGCATACGGTCACGGGTAATGAGCGCTTGGTCATCAGCACGGCGAACCTCTAAACGTAGCGTGTTCATGTTGACAGGGATAATTTCATGTAATACAGGCAGTACAATTGCACCGCCACCTAAAATAACTTTTTCGCCGCCAAAACCTGTACGTACGAAAGAGATTTCTTTGCTGGAACGGCGGTACAGACGGGCAATAATAATGCCGATAATAACCAGAGCTGCAAAGATAATCCCTGCAAGAATAAGAATGTTATAGAAATTGTTGCTGAGCATAAGGGTCCCGATTTTATTTAAAGTTATAAGTACAAAATGAAAGAATTAAAGTGAAATGGCTTTAAAGCCAATCTTGGTTTTTTGAGTCAAAATGACTTCTTGACCTTGAGAAAAATGAAGATCTGTTTCAGGTTCAACCAGTACATAATGCGTTTGCCCGAACTGATCTTGAACTCGTGCTTGAGCCGGTGAGTTGACTTTAGCCTCACCTAAAATAATCAGTGCTGTTCGTCCAATCAGTTCTTCACTGTAAATTGCTGTGGTTTCATCTTGTGGCAAAATTTTAGCAATCAGCATGGCGCTGTAACGAATCATAGGCATCGAAAGTATGAGGCAAAGTGGTGCTATGATCCATGCACTCCAATAGCTTCCCGTCCAAGTTTGAAGAATGGACTGTAGAATAAAGCCACTTAAGCTATACAGGGTGAGGAAGATAATCAGCCAAACCAAGAGAGGGACACGGCCGATAAACAACCAATCCAGCAGGGCATTGAGCCAACCTTGATCGGCATCTAGTGCAATGTCGACGTCTTTAGTGCTGCCTAGGTCATCAGGTAGAAATTGGTCAAGTAGGCCTTGTGAGCCGCCGCCTAAAACCAATAGAATCAATTCGAGTAGTCCCAACAAAAACATGAGACTAAGACAAATACTAAAAATTAAATTGGATGGGTGAGTAAATAATTCCCACATTCTAAAGGTTCTCTATTTTTATGCTGTTATCAGTTAAGTGTAAATTTTTAAAAAGAATTGTATTGAAATTGGGCTTTAGCATAGCATTCAAAAAACAGAATGTCTAAGTTTGTTGGCACGTAACGAGAAAGCGATTTAATTGTAATTTGACAAATTTTAGGCAAAAAAATACGCAATGATTGGGGTATTCATTGCGTAGAACTACGAATCTGTTGTTACACAGTTTCGGTAAAAAGGAGAAACGTTATATCTCAGGGTTAATCTAAGCTATGGACTCATCATAAGGGCTGTGCATTCTTATTTCATGAGTATTCACGTTAATTACTGTAAATTTAGGTTAACAAACGACACTAAATGTCAGTTTTTGAGATGCATGTGGCTTATTTTTGTTTGTTTAGTGATCAAAAAAGCCTTTCTCAGTGAGAAAGGCTTAAATATGCGCTTTAGTTTAAGCTGGGTTTAGAAATGAAACACCCCTAAACCCGATTTAACTTCATCTAGAGTCTGTTGAGTGATGTCACGACATTTGTCTGTACCAGTCTTCAAAATATCCATGATGTAATCAGGATCTTTCGCAAGTTCCATACGACGTTCACGAATTGGCGTGATCAGCTCTTTCAATACGCCTTCAAGACGCTTTTTCACCGTACCATCGCCCAAACCGCCACGGCGGTAATGTGCTTTCAGTTCTTCAACTTCTTCTTTGTTTGGATCAAACGCATCTAAATACGTAAATACGATATTACCTTCAACCTGACCTGGATCTTCAACACGCAGGTGGTTCGGGTCGGTATACATCGCATTAACAGCTTTTTTAATGTCTTTATCTGTTGCATCCAGCACAATAGTATTGCCTAAAGATTTCGACATTTTGGCTTTACCATCAAAGCCAGGTAAACGGCTCATATTGGAAAGCAGAGCCTTACACTCAGGCAGTAATTCCTGACCAATCTGACGGTTTAAGCGGCGTACGATTTCATTGGTCTGTTCGATCATTGGAATCTGGTCTTCACCCACAGGCACAACCGTTGCTTTAAATGCGGTGATATCTGCTGCTTGTGCAACTGGGTAGCATAAGAAACCAGCTGGAATATCTCGTTCGAAACCACGCATCTGAATTTCAGACTTGATGGTTGGGTTACGTTCTAAACGAGACACGGTCACAAAGTTGAGATACAACATGGTGAGTTCATTTAGCGCTGGTAAGCTCGACTGCACGCAAATGGTGGTTTTGGTTGGGTCGATCCCGACTGCTAAGTAATCTGTGGCAACTTCAAGAATATTGCGGCGAACTTTTTCAAAGTTATCTGCATTGTCAGTAAAGGCTTGTGCATCGGCCAATAATAAATGCTGATGGTGTGAATCCTGCAAACCCACACGTGAACGTAAAGATCCGACAAAGTGCCCTAAATGAAGTTGTCCCGTTGGACGGTCGCCTGTCAAAATAACAGGACGGTTGTCTTGATTACTCATTATCTATTTCCAAAGTCGTCGTAGCGACATGCTATTTTCAAAGAATGCAGACATTGTACGGCATAATCTTTTTCAATGTCAGTCTTAAAAAAACTGCAGTGAAAAAATTATAAAATCAGTTAAATTTCAAAAAACAAATATTCAAAAGCTTAGATCACAGATTAAAATGTCAGAATTCTCAAGATGGATAAAAATAAATGGCGAGTAGCTTATTAATATTACTAGATGATATTGCCACGATACTAGATGACGTTGCGGTCATGAGCAAAATGGCGGCAAAAAAAACGGCGGGTGTTTTGGGCGATGATTTAGCACTCAATGCACAACAGGTCAGTGGGGTTCGTACTGACCGTGAGCTGCCTGTGGTTTGGGCTGTGGCAAAAGGCTCTTTTGTTAATAAATTGATTTTAGTCCCTGCGGCGCTGTTGATTAGTGTGGTTGCACCATGGCTGATCACGCCACTGTTAATGATTGGTGGTTTATTTCTATGTTATGAAGGGGTAGAAAAAGTCCTGCATAGTTTGCATCACAAAAAAGCCAAAACCGAAGAGGAAGCCAGCCAAGAATTAACTGCGATTGAAACGGATATGGCGACTTTTGAAAAAGATAAGGTCAAAGGGGCGATTCGTACCGACTTTATTTTGTCGGCAGAAATTGTAGTGATTTCACTGGGGACTGTGGCTGCTGCAACTTTTTCAACCAAAGTCATGGTGTTGTCTGTAATTGCCATTTTAATGACCGTCGGTGTGTATGGTTTTGTGGCGATGATTGTCAAAATTGATGATTTAGGACTGTATCTAACTCAGCAAGCTTCTTCATTTAAGCAAACTATTGGCCGTGGTTTATTGGCTTTTGCACCAAAACTGATGAAGACCTTAACCATCGTGGGCACTATCGCGATGTTTTTAGTGGGTGGTGGCATTATTTCCCACGGCGTGCCTTTATTGCATCATTTCACTGAAGGTTCAGTGGATTATGCTGAACATATTCCAACTGTGGGAAGCATTGTGGGAGCATTAACCCCAACACTGATTAACTTAGTGATTGGTTTTGTGGCTGGTTTGATTGTATTGGCTATTGTGAGCTTGATTAAAAAAGTTTGGCCGAGTTCAAAAAAGGCATAAACTGGATCGGGTCAGCATAAATTAGAAGAAGGAAGAGTGCTATGCGTTGGAAGGGACGTCGTGTCAGTAGCAATGTCGAGGATCGTCGCGGTGGTGGCGGTGTAAAGGCGGGTGGCATCAGTATTTTAGGGCTGATCGTGGCCTTTGTGGCATGGAAGTTTCTAGGTGTCGATCCGCAGCAAGCCTACCAAGCCACTAAACAAGTGACCGCACAAACTGGAGCGGCAGAAACTCAAGGTTTGGATAACCCAACGCCTGATCAGCAGGAAGCGATGGACTTTGTCGGTACGGTACTGGCCGACACTGAAGACACATGGAGTCAAATTTTCCAACAGCAATTGGGACAACAATATGTTCCACCGAAGTTGGTGATGTTTTCAGGGGTGATCAATTCGGGTTGTGGTACTGCTCAGTCTGCAATGGGGCCGTTTTACTGTCCAGCAGATCAGAAGGTGTATATCGACACCGCTTTCTTTAAAGACATGCGGACTCAAATGGGTATTGGCGGTGAGCAAAACCAAACGGAGTTGGCGCGCCAAGATCAAGCGGGTGACTTTGCTCAGGCTTATGTGGTGGCACATGAGGTTGGACATCATATTCAAACCATTTTAGGGATTTCTGAACAAGTACAAAAGGCTCGTGCACAGGGCTCAAAAGCGCAAGGAAATGCTTTATCGGTACGTCAAGAGTTACAAGCTGACTGTTTAGCGGGGGTATGGGCGCATCATAACAATCAACGGACCCAGTTCTTAGAGCAAGGCGATGTTGAAGAAGCGATGGATGCGGCACATAAGATTGGTGATGATTACCTACAAAAGCGGGCAACAGGGCAAGTGGTCCCTGATAGCTTTACCCATGGAACCAGTCAACAGCGTATGACTTGGTTTGGCACGGGCTTTAAGTCGGGGCAAGTTGAAAGTTGCGATACCTTTAATCAAGCCATTTAAGCTATAAAAAAAGAGGCGATTGATCGCCTCTTTTTTTTAACCAATGCATTCTAGCGGTTTAAGAACTGCTTAAAGTTTCGAGCAATACGGACACTCACATATAAAGCAATACAGGCAAATAACAACACCCCAAACACCACATATTTTAAGTTGCTCATATCCGCACGGTAAAACTGCTGAATTTGCTCAGGCGTATAACGCAATGTTTTAACATCTTGTGTCCGTGTATCGAGATAACTCACTTGCTGAATGTAGTTAAATTGCCCTGCTTTGAGTAGTTCAATTGACTGAATTTGGCGGGTATGTTGTTCGTTGTAGTCATCTACACAAATGTCGGTTAAATAGTGATCACAGCTGAGTTTGGCGATATAACCCTGATTGGCCACATGCAAATAAATATGATCATCGGGTGCTTTATTGTTTGAAAGTAGAACCAGTGTTTGATCGGGACGAGAGTTCATTTTAAAACTTTGAGCTGCGGCAAAAGTTTGCTCGGCTTGTAAAATTTCTTTGGTTTTTGCAAAGCAGGTCAGAAACAACGCAAAGGTGGTTAGGAAAATAATCAGTGCGAAGAACATCCGAAAGATGGTTTTAAAAGTGAATTGCATAGGAGATCAAACTTGGCCAAAGGGAAAGTTCACGCATAAAAAACATGCATATGCGCTATGTTAATTCATCATCAGGAGAAATGTTAAAAAAATTATTTTTTTCGGGCGTTGATGTGAAAAATGATTAAAATATTTCGAGCATCAATGTGTATGAAGTGAATTTTTATTCCATAGATAAGCACTGAAAGCCGCCATCTCCCCAACCGCCCAATTTGGAAGTTCAATGGGAAATTATTTTTTTCTACAAGTTTTTACCGTTATTTTTGCATTATCCATTGCAACGACTATTTTCAATAAACGTATTTTAGGTTTTCCCCAAGCCATTGGTGTCCCCATCGTTTCCGCCATTTTTGTCTTTATTTTACAGTGGGGCGCGAGCCTGCTGAGTGGTAATCAGTTTATTACCATCAATATTCATAACATTGAAGAAGCGGTTCGTCACATTGATTTTTATGACTTTTTAATCAATGGCGTGATTTGCTTCATTTTGACCTCTTCGGCACTGAAGTTCAAAGTCTCAGATTTACGTAGTTATTGGAAGCCGATCAGTATTTTAGCCAGTATTGCGTTGGTACTGTGCGCCGTATTTTTTGGTGTGGTGCTCTATGGTTATCAGTTCATTATTGGGCAGCATGTCGATTTATTGGTGCTTTTGCTGTTGGGGGCTGCATTGGGTGCAACGGACCCGATTGGGATCAAAGGCGTGCTTAGTTCGGTACGTGCACCACATCATTTAATGGTCAAGCTTGAGGGCGAATCACTGTTTAATGATGCCATGTGTATTGCCTTGTTTATGACGCTTTTAAACGTCTTACAAGGTGAAAACTTTACCGTCATGGGCGTGTTGCAGACCTTACTCTACGAAATTTTTGTCGCAGTTATTATTGGTTGGGCCTTTGGTTTAGGGATCTTGCGACTGCTGCGTGGTAAGCACGAAATGGAGTCTCTCATTTTGACCACAGCACTCTTGGCCTGTGGTTCGTACTTGGTTGCACTGTTTGCCCATGCTTCAGCACCGATTGCTTGCGTCATCGGTGGTTTGATTGTGGGGAACAAATGGAAAGAAATTTTACAAGAGCGCGAAATACGGGAAGTGAACCATTTTTGGCATACAGTTGAAGGGATTATTAACTCGTTCTTATTCACCTTAATTGGCTTGGAACTGTTTATTTTAGATCTCAGCTTTAGTTTGATTTTTGGCGGCATCGTCGCTTTTATTATTCTGCATGCTTCACGTTTTGCAGCGAACTATTTATCTTTTGCCTTTTTTCCCTCTTTCCGTAAGAAAAGTTATAACGGAAGTTTGGCGATTTTGTCGTGGGGTGGAGTGCGTGGAGGTATCTCCTTAGCACTGATCTTAGCGGTAGCCAACGTGCCAGAGTTAAGTGAATACAGCAGTATTTTGATTGGTTATACTTTTATCGCCGTGTTGCTTTCAGGCATGGTCTGTGGTCTAGGATTGCCTGCTGTAATGAATGCGTTTTACTACAACCCGAATGAAGAAAAGACAGGTTTTAAAGGTTGGTATCAACGTCTGTGTAATAAAATGAACCGTAAAGGCTTCAAGTACATTATTGGTGAAGATGCACAGGGCTATGAAACCATTATTGTCTATCAACCTGAAGCATTGATTGATGTTAAAGCGGATGACGGCATTGCCGCGGTGCATAACCCTGAGCGAGTTCAGGAAGTGAAACGGCTGGAAAGTCCTGATAATTTTTAGTGATTTGCTCAATCAAGAAGCCCCTGTATTGGGGCTTTTTAGAATGAATGAGCTGGTTTATTTGAATCAAATAATGATGTCATTATGGAATACTTAGAATAGGGCACATTTGAAATGGCAGAATCGATAGTCAAAGAACTAGCCCCGATGATTTTTCAGGTGATCGCTCAGATTCCTTATGGGCGGGTAGCCAGTTATGGACAAATTGCACGTTTAGCAGGCATTCCCAAACATTCGCGTTTAGTGGGCTATGTACTAAAACATATGGATGTAGACAGTAGTTTGCCTTGGTATCGGGTAATCAACTCACAAGGGAAAATTAGCCTAAGTAGACTGAATGATCAGGGACAGAACATTCAAGTACAGTTACTTCTGGCGGAAGGTATTTTAGTGATTGGGGACAAAGTGAAAATGAAAGAGTTTCAGTGGGATATTTAAAATAGAAATGCTCTACCTCCGTAGAAGTAGAGCACTCGATGTATTACTGACGAACAACTAAAACAGGAATGTGCGCTTCACCTAAAACACTTTGTGCAACACTACCTAGGAATAAACGTTTTAAACCTGTGCGGCCATGAGAGCCAATGACAATCAGGTCTGCTTTAGATGTTTCTGCTTCTTTGATAATTTCACGGTGCACCACCTGACCTTCAAGTAGTTTTGCTTCAACTGGAATGCCCAGATCGCTAAATTTAGCCGCTGCTTCCTCAAGTGTTTTCAAAACTGAAGTACGCGCACGTTCAATTAAGTCATTGGTTTGAGTTGCAGAAATGTATTCGGCAGCAATGTAAGGGTCAAGTGCAAGTACTTGAACAACTGTAATTTTTCCGCCAAATGCTTTAGCAAGTTCAGCCGCTTGCGCAACTGCTGCATATGATGTTTCTGAACCGTCTACAGGGACTAAAATGTTTTGGTATGCCATGGTTGTTTCTCCTTATTATCAACTGATTATATGTGCAGATTTCTGTTCTAATGTATCACGGATTAAATACAGCTTATACCTTGATATTAGCTGTGTTTTTTAAAGAATAAAACCTAGTAAATTCATATGGATATTTGCATATGAAATGCTAATTTCTCACTTCTAAATTAGCACAAAAGCGTGTGAATAATAATCAATTTAACACTAAAGTTGAATGTAAATGTAGCGTTTAAGAAACATAGGCTTTGTCTAAAAAATAGCTTATATTTATGAATGGCTTACTACTTTATGAATACGATGACAGATACGAATCAACTGAATTGGCAACGAACAAATTTAGAGAATATAGAAACAGCTTGGGAAGGTGACCTTTGGGATCGTAAGCGTTTGGGTATTCAACGGCTTTGTTGCACAAAGTTTTGAAATGCAAAGCGCCCCGAATTGAGCCAAATTTAAGGCGTAACTTGGGTAAGTGGTCGACCTAATTCCGTAAATCTGTTAAGGACTGCTACACGTGCATGGATCTCATTGACTTGGCTACCAAAACTCCTTGCGCTGAGTTTATCTCCTAATAATTTAATGCAGTGCATCTTAGTTTCAACCAAACTTCGCCGATGATAGCCTGACCATTTTTTCCATAGTGTCCTGCCTAAACGTTTAATTGTTCGAAGTAATTCATTTCGCTCTAGCGAGCTACTCTTTGTATCTTTCCATGGTTTCGCATTTTTTCTAGGTGGAATCACCGCATGCGCTTGCCGATCTGCAATGACCTGACGGCATTGCTTGGTGTCATAAGCTCCATCGGTATAAACAGAGTCAATCCGCTCATCTTGTGGAATCTGATTAAGTAAATCACCAAGCACCTGTGAATCACTGACATTATTGGTTGTAAGCTGAACTGCTCGTATTTGTAGGGTTTTAGCATCTATACCAATATGAAGTTTACGCCATTGGCGACGATATTCAGGTCCATGTTTCTTGCGTTTCCATTCGCCCTCACCTAGAAACTTCATGCCTGTAGAGTCCATGAGTAGATGCAGCCCATCGCTACTTTTTTGGTAGCTGATTAAAATATCAATATGCTTTTGTCTTCTACAAAGCGTGGTGTAATCTGGAGCTATCCAATTTAATCCGCAAAGTTTAATCAGACTTTGCACAAAGCCAGTGATCATACGTAAAGACAGACGGAATAAGGATTTAATCATTAAGCAGCATTGGATGACTGCGTCGGAGTAGGTTTGATTTCGCCCTTGTTTACCGATGGACGGAGCATACCATTGCGTAGCAGGATCAAACCAAATGGCAATATTTCCGCGACTCATGAGTGCTCGGTTATATGCGGGCCAATTGGTTGTGCGGTAGATTTTGTGTGTAGGCTTCTTCATTTGAAAATTATATCGCTAAAAAAGCCTTTACAGATAGGTTTGTGCAACAAAGCCATGCTAATTTAAGAAATACTCATAATGATGATTTTATATACTTAGTTGATCAAAACTACTCTTTAAAGCTGAGTGTACTTTTAGAGTATATTTCTGACTTGAAAGAAATAGAAATTGAGAATCAAAAAAATAATTCATATAATTATAAATTACTGTTTTCTAAGGTAATGAATAAATATGCATTGATGCATGAAGAAAATATGGAAGCTCATATTTTTGAACAACAATTTATTAAGTACTTGAGTTCAAGTTTATAAATAATTGAGCTAATGTTTCAACATCACTCGTCTGTAACTGCTCACGCATCTTTAAAAACAGCTTTTCATCTAAGTCATAGAGCTTCAGTGCAAGCAGTTTTTCTATATCTGCTTCGAGAAAGCGATATTTAATAATTTGGGCAGGTACACCACCCACAACTGCATATGGTGGAACATCTTTGGTCACGACAGCACCTGTTGCGACCACTGCGCCTTCACCGAGTGTTACACCCTGCATAATCATGGCACGAGAGCCAATCCAGCAACCATCGCCAATGATGGTATCACCTGCTGGAACAAAACTACGCGTATCAAAGGGAAAGGCCGAAATCCAGTCAGTACGATGTAGTTGGTTACCACCCATCATAATGACGCATTCTGCGCCAAAACAAACGAAGTTACCGATATAGAGCTGATCAATCGGTTTATCTACGGTCGAGGGCTTATCATGTAAATAACGCACAACACAACGTTCAAAACCTTGATCCCAATACGCTGAATAGTAAGAGTAATTCCCTTTAATGTGAATATTCGGATTCTTCACCGTTTTAGAGATGAACTCAAACTCACACCAGTGTTTGACAGGGGAATTGATCAAAGGTTTAGACATAGAATGATAATATTGCAGGGTGTAAAGAATTATAACAAATAAAAGTCTTGCTTAGAAAAAGAGAGAGGGAAATGGATTCCTTAAATTTATCTCATTCTTGTAATAAAATTTCCCACGTCCATAAAGAGAGGGCAAAGGAGAGGTATTTGGGAAAATATAAAAACAAAAAACCCCTCAATCGAGGGGTTTCTACAGCTGTAAATATCAAAGAAACTTAGATATATGCAACTTTCACAATTTCGTATTCAACTTCACCCTGAGGAGTTTGAATTTTTACTTCATCGCCTTCGCTTTTGCCCAAAAGGCCACGCGCGATAGGAGAGTTCACTGAAATTTTATTGATTTTAAAATCAGCTTCGTCATCACCCACGATCATATAGGTCTTTTGTTCTTCGGTATCTAAGTTTTCGATAGTGACTGTCACCCCAAAAACCACGCGACCGTTCTGTTCAAGTTCTTTTACATCGATAACTTGAGCCGCACCCAATTTACCTTCGATGTCTTGAACACGACCTTCACAGAAACCTTGTTGCTCACGTGCAGCATGGTATTCCGCATTTTCTTTTAAATCCCCGTGCTCACGTGCTTCAGCAATTGCCGCAATAATACGTGGACGTTCAATACTTTTTAATTGATGTAATTCTTTCTCTAAGGCTAATTTGCCTTGGGGAGTCATAGGATAACGTTGCATTGTTGTCCCTCAAGTCTGTGAGTGTAAAAAATATAGGTTTATAAATGAAAAAAGCCCGCCACCGAGAGGTGACGGGACTTCTCGGTAAACGAATTAACCTACAGTTTGTAAATCTTGCAAACGGTATACATCCATTGGCAATTGAATCGCAAAAGCTTGGCATACAGCATCAGCACCGTTCAAGGTCGTAGTGTTATACACTTTCGCTTGAAGCGCTGAACGACGAATCGAGAACGAATCTTGTTGAGCTTGTTTGCCTTCAGTTGTATTGATAATGAGGTGAACTTCGCCATTTTTCAAGCGGTCCACGATATTAGGACGGCCTTCAGTGACTTTATTTACACGTTCACACTCAATACCTGCAGCTTTAATGAACTCATAAGTACCGCCAGTCGCAAGTACTTTGAAGCCAAAGCCTACCAGTTGCTTCGCAATACCAACAGCACGAGGCTTGTCTGAATCACGCACAGAGATAAATGCATGCTTCACTTCGCCCTCTGTAGGAAGACCCGGTACGCGTTCATTTGAGCCTAACACAGCTTTGTAGAATGCTTCACCAAATGTTTTACCAACACCCATTACTTCGCCTGTAGATTTCATCTCAGGGCCAAGAATAGGGTCAACACCCGGGAACTTGTTGAACGGGAACACCGCTTCTTTTACAGAGAAGTGAGTCGGGATGATTTCTTTAGTAAATCCTTGAGATTCTAAAGACTGGCCCGCCATACAACGCGCAGCAACTTTCGCTAAAGACTCACCAATACATTTAGAAACGAATGGCACAGTACGAGATGCACGTGGGTTCACTTCTAGGATGTAAACGTCTTCGCCTTTCACAGCAAACTGTACGTTCATCAAACCAACAACGCCAAGTTCTTTCGCCATTGCAACAGTTTGACGGCGCATTTCATCTTGGATTTCAACTGATAGCGAGTATGGAGGAATCGAACATGCTGAGTCACCTGAGTGAATCCCTGCTTGTTCAATGTGCTGCATAATACCGCCAATCACAACGTCTTTACCGTCAGATACACAGTCTACGTCAACTTCGATCGCATCATCTAAGAAACGGTCAAGAAGAACTGGCGCTTCATTTGATGCTTGTACCGCATCACGTAAATAGCGCTTAAGTTCGTCGTCGTTGTATACGATTTCCATCGCACGACCACCGAGTACATAAGAAGGACGTACCACAAGTGGGTAGCCTACTTTAGATGCTTCAGCCATACCTTCTTCAGCAGATTTTACAATGCTGTTGTTTGGCTGGCGAAGTTGAAGACGTTGAATCATTTGTTGGAAACGTTCACGGTCTTCTGCACGGTCAATCGCATCTGGTGATGTACCGATAATTGGTGCACCTGCTTCTTCTAAAGCACGAGCCAATTTAAGCGGAGTCTGACCACCATACTGAACGATAATGCCTTTTGGCTTTTCAGTACGAACGATTTCAAGTACATCTTCCAAAGTGATTGGTTCGAAGTACAAGCGATCTGAAGTGTCGTAATCTGTTGAAACTGTTTCAGGGTTACAGTTCACCATGATGGTCTCGTAGCCATCTTCACGCATTGCAAGCGCCGCGTGTACACAGCAGTAATCGAATTCGATACCTTGACCAATACGGTTAGGACCACCACCGATCACCATGATCTTATCTTTATCAGATGGGTTTGATTCACACTCATCATCGTAAGTTGAGTACATGTATGCAGTGTCAGATTCGAATTCTGCTGCACAGGTATCCACACGTTTGTAAACTGGAGTCACGCCCAAGTTCCAACGGTGCTTACGGAATTGTTTTTGTGAAATACCCATCAAGTTCGCGATGCGAAGGTCAGATAAACCTTTACGTTTGAACGAACGAATGTTGTCTGCGTTTAAGTCACCAAAACCTAAAGTTTTGATTTCATTTTCAGTTTTGATGATGTCTTCGATTTGGATTAAGAACCATTTATCGATTTTCGTCGCTTGGAACACGTCTTCTAAGGTGAAACCATGACGGAATGCATCAGCCACATACCAAATACGCTCTGGACCTGGAACTTTAAGTTCAACCAAGATCTTTTCTTTCGCGCCTTCAGTACCTACAGCGATTTTTTCATCAAAACCACACGCACCCACTTCAAGCCCACGAAGCGCTTTGTTTACAGACTCTTGGAAGTTACGACCAATTGCCATTACTTCACCCACAGATTTCATCTGTGTGGTCAGTGTTGCGTCTGCTTGTGGGAATTTTTCGAAGTTGAAACGTGGAATTTTTGTTACCACGTAGTCAATTGCAGGTTCGAACGAAGCAGGAGTCGTTCCGCCTGTGATGTCATTTTTTAATTCATCAAGGGTATAACCAACAGCCAATTTCGCTGCAATTTTTGCAATCGGGAAACCAGTTGCTTTCGATGCAAGGGCAGATGAACGCGATACACGCGGGTTCATCTCGATGATCACCATACGGCCAGTATCTGGACAGATACCGAACTGAACGTTAGAACCACCTGTTTCCACACCAATTTCACGAAGAACTGCTAAAGATGCATTACGCATCAATTGATATTCTTTGTCTGTCAATGTTTGCGCAGGCGCAACAGTGATTGAGTCACCTGTGTGCACGCCCATTGGGTCAAAGTTTTCGATCGCACAAACGATAATACAGTTGTCGTTTTTGTCACGAACAACTTCCATCTCGTATTCTTTCCAGCCAATTAAAGATTCATCAATCAATAATTGTTTGGTTGGAGAAAGATCGAAACCGCGTTCACAGATTTCAAGGAATTCTTCTTTGTTATAAGCGATACCGCCACCTGAACCACCCATCGTGAATGACGGACGGATAATGACAGGGAAGCCGAAGCGTGCTTGAATTTCTAGAGCTTCTTCCATGTTTTCAGCAATCGCAGCTTTTGGACATTCAAGACCAATTTTACGCATTGCTTCATCAAACAGTTTACGGTCTTCCGCTTTTTCAATCGCTTCTTTGGTCGCACCGATTAATTCAACATTGTATTTTTCTAAAATACCGTTGGCATCCAGTGCCAGCGCACAGTTCAATGCTGTTTGACCACCCATTGTTGGAAGAACAGCATCTGGACGCTCTTTTTCAATGATTTGTGCAACGGTTTGCCAAGTGATTGGCTCGATATACGTTGCGTCTGCCATTGTAGGGTCGGTCATAATGGTGGCTGGGTTAGAGTTCACCAAAATAACACGGTAGCCTTCTTCACGAAGAGCTTTACACGCTTGCGCACCTGAGTAGTCAAACTCACATGCCTGTCCGATGACAATCGGACCTGCACCAATAATTAAGATACTTTTAATGTCTGTACGTTTAGCCATGATCGCTTCCTTAATTACTTCTTAGATGCTTCGATAAGTTCGATGAAATGATCGAACAATGGTGCGCAGTCATGCGGACCAGGGCTTGCTTCAGGGTGACCTTGGAAGCTGAACGCTGGTTTGTCTGTACGATGAATCCCTTGAAGAGTTTGATCGAACAAAGACTTGTGCGTAGCTTTCAAGTTTGCAGGAAGAGTTTCTGCATCCACTGCGAAGCCGTGGTTTTGAGAAGTAATCATCACTGTGCCTGTTTCCATGTTTTGAACAGGGTGGTTAGCACCGTGGTGGCCATGCGGCATTTTCACCGTTTTTGCACCTGAGGCAAGTGCAAGAATTTGGTGACCCAAGCAAATACCAAAGACAGGTAGGTTGCGAGCGTCTTCTACAATTGTTTTTACAGCTTCAATTGCATAGTCACATGCAGCTGGATCGCCAGGGCCGTTCGATAAGAACACGCCATCCGGATTCAATGCTAGCACGTCAGCAGCAGGAGTTTGTGCAGGCACGACAGTGAGTTTACAACCGCGGTCTGCAAGCATACGTAAGATGTTGGTTTTGACACCGTAGTCGTATGCAACAACATGGAATTTAAGTTCAGGTTGTGTGAAGCCTTTGCCTAATACCCAAGAACCTTCTGTCCATTCGAAACCAGTTGGGTCACAGCATTCTTTCGCTAGGTCTAAACCATTTAAACCACCGAATGCGCGTGCTTTTTCTAAAGCCTGCTCTTCAGTAATATTTTCACCAGCAAGGATGCAACCATTTTGCGCACCTTTGTCACGCAAAATACGGGTTAATTTACGCGTATCAATATCTGCAATTGCGACAACATTATGTTCTTTTAAGTATTCGCCTAAAGATTGCGTTGATCGGAAGTTGCTATGCAATAAAGGTAGGTCACGAATAATTAATCCGTTGGCCCACACTTTATGAATTCGACCTGACTCAGCGTCTTCATCATTACAACCTGTGTTACCGATATGAGGGTAAGTTAAAGTCACAAGTTGCTGTGCATAACTCGGGTCAGTCAAAATTTCTTGATAGCCAGTCATGGCAGTGTTGAAAACGACTTCACCAGTCGTACTACCCGATGCACCAATAGACGTTCCTTTAAAGATCGTACCATCGGCAAGGGCTAAAATTGCTGGGGTGCTCAAACCAAAGCTCCTGAAATTTAGGCTGTAAAAAAGCGAGTAGACGAAAAAAAAGGAAGGCTATCTAAAAACCTACCCTCCCTATGTCTGCTCGCTTGAACTTAACATGGCACTATACGCAACTTCACTAACAAAGTCCATGCCAATAAGATGGAATTAACAAGATAAAGTGCTTTTATTTTGTAGCGGATGCTGTTTCTAAGTTTTGTAAAGAAAAATGTAACAACAAATAATTGTCTAACAAATCAAAATCTAAATTTTATCGAATCACGCTAAGCTGTCGCTGTGTATATAACAACAGGAATAACATCATGACTGAACAAGACAAAGTGACCAAACCAAAGCCAGCGTTGAAAGAAGTTGTTGTAGAAAGCACTGAAAAGCTTGAGCAAGTGGCGAAAGAAGCAACAGAGCAGGTCACTGAAGCGGTAGTTGAAAGCAAAGAAAAGCTTGAAGCTGAAGCGAAGCAGTTAAATGCCAGTGTGCAAGAGCAACTCCGCCAGTTTAAACAAGATCTTTTACTGCGCTTAGAAACCATTAAAGGGCAGTTATCGAACTCTCAAAAAGACTTAACTGAACTAAAAGAGTTTGTTAAAACTGAGTTTACGGCTGTTTTAGATGACTTGACCAAACTAGGTAAAGAGTTAAAAGGTGATGTCAGCGAAATTTCAGTAAAACATAAAGATCAGTTGACTGAAACGTTTAAACGTTCAAAAGAACACACCTTAGATGCGTGGAATAAAGTTTCAAACAAATAATCTAGCTGTACGAGGCTCAAGATTAAGTGCATAAAAAAGTGAGGTCATAGCCTCACTTTTTTATTGATCTGGATTAAAACTGATGCAACCAATCACGTTTATTGTGAAAGTCAGCTTGTTGACCACTATGCTGCATCGCATAGAACTGTTGACCTTGTGATGTATTCAACACAGCTGATAGACCTAGATATAGGTCAGCCCATTTGAGTTTGTGTTGCAGCATAAATTCAGTCAGATCAATGCTGACATTTAAACCATAGTGGGTGCGCTTCAATTGATTGAGTTCAATATCATAAGCGACCTGTGGCGGCATATCTTCAGGATAACGATATTCCTCAAACTGATAGGCCTGCCAAGCTTGCGAAGGGGAGAGATTGATCTCGCGATAATAATCTTCGCCTTTTACCCCGATAAAGACTTCAAAACAGGTGTTTTCCCATAAAAAGTCTTGACGAGGATTTGCATTCACGACTTCGGGCCAGTGCATGTACAAATTGGGATCGCGTAACCAAAAGCCGATATTGAGAGCATATGGGCTTTGTTGTTCAATCGCACCAACAAGCGAAATAGCTTGAAAGCGACGATCAAATGCACTGAGTTCGTAACTTGCCATAAAAAACTACAATTATTTTGCTGCGTGAGCGAAACGAACTAAATTAGACAATTTGGCATTTTGTTTCGCCGCTTTTTTGTAAAGCAACGCAATCTTACCAATGGTCTGTACAATTTCTGCACCTGTAGTTGAGGCAATTTCTGCAATGATTGCAGCGCGCTCTTCACGGTCTTCACCCGCGACTTTGACTTTAATCAATTCGTGGTCGTTTAAAGCACGTAAAATTTCTTCAACGACATTTTCAGTCAGACCTGAACCGCCAAGCATTACCACTGGGTTTAAAGCATGACCGATTTGACGCAAACGCTTGCGTTCCTGAATGGATAAAGTCGCCATAAAGATAACCTAATTTTAAAAACGGCTTAGTATAACAAACTGCGAAATTAAACGCTTTATATTCTGTGGAAATAATCGATTTAGATAATAGAAAAAAACAACTAAAACCCAAGATTTGGATACAGATGTATACTGCAAGCCTAGAGAATTTAACGTACAATTAAGTTTAAGAAATTTTAATGTTTTAGAGAGATATGGCAACACGCATTACCAACCAAAAGTTATCCAAAAGTAGCCGTGCGTGGATGAGAGAGCACCTTGATGATCATTTTGTGAAAAAAGCGCAAAAAGAAGGTTATCGAGCACGTGCAGCTTATAAATTACTTGAAATTCAAGAAAAATATAACATCATTCGTCCAGGCATGACCGTGGTTGACTTGGGTGCTGCACCTGGAAGTTGGTCACAAATTGCAGGAAAGCTGGTCGGTGATCGAGGATTAGTGGTTGCATCTGACATTTTGGAAATGGACGCACTTCCAGATGTGACCTTCTTGCAAGGTGACTTCCGTGAGCAAGAAGTATTCGATAAATTGTTAAATATTTTAGATGGACGTAAAGTAGACGTTGTAATTTCAGATATGGCCCCCAATACTTCAGGTAACAAGGCTGTAGATCAACCTCGCCAGATTTACCTCTGTGAATTGGCCATCGATTTTGCTACGAAAGTGCTCGGTCCAAATGGTCAATTTGTTGTAAAGGTATTCCAAGGTACAGGCTTTGACGAGTTCCGTAAGCAAGTAGTCGACAACTTTGATGTGTTAAAGACAGTAAAACCTGCTGCATCACGTGCCCGATCTAAGGAAGTATTCTTAGTTGGGCAAGGCCGTAAGAAGGCTTTCAAATAAAGTTTACTTGCCAAGTCGTTAAAAATTGTGCATTTTGTACCTTTTTATTATTTTGCGAAGCTGATCTTCAGCAGAAACTTTAAGGTCACCCGATAGGGCATGATCAAATTAGATTGATATGGGAATAAAGCTTTGAGCGATCTCTTCAAGAATGCCATATTGTGGCTAGTGATACTGGGCGTACTGATCCTTATTTTCAGTAATGTCAGTAGCAATGAAAAGCCGACAGCGATGAATTATTCAGAGTTTGTTGCTGCGGTGAATGCTGGTCAAATTAAGCAAGTGACAATTGATGGCGAACGAATTCATGGCCAAAAATCAAACGGTTCAGAGTTTGAAAGTATTCGTCCTGCGGTTCAAGACCCAGAGCTTATGCCTAATCTGATTAAAAATAACGTTGTCGTTGAAGGTACTGCACCTGCGCGCCAAGGTTTATTGATGCAACTTTTGATCGCAAGCTTCCCTGTACTTTTAATCATTTTGTTATTCATGTTCTTTATGCGCAACATGGGTGGCGGAGCAGGTGGTAAAAACGGTCCAATGAGTTTTGGTAAGTCAAAAGCAAAAATGTTGGCAGAAGACCAAATTAAAGTGACTTTTACCGACGTCGCTGGCTGTGATGAAGCAAAGCAAGAAGTTGTAGAAATTGTTGATTTCTTAAAAGATCCTTCAAAATTTAAACGCTTAGGTGCAACGATTCCTAAAGGCGTGTTAATGGTGGGTCCACCGGGTACAGGTAAAACTTTACTTGCAAAAGCAATTGCAGGCGAAGCGAAAGTACCATTCTTTAGTATTTCTGGTTCTGACTTTGTTGAAATGTTCGTGGGTGTGGGTGCGTCTCGTGTTCGCGACATGTTTGAACAAGCGAAACGTCATGCGCCATGTATCATCTTTATTGATGAGATTGATGCTGTGGGTCGTCATCGTGGTTCAGGTACAGGTGGTGGTCACGATGAGCGTGAGCAAACCTTGAACCAAATGTTGGTGGAAATGGATGGCTTTGAAGGTAATGAAGGTATTATCGTCATTGCTGCGACAAACCGTGCCGATGTACTGGATAAAGCTTTACTCCGTCCGGGTCGTTTTGACCGCCAAGTAATGGTTGGCTTACCAGACATTAAAGGTCGTGAGCAAATCTTAAATGTTCACATGAAGAAATTGCCTTCAGTGACTGGTGTCGATGTACAAGTGCTTGCACGTGGTACGCCAGGCTTCTCGGGTGCACAATTGGCGAACCTTGTGAACGAAGCTGCACTCTTTGCTGCGCGTCGTAACAAGAACACTGTCGATATGCATGATTTTGAAGATGCAAAAGACAAGTTGTACATGGGCCCTGAACGTAAGTCGATGGTGATTCGTGAAGAAGAACGTCGTGCAACTGCGTACCATGAAGCTGGTCATGCGATTGTGGCTGAAATTCTGCCGGGTACAGACCCTGTACATAAAGTGACTATTATGCCGCGTGGTTGGGCGTTGGGTGTAACTTGGCAGTTGCCTGAACATGACCAAACCAGCCACTATAAAGACAAAATGTTGAATGAACTTTCAATTTTGTTTGGTGGTCGTATTGCTGAAGAAATCTTTATCAACCAAATGTCGACAGGTGCTTCAAACGACTTTGAACGTGCAACTAAAATGGCACGTGCGATGGTGACCAAGTACGGTATGTCTGACAAACTTGGTGTAATGGTGTATGAAGATGATTCTCAGCAATCATTCATGGGCAGCATTGGTAGTCGTACGATTTCTGAAGCAACACAGCAACAAGTAGATGCTGAAGTTCGTCGTATCATCGATGAGCAATACCATGTCGCACGCAATATCTTAGAAAACAATAAAGATATTGCTCATGCGATGGTGAAAGCTCTGATGGAATGGGAAACGATTGATCGCGAGCAAATTCGTGACATTATGGAAGGTCGTGAGCCACAACCACCAAAAGTATATGTTGCAGAAAATCCTGTGATGGATGTAACTCCAACGGATGGTCCAAGTACACCACCACCATTACCATCTGCAACTTAATTTTTAAAAGTTAAAATAAAAAACCACCTTCGGGTGGTTTTTTATTGCGCAGATTTTCCACTGCCGATGAAGAAAAATAGGCACTTAAAAGTGGGAACGCGTTAAGATAATGTAAGTTGAACTGGAGAATATTACATGCAATTGATGGCTTTGCCGAAGAAAATCCTACGTTGTGGTGAGCTATCACTCGACCTGTCGGTACCGCATGTGATGGGTATTTTAAATGTGACGCCAGACTCGTTCAGTGATGGCGGCAAACATAATGGCAAAGCACAAGCGCTTACGCATGCTCAGCAAATGATTGCGGATGGGGCGACAGTCATCGATGTTGGGGGGGAATCTACACGTCCAGGTGCATCTGTGGTTGAGGTTGAGGAAGAGATTCGTCGTGTCGTCCCAGTGGTGGAAGCTTTGGCTGAACTTGATGTGGTCATTTCGATTGATACCTCTCAACCTGAAGTGATTCAAGCAGCGGTCGCAGCAGGTGCGCATATTTGGAATGATGTACGAGCATTAACACGTCCTAATACTTTAGAGACGGCAGCTGAACTGAATATTCCAGTGATCATCATGCATATGCGTGGTGAACCGACCACCATGAATGGTTTAGATCAATATGATAATGTCACTTTAGATGTGATGGCTGAGCTTTCCCAGCGCGTGTCGGATGCACTCAAGGCTGGTGTCAAAGCTGAAAATATCATGATTGATCCGGGTTTTGGCTTTGCTAAAAATGCAAAGCAGAACCTTAAGCTTTTAAACGAATTCCATCAGCTGAATCAGCTCGGGTATCCCATCTTGTCCGCATTGTCACGAAAGCGCTTTATCGGAGAAGCTTTAGGTGGGGCCGATGCAGGGCAGCGGGCCGTGGGTTCTGTAGCGGGACATTTGCTGAGTATTCAACAAGGCGCGTGTATGGTGCGCGCCCATGATGTCAAAGCCATGAGTGATGCGATCAAGGTTTGGCAAGCGATGAATATGGCTTAATGCGGCGGTGGAATGCTGAGCTAATGATTTAATTTGTAAATTTGATCTATATTAGATTTTTAGACTGGCAGCATCTTCAGATGCTGCTTTTTTATTTGGTGATTTGTTTGGTTTATGTTATATAGACTCGTTTTTTAAGTTTCTCATTTTGAGTGCCTGTATGTTTGCAGATTTACTTCTCCCTATGTTTGATGATGAATATTATCCCGATATTCTTGTTGCTGAAGTGAAGCAGCATGTTGAGACTTTTGCTAAAAAAATTGTAAAAGCAAAATCTGAGGGTGATATTTATCAATATGCCAATGCTACAGTGGCTGAAATTAATGAAATGAAGCCGCATTTTGAAGATCTAGATTCATCATTAGATGACTCTGCTGCCGATTTTATTGCTGAAGCGATGATGATGGTGGTACAAGGTGCTGGGTTTATGGATATTGAAATGGAAGAATTGGTGGTGAACAGAGAGTGGTGATTCACTTTCTCATTTCAAGCGCAGTTAGTTTTTGCTTTAGAAGCTGAGATTGCTGTTACAGTTCATCTAAAAGATCGGTGAGATGACAACTTTGGTTCAAATGTTCATCTCCAATCGCATCGACTGTCATCACGTATTCGCCTTCGACCATTTCAGCATTTGCACTGAGATTCAGCCAAAATTTTGGATGCTTTTTCATGAGCTCACGAATATGTTGCTCATCTTTAGTGTGATTAAAGCTTAATTTAAAATGAGCATCTACTGATTTACACGCATGTAAATAAAGTTGGTGGTCTTTTTCAATAATCGTGCCTGCAAACAAGTCATAAAACGTATCGCTATCTGTTTGCTGCGAGGTGGGGTTTGCATGGCTGAAGTTTGAAAAAACTAGGCTCAGGATGATAATGAGGGTATTCTTTTTCATATTGTGATTGTTATGTGCTTCGAGGCATAAATTATAGACATAAAAAAACCAGCATATTGCTGGATTTTTTTATTGCACCATCTTAATTAGCTTAAGAATGGTGCCCGAGGCCAGACTCGAACTGGCACGCTTTGTGGGCGGGGGATTTTAAATCCCCTGTGTCTACCGATTTCACCACTCGGGCATGAGCGCAATAATAGAGGACGAAATAAAAGTTGGCAAGTCTATTTGTGATTATTTGCTTTCTTTTCAATCAATTCAGCGGTTTATGTTTAAAAAATAGCAAAATTATCTGTGCTGCACTTGTTCAGGCTTCATAAAAATGTCATCGACTTGAGATATGGGTGTCATCTTTTTCGCATAAATTTCAAGTCCATATCGTCTTTAGGCAATCCACATGACAAAAAAAATGAACCGCCGAGAACTTATTCAAAAAACTTTGGCAGGATTTGGTGCTTTATCTTTACCTATTTCACTGACCGCTTGTGGTGATGATGCCGACTCAAACACACAGCCCAACACGCAAGTGCAATTTTTGCATGGGGTTGCCAGTGGTGATCCTTTACAAACTCAAGTTATCATTTGGACACGTGTAACACCGACGGATAGCAGTGCGCGTTTAGAAGTGCAGTGGGATGTGGCAAAAGATGCAGACTTTAAAAACATTACAGCAACAGGAAAGGTGCTGACTACAGCTGCACAAGATTTTACTGTGAAAGTGGATGTGACGGGACTTGCTGCGGGACAAGTTTATTTCTACCGTTTTAAATCGGCGTCGAAGTATTCAATCACAGGGCAAACTAAAACCTTGGCAACGCAAGTGCAGTCGGTACAGTTTGCCGTATGCTCATGTTCAAATTATCCAGCCGGCTATTTCCATGTTTATAAAGAAATGGCCAAACAGGATGTCGATGTTGTCATTCATTTGGGAGATTACATCTATGAGTATGGTATGGGAGGCTATGCTACAGAAGAGGCAGTCGCGATGGGGCGCACACTGGCGGATGATAATAATACAGAAATTATTCGCTTAGATGACTATCGCAAACGTTATGCCTTATACCGACTAGATGCAGATTTGCAGGCTGCGCATCAACGTCATCCTTTTATTGTGATTTGGGATGACCATGAACTCGCAAATGATACATGGGAAAAGGGTGCTGAAAATCATCAGTCAGATACTGAAGGCGATTTCCTAGAACGTAAACTAGCGGCACTAGCGGCCTATTTTGAGTGGATGCCAATTCGTCCAATTGATGATCAACATATCAAGATTTATCGTCAATTTGACTTTGGCACGCTTGTTCAACTGACGATGCTGGATACACGTATTATTGCGCGTAATGTGCAATTAGATTATGCAAACTATATGACTGCTACAGGTTTAGATATTGCAAAATTTCAAGCCGATTTAATCAATCCTGCGCGTACCTTGATGGGTGTGGAGCAGCGAAATTGGTTATTGCAGAAACTTCAGCAATCTACGGCAACATGGAATTTACTCGGCCAGCAGATTCTGATGAGCAAAATGTTTGTTCCAGCAGAATTGTTAATGTCGCTGGCAGAAATTACAGCAGGTAATCCTAGTCCTGAGACCTTAAGTAAAATCACCACACAAATCACTGAACTATTAAAAATTAAAG
The DNA here is from genome assembly GCF_000368045.1 of Acinetobacter johnsonii CIP 64.6. GTDB lineage: Bacteria > Pseudomonadota > Gammaproteobacteria > Pseudomonadales > Moraxellaceae > Acinetobacter > Acinetobacter johnsonii. The sequence continues at coordinate 313,607 of NZ_KB849236.1, forward strand.
CTCGAATGGATGCAGGTGATCCAACCGTAAGTCCAGAGGAAAAAGCACGTCTTGCGGTTACTGCACCTTATAACTTAGATGCGTGGGACGGCTATTTTGCTGAGCGTGAAATTTTGTATGGCACTTTGGCACAACTTAAGAAAAAAGTTGTGGTCCTTGCTGGAGATACCCACAATGCTTGGGCTTCGGATTTATCGAGTAAAGATGGGGTATTGGTTGGCGTGGAGTTGGCGACCAGTTCAGTCTCTTCCCCTGGGTTGGAGAAATATTTGTCCATTCCGATGCAGCAACTGCAAGAATTTGAATTTGCATTTACCAGTTTGATTGAGGAGTTGAATTATTGCAACTTGAATCAACGTGGTTATTTGAAAGTCCGTTTTACCGCAGAGCGGGTACAAGCGGATTGGATTTTTGTAGATACCATTAAGCACAAAGAATACATCGTTGATGAAACTCGCTCGCATCAAGTGATATTAGACCCGACATTATCACCAGTCAGTGCGTTAAAGCAAACGGCATAAAATGACCCTAGAAAAAACCGAGCATCATTGCTCGGTTTTTTTATAATTTCTCATCGATATAACTATCGAGATCGATATGCTTAATCTGCTTACAGTAAGCATGCTCATACTTCAGTAGTTGCACATATAAATCTGCTTCATGCCCCAGCTGGGTTTTACGTGCCTGATAATCTTCAGATTGATGGGAGCTAAAGCGTAATTGGAGTCGTGATTTGAGCGTTTGCTTATAGGCCCAAAAGCAGACACGTCTGAGTTGTTGTAACTGGTGATGTTCAACCGACTGGCTGTGGTCTCGAAATAAATTTTCTTTATAGAAGCGCACAAAACCAAAGTTCACACCAAAATAAAACAAGATCCACATTAGCAAACTGCTTTCAAGGAACACCAGATTTAGTCCACTTAAAAGAATCACGGCAGCGAGTTTGAAGGGCGCATGGCGTTGCAGTTGATACAGGGAGTTTGATGAATGTTTAATTTGTTTAATGACAAAAGGTAAGACCCACATCAGCACCAATAAAATACTGATAATGGCATAACTGTGACTTTGGAGCGGATCGAGATTCTCCAAGTGAGTTAAGTAAAAATCTTTCAGAATTAAGCTGATTGGAATAAAAATCATCACCGCCAAAACCCACGGAATAACTTCACGCTGGTCATCTAAAATACCGCGTGTTTTGATTTGACTATAAAGCAAGTAATTACGTTTAAATGCGGCAGGGTAAAGGGTCTCTAATTGTTGCAGTAACAGTTGAACTTGTTTGGATTGCATCGTCAAAAAAGAGCGTATGAGAAAAATAGCCTTTACTATAGTAGATTTGGAAGGGGATGGCTCAAAAAAATACGTGAAACAGAATATTCACAGAGAAAAGCACAACAATTTCGCTTTTTCGCTCTGAATTATGCGAAAATGTCGGATTCAATTTTTTTGTCTAAGGGCAGTTCATGACTGATCATTCTCCTGAATCTTTAAGTGATATCGAAATTTTAGACATTTTGCAGTCTATGAAAGACGATGAGCTTGATACAGAGGCAAAAGAAGAGATTCGTAAAGGCGGTAAAGCGGGTCGTCAAGAAGCACATAAACTTGCGATTGTGGCTTTAAACCAATCTTTTGAAAGCAAATTTGTTGAAGCTGTAGCTTTGGCATTGGGCTTGAATGAAGGTCAAGCCAAAAAAATTCGTTATAAGAAAGACCGCATCCGTATTTTAAAAGTACGTGGGATTGATTACATGGCGATTGATGGTGCGGAAACAGCACAAGTCTTGTCACAAGTTGCACAAGCCATTGTACGGGAAGATGCGACCGTGACACATGATTTGCACAACATCTTCCCATTTTGGAAAGAAGGCTGGCCAATGGTTCAGTTTGACAGTGCATATAAAATTTTATCTGAAGATATTACCATTCACTATCAAGCAACTTTAGATAAATTGCTAGAATTGTATGGTCGTTAAGATCGCAGTATCAAAGCACCTTCGGGTGCTTTTTTTATGGGGCTATATTAGCTATGGAAAATCCAAGACAGTAATAAGCTGATGGGCCAAATGAACAGTCGCCACCATGTAATGAGTGGATTCCAGAAATATTGTCCAAAAGACAGAGTATCGTTAAAGCTGCGTTGCCCACGTTCATAAGCATAAGGTGTAATCCGCCATGCTAAAATCAGCAAAACAATCGCACTTACGATCAGAAGTGTGTGGCTGTATTGGGAAAAATAATAGTAAATCAGATAAAGCGCAGAATAAAAGAAAGTACACGCCAAAATAGCAGGCAATGAAAAAGACATAAGCTTGACTCTATTATATTGTTATATCAAGGCATTATAAATGAAAATACCCGATGTGATACATCGGGTATTTATCGGTTGTTGAGCTTAAGGTTCGTTATAACTCAGTATGAGTATTTGATTAACCCAGTGTTGAGTAAAGTGGGAAAATACCAAAGATCATCGCTGTAACCAGCATCACTAAACAAGTAATCACCGCCCACCTGATGGTAAATTCTTGGTGTTCACCAAAGTTAATTCCTGCCAATCCACAGAGTAAGTAAGTCGATGGAACCAATGGGGACAGTAAGTGTACAGGTTGACCAACAATCGATGCACGAACCATTTCCACAGGAGTGATACCATAGTGTCCAGCGGCTTCAGAGAGTACAGGCAGTACACCAAAGTAGAAGGCATCATTCGACATGAAGAAGGTCAGTGGCATACTAATCACAGCCGTGATAGGTGCTAAATACGGCCCCATACTTTCTGGAATAATGGCAACCAGTTCTTGAGACATGGCTTCAACCATACCTGTACCCGATAAAATACCGGTAAAAATACCTGCCGCAAAGATAATCCCGACTACAGCTAAGGCACTGGCAGAGTGGTTACCAACCAAACGCTTTTGCATGTCTAGATCTGGATAGTTCACCACCAAGGCAATACACAGGGCAACCATGAACAGAATCGCCGCAGGTAAAATGCCCATTACTAAGCAGACCATCAAGACCAAAGTTAGTAGAGAGTTAAACCATCTTAAGTGGGCACGGTTGGCTTCAGGTTCTTGCGAAATCTGAATACTGTCACCATGGCTAATATCTAATTCCACAATACCAATGCGTTTACGCTCCATACGGCCATACATAAAGCCGAGGAAGTATAACCACCCAATTGCAACGAGCATTGGTAAAATCATCGGAACAAAGACATCGTTTGGATCGACATGCAATGCCGTTGCAGCACGTGCTGTTGGTCCACCCCATGGCGTTAGGTTCATGATTCCGCTCGCAAGCATCATTAGACAAGCCATAATTAAAGGGCTCATACCAATACGCTTATACAGCGGTAGCATTGCGGCAACACAGATCATGTAAGTGGTTGAACCGTCACCATCCAAGGAAACAATTAAAGTCAGTGTAATGGTGCCGAGGGTCACTTTTAAAGGATCACCTTTAACCTGCTTTAAAATCCACTTCACTGAAGGGTCGAATAGACCCGTGTCGATCATAATTGCAAAATAAAGGATTGCGAAAAGGAGCATTACGCCCGTAGGAGCGAGCTTTTTAATGCCTTCCATCATCATATTGCCAAGTTCAGCAATATCAAATCCAGCAAGGTTGTCAACAAAGAGACTTAAAACATAAGTAAGTAATGCAAAAATGATAGGGATTAAAGTTAAAGCAACAAGAGCGCTCAGTCGTTTGGACATGATTAAGTACATGAAGCACATAATCATGCCTAAACCTAAAATGGTCAGCATGGATCAATCCTTTGAACGTGTTAAGTCTGTTTATTCATCAAGTGACAGCGATAGTATGCAATTCAGCATGATTTTTAAATGCTCTTAAACATATGTGATTTTTCATTCTATTTTTCTAATAAATAATATATATCTGTAAAGTATGGTTAAGATACTTATTTTGTATAACTTCATATGGTTAAATCTGAAGCAAAAAAAACCTTGCAGTTGCAAGGTTTTAATTCAAGGCGATGTTTCTATTCCTCGACTGTTTGGGTTGCAGGCTGTAGTGTTTCTTCAAGTAAGCGCGTCACTAAAAGTTGGTCAATCTTAAAATGATCGACATCAACCACTTCAAATTTAAAGCCTGCGTATTCTACGGTATCGGCAGGGCGTGGAATTTTGCGTAGACGGTACATCATAAAACCAGCCAAGGTTTCATAATTTTCTTCATCTGGCATTTCATCAATGGCCAGTGCATGCTTCATGTCTTCAATCGGCGTGCTGCCATCAATCAGCCATGAATTATTATCACGTTTAATGATCTGTTGTTCGGCTTCAATTGGAGTAACCCAGTCGCCCATGACCGTAATCATAATGTCTGACAGGGTGATGACGCCCACGACCAAAGCATATTCGTTAATCACAACAGCAAACTTTTCTTTGGTGGAGCGGAAACGGTCTAATAACTCAGACAAGGTTAATGTGTCTGGAATGGTGAGAACATTACGAATAGTGCTTTCATTGAGTTGTAGTAAAGATTGATTATTCAGAATACGGACCAGAATATCTTTGGCATCCACATAGCCAATTACATCATCAATATTTTCACTACAAACTAAAAACTTAGAATAAGGATATTCAGCCAATTTTTGACGAATGCTGGCTTCAGATTCATTTAAAGTAAAATACACCACATTTTCACGCGTGGTCATACTTGAAGGTACATTCCGCTCTTCAAGTTCAAATACGTTTTCAATGAAATGGTGTTCTTGCTTTTGTAGCACCCCAGCTTGCGCACCCGCATCCATCACTGCCGAAATATCATCAAAGGTAATGTTGTCATCACGGGTGGTATTCACTTTAAACAGGCGGAATAACAAGTTGGCAAGGGCATTAATAATCCAAGCCAAAGGTTTGCAGACCTTAATAAACACCTGAATGGGGTTAATCACTGCAATAGAGATTTTTTCAGGGGCAATCATGGCTAAACGTTTTGGCATGAGGTCAGCAAACAAAATAAATAGTGAGGTGACTAAAGTGAAAGATAGAGCAAAGCTAATGGTTTCAGACCAAGGGCCAGTATAAAAACGAGCAACAAAGCTCATGAAGTAAGGACGAAAAGCCCCTTCACCTAAAATACCGCCCAAGATTGCCACTGCGTTTAAGCCAATTTGTGAAGCGGCAAAGAAGTCAGCAGAATTTTCTTGTAAATTCAAAACTTTCTGTGCGCGATCATCGCCCGACTCAGCCAAGATTTTCAGCTTGACCTTACGTGCTCCTGCCAGTGCGATTTCTGTCAGAGACAAGAAACCCGCCCCAGCAATTAGGACTAGAATGATAACTATGTTTTGAAAAAGGCTCACGGAATCCACCTGTGATTCATCGTTATTATGAATATTTTTAACACAAAAAAATAAAGACAGTAATCACTTACTGTCTTCTATCATACCTGAGTTATTGGTATGAAAATGAATTATTTAGAGCTTGAATGCTTAATAATGTGAGAATTGCGAGTTATTGCCTAAAAACTCACGATTTTCTTCCTCAATCATTTGACGTGCCACATACAAAATCAGCTGTCTGAGCCAGCGATGTGCAGGATGGTGATGTAACAGTGGACACCATGCCATTTTCAACTCAAGTTCTGGAATATAAAAAGGTGGGTCTTTAATCAGGAGGTTTTGACTTTTGGCTTGTAAGCGTGCAATACGGGTCGGTAAAGTCGCGATCAAATCTACATTTGAAGCCAATAGTGCAGGCATTTGATAATGTCGGGTGAAGACCGAAATTTTACGTTTTTGGCCAATCCGTTCTAAAGCTTGATCAATCCAACCTAGACCTGCTTGTTTTTCAGGGTTAACGCCGAAACCAACGCCCATACCTGTTTTAGAGACCCAAATATGCTGTGCATCGAGGTAACTTTTTAGGTTTAAGTTGCTGGCAGCGGGGTGTTTACCGTTGAGTAGACATGAAAAACTGTCACGCCAGACCAAAACTTGGTGGAAGCTTTGTGGAATTTCATTGAATCGGTTAATGGCTAGATCAACTTTACCTTGTTCCATATCACGATATGACACATCACTTGGAGTTAAGAAGTCTAAAACCACATTGGGTGCTTCAGAACGTAATGCTTTAACGAGGCGGGGAACTAAGGTTGCTTCGGCATAGTCCGAAGTCATAATACGGAAAACACGGTTTGAAGTGTAAGGACGGAACTCGGTACGAGGTTCCAAAATCATGGAGAGATCAGAAAGAGCGTCACGTATGCGGGGTTGTAACTCTAAAGCCCGTTCGGTCGGTGTCATACCTTCAGAAGAGCGAATTAGCAGGGGATCATTAAATAAGTTACGAAGACGACGTAGAATATTACTCATTGCTGGTTGGGTGACACCCAATTGTTCAGCTGCTCGGGTTACATTTTTTTCGCGTAAAAGTACGTCCAAGTAAATTAAGAGGTTTAGATCAACCCGCTCCAGATTCATAAAATAAATACCGAGAATAAAATCATGAAATTGTTTGCATTATGCCATAAGCCATCGGGCTTGTGTAATAAACTGACGAAAAAAAAAGCATCGGGTTGTACAAAGAATACCCCCTTCATTTTCTCAGAAAATGGGTTTTTATGCTTAAAAACGGAGAGCATATTAGTCCTAAGCAATGTCTCAATATGCGTAAATTGAGGCTCAGATTATTGCTTAGAAAATGGCTTAAGCTGGCCTGTTATTGATGGAATAAAAGCGTGATAAATACTCTTTTTGCTGAATATTGAACTTTTGTCATTTGGGTCAAATTAAGTATTGATTTTTGGTTTGAACTCTTTTTTCCAACGGCCGAGACTTAAGTCTAATGAAGAAATATTCGACAAAGGATGTATTTTTCACGGTTTTCTTATTTTATTTAAGTTTAAAAATAACAATTACTTAATTATGTTTTATCGAAATATAATTAGACTTTTATCTATATATTTTTTAAATAAATACTGAAAATTAATGCAGAATATTGGATTAATTTATTCTGTCAATCTAATCTGTATTCATCGCAACGAAGCGCTCTAAATCTAAGCAAAAGCTTGAGGGTCTGATTTTAGCTTTTCGTTGAAGAAAATCCTAATATTATTACAGGAAATATCATGACTACATATCAAACAGCGATTGATGCAATCCGCGAATTAAAAGCAAAATTCGGTAGCACTTGGGCAGACATCAGTCCTGAAGATGCTGCGCGTATGCAAATCCAAAACCGTTTCAAAACTGGTTTAGATATCGCTAAATACACAGCTGCAATTATGCGTCGTGATATGGCTGCTTATGATGCTGACTCTAGCAAATACACTCAGTCTTTGGGTTGCTGGCACGGTTTCATCGCACAACAAAAAATGATTGCGAACAAAAAATACTTCGGTACGACTGAACGTCGTTACATCTACCTTTCTGGTTGGATGGTTGCTGCGCTTCGTTCAGAATTTGGTCCACTTCCTGACCAATCTATGCATGAAAAAACTTCAGTACCTGCGTTGATCGAAGAAATCTACACGTTCTTACGCCAAGCTGATGCGAAAGAATTAAACGACCTTTTCCGTGCGCTTAAAAAAGCAAACGAAGCAGGCGATACTGCTAAAGCTGCTGAAATCACTGCACAAATCGACGGTTTCCAAACTCACGTTGTGCCAATTATTGCGGACATCGATGCTGGTTTCGGTAACGAAGAAGCGACTTACTTACTTGCTCGTAAAATGATTGAAGCTGGTGCTTGTGCACTACAAATCGAAAACCAAGTATCTGACGCGAAACAATGTGGTCACCAAGCTGGTAAAGTAACTGTTCCACATGAAGACTTCATCTCTAAAATCCATGCATTACGTTATGCATTCTTAGAAATGGGTCTTGATGACGGTATCATCGTTGCGCGTACTGACTCTGAAGGCGCTGACTTGACTCAAAAAATCCCAGTGGTTAAAGAGCCAGGTGACATCGCTTCTCAATACATCGGTTTCCTAGACACTGTTGAAATTGACATTGCTGATGCTCAAGAAGACGAAATCCTAATCAAGCGTGATGGTAAACTTCACCGTCCAAAACGTTTGGCTTCTGGTCTATACCAATTCCGTCCGGACACTCAAATTGACCGTGTTGTTCTTGACTGTGTATCTAGCCTTCAAAATGGTGCTGACCTTCTTTGGATCGAAACTGCGACTCCAAACGTTGACGAAATCGCGCACATGGTTAACCGTGTTAAAGAAACAGTTCCAAATGCGAAACTTGTTTACAACAACTCTCCATCATTCAACTGGACGTTGAACTTCCGTCAACAAGCTTACGACCGTTGGGTTGCTGAAGGTAAAGACGTTTCTGCTTACGACCGTGCTAAATTAATGAGCGCTGAGTACGATGCTACTGAATTAGCTGCTGATGCAGACGCTAAGATCCGTACATTCCAAGCAGATGCTGCTCGTGAAGCGGGTGTGTTCCATCACTTGATCACACTTCCGACTTACCACACTGCTGCTCTTTCTACTCATGAGCTTGCACAAGGTTACTTCGGTTCTGAAGGTATGTTGGCTTATGTTGCTGGCGTACAACGTAAAGAAATCCGTGGTGGTATCGCTTGTGTTAAACACCAAGCAATGGCGGGTTCTGACATCGGTGATGATCACAAAGAAATCTTCTCTGGTGACAACGCTCTTAAAGCGCACGATGATGCTAAAAACACAATGAACCAATTCGCTGCTCACTAAGCACTGAACTGATTCATAAAAAAACCCTGCTAAAGCAGGGTTTTTTTATGAATTAATTTTGAGCTTTTTGAACAGATTGAACGTGAAATATTGAACAAAGAGGTTAAGGCATCAGAATCAGTAGCCAAACAATAAAGATAATACTTAAAGAAACAAACTGTGCAGCACTACCCATGTCTTTGGCATTTTTTGAAAGCTCATGGCGCTCTAGTGAAATACGATCCACAATCGCCTCAATGGCTGAATTGAACAATTCAACAATAATTGCAAGTAAACAAACGGCTACCATGAGGGCTTGTTCTAAGCGACTGACAGCACAGAAAAAGCTTGTTGGAATTAGAATCAGGTTAATCAACAGGACTTGGCGAAAAGCAGCCTCATGCGCAAATGCAGCCTTAAAACCTGAAATGGAATAATGAGTTGCATTAAAAATACGTTTAAAACCTGACTTGCCTTTGAGTGGGGAATATTGGCTCATACCATCAACCATTTTAAAATTTCAGCCACAATACATGATCTATATTAAAAGTCACTTAATTATAGTATTCAAAAAGTGCTTAATCTATGCGCACCTAAAATAAGGAGAAAGAGATTAAAAAGCCTGCTTTTTAATCTCTATAGTTAAAGGATGGATATTGGTTGAAAGCAAACGAGATGCTTATTAGATGTCTGCTTTGCTTTGTGTGTGACTTATTCTATTTTTTCAAAAAAGCATCCGCTGCTTGACGTCCCAAAGCAGGGTCATCGGTAAAGATACCATCCACTCCAGCTTTAAAGAAAATTTCAAACTCTGCCAGCGCGCCTTTTTCGCACTTTTCAGCGGCTATCGCGCTACAGTCTAAATAGTCTGCTAAGAAATTATTTTCTGGGCGTAGGGTATAAGGATGTACTTTTAAGCCCACTGCGTGTGCATTGTTCACAAAACTGGACGGGGTCGCTGGCTGAGTATTCGGCACGATATAGGTTTTGCTTGGTCCGACACCATGCGCATAGCTTGCGACGTCTTTCAGTCCTTGAGGTGTTGCCATATCACTATAGCGGAGTGTTGATTTGGCAAGCACAGCATCGGCAGGTTGTTCGGACTTGCCACCATAGAGTTGAATAATTTTGGCATGTCGAATCGATTTTAATTGATCCAACTGTTGACGCATCTGTTTTAAGTTGCTGACTTCAAACGACTGGATATAGACTGGCGCAATGTCACGACTATAGGTGTGTTTGGCCAGCGTGGTTAATAAGCGTTGCTCCATGGCCAAATTGAGACCTTGGAAATAGCTGGAATGTTTGGTTTCGATATACAGGCCCACAATTTTTCCTGTCTTTTTATAGTACGCATCTACGAGTTCAATAATTTCATCTAAAGTGGGCAGATCAAATTGATCATTATATTGGGCATTTGCTGGACGAATCTCTGGAATACGTTCTCGTGCCTTCAGTTGCTTCAGCTCGTTTAAAGTAAAGTCTTCAGTAAACCAACCTGTGTAAGTCACGCCATCAACGACTTTACTGGTCTTCCGTTCTGCAAACTGCGGCAAGCTGCTGACATTGGTGGTTCCTCCGATTTCATTTTCATGGCGAGCGATTAAATAACCGTCTAGAGTTGGCACCAAATCAGGCTCAATAAAATCTGCACCATCATCAATTGCTTTTTGGTAAGCGGCTAAGGTATGTTCAGGGCGTAGCGCGCTGGCGCCGCGATGTCCAATAATAAGCAATGCAGGCTCAATGTATTCGGCGTTGTTTGATGGTGGCTGGGATGCTGCATTGTCTTTCTCATCATGATGACAGCCCAATAAACTTAAAAAAATAAAACTCAATAATGTTCTTTTTAACATGTGTTCCTCAACATTTTATTGTGGTGTTGCGGACTCAGTGTTCAATTTTAATATCTCAGATTAATGACAAATTGCGAAAAATTACAGGATGTCATCAATTGGTCAAAAAGCTTTCTTCATAGTTTCTTCATATTTAGCTCTAATGTTCTATTTCATGTTGTTAAGTCTTGTTTTTTAATGATTCGTCATAGAAGATCAAGCATAAAGTGATACCAGTTTCTAGATCTAGCCTCAGACCCAAGAGTACCGCAGACCCATGCTGTCTAAATTTTTTATTCATCGTCCAATTTTTGCTGGTGTGCTGGCGATTATCGTGATGGCATTTGGTTTATTTGCCACCTTTCAGTTGCCTGTAGAGCGCTACCCCGATATTGCACCTCCGCGAATTACGGTGAGTGCAACATATACGGGTGCGTCGGCAGAGACGGTGGAGGAGAGCGTTACTCAGGTTTTAGAGCAGCAAATTAAAGGGATTGATCATTTACTGTATTTTAGTTCGAGCAGTGACTCGAATGGCCGTAGTCGAATCAGCATTAGTTTTGAGAATGGAACTGACCCAGATACCGCTCAGGTGCAAGTTCAAAATGCCATCAATGGAGTGATTAACCGTTTACCAGAAGATGTACAGCGTCAAGGGGTCAATGTTTATAAGTCGCTTGGCGATACGCATATGGTGATTGGCTTATATGACCGAACAGGCAAAAGCAGCAATATTGCGCTGTCTGATTATATGATGACGCATTTGGAGCAAGATTTAGCCCGTATTGATGGGGTTGGTGAGGTTGATGTCTTTGGCGCACAGTATGCCATGCGCTTATGGCTGAATCCGCACAAATTGCGTCAATATGGACTGATGCCGAGTGATATTCGTGCGGCGGTTGAAGCGCAAAACACGCAAGTGGCCGCAGGGGCAATTGGTGAGTTACCAAGCCTGTCAGATCAATATTTAAATGCCAAAGTTACCTCCGGTACACGTTTAAAAACCGTTGAAGAATTTGAGAACATCATTGTCAAATCGACCCGTGATGGCAGTTTTATTTATTTAAAAGACGTCGCACGGGTGGAACTGGGCGCGGAAAATTATCAGTCGTTTAATACCATTAATGGTTTTCCTTCAGCGGGTATGGGCATTTCATTGTCTTCAGGGGCCAATGCACTGGCAACTTCGGCATTGATCAAACAAGAAGTCAGCCGATTGTCCTCTAAACTCCCAGAAGGCTATCAAATTGTTTATCCACGTGATAACACGCCTTTTGTGCAAGAGTCGATTAAGGAAGTGGTCAAAACACTGTTTGAAGCAGTGCTTTTGGTGATTGTGGTCATGTTTGTCTTTTTGCAAAATTGGCGTGCAACGTTGATTCCCACTATCACTGTGCCTGTTGTAATTTTGGGCACGCTGGCCATTCTGTATGTGCTCGGGATGAGTATCAACACCTTAACCTTATTTGCATTGGTCTTAGCTATCGGGCTTCTGGTGGATGATGCGATTGTGGTGGTGGAAAACGTTGAACGGCTGATGCATGAACAGCAGATGAGTGCTCAACAAGCTTCGATTGCATCGATGCAGGAAATCAGTGGGGCATTGATTGGGATTACTTTGGTGTTAACTGCAGTGTTTATTCCCATGGCCTTTTTCGGTGGCTCGACAGGAGTGATCTACCGTCAGTTTTCAATGACCTTGGTTGCTGCCATGGCGCTATCTCTGCTGGTCGCATTAATTCTAACGCCTGCACTATGTGCCTTAATTTTAAAACCCAATGATAAATCGGCACGATGGGCAACTTGGTTTAATCTGACGTTAGATCAGCTAAAACAGCGTTATTTAAAGCTGAGTAGCCAGACCATTCAGCACAGTAAAATCATGCTGGTAGTTTTTGTGGCGTTAATTGCCGTCTTTGCGCTGTTTTATCGTGCTTTGCCGACCAGTTTTATTCCCAGTGAAGATCAGGGTATTTTAAGTGTCCAGTTTAAACTGGCCGATGGTGCACCGCTGAGTCAAAGCCGTGTGGTTGGGGAAGAAATTCGCCAATACTTTTTAGATAAAGAACAGGCCAATATCTATTTGGTGATGATCCGTTATGGTCGTAATTTCTCGGGGACGGGACAAAATTTAGGTCAGGGTTTTATTGCGTTGAAACATTGGGATGAACGTAAGGGGAAAGAGAACTCCGCACAAGCGATTCGAGAACGGGCGATTGCTCATTTTAGATCGCATCGAAATGCGCAAATTAATGTAAATATGCCGTCTTCAGTCAGTGGCTTAGGGCAAACCGATGGCATGGAGTTTTGGATACGTGATATCAATGGCGAAGGTCGTGCCTATTTAGAAGCACAGTTCAAAACTTTGCAGGAAGCATCCAAGCAGTATTCTAGTTTTAGCAATTTAGATAAACGTTCTAACCCAGATAAAGCTGAACTCAAAGTGGATGTGAACCAAAAGCAAGCTTTGGCGAATGGACTCAGCCAGACCGCCATTAATAGCACTTTATCCAGTGCTTGGGGCGGAAGTTATATCAATGACTTTATTGACCGTGGTCGGATTAAGCGGGTAATTATGCAAGGGGATGCCGAATTTCGTTCAAAACCTGATGATCTTCAAGCGTGGACCGTACGTAATGATCTGAACCAAATGATTCCTTTTACAAATTTTGCCCAAGTGTCTTGGAGCGGAGGCCCTGAGGTGGTGAATCGCTTTATGGGCTATACCGCACTAGAAATGGAGGCGGATACAGCACAAAATGTTAGTTCTGGACAAGCCATGCAAGACGTACAAGATATGGTACGAGGGCATGATGGTATTGATCTGGCGTGGAGCGGATTATCGTTCGAGGAAAACCAGTCCAATAACCAAGCATTGCAGCTGTATTTGGTCTCCATAGGCTTTATCTTTTTATGCCTTGCGGCACTTTATGAAAGTTGGAGTATTCCAACAGCCGTCATGAGTGCGATTCCACTCGGTATTGGCGGCAATATTCTGTTCAGTTATTTGACGGGTTTTCCGAATGATATTTACTTTCAAATTGCCTTGCTGACCACAATTGGTCTGTCCTGTAAAAATGCGATTTTAATTGTGGAATTTGCTTCATTGGCGCAGCAAAAAGGCCAGACTGCAATTGAAGCTGCCTTGGAAGGAGCAAGCTTACGTCTACGCCCGATTTTAATGACGTCTTTGGCTTTTGGCGCGGGTGTCACACCTCTGGTCTTTGCCTTTGGTGCAGGGGCAGCAAGTCGTCAGGAAATTGGGGTGAGTGTACTCGGTGGCGTGATTTTTGGCACGGTGTTGGTATTGCTGTTTATTCCTTTAATGTATGTTTTGGTTCGCCGTGTGTTTCATGGACGAACTCCTCAGGACGAGGTTTAAGATCGAATCCGAAACATTCGTATGCAGCGAATAGGCAAAGCGAACATTTAACCCAATCAGGCCGAAAGGCCTGACATTTAAAGATCCTTTGCTATACTCGGACAGATAAAGAAAAACAATATTTGAGTGGTGTATGCCAAATCCGTCATTTTCACAGCAAGATTTCCAAGAGCAATTAAATCAGCCCGATAACCATGCTTTTATCCAAAGTTTGAAACAGTACAGCACTGCGGATTTGGCTGATATTTTAATGGGCCTGCCTATAAATGACCAAATTCGGCTATTGAAACAATTACCACAAGCCAGTTATGTCTTTGAGTTTTTAGCATTAACCGAGCAACAGCAGCTAGCAGCGCAATTGCCTCAGACTTTGCTGGTGAGGTTATTGGCTCATATGCATTCGGATGACCGTACCGATTTATTTCAAAGCTTGGCACAAGAGGTTCAAGGTCAGATTTTTCCGCAGCTAGATGCGCATGTTCAAGCCCAGCTGAAGACCTTGATGGATTATCCAGCCGAGTCTGCGGGTGCAATTATGAGTACCGAGGTCATTACGGTACATGCCGAAATGACCATGCAACAGGCGATTCAACATATACGACAGCATGCAGCGGAAAGTGAAACTTTATATCTCATCTATGTGACCGATGCCTCGCGTTATTTACACGGGGTGATTTCGCTGCGGCAAATTATTCAGTCTCCACCTGAGCAATTGATTGGACAGGTTATGACCAGCCATGTCATTACGGGTTTAGTCAGTGAGGATCAGGAAAGTATTGCACAGAAACTGGCTCATTATGATTTTATGGCTTTGCCCATTGTCGATGAGCAGCAGCGTCTATTGGGGATTGTGACTTATGACGATGCAATGGATGTGGTACAACAAGAAACCACAGAAGATATTCTAAAAAGTAGTGCGGTTGCGGCCAGTCCGCAGATGAGTATTAAAACGGCTCCAATCCTCTTACTGTATAAGAAGCGGGTGTTTTGGTTGGTGTTTCTGGTTTTTGGCAGTTTACTCTCAGGGCTGGGAATTGCGCACTTTGAAGACTTGATTGCGGCACATATTGTTTTGGTATTTTTCCTACCTTTACTGGTGGGAAGTGGAGGAAATGCGGGGTCTCAGTCTGCAACCTTAATGGTACGTGCACTGGCAACGGGCGATGTACATTTTAAAGACTGGTTTTATTTGCTAGGACGTGAAAGTTTGGTTGCGCTGTGTCTGGGCGGAACTATGGCAACTGCTGTTTCCATTTTGGGTTATTTCCGTGGGGACATTCTGGTCGCCGTAGTATTGGCACTGAGTATGATGGGTATTGTGTTGATGGGTTGTCTGATTGGTATGAGTCTGCCGTTTATCTTAAACCGCATGAAACTCGACCCAGCCAGTGCATCTGCACCTTTGGTCACCTCAATTTGTGATGCGTCAGGCGTGGTGGTATATCTGCTGATTGCGTCGCAAATTCTGACCTTGTCTTAAACTTATAAGCAATTGTTTCAGCACAAAGTTAGCACAGAAAAAAGTCATAAAAACCAGCATAATTCAGTGGTTTTATGATGTTAATGTGGTTGAAATGATGGAGGTCAGTAACAACATGCCTGAACCCTTTGAACAAAAAAAAATGAGCCAGCAAGATGTCATTCGTTTAGAGCGTGATTTGGCCAAATATGCCAATATGATGGATTCTGTGGTGCGTATTCCGTTCACCAAGCAGGGTGTCGGTGCCGATGCTGCGTTGAGTACTGTTCCGATTGCTGGGGATATCGCTGGTTTTGCCCTAACGTGTTATGCCATTTATAAAGCTAAGCAAATTGGTGTACCGCAAGAGAAATTGAGTCCAGTATTGAAGCTGGCTATGATTGACGCTGTGGTCGGTTTTATCCCTGTGTTAGGGACATTGTTTGATATTTTTATACGTCCGAGTCGTAAAGCACTGGATGTGGTTCATGACCATATTCGGGAAGAATACCAAATTCATTCAGAGCATCATGTGACGCATCCTTTTCTCCATGAAAAATTGGAAAAGAAACAGCAACAGTCCGCATTTTGGCGAAACCCA
Organism: Acinetobacter johnsonii CIP 64.6; assembly: GCF_000368045.1. GTDB lineage: Bacteria > Pseudomonadota > Gammaproteobacteria > Pseudomonadales > Moraxellaceae > Acinetobacter > Acinetobacter johnsonii. The sequence continues at coordinate 329,569 of NZ_KB849236.1, forward strand.
GTAGTGGCATGGCTTTGGCTACACATCCCCGATTTGTTTGGCCTGATCTTTTTGGTGTGTTTTATGGGCTTATTGTGGTGGGGTGGTAGTGTGATGTGGCATTGGTTACAGGGACTAAACTTAGGATAGCCACTCATGAAATTTGAAGGTCAGATTACGGCAAATTTGCCAGCGATTGATTTGGCGTGCACTGCTTCATTTTATCAAAGCTTGGGCTTTAATCTGGTTTATCAGTCCCCCGAGTGGATGATTATGCGTTTGGGCGAGATGACACTGGAGTTTTTCCATCATCCGCATTTAGACCCAAATAGTTCATGGCATAGTGCCTGTATTCGCGTAGCGGAGATTCAATCCTATTATGAATACTGGTCTAAAGTGAATTGGTCTTTGTGGGAAACTGCCCGTATGACCGATATTCAGGATTTTGATGAGATCCGCCAGTTTTGCATCATTGACCCAAATGGCAGTTTATTACGCTGCATCGAAGTGACGATTGAATGAAAATGTTCTTATGCCGAGTCACAAAAAAGCCTCCATGCGGAGGCTTTTTCAAATCTAGTGAACGAATTGTTTATGGACAATCGAGCTGTTGTAAAGCAGCAACACGTTGTTCAATCGTTGGGTGGGTTTGGAACAAAGCAGCTAAACTAAAGCCTTGCTCTTGACCTGCCGCGATCGCAAACGCTTTCATTTCTTTAGGCATCGCATCTGGAAGTTGTGACTCGGCTTGTAAACGCAACAAGGCAGAAATCATTGCTTGTTTGCCTGCAAGACGTGCACCTGCTTCATCTGCACGATATTCGCGGTAGCGGGAGAACCACATTACGATTGCAGAAGCTAAAATACCAAAGACAATATCCAGCACGATGGTAATGGCAAAATAAGCTAAACCTGGAGCTTCTCCGTCTTCACGACCAAAGACATTACGGTCAATGAAATCACCTGCGACACGTGCAAAGAACATCACAAAGGCGTTCACGACACCTTGAACGAGCGCCAAAGTCACCATGTCACCATTGGCCACGTGACCAATTTCGTGAGCCAAGACTGCACGAAGCTCGTCTTTATTCATACGCTCAAGTAAGCCGGTAGAAACGGCAACTAATGCATCGTTCTTGTTCCAACCTGTAGCAAAAGCATTAGATTGGTAAGACGGGAAAATACCGACTTCTGGCATTTTAATACCAGAACGTTGCGCCAATTGAGCGACTTCTTGTAACAACCATGCTTCAGCTTGGTTGCGCGGGGCATTTGGGTCAATTAACTCTGTACCAGTTGTTTTTTTCGCCATCCATTTTGACATGAATAGAGAAATCATTGAGCCAACCATACCAAAGACAAAACAGATAACCAGTAGGTTACCTAGATTTAAGCCACCCGCGCCATGGTAACTACCGACACCGAAGAGTGACAAGATAATGCCAGCTACAACCAGTACCGCGAGGTTGGTTAGCAAGAACAAACCAATCCGCATCATTGAGAAAATCCTCTTATAATAAAAAAATAATCTGATTTATAAATCGAAAATCATTGATCTCAATATGAGGTGAAACTCTTCAAAATTCAAGAAAAAATAATAAAACTGCTATAAAAATTATTCTGAAATTTGAATGCGGGCAGAGGCGGTTGCATTGCCTGTGGCATAGGAACCCGGCGCATCAGTAAAACTGCCATCAGCTGCGAGGATAATTTGGCGTGAAGGTGCGCTACGACTCACACTGAGTTGCGTGCTTGGGGAGGAGTCTGTATCGTAATGTGCAGATTGGGCAATGACTTGAGCATTGGCTAGTGTGTTATTTGAGCCTGCAGAGATGTTGATCCCGCCCGCATATAGATTGCTATAGCGGCTACTCACCCGGCGAACATAGTCTTGAGTTTCACGGAAGGGTGGAATACCGCCGTACTTTTGTACATTGCCTTCGCCAGCATTGTAGCCTGCAAGCGCAAGACTGGTGTTGCCGTTAAAGCGTTTCATCAGCCAAGCCAAATACTTGGCACCTGCATTTATATTCTGCTGTGGATCATATGCATTAGAAACATTAAAGCGCCGTGCTGTCGCAGGCATGAGTTGCATAAGACCCTGAGCTCCAACAGGTGAGCGTGCGTTGACATTAAAGCCTGATTCGGTATGCATAACCGCTTTAATTAAGCCTTCAGAAATGCCGTGAGTTTGAGCCGCTTGGCGAATAATGTGGTCAAAAGCATTTTTGTTACGACTATAACTGGGCAACACGGAAGATTCAGAAGCCCCCCAGTTACTATAACTGTGGATATTACTGTCTGGATAATAGGTTTTCTTTTCGACTTTTAAGTTGCTATAACGACTTTGTTTATTGGTTAACAAGGTCGTGCCGTTGGAATCTTTCAATTGGTAGATAGTTTGACCCGCGTGACAATCTAGTGCCATGAACGAAATCGTCATACACCCCAAAACGTAAAAACGACTCAAAAGCAGCTTATTTTTCATTATCTATTATTAATCGTAAAAAAATCGATTTCAGTGACTAGAAATGAGTTTAGCAAAAAAAGAACCGTCTGAAACTATTTTAAGTTTAAAAAATCCATGTCTTTGTAAAAATCAAGTCAAATTGTTGAGCAAGTAATCAAAAAAATAATTAATTTATTTTTAATGAGGATTGCTTGACTGGGTTAAGTTATTGAAATTTAATGGTAAATAAATTGATTAAAAAATAATCAATTTAAATAGAAGCCTTAAAGAGTGGGGGGAACACCCTGTCAAGTCGATTAGAATCCACAAAGTTATCCCCAGCTTTTGTGGAAAAATGTGGAAAAGTCCAAAACATAAGCAGTTCAGCTAAAATATGAACGCAATCGTTCAAAGTTAAACCGATTTCAATACATGAATATGACAGCAATGACAATTCATGAGAATTTACATTCTTTAGGTGCGAGATGGCTGTGAATCGGATAAAATTGCGCGGTATTTTTTTTAAGGTTTAACTCGTCTATGTTCTCGCCAGTTGAGTCCAATCAGGGATTTAATTTTAAACCAGAACTACCCACTAGCTCTGCGTATTATCGTCTGTTGAAAAAGTTACGCCGTCAGGTAGGTCATGCCATTCGCGATTTTAAAATGATCGAAGAAGGCGATAAAGTGATGGTCTGCATTTCCGGTGGTAAGGACAGTTATACCTTGCTCGATATTATGTTGCAGTTTAAACGCATTGCACCGATCAATTTTGATGTGGTGGCTGTGAATTTGGACCAGAAGCAACCCGGTTTCCCTGAGGACGTGTTACCACGTTATTTAGAAGAGAATAATATTCCCTACTATATCTTAGAAAAAGACACCTACAGCATCACCAAACGTTTAACGCCTGAAGGCAAAACCTACTGTGCAGTTTGTTCACGCTTACGCCGTGGCTCTTTATACGGCTTTGCGCAAGAAATTGGCGCGACCAAAGTGGCGTTGGGCCATCACCGTGATGATATCTTGGCGACCTTCTTCTTGAACTTATTCCATGGCGGTAGCTTAAAGGCGATGCCTCCTAAATTGCTATCGTCAGATAAAAAGAACATCTTAATTCGCCCACTGGCTTATGTGGAAGAAAAAGACATTATTAAATATGCTGAAATGCGCCAGTTCCCGATTATTCCGTGTAACTTGTGTGGTTCTCAGGAAAATCTGCAACGTGCCATGTTAAATGACATGTTGCGCGAGTGGGATAAAGCGCATCCAAAGCGTTTACACAGTATTTTTGGTGCCTTGCAAAATGTGTCGCCATCGCAGCTGGCAGACCGTGAGTTATTCGACTTTGAAGCGTTAGATAGCGAACGTGAATTCGACTTTAAAGGTGAAAGTTGTTCAACGGAAGATGAACCGGAGAACAAACGCATTAACATGGTTAATCTTGGCTTTGCAGCAGACTAATTTTGTCAGTTAAGCCAATGCAAAACACCAATCAATGATTGGTGTTTTTTTTATGTGGATGATTTTGATAAACTTTGTATAAGAAATATAAAATATGAACGGTACGTACAAAAAACTTTAGGCACATGTAGGATATACATGCTATAACAATCTCCGAGCATATTTAGCTTCACAATGATGCCGTCTGGATAGGCAGCACACAACGAACAAAGAATTGAGGAAACATCATGCCTGCTTTTTTAACTGATGATTGGTTTTCAACTGTAGAAACATTAACTGCTCAAGCGGGGAATCTGAACCTGCCGCCAGCACTTGCGAATCTTGCAATTAACTTAGTTGTTGCTGACAATGCGGGTAATACCGAATTATCTTTAGATGGCGGCGCAATTAAAAAAGGCTTGTCTTCAAACGCGAAAACAACCTTGAACATGGATGCTGAAACACTACGTAAAGTGTTCCTTGAGTTTGATATGGCTGCAGCAATGCAAGCGTTCATGACGGGTAAAATAAAAGTTCAAGGTGATATGTCACAGTTGATGGCATTGCAAACAGCGAAGCCAAGCCAAGAGCAAAAAGATTTATTTAAGAAAGTGCTTGAGCAAACAGCTTAAGTGTTCTGAAATAAAAAAAGCTTACCTTTATAGGTAAGCTTTTTTTTATGCCGATAGAGAGGATCTTTTAGATATTGACCAACTGCGGCGTGGTTTTAATGTGCTCAAGATAAGCTCGGATACGCGTCACATACTGAAGTGCTTGGCGGTAGCGACCATTCTTCGCTTGGTTATGCTCTAAGTAAGCATACAAATTGAGCCAGTTATTTGGGTCTTTACCTTGTGCCTGAATGCGTTTTTGAATCTGATTCACCGCACCCGGTCCCATATTGTACGCAACCAGTGCATACCAGTTCCGGTCAGGAAAGGGGATATCATCATAGCGACTCAGCATTTGGTCGTAGTACTTGGCACCACCTTGAATGCTTTGCGCTGGATCGGTACGGTTACTCACACCCATGGCTTTGGCTGTGCTATTGGTCAACATCATCAAACCACGTACACCCGTGGGAGAAACGGAGTTCGGCTTAAGATAAGACTCTTGATAACCAATCGCTGCCAATAAGTGCCAATCTAAATCGTACTTTTGCGCTGTGCTTTTAAAACTGGCCTTATAGATTGGCATACGCTGACGCAAATCGCGTTGAATCGTATTCCAGTTTTCAGGCTTCACGACATTACGGTTGTAAAAAGAGGCTAATTGACCAATTGAACCAGATTGTTTACCACGGCAGACAAATCCACTCGCCGTTTGCGTCAATGGATCATTCGCATGTTTAAACACCCAGTTCAGCTCAGTATTGAGGCCATTTTTACGTAAAACGTTTAAATCACCACAAGTAGCAGAAAAGGTTGCGAGACTTTTTTGCTCAATCGTTTGAACACTTGCCGTCGTCATTGCAAAATTTGCTTTGCCCTGTGCTACCCATTTAAGTGCTGTAGCATTATCGGGGACGGTTTTGAAGTCTAGCTTTACATTTAAGCTGTCTGCATAGTTACGTGCAAGGTCATAACCAAAACCATGCAAATGCTGACCATCTTTAAAAACGGTCGTTGGGTTTTCCACTGAAACGACAGTCAATTTATTATGATTGACGACGTTATCATATTGGTAGGTCTTACTTGCATTAATACTATGAAATGGAATTAACAAAGTACTTAAAGCAAGGGCTTTCAACGGGAGAGAGAAAGTTAATGAATTAAGGCAAAGCCTCGATCCAGAAGTTGAACTACTGTGCATGTTGTCTCCGCTACAAGTAATTTATGCCCTAGAACGCAAAGGCAAAAACATGCCTTAAAACGAGTTCAAGTTGTCTAAATTCAATAAGAGGTTGGGCATTCATGACGTCATTCAAAATGACATGGGATTAAGAAGATTATGTAGAAAAACTACATAGATTAAAAAATAGGCAACTAATTTAAGATGTGCGCATAATATATATCAATTTTAAAAGTGTCAAATTTTGTGCAATATTTTTTTGAAAAATGTAACATAACAATTTAATTTAATTCAGGAATTTATTTTATAAACTTCTGTTGTGGAGAAATAAGGGATAAAATAATCCTTTGTTGTAAATCAATAAGCAGATTTAGACGGCATTCATCATGAAATCAAACTTAATTACACGTGCAGGTCACGACAAATTGGTGGCGGAATTAAAGCAGCTTTGGCATGAAGAACGCCCTGAAATTACCAAGAAAGTAAACTGGGCGGCGAGCCTTGGCGACCGTAGTGAAAACGCGGATTATCAGTACAACAAACAGATCTTACGTAAGATTGATCGACGGGTTCGCTACTTGGGAAAACGCCTCGAAGAACTTCGTATTATCGACTTTTCTGAAGAGCAGGCTGGCAAGATTTATTTTGGCGCTTGGGTCGAAATTGAAAATGACGCAGGGGAACAAAAAACCTTACGCATCGTCGGAGTAGATGAAATTTACGATCATCACCCGCAGCACATCTCCATCGACTCGCCGATGGCACGTGCTTTACTGTCCAAACAAGTCGATGATGAAATTGAAGTGTTGACGCCAACTGGAAAAAAACACTGGTATGTCAATTCAATTCGTTATGACAGACCTGAAAGTTCAGAGAACTAAAAGATTTTGTTTTAATTTTAGCCACTTGGTGTGATTTTTGAAGAAAAGTATTTGCCAAGTAGATTGAATGTTTATATGATGTCGCCCATGGAAGCGTGGCAGAGCGGTTTAATGCACCGGTCTTGAAAACCGACGAGGGTGTGAGTCCTCCGTGAGTTCGAATCTCACCGCTTCCGCCAAATTCAAAAACCCTGACTAAGTCAGGGTTTTTTTTATGCCTTTTTTAAAGTTAATTTTTAAAAGATGCCAGAGTTATTGATCAATTTTCCATCCTATAGAGGCTGTAAATTTAATATCTTATTGAGATTGAACATTTTTTAGCTGAATAGTGGCTTTTTGCAGGCCGTGAGATGAAAAATATTTGCCAAAAAATATTTTTATTTATATGATAGCGCCCATGGAAGCGTGGCAGAGCGGTTTAATGCACCGGTCTTGAAAACCGACGAGGGTGTGAGTCCTCCGTGAGTTCGAATCTCACCGCTTCCGCCAAATTATTTTTAAATACAAACTAAAATTAATCAGTAATCAATAACCCAAGTTTAAGTTGGGCCATTACGGCAAGTAGTGTGGGGCACACCACATAGATCGGCAGTGATCAAATTCTAAAAAAAGCAGTTAGACTTTCTCTTACTGCTTTTTTTTATTTAAGGTATTTAACCTTCTTTTATAGTATTCAGCTATAGCTTGAGTTGTCCAACACGATCCCTTTTTAGATTCGCTATTCGTTTTCAGACAAGCAGTTATAGAGACTACACTGCTGTGCCATGTAGTAGTCGTTTTGGTAGATCAGTTTTTCGAAAGTTTCTCAATTTCATCTGAGCGGTTTTTAGCATCCTTCGTTTGGTTTATCTAGCAACTTCTTACATATAAGTTGGAACTACATATGCTTTGTAAAAGTATAGAGCGATTGTTCCGTTTCGCTTTTTATCCACTGTCATTGTAATGGGGTGATTGAAGGGCATTCTTCCGTTTTTGATTCATCTGATATTTCCTTCATTAAATAAGCAAAGGTGACTTGCATATTTTTACAGATTCTATAAATTAGGTAGATCGGTCTACTTAGTTGAGTGTGATGAATACGAAAACTGCGAAACAGAAAATTTTAGATGCAGCCGCGATTTTGTTTTATAACGATGGAATCACCAGTACAGGGATTAACAGCATTACCGATAAGGCTAAAGTTGCCAAAATGTCCTTATATAATAATTTTCCAACCAAGGCTGACTTGATCACCTCTTATATAGAAGCACGGCATCAAGAGTGGTTAGATTTGTATGCACTTCGAAACCAACAAGCGCATACCCCTATTGATAAAATTGTCGCGGTTTTTGAAGCCTATCAAGACCATGCTGAGTTTGCCTATGAAAAAGGTTTTCGGGGCTGTGGTTTGTTGAATGCTGCTGCTGAGTTCCCAGCGCACAGCGCCGAGCGCTTGGCTGTGAAAGCGCATAAGGATGAAATTGAAAACATTATCTCTACACAGCTTGCTCTTATCATTTTGGATGCAGACAAGGTCAAACAAATGGCTTTGTTGTTGTCTTTTGTTTTAGAGGGATCGATTGCGCGAGCAGGCTTGGAAAGCTCGAGTGAAAAAGTACAAGCTGCAACAGCGATGGTGAAAACACTTTTAGTACAGGAAATCAGTACGTGAATCAGTCTGTTTCTGCGGTACCGAATTATGGTTTTATCGCGGTGCTGTTCGCTGCTTTTCTATGGGGAACGACGGGCACAGTCGCATCTTTTGCACCTAATTTGAGTCCTTTGGCTGTTGGTGCTGCCGCCATGGGCGGTGGTGGACTGTTACAGGCACTTTTGGCACGAAAAAGTATTATCTACCATCTGGCACATATCAAAGCCAATGCGGTGATACTCGGTGTAGGCGTAATTGCGGTTTTTATTTATCCTTTGGCCTTTTATTCATCGATGCACTATGCAGGCATCACCATTGGTACGGTCGTGTCGATTGGTACGGCGCCTTTATTTACTGCACTTTTAGAAAGGGTGTTTGACCGAAAAGCACTTTCGATGACATGGCTGATGAGTTTCGTATTGGGAGTGACGGGCGTTGCGCTACTTTCTCTCGGGGAATCACATGCTGTAGCAACCACGGAGCATTTGTCCCAAAATCGACAAATGTTGGGTATTGCTTTAGGGGCGGTTGCGGGATTGACCTATGCTTTATATTCTTGGGCGGCAAAACGAATGATTGACCAAGGAATGGATGCAAAAGCGTCTATGGGGCTCATCTTCGGACTTGGTTCTTTATTATTACTTCCGACTTTATGGATAACAGGTTCAAACTTGTTTGAAGAAAACATCAACCTTTATGTCGTGGGTTATATGATGTTGATCCCAATGTTTTTGGGCTATGTTTTATTTGGATATGGCTTAAAAACCGTGCCTGCCAGTAAAGCTATTACTTTGACCTTGTTTGAGCCTTTGATTGCCGCTGTATTTGCAATCCTGTTGGTGGGAGAACAACTTGCACCAATCGGCTGGATTGGGATGGTTTTAATTTCAATCTGCTTAGCATTGCAGACTAAAGCAAAGTAAATTTTTTGCTTCAGACATTCGTTGGCGCATAAAGCATAATTGCTGGGTGTCGGGAAATCTGATGCCTAGTTGGACTAAGCATCAATTTTATTTCAGTGAAATGGGCTATATACCTTAAATCCTTAGAGGTATTTAAGAATGCGAATGTGTTTGTTTTTATGTTTAAAGGCTGAGAATTTCAACATCAACGGATAGAGAGCCACAGTTAAAATAATCGAAATGAGCCAGAGGGTGGAGACATGATCGACTCCGAAGTATTCGCCATGGGTCGTGCCAAACAGTGCGACCGCAATGAGATAGAGGGCTTTCAGCACATATAAGTGTACGATATAGAAGAACATTGGCACGGAACCAAAGACAATCAAGGGTTTGACCCAAGGTTTACTTTCAACCTTTTGAAGTAACACTAATAGGATTAAACTTAGTCCGACATTCCATAAAATAAACAGCAGCGATGGTGGATACTTGGTCAGATTTAAAAAACTCATAACGGTTTCAGTGCTGGTCGGCATGATTGACCATGCTTGGTCGCCATAGAGATTGATCACTCTTAAAACGATAAATAGATTGATACTGGCAAGCCCGAAGCCTAACAAGATTTGATTTCTTTTTGCGACATCGTCTGTACTGTTAAATATGGTATGACCGATGCAATAGCCGAGGGTAATCACCCCAATCCAAGGCAGTACAGGGTAAGAGGTTCTAAAACGAATCAGATCTCCAAATTCGATCCAACCACGTTCATGCAAAATAAACCACATATTTTGCAGGATCGGCATCTGTGAAAATGACACTTGATCCAGCGCATTATGTCCAAAAATAATGCTGAGACTGATCACCCAGAGCCATTTTTGCGATAGCCCAATCAAGCCTGCTAAAACCACCATACTGAGACCAATGGCCCAAATCACTTGTAAATAGATGACATCGGGCGGGAACTGTCCAGTCCAAGCGAAGTTGATAATGATTAGTTCGAGAAAAATTAGAAATAGACCGCGCTTGAGTAAAAATTCACGGGTCATTTGAACACTGTTGTTTTTTGCTTGGTAAAGATAAGCTGATAAGCCTGTTAAAACCACAAAAACAGGGGCACATAAGTGAGCCAAGATTCGGCTAAAGAAAAGGGATTCTTCGGTTCCTGGAATCAGCATCGGGTCGGGGACTTGCTGGTGGAGATAAAAAGTTTCTCTGACATGGTCGACCATCATAATCAGAATAACCAGTCCTCTGAGGGCGTCAATCGCTTGTAAACGTTGTGAAGGTGTAGACATAAGATGAATTGAAAATTAGTGTTATGGTATAATGTAACATTTATTTCAATCATTTATATCTAAAATTTAATCAGCAAAATTTATATGTAATCCAATGGTTCGAGATGAAGTATCAAAGTTAGATGCATTATTTTATAGACGACTGGTCTATTATTGATTTATAGTGTGGATATGAAACGATCAGATAAAAGTGAAGCAACACGACTACACATTTTAAATAGCAGTTTTCAACTGGTATTACATAAAGGTTTTGTTGGAGTGGGCTTACAGGAAATTCTAAAGAATTGTGATGTGCCGAAAGGTTCATTCTATTATTACTTTGCTTCGAAAGAGGCTTTCGGCTGTGCGCTACTTCAGCAGTATCTGGCCGACTATAAAGTCAAAATCGATCAGCTGATACAGCAAGAACAGCGAAGCGCCTATGCAAGTCTCGTGGCACTTTGGCAAGCATGGATTGATAACCCATCGCATATTGAAAGTGATGTTGAACATCATAGCGATGGGGGATGGGCGGAGAACTGTCTGATCGTCAAGTTGGCAGCAGAAGTCTCAGATTTATCTGAAGATATGCGTCAGATTTTGAACTTCGGGGTGCGTAAGTTAACAGAACGTATTTCGGGTCTAATCCAAGCCGGGCAGCAAGATGGTTCAATTCCAGCGCATATTGACGCTGAAAAAATGGCACAAACCATGTATCAATTGTGGTTGGGAGCAGCTTTATTGGCAAGACTGGCCCGAGATAAGCAGCCCCTTTACCTCGCTTTGGAAACTACCCAACAACTATTACAGCCGATAAAGGAATAGCAAATGCAAAGTATTATTCATCACCATTTTGGTGAACCTGTTGACGTCTTGGAAGCTGCAGATATGCCGCAACCTGAACCGAAAGCGGGTGAAGTACGTATTAAAATGATTCTATCGCCAATGCATAACCATGACGTGTGGACAGTGCGTGGTAGTTATGGTTATAAACCCACACTGCCTGCAATTGGTGGCAGTGAAGCTGTGGGTGTGATTGATGCGCTTGGTGAGGGTGTACAAGGCGTATCGATAGGGCAGCGTGTAGCAGTTGCTGCAGTTCATGGCAGTTGGGCTGAGTATTTTATTGCGCCAGCGCATGGCATAGTGCCTTTAACTGATGCGATTGATGACGAAACGGCAGCTCAGTTGATTGGGATGCCGATCAGTGCACTGATGCTTTTAGATTTTATCGACTTACCAGCAGATTCGTGGTTGATTCAGAACACTGCCAATGGTGCGGTGGGTAAAACCGTGGCAATGATTGCAAAAGCGCGTGGTCAAAAGGTGATTCATTTGGTTCGCCGTACTGAGGCTGTAGCTGAAATGCAGGCCTTAGGCATTCAAAATGTGGTGGCAACAGACCAAGCCGATTGGAAAGAACAAGTCAAAGCGATTCATGCAGATCAGCCACTGATTGCGGGTGTAGACTCCATTGGTGGTCAGGCCAGTGGTGAAATGTTGGCTTTGCTGAGTGAAAATAGTCTATTGGTTTCATTTGGCAGCATGACGGGTGAGACCATGCAGATTTCTTCGGGAGATCTGATTTTTAAACAAGCCACAGTCAAGGGCTTTTGGGCAAGTGTGGTGAATAAGCAATTGTCTGCTGAGCGCAAAAAAGCGTTAATTGTGGAGTTATTGACGCTTGCTGCACAGAAAAAATTACTCCTGCCTGTTGAAGGCATCTTCAGCTTTGCACAAATTAAAGATGCAGCACTGAAAGCGACGCAAGGCGCACGTCAGGGTAAAGTACTTTTGAAACCTTAACCGTTTTCGACTTAGATCAGCTGTGAAGCTGATCTAGCATCATTCATCAAAAATAAGGATAAAGCGTATGATGGGACAGATTTTGATTGCTTTAATTGCACTGTTGCATGTGTATATTTTAGTTTTAGAGATGTTTTTATGGGATAAGCCTTATGGTCTAAAAGCCTTTGGTAATACGCCTGAAAAAGCACAACTGACCAAAGTCATGGCGCAAAATCAGGGCTTATACAATGGTTTCTTGGCAGCAGGTCTATTTTGGGCGCTATGTGCACCCGAAACTTATGCACTGCCACTGGCCAATTTCTTTTTAGGCTGCGTTTTGGTTGCTGGGATTTATGGTGGGTTGACCGCCAGTAAGAAAATTATCTACATTCAAGCCTTACCTGCGGCTGTGGCGTTACTTGCGGTGAATGTTCTCTAAACCAAATGAAACAACTGATTGAGTTCTGCATTAAAAAAGCCAACGTCGAGACGTTGGCTTTTTATTGTGAGTGATGACTTATTTGACTTCAGGCAAATCAAACCAAATCACTTGTGTATCTTCTAAGGCTTTAACCTCGCTTGCGTCTAAAAAAGCAATCGCGTCGCCTGCATGAAGGGTGTGTTCTGCAACTTGGATTGAACCTGAAATTACATGCACATAGTTAATATGCTGTGTAGCTTTAACTTCTAGCATTTGATCTTTTTCAATCACAGCCGTTTTGACTTCTGCATCTTGACGGATATGCATTGCAGCATTGTCATTTGGACCACAGATCACATGCCATTGATTTGGCTGCTCATGTGGATCAAGACGAATCTGCTGATAGGTTGGTGCTGCATCTCTTTGATTTGGGGTAATCCAAATTTGTAGCAAATGTACTGGCTCATCACCCTGATTCATTTCGCTATGCTGTACACCTGTACCTGCACTCATCAGTTGCCATTCACCAGCAGAAATACCACCATGGTTACCCATGCTGTCTTTATGGGTGATGGTACCATTGAGCACACAGGTCAAGATTTCCATATTGTCATGGGGGTGTTGCCCAAAACCTTGATGGCCCGCGATCACGTCGTCATTGATGACACGTAAGGCACTCACGCCCATATATTTAGGGTTATACCAACTGCCAAAAGAAAAGCTGTGTTTAGACTCTAGCCAACCGATATTGACATGACCACGGTCTTGACTGCGATGAATTAAAGCATCCATTTTGAACTCCAATCTTATTTTTAATCTATGGAGTAATTTTAGCGTTTTATATTTGTCGCTAAAATAGTGAATTTGCAATGTTGCGTTTCAATATTGAAATGATACAACACATATTCCAGCCTCAGTCTAAATCACAATACCGTACACGGAAATCTTTCCAGACGTAGTTTTTGCCTTGCGCATATTCAGCTAAAAATTGTTGATGTAGCTTCGGCTGCTGTTGCATCCAGTCATTGCCCCATTTCATACCAAGTGGAGGCGCTTTGTCTTTAAAAACAAAATAGTCATCAAGGCAAGTACTGCTTTCAACGGAGAGTGGTACATCTTGATCATCGAGATAATTTTCATAGTTAATCGAGTTGGGTGGATTCTTTAAGAACACTTTGTCACTGGCGGTGAGCAGAATTTTCTGTTCAAAGTGCTTCAATTGACCTTGTCTGTATTCATAGCGGGTTTCAAGGTTATAAGGGTGTACGGTTTGGTAGTCGCCTGGAGACTTGGTGCTGTATTCCAGTATTGCATTATTATAATCTAATAAGTCTTCATCCCATTTGGGGCCAAAACTCATCCCATCTTCAATGGCTGGAGCCACAAATTGTACGCGGTGGAGCTGTTTTCCATTCGTGTCGATTTCAATAATTTCATAGCTGTATCGGTAGCGATTGTTGGTATAGATGGGGTTCATGGCCGCATTGGCTTTTAACTCTGTAGGAGGAGTATAGGCATAGCGAGTACGAAAAATCAGTGCGAGATTTTTAGCGACGGGTATAATCGAAAACAGTTCATGATCTTTGACAGTGTTGTTGAGTTGGGGCTGTAGGGTGATTTTTTCTCTATTTTCAGCATAAGCCTCGCCTATTGAAAAAACTGCCGAGTGGGGCGAGTTTAAATAAAGCAGTTTAGGCTTTTGCCCCGTTCGAATCGCGTAATAGTGAATCGGAGATTTGCCTGCGATGACATAATAGAGTGCATTCAAAAGTGGATCTTTGAGGCTATCTTGCTCTGGAATGTATTGCGGATGACGGATTTTTTCATGATCATCCAGACTGTCAAATGGATTGTCAGATTCGACTACATATGCAGAAGCATCCACGCTGGTCACGATTTCTTCATCTAATTCGGCAAAGCTATAAGTTGAGAAAGATAGTAAGCAGGCCACGGGCAGTATTATTTTTAAAGCGTTCATCGTCATTTTTATATTGTTGTAATTGAAAAAAGGTGCTCTCAAGAGAACACCTTTTATAGCGTAAATAACTTAGAAAGCCAATTATTCTAAGAATTTAACCGTAACACCTGACTTCACTTTTTTGCCAAGATCATTAGCATCCCAGTTGGTCAAACGGATACAACCGTGCGATGCTGTTTTAGAAATAGCTGAAGGGTTTGGTGTACCATGAATACCAAATGATTTTTTGCTTAAACCAATCCAGATATTCCCTACAGGACCATTTGGACCCGGTGGTAGAGAAAGTGGTTTTAAGTTTTTGCCCTGTACAAAGTTACTTGGTGAGTAGCTATACCAAGGATTTGGCGCAACACCAGTGACTTTATAAGTACCCGTTGGAGACGGAGTATCTGAGCTACCAATGGTTGCAGGGAAAGAACCGATCATTTGGTTGCGGCTGTTAAATAAATACAGCTGTTTTGCACCTTTGTGCGCAACGATCAAATGAATGTCTTCTGGCACTTCATTGCGGATATTGGCCACAATAATTTTTTCGCCCGCTTTTTTGAAGGTCGCTTTTGGATTTAACTTCTGCAAGAAGTCTTCATCCATATGGAACTTTTCACCCAACATTTCAGTCACGCGAGTGTAATACAAACCTTTCATTTTGGCTTGTAGTGCATAATCGCGTGGAATTGATGCAGCATAAGGACCTTTTAGGTCTGCTTCGGTAATGGTGTATTCAATAAACGCAGGTTTAGAACCTTGGCTTGCTATTAGGGCATCCCAAGTTTCTTTGGTTAAAGTGCCTGTTGCTTTTAAACCGCTCATTTGCTGGAACGAAGCAATGGCTTTGAGGGTGTTTTTACCGCTCATGCCATCAATTGCGCCCGGAGACGCATGTGCATTATTCAACATCACGTGAGCACGTGCATAGACAGGGAATTGGCCTTTACCAATATTGTCAAACCATTCTGCACTGTTTAAACCATTTAATGTCCACGATGCTTTAGCTGCAGCAGGATTGGTCGTCGTGGTGGTCGGTGCAGGGGTGGTTTTGCTTGGTGCAGCACCAACGTCAGCGGTTTTATCTTCAGATTGTTCAAGTTGATCTAAAGTTTGCGAAGCTTGGTTTAAGTCTGCTTGTTCTTTTGCTGTAATTTGGCTATTTGCAACCGCAGTAGAAGCTGAAGCGACATCTGTTGCTAAAGGATCAATAGGATCTTGAACTGAAGTATCAATGATCTTTTTTGGCGTCAAGGGTTGTTCAGTAGTAGATGCAGCAAACGCTGTACCAGCAAGAATGCAACTTAAACTCATCGCGAGTATTGTGCGAACGAACATGTAATTCAACCTTAAGAATTATTCATTTACAAAGTAAAAACTAGTGAAGTATTACAGAAAAAAGATGGAGATGCAGTATTTGTTTTGTGTAAATATTCGTTTGCATCTTTGTCCTGATCGAATTTTAGTGTTATGAGAAGTTATTAAAAATTCGACCTTTTTGTTATGATGGTGAGCAAATTTAATTGAGATGGGAAAGTAAATGACGACGCTTAAAAATGATCGTTTTCTACGTGCTTTATTACGTGAACCTGTAGATACCACACCCGTCTGGATGATGCGTCAAGCAGGGCGTTATTTACCTGAATATCGTGCAACCCGTGCACAAGCGGGTGATTTCCTTTCGCTGTGTAAAAATAACGAATTTGCGTGTGAAGTAACTTTACAGCCTTTACGTCGTTATGAGCTCGACGCTGCCATTTTATTTTCAGATATTTTAACTGTACCCGATGCTTTGGGTTTAGGGCTTTATTTTGAAGCTGGGGAAGGGCCTAAATTTCATAAAACGGTCCGTACTGAACAAGATGTGGCGAATTTACCTCAGTTTAATGCCGCGTCTGATCTCGACTATGTGATGAATGCAGTCAAGACGATTCGTTCAGCCTTAGGTGGACAAGTGCCTTTAATTGGCTTTTCAGGCAGTCCTTGGACGCTGGCAACTTATATGGTTGAAGGTGGTTCGAGCAAAGACTTCCGTTTCACCAAACAAATGATGTATGCGCAACCTGAAGTTTTACATGCGCTGCTCGATCGTTTGGCTGATGCGGTAATTGACTATCTAAATGCGCAAATTGATGCAGGTGCTCAAGCCGTACAAATTTTTGACAGCTGGGGCGGGGCATTGGCACACCGTGAATATTTAGAATTTTCTTTAAAATACATGCAAAAAATTGTTGCAGGTTTAAAACGTGAAAATGAAGGACGTAAAGTGCCTGTGATCTTATTCACTAAAGGTGGCGGTCAGTGGCTAGAGCCGATGGTGGCAACAGGAGCTGATGCTTTTGGTTTAGATTGGACGACGCCATTAAATGTAGCTCGTCAAACGGTGGCTGGCCGTGCGGCACTGCAAGGCAACTTAGACCCTGCAACATTATATGGTTCGCATGACACCATCGTGAAAGCCACTAAAGCCATGTTGGATGACGCTTATGCAGGCGGTGAGAAAACAGGTTATGTTGCAAACTTAGGTCACGGCATTACTCAGTGGGTTGACCCTGAAAACCCGAAAGCCTTTATTGATACTGTGCATGAATACAGTGCCAAATATCTCTAAGTTTCACAGCTTCAATTCAATTAGGATTCATGCGTGATCACGATTTTAAAATCATGTTTTGAGTTCTCATCTAAGGCAGCTTCGGCTGCCTTATTTGGGATATTACTGTTATTGGCTTTTGCGTTCACAGCCAGTATGGGGGATCAGGAATATTTCGGCTTTTTCCGTTATGACTATCTATTGTTTTATGCCGTACTGATTCAGGTATGTCTACTGTATTTAAAACTTGAGTCTTGGACCGAAGCTAAAGTGATTGCATTATTTCATGTGATGGCAATGGTGATGGAAATCTTTTTGACCCATCCGCAAATTGCGTCTTGGCAGTATCCGCATCCCGCCGTGTTTAAAATTTTAACAGTGCCTTTGTTTGCAGGTTTTATGTATTCGGCTGTGGGTAGTTTTTTTGCGCGTTCATTACGTCTCTATCATGTTTCTTTTCAGCACTTACCCCGTTTCTCCGCCATGCTGACATTGGCGGTGTTGTCTTATATCAACTTTATGTCCAAATTTTTTGTTCCAGATATTCGTTATCTTTTGTTTGCGTGGAGCATAGTGCTATTTTGGAAAACCAAGATTGGCTTTGAATTACAGCAGCACCGTTTTCAACTGCCGATGTTACCCGTACTTTTACTGTTGGCTTTTATTATTTGGATTGCGGAAAATATCAGTACGTTTTACCAAATCTGGTTGTACCCAAGTCAAGTCGATGCATGGCATATGGTCGGTTGGGGCAAGTTGGGTTCTTGGTATTTATTGCTACTGCTCAGTCTGGTGTTGGTGTTAAAGATTTTAGGGAAACGAGACCTACGTGGCAGTTGGTCCTTATACCGCTAAAGCACATTTTTAAATATTCACTTCACTTTAGTATAAATTGTTTTGCGTTATGCGCTTGTTACCGCTATCTTACAAGGGTGTAGCTCAAAATACACACAATAGGAACAATAAAAATACTCGGAGATAATCGAGTCTGGAGAAACCTTATGTTGAAAAAAATAGCATTGGCTGCGGTTTTGGCTGTTGGTTCTACCGCTACATTTGCAGATAATGACGTCGGTTGTGGTATTGGTTCACAAATTTGGGCTGGCCAGTCTGGTAAAGTCGCTAAAATTTTAGCGGGTACAACCAATGGTCTTTTCGCTAACCAACTTTTCGGTATTACCTTTGGTACTTTAGGTTGTAGCGGTACAGGTACTGTGACTGCTCAGGCTGTAACATTTACCAACGAAAATGCGGAAGCATTGGCGCGTGATATGGCAGTCGGTGAGGGCGAAAGTCTAAATGTACTGGCTGAATTACTGAACATCCAGTCTGAAGATAAAGCACGTTTCTTTGAAGTGTCTAAACAAAACTTCGCAAAAATCTATTCAGCTGAAAACCAAGATGCGCTTCAAGTATTAGCATCTTTACAAGCAGTCATGGCAACGGATAGCGTATTAAAAGCATACGTTTAATTGCACCATAAAACCCTGCCATTCAGGCAGGGTTTTTCATATCTAAAAAAGAAGAATAGCTAACACTGCATGAAATCTGTTGTCCTCCTCTCAAGTGTGCTATTCAGCACCAGCATCTTTGCTCAAGCACCTCGCTCAGCAGAGTTTTATATTGAAAAAGCACAGCAGCTGAAGCTAGCCTCAAATGTGACGTGGCAACGTTTGATGTATGCCAATGCTTCAGGACAAAGTGAAGTCACTTACCGTCCATTTTTTTATAGTGAACACGGACAAACTCAGCTCAAACAAGAGCTTGATGCCAATATTGCAGCACTTTTTACTCCAGCCGAAGCCAATCAATCGATTCAGTGTCGCTTTCCGGCACGTTCAAAATGGCTCATAGGACAACTGAATATTGCATCAAACCAACTGACTAAAGCCTCATGTCCTGAGCTGGATGAGTGGCTTGGGCAAATTAAGCCGTATAAGGCGACTTTAATTTACGCCACGGACTTTATGGGCAATCCCAGTTCGATGTTTGGGCATACCCTGTTAAGGCTCGATCCTAAAGACCAAAAACAGCTGAACTTAGTCTCTTATGCCGTGAATTATGTAGCGACAGTGGCCAATAGCGACAGCTTTTCTTTTGCATGGAAGGGCTTAACCGGGCAGTACCCAGGTGAGTACTCACTCATGCCGTACTATCGAAAAGTGAAAGAATATGGTGATTTGGAAAGCCGCGATTTGTGGGAGTATGAGTTAGCCCTGACGCCAGAAGAAACCAAAACCATGGTTGAGCATATTTGGGAACTCAAGCATGTGCAATTTCCTTACTATTTTATCAGTGATAACTGTGCCTATCGTTTACTGGGTTTAATTGATTTGGTACGGCCAGAGGTCAACCTACAAAAACAATTTAAAACCGCTGCGATTCCTGTTGAGACTATTAAGGCGGTCGATGAAAACCATCTAATTGCAGAAAGTGTTTACCGTCCAGCTTTAGAAACTCAGTTGTTGGCACAAGCCAAACAACACGGACAAGCCTTGGCAGCGGCTGCGCATCAGGTTGCGCAACTTGAACCTGCTCAAATGCAAGATTATTTGAATCGCTATGCCTTGGTGGATCAGGCACGTATTTTAGAAATGGCCTATGACCATGTGTATTTACAGTTAATTGCACAAAAGATTGCGGCAGAAGACGCCCAACCGCGTATTCGACAACTGCTGGGTTTGCGGAGTCAGATTGACTTGGAAAAGCAACGTCAAGTGGTCGAAGCGCCAAAAGTAGATCCAGTAAAAGGCCACCATGCGCGAACCGTTCAGCTTGAAGCAGGTGAGATACAAGGTGACACTTATTTCCGACTGAGCCATCGTCAGGCCTATCATGACTTGATTGACCCACAAGGCGGCTTTCGTTTGGGTACACAGCTTAAATTTCTAGATGGTAGCCTCGAATATCGCGATGATCGACTAAAACTGCAAGAACTAAATGTGCTGGAGGTCAATGCCTACAGTCCATTGACTGCTTTTAAAACACCATTAAGCTGGGGTTTTAACATGGGTTGGCAACAAGAGGCACTAAATCGAGATGGTGCATTTAGTGAACAGGATCAACACGGTGTATTCAATCTATCCAGTCAGTTTGGCTATAGTGTGGCAGATCAAGAGCGTCAACATTTATGCTATGCACAATTGCAAAATCATGTTCAAGCAGGCAAAGCTTTAGACCGAGGTTGGCGCGTGGGACTTGGGCCAACGGTAGGCTGCCAGAACATCTGGAGCGAACATATCAATAGTTTGGTACAGGTCGAGCTGCCATATTGGGAAGATAGCCATCAATGGCAAGTCAGACTGAATACTCAGTTGCAATATTTATTCAATCAGCAAAATGCGTTGAGGCTTCATTGGCAGTATCAACAGCAAAAAGGCAAAGATTGGGATCAGACGGGTTTGAGTTATATCCATTTCTTTTAGTTCGATCCTCTTTTCAAAGCTCCAATAATGGGGCTTTTTTTATGAAAGTCATTGCCATTAAAACAACCAAACGTGAGCCTTACTTTTTATAAAGCGCTGAAAATGAAAGCTGATGGTGAAAATAAGTATTGAAATTTGTTATATTAATCACATAAATGTCTAGTAAGTCTCAAAAATATATAAATAGGTAAGTTTTATGAATGATGAATGCATGGCTAAATTGGCCGAGCAATGGGGGAAAATTTGCCAACATTATTCAGTGAATGATCACGTTAAAGCGCAAAATTTTATTCAGCAGCATTCGTCTGTATTGGTTAATGAATTTTATAGCAATATTGTCTTGGAGCCTGAGGCTGCAGATTTTTTTAAAGATGACATCATTCAACAACGTTTAAAAAACAGTTTAAACCAATGGCTCATTGAAAGTTTCGACGTGGCTGTGAATGAAGCTTATTATGCAGCAGTTGAAAAACAACAAAAAGTTGGGCAGGTACATGCGCGGGTGGGCATTCCTTCTTGGTTGATCATGCGCGGTATTCGTGAGATTGAAAACAAGATCTTGGAACTCTTGGCTGAACTTCCGCTGGAAAATAACCACCACATGCTGAGTTATATGCTGCAAATTATGGGTTTTGCGACAGAAATTATGTGCAGATCCTATGAAGCCAATACAGAGCGAAGCCATGAAGTTAAGCATAGTTATCGTTTATTTTCTGCAATGCAAGATGTCGCGGTACAAAAAGATAAGCAGCGCAGTATTTTGCTCGACTGGGAAAATGAGTTGATGTTCAAAGTCTTCTCCGAGCATCCGCAGTTGCAACACATTGCTTTGTCTAAGTCAGAATTTGGTCTATGGTTTGTTCATAAAGCAGCGTATGCATTTACGGGCGCAGAGCAGGTGGAGACCATTATCAGGCTGATTCAACAGGTCGATACCCTCAATTTTGATGTGCTCGACTGTCAAGATCAGGCTCAGAAGGTAGAACGCATTCAAGAAATTCGTGACGTGAACCGACAGATTCAGCATTTGGTCGATCAACTGTTTCAAGTGACCGAATATATAGATTCAGGCAATGACTCGCTCACTCAGCTGTTAAACCGTCGTTATTTAAGTACGATTGTGTCGCGTGAAATTAATTTTGCCCGTAAAAATGATGCTGCACTGAGCCTGTTGGCAATCGACGCGGATTATTTCAAACGTATTAATGATAAGTATGGGCATACCGCAGGGGACTTGGCACTGAGTTTTATTGCTGAAGTCTTGTTAGATGTAGCGAAGGGTAGTGACTATGCCTTCCGTGTCGGTGGCGAAGAGTTCTTATTGCTGTTGGTCGACAGTGATCTCACGCGTGCTTTACAAATCGCTGAAACGATTCGCATGCGGATACAAGAAACCCCAATTCGTACCGCTCATGGGCAAAGTTTTAGTTTTACCGTCAGTATTGGCTGTACGGTTTATAATGGTCATCCTGACTATCAACGCTTTTTAGACACTGCCGATTCGGCACTCTATGCAGCCAAAAATAAAGGGCGTAACTGTATTCATGTGACTGAAAAAGTCCTGAGTGTTTAAATCTCAGACTTAAACACGAACTGTTCTAAGACGTTTCAAATCGGTTGTTGAGGTGCTTATACCTCAACAATCACATAGTATTTTTTTACAGCTTCAATCACTTCAAATGTGCCGATAAAACTCGGTGGAATAATTCCTGCCTGACCTGCTTTGACTTCAATGAAGTTTTGAGTGTGGGCATCATGAATACGGATGCAGCCTTCCATCACTTGAAAGAATTCTTGTTTGTTGTCAGCAAATTGAATATTCCATGAGCCAACTTCACAGTGCCAAATCCCGCAGCCCATGTGTGGATGCTCGTACAGATTATAGGTCAAGCGCTGTGGGTTACCTTGAACTAAACGGTCTGAACGTGGAAAATCAATACTCTGTTCGCCTTGGGTCAAACCATGACCTGCTAACCAAATTGCTGACATTGCGTATTCCTCTAAACAAAAAATGAATCGTTCAATGATATATGCATAAAAAAAGCCCCAACAGAGGTTGAGGCTTTATGTTTCAATTAATAGCTTTCAGGGACTGCACTTAAAAACTCACGACGCTCTTCTTTATTGGTTTTAAAGTCACCAATAAAGGAAACGGTACGTGTAGTCGATTCTTGCTTGCCGACGCCGCGCATCATCATACACATATGTGCAGAATCAATCATAACCGCCACGCCACGTGCGCCTGTCACTTCTGCAACCGCTTCTGCAATCTGCTGCGTCAGGTTTTCTTGAATCTGTAGACGACGTGCAAACATTTCGGTGATGCGTGCAAATTTAGAGAGTCCAAGGACATTGCCTTCAGGTAAATACGCAATATGTACGCGACCATAAAAAGGCAATAAATGGTGTTCACAGAGTGAATAAAATTCGATATTTTTAACCAGCACCATTTCACGGTTGTCCGATGGGAACACCGCATTATTGGTCACTTCTTCTAAGCTTTTGCTATAACCAGACGTTAAATACGAAAAAGCTTTAGCAGCACGCATAGGCGTATCGAGGAGACCTGGACGGGTTAGGTCTTCACCAACGGCAGTTAAGATGTTAGCGTAGGATTGCTGCATAGACATAAGACGTGTTCACTTACACTGATATTGAACAAGGACGGCATTGTAGCAGAAAACTATTCCAATGCCTTATTTTGGACAAAAATCCGATTACTGTTTAAACTTTGGGTTCTTTTCAGCACGTTTTAGCAACACTAAAACTGCACCTGTGCCACCTTGTTTCTCTGGTGCACTTACAAAAGCCAATACATCGCGGTGTTGACGCAGCCAACCATTCACATAGGTTTTTAAAATGGCTTCTGGACCTTTGCCGTGTACAATTTTAATGACATTTTGATTTTCATCTTTGGCCATTTGAATGACTTGTAAAACTGCGACACGGGCTTCTTCAACGGTGCAACCATGCAAGTCGACTGCTTCAAACCAACGGATGTTCCCCGCTTTTAAATCTTCAAATACTTTGTGTTGCAGCGTAGCAATGCGATAACTGAGCGCGGCTTGGCTCGCTACAGGGTTGAGCATCGCTTGAGTATCGGACAGCTCAGTTGCATCGGTATGCATTGGGCCTTCAGCCGCTGCACGTTTTGCTAAAGTTTGTGCATCGATTTTTTTCTTTGGATTTTTTTCTATTTTGGCAATGTTCGCAGTCTCCATTTTTTGGACACCTTGCATTTGTTTTTGAAACAACGCGAAATCATCTTCTGGCTCGGGCGGAGCAACTTGAGCTTGGGCCTCAGACTGTTTGATGGCAGTCGAATGCGGATTGGTGATTTGCTTTTTAAAGTCTTTCAGTAAATTAAACTGTTCTTTAGAAAGCGATGAATCATGTTTGCTCATAGTGTCAGAAAAATACGCAAAATAAGAAATTAGGCGATAATTATAGTCTGATTTTCCCTATATTTGAACTGAATTGCATTCATAGAGATTTGCAAAAAATTGCATATCAAATGGCTAATAGTATTCTGCGGGGTGCTCAAGAGAACTGCTGTTCTGTAAGAACTTAAAATGATTGAACCCGAGCAACCATTCTATCTAGATAGACAAATGATGTACTCGGGTTCAGGTTTGGCATGCTAAGTCAGTCGTGACTTAACTTGCACGTAAAGTACGGATGATTTTATCCAGTTTTTTATCGATTTGGTTACGATAAAGGTCAGGCAAGACACGCGAAAGTTTGGCAAGAATACGTGCTTGAGTACTTGGAATAATCATAAATTGGGATGAGAAAATGCCGCTGTAAATTTCCTGACAGGCCTTCTCTAGTGGGAGGCTGCCGCCAAGTTGTTTTAATGCCGCTGTGACTGGTGAACCATTTTTACGTTCGTCAAATACCATCGGTGTTTCAATTTCTGGCGGGCAAACCACGGCAACTTTAATTTTCTGACTACGCAGTTCCATACGTAGCACTTCAGCCAAACCGACCACGCCAAATTTAGATGAGCAGTAACCCGTATAACCATAACAACCGACCAAGCCCGCTGCTGATGCAACTAAAACCAGTTTTGGTGATTTGCCTTGTTGAACCGCTTGCTTGAGATGCGGTAAGGCAGCATGGGCTACATTACGGCTACCGACTAGGTTGATATTAATTTGTCGTAAATATTCTTCAGAAGTCATGTCTTCAAATGATTTTGCAATTGCAATGCCTGCTGAGTTAATCAACAAATCTGGTGTGCCGAATGCAGCCACTGCTTCTGCAAATTTCGCGTCCATAGTGCTTTCATTTTGTACATCGACTTCAAAACCACAGACCGCAGGGGAGCGCTTTTTCAAGTCAATCACCGCTTGTTCAATCCCCGCGTGGGCGAAAATACACACTTGGTAGTTATCTTTGAGTAAACGTTTAGTCAACTCAAGGCCAATACCGCTGCTGCCACCTGTAACCCATGCTGTTTTCATATTTTTTTCATCACAATATCCTTTTGAATGTTTCGAATGAGCCTTAAACGACTTCGTCTTGAAGTAGAACATGACCAAATTGTTTGCGGAGTTCTGCCTTCACAATTTTACCTGTACCGTTGATTGGCAGTGCATCTACAAAAATCACCACGTCAGGAGTCTGCCAGCGGGCAATCTTATTATCAAAGTAAGCCAGCGCTTCTTCTTCAGTCAGTGTTGAATTTTCCTGTTTTACTACAATTAAGATTGGACGCTCGTCCCACTTTGGATGACGTGCTGCAATTGCGGCAGCCATGCGAATTTCAGGATGTCCAACTGCAATATTTTCAATTTCAACCGAAGAAATCCATTCACCGCCTGATTTGATCAAATCTTTCGCACGGTCACAAATGGTCATATAGCCGTCTGCATTTAATGTTGCAATATCGCCTGTATCGAACCAACCATCTGCTGTGGTAGCACTTTTTTCTTGGTTGAAGTAATGATCAACAATCCAAGGCCCACGGATTTGTAGATTTCCTTGGGTATGGCCATCGTTGGCTAAGACTTGATTGGTGCTTTCATCAACGATACGTAATTCAACACCAAAAGGTGGACGACCTTGGGTTAAGCGTAACTTTTCAAACTCTTCAGCACTCAAAGTGGCATGTTTTGCTTTCGGTTGGTTCGCTGTTCCCAGTGGGCTGGTTTCAGACATTCCCCATGCATGAATAGTGTCGCAAGCATAGTTGTTTTTGAAATCACGAATAATCGACGGTGGGCATGCAGCGCCACCCACAACATTGCGGTTCATACGGTCTAAGGTTGTGCCGCGTTTTTTTGCAGCAGCAAGTAAACCTTGCCAGATGGTTGGCACACCTAAGGCGATGGTTACTTTATAGTCATCAATTAAGCTGGCTAGGCTATCACCATCCAGATTTGGCCCCGGAAGGACAATAGTACAACCTACCATTGCTGCTGCATATGGCACACCCCATGCATTGACATGGAACATAGGAACGACAGGCATGACCACATCATTTGCAGACAGGTTTAATGCGTCTGGCAAGCTGATCGCCATGGTGTGGAGTAGGGTAGAACGGTGGCTATACAGGACGCCTTTCGGGTTGCCTGTTGTGCCAGAGGTGTAACATAAAGAACTAGGGGTTTCTTCGCTGAATTGTGGCCAGTTAAATTCAGCAGATTGGTTTTGAATTAAATCATCATAGAAAATCACATCTGGAAGTGCGGCTAAGATTTTTTCATCATGTGCACCGTAACAGATAAATTTTTCAACGGTTGGTACTTTGCCTTGGATTGCGACAATTAACGGTAGGAAAGTCGAATCAAAGAAAATCGCTTTGTCTTGTGCATCATTAATAATGAAGACCAGTTGTTCTGGGAATAAGCGAGGGTTGATGGTGTGGCAAACATAACCACTACCAGAAATAGCATACCAAGACTCTAAATGACGGTGGTTGTTCCACGCGATCGTTGCAAGACGATCACCTTGGTTAAGATTAAATGACGTGAAAGCATTGGCTAAACGTTTGCTGTTTTGTTGGACCTGTAACCAATTGGTGGTGGTCATTTGTCCAGTTACTTCACGTGAAAAAATAGAAGTATCTGCGTGGTACTTTGCTGCATGCTCGATTAAGTTACTAATCAATAAAGATTGGTGCATCATTTTGCCAAACATTTCATTCATCCTTGGTGACTATTTTTCTAATAAAAAAGGCTATTAGCCGAAGCCAAAAGCCTTTTGGAATTTATTTGTCGCTAAATACAACATCCGAACCCGGTTTAATATAACGCGGCATTTTTTGCCCTGTATGTTCAGCCACGACGTGAAGGGTGCGCTCGATCCAACCTGCATCCATAATAAACATCAGTGAATCATCATCATTTAAGTTGACGTTCGCGCCATTAATGACCATGAACCCTTCAGCACCTTCTGGGGTTGCTAAAGTATGGATCGAACCTGCTGGTTCAAATAAATAGCTGCCAGCCGTTTGAACATCTTCAGGATATTCGACATAATGCCATGAACCTGCTGTTGTATAGAAATGTACAACACCGGTATGGAAGTGACGTGGAAGTATAGTACCTGGTTCAAAACGGGCATGAATGACCCAGACGCCATTATCAGGGTCTAAAAAGCAAGGCGTGACATGCACACCCGGTAGTGCATTTTTGATTTCGCCATCTTTGATGTTAATCGTTAATAATCGATCCTGATGTTTAACTGATTGTGCGATGCTCATGACAAACTCCTTATATATCTTTGATTTAGAATATGATATGAGATATCAATACCTAAGATTTCCTTGAGCTTGAGCATAGCAATGTTTCAAAGATCACAAACCACTCGAAAGAATGGAATTCACATTGTTTGATAAATATGCGAATGAATAGTTTGAGGTTGGGGTATCTGAAAGCATGATTTTGATGCAATTTCACATTGCCTAACTGTAGTTCCCCGACTAATTTATAAGTGTTTTAGACTGGAAAATGGCATAACATGATTGGTTGAGGATGATGTTTTGCCAAATGCAAAATTCAGGGAAATGAACATTGCAGATGAAGTTGAATAAAAAACGATTGGATGAATATACATGCAAGTGTTGAAGACTAAACTCAGTCGTCCGAGCGTGCAAAATGGCAGGGCAATGCAACGTCCCCAACTGTTAAGTCAGATGGTGGACTATTGTCAGTCTTCTTTGGTTTTTATCCACGCCGCGGCGGGTTATGGAAAAACCACGCTGATGCATCAACTCTCAGAGTCTCTTTTAGCAAAGGGAAACAAAGTCTGTTGGTTGACCTTGGATGACGATGACAATGATCCGATTCGACTCTATCAATACTTGCGTTTGGCGCTTTTGGATTTAGAACCGCCGCAGTCCCTCTCTTATGGACAGATCCATAAACAACACATCATTGAGCTGACACAAAAAGTTGCAGAAGTGGATGCTGACACTGTTTTATTTATCGATGAGTTTGAAGCATTAACGAACCCAGAATGTTTAAATATCTTTTGGTGGTTGTACCAGTCTTTACCTGAAAATTGTCATTTGGTGATTGCTTCAAGGGTCAAACCTAACTGGAGTTTCGCGAAAGAATATCTATTGGGGCGTTTAAAGTGGGTTACTGAGTCTCAGTTGAGTATCAAACAGCAAGAAAGCAGTGAGCTCATTCAGTTTTTACAACAACAAAACTTTGACCAGCTTGCTTTAAGCACGGAGCTTGCAGAACAACTGATTGATAAAACTGAAGGCTGGTTTACAGGCATTCAGTTCACCAATTTATATTTGAAAGAACACCAAGATATTCATGGCTTTATTCAAAATTTAAGCGGTGCGCACCATCAGATTGTGAATTACCTCAGTGAGCAGGTTTTTTTACAACAAGACCCTGAAATTCAGCAATTTTTATTGCAAATTAGTGTACTGAGGAAAATTAATCCAGCTTTGGTTATCGCTTTAACTGGTAATCATGCTGCACAGCAGATTCTCGATGTCATCAGCCAAAAAGGCTTGTTCATTCAAGCGATAGATGAACAGCGTACGTGGTATCGCGTGCATCATTTATTTCGAGACTTTTTGCAATCGAAGTTTAAGCTTTTACAACCCGATGCATATCAGCAAATGCATCGTAAAGCGGCAGAATGGTTCAAACAACAGCGTTATCTGATGGAAGCGATTTATCACGCCCAACAGGCAGAAGATCAGCAGCTGATTTTATCATTGCTCAACACGGTATGTCGTGAACTGATTTTAGAAGGCCGACACTATACCTTGTTGGAGTTGGTCAAACAGATCCCTGATTCTGTCTTGCTGCAAAATCCAAATTTGCTCTATGACATTATTTGGACCTTGGTGCTGACGCATCAAGTGACCCTAGCCAATCATTATTTACAGCTCTGGCATAGTGTGGATCAACATGAAACCTTATTACAACATGAGGACCAATTAGGTTTAGCCCCTCTCATTGCTGTTTTAGAAGACAAGTTAGATGTGGCTTATCGCTTAGCGCAACAAAACTTAGCACAACTGCCAAGTACCGTTTATTTTGTCCGTGCTCTACTGATTGGGATTGGGGCTTTACATCACATTTGTTTGGGGCAAATGAGTGAAGCACGAAAGCTATTACTACAAACGCGCATTATCTATTTGCAAGGTCATAACCTATATGGTTTGGCAATGGTCGATTGTATTGATGCCCTATGTGATTATTTATTAGGAAATTTAACGCTCGCGGCAGAGAAATTTACTCAAGTAGGGCAGAGCGAGGAATATCGAAACTTAGGTCTAGATGAAGACAATCAAGCGGCCATTATGAATATTCTGAGCAGCTTTAAAGCAGACCTGTATTATGAAATGAACCAAATGTCGCAAGTCGAAGTTGCATTAATGGACTTTAAGGGCGGCGGTAATCTAGCAATGCCTGATATGGTGATAGTCGGTTATATTTTACAAATGCGACTAGCGACCTTGCATCAAGATCAAAGTGCGATACAAACGTGTTTGCACCAAGCACATACCCGTAGTAGCCAATGGTCATTACCTCGACTCGCACAAACCATACAAGCCTATGTGCAACAATCAAGCCCGCTTTCTGCATTAGCTGATACTGAACAGGCAGCATTTCAGCCATATTTAAATTTTACGAATTTGCTGCGTGGCGATGATTTAATGCTGGTGCGTCAGCAAATTTTCATGGGGCAAGCCGAGCAAGCCAAAGAATATTTAAGCCAGTAGTTAGCATTTTTTAGGATTTATCCGATACGTTTTGCGCGTGTTCAAATTTTGTTTGCACTGGCCCTGTATCAGCTGAAACAACATGAACAGGCTTTTGAGGCGCTACAACAAGCGCTTGAAACCCTCATGCCGACTCAGGCGGTGCGGGTGATTCTAGATGAAGACCCTTTAATTTGGGATATATTAAGTGGGCTAAGTCAGCATTTAAGTCGACAGAAGCAAAAGCATACAGTTGTGTTATTAGAATATATTCAGCAACTTCAAAAGCTCAATCAAGCTGAAAGCAGTGCTGAAGCTTTGATCGGAAGTTCTGGCCTTGAGGCTTTATCAAAACGTGAAGTCCAAATTTTAGAAAAATTAAGCCGTGGCTGTACTGATGCTGAAATATCCGAGTCGATCTTTTTGTCCATCAATACGGTGAAATGGCATCTGCGTAAAATCTATAACAAGTTGCAGGTCCGCTCTCAAATGGAAGCAGTGAATGAAGCCAAGAAGCAGGGTTTAATTGAGTAATTTAAGATTGAATAATTTTTTATATGTTACTGTTTAACGAGATCTTCAACGGCTTTTTGAAAGAACATATCACAAAGTATTCAGGGCAAGGGCATGCCTTACCCTGAATATGCCATTAAAGTGATTTAGGTGTTCCAAACAGCTCAGTAAAGGCGTGGTCTGGACGTGGCTGTTTCATAAAACTTTCACCGACCAAGAAAGCATGAATGTCATGCTCTTGCATCATGGCAACATCCGCTGGGGTCGCAATGCCGCTTTCAGTCACCAGTAGACGAGATGGTTCAAGCAGTTTTTTCAGTCGAATCGAGGTGTTTAAGTCCACATCAAAGGTTTTTAAATTGCGGTTATTGACACCCAATACGCAACGCTCAGATAGACGTAAAGCACGTTCAAGTTCTGCTTCATCGTGTACTTCAACCAAGACATCTAAATTCTGCTCAAAAGCCGTTTTCGACATTTCTTCGAGTTGCTGATCGGACAAGCATGCCACAATCAGAAGAATACAGTCCGCATGTAAAGCACGTGCTTCAATCACCCCATAAGGGTCAATCAGAAAGTCTTTACGTAATGCAGGCAGGGCACAGTGAGAACGTGCAATTTGAATATTCTCATCGGCACCTTGGAAAAAATCGACATCGGTTAAAACCGATAAACATGCTGCACCTGCGGCTTCGTATTGCTGCGCGATTTCAGCAGGATCAAAGTTTTCACGAATGATGCCTTTAGATGGTGATGCTTTCTTAATTTCAGCGATCACACCCGGTTGTTTGCTCAGTAAAGACTTTGCAAAACCACGCACAGGAGTTGCCTCAAATGCCCATTCTTCAACATCTTTATAGCTACGTTGTTTGAGGCGTGCAGCAAACTCTTCCTGCTTGCGATCCACAATTTTGCCTAAAATCGTATTTGCGATATCTACCATGACAAAATCCTGTCTATCAAGCGTCGTATTGTTTAAGGGTTTTGCTGAATTCAGCAAGGATGCTCATCTTTTCTAAGGCTTGTCCGCCGTAGATGATGTCATGTGCTAAAGCCACGCCTTGTTTATAGCTGGTACAAAGTCCAGAGACATATAAACCGGCACCTGCATTTAAAGCAATCATATTGGCTGCTTTTTCGCCTTTATCCGATTTGTTTTTGCCTAAGGCATCTTTGATTAGGCTTAAACTTTCAGCAGAATCTTGAATGATTAAACCTGTTAAAGTTTGCGATTCGATTCCGACATCTTCAGGTTGAATTTCCCACTCGGTGACGTCGCCATTTTTGAGTTCAGCCACATAGGTACTTGATGCAAGGCTAATTTCATCTAAACCATCTTTCGAATGAACCACCATGACATGTTCTGCGCCCAGTTGTTTCATCACTTCTGCAATAGGACGGCACAATTCAGTCGAAAACACCCCAATCACTAGACGTTTTACTCCAGCCGGATTCGTAAGCGGGCCAAGTAAATTGAAAATACTGCGAATGCCTAATTCACGACGTGGGCCAACCGCATACTTCATCGCTTTGTGATGATTCGGGGCAAACAAGAAACCTACACCCATTTCACGAATACAACGTTCAGTTTGTTGCATGTTTAAGTCAAGTTGGATGCCTGCTTGTTCTAACAGGTCCGATGAACCCGATTTGGTTGAAACACCACGGTTACCATGTTTAGCAATGGTTGCACCTGCCGCAGCAATCACAAAAGCAGACGCAGTCGAGACGTTAAATAAGTTCTGACCGTCACCACCTGTACCGACGATGTCGACTAAATAAGGCACATCACTGACATCAATTTTGATGGCAAACTCGCGCATGACACGAGCCGCTGCGGTAATTTCATCAATACTTTCACCTTTTAAGCGAAGACCCATCATCAGTGCACCAATTTGGGCATCTGTTGCTTCACCATTCATGATGGTGCGCATGACGTCTTCCATTTGCGGCTGCGTCAACTCAATATTTTTAGTGATGTTATTTAAAGCTTGTTGCATATTCATTTTTCACTGCACTCATTTATGCGTAAATTTCTAAAAAGTTCTTAAAGATTTGATGGCCATGCTGACTCAAGATTGATTCTGGGTGAAATTGCACGCCTTCAACGGCAAGCGTCTTATGCTTTACACCCATGATTTCTTCAATTGATCCATCTGCTTCATTGGTCCAGCAAGTCACTTCTAAGCATTCAGGCAAGCTTTCTTGATCAATCACCAGTGAGTGATAACGCGTTGCTGAAAACGGAGAAGGGAGGTCGCTAAAAATGCCTTTATTCGAATGGTGCATGTCAGACAAACGCCCATGCATCACTTTTTTGGCACGAATGATTTCGCCGCCAAAAGCCTGACCAATGGCCTGATGTCCTAAGCACACCCCTAATAATGGAATTTTTCCAGCAAAATGCTGAATGGCTGGAATAGAAATTCCTGCTTCCGAAGGTGAGCATGGACCAGGGCCAATTACAAGATACTTAGGTTGCCATCGCTCAATATCTTCCAATGTCACGGCATCATTACGTACTACTTTTACTTCTTGATTTAACTCGCCAAAATACTGGACGATGTTGTATGTAAAAGAGTCATAGTTGTCGATCATTAAAAGCATGAGCTTAACCTATTGAAATTTATGCACATAAATGTGCTTGAAGAGTCCTATGGTATTCGTGCGTTTACATTATAAAGCTATAAGTAAATTATTTTTCTCATTCAATGACTTGAATGGAGGCACAAAACCGAAATTATCATAGCAAAAAATACACAGCTAGGGCGTGACATTTTTTTTCGGGCCTAAAAATTACAATGGGTTTTGTTACTAACTGATATAGAGTTTATGAATATCTTAGATTCAAACTCTAACGAGAAACCTCGTGGACTATGTGTAAATGTCATGAAGCATGCATATTCAAGGAATATAAAAGGATATCTTCTGATGTTGTGAGCTAAAAACTCCCCTAATGTCACCAAAACAGAGCATATTTTTTTGCTTGCTCACATCTGAGATATCGGGTTTATATTTGGTTTGAAAGGAGAGGTTTTTACTTTTTTTAAAATCAAATAAAAACAGTCAATTATGCTGATTATATTTGGTTTTATTAATGTTTCCCACCGTGATATGAGGTGTGGAGGTCAAATCAAGGCGAAAAAAACAGCTTAAACAGCGCTCTAATTTATAAAAAACGGGTGGAAATTGCACAGTGAAATTTAAAAATGCACCATTATGATCCACACTCAAAATCTTTTAGATTAAATGTGAAGAAGCATGCTTGAATATGGTGCATTTACTTTTTAGCTCAGTATAATAGAGCCAAAGCAAACAGCTTAAAACTGTTATTCTGATAATGAATTCAATATTTTAGCTAAGCTTTTTAAAGTTGGTACGGTAATTGCTTTAGAACAACCAACTACTAACACGCACTAAAGAGTGCAACAAAAATTCATCGGAGCAAAATGAGCATGGCGAACAAGGTCCTACAACTCATCCAAGAAAGTGGCGCAAAATGGGTCGATTTCCGTTTTACGGATACTAAGGGTAAAGAACAACACGTAACTTACCCAGCAGATACTATCGACGAAGATACTTTTGAAGACGGTAAAATGTTTGATGGTTCTTCTATCGCTGGTTGGAAAGGCATTGAAGCATCTGACATGATCTTACGCCCAGATGCTGCAACTGGTTTTATCGACCCGTTCTTCGCTGAGCCGACAGTAGTTGTTACTTGTGACGTTATTGAGCCATCAACAGGTCAAGGTTATGACCGTGACCCGCGTTCGATTGCTCGCCGTGCTGAAGAATACCTAAAATCGACAGGTATTGGTGATACTGCATTCTTTGGTCCAGAACCAGAATTCTTCGTATTTGACGAAGTAAAATGGGAAATTGATATGTCTGGCGCGCGCCATACATTGATTGCTGAAGAAGCTGCTTGGTCAACAAACAAAGACTACGAAGGCGGAAACTCTGGTCACCGTCCACGTGTTAAAGGTGGTTACTTCCCAGTTCCTCCAGTTGACTCTTCACATGACATGCGTGCTGATATGTGTGCGCGTATTGAAGACATCATGGGTCCAGGTCGTGTAGAAGTACACCACCACGAAGTTGCATCTTGCCAATTAGAAATTGGTGTAAGCTTCAACACAATGGTTCGTAAAGCAGACGAAGTACAACAGTTCAAATATGCTGTTTGGAACGTTGCGCACCAATATGCTAAAACTGCGACTTTCATGCCTAAGCCAATGGTTGGTGATAATGGTTCTGGTATGCACGTTCACATGTCAATCTCTAAAGATGGCAAGAACTTGTTTGCTGGTGATGAATACGCTGGTCTTTCAGAAATGGCGCTTTACTTCATCGGTGGTGTAATCAAACACGCTCGTGCATTGAACGCAATTACGAACCCTTCTACAAACTCGTACAAGCGTTTAGTTCCACACTTCGAAGCGCCGATTATGTTGGCTTACTCAGCACGTAACCGTTCTGCTTCTATCCGTATTCCTTACGTTTCTAGCCCGAAAGGCAAGCGTATCGAAGCTCGCTTCCCAGATCCAATGATGAACCCGTACTTAGGTTTCGCAGCATTGTTAATGGCGGGTCTTGATGGTATCCAAAACAAGATTCACCCAGGTGAAGCAGCTGACAAAAATTTATACGACCTTCCTCCCGAAGAAGAAGCGAAAATCCCTACAGTTGCGCACAGCCTAGATATGGCTCTTGAAGCGCTTCAAGCGGATCATGAGTTCCTTCTTAAAGGTGGTGTATTCACTAAAGAAATGCTTGATGCATATATCGAACTTAAAACTGAAGAAGTGCGTCGTTTGAACACGACAACTCACCCAGTTGAATTTGATATGTACTACAGCTTGTAATTCTGAACTGAATTTCACTGTAAAAAACCCGCGCTAGTCGCGGGTTTTTTTGTATCATCTGTTTAACTTGAAAAAATTGATGAAAGTAATGGCACAGCGTAAGAAGCACACCAGTTTTTATCCGTGGATTGACTCTAAAGATCACGATAAAGGTTTTAAGCTAAATTTTTCGATGGTGACTTATATCGAAGTTGGTCGCACCTCTGAAGGCTACAAGCAGGCAGAATTTGTTGCATTGAAAAGCCCAGAATTAGCACTGGATTATGATTATCCTCAAAGTTTTTACTTGAGTGCTGAAGGTTTTATTTTGGTAAAAACTCCGCAAGGTAAATTTGAAACCATTGCAAAAACAGATAATTGTTAAAGACTGATCTTACAATTGAATCAATAACATTCTTCATAACTCAAAAAGCGTTTAAGCGCACAGTAAATCAATGGTACAGGTAGGCTTATGCAGCAGATTCCAGCTGAACTGAAAACATGGTTATATGCTTCAGGTTCACTTACTCAGCAACTCACGGATTTGGCTGATGGGGCGTTTAGGGTTCAACCGACCAAAGAACATTTTCAGCGTCTTCAGTTTATCGATGCAAAATGGATGGGCATGCCGTTTCAGCATACGTCATGGGTACGAGAAAGTTTTTTATATGGCAGTGATGTAGAGCCTTGGGTGAAAGCCAAAAGCATTTTCCCGATTTTAAGTTTGCAAGGCCGTGCACGGCTTTTTAAACATATTGGTAAAAAACCGATTGGTTGGTTCTTGTTTCAGCGCACCAATCCAGCATGTGAGCGTCGTGTGATTTGGCTAGAAGATGGCTGGACTAGACAGAGCTGTTATACTTGGCACGGTTGCAAGTTTATTGTTCAAGAAACTTTTTTAGCGAGTTTTGAGCAATTTTTGCAAAAGCAGAATTCAGCATCTGAAGGACAGTCATGACAACTGCGCATCAAATTACTTGGCGTGAACGTTTAGAAGCCTATTATTATTTATGTCGTTTTGATAAGCCTGTTGGCACCGAATTGGTGTTCTGGCCGACCATGTGGGCACTGTGGATTGCGGCAGAGGGCATACCGCCAATGGGTATTCTGATTCCAATAGTCCTTGGCACGATATTTATGCGTGCGGCTGGGTGTGCAATTAATGATTTTGCCGACCGTAAAGTGGATGGGGCTGTAGAACGTACTAAAAACAGGCCATTAGCAACAGGGATTATCACGGCCAAAGAAGCCATTTATGTATTTCTAGCTTTAGTCTTTGCCAGTGCTTGTATGTTGTTTTTTCTACCGATTGAAACGTTTTATTGTGCTTTAGGTGGGCTTTTTCTCGCATTTATATATCCTTTCATGAAGCGCTATACCCATTTGCCTCAGGTTGTTTTAGGCATGGCTTTTTCGTGGGGAATTCCGATGTCATTTACGGCCATGGGTAAACCATTAGATTTAACCTGTTGGTTGCTGTATTTTGGCAATCTGGCTTGGACTGTAGCGTACGATACTCAATATGCGATTACTGACCGTGAGTATGATTTAAAAATTGGGGTGAAATCGACGGCCATTCTGTTTGGCCGTCACGATATCCAGATTATTGCTTTGTTACAGGCAATTAGTCTTGGATTGATTGGTACGGCATTCTATCTGGAAAATATTCTAATTCCTTTTGGGTTGATTGCATTGCTTGTGGTTGCAACAGATTTTATTTACCAAGCGTTCAAAACAAAAGATCGGAACCCTCAAATCTGTTTTTGGGCATTCCGTCACAATCGTTGGGTTGGAATGATTATTTTTATCGGAATTTTTTTAGAATTCATAAGCTGAAATAATGAATGAATAGAAAAGTGTCCTATGCAGGGCACTTTTTTTATGTATTAATAGAATGGCGTGTAGCGTCATGTATAAAAAAGACAAGGACTAAAAGGATATTTTATGAAACGCTCGAAAATAGCATTAGCCCTTACAGTTGCCGTTTCAATGCTGTCTTTAACTGCTTGTAATGACGATGATGATTCGCCCGCTTCAAACCAACAGCCCACTTATCTGTCGGAAGGAAATTATTCTTTAGATACAGTCGAGAATAGTTCATCGATTAAAGTCATGACTTATAACATGACGAATGTGCAGGGGAAGACAGCGACTGCAACGGCAATGGTTTTATTTCCACAGGTAGCTCGACCTAAAGATGGTTATCGTGTTGTGGTGTGGGAGCATGGAACTGTCGGAGGCGGAGATGATTGTGCACCAAGTAAAAATGTGATTCATCCACGCTTTAAAATTTTAGCGAATACATTATTGGCTGCAGGCTATGTCATTGTTGCTCCAGATTATGAAGGCCTAGGTACATCAGGTGTACATCCTTATTTGAATTTATCTAGTGCTGCAAACTCAGCAATTGCGGCCGTTAAGGCCGTAAAAGAGCATTATGGCACCCAGTTAAATGGGGCATGGATGTCGATTGGTCAATCACAAGGTGGGCATGCATCATTGGGTACAGCCGAGTTTGCTAATACAGATACGACTTATAAAGGAGCTGTGGCTGGTGCACCTGCATCAAGTTTAGGACAAATTATTCAAATTTATCTCGATCCACAATATAATCTTGACGTAAATGGTCAACCTAAAGCAAATGGTTTGAATATTTTAGATGACAAGTTGCAACAAGTCCGTATTGCAATGGCAAATGGCCTACCAGCGGCGCAAGGCCAAGCATTGATTGCGCAAATTGCGGATGGTTATGCTGAACTCTTGGCTTATGCGGCACTCACAAGCTCGGGTATTAAAGCGTATCAGCCTGATTATGATTTAAAAAATATCTTTACCCCTGGCGCTGCTGAAATTGCAGAAAGTGCTTATGGACGTACAGGCGATGATGGTGCATGTTTAGGTTATCCAGCACCGAATAGTGCAAATGGCTTACAAGAACAATTTAAAGCGGGTGTTGTAGAGTTCTTGGCAGATCCAACACACTGGACTTCACAGTATGGTGTTGATTTAAATAAAATTAAAACAGATCCAGTGGTTCAGAAATTCTTGGCGGATAATCAACCAGCAACCAATGCCACTGCTGCAAAAGTCATTAAAACCCCTGTATTTATTATTCAAGGTGCCAATGATCAAGCGGTACTGCCTGATGTGACGAAACTGTTATATGCGAATATGAAAGCAAAAGCGACCACATATTTCCCGCAAAATGCATATGCTGATGGTTATAAATTAACGATTGTACCGAATGCGACGCATACGCAAGCAATCATATGTCAAAATAAGGAGGCTATAGACTTTATTCAGACCTATATGTCTGCAGGTACAGGTATTGTATTAACTGATGCACAAAAAGATGCCAGCACCAATGAAAACTGTACAGGTAAAGCACCGACATAAAATGAACCATTTAAACTGAAGACAGAGTCTCATGATTGAGGCTCTTTTTTTGTTATAGTATTGGCCCATCAAAATCTAGATATTGGAAATAGGCTGGCTATGACGAAATCAACTCAAAAACTAACGCCGAAAGTGATGTTTTTAGCGAGTCTTGGTATTGTGATTCCATTGCTTATTTTAGGGATTGCTTTTTTAGCGGTAAAAAGCGATGCAAAAAACCAAGCGGAATATCAGCGTATTAAGGAAGAACAACAACAGCGTATTCAAGAAAAACTGGCTACCGAAAAGCAATTCACACAGCAGGAAGCGAGCAGTGCGGTCTCAAAATAATTCAAGTACGCATTGCAGGTGTGACACCAATGTGTTTGTGCAGTTGGCGAATGCTTGGAATTTCTGTAAAACGCAGAACAATGTAACCTGCTTCATTGAGCATGGCATCACGTTCTGCATCTTCTTGTTCTTTGCCGATATGGGAAGTTTTCCTAATTTCATAAATTTAGTTGTCAAATAAAAACAGTCAATTTCATATGAAATTACATAGTAGAAAAGAGAGCAAATTTAATGAATAAATTTCACTCATTAAAGTCTTAATTTTGATAGGCTTTGTGGCACATATACTCAAAAGCTAAATTTTCCCCAAGTTATCTAAATTTAAGTGACAACTTGGGTGTGTGGACGACCTAATTCCTTAAGTCTATTTAACACTGCCACACGTGCATGAATCATATTTACCTGACTAGGAAAACTTATTGCTGTTAATTTATTGCAATACATCTTGGTTTCCACCAAGATCCGATGATGATAGCCTGATCATTTTTTCTATAATGTTCTGCCTAGACTTTTAATTATTCGAAGTAATTCATTTCGCTCCTGAGAATGAAATTTTTTATCTTTCCTAATCTTCATCTTTTTCTAGGTGGAACCAATGCATGCGGCCGCTCCGCAATGACCTGGCGGCATTGTTTCATATCATATGCTCCGTCTGTATAGACGGAATCTATTTGCTCACCCAACGGAATTTGATTAAGTAAATATCCAAGGACTTGCGAATCACTCACGTTGTTGGTTGTAAGCTGAACTTTTTTTATTTGCAGGGTTTTAGCATCTATACCAATATGCAGTTTACGCCACTGGCGACGATATCCAGGTTGGTGTTTCTTATGTTTCCATTCTCCTTCATCTAAAAACTTTAGACCTGTTGAGTCAACGAGTAGATAAAGCCCACTACTGCTTTTTTGATAGCGAAATGCAATATCAATTTACTTTTGTCTTCTACAAATAGTGGAACAATCTGGAGCTGTCCGATCTAGACCACACAGTTTAATGAGACTTTTAATAAAGCCAGTGGCCATATGTAAAGACAGACGAAATAAGGATTTAACCATTAAGCAAACTGGATAGCTGCATCAGAGTAAGTTTGATTTCGACCTTGTTTACTATTGGTTAGTGCATACCACTGAATCTTGGGATCAAACCAAATGGCAAAATTTTCGCGATTAATAAGAGCTCTGTTGTATGAAGACTAATTGGTTGTACGGTAAATTTTAGGTGTAGGCTTATGCATTTGAAAATTATATTGTGGAATAAGCCTTTAGAGATAGGTTTGTGCAACAATACCTCTTAAAATTGATAAATCTTCACTCAATGGAACTTCCCTTGTTCCAATCGCCAGTCACACAACCAAATACCTAGCCCATCATGCACCACACGTTCATATGATGACCACGTTATTACAGAACAGGTAGGCGTAATGCGGTTTTATATAGCCAAAGGCTATCAGCACTTGAACCATAGCCGTATCCATACTCGCACGCATGTCCATCGGCTGGGTAGAGAGCCAGATTTCATCAATACGGATCATGTCGCTATGGGAATAAGAATGAAAATTAATCGAATTGACCAATACTAAAACTAAACTAGTGCATTGAACAGCTTGTAATTAGTCATATAATATCCCAGTTAATGGATTGATATGTCTTAACCATGATTTTTGTCATCGTGGTAACTCTGGGCAACATGGCTTGCCACCATAATATTTGAAATTGAACATTCAATAGATGTCCGCAAGCCATCGAAGAGTTGAACCTCGTTAGAGGTTTGAAGATAGTCCAATATATTTTCGCTCAAGAATTCTATAATTGCTTTGGGATTTCTGATTCTAAATTGGTCACTTTCAGCCAATTTGATGAGATGTGACAGGTCTGGAAATGCTTTACTACCCGCCAGTTTGAGTGCCATCTGATTATCAATTGATTCATAGATCAGGGTATGGGTAAGATCAAAGGGTGGTGAAACAAAAATGTTCTTCATATCTGAGGAATATTGCAAAGCAAAGTTTTTAAGATGTGCGTCGCCATTACCGATTAAACAGTTGAATACGATGTATTTATACATTTTTTCAACTTCAGCTACGCTACCCGTATATAGATAAGTTGCTTTCAGAAGAGTTTCATAGCTACTTGTATATTTTGCACATGGATCATTTGATTTTTTCATGAGCGTCGTAAAGTCTTCATAGCTTAGTTTTGTACCATCACTGGTTTTATCAAACCGTTCTACCACATAGGTTTCTAAATTTTCAGACAAGTAAGTCTTTGGTGGCTCAAGCCCACAATGCCGTGCAGCCTGCATACAGACAAACTCATTGACGGTAAGTAATGGAAATTCGGAATCAAAGGACTTAACAATCAAATCCCTTTGCTGAACTTTGTTATCCGATTGAACAGTATATGCATCCGGAATGCTTACCTTGGGCTGCATCCCAGCCAATGAAGTCCTGAGATAGTATTTTTCTAAGAGTTGTGGGAAAAGGGGCTCTTTACTACGATAGGATAGAATTTCACTTAAGTTCAAAGATTCTACCTCGGGAAAATTTAACTCACTTTTGTATGAGAGTATGCCGATGCCTTGATCACCTTGCAGTGCCAATAAGTACATGTCATTGACCTTGGTATATCTTGAAAGCTTTTCAACTATTAATCTACGATTAAACCCTTCAGGAATATTCTGCGCAAATATTGGATGGAGCGGGCCTGAAGAATAACCATCCATACGTTTCCGGGTCATGGTAAGTGACACATGCTGTTTTTCTTGTAATGGCTGATAATGGTGAACTGAACCATAGGTTAAGACACCTAATTCAGTTTGATTGGCACGCACCATGATATTGGTGATTTTTGCAGGAAGATTGGTTTGAGAATTCATTCATCCTCCTCAGCAAACATATTTTCAATCTCATCCCAATGGGGCAGGGAATGTTGCTTTGGAGATACATCAAACTGCAAACCAACCGCATCAAGTACACGTTCAAATATGTCAAATGAACCCGTAAAACGTCCATTCTCGATCTCAGAGATTGTAGTTTTATTGATTCGGATCAATTCGGATAGTTTTTGCTGTGTATAGCCAAGGTCTCTTCGTTCTATACGAACTTTTTTTCCAATTTCTACTCTACTCGCCATAGTAATTCGGCCACAATATGTTAGCTATATAGCTAATATAATATATTTAGTATATGAAGTTATCTAATTAGCTAACAAATTAACGTAATATTATTCTGCTTTTTGATTACTTAGATCTAAAAATAAAGTATTACAGAGATTAAATCATAGGAAGGAGGCAAGATGAGCTAGCATTTTGCCTCCGCCAGACCGAAGTCAAAGTTGCATCATGAACTATACTCATCTTATTCAAGAAGAAAGATATAAGATTC
The DNA here is from genome assembly GCF_000368045.1 of Acinetobacter johnsonii CIP 64.6. Taxonomy (GTDB): domain Bacteria; phylum Pseudomonadota; class Gammaproteobacteria; order Pseudomonadales; family Moraxellaceae; genus Acinetobacter; species Acinetobacter johnsonii. The sequence goes on from NZ_KB849236.1 coordinate 371,748, forward strand.
AAAACTTTTGTAAGTCTTTAATAAATCGTAGAACTTCTAACTTCTGCTCATTACTTAAAGTATGACTAACTTGTATTATTTCTGCCAATAAATCGTTTTCTACATAAAAATATGCTGTTGGTAAATCTAAAATTTCTGCAATTTTGGAAGCCATTAAAAAATCAGGAACATGTTTTCCACGTTCATACTGATTCATACGCGCACTAGCAGAAGATTCATCAATTCCAGCCAAGATCCCCAAGCGCTCTTGTGAAAGTTTTTTTGCTTTTCGCGCTATACGAAGTCGTAAGGCAAAAACATTTAAATTATGTGTTGGCATTAAACATAAGCACCCACCTTAAAACTAAGATTTTCTTAGTTTCAACTTGAGTTATTACTAAGGATTCCTTAGTATTGTGAAATCAAGAAGTCGACATTACATTGCCCGATGGTAACTTTTGAACAAGCTTGCCAGATCTGCGTTGATCTCAAGAGCCTATTTTTGATCCTCTACCAATTGTTAAAGTTATGATTCTATATACAGTTCAACACTAGGTCATCAACTCTCTTTTGCTTTAATTGTGCTTATCCATGTCAAAATATACTCTACCTTTTTACAGTGATTTTTTTCACATTTTACTGAATCATGAAATCATCGAATGGCGAGCGAATGACTTTATAAAGGCTATTTTTAATGATAGACAATTTATTGAACTCTCTGAAAAGCAAAGTATTTATAGAGGCTTAAATATACTAGTAAAATGCAATTTTCTTTTAACAGTGAGAGACAAGGATAACCGTAATATTTTTAGATACAGCGAATCTTCTTATTTAAAATCCTATCGAAATGTTGAGAAAGTAAAGAAAGTCAAAGAAGCATTAATTGAGGAACAAAAGAGTTTGGAAAATGCACTCGAAAGACGTAAAATCGAAAAAGTTTTCATTGAAAATATCATTACTAAAAACCCAGATCTACAAGGTTTTTTCGACAAATATGAGAATGTTATATCTAAAGAGTTAAAGGAATTAGAAAATAAGAATAGTTTTATAGTGAATATTTTCAACGATATTGAAAATGATCAACATGAATCATTCTAAAGAAGGAGAACTACAAGTTATATAATGCAGTAATTCACTGCCGCATAAACCCAACCAGAATTGGTTCGAATATATGCGAAGTCAGCAACCGACAAGTGATTTAGGATGATCTGCTCTAAAATTCCGTTTCACCAAGTCAGGTACACGTTTTTGTTCATCTCAGCTCTGGGTAGTATATTTATTCTTACCACACCAAACACCATGTAGACCTAGCTGTTGCATCAATCGGTAATCCTCCCATAAATAACCGAAGTTAAAAGTAGAGGTTAAGCAGCCATTAGAGGTGGCTTTCCTTTGTTAGCTTGATGTGGTCTTTCATGGTTGTAATGCCACAACCAGTTTGTTGCATAATCTTGTACTTCATCCAAAGTATCAAATAAATGCTTGCTCAGCCAACTATAACGTATGGTCCGATTATAGCGTTCAATATACGCATTCTGCTGTGGCTTACCCGGTTGAATATATTCAATACGAATACCGTGCTCAGTAGCCCAGCGCACAAATTCGTGACTGATAAATTCGGGACCATTATCGCATCGGATCACTAACGGTTTTTCTCTCCACTCCAGCAATTGATTCAACGTACGAATAACCCTGATTGTGGGCAATGAGAACCCTGCGTCAATGGCTAGGCCTTCGCGGCGGTAATCATCAATCACATTCAATAATCGAAACTTGCGACCATCGGAAAGCTGATCATGCATAAAATCTAATGACCAAACCTGATTTTCTCGGATTGGTTCTTTCAATGGTTCAGGCGCATGCCGTTTTAGTCTTCTTCTCGGTTTAATACGCAGATTCAGTGCCAACTCACAGTAAATGCGGTAAACCCGCTTGTGATTCCAGCAGCAACTCTTAAAAAGCCCCCTTATTCAGGGGGCAGGTTGTATAGATATAACTATACTTATAAAATTTTAATTTTGTTATAGATATTAAATTACCAATAGCCCAGCATCTTCCACCAAAGTCCGCCCAATACAATAAAAATAGCTATATTGATAATGCTCATAGCAAAACCAGCTTTCCACCATTCACCAAGCGTTGTATAACCTGAACCATAAATAATAGGGGATGTACCTGTCGCATAATGAGTCAGCGTCATCATAATGCTTGATGCTGCTGCCATAATCAGTGCAAAGAACATTGGAGGAGCACCTAGTGCGATACCTGCAATGTAGAATGCTGAAAACATAGCGGTAATATGTGCAGTAGTACTGGCAAAAATATAGTGAGCGTACATATAAGCAAATAGTAAAAGCATGGAAGCAGGAACCCACGTTAAGCCAAGCTGTCCAATGCTAGTTTGTAAAACACCAGAAAACCAAGCGATTAAGCCGAGCTTATTTAAAAAGGTCGCCATCATGACCAATGCAGCAAACCAAGTTACTGTATCCCATGCACTCTTTTGAGTTAAGACATCATCCCAAGTTAAAACTCCTGTAAGCAGAAGGAGTGATAAACCAATAAACGCGGTTGTAGTTGGGTCTAAAGTCCACATATCACCCAACAACATGGCAGGAATACCTGCCCAGAGTAATAATAAAATTCCAAATACAGCCAACATAATCATTTCATGTAAGGTAATGGGACCCATTTCTTGTAAACGGTCTTTGGCAAATTGTGCAGCATTTGGTGTTTTTTTAATTTCAGGTGGGTACATAAAGTAAAGCGCAATCGGCATAAATGCTAATGCAACAACACCTGGTAAAACCATTGCTAATGCCCATGTGGTCCAACTCAAATGGATTTGACTATTGGTCGCTTTCGCAATGAGTTCAACGACTAAAGGGTTGGGTGCAGTAGCCGTAATAAACATGGCAGAAGTAATAGGATTTGAATGGTAATTGACCAAAGCAAGATATTTACCAATTTTACCTTCAGTGCCTTTTTCTGGATCTGAGTCAAAACTCGTTGCAATCGAGCGCACGATAGGGTGAATAATTCCGCCTCCACGTGCTGTATTACTTGGGGTAACAGGTGCAAGAATGAGTTCAGATAATGCAAGGCTATAGCCAATACCAATGGTTCTTTTACCCCAAACTGCAATAAAGTAATAACCTAGTCGTGCACCTAGCCCTGTTTTTTGTAACCCTTTTGAAATCATGATGGATATACCAATCAACCAAATAAGAGGGTTAGCAAAGCCACTTAAAGCATCTTTGATGGCATCGCTAGGGTTATCTGCTGTTACTCGGGTAATCGCGACCAGTGCTATCGCGATAATCGAAATTGCACCAATAGGCATTGCTTTACCAATAATGGCTGAAATAACACCAATAAACATCGCAAATAGAAGCCAAGCATTTGCAGAAACATCTTGCGGAATTGGAATGAGAAACCAAATAATAAGGGTAAGTGATACTGAAATTATGGTTGGTATGAGTTTGAATCCCATTGAATCGTACTCCAAAAATATAGTTATTATGTGATTTATAATGAACAGTGATTTTATTGAAGTCTAGTGTGGTTAACATATTGTCAATAAAAGAAAGATTTCAATTTTGTCTAGCGAACGATTGACTTCAATAAGAATTTAATGTTGCTCAATTCATTTATTCTTAATAGTAGTTTATATGTTTATTAACCCGAATCCTGTTTAAGCCAATGGTTCCATAATTTGAATTTTCGGCTTATTTCGATGAGTTAATTGATATGCGCATAACGATGCGTAAATCCCACTTAGAAATCCATGAATACTACGAGCTTTACTCGTCACTAAATTGTATTGGCCTTTCAATAAGCTGAATAACGTTTCTATTTTATTGCGCTGTTTGGCACTGTTGCAAATAACCACGAATGGTAAGCTGAAGACTGTTTTAGCTAAAGGTGCAGCATATGAATCCTTTCCATGGTCGGCATTTTCAGGGCGAAATCATTCTTTGGGCTGTGCGCTGGTATTGTAAATATGGCATTAGCTATCGTGAACTGCAGGAAATGCTGGCCGAACGGGGTGTGAATGTTGATCACACGACTATTTACCGTTGGGTTCAACGTTATGCTCCTGAAATAGAAAAACGTTTACGCTGGTATTGGCGTAATCCTACAGATCTGAGCTCGTGGCATATTGATGAAACCTATGTAAAAGTGAATGGACGATGGTCTTATCTGTATCGTGCAGTCGATCAACGTGGCGATACCATTGATTTTTATCTTTCTTCTAGACGTAATACCAAATCAGCATATTGTTTTCTTGGAAAAATTTTAAATAATGTGAAGAAGTGGCAAATTCCACAAGTGATCAACACGGATAAAGCACCCACATATGGACGTGCTTTATCACGGTTAAAACGGGAAGGTAAATGTCCGCCAGACCTTGAGCACAGGCAGATTAAGTATAAAAATAACGTGATTGAATGTGATCATGGCAAGCTAAAGCGGATCATCAGGGCCACATTAGGATTCAAATCTATGAAGACGGCTTATGCCACAATTAAAGGTATTGAAGTCATACGTGCACTACGTAAAGGACAAGCATCGTCATTTTATTATGGTCAGCCTCAGGGTGAAGTGTGTCTAATCAACAGGGTTTTCGGTCTCTAAGTACTTTTTAAAGGGAACATCATCGACTCAAATCTCTATTTGCAACAGTGCCCTTCATCTCACTACCCTAGGAGATAAATCTAATGGCTAAGACTCTGCAAGAATTGTTAGCTAGCCGCTCTCCAGAGAGCCAAGCCCGTATTCAAAAAATGGCTGATGAATTACTGCTAGAAAATCAGCTTCATCTTATTCGTGAAGAACTCGAAATTTCTCAAAAAGAGCTTGCTGAAACTTTGGGAATAAAACAGCCATCGCTTTCAGCAATAGAAAATCGTGGCAATGATCTTAAGATTTCAACCATGAAAAAGTATGTTGAGGCAATGGGTGGGAAGCTCCGTATTGATGTAGAGCTTCCAACAGGAAAACATATAGGATTCAACGTTTAACAATAAAAATGGGAGCTATAGGCTCCCATTTTTAGATTCGTATAACGTTGAACCCAACGGTAAATAGTCGTGTGATCAACATTCACACCCCGTTCGGCCAGCATTTCCTGCAGTTCACGATAGCTAATGCCATATTTACAATACCAGCGCACAGCCCAAAGAATGATTTCGCCCTGAAAATGCCGACCATGGAAAGGATTCATATGCTGCACCTTTAGCTAAAACAGTCTTCAGCTTACCATTCGTGGTTATTTGCAACAGTGCCGATTTTTTGAAAAAAGCATAGGTCTAGATAATCAAGCTAGATTTTTTAAAACTCCACATTGGTCAATTGTACATAAACCATCACAAGTACCTCTTAAATCAGATAGTTGTTCAATAAGCTTTTGTTGCTTGATTATATTTTCTCTGATAGCACTGACATGTAAGTCAATTAATTCATTCACATCTGAACAATTTTTCTCAGGTTTGTCTTTATAGGTAAGTAATTGACGAATTTCATTCAAACTCATATTTAAAGTTCGGCAATTCAAAATAAATTTAATTCGCTCAACATAGCCTACATCGTAAAGGCGGTAATTTCCTTCCGTTCTTTCCGGTTCCGGAATTAAACCTTCCTTTTCATAAAACCTAATTGTTAATACTGAACATGAGGTTTTTTTAGAGAGTTCACCAATTTTTAAATGCATTGAGTTAGTATTTCCAAAGATTCTTGACTCTATAGTAACTATAGGGATTCTAATATTCAAAGTTTATAATTTTTTTAATGGGTATAATTATGAGTGGTTGTGGATGTAGTAAAGAAACACCATGCGAAGATAAGAAATCTCAACAAGAAAATCATCCATCAATTGCAGAAGCAAACAATTCAAAGAATTGTGATAATACGCTTAGCTGTTGTGGTGAAGAGGAAGAAAAAAAATCTTCATCTCCTTGCTGTAACACTTCAAACAGTTGTGAAGATACCGCTCAATCCTGTTGTGGTTCTGATCCCAAAGAAAATTTAAGCACTGAAGACGTTTTAAAAGATTCGCACTACATGAGTGAATACTTAGTTCCCAAAATGGATTGTTCTGCGGAAGAACAGATGGTTCGTATGGCGCTATCTTCAATTGATGGTGTTCAAAAACTCATCTTTGATTTACCTAACCGTTCTTTAAAGGTTCTACATAATCAAAAAGATGAAAATATAACCACCAAACTTGAAGCTTTGGGTTTTGGTGCAAAGCTTGTGAAGACTGAAACTTATATAAGCAATCAACAGGCTAAGCAAACAAGTACCTACACCATTCCTAAAATGGATTGCTCTGCTGAAGAGCAAATGGTCCGTATGGCTCTTGCAGATATTGAAGCAGTTAAAGGTCTTACTTTTGATCTTCCCAATCGAAAACTGAAAGTCTTCCATAATGAAGGGATTCAGCAAATTACGGCTAAACTCGAAGGACTGGGTTTTGGGGCGAAACTTGATGAAACACAGCTTTCTTCAGGCGATATACCTAATGAACCTGATCCTGTGAGACAAGCTAAAGTACTTAAACTGTTATTAGGTATTAATGCTCTACTTTTCTTTATAGAATTCATCAGCGGTATTATTGCTGCGTCTACAGGATTGATTGCTGATTCTCTAGATATGTTTGCCGATGCAGCCGTTTATGGTATTGCGCTATATGCCGTCGGAAAAGCTGCGAAATATCAAATAAAAGCAGCCCATTTCGCAGGTTGGATTCAGTTATTACTTGCTGTTATCGTGATTGTTGATGTCATTAGACGATTCATGTTTGGAAGCGAGCCAGAATCAACGCTCATGATTGTTATTGGCCTGCTCGCACTTATAGCTAACGTGACATGCTTATATCTTATTTCTGGTCATCGAGAAGATGGCGCACATATGAAAGCCAGTTGGATTTTCTCGGCGAATGACGTTGTCGTAAATATGGGCGTTATATTTGCCGGTGTACTCGTGGCGTGGACGGGATCAGCTTATCCAGACTTAATCATTGGCATACTGGTTTCTTTATTCGTACTTAATGGTGCCCGAAAAATTTTGGCTTTGAAGTAAGGGCACTGTTGCAAATAACCACGAATGGTAAGCTGAAGACTGTTTTAGCTAAAGGTGCAGCATATGAATCCTTTCCATGGTCGGCATTTTCAGGGCGAAATCATTCTTTGGGCTGTGCGCTGGTATTGTAAATATGGCATTAGCTATCGTGAACTGCAGGAAATGCTGGCCGAACGGGGTGTGAATGTTGATCACACGACTATTTACCGTTGGGTTCAACGTTATGCTCCTGAAATAGAAAAACGTTTACGCTGGTATTGGCGTAATCCTACAGATCTGAGCTCGTGGCATATTGATGAAACCTATGTAAAAGTGAATGGACGATGGTCTTATCTGTATCGTGCAGTCGATCAACGTGGCGATACCATTGATTTTTATCTTTCTTCTAGACGTAATACCAAATCAGCATATTGTTTTCTTGGAAAAATTTTAAATAATGTGAAGAAGTGGCAAATTCCACAAGTGATCAACACGGATAAAGCACCCACATATGGACGTGCTTTATCACGGTTAAAACGGGAAGGTAAATGTCCGCCAGACCTTGAGCACAGGCAGATTAAGTATAAAAATAACGTGATTGAATGTGATCATGGCAAGCTAAAGCGGATCATCAGGGCCACATTAGGATTCAAATCTATGAAGACGGCTTATGCCACAATTAAAGGTATTGAAGTCATACGTGCACTACGTAAAGGACAAGCATCGTCATTTTATTATGGTCAGCCTCAGGGTGAAGTGTGTCTAATCAACAGGGTTTTCGGTCTCTAAGTACTTTTTAAAGGGAACATCATCGACTCAAATCTCTATTTGCAACAGTGCCTAATTAAATCCCTTACAATTCAAATTTTTCAGCAACGACTTATCTTTGTTAAAATAGTATTAATTTATTTTTTTTAGGACAAACCTTAACAAAATTACAAATTTGTAATTTGGTTGTCATTTAGGTGTATATATCTAGGAATTAGTATATGAAGAAATTATTTTTTGGTCCAAGATATGATTAGATTCAATAATATATATATGAAGATTGTTTTAGTTATTTTTACTATAGTTTTTTCAACCAGTAGTTTTGCTGATGGGGGACTTCGTTTCTTAGAGAAAAATTTAGAAATAATTAACAATGAAAAAAGCAAAGGGTGTGAAGAGAATTAATTCAAAATTATAATGAAGCACATATAACTAGGAAAACTAAAAATTAGTTATTTTTAGTATGGTGTAACTAAGATTAATTAATTTTTTTAAATCGAATGATAAATATATTTATTGTTTTTAATTTATTCTTTACCATTTTCAAATTTTTAAATAATCCGAAAAGACTATTTTAAACTTTAGGGTTACATATGCTCCTATACATAGGCAGGAATAAATATGCAACTTAGTATATTTGCAACAATAGTACTGGAAAGATTCATGTAATAATGCTTAAAACTCTCTAATTAGTTAGGGAGGCATTGGAATTGGAGAAAGAAGTAAAGTGCCCACTAGCAAATGTGGTTATTGGAGGAATTATCTCATCAACCCTTCTTATGTTGGTTTTATTACCAATATTGTCCCGGTGGATAAATGAAAAGAAAGCTTCTTGACCAATTATAGTAAGCAATTTTTAGCAGAAATATTGAGGCTTACTCAAGTCTCTCAGCTAATCGTAAATAGAATAAGGAAACTATTGTATGTCAGAAGATCATTCTCAGAGCCACGCGGCTGTTACTGAAGAGAATAGTAAGAAGCTAATATTTACTGTAGGTTTGACCACTACGTTTTAATCGTAGAAATTATAACCGTTTTTATTACTCAAAGTTTAACTTTTGTGATTATCTAAAAACACATAGCGGTCGAATGGCCATATTAACTGACTTAAAATCAGTCGCATACTTTAATGTAGCGGTTCTGATAGCACAAAAGTTCGCAGCATGAAAACGGAACCGGCATAATTGATTTATAGTGAACCCATACACTAAGCATAATGATTTAGAGGACGATAATCCCAATGAAAAAATTCCTTTTAGGAGCTGTTGCCGCATCTGTTTTGGCCTTTTCAGGCAATGCTATGGCCAATTTTGTGGCAGGTCAGGACTATCAGGTGGTCGCAAAACCAGTCAAAGTCGAAAAACCGGGCAAAATTGAGGTACGTGAATTCTTCTGGTATGGCTGTGGTCACTGTTTCACGTTGGAACCGCATATGCAGGACTGGTTGAAAAAATTACCCAAAGATATCCGTTTTGTACGTACACCTGCTGCAATGAACCCGCTTTGGGAACAGGCTGCACGTGCTTATTATGTTTCAGAAGCCCTGGGTGTGCGTCAAAAAGCACATTTACAGTTATTCCATGATATTCATGACAAGCAGCGTCCAATTTTAGAACAGGCACAATTGGCCAAGTTCTATACCCGTTATGGTATTTCTGAAGAGAAATTTAACACGACTTATAAATCATTCCCGATTTCGTCAAAAATTGCTCAGGCAAAAAATTTGACTGCTCAATATCAGTTAAGCGGTGTACCAGCGGTGACCGTGAATGGTAAATATATTGTGCAGGGCAATGATGCCAAAGTAATTCAGGTGGTGAATTACCTGATTGAAAAAGAGCGTAAAGCCAAATAAGACGCGATTGATTATCTCTAAAAAAAACCTGCATCGAATCTGCAGGTTTTTTTATTTAAACTGGAGGAATGGTTATTTACGTCCTGACTGCCGGATCTGGTGTTTCTATCGGCGGGCGATACCAGTGTAAAATTCCTCGGAATAAGAGCTGCATCTGCAACACGCTTTGCGCTTTAAAGTCATGGGATTGAATATGAATCGTGGATGGCTTTGTTGCACAAACCTATCTGTAAAGGGTTTTTCAGCGATATAATTTTCAAATGAAGAAGCCTGCACACAAAATCTACCGCACAACCAATTGGCCCGCATATAACCGAGCACTCATGAGTCGCGGAAATATTGCCATTTGGTTTGATCCTGCTACGCAATGGTATGCTCCGTCCATCGGTAAACAAGGGCGAAATCAAACCTACTCCGACGCAGTCATCCAATGCTGCTTAATGATTAAATCCTTATTCCGTCTGTCTTTACGTATGATCACTGGCTTTGTGCAAAGTCTGATTAAACTTTGCGGATTAAATTGGATAGCTCCAGATTACACCACGCTTTGTAGAAGACAAAAGCATATTGATATTGTAATCAGCTACCAAAAAAGTAGCGATGGGCTGCATCTACTCATGGACTCTACAGGCATGAAGTTTCTAGGTGAGGGCGAATGGAAACGCAAGAAACATGGACCTGAATATCGTCGCCAATGGCGTAAACTTCATATTGGTATAGATGCTAAAACCCTACAAATACGAGCAGTTCAGCTTACAACCAATAATGTCAGTGATTCACAGGTGCTTGGTGATTTACTTAATCAGATTCCACAAGATGAGCGGATTGACTCTGTTTATACCGATGGAGCTTATGACACCAAGCAATGCCGTCAGGTCATTGCAGATCGGCAAGCGCATGCGGTGATTCCACCTAGAAAAAATGCGAAACCATGGAAAGATACAAAGAGTAGCTCGCTAGAGCGAAATGAATTACTTCGAGCAATTAAACGTTTAGGCAGGACACTATGGAAAAAATGGTCAGGCTATCATCGGCGAAGTTTGGTTGAAACTAAGATGCATTGCATCAAATTATTAGGAGATAAACTCAGTGCAAGGAGTTTTGATAGCCAAGTCAATGAGATCCATGCACGTGTGGCAGTCCTTAACAGATTTACGGAATTAGGTCGACCACTTACCCAAGTTACGCCTTAAATTTGGCTCAATTAGGGGCGCTTTGCATTTCAAATCTTTGTGCAACAAAGCCAATGTATATAAAAAATGGTTAAATAATTGCAAGGGGGGCTTTAAAACGTTTTAATCGTAAAGCATTTCCTAGTACAAATATTGACGAGAGAGCCATTGCACCAGCAGCAAATACAGGAGAAAGTAGCAGTCCAAATTGCGGATAAAGTACACCTGCTGCAATAGGAATCAGAGCTGCATTGTAAACAAATGCCCAAAATAAATTTTCACGAATATTGGTTATAGTCGCTTTGCTTAAAGCGATAGCATTTGGCACTCCTTTCAGGTTGCCAGACATCAAAACCACATCAGCAGCTTCAATAGCTACGTCTGTACCTGTACCTATTGCTAAACCAATATCTGCTTCTGCAAGTGCAGGGGCATCATTAATGCCATCTCCAACATATGCGAGTTTACCATATTGATTTTTTAATTTTTTAACGGCCTCTATTTTACCTTCTGGTAAGACTTCTGCAATAACCTCATCAATACCTAGTTTTTTTGCAATCGCTTGAGCTGTATGACGGTTATCACCTGTAATCATGGCAACCTTTAAACCTAACTGATGTAACGCTTCAATTGCAGCAAATGTTGATTCTTTAATTGGATCTGCTACAGCAATAATGGCAGCAAGTTTCTGGTCAATCGCAACATAGAGAGGGGTTTTTCCTTCTTCTCCCAAACGATCCGAAAATTGAGAAAAAACATTAGGATTCAAACCTAGTTTTTCCATATATCGATCTGCACCAATATGAACCAAATGTTCAGACACCGTTGCTTCTATTCCATAGCCCGTGACTGACTTGAAATCAGCAACAGGAGACAGAATTAATTCCTTATCTATAGCGGCTTGTACAATTGCTCGAGCAATAGGATGCTCAGACTTTGATTCAACGGCTGCCATAAGTGAAAGTACGGCATTGTATTCAAACCCTTCTAAGACATGCAGATCGGTTAAAATTGGTTTCCCTTCAGTCAGGGTCCCTGTTTTATCAACAGCAACCACTTTAGTTTCTTTGAGCAGCTGCAAAGCTTCCCCTTTACGGAATAAAACACCCATTTCAGCACCACGCCCAGTTCCCACCATGATTGATGTAGGCGTTGCAAGTCCCATTGCACAAGGACATGCAATAATGAGTACCGCAACTGCATTAACTAAGCTAAACGTTAGGGCTGGCTCAGGGCCGAAGATAAACCAAGTAATAAAAGTTAAAAGAGAGAGACCCATTACTACAGGTACAAACCACATGGTAATTTTATCAACCAATGCCTGAATAGGCAGCTTGGAACCCTGTGCCTGTTCAACCATTCGGATGATTTGAGAAAGCACTGATGAACTACCAACAGAGGTGGCTTTGATATTTAAGCTGCCACTTTGGTTAATTGTTCCTCCTACCACAGTAGAGCCTATCGTTTTTTCAACGGGCATAGGCTCGCCAGTAATCATGGATTCATCAATAAAACTTTGGCCGTGAATAACTTCACCATCGACAGGGATACGCTCGCCTGGTCTAATCTCTACAATCGTTCCTGTTTGAACTTCGGCAATCGGAACTTCTATCACCTGATTATTGAGCTGTATTCTGGCAACTTTAGGCTGCATTCCAACTAGATGTTGAATTGCTAAAGACGTTCGGCCTTTTGCCTTGGCTTCAAAAAATCTACCTAATAGAATTAAAGTGATAATAACCGCTGCAGCTTCATAATAAACATTGACCGTGCCTTGTGGCAGGACACTTGGAAAGAAAGTAGCAACCACTGAATAAAGATAAGCAGCCAATGTTCCTACAGCCACCAAGGAATTCATGTCTGGTGCTAAGCGGAATAAACTTGGGATGCCCTTTTTGAAGAAGCGTCGGCCTGGAAAAATTAATGCTACTGTGGTCAAGAAAAATTGCATTAACCAGCTATTTTGTTGGCCAATGTTATCCATCATAAACGTATGAAAGGCGGGAATCAGGTGTGATCCCATTTCTAAAATAAAAACGGGTAGAGTCAATAAGACTGACAGAATTAAATCTTTTTTAAGTTTTTCTAATTCAATATTCTTTTTATCTTGAAAGCTTTCCGTAGTTTGATGAACTGACTTTGCTTCAAACCCTGCTTTGGTGACGGCCTGAATTAACGAGTCACGAGTGACAGATGAGCTTGCCTGAATAGTCGCTTTTTCAGTAGCCAGATTTACATGAGCTGATTCCACACCCTCAACAGATTTTAAGGCCTTTTCTACTCGACCTACACAAGAAGCACATGACATACCCTCAATCGTAAGCTCTATTGGTTGCAGCGCTTCCACTTCGTAGCCTGCTTTTTCTACGGCTTTAATTAAAGTAGCGCGATCAAGTGGTTGATGCGCATAAATGACTGCTTTTTCGGTAGCCAGATTTACATGAGCCGATTCAACACCCTCAACAGATTTTAAAGCTTTTTCCACACGGCCTACACAAGAAGCACATGTCATCCCCTCAATCTCTAATGTTTCACTGTAGTGTGGCGTATCAGTCATTTCGGTACTCATATACGATCTCTATCATTTAGATATGCTGAGTTCTATATGCGAAGATCAGCTCGAACCAAGATTAGGGGGAATTCAGGGATTACTTTTATTTCAAGCAAGTACAGGTTTTATCTGTACGATGAGGAAAATAAGAGAGAGTAAAAGTGGTAAGGAATTCCCACTGTTACTCTAACAGAGATTAAGCAGGATCAGCTGTAAATCCACGCTCACTGAGAGTGGCAATGACTTGATCCTGACTCACCGTTGTGTTGATTTCAACAATACGGTTTTGTAAATCAATATCGAGTGAGGCATTCGAGTCGAGCTCTTTAATTGCGGTAGTAATGCCGCGTGCACAACCACCACAAGTCATATTAGCGATGTGAAATTTCATATGTTGCTCCTTTTTAACAAAACATTTGTTTAAAACATTAGAACAGTAACTCTAAACTTTCACCATACAACCAGCCTTTTTCTGAATCAGTGACTCGCTGTAACTTGGTCTGTTTACAACCTTACAGTTTTCTTCAGAGTATTCCAAAGAAGAGTGTTCTAATGACTACAGTAAAAGTACTTAACCAACATTAATGTGACTTTAAAATGACATTTTTGTCATCTACGATCACTCTGAAATTTATAAGATTAGTTGTTTCAATCAATGGTAGTGAACTGAATAGATGAGACCGTTATGGGTTGAAGATAAGCTAAAAACCGGTGACTACCTTTATGTATAATGCCTCATGATGCGATTTTACTGTTCTGATTGTCGTAAGTTGACAGTCCAGTAGAAACTTTATTGCTCAGCTACAAAAGATAAATGCAGTAATGTTAAATTTCCTCAATTCCCTTATTTTGAAATTCTCTTATTCAATACCCACGACAGTGGTTATATAGCCTGTTGTTAATAGAATTGATAGACCTAATAACATCTCAAATAAAATGGCATGACTAAGGTGTTTAGCGAATTTAGGATGTTGAAGACGCGGGGTGAAATACCATTTGTTGAAGGCAGCTAAAAGTAGAATACCTATAACAAAAAACATTTTAACCATGAAACCATAGCCATATGCAGTATTGATTAAGGTATTAAAATCTTTAATTAAAAGAAGAGCTACACTAGCGCCACAGGCGATTAATATCCCAACAATGAAAGCAGCAATACGTCCAAATACATGCATGCGATCTTTTAAAGGTAAACCACTTATTTCCCGGCTGGTTTTCCATAACGGATATAAAGACCCCATCCATAAAGACATAACTAGAATATGGATTGATAATAAAATTTGAGCAAGTAAGGTTAAATTAGCGACATGTCCGAGCTGGGAAAAACTAAAAATAATCGGGATAAGTAAAATACAAAATATTGAACTTTCAATTATAGAAAACTGACCTTTGTTCCTGTTAACTTTAACCACCATGAGAAGAAGTAAAAGAGCAAAACTAATAGAACGAAGAACGTATATATACCCCGTCGGAGTATTAACCAATATATTAATATACGTGGGGTCCACCATCCCTGTAATACCAGTATTGGCAAAACTACCAATCAGAATAAAAAATCCCAAGGTACTGGAAATTAGGCCTAATCCAGCGCCAATTGTAATATATTTAAGAATCGATTCTTTTAGTTCAAGATATTGTCTAAGTAAAAAATAGCAAAAGGCTCCACCAACGACAAAAGCTAAACTTAAATATAAAATAACCTTAGTTAACCAAGTGGCCCACATCCAATATTCAGAAATCATTATTTTTGTCCATTCTAGAACAACATGCCAGCACCTCACTGACATGTTGAAAGGTAATCAATTCTTATTTAGTTGATTTGATAGTGAAACTATATTCACCATTCATGTTGTGGCCATCTTTCCCCATTGTTGTCCAGACAACGGTATATTTACCTTTTTTCAGTTTCGGAAGAGCGACATCAAAGGATTTCTTTAAGTCATGAGTAACTTCATATTTTAAAGGAACATCTCTTCGCTGAGCATCCAGTAACTTAATATTCATCAACATAACCTCTGCACCAAAGTTAAGGGTCAAGTTCTTTGGTTGACTAAGGACAGATGCATTTTCCGCAGGAATCGCACTCACTAAACTCACATGAGCGAACGTAGTTGTAGTAGCCACAATCATCGTTGCAGCTACTACAACATGACGTAGAGCAGTCATTTTATTTTGAAATAATTTCATTTACGTTTCCTCTTGATTCGTTAGTTCATTAGAGATGACTTTATAAAATCTATATTTAATGAGACCACATCATCTCCTCTTATATTTCAATTATTAGTGAGAGACACAAACAGAGCGATGACTTCAAAATTACATTTTTGTCATTTTTAAAATTTAAAATCTTTAACTATTAAAATAATCTTATTGAAAAATAATGATCATTTAACAAACAAATTATGTAGGTGGTTGATTTATGAAATGTAGTAATCATTTTGTCTAAGAAAATAGTAGCTATTTAATTTTTTATATTTTAGTTTAAATATAAACATGTTATGTTTAATTTGATCTAATATAAATTTATGGGCTAAGCACATGACTCAAACACGTCCAAGAATGACCAAATTATTTGAACAGCTTGGTTTAGCTTCTACTGAAGAAGCAATTGCAAAATTCATAGAGAGCCATCAGCTAGCTGGAGATGTTTTTTTAACACAAGCAATTTTTTGGACTGATGCTCAACGTCATTTTTTAGAAGAAAAACTACACTCTGATGGTGAATGGACGACAGTGATTGATCAATTAAATGAGTCTTTACATGAAAATTCAGTAAAATAATTTTCCGTTAGTATTAAGGATCTACATTCTTCCCTGCATTGAATACAACTCATTCATACAGTAGTACTGTTTTGGAGATGGAATCTCTATTATATAAGTAGTAGATTCCTTACTCTGAAATTTGGATTATAAACCCTAATATTAAAAATAATCTTCTTTACCTTCTATCTAATAAATATACCAATAAGTTTAATAATTAAATTATCCACCCTTTTTTCTATAAAAAACTATTTTGATCAACTGTATTTTTTCTTTAAAGGAATAACAGTGTAAATTACATTAAGAATGTGTCTCTAACTAGCCTTGGAGTCATCTAATCATTTCATTTTTATTTTTTTAAGCACATAAAATCATAACAACTTTAATAGTTTTAAAAGATTAATATTAAATAAAATTTTTGTCATCTCAGCATAGACTATATATTTCGAGAAGATCTCAAAATTACATTTTTGTCATTTTTAAAAATAATTAATTAATAGTGCTAAAATTTTTAAGAGAGACAGAGAATAACCAAAAATTTCATCAGTTTAGTAGTCAAATTCCTAGTCTCTGTTCAGTACTAAAACATAGCTTTTACTTCCAAATTATTTAAAGGAAAAAATTATGATGAAATTCAAAAACATTTTTTTGGGCTTATGTATCGCAGCCGCGTCATTGAATACATTTGCACAGCAATCCGATGAACACAAAGATCACCACCCTGAAAAAACAGCACCATCTGCAGTAACAATTAAGCAAACAGTTACCAGCACCACTGCTACAGATAAAATGGCTGCAATGGATCAACACATGAAGGCGATGCAAGCCATGCATGAGAAGATGATGGCTGCAAAAACCCCACAAGAACGTCAGAAACTTATGGCTGAGCACATGAAACTCATGCAAGGAGGTATGAGTATGATGAAACAGATGGGCAGCCAAAGCATGAATGCAAATATGGCTGACCGTCAGCAAATGATGGAAAAACGTATGGACATGATGCAATCCATGATGCAGATGATGATGGACTGTATGCCTCCGTCAGCAACTAAATAGTTACCCATGAATTAGGGAAAAGCACCATGAATCACCAACACCAAGAAAATAATTCAGTACCTAACTTTTGGTCTACACGTTATGCCATTGGTCTAATCGTGCTGGGTGGTATCGCAGCTTATTTTCTATTAACGGAACATTTAGCCCACGTTATCGGTGCTTTGCCTTATTTATTCCTTTTAGCGTGTCCACTGATGCATATTTTTATGCATGGTGGTCATGGGCATAACCACTCGCAGCAAAAAAAATCCGATATATCTGATAACAAAAAATAGCTCTTATCAGGAGATCCATCATGAATCATGCGGAATCGGCTTATGGTTTATGGACGCTGGTTATCATTAACTCAGCAGTTTTTATCATGTTCGCTTTCAGTTTTTTTAGACCTTCCACTGCGCGCGATTGGCGTACATTTGGGGCCTTTTCGGCTTTTATCATTGCTCTATTTGTCGAAATGTATGGTTTTCCTTTAACCATTTACCTGTTATCTGGTTGGCTTCAAACTCGCTTCCCTCAACTTGACTTACTTTCTCATAATGCAGGTCACTTGTGGTCAACGCTATTAGGTGAAAAAGGTGATCCACATTTTGGCATTTTGCATATCGCCAGTTACGTTTTCTTGGGCTATGGATTTTACCTGTTATCAACGTCATGGCACGTGCTGTACAACGCGCAACGTCAGCATTCTTTAGCGATCACAGGCCCTTATGCACGTATACGTCACCCACAATACGTGGCTTTTGTGATGATCTTGCTGGGTTTTTTATTGCAATGGCCAACTTTACTGACACTGATTATGTTTCCAATCCTACTCTTAATGTACAGCCGCTTGGCAATTAAGGAAGAGGCTGAAATGAGTAAACAGTTTGGCGCTGTCTATGACAGCTATGCTCAACAGACTCCGAGATTTATTCCAAAATTCGGCCATAAAACCACTTTTCCATAAGAGAATTATTTATGTCAGATCAAAAAAATCATAACCAGGACCATATGGCACAGGCTACAACAGACGTACTGAAAGACCCAGTCTGTGGTATGACCGTCACTGAAGAATCGAAATACCATGAGGAATTTAAGGGGAAAACTTACTTTTTTTGCAGTGATAAATGTCAATCAAAGTTTCATAGCAGCCCGGTGCAATATATCGCTAAACCCGCAACGACGACTGCCGATGCACATACACAGCATCATCAGACTGTTCAACACGTTAATGCGGCAAGCACAACAGGTACGACCATCTATACATGCCCAATGCATCCAGAAATCAGGCAAGATCATCCTGGAAACTGTCCTAAATGCGGAATGACACTGGAGCCACTCATTCCTGAATTAGAGGAAGATGAGAATCCGGAGTTACGTGATTTCCGCCGACGCTTCTGGTGGACACTGCCATTGACCATCATCGTGACTTTTTTGGCGATGTTTGGTCATCAAATGAACCTGTTCAATATGGCTGTTCAGAGCTGGATTGAACTGGTGTTGTCACTCCCAATTGTACTTTGGGCAGGTTGGCCATTTTTTTCCCGGGGTTGGCAATCGGTTGTGAATCGCAGCCCGAACATGTGGACGCTGATTGGTTTGGGCACTGGAGCTGCATTTATTTATAGTGTGGTCGCAACCATTGCACCGCAAATCTTCCCAGACTCATTTATTTCCATGGGTCGTGTCGCTGTTTACTTTGAAGCTTCAGCGGTCATCATTTCATTGACCCTACTGGGACAAATATTGGAGTTAAAAGCACGTTCGCAAACTTCTGCTGCAATTAAGTCACTCCTTGGGCTCGCTCCTAAAACAGCTCGCCGAATCCTGCCTGATGGAACTGAAGAAGATGTTCCTCTAACGCATGTCCATGTAGGAGATTTACTCAGAATTCGCCCAGGTGAAAAAGTGCCTGTGGATGGTGTAATCACTGAAGGAAGTAGTTCAGTGGATGAATCGATGCTGACAGGTGAACCTTTACCTATCACTAAACGTATCGGCGATAAAGTCATTGGAGCTACCCTGAATACCAATGGTTCATTGATCATGCGTTCAGAGAAAATTGGTTCAAGTACCATGTTATCCCAGATCGTACAGATGGTGGCGCAAGCTCAACGATCGAGAGCACCAATGCAACGTATGGCTGATCAGGTAGCAGGTTGGTTCGTCATGGCTGTAGTGACCATTGCCTTGCTTACCTTCTTTGGATGGGGACTATTCGGCCCAGAAGAATCAAGCTGGGTTTATGCATTAATCAATGCTGTGGCAGTACTCATTATTGCCTGTCCTTGTGCACTAGGCTTGGCAACTCCAATGTCTATCATGGTTGCGACGGGTCAAGGTGCTACTCATGGTGTGCTGTTTCGTGATGCAGCAGCCATTGAGAATCTACGCAAGATTGACACACTAATCATCGATAAAACAGGTACGTTAACTGAAGGACGCCCTGTATTCGATCGTGTAGTTGCCGCATCAGATTTTGACGAATCTGAAGTATTACGTTTAGCCGCCAGTCTTGATCAAGGCAGTGAACACCCGCTAGCCGAAGCGATTGTAAACGCAGCACACGAACGTGGCCTGTCTCTTGAAACACCAGATAATTTTGAATCGGGCTCAGGGATTGGTGTTCGAGGTCAAGTGGGCGATCGTCAGTTAGCTTTGGGCAACACAGCACTGATGGAGCAATTGGGTATCTCGGTACAATCTCTGATTCCGCAAGCCGAAGAGCTGCGTTCGGAAGGTGCAAGTGTGATGCATCTAGCCATCAATGGTGAATTGGCCGGTCTGCTTGCAGTATCCGATCCCATCAAAAAAAATACCCCAGAAGCACTTGCCACCCTGAAGGAAGCGGGTCTACGTATCGTGATGGCAACAGGAGATGGTCTCACCACTGCCCGTTCAGTCGCAGCACGTCTAGGCATTGATGAGGTACATGGCGAAGTCAAACCCGCAGATAAACTAGAACTGGTCAGCAAATTGCAGAAGGAAGGTCGCATCGTGGCTATGGCTGGTGATGGCATCAATGATGCACCAGCCTTGGCTAAAGCTGATGTCGGTATCGCTATGGGAACCGGGACTGATGTTGCAATGAATAGTGCCCAAGTTACGCTGGTCAAGGGAGATTTACGAGGGATTGCTGTTGCCCGTTCACTTTCGGAAGCTACTGTCGGCAACATGAAACAGAACCTCATGTTTGCTTTCCTTTACAATGCTTTGGGTATCCCTATCGCGGCTGGCGTACTATATCCATTTACCGGTTGGTTGTTGTCACCGATGATTGCCGCCTTGGCTATGAGTTTGAGTTCAGCTTCAGTCATCACGAATGCCCTTCGCCTGCGAAATAAAAAGTTATGATAGAGAGTTCTTTTCTTCCACCAGATGTACCAGGTCTTATTGCAGCACTTGCCATCGGCCTGCTCATTGGTTTAGAACGAGGATGGCACGATCGTGAATTGCCCGAGGGCAGCCGAGTAGCAGGCCTACGTACCTTCACATTGACAGGATTGCTCGGAGGAGTGCTCGGTCATTTACAACCAAACTTCGGGCCTTGGCCGCTGGTCGCGGCCGTATTAGGGCTTTCCTTATTATTAACAGTGTCCTACGCGCGTACCGCAAAACTTTCCGGTAATCTAAGCGCTACCACGACGATCGCGATGCTGTTGACATTAGTTTTAGGTGCATATGCATCCCATGGTAATGTTACTTTAGCATTAACCGCGGCTGTAATCGTCGCTGTATTTTTGGATCTCAAGCCAACCTTACACGGTTGGCTACGCTTGATAGAGCATCGTGAATTAACCGCATCCCTGCAGTTGCTGGTACTTTCTGTCGTTATATTACCCTACTTACCCAATACGGGTCTGGGACCTTTTGCTGCATTAAATCCTTACCAGTTATGGTGGGCAGTGATCCTGATTGCCGGACTCTCTCTGGCAGGTCATTTTGCCATGCGGCTTACCGGTTCAGAAAGAGGCATATTCTGGACAGGTCTATTGGGTGGTTTGGCATCTTCTACAGCTGCAACTGTCGCACTGGCACGCTATACACGCCAGCACCCCGTCATGGTCAGTGCTGCTATTTCTGGAACATTGGCTGCCTGTGGCATCATGTTTTTTCGTATGGTTGTGCTGATAGGCGTCATTGAGCCAGCATTGCTAAGCACTTTTGGTGGTGCAATGATGATTGCGGGAATCCTTCTGCTGGGTATGGCATTGTGGAGACAACGCCAAATTACCAGCGCTGAAAACAACGATCGAACAATAGAAGCAATGGCTCCTTTTGATCTTGGGACAGCATTCAGCTTCGCTGCTTTCCTGGCTGTCATGGCAGTCTTGGTCCCGGCAGCAAAACAATGGTTGGGCACCAGCGGCATCTTCGTATTATCGACTATTTCTGGGCTAGCAGACGTAGATGCTATTTTAGTCTCACTTGCCCGCCTGCATAGTACTGAAGGCTTAACAACAAATGTGGCTGCTGTCGCGCTAGGGCTGGCCACACTGAGCAACATGTTAAGCAAAGCGACAATTGCATGGATGACAGGGGGGGCACAGTTTGGCCGAGCTATCATATTTGGCTACACAATTGCCATGATAGGTGCTGGCGTAGCTCTGGCTCTCAGTTTGAGCTTTATGTAAGGTCAACTCGGGTAAATGGAAGAGGTTCAAAAAATGAGTTAAAATGATTCCCCTTGCATGGATTCACTTTGAAAAACAATGGTAAAAATGATTCGACCATTGAGGGATTCAGCCTGGATGGTCGCCCCAAGCATATCAAGAATAGATTTTGTTATGGCAAGCCCTAAGCCGGTTCCTTCTTCTGTTCTTTGTCTAGACGCATCTGTTCGATAAAAACGATCAAATAATCTGGATAGTTGTTCAGGAGAAATCTCAGGGCCTTCATTTTCAATTGAAAATATTGTGTTATCTAAATTCTGTTGAAGTTTTATCTGTATTGTAGAATTCTTGTTTCCATATTTAACTGCATTAGACAATAGGTTGCTGAGTGCGCGACGTAACATAGCAGGATCACCTTTTACATTGCCAGATCCTGTTTGTTGAAGTGTCATATTTTTTTCGGCAGCTAGAGCGTCATAGAAATCAAATAAAGCGGTAACTTCTTTAATGAGGTCAATATTCTGTAAGTTCTGTAAATTTAAGCCATGTTCTGCTTTTGCCAAGAAAAGCATATCGGACACCATTCGAGCCAAACGTTCAAATTCTTCTAAATTAGAAAATAGTATTTCTTGATAAGTACCAATATCTCGGTTACGGGCGAGACATACTTGAGTTTGGGTCATTAAATTATTAATCGGTGTTCTAATTTCATGTGCTAAATCAGATGAAAAATCGGAAAGTTTTTCTAAAGCTGACTCTAGTCTGTCCAGCATAGCATTGAAGGCGATTGCCAATGATTTTAGTTCGGTTGGTGTATGCTCAACTTCTAAACGTTCTGAAAGATGTTGAGCAGAAATTCCTTCTGCGACCTTAGCCATTTTTTGCACTGGTCTTAAACCTCTCCAGGTTGCAAACCAACCTAAAAACATTAAACAAATTGTACCAGCCAAACCAATATACAAAAGTTGACGCTTAAAATCTTTTAGAAAATGTAGATGTTCTGATGTATCGATCCCAACAATAATTCGTACAGATTGTATTTCAGAATTTCTATTTATACCTGTAGTGTAGATCATGCCACGATAGGTCTTATTTTGAACTTGCCATTTAATCCATGAATTATTTGCTGACTTGATTAAATTTTGAGTATTAATGATTGAGGATGCTGAACTAAATAAAATTTGGCCTGTCGGTCGTTCTATTTGGACCATAAGATCATGGTGTCCAACTAACGCATCTCTTAAATAAAGATTAAGTTCTGGAGAATTTTTAGGATGCTGTTGGAGAAGATTCTGAATAAGCTGGATTTTACCTTCTAATTGGGTACGGTCTTGAGTTTCAAAATGATGCATTACTAATTTATTTATGAACAAACCCATAATAATTAGAATGAAAATAGTAGATAATGAGAAAATGATACCGATCCGGAAACTGATCGCTCTGAATAAATTATTATTCATCCTCTACCTCTAGTACATACCCCATTCCTCGAATATTCTGAATTAATTTGGGAGTAAAGTTACTGTCAACTTTACTTCTTAATCGTTTAATAGCGACTTCAACGACATTCGTATCACTATCAAAATTCATATCCCAAATTTGAGAAGCAATCAGCGCTCTTGGTAAAATTTCACCTCGTCTACGCATAAAAAGTTCCATAAGCGCGAATTCTTTTGCCGTCAGATCAATGCGTTGACCCGCTCGCGTTACCCGACGTTTTCTCAAATCAAGTTCTAAATCAGCAATCTTAATAATATTACTATCTTCTCTTTGTTGCCCTCGTCTAAGGAGCGTTTTTATTCGAGCTAGAAGCTCTGCAAAAGCAAAAGGCTTAACTAAATAATCATCAGCGCCTAGCTCTAATCCTTTTACTCGATCTTCGATTTGATCTCGGGCGGTAAGAAAAAGAATGGGCATTGTTTTACCGCTGCTACGAATATCATTGATAATATTCCAACCATTTAGTCCAGGTAACATCACGTCTAAAATAATTAAGTCATACTCTTCAGAAAGAGCTTGATGTTTACCCGTTAACCCATCTGTAACCCAGTCGGTAATATAGCCAGCTTCGGATAAACCTTGCTTGAGATAATCACCAGTTTTTTGTTCATCTTCAACTAATAGTATTCTCATCTCAGAATCCTAAGTTATTCATTAAAACTATAATAACGTTATAAAACATCTGATCGAGATAGATTACAAAAATGTCATTTTCAAGTCACTTAGATGTTCAGTGCTTCACTTTATTGTAGTAGCAAGAAATTAACTTTTAGAGAAATTTATGAAAACTGTAGTGCGTCGTAGTCTAACAATTTTAATGTGTGCTGGAACTTTAATTGCTGGTACTCAATCTTGGGCAAAAGATGTATCAACCTCAAGTGCCACTAAAACGGTAAAAGCACAGAAACCTTGTACAAAACCTTGTAAAATGGAAAAAGATGACAAGACTCAGCAAGATCATAGTCAACATCAGTCTCCTAACTCATCTGACATGTCAAAAATGGATCATTCCATGATGAATATGGACCATTCTAAAATGGATCATTCAAAGATGAATATGCCTAGTAGCAATAAATAATTTTATAAATAGCGAGAAAGAAGTATTAAAGTTTATACTAAATATTTGCTTTATTACTTCAATCTTGACCTTTCTAAAGGTGAGATAGAATGTCAAAAAAGTTAAGTCATATACTCTTAATTGGAGTTGGTTTATTTTCATCAACTTGGGTAATGGCGGCAGTTAAAGAATATGATTTAACAATCGCTGAACAAACTGTAAATATCACAGGAAAACCAGTTGAGAGAATTACTGTAAATGGTAAATTCGTTGCACCACTTCTTGAATTTGAAGAAGGTGATGAGGCCGTTATCCGTGTTCACAATAAGTTAAAAAATCAGGACTCTTCAATCCATTGGCATGGCTTATTATTACCTGGAATTATGGATGGTGTACCTGGATTTAACAAATTTAATGGCATTGCCCCTAATAAAACTTATGAATATAAGTTTAAAGTCCGCCAAAATGGTACTTATTGGTATCATTCACATAGTAAAGGACAAGAACAAGACGGTTTATATGGTGCTTTTGTTATTTATCCTAAAGATAAAACTCCACTAACAGCTGCTGAAAAAACCGATAAAGATTACGTTGTTTTGCTTTCTGATTTTCATAATTCGACAAGTGATCAAATTATGAAAAATATTAAAAAAGAAGCAGACTACTATCAGAACCGCCGCGAAACAGTATTCGATGTATTAAAACAAGTTAAACGTGATGGGCTAAAAGCGACTTGGCAAGACCGTTCTATGTGGAATCAGATGCGAATGCTGAAAACAGATATGTCCGATGTGACTGGTTATACATTTTTAATGAATGGCAAGACACCTCAGCAAAATTGGACGGGTAACTTCAAAGCTGGTGAAAAAGTTCGCCTTCGTTTTATTAATGCTTCCGCTATGTCATTCTTTGATGTACGCATTCCAAACCTAAAAATGACTGTAGTCAGTGCTGATGGTCAACCTGTAAAGCCCGTTCCTGTAGATGAGTTCCGTATTGGTACTGCTGAAACTTATGATGTCATTGTTGAACCGAAACAAGCCCATTATCAAATCGAAGCTGAATCTATTGATCGTACTGGATTTTCGGTTGGAACCTTACATGAAGAAAGCAGACCAGCAGTCAAACAAATTGAGATGCCTAAGCCTCGTCCTCGTTCTTTATTGACTATGGAGGATATGGGGATGGATCATGGCTCTTCATCTGGTATGAACCATGATATGTCTTCAATGCCAAATAAGACATCTGAAGACCATTCGATGCATGGTATGAATCACGATATGTCTTCTATGAAAGGTATGGATCATGATATGTCTTCAATGAAAGATATGAATCATGATATGTCTTCTATGAAAGGCATGAA
>NZ_KB849236.1:397472-399559 GCF_000368045.1 Acinetobacter johnsonii CIP 64.6
GTATGGATCATGATATGTCTTCAATGAAAGATATGAATCATGATATGTCTTCTATGAAAGGCATGAATCACGATATGTCTTCTATGAAAGGTATGAATCATGATATGCCGATGAATAGCGCTACTGTTAAGGCGGCTTCAGACAAGAATGATAATACCGTATTTGGATGGGCAAATGCTTCAACACCTGAAGGTAATAAAGCATTGCAATATAGTGATTTGCAATCGTTAGATCCTCAAAAAGACACTCGTGCAGCTGAACGTGAAATAGAGATCCGTCTTGGTGGAAACATGGAGCGTTATATTTGGACAATAAATGGTAAAAAATTTAATGAAGCCGACCCACTAGTGGTGAAGTATGGTGAACGTATTCGCTTAAAATTTGTCAATGACAGTATGATGGCTCACCCAATGCACTTACATGGCATGTTTATGCAGCTTGAGAATGGTCAGGATCCAAGCAATATGCCAAACAAACATACGGTAATTGTTCCACCTGGGAAAACGATAACCACTCTACTCACAGCTGATGAGTTAGGTGAGTGGGCTATTCATTGTCACCTGCTTTACCATATGAGTGCAGGAATGATGAATAAACTCATTGTAGCTCAAGTGGAAGATGGTAATTCTACAAAGACTGTTGCTCAGCCCCCAATAAGTGAGAAGGGAGTAAATCCACATGCAAATCACTAAGAATTTCTTCTCAAAAACAGTCTTATCAATTGCATTAATAAGTATATCAAACTTAACTTTTGCTAATAGCAGCACTTCGGAACAAGAAAGTAATATTACAAATGGTATGAGAGTCTTATTACAGGAGTCTGGTGGCTTAAGATATAGCCCCCAAGAATTGTATCCAGAATATTATTCAA
The DNA here is from genome assembly GCF_000368045.1 of Acinetobacter johnsonii CIP 64.6. GTDB lineage: Bacteria > Pseudomonadota > Gammaproteobacteria > Pseudomonadales > Moraxellaceae > Acinetobacter > Acinetobacter johnsonii. The sequence goes on from NZ_KB849236.1 coordinate 398,344, forward strand.
TGGAAAATGCAAATGGGGGAGATAATATTATTCTGACCGCAAGAAAGAGATCAGCCCCATCTCATGATGATCATCTTAAAGAACATGGTGGACAAATTTATCAAACGACAAAATTTGAAAATGAATGGATGGTTGATGAAGACGGTAAGGGCAACCTAGGAACAAAGTTTGAAACTTTAATTGGAACAGATGAAAATCGTCTATTTATTGAAGCCAATTCGGAAAAGTCAGAAAGTAATGATCCAAAATATGCTGTATCAGCACTTTATAGCCGTAACGTAGCCCCATTTTGGGATGTACAAGCTGGGGTAAGATATAGTGAAGATAAAAATAACAGCAGCAGCGATCGAGTGGATGGGGTTATTGGTATATTAGGTCTAGCTCCTTATTTCTTTGAAACTCAGGCTTATTTATATGGTGGTGAAAATAATTTTTGGGGAGCTAGTTTTGAATTAGAGCGTGATTTGCTTTTAACTCAGAAACTTATTACTCAACCTTATATCGAAGCAGATGTAATATTTAGCGATGATTCTAACTATGCTGCAAAATCAGGTTTATCAGAACTAAAAACTGGTATCAAAACCCGATATGAGATTACTAAGCGAATTAAACCTTTCATTGATGTTGCTTACCAATATGAAAAAGGACAGAAAGCCACTTCTATGCAAGAGGCAACAGAGTCTGAAAAGGGATGGAAATATGGTGCAGGCATCGAATTAGTTTTTTAAAATAGTATGATTTGGATTCATGAATGGTAGCTTCGGCTACTATTCATGAATTATTACTATTTATTTTCGAATCTGTAAAACTAAAAAAGCTTAATTTTTGGTCTATTTTTATGCAGTGGTTAAAAACATGCTTATCGCTGTTTTTATCGTTTGCTATTCTTTTAGTAGGATCGGCTGCTACTACTTCGTCTGTACATCATCGGTGTTTAATGCCATCTGAATAGATGCATGTGGCATAGCCGTCTTCATCGATTTGAATCCTAAAGTGGCCCTAATGATCCGCTTTAGCTTGCCATGATTACATTCGATCACGTTATTTTTATACTTAACCTGCCTGTGCTCAAGATCTGGTGGACATTTTCTTTCCCATTTTAACCGTGACAAAGCACCTCCATATGTGTGCTTTATCTGTATCTATCACTTGTGGGTAAGCGTCCGCTGAACCCCATGCCTATTTTTTAATTTGAGTTGGATTTCCAGCGATGTGG
>NZ_KB849236.1:401054-405192 GCF_000368045.1 Acinetobacter johnsonii CIP 64.6
GAAATAGAACGTTTGGAGAATAGCAGAATGGACCAGCCTAGTTTAGAGCATCGTCACCACCTGCTGTCGTCCAATGCGCTGCCAAGGTAAACCCTGGATCAGTGCCTGTAACTGTTCCGGACTGATCGCCATGCTTTCACCCTGGTGAACCTGCGCCCAGTGGAATTTTCCCTGTTCCAGCCGCCGGGCACACAGCCAGATGCCCAGTCCATCATGTACCAGCACTTTCATGCGATGGCCACGTTTATTACAGAACAGGTAAGCACAATGCGGTTTAATGTAGCCAAAGGCTCTCACCACCTGAGCCATGATAGTATCCATCCCTGCTCGCATATCCAGAGGTTGGGTAGAAAGCCAGATTTCATCAATGCGGATCATGTTGCAAGTGCCTTGAGTAATTCTGCTAAAGCAGATATTTCTGATACTTGCCATTTCAAGCCAATTTCTGCTTTTGAGTGGGGTAAAGTAATTTGAACCGTTAACATGTCAGTAGGAGTAGGATCTAATGGTGCAGAGCAAGATAAGGCAATAAATGCAGGTTTATTCGGTAGTGGTGAGCGATCATTCCCTGGCTTAGCATCAATTAAGCGAATCCATTTGGATACAAGATTTGTATTCAATCCATGTTGCAAAGCGACCGAAGCAATTGAAACGTCCGGTGCTTTACAAGCCTGAACGATCTGCTGTTTAAATTCAGCACTGTATGTTCTTCGTTTTTTCGCAAGAGATGCGATGGATGTCTGGTGATTTGTAGTCATAAATTTTAGTCCCCACTTGTTTTTAAGTGGGGACTAAATTAAGGCTTATAGGATGAATTCATAAGGTGTGTTCAGCGGACGCTTACACTTGTGGGGCCTTCCTTTGCCAGAAGATGCGGATACTGAGCATCCAAAAGTAAAAGAACTGCATGAGCTTCTTGCATAGTCTGAAGGTATGGTCTGGTGTTCACCTGAACGTCATGGTTCTATGAGTTCCATTTTTAAATCACAAATAGACTGGATTCCACTTGCAGGAGGAGCAATCGGCACTGTTGCAAATAACCACGAATGGTAAGCTGAAGACTGTTTTAGCTAAAGGTGCAGCATATGAATCCTTTCCATGGTCGGCATTTTCAGGGCGAAATCATTCTTTGGGCTGTGCGCTGGTATTGTAAATATGGCATTAGCTATCGTGAACTGCAGGAAATGCTGGCCGAACGGGGTGTGAATGTTGATCACACGACTATTTACCGTTGGGTTCAACGTTATGCTCCTGAAATAGAAAAACGTTTACGCTGGTATTGGCGTAATCCTACAGATCTGAGCTCGTGGCATATTGATGAAACCTATGTAAAAGTGAATGGACGATGGTCTTATCTGTATCGTGCAGTCGATCAACGTGGCGATACCATTGATTTTTATCTTTCTTCTAGACGTAATACCAAATCAGCATATTGTTTTCTTGGAAAAATTTTAAATAATGTGAAGAAGTGGCAAATTCCACAAGTGATCAACACGGATAAAGCACCCACATATGGACGTGCTTTATCACGGTTAAAACGGGAAGGTAAATGTCCGCCAGACCTTGAGCACAGGCAGATTAAGTATAAAAATAACGTGATTGAATGTGATCATGGCAAGCTAAAGCGGATCATCAGGGCCACATTAGGATTCAAATCTATGAAGACGGCTTATGCCACAATTAAAGGTATTGAAGTCATGCGTGCACTACGTAAAGGACAAGCATCGTCATTTTATTATGGTCAGCCTCAGGGTGAAGTGTGTCTAATCAACAGGGTTTTCGGTCTCTAAGTACTTTTTAAAGGGAACATCATCGACTCAAATCTCTATTTGCAACAGTGCCACTCAAAAAGAGTCCGATGGATACAGTGTTGGCAGGCAAAGGCGAACCTGTCGCAATCCTCAATCGTAACACGGCATGAGTAATGCTACCTTTTATAAATGGCGTGCCAAATATGGTGGTATGGATACATCATTAATGGCTCGACTGAAAGAGCTAGAAGCCGAAAATACCAGACTTAAAAAGATGTATGCGGAAGAGCGATTAAAGGCCGAAATCATCCAGGAAGCGATGGCAAAAAAGTGGTAAAGCCATCTTGCCGGCGTAAGATGGCACAACAGGCAGTTGCCCAGCATGCCATTAGTATTCGTTTGGCTTGTAAAGCATTTGGCATTAGTGAAACCTGCTACCGCTATCAAGCCAAACTCAGCGATGACAATGCACTCATTGCTGAACAGCTCATTGAACTCACTGAGGAAAATTCCGATTGGGGCTTTGGTTTGTGCTTCTCGTATTTACGGCATGTTGAGAGTTGCTGCTGGAATCACAAGCGGGTTTACCGCATTTACTGTGAGTTGGCACTGAATCTGCGTATTAAACCGAGAAGAAGACTAAAACGGCATGCGCCTGAACCATTGAAAGAACCAATCCGAGAAAATCAGGTTTGGTCATTAGATTTTATGCATGATCAGCTTTCCGATGGTCGCAAGTTTCGATTATTGAATGTGATTGATGATTACCGCCGCGAAGGCCTAGCCATTGACGCAGGGTTCTCATTGCCCACAATCAGGGTTATTCGTACGTTGAATCAATTGCTGGAGTGGAGAGAAAAACCGTTAGTGATCCGATGCGATAATGGTCCCGAATTTATCAGTCACGAATTTGTGCGCTGGGCTACTGAGCACGGTATTCGTATTGAATATATTCAACCGGGTAAGCCACAGCAGAATGCGTATATTGAACGCTATAATCGGACCATACGTTATAGTTGGCTGAGCAAGCATTTATTTGATACTTTGGATGAAGTACAAGATTATGCAACAAACTGGTTGTGGCATTACAACCATGAAAGACCACATCAAGCTAACAAAGGAAAGCCACCTCTAATGGCTGCTTAACCTCTACTTTTAACTTCGGTTATTTATGGGAGGATTACCACTTAATTAATTGTTCAGCATGATTCACTCCTTTTCTTTTTTTGAAAGACTTGCTATACCAAGATTCCCCAATTTTAAAAAGACCTACATTGCTCTTATTGTCATACAATTTCCAACTTAGTAGCCATGATTCAGTAATTGCGGGATGTTGATTAATTAATAGTATAAGTAAAGGATATAATGTATTATAACTTGAATAAAAAATTTCCTCCTTAATGATATCTTTTTCCTTGCTCAAACCTGATATACCTAAAAAGTTTAAATAATTCTTAATGTCTTTATGTTTAAAGGGAGTTTCATAATAAGTACGAAATGTATTATTTTTATTTAGAGTTCCTATCGGTACAGGGTTTCTTAAATTATTATTTTGGTTTACTTTAATAGTTCCTTTGTTGCTGCATTCAATAAAATAATCATATTTTTCATTTACTTTTTTTCTAAGTAATTCTGAACAGTAGACTATATGGTCAATTTCATTAATTATTTTAATAAAAATTAATTCTTTGGCCTCACTATCTGTATAACTTAGTGGAATTTGTGTTACTAATTTATTATGTAATAATTGTTGTTTATTGTTTTTTATCACATTTGTTGTAGTGTTTTTATTTGTACAATTTTTATAGATTGGCCTAAGTATTTCTGTGAGAGGTTCTTGAAATATTCCATAGTTGACTAGTAAGCTGTACATATCGACCATACAACTCCATCTTCCGTGAAAATGACCAATATTATAGTTTTTTATTTTTGCATCAATTAAGCATAAATTATAAATAATAAGCATGCTTTCAAATGCGTACTCTGAAGACATTGCCCTCTGTAAGTCTTTAATATTTGGATAAACTAGAACTAAAACTCTAAATAAGCTAACTAGATATCCAATTTTTTTTGACAATGTGGTTGATATTATTTTTTTTCCATAAGTTATCATTATTTGATGTAATTTATGTGTGAACTCTTTTCCATATGCATCGTAAATAATACTGATATTAAGATTCATAATTTTCTTATCATTGCTGCAAATGCTCCAACCTTGATAATATTCAATTTTTTCTATATTTTTTTCAGTATTTTTATATATAAATATACAATGTTCTACGTCTTCACTTATTGAACCGTACCGGGTTTGTCGGAGAGTCAATATTCTGAGAGACTATCCCGATGACAAAATTAAAATATACCCCTGAAATCAGAGAAAGATCGGT
>NZ_KB849236.1:406817-407829 GCF_000368045.1 Acinetobacter johnsonii CIP 64.6
TTGATTTTGAAGCAATGTACTATGATAAAATTAACCAGTTAGGTCAGGTGGCCTAACTTAAATAAAAAGTCTCCGACAAACCCGGTACGGTTCATATTGTATTCAGTGAAAGAAAAATTGTAGTTTTCCTTTTATTTAGAAATAAAGCTAGATTATTGAATACTAACTGAACCTCATAGCTATAGTTGTATTTGTTGTAATTACTTGTATCTATTTCAGTGTAGATAAATCCTATAAAGCACTCTACATGATCCTCCAGTGCAGCAGACGATGTTAAATTGAATATTGAGTGTTGACTCGATGTACCCTTCAAACATTCGATATACGCGCAATAGAGGGCTACTAGTGCAGAAAGCTTATTAAGCTTCTGTTCTTCTTGTTTTAGCCAGTAACGGCTAGCAATATCTAATGTGTCTGAGTGATCATAATCCTTAAGGTATTTAACTTTCACAGAATGTTCCATCCATGACGATTGTCAAATAAATTAAAGGTTAAAAAATGTACTATGTCAATGAAAAATCTATAAAGAATCAATTTGACAATTTTAGTCAATTAGGAAAAGCGATCGATCATCGAGTTCAATAATCACCACAACTGCTAATTGTTCATCTAATAAAACGAAATCGGTGACTTTACGGTTAAATTTGGCCCGTATTTTATAGTGATTACTGGTAATCAGTGAACTAAATGAAACTTGAGCTAGAACATGATGGCGTGGAAAGGCTTCTTTTAAGCGAATAAACATTTTACGTTCAAACGGCGTAATGACGTGTTTGGCATAAAACTTTTGTTTACGGCGAAACAGGTCAGGGTAGGCCATCATCACTAACGTAATAGTGGCGAAGCAGCCGATGATAAAAAAGATGATTTGACTCAGATCGAACACAATATTTTCTAGCGCAAAGAAAAAACCCACTCGCATGGAGTGGGTTTTTAGAATTTTGGCTCTCCAACCTGGGCTCGAACCAGGGACCTGCGGATTAACAGTCCGTCGCTCTACCGACTGAGCTAT
>NZ_KB849236.1:408379-498125 GCF_000368045.1 Acinetobacter johnsonii CIP 64.6
TATGGAAGAATAGTGGCTCTCCAACCTGGGCTCGAACCAGGGACCTGCGGATTAACAGTCCGTCGCTCTACCGACTGAGCTATTGGAGAATCTGATGCGCATTTTAGGGAGGAAAGGAAAATGGGTCAAGCAAAAAATATTGAGAAATGAATTGTTTGCTTTATAAATATGCGTTTAGGCAGCAAAAACAAAAAAACCGCTCAAAAAGAGCGGTTTTTTAAACAAGACAAATCTTATTTTTCAACGCCAGCAGCTTGACCTGCATATTTCGCGTTTGCATAATCCCAGTTTACAAGGCTTTCAAGGAAAGTTTTGATGTAAACAGGACGCGCATTACGGAAGTCGATGTAGTAAGCATGTTCCCAAACGTCAATGGTTAACACTGCAACTTTACCGTGTGCAAGTGGAGTGTCTGCATTCGAAGTTTTAAGGATAGAAAGGTTGCCATTTACTTCGTCAGCAACTAACCAAGCCCAACCTGAACCGAATTGAGTTGTTGCCGCAGCAGCAAATTCTTCAGCAAATTTTTCGTAAGAACCGAACGCTTCATCAATTTTAGCAGCTAAAGCACCTGTTGCTTTACCACCACCGTTTTTAGCCATACAGTTCCAGTAGAATGTGTGGTTCCAAACTTGTGCTGCGTTATTGAAGATACCTGCTTTAGATGTATCACCAACAGAAGCTGTGATGATTTCTTCTAAAGTTTTACCTTCAAGGTCAGTACCCTTGATTAGGTTGTTTAGGTTAACAACATAAGTATTGTGGTGTTTGTCGTGGTGGAATTCTAAAGTTTCTTTGCTAATGTGCGGAGCAAGATCTTCGTAGCCATATGGAAGTGCAGGTAAAGTAATGGTTGTCATGTTTCATTCCTTGCAGATTTGCTGGGTTTTACTTTAAGTGCATTTATTGTAAATGATTCTATAGACAATAGGGCAGTCTTTTAATACACAAAATATGCAAAAAACTTCGCAAGGAGACATATACAATACACAAGATATCGTTAGAGTCTTTCGTACAGAATATATTCATTTTAAAAGACTCTAAGCTCTAGATGGATTGAGGTGTGTAATTAATTTTTAGTCTGCAACGCAGCATGGTAACGGCGATTTACCTCATCCCAGTCGACTACATTATAAAAGGCATTGATATATTCAGGACGGCGGTTTTGGTATTTGAGAGGTGGTCCCACATGTTTGAACAACTAAAAGCTTATTTATAAGTGATACTCTGCTCTAGTTAAGCTACCTTATTTTGTTGTGGTAGCTGGTCATAGTAAAACTCATCTGGAGTCATTTTGTCCAGACTCGAATGAGGTCGTTTCAAATTATAAAATTCAAAATATGCGTTTAATTGCTTCTTCGCATCCAAAACATTGCTGTAGGCTTTGAGATACACCTCTTCATATTTAACGCTCCGCCATAATCGTTCAACCATCACATTATCAACCCATCGACCTTTACCATCCATACTGATTTGAATGCCATTTGATTTCAATACATCAATAAATGCATCACTGGTAAACTGACTGCCTTGGTCTGTATTAAATATTTCAGGTCGACCATATTTTTCAATAGCTTCATTTAATGTTTCTATGCAAAATGTAACCTCCATACTAATCGATACTCTATGCGCAAGTACCTTGCGGCTATGCCAATCAATCACAGCACATAAATAAACAAAGCCTTTTGCCATAGGGATATACGTTATATCCGTAGACCACACTTGATTACTGCGCTGAATAGCCAATCCTTTGAGCAGATATGGATATTTGCGGTGAGCTTGATTAGCCTGGCTTAAATTTGGTTTGCAATATAACGCATTAATGCCCATTTTCTTCATTAAAGTACGTGTATGACGTCGTCCTATATGATGTCCTTGACGATTCAACAAATCACGCATCATACGGCTACCTGCAAAAGGATATTGCATATGTAATTCATCCATACACCGCATCAGCTTCAGATCTGATGCACTCGCAGGTTTTGGGCGATAATAATAACAACCACGGGAGACTTTCAGCAGCTTAGCTTGCTTAGATACTGAAATCTGAAGTGAGTCGTCGATTAACTTTTGTGGTTGAAGCGGCCCAGTTTCTTCAACACACCTTCTAAAAAATCAATTTCTAATGCTTGCTCACCAATTTTTGCATGTAGTTTTTTTAGATCGATGGGTGGTTCTGTTGGAGCTTTTGATTGATCGAAAGCTTGCGAGGAAGCTGAAATTAATTGATTTTTCCAGTCGATAATTTGGTTTTGATGAACATCAAATTCAGCACTCAATTCAGCAAGTGTTTTTTCTGCTTTAATCGCAGCAAGTGCTACCTTAGCTTTAAAATCATTTGAATGATTTCTTCTTGGTCTACGTGCCATAAAATACTCCATATATTGATGTTTATAACATCATTTGGGGAGCAAAATATCACTTATAAGTGTTGTTCAAATTTCCTGATCCACCTCTTTTGAGATAATACGCATGTTCCCATACATCTAAACCGAGAATAGGGGTATGACCGTGCATCAGTGGGGAATCCTGATTTGCACTACTTTCAACAATCAGGTTGCGTTCAGGTGTCACGCTCAGCCATGCCCAACCACTGCCAAAACGGCTAATCGCGGCTTTGGTAAATGCCTCTTTAAAAGCATCAAAACCACCGAGTTGCTCATCAATAGCTTTTGCCACAGCTCCAGTCGGTTGCCCACCACCTTGTGGACTCATGACTGTCCAAAACAGTGAGTGGTTGGCATGACCACCTGCATTATTGATCACCATATTTTTAAGATCAGTAGGGACTTCATTGACTTTGGCAACCAAATCTTCCACAGACAGTTTCTCCCATTCTGTGCCTGCAATCGCGCCATTAATGTTATTGATGTAGGTTTGATGATGTTTACTGTGGTGAATTTCCATCGTTTTCGCATCAATATTGGGTTCGAGTGCATCATAGGCATAAGGAAGAGCGGGTAAAGAATAAGCCATGTGTTTGATTCCTTTAATCATCAAAATTGTTTTATTGGGATTTTTCAAAGCAGTTTTATTATCCACTTAAATGTTAATGAGAATCAATATGTTTATTATTTGCAATTTAAAATGGAGCGTCGGAAGTTTTATTGTTCATATTGGTTGAACGTTCAGCAGGTATAACAAGGATGAGATGCAAAGCGTTTTTGAACTGATACTATGTTTTGAATTAAAAATACGAAAGACTAGGGATAATATTTTAAAAATTAGTCATTTGCTTAAATGGAGGTGATGTTGGATGCTATGTGATGTAAGCGCATTGAGAGGACTGGGATGAAAGGAGTTTCACCCCAGCGATTGCTTAGATCGGGTTGTTTAACTCGAAATAAACATATTCAATATCAAATTGTTCTGAAATGGCTTGACCTAATCGTTGCACGCCATAGCGTTCAGTCGCATGATGTCCGCAAGCAAAATAATGTATGCCTAATTCTTTGGCTTCATAGAAGGTACGTTCACTGACTTCGCCTGAAATATAGGCATCACAGCCTTGTTCAGCGGCTTTTACAATAAAATCTTGTGCACCACCGGTACAAAAACCGACTTTTTCAATCATGGTCTTGTCCGCAGGAAGATGGGTGACATCAAACTTTAATGTCTCAGATACAAACTTTTTAAAGTCTTCCACAGGCATAGGCTGGTTTAAATAACCAATATTACCAATAGGATGACGCTCAGATGGGTCAAGCGTTTCAATACGTTCTAGTTCGAGCAAATCTGCAATCGCTGCATTATTTCCAAGACTCGGATGGCTGTCGAGGGGGAGGTGATATGCCAACAAAGAAATGTCATGTTGAATCAGACTCTTGATCCGTTTACCGCGCATACCTGTGATGGGGTAGGCTTCACCTTTCCAAAAATAACCATGATGCACCAGTAAAAGATCCGCATTTTCTCGGATCGCGGCATCTATGGCATCTTGCGATGCTGTCACAGCAACTAAAATTTTATGCACTTCGGTCTTTCCTTCAATTTGAAGGCCATTCGGTGCATAGTCCTTAAACTCAGGTGATTTGAGGGTTTGATCACACCACTGAATAATGTCTTGTAATTTTGCCATATCGACTTAAAAACTCTTTTAAATTGATTACATCGGAACCTATTGTTTATTGTAACTAAAGCATGACAAAACTCTTGCTTATTTTTGTGCTTCGGCTTGAATTTCGCTTTACAATAGGCATAAATTACTTAGTCATCAATGAATTAAAACATTTTAGAGGGTGAAATCGTGCGCAGGACCTTTTCGTGGTTACCTTGGGTATTACTCATTTTAGTCATTGCTGGATTTTTTGCTTGGCAGCAGTATCAAAAGCCAAAAGCGCCTGTGGCGTCCGATGGGATTAAGATGCCTGCTGAAAAGGTGGAGCCTTTAATTAACACCACGCGTACCGGTGGTGTAGTTTCTTATAGCGCTGCAGTGAAAGTGGCTGCACCAGCAGTAGTAAATATTTTTACCACGCAAAAAGTCAAACAACTTGACCATCCGTTACTCAATGATCCTGCGTTCCGTGAATTTTTTGGCAATCAAATTCCTGATCAGTTTAGCCAAAATAAAAATGAAAACAGCTTGGGTTCGGGTGTGATTGTTCGTCCTGATGGTTATATTTTGACAAACAACCATGTGATTGCTCAAGCAGATCAAATTGTTGTGGCATTGCAAGATGGTCGTCGTGCAGTGGCTAAAGTGATTGGTACCGACCCCGATACCGATTTGGCTGTGATTAAAATTGAGCTGGCAAATCTGCCTGTTTTACCCTTTAAGCTCAGTGGCAACGAAGTGGGTGATGTGGTCTTGGCCATTGGCAACCCATTTGGCGTAGGTCAAACCGTTACGCAGGGTATTATCTCTGCTACAGGACGCTCTGACCTGGGCATTAACACTTATGAAGACTTCATTCAAACTGATGCTGCAATTAATCCTGGTAATTCTGGTGGTGCTTTGATTGATGTGGCGGGGAATTTGATTGGGGTTAATACTGCGATTTTCTCTCAGTCAGGTGGGTCTTTAGGTATTGGTTTTGCCATTCCTGCAAGAATTTGCCAACAAGTACTGAACTCTATTCTTAAAGACGGTCGTGTGGTACGTGGTTGGCTAGGTATTAGTTTATTGCCTGTTGAACAAGTCAATATCTTAGAGCCTAAAGGGCCAGGTGTGGTTGTCGCGGACGTGTTAAAAACGGGACCTGCTGCAAAAGCTGGTTTAAAGAAAGGCGACAAGATTGTGAAAGTGAATGATGAAGTGATTGCTTCAACCTCACATTTGATTAATTTTGTGGCTCTACAACCGCCAAATAGCACCATTCAGATTTCACTTGAGCGCGATGGCAAACCTTTAGATGTTGCTGTGGTTGTTGGGGAAAGAAAAGAGCAAAATCAGGACTCTCAATTTATCCCATTACCAGAACGTTAATCATTATTTAAAAATATTAAACCCTGATTATTCAGGGTTTTTTATTGCTTAGAATTTTATGATTGAGAAATTATCGTGGGGGCCAATTTGCACAAGGATTAGGGAGTAAGCTATGAATTTCTCCAAGCTCTTCATCGGCCAGTTTACCATCCTTATTTTTATCTAGATATTTAAATAATTTAAAATTTTTATCTTTAGCTTGGAAGCGTTTGTCATCGGGCCAAGGAAGCGGGTCAAAATCTTTAACGCTTAAAAATTCTTTTAACTCGAAGGTTTTATTTTTATTTAGATCATAGGTCTTATGAAACTGTTCCCAATTTAAAGAGGCTGGCTCGCAGGCGAGACTATGGGAGCTGATAAATAGTGAAATGCAAAGCATGGTTAAATTTTTCATATTTTCTTTCTCAGTAACATTATTTACAGAGTGTTCAAAATGCGAAACTATTTGTGATATGGCTATAGCCTAAGCGCAAAATAGAATTCTGAATATGAATACTATAATTTATTAGGTAAGGAAATTTATTGAAATAGGTGTTCAGTTTTTGTGGATGCTATTTTGTATTGAAAAGTTGTATAGCGATTTATCCGTAATTTAATTGTTGAATCTGCACAATAAAAAACAGCAACCGAAGTCGCTGTTTTTATATATCTGGAAATTACGCTTCTTGTTGGATACCCGCAACGAGCCAGTCTTGGGTAGAACCCGCAGGTTTTACAAAGTGCCAAACTTCAGCAAAAGGTTGCGGTAAGCTGTTGAGGTCTTCACTTACTGTACCAGTAAAACGTACGCTAACCACGTATTGGCCATTTTCTGTCGCAGAGTCCGCAACCATCGCATTAAGGTTTGAAAACTCAGCTACATCTTGATCTTGGTTTGCCATAATATCTTGATACATAGACTGGTAAAGATCAGGTGTTAAATAACGTTGAATTTCAGAAATGTTACTTGCCGTGTTCATCGACTGAATATGATTAAAACGTTGACGAGCAATACGTAAGAAAGCCGCAGGTTCTGTACCGTCTGGCAGCTGACTACCACTATTGGTATAGGCAGCGCCAAAAGGTGCATTGTTTTGTGGTGTAGCAGCTGAACCACCTACAGATTGACCAAAAATATTGCTGTTGTCATTTGATGTACGTGGTGCAGCTTGTTGGCCAAACGGTGCTTGAGTTGAACCATTGTTTGGCGCGTATGGATTAGGTGCTACTTTTTTTTTTGCGCCCATTTTACGGAAAATGAAGAAGGCAACAGCAGCGGCAAGAAGAATCCAAATCCAGCTCGGAATACCACCTTTTTCTTCCTGTGCTTGCGCTTGAGAAGCAGAGTTGTCATCTGCCAATGCATTTGCAGCTACAGCACCAATTGCAGCACCCGCTACACCAGCCGCAACCATACCACCGACGCCTGGACCAGATTTAGCTGGAGCTGTAGCGGGCGCGGTAGGTTGTTGAGCTGGAGTTGCTTGACGAGGTTGTTGATAAGACTGAGTTGGTGCAGCTTGACGGCTCATACCGTGGCTTTTACCACCACCTGCACGTTTAGCTTCTGCGGCTAAGGGTGCAACTAAAAGAGCCGCTGTTAAAAAACCAGCAATCAAACCACGCTGTCGAACTTCCATCAAATTTTCCTACTCTATAAAAAATAAATTTTAACTCTACCTTTATGCAGTCTTTCATCCTAAATTTCAATAAAAAACGTGTTTATTTTATGAGAAATCTAAATGAATGGAATTTAGCTTAGTTGAGTTCATCACTTAAGCTCATGGCTTCAGTGAGTGCCTCATGTAAGCGCGCCACAGCGATGACCTTCACCCCAGCAATGTCTTTTTGCGGTGCGTTACCTCGCGGTAGAATAATGTACTTAAAACCATGTTTAATGGCTTCTTTTAAGCGTTCCTGCCCATTAGGGACTGGGCGAATTTCCCCGGAGAGTCCTACTTCACCAAAAACAGCCAATTGTTGTGGCAGCGCTTTACCCCGCAGACTCGATGCACAGGCCAATAAGACAGCCAAGTCAGAGCCTGTTTCCGTGATTTTTAAACCACCGACAACGTTGACGTAGACATCTTGTCCAGATGTTTGCACGCCACCATGGCGATGCATCACCGCCAAGAGCATATTTAAACGGTTTTGTTCTAAACCTAAGGCGACTCGGCGCGGTTGACCATGTGCATCATCAACCAAAGCTTGAACCTCAACCAACAGAGGACGTGTGCCTTCACGGCTGATCATCACGATTGAGCCTGCAATGGCTTCATCATAACGACTTAGGAAAATGGCTGAAGGATTCGCCACTTCTCTTAAGCCTTTATCGGTCATGCCAAAAACACCGAGTTCATTAACTGCACCAAAACGATTTTTAACGGCACGAATCATCCGATAACGTGAGTCGGACTGACCTTCAAAGTACAGAACACAGTCCACCATATGTTCAAGCACACGCGGGCCAGCCAGTGCACCTTCTTTGGTGACGTGTCCGACAATGAACAAGGCTGTGCCACTATTTTTAGCAAAACGTGTTAGTAAAGCAGCAGATTCGCGAATTTGAGAAACGCCGCCCGGCGCTGACTGGAGTGTTTCGGTATACAGGGTTTGAATGGAATCTAAAATTGCCACAGCTGGACGCTCATGGGCAAGCATTTCACATATCCGCTCGACACAGGTTTCAGCCATGACTTTGAGTTTATCTGTGGGTAGATCAAGACGATTTGCACGCAAAGCCACTTGAGAGAGTGATTCTTCACCTGTGACATACAATGCCGCACTGTTGGCCGCGGCCATATGCGTTGCCGTTTGCAATAAAATGGTCGATTTCCCGATGCCCGGATCACCGCCAATCAGCACCACGGAACCCGTGACGAGACCACCCCCAAGCACACGATCAAACTCACCAATTCCTGTAGCCAGTCGAGTCTCATGTGAAACTGAAATTTGATTTAAGGTGCTAATAGCAGCAGCTTGACCTGCATAGCCGCCCCCCATTTTGGGCTGCGCACGATGTGTGACTGCAGGTGCAATATTGACTTCAACCAGACTATTCCATTCTCCACATTCAGAACATTGACCCGCCCATTTTGAATGGTCAGCGCCACATTGTTCACAGCGGTAAACACTTTTTGCTTTTGCCATGCTTTATTTGATGCACTATTTGGAGTATTCGATGGTTCAACAGCATACAGAGGATTGGATTTGAAATGAATGCTCTGAATCAAAAAGCCACCTGAAGGTGGCTTAACTATTGAAGATTTTAAAAATGTGCTTTGAAAATAGCCTTAGTACAACTCACCTGATTTACGCTTTTCGACAAAATCACGTGACTCTTTCACAATCACCGTCGACAGCAATAACAAGGCAATTAAGTTTGGAACCGCCATTAAACCATTAAAGGTGTCGGCAAATAGCCAGACTAAATCAAGTGATGCTACGCAACCAATAAAGACTGACGCGATGTAAATGAGACGGTACAGCAGAACATACTTTTCACCGAGTAAATAAGTACAGCATTTTTCGCCGTAATAGCACCAACCTAAAATGGTGGAATAAGCGAAGAACACAATACCAAAAGTTACGATCCAGCCTCCGACACCCGGCAGTAATTGGTTAAAAGTATGGGTGGTTAATACCGCGCCTGTTTCGCCACCAAAACTATTGCCCGCCATAATAAAGCCCATGACCAAAACGATCCCTGTGATACTACAGACGATAATGGTATCGATAAACGTACCTGTCATTGAGACTAAGCCTTGACGCGCAGGGTGGTCGGTTTTTGCAGCAGCTGCGGCGATCGGCGCCGAACCCATACCAGCTTCATTTGAGAAGACGCCACGAGCGACACCGTAACGAATGACAGCACCAATTGCGCCACCTGCTACCGCTTCACCAGTAAAGGCGTCACGGAAGATCAGTTCAAGTGCAGGCATGACGAGTTCAAGATGGTTGAAGATAATAATGAGGCCACCGAGGACATAGCCAATCGCCATAATCGGCACGATGAAAGAAGCAGCTTTAGAAATCGATTTAATCCCGCCTAAAATAACCAAAGCGGAGAATACCGTAATGACGATACCTGTGATCCATGTTGCAACTCCCGTACTGTTTTCAACAGCGAGCGCAACTGTGTTGGATTGCACTGAACTGCCAATCCCAAAAGACGCCAAGGTGCCAAATAGTGCAAAAATCAGGGCTAACCACTTCCATTTTAGGCCGCGTTCAATGTAGTACATTGGACCGCCAGACATTTCACCTTTTTCATTTTTGATTCGGTATTTAACTGCCAGTACGCCTTCACCATATTTGGTTGCCATACCGAACAGGGCTGTCATCCACATCCAAAATACCGCACCTGGGCCACCAAGGACACAAGCGGTTGCAACACCGGCGATATTACCCGTACCAATGGTGGCAGAGAGTGCTGTCATGAGGGATGCAAAGTGCGAGATATCTCCTGCATGAGAATGTGCTTGGTCATGTTTGCCAAAGACTTGTTTAAAGGCCAGAGGCAACATGCGAATTTGCCAGAAGAACAAGCGTAATGTGAGGAATATCCCTGTTCCGACAATGAGGACCAACATATAGGGTCCCCAGACCCAACCACTGATGGTTTCCATAAAAGTTTGTAAACTTTGTGTATTCATTTTTCTTTTAGTCCTCTATGTTTTAAAACTTGAAATTTCTAGAAAAATTTTGAGTTTTATTAAGCAATTGATATGCCACAGTCATGCTTCCTGCACGATTTTTTATTGATTTTTAGTCTTGTTGTATTTGTTACACGGAAATTTATTTTTGACAAGTGTTTTGCTGATTTTTTCAACAGGAACTTTTACGTGTCCTTTGTCGTGTTAAATATAAGAAAAATTAATTAACCTTTCAAAAGATGTTGAAAATATAGATTAATACAATTTTATTTTTATTTTTTTGTTCTTTTCGGGTAATTTTGGCGACTGGAAATAAAAGACGACATCAAGAATGAGTTTAGAAAATACAGAATCGACCTCTGAACAAGGTGATTTAAAACGGAGTTTATCCAACCGCCATTTACAACTCATTGCGATTGGCGGTGCGATTGGTACAGGTTTATTTATGGGGTCGGGGAAGACGATTAGTCTCGCTGGGCCATCTATTTTAATCATTTACATGATTATTGGTTTTATGGTGTTTTTGGTCATGCGCGCGCTTGGCGAATTACTGCTGTCTAACTTGAAGTACAAATCGTTTATCGATTTCTCTACCGATTTGATCGGACCGTGGGCAGGCTATTTCGTTGGTTGGACCTATTGGTTATGTTGGATCACGATTGGTATCGCGGACTTATCAGCCATTATTTATTACCTTCAATTCTTTAATGGAGGGATGCCGTTCACACCTGGGGAAGGGGTGATGATCAGTGTTGCGGCCATTGTGTTCATCATGGGCTTGAACTTGGTCACGGTGAAACTGTTTGGTGAGCTAGAGTTCTGGTTTGCACTAATTAAGATTATTGCCATTGTGGTGTTGATTGCCGTTGGTTTATGGATGATCTTTACAGGGTTCACTTCAACAACGGGTGAAATTGCATCATTTAGTCATCTTTGGTCACATGGCGGAATGTTCCCAACAGGCGTGACGGGCTTCCTTGCTGGTTTCCAAATTGCGATCTTTGCCTTTGTAGGTGTAGAGCTAGTCGGTACCACGGCTGCTGAAACCAAAGACCCAGAAAAGAATTTGCCTAAAGCGGTGAACTCGATTCCAATTCGTATCATTGTTTTCTATGTGCTGTCTTTAGTGATTGTAATGTCTGTGACACCATGGAACGTGATTGATCCGGCGGTTTCGCCTTTTGTGAACTTGTTCAGTCAAGCGGGTATTGCAGCAGCAGCAATCATCATGAACTTGGTGGTATTGTCTTCTGTGATGTCATCAATGAACAGTGGTGTGTTTTCAACGTCGCGTATGTTGTTTGGTTTGTCTCGTGAAGATCAAGGGCCAAAAGCATTTGGGCATTTAAACAAGCGTGCTGTTCCTGCAAATGCATTGTACTTTTCAGCAATTTGTTTACTATTAGGTGCTGCACTACAGTACTTCGTACCAAATACCGTTGAAGCCTTTACTTTGGCAACTACACTGTCGACGATTTTGTTTATCTGCGTCTGGATTATGATTATCTGGAGCTACATTGTGTATTACAAAACACGTCCAGAGTTACATGCAAAATCGACTTTTAAACTACCGGGTGGTCTATTTACTTGTTGGTTTGTGATTGTTTTCTTTATTGGTGTGATCTATGTGTTATCACTAGAAGCCGATACCATGAAAGCTTTAATGGTGAGTCCGATTTGGTTCATCATTTTGATTATTGGTTATTTTGGTTTCTACAAACCGAAACATAAATAATCGATACGATTGAAAAAAACGCCAGTCTTTAACTGGCGTTTTTTTTTAACTCACTATAATCTTTAGCGCTTAGTGGTTTGGTCATGCATGTTGATCAGGTTATACTTCTTCAAAATATCAAATAGGTGATCAGATGCGTTCTGTCATTTGCTGCATCAGTGTCTTGGTGATGAGTACTGCATTCGTCGGTTGTGGTCAGTCTGGTACATTACATATGCCAAATGATCTAAACTACGACAAGCGAGCGAAATATTTGCTTTATAAAGACGCAGCATCTAAGCCGTCTGCACAAAAGGAAGATACAGCGCCCGTGAAGCAAGAGTTTGCTGCACCTTCAGTTGAAACCAATCAGCCTTAATACCTTAAACGCTTCATAGAAAGGATACATTCATGAGTTTTACCCGCAATCATGGGGTTTTGCATGCTGAGCAATGCTCACTGCAACAGCTTGCGCAGCAATTTGGTACACCACTGTATGTTTATTCAAAAGCGACTTTTGAAAAACACTTTACAGAGATGGATCGTGCTTTTGACTTTATCGATCATCAAATTTGTTTTGCGGTTAAGTCAAACTCAAACATTGCGGTATTGAATGTCCTTGCAAAGCTCGGTGCGGGTTTTGATATTGTGACGGGCGGAGAATTGGCTCGTGTACTAAAAGCGGGTGGCGATGCTTCTAAAATTGTCTTTTCGGGTTTAGGTAAAACTGAGATTGATGTTCAAAAAGCATTAGAAGTGGGTATTGCATGCTTCAATGTCGAGTCTCATGCAGAGCTGGATCGTATTCAAAAAGTTGCAGCGAAGCTCGGCAAAAAAGCACCCATTTCATTGCGTGTCAATCCAGATGTAGATGCGAAAACGCATCCTTATATTTCAACAGGTTTGAAAGAAAATAAATTTGGGATTCCGTCAGATACGGTGTTTGAAACCTATCAATATGCTGCAACGCTGCCGAATTTAGACATTATTGGTATCGACTGCCATATTGGTTCCCAACTGACTGAAACACAGCCTTTTGTGGATGCGCTAGATCGTGTGATTTTGATGATCGATCAGCTGAAAACCATGGGTATTCAGTTAAAACACATCGATATTGGTGGTGGTTTAGGCGTGACCTATAAAGATGAAGTGCCGCCTACCGTTTTTGAATATGCCAATGCAATGAAGCCCGCTTTAGAAAAATTGGGCTTGAAAGTGTATATGGAACCGGGACGTAGTATTTCGGCAAATGCAGGGGTGCTCCTGACCAAAGTTGATTTACTCAAACCGACCATTCACCGTAACTTTGCGATTATTGATGCAGCCATGAACGACTTGATTCGTCCTGCACTGTATGAAGCATGGATGGATATTCAGCCCGTTACACCGCGTTCGGATGTCGAGGCAAAAGAGTGGGATGTGGTTGGTGCGATTTGTGAAACAGGTGATTTCTTAGGTAAAGAGCGTGTGCTTGCACTCAAAGAAAATGACATACTGGCTGTATTGGGTGCTGGCGCTTATGGTTTTGTCATGAGTTCAAATTACAACAGTCGCGGTCGTGCCGCTGAAGTGATGGTAGATGGTGAAAATGCACATTTGATTCGTGAGCGTGAAACCATTGAGTCGCTTTGGGACAAAGAACGTTTATTGCCTGAAGGATAATTCAAGATGTTATTAGAATTTACCAAAATGCATGGTCTAGGCAATGACTTTATGGTGGTTGATTTAATCAGCCAAAGAGCATTCCTTGATACTGTTACGATTCAGCGCTTGGCGGATCGCCATTTCGGCATCGGTTTTGATCAGTTGTTGATTGTTGAGCCACCTGATTTACCCAATGTCGACTTCAAATACCGAATTTTCAATGCCGATGGTTCTGAAGTAGAGCAATGTGGTAATGGCGTGCGCTGCTTTGCACGCTTTGTACATGAGCGTCAGCTCACTACAAAGACTAAGATTAAAGTACAAACCAAGGCTGGAATTGTAGAACCCGAACTTGGTCAAAATGGCTGGGTACGTGTGAATATGGGTTATCCAAAGTTCTTGCCGCAGGAAATTCCATTTATTGCGGATGCTCCTGAAGCATTGTATGACATTGCTTTGGCGAACAATGAGCAATTGACCATTGATGTGGTGAATATGGGTAACCCTCATGCAGTTACAATCGTTCCCGACGTGATCACAGCTGATGTTGCACGTCTAGGACCTCAAGTTGAATCCCATGAGCGTTTTCCTCAGCGTGTGAATGCTGGGTTTATGCAAATCATTGATGAAAAGCATGCGCGCTTACGTGTGTTTGAACGGGGTGTAGGCGAAACCTTGGCCTGTGGGACAGGAGCTTGTGCTGCTGCGATTTCAGGTATGCGCCGTGGTTTACTCGATTCATCTGTTGAGATTGAGCTAGCAGGTGGTAAGTTGCATATCGAATGGCGTGAAGGTGATGTGGTTTGGATGACGGGCCCAACCTCAAATGTCTACGAAGGACGTATCGATCTGAGTTACTATCAAAACTAAGTTTAGCGTCACACAAGAAGCACTGATTCATCAGTGCTTTTTTTATCAAAAATGAAATAGGCATATAAAGAGCTGAGACAGTGCTACTATACAAAAGCCAATTAATTTTTCACCGAATAGAACTATAGAGGCTGACTTGTGACTTTTGAGCCTATGCAACTGCTCGCGATGTGGTTAAAACAACGAGAAATACAAAATCAGTCTGCCCATACTTTGCAGGCTTATGAACGAGATGTGTCTGATTTTTTGTTGTTTTGCGAACAGAAAAAGCTTGAGTTGGGCGATGTTGAAGCCACTGATTTACGCGAATTTATTGCGCAAAAAGTTGAATATCAACAGTTGAGCTCTAGTAGTTTACAGCGGATGTTGTCCTCTATTCGTCAGTTTATGAAATGGGCTGAGCAGGGGCAACATTTGGCTTTTAACCCTGCCGATGACTTTCAACTTAAACGTAAGCCTCGCCCTTTACCAGGGCTAGTGGATATTGAAACTATCAATCAAATTTTGGATCAGGCCTTGCCTGAGAAAGAAGTCGAACAGCAAATGTGGTATCGAGACAAAGCTTTGCTAGAGCTGCTTTATGCCAGTGGATTACGCTTAGCGGAAGTGCAAGGCTTAAGAATTAAAGATATCGACTTTAACCGACAATTACTGCGTATTACAGGTAAGGGCAATAAAACTCGGGTTGTGCCTTTTGGTTCTAAAGCCAAAGATGCAGTAATGAAATGGCTGAGCATTTATCCGCTATGGAATGGTGATTTTGTGCCCGACGCACAAGTTTTTATTACTCAAAAGGGCAATCCTTTGGGGATGCGCCAGATTGAAAATCGGGTCAAGTTTCAAGCACAGCGTGCAGGCGTAAATATTGATCTGCATCCGCATTTACTACGCCATTGTTTTGCTAGTCACATGCTGTCAAACAGTGGTGATTTGCGCGCAGTGCAGGAAATGTTAGGCCACAGCAACTTAAGTACCACCCAAATTTATACCCATGTCGATTTTGACAGACTGGCTCAAGTGTATGATCAGACGCATCCACGAGCACAGCAAAAGGTGAAAACTTAGTTCATACATACTTTAAAAAATAGTGTCACATAATGCATGCACTATAGCGCTGTGTTTTAGGTTAAATGCCAAAGGTCAGAACAAACGGCGTAAACACATCCGTAGATAACTATTGTACGCATTTACGCACTAGGGCGGTCTGTGAGATTCGGCATTATTCTTGCTTTAATCAACTTGATCAATAAGTAGCAATGATCGCTCACTTTTGTTAGAAAAAGTGTGATTATGAACTTTTGTAGAATAATAAATCGGCAAAAAATAGAGTATAAACTTAAAAGAGGATGGGCTTAATGTTCCAGTTTAATGAAACGGTAGATTTAAGCTTATATTGAAGATGACAAATGTGAAAATAGGTCAGTATATGATTTCAGATATACAAGCAAAGTATGATCAACTCAGCTCCGCGCAAAAAGAAATTTTTGCGGGCTATGGTTTGCGTCAGGTCAAACACTTTGTTGAAATTAGTTTAGCCAATATTGAACCTGTACTGCCTGAAAATGCATTTGTTCAAGGCGTCAATGCAGCAGGTAAAGTTCAGGCTTTTAATGCAGAGACTGGGCAATACTATTTATGGATTTCCGATTTACAGTGGCAAGCGACTGCACAGCCCTCAAATAGCATTGATTTAAAAGACGACTTTCTTGAAGTCTGGAAAATTTTTAATCTTGGACAATATGAATTGATTGATTTAAGTCATATTCATCGTGATTTTTTAGAAAGTCAGTTGGCTTAATGGCATAGAGCGTATATCGAAGCAGTGGGCTATTTTGATCGAGTTTAGGATGATTAAAATAGCCACGATGTTGCATGCCGAGACGTTTCATTACCGCTTCAGAAGCCCTATTTTGAACTGCGGTAAAAGCAACAACCTCATCCAAGTTTAAAATCGAAAAAGCAAAATATAGACAAGCCTGTGCAGCTTCTGTGGCATAACCCTGATGCCAAAACTTCGAGTCCAATCGCCAACCAATTTCGACACAGGGTGAAAAATCAAAGCACTCAGGTTGAGCATGTAAGCCTGTAAATCCAATGAACTCTTGACTATGCTTCAGTTCGACTGCCCAAAAGCCCCAACCATTTTGACTGATGAATTGCTGAAACGTTTGCGCAAGGGCATCGCTTTCTGTTTGCGTGAGTGGACTAGGAAAATAACGCATCACTTGAGCATCGGCATTTAGCTGCGCAAATGCAGGAAAGTCATCTGCGCGCCAAGCTCTTAGACGTAAACGCGCCGTTTCTATCGCAAAATTTAAATGCGCTGACATTAGATTTCATCAAGCGGCAGTTGGAAACTTTGTTTAATGATTTGACTTGGCAAGTCTGTTTTGACACTGGTAATGCCATTCTTTTTGGTCAAATGTGTGGATTGGAACTCGCGATAGCTTTCTAAATCAGGCACTACAACTTTCAGCATTGCATCGCATTCCCCTAAAATAATGTAGCATTCCATGACTTGAGGGAGCTCTTTCATGGCTTCAATAAAGGTGTCGATAGTTTCGGCATCTTGACCGACCAGCCAAATACGCGAGAACAGAATCAGTTGAAGGCCAATTTTTTGTGGATCGACCACTGTGGTATAATTTTGAATAACACCTGCTTCTTCTAATAGTTTGACGCGCCTTAGGCATGAAGACGGTGATAGACCGATTTCTCGTGCTAAGTCATTATTTTGAATACGGCCATTGTCTTGTAAGTGGCGAATGATATTTTTATCAATACGGTCAAGTTTTATGCGCACAGACTTTGGTGATTGTTTCATATCTTAGAATATAATTTTAAAAATACGTTTTATTATAGAATAAATTGAAAGCCAATTTTGTATTATTTCGCACATACTAATTTTCACTTTCTAATGGATGAAAGGGGAAAGGAAATGTCTGTATATGTACTCTTTGCACTGACCGTGCTGCCACTAATTTTTACACCCGGGCCAGATATGTTATTTATTCTGTCTCAAGTTATGGGCAAAGATGCAAAAGCAGGCATGATGGCGACTATCGGCGTATGTACAGGCTATTTACTACATTCAATTTTAGTGGCTTTGGGTATTGCTGCCATTATTGTGTCTTTCCCACTTTTATTTGAAACCATCCGTTGGTTGGGCATTGCATATTTGTTGTATTTGGCCTTTGGTTTATTAAAGTCGGTTTTTAGCACTAAAAAATTGCAACTAGACCGAAAAACGGAAAATAACCCGATCAAAAAAAGGCTTTTTTACCGCACTATTAAATCCTAAAGGTATGCTTATCTATTTTGCAATCTTGCCGCAATTTATCGATAAATCTGCCAACACTGTCAGTCAAGGTTTGATTTTATCTTTACTCTTTATCGCGATGATTTTTGTGGTCTACTGTAGTTTGAGTCTGATTTTTGCAAAACTGACACAGAAGGCCCCAATAGATGAACGTAAGCAAAAATGGATTGATGGCACTTCAGGTGGTTTGCTGGCATTGGCCGCGACATGGCTGATTGCCAATTAAACTCAGAGAAGCATGTCAAAATGGCATGCTTTTTTTTGAGGAAGTTTTTAGATTGGTTAATAAATCAGCAATATTGTGTCATCGTATGTCTAGAATAATGAGTATTTGAATCTAAGGCTGTGTGATCTATCTTAAATGACAGATTTGTGAAGCCTGATAAAGATGTGAACAGACAGTCAATAATCTATTTGATGGTGAATCTTAGAGAAAAGAAATCAAATCTTTGAATAATGTAAATCAGATAAAAATATAATAAAAATCATAACTTAATCTGAGTGTGATTTTGTGCAAATATAGTGCGTACAAAAAAGTATGAACGCGTCGTTCAGCTAAATTTACGCATTTTTACAGCTCTTTGGTGAATTGTGACTTGACCGAAATGCCGTACACATTGCAAGATAGGGCACCTAAAAAAATTTAAGTGAAGAGTTAAACTAACTTTTCTCAACATTTACATTTGCTAAAACAGCCGAGGATTACATGAAGGCTCTTGTTGCTGTAAAACGTGTGGTTGATGCCAACGTTAAAGTTCGCGTTAAGCCGGACAACAGTGGTGTTGACTTAACCAACGTTAAAATGTCAATTAACCCATTCTGTGAAATCGCAGTGGAAGAAGCGGTTCGCTTAAAAGAAAAAGGAACTGTTTCAGAAATCATCGTTGTTTCTATTGGTCCTAAAGAAGCGCAAGAGCAAATCCGCTCTGCTATGGCGCTTGGTGCTGACCGCGGTATTTTAGTTGAAGCTGATGACAGCCAACTGGGTGCATTAGAAATTGCGAAAGTGTTGAAAGGCGTTGTTGACGCTGAACAACCTCAGTTGATTCTTCTTGGTAAGCAAGCAATTGATGATGACTCTAACCAAGTCGGCCAAATGCTTGGTGCACTTCTAGGTGCAGGTCAAGGTACTTTTGCTTCTGAAGTTAAAGTCGATGGCGACAAAGTACAAGTAACTCGTGAAATCGACGGTGGTTTACAAACTGTTGAGCTTGCACTTCCAGCGATCATCACCACTGACTTACGTTTGAACGAGCCACGTTATGCTGCTCTTCCAAACATCATGAAAGCGCGTAAAAAACCGCTGGATATGAAGTCTCCTGCTGATTTTGGTGTTTCTACAACAACTAAACTTAAAACAGTTAAAGTTGAAGCGCCTGCTGAACGTAAAGCTGGCGTACAAGTGAAGTCTGTAGACGAACTTGTAGAAAAACTAAAAAATGAAGCGAAAGTGATCTAATACAGAAGGATAAAATCATGAGTATTTTAGTTATCGCTGAGCACGACAACAAAGCACTAAATGGTGCAACTTTAAACGTTGTTGCTGCAGCTCAAAAAATCGGTGGTGATATCACTGTATTAGTTGCTGGTTCTGGCGCTCAAGCTGTTGCTGATGCTGCTGCAAAAGTTGCGGGTGTAAGCAAAGTATTACTTGCTGACAACGCAGTTTACGCAAACCAATTGGCTGAAAACGTTGCAGCTTTGGTTGCAGATATTGCTAAAGGTGGTTTCAAACACGTATTGGCTGCATCAACTACAACGGGTAAGAATATTCTTCCACGTGTGGCTGCTCTTCTTGATGTCAGCATGATCACAGACATCATTGCTGTTGAATCTGCAAATACGTTTAAGCGTCCAATCTATGCAGGTAACGCGATTGCAACAGTTCAGTCTGATGAAGCAATCATTGTTGGTACTGTACGTGGTACAGCATTTGACCCTATCGCTGCTGAAGGTGGTTCTGCTGCGGTTGAAGCTGTAAGCGAAGCAAAAGATGCGGGTATCTCTAAGTTTGTTGCTGAAGAGATCGTAAAATCTGAACGCCCAGAATTAACTGCTGCGCGTATTGTGGTTTCAGGTGGTCGTGGTGTGGGTTCAGGTGAGAACTACCATACTGTTCTTGACCCATTGGCTGACAAATTGGGCGCTGCTCAAGGTGCATCACGTGCTGCGGTTGACGCTGGTTTCGTTCCAAACGATATGCAAGTAGGTCAAACAGGTAAAATTGTTGCGCCTGATCTGTATATCGCTGTAGGTATCTCTGGTGCGATCCAGCATTTGGCAGGTATGAAAGACTCTAAAGTGATCGTTGCGATCAACAAAGACGAAGAAGCGCCTATCAATGCAGTAGCAGATTACTGGTTAGTAGGTGATTTGAATACCGTTGTTCCAGAGTTAGTATCTAAAATCTAATTCCTGACAACGTTTCAAAAAAAAACGCTTTTGTGCAAGCAGTTTAAGCAATGCTTAACTGCTATGTGCAGGAGCGTTTTTTTTATGTGCTAAAGCTGTTCTTTAATATTATAAAAAATTAAAATCACTCGATATTTATTTTGTTATTTTAAGTCCTTGTATTCTGCAAATAATAATGAAAATTTAAGCATTTCTTAAGATGAGTGTGCATCTGAATATTCAGATTTATGATACTATTTGCCATCCATTTTTAAGCTTAACTTACATAAAACTTTTTTTGTTAAGTTGGGAGTTGTAATCTTGCTGATTGATACGCGTGTATCTTGGTCTGTTCTGATCCTTGCTGTTCTGTGTCTAATTTTTCCATTTTTAGCTGATCTGCAGTTTCCACTTTTAGGTGGTGCTGTTGTACGTGGCGTGGAAAATATTCAAGCGTTACTTTTATTGATATTTGCTGTATTTAGCTATTTTTACATGCAACCGATGCATCTTCCTGATGGTAAAAAGTATTTTTGGATCTGGGCTGTGTTGTGGTGGTTGCTTTTGTTTGGACGTAGCACCAGTTGGGGTAGAGACTATTTCCCTGAAGTCCCAAAAGTATATTTTCGTGGCATCTCGGTAGTTTTGATTGGTTCAGTCGTGTTTATGTTGTTGGTTAAACCATTGCGCCATGAGATTGCGACAAAAATGAAGAGCATGACGATACCTGCTTGGGCAATGCTGCTCACGGTGTTGGGTTTGATTATTTCTGACGGCATTGAACACAGTCGCATTTATGGTGGAATTTTCTTACATCAGATTGCATATAAAGACCTTATGGAGGAGCTATATGAGTTTCCTTTAATACTGGGTTTGTTTATGGTGGCATTTCATATTATGCAGCGCGATAAGCAAGGCATCGATCAGTAAGTCTAAAGATAGGCAAGACATGACTTAAAGCTCTCAAAAATGAGGGTTTTTTGCATTTTATGTAACGCTAATAGGGAATGTGATGCAGCTGTAAATATACATCCTATACATGTGTAAAAAATAACCCCTAAATTAAAGAAAATTAACGAGATTAACTGTGGTGACGTGACACAAAAATCAGAGTGTTTATGCTATAATTTACGGCTATATTTCAGTTTTTAGTTCAGTATTTTGAACTAATAATTTTGCAAGTTTTACGACATATAAATGCAAGCGGTTTTACGTTTGTAGAATAAGGAGTATGCATGAGCGTATCGGAAATCAGACCGATTGCGATTGAGGATGAACTCAAGAACTCGTATCTTGACTATGCAATGAGCGTGATTGTTTCTCGTGCTTTGCCAGATGTTCGAGATGGTCTAAAACCTGTTCATCGTCGTGTGCTTTATGCAATGCACGAATTGGGTAATGACTACAACAAAGCTTATAAAAAGTCTGCCCGCGTGGTTGGTGATGTGATCGGTAAATATCACCCACACGGTGATTCTGCTGTTTATGAAACCATTGTTCGTATGGCTCAAGACTTTAGCTTACGTTATCAATTGGTTGATGGTCAGGGGAACTTTGGTTCGGTCGATGGCGATAGCGCAGCTGCAATGCGTTATACCGAAGTTCGTATGCGTAAGTTGACTCATGAAATTCTTGCCGATCTTGAAAAAGATACGGTGGATTGGGAAGATAACTACGACGGTTCTGAACGTATTCCGCAAGTGATGCCAACGCGTATTCCTAACTTACTGATTAACGGTACTACAGGTATTGCTGTGGGTATGGCGACCAATATGGCGCCGCACAACATGACTGAAGTGGTGAACGCTTGTTTGGCCTATGCTGAAAACCCAAATATTTCAATTGAAGGCTTGATGGAATATATTTCGGGTCCAGACTTTCCTACAGGTGGCATTATTTACGGTAAAGCGGGCATTGTTGATGCTTACCGTACGGGTAAAGGTCGTTTGCATATTCGTGGTAAATACCACTTTGAAGAAGACCAAAAAACAGGTCGTACCACGATCATTTTCACAGAAATTCCATATCAAGTCAACAAAGCAAGAACCATTGAACGTATCGCTGAGTTGGTGAAAGAGAAAAAACTGGAAGGTATTTCTGAGCTACGTGATGAATCTGACAAAGACGGGATGCGTATTGCCATTGACTTAAAGCGTGGTGAAAATGCTGAAGTTGTGGTAAATAACTTATTCCAAAACACGCAGTTGGAAAACTCTTTCAGCATTAACATGGTGTGCTTAGACAACGGCCAGCCAAAGTTAATGAACTTGAAAGACATTGTTGCGGCATTTATTCGTCACCGCCAAGAAGTGGTGACGCGTCGTACCATGTTTGAATTGCGCAAAGCACGTGAACGTGGCCATATTTTAGAAGGTTTGACGGTAGCATTAGCAAATATTGATGCGATCATTGAAACCATTAAAACTTCTGCAAACCCAGCTGAGGCACGTGAGCGTTTACAAGCAGGTGAGTGGGCAGCAGGGAATGTAATTGCATTGCTTGAAAAAGCAGGTTCTGTTTCTGTACGTCCCGACGAAATTGAAGGTGAAGATCCAAGCCGCCCGTTTGGTTTAGATGGTCAGATTTATCGTTTATCGCCTGCGCAAGTCGGTGCGATTCTTGAGCTTCGTTTGCACCGTTTAACGGGTCTTGAACAAGACAAGTTACAAGCTGAATATACTGAAATTTTAGGTCAAATTGCTGAACTCACAGCTATTTTAAATGACTTCAATTTATTGATGGCAGTGATTAAAGAAGAATTAGCTTTAATTTTGCAACAATACGGCGATGCTCGTCGTACCGCAATTGTTGAGTCTCGTATTGACTTCTCGCGTGAAGATTTAATTCCTGAAGAGCAAGTGGTACTGACTGTTTCAAAAACAGGTTATGCGAAAACACAACCGCTTTCAGACTATGCTGCGCAGCGTCGTGGTGGACGTGGTAAATCTGCGACCTCGATGAAAGAAGATGACTACATCCAGCATCTGATTGTGACCTCTAACCATGCCACAGTGTTGTGCTTTACCAATGTTGGTAAAGTCTATCGCCTGAGAGTGTTTGAAGTGCCTCAAGCATCGCGTGGTTCAAAAGGTCGCCCAATGGTGAACTTATTGCCACTGGATGCCGATGAGACAATCACAGCAATTCTTCCTGTGATTGATGCGCCGAAGAAATTTAAAGAACGCTTAGCTGAGTTCAAAAACTTTGTGCGTAGCAATGTCGCGATATTACGTGAAAATAGTATTATCGACGCGCATTATGAAGCGTTAAAAGCTTCATTCGATGAGTTGGCTGAAGATGCTGATGAACTCTCTGATGCATTACGTAAGCAATTGAAAGAGTTGGGTGTTGAGCTTTCAACAACAGATTTGGACAATGAAACCGTTGTTGAATTTGCTGATCTTGCAGAGAAAATGCGTAAGAACTTCTTTGTATTTATGGCAACTGCATCTGGTACGGTCAAGCGTGTTGAATTAGAACAATTTAGTAATGTTCGTTCAAACGGCTTACGTGCAATTGAGCTGAAAGAAGAAGATACCTTGATTGGTGTTGCAATCACTGATGGCGAACAGCAAATCATGTTGTTCTCAAATGAAGGTAAAGCAATCCGCTTCTCTGAAACTGATGCACGTGTGATGGGGCGAACTGCAAAAGGGGTACGTGGTATGCGCGTCACTTTAGCTGCAGCCCAGGCCGAAGATGATGTTGAAACTGACACAGATTCAGATGATGAAGAATCTTCTGATTTAAATGTGGCAAGCCGTATTGTTTCATTAGTTGTTGTACCTGAAACTGGCGAAGTACTGTGTGCTTCTGCAAATGGTTATGGGAAACGTACGCCTGTTGATGACTTCCCAACCAAGAAACGTGGTGGTAAAGGTGTTATTGCCATCAAAACATCTGAACGTAACGGTGAGTTGGTCGGTGCGGTTGCAATTGATGAATCTAAAGAGTTGATGTTGATTTCTGATGGCGGTACTTTAGTTCGTACTCGTGCCTCTGAAGTTGCTAGAACGGGTCGTAATGCACAAGGTGTACGTCTGATTCGTTTAGGTAATGAAGAAATCTTGGTCGGTGTCGTTGCTGTTGAAGCAGTTGAAGTCGAAGATGATATTTTAGATGCTTCTATTGAAACAACTGAAGAAACTGTGGTTGACGAAGTAAATGTAGATGCATCTGAAAATACTACAGATACCAATACATCGAACGAAGACTAACTGAATGAAAAAGAAAAGGGCGCTTCGGCGTCCTTTTTCATATTGGCGATGACCTAGTGGTGGATAAGATTTTATGAAAGCAAAATTACTGGTTTTGAGTTGTGCGTTGGCTTTAACAGCGTGTGATAAATTGGGACAACAGGCATTGGATTCGATCCCAAATCCGAGTCCTGCTCAAGAGCAAGTGGCTCAGCAAGCTTATCAAGCCTTTACTCAGGGTGATTTTCCGAAGCTCTATACTTATTTTGAGCCAGAGTTACAGCGTGAATTTAAAACTCATGAAAAAGACATGCGCAAATTTGCAAAATCGATTCCTAAACAAGCTATTACGACTCAAAAAATTGTATCGAAACACATTGAAAAATCGACAGAAAAGCCAAGTTTGTACGCAGTTACCTATGAATATGCTTATAGCAATAAAAACCTAGTTCAATACGATGTTGGTTTTGACAAAGCCGGCGGAAGCACAAAAATTCGCAGCTTTGATGTCAAACTTTATGGGGCTTCAACGGATTAAATGGGTAGAATTGCTATCAATACGTTCTAAAATTTAGCGATGCTTGAGACGCCAATAAGCAAATGCTGCGCACGCTATACCAAACACAAAGAGATACAGTAGTTTCGGCAGAATAAGTGCAGTTGGTACACCCATTTGGTTCAGTTGAATAAACATTTGAATCCCTTGGGTCGATGGCAAAACATTGCCCAAGTATTGCATCCAAGCGGGCATTGCGGCGTGTGGCCATGCTGTTCCTGAAAGTAGAAATAGCGGAATAGAGGTAAATACAATGACATGTCCTGCACGTTCAGGCATATCGAAAAATGTTGAAATCAACATGCCTAAAGCTACGATACAGCCTATAAAAATCGGCACGGCCAGTAACATGCCACTAAAATTTCCCCCATGTGGGTAGTCATTTAACCAATAAATAAAGCCAAATAAATATAAACAACCGAGCATACCAATGGTCAAAATAGCGCAAAAAATCGCAAAAAATTCCGTCATCGTTGGTCGCCATTTCTGTTCGCGGTATCCGGCCAATAACATCCCTAAACCGAGCACGATGGTTTGATGAATAATTAGGCTGGCAACAGCAGGGAAAATATAACTGCCATAACCTGATAAAGTATTAAATAACGGAATATCGTGGATTGGCAGCTCAATTTCAAATTGGGAGGCTTCGCCAAATTTTTCCAAATGCTCTTTCAGTGTATATTCGATCGAGGTCGCAAGACCTGTAGCAGCTTCTTTAGTTTGTAAAAAATATGCTGTACTGAGATAAAGCCCAATCCCTCCCATTTCACCACGTCTGAGGCTTTGACTCAGGTTTTCTGGAAGTAATAAGATCGCTTCAGCTTTTTGGTTTTTCACCATTTGTTCTGCTTCAAGGAAGTTCCCTGTGACAGCCTGTATCTGGATATGGGGGCTACTAGCAGTTTGACTAATAATTTTAGAGCTTAAAACACTTTGTTCTTCATCAACAATCACGATCGGAATATTTTCTGCAACTTGCGCTTTATAGGCAGTTGGATAGAAAAAGCTATACATGAGGATAGAGGCAATCAGTGTGGTAAACACTGAGTTATTTTTCACAATATTTTTGAAAGTTTGTTTGTAATAAAAGAAAAATGATTTCATGAGTGAATCTCCTGAACATTTTTCCTCAATAAACGAAGACTTAATAAGCTAAATATCACTGCAAAAACGAGCAGAATAATGAAAGGTATAACTGAAATAATGACATCGCTTCCAATCACCCATTGCTCAGTTTGTAATTTTGCGTAAGGGGTAAATGGAATAATCATTGACCATAATTGTGTAAATGCAGGAGCATTATTTAAGGGGAGTGTGACACCTGCGAAACTCATGGATGAGCCACCATAGAGTGCAATAAAACCAAAACTTTTAGGCAGGTCTTTGGTAGCTAAGATAACGCTACTGCTGATCATGGCATATGCAAAATAAAACACAAACTGAGCGATCAAAAGAAAGCTAAGTGAGCCTGCGATAAAATAACCTTTGACCTGGCTGAGCCAGAACATCCAGCACCATGTCCAGAAACAAAAAATCAGCACATAAAGCAAAATTTTTCCAAAAAATCGAGAAACAATCTGTGTTGAACCTAGCCATTCTGCAAAGGTATGACGCTTAAATTCTTGCCCGATTGCGAATGCAATACAACAACACAGCAATAAATGGAGTACTGCAGGAACAATGAACGGTCCTAAAAATAGCTCATAACTCATGCTGGGGTTATATAGCATCGAGACTTTGACATGTGGCGTAGGGAATTCAGCATAAGGGATTTTATTTGCTAAATAACTGTTACCTAAATAGTCGCCAATGGCATTGAGGGTGCTACTTTGCATTGCTGAAGCAATGGTATTGCCAATAGTAAAAAAAGATTGGTTATACGCCATACTAATTTGAGCATTTTTTGCCTGAACAAGTCGTTGCTCCGCACCTTCAGGAATGAAAACAAAACCCCAAACCTGAGTACTATTAATCATACGTTCAACTTCGTCTTGACTTGAACTGATAGTCTTTACACTTAGACTTGGGTTAATACTGAGGTTATGAATGATTTGTCGGCTTAATTGGCTTTGATCTTGGTCAACAATGGCAATCGGTAAGTGCTCAGCTTTTCCAGCCGAAAGCATGCTGGTAAAAAAGATGATGATCAATAAAGGCATAATGATTGCCATAAATGCATCTACTTTATGGCATTTTAAATAACGCAACTCTCGAAGCATTGCAGCAAACATTGGTTATTTTGCCTCTTTAATTTTAAAAAGTACGCTCATTCCAACTTTAAGATCTGGAATAGATTGCTCAGGTACTAAGTGGAATTTAAAGCTGCGAATATCATAACCACCCGTTTGACGTGTGGTTTTAATGGTTGCAAAGTCTCCTTCAACATCAATGTTCTTCACTTTAAATGTGACTTTTTGATTCAGCGCAGGTACGAAACCATCTAAAGTTTTGTTTTGATATACACTTTCATACATATCTTCACGGACATTTAAACTGACCCACATCTCATGGTCTTCAATAATACTGACGACAGGCACACCAGTTGCGACTAACTCTGTTGGTTTGCCATAGGTTTTCGATACAGTACCGTCGACCGGTGAATAGAGCTTGGTTTCTTCTGTCAATGCATTTGCTTCTTTGACAGCAGCTTGTGCCATGGCGACTTTTGCATCGGCAGTTGATTTCTGTTGTTCGGTGCTACCACGTTTAGCGCGTGCATATTGTTGATATGACGCCTCAGCAGTTTCACGGGCAGAGGTTTGTGCCGCAAGCATCTCATCACGACGTTGACGAGAAATCACACCTTGTTGATAGAGGTTTTCACCTCGTTTATAGGTTGTTGCTGCAAGTTCTGCTTGCGTTTTTAAAGCTTGCCAGTTGGCATACAGAGTTTCAATATTTTCTTGTTGAGAACCACGATAAACGGTTGACTGGAATGCCATTGCACTTTGCAAGGCGGCTTGGGCTTGTTCTTTTTTGGCTTCAAGTTCGGGACTCACAAAGCGAATAAGCGCTTGCCCTTTTTTTACGGCTTGTCCTTCAGTTACATAAAATTCTTCGATACGACTAGGTACTTTGGTGCTGATGTGTATTGTTTCAGCTTCAACTCGTCCTTGTAATTCAACTGCTTGGGGTTGATATGCTTTCCATAAACCATATGCAATTAAGCCAAGCAAAATAAATACAATAATTAGACCAATAATTTTAGCTTTACCTTTCTGGGGTGGTTGCGCTGGTGGTTCCTGAGTATTTGATGGTGTAGCAGTCTTGTTAGTGTCAATTTGTTCTGTTGAAGATGCTTGCTCATTTACGACGTTAGTCGTTTGCGTTTCATCCGCTTTTGCCACGTCATTTGTATCGCGTTCTGAATTGGATGATGATTGATTTTGGCTCATAATATTCTCCAATTAGCGGATATAGTCAGTACGTGGCTGGTTCACATAAAGCTTAAATTCATCAATAGAACCGTAGCTTTGTAGCAAAGTGGCCAGAGATAAAATGTATTTATAAGAATTAAGCGCCATTTCACTTTTTAAAGCGCTTAATGCATTTTGAGCATCAATGACTTGGGTGGCAGTACCCATACCTTCTTTAAATGAGAGTTGTTGAATACGCAGGTTTTCTTGCGCTGCTTTGGTATTTTGAGTCAGGAGTTGATGACTGGTCTGAGAGGCAGTTAATTCACTATAAGATTTGTACAATACGTTTTCGATTTCTTGTTTGGTACGTTCAGTCATGAGTTCGGCGGCATAACGCTTCAACTCGGCGGCATGCACATTTTTATTTTTATCTACTCCTGAAAATAAATTGTATTTTGCCATCACGCCCACAATCCAATTTTCTTTGTCATCTAGGCCATATTCACCAAAAGCAAAAAGGCTGGGTCTTTTGGCTGCTTGTTGGATTCTTACATTTTCATTGGCAAGTTGAGTATCCATCTGCAACTTTTTGACCAAGCTGGAATTTTGGTCATAGCTGGCCAGCAATTTATCCAGAGAATGGTTTTCTACAGTATTTACAAAGAGGGGGGTGCTGAGATTTAAGCCTTCTTTAGTCTGTAATAGATTTTGAAGACTAAATTGACTGGCACGCAAATTCGACTGTGCATTTTGATAAGTACGTTCAGCATTATTGCGTGCCACTTCAAATTGCATGCGTTGCCCTTTATTAATAAAGCCTTGCTGCTCTAATTTAAGTGCATTGTTATAGTGTTGTTGCATGGCATTCAAATTAAACAGACTCGCGTTGAGCAGTTGCTGTTGTAATTGCACATTAAAATAAGATTGAATCATTTCAAAACGCTGTGAATCTTGTTGTTGTTTCACACTTATATTTGAGCGCTGTGCCTGAATATTGGCAATTTGTTTGGCGCTATTGATTTTCCCACCTGTGTAAAGTGGCATGACCATCGAGACTGAGGTGCGGACATCATGATCTTTAATGGTGACATCTAGATTATTTGGAACTTTATTGAGACCATCATTTACGGTTTGATCGAAACCTTGACTGACTTGATCAATCGCCTCGGGCGAAAGTACATTTTCCCATTGTGATAATTTGTCATCAAAACCACGTGTCAGGGAGTTTTCGAGTCTGCGTTTACTTGACTCTAAAGGTACGCTGGTTTCGCTATGAAAAGAGTAAGCACGCGCATTTAAATCAATGCGTGGAAGACCTAAATGTTTGACCGCTTCCATTTCAAGTTGTGAGGCTTGTTGCAAAGCTTGTTGTGCTTGAGACGCATAAGCATTTTCGACAACATATTGTTCGGCTTGGTTATAACTCAACGTCTGGGCAAATAGCGAAGTCGAAAATAGAGCACAGCTGATCAAGTGAATACTCAAGCTGAGTTGTTTAGGCAGCCGTTTGACCTTAAAACTTGGTCGATCATGTCGTTTCAACATTATGGTATGTCGCAATTTAATATTATCCTGAATTAGTATAAATTGTTTTTATAAAATTTAAATATTATTTTTTTAATTAAATAGTTATATCGCTCCGATTGGTGTATTCAATTTGTAAAAAATAGAGTTTTTAGTCTAGTAAAAACAAGATAAATCTCGTTTTTAAAGTTTATAAATATGCATCCAAATGATGATTAAAATAAATTTAAAAGGATAAACATGATTGAAAAATTAATAAGATTTAGATGATTAGATTGAAATATTTACTCGATAAGCTGCTGCAAGCTGCGTCAATCTGTGCTTAAATTCCTATCTCAATTTGTTCCACTTTGACAAAGGAAAATTCATGCGTGCTTATAATTTCTGCGCTGGTCCTGCTGCATTACCTACTGCCGTTTTAGAAAAAGCCCAAGCTGAAATGCTCGATTGGCATGGCAAGGGTCTTTCCATCATGGAAATGAGTCATCGTAGCAATGACTATGTTGCTGTAGCAGAAAAAGCTGAAGCTGATTTGCGAAAGCTCATGAACATTCCAGAGAACTATAAAGTTTTGTTCTTACAAGGTGGTGCATCCTTACAATTTTCAGCGATTCCACTAAACTTGTTAGGAAACAATAATAAGGCTGACTATATTCATACTGGGATTTGGTCTGAAAAAGCATTAAAAGAAGCGAAGCGCTATGGCGACATCAATGTTGTTGAAGCGGGTACTTTAATTGATGGTAAACATGCAATCACTGAGCAAAGTACTTGGAACCTTTCTCAAGATGCTGCCTATGTGCATTATGCCGATAATGAAACCATTGGTGGGTTGCAATTTGCAGGAATTCCTGAGGTTGGTGCATCGTTAATTTCTGATTTATCTTCAAGCATTTTATCTGCCCCGATTGATGTAACTAAATTTGGTTTAATTTATGCAGGCGCGCAAAAGAATATTGGACCTGCTGGATTAACGTTGGTGATTGTTCGGGAAGATTTACTCGATCAAGCCAAACCTGAAATTCCAAGCATCTTGAAATACGCTTCGCAAGCAAAGAATGATTCGATGGTCAATACACCATCGACCTATGCATGGTACTTATCCGGTCTGGTATTTGAATGGTTGCTTGAACAAGGCGGTGTTGAAGCGATTCATAAAGTGAACCTTGAAAAGGCGAAACTACTTTATGGTTATATCGATGCAAGCGATTTTTATGCGAACCCAATTGCTGTGCAAAACCGTTCAATTATGAATGTGCCGTTTACTTTGGCGAATCCAGATTTGGAGAAACTTTTCCTCAAAGAAGCTGAAGAAAACCATTTGTTGAACCTTGCAGGTCACCGCTCAGTTGGTGGGATGCGCGCAAGTATTTATAACGCAGTTCCACTAGAAGGCGTTCAAGCCCTAGTGAATTTTATGGATGACTTTGCGAAACGCAATGCTTAAGTCATAGAAATAAAAAAAGCCCATCAAACGATGGGCTTTTTTTATTGGTTTTTTAATAGATTATCTAAAACAATCGTGACATTTTGGTGTCATGCCAATGAATTGTTCATTTTATTTATCACCTAGTACGGACGCCCACCTGCAAGACTAATACGCTTTAGTAAGCGACGTTGATCGACAGGAAAGGGACGACGTGAATGTAGTGTCGCCTGATTGTCCCAAAAGACAATATCTCCAGTTTCCCAATGATGTTCATAGCGGAACTCAGGTTTGAGGATGTGCGTACGAAGTGCAGCAATCAGTTCACTGCCTGCCGTATCATCGACATTGAGTAATTCAACTTCCGAACGGGTATTGAGCCAAAGCGCTTTACGCCCAGATTCTGGATGTGTGCGGACTAAGGGATGCGGATAGGCATGACCTAAAATGGGTTGATCTTTAAAGCGATAATAAGGGCTGTCTCCATAACCCGTATTGCCAGTATTACTTTGCGCACGGACGAATGGGTTATAAGTAATCAGCTGTAGCTGGTCGATCTGCTTTTTGACGTCATCGGGAAGCGCATCATAGGCTTTGATGGTATTGAACCAAGAGGTTTGTCCGCCGTCTTGAGGAAGCTCAAGGGCATAGAGCAGAGAGCCAAAAGAGGGAAGAGGTGTCCACTGGTGATCGGCATGTGGGGTGAGTTCGCCATGACCAGTATAGTCGCCTTGACCGACCGCATTGGAAACAGGAACCACATCGGGTGGAACACCAGTGTCAGTCTGGCTAGCCAGCACAGGATTGTCTGCACTTGGACGGAAAATAGAACCAAAATAGCTGGCAAAGGCTAAATATTGCAGATCATCCAAAGTTTGGTTTTTAAAAATTAAAATCAGATGTTCGGCCAAAGCTTGTTTTAAGCGATAGATGGTCTCTCCTGCTTGGGCTTTACGGGCATCTAAACCAAAAACCACAGCACCTAAGGCTTCTTCCGCCAGTGGGATAATTTGTATTTCTTCTGGATTTTGAAATTGTTCAGGTTGATGCCAACGCGGGGCATCATGAATCGCTTGTGAAAGTTGGGTTAATGCGGTCATTTTGATTATTTTCTCTAGATATGGGGTCTAGAGAAAATGTAATCAAAATATGTGTAACCTTAAAATTAAAAGAAGTTCTAAACTTATGAAAAAATTTAAAAAAATACTAAGTTAATGATTATATTGCTTTTCTTTTATAATAAAATATTGAGCTCAAAATATGCAGATTTAATGTGCGCAAAATGCCTGATTAAAATACTCAAACAGGTCAGGCGTATTCAGCCAAAGGCTAATCGCCAGAGCAAACAAAGCAACGATGCTAATGCCGATACCACACTTGAGCCATAAAAATGAATTAGTCATGGACAACCGCCTTTTCATCGACAAAGAAATGTACCAGTACGCCAAAAACACTCAGAATAATAGAGAACAGCCAAATCAAGTCATAATTACCTGTCACGTCATGGTTCACACCACCTAGCCATCCACCGAAAAATGAACCAACTTGATGAGTAAAGAACACGATGCCACTCAGCATGCTGAGGTACTTAATACCAAACATATTGGCCACAATACCGTTGGTCAAAGGCACTGTAGATAACCATAATAAACCCATCACTACGCCAAAGCTATAGATGGTGACTGTGCTGAGCGGGAGCATTAAAAAGGCAATAATTGCAATGCCTCTGAGCCCATATAAGCCCATCAGTAACTTTGGTTTAGAATATTTCCCACCTAGCCAACCAGCAGTGTAGGTGCCAACGATATTAAATAAACCGACCAGCGCTAAGAAAACAGTTCCTGTAGTTGCATTAAAACCCTGGTCAATCAAATAGCCAGGTAAATGGATACCTATAAAGACGACTTGGAAGCCACAGACCAAAAAACCAAGTGATAGGAACCAAAATGGTTTATGGTTTTTCGCAATGACTAAAATATCTTTAAAGCTGAGCTGAACTTGATTGGTTGACGCATTCGGTACAACAAAGGCGGGAGCTTTGAGCATCCAAGCCAGTGGAATAATCATCGCAATTAAAAGTGCACTAACGACCAACGCCGCAGACCAGCCAAAGTTTTGTAACAGCAGTAAGGTTGACGGCAGCATAATGAACTGCCCAAAAGAACCCGCTGCACTGGCAATGCCCATAGCAAGGCTACGTTTTTCAGGCGGTGCAGCACGACCCACCGCGGATAACAATACAGAAAAAGAGGTCGCAGATAATGCTAGGCCCAAAATAAGACCGACACTTAAGTTGAGTAACCAACCCGTAGAGCTGACTGCCATGAGCAGCAAACCGATGGTATACAACACACCACCGACGGCAACCACGATTTTAGAGCCATATTTATCTGCTAATGCGCCTGTAAAGGGCTGCGCAGCGCCCCAAATCAGGTTTTGCATCGCAATCGCTAGACTAAAAACATTATGTCCCCAGCCAAACTCATCACTCATAGGCACAAGGTAGAGTCCAAAGCCATGTCGGACACCCAGTGATAATGCCAGAATTATTGCACTTCCAATGAGCATGTAAATCAGCGGTTTGGAAAAACGAGTTTCTGACATATTTCAACCAAAAAATGAGCTTAGAGTTCGTTATATTAAGTGAATTATTTGCTGAAAGCGATGATAAAAAATTGACTATTTGATCAATAAAAACAATGAATATTCATGAAAAAAGACGACTTGGTGTCGTCTTTTGGGTAGTTGTTTGAAGCTTAGAATCGGTAGCCGACACCTGCATAAGCCAGAATTGGGTTAATTTCAATATCAGCTGTGGATTTGATCAGTTCACCGTGCGTGGCATCTTTGACGGTGATCGTGGTTTCATTTTTAAGATGAGCATAGGACACCGAGCCGACAGCAAACCATTTATCGTTAAAGTCATAGGTGAAACCGACGGTTGCAATAGGGGCGAAGGCATCGGTTGCTTCTAGCTTAACTTTGGGATTGGCTGAACTCTTTTTCCCTTCAAGTGATGCACCAGCATTTCCTTCTTTAATATTGGCAATCATATGGCCTGCTGCAATCAAGTCTTTTTCAGTTTGTGGGTTAATTTCCAGCTCATTAAAGTAGGCATACATCATTCCAACACCGACATACGGACGGAATTTATTCACCCCTGTTTTACCAAAGTGATATTGGAACTCGAAAGCAGGTGTCCATGCACGTGCAGATGCCGCAGGGCCGTGTGCTTCCAAATCGGTAATGAAAATATCATTTTCAAGTTCTAAATTGCCTAAAGCTCCGCCCATAGGTGTTGCAGTTGCTGAAAAAGGCGCATAAATTTTGCCTTTACCTTGTAAGTCGACTTTCGGTGGAATCCCTGCTTTCATTTCAAAAGAAATATTGTCGGTAAAAAAGTAATTAGTCATGATGCCCAATGTGGTGACATCGTCGGCTTCTAAACCCGTACCTGGATTATCCCATTGACTGAGTCCACGGATTTCAGCAGTTCCACTTAGAGCACTTGGAATGGTATCTAAAGTATTGAGTGCTGCTTGTAGCAATAGTGAAGGGGTAAATCCCTCTTTTAAATTGTCTTTGACGGTTTGAGATTTAACATCCCCGACCTTTGCTGTTTCTCCTTCTTTAACTGATGTGTTAACTCGGAAGGGTTGAGCTTTACCTTGTGGCATGACGTGTAAAGCACCGACCGATACAGAAAAGCGTTTAAATCCATCACCATCTTGTAGACTAAAATAAGGTGAATCTACATGTGTGAGCATAGGCAAGGCAGCAATAGACGTTGCTACACAAAGCAATGTTTTTTTCATTCTGGGACTCCATGTCCAAATTAGCTATTCGTTTTTATAGAGCGTATTATTAAGGTTGCTGCTACGATAAAGCTGTTGTTTTTGAAGGACATGTGTTTTTGACATTTGTGAATGTCAAAACCTGTTTTGTGTGATCGTGTTACTAGCTTGCAATCTTTGTTACAGATGAATGAATGTAATAGAGCGCTACTGTTGAGTATTTTTTGATTCTAGCTGTTTGTAAAATAAAGAATAAATTTCACATCCAATATTTGTTTAGTCATAAAAAAGACCACCTGAAGGTGGTCTTTTTGACAGATGGCATCATATTTCATGCCAATGACATCATTTAAGACTGAAAACGTGATAAATCTTCTTCAGGACGTGCAGTTAACACTTCAACCCCGTTTTTAGTGACCAACAACGTATGTTCATACTGTGCAGACAAGCTATGGTCTTTGGTCACTACCGTCCATTTATCGCCCAGTAATTTAGTTTTCCAGTCACCACCATTGACCATTGGCTCAATGGTAAAGGTCATGCCTTCTTCTAAAATCATGCCTGAGTTTGGTTGACCATAGTGTAAGACTTGAGGTTCGTCATGGAACACAGTTCCAATACCGTGACCACAGTATTCACGTACGACACCAAAACGTTCCGATTCGACATATTGTTGAATGGCATGACCAATGTCGCCAATGGTTGAACCCGGCTTCACTGTTGCT
The DNA here is from genome assembly GCF_000368045.1 of Acinetobacter johnsonii CIP 64.6. GTDB lineage: Bacteria > Pseudomonadota > Gammaproteobacteria > Pseudomonadales > Moraxellaceae > Acinetobacter > Acinetobacter johnsonii. The sequence continues at coordinate 443,960 of NZ_KB849236.1, forward strand.
ATTCCACGGTACATCGCTTCTTGTGCCACTTTACATAAACGATTCGCGAGAATAGACGTCTCGCCACCCACGATGTACATCATGTTGGTATCGCCGTGGAAACCATCTTTAATGACCGTCACATCAATATTTAAAATATCGCCTTTTTTCAACACTTTTGCATCTGAAGGAATGCCGTGACAGACCACATGGTTTACAGAAGTACAAATCACATGTTGGAAAGCAGGGCGACCTGGTGCTGCACCGTAACCTAAACATGCTGGAATCGCGTCTTGTTTATTGACAATATAATCGTGACAAATCGTATCTAACTCAAGTGTAGTCACACCTGGTTTAATATGTGGCTTGATCATATCCAAAACTTCAGCCGCCAGTCGTCCAGCCACACGCATCTTTTCGATGTCTTCAGCGCTTTTGATGAGTCGACGGGGTGCTTCGTAAGTACTGTTCATGATCTCTAAAAACTTTTGGAAATTTGTGTGTGACTATGGTATAAATAGCCGCCCATTTTATCAAATGCTTTTTCGTGAATAAATTTCACGGGCTTTGTGCGATGGGGCAATAAAATCCGCACATATATCGACACATTTCTCTGGGTGCCCGTTAGGGTGGAGGATGCGGATATATGGAGGCCTAACCCAAACTTTAAGGTAAAGAAAATGGCAGATTACAACGTAAGCATGCGCGACCTTCTTCAAGCAGGCGCACACTTCGGTCACCAAACACGTTTCTGGAACCCAAAGATGCGTCAATACATCTTTGGTGCGCGTAACAAAATTCACATCATCAACCTTGAGCACACTGTTCCTGCGTTAAATGATGCTTTGAACTTTGTTAACAACCTTGCTAGCAAAAAGAATAAAGTATTGTTTGTTGGTACGAAACGTGCTGCTTCTAACATCATCCGTGAACAAGCACAACGTGCTGGTCAACCATATGTTGATCACCGTTGGTTAGGTGGTATGTTGACGAACTGGAAAACACTTCGCCAATCTATCAACCGTCTTAAAGACCTTCAAACTCAATCTCAAGATGGTACTTTCGCTAAGCTTACTAAACGTGAAGCTTTAGAGCGTACTCGTGAGATGGAAAAACTTGAACGCGCTTTAGGCGGCGTTAAGAACATGGGTGGTTTACCTGACGCATTATTCGTAATCGACGTTGATCACGAAGCAATTGCAATTAAAGAAGCTAAAAACCTTGGTATTCCTGTAATCGGTATCGTTGATACAAACTCTAACCCAGACAACGTAGACTACGTTATTCCGGGTAATGACGATGCGATCCGTGCAGTTACTTTGTATGCTTCTGCTATGGCTGATGCGATTCTTGCTGGTAAAGAATATGCTCAATCACAAGCAAATGCACAAGCTAAAGTTGAAGAAGCTAAAGAAGCTAAAGAAGCTCCTGAGGCTTAATGCGTTTGACGTAAGCTTGTCATTTTTGCGACATGTGATGGTGGCAAAGTAAGCGTCATGTATGCAGACGGCCCAAGAGACAGCTCTGGGCCGTTTCTGTTCTAAAAAGAATTCATTTTCTACCGTATTTAGGAGATTGACATGACTGCAGTTACAGCAAGCATGGTTAAAGAATTGCGCGATCGTACTGGTCTTGCAATGATGGAATGTAAAAAAGCATTAACAGAAGCGAATGGTGACATCGAATTAGCGATTGATAACCTTCGTAAATCTGGTCAAGCTAAAGCGGCTAAAAAAGCGGGTAACATTGCAGCTGATGGCGCAATCACTATCGCTCAAGACGGTAACAAAGCGCTTCTTTTAGAAGTAAACTGCCAAACTGACTTCGTTGCTAAGGACGAAAACTTTGCTGGTTTCTCTGCTCAAGTTGCTGCTGCTGCGTTAGCTGCTGGCGAAACTGATGCTGCTAAAATTGCTGAATTGAAACTTGAAGATGGTGCAACTGTAGAAGAAGCGCGTATTGCACTTGTTCAAAAAATCGGTGAAAACATCCAAGTTCGTCGTGCTCAAATCATTGAAGGCGAAAACCTTGCAGTTTACAAACACGGTTTAAAAATCGGTGTTGTTGTATCTTACACAGGTGATGCTGCGACTGGTAAAGGTATTGCAATGCACGTTGCTGCATTCAACCCAGTTGCTATCTCTGCTGAAGGTGTATCTGCTGAACTTATCGCTAAAGAGAAAGAAATTGCTGAAGCTAAAGCAATCGAATCTGGTAAGCCTGCAAACATCGTTGAGAAAATGGTCACTGGTTCAGTTGAGAAATACTTGAACGAAGTTGCTCTTGATCGTCAAATGTACGTAATCGACAACGACAAGAAAGTTGCGGACGTTCTTAAAGCAACTGGTACTACAGTTGTTCAATTTGCTCGCTTTGAAGTGGGTGAAGGTATTGAGAAAAAAGCTGAACTTTCTTTCGCTGAAGAAGTTGCTGCTGCTCAAGCTGCTGCAAAATAATTGAAAAATTATTTTGAGTAAAAAAAGCCCCTTTGGGGCTTTTTTTATACAATTAATAAAAATAAAACGAGGAAGTAGATAAGTGGCCAACAAAACCAACCTGAGTATTGGCGCGGTGATCATACTATTGATTGCTGCATATTTCGGAATCGATCTTCAAGAAAATCAATTACAAACATCGACACCATCAGTCGCGGTAGAGCCCTCTACACAGACCAGCCAACCGCAAAATCAAGTACTTGATGGCACAGCAAAAATTGCCCAAGCGTTTCAAAACCGGAAAAGTAATATTCAAGTTCAATCACAAGGGCGTGTTGTGGCTGTGCTTAAAGATGATAATGATGGTTCTCGTCATCAAAAATTTATTGTAGAACTCCCTAATGCAATGACGGTTTTGGTTGCACATAATATTGATTTGGCACCACGCATTGAACGCTTACAAAAAGGCGATACCGTTGGTTTCAATGGTGAATACGAATATAGTGAAAAAGGCGGGGTGATCCACTGGACACATCACGATCCACAACAGCGCCATGAAGGTGGTTGGTTAAAACACCAAGGAAAAACCTATCAGTAGTAGAGCAATTTTGTTCTATACGTTTTGCTGAATCGCAGTATGCTGAGTGTTCAGGAGAGGCCAACTCATGCACGAAATCAGACCCAGTGAATTTGTAAATTACCATCATGTTCAGGAACTTGATGGTCTTGAAATGTTAAAAGCCTCCTATCAGCATACGCAGTTTTCAAAACATACCCATGAAGGCTATTGCATTGGCTTAATTGATGAAGGTGCGCAGTCTTTTTTACGTACAGGAAATCAGCATATTGCACCGCAAGGCGACATTATTTTAGTGAATGCTGATGAGGTACATACGGGTTCTTCTGCTGTTGAAACTGGGTGGTGTTATCGGGCAATTTATCCGACCCCTGAAATGATTCAAGAGGTGAGTCAAGATTTTTTTCATGAAGCAGGGACTATGCCGTGGTTTCCGCAAGCTGTGGTTCATGATGAAGGACTAGCTGAACCGTACCGAGATTGTAGGAGACACATTTTCTTGAGAGAATGTCGCTATGACAAGATTAAAATACACCGCAGAAATCAAAGAACGAGCAGTACGTTTGCTGCTTGAATCTGAACAAGATTATCCTTCTACTTGGGCTGCAATTACAGCTATTGCTCCTAAAATCGGTTGTACCCCTGAAACTTTGCGTGCTTGGCATCAAAAACATAAACAACTACAGAATCCAGCCGTAGTGCAACTTCTGTCAGATCAACAGCGTATCAAACAACTAGAACGTGAAAACAAAGAGCTACAACGAGCCAATGAAATTCTTCGTAAGGCAGCTGCTTTTTTCGCACAGGCGGAGTTAGGCCGCCCACACAAATAATGGTTGATTTCATTCGTGATCATAAAGCCCTGTATGGTGTTGAAGCGATTTGTCAAATATTGCCAATTGCCTCATCCACTTACTATCGCCAGCTTGATCTAGTACAGAACCCTGAAAAGCGTTCGAAACGAGATTTACACGATCAACATTATGCTGAGCAAATTAAGTTAATTTGGCAAGAGAGCCATGGGCGTTATGGCATTCGTAAAGTTTGGCAACAACTTAAACAAGAAGGATATTCTATTGCCCGCTGCACGGTAACACGCTTGATGAAACAACTTGAAATACAAGGTGTATGGCGTGGTAAGAATAAGCGTACGACACATCATGATGATCAGCAAAAAAGAGCTGATGATTTAGTTAAGCGTGATTTCACAGCTCAGCATCCCAACAACCTTTGGGTCGCTGACTTTACCTATATTCAGACTCATTCTGGGGGGGTATATACGGCATTTATCATTGATGTGTTCTCACGAGCAATCGTTGGTTGGAAAGTTTCCACCCGAATGAATACCGATATGGTACTTCATGCCCTTGAGCATGCACTCAATAGTCGGGGTATGCCTAAGAATGTGATTCATCATAGTGACCGAGGGGTGCAGTATCTTTCAATCCGCTATACTCAGCGATTGGAAACTGCGAACTTAAGAGCCTCTGTAGGAACAACGGGAGACTCGTATGATAATGCACTGGCTGAAACAGTGAATGGTTTATATAAAACGGAGGTGATTGAATATTTGAAATCTGATTGGTTAGGCTTAGCTGATGTTGAATTAGCTACATTGAATTGGGTAGACTGGTTTAACAAAAAGCGGCTACATAGTTCTATTGGCTATGTTTCACCATTTGAGTTTGAAAATATGTACTATGATAAAATCAACACCTTAGATTGTGTTGCATAACTTAAATAAACTGTCTCCGATATAGTCGGTACGGTTCAAGCCGAACAATTGAATTTACTGTTCGATTTGTTGTTACAGCCAAAAAATACACTGTTTAAACAGAGCTTATATATTTCAACTTTGGCTTATTTATTAAGTCGTTATAATCAATCTAAAAAAATATTAAAAGACTTGCCTGAAGCACAGCGTAAAGTAGTCTTGGTACAAGAACTACTTGCTGCGGAACCTGAAAGAGAGCATCAACTGGCTGAGCTCGCCGCTGTCGTCGGGATGAGCCCATGGCATTTATTACGTCAATTTAAAAAGTTTACTGGACTTCCACCTCATGCATGGTTGGTACAGTTTCGATTACGTAAATCTTTATATTTACTTAAACAAGGCTGTGAGATTGCGACAGTAGTACAACTCTGTGGTTTCTCTGATCAAAGCCATTACACTCGTCATTTTAAAAAGTCTTTGGGCTGTACGCCTGCGCAATATCTGGCACATAAAATTTAAAATAACAGCAATTTCATACAAGAAAGCCATCTAAGGTATGCCGCATATTGACTCCAATGAATTGAAAAATGGAGTGCTGCTGTGCAGTCGCAATTGATCCAACAGAAAAGTTTAGGTTTTTTCCGTGGTGTGCAAGATATGTTGCCGCTTTCTGTCGCCGTTATTCCATGGGGGATATTGGCTGGCTCAGCTGCGATTAATGCGGGTCTGAGTATCATGCAAGCTGTAGGCATGTCAGCGTTAGTGTTTGCAGGTGCGGCACAATTGGTCAGCTTGAGTATGCTCATGACTGGTGCATCTTTACTGAGTATTCTGATCACCGTATTTTTTCTAACCAGTCAGCACTTTATTTATGCACTGAGTTTAAGAGAGGAGGTGAAGCCATGGTCACTCAAAAGAAGACTGAGCATCGGCTTTTTGCTAACCGATGAACTCTACGCCACCGCGATGCTGAAGGAAAAGGCCGTCTTATGCCTATATGTTGGGTGCAGGATTCAGCTTTTATGTCAGTTGGGTGTTGTTTAGTCTAATGGGTATTTTACTTGCAAATAAAGTACCTGATCTTTCAACTCTCCACTTAGAATTTTCAATTGTGGTGGTGTTCTTGGTTATGGCGGTGATGCTGATTCAAAATAAGACCGCAATTTATGGCGTGGTGAGTTCATCGATCATGGTGCTGATTTTGAGTTGGTTTGAACTCGGATCAGCTATTTTACTGGCTGGGTTTAGTGGAATGTGGATTGCTGCGTTTTTTGATCAAGCAGAGGACTAAAACATGACATGGTTATTTGTTTTGAGTTTGACCTGTGTCACCTTTTTTAATCGGTATTTATTTTTAGAGCCTAAAATTCAAATTCGACTGCCTAAATTTGCGACACGCATGCTGAAATATGCGGCGCCTTGTCTGATGGTTTCGATTTGTTTGCCACTGGTTTTTTTCGAAGGCGGACACTGGAAAGGGATATTTGAAAATAGCTATTTTTATGGTGCAATTTTTACGCTGTTAATCACTCTTTTGACGAGAAAATTATTGCTCAGTATTTTGCTGAGTTTAGGATTTTTTTACGGTCTGAATCTGTTATTCGATTTCTAGCATTTCATCAGCAAATAGGTCCATAAAATACCGAAAAAAGCATGAAAAAGTGCGAGAGCCCGGTCTTTTTCATTGCTTTTAAATTTGTGTTGCCCTAAATGCTCACCATTTGCGATTTTTTCTATGTCTATCAAATTGGCTTAGCTTTGATTGGGTAGCTAAAAAAGTTGAAAATAGAGCAAATGAGGCGGGTTTTGAGAACTTTGAAGAAATAAGAAGGTTTTCTTTTGAGTTTTGGTTCATAAAACTGCACTAATTATACAAAAACAAGCAGGGCAATAGTGAATCTAATATCGCAAAAATGGCGCTTAATTTACTAGGTAATTCATAAAATCATTCTAATTTGACGAATGCATAAAACTGCAGTTCAGGGTAGGCAGAAAAATTGGCTTTGATCAGATAAGAATGAGCTGCGAAAATATTTAATTTTGCTAGTCTTCCACCGCTGTAAAAATGTGAGCGCAGTCACTTTAAAAAATCGGATCGATTAGATTTCGCATCTTATTCAAACTAAGTATCTGGGAGTGATCAAATGCTGGAGATCGAGCTGTTTACGATTGTGTAAAACATTAGGCAAAGATAGAACAATAAAAAAGCCACATTACTGTGGCTTTGCTGTCAAATGCGTGTTGTAGGGACGAGTCTTAAGAGTTTGGTCCATCAATACGTTCAATGCTAACTTTAGCAGTACCTGCATTGGTAATACCCAGTTGCTTAGCAGCGCCATAAGAAAGATCGAGTACACGATTACCATGGAATGGGCCGCGGTCATTTACTTTAACCACAACACTTTTACCATTGGTTTTATTCGTTACACGAATAAAGCAGTTTAGTGGCAAGCTACGATGAGCTGCAGTTAATGCATTCATATCGAATGTTTCACCACTTGCTGTTTTACGACCGTGGAACTGACGACCATACCAAGACGCCATGCCCGTTTGACTAAACTTACGTACTGTATTTGATGCAACAGTATTTAACTTTTCAATCACTGAAGGCTCTTCTTCAGGGATCTCAATTTTTGCAGCGATTGTTTCGCGACGAATCTTATCGCCTGAACGTTCAGTGATTGAAAGGCTATTTAAATTTGAGAAGTGTGAGTTGAAGCCTTGAGCATCTTTATTCAAGACACGCGCAGCTAGGCGAGAGTTATCGTTATCATTGGTAAAAGATGACTGAACCATCTCTGCTTGCGATTGGCTCAGCGCAATAGTCGAGGCAATGGCCAGTATATATTTAAGTGAAGACTGCATTTATAAACTCCAAAAGACAATACTTTTTTCTTTAAACTAAGTGGTTGAAAGATAAAAAAACTTGCCTGTTAATTCACTTTTGCAACAACATTTGACGAAATGGATAATATTCATGCAGTCATAAGCATGTCTAGTGTTTAATTAAAATAATGATAAAAACTACATAAACCGAACAATTTTTGATTAAAAAATAACCAATATTGTAACAAGGTATGAAAAATGCCGAAATTTACATCATTTTTAAATATATTTTTGTTGACATCTCAAGCTTGAGTAAAAAGCTAGCCTTATCGGCTAGCAATTTCAGCCCCTAATTGCCACACTGCAGTCGCATACATACGGCTCTTGTTATAGGTCGTAATCACTTGAAAGTTAGGGTAAGTAATGTAATAACTTTGCCCATAATTTTCCTGTAGTTGGATCACATTCACCATATCTAAATCATCGATTTTGACAATCGGATTGGTCGGTTGAATGCCCTGATTTTTTAAAACACCATAAGGCGTCGGTAAAGTTAAATCTTTAGCAATGACCGCTTCAGGATTTGAGCCACTATAGCGTGCTGCGAATCCAATTGGCTGATTACGTTGCCAGCCATGATTTGCTAAATAGTTGGCAATTGAACCAATCGCATCGACTGCTGAATTTCGTAAATCGACATGACCATTGCCGTCATAATCGACACCAAACTTTGGAATATTGCTAGGCATAAATTGTGGGTAGCCCACCGCACCTGCATACGAACCTACAACCGAGTTGGTTGGCACGCCATCTTTATAGCTCCACGCAATTAAGGCGCCGAGTTCATCTTGGAAATATTGCTTACGACGTTCGTAACCAAAACCTAAAGTGGCTAAGGCATCACGGGTGACAAAATTACCTTTGTTCGTCCCAAAACCTGTTTCTACCCCTAAAATGCCGAGAATGACTGATTGCGGTACACCAAATTGTTGTTCGGCGCGGTTTAAAGTATCTGCGAACTGTGCTTTAAAACGGACACCACGTTGAATGGTGCTTTCTGCCATAAAGTTGGTTTTATATTCGTACCACGGTTTACTTTCACCAGGGCGGTTCATAATGTTGATGATGTTGGGTACATTTTTAGAACCACTCATCGCCCAATCGACTTGTTCAGCAGACAGACCATAATTTTGCATGGTTTTTTGTTTAAAGCTGAAATAGTCAGGATGAGAAGCGAAATCGTTGGCTTGGCAAAAACTGGTGATCGACAAAGCGCCAATCAATAAAGGTAAACGTTTAACTTTGTTATAAAAGTTTAAATTTAACATAGAAGTCTAATTTCCAGAGTCGTTATTGGCAGTGGAGCAAAGCGAATAGGGTAAAGCCCATAGTTCGCGTTTCTGTTATGTCGAAATTCTTGTGAACGGAGTCTAGCGTGAATAGGCTTTAAGATAACATTGTCTGTACTGAAGCGGGCAAATAGGTATACAAAAAAAGACAAACTCAGCCTATATAAAGGACAGATTATTCAAAATGGTACAGTTTTTCAGGCAGAATATTTACGTGACTATATAAGTCAAGTTTTACTGACTGATATAAAAAGTCTTCCTTATATAGAGGCAATTAAAATTGTAGTGTTTAGGGTCTAGTGACAATGACAAAAAGATCTGGTCTCAGCTTATAAATGGACTTTATATAGCTTTATATAAAGAGCAAGAAATCACAGCTTAGAAACCAAAATGACCCTACACAAGTAGAGTCATTTTTGATCTGAAAAGCCTCGAAAGACTTTTAGTACTTAAGCATGAAATAAGGTGTCGTGATATTCAGCCAAAGCTAAAAGTTCATCTTTGGTTAAATTGGGGATGATTTTATTGGCAGCAATATGCACTGCTTTAATGACAGCTGCAGAACCGATATCGGCTGCTTTACGCTTAATCATGCCCAAATCGAGGGTTTTATTAAAGTCATTCATGAAGTGGCGTACAGTCGCTTCAGCAAACTGTTTATACAGTTCGGTTAACGCGGCTTTATCTACTTCATTGCCTGCTTTAATTTCAGCATAGTTATATTTGAGGCTGGTCACTAAGCTCGCATCTAACGCTTCACCCACACGGAACTGACCTTCAGCATCTTTAAACAAGCTTTTTTCAGAAAACTGAATCGATGCTTGAACCACATCATTCGATGATTTGCCTAAAAGCTGCTTCAACAAAACCGCAACTGTTGACTTAATATAGCCAGCCAGTTTCTCGGCTGTGTCACGTTTATCACTCGGTGGAAAACGGCGAACTAACTCAGTCAAAATGGCATCAATAATTTCATCATTGATGAGGAGTGCTGTTTTATCTCGAAGTGGATATAAAGGTTCACTTGAGTCTTTCTTCTGCTGAGCAGTTTGAATAGTCTGTAAAAGTTCAGTCGATGGAATAAAACCAAAAAATGGCATCGTGTATTAACCTCAATGTTCTTTATTTTATTGTCGCGCCAATCGAATTGGGCGGGGCATCCATGACACATCTGACACACGACAAGGGTTAATGTCTAAACCACCACGGCGTGTATAAGCTGCGTACACCATCAGCTTTTCAGGTTTCAAATTTTGCCAAATATCGGCAAATATTTGTTCCACACATTGTTCGTGAAAACCGTTGTGCTGACGATAAGAGATAATATAAGCCAGTATACTGTTATAACAAGGCTTTTTACCTTTATATCGGATAAATACCGTGCCCCAATCAGGTTGTCCAGTTACTGGACAGTTACTTCTGAGTAAATGTGAGTAAATCTGTACTTCAACATCTTCCGCAGCATCATCTAATGCCAACAGATTAGCATTGGGATGATTTTCCAATTGGGTCGGAATCAGTTCATCTATACAGATACCTTCAGGTTGACTAATTTCCACGTCATCGACATGGAAAAGATCAATATTCACATCTGCGCCAGCGGCTACGGATAAATCCTGCTCAACCGTTGCTTTAAATGCCGCTTTAGACTCAAACTGAGTAAAGTTCATGCTATTAAAGTAAAGCTTTAATGACTTTGACTCAATTAGGTTGGGCGAGGTGGCCGGCAGACTGATGCGACCAATGGCAACTTGCGGAACACCATGGTTATTTAACCAAGAAATTTCAAAAACATGCCACCAGTCTTTACCTTGTTGAATACCTTCAACATGTGCATAGTGCTCACGTGCTGTAGCACGGGCAATGGGAAAAAGAATATCGGGTTGATAAGTTGTAGGGTAATTGGTGTCTTTACCCAAAAGAGAATGTTCTACACTCATTATTCACGCATTCCTGAACCACGAGAAAGTAAATAGTAAGCAATGCCATAAAGCACTGCACAGCATATGGTCATAACAGATAGGGAGACGACGACGTTAACATCACTATGACCTAAGATACCGAAACGAAAAGCATTGACCATATACACAATCGGATTGATCAACGATAAATTTTGCCAAAAAGGGCTGAGTGCTGAAATGGCATAAAATACGCCACCTAAATAAGTTAAAGGCGTCAGCACAAATGTTGGGATGATGGAGATGTCATCAAAAGATTTGGCATACACCGCATTGATAAAACCACCCAGTGAAAATAAGAACGAGGTGACCAAGACGGTGTAAATGGTAACAAACCAATTGGTAATATAAAGGTCAGTAAAAAATAAACTCATGGCTGTCACAATGATACCGACCAAGACCCCACGACAGACACCGCCTAAGACAAAGCCCCATAAAATGGCATGCAAAGGTACAGGACTCATGATCAGCTCTTCAATACTTTTTTGAAATTTGGCACTAAAAAAGCTCGAAGAAACGTTAGCGTAACTGTTGGTAATCACCGCCATCATAATCAGTCCAGGCACGATGAACTGCATATAGCTAAAACCGCCCATCTCACCAATACGAGAGCCGACCAAATTGCCAAATATCACAAAGTACAAGCTCATGGTAATGGCAGGTGGAAGTAAAGTTTGCGGCCAGATGCGCATAAAGCGGCGAATTTCTTTATACACCAAAGTATATAAAGCTACGCTAAGTTGATTTAAGTTCATGGCGTAGTTCCTTCGAGATTTTTTTCGACCATCTTCACAAACAGTTCTTCTAAACGGTTGGATTTGTTCCGCATACTACGAACTTGGATCCCCTGCGATTCGAGCAATTGAAATAAGTCATTGAGGGTATGCGCTCTATCCATAGTCACCTCTAAAGTCACGGCGTCGACTAAATGGAAACGAACCCCAATAATGTCGATATGAATTGGTTCAATCGGTGCGGCCAAATCAAAAATAAAGGTTTCCTCATTGAGTTGATTGAGGAAATTTTTCATGCTGGTGTCTTCTTTAATCACACCACGGTCAATAATGGCAATTCGACGACACAGCATTTCTGCTTCTTCTAAATAGTGTGTGGTTAAAATGATCGATGTGCCTTTATTGTTCATTTCTGTGAGGAAGTCCCACATCGAACGACGTAGCTCAATATCAACCCCTGCTGTGGGTTCATCTAAAATAAGGAGTTTCGGTTCATGCATCATGGCACGGGCAATCATCAGGCGACGTTTCATACCACCTGAAAGCATACGGGCTTGAACACCGCGTTTTTCCCATAAGCCGAGTTTTTCTAAATATTCTTCGGCACGAACTTCCGCAATTTTTTTAGGAATACCATAATAGCCCGCTTGTGTGACTAAAATATCGAAGGTTTTTTCAAACTGACCGAAGTTAAACTCTTGAGGTACAACTCCTAAGCACTGTTTGGCTTGAGAGGGGTGTGTATCGAGATTATGTCCAAAAATTTCGACAGTGCCTGAGGTTTTCTTGGTCAATGAGCTGATAATACCAATCGTTGTAGATTTGCCTGCACCATTTGGTCCAAGAAGGGCATAGAACTCGCCTTCAGGAACAGTTAAATCGATGCCTTTTAAAGCCTGAAACCCATTTTTATAGGTTTTGGACAAATCTCTTAACGTCAATGCATCAGTCATGAAATTCTCGAATGATTAATAGTGGCACTATTGTGAGCGATTATGCCTAATAAACCAAGTAATCTACTCGCAATTCTGTGTTGCAGATATGGAACATTGTATAAAGCATAAGCAGGAAAATCACTCTAAGCTATATAGATGCTTTACCTTGTGATTTTTTTTGATATGATGTGCTCGCGCGCTCATAGCTCAACTGGATAGAGTACAGGTCTCCGAAGCCTGTGGCGTGGGTTCGAGTCCCGCTGAGCGCACCAATACACACTATAAAAACAATAACTTATATGTACTTTGGCGTAAATTTGGCGTAATCCATATTTTAAACAAGAAAAACCCCGCTATATTTTGCGGGGTCTGCCTGTCTTGATTTTCAGATCGTCTGGTCTTTCACTCAACCAATCAGACAGCATCTTCAAGTTCCATCTGCGACCTTTTGAGTTTGTCATAATGTATCTTGGTTTTGGGAATCCCTTTAAGCAAATAATTGATGCTTTAAAATAAGTGTTTGCATAACCCAAAAAATCTGCCGCCTGTTCATCTGTCAACCAAATGTCTGAAGGTGGCAGGGCAACAACCAAGTTACCCATGTTTGCCATTGCTGTCATTGATTCACCTCAAATCTTTTACCTGCTTTGATTTCTTCATCTTCAGCATGCTGAATACGGTATGGTGATAAAACTGACATATTTGCTTCAACAATAACTCGACCATTGAAATTGCAAATCGGAGCTACCACCGGGTAATCCTTGTTACTTATTACCTGCCAAACACTATGATTTAATGCACACGGGTTATTTGTAAAAACAACCTTATCCCCAACCTCAAAAATATTGTGCTGGCGGCGGTATTTGAGCAACTCCTCTTTGATTTCAGTCAAAGTAAATCCATGTGCTACCGCCCTTTTGTAAAACCCATTCAGGTACTCATACCCGCCCAATTGCTCAATTAGATTCACTGGACACCTCCATACAACTTTCTACATCTGCGATGGCTCTTTTCAGGTATTTCTTGTGGCGACTAACCTTTACCGCCACCTTGGCATCAGCCAAACCACCCCAACTTGCCACCAGCTCATGACTTTTGACCAACTGCTTCAATTGCTCAGTATGAAACGAAAGCCCATCCTCCAAACTGCAAAACCCAAATCCCATCTCAACCAGTTCTTTTGATCTTTGAAGTCCATTTTTTTGAAAGTATTTCACTGCATCATTCATGACACCTCTCCTAAAGACTTCACCACACCAACCTTGTCATGCATTGCGATATAGCTACTCAGCACGTGATAATACAAATCAGCATTGCAATTAATCTCAAGAATCACACCAGTGCCATTATTTACGCGCTGTCTTAAAGTTGCTTCTAGCTTACTAATAAAGCCGCTGTGCAAGTGATGCGACTCGCTTGTTATGTTGTATAAAGCGCCTGTTTGACCTGCATCTAACACCAAATTAAACGGCTTCTCTTTGTGTAGCTCGCCAATGATGAAGTTAGCCACAGCAATATTTGTTTGTTGGAGGTTAGTCATTGGCCTCGTCCTCATTCCAGCAAATATCACTATCTTCACCGCGCGCATCCATTTCACCAGTATTACCGCATCCTGTGCACTTCACTTCATCGCCATCATGAAACCAACCCTTTGTAGAAGCTTCGGCAGCAGTGGAGTAAATAATTGCTTCGTGATGTCCGCACTTAAAGCAATCAGAAGCCCATTCAACTTTCAATTCTGTTATTTGTGACTCCTGTGCCTTAACTGCCGCTTCAATAATCTTCCAACCGTCAAGTCTTTCTAATCGACGAGAATCCATTCCACTTGCTTCGACCTGCTGTTCAACCATTCGTTCAATTGCAACAACGGTCTTGGTATCATCTTTGATTAAAACAAAACCTTCAGGCACCGCTTGGGCTTTGACTGCTTGCTCAAATCCATAGAATGCGCCATTTACCCATGCCGCCAATCCAACAGGCATACCGTTATTCTTCTCAACATAACAACCTAAGTGCTCATCAAAGTTAAGATACTCAAGCTTCTCCTCAATATATTTAAGTTTCTCAAATTCAGCTTTTAATTCTTTAATTTCCATCACACTCTCCTGAGCAAACATCTGCGCAAAATCTTGATTTATTGTTGAAATTGCGCAAATAATTGCTCTAAATCTTTATTAATCGCGTTTTAAGTATTGCGAATATCCATCACGCGACCTCATAGAAGCGCTTAGCTTCATCAAAATCAGAAGTAATTAACTCAACACCATCTTTGTAGCAGTGCACGATTTCACCGTACTTAAAAGCTTGTTCAGCCTGCTGCATGTTTTTGCACTGGTACATCGGTTCTTTAAACCAGTCTTCTGTATAAAACATTTGTTTCTGGTGTTCTTCGGTTGTACCTTCCCACTCTTGAACCTGAAAATATTCATCAAATGACTCAATCATGAACTCATTACCTTCAGCTTTAGTCATTGCTCTGTAGCGAGCCAAAGCACGTTCAGCAATTTCTTTTGATGCAGCAGGTGATTGCTCATGAGTACTATCATCTTCAGGACAGATTCCTATGCACCACAATTTATTATTTTCCATCACGCCACCTCAACCTTTAATAATATTCGTCATCAAGCCATTCACATTCGTCTTCATAGCTCTGATAAAACTTTGAAACACAATCAGGGCAAGCTTCATAAACTGGCCCACACATGCCTTCATCGGGATCACGATATGAACTCAAATAAGGAACAAGATTTCCGCATTTCCTACAGCATTCCCATTGCACAGGATCTTCTTTTTTGGCTTGAATCGCTGCTTGATGCTCATTCCAGCATTGATCACACATGTTGTAATATTCGGCACCAAAGCTATCGGCTTCTGAACAAATACGGTGAGTAGCCTTAATATCGTGGTGTGTGTAGCAAAATGTTCCCCATTCATCATCGTGAATAGAAACGGATTGTCCTGGTAAATGTGCAGACATTTTTAAGCCTCCTTTCTTAATTGGCTAGTACGTTGACAGCATTTAACACAGTGATGTTTGCTAGATTGACAGGCTTTGAACTCAGTAAGTCCATGCAAGTCGCATTTGCCTTCAAAAGTACTTTCACCTTCGCCAAGTTAATCTGACGATGCACTTCCACAAATTTAGCAATCGCTTCCGAATAATCGGGCTTAATTTTTGTTTCAAACATCACGCCACCTCAATCTTTGCCAAGAAGCTATCAACCGTTTCATTCTCAAAAGATATAAAGCTATCTTCCAGAGTTGTTCCAAAAAACACATTCACGCCCTTAGAGACACTCACATAATCATCAAAAGGCTGATCGTCACCTTGAGCTAGGATTCGCTCCCTTACAAAACGCTCAGTCACAGCGCAAATCAAATCAACATTCACTACTGTGTTTTCAACTTTTATAAATCTTGCCATCACGCCACCTTCTTATATTTTCTATAATATTTTGCAAAACACCATGCGAACCGCTTTCTACCAAACCCTAACATCTGCTCACCATTCTGAATTTTGATGTGTCGAATCTGGTGTGTTGTGCCTTCATCAATATTTACTGCAAGTTGACCAACCTTAAACATCACACCACCTCATTAAACGGGTCATGTTTCTTAAATTCTTCATACAAGCGCACGGCAATCTTATTTAGCTTTCCGTTCGCCATAATGACCACACCGCGAGGAAAGTTCTTATTCACCACCTCACAATAAAAATGCGTGTCACCTGAGCTATGACGCACACCCCGATAGCCGATGCGGACAAGCCAGATAATGAAGGCTTCGCTCATAAGGGGATGAACGCGAGTTAATTTTTTCATGCAGCCACCTTTACCTTGCTACGTTCAGCAAAAAGCTTTGCGTAATATTCTTGACAGTGCGGAACCTTGTCTTTGATTTTTTGAATGATTGCTTCGTCACGCTCGATGACTACAGTCGTCTTGCGCTCTCGAATATCAATCTTTTCTACCAGGTGAACCAATTGATCTATGTCATCCCAACCGTTCAACAATTCAGGCGGGCAAGGGAATAGCCAAAAATCAATATTCGCTACATCGCAGTCATACAGCCACATATAGGCTTGCATCTGTACGTCATAGCCAGCCTTTTTGACTTTCTCCATTGCTTCATCTGCAAAGAATGGATGTGTGCCAATATCCCAAGTGCATTTGGTATCAATAATCAGCTTATTCTTGAGATCAAGAACGTCACACTCGCCAGTGATTAACTCATTTTCAACACGACCAACGTGCTTTTGATAATTGCGTAGACGCATCTTTCCAGACATCTCAATTGCCAAATCTTCGAGCAAATTGCCTTTTTGCGTGTACTGGTTGCCAGTGAATGAGCGAAAACCGTATAAGTCCTCTTTCACGATGTCACGGATTGCAGACTTTGCCGTGTCGCTGATGACAGCCGCTTTAGAGCGACCATCACCAATAAGTTTATGAAGGGATGAACATCGGAATAGTTTCACTATTGAGCCTCCACCGCTACACGCTGCGCATCTGTCAATGTGTA
This sequence comes from Acinetobacter johnsonii CIP 64.6, assembly GCF_000368045.1. Taxonomy (GTDB): domain Bacteria; phylum Pseudomonadota; class Gammaproteobacteria; order Pseudomonadales; family Moraxellaceae; genus Acinetobacter; species Acinetobacter johnsonii. The sequence continues at coordinate 460,988 of NZ_KB849236.1, forward strand.
ACCATTCAAGATATAAGCCTTATCAATCGCACCAGCGTTCAACTGCTCAAGCGCTGCATCAAACTCATCATCATTCAGCGTGAGTTTTGGCGGCTCTAAATCCGCAACAGATTCACTATGGTCGATGTAATCAAAATCATTAGTTTCCACATCACGAACAATGGCTTGATCCGCAAGTTGTGCAGTCTGCATCTCAATTGAAAGTGGGGCTTGCTTCGATAAAAGCAGCTTTAACACGGTTTTAAGCGCCATGGCTTCAAACTGGTCTTTCCACACACCAAAGCCTTTTTTGGCTGTTTGGCTGTACTTGTTGGCGTGCTTCATTACTTCCTCTTTACTCATATAGAGTTCAGCGGTGAAGCCATTAATCAGCTTAAAAAACGCCACATATCCAATCGGGTTGCCACTTGGTTTAACCGACCAATCAAACTCATAGCCAAGCAATGGGTTTGCGGATAACAATTGACCCTCATAAACAGGAGTTGCAGCAATGCGGCTGAACTGACCTGAGCGTTGAGCCAATTGAATGAATCCTTTATACCCAAGCTGAAATTGAGCTTCGATAGTGTTTGTCTTGTTGTTCTTAAAAGGAACAATGTAAGCAAAGCCAAGGTTGTTATTGATTGGCAAGTTTAATGTCGCAGCCATGCAAGCAGCGCTAAATACGGTCTGTGGATCTGCATTAACAAGCATTGAATTACTGTTCACGATCTGCAAAACAGAAGTTGCAAAAGCAGGGGCATTTTTGCCAACAAGCTCTTTTAATTTTTCCTGAACTACAGGACGATCAAAGAAAGCTTTGGTTGTATGTTGTACTGGTGCATTCATATTCTTATTCCTTAAAATTTGATCGAAACGTGAGGCACTAAGCCTTTATTGATTGCATTTAGAACAGCTTTGCCCTGATCAACGCTTAAACCAAGATCAGTCAGACCTTTAAGCGCTTCGCTACAGATTTGTTTTCTATGCTCAACATTGGCTAAACGTGCTTCTTCTGCTTTACGCGCAGCTTCGGCTTGTGCAAATTGCTCTGCTTCAATGCGCTTACGTTCATTTTCAGCAGCTTGCTGTGCACGTAATTCCGCAGCTTCTTTTTCAGCTTTCAATCGAGCTTCACGCTGTTCCGCTTCAAGCTTTTCACGCTGCACACGCTCAGCTTCAAAACGTGCTTTTTCTTCGGCTTCACGAGTAGCCTTTTCAGCAGCTTCGCGGGCAATTTGTGCTTCACGTTCTTGCTGAATGCGTTGCTGTTCTGCGATGCGAAGGCGTTCTAATTCAGCCTGTTCAGCTTCGTATTTTTCACGAGCAATAAGTGCTTTGCGCAGTACTTCCAGTGTTTCAAATTTGGCGAGTTTCGCTTGCTCTTCGTATTCCTCGAAAGATGAGTCAATTACACGGTTTTCAAGTTCAGAGATTGCATCCTTAATGCTTTGCGCAGTCCATTCGCCATCTTCGTTTTGAATTAAACTCAAAGGCATGCGAATAACAGAAATTGTGGTTTCATGCTTCGCCACACGATCTTTTTCCGCCTGCTCCCATGCATCACGCGGTGCCAAAATTTCATTGCGTAGTTCATCAAATTTTTTAACAGTAGCAATGCGGTCATCATCAATAAGCTTGACTTGAGCCTTTTGCTCGGCAACCAACTCCTTGCCACACTTCTCAATAAAGGTTTTAGATTTGCTTACCTTCATTGCCAGTGAACCAATCTGGTCGCGGCCTTTTTTAGTGGTCACATCTGGAACGTGTGAACGCGCTTCTTGAGCAATGCGCTCGAATAATTCAGTGGTGCCGCCTAGTGTGCGAAATGCAGATACAACAATGTTTTGATCCGCGATTTCTAATTCAAATTTTGCATTCATATTCTTATCCTTGTGCCATTTCAAATTTTTCAACCGCATCCGCTTCAAGCCATTCATTCAACTCATAGACCTGAGATTCAGTCAGAATGAAATGCAAGCCAGCTGGTGTTTCTTCAAAGTCAGATCGAGTGACCAAAGCTAAAGTCTTGTTATCCACTTCAAGCTTGATGTAGTCCACATCACGTCCAGATTCAGGGTGAAATTGCTGCTCTGCATACATTGAATCCGTCAATTCAACCGCTTTGATTTCACAGTCAATGGACTCATTACCAACCACAAAAGAGAACTGCACATTGTCCGCATCAACTTCAATGCCTGACTTTTTGATCGAAAGCATCGGAAAGCAAGGTGCGAACAATTCAGGTTTGGTTTGAGTGTTCATGCTGGCACCTCATTTAATTCAGCACTAAAATCACCTTGATAAGGACTCCCAAGAACAACGGCTTTACCAACAACATCCATAAATTTTGCAGTTGCTTTGACTGATCCGTAGCAAGAATTTCGATCCCCAATCCTCTTTACACCTATGCCATATAAATCTGTGCCCAGGTGCTTAGCAACCTGCCTCTCAGCTTCACCGCTACACCACAAATCGCCTTTAAATTTGTGCAGTCTTGTTGCTTGCACTTTTGGAAACATCACTGAAGGTTCTTTTATGCGGAGCTTAATTTCTCTATCTGCAAAACCTCCCTTTGATCCTGGCGCGTGACCGTAAACATGAATCAACTCACCAAACTTTGAGAAAATGGCATTGCCAACGCGCTCATAAACTTCAAACTTGTAATCGTCTACAGTCACACCTAGGCTGCCTTTTGGTGTGCATGAGCCAGACATCAAGCCATTGCTGCCAAGGTTAAAAACCTCAATAGAAAATATTTTCACTTCACACTCCCAACAATCGCAGCGTTAATTTTTTGAATCTCGTACTGGTCGATATACGCATTCACAGTTTCATCGGAATGCACCACGTTCAAAATGTCCAGAAACTCGACTGAAGCATCATCCAAGGCATATTCAACATAAATGCTGTATTCGTCAGCCTTGACAGTAGCGATGCACACTTGATTGCAATTTACGCTTTGAACTTCGTATTGCTGTGCAGCGATGTTGACTTGAGGTTCTTCTAGCTCAATAGAAGTCTTAGCAGGCTGGAAAGCGTAAGCTACTGCTATCCCTGCGCTGATTGATGCTGCAATTAATGCAGACTTGAGAATATTGGATTTAGTTGTCATAATGACCTCGTTGTGTTGAAGCCCAGTTCCCGTCTAAAGTTGCTGGGCTTTTTTGTGTTTACGAGATTAAATATAAGAAAACTTAGTTTTAGTGTCAAGCAAAAATGTAAGAAATGTTAGTTTTATTTTTAGAAAACTTATTTTTTATGATTTAATAGACAAAAGAAAACCCATCACAGGGATGGGTTGATTAAGAGATATTTGACTTAAATTAAACTACAACTCCAAGTTTTAATAAGACCTGAGGCCAGTTACCACAATCTAGCGAGAACTTTTCACATATATTTGGAACTTTAAGGTTTCCTTTATGGGATTTCGCATCCCAATTAAACACAGGCGCTTTTTGCTCACACGTTAAAACACAAGCACCCGAGCCAAGATGATGGCTAAGACTAATAACATCCAAGTCAGCGTAATTATCTTTCTTAACATGATGGGAGTCAGAGGAGGCGGGGAAGCTTAATAATTGTTTTTTAAGCTCTAGAGTAGAAGCCCCATGCTCATCTGATGTGATTTTTCGAACCGAAAATCTATCTAAGAAATTCTGAAAAATATCCTCATCATAATTATAATCAGAAATTTTTTGCTCTATTTCACTTAAGATAGAGTCACATATAAAGAATTTGACTGTATTAGCAAGCTTAAAGGAGTGCAAAACTCCCCATAATTGAGGAAAGACATCTTCAGGATATGTTCTGTAGCAAAAATCCAATACAGCATTTGTATCTAAACTAATTTTCATCATTATTAGAATACCTTTTGCTGTAATTCTTTAAACGCAGAAGGCTTAGATTTCTTGTGAAAACCCAGAATGTCTTTTGCAATATTTGATGATATTTGATCTTGCCACATTGCACTCATTACTTTCTCAACAAAACTATGCCCAAAATACTTGAGAACCATATTTTCTTTTTTTGAACCAAACCCACCGCCTTCTTTGGGTTTGATATAGTCAAGGTATTCATTTAGCTGATTTTGATTAATCAATCCCAATATTTTAAGCTGAATCGCAATTGCTGCTTTGCTCGCTTTCGTCTTTTTGCGAATAAGTAAAATATTATCTTCAAGATTTAAGGCTTTATTGAAAGACTCATTGACAATTTGTGGGGGAGCAACAACATAGCCAGCCACACGATCGCAGTATTTTTCTAATTTACTGTTAGACTCTAACAAGTGTCCATCAAAAACACTTTCACCTAAGCCTAAATGCACGATCTCATGAATTAATGTGAATAATTTTCTTGAAGGAGACTGGCCTGAGCTAAAAATAGCAATGACTGGAGCTGCATTAAAATATAGACACATGCCATCAGAACCAAACTTCTCTCGCCCTCGATCAATCACAATAACATCCTTGAGTTCTACAATATCTCTCCAGGCATTAAAATAATCATCAGAGTTTTTCGTTTTTTTGCTGTGACTATAAAAGCCAAAATATTCAACGATTAGTTTTGCATCTAGCTCTGGATTCTCACCTGTAAGCTGAAGATTAAACGATTGAACTTCCTCATCTAATGATTCAATAACAGATATATAGTTATCCCTTACCAAACAAAATTCTTGAACTAATGCATTTTCTTTATATTTATCTTCAGAAATATTAACTTGGTTTCTAAATTCAATTAATTCAGGATTATTTCGCTCATAAAAAAAATCATGAGTAGTTAAGTAAACCGTTGGTACATACAGTGCTTTTGCAATATTTTCTAGCTGACTAAGCTTAAAAACATTATTTTCTTCCAAGGCTTTATTAATTTTATTATTGGATATTCCTGTTAAATAGGCGAGCTCATCCGCTGACAAGCTCATGTCAGTCATATAGCGCTGAAGTGCTATGGGTGAGTGCTCAACCAATTGAATAGCCATTAATTCATAAAGCTCCAAATTACATAACTTAATTGTACTAGATTTAGTAAAGAAGAATAGTGTCGATAAATTTAAATTTTAAGAGCCGCATATAGCGGCTTTTTATTTCTTAAATTTTGCGTAGCTTTTTCTTAGCTCGATAAACGTAGCGAATACAATCCACTACCTCACCAACAAATTCACAGTCTTGATCAAGCGGAATGATGTTTGGTTTAAATTCAGGATTAATCGCCTGTAGGTATTTAGTACCATCTGGCTCAATTACCAGGCGCTTAAAAGTCGCATCATCAAACTTTCTAACAACAATAATGTCGCCTGAGTTCATATCACTAAAAGGCAGAGTAGGGTCTACAAGAATGTAATCGCCTTCATGGAATTCTGGGTAGTTACTCAAGCCCTGTACTTTCAGGTAAAAGCACTTCTCACAATCACCATCTGGAATGGGTAGCCATTCCTCCACCTGTGACATATCAACAGCTTGAACATTGGTCATAGTTCCAGCTTGCACCCATGAAAGAACAGGGGCCATGCGTGGAGCCACAGGAGCCACGTTAGATTGGTCTTTTTGTGTGGCACTAGGATCGCCTTTGCCAGTCAGTATGTATTCAGTTGTTACCCCAAAATGATTTGCCATCGCCTCTAATGATCCCGCTTTAGGCAAATAGCTATCTTTTTCCCACTCAGTTACAGCAGGCGAACTTACTCCAGCAATCTTTGCTAATTGCACTTGAGTTAATTTTTTCGAGCGTCTAAGCGCACGTATGCGCTGACCAGTAGTTGTCTTTTCCATATAAGTTATCTTACATATTGCTTTTATAAGTTTTCTTTGATTAAATACTAAGAAATCTTATTTTATTGAGTGGATACCAATGACCAAACAAGAAGCATATGAGTTGCTTGGGGTTAATGGCGTTGAACTGGCAAAGCTACTTGGAATAGAGCCGCCTGCCGTTTACCAATGGCCTAACCAAAAAATCCCTTTAGCGCGTGAATACCAAATTCGAGATTTAGCGGCTGGAAAGCAACCAATCACACACAGCAAAGAAGCTGTATAGGGAAGTTTATGAATTTTAGAAATTGCAAGGAATCCACTAATGGGAGTCGATGATTTGAAAGAAGCAATCGAAAAAGGATATTTGGGCGGGAAATACACCGTTCCCAAAACCATCAAATTTACACATGAAATGCTTGATGCAATCGCTGTTGCCAGTGAAACCAATGAGCAAGATTCGTGTAACTGGGTGCGTGAGGTCATAGCGAAAGCCCTACTAGCTGAAGATGCTAAGTATGAGCGTATGGCAAGAGCGCGTAATCGGTCAAAGTGTACTTTGGGCACTTTGGTACACCAAAAAGAAAGCCCAGTGGGTGCAACCACTGAGCTTGATGTTCAAAACTTTGGAGTCAATGAACAATGAATATGTTAGCACAAATTCAAAATGATAATAACACAGACCAAGTGACAATGTCGTCACCTGAGCTTGTTGATTACATCAATGCGCATCGTCAAGAAGTGGCAACAATTGAAAAGCCATTTATTGAATTACAGCATCGCAGCTTTATGTCAAAGGTTCCGCAAGTTCTTGGCGTGGAAGCAACTGCAAAATTTATTGCAGTTGATAATTTCAAGAATGGCACCGGTGGAACTGTTCAGCGTCAAATCTACCGCTTCCCAAAACGCGAAGCTTGCCTCATGGCTATGTCATACAGCTACGAGTTGCAAGCCCAGGTCTTTGATCGCATGACAGCGATGGAACAACATATTGCAGCTCAAAACCTACCATCCTACGCAATCGAAGACCCAATCGAACGCGCTAAAAAATGGATTGAAGAAGAAAAGCAAAAACAAATTGCCATTCAAGAACGCGACCATGCAATCGCCACTAAAGCTGAAATCGGTAGCCGTCGTGAAGCAACTGCAATGGGTCGCCTATCTGCAAAAGTCAAAGAAGTTGAAAAGCTCAAAACCCAACTTGATAGCTCTACAGGCTTCGCAACTATTAAAAAGGTTCAAGCACTTACTGGTGGCACGTATGACACATACGAACTTCGCCGCTACAGCAAAACAAATCGCCTAGAAATCCAAAAAGCCGAAGATGCCAACTATGGCAGCGTGAACTCATATCACAAAGACGCATGGTTAGCGGTTTACAACATTAATTTATCAAATCTCAATGGGGCAGCGTAATGACTACTGAAAGCAAATTAATCAAGCAATTGGAAAGCGTTAGGACTGGTCTGCTTCATGAAGAACATGAGTATTTGAATGAGTCGCGCAAGAAGTTGCGTTACAAGCTCACCAAAGCAATTAGCCTTGCAAAAAAAATAGAACAAGAGGAGTTCGTTAGTTTTGTAAAGGTTGTATCGGCTCGTGATATTGCATTCAGCATTCTTGAGTGTGCGGACCGTGGCGAAATTGATGATATTCGCGACCACGCAATTGAACTTCTCGAAATGATTGATGAGGAGGTGGTGTAATGCATTACTACAAACGCAATCTAGGCGATTACGCAAAGAAAGCGGGGCGCTTATCCATGCTTGAGCATGGTGCTTACACTTTGCTTATGGATGCAATTTATGACCGCGAAATCTTCCCAACATTAGATGAAGCTTTGGATTGGGCATGGGCGCGTGATGAAGCAGAGGTGGCAGCAGTTAAGTTTGTTTTGACCAAGTTTTTTGAGCTGCAAAATGATGGCCGATACGTTCAAAAGCGTATTTGCGATGAACTCATGGATTATAAGGCCAAAGCTGAAACTAACGCACGAATTGCCAAGCAGCGTGAAGAAAAACGCAAATCTAAGAACGAAGCGTCACGAAACGTACACGAAGCGTGTGAAGAAAAGCACGAATCGTCACCTAACCATAAACCATTAACCAATAACCATAAACCATTAACCAGTAACCAATATATATATACGTTCGACCTCGATTATGTGAATGCCAATTTATTGAAGTCTGGCCGTAAACCAGTTGACCAGAAATATATTGACCAACTGCAACCGCAGTTCGAGTTGTACTACGCAAATCAATCCATGGTTGCCAACAAAGCATTGGTGAAATTTGTCCAGTGGATTATGCGAAATCAAGATTCTGAAAAACAGAATACTGAAAAGCCGCAAATTCAAACCTCTCAACAACGTACAGCGAATGAACATGATCGTTGGCGACAAGCCGAACAACAAGCATTTGGTGAGCGGGATGTCACACCAAAAAAGTCATTACTGATTGAGGGGGTGGGTCATGCGTGAGTTCACCAAAGAAGACGCTCAACGTCTGATTGATAAAATGCGCATTAACTACGGCAAGAAGTTTATCGACCAGTGGGCAGGTGTCCATGAAGACGAACTAAAGCAAGCCATGGTCGACGCATACCAAGGCTTAACAGTTGAAGACTTTGCTCGCGGTGTGAATCGCATGAAGCATGAGCAATGGCCACCAACTATCCCCGAATTCCGTTCTTGGTGCGAACCAAAGACCGACGATTGGTTAGGTTCACATGAAGCATGGGCGATTGCTGAAAAATCTATTGGCTTTGATGGTCAAGAATTAACAGTGATTTGGACTGAGCAAATGGCTCAAGCATTCAGCCGTTGTGAAGAATTGATTAAGACTGGTGACAAGTATCAGCGTGCTGAAGCAAAGAAAATATTTTGTGATGCCTATGACCGACTTGTAACTCAAGCCAAAGATCAAGGATTGAAGCCGATTTATGTCACTTCACTTGGAACAGACAAAGACCAAGCGATTGCAGCGATCAAGCAAGCAGAAGTTGATGGGTTTTTAAAAGCACCTGAAGCAGCACTTCAACTTGAACACAAACAGACTAAAGCTGAAATCCAAAGCGATTCTTTGAAATACAAGACTATTGCTCAAGAAGCACTTGCGAAGCTTGCACCACACATCAAGCGCAATGTGAACAAGATGACCGAGGAAGTGAAAGAAACCCAGCCTTGGGAATCTATGGAGATGCAGCACATTGATCCGTTTGATGACTTCGAGGAATACAAAGCGGCTTTGCAATCTGAACAGAAGAAATTGCCGCAAGCAGTTCGGTTTTTGGATGAAAAAGTAGGGGGTGGGGTGTGAAGCAAGCAGAAGATATTCAAACAATAGACATGTTTGGCTTTGCAGACATTCAGGAGCCTGAAAATCCAATGGATCGCGTGCCATGGTATGCGCGGAGCTATGTAAAGGGACCTGAGTTTTATTTAAAGACCGAAGCTGAACAACTGGAAATTATCGAGCGCATCAAAGCACGAATACTCGCAGCCATGACCGATGAATGGGTGTTTATCGATTTTGATTATTACGAAGGCTATCGATTCTTGTGTCCGTTTTTATACATGGAATTGCAGAGAGAAGGGAAATTGCAGTGCCGTCGGTATTACTGGGGCAGGTGCGATATTGACTACATGCCAGATGGTTGTGATGTGTTATCTGGTGAGCATGATCCGCTAGGTAGCGATAGTGGCTATACCAATCAGTACCGTTTGGCAGGGGGTGCCGCATGAACGAAATCCTTCAGCAAAGAATCGAGTCGGTACAAGCTGGTAAAAACATAACTCATGCTCAGATCGAAGCTAAACGCAGTCTACGTGAGCAGCTAGATAGTGATCTTGAGGCTTTCTTAAAAAACGGTGGAGCTGTTGAGCAATTACCTCAAGGCTTTTCGGGTGAATACAGCAAAGGGTGGAATGGCTCAAAACCAAAATCTCAAAAGACTATGCGTGAAGTGATGGCGAGTGCTGTATCAGAAGCACGTGCAAGAAGAAACAACCCAAGCGTGATTGCTTGGAGAGAGGCGAAAGAAAAGGGCCTTAAACACTTTAACGGAACAGCGTGTATCACTTGTGGTTCAACGCTTCGGTATACAAGCACAAGAAGCTGCTTCTCATGCAACAAGGCTTCATCGCTACGCAGAGCAGAGCGTATCAGAAAGGAGCGAATAGCATGACAGGATTTGCGGAATTAAAAGATCAGATCAATAAAACGACTGACTTGCAGGAGAAAGAATTGCTGCAACAGCAGTTTGAAGCGATGCATCGAGCAGCAGATGAAGAAAGCAAGTTGCATGAAGATTTGATTCGTGGGGAATGGAGTGATTGGGATGAGTGAATTTAAATCGTGTCCAGTTTGCCAAGAGCAGTCAGACCAATGCTTGTCTTGTGGCTCTTATGTTGTGGATGGTGAGCGTATTTGCTACGGGAAGCTGAAAGACTTTGGCGCCACTAAAGACCATGAAGTTCGATTTATTAATAGAATTCAAAAGCATCACGTAACAGCATTTTTTCACAACGGAAAACTGTATATACCAAGTCGTCAAGGCAGGTCAGTTCCTTTAGCTATTGGTTTGCAGTGGGATGCATGGCAAGAGCAACAAGCCAAAATTGATGAGCTTCATAAAATCAGTGTTGCTTTGAATACTGAAACAATCAGACAGCGTGAACAGGTAGCGTACTACCTATCTAAAAATGTAGAGCTGCAAAAGCGTGTAGATGACCTTGAACTGACCATTAAAGGAGCTGTTACTTTTGTGGATTTGCAAATAGAAGCAACAGAACAAGGTCGAGAGGCAGCTATCGGAACGCAAGCTAAAAATTGGTGGTCTTCTAAACTGTTAATGCTGAGACCTGTGCGGAGAGTGTTAGAGCAAGCGCTCAAGGGTGGTGATGAATGAGTGATTTTGAAAAGTGGTTTAAGGGTCAGGACTTCTACACAAACATGCGATTCATTCACGGTGACAAGCTGTTTGACAAAGATGGTGATGTTTATCGAGTGTTGCCAGTTCAGATGGTTTATCAGGGTTGGAACACACAACGTCAGCGCTCTAAAGATGAATTTGTCGCACTCACTCAAGAATGGCACACCAAAGGCTGGAATGCTCGTCAGGGTGAGATTGATGACTTAAAAGCCCAGCTCAACAACATGGAGGCTTGTTATATCGAGAAGAAGAAGGAGTGTGAGGATCAGCATAAGAAGGTTGATGAGGTTCTGGAATATCTGGATGGTGAAAGCGCTAACCGTTGGGGATTGTGGAAAGAAAAAGCGGACATGCTTGATCAGGGTGCAAGTAATGCATTTGAGGAAGCGTATTGGATGGTTAAGAAAGCCCTGCGAGGTGGTCATGAATAAGCACTTAAAAACTATAGTTGGCTTTAAAAACGGCACTAGAAGTATTTTTTCAGACTTGCGTTGTGATGTCTTGGATGCTCTTGAAGACTTGTGGAGTGTAATCAAGGTTTTCGCAAAAGCTGTATTCGTAATTGCTGTCTGGTTGTTTTCTTTGTGTTTGGTGGTACTTGCCTTGCCCTTGGCTACTTATCTTCGCATTAAGTGGGAGCGTGAAGCCAAAGAGAAGCATGAAAAGGCTAGGAAGGGACTACTTGAACGCATGTCGCCAGTGAATCGAGGTGCCAATGACTAAATATAACAACAAGAAGGTGGTGCTTAACGGCATCACTTTCGATAGTCAGAAAGAAGCAAGGCGTTATCGGGATTTGTCGCTGTTAGAACGTGCAGGGGAAATCAAAAGCTTAGAACTGCAAAAGGCTTTTATTTTGGCTGAGTCGGTCAAGTTTGAGAATGAGCCAAGACGCAAGCCAGCAGTGAAGTATGTCGCAGATTTTGTTTATCGGAAAAATGGGCAACTGGTCGTTGAAGATGTCAAAAGCACAATGACACGGAATTTGCCAGTTTACCGTTTAAAGAAACATTTGATGAAGTCAGTACACGGTTTAGAGATCAGAGAGATTTAGGGGATTGGGATGAATGCAGCGCTAAAAACACACGTGATGGATTGGTCGAAATATACAGTTGAAGAATGGTTGAATCAGTATGGCGCATACATCCAAATATGCAGAATGAAGTCGGGAAATATGCCTGATAGCTTAGGCGTTAATCAGATTTACTGGCTGATCTGCGAGAACAATAAAGACTACGGTAGTCGCAAAAACCAAATCGTGTGCAATATTTCGGATGATGAGGCTGAGGAAATACGAAAGCTGATTATTGATATTCAATTTTCAGATCGGATTTGTCGGTCAGCAAAAGTGGCTGTGAGATTGTTTATTGAGAAGAATGTGCGGGGATTATCACTCGATCAAATGGTGCGTGAATTTGCTTTGAGTCGTAGCTCGATTAATAACATGGTTTATGCAGGAAAGTTTTATTTAGCAGGGCATGATAAAAGACTGAAAATTGATTAAATAACTTGCGTTTAAATGCGAATATGCTATTTTGTGTTAAGTGGTCGAAGTGTTAGTTAAGCACTTGATCGGAAAGAAGCTCATCGAAAGGTGGGCTTTTTTAATGCCTGTGAAAAGGCAACCTAGCCTACTGGAGTGCTGACCAGTGGAACATGCCATCGAGTAAACTTCCCTCGGGAATCTAGACTAGGGAGTAGCGTCCCGACCTAAAGAGGATTGAAAGCAAGTAAAGCAGACCGTGCATGTTAGGTGTGTGTGATTGTGAGTAGCGGTAGATCAGTTGCCGATCTGGTCAATATCGTAATCTAAGGCAAGGGTGTGGCAGATAACCACATCCTTTTTTAAGCGCCATTAGCTCAACTGGTAGAGCATCGGTCTCCAAAATCGGTGGTGTGGGTTCGAGTCCTGCATGGCGTGCCAGATTTCAAAAGAAAGCAAACCTGTCATAGATAGCGCATTACCGGAAATATTGCGCTGAGGCATCCGGTGGTTTGCTTTACTTATGAGATCAAAAGGAGATCCACATGCTCCAATTCTTATTATGTTTATTCGGCCTACATGGTGCGACTGAGATCGATTACACGGTTGATGATGAAGAAATCAAGGTGTGTCGGGATTGTATGAAAGAAGTTTAAGACCCTCGCCACTTCGGTGGCATTTGCCGAACGTATTACGGCACATAAGACCTCGCTGAGATAACAAACTTGGCGGGGTTTTTCTTTTCTTATTGGTGGTAAGTATGTTTGAAGTGCTTCAAGGGTTAGAAAGAATGCGCTCAGGCGTATTTATACAAAGAATTGAAAGGATAAAAAGACAAGAATCTAGAGAATCTAGGCAGCGTAGGACACGCAAAGAGAAACAAAAGGAATTTGAAATCAGTGTTGGTGCTATTAAGTGTGGGCATGCATTTCAAAGTATTTGCAAGAAGTGGGGGTGGAAGTGGTAGATCGTGTAGAAGCATCTAAAAACTTAGAAATACTTAAAGCAAACCAAGCGCGGTTAATGAATTACAACCATCTATTTTCAAGTCACGCATTTAGACAAGACTGTATTGGTGAGTTAAGAAAGATTGGCAAACAGATTGCAAGCATAGAGAAGCAACTCAATGCGAAGTCCTAAGCGGCTGGCTGAGATTAGAAAGCTTCCGTGTGTAAGGTGTGGTAATCCACATAGTCAGGCTGCTCATTCAAATTCAAGCCGTGACGGTAAAGGCAGAGGAATCAAAAGCTCTGATCTATTTGTAATTTCCTTATGTGCAATCTGTCATGCCGCATTTGATCAATATAAGTTGGGCAACCGAGAACAAAGTGAAGCCATGTTTGAGAAATGGTTGGTGAGAGTGAATCGGATGCTGGTGATGGAAGATAGAGAGGCGTTTTGATGGAATGACTCTCAAATATTCAATTTTTCTGCTTTTACTGCTAGTGATTTGGTATCATTAACCTAGAGGTAAGGTGCTATGCTCATAAATCGTGATCGTGAAAAGCTTCTGCATTCTGTAGCGTTTTTTGCAAAAAACGTAGAGAAGTGCGGAAAGATCAAATTGTTCAAACTTTTATATTTTCTTGACTTTGAACACTATAAATTAACTGGTCGCAATGTAACTGGAATGGATTACTTTGCATGGCAAATGGGGCCTGTGCCGGTAGAGTTATTTGATGAAATAAATTCGCCTGAACCAGATATGGCAGAAATTTTAAGCTTCAAAGAAATCCCTGTGTATCAGGGTAAGAATACAATGCTTAAGGTAGAAACCAAAAAAGACTTTGATTCTAGTTTTTTTACAAAACGAGAATTAAAGATTATGAATGACCTTGTGGTTGCCTATAAAGACACTCTTGCTGACGATATGATTGAGGCAACGCACTTGGAAAATTTACCTTGGCATCAAATCTACAATATTGAAAACAATAAACGCGGTCTAATTCCATACGAACTTGCTTTTAGAAGACAAGAATATGATGAAATGAAGCGTATTGCTCAGGATCGGTTAGAGGTTATTGAAAAACTATCATGACGCCAGGATCGGTATTTTTTGACACTAATTTTAGTTTTCATGATGGTGAGTCAGGGGAAAAGCTTTTTGTTGTGCTTGGTTGGGATAGCGGGGTTGCAATTGTAGCTAAAACCACATCAAGACAACATGGTAGAGGGACAACGTTTGGTTGCCAGCCAAATGATCGATTGCATAATTTTTACCTCCCTCAGCACTCGTGCTACTTTAAAAAATGTACCTGGGTTTGCTTGAATGAATTTTATGAGCTAAATGCAAATGAAGTGCTACAAAAAAGATTTTCAGGGATTATTAGCCCCGTTTGTAATTTAACTTCAGATATATTGAAGAAATTACAATTGTGTGCATTAGAGAGCCTAGATATATCAGGTAGGCATGAGAATATTATCGAATCATCATTAGTTTGATATAACAGTTATTGAAAAGGCGCTATTAGGCGCCTTTTTTATTGGGAGCAGGAAATGCAAAAAGCCGTGTTTCCTATCCAATCTCATGCAGACATCACCAAAGCTATTAACTACATGCACACCAATTACACTCAAGCGATTAATGAGGGTAAGCCGTTAAGGGTGGTGATTGATCAGAAGCTGGATGATAGATCCACTGCACAGAATAGACTCATGTGGATGTGGTTAGGTCAGATAGAGAAAAAGACTGGGCAAGACAAAGATTCACTCCATTACGAGTTTAAGAAACGATTCCTGATTTATATCTATCGTCGTGATGATCAAGAGTTTGCTGAGACCTGTAATGCGATTGCAATGCTCAAGCAGAATGAATGTGAAGAATACCGGGTGATTGCAGAGCAGGTGATAAGACTTTGCAGCACAACCAAATTAAGCGTTAAGCAGATGACCGAGTATTTGAATTACGTGCATGATTTTGCAGTAGTGAAGTTGGGTGTGCATTTAACTGTGCCGGATGATTTGAAGTGGTGTTATCAAGATGAAGCGTCCTTATCCTCCTATCCAAGATAATCAAAACACAGATGTTGAAGATGATGAATTTATTGAGACTGGTGGTCTACTTCACTTCGAGCCTGCCAATAATGATTTATGGCCATGGATTAGAGAAACCTTTCTTGAATCATGGGGCAAACTCCACAATCCAGATCATGAGCACCTATTAAGTTTTCAACCTCCTGAGATTTCATTCCTTTGGGCCTACACAAAATGCGAAGCGAAAGACCATCGTGTATTGGGTCAAACTGAACGAGTGATGATTAATGTGGGCGGTTGGCGTAAAGATCGGCAAGAGCTTCAGTTGATTGACTGGTTTGGTGATGTGCCTAAATACATCATCACATTGGATGCGCGCGTATGTCAGATCATGAGTGATGTGGATTTCTGCGCACTGGTAGAACACGAGCTTTATCACATTGGGCATAAGAAAGATCGGCATGGTGAGTTTGAATATACATCCATGGGTGAGCCTAGACTGTTCTTACGTGGTCATGATGTTGAAGAATTCCACGGAGTTGTTCAGCGTTACGGTGCATCACCAGATGTCCAAAAAATGGTAGAGCTTGCAAATGATGGTCCAACTATATCTCGGGCTAATATTGCTCATGCATGCGGTACATGTTTATTGAAATTAGCGTAGGAGAATTCTTTACGTTTCTATACGACGGGGATCTTATGGCAAAACTCACTGAGCCTATGAAAATCTTTATAGTTCAAAGTCTTGCTTGTTTCGAAACACCCCAACAAGTCGCGGACGCTGTAAAGAGTAAATTCAAAGTCGAAATTGACCGAATGCAATGTGCTGGATACGACCCAACAAAAGCCACTGGCGAAAAGATGGCTAAAAAGTTAAAGGACCTTTTTTACAATACCAGAGATGAATTTAAGTCCAATGTTTACGGCATTCCGTTAGCAAATAAAGCTGTACGCCTTAATGAATTGCAGAAAATGTATGACGATTGGGGTAAAAACAAAATCATGAAGCAAAACATCATTAAACAAATTAAAGATGAGATGCAAGGTCATGATATTCAGCTTCTAGATGTTCAATTAAAGCAGCTTGAAATTGACAGAATTAAAAATGGTGATGGTGAAGGTGCTGATGATCCAACGCCAGTGAAGGTCACAATTAACGTGGTTAATGCGAGTAAAGAAAATGCCTGACATTAATCCTTCGTTAAATGTTCCTCAAGCCAATTTTTTACAGTTGCCCAATAAGTTTCGTGCATTCGTGGCTGGATTTGGTAGTGGTAAAACATGGGTAGGCTGTGCAAGTCTTTGTGATAAGTCTTGGGAATTTCCTAAAGTACCACTTGGTTACTTTGCCCCAACCTATCCGCAGATTCGAGACATCTTCTTTCCAACCATTGATGAGGTGGCTTTTGATTGGGGGTTAAAGACCAAAATCTATGAGACCAACAAAGAGGTTGATATTTATTACGGTCGTCAGTATCGAAGCACAATTATCTGTAGGTCCATGGAGAAGCCTCAAACAATCGTAGGTTTTAAGATTGGTCATGCATTGATTGATGAGCTTGATGTAATGAATAAGGATAAGGCTCAACAGGCATGGCGAAAGATTATTGCTCGTATGCGTTACAAGCAAGCTAGATTGATCAATGGTATTGATGTTGCCACTACGCCAGAGGGATTTAAATTCACTTATGAGCAGTTTGTCAAAGAAGCCAATTCGAGTGATGCTAAACGCGCCTTATATGGAATGATTCAAGCATCTACCTACGACAATGAGATGAATTTACCCGATGATTATATTTCGTCACTGCGTGAGTCTTATCCACCACAGTTAATCGAAGCTTATTTACGTGGGCAGTTCGTCAACCTAACAAGTGGTGCGGTTTATCCTGACTTTGATCGGGTTTTAAATCACACGGATGAAGAAATTCGACCTAATGAGCCTTTGGTGATTGGGATGGACTTTAACGTGCTGAAGATGGCTGCTGTTGTTTATGTCATTCGTGATGGCAAGCCTAGAGCATTAGATGAGCTTGTAAACGTACGAGATACACCAACCATTGCAAGACTGATCAATGAGCGATTTGCAGGACATGAAATTACTGTAATTCCCGATGCTGCTGGACAGGCAAAGTCATCAAAAAATAGCAGTGAATCGGATCATCAAATTTTACGTGAACATGGGTTGCGGGTCGAAGTAAATACAACCAATCCAGCAATTAAAGATCGGATCAATGCAACCAATGCCTTGATATTGAGCGGAAGTGGTGAACGCACCTTGCTTGTGAATACAAATAAATGCCCTCGATTCACTGAAACACTAGAACAGCAAATTTACGATGATTTCGGCATGCCTGATAAGAAATCAGGACTGGATCACGTGGGTGATGCTGGAACATATCCTTTGGTTAAAAGATTCCCGATCATTAAACCATTCGCTAAAACACTATCACTTAAAACGGTGTACTAAATGGCAGTCAATTCAAAACATCCTAAATATGCTGAATTTGAAGGCCGCTGGAAGGTCGTTCACGATCTATGTGATGGTGCAAATGCAGTAAAAAAGGCAGGTGCTTTATATCTGCCTGAAATCAATGTGAGCAAAGATCAGCGTGAGAATGATTTACGTAATAAGGCTTATCGTGATCGTGCCGTGTTGTATGAAATCACCAAAGACACCAAACAGGAATTGATCGGTATTGCCTTCTCGGAAGATCCGAACTTTGATCCCGATGGTATGGACTTCCTAAAATACAATGCCGATGGCACTGGCAAGTCTTATTACCACTTGATGCAAAGTGCTTTGGGTGGATTGCTTGATGCTGGCCGTGGCGGTCTCTTTGTGGATTATCCGCAGACAGATGGTGCGACTTCGGTTGCTGAGGTTGAGCGTTTAGGTATTCTGCCGACGGTGGTGCATTACAAAACCTTAAGTATTATCAATTGGGGTGTGCGAAAAGTTGGTGCTCACTTCAAAACGGCTTTGGTGGTCCTTGCTGAGAAAGATTCGATTGTCGATCCGGCAGATGAATTCAGCTTAAAAGAGATTCAGCTCTACCGGGTATTGCGACTGGATCAGAACGGTGAATATTGTGTTCAGATTTATTCTGATCGCACTGGTACCTTGCATGCTGATAGCGAACCTTATTATCCGACTGATGCAAATGGTTCGAAGTGGAATGAGATTCCATTTATGCCGATTGGATCGGTGGCCAATGATTGGGAGATCGACAATATCCCGCTTGAGTCACTGGCGTTGATGAATATTGCGCACTATCACAACTCGGCTGAGTATGAGAATAGTGTGTTCCTCTGTGGTCAGATTCAACCAGTAATGACTGGCCTTGATACCGAGTGGCGTGACCATCTTGAAGAGCAGGGCGTGATGCTTGGCTCTACAACTCCTTTAATGCTTCCAACAGGTGCAACGTTCACCTTTGCTCAGGCAGAGGAACAGATGATTGCCAAAGAGGCAATGGAAGCCAAAGAGAAGCACATGAAGGCTTTAGGTGCAAAACTACTTGAAGAAAATCAGGTGGTGAAAACTGCAACTGAATCCAATAATGAATCGATGGCGAAATATTCTGTCTTGTCGTTGTGTGTGGCGAACCTCAATGAAGCATCTGAGGTGGTTTTGCGCTGGTGTGCTAAATACTTCGGCTCAGGCGATAAAGCTAAGTTCACAATCAAACAAGACTTCGCTAAAGGCAAGCTCTCACTGGATGCATTGAAGTTCTATAACGAGCTTGTTCAGCAAGGCAAATTGAGCCGTGAAACCTTCCACACAATCCGCACGACTGGCAAAGTTCCTGAGATTGATTTTAAGGAAGAAGAACAGCGGATCGAAGCTGAAACGGCCAGTGCTTTACCGGGTATGAACTATGAACGACCAAATAGCACAACGAGCAATACTTAATGCCTTAAGCCAACATTCAGCCTACAGCTATCGAGCATCAACACAAGCCGTAAATGAGGTTTTAAGCCAATTTTACGGCCTGTCCAATAAGATGGTGTCAGAGCTAAGGGAATTGCTTGAAAACCTGTCTGAGGCTGAAAGAATCGCATTGGCGAGTGGTCAATACACTACTGACCAATTGAAAGAAATCCGAAGCCTGCTGAATGATCGATTTAAAGAGATTTTAGTTGAGGTGCCAGAAACCTTTCACCAGTCAGCGGTCAGCATGGCGGTGTATGAAGCATCGTACGTCAGCCAATTGATGACAGGTGCGGCAGCTTTGGTCAGCAGTGAGCAGCTTTATAAAAAAGCAAAGTCTACTCCATTGGCAGGTGGTCAGCTCATTAACGAAATGTTTGGCTTTGTACTGGATAAGGCTCGAAAGCAGGTTGAATATGCCATTCGTGACGGTATCAATCAGGGTCAGACGAATCAGGAAATCATTACCCGCATTCGTGGCAAGCGAACCAAGGTAGGCAATCAGTACGCTTATGTGGGTGGTATCTGGGATGCGACTAAGGTTGAGATTGAGCGAACTGTCAGGACGGCACGAAGTCATGTGGCGAATGTCACATACCTAGACACATTTAGAGCTTTGGGATTTACCCATGTGAAGTTCTTGAGCGTAATTGATGGAAGGACTTCTAAGCAGTGTGCCAGCCTTGATCAACTAATGTGGGAGATTGATAGTCCTCTAATTAGGCAGCCTCCACTGCATTATAATTGCCGAAGTGCCCTCATTGGTGTTGATAAAGATGGCAGTGTTTCTGGTAAGCGACCTTTTGTGCTGGACAAGCGAAAAGTTAAAGACATCCCTAACGATCAACGTGAAGGGATTATTGGTCAAGTATCAGCAGATACAAGCTTCAAAGATATGCTGAAGAATAATGATGGTTTTGCAAAAGAATGGCTTGGCCCATCGCGTTACAAGCTCTACAAAGAAGGGGATTACAGCATCGATAAGTTTGTCGATCCGCAAGGTGCTATGTACACGCTGGATGAGTTAAAGGCGTTGGATGCTAAGACGTTTAAGGAGTTGGGATTGTGAGTGATAACAAAGCGCGGTTATTAGTTATAAAGCGCATCAGACATAACTTGGCTGTGTTTGATGAGGAAACAAATCAACCACTAAGTGGTCAGAGTTCAGTTGTTGTGGAAAGCCGTGATGGCGAACCACCCAAAGTCACTATTACATTTGATGCATGGGGGTCTCATGGTATTCGCTTTGAAGATGACCCACGACAAGAAATTGATTAAACAACCAAATCCAAACCTAGACCCAAACGGGTCTTTTTTTATGCCCGCAGTTTGTGACTGCACAATCGCTCGGAGAGCAGCATGTTTGAATATGAACTCGATAGCCTAGAGGGCTTAGAAGAATCACAGAAAGCTTTTTATGAAGAAAAGGACGGCAAATTCGTCCTGAAAGTAAAAGGCATTCCACAACCCCAGCCACAAAACGATGACGGCCTACGCAAAAAGGTTGATGAATTGCTTGCTGAAAAGAAAGCGGAACAGCAAAAGCGCAAAGAAGCGGAAGAACAGGCCCGAAAAGAATCTGAAGAAAATGCTCGCAAAAAAGGCGACATTGACGCTTTGGAAAAGTCATGGGGTGACAAACTTGCAGCACGTGAAACCGAGCTTTTAAACGAAAAGCAGGCACTTGAAGCGCAAGTCTACAAATTAACAGTTGGAAGCAAAGCCACTGAACTGGCAGCAAAACTCGCTGTACCAGGTAGTGATTCAGTTTTACTTCCACATATTAGCAATCGCCTACAGGTTGAAACTGTGGAGGGTGAAATCAAAATCCGTGTTCTTGATTTGCAGGGCAAGCCAAGTGCATTGAGCATTGAAGATTTAGAAAAAGAATTTCGTGCGAATGAGGCATTCAAGCCTTTGATTCGTGCGTCAAACGCATCAGGAAGTGGGGCTTCTGGTGGTCAAGGTGGCGGTGCTACTAAAAAACCAAGCGAAATGACAACTCAAGAACGTATCGAGTGGAAGCAACGAGATCCAGCTGGATTTAAAGCGGCCCTTGATGCTGGTGAATTTAATACTTAGGAATAAATAGCATATGGCTACTACTCAAGTTAAAGATATTTGGGATGCAGATATTGCAGCATCCTACAAAACCTTAGATGCATTGGAAAAAACTGCTATTGCAGATTCCGGTGTACTGGCTACCACTGAAGAAATGCAAGAGCTACTGAATGCTCGCAAGCCAAAGATTGAGCTTCCGTATTGGAATGACCTTGATGCATCAATTGAGCCAAACTACTCAACTGACGACCCGGCTGACATTGCTGTTCCATTGGCTGTGACCACTGGTGACATGAGGGCTTATGTTGCGAACGTCAACGAAGGTTGGTCGTCTGCTTCACTGGTTAAAGAATTAACCAATAAAGACCCACTTAATGAACTGGTTCGTGGTCGCATTAACCCATACTGGCGCAAACAGGCTCAGCGCCGACTTATTGCTTCATTGATCGGTGTTTACCGTGAAAACGTGGCGAATGGTGCGAGCGATATGATCATCACTGATGCGGTCAATGGCTTGAACTCCGATGTGATTATCGATGCAGAAGCAAGTATGGGTGACAACCTGGACAAGCTTGGCATCATCATCATGCACAGCAAAAAATATGCTGATCTGCAAAAGCAAAATCAAATTGAGTTCATCGTGGACTCTGAAGCAAAAACCCGAATTGCCGTGTATCAAAATAAGCGCGTTGTTGTTGATGACAGCATGCCAAACCTTGGCACCGCATTAGCTCCACAATACCTAACTATGGTCGCGGGTGCTGGTGCAATCGGTTATGCATACGGCCAGCCGCAGAATGCTGAAACCGTGGCTTATGTCGATGATCAAGCAAACGGTGGTGGTGTTGAGACTCTATGGTCTCGTCGTAAATTCATCATACATCCGCTTGGCTACTCATTCACTGCTACCACTATCACTGGTAATGGCACCGAAGCGAAAGCCTTTGCGCCTTCATGGGTTGACTTGGCTTTAGCTGCAAACTGGGAGCGTGTTGTAGATCGTAAAGCAGTTCCAATCTCATTCATTGTGACCAAATAAGGAGTAAGCAATGGGAATCGGTAAAGGCGAAAACAAAAACACCTGGGATGACTTTCTAAAGTCTCAACAAGGTGGTCAAGCTAAGAAAACTGGTGCCACATCAGGGCGAGCATCTGGATCGGGTGCTTCAGCAGGTGGTGCTAAAGAAGCGGAAAAAAATGGCGGTGGTACTGAAGGTGCTGGTGACGGCACCCAACCAACTGACTTCAATGCTCTAACGGTTGAAAAACTCAAAGGGCAGCTTGCAGCAAAAGGAATTGAGATTCCTGCTGATGCAAAAAAGGCTGATTTAGTCGCTCTATTAGAACAGGAATAACTATGAATTACGTCACTATCGATTCAGTCACTCAAAGCCTTGGCCCAGATTGGGCTGGATCGAGTGACGCTAATCTCGCAGTTACTCAAGCGAATGCTTGGCTTCGTGCCAAGCGTCTGCGTCAATTTGAAGTAATCCCAGAAGATGTATTACTTGCAGGGGCTTATGCTGCACAGATGGCCGCTAAAGGTGAGTTATATAAAGACCGTGCGGATGGCGTTGTAGCATCTAAAACAGTGTCAGCTCAATCAGGCACAAGCGTTTCCAAAACCTATGTGGCTGGGAAAGAGGAAGGCAAGAGTTCAACAATGACATTCATTGATGACTTGCTGAGTCCATACCTCTTAAAAGGCTTTGCAATTAATACATTTGTGGTGAAGTGATGAGAGAAGAATTACAAGCCGAACTTGCAGCAGCATTCAATGAAGATCTGGCCGATGCAGTCGACTCCTTCACCTGTGAAAAGCCGATTTATTC
Source organism: Acinetobacter johnsonii CIP 64.6 (assembly GCF_000368045.1). Taxonomy (GTDB): domain Bacteria; phylum Pseudomonadota; class Gammaproteobacteria; order Pseudomonadales; family Moraxellaceae; genus Acinetobacter; species Acinetobacter johnsonii. Next base: position 483,929 of record NZ_KB849236.1, read on the forward strand.
AGGCGAGTTTGATTTTGAAACGCAGACTTATCCCATTGTTGGCAATGAATCATATTCAGGGCGTGGTGTTCTCGGTAATTATTTAAAAGACTTGGTAAAGCCTATCGACTACCAAACTACCGATGCAAAGGCCATTGTCCTTCAAAATGAGCTTACAGGTATCCCACAAATAGGGGATGTCTGGCAGTTTAGGGATGGTGGTTTTGAGGTTAAAAATATTAGCCAAGATCCAACAAGTAGCATTTGGACTTGCCAGCTTAGAAAGGTGTAGCAATGGGATGGAAAAACAAACCGAGTAATTTCGCGCTTGAAATAAAAAAGGTTGGCGATGAACATTTGCGAAAAGTGAGTGCTGAAATGTTGCAGCAGGTGATTGTTGGTAGTCCTGTAGATACTGGAGCATTCCGTGGCAATCATCGAATATCTGTGAATAGCCCAGACAATACATATGACCTATCTACAGCTGATAAAGGTGGTGGCGCAACACAGCAAGAAGGCAACCAAAAGATTCTTCAGGTTAAGTTGGGTGATCTTGTTTATGTGCAAAATAACCTGCCTTATGCAGTTGCACTAGAAAATGGACATAGCCAGCAAAGACCTTTGGGTATCTATTCAGTCGCCTTTATGAACGTATCGAGTAAATACAAATGATGACACTTACCCAAGCCGAAACAGCCATTCATCGGGAAATTATCAGGATTGCCAGGCTAGAAGACTTAACTGTTGAAATGCCAAATAAGCCACCAATTAATGGCATGCCATTTGAACCACCAAAAAATAAGGCTTGGAGTAAGGTATTTATCCAGTACGCTGATAGCCAGATTGTAGGTATCGGAAACAAGCCATGCATTCGGGACCAAGGTATTATTTCAATTCAATGCTTTGCGCCACTGGGTAGTGGCATGGTGATACTTTCTGAGTTGTGCGACACATGGCGAAAGTATCTGCAATCATTCGGTGTATCTCATCTCGAAATATACAAAGTTCATGCACCGCAGAGCATGGATGACCAAGACTTTTACGCAAAAATAATTAGAGCTGAGTTTCGAGTGAACTAGCTTAAACACTTAATCAAACCGTCCTTATTGGGCGGTTTTTTTATGCCTGCTTTCAGGCAAACCACTGGCTAGAGCGACGGTTCGAAAAGCGCGTTTCCATATTCAGCGTGCCTGCCAGTTTCTTTTTTTTGAATATGGTTAGGAGGAAGTCATGAATATGATGACAACATTAAATTTACGCGCCATGGTCTCAAATGAAAATGGTGAACCAAAGACAACCAGTTATGCAGTAGCGGAAGCATTCAAAAAAAGACACTCTGATGTGCTTCGAGCCATTAAAAATATGAAGTGCTCACAGAAATTTCGTGAGCGCAATTTTGCGCTTTGCTTTGAAAACAACAAGTTACAGAACGGAAAGCCAAGAAAATTTTATCAAATGACTAAAGATGGGTGGATGTTTCTGGTGATGGGCTTTAATGGTGAGAAGGCTGATGCAGTAAAAGAGCAATTTATTGATGCCTTTAACTGGATGGCAAGCCAATTAACCCAAGTCTTTCAATCTAAATGGGCGCGATATAACCATATTGTCGGTTATCGCAATAGTCGAAAGCAGCAAGTTAGTTGCTCAGCCAGAGATATGAATGTGTGGAAACAAGAAAAGCATCCGCTTGATGATGAAATAACGCAATTAGAAAGTGAATTGCAGCCGTCATTGCCATTCTTCCAATCATCTTGATCAGATTTTAAATCTAACCAAAACCAATGCCACCGAAAGGTGGTTTTTTTATGCCTAAAATTAAGGAGCACACTATGTCATCCAAAGGCACTGATGTAGTTATCTACATTGCAAAAGAAGAGTCACCTAATGTTTTGCCTACAGTGGCTGTCTGGCATACGTTGCGTCGAAACTCTGACTCGTTAAAGAAAACCGTTTCACTTACTGAAACTGATGAAATTGTGGATTCTCGTTTTGATCAAGGTTCAGTAGCAACTTCTGGTGAAGCGACTGGCACCATTGAATATGAACTATCAGCTTTAAGCCAAGATATTCTGCTTGAAGGTGCGGCTGGTAATATATTTGTTGATGATGCAATTAGCGGTGTAGCCACTCTTGAAATTGGTGGCATGGAATTAGATACCTTCACCATCGTGAAGCATGATAAAAAACTAAACTTTATTCAAGTATTCTCAGGTGCTCGTATCGGTGAATTAACCATTCAAGGCGACACCGAAGGCAAAATTACAGGCTCTGCAACAATTAGCGCTACAGGCTATGCAAACCCAGCAGCAAGCCCTGTAACTGCACCACTTGCTGCACCTGACACACCATTCATGTCATCCATTAACGTGAATACATTCAAAATTAATGGCGTGAGTACTGTGGGTACTGCATGTGCTGAGTCGTTCACCATTTCGATTAACAACAATCTTACAGCTCGCCCATGTCTGGGTAATCAGAGCATCATTCCAAACCGCTACACTGAAGGCAAAGTGAATATTGGTCTGAGTGCAACAGTGGTCCTAACCGAGCAATCTAAAGCCTGGATTCCATATGTTGAGTCACGCGAAACCATGACTGCTGAAATTGGCATCGAAGATACTCAAGGCAATGCTTATGGGTTCCACTTCCCTAAACTGGAACTCGATAATGATGGCATGTCAGACACCAATGCGACCGATGACCACACGCTGGCTTTAGAGTTCAAGCAGGTCAAAGTAGCACCAACCATCACACGTTCAGTTGCATAACTATAGCCGCCTTCGGGCGGTTTTCTCTTGGAAGATCAAACATGGCTTTAAAAGTAGCAATCCAACAAAGTAAAGAAGTTGCACTCTGGAAAGAATATAAAGATAGCAAGGGCAATGTATTGGCAGAGTTCAAGATTCGAGGCTCTGATTACAAGGCATATCGGGTAGCGGTTGAGCGTGCACAGAATCAGTTGTCATCGAAAGGCTATGATGTAGCGACTGCGGGTAGTGATGATAAGCTTTATCATGAGCTTTTATTGGAGGCTGCTGCATGTCATCTGGTGGCTGATTGGAAAGGCGTAGTATTTGTTGAAGATGGTAAAGAGATCGAGCCTGAATGCACGCCTGAAAACGCAACCAAGCTTTTCAACATGGGTGACATTGGCGTAGCAATCTGGGCCTTTGTGAAAGCGCAGTCTGATCAGATCCAAGCCGAAGCAAACAGCTATCGAGATGAAGTATTGGGAAAGTCCGAGAACTCTACCGATACCTCAACCAGTTTGCTGGACTCAGCGAGTACCAAATAAAGTTGCGTGAAAAGCAGGGGCATGAATTACCTGATCCACCAGAATACTCATATACAGCCAATGCTTTAATTGAAGCCTACAATGTCATTTCGCGCTCACGCAGATATGAGCAAGGCACACCGTTAGCATTGGGCATTGCTGATCTAAATGCCTATTGTGAGCAGTATGAGTTACCAGTAGAGCGCTACATTTTCAATGCAGTCATCTTTGATCTGGATAATCGGTTTATTGATGAGGCGTATAAGAAGATGAGTAAGAAATCAGCGTGAGTTGGTTTCTTTTCTGGTTTTAGATATCTTAAGACAAAATAAATATCCTTAAATTTACGATGAAAAACATAAATTTATTAAAAATCAAAAACACCAAATTAAAAAATATGATAATCTCATAGTCAAATCGAATACTAGGTATTGGTTATGAGTGGCTCAGAAAAAATAGTTGTACCAGGTACAAATGTCTTAAGACGAGCGGGTAATACTTTAATCAGCTCAGAAGCTAGTGAAGCTGAAAAAATAGAAGCCTTTAAAGTGCTAACCGCATGGCGTTCTTTACATACATACCCAATTGATACTTTTCAAAAAACCTTGAGAAGAAGATGTGGCGAGTTGAAATTTAAAGACTCAACTGTGGCGCAAAGACTTAAGCGATTGCCATCAATTGTCTCTAAATTGAAGCGACATCCTGGAATGAACTTGGCTCGAATGCAGGACATTGGTGGGCTAAGGGTGATTTTGCCTAGCATTCAGGATGTTTATCGACTGCACAATGACTTGATCCACATAAACAAAAGATTTAGCCATGAGCCGAAACTCCCTTGTGATGATTATATTCAAAAACCAAAGCCTGATGGTTATCGTAGCTTGCATCAGATATTTATTTACAAGAGTAGAGATCACACAGAGCTGGATGGCTTAAGTATTGAGTTGCAAATAAGGACTAAATTACAGCACTCTTGGGCAACAGCTGTTGAGACTCTTGGGGTAATTGAAAAAGCATCTATAAAGTCTGGTTTTGGCTCTGAAGATCATAAGCATTTTTTTAAGTTGAGCAGCGCACTTTTTTCAATAAAAGAGCAAACCCCGATGCTACCGGAATTTGCAGAACTCACCCCAAATGAGATTGCGCATCAAGCAAAAGAAATTGAAGAAAAGCTGCAAATCTTCAAGAAACTCAAGGGAATTGCAATTACCGCTAAGCACATTGAGTCAACTTCTAATAGTAAGTATGCGTATCATATTTTAAGACTATATAGAGACGAAGATGCTTGGAAGGTGGATGTAATGCCTTTTTCCAAAAATCAAGAAGATCTAGCCAAGACTTTTTATGCATCACTTGAGGCGAAAGTTAAAGGTGATCCCGATGTAGATGTGGTATTGGTATCTGTGGGTGATTTGAAGGCGATTAAAAAAGCTTATCCAAACTACTTCTTGGATACTAATCAATTCATCAAAGAGATGCAGTCAGCATTTAAGAAGTATTTAGATGCTTAAAACAAACCATCCTTCGGGATGGTTTTTTCATTCTGGAATTAGTATCTTATGATTTCTTATAAGAGGGAAATCACATGAAAAGATTATTAGTTGCAGGGGTAGTGGGTTTTGGGTTGGTGGGATGTACATCTATCCAAATTAACAATACAACTGGATTTAACCCAGATTCTATTAAGCAGGTATGCATTGTACATAATCCTAAAGTAATTATTAGAGATTTTGACAGGCTGGTTGAGAAGAGTTTTGCTCGATACAACATTGATTCCAAAACTGTTAAAAATAATGACGACTTAAGCCTATGCCAGACCACTTTAAACTATACGGCTCTTCGCTCATGGGATTTTGCACCGTATATGGTATCAGCTCAATTCAATTTACTGCAAAATGGTCGTCAGGTTTCTGAAGCATCTTTTAGATTAAAAGGAAATGGGGGGTTAGCTCTTAATAAGTGGAGAAGCACGGAAACCAAGATTAATGAGCTGGTCGATGAATTATTAGGGAAGACGCCCAAGCGATAGAAAGATATCGGGCTGAAAATTTGTGTAATAAATATACAAATAAGAACCTCCTTCGGGAGGTTTCTTTTTGCCCACAAAATTAGTATCTTGTTCTAAATTATAAATTTGGGGTGGGTATGAAATCGGTTGTTATATTGCTATTAAGTCTGGGCGGCTCTAGCGCATTTGCTAACGACCTTTACACACTAAAAGACCGGGATGGAAATTCCATCTTAAGCTCAATGGAAAACCCTGATGCAGAATATAGAAACTTTGTTGTGGATAAGGATACATACACAACAAAACCAAAACCTGAAGACTGGAATTTAAATTGCACAAAAGATAGGTTTAGTGGTACTAAATCTTGTACGTTAAGCAAGCCATATAATGCACTATTAGTGGGAATACATGGCGGGCGACATAGTGTTTATATTGGTCGAAATCACTTTCCACGCACTCAGAGCGCCATAAAAATTGACAACAATGCTCCAATTTATGGGAATGAAGGTTCAAGCGATACACCCAAAAAAGCAATTGAACAAATGAAAAAAGGAAAGGTTGCTTACACTAGGTATAGGGAGTGGCCTTATGAATATAATCAAGATGGTGAAACCGACTTAACTGGATTTACTGAAAAATACAATGAAATGCTAGAAGAGTACAAAAAACTCTAGTCAATACAATCAAACCAACCTCGCTTTGTGCGGGGTTTTTTAATACCCAAAATACAGCGCCTTTAGGTGCTTTTTTATTACCTAAAGGAAAGCGATATGGCTCAAGATTCTGTACTTCGAATTGTTATTGATTCACGAAATGCTGAGCGTAATGCACGAAATGTAGCAAATGAACTCCAAAATATTGAGCGCAATGGCGACCATGCGTCACAATCTATGGATTCTATGTCTGTGGCAACTCGCCAGCTTGCGGGTTATATGGCTGGCGTTGTGACTGTTGGTGCTGCTATCTCTAAAATGGATGCCTACACAGGTATGCAGAACCGCTTAAAGCTTGTCACTGAGTCGCAAGAACAGCTGAACACAGCAATGAGTGATACCTTTAGTATTGCGCAAAAAACACGCTCAAGTTGGGAAAATGTCATACAGGTTTATCAGCGATTTCAAGATAATGCAAAAACATTAAATATTGACATGGCTAAAACAGCCGAGCTTACAGAAACAGTATCAAAAGCTGTGGCAATTAGCGGGGCTTCAACTGAAGGCGCAAATGCAGCACTGGTTCAGTTTGGGCAATCTTTAGCATCAGGTGTATTTCGCGGCGAGGAATTTAACTCTGTCGCAGAACAGGCTCCTGGATTATTGAAAGCTATTGCCACAGGTCTTGGTGTGAATATCGGTCAATTAAGAGCCATGGCTAATGATGGTAAATTGACCAGCGACATTCTCGTTGATGCACTAACAAAGTCAAAAAAATCAGTAGATGAATTATTTGCAAAAACCGATGTGACAATTGGTCAATCCCTTCAACTATTAAGCAATGAAGTCACCAAATTTACAGGCGAAGCAGGCAAGGCTTCAGGTGTTGCAACAACCTTAGCTAGTAGCATCCAAATATTAGCCAATAATCTTGATGCTATTGCAGGCATTGCAGTGGTTGGTGGTGTGGCTTTATTAACCAAAACTATTGCTTCTCAAACAGTGGCGATTCATGGCTCCATTACCGCAGTAGTGGCACGACGAGCAGCAGATACAGCAGCCATGCAATCTCAGATTCAATTGACTGCGGTGGAGGTGCAACGTACTCGTCAAGTAGCAGCGTTAGCGCTTACTGAGATCAATCTAGCACGTCAGGAATTAAACTCAGCTACCACTCGCCAAGCGCGTGCAGCCGCAACTATGCGACTCACTCAGGCGGAAATTGCGCACAGCATTGCATTAAAGCAAAGCGCGGCGGCCGTAGCTACTCAAACTGTTGCTGAAAATGCACTGAATGCTAGTCGGTCACGTGGAGCGATGTTACTTGGTTTGGTTGGTGGCCCAATCGGTGCAATCACAATCGGTGTGGCTGCATTGACTGCTGGCTACATGTACCTTCAAAAACGCACAGCAGAAGCAAATGCAAAACTTGAAGAACAAGGCCGTGTTGCTGAAAAAACCAAAGAGGAGCTTTTAGCACTAAAAGGGGTTCAGCTTGATGTCGCTAAAGATGATTTAGCAGCATCATTTGAAGACCAGAACGACAAATTAAATAAGCTAAACTTGTCGTTTAATGGTTTTATTCGCACAGTTAAAAATGCGAACGCTGGCAATAAAGAGGTTTATGAAATCTCAGATCAAGTGCACAAAGGATTAATGTCGCAAGCTGATGCTGTCGAGAGATTGAATAAGCTAAAACTATTGACACCTGAGCAAAAATCCCAAGGTCTGGATTTAATTAAGAGTTACGAGGAGGCTAGGGTTAAGGCTCAGCAAAATGCAGATGCTCAAAAAACTTTAGGTCAGCAGGTTACTTTATCTGGCAATGCTGCATCTAATGCTGTTGGTAAGGTAAACGATAACACCAATGCTATGTATAACAACGCTGATGCGGCGAACGCAGCAGCGGATGCACAGTCTAAGTATATTTCAAACCTACAGAAGGGTGCCGCGCAGACCATTATGACCAACAAGCTAATTGCTAAAGGTTGGGAGATTGAGCGTGCAAAAATGGCATCACAAGCGGCTTTTGAGAATGGAGGAAAGGTTTCGGCAAAAGATATTCAGATTATTGATATGAATATTGCTGCAAATAAAAAACTACAAGCCTCTGAGGATGCAATCGCTAATGCTAAAAGAGGATCGGCTAAAGCAACGAGTGCAGCTTTGTCGCAACACCGAAAGGATGCAAAAGAAGCAAATCGTATAGATGAGGAGCAACGTAATCTTAGAGAGCAATACATTTATGCTTATGCTGATAGAGAGAAGCAGATTGAGTTGAATTTAGCTAAAGAAATTGCAGAAATTCAAAAGGCAAATTTCGCTAATCCTGAGCCATACCTAGAGGCAGCAAATAAGCGCGCTTATTATGAAAAGCAAATCTATTTATCTCAATTGCAGTTTGAAATTAATGAATTCCAAATGAGCGAGGAGCAAAAGCTTAAATACTCTTACGATATAAAAAACTTACAACTTCATCAAAATTCAGAAATAACCAAGGAAAGCAAAGAGATTGCTATTAACGCACTCGAGGAGCAATACAACCAAGAACTCGCTCTAATCAAACTTTCACAAGAAACTCGCTTATTCCAAGCCCAACAATCCTACATGCATGAAGTTGATGCAATGCAAGAAAGATATAGGCTTGAAAGAGAGGAAATTGCAAAAATTAAAGACGAGAAGCAAAGAGCTGGATTGCTTAATGCATCTTATCGTGCTGAGGATAATGAATACGAAACCAAGCGTCGCAATGCGTGGAACAATTATCGTCAATTAAATGCAGATCGTGATGGTAGTGGTGAGTTTCTTCAGCTTGATTTTGCTAAGGAAGATGCATCAAAAACGATTGAGGATAGTATTAAGTACAATCTTATTACCGAAAAAGAAGGTAAAGATGCTCTCCTTAAGATTGAAGAGGATTATCAAAAAGCCAAGCTTCAACTTAGTTTGAGTTATGGTGAGAAAATTGCTGGATCGACTGCTGATAGCATGGCGGTGATTTTTGGTGAGCAGTCGGGTGCTTACAAGGCTATGTTTGCAGTTCAAAAAGGTTTTGCTATTGCTCAATCCATGATTGCTATTCAACAAGGTATTGCGAATGCAATGTCTTTACCATTTCCGACAAATCTTGCGGCTGCTGCAACAGTAGCGGTAGAAACAGCAAGTATACTATCCAATATTCGATCTGTAACCATGGCTGTTTCGGGTAGTGATGGTTATGCCAACGGCGGCTACACAGGCCACGGTGGTAAATACGAGCCAGCAGGTGTCGTACACAAAGGCGAAGGTGTTTTAACTCAAGAGGAAGTCAAAGCATTAGGTGGCCCACAAGGCTTTGAGGATTTGCGAAAGTCTATCCGTCGAGGTTATGCGACTGGTGGATTGGTTGCAGATACTCATCGTGTTGGTATGGGTGCTGTGAATGCGATTAATCGGGGTGCAAGTGCTGGACCAGCACAGGTAGTAGGCGCAACCATTAACATTAATAACAACACTGGAGCCCAAGTCAACGCGCGTCAAAACCCTGATGGCAGTGTTGATATTGATGTGATTGAACGGCAGTTGGCTGGTCGTTTAGGCAATCCCAATAGTACGCTTTCCAAATCACTTAAGCAGAACACCACAGCATCACGGAGACGATAATGCATAAGCTGTTGTATTGCACAACCCAGTCGGGCTATTCAGCCCAGATTGGGGATGGTGTTATTTCTCAAGAGTTAGACGGTGGTGCACCAAGGTTTAAGCGTGCATTAAAAGGCACATACCATAGCGCATCAGTGCGGTGGGTGGTAAAGGATGCAGGCTATCAGTATTTAATGGCTTTTTATCGTGTCTGGGCTAGAAATCCAAATCAGCGTTTTTTAGCGAAGCTTTGTATTGATGGTCCAGAGGTTGAGGATTATCAATGCTATTTCTCTGGAAGCCCAAGCCTTGAAAGCAAAGAAGGACCAATCTACACGGTCACTGCTGAGCTTCGAGTGAAGCCGTTGAATATTGATCCGAATCTGGATGATCTTATTGTCACGGTAGCAACTGAAGGCGTGGATTTGGCTGAACTGCTTAATCCGCTTGATCACTTGGTGAATGTGGCTCTACCTGATGCATTGGAGAACTTATGACAGATTACACTGCATTTTTTCTCAATAATTCTGGTGGGGTGGTGCAGCTTGAATGCCTAGAAATATCCCATCCGAGTTTTACTAAGATATTTCGATACACTCGCAATGATGAAGATGGGATACAGATTGGCGATAACTTCTATCAATATCAACCAATGTCAATCAAGCGAACCAATGTCACCAATGACCTTGATCAGAAGCTACAGGTGACTTTGGTGGACATGGAGGATGAGCTTATGGATGCGATAAAAAACATCCGAAACTCTGCTTATCCACGAGTAAAACCAAAGATCAACTTCAAGATATATCGAGATGATGATCTTTCAGCACCAATGGTTGAGATGCAAACTCTAGAAGCGCCTACAATCTCAAAGGACAGCACTGGGCTTGTGACCTTTGATGCTCAAGCACCAGAACTAAACTCTGTCAAAACTGGGAAGCTTTACACCTTTGAAGACTATCCATTGCTTAAGGGGATCTAATGTCTATTGATAATCTGTTAGATCGGACATGGACCAAGGATTACACCTGTAATGAATTTGCATGTGAAGCTTGGAAGCAGATCACTGGTAAAGACTTAAGTAAGCGGATTGAAAAGTTTTTGAATGGTAAAGGCCGATTCAAAAGGCTGGATAAGCCGATTTCGCCCTGCCTAGTGTTCTTCAAGAACAATGAGAAAAGCTCGACACATGTTGGGCTTTTTTATTGCGACAAGCTTTTACATTTAACCCCACGAGGGGTGCAGTTTGTGCCGCTAGAACTGGTGGCTATGCATTTCCGAGAAGCGAGATTCTACACATGAAAAAAGTCATCATCATACGTGATCAGTTTAGCCAGAATAAAACCGAAGCCACGGTTGATGATGTGTGCAAATATCTTGCTGAACAGTTTGATAGCTTTCCAGAAAACGCACGAATTTATCATAATCATGTTTCAAAGCAGACTGATGTTACACCGAAAACCGTAGCGGATATTGAGCACCTAAAAACATTGGATGGTACTTTTTATGTAGTGATGCACCCCGAGTGGATCCAAATAGTTTTTTGGGTCGTCACTGCGATAATGGCGGCATATAGTGTCTATACAATTGCCACCATGCCTAAGCCTACTACTGGTGGAGCTGGTTCATCAAATAACGAGCTTGCAGCGCGGGCCAATCAAGCCCGCGTAAAAAGTCGTATTCCTGATATTTATGGGATGGTTCGCTCTTACCCCGACCTAATCGCAGTCACCTATACATATTATCAAAATGAAATCGAAGTTGAAGAATGCTTGATGGTGATTGGTCGCGGGTATTACCAAATTCATGATTGCCGTGATGGTGATACGCCTGCAGGCGCAATTAATGGTGTGAGTGTCAGTATTTATGAGCCAGGTATACCTTTGGTGGGGGATACAGCATTTTACCGTATTGGACAGGTGTTCAGCAGCTTGCCACTTTCTGTAAAAAAATCAGCATCAATTAACGGTCAAACCTTGCAACGACCAAGTGACAGAGTGCTCAGCGATGAGGACAATAATGCGGGTATTTATTTCACAACAGGCGGTGTTATTAATCGCAAAAATACAGGCATTAATTTCACAAGTTACTTTAAGGCTGGTGATGCAATTAATATTCAGGGAGCGGCTTACGGGGTTGAAGATGCCATTTTATCCGGCACTGCAACTGTAAAACCGAGCGGCATTGTCACTATTCAGTCAGGCGAGAACGTGCCTGACTATACAAGCTTTCAGGGTGTTCTACTCACTGGTGCAACTTTTGAAATTGTAGTTGAAACGCTTGATCCAGAAACGGAGGAAGTGCTTTCAACCGAGAGTGTTTTTCGTGATTTGTCTGGTCAATACGATATCTCAAGTATTGATCGTTCGGTGAGTGGCACAGGATACTTATATACCATCACGTTATCCCAACCAAAAAACACCAACTTTAACTGGGAGTTTGTGACACAGGATCACACGATTGCAGCAGGTATTTCATTAAACAAATCATCTAATAGTGTGGTGTTGGATGGAGCCTACACAATCAGCGCAATTACATCGAGCACAATTACTTTAGCGACACCAAGCAGTATTAATCCAGACTGGTTAAAACTACCCGATTTGCTAGGTGGAACCACTTATAATCTTGTGTCATCGGTGGATCTGGATTTAGTTACAGATAAGTGGGTTGGCTGGTTTGATGTTTACAAAGACGATGCCACTCATCTTCATTTAAATATTTATTTCCCGAATGGCCTATGGAACCAAGACAGTAAAGGAAAGACAAACTGGGCTTGGGTAAATATCGCGGTTCAGTATCAAATGATTGATGAGGATGGTGTGGCGACATCACCAATTTATAACTTTAATCACAATACTGGTCGGGTTACGAAGCGGTATGGTCATGGAATTACACTAAAAATTGAACTACCAATAGTTGGCAATGCTCGTTTCAGAGTGGCTAAAACAGGCGAACATCGCGGCAACAACCCGATGACTGACTGCAAGGTTAAAGATGCGTATTTATCTTCAGAATTCAACAAATCTGAATATCAAGATGTCACTGTCATTCGATCCAGAACAGTTGCTACAGATGGGGCATTATCAGTTAAAGAGCGCAAGTTAAACTGCTTGGTAACTCGTAAGCTCATGGTGGACGGTACTGGAGCGTTGCAAGCAACACGCGATGCAGGTCAAGCATTGATTGGTATGGCACTGGATGAATATATCGGACGAAGATCTACAACCGAGATTGATATTCCGCAAATCAAGTCAGAGATTCAGAAAATCAAAACCTATTTCGGCTCGGATGCGCCTGCTGAATTTAGCTACACCTTTGATGATGACAGCCTGAGCTTTGAGGAGCAGGCAGCTATGATCGCCTCGGCGTGCTTCTGCGAGACATACCGATACGGAAATAAGTTGCGGCTGAAATTTGAATCGCCACAGGACAACTCGGTACTGCTTTTTAATCACCGTAACAAGGTGCCAGGATCAGAAAAGCGGACGTTTAATCTCGGTATTGATAAAGACTATGATGGGGTGGAGCTTGAATACACTTCGCCTGATGATGACCTTCGGGTGACTTATGCTATTCCTGAGAATGGATCTGCACGCAACCCATTAAAGATCAGTACGTCAGGCATTCGTAATCACGCTGTAGCTAAAACCCGCGGATGGCGTGAGTGGAATAAGCTGCAGTACCAGACTGAAAGCGTTGAGTTTGATGCACTAGATGAATCCAATTTACTGGTGAGGAATGATCGAATTTTGGTGGCTGATAATACAAGCATCAAGACTCAGGATGGTGAGGTTGTGGCAGTTGATGGGCTAACACTCACATTGTCGCAAGATGTAGAGATGCAGGATGGTGTGACTTATTACACTCATCTGCAACTACAAGATGCGACGGTAGACATGATTCAGTGCCTATCTGGTGAATACATGAATCAGGTCATTTTGACTCGAGCACCACTACAACCACTGGTCTTTGATGAAGATCGATACATCAAAACCGCCTATCAGATCGTGGCTGCTCAAGATACATCTAGCTCGGCATTTTTACTGACAGAGGCAAGCCCAAACGATGAGATGACTAACCGACTAACCTGCATTAATTACAATGCACGTTACTACGAAAAAGACCACAGTTATATTTAAATTAAATCATTAAAGGCCCCTTTGCTGGGGCTTTTTTTATGCCGGAGAGAAACATGGTTGATCAGGTAATTACCAAGCAAGAGCTTATTGATGCTCAAAAAGATGCGGATACACTTGAGCAAGTTTTAAATGGAGCCGCAGGTGTTTTAATTACATCGCGCCTTGGTCGTCAATATTACACGCTTGCAAGTGTTTCACATATCAATGTAATGACTCGCGATGAAATCATATCTCGTCTTTTGATAAAAGCCGATAAAACATATGTTGATAATGCACTTACATCATTTCAAAACGGTGCTATCAAAACATATCCGACCTTATCTGCTGCAAATGCAGATATTGCCAATATTGCTCTAAATACAAAAGTTAGTGTTTTGAGTGCAGAGGATGGTGGGGATTATTACAAGGCGACTACAAATGCGACGAGCTTAACGAAGAGTCCTTATGACGCATTGAAGCAATCAAAAGACTATATAGATAAGTCTATCGAATCACAAAACATATCATATATAAATGATGATAACAG
>NZ_KB849236.1:499720-550191 GCF_000368045.1 Acinetobacter johnsonii CIP 64.6
GAAAATCACATCTGACAGCCCAATGCGCCATGGAACAGTTTTAAGAGTGAAAGGTATACAGAAATATCTATCACAGTCTGAATTTGTCGCTGAAAATGTTTCAGATAGTGCAGTTCCAACAAATATTGAATCTGTGCTAGAGGAAATGCGAGAAATGAAAAAATCTTTAATTAAAGCTGGCTTGATGAAATTATCTTAATCACACAACAAACAACCCGAAGCTCTTTGCTTAAATAGCTTGGGGCTTTTTTATTACCAAAATTTAGGGGGCGCAATGCCAAATGACTACTCATCTGATCCACCAGTAGCAACAGCAGGGCAACTTCTTGCCATCTCAGACAAGATTAATGACATATCCAAAAATATGGATAAGTTAGCTGAAATGCCACAAAAGCTTGATCGCATGAATATGCAGTTAGAGCAGCTCAACAAAGAGCATCAACAGACACGAAATGACTTAACTCAGACTCGCGACAATTTGCAAGAGGATTTAGACCGAGCAAAGTCAAACTTCAAAAGTGAGATTAAGCAGCTCAGGAATGAAGTCGATCCGAAGTTTAAGGAGGTGGATTCACAGATTAGGGTGCTACATGAGAGTAAAACCAAGATCGACAGCATCACCAACCTTGTACGCTTTGGCGGCATTTTCTTGGCTGGCCTATTTGTAGTCGCTTGGAATACTCAGACGAGCAAAACAGACACGGTAAACACTCAAGCCACGACCAACGCCCAAAGTATTCAGGTTCTTGAAAAACAATCCGACCAACTTTTAAGAACGGTTGAAGAAATCCGAAACAAACTTTATGAACGAAATGTGAGAGAGGAAAAATGAAAGTCATTCCTGAAAACGCGCTGAAATATACCAGCGTCAAATGGCCCCTAATTGGGGCTTTTTTATTGGGTGTAATTCCTGTTTTGTTGCAAGAAGGAATCAATGCACAGCTCATTCCAGCTGAATATCATTCATTAATTTTAACCATTGTACTGCCCGCACTGGCGTATTTCGGCAAAAAGAAATACCAACCTGAACTACATCCCGAGCCGACTATTTTAGGCTTTGCAAAACTGCCAGTGGATTCAATCACTTTTGATGAAGCATTCCGAAGGTTAATTGGTCATGAAGGTGGCTATAGTACAGATCGGCGCGATCCTGGCAACTGGACTGGTGGCAAGGTTGGAGTAGGCATATTAAAAGGCACCAAGTACGGCATCGCTGCAAACACCTACCCCAATTTGGATATTAAAAATCTTACGATTGCTCAAGCCAAGGAAATCTACAAAAAAGACTGGTGGGATAAATTAGGCGGTAATGGTCTACATTCCGCTATCACGTTCCAGTTGTGGGATTTCGCAATTAATGCAGGAAAGAAGCGGGCAGTAATGGAGTTGCAACAAGCAGTAGGCGTAACCACAGATGGAGTTATTGGTCCCAAAACCATGGAAGCTGTGAATGCTCAAGACCTAAATGACGTGATTCTAACTTTGACCGCTGAGCGATTAAGGTTTTATACATCACTCTCAACATGGTCGACATACGGCAAAGGCTGGACTAATCGTGTAGCGGATAATTTGAAATATGCTGCTCAGGATAATTAATCTTTTATTGCTGTGCCTCCTACTCTCAGGCTGCACAGCTCATTCAATTACGACGAATGTGAATGTGGGGATTTGTGTGAAGGCTCTTTAATGGGCCTTAATCCAACCTGTTCGCAATCTCTGATGCAGTTGCATTGTAATAAACCATCAGGCTTCGTAAATCATTGTGACCAATCATTCTGGCCAAGTCCAAAACCTCAAGTTTTCTAGCAAGTCTAGTGCACGCCTCATGTCTTGAGTCGTGAAAATGCAAATCCTCAATTTCGCATTTATCCCGCAACTTTCGCCAAAGCGTATCAAAACTAGCATCTTTCACCGTAAAAACCTGATGACTGCCAACACCTTTCATAAGCTCAAGCAATTCAACAGCACGCTTGGACAGGGGTACATGTCGTTTTGTTCCATTCTTGGTTTCATTCAAAGTCACATATCTATTCATTAAATAAACCCGATCCCAAGTCAGGCTGCGGATCTCACCAGCACGCATTGCTGTTTCAATCGCTAAAAGAAAAGCAATCATAATCTGCTGAGTAAAGTTTTCAGGTGTTTGGTTGTTGAAGTCAGATGCAAGACATAATCGCTCAATTTCATCTTCTGCGATTCGTCTATCACGATGCGCAGGCGGTGGTGGCATCTTTAAATCACTCATGGGTGAATCATGCACCCACTTCCATTCAGTACGCGCTACTGTAAACAAAGCTGACAGTATGTTGCCCTCACGTCTAACCGATGCAGGCTTAACTTTCTTTAGTCGCTCATCCCGCCAAGTCACAAAATCATCAGTAGTAATTTTGACAATGTGTTTTTTGCACAGCTTAGGAAAGTTTTTCTGAAATGCCTTGAATCGCTTAATTTCAGAATCGCAACCTTTGTGTTTTGGACACACTTCTTCTATGTATCTATCAATTGCACAATTTAATGTATAATCAGGAAGCTTTCCGCGTGATAACTCTCTTAATTCAGTTTCACGTTTTGATGCCCATGCGCGAGCCTGAGTCTTAGTGTCGAATGTCGCACTTTCCCGAGTACCATTCACACTAATCTCAACTCGCCAAGCATCACCCCTTTGTCTGAAGGTGGCCATAATTCTCTCTCAAAATGTCGTGGCGTAAATTTGGCGTAATCAATATAGAATGAATAATAGGGAATAATAAGGAAACATTAAACTATTGAATTAATGAGCCACACTTAAACCTATAAAATTAAAGAAAAAATAAGGAAAACTAGGGAATAACAAGGAAACCGCAAATTTCGGAAAGTGCCCGCTGAGCGCACCATTTTTTATTTTCCTTTCCGAAGCTATCTTAAATATATTAAAAATACAGTTTTAAGCTCTATTTTCATTTCACTCAAAGCTACCTTCGTTATATTTCTTGCAACAATTTAAATGTTTATTATTCCTTTATGACAAGACTAGCTATTTGCAATAGATCTAAGTGTTGTAACTAATCATGGCGACTCGGTTATCGTATATGAAGTAAATTGATCGAATTTATATAGAAGAAGTAATTGGTTTGAATCAGTTTTTTTACGCTTAAAGCTTAGAAAAGTTTATTTTCCAAGGCAAAATATTAAAAATTTAGTGCATGCGTTAGCATATGGAAGCTCGTGTATTTTTAGATATGGGCAAAATTTTAGTATCGATTGATGCAATTACATGAACTGATTAGACAATGTGCTTAGTACTGGTCTAGCTATAACAAATCGTGTTCAGCGCAGCATTTGATTATCATAAAAAAATGACAAAATAATTAAATTATTCCATCCGGTCACTTACGTGGGTTGATGTGTTTTAAATTGTGATTTATGACACGAATGTGATTTTATTTTGAGATAAATACCATAAAAATTAAT
Organism: Acinetobacter johnsonii CIP 64.6; assembly: GCF_000368045.1. Lineage (GTDB taxonomy): Bacteria > Pseudomonadota > Gammaproteobacteria > Pseudomonadales > Moraxellaceae > Acinetobacter > Acinetobacter johnsonii. Next base: position 503,171 of record NZ_KB849236.1, read on the forward strand.
ATATTGGCTTTTATTTTATTATTGATTATTCATGTAAATGTAATGTGCTCTAACAATAATACGACTTCCGTAAATCAGATGTGTAAAAGACCATGGACGTCAGTACCAAACAAAGCCTTTTAGTTTCTTGTCTTAAAAAAAGTTTATTCATCCCATTCCTTGTAGGAACGATTATCCTTACAGGATGTGGTGAGGAAAGTAGTTATTCGAACTCATCAAGCAATGCGAATAACTCTAATAACACCGTCGTTGATAATCCGGAAAATACTACGGATGATCCGAGTTTATATTTGGCAGATACGCCTAAAGTTGAAACAGCAGACAACTTTCGTGATATTGCAGGAAATAGCATGTCAACGAACTATGCTAACGTTGATGGTTTGAAATTAAGACGGGGCGTGATTTATCGATCGAACTATTTACCATTAAATGAAACAGACTTAGAAACCTTTAAAACATTGGAAATTAAGACCGTCTATGATCTGCGAACCAATTCTGAAAGAGAAAAAAGCCCAGACATTTTGAGTCCCGATACCAATATTATGATGGTAAATATTGCTGGTTCAAAAGAGAGCGATCTACCGAAAGGGATTGCTACAGCTGAAGATATGATCAATTTTTTTAATAGTTCAATGGCGAATATGGCTGCTCATGATAAAGGCACTCAATTACGTTTCGGAGTAGTGATTAATAGTTTAATTTATACAGATGGTGTTCAGCTTTATCATTGCACAGCACGCAAGGATCGTACGGGATGGGTTACTGCTGTGATTCAGTTATTGGTCGGCATGAAGTATGACGATGTCTTACAAGACTATCTTTTAACAAATGCGTATACCGCAGACCGTGTCAATGCGACGTATCAATACATGGTCAGCACCCAAGGTGAAGTAGCCGCTAATATATATCGACCAGTTCTTGATGTGCGTGAAGAATTCTTTAAAGCACAATTCGATGAAGTCATCAAAGTGTATGGCAGTATTGATAAGTATGCGACAGAAGGTTTGGGCTTATCGGATGAAGATATTGAAAAATTGAAAGAAAAGATGCTCATCGGCTATAAATCAAAAAGTGCTTCATAATATCAAGACATAATAACGCCGTCTGAATCCAAAGCTCAAAGTAGAAGAGGGCTTTGGACTGACTGGAAAAACTAAACTTGAAGATAGCGGTAGATGATGTACCATTATTTTTTAACAGAGTTTCATTGGTTTTTAGCATCAATAGATACAAGTCTTCTTAGTGATGATGGTGTTGTTCATGCTTTTCATCATAGTCTTGGCGAATACAGCAGCCTGCAACATATTGGCTGCTTCCGTCGGTATAAAACTCTTCTTTCCAAACCGGCACTTCATGTTTAACACGCTCAACCGCTTCATCACAGGCCTGAAATGCTTCTCGGTGATGTGGAGCATACGCAATCGCAATAATAGCTTTATCGCCAATATCTAATGCACCAATCCGATGTACAACCCGAACATAGCGAAGCGCATATTTTTCTTGTATCTCTTGTTCAATCGTTCTTATCATCTTTTCGGCAACAGGTGCATAAGATGTATATTTCAGTGCATGAACCGCGCGTCCTTCATGATGATTTCGAACCGTACCAATAAAAATACCAGTTCCGCCGCACTCAGAAAATGCTTGAATGCTGTCAAAATCCTCTAAATTGAGAGCAGTATCTTGAATACGAGCAAACTCTAACATCTTAGCCTCCAGCAACGGGTGAAAGTAACACCAAGGTACTATCTTGTGCTAATCGACTTTGACGCGCCACAATATCTTCACCAATCGCACAAGCACAGCGTTCCAGCAAATCAGAAGCAGATGGATAACGCATTTTTATTTGATCGAGTACATCAGTAATTAAACTGTTCGGCACACAGCTCAGGCTAAGTTCAGCAGGAAGATACTTTTCAATTGCACCATAAGCCTCGATTTTGATATGAATGTCCTGCATGTTGCCTCTGTCAAAACGGATTTAAAAAATAGTTTGCTGACGTCAGTTTATTGAATACTTATTAATTCACTTTAGCATTATTTAATTTGATCATCAAAATGGAAAAGTCAGTTTGTACAGACAAATAAAACGCCATTTTTCTTATTATTTCGCTATATCTATCTATGACAGTACGGTTTGAATGATATGACTCGACTAAGAGTCTAATGACTTTTGGTAATCGTGCACTTCTTCAAATGAATTGAGGCTGTGGTAAGTCAAATGCGCATTTTGAATATCTAAAGTTTGTGGCGACAGATCGGTGAAACAGTGTTTTAAGCTGAATTGTTGTTGGTGTAAATGCTTATTTAAGGTTTCTAGACTATTGCGTTTTAACAAACAAAAAGGGTAGAGCGCTTGTCCATTGATATTCGGGTAGACAACAGAAGAGTGCGGATGTTGTTCTAATGTGTGATGGAGGCGCGGTAATATATCTTGTGGAATGTCGGTAATATCACACGGAATAAATAAAATATAATCAGCTCGCACATATGATCATGCCGTTTGCATACCGATTAAAGGCCCTAAAAAACCAGCACTATTATCTTTGAAGCAGCGAATATCAGGAATTAACTCACTATATTGCGCATAATCGCGATGACTATTGATCCTTATCTCCTGTACGTAGCCTTGAAAGGCATTAATTATTTTTAACAACTGCACTTCATGGTCAAATCTTTGCAAAAGCTTATTGACCCCATTCATTCGTGTGGCTTTACCACCCGCTAAAATTACCAGTGCTGTTGCTGGGTAGTTTTGCATGATTTTGACCTAACATCCGTGTGTAAGGATATCAATAATGATCGTTCAATATTGAGATGTACGGTCTACGACAAAGCTGTCGCAGCCTTAGACCGTTTGCAAAAAAGCATTTGGTTTGGCTCACTATCCAATCTATGTTCTTAGATCGAGATGAAATCGACATAGTCCAATGTTACAGGGGCATCAGATCGAGCAGGGACTCGAACTATACTATTGGCTCGATTTAAGTTACTGAGCATGTGGGATTGTTGTTTGCCGAGTTTGGAAACGGTTAATTGTCCAAACTCGTTCACATCTAATACCATGCGAACCAGTTGCTCACGGCTGTCTTGTTTAATGCTGTCGTTGAAGCGAGCTTTTTTCCACGCGGGTGCAGGAGACGTAACCCCCTGTAAAGCCGCCAATAATGTCGATACATGTACAGCAAGACAGGTGAGCACAGCAGCAGGGTTCCCAGGCAAACCAATCAAATAAGAATGATGATAGTCTGTCTGATATTCAGCAAAATATAGTGGTTTACCCGGTTTTTGTGCAACTTGCCAGAAAATCTCTTTGGCACCTAAAGCCATTGAAACAGGTCGAATCAAGTCATAATCGCCTACCGAAACACCGCCTGTAGTAATGACTACATCATAATGATTCATGACATTCGAGAGCGCTTGTGTGAGTATCTTCTCATCATCAATCACATGCTCTAAATGCACTTCAGCAAAACCCTGTTCTTTAAGCCAAGTACGGATCATTGGCGCATTGGCATCGAACACTTTAGATTGATTGTCCAGTTGCGTACTGACTTCATCACCGGTAATAAGCACTGCAATTTTAGGTTGGCGATAAACCTCGACATGCTGAACCCCCGCCATACTGAGTGCTGCAATTAAACCGCTGCCTAAACGCTGGCCTTGCTGTGCAAGTGTTGTTCCGATGGATAACTCCTCACCTTGATAGCGAATGTCTGCGCCTTTGTCCAAAGCTTGAGTTAGAGTCGCTTGTTTATGGCCACGCGTGATAATTTCCTGTCGAGCCACAGTATCTGCTGAGTTTGGCAGCTTGCCCCCAGTAAAAATACGAACGGTTTGTCCTGTTTGAATTTCAATATGTTCTTCAATACCTGCACGAATTTCACCAACCAATTCAAAGCGAGTAATTCCTGCTTGCAAGTCTTCAGAGCGCAGCGCATAGCCGTCAACCGCACTTTGGGTAAATAGAGGCAAGGCAACTGTTGATAAAACATCTGCCGCTAAAACATATCGATGTGCTTGTACTAAAGGCATAGTAACAACAGGCAATGTTTGGACGGTGCTATAGTGTTCAAGAGCTTGATCGAGTGTAATTAAACCAACGCCAGAGCAACTCATTCATAACCTCCCGGATGGGGTAGATCACGGCAGACATCAAAAATATGGACCAAAGCAGGTAAAATGGCTGCCATAGATTCACTTGCACCACCACGGCTGCCCGGAAGGGTAATCACCAATGAACGGTCGATAAAACCTGCAACGCCACGTGACATCGCAGCATAAGGGGTACGTTTTTGTCCGAAAGCACGTGCGGCTTCCATCAGGCCATTGAGTTCACGTTCAAGTAAAGGCTCAAGTGTGTCTACTGTAATGTCACGCTTGCCGATGCCTGTTCCGCCTACAGTAATAATGCAAGCATAAGATTGAGTGAGCTCTAAGACCAATGCTTTTAACTGATCGGCTTCGTCAGGTAAAATTTGATAGTGAATTGGATCAAAACCAGCTTCGGTTAAGGTCTCGACGACGGAGCGGCCAGCAGTATCTGGTTTACGCCCTGCGGCAACGGTATCTGATAGAACCAATACTGCCGCAGAAACAGGCTGACGCAAATGACGTTTAAAGTGTGATTTTCCGCCTTTTTTCAGATCGAGTTTACATTGCTGAATGATCAACTCATGCGGTTCGCAATGGGGTTTGAGCATGTCGTAAATGGTGAGAGCCGCAATACTGGCAGCGGTCAACGCTTCCATTTCTACACCTGTTGGCCCAATCGTTTCAACGGTTGCACGAATAATCACACGGTCGACAAGTAGTTCAAAATCGACATCGGCACGGTAAATAGGCAGGGGGTGACACAGCGGAATCAGTTCATCAGTACGTTTTGCGGCTAAAATCCCAGCAATGCGGGCTGTTTTGAGAGCATCACCTTTTTCTGTATTGCCGTCGGCAAGAAGTTGTAAACAATGTGCAGGGGCAAGCAGTTCAGAGCTTGCAGTTGCAACGCGATAGCTTTCTGGCTTCATGCCAACGTTTTTCATAAAGTATTCCGAAACATTGAAGTGTTGATCTAAAGTGAAACTGTTCGATCAAGAGAAAAAGTTTATGACGTATTTAGATAACACAAAAATAAATGCGGATACAGTCGAATGACTGACAAACTCAAAATTAACCCCCTATGGCATGCATACTGATTTTGCGTGTTGGGGCGTGTTGATGTTCAATAAACCCTGCTTTTTTATGCCATACCGCGTTCAGAATCTGGGCTTGTAATAAAGCGGGATCTTTTTGTTGAAGTAAATGACGTAGCGGTGTTCCCTTGTTGGCAAATAAACAGGTAAAAAGCTCTCCCGTTGCAGTAATACGTAAACGGTCACAGCTTTGACAGAATGGTTTGCTAATGGTGGAAATAATACCTAATGTGTACTGATCATTAAGCAGATAAATGGTTGCAGGGTCATGTTGTCTGGCTTGTTTCTGAATCTGAAAATGAGGATTAAGTGTTTGGATAATGTCATCTTCAGTGATGACTTTTTGAGGCTGCCACTGCTCAGGTTGATCTAGAGGCATATATTCAATAAAACGTAATGCGATCTTCTGCTGATAAGCCCATTGGGTCAGTTCAAGCACTTCATGATCATTTTGTCCTGCGACTAAAACACAGTTTAATTTTATCGGAAGATTGGCTTGTTGTGCTGCCGAAATGCCTTCGAGAACAGGTGCTATCGGACGTTTGGTCATGTTCATAAACGTGTCTGCATGAATGCTATCGAGGCTGATATTAAGATCATCTAGTCCTGCTTCTTTTAGCGCTCGTGCATACTTGTTTAAATAGAAAGCATTACTGGTCATGGAAATACGTTCTAAACCCTGTGGTTTGAGCCGATTCAAAGCATCAATAAAATTGACTACGCCTTGACGCATCAAAGGCTCTCCACCTGTTAAGCGGATGTGCCGAATGCCTAGCCCCACCATCATTTCACAAAAGGTTAAAAGCTCTTCAAAGCTCAAGATGTCTTTTTTTGCCAACCATTCCGGCCTATCGGGCATGCAATAACTACAACGAAAGTTACAACGATCTGTCAGAGAGATTCGGAGTTTATGTTTATGACGGCCAAATTGATCGATCAGTTGCGCTGACCTATGTTCTAAGGGTGTAGTAGTCGAACCGTCCATAGTCGCTCCACTTCGTATTTACCTACGATTTAGTTTTTATAAACGAGAGTATGAAATGTTTTATTTCAAAGATCAAACGGCGTCTTGAAGTCGTTTAGTTCGTTCATTTTCAAAAAATGAGAGGGTGTTCCTCGAACACGATCCATCAAGTCATTGTCTTTTGTAATAATTCATCTATTGGAATTGCATACCAAAAGGGTGATATTTTTGATCAGAAGTGTTTTGGAATTGTGCCAAAAAACGTAGGCATGATGAATAAGAAAAGAGCAATAAAAAAGGGATGAGCAATCCAAATCGTTTGCAAATGCTATGAGCAAAGCGAACAGTGAATTTATCATTGCAGAACTTTTTACTGAAGATAAATATTGAGGGCGGTGAGATGGAAAACACTGAAGAGAAAAAGCATGACGATGAAGAAACCAGCTATGCACGAATAGAACCTTATACCAATCCTGCGGGTGGATGGGGCGCGTTGTTAAGTGTTGCAAGAAACTTAAAGAGACAGGAAGTTTTCAAAAAAGGTGCGATTACGCTCCTCAATATTAACCAACCCACAGGTTTCGACTGTCCAGGATGTGCATGGCCTGAAAAAAAAGATGCACATGCCTTTAACTTTTGTGAAAACGGTGCGAAAGCCGTTGCCTTTGAAGCCACTTCAAAACGTGTTACGCCTGATTTTTTTGCAACCCATGCGGTCAGTTGGCTGTCTGAGCAAAGTGATTTCTTGCTTGAAGATTCAGGCCGTTTAACCGACCCAATGCGCTATGACAGCGCAACCGATAAATATGTGCCCATCTCGTGGGATGATGCTTTTGCCTTAATTGCAAAACATTTACATGCCTTGAATCATCCAGATCAAGCAGCATTTTATACTTCGGGTCGTGCAAGTAATGAAGCGGCATTTCTATATCAACTCTTTGTCCGTGCTTTTGGTACCAATAACTTCCCAGACTGTTCCAATATGTGCCATGAGACCACCAGTGTTGGCTTACGTGACTCAATTGGTTTGGGTAAGGGAACGGTGACTTTAGAAGATTTTGATATCGCCGATGCGATTTTCAGTTTTGGGCATAATCCGGGCACCAACCATCCGCGGATGTTGGGGACTTTACGTGAAGTGTCGCGCCGTGGTGGCAATATCGTTGCCATTAACCCCTTAAAAGAACGTGGTTTAGAACGTTTCCAAGATCCGCAAGCACCTGTTGAGATGATGACCAATGGCAGTACACCTATTAGTCGATATTATTTCCAACCCAACGTGGGCGGTGACTATGCACTCATGTTTGGGATGCTGAAACATTTACGTGAATGGGACATTCAAGCACTGGTAGCTGGGAAAAAGAGCGTTTTTGACCGATCTTTTATTGAGATGAATACGGTTGGTTTCGATGCCATGATGGAAGAAATAGATCGTACTGCATGGTCCGATATTCATGCACATACGGGACTTAGCCCTGAGCATTTAGAATCTTTAGCTAAAATGTATTTGGATGCCAAAACGGCCATTTTCTGTTGGGGCATGGGGATTACACAGCATCGACATGGGACTGCAAATGTACATATGCTCGCGAACTTAATGTTGGCAAGAGGGCATATTGGTCGTCCAGGGGCAGGTTTAGCTCCGATTCGTGGGCACAGTAATGTGCAGGGCGATCGAACCATGGGGATCAATGAACGACCAAGCCCAAAATTGCTGGATAGTCTGGACCGAGTATTCGGCATTCAGTCGCCACGTGAACATGGTTTTGGCGTGGTGGATACCATTCAGGCGATGTATGAAGGTGGTGTAAAAGTTTTTATTGGTTTAGGTGGTAACTTTGCTGTTGCCACTCCAGATACACCTTATACACAAGAAGGCTTACGTCGTTGTGATTTGACAGTACAGATTGCAACGAAGCTGAATCGTAGCCATTTGGTTTGTGGTAAAGAGGCATTACTTTTACCCTGTTTGGGGCGTACCGAAATTGATATGCAACAGCATGGGTCGCAGGCAGTGAGTGTTGAAGATTCCATGAGTAATGTGCATCTTTCAGCAGGGCGTAATGAGCCTGCTTCTAAGAATCTACTTTCAGAGCCTTACATTGTGGCGCGTATGGCAGCAGCCGTCTTGCCAGAGAGTGATATCAAGTGGAAATGGTATGTAGAAAGTTATGACCGTATTCGCGATTCGATTGAAGACGTGTTTGATGAATTCCACGATTTTAATGCTCGGGTCTATCAGCCGGGTGGTTTTCACTTAGAGCATCCAGCCAATCAGCATGTGTGGAATACGCCTGTAGGCAAGGCACAGTTTTTAATTACGCCGTTGGCTGAAGTGTATGCAGATAAAGAGAATAAATACGCTGAACAATATACAGGGGCCAAAGTCTATACCCTAATGACCACACGCTCTCATGATCAATACAACACCACCTTGTATGGACTCGATGACCGTTATCGTGGGGTATTTGGTCAGCGCCGTGTTTTGTTTATGAATGCAGAAGATATCGCTGCGGCTGGCTTTGTTGCAGATCAATGGGTGGATATCGAAAGTATTTATTCGGATGGTGTTAAACGTGTGGTTCAAAGCTTCCGTATCGTACCGTATAACATTCCACGGGGTAGCCTCGCAGCCTATTATCCAGAGACTAATCCATTGGTTGCACTCAGTAGCCATGATAAATACGCCAAAATACCGGTGTCGAAAAGCGTGCCTGTGATTTTACATGTAGGTCAAGCGCCTGAACATTTAAACTTGGCACAAGCGGTTGATCCTGAAGATGCCAATCAGATCGTGAATCGAGAGGTTAGTTGATTCAATGCTGAAATGACGCCTGATTTGCAGGTGTCATTTTTTTCATGATTGAAGGGTTTGGTGTTTAGGGAAGATTGGAAAACTATTATGGATATTCGGGCGTCGACGTTGAATTCTCTGGGTTATGAAACTGTTGATATTCAGCGTCTAAGTGAAAATAGAGTTGTTGAACAATCTGATTTTGTGGTGCAAGAACACCCTATTGCCTTGGTCTATAATGGGATTTCCCATGCAGTAATGATGGCAACGCCAGCTGATATTGAAGTCTTTGCGAAAGGTTTTAGCTTGTCTGAAGGTATTTTGACGAGTTTGAAAGAGCTTTATTCTTTAGACATACATGAAACTGAATTTGGGATTCAAGTCGAAATGACGATTTCTACTCGGGCCTTTATGGCGCTCAAACAACATCGACGGATGATGGTTGGACGCACGGGTTGTGGTCTCTGTGGGATTGAAAGTTTGCAGCAGCTTCATTTGGATTTACCTCAAATTACCACAGCCCTTTGTGAGGGATGGTTGGCTCAAATTCCGCAAGCCATTGCTCAACTCAATACCCGACAGAAAATCACCCAAATGACGGGCGGTGCACATGCGGCTGCATGGGTTCAAGCGGGGGAAATAGTGGCTTTGTTTGAAGATGTGGGCCGACACAATGCTTTAGATAAACTATTGGGTTATATTGCAGAACATCATTGTGATGTAAATCAAGGTTTTGTCGTGATGACCAGCCGCGCCAGTTATGAGTTGATTCGTAAGTGTGCTCAACTGAATATTGCCTTGCTGGCGTGTATTTCAGCTCCAACCAGTATGGCGATTAATATGGCAAAGCAGTCAGGTTTGACCTTAGCGAGTTTTTGCCGCGGTAATGGTTTTGTTTTATATACTTGATATTCAAAATTTTGCTGTATAAAAAGTAAAAGGTTTTTCTTTATTAGTTCATCTGCTTTGATGACCAGTCTTTATTTGAGTGAATGTATGCAGGACGTCAAATTAAAATTACAGCTCAGAATACTTCTCAATCAAGACATTGCATTTGGGCCAGGTAAGGCCGAGTTATTGGAAGAAATTCGTCGTACAGGTTCAATTTCTCAAGCTGCAAAAAGTATGAATATGAGTTACCGCCGTGCATGGCAATTGGTTGAAACCATGAATCATAGCTTTCGGTCAGGATTGGTCGAAACTCAAAAAGGTGGAACGCATGGGGGTGGGGCAAAACTCACGGACTTGGGCGAAAGTATTTTAAGTCAATTTAGACAGATGGAAATAAAAGCACGTGTTGCGATTGAACAGGATTTTGCAGAACTAGCTCAACACCTTAAACAATAATCTATTTAGTTCAACTAAATACTTCTCGTATTGATTTATGACATACACGAATAAGCTTCCTAGGTTTGATAAAACCTCTTATCTACTCACTCGATAGCAAGAGCAGTATCAGTCACGTGATTAAGATACAAACACTTTAACTTGAACGATAAATAATCTGTTTCTAGAATTGACGTTGCTTGTGTATCCATATATTTTTGAAAACATATCGGTCAATTTATAACGCTTAAGGGGAACATGGTGCTGCTTAATTTTAAGAATAAGTATATGCAATATGCGATGTTATGTTGTGGTTTGACTCTTGGGGTACAGGTACATGCGGAGCAAGCTATTACCGTCTATGCAGCAGCCAGCTTGACCAATGCTATAGCAGATGTCGATGCAATATTTGAACAACAAAAAAGAGTACACGTGAAAACCTCTTATGCAGGGTCGTCGACTTTGGCCAAGCAAATTGAAGCGGGTGCACCTGCGGATGTTTTTATTTCGGCAGATGAACAGTGGATGAATTATCTGCAAAATAAAAAGTTAATTGTGCCGAATAAACGTGTGAATTTATTGGGTAATCGTCTTGTTCTGATTTCGCCAAAAGCTAAGCCCGTCAAAATAAAAATGGATAAAAGTTTTGATCCTTCTACCGCTTTTCAAGGCAAGCTTTGTACAGGAGACACCAAAAGTGTCCCAGTCGGAAAATATGGGAAACAGGCGCTGACCGCATTGGGATGGTGGTCAAAACTTGAACCAAGATTGGTTGAAACTGAAGATGTCAGAGCTGCGCTCAACTTTGTAGCACGTGGTGAATGTCAGCTTGGCATTGTCTATGCAACCGACGCTGCTATCAGTAAAGATGTCACCGTCATTGGCGTTTTCCCTATCAGCAGCCATACCCCGATTGTTTATCCCTTTGGCCTTGTCAAAAATAATCCAGATGCGCTAGCGTTTTATCAGTTTGTACAAAGTAAACAAGCACATGCAGTCTTTAAAAAATATGGCTTTACCGTTTTATCTGCTGCTAAGTGATGATGTTTTCTTTATCGGTTGAAGAGATAGAGGTACTCAAGTTATCCTGCCAAGTGGCTGCAACCTGTTTGGCCTTTAGTCTGATCCCTGCATTGGCAGTGGGTTGGGTTTTGGCACGTAAAGAGTTTTTTGGCAAATCATTATTTGAAACCTTTATTTTCTTACCTCTGGTGCTGCCGCCTGTGGTGCCAGGATATTTGCTGTTACAGGTTTTTGGCGGAAACGGAATACTGGGTAAGTATCTTGAGCCCTTTGGATTCAATTTTGTATTTAATTGGAAAGGCGCAGTTTTGGCTTCAGCCGTGATGGGTTTTCCACTCTTGGTTCAATCGATTCGTTTGGCCATAGAGTTGGTGGATCAACGGCTAGAAATGGCGGCGAAAACGCTCGGTGCTTCCTCCTTGGGTACTTTTTTTTATGTCACTTTGCCTTTAGCCAGTAGTGGCATATTGGTAGGGGCGATTTTATGTTTTTGTCGCAGTCTGGGTGAGTTTGGTGCAACCATTACCTTTGTCGGTAACATTGCAGGCGAGACCAGAACCTTGCCCTTGGCCATGTATAGCTTGATGCAGCAACCCGACACAGAACAAGCGGTTTGGCGACTGATTATTCTGTCATTAACTGTGGCATTTTTGGCGTTATGGTTTGCCCAGTGGTTTCATCGCTATCAGAAAAACAAACGAGGGCATTAAGACGATGATTGACTGTCATATTCAGTTAAATTTAGGCAGATTTAAACTCGATCAGACATTTTCATCTGAACATCCTGTCGTTGGTTTATTTGGGGCTTCAGGTTCAGGAAAAACCAGTATTTTGCATGCCATTGCAGGACTTAATACTCCAGTCAATGGCTGGATTAAAATCAATCATCAGACATGGTTCGATGCGAAAAATAAGATTAATTTAAATGTACAGCAACGTCATGTTGGTTTGGTTTTTCAGGATGCGCAACTGTTTCCACATATGACGGTGATGCAAAATTTATTGTTTGGCTATAAGCGCATTCGGCCTGAAAGCCGACGTTTTGATCCCGATTATATTATTGAACTGCTTAAACTTAATCATTTACTCAGTCGTATGCCGACGAAGCTTTCAGGTGGTGAAAAGCAGCGAGTTGCATTGGGTCGGGCACTGTTGTATTCGCCAAATTTATTATTATTAGATGAACCATTGTCTGCACTTGATGCGGCACATAAGCAGGAAATTATTCCTTTCTTTCAAAAAGTACAGCAGGAAACATCAATTCCAATGTTGTATGTCAGCCATGATATGGATGAAATTAAGCAGCTGACCGAAGCAGTTTGGTTGCTTTAATTGAACACATTTCAGCTTCAACTTTTGAAGAGAGAACGAATAAAAACAGAAAAAATGGGCCTCCGTATCAGCTTAGGATCATTCGGTACCATTTTTATAAACAGACGGCGCTTGGCCTGTCCAGCGTTTAAATGCCCGACGAAATTCACGTACTTCACTAAAACCTAAAGCTTGGCTAATGTCCCCAATGGAGAGATTATTTTCAAGCATCTGTTTCGCTTTTCGCTCTAACACGGTTTGTCGAATTTGCTGAAAACTCATGCCTTCTAGCAATAAGGAGCGTCGAAGATGACGCTCACTCATTTGTAAATAGTCTGATGCGAGTTGCATATCAAAGCGCACAGGGAGGTGCTGCTCGATAAGCTGTTCTAATAAGTATGCATATTGAGCATTATTGAGCTGATCAATTTCTTGCTGTGCACGTTCACAAATCTGGATGGCAGTTGCATAGTTGGCAGGGCTATAAGTTTTGAGTGGGCGCTCTAGCATACGTCGTTTAAATCGAATGACATTTCTGTCTGCATTAAACCGAATCGGACAGGGGATAATTTTTTGGTATTCGGCAAGATGCGTGTTCGGAGAATAACTCAGCTCTAACAGAATAATATCTTGATGATCGCCTAGCATGGCATTGAGGCAGGCCATGATGCTGCTCAGTAGTTCATCACAGAAAAATATTTTGAGGTTTGTCGGTGCAATATTTTCGATGAACTCTAATTCAACACTCTCCCCCAGAAATTGTAAAGTTCAAGTTTAAAACACTACCCGAAACTTGATGGTAACGTAGAGCAATCTCTAAGGCATCTGCTACAGTTTTACAAGACTGCATGGCAAAACCTAAAATACCCATTGAAATCAAGCCTTCACTACTGCCAATTTTTAAGCCTAAGCTAGGTTGCTGGCTCGAAACCAAGGCATTCTGAATCACATGACATAACTGAGTAAAACTCACATAGCCATGTGCTTGCTGGATTTGATTGATATTCACGCCTGAATGCTGGAACCACGTGCTGTAATCCCAATGCTGCTGTTCTGCATAATGCAGCAGCCCCGCCAATATTGTGGGCGGGATATATTGCCGTGTATGAACGGTGTAACTTGACTGTTTAGGCATAAGTCCGTTTTGCCCCCCTGAATAGCGACCATTCAACCCTTTTTGGTATCTCATAATTTTGTTTAACTTTCAATATGCCAAAGGGCAGATCAATTCAACATAGGGATGAAAGGGAAATCAAATGAAGCCAAAGGATTGGACAAAGCAAAAAAATCAAATGAGTCAGCTGAGTAAAGTGTATGTACTGTGCGAATGTGGAGTGATTCGTCCATGAAAACTCAACAGACATATATGTGGTCGAACTGGTCAGGGTTTCAACAGGCTCATCCACAACACATTTTGCACCCTGAGAATGTATTGGAGTTACAACATATTGTACAAAGTCACCCGAAAATACGGGTTGTGGGGGCAGGACATTCCTTTACCCCTCTCGTATGTACCGATGCGACTTTGGTGTCATTGAACCAAATTTTTGGTGTGGCTTCATCAGATACAGCGCACAGTCGGTGCAGTATTTATGCAGGGACTCGATTGTACAATTTAGATCAATATTTAGAACCCATCAATCAAGCTTTGATGAACCAAGGCGATATTGACCAGCAGAGCCTTGCGGGTGCGGTCTCAACAGGAACACATGGTACGGGTGCAGATTTGCACTGTATTTCAGCTTATGTGGAAGATTTTGAGTTATTAACTGCTTCAGGTGAAATTCTCAACTGTAGTCGCACCGAAAACCCAGAAATCTTTGCGGCAGGAGGTGTTTCATTAGGTAGTCTGGGTATTTTGACCAAAATTACCATGCAAAATCGTCCGCGCTTTAAACTGAAGGAACATATTTAGCTTTGTACAGTAGAAGACATGATGCAGTTTATTCAGCAATGGAAACATCAGCATCGACATATTGAATGTTTTGTTTTTTCCCATGCTGAAAAACTGATGCTGAAAACCCTAGATGAGACAGATGAAGAGCTACAACCCCGTAAAGAAAGCTATCCGTCTGAGGATACGTTATTAACGGTCTGCTCTGAATTAATCAAAAACTTTCCCTCATTGAATCCTTATGTGCAAAAACTGTTAGGCACTTTTGTTAAACCAACAACGGCAGTGGATTGGTCGAGCAAGATCTTTCCAACAGTACGTAATACCAAATTTAATGAAATGGAGTATCAGATTCCTGTTGATGATGGTTTGGATTGCTTAGAAGAGGTATTAGCGGCATTGCGACAACATAAGGTTGCGACCTTTTTTCCGCTCGAGTTTCGTTTTGTCAAAGGGGATGATATTTGGATCAGCCCATTTTATCAGCAAGACTCCATTTCGATATCGGTACATCAATATCATAAGCAAGACCCACGGTTAATTTTTGATATTGTGGAGCCTATTTTTCAGAAATATAAGGGACGGCCCCATTGGGGTAAAATGCACAGTATGACTTCAATGCAGCTTCGAAGTTTATATCCAAAGTGGGATGATTTTCTTAGGTTACGTCAGCAGCTGGACCCTGAGCACAAGTTTTTAAACCCTTATTTAGAGCAGTTGTTTTTGGGATGATTGGGGCGATGCTTTGAGGTGAGTAGGCTATGGCAAAAGTGTAGGGCTGTATGGTTCGCTAATCACAAGCCTGACGATGAGCTCTACACTAAAGCTTATGTTGATGGCTTTGGCTTTTAACTAATAGGTCATATGCTTAGTCGGCTAGTTTAAGTTGGCCGCTTTTATTCAGAACAGGACAAAAAGAATGTTGGATCACTATTTTAAAACACTCAATTCAGACTTAAAACACAAGGGATTGCGACACCCCAACTGATTGTAGATGACGCTGCATTACAACAGAACCTCCAATATATTCAAACGAAGATCGTTCAGGA
Source organism: Acinetobacter johnsonii CIP 64.6 (assembly GCF_000368045.1). Lineage (GTDB taxonomy): Bacteria > Pseudomonadota > Gammaproteobacteria > Pseudomonadales > Moraxellaceae > Acinetobacter > Acinetobacter johnsonii. The sequence goes on from NZ_KB849236.1 coordinate 518,721, forward strand.
GGAACAGTTAAAACCCCGTTTAGTGGTCAAATCGTTGGCCAGCATCGATTTACTCCAGCTGCTGTCGGAGAAATTGAATACACAGCGTTTTATGGTCTTTCATGTGCCACATATCCAGTTGATATTAGAAAATTTCTCAGCGGCTGATCTTTTGTTGGGGAAGCCCATGCCTGCCCAAGCAGCTCGTACTTTTTATGAACAAAACTCAGCGTGGACAAAGGCAAATATCCAATGGTTAATCGATACTAAAGAACGGTTGTTGCAATACTTAGAGATAGCCAAAGACTATGCCATAAGCCTGCAAGTGAATATTGAAATTGATGTGGGCCTACACCGTGGTGGGGTGCAGTCTGAAACGAAATTCGCTGAAATGTTAAGCGTGATCCAGCAAAATCCACAATATTTAAAACTGTCAGGCTTGATGGGCTACGATGCGCATGTCACTAAAATACCATCAATCATCAAAAAACCAGATCAGGCCTATCAAGAGTCGCAGCAGATTTATTTAAATTATCAAAAGGTCATTCAAACGCAGTTTCCAGCCCTTTGGAACAGTGATCTTTGTTTTAATGGTGGCGGTAGTCCGACCTTTACTTTTCATATCTCAAAGAGCGTTTGTAATGATCTATCTTTTGGTTCGATGCTGCTCAAACCCAGTGATTTTGAAAGTGACTCATTGAAGCCTTTACAACCGGCGTTATGGATTGCGACTCCGGTGCTGAAAGTTCTGCCTTTTGCAGAGTTACCAGCAATGTCTTTATTGAATAAATTACCGCATAAATCGAAAGCACTGTTTATTTATGGTGGTTATTGGCTGGCGGATTATGTTTATCCCAATCAGTGTCGTCCGCATCTATTGTATGGGCGGAGCAGTAATCAAGAGTTGGTCAATGTTTCTAGAAATTGCGATATTCAAGTGGATGATTTTGTCTTTTTAAGGCCTACACAGAGTGAAGCGATCCTTCCTCAATTTTCAGAATTAAAACTGTATAAAGAGCATGCTTTTGAAACATGGCAAACTTTTCGAGAATAATAAAAGCCACTCAATCGAGTGGCTTTTATTTTATGGACTTAATTTAGAAGCGATAACCCATTTTTAAACCATAAGCGATGGCGCTATTATTCTTAAAATCTGCTTGTTCTGCTGTAGATTGAATACCAGATATAGGCAGATGGTAAGTTCCATCTTCTGCAACAACATCACCGAGCCAAAAATATTTGATTCCACCTGCAATAAAGTAATGGGGTGTAGGGTTAAATTGTGCACCGAAACCAAGTCCCCATGAACCCTTTGTTGGGTTTAAATTAGATGCAGGATCTCCTGTGCCAGAGTCCCAACTGACTTCTGTCGATGCACTCCATTTTGGGGTGAATTGATGTCCAATTCCCAGTGTTGTTGTCCACTGATCGTGCTGGTAGCTGTCTAAATCAAAGCCGTCGACATAAGTACCATCACTGATGATCGAAGAGATGTATTCGGTCAAAGCACCAAACTGGGTAGGGCGAATTTTAAACTCTTTCCAGTTAACCCAGCGCAGATTGGCATAGGCGAGGGTATTTGAAGCGATCCCTGTTTGAATATCGAGATTGACGGATTGAGGCGTAGAAATTTTTGTTTTCTGTGGAAGTGTAGCTTCTAAAGGTTCACCAAAGACCGCTTCCGTGACGTGCAGCTTATGATCGATTTTAGAACGATAGGTGATGGCTGCTTTTAAGGCAATCTCCGGCTTTTGATAACTTAAACCTGTTAACCAACCCACTGCATGGTCTTCTTTAAATTTCGCATCATATCCATTAAAAAGAGGGCCATAGGCATTTCCTCGGAGTGAGACATCACCTTCTACCGATTGATAAACTGCACCGCCATAGAGTTGAAAGTTTGTGAATGGGCTGATACCGAGAAGCATACTGATATTGTGGGTATCTACGTTTACAGAAGTGCCTTGTTGGCTGAATTCATTATCTGAAAATGTATTATTGGATTGCAGCGGATAGTGAATGTCAGCACCGAATGGTTGATCATACAAAATGCCAAAACTGACGTCTTCGGTTAGCTGTAGTTTTAAGGCGGCATTGTAATATTGAAAGCTATTTCCCATATTACCAGTATTGAGATTCGTCACATCACTGACTAAATCTGGTCGGTTGCGAATTTTCCCCGAAATATCTGGATCTACGTTGGCAATGCTGACTTCAGCATAATGTCCTGTTTCTAAAAAGGGCAGAATCGACTGGCCTGATTGATCTAGAGCGGATGCATGGAGCAAGCTGCAAGATGATATTCCAAATATGCCAATCACCAATGGGCTGAGTTTCATGTAAATCGTCCTTGAGAATTTTTTGACTTGTAATCGCTATTGTTTGTCTTCTTGGCACTATGTTTTAGTGTGGAGTAACTTGATAAAAGTCACTTACCGCTTTAAAACAGTGGTGTCCAAGCTCAAGTTAATCACTGAAAAGAATTGGAGAGTAGGGTTGTAAATGAGCATTCAAGGGGGGATTTTCGGTCAAAATAAAGGACTTATTTTATAAATTGAGCCTGTGAGAAATGAATGCTTTGATGGAGCTGTTGGCGATCGTTGATCACTTTTCATTAGAGCAGATGGTGATGCTGTGTAGTCGACGTTGATGCAGCCTAAGTAGATGGCTTGATTTGATGTTATTAAGGAGCATCGCTCTTATCGGTAGGACTTTTGTAGCGCGTAACCTTAGCAATAATCGTCAGATTTTGATCAAACGACTGCCCTACAAATATATAAGACAGTCGCATTTTTATTTACCAATCGACGCGTTTGAATAAAATGTCTTTATACATTTTAAAGTCACAAACGAAACTGTAAAAAGGATATGTAAATGTGGCTGGTTTGTTATGTTCAAAAAAGAAATGACCGACCCAAGCAAATCCATAACCCACTACAGGCAAAGCCCAGAGTAGTTTTGGATTTTTGGTCATCGCCGCAGCCGCGGTAATCCCGATCACACAGGTGGTTCCCACAAAGTGTAAACGTCGGCAAGTGGGATCTTCATGCTGAGAAAGATAGAAGGGATAGAATTCTTTTAAGGTTTTATAACGACCATCACTTCCCTTAATTTGCACAGCAGGGCTTGCAACCAATGCAGAAGAATGATTGGCGTTATTCACCAAATCTTGCATATTGTTTTTAATTTGGGTTTGGGTATTCTGTAACATGTCCTACTCCTTTAGTGTTTACTAGGCGTAGTTTTAAACAGTAAACCAAAGATGGTCTTGAACGAATATGCTATCGCAAAGCAAGGATGCGAGTTTAGGGTTGGCGCACCAAAGTAAAATTTACACTTGGGATGGTGTCATTTTGTATGTGACTCATGAGCAGTTGAATAATGCCCATGCCCATTTTCCAGCACTTTTACAAATTGGCTTTGGCACACCTTTTGCAATCACTTTAGACGATCAACTACGTTGTTATCACGATATTGTGGTGATGGCACCCAATGTGATGCACAGTACCGATTCAGAAAATCAACCTTATCTTGCGCTCATGATTGATCCTGATCATGCACTCTATGGACACTTGTATCCATTGCTGAATGGCGAACAGATTTGTTCTTTGCCTGCCGCTTGCCTTGCTACGTTTCATTCACAGTTTCAAAAGTTGATCGCTGGGCAACTCAGTCCTGATGATGCCAAACAATTGGTTTTAACGCTGCTGTCAACGTTAAACCCAAATCCGTTGCAGGTATTGCCATGGGATGCCCGCGTTTTACAAGCCTGTCATTATATTCAACAACTTGTACCTCAGCAGATTCCCACAGTAGCTCAAGTCGCGGCACACACGGGACTGTCTGAGTCGAGGCTGATGCACTTGTTTAGTCAGCAATTGGGAATTTCAATGCGGCGCTACATTCTTTGGTTGCGTATTCGCTATGCCATCAAACTCTGGGCCGCAGGTCGGAGTTTGATTGATATTGCCTTGGAAGCAGGTTTTGCCGATCAGGCACATTTCACCCGAACTTTACGTAGCATGGTCGATTTTGCACCCTCGATGCTGAAAGGCAAAACCATCTTCGTGAATGACTCTATTAAAACACCATTGATGTCATAGCGTGTTAAGTTGCTTGATAGCACATGGAAATAGCAGAATCATTCAAGACAGGTTTCGCTATTTTACGAAGAATCAGTTTACGTTGAGAGAAGGACTTAAGCAGGGTTTGGCTTTTTCGTTCAAGCTCAATGTCAATTTTATGGATAGAGATAATAGGGATAACAAATGACCAGTTTACATGCGATGAAAAGTCTAAAAGATGTCGTGTCCGAAAAAGAATGGGATGCGCGTTGTCAGCTTGCGGGGTTGTACCGTCTAATTGCGCATTTCCGCATGACCGATTTAATTGATACGCATATTAGTTTACGTGTACCCGACGAAGACGGTCATTTTCTGATTAATCAATACGGCATTCCCTTTGAAAAAATGACGGCTTCGCATTTGGTTAAAATTGATTATGCAGGCAATATTATTGCGGATTATGATCAGGGCAAACTGGTCAATACCGCAGGTTTTGTGATTCATTCCGCGATCCATGATGCACGTAAAGATGTGCACTGCGTGATTCATACGCATACCGCAGATGGCATTGCAGTGTCTGCACAGAAACACGGTTTATTGCCTTTGTCTCAGCATGCTTTGAAGTTTTATAACAAAGTCAGCTATCACGAATATGAAGGGGTGGCGTTATTAACCGAAGAACGTGAGCGTCTCGTGAAAGACTTGGGGCACAACCGAGTCATGATTTTACGTAATCATGGTTTGCTATCGACAGGGGATTCAATTCAACGTGCTTTTCACGAGATCTACTTCCTTGAACGTGCATGCCAAGCGCAGATCAAGGCGATGGCGGGAGGAGCAGAGCTTCATCTTCCGTCTGAAGCTGTACGTCAACACACAGCTCAACAGTTCGAAAGTGAATTGATTGAAATGGTGATGCTGAAAGCATGGAATGCCGCACTGTCTTTAATTGAGCATCAACGTGACGAGTATTGTTCATAAGCCATTCAACCATTTTAATAAAAGCCTCTATTTCTAAGTAGAGGCTTTTATTATGTTGAGTTTTGCTGTGGAGCTAACACATTTTTGAGCGTTTCGAAAATACGCGGATCTACCGATTGTGCGACATTGAAGCGTAAGAAATTCTGTGCATTTAAGGATTGGCTAAACGCATTTCCTGGTGCTAAAACAACGCCGTGTTTTAAACACTCTCGCGCAATGAGCGCAGCATCGAAACCGTCGGGAAGTTTGCACCACAGGAATATGCCCGCTTGTGGGATTAGCCACGGGTGAATATTTAAAGCCCCGAGCTGAGTGATGACTTTTTGCATTTCATGAGCTAGGCGTAAGCGCACCGTTTCCATATGCTTACGATATCCACTGTCTTTTAAGGCAATCAGCACCATATCGGCGGCAAGTCGGCCTCCACCAAAAGAGGTGGCGATCTTTAAATCGATTAGATTTTCAATCCATTCATTTTTGGCCACGATATAGCCACAGCGCAAAGAGGCTGAAATCGTTTTTGAAAAACTACTAACTTGAATGACACGATTGAGTCCATCAAAAGCAGCCAGTCGTGGGGCAGGGGTATGTTCAAAGTCGGCAAAAATATCATCTTCCACAATGACTAAATTGGTTTGATCGACCAATTTAAGTAAGCGATGCGCCGTGACGGGGGAAAGCACTGCACCAGTTGGGTTGTGTATGCCTGAGTTGGTGATATACAGCCGTGGTGAGTGTTCAGCTAAAACAGACTGAAAGATCTCCAAATCTGGGCCATGGGGAGTATACGGCACACTCACAATATTAATGCGATGAGCTTTGAGGAGAGCATGAAAATTAAAATAACAAGGGTCATCGACAATAACAGTATCCCCAGCTTCCAATAAAAAACGACAGATCAAATCAATTGCTTTCGTACCAGATTCGGTGAGCATGATGTGTTCAGGCGAAGCTTCAACGCCAATATGAGTTAAACGACGAGAAATTAATTGTCGCAGTTCAGGATGTCCTGCTGGTGTTGCATATTCCACCAGTTCTAAGCGATCTGCTTTTGCCATGCTACGTAGAGCACGTCGAACACCAGTCTCATATAACCATTCGGGTGGTAACCAGCCGCAACCCGGTTTGAGTGTGCTGTGATCTGTATCCAAGGCTTGTCTAGAGACCCATAAAGGATCGACCTCTCTATCTAGCTTAGGCCCTATTTGGGCCAAAGCCAGTGGTGCGACAGGGCCAGGCACATAAAAGCCTGATCCAGGTTTAGACAGAATGATGCCTTCGGCCATTAAACGTTCATAGGCTTCGACAACGGTTGAAACAGAGACCTGCAATGTACGTGCTTGTTGGCGCACAGAGGGAAGGCGATGACTGGGGAGATAGGTGCGTGAGCTAATTTTGAGTTTAATTTCATCCATGACTACATCAATTCGAGTTTGGTTACGCATTCCATTTCTCCTCAACCGTATGGGCTTTTTATACATAACAGTTTTTATTTATTGTATTGGATTGTATCTCGATTCAAACATGTGGTCTATGTTCAAATTGAGCGATTAACGATAAGAGAATCACGCCATGAAACAGGCAACCAGCGGCTGGGTAAACGGATTAATCGGTGTCGCTATTTTTGCGGGGTCTTTACCTGCAACACGGGTCGCCGTTGCCGATTTTAGCCCCATCTTTTTAACCAGTGCACGGGCCACAATTGCAGCGTTATTAGGATTATTTTTTTTGGTGTTACTTCGCCAAGCACGCCCGACCGCTTCAAACATACCTGCACTTGCAGTCAGTGCATTGGGCGTGGTCATCGGATTTCCACTCTTAACCGCTTTGGCCCTACAGCATGTAAGTTCTGCTCATTCCATCGTTTTCTTAGGATTATTACCTATCAGTACTGCGATTTTTGCAGTTCTACGCGGGGGTGAACGGCCCAAGCCACTTTTTTGGTTGTTTTCAGTGCTAGGAGCTTTCTTTGTAGCAGGCTATGCTGCACTTGGAGAGACGAGTACTGCATGGAAAGGCGACCTATACATGCTGGCAGCCATTATTCTATGTGGTTTGGGCTATGCAGAAGGAGCAAAACTTTCGCGAACATTGGGCGGTTGGCAAGTCATTAGTTGGGCTTTACTACTCTCGTTACCTGTGATGTTCCCGATTGCATTATGGAGCGTGCCTGTTTCATTTCAGCATGTCAGTACAGCCGCATGGATGGGTTTGGCTTATGTTTCTGTCTTTAGCATGTTGCTGGGTTTCGTGTTCTGGTATCGAGGGTTAGCACAAGGTGGTATAGCCTCTGTTGGTCAACTGCAATTATTCCAACCCTTTATGGGACTTGCACTTGCCGCTTTATTACTACATGAAAGCGTGAGTTGGATGATGTTGGTCGTCACTTTGGCAGCCATTGTTTGTGTGGCTGGGGCGAGAAAATATGCTTGAACATACGACGCCTAATTTTATCTTGATGGAGTAAAAATTACGAATGTCAGTCCTATCATCAAAGGTGTCATTTATCTTTGATGGTGGAATCATACTAAATACAATTTTTAAGTATCTATCTGTTATAAAAATCTGCTCTTGATTATCTTCTGTTCATATGTAGTGATGTGTTTTGTATTCCTCGAATAAAATCTTGCTGTATAGCAACAATGCTGTATATAGTTTTAAACATAGACAGGTCAAGCGATGCTTAAATTCGCAGCATGCTGAGTGTTGATGATAAGTCTTAGGAAATCGAGAACGAAAAGATCACCGATGAGACGTCCTCTCCGTACAGGCGAGACCTTAGTGAATAAAATTAAAATAGCGTGAAAATGGTATGGATTGCCAACAACCAAGATGGGAACAAGATGAGTGCAGAAGTAGATTCACTAGGACTGGTTGGGCCTGTTGTACTGTTGAGTGCAGCGGTCATTGCCGTCCCTATTTTTAAACGTATTGGTCTAGGTTCGATATTAGGCTACTTAATTGCTGGATTGATTATTGGGCCGTTTGGTTTTGCCTTTTTTAACAATCCTACAGCCATCTTACATATTGCTGAACTAGGCATCGTGATGTATCTCTTTATCATCGGATTGGAGATGCAGCCTTCGCACTTATGGAGTTTGCGGAAAGAAATTTTTGGCTTGGGCAGTTTGCAAATCCTTATTTCAGTCATTGCCTTAACGGGTATGGGCATGTTGTTTGGCTTTAGCTGGAAAACTGCGTTCATTGGAGCTGCGGGTTTTGTTCTGACGTCGACTGCGATTGTGATGCAATTGTTAAATGATCGTGGAGGGCTGCATCAACGACGTGGTCAAAAGATCGTTGCGATCTTATTGTTTGAAGACTTATTGATCGTTCCCTTATTGGCATTGGTTGCATTTATGGCACCCAATCAAGTAGCGGAAAGCTCATCTATAGATTTACAAGGGATTGGTATTGGACTGTTGTCCATCGCTGGATTAATTGTTGCAGGGCATTGGTTACTCAATCCACTATTTAAAATTTTAGCTGCTGCTAAAGCACGTGAAGTGATGACTGCTGCGGCGTTGTTGGTGGTATTGGGCGCGGCATTGCTGATGCAACTCAGTGGTTTATCCATGGCGCTGGGCGCATTTTTAGCGGGAGTGTTACTGTCCGAATCGACTTTTCGCCACCAAATTGAAGCAGATATTGAACCCTTTCGAAGCTTATTACTGGGCTTGTTCTTCTTGGGCGTCGGGATGTCTTTAGACTTGGTAGTGGTCAGACAAAATTGGCCGCTGATTGTCAGTGGTGTAATTGCGCTGATGTTGACCAAAGCGCTGATGATCTATGTAGTCGCGCGTTTGACCAAGAGTAATCATCCCGAAGCTTTAGATCGTGCATTACTGATGGCGCAGGGGGGCGAGTTTGCCTTTGTATTGTTTAGTGCCGCGACGACAGCTCAAATTATTGACAATACCATCAAGTCGAATTTAACCGCGATTGTCGTATTGTCTATGGTGCTAACGCCAATCATCGGTGTGTTGTTTAAACGCTTTACCCTTGAACAGGATGAAAAGTCTCTCGATCAGGTCAGGGTTGCTGATGGCTTAACGGGTAAAGTGCTGATGATTGGTTTTGGTCGCTTTGGTCAAGTGGCCAGTCAGTTGTTATTGGCACGTAGTGTGGATGTGACCATTATAGATAATGACGTCAATATGATTCAGAACGCGGAAAAGTTTGGTTTTGATGTCTACTATGGCGATGGGTGTCGTTTAGATATTTTACATGCCTCAGGGGCAGATACCGCAGAAGCAATTTTAGTCTGTGTTGACCACAAAGAAACGATTAATAAAATTGTAGAGTTGGTGAATGCTGAATTTCCTTTGGCTAAGCTGATTGTTCGTTCCTATGACCGTGAACATGCGCTGTATTTGTCTAAGAAAAATGTCAGTCTGATGGTTCGAGAAACCTTTGAGTCTGCATTGGCTTTAGGTCAAATGGCCTTGCAGCAATTGGGAGCAAGTCAGGATGAAATTCAGCAGGTGAGTGAGGATATCCGAGCTTTAGATAATCAACGTTTTGAAACCGAAGTTGCCGCTGATGATGTCAAAGCGGGCATAGGTATACAATATACGCAGCGTAACCCACGACCTACTGCACCCTTGATTAAGCCACAACATACGGGGCAGTTGTTAAATGATGCAGAACTAGACAAAACGAGTGAGGTAGATGATAGAACTTAAAAATATAAGTTGAATCATCTTGCATGAAAAGGCCTATTATAGGCCTTTTCATTTTTGAACAAATGGATCTGAAAGCACTGAATAATTTGGCTTAATTTTATATTTAATGAAAGTTATATCAGTCTGATGATGTCGAACGGATACAATTTCGACCATCATTCTTGGCTTGATAGAGTTTTTGATCTGCCAATTTAATCACCTTTTGAATATTTTCTGAGTCTTGAGGCCACGAGGCGATACCAATTGAAACCGTGATCGTTCCAATTGGGTCAATATAGCTTTGTGCTACTGTTTTACGAAGTCGTTCAGCTGCTATATAGGCAATCTTTGGATCTTCGTGCACCACAAAGACAATAAATTCTTCTCCACCGACACGGCAGCACACATCATGTTGACGAAAGTTGCTTTTCATATGTGACGCTAACTTTTTCAATACGTGATCACCTTGATCATGCCCATAGTTATCATTCACTGCTTTAAAGTGATCGATGTCCAATGTCAGTACCGAAAAAGGCGTATTGGTTGCTTCTAATTCATTTAAGAATAGTTTCATACCGCGGCGGTTATAAAGTCCCGTCAGCGGATCAGTATTCACATGTTGTTTAAGCTCTGCAATTTCATCTTTAAAATGTTTGGAGCTAAGCAAGAGAGCGGTGCGAAAGCGTAAAGCCTCAAAATACCAAGGATTGATGTTTTTAATGTCTTGATCAATATTTGGGCGCGTCAACATGCTGGCCATTTGTGCAAGCTTATTGAGTGGTGACGAAATCCAGTAAGAAAGTTTCCACACAAAAATGAACAAGAGTAAATAGAAACCGAGCATAGCCAGTGTTACTTTAACGATGATCGAGTTGGCTTGGCTTAATAACTCTAACGTCGGTTGTTGTGACACCACAACCCAATTCACACTTGGAATTGCCGCAAACCCCGCAAGGTTTTCGATCCCTTTACTATTGACCAGTGCAATCTTTCCAGTGGGGTGGGAGGTAATATATTGCATTCCGGTATTATTTTTTAATGAGTCGCCAATGCGAGCTTTATCTGGATGGAAGATGATCTTATTTTTATTATCAACAACATAAGTATAACTTTTCTTATAAGAATAAGTGGTAGCTAACAGCTCACTCACCAAGTTTTCTTTATTCAAATAAATCGAGCCCGTGACGATACCGAGGAACTCATTTTTACGATTAAAAATAGGCTGAGCAATCAGCACAATTAAATTGTTTGACAAGCCTTTGTATGGAGAGGAAATATAGATTTTCTTGAGCTTTAATGCTTCGGTAATACCTGGAGTTTTATATTGTTTTTTTTGATTAACATGTAAGGTCTCGGGTGAGTATTCCAAAATAAAAGCATTTTTATCGATAATCGTGATTGAGTTAAATTTTTGTGATTGACCTTTAAGACGCGTAACTTCAGCTTTTAAAACCTGTTGATTTGAGAAATCTTGACCAACAATTTGAGCACTATAGCGGAGCTCATTCAACATACTTTCAAAATATTTGTCGGTACTAAATGCAATTTTTGAGGCATAGCGTTGATTGGCAGCTAAAGAGTTTTCGGTTAACTGCTCTTTGATGACATAATTCAGAACAAAAATTGAAATTAGAAACAAGCTTGAGACACAGCCAATAATTAAAATCAAAATAAGTTTTTGTAAATCTAAACTATGAAAAACAGATTTCTTGATCACTCATTGCCCTCAAGACAAGAACAGATTTTTTAAAGTTTTGTTGTGACGCCTGTAGAAGCTCAATTCTCATGATTGAAATCAATCTGGGTGAAAACTGTTCGAATTTGCTTGCTGGTATTTTTATAAGTATAGAGAATCTTCAGATTAATATATATGTAATTTTTCTATAAAAATTACATTAGTTTTCATTAAGATAATATGAATAGTACACAATAGCGCATAATCAATCAAAAGCACTATTAAAGTTTAATGAAAACAACATTAAATTGACATGCCTAAACGTAATAATGAGCTCTTTATTATTTCGATCATTGGAGAACAAACATGAATGTCTTTGGTATCGCATTGATCACTTTATTATCATTCATCGGGTTAGGAGCGCTCATTACCGGCTTCGTTGTGGGTGAAACATTCTTTATCGTGATTGCATTACTTTTATTTATTATGGCTTTTTTGGTTTGGTTAAGTATTAAAGATAAAGTTTCAAACCCTTTTAAAGATTAAGAATGTTGTGTTTGAGTGATTTTTATACTTTTACGATAGATCAATATTGATCAAGCTTAGATAGATGGATGTAGATGACGTTCTTTACATCTACTTAGTGTGTATATCATATGTAATACCAGCCCAAAGGCTGGTAGCTTTGCAGTTTTTTGAGTCTATGCTTCAATCCAATTATCTTTAATTTCTTGGGCATCTTTGCTTAACATCACCTGATTTTCTCGAATTTCTCTCACCCATGCACTCGGGATAATATGGTGTTTGCCATCGCCATGTTTAGTCAGTTTGATCTCTTTACCTTCTATATGGTCAACATCTCCAACTTTAGTGCCACATACGGCAATTACACTAGAGTGTTCTTTAATGTCTGAAATATTAATCGTGGTCATGATGTACCTCTATTTTACTCATCGAACAAAAACGAAGATTTACCCTAACCTAATTTCTCGTAGTCATGAGCTTTTTAAATACAACACCAACATATTATGTCTTAAAATTCACGAAGTATAAAAATTGTCAGTCTGTGTTTTATTTATAGAGTGCTAAGTTGATTAAATTATGCTGATGTTATTTTTATTTTCAATTCAGCCAACGTCTATTTACTGAGTTTCCAGCATTATTATAGTGGATAACTTTTGCATAATTACCTACGGCTATTGCATTATCAGGAATATCTTTGGTGACCACACTACCTGCACCGATGGTGGCATTATTGCCAATTTTAACATGGTCGATAATACAGACATTTGGGCCAATATATACATTGTCGCCAATTACAGCAGTCTGACGACCGCCATTGGCATCAATCGTTGTAAATTGTTATAGGTTGACATTGTTTCCAATCACAGTCGTTGGGTTGACAATCAAAGGTCCCCCATGACCGATGAACAAGCCATAGTCAACTTTTGTGGTGCAGTGGATATCGATCCCGTATTTTTTCTTCTTATAATAAAAAATAGGGTAGGCCAGTTTGCCGATCCATGATTTTGAAGTCGAAAGACGTAACCAAACGCTAAAGTTAAAACCACGATTAAACAAATAAATTTTGAGGAATGAACTTAGTTTTGTATTTATAAATGACTCAAAATCAATTGAACTAACATGGAAAAGAACTCATAGGTTGAATGCGCGATTTTACGTGATTTGACGCTGAGATGTTATCTCGATTTTGCCTTTCAGTATGGTCTCTTATTTTTTAAAAATATCAATTGGCTTTTATTTGTACAGTTGTTTCGAAATGTCATGGGCTCTTGTCGAGAGTGAAAAATGCTTTTATATTGTACTTACAGTAGGTCGATAACTAAGACGCTACGATGTAGTTGGACGGATCAATGACAGCTCGTTGAGTTTGGAACGAAATGTTCAAACAATAAATCAGCACTAGCCTTCCAACATAGAAAAGCTCGCAGCAATGCGAGCTTTTTTTATGTGAAAAAATATGACTATGTATCTCGGTTGTTAAGCATATTTGATTTAAGTTTATGATTTATAGTCCTGATTTTGAAAATATTTATATAAATTAACATTGCGATAAATTCTAACAACTCGAAGGGCGGTGTTGGAAAAAACTTGTGCTATAAGATTAAGCAGAGCTAAAAAAAGAAAAGGAAAATGACCATGACTCAGCTTGTAGATGTAAAGGTAAAGGACCAGTACAGTCAAACGTATAATGTGAAGGCCCAGTTAAGGCAAGTACCTGAAAATTCCGAAGCAGAACGTTTGGATCTGTTTAAACGAATTGAACATATCGTTGTCGATGGTGAAGTGATTCTGCCTAGTATTGAACTGTTATTTGAAAGTCGGCAAACGGAAAATATATACCGAGTTGTTGATTAACCCTATTGAAAAAAAGCCCATGTTTCCATGGGCTTTTTTATAAGCGATCTATGTCGAGTTAAGTGAGCCTATCGAAGAATATAAGGGATAAATTTTTTGAGCGATTATATTGAAGGTCATAAAGTGAAATTAGGATATCACTTCACACATAGTTCCTATTTATCAAGCTGTTTGATGAATAGTTCGAGTAACCATTGTGCCAAAGTCTTAAAAATCGATTAAAGACATTAAGATTTATTGCCTGAAGAAAATATAAAACTTGTAGTCTTTGAATCTTAACTAAGACTCAATTATTCGTTGAATTTATTTAAGCTGCCTGCAAACGCAACAGTGAGTGATTGATCTGTTGTAAGTGTTGGTTGAGTACTGCGGGTTCTATTCGACTTTCCTGCAAGGTCGTAATCCATTGCATTTGGCAGCGTTTGAGACTGTGTAAATCTGTCGCCGATTGAATTTGAAGAATAAGTTGTTTTGCCATTAAGCCACAATAACGTTGTAATAAGCTCATCATCAAATCGCGTGTTTCTTCAAAGCTATAGGCCTTAAGTGGTGGGGCTGGGCTTGGTGCAGGAGTCGGCACTGTACTGTCTAAATCTATTGGATTGACGTTATTTTGACTAATTTCTAGTACTGAGGTCGGTGGTTGAGGTTCCGATTGTATTGGGCTAGGGGCATGAGATGTTTGTGTAGAATGAATTAAACCTAATTCAATTAATTGTTCGAGGATTTCAGGCGTTGCGATTCGTTGTTTGAACTGGTCAGCCAATTGTTCAAAATCTTCTGTACCAATTAAAACCAATAGTCGTCTTTGACGTGCATTGAGTGGGATATGACGTTGTTGTAAAGCATCTAAACCCAATGCTGTTTTTTGATAATGATTCATACCTTAATTTACTCCCCCGAACAAATAAATTAAGGCTGAACATACAGGGCAAAAATTACAACAATATTAAGAATTTATGACAATACATTTTAGAGCGTTTTAATGCTCGTATTTTCTAAAGCTTTACGTAAATACGGATCGAGTTCATCTTGACGCATTAACCACTGAATATAGTCAGCAGGGAGTTCGGCAATCGCTGTTCCGCGATGCTTGCCAAAATTAATGATTCGCGGAATACGAGCATCTTCAGAGACAGCAAATAATTGCTCCATGCTGTTTATTTTTAATTGATGAACCACATGCATTAAAATATTGGCCGTTAAAATAATATCCATATCGGCACGATGGGCTTTTTTAATCATCTCACGGGCTTTTTCACTACCTTTGGAGATCATATAAATGAGTGCCGAAATATTGTGCGCTTCAGCATCAGGCCAGACCAAACGTGCAAGGGCGAGTGTACAAATCGCTTTAATATGAGAAGTATCGACACCACATTTTTCGATAGCCCGAATATCATAATCAATATTATGACCAATGATGTACTGTGTTTCAGCAGGTAGTTTAAAGGTCGTATAGTGAGGCTTCCCAACGAGGTCTGACTCTAAAATATGATGCACAGCCATCGCTGCGAATGAGATTGGTTCATCGACGGTATAGAGCTGATCAAATACTTGGCTTTTGTCTAGGCTTAATTTGCCATTTGCAATTTCAATCGGTGCATATGCAATCTCAATGGGTTGACCATTTAGGGTATGGGTTTCTGTGTCGAGAATAATGGCTTGCATGTGCATATCCGAAAATTAAAAGCTGAACAAATTTATCATTTCCAAGACTATCAAGACAGCCTATGACAGCCAGATTTGTGGTTTATTCGATGATTTTGTAAGGTGATGTTGTTTAAATCATCTGGTGAACCTAGGTGATTAGAGATCAGACTTTATTGAGCAAGGGAAAAGTCGGAAGCTACTTGTCAATTTATTTAGGCAGATTACAAGGAAAATTTTTGCTTAAAATTAAAATAATTCTTTGGGATTCAGCTCAAACAACGACTAGGAGAGTGTTCCGCACCTGAATTCAGTTGTAGGGTCAGGATTTATTTTGAACTCCAAATTACCAGTTTTTATAACAATGGTAAGTGCTCACTTGCAGACAATGTTCACTTTGTATCATTCTCGTAACCAGTCTTGCCATGCGTCATTTTGAGGCGTAAATCATTAATGTATTCAAGTGATTTGAATCGTTACAACAAGAAAAAATGTCATTAAGGAATTTTAAGATGAAAAAACATATATTGGCTGTGTTTGTCAGTAGTTCTGTGCTTGTTTTAACAGCCTGTGGAGGAGGGGATGGCGGTTCAACTTCTGTTATCGTAGATGATGGGGTGCCTAAAAATAATATTGTTAATCCAGTGGTTAGAGTCGAGGCTTATACAGATGTAGATATTAATGCTAATGTTGTGTTGGATAGTGTTAGTAGTTCTAAAACATTGATGACCTATTTAATGCGTGGGGTCAATGGAAGTGAAACGCAAGCAACAGCTTTAGTCTTTAAACCAAAAGGGCCAATGCCAGCAGGCGGTTGGCCGATCGTTGCATGGGCACATGGAACTACAGGTGTTGCTGATCAATGTGCCCCGAGTCAGCAAGGTTTAGGTGGAAACGAATTCTTAATTGCGAAGTTACTTGTAGCAGGTTATGCCGTGGTTGCTCCAGATTATGAAGGCTTAGGTGAACCTGGAGGTCGTGAGTTACATCCATTTTTAAATCTGAAAAGTGAGGCTTATTCGATCACAGACGCAGTTGTTGCCGCGAGTAAAAATTTGGGAAATACAACGGAGAAGCGCTGGACTGTTATTGGCCATTCTCAAGGGGGACATGCCGCATTAGGTGCTGCTGAGAATGCATCAAGAGCACAGCTCGATTACAAAGGCGCTATTGCCATTGCACCAGCATCCAACCTGAGTTTAATCCTCACAGGTGGTGAGCAGCAAGCTGCTACGGAAACGGATCTAACGAAAAAAATTAATATTCTTGCGCCATTAGATACTTTTACTGCTTTAATTACAGCAGGATTAAGAAATCCTTACCCAGCATTACGCTATAGTGAAGTCTTTGAAATTCCAACAGATGATATTGCGAGACAAGCTGAGTCTCTATGTTATACGCTATTAGGAGGTACTTTTCGTGCCTCAATGGTCGATTACGCAGACATTTTTGGAACAATAGAGGGATATCCACGTACCCAAACTGGGTTTATGACCAATATTCCGGAAGTGAAAGATTTTCTGGCAAATGGTTCTCAGCCTTTGAAAAAGAAGATAAGTACTCCAATCATTATTTATCAAGGATCATTTGATGAGACTGTGCCTAGAACGGTTACGGATTTATTAGTAAATACTGCCCCAGCGGGGACAGTCATTACTTACAAAAATGATGGACTACTTGCTCCAGTTGATAAATGGAATCATACGACTGTTTATACTCGTAATTTGGATAATTTTGTGACCGATGTCAAAACTCTCATGCCAATTCAGTAATTTGCTTTGACTCAAATCGCTCATGGAGTTCTGCTTCATGAGCGATTTTTTATTTAAAACTGCGTAAAGTTCGTTCTCGAACTTTATAAACTTCATGCTACAATACGCGCCAATCTTAGCACGGCTTAAAAGCCCTAATTTCATAGGACCTCGCTAATGTTTGCCAATATCTCAATTGCTGAATTTGATCCAGAAATCGCGCAAGCAATCACAAATGAAGATGCTCGCCAAGAAGCGCACATCGAACTGATTGCTTCTGAAAACTATTGCTCTCCAGCAGTAATGGAAGCGCAAGGTTCAAAACTTACAAACAAATATGCTGAAGGCTACCCAGGCAAACGCTACTACGGCGGTTGTGAATATGTAGACGTGATTGAACAATTAGCGATTGACCGTGCTAAAGAGCTTTTCGGTGCAGATTACGCAAACGTTCAACCACATGCAGGTTCACAAGCAAACTCTGCTGTTTACTTAGCTCTTCTTAACCCAGGCGACACTGTTTTGGGTATGAGTTTGGCTCACGGTGGTCACTTGACTCACGGTGCTAAAGTAAGTTTTTCTGGTAAAACATACAACGCAATTCAGTACGGTTTAAACCCTGAAACTGGCGAAATTGATTACGAAGAAGTTGAGCGTTTAGCAGTTGAGCACAAGCCACGTATGATCGTAGCTGGTTTCTCTGCTTATAGCCAAATTGTAGATTGGCAGCGTTTCCGTGACATCGCGGATAAAGTTGGCGCTTACCTATTTGTAGATATGGCTCACGTTGCTGGTCTAGTTGCTGCTGGTGTTTACCCAAGCCCAGTTCAGATTGCTGACGTAACAACAACCACTACACACAAAACACTTCGTGGCCCACGTTCAGGTTTAATCCTTGCGAAAGCAAACGAAGAAATTGAGAAAAAATTACAATCAGCTGTATTCCCTGGCAACCAAGGTGGTCCATTGGTTCATGCGGTAGCGGCTAAAGCAATTTGCTTTAAAGAAGCAATGGCTCCTGAATACAAAGTTTACCAACAACAAGTGGTGAAGAACGCTCAAGCAATGGCTGAAGTTCTTATTGCTCGTGGTTATGACATCGTTTCTGGCGGTACAGAAAACCACTTGTTCTTGTTATCTCTTATTAAGCAAGATGTAACAGGTAAAGAAGCAGATGCATGGTTAGGTGCAGCTCACATTACTGTGAACAAAAATGCTGTACCAAATGACCCACGCTCACCATTTGTGACTTCTGGTATCCGTATTGGTACACCGGCTGTGACGACTCGTGGTTTCGGCGAAGCTGAAGTACGTGAACTTGCTGGCTGGATCGCTGATATCCTAGACAGCAAAGGTGACGAAGCTGTGATTAACGCTGTTAAAGTGAAAGTTGAAGCTGTTTGTGCGAAATTTCCTGTTTACGCAAACTAAGTTCTGACTTGAGAAAGCCCCCTCAAGGGGGCTTTTTTTATAGCATTAAAAAATCAAAATCAGTTGAAATGTAATTTAGACTGCATTTCTGATATAACAGAAGTTATAGGCTAATAAATTATTTTTAATAAGAATTTTATTCATACCGTATTCAAATAGGAATGCAGCACATGGCAAACCCAGCAATTATCATTTCTGAGCAGGATCTTCATCGTTTAGAAACGATGTTAGAACATCAGCCTAAACTTACACCGACCATGCAGTTGCTTGAAGAAGAATTGGCCCGCGCCGATGTTGTTGCTCCACAAGATATGCCTGCCAATGTGGTAACGATGAATGCAAAAGTTTTACTGACCATTGCACCATCTACAGAAGCATCTGAAATTACTTTGGTTTATCCGCATGATTTTAAAGGCGAGAAGGGACAGGTCAATGTTGTAGCCCCCATTGGTGCAGCAATTCTTGGCTTAGCTGAAGGTCAAGAAATTGAATGGCCGCAGCCAGATGGTCAAATGATGAAAGTCAAAATTGAAAAAGTGGTTTATCAACCTGAGCGTGAAGGCGATTATTTATAATATCGAAACACTCCATTTTAAAGCCATGTTGATCATGGCTTTTTTATGACTTTGAATATGTACTTTCTATACTGAAAGACAGTAATGCAAAAGAAAACAATAAAATAGAGTGCTGATTGATTGCGATTTTTTATTTCATTTATATAGAGTTGTTTATATTGCTGATAGGCTTGTTCATAGCCGAAAATCTTTTTCCCATTCACATTTAATGCATACAAAATATCTTGATGGCTTTTTAGATAGGTGATGGGTTGCCCTGTCCAAGCGGGAATGTCTAAAGGGAACTGCATTGCATCGAATAGCCATTGGCAAGTATGAAAATAGCGAATAGGTAAATTTATTTTATTCATTGGATTTTTCGGGCCTGTGTCAGAGGAGGTCTTAAGTGGTGCGTCTGGCCAACGATCACACCAAACTGTTTGAATTCGACCTTGGTTCTGGCTAAAGATACCGACCAAAAAGTGCGTTTTCCCCAAGCTGTTTAAGTTATAGGGTGCTTGATTTTTTTGATAAAGTTGGACGGCTGTTTCATTATCTAGCAGTGTGCCACTCACTTGTTGTAATTGGCTTGGATCATGCTCTAAAAATGTTTCGTGAATGTGTTTTGCTTTATAGTGCGCACCAACACTGATAAGTAAGGTTAATGCAATGCAGAAACCTAAACTATAACGAATGATGTGCTGAAGGCGAATGATCATAATTTTGAATAGATATAATTTTGTTGGAAACAGAAGCGATGATTAGCCAGATCAGGATAAACGGTTTTCACAACATTTTTGCAAAAATCTACATGTTATTTGACATAAAAGCTGTACTATAAAAATGATTTTATTCAATTTCTTTATTGGGTTAAAGCACTATGGCACAAATTGACGTTCTTGTTCCTTTAAGGGATATACCAGTCAATTCAGATGAACTTTTAAGTATCCAGCGTAATGATTTGGTTCCTTTGCTGAACGATCAATATCGTCTCAATCATTATGCAGATGGTGTCATTCAAGCGCAGTCTGTGCTGTTAAATGGAGTGGACCCGCAGCTCACTTTACAGTTGAGTCAGACCATTGAGCAACTGATCCAGTCACTGGCTGACTCAAAAAAATATCTGAAGAAGCGTAAATTTAATGGGCTACAAAAGTGGCTCGGAATTGATATTGAATATGGTTCAACCCAAGTTGAATACTATAAAAAACTGGATCAGCTGTTGGATCGAGCCAATCATCTCAGCCAAAAATTACAAATTGAAATTCAAAAGTCACAGGCGCGCTATCAGCAGTTAACAGGCTTACGTGAGCAAATGGCCAAATATATATCTGCGGCTGAAGCATTTTTAATGGAATATCCTAAATTTGTGAAGAATGCACATCCTTTAGATAATTTTGCAGAACGTTTATCCAAGAAAATAAACAGCTTGCAGACTTTGCAAAGCAGTAATGATATTGCGATTACGCAAATGCAGTTGTCACAGCAGCTTTCATTGAGTTTGTTAGACCGATATAAAGATGCACAGCAGGTTTTGATCCCGGCATGGCAATATCATGTCAAACAATCGCAGCAATCAAGCTCGACAATTGAACTAGAAAAGCTCGATAATAGCCGTGAAAAATTGATTCATACCTTAAAAAAATCACTACAGAAACCAACACTTTAAGAAATAGATTAGGTGAATTATGACCAACTCAGAACAAAACAGTCTTGTGGTAGAGCCAACCACCGAAGTGATTGAACATAAGTTTCAACAGTTAAATTTGCAAGAAATTGGCTTGCAACAAGATGACTTCAATGCGGTCTTGGCAGCACGGAAAGAGTTGGCAGAAATCAACCATAACGCCGTAGCGGAGTATGGTAAAAATATTGCGACACAAACCTCAGGATATACCGATGAGTTGTTAAATTTGGTTCAAAATAAGGACTTGGATGAAACTGGGCAAAAGCTAAATCAGGTGGTACAAGTTGCACAACAACTGAATACCTCAAGTATCTTAAATAAAAAGAAAAATTCAGGTTTCTTCGGTGGCTTGATAAGCAAAATTAAAGGCGCAAAGAATAATATTGATATGCACTTTAATACCACCAAAGAACAGATTGATACTTTAGTGAAAGAAATTGAAAAATCACAGTCTGGTTTAAAAGCACGTGTTGATACGCTAGATCGGATGTTTCATGGTGTGCAAAGTGAATATAAACAGCTCGGTGTGTATATCGCAGCGGGTAAGTTGAAACAGGATGAAATTCAGCAGGAAATCTCAACACTGACTGCACAGGGGCAAGACCAAACCACGACACAGAGAGTTTACGACCTCAATCATTTAGCCAATAATTTGGAAAAACGTGTGAGTGATTTGCAGGTTTTACAACAATCAGCCATGCAAACATTACCGATGATTCGTATTATCCAGTCTAATAATTTGATGTTGGTCGATAAGTTTTATGCGATTAAAAACATTACATTGCCTGCATGGAAAAACCAAATTAGTTTGGCGATTTCTTTAAATGAGCAGACGAATAGTGTGCAGTTGGCCAATACCATTGATGATGCGACCAATGACTTGTTGAAGCGCAATGCTGATTTGTTACATCAAAACTCAGTAGATACAGCAAAAGCAAATCAACGTTCAGTGATTGATATTGAGACGCTTGAACATGTACAAAACACCCTCATTAAAACAGTAAATGATGTGATTCAAATACAAAAAGAAGGGATGCAGAAACGTGCTGAAGCAACCACACGTTTGCGTAGTTTGCAGGACAATTTGAATCAATTGGTTTTAGACTCAAGTTCTAATCGTACGACACCATCTTAATGCCGAGTTGCGTGGTCGATAGAGGAGAAGTATTTGCCTTCCTTAGATGAGTATGTTGTTCAGCCTCAGCACATTGAACAAGGCGTGGTTGCACTCAAACAACGTCAGCGTAAACTAAGTTTATGGTGTATGTTGAGTGCTGTCTTGTTTATTGCCTCCAGCATTAGCTATTTTCTACAACCTGATTTTGTCTATAGCTTTTTTGGACTGAGTACTGAAATACAGCAACTGCATATGCCCATGAGTGTCGATGAAAATCTCGCATCACTAGGACATCAGCCAGATTATTTTCTGAATTTGCTGTCGTGGTTTGGTTGGCTTGTGCTCAAGATCATGGTGTCTTTTATTGGGGCATTCATACTGGTGCACTATGCACGGAAAATTCATTTTTTCTATGTACGTTTTCAGTCTTTTATATTGAAGTTTGTGGCATGGCTCATTGCCTTTATTCTGCTTTGGTCAGGGCTGACTTATGTGCAATATGATTTAAAAGATGATGAAAGCGAGGCTTTTCAGCAAATCGTACACTACGATAAAAATATTCAGCAAAGTGAAATAGCGCAGTATTTGCAGCAGTCGCAAATACAAATGCCTGTAAAACATTATTTACTTGCGCAAACGGCATTGTTACACCAACCTGTCGATAAAAATGCAGCAATTCCGCATGTGCTTGCTCTGGTCCAAGCAGAAAAAACCGATTCACATTTTATTGAATATGGGTTTAAGCCTGAACAGTTATGGGCGATGCAGCATCAACTCTATGGCAAAACACTTACGCCGATGGCTGCAAGTGTAGAAAAACAAGTTCAGCAAGCAGCGCAGTTCACTACGGTCATGCAATTCTTTTCGCTTATCTTGATGCTACTTATGGCGCTGTTGAGTCTTGTATTTTTTGGTTTGACGCGTCAGTTAAAAGCCAGAACTTTAAGAATTGAACAGCGGATGCAGAGTGAATCTTAATCTTTTACTTCATTTATAGTCCTGCGATTAGTGGGACTTTTTATGATGAATAGTTTTAAATCTATAAAACCGATTATTAAAATAAAAACAAACTGTTTTATCTATTTTTAGATTTACTCTATGATTCTTCTATCAAATAATTTTATAGACTGCTTTGGAGAGCTTAACCATGTTAGATCAAAATACTTCAGCTCAATTAAAAACACTTCTTGAACGCCTTGAAGGTCCGATTGAATTGGTTGCGACTTTGAACGGTTCTGAGAAATCAGACAAAATCAAAGAATTGGTTGAAGAGGTTGCAGCACTGTCTCCACTGGTGACTGCACGTTTTGATGGTCAAAACTCACGTGCACCGAGCTTTGGTGTGGCAAAAGCCGGTGAAGAGCCGCGTGTATTCTTTGCGGGTTTACCGATGGGACATGAGTTTACCTCTTTGATCTTGGCATTGTTACAAACCTCAGGTTATGCACCCAAAGTATCGGATGAAGTTTTGGCTTCAATCAAAGCTTTGGGCATCCAGTCTGACTTTGACGTCTTTGTCTCTTTAAGCTGTCATAACTGTCCAGACGTGGTGCAAGCCTTAAACCTGATTGCCATTTACAATCCAGGCACGACAGCAACTATGATTGATGGGGCATTCTTCCAAGACGAAGTTGAAGAACGCAAAATCATGGCTGTACCAATGGTGTTCCAAGACAATAACCATATCGGTCAAGGCCGTATGACCTTGGAAGAAATTATTGCCAAACTGGATACCAATTCAGCAGTCAAAGAAGCTGAAAAACTCAATGCCAAAGATGCTTTTGATGTTTTAGTGATTGGTGGTGGCCCTGCGGGAAATACTTCTGCCATCTACGCAGCACGTAAAGGTATTAAAACAGGGATCGTGGCTGAACGTATGGGTGGTCAAGTCATGGATACCATGGACATTGAAAACTACACCTCGATTCAAAAGACCCAAGGGCCGAAGTTTGCTGCTGAAATGGAAGCACATGTACGTGAGTATGGTGTGGACATCATGAACTTACAGCGTGTTTCTAACATCAAAGGTGCAGATGAGACAGCAAATGGCTTGGTTGAAGTCACTTTAGAAAATGGTGCGAAGCTTGAATCTAAAACGGTAATCCTTTCAACAGGTGCACGTTGGAGAGAAATGAATGTGCCTGGTGAAGCAGAATACCGTACTCGTGGTGTTGCCTACTGCCCACACTGTGATGGTCCACTGTTTAAAGGCAAACGTGTTGCTGTGATTGGTGGAGGGAACTCAGGTGTCGAAGCTGCGATTGATCTTGCGGGGATTGTAGAACATGTGACTTTGGTTGAGTTTGATACCAAACTACGTGCTGACCAAGTGTTGCAAGATAAATTGCATAGCTTGCCTAATACCACAGTGATCCTGAATGCACTCTCAACTGAAGTTGTGGGTGATGGTTCACAAGTGACGGCATTGAAATATAAAGACCGTGCAACTGATGTAGAACATACGGTTGAACTTGCAGGAATCTTTGTACAAATTGGTTTATTACCAAACACCGATTTCTTAAAAGAAACAACGGTTGAGCTTTCAAACCGTGGTGAGATTGTGATTAACGATCGCAACGAAACCAATGTCAAAGGTGTATTTGCCGCAGGTGACTGTACGACTGTGCCATACAAGCAAATCATCATTGCCACAGGTGAAGGCGCAAAAGCATCTCTGTCTGCTTTTGATTACATTATTCGTTCTGGGCTGTAAGTGTGAAATGAAAAAGCCAACGCTCTCCCAAAATATACGTTGGCTTTTTCCCTTTATGTTGTATTGCTGATCTTTGGTTTTACCCTTGATAGGAACTGAGTCACTAACAGCTCAGTTCCTTTTTTTGTTTAAAGCAAATATCTTTTACAAAGAAAAAGCCAAAGTGCTCCCCAGTCACTTTGGCTTTTTCATTTAGTTGTTGTTTATTGTTATTCTTTGCCCAGTTTTTGTTTTGAAACTCTGAGTGTGGTCAGTACTCGGTTTCTTTTCTACTTTCCCCAAGGTTAGACGCTAAATAAGTTCAATCCTTTAAATTTTTCTAACAATTGTTGCTGTGTTTCAACGTGTTCTGGATGTGGCTCGATACAAGCAATTGGGCAAACATCGACACAGGTTTGGGTGTCATAAAAACCAACACACTCGGTGCAACGGCTGACATCTATTTCATAAATTTTATCACCTTCAAAAATAGCGGTATTGGGACATTCGGGAAGACACATATCACAGTTAATACATGCATCCGTTATTTGTAATGCCATAACATTAACCCCAGTCAGCTTGCAACATAGGCCAATGCAGGCGCTGAAATGTCGGCACTTGAATGCGGTAAGTTACGAATCAGTAGGGCATAGCGCATGTCGACATCAGCAGGAACAGGTATTTCAATCACATGCCCTGAACCTTTCGCTTCAAGTATTGGATTGCCTTTTTTATCGAGGATTTCTGTCAGTTTAAAAGTGATGTTGCCTGAAGTGGTCATGAGTTCGAGTACATCGCCCACTACAAAACGGTTTTTGACATCGACTTTCAAATAATCGCCATTGCGTTCCAAAATTTCACCGCAGTATTGTTGATGGTCAAAACTGGATGAACCATTTTCATAGTTTTGATATTCGCTATGTACGTGGCGACGTAAGAAACCTTCGGTATAACCACGGTTGGCTAGACCTTCGAGTTGTGTCATGAGTGATGGGTCAAAAGGCTTACCTGCGAGCGCATCATCTATGGCTTTGCGATAAATTTGGGCGGTACGCGCACAGTAAAAATAAGACTTGGTGCGTCCTTCAATTTTTAAAGAATGGATCCCCATTTGGGTTAAGCGCTCAACGTGTTGCACCGCGCGTAAGTCTTTTGAGTTCATAAAGTAAGTACCATGTTCGTCTTCTTCAGCAGCAAACATGTCTTCATCATGACGTTGTAGTAATACGGGTTCATCGAACTGATGTTGTGCTTGCATATGTAGTTCATCAGCATCAGTGTTTGAACAGCAATTGGAGTCTGTATTCAGATTTTGGACTGGGATCACATCACCATTTTCATCTTGCGTAGTCTCATGAACTTTATATTCCCAACGGCAGGCATTGGTACATGCCCCTTGATTGGCATCACGTTTATTCATATAGCCTGAAAGCATACAACGTCCAGAGTATGCCATGCATAACGCACCATGCACAAAAACCTCAATTTCCATGTCAGGCACTTGTTGCTTAATTTCTTCAATTTCATCAATGGATAATTCACGGGACAAAATGACACGAGTCAGTCCCATATTTTTCCAAAACTTCACAGTAGCCCAGTTGACTGCATTGGCCTGAACGGAAAGATGCACATCCATGTCTGGAAAATGCTCGCGTACCATCATAATCAGGCCTGGATCCGACATGATCAGGGCATCGGGTTGCATCGCAACCACAGGTGTGAGGTCGCGAATAAAGTTTTTGAGTTTCGAGTTATGCGGTTGAATGTTGACGACCACATAAAACTTTTTTCCTAAGTCATGCGCTTCTTGAATGCCGATAGCCAGATTGTCATGATCAAATTCATTATTGCGCACACGTAGACTGTAACGAGGTTGTCCGGCATAGACTGCATCTGCACCATAGGCAAATGCATAACGCATATTTTTAAGCGAACCTGCAGGAGAAAGAAGTTCAGTAACGTGATGAATGCTCATGATTAAACTAAGGCATAAAAAAAATATGGGTTTATTGTAGGGCTTTAAAAAATAGATTCAACCTAGTAAACAACTCGGAATTTAAGCGGGGATAGACGCGATAATCACACGTTCAAACGCTGGATTTGAGTGCTCAATTATCAATATCTGGATCTATGGTTTTATGTGGCTAAGGATAGAAGTAAATTTAAATATCCTTGTTTTATAAAGTAAAAGATCGGTTATATAAAACTTACTTGAGGTTCTAATCATCAAAAAGCTAGAGTTCTTTGTGGCCTTTTATCCGAAATAATTAGGGATCATTTTTATTAGATTTGCTGTGAAGCTAGATTTTTTATTTGTGAATTTATTAAAAAATTAAAGAAAATAAATATAAAAATTCTGCATTGACTATGTAAGGCTCGGGTAAATAGGTAGCAAAACCAAATAATACCCACAGTCTAAATTTTGTATTGATGTGTTTTATGCATCTGTAAGTCCTGCTTCAAGATGTCTTAGAATTTGGCAATCATCAATGGTTGATTGAGTTGCGCAGGACTGCCGAAGTTGTTGTAGTTGTATCTGAAATTTTTGCAATTCAATGATTTTTTGTTCGACTTGTTTCAAATGTTCATCGATCAGTTGATTGACCGCACTACAGTCTTGTTGAGGCTTTTGTTCCAGTTCAATCAGGTATTCAATTTCTTTGAGTGAGATATCCAGCGCGCGGCAACGTTTAATAAAAATGAGTCGTTTAAGCGCATCATCTTGATAATAGCGATAGTTATTTTCTCCGCGAAAAGAAGGCTCTAATAAATGCTTTTTTTCATAGAAACGAATGGTATCGGCACTTAATCCCGTTTTATGGACTAAGTCTTTCATCAAATAAATAGCAGATGAGTTTTGTTGATTCATTTTGCTTGACCTTAGAGCGACTCCATAGTTTTTAATCATAATAGAAAATGATTACGTCTGGATAGAGGTTGTGTATATGGCATGTTCTTCTTGCAGTTGTGCACCCGCACCGCAAAAGCCAAATAGTAAGTTTAGAACGGCATTGTGGATAGCCTTATTTATCAATTTAGCTATGTTCGTGGTGGAGCTTATTGGTGGAGCTTATGCACATTCGTCATCCTTATGGGCTGATTCTTTAGATTTCTTTGGTGATGCAGTCAACTATGGTATTTCCCTAGCGGTGCTTGGTGCGAGTTTATATTGGCGGGCGACAGTGGCACTGCTCAAAGGCATGACCATGGCGTTGTTTGGCTTGGTGGTGATTGGTAAAGTGATCTATGCCTATGCTTTGGGAATTCCACCTGAAGCTATGACCATGGGGGTGATTGGTGTGATTGCTTTGCTTGCGAATGTGGTTTGTGCCGTCATTTTATATGCCTTTAGAGAAGGTGACTCTAATATGCAATCGGTCTGGCTTTGTAGTCGAAATGATGCGATTGGAAATGTGGCGGTTATTTTTGCTGCAATAGGTGTATTTGGCACAGGCAGTTTGTGGCCAGACATAATCGTGGCAGGCATTATGGCGACTTTAGGTATGACTGCGGGTTATCAAGTGGTGAGCAAAGCATTATCTGAGCGTAGATTACAGCTTGAGAATTAAGAAAACGCTAAATTTCTTAATCAAAGTGAAATTATTTTCCATAAAGATGCTCCGCAGCGGCTCGGGGCATTTTGTTGTTTACATAATAAGAATAAAACTCTGCTCATTTGTTGGATTGATCTGGCTATAATGGCGCCTAATTTATGATCGCTGTTTGCGATCGACTATGACTGAAACTTACTTTTTAAAAATATAGACGATGATAAATACAATCACTCAAGTGCTTGAGCAATTGGGGTTAAGTGCACAAAAACGTGCCATTCATGCACAATTTTCACCTGCTGCATTAAATCATGACATCTTTTTGCAGCATATTGAAGGCACACATGCATTAAACCAAGGTTTAAATGTTGAATTGATCTGCCTCTCAACCAATGCCCTGATTCCACTCAAACAGTTTATCGGGGTGCAAGTCGCAGTCGATCAGATTACAGACCAAGGCACATTATTTCGCAGCACAGGGATCATCACCCACGCCGAACAAGGACAAAGTGATGGTGCACTGACCCTGTATAAACTTCGCTTAGAAGACGCAACGGCACTTTGGCATAAACGTCGCAACAGCCGAGTGTTTATGAATAAAAGTGTGCGAGATGTCAGTGAAATACTCTTCAAGGAATGGCAGAGTAAAAGTCCGCTATTTGCTGCAAGCCTCAGTCTTGATCTTTCTGGTTTAAATACAGAGATTGATGTTCGTCCCTTCATCATGCAGTCGAATGAAACCGATTATGACTTTCTAACACGGCTCTGGCGCAGTGAAGGCATCAACTGGCTGATTGATGAAGCTGAACTCTATGTGCCTCATACTCGTCATCCGATTCAAGCCCAAAAACTTAGACTCTTGGATGACAACAGTCAGTTTCAAGCCTTAAAGCGTCGACAGATTCGTTTTCATCGTTCTAGTGCTACCGAACAACAGGATAGCATCATCAGTCTGAGTGCGCAGCGCAGCCTACAACCGACTGCAGTCCATATCCAACGTTGGCAAGCCGATCACCTGAGTCAAGAAGAAGGCGCAGGTTCAGTCCAAAGCCAACATCAACACAGCACACAGCAAGACAATGCCAGCCTCAGCCTAGAACAAGCGTGGCATATTAGCCCTGCATGGATGCAAGATTTAAATGGAGAAGATCAGGCGACCACAGCATCAAACAGCCAAATTGAAAAACTCAATCAAACCCTGAGTAATGTCTACAACCAACAGGCGAAACAATTCACTGCACAGAGCACCGTACGTGATGCCCAAGTGGGGTATTGGTTTGAGTTACATGAACATCCTGAACTTGATCAACATAGTGATGCAGACAAAGAATTTCTGATCACGACCAAGACTTTTTATAATCAAAACAACTTGCCTAAAGATCTGAGTGAGCAAATTCAGCATTTACTGAAACAAAGCCAATGGTCACTCAAAACCACCACAGTGCCAAGCGAACGCCAAGCCAACCACTTGAGTTTACAGCGTCGTCACATCACGACCGTTCCAGCTTATAACCCGATAGCGCACCGACCAGCCACACACCCACAACGTGCCAAAGTTGTGGGACCAAGTGGCGAAGAAATTCATGTGGATGAATGGGGGCGGATCAAAGTTCGCTTCCTCTTTACCCGCAACGATGACCACAGCCATGACGGCGGTGCAGGCGCCAATGACAATGATACAGACTCGGCATGGGTTGATGTCTTGACCCCATGGGCGGGTGAGGGCTATGGCGCACGCTTTTTACCGCGCATTGGTGAAATCGTGGTGATTGATTTCTTTGATGGCAATCTCGACCGTCCCTTTGTGGTTGGACGGATTCATGAAGCGCAGCGCAGCCCAACGAAATTTGATCAGAAAGGGCAATTGCCAGAGACCAAGAAACTAGCTGGGATTCGCTCTAAAGAAATAGGGGGTGAAGGCTATAACCAACTCCGCTTCGATGACACCACGGGTCAAATTTCGACTCAACTACAAAGTAGTCATGGGGCAACTCAGTTGAACCTCGGTAACCTCAGCCACCCGAAAGAAGCGGAGAGAAGTGAAGGGCGAGGAGAAGGCTTCGAGCTTCGAACTGATCAATGGGGCGCGATTCGAGCAGGTGACGGTTTACTGCTCAGTAGCCATAAACAAGATCAAGCTGCAGGTACACATCTGAATGCTCAACCTGCCAAACAACAACTTGAAGGGACTTTAAACAATAGCCAAGCGTTAAGTGAAGTGGCGAAGAATCAACAGACGGATCCGCTTGAAGTTTTAGAAAACTTAAAAGGCTTCTTAGAACAGATTGAACAACAAGATCAAAACAAGGCAGATGCATTTAAACAAGCCATCATGATTCTCTCTGCACCAAACTCCATAGCTGTGAGCAGCAATGAAGATCTGTATCTCTCAGCTGATGGTCAAATCAGCCAAAGTGCAGGGGAGAGTATTAACCTTTCTACGCAGAAATCATTGATTGCGCATGCCAGTGAGAAAATAAGTCTCTTTGCAGCACAAGACGGGCTAAGAGCCTATGCAGGCAAGGGCAAGGTTGAAATCCAAGCGCAAGGTGATGAACTCGATGTCATTGCGCGGAAAGGCATTCAGATTATTTCTACGGAAGAGCAAATTGAAATTAAGGCCAATAAGAAAATCGTGCTAACTGCTGGTGGTAGTCAAATTGAGATTAGTGGTGCAGGGGTATTACCGACCACTGCTGGAAAGTTTGAGGTCAAAGCGGGGCAGCATCAGTTTTTGGATGGTGGGAAAGTTAATATGTCTTTACCAATATTAAAAGAACCAGTTTTTGCTGAAGTAACAAAATTTAGCCATCGTCTTGATTTTTCTAGTCTTGGGCTTTATTCAGATTATTTAAAAACTTCTTACCGTGTCCGCAAAAAAGATGGAATTTATTTGGAAGGTGTACTAGATGAAAGAGGTCGGACTAATAGGATTTATTCAGAAGTTGCAGAGCCTTTAGAAGTCTTTATTGATATAGATGAGCCAGTTATTGGCTATATTGAAAATGAAACAGATAGCAAAGAATAGTTGGTATAAATAATGTCGAATATTGCATTTAGATTACGCCTTACATATAAAAATGTTGACGAAGAAATTCCAAACTTAGACTATAAAGTGACTTTTCAAAGTCTTGTGTTTCCTACTACAACTAGGATTTTAGATAAAGATCAAACTACAAAGACAGGAAAGGTAATAAAAACAGAGGTGGATCAGGAAATTTGAACAACACTTATAAGTGATATTTTGCTCCCCAAATGATGTTATAAACATCAATATATGGAGTATTTTATGGCAC
>NZ_KB849236.1:550486-674874 GCF_000368045.1 Acinetobacter johnsonii CIP 64.6
CGTTATATTGCAAACCAAATTTAAGCCAGGCTAATCAAGCTCACCGCAAATATCCATATCTGCTCAAAGGATTGGCTATTCAGCGCAGTAATCAAGTGTGGTCTACGGATATAACGTATATCCCTATGGCAAAAGGCTTTGTTTATTTATGTGCTGTGATTGATTGGCATAGCCGCAAGGTACTTGCGCATAGAGTATCGATTAGTATGGAGGTTACATTTTGCATAGAAACATTAAATGAAGCTATTGAAAAATATGGTCGACCTGAAATATTTAATACAGACCAAGGCAGTCAGTTTACCAGTGATGCATTTATTGATGTATTGAAATCAAATGGCATTCAAATCAGTATGGATGGTAAAGGTCGATGGGTTGATAATGTGATGGTTGAACGATTATGGCGGAGCGTTAAATATGAAGAGGTGTATCTCAAAGCCTACAGCAATGTTTTGGATGCGAAGAAGCAATTAAACGCATATTTTGAATTTTATAATTTGAAACGACCTCATTCGAGTCTGGACAAAATGACTCCAGATGAGTTTTACTATGACCAGCTACCACAACAAAATAAGGTAGCTTAACTAGAGCAGAGTATCACTTATAAATAAGCTTTTAGTTGTTCAAACATGTGGGACCACCTCTAACTTTATATACACATTCTGAAAAAGGTATATTAAGAGTTTTTGTAAAAGATGGACCAACAAAATATAAGAGGGCAGAGTAAAACTTGAAGTGCGACATAAACCACCTAATTAATTTAAAGGGTTTATGGAGTATATAAAATTGTCATACCATCATCTTAACTTTGAAGATCGTACTGCATTAATGCTTGAGTCAAGAAAAGAAGGCTTTTCAGCCAGAAAATTTGCTGAACTCATTAAAAGACATCCTAGTACGATCTATCGTGAGCTTAAAAGAAATAGCATCAATGACGTTTATCAAGCTCAATATGCTTCTGATAACACCTTCGCTAGACGTAGACGTGGTCACAGAAAACTCAAAATCGATTCAATCCTCTGGAAATTTATTGTTGAAGCGATCCGTTGTTTATGGTCTCCTCAGCAAATAGCAAAACGTTTAAAGACATTTCCTGATTTGGATCAAACAATGAATGTAAGCCATACAACGATTTATTCAACGATACGAGCATTACCAAAGGGTGAGTTGAAAAAAGACTTATTATCCTGTCTGCGTCATGAAAATAAAAAGCGAAAAGCTAACGGTGAACCTAAAAAAGATTCTATATTACAGGATATTAAAACTATTCATGAGCGCCCAGCCGAAGTTCAAGAAAGAAAAATACCGGGTCATTGGGAAGCTGATTTAATTAAAGGTAAAGACAATAAAAGTTCGATAGCAACACTTATTGAACGAAATACACGGCTCTGTATCTTGGCAACATTACCTGATGCAAAGGCAGAATCAGTGCGCAAGGCTTTAACTGAAGCTCTGAAATATTTACCTGCAGAACTGCGTAAAACGTTGACCTATGACCGTGGACGCGAGATGGCAGAACATAAAATACTTGAAGAAGATTTAGGCATAGATGTATATTTCTGTGACCCACATTCACCCTGGCAAAAAGGCACATGCGAAAATATGAATGGTTTAATTAGGCAATATTTACCTAAAGGGATTGATTTAAATCAGGCAGATCAGCATTATTTAAATCAAGTTGCCATGTCACTGAATACTCGTCCTAGAAAAGCGTTAGATTGGCTTACACCATTAGAGAAATTTGCTCAGCTTGTTGATTATCATAAGACTTTTCAAACTGTCGCACCTCATGTTTGAATTCGCCGAGCTTCACACAAATTTATCAGCAGAATATTGAGAAAGATTATTTCCTCAATGGAGCAACATTAACACTACCATTAAGTTTAATGAAAATTTTGGTTACAACAGAAGTAAAAGGGCAATCTAAAACTTATGAAAGTGACTATCATCAGGTGAAATCTGGTGAAAATTTAGCAAGTATAGCTAAAAAATATAATAAAGAAATTTCTCTACTTATGAGAAATAATAACATTCCTGATGCAAATAAAATTAAAGTAGGTCAGAAAATATTTATTGGGAGTTCTAGTGCGTCAAATGAAATGATGCTTCAAGTCGTGGCTCCTAAAGAAGGTTATTTTATTGAAATAGATTATATTGTAAATGCTGGGGAGACTTTATTAAGTATCGCAAAAAAATATAATTTAAACGCAGAAAGAATTAAAAAAGATAATAAAATAATTGATGCGTATAGTCTTTATTCCGGTCAAAGACTAAAGCTAATAAATCATTCTGCAAAGTTTTTAGGCCTAAGTAATCAGAAGCTGATATTAAGTAAATTATATACTGAAGGTTTATTCCCAGTTACTAAGGTTGAGGGAGATTATACCCGACAAATTTCTGTAACTATCGGCGCACAGTTGTGGGAGATACTAGGGACTTCTTTAGAAATAGGGGTTGCCTATGATGCTCGTGGTAACTGGATGCTATACTATGCTGTTGAAGATTCTATAAGTATTGATAAAAATGCGATAAATTTGCATGATGGAAATGTAAAAAAATTAAGTGATGATATTGGATTTTCTCTTGCAGGAAGTAATATTAAAACTAATGCAAAACATGTTTCAGAATTGACTGGAGCAGGTTATAGTTTAACAAATAGTGTTAACTTAGGAGCTTATAATGTGGGAGTTGTAAATGTAAAATCTAAGACAAAAGATTATGAAACTGGAGAGGATAAAGATATTGATGGGGTTGGTGGTGTGGGGCAGATAAATATAGGGAAAAAGAGTATAAAGACCCCAAGTATTGATCATCAAGTTGGAGCCTCAATTGTAATTCCTTTATTTATTTATAATAGAAAGGTTAAAAAGTGATTTAATCGCTCTTATTGGGATTTCTCTTATACTGGTCTAGCCAGTATATAGATTTTCCTAGTTCGTTTTTATCTTTATAGCAAAGAGAAATATTGTATTGTGCAAGATCATAACCCTGTTCTGCATATGGTTTTAATAACTCTATTGCTTTATCAATGTTTTTTTCTGTCCCTTTACCTTTTCTATAAAGAATGGCTAATTTAATTGCAGAGGCACTATAATTTTGATTTGAAGATCTCGTATACCAATCAAATGCTTGTTTGTAATCTTGCTTAACTCCTCTACCATAATAGTATACTTGTCCTACATTAAACTGACCGGCAGCACTACCATGATCTGCAGAAAGTAGAAAATTTTCTAAAGCTTTTGTTGAATCTTGTGGAAAGATAATCCCATTTTCATAATATATACCAATATAATTAATAGCTTCATAAGAACCAAGCTTAGCTGCATTTTCAAAAAGGGTTAATGCTTTTTGATAGTCATGCTCATTTTTTGCACTGTTAAATGCTATTAAGCCTAAGTTATGTATTGATGGGGCATGGTTTTGTTTAGCTGCTAATGTATACCAATGAATAGCTTTTGCTTCATCAGTTTCACCATTAAATCCATATTGATAACTTGCACCAATATCATTTTGAGCGGTTGGATTCCCTTGTTTAGCTAACTCGAATAAAATTGGAAAAGCTTTATCATATTGGTCATTATTGATGAAATTTTCTGCTTGTTTTAGCTTTTTGTTTGTTTCTTGATCATAAACATATACTGTTTCTGAATTTGAGTTCTTCGTATTTGTAGCGTGCTCTTGTTTTGTACTACCACATGAAATCAAGAAGATAAGTGATGCAAGAACCAAAAGATTTTTCATAGAAATTTTAAACTTTAATGGAACATAGATAACAATGAATTTTAATTTAAATTTTTATATATAACAATTAATTAGAAGATTTATTGTTTGTTTTTTTGTAACAAGATAACCTATTTTTATAAAAATTAAGAAGATTAAATACTACAAACTATAAAGCATGAAGCGTACATCGTTAAAGTGAAACCAGTAAAAAATTATAATATCAGTGGAAACATGTTATTAGGAAATTTTGGACTGTATGGGGGGACTATAACAGGGGCAAAAATTGGCTTAATATTAGCGCCTACAACAGGTGGGACATCAATTTTACTTGGCAGAGTAGTAGGTGCTGGAATTGGTGCTGTATTATTAGGTGTTGGGGCTGGTTTTTCGGGTAGCTATGGTGGAACAACGATTGCTAGAAAATATACTGGTGTGTGTGATTAAAGGGTTTGTTTATGAATGAGGTTTTATCAGTAATAAAAGAAATGGTCTTTAATAATAGTATTTTGTTTAATGCAATTTTTTTTATTATTATTTTTAATATTTTTTTGATGCTTTCTACATACATTTATATAAAAATTTATAAAGATGTTTTTTTTGATTTGTTTTTTGGTAAAGAAAATGGTTTGGTTTTTAGAGGAGCTGGTGGGGATTTGGTTGTTGTTGCATATTGGTTTTTAATGCGTTATTCTTTTGAGGTTTTTTCAGCAAGAAAAACACGATTTCCTTCTTGTAAGGATGTTTTAAATAAACCATTTTACATGACACCTAATGCTTATAAGGAAAATATTGATTTATTTAAAATAGAAAGAAATAGCTGGTTGGTTGTTAATTTAACTTCATTATATATAACATATTTTCTTGCTATTTTGTTTTTGTTTTATTTGGTTTTTTTTTGAAATTTTTTAATTTGTTATGCTGGGGTTTTTTGAAGGTTTAAAAAATATTGGAATTAGAGATATTGTAGTTGCTGATGACATATTTCTTGTTTGTGTTTTTTTAATTATTCCTTTTGGTCTTTTATTGCTGTTATTTACATATATGTATAATAAAGTCTATATAAAGAATAATAAGAGAGATTTTTTGGTTTTTTTCTTTGGAGAGAGAGGTGGGGAAGGCTTTTCTAGAGTTGGAGGAGATTTGGTTGTGGTTGCTTATTGGTTTTTAATATATTACTCAAATTATAAAACTTTGTCTGTAAAGTTACACTTTCCATCTATAAATGATGAAAAAAATAAACCAATACCAATTATTCCAAATACATATAGAGAAAATTTGAAAGTCTTTGAAGAAAAACATAAGGGGTGGCTATTAATTAATCTTTCATCTATGTATCTAGGATTTATTCTTGGGATTATATTCTTGGTATATGGTTTTTTTATGGAAAGTTAAATTTAGCTAACCTAAAAATTTATTTATTTTAATATGTTTATGTCAAAAATGGGTGGTCGATGAGCCTGTTAAGGCAGTTGCTAAAAAGAATAATCGTATTTACATTTGGAAAGTGGTTTTATTTATACGGCTAAAGTAGAATTTTTTTTAGTGTCTTGAAAGTCAATTTTAAAGTGAGAAGATCATTTATTACTTTGAACCGTGTTTGAGTATCGTAAGCTTATTGAAAGTGCTCCCTATCCAGAAAATTATATAGAGCAAAAAGAACGGAATGTATAACTAACTAGAAATTAAAAGGTTATTTAAGGTAAATTAGACCTCTTGCGAAAGTAAAAACCACCTCAATATAAATTTCATGAGATATCAGAAATTAAATCGTTTTTCAGATTCTGAATTCAAACGCTTGGTTGGCGTACCTCGACATGTTTTTACTGAAATGGTAGAGGTTTTAGAAAAAGCAGAATCACTCAAAAAGAAATCAGGTCGTCCTCATACTTTAGATATAGAGGATCAGTTGTTATTAACTCTCAATTACTTACGGAACTACAGCACTCAACTGGAATTAGCGGCAAATTACCATATCGCTGAAAGTAATGTGAATCGAACCATTAAAAAGGTTGAAGATGCATTGATGAAATCAAGACGTTTTACTCTGCCAAAACGAAGCATTACCACGGCAGACGAACACTTTAACTGGGTAATTATTGATGCGACAGAATGTTCAATAGAACGTCCGAAAAAAAAATCAGAGTAAATTCTACAGTGGTAAAAAGAAGAAATATACGCTAAAAGTACAAGTGATCTATCATCCGAACAGCAAACAAATCATAGGGCTAGATATATCGAATGGCAGTCAGCATGACATTAAATTGGCAAGAAAAACGGTTAAGAAATTCAAACATTGTGAATATGTTATGACTGATCTAGGGTACTACGGATTAGAGCAAGATGGCTTTAAATTATTGATGCCAATAAAGAAAAAGAAGAATTTACCTTTATTTGATGTTGAGAAAAAGTACAATAAAATGGTTGGAAAAATACGAGTTGTGATCGAACACATTAATAGTCAATTGAAAACATTTAGAATATTAAGTGAACGCTATCGAAATAGACGGAAAAGATTCGGCTTACGCATTAACTTAATTGCTGCACTCGTAAACCGGATAAACTTGCAATAATGACTTTCGCAGGAGATCTATTATTTGAAACTAAATTTAAAGCTTGTTCAAGGCCCAATCTATTCTTTAGAAAAAGCCAAGTCCAAAATACTAGTAAATCAAAATGTAGGAGGAATCGCAACTGGCACCGCTTTTGCAGGTGTACTGGCTGAAAGTAGTTCTTTGCTTACCAGTGCTCCTATACTAGTGATGGCAGGCAAAGCTAAAGATGGCATCACGTTTACAGGGGAAATAGAAGGATATTCCGTATTAGGGCAATTTACGACGACACGTTTTAAAGAAAATGATGAACTTATTGCTGTAATTAGTGAAAAACCTGTAGATGGACGTCATCAAGTTTATGCCATTCTGGATCCTAAATCTGGTTTGCTTTATATGATCTATGAAATGGGCCGTTCAATAAAAATGGGTTATAAGGCTATTATGATACAAACTTATTACTTCACCTTAATTACATGGGGAGTAATAGCAATTTTAATGCTACTGTTTTATATATTTAAGTTTTCTTATTCTTGGGATTCTTTTTTACGCCTAATTATATGGACATTTTGGGGGATTTTTGGAGTGGGTACCTTAATGGGATTTGTAAACTATTTTGGCTATAAGAAGTCATATGAAAATTTCGGAGCATTATCGGAGCAAATATTTGAAAAACTAGGTTTTGAATACCCTAAAGAGCAGGATTTTTATAATGAATTTTTAACGGATGGAGGTGTTCAGATTAGTGTAATGAAATATCGTAATAAGTTAAAAGGTCAAGACCCTTATCCAGAAGATTATTTTGATAAAAAAAGAGCGGTTGAAACTTTAAATTAAGCGTTGAGAAGGCTTTTCACACAATGTTAGTGACTTCAATACTTATTCCAGCATGGCTTTTCATGTATGAATTGAATGCTTTTACCAAGCTTTAATATGCCATGTTGGACTAAATTTAGATTAAAGTTTAGCTTAATACCAAATTCATCTTGCTCCAAAAATTATTCCATAGACTTAAATATTCAGTTTGAAGTTGCTGGAAATACAGAGCTTGTTCAGGTTTATAGCATTGTGTGAATAGCAACCAAATATCGTCTTCATGATTGTCATCGTTAGCAAGGGTTGTATCACATGTTTCTGCAAGGCCATGACATGCATAGTAGCCTTGGGTAAATAAAGGATCATAGGCTGTGAGATTAGTTCTGAGTGCTTCACTAAACTTAATCACTTGTAGTTCAGTACAAGCCAAAATGAGCAGCAAGTCTGCATAAGAATGAATATGTTCTTGAATAAATTGTGCGATTGCAAATGCTTCAGGCTCGGTCTGTTTTTGATTGGTGACATTGAGTTCAAGTTGCTGCATCAGTTGAAGGAAATAGACCAAATGCGATTTAGAGGGCGAGCTTTTCTCAAGTTGGTGGGTATTAAAACCCAATTCATCTAGAAGATTTAGCGACAACAAATAACGTGCATATATCTTAGCTGCAATCCGGTCTTGCTCCACGATATTGCTGTCGTGCTCAAGTTGCAGCGCTTGATATATAGCCATACTCAAAGCATCAGTGAAAATTTTAACAATAGCAGTAAAATAATTCAGATGAATAAACTTCAGCTGTTCAAGGCTCAGTTGGCATTGATGCAGCCGTGTCAGTATCGGATGTTGGAATAAAATATGTTCAGCTGTCGTTTGCTTTAAATGGCTGATCGCTTGAGTATTGGTTGCCCATGATGCTGGGCTTAAGGATCGTTCAATAAAGCGCAAAACTTCTGCGCGGGTATGTTCAGACTGGGTGAAGGAGAGAGCATTCATATACGAGGTAAATTTTAATTGTCATCATTTTTATCATAGTGAAAAAGACTCGATTCTTCTAGTGTTTTATTTATCTTAAAAACTATATATTTCAAATGTTTATTTTAATATTGGTATTGTTTTTTATAAAAAAACGGCGTTGATCTAAATTTGATATATAATATCGTCTTCAATCGATGTATTTCGTTTTCATGTGCTGTTCTTTTGGGTTAATGGCTTAATTTTAAAGTTTTGTGCATCAGGTAAAATAAATGTCAAAAAAAGAAGACATCATTAACACAGCGCTTAATCTCTTTAACTCACATAGTTATAATTCTATCGGTGTGGATCGGATTATTAGCGAGTCTGGCGTTGCTAAAATGACGTTTTACAAATACTTCCCATCTAAAGCTAAATTAATTGAAGAATGCTTAGTGACAAGAAACCAAAATTTACAGCAGTCGCTTGAAGCGACGATTGCTGCATGTGACCCAAGTGATTATCTCTCCCATATTCGTGCAATTTTTGAATGGTACCATGCTTGGTTTCATAGCGCGGATTTTAATGGTTGTATGTTCCAAAAGGCAGTTGAAGAAATTTCAAAAATTTATCCTTCTTCGCTACAGCCTGCAATTGATTATAAAGAATGGTTAAAAGGCAAGTTATGTCAGGCTTTGAATCGTCTAGGTGTGAAGCAAGATGAACAGTTGGCGGCTTTTTTATCCAGTATTTTGGATGGCATGACCATACAAGCGCAAATCGATCCGGACCAAGTGCATTTGGAAGATTATTGGAAGCGTGTAAACACTTTAATCCAAATGGAACT
Organism: Acinetobacter johnsonii CIP 64.6; assembly: GCF_000368045.1. Taxonomy (GTDB): domain Bacteria; phylum Pseudomonadota; class Gammaproteobacteria; order Pseudomonadales; family Moraxellaceae; genus Acinetobacter; species Acinetobacter johnsonii. Next base: position 559,368 of record NZ_KB849236.1, read on the forward strand.
TTCAGCTGCCTAATATATAAATTTTGATTTTAAGGTTAACCTAATACACTCATTATATTGCTGGCTTAAATGCGCTTAAAATAAATCACGTACAAATAAATAAGCGCGATAACGGTTAAGTTATCGCGCTTTGCTGATAATGATTATGTTCCATATCGCACATTATTTGACAATAATGCATGATATGAATATGAGCAACTTAATGTGCTTTCTTATATTTTTGTACCCTCTGAATGTTTTCGGTCATTCAGTATTTCAGCAAAAATAGACAGACTTGTCTGTTTTGTTGAATTATAGAGACTTTGTGGAGAAAAACAACCAATCTCTCATTATTTTGGCTGAAATTTATTCATCATGCTTAATATCCCTTAAAATATGTAGGGTATTCATTATTTATTGTGTTATTCAGCCGAATGATTAAGGCACCTTGGGGGTAAATAAATGGTAAATTCATTGATTGGTTCAATCAGAACACTATAGGGTTTGAGCTGATCTTCATAGCATACAAGATTGAGCCTTGCTAAAAGTTCAAAGCGAGCATAATGCAGCGTTGCAGGTTTTGGATGTAAGCGCCCATGCCACACACGATAGCTGCCGAGTTTTCCATCGCGGCGATGGTAAAATCCTGCCAAAGGATGAGTCAAGAAGACCTGATAACTTTCTAAATTGGGAAAGCCTTCAAAATGCCATGGGTCATGTTCGGACTGAGACAAATGCACATCTGAAGTGGCCCATGCCGATTGGGTACGCATTTTATATTGTGTATATCGACCCTCTGCATCTTGCTGGCAATCAAACTCAATCTGTGCAGAATGCCACGGTAGTTGCCAAACATAACGAGGAACGATCAGTGTCCAAGAGTCCAAAGTCGTTCCTAAAAACCAAACACAACGTTCTTGTGTCTCCTGATCAATCACGTAGACTCGATAATTGGTTTGCCCCATCGTGAATTTTGGAAAAGGGTAAACTGCGGAGCTGAAATCGACATCGATAAAGGGGACTACCGACATCAGTGCATGTTGTTTGCCTTGGTACTGGACCGTGTCTAACTTAAACCGTGCTGGAATGATCTCTTTAAACCGCGCTGGGTCGACGGTATAAGTAATGAGGGCAAAATGCTGGAGTTTACACGCTACATCAATACCGCTGGGCTTGGGTTTTGGATGTAAATAGTCTTTAAATTTGAGTTCTGGAAAGGTCATGGGTTTAAATTCTAGATTTGTTATTTTTTTAATATTAGATAAAACTATGCGTAGAGTAAATAAAAAACCGAAGCCTAAGCTTCGGTTTTTTAATATATTTATACGATCTTATTTTTCAACGAATGCACGTTCAATCACGTAGTCACCAAGTACACCCATACGTGGCGATTCTTTTAAACCATGTTGGTCTAGAAGTGCAGCAACGTCATCGAGGAATGCTGGGCTACCGCAAAGCATTGCACGATCCGTTTCTGGGTTAAAACGTGGTAAACCGATCTTCTCAAAAATCTCGCCAGTTTCAATCACTGTTGTTACACGACCTTGGTTTGGATACTCTTCACGAGTAACCGTTGGGTAGTAAACCAATTTATCTTTAATGCCTAGCTCTTCAAAGAACTCATTGTTCGGAAGTTCGTCTAAAATGAGGTCTTGGTAAGCCAACTCAGAAATGAAGCGTGTACCATGAACCACAATCACTTTCTCAAAACGTTCATAGGTTTCAGGATCACGAATGGTTGCCAAGAACGGCGCAAGACCTGTACCAGAAGAAAGCAGGTATAAGTTTTTACCAGGGTTTAAATCATCAAGTACTAAAGTTCCTGTAGGCTTTTTAGATACCAGGATTTCGTCACCCACTTTAACTTTTTGTAAAATAGAGGTTAACGGGCCATCAGGAACTTTAATTGAGAAAAACTCAAGTTCTTCTTCGTAGTTTGCACTAGCAATAGAATAAGCACGCATTAACGGTTTGCCATTTACTTCAAGGCCGATCATCACAAATTGACCGTTTTTAAAACGTAGAGCAGTGTCGCGCGTCGTTTTAAAAGAGAATAAAGTATCATTCCAATGGTGGACGTGAGTAATCTTTTCGACGTTGAAAGCAGCCATTAAAGGTCTCAATAAATTATCAAATTAGAACAGGTTGCTATTCTAATCTAAAATCATTCTCGATAAACTGAATATATTTAATTGAGCTTATTAGAAAAAGTGATGATGACTGAGTTAACCTTGCCAATTATTGGCTATATGCACTCTTCTTATAAGGAAAAGTTTGGTATTCCTCGGCAGCCTAATTTGGTTCAAGTGGAATCGTATATTGAAATGTCAGCCCCCTATAATGATGTTCTGGCCTTTGAAGGAATTGAGGCATTTAGTCATTTATGGTTGGTGTGGCAGTTTCATGACAATAAAAATCCAGAAAAAACCCAGTTTCGCCCACAAGTTCGTCCGCCACGCTTAGGGGGTAATAAAAAAATAGGGGTATTTGCTACGCGTAGTATGTATCGTCCTTCACCGATTGGTCTATCGGTGGTAAAGCTCAAGTGCGTCAAAAAAGAGGGGAAGTCGGTTCGAGTGTATGTCACAGGAAGTGATTTGCTAGATGGCACCCCGATTGTCGATATTAAACCTTATATACACTACTCAGATGCCGTTATAGATGCGGAAAGTGGCTATGCGCAAGATGAACCTAAACGTAAATCGGTGATATGGTCGGATCGGGCGATCGAACAGAAGCAGCAGCTTTTGATGAGTGAGAAATTGTCTGTACAGACTGCACAAGAGCTTGAAGCCGTTTTATCTTTAGATCCCAGACCGGCGTATCAGGATGATGAAGCGCGAATTTATGGGATGAAATTTGCAAATTTAGATGTGAAATTTAAAGTGAATGAAACGTGTATAGAAATACAGGAGCTATAAGCTCCTGTATCGATTCAAACTTAAACCCACTGAGTTATTCGAAATAGATTTAAAACTTCAGGTTTTGTTTTAAATAATTTGCTGCAACTGAATTGTATAAATCACAACCTTTATTTAAGCCATCTACCTTAGTTAAACGAGCGGTTTTCTCGTCGGCAGACATATTCATTTGATTTATTCGCTCTTTCTCTGATTGAATATCATTTGCAAGATTGGACTCTACGCCAGCAGTTTCTTTTGAACTTGTATAGTAGGCGCCTTTATATTGCGTGTATCCACTAAAAGCGTGTGCTTCGGTTTCATCGTGGCTGAGAGGTGGATCAGGAAATTTGAACAACACTTATAAGTGATATTTTGCTCCCCAAATGATGTTATAAACATCAATATATGGAGTATTTTATGGCACGTAGACCAAGAAGAAATCATTCAAATGATTTTAAAGCTAAGGTAGCACTTGCTGCGATTAAAGCAGAAAAAACACTTGCTGAATTGAGTGCTGAATTTGATGTTCATCAAAACCAAATTATCGACTGGAAAAATCAATTAATTTCAGCTTCCTCGCAAGCTTTCGATCAATCAAAAGCTCCAACAGAACCACCCATCGATCTAAAAAAACTACATGCAAAAATCGGTGAGCAAGCATTAGAAATTGATTTTTTAGAAGGTGTGTTGAAGAAACTGGGCCGCTTCAACCACAAAAGTTAATCGACGACTCACTTCAGATTTCAGTATCTAAGCAAGCTAAGCTGCTGAAAGTCTCCCGTGGTTGTTATTATTATCGCCCAAAACCTGCGAGTGCATCAGATCTGAAGCTGATGCGGTGTATGGATGAATTACATATGCAATATCCTTTTGCAGGTAGCCGTATGATGCGTGATTTGTTGAATCGTCAAGGACATCATATAGGACGACGTCATACACGTACTTTAATGAAGAAAATGGGCATTAATGCGTTATATTGCAAACCAAATTTAAGCCAGGCTAATCAAGCTCACCGCAAATATCCATATCTGCTCAAAGGATTGGCTATTCAGCGCAGTAATCAAGTGTGGTCTACGGATATAACGTATATCCCTATGGCAAAAGGCTTTGTTTATTTATGTGCTGTGATTGATTGGCATAGCCGCAAGGTACTTGCGCATAGAGTATCGATTAGTATGGAGGTTACATTTTGCATAGAAACATTAAATGAAGCTATTGAAAAATATGGTCGACCTGAAATATTTAATACAGACCAAGGCAGTCAGTTTACCAGTGATGCATTTATTGATGTATTGAAATCAAATGGCATTCAAATCAGTATGGATGGTAAAGGTCGATGGGTTGATAATGTGATGGTTGAACGATTATGGCGGAGCGTTAAATATGAAGAGGTGTATCTCAAAGCCTACAGCAATGTTTTGGATGCGAAGAAGCAATTAAACGCATATTTTGAATTTTATAATTTGAAACGACCTCATTCGAGTCTGGACAAAATGACTCCAGATGAGTTTTACTATGACCAGCTACCACAACAAAATAAGGTAGCTTAACTAGAGCAGAGTATCACTTATAAATAAGCTTTTAGTTGTTCAAACATGTGGGACCACCTCTCTGTAATGATAGGCAAGCGCATTATTAAATTTTGTGTATTTAAAATATTTCTGCCCAGTTTGGCTGGCAAAAGCCGTTGCGTATTCATTAAAGCCCTGTTGATATACATCTTCTGCTTCAGATAAGAGTAAATATTCCTGATTATTTGAATATTCTGTTTCCTGTAAACAGGTTGAACCCGCTGGGAATTTTAATGCTTGGTATGCTTTTAATTTTGTATTGATTGCATCTGGATACTTCACGCTATATTGAGGATAGTCCAAGTTCCAATTCAGGTCAGGGTCTACAGTTGAAAGTACGCTTTCACCAGCAATATTACGCTGAGCCACAGTTGTGGTGAATTCTAAACCTGTAGATCCGATTGCGGAATAAGGCCGAAGTTTGATTTGATTATTGATGAAGTTCATTTGGCCAATTAAAGCGCCATAGCTATTGGTAGGGCCGAATGTTTGATACTCGCCTTGTTCAGTTAAGTAAATTTCATTTGTATCATCATCTGCATCGAAAGTAGCATAAGCTTTGCCATCAGCCAGCGTAATTTTTGTATTTAGCACGCCAAAATCAACAGCTTGAGTATGTGAGTCATACCAATAATCAATACGAACAGTTTCCCATTGTTGGGCTGTATTTGTATTATTAGAGTTATTATTTGAAGAATTACTGGATGTTGAGTTATTGCTAGTACTGGTATTGTTAGAACTCTCAGAACTTCCGCCACCACACGCGCTAAGCATTAATGCACTAAAAACTGCAAGCGATAATATTTTAAATTTCATAAAGATCCCGATTCAAAAATATATTATTAATAAAGTTATTGTTTAAAAATGAAGCGGGCTGATTATAGATTAATATGATGAAAATAAAAAATTAATTATTTAAATCGAATTAATAAATCGTCCACCAAAGTAGCCCAATCAAAACCACCATATGCAAAATCTGAATCGGGGCAAAAGCAATAAAGTATTGTTTCCCACCTGTTAAGGCGGCATTAACGGATTTGGCTACAGCGTGTGCAGTCAAACCTAATATAAATGCAGACATTGCTGCCGTGTCTGTCGGTGCCCCTTGCATGACCACAGTTGCCATCGCTGCATGGATTTCAAATAAAGAAGCCAGCAAAGTCCCAGCGATTAAACCTGCATCTCCCAGCCAAAGGTTAAGTCCATACACTCCGGCTTGGATGAGCGTCAAAGTCAGGGCAATAATGCCAGCCTCTTTTAAGCTAAACATGCGTGAATCAGTGGGTTGATGTTGTTCTTGTGCAGGGGCAGATCGTACTAAGGCATAAGCACAGATCCCTAAAAGGACACTTGCTACAAGGGTCGGAAGCAGTATGGTTTTGAGCCAAAGTATACTCACACCTGCGACTATAATCAGCAGTTGCAACAAGGTCGCAATACAGGACATGAGCGCTGCACCTGCATTGGGTTTGGCGAGTGCTCGACCTGCACGTACTTCCATCCCTAAGCTGGCAACTGTCGCTGTACTCGATACAAAACCTGAAGCGATTGCCGATAAAATCATGGCATTTTTAGTGCTCAGCAGTCGTTTGGCAATATGTGCAAGCGCTTGAACAGCAAGAATGAGTGTGACTAATTTTAAAATAATATAGGGATTCAGCACAGCACCCCATAAAGGCGTATTCGGCGTTAAGGGCAAGGCAACTAGAATCAGTGCTAGAAGAAAGATACCGTCTTTAAACTCAGCCTCAGTAATCCATTTCCCCGCAATGCTGTGCATAGGATGTTTGGTCATTAAAATAATGGTCAGGAGCACGGCTAAACCTGCAGCAAGTGATGTATTCCATAAGCACATGGCACCAATAAAATAAGTCATGACAAAGGCAAGTTCAGTGGTTGAACCCAAATCTTCTGTTTGGTTTTTCATTGAGAATATAACGATGCCGCCGATGATCAACGCACCGACTATGCCAATACTGACACCAAATAAAAAACAAATAGCACCGAGGAGTGCACAAATGGCAAAGGAGCGTAGTCCTGCAAAGCTCTGTTGGTTTTCACGTTGCTTGCTTCTTTCACGTTCTAGACCAATCAACAGGCCACAGCCCAATGCCGAAGCCAAGGTGATGAGGACCTCAGATAACGCTAAACTGTTGATGGAAATTGCGCTGAAGTCCAAGCCTACCTCACAAGAGCTAATGATCTGTCTAAAATATAGGCTAATGCTGAAGGTGGATTCAAGTTAAAAGAGCAAGATTTGTGAGTAAATTCGTGATTATATTGATGAGCTTGGCTACTCCTCGATATTTGTAGGATTTGCTTATGCTTTGTGCGAATGAATACAGAAAATCTTGCTATAGTGGGGTTATGTTTGGGGACGTATAACAATGAATTTTAATTTTGAAATTGATACCACTTGGTGCTTAGATCAACTGTTTAAAGATGGGCGAATTACTGAAAAAGAAAAAAATCTAGTACACACCTCGCACCGTCAACGCGATCAATTGAAGTGGCATCCATTACAGTGGATTGCTCATTTTAATCTGGTGGATCAGTCGCATCCACAGTCGAGACTGACATTAAATCGGCTCTGTCAGTGGTTAGCCGAAAAGACCCAATTACCGTTTTATGTGATTGATCCACTCAAAGCTGATGTGCAAGCTTTGACTTCGGTGATGTCTCAAGAATTCTCCTTCCGCAATAAAATCTTGGCAGTTGAAGTTCAGGCCAATCAAGTGTTGATTGCAACAGATCAGCCGTATATGAAAGATTGGATCGCAAATTTGGAGCAGAATGTTGCACCAAAAAAAATCCAGCGTGTATTACTCAGCCCTGAACAATTACAGCGGTATATGGTCGAGTATTATCAGGTGAGTCGCGCCGTTAGTAATTCACAGAAGTCTGGGAGTTACGAGCGTGATAATAAAGGCGTTGAAGCACTTCTACAGTTGGGCGATAGTCAAAACCCTGATGCGAATGACCAACACATTGTTAAATTAGTCGACTGGGTTTTACAGTTTGCTTTTGAGCAAGGTGCCAGTGATATTCACTTAGAACCACGTAAAGACAACGGCAAAGTTCGTTTCCGTATTGATGGGGTGCTGCATACGATTTATAACATGCCTGCCAATACTTTAACCGCGGTGATTTCACGGATTAAAATTTTAGGTCGAATGAACGTGGCGGAAAAACGTAAACCACAAGATGGGCGTTTAAAAACACGGACACCGAAAGGACAAGAAACAGAACTACGTCTTTCGACTTTACCGACTGCTTTTGGTGAAAAGTTGGTGATGCGTATTTTTGACCCTGAAGTTTTAGTACGTAGCTTTCAGCAGTTGGGTTTTGAAGGGCATTTACTCAGTGATTGGCAAGCGCTGACTTCGCATAGTCACGGCATTATTTTGGTGACAGGGCCAACGGGTTCAGGTAAAACCACCACGCTTTATTCTTCTTTGAAACAATTGGCTACCGAACAGGTGAACGTCTGTACCATTGAAGACCCAATTGAGATGTTAGAGCCGAGTTTTAACCAAATGCAGGTGAATACAGGCATTGATCTTGGGTTTGCTGATGGTGTTCGCGCACTGATGCGTCAAGACCCTGACATTATTATGGTCGGTGAGATTCGTGATCATGATACGGCCAATATGGCGATTCAGGCCGCACTTACAGGGCATTTAGTGCTGTCAACTCTGCACACCAATGATGCACCTTCCAGTCTAACGCGTTTGCATGATCTAGGCGTACAGCCGTTCTTAACCGCGGCAACCATTTTAGGGGTATTGGCACAGCGTCTCGTACGTCGTCTGTGTCCACACTGTAAAGTTGAAAAGCAAATCAATAGCCAAGAATGGGAGCATTTGACTTTTGATTACATTATGGAGATGCCTGAAAAAGTCTTTACCGCAGTTGGATGTGAAGAGTGCCGTCAAACGGGCTACAAAGGACGAGTCGGTATTTATGAGTTTATGCCTGTGAGTTTAGAGGCCAAGCAACTCATTGGTGCCAATGGTGACTTGACTGCATTGCGTCAACAAGCCAAAAAAGAAGGTATTGAGCCTTTAAGAATTGCAGGAGCACGTAAAGTTTTAGAAGGTGTCACGACACTAGAAGAAGTGTTACGTGTTGTCCCACTTAACTAAGCGTTTAATGCGTTACTTGAAGCTTTCTTAAGATTCAGCTCATCTAGTTTTGGTTTAATGACTTCATCAAATAGATGAACAATTAAATAGAGGTACTGGATATGAATATGATGATGAAAGCATTATTGGTTGCTGGTGTTATTGGTTCAACGACTGTCGCTGTAGCAAACACCGCAGTGAACCAAGCGGCAGTTGCTGCTTCAACACCAACCACGGTTAAGCATGCGTTAACATTAAAAGATGACAGCCACGTCCAGTTAAAAGGCTATGTGGTCAAAGCCATTGGGGATGAGAAGTATGAATTCCGTGACCAAACTGGTTCAATTACTGTCGACATTGATGATGAATTATGGGGTGGCAAAGCAATTTCGGCTAAAACACCTGTAACCATTATCGGTGAAGTAGATATTGACTACAAACCAGCAAAACGCGTTGAAATTGACGTAGATCAAGTGAAATTCTAAACACACTTGCCCAAGCTCAATTCAATTTTGATTGGGCTTTCTTAAAAAACCACATGGCTAAGATTTGATCTTAGCCCTGTGGTTTTTGTATTTTGAGCCATTTCACGGCATGATCTAAACAATAGTGATTAGGCAGGTTAAGCAGTGCGGATATTATTGGCAGAAGATGATGCCTCTCAAGCTGAGAGTATTAAAACTTGGCTTGAAATGGATGGCTACAGTGTCGATTGGGTGGAACGGGGCGACCATGCCATTTTAGCCATTGAACAGCATCAGTATGACTGTGTGCTTTTAGATCGTGGTTTGCCGCATGCCACAGGCGATGACATTTTGCTGAAAGTCCGTGGCAAGAACCTCTCGACTCCTGTGATTTTTCTCACAGCGCGTGACAGTATTCGAGATCGAGTCGAAGGTCTAGACTTGGGCGCCAATGATTATTTGGTCAAACCTTTTAGTCTAGAGGAATTATCTGCTCGAATTCGCTTACAACTTCGACAGCAACAGCATAGCAGCTCGCAGGTATTGAGTTATGCCAATATCCAACTCGACCCACAAGCCAAAAGTGTGACTCAAAATGGTCAAGCTGTTAATTTAACTGCCAAAGAGTTTCAAATTTTGCATAAATTGATGCTCAAGCCCGAATATGTTGTTACGCGGGAACAACTTGAGGAAAGTCTTTATGCATGGGGCGATGAAATCGAAAGTAATGCGATTGAGGTCTTTATTTATCAATTACGAAAAAAACTCGGTAGTCATTGTATTAAAACCATACGTGGTTTGGGCTACAGAATGAATCAGGACACATAATGGCTCAGCCAATTTCACTGCAGCGTCAGCTTGTTAAAAGTTCGCTCCTCAGTTCGATACTGGCGGGGCTTTTGGCATTGCTGATGTTTATTGGGGTGTCGGTTTATCAGACCATGACTATGCAAGATGAAATCATGGATGAAATGGCCGATATGTTGCTGGCAGATGATTTAACGGTCAGCAATGGTCAAGCCTTGGCAGAGCTTAGTGATGAGTTTGATATTCGCTATCGACTCGATAATGCGCAGCAACTTTTGACTGCATCCGAAGATGTACCTGAAAAAATAACTGTGGATCATTTGAGTTTGGTTTCCGATGAACCTTATGGTTTTTATTGGTCAGAGCAGAAACTGTGGCGTATTTATACTGCACAGGATAATCACGGTTTACAGGTTCAAGTGACCCAGTCGATGTCCGAACGTTTCAATGCATTTTGGCAAAGCATCCTAGTTTTCAGCGGTGTGTTGTTTTTAGTCTGGTGTGTACAGTGGTTGTTGATGCATTTTGCTATTCGACGTAAATTTCGGGTTATACACCAAGTTTCAGAGCAGATTTCAAATAAATCAGTCAATGATTTAGCACCTATTTCTATGCCAGAACCTGAGCTGATTGAGTTGCAACCGATGTTGTCTCAGCTGAATGCCTTATTGGCGCGTTTAGACCAAGCTTTAGTGGCAGAGCAGCGCTTTACCGCGGATGCTTCACATGAGCTACGTTCTCCATTGTCTGCGATACAAATGCGACTTCAGGTGCTCAAGCGCAAGTTTCCTGAACTTGAAAGTGAGTTCAAACCGATCCAACAAGATGTTAGTCGTGGGGTGCAGGTGTTGGATAATCTGTTGTTGCTGGCACGTCTTGACCCTGAGCAAAAGGAAAGCTTGGCGAAGACTAAGTTTGACTTCAGTCTGCTAATGCATGACGTGATTAAAGCTTTACAGCCGTTTGCGGACTCAAAACAGATTAAAATTAACGTGGTGCTTGCAGAGCAAGCCTGTGTCTTGGCGAATGAGCAGCTATTATTTAGCGCACTTCGCAATTTACTCGACAATGCCATTCGCTATAGCTCCGAGCAGGAACAAGTCTTTGTTAAGCTCACGATTGAAAAACAGCAGCTCAGACTGAGTATTGAAAATAGTGGACATGGGGTCGATTCTGCAGTTATCCAGCGCTTGGGTGAACGCTTCTATCGGGCTTTAGGTACAAAAACACAAGGTTCAGGCTTGGGTTTATCGATTTGTCAGAAGATTGTCGATTTACACGCAGGGCAGTTGTTATTTAGTTCATCCGACTTAGGCGGTTTAAAAGTGGAGCTGCTGTTAAATAGGGTTGAGCCTTAGATGTGCAGATTGTGATCTGTGATAAAAAAAGCATAAATGATCAAACTTAAAGACATTAAAAAGCAGTACGCGCTGACATACTGCTTGTTTCCACGATTATTGTTATTGGGTTTTTATAGTTCTTATTTGGTAAGAATGAGTCGATTATTGCGAGTGAGTCGTAGACGATACTCTTCTCCAGCATGCATAATGCGAATTTCACGGCCTAGGGCAAATAAGTTGTTTGAGTGTAGCATTGGTAGTGAATGGGCTGTTTCGTTACGAGTAAATAAGCTAAATGGTGCGTTCATTCTGGCGACTCCGTGGTGTATGTTGAACGATTTAAATGATAATCATTATCGAATGAGGCTGTCAACATTTTCTCGCTGAAAATATAAAAAACTTCAATATCGTTACATGCAATCACTCAATACACTACACATCTGAAATGGAATCTGATTATGTCAAAACCTTTGGTTCAAGTTGCTATAGCCATCCTTTTACATCAAGGCAAAGTGTTGGTGGGCTGGCGCCAGGCGGAACAGCATCAGGGCAATAAGCACGAATTTCCTGGGGGGAAGGTGGAAGCAGGTGAAACGCCTGAGCAAGCTTGTCGCCGTGAAGTGTTAGAAGAGGTTGGAATTGATATACAAGATTGGCATGCTTTTGACTGTATTCAGTTTGAATATGACGATGTGATTGTCAATTTGCATTTATTTCATGCTGTGGTATCAAATCATCTATTGGCAGACATTCACTCACCATGGGCGTGGTTCAAGCGTGCCGAATTACAAGACCTTAACTTTCCAAAAGCTAATCAGGCCATTTTGAAGCGACTTTATGCTGCACCCGTGATTAAAATTTCAGATCAAATCGATGTGTTGAAGGATTTGCCTGAACAACAAGTGCTGTATTGGCGAGTGCCTGCCAGTCCTGACCATATTTTAAAAATTGCAGAACTGAGTGTAGAACAATTGGCACGAGTGATTGTAAATATAGAATTATGGAAAGGTTTAAATTCACTACAACAGCAGGCAGTTGCGGCCATACACCTGAAACAATCTCAACTGATGCAATTGAGTAAAGGAGAGCTGAATGTTGGGCAGCGTTATATAGCGGCCTGTCATGACCGTCGCAGTGCCGAACATGCACAAGAAATTGGCTGTGATGCTCTTTTACTCAGCCCTGTACTTGAAACGCTCAGCCATCCAAATAGTGAAACTTTGGGTTGGGAACAGTTGAGCTTGATTGCAGAAGAGATTCATATCCCGATTTTTGCTCTGGGCGGCTTACAGTTAGCCGATTTAGCCAAAGCACAAAGTTATGGCGCTTATGGTATAGCAGGGCAGCGCTCCATCTAACGGAGCGTGCTTTTAAGACAGACTTTTGATGGCTGTTTGGGCTTGTTGAATGGTTTTCTGATTCTTCTGCATTTGACCTGCTTTTAAGATAATGCTCCAAAGCTGCTTTTTCATGGCGTTGCTTTGGGCATAACTCAAGCCGCGACGTGCAAGCGATTCCGCATTTGCAGGTTGTTTTTGTTGATTGGCAATTAAAGCCAAATACAAAAAGGTCTCACTCGACTGTGGCGCTAAACGCTGTGCTTGCATGGCGTAGCTTTGTGCTTGACTCCACTGGCCTTGGCGATAGGCCGTTTGTGTTTTTTGCATCAGACTTTTAAAAGCAGGAAGCTGTCGCCCATCATCAAACTGTTGTTTGCTTTTCTGTTCAGGAATCACAATCTTCTGACGTTGAATTTCTTCGCGGTCATAAGGGTGAATTGTGACCCCTGAGGGTGTTTTCTGTTCTTTAGCCGCCTGTGTCGGCTTTTCAGGTATCTTTTTTTCAGATGGCTGTGGGAGGCTTTGACAGCCTGCCACAGTCACGATGGTTGCTAAGATACTTAAACGTTTAAACCACATCAAAATTTAAATCCGTCCTATTTATTCAGGTTGATAGCTACCACTCGAAATGACTTGCGTCTCATCTTCTAAGTTACGCTGCATATTCGATTCACTTTCACGAATATAGTTGTCTATGCTGTCGCCTTGTTCAGGTGTAGCTTGGTAACCATCTGTTTCAGGATTGTAAGTGGGTTCAACTTGATAATGCGGTAAGCCACATGCGGTTGCTTTGCGTGGTACGGTATTTCGCAAGAGGGGAATATACATTGCGCCCTCACAACCTTGAGCAGCAAGATAACCCGTGCCACGATCAATCCAATGCCATTGCACATCATCAGGTTGGCGTAAGTTGACTGGTTTTTGACGTAGCTGGCTCATCACATTGGTCCACACTGGCAATGCGCCTGAAGAACCTGTTAAGCCAGTTTGTTTGTTGTCATCTAAACCTAGCCAAACCACAGAAACGTAACTGCCCGAGTAACCTGCAAACCATGAGTCTCGGGTATCATTGGTGGTTCCAGATTTGCCTGCAAGCTTAAGCGAGTTCGGTAGAGTGTTATACGCTGAACGACCTGTACCTGAAGTCATCACTTGTTGTAGACCATAATTCAGGACATAGGCAGAAGCAGGGTCAATGGTTTGTTGGACATTTAAACCGTAACGGGTCAGCAAGCGACCATTTTGATCGACAACAGTACGAATGGATTTAGTCGGATACTTAAAACCGCCTGTGGCAAAGTTGCCATAAATGCTGAGCATTTCCATCGGAGACATGTCTACTGCACCCAAGAAAATGGATGGATAGGTTGGAATATTACTGGTCACACCAAAACGTTTTAGGTGATTGCTAAATGTTGATAAACCAAACTCTTGACCAAGGCGAACAGCTGATAAGTTATATGAATTAGACAGTGCTTGTACCATTGGCACAACGCCATGTTCACCACCACTATAGTTCTTAGGTGTCCATGCTTTACCATTGGCTTGAATACTTATGCTACTGTCTTCAATTGGGCTGGCCCAGTTGTAACGTCCCGATTGAATCGCACTGAGGTAAATCACAGGTTTAAGTAGTGAACCGACTTGACGTTTGGCATCGAGTGCACGGTTAAAACCCGTAAAGTCTTGGGTTGAACCAACAGCTGCGACCAATTCACCATTTTCAGGATGAGCAACCAACACCGCACCTTGTAGCTCTTTTAGACGGCTTGAGCCACGGCTTAAGCGACCAACAGTCGATTTAAACGCATCTTGAATTTTGGTTTGGGCAATCGGATCGAGCGTTGTAAAGATGCGTAGACCTTGGTTGGTCAAATCACCTTCTTGGTATTCGGTACGTAACTGACGACGTACAATGTCTAAGAAATCTGGGAAACGTGAAGGGCCGAGAGTCGGTTTGGCAATCACATTTAAAGGGCGAGCTGTTTCAGTTTCATATTGTTCTTGGGTCAGATAGCCCATGACCAACATGTTGTTTAAAACAATATTACGGCGCTTTTTCGCAGCTTCTGGGTTACGCCAAGGGTTATATAAGGTTGGACCTTGTACCAAACCCACCAAATAAGCTTGTTGCGCAATATTTAGCTCACGCAAAGGCATGCCGAAGTAAAACTGTGAAGCCAAACCATAACCATTAATAGAATAGTTGCCGTTTTGCCCGAGGTTCACTTCATTGAGATAGGCTTCTAAAATTTCATCTTTGTCATAGTGAAACTCAACCAATAATGCCATAAATGCTTCATTGACTTTACGCTTAATGGTTTTTTCAGGGGTGAGGTAGAAGTTTTTCACCAACTGTTGGGTCAGTGTTGAACCACCTTGACGTTTTCCACCCGTTACATTACTCACAATCGCACGTGCCGTACCACGAATTGAAACGCCGTGGTGACTATAGAAATTACGATCTTCTGTTGCAATTAAAGCCTCAATTAAAGGCTTAGGGACTTTGTCGAGTTTAATCAGGACACGGTCTTCATTATGCTGCGGATAAATCCCGCCAATCAGCATCGGCTCTAAACGTGCAATCCCTGTAGATGAGGGTTTAGTTGCACTGACTTCAGCCACTTGCTCATTGGCAAAGGTGACTTTAAGCACTTGTTCAGGCTCGACACTATCACCGAAGTCAAAGCCACGGGTATGTACATATAGCTCATTGCCAGAACTGACAAAGTTCCCTGATTTGGTATAGTTTTCCGAGGACTTATAGCCCAAAAGTTTTAACTCTTGAGTGAAGTCAGCCTGATTGACAGGGGCATTGGTATACACTTCGAGTGGGCGTGCGAATACCTTCGCAGGAATGTCCCAGCGCTTGCCTTCAAACTTGTCACGTACAACGGAGTCGAGTCTTATTAAATAAATACTAAACACCAAGAATGCTGCAATGACTAAGATGCAGAAGATCAGTGCAATTAAACCTATGCCACGTTCTGACTTCATAAATACGAATAAGATCCTGAGAAATTGTGCTAATCATGCGAAGCTTTTCGCTAATTTGCAATAATTAAACTGTGAACAAACTGAAATATAGACAATTCCGCGTGTAGCAGCAGTCACTTTAGTTTTTGAATCAATTTAAATAAATAATGTTATGATAGGCGGGAATCGTAGCGGAGCGATGTTGCAGGTGCAAATTTCACATAAAACATTTCGAAACATAGGCTTAATTGGACGTCCAGATAAGTCTTCAGTTGTCGAAACCTTATGTCTTATTCATGATCATCTACTCAGCTTAGGGTTACATCCCGTTTTTGATGCGCAAACCGCTGAACTGGTTCCTTATAAAAACACACAAACGGTGAGTCGTGCACTTCTGGGTGAAGTGGTCGATTTGGTGATTGTGGTGGGCGGGGATGGCTCACTTCTGCATGCTGCACGTGCCTTGGTTAAATTTAATACCCCTGTAATGGGTGTAAACCGAGGGCGTTTGGGTTTTTTAACCGACATCAAGCCGACTGAAGTGATTTTTAAGCTCGATCAAGTCTTAAAAGGTGAGTTTCAGTTAGATCGTCGTTTCTTATTGGAAATGGAAATTCGCTCAAAGGGCGAGACGATTTATGATGCGATTGCCCTAAACGATGTGGTATTACACTCGGGTAAGTCGGTGCATATGATTGACTTCGAACTGAATATCGATGGCCAATATGTCTACCGTCAACACAGTGATGGTTTGATTGTATCAACGCCCACGGGTTCAACAGCCTATTCGTTGTCAGGTGGTGGCCCAATCGTGCATCCGGGGATGGATGCGATTGCTTTGGTACCGATGCATCCGCATACCTTGTCTTCACGCCCGATTGTGGTGGGTGGACACAGTGAAATTAAGCTTCTGATTCGTGAAAACCGTGTCTTGCCGATGGTCAGTGCCGATGGTCAACACAGTGTTTCGCTCAATGTAGGTGACAGCTTACATATTCGTAAGCACCCCTTTAAACTGAATTTATTACATCCACCGGGTTATGATTTTTATATGTCATGCCGTACTAAACTCGGTTGGAACCAAGATTTTGACTCTTTTCAACAGGATTAAATCATGAATATTGAACAGATGCTTTCTATTTTAGATGCCGATATTGTTGAGCGTTTAAAAACAGCTGTAGAAATTGGTAAATGGCCAAATGGCGTTGTGTTGACTGCTGAACAACGTCAAACTTGTATGCAAGCCGTTATTGCTTGGGAGCATCAGAATACTCCTGAAAAAGAACGTACGGGTTATATCGATAAAGGGCATAAAGAAGAAGGTGAGGAGTGTGATTCTCATGTGCCTGAACCAGAATTTAAACCTATTCGTTTTATTTAATTGATTAAAAATACGTTGAATCGCTTAGCAACAGATGCTTGGTGATTCAACAACTCAATCTAACAAGAATACCTTCAAACTGTTTCAATCATTATGCTTATAAAAATAATAAAGCTCACTCGACTCAGTTTATTCTTCATTACTGTAATTTCGACCAATGTATTTGCTGAGCGAACAAGTGATGCAAGAAAAATTGAATGTTTATTAGATGTTTCTGTGTTACCGAGTCAAAATTTTCAAAATCCCGTCACACGATACACATCAATGAAAAATGATGGTTATCCGATGTTATTGATTGGAATAAAGATCATAACACCCATGCAGGTGAAGCATCGAAAAAGATAAAAAGCCATCAAATCTATTGTTCAAACCTAATTGGACAATAAAAAATGTTTATTTATCTGGTCCTCATGAATCTCAAAAAATCGACATTCATATTGGTGATCAGTTGATTCTCAGAAATATTCATTCTTCAGGAAAGCGTTATCCTTACTGGGCTGACTTTTATTGGATCGAAAAGCGTGACGAATAATGTTCACGCTTTTGTTTGTCCCTTCAGCTTAGAAACGGGTGTGCCAAAGCTGCTTGGCCTGTTGCATGGCATCGCCATACGTATCGCAAGCGCCCATGGTATAGAGCGCAATGCCAATGGTTTCAGTCACTGCCATTTCACCATACTCATGCTGTTTTTCACCCAGCCAAACTGCTTTAAACTCAGCCAAATCTAACTCTTTTTCAATTGGACTTCGATTGTCGGTAAGTTTGGGTAGCTCATGTTCGTAGAGTTCACCATTTTTAATGCCGCAGATCAGTGTTTTGGCATCTGGGTTACGCTCAAATTCACCGCCTTCACCTTTAATGACCGCACTATTTTTATAGCCCAGTTTAAATGCTGCTTGCTGATGCGAACCACGATAAGCAGGGTGGAAAATAGCTTGCAAGGTCGCTTTGGCATTAAAAGGATTGATCAGGCGCGCAAGGGTATGAATGGGTGAACGAAGGCCCATAACATTTCGTAGGGAAATTAAGTCACTTAAAATTGGGGAGATGGCGTGCAGCGGTAAATATGCAAAATTACGCGACGATAATTCCTGTTCCACATCTGCTTGAGTTTGGCAAATATTAAAATCGAGATATTCCAATACCTGTTCAGTATAAATACGGTTAATGGTATGACCTGATGCACCGTGCATCACGACCTTATAACCTGCTTTAGCTAAAGTCAGCGCCGCTAAGAGAAACCAAGGATAGTGTTTACGCTTGCCTGCATAAGAAGACCAGTCTAAATCGACATCTAAAGGCGTGAATGGCAGTTGATCTCGTGTGGCTTGAACAAAGCCTGCCAGTTCATCTACAGACTCTTCCTTAACTCGTAGTAGCATCAGAAATGCACCGAGCTGTACATCTAACACTTGATTTTTCAAGATCATATCAAAGGCTTGGTAAGCTTCTTCATAACTGAGTGAGCGCGCCCCATTTTTTCCTTTGCCAATAATGCGAACAAACTGAGCAAATGGGTGCTCAGCATCTTTATAAATATTTCTTTTGTTGTTCATGAAAAAACCAAAGTAAGTGAAGGCTGTGTTGAGTTATTTTAGTGGAACAATCAAAAAAACAGCACTTTTAATTTTAAATAAATTTTCCACCATTAGACTAAAGTATGAGTCATATTGTTTAGATTTTATACATTATGATTAAAATCAGTTTACTTTGATTAAAGAATGTTAGGTAAAATTTACCCAATTATTGTGACTCGCTAGTTTTTAGTCTCTCCCATTGCAGTAAATGTGAATGAACTGTGATTTTTGTCACAGTGCTGTTGTTTGTACACCATGATTTTTTTACCCGGTGTTTGGATGCGGTCCAAACTGTGGGCTTTTTTGTGTTTATCAGAAAGCCAACTACCTATGAGGAAGTATAGGTATACCGATTTTTTCAGTCTTTTGATTTACAGAAGTATTCGTTATGACTAAGAAACCAATCTATAAGTCACTATATTTTCAAGTTATTGTCGCGATTATTGCGGGTATCTTAGTAGGACATTTTTTCCCTAGTGGTACGCAAGTTATCAATGGCGTTGAAAAATATGTACCCGGCTGGGGCGAGCTTTTTTATCCTCTAGGTCAAGGCTTTATTAAGCTGATCAAGATGATTATTGCGCCAGTAATTTTCTGTACTGTCGTGAGTGGTATCGCGGGTATGGAAAGTATGAAGTCTGTGGGTAAAACAGGCGGTGTTGCGCTACTTTACTTTGAAATTGTATCGACTATTGCACTATTGATCGGTTTACTGGTCATTAACATCTGGAAGCCAGGTGTGGGCATGAACGTTGACCCTTCAACATTAGATACTTCTGGTATCTCAAAGTTTGTTGAATCTGGTCAGCAGCAATCGACTGTCGACTTCTTTATGCATATTATTCCAAACACTGTGGTTGGTGCATTTGCTGAAGGTGAAATCCTGCAAGTGCTGCTCTTTGCCTTGATGTTTGGTTTTGCATTACACAAGTTGGGTGATGCAGGTAAACCTGTACTGAAGTTCATCGATCAAATTTCGCATGTGTTCTTTAACATTGTAAACATGATCATGAAACTTGCTCCAATTGGTGCTTTTGGTGCAATGGCATATACCATCGGTAAATATGGTATCGGTAGCTTGGCGCAACTTGCTCAGTTGATCATCTGCTTCTACATTACCTGTCTGCTTTTCATTTTCTTGGTTCTCGGCACAATTTCACGTCTTTGTGGCTTCAGCATTTTGAAAATGATTCGTATGATTCGCGAAGAGCTGTTGATCGTACTGGGTACGTCATCTTCAGAATCGGTTTTACCGCGTATGCTGAAAAAGCTTGAAATTGCGGGATGTGAAAAGTCAGTGGTTGGTTTGGTTATTCCAACAGGTTATTCATTTAACTTAGATGGTACCTCAATCTACTTAACGATGGCTGCGATCTTCATTGCACAAGCGACCAATACTCAGCTTGATCTTATGCACCAAGTGACTTTATTGGGTGTGTTATTGATTTCATCGAAAGGTGCTGCGGGTGTAACGGGTTCTGGTTTTATTGTGATGGCAGCGACTTTGTCAGCCGTTGGTCATATTCCAGTGGCGGGCCTTGCGCTCATCTTAGGTATTGACCGTTTCATGTCTGAAGCACGTGCTTTAACCAACTTGGTGGGTAACTCATTGGCAACGATTGTTGTTGCGAAATGGGTCGGTCAGTTAGACCAAGAAAAATTAAACTTCGCACTTGCAAATCCAGAAGAAGTAGACCGCTTGATGGCTGTTGAAGAAAATGCTCACGCATAATTTCAGTTCATCTTAAAAAGGAAGCCCAAGGGCTTCCTTTTTTATTGGAATATAAAATGGCCTGATGCGTTCATGACAGTTGCATTAAAAATGGCTAGCATGTGAGCTGAATAATAAAATAACGTCACTACAAGGAAGAAACATGTTGAATTACGATGCAGACCTAGAACTATTTCGCGATAACTTTCGCCGTTTTATGAATGAACACATTGCGCCACACTATGAACAGTGGGAACGAGAAGGCTTAATGCCGCGCTCAGTCTGGAATGTCTTGGGTGAAAATGGTTTCTTATGTGTCGATGTACCTGAGGAATATGGCGGTTATGGTGTTCCAACGCATTATTCACTCATGTTGGTGGAAGAGTCAGCACGTGCAGGTTTTAGTGCTTTATCGACAGGTATTTCTTGTCACTCTGAAATTGCTGCGCCTTATATTTTGCACATTGGAACGGAAGCACAGAAGCAGTACTGGTTACCGAAAATGGTGTCAGGTGAAGTGGTCGGTGCGATTGGAATGACGGAACCGGGTGCGGGTTCAGACTTACAAGCCATGCGAAGTAATGCCATTTTGCAAGGGGAGCATTATATTTTAAATGGCTCTAAAACCTTTATTTCAAATGGGCAGCATGCCGACCTTGTGGTGTTGGCAGTAAAAACTGATCCGCAAGCCCGCGCAAAGGGTGTTTCGCTGATGTTGGTCGATACCCACTTGGATGGGTTTAAAAAAGGCACCAACCTCGACAAAATTGGGCTACATTCACAAGACACTTCTGAGTTGTTTTATGACAATGTGAAAGTCCCGAAAGATCAATTGTTGGGACAAGCAGGTCAAGGTTTTGCTTATCTGATGCAAGAGCTACCACGAGAGCGTACAGCAATTGCAGCAACGGCTATAGGGGCAATTCGTGGTTCGATAGATGTCACTATCCAATACGTCAAAGAGCGTCAAGCCTTTGGTCAACATATTTCGCAGTTCCAAAATACACGTTTTGTTTTGGCTCAAGCCAAGATTGATGAACAAGCCACAGCTGCTTTTTACAATCAAAACGTTGAGCTTTATATGCAAGGTAAGCTGGATGTCGAAACCGCAGCTGCGCTAAAAAGCTTTTCAACAGATATGCAAATGAAGGTGGCAGATAATTTATTGCAGCTCTTTGGTGGCTATGGCTATATGAGTGAATATCCAATTTCACGTTTCTTTGTCGATGCGCGTATTCAACGCATCTACGGTGGGACCAATGAAATTATGAAAGAAATTGTCGCACGTAGTTTGCTTGGGCGCTAAGCCTTAGGTGTTGATATAAACATGTGTCTAAAAAGAGCCTCAAGTAGGCTCTTTTTTATCGGTTCAGTACCAATAAACTTTCTTGTATAAAGGCGGGTAGGTCATATTGGGTTTGCGATGAAATGTATAAATTATTGTCATTCACAACACCTGTGTCATAAAGCACGGCACCTGCATCTTTTAAGTCTTGATGAAGGTGATGGATACACGTCATGCGTCTACCTTTCACAACTTCAGCATGCATTAAAATTTGCGGAGCGTCTGCACTGCATAAAATAGGTTTTTGCGTGTTTGCAAAGTGCCTGACAAATAAGACATAGCGTTCATCTTGGCACAGGTTGTCTGGCGAAAAACCGCCCGGGATGAGTAAGGCATCGAAATCATGCACGGAGGCATCATCGATACTTTGATCGATGGTGACAAAAGCTTTACGCTTTTTGCCATAAATGATTTTGCCCGCCTGACTTTCAAGATTAATAATACTATGCCGAGCTGCTCGAAATGCTTCTACGGGTTCAGCATATTCAGCATCCTCAAAGTCATAGGTGACCAAGACTGCAATTTTTTTGTGCATGACAGTACCTACAGTTCATTATTGTTTTGTTTTATTGAGACTATAGAGCAATCGCTACTGCTGCATACTCTCTTTGTTATGAATACGTCAACTTAAGTAAAGCATATTTTAAAATAAAGTCTAACACACTGAAATACAGATAAATGGTGATTTTGGTGAAGGTGTAGCAAAATTTTTCAAAAGCAAGACAGGGCTTTAAAAGGGAAGAGCTAAGACTCGCAAAACATCGTCGTGGTATTTTGCTTGAGCGATGTTTATGCATAACAGTAAGAAGAAAATAGGCAGGGCTCAGTGGTTTTACTGATGTCTATTATTGGGGCAGTTTATTGATAAACTTGATGATTAAATCAACTGTCTGTTTTTAGCACTGAAACATGCAAAGTCTTATTGCGCAAGATTTCAAAGCTAACTATTGTTATACTATTTGCACAATGTTTATGAAGGGCGACATAACAATGATCCAAGACGATCAAAACACAACGACTTCTCTTGACCTCAACCAAATCCGTCAGGATATCGACTCTGTTGATCAACAGATTCAACAACTTATTAACCGTCGAGCGAAACTGGCGGAAGCTGTTGCAAAAGCAAAATTTGCTTCTGAAGAGAATCCAATGTTTTACCGTCCAGAACGTGAAGCGCAAGTTTTACGGAATGTTATGGAGCGTAATGAAGGTCCTTTGTCTGATGTGACCATGGCGCGTTTGTTCCGTGAAATCATGTCTGCATGTTTGGCTCTTGAAGCACCGCAAAGTATTGCATTTTTAGGCCCTGTTGGTACGTATACACACTCTGCGGTGTTGAAGCACTTTGGACATGATGCTGTGGTTCGTCCTTTACCGACCATTGATGAAGTGTTCCGTGAAGTGGAAGCAGGCAGTGCACACTATGGTTTAGTGCCGGTAGAAAATTCATCAGAAGGTGTGGTCAACCATACTTTGGATTGTTTTAAAGCCTCACACTTAAATGTGATTGGTGAAGTTGAATTGCGTATTCATCACCAGTTTCTTGTGTCTGAAAACACGCGTAAAGACAGTATTAAACAAATTTATGCACATCAGCAAACTTTGGCGCAGTGCCGTGCATGGTTGGACGCGCACTATCCTGGTGTGGAACGTGTAGCTTTAAGTTCAAATGCTGAAGCGGCACGTCGTATTCGTACCGAATGGCATTCGGCTGCTATTGCATCTGATGTTGCAGCAAGTATTTATGATTTAGAAATTTTACACAGTAATATTGAAGATAATCCTGAGAACACTACACGTTTCTTGGTGATTGGTCGTGAAAGAATCCCGCAAAGCGGTAATGATAAAACGTCATTGCTGATTTCTGCACATGATCGCGCAGGTGCGTTATTGGAAATCCTTGCACCATTTGCAAAGCACAACATTAGTTTGACCAGTATCGAAACGCGTCCTGCATTGCCTGAAAAATGGGCTTATGTCTTCTTCATCGACTTAGAAGGTCATGTGGAACAAGACAATGTTAAAGCGGCGATTGAAGAGATTCGCCCATTGGTGAAAGAAGTTCGAGTATTGGGTTCATACCCGATTGCAGTACTGTAATCTCTAAGGTGGTTGGGTTTACTCCAAACTCAACCATGTACACCACTTGTAAGAATGGAAAGGTCACATGTCGTTTGCTCCAGCCAATGAAGGTATTGCGAAGTTAAAACCATATCAACCGGGTAAGCCAATCAGCGAATTAGAGCGTGAATTGGGCATGACCGATATTGTTAAACTTGCCTCAAATGAAAACCCTTTGGGTTGTTCGGACAAAGTAAAAGAAGCAGTTGCTGCTGAATTGGCGGAAATTGGACGATATCCAGATGGTGGTGGTTTTATCTTGAAGGATCAAGTGCATACGCAGTTTGGTGTAGCACATGATTGTATTACTTTAGGCAATGGTTCAAACGATTTACTTGAAATTTTTGCCCGTGCATTTGTTTCAGAAAAAGATTCGGTGGTGTATAGCCAACACGCATTTGCAGTCTATGCTTTGGTCACACAAGCGATTAATGCCGAAGCGATTGAAGTACCTGCTCAAGGTTTTTCGCATGACCTTGACGCGATGGCGGCAGCAATTAAAAACAATACCAAATTGGTGTTTATTGCGAATCCCAATAATCCGACAGGAACTTGGTTTGAAGAGGCTGAGTTTGAGCGCTTCATGCAAAAAGTACCGAGTCATGTGATCGTGGTTTTGGATGAAGCTTATGTGGAATATTTCCCAGAAAACTTTAACAGCTTAAAGTTTTTAGCACAGTATTCAAACCTGATTGTTAGCCGTACCATGTCGAAGTGCTTTGGTTTAGCGGCATTACGTGTTGGCTTTGCTTTAGCATCGACAGAAGTGACAGACTTCTTAAATCGTATTCGTCAGCCGTTTAACGTCAACCATTTAGCCATGGTGGCAGCAGTTGCTGCACTGAAAGATGAAGATTTTATTAAGAAATCACGTGTGGTCAATAAAGCGGGCATGGTGCAACTTGAAACAGGGTTTAAAGCGCTAGGCCTAAACTATGAGCCTTCTCGTGCCAACTTTATTTTGGTCGATATACAAGCCGATCCTGCACAAACTTTTAATGCTTTATTAAAAGAAGGGGTGATTGTTCGTCCTGTGGGCATCGCCAATCATTTACGAGTATCGATTGGAACTGAAGCTGAAAATACGAAATTTTTAACGGCTTTGGCCAACGTACTAGGTTTAGAGGCGAACGCTTAAATTATGTCTGCGCCACTGTTTGAAAAAGTTGCATTTATTGGTCTTGGGCTGATTGGTTCGAGTCTTGCACGGGTGATGATGGCTGAGGGTTTAACCCAAAATATTGTAGCTTCTACACGTTCGGAAAAAACTTTACAGGATGCCAAAGCTTTGGGCTTAATCCAACAAGGCTATAGTGATCCTGTACAGGCGGTTCAAGGTGCGGACTTGGTGGTTTTGGCCTTGCCTGTTCGTGCAACGCAAAAAGTCTTGGAAACCATCAAACCATATTTGCAAGAACATACGATTATTACCGATGTAGGCAGTACCAAAGGCAATGTGGTCGACGCGGCCAAAGCCGTGTATGGCGAAGCATTACCTGCTGGCTTTGTACCAGGGCATCCCATTGCGGGGGCAGAACACACGGGTGTGCATGCAGGTAAGGTCGATTTATTTGCAAATCATAAAGTGATTTTGACACCGTTACCGACCAGTGCTGATTGGGCTGTAGAGAAACTGATTCAACTATGGCAAGCTGCGAAAGCAGAAGTGATTTGTATGGATGTGGCCAAGCATGATGAAGTCTTAGCGCATACCAGTCATCTTCCGCATTTGATGGCATTTAACTTAGTTGAACAACTGGCAAACCGTGAAGATAATTTGGACATTTTCCGCTATGCTGCGGGGGGATTTCGCGATTTTTCTCGAATTGCGGCAAGTGACCCGCAAATGTGGCATGACATCTTTTTTGCCAATAAAAAAGCCATTTTAAATGCCGTAGATGGTTTTGAAAACCAACTGGCAACGATTCGTAAACTCATTGAAGATGAAGATTCACATGCTTTAATGGGCTTGCTCGGACATGCGCAAGCAGCACGCCAGCATTTTAACCATATGCTCGCTCAAAAACCTTTCATGGAGAACAATAAAGTGACGACACAGCAATTCACCATATTACCGGGTAAAAAGAGTTTCCAAGGTAAGTTTAGCGTGCCAGGCGATAAATCTGTGTCACACCGTTCAATCATGTTTGGTGCAATTGCGGAAGGAACGACGCATGTGACAGGTTTCTTGGAAGGTGAAGATGCGTTAGCAACCTTACAAGCGTTCCGTGATATGGGTGTGAGCATTGAAGGTCCTAAAAATGGTGAAGTGACGATTCATGGTGTCGGCGTAAATGGCCTAAAAGCACCAGCAAGTGCGCTTTACATGGGTAACTCAGGGACTTCGATGCGTCTGCTTTCAGGCATGCTCTCTGCACAAAAATTTGACTCTGTCATGACGGGTGATGCATCACTGTCAAAACGTCCAATGGAACGTATTGCTAAACCATTACGTGAAATGGGTGCACAGATTCAAACCACAGGTGAGCGTGGTACACCTCCTGTTTCGATCACTGGAAACCAAGCTTTGCAAGGCATTCACTATGATTTGCCAATGGCATCTGCGCAGGTGAAGTCTGGGATTTTATTGGCAGGTTTGTGGGCGGCAGGTGAAACATCAGTTACAGAACCTGAACCTACACGTGACCATACTGAACGTATGCTACGTGCATTTGGTTATGACGTGAAAACAGAAGGCAACCGTATTTCACTGCAAGGTGGCGGTAAGTTAGTTGGTACAGAGATTCAAGTGCCATCAGATATTTCATCGGCTGCTTTCTTTATGGTGGGTGCGGCGATTACTGAAGGTTCAGATGTCACTTTAGAAGCAGTGGGCATTAACCCAACGCGTACAGGTGTGATCGAGATTTTGAAGCAAATGGGTGCGAACATTACCGTTGAGAATGAACGTATTGCA
This sequence comes from Acinetobacter johnsonii CIP 64.6, assembly GCF_000368045.1. Lineage (GTDB taxonomy): Bacteria > Pseudomonadota > Gammaproteobacteria > Pseudomonadales > Moraxellaceae > Acinetobacter > Acinetobacter johnsonii. The sequence goes on from NZ_KB849236.1 coordinate 585,924, forward strand.
GGCGGAGAGCCGATTGCAGACATTCGTATTCAAGGTACACGTACACTCAAAGGTATTCATATGCCTGAAGATCAAGTGCCATTAGCGATTGATGAATTCCCTGCATTGTTCATTGCCGCTGCCTGTGCAGAAGGGCGAACCGTATTAACGGGTGCTGCTGAGCTGCGTGTGAAAGAATCAGACCGTATTCAAGTGATGGCGGATGGTTTAAAAACCATGGGTATCGATTGTACACCGACTGATGATGGCATCATTATTGAGGGTAAAGGTCATTCGGGCGAGTGGGGCGCGATTTTTACCGGTGGCGAAATTGAATCACATCATGATCACCGTATTGCGATGAGTTTCTCAATGGCCGGTTTACGCACCTCTGGTGAAATTAAAATCATTGGCACTGAAACGGTTGCCACAAGTTTTCCGACCTTTACGCAATTAAGTAATCAAGCTGGTTTAGCGATTCAAGTCACTGAATAAGACTAAAGCTTAGATATTTTGTGTGAGAACAGCCAAGCTTTTGCTTAGCTGTTCTGTGTTAAGCCATTATGCTAAACCCATATAACAAAAAAGCCTTTGGGATGATCAATGAGAAAATTACAATTTACAGCACAGCATGGACAGCAGCAGGATGTAAATGAAAGCAGTGCAGTACAGAAGCAAGTACAAGACCTACTGGTTCAAAAGTTAGGTCAATTTGGTTTTGAAACTTTGCCACAAAGTGGCGATCAGGTGGCTGTGAGTGTCGATAATCATACGTTGCCACTGTCTATTACGTGCCAAGGTCATGACAGCGAAGGAAATCTGGTGTGCGAAATTGCCTCTTATCCAGATGAAGAGCAAGACTGGTTAGACCGAATTGCTGAACGAAGCTTGTTAAATCAATTGGCACAAGCGGTTGAAACTACACTAAAAACAGATAAAAGTTTTACTGAATTTGAGTGGAAAGGCTAATTGAATAGATAAAAAATGCTGAATTGGTTTTTCACAATTCAGCATTTTTTTAGAACAGAACACGTTTAATATTTTGATGGGGAAATGTGCTTATAACTGTATTTGCTAGAAGCCTTATTCCACACGTAACCACGTCTGGCTGCGTCCCACAGCAGAAACGCCTAAATAACCTCTTAAGAATAGTTTTTTCCCATTTGGGCTAATTTTACCTTTTAGGCTATATAGCTTGCCTGAAACGGGATCAATGATTTTGCCATGGGTATAATTAATATTATTCTCAGTCTTTAAACCTGTAATCACTTGCATGCCAATAATAGGCTTATCGGTGTAGGGTGCAGGGCAGTTGGTGCAGAACTCTTTTGCTGTATAACCTGGACGAGGTGTTGCTTTCAGTGCAGTTCCAGCATAAGTCCCATTGGTTTGCTTTTCAATTTTCACCAGACCTTTGGGTTCTCCAGTTTTATCATCGATATAACACCAAGTTCCTATAATGTCCTGAGCACAGGCTGATGTGGTGGCTATAGTGACTAAAACTGCCCCGAGAATTGTTTTCATAAAATCCCTGAATATTTTAAAAATTATTTAAATGAATAGCTCTCTCGAGCTAAGATGTTGATTGTATAACTTATTATTTGAATAATGATGTGCAGAATATATCAAGTTCAAGCGTAGATTGTTGCATAAAGTACCATTAGCAGGGTTCAAGCCTCACTGATTTTTAAAACAGGTATTTGATGGAGGTAGTGCTGATTGAGTTTAGCGCTCAAAAGGGAGCTTAAAATTATTTTGGGAACAGAATAGATATAACGGACGGCTAATGAAGCGTTGGAATAGAAAAAGAGATACGTCTAGATTAAAAATAAAAAGTTCAAGAAAGAAAGGGGCTAATGTTAGACAGTCATTTCTTTCCTGAACTGAGTGATGCGTTAAATCCACAGGAAACGTGTAATCGCAATACGTAACTGTTTTAAGTAACCGGTAAAGAAATGGTTTGCACCAGGTAATACAGTCACTAAATGGCGCTGCGGTTTAGCCCATGTAATCATGTCAGACAGTAAGGTCACTTCATCGGCTTCGCCATGGATAAATAAGATGTCACCTTTAAGTTGAGGTGTTACATAGTGGCGCACACCTGCGACCGTTGCCGTTGGTAGACCACATAAAATGGTTTGTTTTGGTCGAATTTCTTCTTGTAAAGCATCATAGCATTTTGCCATGACATGCGCACCGAAACTAAAACCACCTGCATAGAAGGGTAAAGTTGTATGTGCTGCACGAGCATGCTTAATCACTTCAAGAACATCATCAGTTTCGCCATGACCTTCGTCGTGTAGACCAACACTTTGACCTGAGCCACGGAAACTTGGACGGTACACAATACAACCGCGTTCTAAGAACATTTGCGCAAGCAATGCTGGAACCTTGTGTTGAGGCGTACCACCTTGGAGTGGATGGGGGTGAGTAACTACCGCGAATCCTTTCACTTCACCCTGTGGATAATCTACAAAAACTTCAATTTGCCCAACTGGACCTTGAATGAACATCTGCTCAGACATAGAGAATCGATACATATAACAGGAGAATGGGCTAGTTTAACCGTTTATGCTTATTAAAAACACAGATTGGCAATAAAATAAGTCTACTGATATAGTCTGTTTAATTGTTTTTTAATCAGGTTATCTATGCTTGCCCTTGTTTCTCCTGCCAAAACTTTAGATTACCAAACTGCTTTACCAACCGATGCGTATACACAACCCAGATTGCTACAACATTCCCAAGAATTGATCGAAGTTAGTCGCAAACTGTCAGCAAGTGAAATTGCAAGCTTAATGAGTGTCAGTGAAAAAATTGCCACCTTAAATGTCGATCGTTTTCGCGATTGGCAGCCAGAATTCAACTTTGCAAATGCCCGACAAGCTATGTTTGCTTTTAAGGGCGATGTCTATACTGGTTTAGATGCTTATCATTTGTCAGAGTCGAGCATTGAATACGCACAGCAACATTTAAGAATGCTCTCTGGGTTATATGGTTTGCTACGTCCATTGGACTTGATGATGCCGTATCGTTTAGAGATGGGAACTAAGCTAGCTAACCCACGCGGACATAATCTGTATGAGTTTTGGGGCAATCACATTACCGATTTAATTAACCAAGATTTAGAACAGGCAGGTTCGAAAATTTTGCTGAATATTGCTTCGGATGAATACTATAAATCTGTGAAAGAAAGCAAAATTCAAGCAGAAATTATTAAACCTGTGTTTTTAGATCAGAAAAATGGCAAATATAAAGTCATTAGTTTTTATGCCAAAAAAGCGCGTGGTTTGATGGCGCGTTATATGATTGAAAACCAAATTGATCAAATTGAGGGGTTAAAATCATTCCAAACAGATGGTTATTATTTTGATGCAGATAGCTCATTAAAAAGTGAGTTGGTCTTTAAACGAGATGAACAGGCAGCATAACGAAAGGGCATTCCAATGGTGCAGTATACAAAACAGTTTCAGGACTATTGGGCGCTCACCGCAAAGCAATTGAGTTTGGATGACGATACCACTCAAAAGTTCCATGCCTCGCTGTATAACGCCTATAGTGAAGTACAGCGGCATTATCATAGCATTCAACATATTGTTGAATGTTTTGAGCATTTTCATCAGATCAAAACCTACCTAGACGATCCTTTGTCTGTTGAGTTGGCCATTTGGTTTCATGATGTCATTTACAACCCGCAAGCACATGATAATGAGCAGCAAAGCGCCGACTATATGCAACGGATGCTTAAAAATGTGCTTGGAGCTGAGCAAATTGCAAAGCTCTACGCATGGATTTTGGCAACAAAAGCACATGCACCGACAGTTGACACTGATTTGGCTTATTTATTGGATATTGATCTGGCTATTTTAGCCAGTGATCCTATGCGTTTTGCTGAATATGAACGCCAAATTCAGCAAGAATATGCTTGGGTTGAGCCCGCACTTTATGTGCAGAAGCGCCAGCAAGTGTTAAGGCACTTTTTAGAAACGCAACCACTGTACCAGACGCCATTTTTCCAAAAGTGCTATGAGCGTCTTGCTAAGCAGAACTTAGCCCAAACTTTAGGTGTTTAAAGCCCTTTAAATGCTTCGATGGCACGAACACGACTGGATTTTAAATCGACGATTGGTTTGGGGTAGTCCAAATCCATATTCTGCTGCTTCGCATAAGGCTCATGAATGTTTTTGGCATCTAAATGTGCAAGCTCTGGCAGCCACTGTCGAATATAATCACCATTGCTATCAAATTTCTGAGATTGGCTCACAGGGTTAAAGACTCGGAAATAAGGCACAGCATCGGTGCCCGTGGAGGCACACCACTGCCATCCGCCATTATTGGCAGCTAAGTCACCATCAGCCAAATGTTGCATAAACCATTGCTCGCCCAGACGCCAATCAATCAACAAGTTTTTAGTTAAGAACATTGCGACAATCATACGAACACGATTGTGCATCCAGCCTGTCGCAAGTAGTTGTCGCATACCTGCATCCACAATTGGAATACCAGTACGACCTTGTTGCCACGCGTTTAAATCTTCAGGCGAATCTCGCCATACAATACGCTGTGTATTGGCTTTAAATGGCCGATGTTTAGAGACATGTGGAAAATCAAATAAAATATGCTGATAAAACTCTCGCCAAAGTAATTCATCTAACCAAGTCTGCTGACCTGTGTTATCAATCATAAATTGGCCGTGTTGAGCACGAAACAGGGCATTGAGACACTGTCGAATCGACACGATCCCGAGATTTAAATAAGTTGAAAGTTGACTGGTGCTATTTAAAAATGGAAAGTCTCTCTCTTTTTGATAGTCACTAACTTTGTGATCAATAAAATCATCGAGCATTGAAAGTGCATAGGCTTCCGTTTCAGGCCAATAGGCTTTAATTTGATTTAATTCATTCGTATTTGCATCAATCAGTGATTCAATGTGAGGAATGCTTGTATTTAAATCGGTAGGAAGCTGTATGTGCTGCTGTGCAGAAGGGAGTGGGTAGCACTGAGGTAAGCCAATATTTAAACGTTCATAACAGGTTTTTTTAAAAGCGCCAAAGACTTGATAGGGCTTACCAGATTGGTTACGAATACTGTTTAAGGGAAAGAGGGTTCGATCTTGGAAGAGCGTAAATTCAATGTGTTGCTGATTTAAGCATTGTTGAACTTCGGCATCCCGCTTAAGCTCATTCACGCCCATTTCGATATTTGCAAAGATCTGTTGTACTTGCAGTGTATGACACAAAGATGAAAGCTGACGTGGAATATCTTGCCACAGCGGAATATTTAGAATGAGCAAAGGAATATTCAGCTGAGCAAGGCTCTGTTTTAAATCGTGCAATTGTCTGACATATAAATCAATTTTTACAGCCGCGTCATGATGTAATAGCCACTGTTGTGGGGATAGGATCACTAAAGCCAGCATAGGTCCATGTTGGTTTGCATGCCAAAGTGCAGCATGGTCGTGTATGCGAAGATCTTGTCTAAACCAAATTATGTTCATAAAAGGTTAATCAACTGTAATTTTTTGAAATATAAAATATTACAAAATTGAGCACTTTGATCATATTTTTTTCTCACTCATTTAATTTAATCTTATATTATTGAAATAATTAAATCAGAAAAAACTATAAAGTGTGAAGATACTTTTTATCTGATAAATGTGTGGCCCTTTGTATTATTTGTTATGATTTGTAATCATGCTAAAGCAGTTGTGGATATTGTGAATGTCATGAAAAAAATTCTAATCCCTATTTTTGTGGCTGCTGTTTGTTTGCTTGGGTTTGTTGTTTTTCAGGATACAGAAACGAAAAAACAGCAACAGTTGAATCAACTCATGAACAGTACTGAGCCTAAAGTGCAAAAGTTGAGTCCTCTCTCAAAGGCAAACGTCGTGCCTGAAAAAGTCAATAGCTCGTTTTCAAAGTGATGCTGAAGCAATAATCGATCAGGTCTCCATTAAAGTAATTTGAAGCTTAAGATAGAATAAAATCATGTATAAATGACTTATCGTGTTGAATTTTAATTAAAAATAAATTTAAAACAATTAAAAATCAGTGTGTTATAATTCGCGCCAAGATATATTGAATTTTAGACTTTGAGTCTAAAATGACGTTTTTGTTGAAAGCTGCATACGGTTTATGCGGCTTTTTTGTTTAGGTATATATGGTTCGACCCTGCGTTTGAATCATTCATGGCTAAATAAACTTTTCCTGAATTGAGGAAATTTGGCATATTCATTGCTTTAACTTCCAGAAATTTAATCAGATTTTCATCGTACTGAGTGTCGAAATTTTTTGGCAGTTATACAGTTTTAAAAGTTTATTTACAGGGGCTAGGTCATGACGACTCCTAATCCATCTTCAGAAAATATGCTCGAGCGTATGTTCAAACTGAGTGAAAATAAAACCAGTTTTCGTACAGAGCTTCTTGCAGGTGTAACCACATTCTTAACCATGTGTTACATCATTATTGTGAATCCAATGATTTTATCCGAAACGGGGATGGATCATGGTGCTGTCTTTGTAGCGACTTGTCTTGCAGCCGCAATAGGCTGTTTGGTTATGGGTATTGTTGCAAATTATCCAATTGCATTAGCACCAGGTATGGGCTTAAACGCTTACTTTACCTATTCGGTGTGTATGGGTATGGGTGTGCCTTGGCAGACTGCTTTAGCTGCAGTGTTTGTATCAGGTTTGGTGTTCATTGCGATCAGTATGTTTAAGATCCGTGAAGCCATTGTGAATGCAATCCCAATGTCGCTTAAGCTTGCGATTGGCGGTGGAATTGGTTTATTCCTTGCGTTGATTGCTTTAAAAAATGCAGGCGTTATTGTGGACAATCCAGCGACTTTGGTTGGATTGGGCGACTTAAAGCAACCGACGGTTCTTTTGGCTTTATTTGGCTTCTTGATGGTGGTTGTACTGCATCACTTTAAAGTGCGTGGTGCCATCATTATCAGCATCTTGGCTTTAACTGCAATTTCAACAGCAATGGGCTTAAGCGAGTTCAAAGGTGTTGTTGGTGAGATTCCATCAATTGCTCCAACATTCATGCAAATGGACTTTGAAGGTCTATTTACGGCAAGCTTAGTTGGTGTCATCTTTGTATTTTTCTTGGTCGATTTATTTGACTCAACAGGTACATTGGTTGGCGTGTCACACCGTGCAGGCTTACTGAAAGATGGCAAGCTTCCACGTTTGAAAAAAGCATTATTTGCAGACTCAACCGCAATTGTTGCAGGTGCAGCACTAGGTACATCTTCGACGACACCATATATTGAGTCGTCTGCTGGTGTTGCTGCTGGTGGCCGTACAGGTTTAACCGCAGTTGTGGTCGGTGTGTTATTTATCTTATGTTTGTTTTTAGCACCCTTAGCTCAATCTGTACCCGGTTTTGCAACAGCTCCAGCATTGTTATTTGTTGGCGTGTTAATGATTCAGGGGATTACCCATATTGATTGGGATGATATTACTGAAGCTGTACCTGCGTTCTTAACCATTGTATTTATGCCATTTACCTATTCAATTGCAGATGGTATTGCGATGGGCTTTATTAGCTATGCATTGGTTAAATTGTTCACAGGTAAAGCGGCGACTGTACCGTACATGGTGTGGATTGTGGCTGTGCTTTGGGCATTAAAATTCGCGTTATTTGGCGGCTAATTCATCAAATAGTGATAAGGGTGTAAACTCAGTTTACGCCCTTTTTTATTTTTAAAGAGGAAAAGATATGAGTCAATTGGAGCTCATTCGTGCTTTACCAAAAGCTGAATTGCATGTGCATATTGAAGGGACATTTGAGCCAGAACTCATGTTTGCAATCGCACAGCGTAATCAAATAGACATTCCTTATAAGTCGGTTGAAGAAGTGAAACAGGCTTATAATTTTCACAATCTACAATCATTTTTAGACATCTATTATGCAGGTGCAAATGTACTGATTCATGAGCAAGACTTTTATGACTTGGCTTGGGCATACTTTGAAAAATGTGCCGAAGACCGTGTAGTGCATACCGAAATGTTCTTTGACCCACAAACGCATACAGACCGCGGTATTGCCTTTGAAACAGTGATTAATGGTCTGCAACGCGCATGTGATGATGCCAAGGCAAAATTTGGCATTAGTTCGCATTTGATTATGTGTTTCTTGCGTCATTTAAGTGAAGAAGAAGCCCTTGAAACTTTAGCACAGGCATTGCCTTATAAAGATCAAATCATTGGTGTGGGCTTGGACTCAAGCGAAGTTGGACATCCTCCTTCAAAGTTTGAACGTGTCTTTGCTAAAGCTCGTGAAGCAGGCTTTTTAGTGGTTGCGCATGCGGGTGAAGAAGGTGCAGCAGAATATGTGTGGGAAGCTTTAGATTTGCTTAAAGTGAATCGTATTGACCATGGTGTGCGCTCTGAAGAAGATCCTGTATTAATGCAGCGTTTGATCGCAGAGAAAATGCCACTGACAGTTTGTCCGCTCAGCAACTTAAAGCTATGTGTCGTTAACGATATGGCACAGCACAACATCCGCCGTTTGTTGCAACAAGGTGTGCAAGTGACAGTAAATTCAGATGATCCATCGTACTTTGGTGGTTATATGAATGATAACTTTATTGCCATTACAGATGCGTTAGACTTAACAGCAGCTGAGCTAAAACAATTGGCGCTGAACTCTTTTGAGGCGTCGTTTATTTCGGCAGAAGAGAAGCAAAAATGGGCGGCTGAAATTGCAGCCATTGCTTAATCTGATGCCCTTTTAAAGACAGAGTTCGCTCTGTCTTTTTTATGTGAGATCAATATGAAAAAAATGATTGCAGTGCTTGTGGTTATTTTTGTGCTCTTTGCAGTTTATTTGCTCAAAACCGATACAGGGTTAACTCAAAAGCTATTAAAGCCAGTGGTGGTGTATCAGTGCGGTGTTGAGCTTGAAGCGACAAGGCTGTGGAAAGTCAGTAAAGCATTGCTTGGTGAAGAGAAAAAGAATCAGCTCCAAACGCAAATCTGTGGTTGCGTGGGTGAAAATGCGTTAAAGGATATTCCAGCAACAACCTTGCTACATGCCGTAGTTGATGAACAAGTCAAAAAACAGGTGGTCCAACAGGGTGTGTTGAATACGCTGAAAGGATGTGTGGTGGATGAAGTCCTAAAAGCAACAGATTGATGCTTTTAGGCTGGTTCAACTTGGTCTTACTTTGCCTGTTTGGTCATGCTATTTAACACATTATCTTTATCAATAAAGTGGTGTTTCAGTGCTGCTGCAATATGCCCTACCAACAGTAATCCAGCTGCCCATGAAATCCAGATATGTAAAGGTTTTACGATCGCGAGTAATTCAGGGTTATCTTGTACTAAACGGGGAATTTCAAAAAGGTACAATACCGGTGCAGGGTGCCCAGCACTCCAGCTAAATAAACAGCCAGTAATTGGCAAAGCCAACAAAATGAAATATAAAGCCAAATGACCGAGGTGGGCCATTTTTTGCATTAACGGTGACATGCTGTCTGGAAGTTTGGGTGCAGGGTGGGTATAACGCCAAAAGATACGAATTACCACCAGAAAAATAATCGTGGTTGCAATGTTCTTATGCAAGGTAATGACATCCCCTTTAAAGCTACCGTCAGCATCATAGCTGAGGAAGTTTCCGCTATAAAAACCAATCAGCCAAGCAGCAATAAAGATAATTGCCATGAGCCAATGCAGGATTTGAGCAGTACGCGTGTAATGGGTATTTGCCGAGTTCATTAGATTCACATCCATTTTTATGTTGCGCCATTTTATAGAACTATAGGTAGGTCAAAAATGTAGTAGATGCAACATAGCATTGATATTCTGCAACGCTGCACAGACCAATGGTGCATGACTGATTTAAAACTGTGCAATAAGCGAAAGATATTAAAATGGCATGGAAATAGTGTTTCCGTAAACAGTAAAGTTTCGGCAAAATACGCGCACTTTAACTGTTATAAATGGATAGATCCGTGAAAAAAATGATTGCAGTGCTTGCTCCTTTGGCTTTGATCCTTTCGGCTTGTACAACGACTGATATGGCAACGACCAATACGACGACCACCACGCAACAACTGGGTACAGCAGCGCTTAAAATTGCCATTAATGCAAAATGTACGACTGAGTTGAATAATCTACCAGCATGGAAAACAGCAACCAAATTTATGACGGCTGATCAAAAAACCGATATTCAGGCTGAAATTTGTGGTTGCGTAAGTGAAAAAGCCCCACAAAATATTACCGCTGTCGATGTGGCAACAGCGGCCATTGACCCTGCGGCACGTACAACTATTATTAGCAATGCAGTAACCAAAACCATCAATGCATGTGTGGCTGAAGCGGTGAATTAAGTTGTGATATATCAAAGAAGCGGGGACATGCCTGGCTTCTTTGCAGTTTTTTTGTACTTTTTGGCGTTTATCTTTTATATTGATGTGAATAATAACAATTGAAGCCTGATTTCTTTTACAACAAAGGGTGTATCTGTATGAAAAATGATAAGTTAATTCTCTGTTTGTTTGGCTCGCTTATGCTTTCCGCGTGTGTGTCGAATCCTTTATCTAGCTCAGATGATGATGGAATCTCGGCTATTAAAATGGCCTCACATGCAAAATGTATGGATGAAATCGAAACTAATCCGACATGGATCATGGGTAGTAAGCTGTTATCAGAAGACCAAAAACAAAAGAAAAAACGTGAAGTATGTAACTGTGTAGGTGATAACTCTCCCAAAGTATTGTCTAAAGAGCAGTTGGCTTTGGCGGCAATTGATCCCAAAGCAAAGGCAACCTATGGCGCTTTAGCCGCAACAAAAACAACAGCCACATGCGCCTCTGAAATGCTAAACTAAGCCGAATAAATTGTTAAGTTTTTAAAATGGCTGTTGATCAGCCATTTTTTATGAGAGTAGAAAATGCAAATTGCAGGTGCAGATGAGGCAGGGCGCGGCCCTTTGGTGGGTTCAGTGGTCGCTGCTGCGGTAATTTTAGACCCGAATAACCCAATACAAGGGTTGAATGATTCCAAAAAATTGACTGAAAAAAAACGTGAAAAACTTTTTGTCGAAATTCAGGAAAAAGCATTGGCATGGGCCATTGCTGAGGCGAGTGCTGCTGAAATTGATGAGATCAATATTTTACAAGCATCTTTGCTTGCAATGCGCCGCGCGGTTGAACAGCTTGCAATACAGCCCGAACATGTCTTGGTTGATGGTAATAAAATTCCACAAGGCTTAAGCATGAGCTGTGAGGCAATTGTGGGTGGGGATGCTTTACATGCTGAAATCTCAGCGGCGAGTATTTTGGCCAAAGTGACACGTGATCATCAAATGATTGAGATGGATCGAAAATATCCTCAGTTTGGATTTGCCAAACACAAAGGTTATCCAACCAAAGCGCACTTTGAAGCGATTGCTGAACATGGGGTTATCGACGAGCATCGTCGTAGTTTTGGGCCTGTAAAGAAAGTGATCGAGGTACTTGAGCAAAAATAGACTGGGTAAAAATTTAAAGCGGCCAATCGGGCCGCTTTATATCTGAATGTTTCAATCTTAACGATTGAAATTATTCTGCTGTGAACCTTCATCTTCAAATGCAGGCTGGTAATCCTGATCAAGATGTTGAAGATGTTCATGCATTGCACGTTCATGCTGAATGCGTTGATAAATCTCTTCACGATGTACAGATACTTCTTTGGGAGCATTGACACCAATACGAACTTGGTTGCCTTTGACACCAAGTACAGTAACACTTACTTGATCCCCAATCATTAATGTTTCACCGACGCGTCGGGTCAAAATCAGCATGTTTATCTCCTTGCAAAACGCTAAACCTGCAGTTGTACTAAAGTAAAATACATAATTTTTTGTATTTAAAAAAATTTAAACAAATGTTTAATACAACCGCATGACACTTGAATTTTTAGATATCTAGTGACATTAGGTATAACATTCATCTAAATTTAAGAAAGCCTCGGGCTTAATATAACAGAGCCACTATAGAAAAAACTATAGTGGCCCCTGATTTTTGTAGTCTTTTGCAAAAACTGTCAGACAATGACAAGTTTTTCGCAAGATTGCTTAAGCACGTGCGCTTGATTCACCGTGTTCACGGTCTAAACCGAAAGCAGTGTGTAGAGAACGTACAGCAAGTTCTAGGTAGTTTTCTTCAATAATCACAGAAATTTTGATTTCTGAAGTTGAGATCATCAAAATGTTGATGCCTTCATCAGCCAGAGCAGTAAACATTTTACTTGCAACACCTGCGTGTGAACGCATACCCACACCTACAATTGACACTTTCACAATGTCATCACGTGTAGCAACTTCGCGTGCACCAATAGCTTGAGCAGTTTCTTGAAGAATTTTTGTTGCTTTTGCAAGTTCGCTGCGGTTTACCGTGAAGGTGAAGTCAGTCGTACCATCTTCTTCAACATTTTGGATAATCATATCCACTTCAATGTTGGCATTACCAATTGGCGATAAAATTTTAGATGCAATACCTGGTTCATCAGGAACACCTAGAATCGTAAGTTTAGCTTCGTCACGGTTAAATGCGATACCGGAGATAATTGGTTGTTCCATGTTGTCTTCCGCCTCAGTGGTGATTAGTGTTCCGACATTCTTTTTAAAGTCTTCGTCGAATGCGCCATCATCGTCATTATCAAAACTTGATAATACGCGTAAAGGCACTTGGTATTTTCCTGCAAATTCAACCGAACGAATTTGTAGAACTTTAGAACCAAGTGATGCCATTTCCAGCATTTCTTCAAATGAAATACGGTCTACTTTTTTCGCTTTTGGTGCAACGCGTGGGTCAGTGGTATAAACGCCATCTACATCGGTATAGATTTGGCATTCATCTGCTTTTAATGCTGCAGCAAGTGCTACACCAGAAGTATCTGAACCGCCACGGCCGAGGGTGGTGGTGTTACCATCGGCATCGAAGCCTTGGAAACCAGCAACCACGATCACACGACCAGCATCTAAATGCGCAGTCATGGTGTCAGTATCAATCGACTCGATACGTGCTTTGGTAAACGCATTGTCTGTTTTGATACCGACTTGGCGACCCGTAAGTGACTTAGCTTCAACGCCAATAGAATTGAGCGCCATTGCTAACATTGAAATCGTTACCTGTTCACCCGTAGAAACCATTTGGTCTAATTCTCGTGGGTCAGGGGTTTCGGTAATGGCTTTCGCTAAAGCAAGTAGACGATTGGTTTCGCCACTCATTGCTGATACAACCACTACAACCTTGTGGCCGTGGTCATGCCAACGCTTTACACGACGAGCAACATTTAAAATGCGCTCTGGAGTACCCATAGAGGTACCGCCATATTTTTGAACGATTAATGCCATAGTTGTTCCATATAAACCATGACCCTGAATGTATCATTCAGGGTCAGTTACACAAAAGGTGAAGTTTTATTTCGCTTCAAGCCAAGCAGTTAAATCTGCCATCACTGTTGCAAACTTCTCGTTTAGTGGCGCGCCACCTTGTGCTAAGTCAGGTTTTCCACCACCTTTACCACCAAGCTCAGTTGCTAGATGTTTGATGATGTCACCTGCTTTAATAGAAGCAGTAAAGTCTTTTGCTACAGATGCGATCAGGCTAACTTTGTCACCTTCAACACCAGCAAGTACGATGACTGCATTTTCTAATTTGGATTTCACACCGTCATGTAGGTTGCGAAGTGATTTCGCATCCATGTTTTGAACAGTCGTGATTAGCGTTTGACGACCCGCAAGCATTTGAACTTGGCTAAGCAGTTCAGCGGCTTGGAAACTGGCAAGTTTTTGATTAAGTTGCTCAATCTGTTTTTGCAAGCTTGATGCTGTGTCGACTAAGGCTTCTACTTTTTCTAAAGTTTGGTCTTTTTGAGCTTTCAATAAACCATTGATGGTATTGATATCACGGTCAGCTTTTTGAGTAACTTCAATGGCTTTGGTACCCGTTACCGCTTCAATACGACGTACACCCGCAGCTACACCACCTTCAGAAGTGATTTTAAACAAGCCAATGTCGCCTGTGCGTTTAACGTGAATACCACCGCATAGCTCGATTGAGAAGTTCTTCTCTTCAATGATTGAACCCATTGAAAGGACACGAACTTCATCGCCATATTTTTCACCGAACAGCATCATCGCACCTTTTGCTTTCGCAGATTCGATGTCAAGAAGTTCAGTGGTCACAGCGCTGTTTGCAATCACTTCAGCATTGACCAAACGCTCAATTTCTTGAAGTTGTTCAAATGAAACAGGTTGATCGTTGGCAAAGTCAAAACGTAAAATGTCTGAAGCAACCAATGAGCCTTTTTGTTGCACGTGTTCGCCTAAAATTTGACGTAGTGCAGCATGCAAAAGGTGAGTTGCAGAGTGGTTGCGCGCAGTTGCAGCGCGGATATCTGCTTTGACTGTTGCTTCAACATTTTGAGCAAGCTTAATGCTACCTACAGTCACGATACCTTGGTGGACAAAAGCGCCGCCAGATTTCTTGGTGTCTTGGACTTCAAAAATACCTGTATCGTTTTTGAAAATACCTGTATCACCGATTTGACCACCGCTTTCCGCATAGAAAGGGGTTTGGTTTAATACAATCAGTGCTTCATCACCTTCAACGACTTCGTCAACCTGTTCGCCATCTTTATAGATCGCGATAATTTGACCTTCACCAACCGTTGCGTCATAGCCGTCAAATTGAGTTTCGCCTTCAACTTTAACAACAGAGTTGTAGTCAATTGCGAATTTACCTGCATCACGTGCACGTTGACGTTGAGCAGCCATTTCAACTTCAAAGCCTGCTTCATCAATGGTTAAATCACGTTCACGTGCAATGTCAGCAGTCAGGTCAGTTGGGAAACCGTAAGTATCATACAGTTTAAACACCACTTCACCGGGAATCACAGAACCTTTCAGTTGAGCCAATTCACCTTCAAGCAATTTCAAACCTTGCTCAAGTGTTTTAGCAAACTGTTCTTCTTCTTTAAGAAGCTGTGCTTCAATACGTGCTTTTTGTGCTTCAAGCTCAGGGTATGCAGCGCCCATTACATTAATTAATGGTTGAAGCATTTTGTGGAAGAATGAACCAGTCGCACCTAATTTATTACCATGACGAACTGCACGGCGAATAATGCGGCGAAGTACATAACCACGACCTTCGTTCGATGGGTTAACACCATCTGCAATCAGGAATGAACATGAACGTGCGTGATCCGCAACCACTTTAAGTGATGCAGGATATTGAACTGGTGTGCCTTTCTCAGCAGCTTCAGCTTCAAGCGCTGTAGTATCCAGACCAATAATTTCAGCGGCTGCTTTGAGTAAGTGTTGGAACAGGTCAATTTCGTAGTTTGAATTCACATGTTGTAAAACAGCAGAAATACGCTCTAAGCCCATACCTGTATCTACAGAAGGTGCAGGAAGCGGGTGTAATACGCCATCCGCAGTACGGTTAAACTGCATGAATACGTTGTTCCAAATTTCAATGAAACGGTCGCCATCTTCTTCAGGTGTGCCTGGTAAGCCACCCCAAATGTGATCGCCATGGTCAAAGAAGATTTCAGAACATGGACCACATGGACCTGTATCGCCCATTGCCCAGAAGTTATCTGATGCGTATTTTTCGCCTTTGTTATCACCAATACGGATGATACGAGAAGCATCTAGACCAATTTCTTTGTTCCAGATGTCAAATGCTTCGTCGTCAGTGTGGTAAACCGTTGCGTAGAGTTTGTCTTTAGGCAGTGCTAACCAAGCTTCACCAGTGAGGAAATCCCATGCAAATTTGATCGCATCACGTTTGAAGTAGTCGCCAAATGAGAAGTTACCTAACATTTCAAAGAAGGTATGGTGACGTGCGGTATAACCGACATTGTCTAAGTCGTTGTGTTTACCACCTGCGCGGACACATTTTTGTGAAGACACTGCACGTACATAATCACGTTTTTCTAGGCCTAAGAAACAATCTTTAAATTGGTTCATACCCGCGTTGGTAAACAACAAAGTAGGGTCGTTGGCGGGAACTAGAGAACTCGACGCGACACGTGTATGCCCTTGCGATTCAAAGTAGCTTAAAAAAGCTTCGCGAATTTCAGCTGATGTCATAAAACGAGTACTCACAACCAAGTCACTCCATAATTTCGATTTGGCTAATAGTAGCTGAAGAAAGTCTTATTCTAAATACGCTGACTTCAGATACTGGCTTAAAAATTTTAAAACGCCAAATTATAACGGAAAAAGGATGTTGCACCAATCACTTTAAGGTGAATTGATGACATTTCTATGTATTCGATAGTTCTAAGATTTTGCTTGTTATTGTTGGATATTTATATCATTTCGTTGAGATGAGGTGATTAGTGCGAGGCGGTCAGGCTGGTCAACTTATGACTTAAGGGTTCATATTCATCATCTTCACTGATGGGTTATAGAAAAAAGAAAGCTTAACCAAATCTGTATAAATCCATTAATATAGGCTTGCTTTATCTTTCATCATTTTATAAATAAGGGCAAGTCATGCAACGAGTGGCGATAAATGGATTTGGTCGAATCGGACGTAATGTACTTCGCGCTTGGTTTGAAAATCCAAAGAACTTTCAGTTTGAAATCGTCGCGGTAAATGATGTAGCAGATGTAGAAACCTTATTGCATTTATTTAAATATGACACCACGCATGGGCGCTTTCCGGGAAAAGTCGATTTAAGTTATGAAAATGAACGTATTTATCTGCATTTATCAAATAATCAAGCACAACTTAAAGTTGAAGTCTTACGTCAGGAAAACCCGCAAGATTTGCCTTGGGCAAGTCTCCATGTAGACGTGGTTCTAGAGTGCACAGGTTTATTTCGCTCGCGTGAAGCAGCAACAGGGCATATCAGTGCAGGTGCAAAGCGGGTCATTATTGGCGCGGCACCTTTTGACTCGGTTGATGCCGCAATTGTGTATGGGGTGAATCACCATGAGGTCAAAGTCAGTGACCAAATCATTTCCAGTGTGTCATGTACTACACAGGCCTTAGTGCCTTTGGTTAAAATCATTGATGATGCTTTTGGAATTGATACTGCGCTCATGACCGAAATTCATGCAGTGACTGCCGATCAGTCTGTATTGGATCATGCGCATCGTGACCTAAGGCGTGCCCGTGCTTCAGGTCAAAACATTATCCCAACGACATCGTCAGCCCTTGGTGCTTTAAAACAAGTGATGCCTAAGATGGCTGATCGTATTGATGGTTATTCGATTCGTGTGCCAACCATTAATGTGGCTGCAATTGATTTAACTTTTATTTCGCAGACACCAATTACCGATCATAAAATTAATGAAGTACTGATTCAGGCGGCGAAGTCAGACTACCGTGAAATTATGGATGTGACGGATGAACCTTTGGTGTCTTCAGATTTTAACCATTCACCCTATTCACTCATTGTTGATTTAACGCAAACCATGGTGGTCGGGCATCAAGCCAAAGTCTTTGCGTGGTATGACAATGAATGGGGCTATGCAAACCGCTTATTAGATTTGTGTGAATCTTTTAGTGCGTCAACCACCTAAAGGTCTTTATTTTTAAGCATCTTTTACTCTGAAAACAAGATGATAGGCATAGACCGAATACAGACTTGTGGTTATCATGAATTTATAAACGAAAATAATGTAGAGCGGTGCTTATGTTGATCTTAATTTGGGGATTTATTTTGCTGTTGGCGGTTGCTGTCGTATTTTTAATTTGGTTTCAATTTAAAAATCAGGCAGATAAAACTGATCCAAGCGTAGAGCAGAATCAACTGCAAGAAAAAGTACATCATCTTGAAGAAAACTTAAAAAAGACCTTGGAAATTATGCAAGATCTTGCAAAAAAGATGCATGTGCAACAGGAAGTGATCGAACAGACCACGTCTAAGTTGCAAAAAGTTGAGTTACAAAACGCTGAATTGGTGAATATTCTCGCTAAAGCCGTACAGCCTGAACGCTAAAAATTAAGTTTAGATGAGCACGGTACGTAATAATGCCGCGCTCAGCATACTAATCACAACGGTTGGTAAAAGTGAAAAGCGTGAAGCTGCAATCAATGTGATGGCAATGGCGAGTAGGTCTGCGACATTGTCTTTGACAAAATAAGGTGCAATTACTGAAATAAGTACGCAGCCTGGAACAACTTCCAAAATTTTTCGTTGTTTGTTGCTTAAAGTTTTATTTTTCAGCAAAACATAGCCCAATATACGCGTCAGATAAGTGGTTGCTGCGACTAATAAAATTGCGACAAGTGTAGTGCTGTGGATCATAGCTCATCCTCCTGAATAAATAAGAAGGCAGAGGCGATGCCACAGATTGCACCAATAGGTACATACCAACCCGTCGGTAAATATAAATAAGCAATGGCCGCACTGATGAGACTGACGAGCCAAGGGCGTGCCGAACTGAATCCTTTCCACATACCACGCAGTAAAACCAAAAATACTGCAGCAAAGGCCATATCAAATCCATAACGGTGAACATCGCCTAGCAAAGGACCAAGAATGGCACCTAAGCTGGTAAAACTGACCCACATCAAGTACAGAGCAAAACAGATGCCTGCGTAGTAGGACATGCTAAAGGCCTGTTGTAGCCCAAATCTTTTCTTCTTTTCTGCATCGGCAAGCGCTGCGGCCCAACTTTCATCACACATGAAAAACAGGGCAGGGAAAACCTGTCGATTAGGCAAATGGCGTAAATAGGGCACGAGACTTGCACCCATGAGTAAGTGACGGCTATTGACTAGGAACGTAATGAAAATTAAAACGAGAAAATTTGGTGGATTGGTCCAGACCTCGAGCACTGCAAACTCGGAACCGCCCGCAAAGTTTAGGCCAGTAAATAATGGAACTTCTAAATGGCTAAAGCCTTTTTGAGTGGCTTGTGTTCCTAAGACCAAAGCAAAAGGGATAATGCCCAGCAGCATGGGGATAGATGTTTTAATACCACGTTTAAACTCGACGTAATCGGTAGAGTCATTGAGTTCTTGAGTTGTATTTCTAAGGGAGAACATTTTTAAATCGCCTATGCGTGCTAGGTTTTGGTGCAGTAGGTGAATAAGTGTAGGCTTTTTTTGAAGATATTTTTTGCTTTATTTAGCTTAATATAGGGCTTGTTTGGAATAATATGCTGTAATTGGTTAAATATGAGCAAAATTATGCTTTAGGAGGTGAAATTTATGGATCAAACCGATAAACGTATATTGCAAGTGCTACAAGTTGATGGAAAACTTCAAAATAATGAGTTGGCTCAGCGCATCGGACTGTCTGCCTCACCGTGTTTAAGACGAGTAAAACAACTAGAAGAAGACGGAATTATTCGGGCTTATGTGGCTTTGGTTGATCCTGTTAAAGTGAATCTGCGATTGACCGTGTTTGCACGCATTTGGCTAAAAAGTCAGGATCCGCAAACTGTGAACCAATTTGTTGAATCAATTCGTGAAGTTCCTGAAGTGGTCGAGTGTCATTTAATGGCAGGGGATTGTGATTTCTTTTTACGTATTGTGGTTGCAGACTTAGACGCCTATCGACAGTTTCAAATCCATCGTCTAAATAAAATCCCCAATATACAAAGTATTAAAACAGAAATTCCATTGCAAAATATTAAACAAACCACAGAATTGCCGATTTGGTAACTCAAAAGTTGATAGCGAAATTGCCCGTGAATGTGACAGCATGACTCAAAGTGATAGGACTTGTACTCTAGTCATGCTACTTAGGATATTATGACTCTTCGTTTAAAAAGCCTTCTTTAATTTCTTTAGGCAGATCTGCGTGCCACCATGCATAAATACTGGCTTTAATTTCTTCATCTTCTTCAGGGTCATTTAAAGGTTCATCATCTTCACGAACCAGTTCATCACCTTCAAATTTGAACCAAAACTCCCAAGGATCATCATCACCGCAACCCCATGCTTGCGCATGGATGTCTGGAAGCAAGGCTTTCAGGAAGAATAAAATAGCTTCCATGAACTCATCACCTGATGAACCATGGACAAAGTGTGCGATGGAATAACCCGCGAGGGAGTATAGCGATTCAGGACCTAAGTCAAACTCGATATTATCGACGGTATTTAAAATATCTTCGGCCAGTTCAGCACCATGTTCTGGATTGATGTCACAGACTAAAGCCGTAAATTGACTCGCATCGCCGCGATGTTCTTGAAATAATCGGTCTAATTTTGACATGATTTGAGCATCTGGATGCTTGTAATATAAGTTGCTGTGCATTTCCATCGAATTTTCCCCAAGTAAAAAATATGTGATTAAAAGTGTTATCGGTATAACGACGTAGTATTTATTGTTGCTGTTAAATTGAGCTGAAGTATAAAAGAATGTGCCTTTTGTGCAAGCATAGGTATAATTGGAAATAAAATATAAAACAAAGTCTTATATGAATTTTTCCAATCTGTGCAGAGCACTAGGATGAGTTAATATTATTTATTCTGATACTTGGGCATTGTCTAAAGTCATGTTTAGAATGGCTCACTCAAAATCGATAAGAATGTATAAAGTTGTTAATGATGACATCGAAACGATAAATTAAATTTTCCGAAATTGTCTAATGCACAGCACATTGTATCGTGATAGACTAAGAGAAATCGGGTGTGCCCCGATTTTTTTATGCGGATTCGTTCCGCGCAGACAAGATTTTAGGTTTACAACATGCCCATTTCAGAGACATGGTTATTACCTGATGGTGTAGCTGATGTACTACCAGAACAGGCGCAAGTGATTGAAACTTTGCGTCGTCAAGCATTAGATTTCCTCGCAACTCGAGGTTATCAGTTGGTGTACACGCCATTCATTGAATACATCGAATCGTTATCTTCTCTATCAGAATCGAATCAAGATTTAGACTTAGCCACTTTTAAAGTGATTGATCAGCTTTCTGGTCGTTTGCTTGGTGTACGTGCCGATATGACACCACAAGTGGCTCGTATTGATGCGCATGTACATCCAGTTGAAGGCGTTGCTCGTTATTGCTATGCAGGAACAGTCCTACATACCAAACCACAAGGCTTTAATACCACGCGTACACCTTTGCAATTAGGTGCTGAGCTATTCGGTTCAGACAGCATCGATGCCGATGTTGAACTGATTGATGTGATGATCAGCCTGCTTGAAAAAACAGGTTTTGCAGACGGTATCCATTTGGATTTAGGCCATGTGGGCTTATTTCGTAGTATGGTGAAGGTTGCAGGTTTAAACAAAGCGACTGAACGCCAACTCTCTGATTTATACCAGCGTAAAGCTCTGCCAGAATTGGCTGAATTTACCCAAGGTTTAAACTTTGGTGCTGACTTTTATACTTTAGGTCGTTATGCAAGTGACTTAGATGCCTTGCAAACGCATTTAAGTGCAGAAGTCATTGCCGATGCGGAATTCAAGCACGCTTTTGATGCATTAAAAACTACACAATCTGAGATTCAAGAACGTTGGCCAAATCTTCAGATGGGTATTGATGTGGTTGAGCTGCGCTCATATCACTACCATACGGGCTTAATGTATGCCGTTTATGCACCAAACCGTGCTGCGCCATTGGCACAAGGTGGACGTTATGACGGAATTGGTGAGCACTTTGGGCGTGCACGTCCAGCAACAGGCTTTAGTTGTGACTTATATGCACTTAGTGCAGGTCGTTTTCAGCAAAACAGTCTTGTGGTTGCACCCAAAGGTACTCAAACAGATTTGATCCAAGCGATTGAACACACGCGTGCTCAAGGCATGAGTGTGATTCAACTTTTGGGGCAGGATGATTTAACTACGCTTCCATATGCAACGCACCGGTTGGTGAATGTTGCAGGTCAATGGACTGTAGAACAAATTTAATCACTTCTTTAGGTAAGCTAAAACCTGAGAAGTTCTTCAATTTTAACAGCATGATGCAATGAGGCTATTATGGGCAAGAATGTTGTGGTACTCGGTACCCAATGGGGCGACGAAGGTAAAGGTAAAATCGTCGACCTGCTCACAGATCAAGCGGCTGCGGTCGTTCGTTATCAAGGCGGACATAACGCAGGTCATACACTTGTCGTTGGTGGTAAGAAAACTGTATTACACCTCATTCCATCTGGTATTTTACGTGAAAACGTACTGTGCTTAATTGGTAATGGTGTGGTGCTTTCTCCTGAAGCGCTCATCAAAGAGATGGACATTCTTGAAAAAGAAGGCGTGCCAGTTAAAGAACGTCTACGTATTTCTCCGAACTGTCCACTGATTTTGCCAAACCATATTGCACTTGACCAAGCGCGTGAAATCAAGCGTGGTAATGCGAAAATTGGTACCACTGGTCGTGGTATTGGTCCTGCGTATGAAGACAAAGTTGCACGTCGTGCAATTCGTGTTGCAGACTTGGTTCGTGGTGGCGAGCATCTTAAAGCTCAGTTAACTGAACTTCTTGAGTACCATAACTTCCAATTAACACAATTCTACGGCGTAGAAGCAGTTAAATTAGAAGATGTACTTGCGCTGTGTGATCAATGGCGTGAAGTGGTTGCACCACTTGTGATTGATGTCACTACAGAGCTGCATAATTACCGTAAAAATGGTGATAACATCATGTTTGAAGGTGCTCAAGGCTCCCTTCTAGATGTTGACCATGGTACATATCCGTATGTAACGTCTTCAAACACGACTGCTGGTGGCGTAAGCTCAGGTTCTGGTTTGGGGCCTTTACATCTTGACTATGTATTGGGTATTACTAAAGCATACACAACACGTGTAGGTGCAGGTCCGTTCCCAACTGAGTTGGTTTATGACGCTGCAAATGACGTAGGTGATGCGATTGGTAAGCACTTAGGGACTGTAGGTTCTGAATTTGGTGCCTCTACGGGTCGTCAACGTCGTTGTGGTTGGTTCGATGCTGAAATCCTTCGTCGTTCTGTAGACGTAAACTCACTTTCAGGTATTTGCTTAACTAAACTTGACGTTCTTGATGGTTTAGAAGAAGTGAAAATCTGCGTAGGTTACGAAGCGGCAGATTCTGGTTGTGTTGGTTCTTCTGATGCGCTTGCATTTGAAACTTTAAAACCAATTTACGAAACAATGCCAGGTTGGTCTGAGTCTACCTTTGGTGCGAAATCAATGGATCAATTGCCACAAGCAGCGATCAACTATGTAAAACGCATTGAACAATTAATCGAATGCCCAATCGATATCATTTCTACAGGTCCAGACCGTGAAGAAACGATTGTCTTACGTCATCCATTTGACGCTTAAGCGATAAAGCATCGAATAAAAAACCCTGTCTAGTACAGGGTTTTTTATTTGTGCGGTACATCTGTACATGAGCTTGACAGATATTGATTTAAGCTGCTGAGCTGGAATGACTTTCCCGACTAAAGTTGCATGAATAAGCACGACATAGTGTATAAGTGCTTGTTAGAATAAAATGCACAATAAACAGATGAGCAGGCAGGATGCAAAAGAATATCGCGGGAACTATTTTTTACTCACTACTTTTTGCTATGGGTGGTGCGCCAACAATCGCGATGATGATTATTCAAGGGCAAACCACCGATCCAGACGTGATTTATAGTGCACTCATTGGATTGTCTGTGATTATTGCTTGTATCTTGGTGCCGATCATACTGCTCCAAAATGCATTTCTGTTTGCAAAGCGTAAAAGTGCGACCCTTGAGGAAAAAATTGAACCCTTAAGCCACCTGTATTTGGGTTTAAATATCCTGTGTTTGGTTTATTGGCTTTTGATTCAGTTTATGTAACTAGGTTTAAGGTAGTGTGTAGATATCGCTCTAGCACGGAAATTTGGCTTATTGTGCTTAATTGTGAAGATATTTTTACATAATTGCTATGATAAAACGCGGTGATGATATTTAACACTTTAAGTCTATTCAATATAATTCAGCACATTATGTAAAATGCTTTGAGATGGATGGAGTTAAGCAATAATGAAAAATAAAATATTAATGAGTTTGTGTGCAGCAAGTGTGGTTACCATTTCAGGTTGTGCAACTTTTGCGGAAGTGGCAGGTGCAGATACTGCAACATTAAATGCAGCAGCAACCCAAGGCTTCAACAAAACAGTGAATGAAGCACGAACCACAAAGACCTTAGATACCTCATCAACAACGTATAAGCGTATTTATGGTGTATTCAATCGCTTGAAACCATATGCTGATCAAATGAACCAAACTGGAACGAAATTTGACTGGCAGTTGGCAGTACTTAAGTCAAATCAGGTCAATGCCTATGTTGCACCTGGTGGTAAGGTGGTGTTCTATACGGGTATTGTAGATAAATTGAACCTAACTGATGCTGAAATTGCAGCGGTGATGGGACATGAGATGGTGCATGCTTTAGAAGAGCATTCGAAGAGTAAAGTGGGTGCGCAGGCATTAACGGATTTGGCCTTGGGAATTGGTCTAAGTGCGGCAGGTGTAGGTCAAACAGGTTCAGCAGCAGCGCAGCTAGGTAGTCAAATTGGTATTGGCTTGCCATACTCACGTAGCCTAGAAAGTCGTGCAGACCAAGGTGGTTTAATGTTGATGGCTAAAGCAGGCTATAACCCTCAAGCCGCAATTAGTCTGTGGGAAAAAATGAATAAGCTCGATGGAGCAGGCGGTTCTTCATTCCTGTCGACGCACCCCTCAAATAGTCAACGTATTGAAGCAATGCGTAAGAACTTAGCCGCTGCTCAAGCGGTTTATAACCAAAGACGTTAATTTGTTTTTGAGTAAAAAAGGACGCCAAGGCGTCCTTTTTTATTGTCAGTTGATGATTTTGAAAATCATAAATTATTTGTTACAGATGAAGTAGTGCTTCACCTGAACAGCTAATTAAGAAATATCTATGGCGCAGGATTAGGTTGTTGCTGATGAATAGCTTGAATACCCTGTAAAACTTCTTCCGATAAATCAATCTCAAAAGCTTGAATATTTTCTTTCAGCTGGTCTAAGTTGGTCGCACCAATAATCGTACTGGTCACAAAAAACTGCTGCTTGATGAAGGCTAAAGCCAGTTGTGTCGGTGTTAAACCATGACGTTCAGCCAATTGTGCATACTGTTCTGTTGCCCATTCACTCTCTGGGTTGCTATAACGACTAAAGCGGCTGAAAAGCGTCACGCGAGCATTCGCTGGGCGTGCACCATTACGGAATTTACCTGTGAGATAGCCAAAAGCGAGTGGGGAGTAGGCGAGTAAACCAATGCCTTCATATTTCGCAATTTCCGACATGCCAATTTCATAAGTGCGGTTCAGTAGGCTATATGGGTTTTGCACAGTGACAAATTTAGACAGGCCAAGCTGTTCTGCAATCTGTAGAAACTTCATAGTGCCCCATGGCGTCTCATTAGATAAGCCAATATAACGAATACGCCCTTTTTGAATCTCTGTTTCTAATGCTTGTAGTGTTTCTTGCAAAGAGGTCACGGTTTGCGTGTTATGGGCTTCACTGTTTTCATAGCCTAATTTTCCGAAAAAGTTGGTTGGGCGCTGTGGCCAGTGTAGTTGATATAAATCAATATAATCGGTCTGTAAACGCTTTAGGTTGCCATCTAGGGCGGTAGAAATGTCGCTTGCATTAAAACGAGTCTGTCCATCACGAATATGACTACCACCTTGAGATGGCCCCGCAATTTTAGAGGCTAAAAATAGCTTGTCCCGACCGCCGCGCTGGGCAATCCATTGGCCAATAATACTTTCGGTCGCACCTTGAGTTTCAGGTTTTGGAGGAACAGGGTACATTTCCGCAGTGTCCCAAAAGTTAATGCCTTGCGCCAAAGCATAGTCAAGTTGCTCAAAGGCTTCAGCTTGAGTGTTTTGCTCACCAAAGGTCATGGTGCCGAGACAAATTTCAGGAACCAAAATACCTGTATCGGCTAAGGGTTTAAATTGCATTCAACATTTCCTTTTATGGACTGCGTTTTTTCGGTCGAATTAGATTACACAGTTATGCCCAGTAGGTTAAATCACTATTTTTACAAAGTTTGTCATGATTTTGTCAAAGCAGAAGCAGATTTAAAGACATAAAAAAAAGCAAATCCTAAGATTTGCTTTTGGCTGTATCAGCTATGGAGGAAAGTCTTATTCTTCGTCTTCATAGTCATCAGCATTCGCTTTTGACTCTTCTAAAGAGGCATCGAAAATTAAGATGGCTTTACCATCAGTTTCGATCATGCCTTGCTCTTCGAGTGTTTTCAAAACACGACCAACCATTTCACGTGAACAACCGACAATACGTCCAATCTCTTGACGCGTAATACGAATTTGGCGGCCATTTGGTAAAATCATCGCTTCAGGTTGCGACGATAAGTCGATTAGGCAACGTGCAATACGACCTGAAACATCGATAAATGCAAGGTCAGTCACTTTACGTGTGGTATTTTTTAGACGGCGTACCAGCTGTGCAAATACTGCATAGCTCAGGTCAGGGTATTGTTTGCTGAGTTCATGGAAGTTTTCATAAGTCACTTCAGCAATTTCGCAGACATCACGGGTACGCACTTCAGCAGTACGTTGTGAGTTTGCTTCGAATAGACCCATTTCCCCAAAAAAATCACCCGCATTTAAATAAGCGACTACGATTTCACGTTCATCGTCTTCACGCAGAATAATGGAGACCGAACCTTTTAAAATCAAATATAAAGATTTAGATTCTGAGCCTGCATCTACGATGGTGGTACGCTTAGGATAACGATTAATATATGCGCGTTTTAATAATGCTTTGACTGACTCGGGGAGTTGACCTGGAGACAGCGCATCAGTGCTTAATTGTGAAAAGCTTGAAGTCATGCTAACGGTTCCGAAAATGGATAAAATATAGATCGCACAGACCTAGGGTGAACTTGTCACACAGTCAGAGCTGAAATTCCTTATCAACTCAATTTATGTTAGTGTAAAGTCACTTCGTCAATCTATAGCTTTTTTTAGGTACTTGCAATGCAAACAACTGTTCATTGGTTAGAGAATGTTGCTTTCGAAGCAAAAACTCAAAGTGGTCACAGTGTTATCATGGATGGATCGCCAGAATATGGGGGTGAAAACCGTGGTCCAAGACCAATGGAATTGATCCTGACAGGACTGGGTGGTTGCGCTTCTTTTGACATCGTGACCATACTTAAAAAATCACGCCAAAAAATTACCGATGTACGCTGTGAACTCAAGGCAGAGCGGGCAGATAGCATCCCTGCAGTGTTCACAAAAATCCACTTACATTTCGTGATTACGGGTCATGCGGTGAAGGAAAAACAAGTCGCAAAAGCTGTGGAATTATCGGCAGAAAAGTACTGTTCTGCGAGCAAAATGTTGATGGATGGTGGGGTTGAAATCACCCATGATTTTGAGATTATTGAAGCAAATTAAAAGCTGACTTTTAAGTCATTTGAGGCTGATCTGGTGATCGGCCTTTTTCATGCTTCACGCTTTTGTTTTGATTCCGTAAACTGGGACACAATTCATCACACGAATAAATAGAAAAATGCGTTGCTTGTTTGATTAATAATTGATCAAATAATTTTGGTTGTCACTGATTGATAGGTCGTTGTGGTCTTTAATACATAAATAATGTGGGGTGACGCTTGAAAATAAGGCGGAGAAGACCCATCTTATAACCGAGTCTTATGAGTTTATTATTAAGATAAACTAATGAAAAATAAGTTAAAATGTAGAAAAATTAATTAAATTTGAATTGAATTTTGAGCAATTGTTCCCATATATCCATCAAGTTCGAAATTTATTGTGAGGAAAACAAGAATGCGATTTGAAAAATTCACAAACCGCTTACAGCAAGCTCTCTCAGATGCTCAATCACTTGCAGTGGGGAAAGACCATACCGCAATTGAAGGTATTCATATTTTATCAACATTGTTAGATGAAACCTCTAATCTGAGTTTGTTGCAACAAGCGGGTGCCAATTTACCTGCTTTACAAAGCAAATTAAAACAAGCACTAGCTGATGCACCAACACTGACAAATCCTACAGGAGACGTCAACTTAAGTTCAGAGGCAGTCAAAGCACTAAATCTGGCAGATAGTTTTGCACAAAAAGCAGGCGATGAGTTTTTGTCTACCGATTGGGTGATGCAAGCCTTGGCCGAAGTGGGGGCAACTAAAACGCTACTCAACAGCGTGGGCGTACAAGCAGACAGCTTACGCAAAGTCATTTTAAAAATTCGAGGTGATGAGAAAGTCATGAGCAACAATCATGAAGATCAACGCGATTCTCTGAATAAATACACCATTGATTTAACTGAACGCGCACTGGCAGGTAAGTTAGATCCTGTGATTGGGCGTGATGATGAAATTCGCCGTACCATTCAAGTTTTGTCGCGTCGTACCAAAAATAACCCAGTGTTGATTGGTGAACCAGGGGTTGGTAAAACAGCCATTGTTGAGGGCTTAGCACAGCGGATTATTAACCGTGAAGTGCCTGAAAGCTTACAAGGTAAACGTGTTTTATCCTTAGATTTGGGTTCATTGCTTGCGGGTGCTAAATACCGAGGCGAGTTTGAAGAGCGCTTAAAAGCAGTACTGAAAGATTTGTCTAAACAAGATGGTGAAGTCATTTTGTTTATCGATGAATTACACACACTGGTGGGCGCAGGTAAAGGCGATGGTGCTATGGATGCAGGTAATATGCTCAAACCTGCTCTCGCGCGTGGTGAGCTACGTTGTGTTGGTGCAACCACATTGGATGAATATCGTCAGTACATTGAGAAAGATGCTGCGCTAGAGCGTCGCTTCCAAAAAGTGTTGGTCGATGAGCCGAGTGTGGAAGACACCATTGCGATTTTACGTGGTTTGAAAGAGCGCTATGAAGTGCACCATGGTGTGAAAATTTTAGACTCTGCCATCATTGCAGCAGCGAAAATGTCACATCGTTACATCACTGACCGTCAATTGCCTGATAAAGCAATTGATTTGATTGATGAAGCGGCTTCTCGTATCAAAATGGAGCTGGACTCTAAGCCAGAAGCTCTGGATAAACTTGAACGTCGTTTGATTCAATTGAAACTACAACTTGAAGCAGTGAAAAAAGATGAAGATGCAGGTAGTCGTGCGGAAGTTGCTCATCTTGAAAAGCAAATCAGTGAAGTTCAACGCGAATACAATGATCTAGAAGAAGTTTGGAAAGCTGAAAAAACCTTAGTTGAAGGTACCAAACAAGTTCAAGCTGAATTGGATCAGGCGCGTATTGCGCTGCAAAAAGCACAGCGTGAAAACGACTTGGGTGAAATGTCGCGTCTTCAGTATGGTGTGATTCCAGAGCTGGAAAAACGTCTCAATGAAGAAGAAGTCGTTGAGGAAAAAGAAGAGCCAAAACTACTGCGCAACAAAGTCACTGACAATGAAATTGCAGAAGTCGTTAGTGCTGCTACGGGCATTCCAGTGGCTAAAATGATGCAAGGTGAACGTGAGAAACTTCTCCATATGGAAGAGTTCTTACATAACCGTGTCGTCGGGCAGGATGATGCTGTGGTTGCAGTATCCAATGCGGTTCGTCGTTCGCGTGCTGGCTTATCTGATCCGAACCGACCAAGCGGCTCGTTCTTATTCTTGGGCCCAACTGGTGTTGGTAAAACAGAGTTGACTAAAGCACTGGCAAACTTCTTGTTTGATAGTGACGATGCTATGATTCGTATCGACATGTCCGAGTTTATGGAAAAACACTCTGTCAGCCGTTTGGTGGGTGCGCCTCCTGGTTATGTCGGCTATGAAGAAGGTGGTGTGCTAACCGAAGCTGTACGCCGTAAACCGTATAGTGTCGTGCTGTTCGATGAAGTGGAAAAAGCACACCCCGATGTGTTTAACATCTTGCTCCAAGTGTTGGATGATGGTCGCTTAACGGATTCGCAAGGTCGCGTGGTTGACTTTAAAAATACTGTGATCGTCATGACATCGAACTTAGGTTCGAGTGATGTGCGTGAGTTGGGTGACAATCCGTTGGATGAAGAAGTGCGAGCAGTGGTGATGAATGCCGTGACGCAACATTTCCGTCCAGAGTTTATCAACCGTATTGATGAGTTAGTGGTCTTCCATTCACTCAAAAAAGCGCAAATTCGTGGTATTGCCGATATCCAATTGGATCGTTTACGTGATCGTTTGGTTGAAAAAGATATGCGCTTAACGGTGGATGATCAAGCCTTTGACTTATTGATTGACGCTGGTTTTGACCCAGTATACGGTGCACGCCCATTGAAACGTGCCATCCAGCAACAGGTTGAAAACAACTTAGCACAAAAAATATTGTCGGGTTACTATGTGGCTGGAGACAATATTATGATCACTGCACATGATGGTCAGTTGAGCTTTGACAAAGTGAAAATGAGTTAATCGTGTAAATGGTTCATTGAAACTAAAAAACCCAGCTTCGGCTGGGTTTTTTATTGCGGGATAGAAATGTTAAAAGCTGACATTTTTAAGCCAAAATGTGACGTAAGTTTTCACATTTATGTGATGGGTATGGCATCTAAGTGATTTATTTGCAAAACAATTATCTTTATTTAAAGATTCTCTTTATAATTTATTTTAATAAAAAACAAACAACTTGAGATAGAAGAAATGACTCAATTGAAGTGGGGTATTGGAGGCGTACTTACGCTTGCTGTGGTCGCAGTAGGGGGGAATCTTTATGCGGATAAAAGCTTGAAGGCTTATTATCAACACAGCACCAAACAATCGAATGATTTAAAGTTGCAATATCAACAATTTCAAATGGGGGCTTTAAATGGCAGTGCGAACTGGACCGCTGAATTAGTCCTAGACCCATGTAAACCGAAAGAAGTGATCCAATTGAAGGGGCAGGATCATATTCAACGGAGTTGGAATGGATATGCGATTCGTTCAGATATTAATATTACGCAAGCACCCGGCGCACTTCAGTCTTTGTTGAAGGAACCACTTAAAGTACAAAGCAAAGTGAATTGGTTGGGTACTTTGAATAGTACCTTGACTACGCCAGTGATTACCCGCAATGAAGCTCAACTCCAGTCTAGATTAGACCCGATGACATTAAAGTTTCGTGCAAAACCAATCGAACAACAGTTAAAGATACTGGATTTACAGCTTGAAATTCCGAATTTAACAGTCACCGATCCAAATATACATTTGCAAATGGTGGGGTTAAAACTAGAAAGCAACCAAGGGCTGAATGGTGAATATCTTGAGGCGGGTGAAACCAAAATTCAGATGGATTTGTTGAAAATGTCAGATCGAGATATCAATAAACCTACCAATGCCGAACTAAAGAATTTTAGTATAGAAACGCAAAGTGAACTGACAGACCGAGTTGTAAACACTGAAATGTTATTGCGTCTAGATGAAATGAAAATGCCTTCAGCGCCCGCTGTCCAAAACGTACAGTTTAATTTTAATGTACTCGATATAAACCGACAAAAATTGCAGACGTTGTTTGATATTTTGGCGAAAAGTGAAAACAGTTGTTTGGCAAAAGAGGCAATGGAAAAAGATATGGAGCCTGCTTTATTGGCAGTGATTAATGAAGGTTTCCGTTTTGAATCCAAAGAGAACCAATTTGCTATTGGGGAAGGGGTTGCACAAGCGAGTGTGACGGGGCGTATTATGCCGAGCCACCAATCGACGGTGATGGGTATGGTGAAAATGATGCCGAGTTTAATGGAATACAGAGCAGATATTCAGTTTGATAAAAATATGATCTCGCGCATCATGAATAATTATCTGCAAAAAGGAGGCATCAGCATGTCTGATCAAGAGATCGAAACCATGCTTTCAACGATGCAGAGTTCAGGACAGGTGAAACGTGAAGGGAATGTCATGAAAATGTCAGTTGATTACAAATATGGGCAAACCAATTTCCTGACTGAATAATGCAAAATATGATGATCTAACATAATAAAAGGGACGCATTTCGTCCCTTTTTTACATCTGAAAATTGTCTAATGCAAAATTTAGCGAAGATGAAATGCCAGCGGGTATTTCATCTTCAGTGCATTAGTTTTTTGGGTGGGTGATTTTCCACGCACGGTGGATTTTTTGATTGCGCTTGAAGTCAGGCCCAATAGTTTCATTGGTAATTTCTTCGACATCAAAGAACGCCAAAATTTCTTCGTCCATTTCAAAACCACGGTAGTTGTTCGAGAAGTACAAAGTACCATCCGTGGTTAAACGGTTCATCGCGCGTTTGAGCAAGGATAAATGGTCGCGTTGTACATCAAAGGTGCCATAGAACTTCTTCGAGTTTGAGAAGGTTGGTGGGTCAATAAAGATCAGCTCATATTGCTCATGACCTTCTTTTAACCACTCAAAACAGTCGCTGGCAAAGAATTGATGTTGTTCATCTGCATGATCGACCGTTAAGCCGTTCAAGACGAAGTTCTCTTTAGACCAGTTCAAATATGTATTTGAAAGATCGACGCTGGTGGTACTTGCCGCACCGCCTAATGCTGCATGTAAGCTGGCTGTAGAGGTATAGCTATACAAGTTCAAGAAGTGCTTACCACGTGCTTCTTGTGCAATGCGTAAGCGGATTTGACGGTGGTCGAGGAACAAACCTGTATCTAAGTAATCAGTTAAGTTCACTAAAATTTTCGCTTTGCCTTCTTGCACGATAAAACGCTTAGAAGCAGTACTTTGCTTGGTATATTGAGTTTTACCTTCTTGGCGAGCACGTGTTTTGATAAAGATCGCATCACGGCCTAAACCTGTTACAGCACGAATCGCCTGTAAAGCAAGATTGAAACGTTTCTTGGCTTTTTCAGGATCGATTTTTTTCGGTGGCGCATATTCTTGGACATGTAAACGTTCACCATACAAATCGACTGCGACGTTAAAGTCTGGAAGATCGGCATCATATAAACGTAAACAGTGAATGTTTTCTTTTACTGCCCATTTCTTTAAGGTCTGCATGTTCTTTTGTAAACGGTTAGCAAAGTCTTCAGCGCCTTCAATTGCTTCAAACTGCTGAGGCTGCCATGTTTCCAAGAATGGCTTGATCACTGCAACAGGTTTAACTGAACCTGAACGCACGTAAATTGGCAATTTACCATTCATCAAACGCATGGTTTGCGGGTCATTCAGTGCCAATACATCAGCTTGCTCAACGGCTGCTGCTATGACCGCTGCGGTCTGATTTGGGAAGTTCTTTTGCAGCAAAGCAGATAAGCCTAAATATAAAGCACGGTTTGAGGCTTTATCACCCAAACGCTCACCATAAGGTGGGTTGGTCACAATAAAGGCTGTTTTTCCTTCGGCTTCAAAGTTTGGCCAATCGGCTAAAGTTCGTTCTTCGATTTGGATCTGGTCAAGTACACGTTCAAAACCAGCAGCAATAATATTTTGCTTGGTGGCTTTTACCGCTTCCCAGTCTGCATCAAATGCGTAGAACTTAGGGAGAGGTTGTTCCAAGGCTGTTTGATGGCGTTCAGCTGCTTCCGCTTTAATGCTCATCCACAGATCATGATCATGGCCATTCCAGCCATTGAAACCGAAACGACGAACTAAACCAGGTGCACGGTCAGTCAGCATCATCAATGCTTCAATAATGAACGTCCCAGAACCACACATTGGGTCAAGGAAAATATCGGGTCTTTTTGCAAGGAGCTTGGCTTTTTGTAAAATCGCAGCGGCTAAGTTTTCTTTAATTGGGGCATCGGTCATATAACGACGGTAGCCACGTTTATGCAGTGAATCACCAGATAAGTCTAAACAGTAGGTGTGTTCAGTTTTTCCTGCGAGTGCATAAATGGTAATTTCAGGTTGCTTAATATCAATACTTGGACGCTTACCGACAGCTTCCATGAATGAATCCACGATACCGTCTTTTACACGTAAAGTTGCAAACTGGCTGTTCACCTTAATTTCACGTTCAATATGTAAACGAACGGCGAAGGTGCTTTGTGGTGCAAAAATCAGCGACCAGTCAAAGTTCATTGCACCTTCGTAGAGCTCTTCAGCAACATCACGTGCGTCATGGCTAAATTCCAGTTCATGGACATGAATTGGTGTGAGTACACGTGACGCAAGACGCGACCACATACAAATGCGATAGGCATGTTCCAGTGTACCTTTGAAAACTAAACGCCCAGGAAAACGTTCAATGTTTTGAACACCTAAACCTTCTAATTCTTCTTGGAGTAAGGTTTCTAAGCCATCGGCACACGTAACCCAATAGCTGCTTAAACGCGAAGCGGTTTTCATAAATTTGAGAGACCAAAATAAAACAAAATAAACTCGCTAAAGTTTAACGTATTTTGCCTCTGAATGGTTTTTTAAATATGCCTCTACTCAGCGGAAATATCAAAATAAATGAATCACCATGTGAACAATAACGTTTTTGGTACGTATTTTGCTAAATCCTTGCAAGTTAAATTTGCTGACTGATTTCTGATAGATCGTCAGTAAATATTTTTCACTTGAAAGGGGATGAATATGTCGACCAAGTTAGATCGCGGTGTTGTAAGTCATGCTGATGCTTTTTCAATTGCAACTTTACTTTATGCACGTCTGCGCCGTGTATCGGGGCGTGTAATTGATGTGATGTATTTGGTGGAAAATCCAAGTTATGCACGTCAGATGGCAGAGCTTGCTTTAAGTACGGAAGATGCTGAACTGATTCGTCTGGTGAGTCGTTTAGACAGTGTCATGGATGTTTTTAACTATGAAGAAACCGCCGTGATCGAGAAACCTAAACAGGTCGACACGACACGACATGAGTTGGAAGCCACTGAAGAAGAAATCTACCGTGCCCAAGTGTCACATCACTATATTGGCGCTTTACGATAAGAATCACTGAAGTTGGATCGCTCTCGCAAGAGAGCTTTTTAAAATGTCCACTTGGGATAAGTGAGATAAGAAACTCTATAGAATTGATATTTATAGTAATTTGATGGACTCAGAATTTGGGTGATTTAGCCTTTAATGGTTTAATTTAACTGGTTGAAATAATAGATAAGAATTTCATAATCTTAGTTTTGAAGCCGATGATAATTAAGGCAATTGTTTTAAACTGAGGTCCAAATCAAAAAGAAAATCTGTATAATGCGTTAACTTAACGTACAAGGAATCTCTCATGCACTTGGCAGCATTGCATACTCCGAGTCAGATTCAACTCAACCAAGATGGTCATCTCAAACACTTCCTCACCATCGAAGGTCTTTCTAAAGAAACTCTTACAAAAATATTGGACACCGCGCAGTCCTTTTTTAATGACCAAAATCAGCTGATTACCAACAACCTCTTAGAAGGTCGAACGGTAATGAACCTTTTCTTTGAAAACTCAACCCGTACTCGTACTACTTTTGAAGCAGCGGCAAAACGACTTTCTGCAAATGTATTAAATATCGATATCGCACGTTCAAGTACTTCCAAAGGGGAGACGCTCAGAGACACTTTGTGGAACTTAGAAGCGATGGCTGCGGATATTTTTGTGGTACGTCATTCTTCGTCGGGTGCGGCACATTTTATTGCCCAAACCGTTTGTCCACACGTTGCAATTATCAATGCAGGTGATGGCCGTCATGCACATCCAACACAAGCTATGTTGGACATGCTGACCATTCGCCGTGAAACCAAAAAGAAATTTGAAGATATTTCAATTGCCATCATTGGTGATATTAAACATTCACGCGTGGCGCGTTCAGATGTTGCTGCATTACAAACACTGGGGTGTAAAGATATTCGTGTAATTGCACCGAATACGCTGCTGCCATATGGTTTTGACGAATATGGTGAAGGTGTACGTTTATTTAATAACATGGAAGCAGGGATTCAAGACTGCGATGTAATTATTACCTTACGCATTCAAAATGAACGTATTGATTCGCCTGCGCTGTCATCTCAAGCTGAATTCTACAAAATGTACGGTTTAAACAAAGAACGTCTTGCGATGGCAAAACCTGATTGCATCGTTATGCATCCGGGGCCTATGAACCGTGGTGTAGAGATTGATTCCAGTATTGCCGATGGTCCACAGTCTGTGATTTTAAATCAGGTGACCAACGGGATTGCTGTACGTATGGCAGTTTTGGCGCTTGCAATGCAAGGTCAACTGCAAGAGCAAGGTTTGTTAGACGCGATTGCGGGATAAGGAATAAGTCATGACTGTTGTAAAAATTGAAAATGTACGTGTTCTTGACCCAATTCATCAAACAGATGCGGTTCAAACGGTATATATCGAAAATGGCAAGTTGGTTGCTGAAACAGCCAATGTCACTGAAACGATTGATGGTCAAGGCAAGTGGTTGATGCCAACCATGGTGGACTTATGTGCACGCCTACGTGAGCCGGGTCAGCAACAGCACGGGACACTAAAATCAGAAGGTCGTGCTGCGCGTGAAAATGGTATTTTGCATGTGTTTACACCGCCAGACTCAAAACCGATTGTGCAAGACAATGGTGCTTTAATTCATGGTTTGATGGAAAAAGCGATGCTGGATGGCGGCATTTATCTGGAAGTGATTGGTGCTCAAACCCAAGGTCTACAAGGTAAGCAACCTGCAAATATGGCGGGTCTCAAAAAGGGCGGTTGTACAGCCGTTTCAAATGCCAATGCGCCTTTCGCAGATGACGATGTGGTGCTGCGCACTTTAGAATACGCAGCTGGCCTTGGCATGACGGTCGTGTTTTATGCCGAAGAACCGCAAATTGCCAAAGATGGCTGTGTCCATGAGGGCTTTGTGGCATCGCGTCAGGGCTTACCGACCATCCCTGCGATTGCTGAAACCATTGCCATTGCCAAGTATTTGTTAATGATTGAAGCGACGGGTGTTCGTGCTCACTTTGGCTTATTGTCTACAGGCGCTTCTGTTGATTTGATCAAAATCGCTAAAGATAAAGGTCTGCCAGTCACATGCGATGTGGCAATGCATCAGCTGCATTTAACAGATCAGCTGATTGATGGCTTTAACTCACTTGCACACGTCCGTCCTCCGTTACGTGCTGAGTCGGATAAAGAGCTCCTGCGCCAAGGTGTGAAAAGTGGAGTGATCGATGCGATTTGTACGCATCATGAACCGCTGAGCAGCTCTGCAAAGCTTGCACCATTTGCTGAAACACAGCCAGGTATTACCGCTTTTGATACCTATGTAACTTTCGGTGTGCAATTGGTGCGTGAAGGTTTATTTAGCCCTTTGGAATGGGTCGAAAAAGTCACGATTGCACCAGCCACGGTAGCCAATATGCTTGAACGTTGGTCTGCTGAAGCTGGTTGGGTGTTGGTTGATCCTGAGTTAGACTGGATTGTGAATAAAGACAATATTTTGTCGCAAGGTAAAAATACGCCTTTGATCAATCAAGTGGTGAAAGGAAAAGTTCTAAAAACTTTTGCAGCTTAAATATTGCCTTAAACGTGGATTAAAAAGTCAGCTTCGGCTGGCTTTTTTATTGGGCCTAGGTAAAACTGATGCAAATACAATATTTTACAAAGTGTAAAAAATGAACAGATAAACTGGAAAATGATGATGAAAACAATGAGAAAAAGTGGGGTAAGACTTCATGAATGTCGATTTTATGGATTTACTAAAACAAAATGTCTCTGCAATTGTTTTAGAGGGTGATACACAACATTTACTTGAAAAAAATCAAGCAATTCAATCCTTTTTACCAATTTTACTGTCTATATTAAAGTCAAAGTCTGAACTGATTCCTGCATTTCAACAGCAGTTGAATCCACGTCTTAATGATGCTTTTGTATCGAATGTTAGTCTCAAGCAACAGTTTTTGGAGCATGTTTGCGGGGCAGCATCCGCAGATGAAATTGAAAGTACCTTGAGCCGTTCGATTACACCTACATTAGCATTTTTAACGACAGAGGCAGGTTCTTCAGAACCTGAAGCGATTTCCCATTTACTACAGGTCAACACAGATTCCATTAGTCGTGCCTTACCTGAGTGGGCAACTGCATTACTGGCCGGATTGGGGGTAAATACCTTACAAGGACAAGCTACACATGTTGCACCTGCAAGCGTACATGCTACAAAAGTAGATGATAAACGGTCATTTTTACTGCCAATTTTGGCTTTAATTATTTTTGCGGCATTGTTTGCTTTTATTTTTAGGGCTTGTACCGACAAAGCCACCACTGAAACAGCACCTGCTGCAAATGTGAATGCCAGCCAACCCGCTAAATTTCAAATCACCACTGGGGCAACAGGAGACTTGGTCACCTGCCAAATTTTCTCAGCCAATGCGGCTTATGTTGAAATTTTACAAAAAGAAGTAAAGCAAATTTTT
The DNA here is from genome assembly GCF_000368045.1 of Acinetobacter johnsonii CIP 64.6. Classification (GTDB taxonomy): domain Bacteria; phylum Pseudomonadota; class Gammaproteobacteria; order Pseudomonadales; family Moraxellaceae; genus Acinetobacter; species Acinetobacter johnsonii. Next base: position 624,066 of record NZ_KB849236.1, read on the forward strand.
AATAACAGCATCGGTTGTGGTGCAGATATGCAGAGTATGTATCACACTGAATTTATCGACCAAGATGCGATACCTAGTGTAATTAGTGCATTGAAAGGTGTGCCAAATATAAATTTAACCTGGTTTGGCAATCAGTTATCGATTCAATCACAAGATCCAGCCAATGCACTTAAAGTGGCAGATCAAATTAAACCTTTACTGCGCAATATGACGGTTGTGACTCAGCAACCACTGGATGTAAACCGTGCCGTTGATACCAGTATTAGTGATGCTGAGCGTGCACTGGCAGAAATTAATCCTGAGCAAGTTCGAGCACTAGACGTTGCCACGGCATTGAACTTGCAAATTATTAACTTTGATACAGCTTCATCGAGTATTCCTGATGTCAATAAGTCGATTTTGGATCAGGCCGCAGCGCTGATGCAAAAAGCACCACAAGTCAAACTGACCGTGATGGGGCATACAGATGCAACGGGAGATGCAGCAGTCAATAAAACCTTGTCACAAAATCGAGCACAAGCGGTGGTGGATTATTTAATTTTTAAAGGCGTCGATCCTGCGCAGTTGCGAGCGATTGGTTATGGCCAAGAAAAGCCAATAGCAGATAATCAAACTGATGAAGGCAAGTTTAAAAACCGCCGTATCGAGTTTGAGATTTTAAATACAGACTCGGGTGTGGTGCGTGAAGTGGATGATCGTGGTGTTGAAAAGGCCAACTAAACGATATTTTAACCTTGCTACGGCAGGGTTCTTTTATATAGCTACTCGCATAAAAGCTTATTTTTTGGTTAAATACGCTGCGAAAAACAACAGCCTTATGGTTTTATAACAATGATGAAGAAAACAATTTTTGCCAGTCTAATCTTGAGCAGTTTATTTTTAAGTGCTTGTAACCGAATCGAGAATAAAACAGAAACGGTTGCTGAACCGCAAGAAATGTCAGATTGGAGTTGTACGGCTCCTGCCAATGTCGAACAAATTCAGGCGCATTTAAAAGCTGAATACTTAAAAGCCCTAGACCGCCGTTTGCGTGATAGCCGTGAATATGAGGCCGATGAAAAATTATTAACGCAGATTAATAACGGTATTCGCTTTGAAATTAAAGGGATTTCAACGACCACAGAAAAGCCTGATACAGCGAAGCAATTGGACTGCGAAAGCCAGTTGGTGGTGATTTTCCCGAAAGGGTTACAGAAACGTGCTGAAAATGCGTTTTTAGCGCGTCCATGTGAAGAGTGTGAGGACGGTTATCAAAGTACTTTGCGTGATGTCTTAGAAGAGGGTGAATATTCACTCAACTTAGACAATGATCAGCTACAAGGTGCATTTAGCTATAACATCATTAAAACGGATAAAGAAGGCATTAGCCTGAATGTACCCAATCAAAATGGCGTGATTGATGGTGTAGTGTTGGTGACGCAGCATGCGGTTCAGTTTGCGGCATATGAAAAAGAAAATGCAGAAATACAAAAGAATATAAAACAATATAATGAGCAAGAAGTTGCGCAGATGGAACTGGCACAAAAAGCCATGAATATTCGTAAGAAGGAATTGGACGCTGACCAAGTCAAAGTGGTGGAACGTCTGAACCAAACTTGGGACAATTTCACTGAGGAGCAAAAACAGCAGCTTCAACAAGACCAAACGGATTGGTTTGAAAAACGTGATGTAGACTGTAAAGTGATTTCTCAAAAAAGTGTCTACCAAATGACGGATAGTGAAAAAGAAACTTATCAAAAGCAGTCACAATATTGGGATGATGCTTTACGTGCCCAAGATCAACAATTGCAATATACCAAGTGCTTTAATCAAAAAACCAATGAGCGCATTGTGTATTTAAATAATGTGTTTAATTAATTGGGCTACATTAAAAATACGCTTTATTGAATATTTATAGAATGAGAAAAGGACGAATATGATTCGTCCTTTTTTATTTAGATTGTGTTTTCTTCCTTGGTTTAGAAGGTAGGTGGCATATAGGTCAGGCTACGGCCTAAAATCCAAAGTAGGAAAAGCACCAAAGGTAGGTGGAAAACCAATTGAGTGACGGTAAAGCCAATCACATCTTTGGCTTTTAATTTGAGAATGCCAAGCATTGGCAGCATAAAAAATGGGTTGATTAAATTCGGCAAGGCTTCAGCAGCATTATAGATTTGCACCGACCAGCCTAAATGCACTTTTAAATCATGTGCAGCTTGCATGACATAGGGTGCTTCAATAATCCACTTACCACCGCCAGAAGGAATGAAAAAGCCTAAAATGGCAGAATATAAGCCCATCACAATGGCAAAGGTTTCTTTGGAGGCAATCGAAACAAAAAACTCAGCAATATAATGTGATAGCGACAAATCATGACTGTTCAGTGCTTGCGTCATCATAAAGGCGATACTGCCATACAGTGGAAACTGAATCAGGACACCTGAGACTGCTGGCACGGCTTTGGTGACAGCATTGAGGAAATTTCGTGGCGTACCATGTAGTGCAATACCCAGCATCAGGAAAATAAAGTTGTAGGTATTTAGGCTTGAAATGGCCAAGATCGGATTACTTTTGCTGAACTCATTGAACATCCAAACTAGACCCAAGAGCACAATCAAGATACTCAATAAAGGCGAGTTCTCTAACCAGTCTCCTGGGCGTTTTGTGGTTGCTGTCGGCTTAGTTTCTTCCTCAAACTGGATGGGGAATTGATCAATGGTTTTAATGTCTTGCCCTTTGGGTGCAGACCAAAATGCAATAGCAATCGAGGCAATAATCAATACAGCCGTCATGATCATCGACTGAGGCAAGAAAATGGTTTCGGTGAAGGGAATCACACCGGTTAGATTGTAAATCGATTCGGGCAGGCTGGCTTTGTTGGCTTGCAGTTGTGCCGCAGAAGAACTAATACCTAAGGCCCACGTTGCTCCCATACCAATAATCGCGGCGGCAGCGGCAGCACGATAGTCCATATTCAGTTCTTTGCGTTTAGCTAACGCAATCACCAGCAGGGCAGTCAGTACCGTACTCATGGCCCAGTTAATCAGCGAAATTAATAAACTGACCGTGGCAACAAGCACAATTGCACCGCGACCACTATGGGGAATTCGGGCCATTTTTTGAATCAGCAGCTCTACAGGCTTTGAAACAGAAACCACATAACCAACCACAATCAGCATACACATTTGTAAGGTAAAAGGGATCAGACTCCAAAAACCATCACCAAAGGAAACTGCGACATCTTTGGCAGGTGCGCCAATGCTGATCGAGGCAATCGCGACGATCACTACACCCAATAGGGCAAAAATATAAGAGTCTGGAAACCATTTCTCTGACCAATCACTGACACGTAGTGCAAAACGTTGCAAAATATTTTGAGAGTTTTCCATGCATTGATTCCATTTTTATCTATGGGGTATGAATTTTTGATTCAGCCTATCCGTGCTGATAGAAATGCCTTTAAAACAGGATCGCTGCTTTAAAGGCATTGGATTATTTTTCTATTGGTATAAATGATGTTGAATTAACGGATCAGAGCAACACCTGTCACTTTTTGAATGTCTTCAAAACTGACATCTTTCGCCAGTTCAACTAATTTGACACCTTCCTGCGTAATGTCCATGACACCGAGGTCAGTAATCACGCGATGTACGACATTTTTACCTGTCAGAGGCAGGCTACACTGCTCGACAATTTTCGGTGTACCATCTTTTGCAGAGTGTTCCATGAGCACCACCACTTTTTGTACTCCAGCAACCAAATCCATGGCGCCACCCATGCCTTTGACTTTTTTACCCGGAATCATCCAGTTGGCCAAATCGCCATTTTGTGAGACTTCCATTGCCCCTAAAATGGCGATATTGACATGACCTCCACGGATCATGGCAAAAGAATCTGCACTAGAGAAAAATGCGGCGCCCTGACGTGCAGTAACAGTTTGTTTTCCAGCATTGATTAAATCGGCATCGACCGTTTCCGCCGTTGGAAACTCGCCAATACCCAACAATCCATTTTCAGACTGCAACCAGACGTTGACATTTTCAGGAATATAGTTGGCCACCAGTGTGGGTAAGCCAATGCCTAAATTGACATAAAAACCATTTTCCAGCTCAAGCGCTGCACGTTGTGCCATTTCATTACGAGACCAAGCCATAGGTTAAGCCTCCTCTTTTAATGTGAGTTGTTCGATACGTTTTTCAGGGTTTGCATTCAGCACAATGCGATTGACATAAATACCCGGCAGGTGGATCTGGTCTGGATCTAAAGCGCCAATTTCAACAATTTCCTCAACTTCGACAATGCAGACTTTTCCAGCCATCGCACATACTGGGTTAAAGTTTTGTGCGGTTTTACGGAAAATTAAGTTACCTGCAGTATCGGCCTTGTATGCCTTCACGAGTGCAATGTCAGCGGTGAGCGAGTTTTCTAGAATATAAGGTTTGCCATTAAACTCACGCTCTTCTTTGCCTTCGGCAATGAGCGTACCGACACCTGTTGCGGTAAAGAAAGCCGGAATGCCCGCACCACCAGCACGGAGTTTTTCTGCCAGTGTACCTTGAGGGGTGAGTTCAACTTCAAGCTCACCACTTAAAAACTGACGTTCAAATTCTTTGTTTTCGCCTACATAGGAAGCAATCATTTTTTTGATCTGTTTGCTTTCTAATAAGAGTCCTAAGCCGAAACCATCGACGCCTGCATTGTTTGAAATACAGGTGAGGTTTTTCACGCCCGTTTGTTTTAAGGCCGTAATCAGACTTTCTGGAATACCGCATAAACCAAAGCCACCAACCGCTAAGGTTTGACCATCTTGAACTATATCTTGCAGTGCATCCTTTGCACTTGAATAAACTTTATTGACCATAGTGTTCTCGTTATCAATTGAATGGCTTAGGCACAGCGCTTTTGCCAGTAGGCATTGGCATAATTAGATGGATTGGTGCGTTGTAGTACTTGGCTGATGTTTTGGCTGGCAACCATCAGTGCATCAAGATCAATCCCTGTGTCATAGCCCATGTTGGAGAGTAGGTAGTAAAGGTCTTCTGTGGAGACATTGCCCGATGCACCTTTGGCATAAGGGCAGCCACCTAGACCTGCAATGGACGAATCAAATACACGAATGCCTTGTTCTAAAGACTGGTAAATATTGGCAATGGCCATGCCATAGGTATTATGAAAATGTCCTGCTAAACTCGCAGCATCCATTTCAGCTAAACACGCCTGCCAGACTTTTTTCACGCGGTCTGGTGTCGCCGTACCAATCGTTTCACCTAAGGACACTTCATAGCAGCCCATGTCTAGCAAACGTTGACTGACGTGTGCAACTTTGCTCGGTGCAATTGCGCCTTCATAGGGGCAGTCCACAATACAAGACACATAACCACGCACTTTGATGTTATGGGCTTTCGCCGCAGTCATGATGTCTGCAAACTTTTCAAAGCTTTCGTCAATGGAGCAATTGATGTTCTTTTGGGTAAAGCTTTCGGAGGCTGCGGTAAAAACGGCAACCTCCTGACAGCCGACTGCCAAAGCAGACTCAAACCCTTTCAGGTTCGGAGTCAGTAAACTAAAACTGATATTCGGATCTTTGGGTAAGCTGGCAAAGAGTTCGTCACTTTGTGCCATTTGTGGAACCCACTTTGCAGAGACACAAGAGCCCACTTCAATGGCACTGAGTCCTGTCTGCATTAAATCTAAAATCAGTTTGCGACGGTCATCCACGGTGAGAGGTGTCTTTTCATTTTGCAAACCATCTCGCGGCCCAACTTCGACAATTTTGACAAATTCATTCATGCGGCACCTTCCAAGCTTGAAAACTCAACCAATTCATCGCCTGCTTTGACCTGATCACCGACTTGGAAGTAAGCTGCAGAGACAATGCCATCATGTGGAGCACGAATTGAATATTCAATTTTCATCGCTTCAAGCGTGAGGAGGACATCATCTTTTTTCACTGCGCTGTTGTTTTGTACCAAGACTTGCGTAATCACACCCGGCATTGGTGCTTTTAAGTTATTGGCATCAGAAGCATCATCTTCCGTATTAAAGTTAGGCTTAATATGTGCAAATTTATAGCTTTGACCGTCTGCATACAGGGTTAGGCCCTGTGCATTTGAACTATAAGCATAGGTCTTTTTGCTTGTTGCACATTCAATTTTAGCTAAATGTGCCTCTAACAATTCACCTTGAATGAAGACGCTCTTTCCATTGTACTTCGCTGTAAAGCCTTTTGCTGTTGGGCTGAAATAGACTTTATGTTCTTCATCGTTCAGTGCCAGTTTAATGGCATAGCTGGCATTAATATTTAAACGCCATAGAGACTCGGCTTGCCATACAGGATTTGCATCTGTTTTATTGCTGGCAAAGCGAGACAAGAGCTCAATCAATGCCGCCGTGATGATGAGCTCTGAAGAAGCGGTTTCATTGTGTTGCAGTAAAAACGCTTCTTCACGTTGAATTAAGTTGGTGTCTAGGTTGGCGGTCTTAAACGATTCTGAACGGACCAAACGGTCTAAGAATGCAATGTTATTGCCCAAGCCATCGACATGAAACTGACTCAGTGCATGGTGCATTTGGGTGAGTGCTGCTTCACGATTCTTTGCCCAAACAATTAATTTGGCAATCATTGGGTCGTAAAAGGTCGTGATTTCATCCCCTTCAACAATGCCACTGTCTACGCGGACATGCTCATTTTGCTGAGGGTAGTGCAGGTAGTGGATTTTACCAATTGCAGGTAAGAAACCTTTTTCAGGTTCTTCAGCATAGACACGTGCTTCTAATGCATGACCATGAATACTGAGCTCGTGTTGTTGTTTTGGTAGTGGTTCACCAAAAGCTACACGTAATTGCCATTCCACCAAATCTTGCCCTGTAATCATCTCTGTTACAGGGTGCTCAACTTGCAGGCGGGTATTCATTTCCATGAAATACGCCGTGCCGTCTTGTTCCACAATAAATTCAACTGTCCCTGCACCGACATAATCCACTGCACGTGCTGCATCAATAGCGGCTTGGCGCATGGCTTCGAGTTTTGGCTCTGCCATTTGGGGTGCAGGTGCTTCTTCTAATACTTTTTGATGGCGACGTTGTACCGAACAATCGCGTTCAAAGAGGTGCACATAGTTACCATGTGTATCACCAAAAACTTGTACTTCAATATGGCGCGGTTGTACTACATAGCGTTCAACCAGAACATCGTCATTGCCAAAGCTTGAACGCGCCTCACTTTTACATGAAGCTAGATGGCTTAAAAAGTCTTCGCCGCGATCAACTAAACGCATGCCTTTACCACCACCGCCAGCACTGGCTTTAATCAGCACAGGGTAGCCAATGGCATCGGCTTGTTGTTTTAAAAAATCAGGATCTTGGTTGGTGCCATGGTAGCCCGGTGTCAGCGGTACGCCTGCTTTTTCCATTAAAGATTTTGAGGTGGCTTTGAGGCCCATGGCTAAAATGGCATCTACAGGTGGACCAATAAAGACAATGTTGTTTTTTTGGCAGGCATTGGCAAATTGGTCATTTTCAGATAGAAAGCCATAACCTGGATGAATTGCTTCTGCGCCTGTATCTAAGGCAGCTTGGATAATACGTTCAATTTGTAGATAGCTTTGTGCAGCAGGGGATTCGCCGATATAAATGGCTTCTTCGGCTTGTTGCACGTGCTGTGCTTGAGCGTCAGCATCTGAATAGACTGCAACGGTGGCAATGCCCATTTTTTTTGCAGTTCGGATCACACGACAAGCAATTTCACCACGGTTTGCAATTAAGATTTTATTAAACATATCGATATCCTTTCTTGTTGTTATGCCGTCGTCTTGATCCAGACTGGACTGTGTTTATTTAAAAAAGCATTTAAGCCATTTTTCGCCTCTGATCCTTGGCGTACATGGGCAATATGTTGTGCGGTTTGCAACAATAATGCTTCGGTTAACACTTGCTGATCGACCATTTGGATAAGTTGTTTTGAAGCCGTTTGTGCTTCTGGCCCACCCAAAAGTAAGGCATCGACCATTTCTGCGACTTTTTCATCCAGATGTTCAGCATCGACCACCACATGCGCTAGACCAATGTGTAGGGCTTGTTCCGCAGAAATACGTTCTGCGGTTAAAAAGTAGCGTGAAGCTTGACGTGCGCCAATCGCACGAATCACATAAGGACTAATGGTTGAAGGGGCTAAACCTAAGCGCACTTCAGATGTCGCAAACTTAGCATCGCTGCTTGCGACACAAATATCACAGGCAGAAGCTAGTCCCATGCCACCACCAAAAGCAATGCCTTGCACGCGGGCGATGGTCGGTTGTTTTAAAGTCGCTAAACTTTGTAGCATTTTCGCTAGTTTTAATGCATCGGCTTCATTTTCAGCCTGTGAGGCTTGTCCTGCTTCTTTCATCCAGTTCAGGTCAGCACCCGCCGAGAAGCTTTTGCCACGTCCTGCTAAAATCACGACACGGACATCATCACGTGTATTGAGTTCGCTAAAGCAGCGGTGCAGTTCTTCAATCACTTGAGTATTGAAGGCATTATGCATTTCTGCACGATTAATCCATACCGTTGCCACTTGGTCGCGTTGTTCGAGTTGTAAATATTGAAAGCTCATCGCTCATCTCCTACATGCGGAACACGCCGAATTTGGTCGGTTGAATGGGTGCATTTAAGGCTGCAGCTAAACTTAAACCGAGCACCTGACGGCTTTGTGCAGGATCAATCACACCGTCATCCCACAAACGCGCCGATGCATAATATGGATGGCCTTGGCGTTCAAATTGGTCACGGAAGGGTTGTTTAAAATCATCTTCTTCTGCCGCAGACCAAGACTCGCCACGTTTTTCGATTTGATCACGCTTTAAGGTCGACAATACACTTGCCGCTTGTTCACCACCCATGACCGAAATACGCGAGTTGGGCCATGTCCACATGAAGCGTGGAGAATAGGCACGACCACACATACCGTAGTTGCCTGCACCAAATGAACCACCAATCACGAGGGTAAGTTTCGGGACATTTGCGGTTGCAACAGCCATGACCAGTTTAGCGCCATTTTTGGCAATGCCTTTATTTTCGTATTGGCGGCCAACCATAAAGCCAGTGATGTTTTGGAGGAACAGTAGGGGAATATTGCGCTGCGTACAGAGTTCAATAAAGTGAGCCCCTTTTTGTGCAGACTCTGAAAATAAAATACCGTTGTTGGCAATAATGCCAACGGGCATGCCATAGATTTTGGCAAAACCTGTGACTAAGGTGGTGCCAAAGCGGGCTTTGAATTCATCAAAACGTGAACCATCGACAATGCGCGCAATCACTTCACGAATATCGAATGGTTTGCGTGCATCACTTGGCACAACACCATACAGTTCAGTTGCATCAAATAATGGTTCTTCAATCTCTGTTGCACGTGTATGTGGTGTTTTATTTAGGTTGGCCACGATATTACGAGCAATGGCAATGGCATGTTCGTCGTTCTCAGCCAAATGATCCGCCACACCAGACAGGCGAGTATGCACATCACCACCACCTAAGTCTTCACTGCTAACCACTTCACCCGTTGCTGCTTTCACCAATGGTGGGCCACCTAAGAAAATCGTCCCTTGGTTACGCACAATAATGGTTTCATCAGACATGGCAGGTACATATGCCCCCCCAGCCGTACAACTGCCCATTACCACCGCAATTTGGGCAATTCCCATGCTCGACATGCGTGCTTGGTTATAGAAAATACGCCCAAAGTGATCACGGTCAGGGAAAACTTCGTCCTGCATGGGTAAATAGGCACCACCTGAGTCCACCAAATAAATACAGGGCAGATGGTTTTGCTCCGCAATTTCTTGAGCACGTAAGTGTTTTTTCACAGTCAGTGGGTAGTACGTGCCGCCTTTTACTGTCGCATCGTTGGCGACGATCATGCAGGTCACACCATTGACCTGACCTACACCAGCAACGACACCAGCCGCAGGCACATCGTCTGCATAGACGTTTTGTGCCGCCAACTGACCAATTTCAAGGAATGCCGTGCCTGCATCAATTAACTGATCAATACGATCACGTGCTAACAGTTTTCCGCGTGCCAAATGTTTTTGTCGCGCCGCTTCACCGCCACCTAAAGCAATTTGTTCTGCTTTTTGCTTTAAGTCATCGACCAAGCTTTGCATCGCGGTTTGGTTGGTTTTGAAGTCTTCACTTCGAATATTGATCTTGCTATGTAATTGATTCATCACGAACATCCTGGTCATTTTTATTGTTGTGGAGGGTTAAGCTGTTTCATTAAACAGTTCACGGCCAATCAACATACGGCGAATTTCAGAAGTTCCCGCGCCAATTTCATAGAGTTTTGCATCGCGCCATAGACGGCCTGCAGAAAATTCATTGATATAACCATTTCCACCTAAGGTCTGAATGGTTTCACCTGCCATCCATGTAGCTTTTTCCGCAGCATATAAAATTGCACTGGCTGCATCTTTACGTAGACTACGGTTATGGTCAGCCTTATCGCATTCAGCACCCACGGCATAAACCAACGCTTTACACGCCAACCAAGTCGAATACATATCGGCAATTTTGCCTTGCATCAACTGGAACTCACCGAGCGCTTGGCCGAATTGTTTACGGTCATGGATATAGGGAATCACGGTGTCCATGCAGGCATCCATAATGCCTAAAGGACCTGCACTTAAAACCGCACGCTCATAGTCCAAACCACTCATAAGTACTTTCGTGCCGTTTCCAACACCGCCCATTACGTTTTCTTTTGGCACTTTCACGTTGTCAAAGAACAGAGGGTAAGTGTTCGAACCGCGCATACCTAACTTGTCTAAATGTGTGCCGTGGCTAAAACCTTCCATGCCTTTTTCTACAAGGAAGGCTGTCATGCCTTTAGCGCCTGCATGCAGATCAGTTTTGGCATACACCACAAGCACATCAGCATCACCACCATTGGTGATCCACATTTTTGAGCCATTTAACAGAAAGTGATCGTCACAATCTTCAGCTTTGAGCTTCATGCTGACTACGTCTGAGCCTGCGTTTGGTTCAGACATGGCAAGTGCTCCGACATACTCACCTGAAATTAGCTTTGGTAAATAACGTTGTTTTTGTTCCTCGCTACCATTTCGGTTAATTTGATTCACACATAGGTTAGAATGTGCACCATAAGAAAGACCAATCGAAGCTGAAGCACGTGAGATTTCTTGCATGGCAATGATATGTGCCAAATAACCTAGGCCTGTACCGCCATATTCTTCACTGACGGTCAGACCGAGTAAGCCTATATCGCCAAATTTTTTCCACAACTGAGCTGGAAATTCGTTGTTCTGATCGACTTGTTGAGCAATAGGAGTAATTTCCTTGGCACAAAAAGCCGCAACGGAATCACGCAGTGCAATGAGTGTTTCATCTAAACCAAAATTTAAGCTTTGTAGGGTCATTTCTTCATTCGTCCTATGAGTGTATTTATTGTTCCTGATAAAGCATTTTTGTTGTGCTTGATTTTTACAATACATCGAATTTTTAAAAAAGTGAACTAAAATTCACAAATTGATTTACAATTCATTTTATCTGGTTGAGAATAGAATTATGAGTTATAAAAGATCATCGTTGATGCAAGAACGAATGGAACAAAATCGGGAAGCGATTTTGAAATCTGCTCGTGAACTTATTGCTCAAGGGGGGATTAAAGACGCGCAAATTCAAGCAATTGCTGAACGCGCGGGTGTTTCGAGTGGTTTGGTGTATCGATACTTCGATAACAAAAGCCAAGTGTTAATTGAGGTTTTGTCTGAGGCCATTCAGCATGAGGTGAAAATTTTAAATCACATTGCTGAAAGTGAGCTCTCGTCAAAACAGAAATTGGACAAGGCGGTAACCACGTTTGTGAAACGTGCCATGAATAGCCCCCAACTTGCGTATTCACTCATGTTTGAACCAGTCGATGCTGAGTTAGAACATGAACGTTTTCGCAGTAAACAGCTGATTAAACAGAGCATCAAAGAAATACTGGCCGCAGGGAAAATTAACGGTGAGTTTGGATTTGAAGATTTAAATACCGCAGCACTTTGTGTGGTCGGCGCCATGACTTTTGTGGTGATTGAGCCTTTAAATCCGTCTCGAAATGTGATGTTTGATCAAAACTATAAAGACTACTTTGTGAAACAAATTGCCGAATTTTGTGTCAATGCAGTTCAGGTTCAGGAGGAAAAATAGTAGCAGGTGTGAACACAAGGCTTGGTGTTTGAAGGGAAGTAGTCATAGAACATTAAAGTTGAATAACAAGATTACAATGAATCAAGGAGATCGATTCGATGACACAAGAACGGTTAAGTTATGCCTATGGAACGAGCAGTCAGCCCCTATTAGGCATGACAATTGGTGAGAAATTTGATCAGGCGTGTCAGCAGTATGCGGAACAAGATGCTGTTGTCAGCCTGCATCAAAATGTCAGACTCACGTATAAGGAATTACAAGCTCAGGTCAATGCGTTTGCCTGTAGTTTACTAAAACTGGGCTTGAAGAAAGGCGATCGACTTGCGATTTGGTCACCGAACTGTGTGGAATGGACGATTACCCAGTTTGCTGCGTTTAAAGCAGGCATCATTTTAGTCAACTTGAACCCTGCCTATAAAAGTAATGAGCTCGAATATGTGTTGAATAAAGTTTCTTGTAAGGGCTTGGTCATTGCATCGCAATTTAAAAGCACGAATTATCAAGATATTCTAATGAAAATTGCACCTGAAATTAAAGGTGCTGAAAATAAAGTGTTAAAGGCAGAACGACTGCCACATTTGAAATATATTATTAAAATTGATGAAGAAGAGCATACGGGTTTGCATCGTTTTAGTGATTTGCTTACTCCCCCCAGCAAGAGACAGCTCAATCAATTAGAGCTTGTTGCAAGCGAATCGCAATTTGATGAAACCATCAATATCCAGTTTACTTCGGGCACCACAGGTAACCCGAAAGGAACAATGCTGACACATAATAATATTCTCAATAATGGTTATTTTGTTGGTGAAGCCATTCATTTAAGTCCTTCCGATCGTGTTTGTATTTCTGTACCGCTCTTTCACTGTTTCGGTATGGTGATGGGTAATTTGGCCTGTATTACGCATGGTTCAACCATGGTCTATCCATCGGCGGTGTTCAATCCTTTAGAAACGTTAAAAGCCATTCAGCAGGAAAAATGTACGGCTGCATACGGTGTACCGACCATGTTCATTGCTATTTTAGAGCATGAACAGTTCGATGATTTTGATCTTTCCAGTTTACGTACAGGCATTATGGCGGGCAGTCCTTGTCCACGTGAAATTATGCAACGTGTTATTGATCGGATGCATATGTCCGAAATTACCATTTGCTATGGTATGACTGAAACGGCACCTGTCAGTGCACAAAGTTCAACCTCGGATTCAGTTGAACAAAGGGTCGGAACTGTGGGGCGCGTCCATCCACATCTTGAAATTAAAATTGTAGACGAACAAGGCAAAGTTGTACCACGTGGTCAGTTGGGTGAGCTGTGTGTGCGTGGTTATTCGGTAATGTTGGGTTATTGGGAAGACCATGAGAAGTCACAAGAAGTGATTGATTCAGCACGTTGGATGCATACAGGTGACATCGCAGAAATGGATGAAGCTGGCTTTGTGAAAATTAAAGGCCGAATTAAAGATGTGGTCATTCGTGGCGGAGAAAACTTATTCCCGAAAGAAATCGAAGACTTCTTATATACCCATCCTGATGTCAGCGATGTCCAAGTCATTGGTCTGCCAGATGCACGTTATGGTGAAGAGTTGTGTGCTTGTATTATTTTACATGAGCATCATGAAATTACGGAAGAGTCGATCCGTCAGTACTGTGCGGAACATATTTCACACAATAAAGTCCCACGTTATGTACGGTTTTTTAATGAGTTCCCAATGACAGCCTCGGGCAAAGCGCAGAAGTTTAAATTGCAGGAATTTATGCGTAATGAACTGGATTTGAAAGAAATCGCATAAGGTTGAAGATGGACTTTCCTTTGCTGGGTTAAAGCCGAAGGAAAGTCCGAAGTGAAAAGCAAAAGGAATAGCATATGCACCTGAGAAATGATTGGACTCGCGCTGAAATACAAGCACTCTACCAACAGCCTTTTTTAGATTTGGTCTTTCAAGCACAGAAAATTCATCGTCAGTACTTTGAAGCGAATACGATTCAAGTCAGTACTTTACTATCGATCAAAACAGGCAAATGCCCTGAAGACTGCAAATACTGTTCACAGTCTGCGCGCTATGACTCAAAGCTTGAAGCTGAAAAAAGAATTGCGGTTGAAAAGGTCATTAGCGAAGCACAACAGGCGAAGGCCTCGGGTTCTACTCGGTTTTGTATGGGCGCGGCATGGCGCAATCCACATGAACGCGATATGCCTTATGTCTTGGATATGGTGCGTGAAGTGAAAGCATTGGGTTTAGAAACTTGTATGACTTTAGGCATGTTGAATGCTTCACAAGCCGAACGTTTAAAAGGTGCAGGACTCGATTATTACAACCATAACTTAGACACGTCGCGTGAATACTACCCAAATGTGATTAGTACCCGTAGTTTTGATGACCGTTTGGATACCTTAAGTCATGTTCGAGAGGCAGGCTTAAAAGTGTGTAGTGGCGGGATTGTTGGCCTAGGCGAAGAGACCAAAGATAGAATTGGCTTATTGTTTGAATTGGCGACTTTACCGATACATCCCGAATCTGTGCCGATCAACATGCTGGTTCCTATGCAAGGTACGCCTTTGGCAGAAGTTGAAAAGTTAGATGTGACCGAGTGGATTCGCACTATTGCGGTAGCACGTATCATTATGCCGAAAAGCTATATTCGTCTGTCCGCAGGACGTGAATCGTTGTCCGATGCCGACCAAGCTTTGGCTTTTATGGCAGGTGCAAACTCACTGTTTTCTGGTGAAAAATTGCTGACTACGCCAAATACAGCACAAGGCAAGGATCAACAACTCTTTCAAAAACTGGGTTTACATGCAGAAAAAGCCAAACCGCAACTTGTTGAGTTAACGGTCGATGCTATGGCTGTGGCTTAAGTGCTAGAACATGCGGTGATGAAAGTGTAGATTTAGGGCGACGAATAAAAGTAGATGAGTGAACAATAAAATGGCGAAAGACTTTCAGAGTCAAACTGTAGTGGATGGTTATGATCAACATATTCGTAAGCTCATTCCAGGATATGAGTTAGTTCATCTGCAAATTCAAGCCATTTTAAAAACACATCTACCAGAACATGCGCACGTATTGATTGTGGGATGTGGTACAGGTTATGAGCTTTCATATTTGTTGGCGCAGCATCCAACGTGGAGTTTTACCGCTGTCGACCCATCTTTGACCATGATTGAAAAAGCACAGCAGTTATTGAGCGCTAGCAATATTGATTTAACGCGAGTTCACTTTGTTCATGGTGATACGACGGCATTACAGGAAAGTGCACAGTTTGATGCCGCTTTAGCCATATTGGTGGCGCATTTTATTCCACTTGAAGCAAAGTCATTCTTCTTTGCCGACATTTTACGCTGTCTTAAAACGCAAGCCATTTTGCTCAGCTATGACCTGATGCGTTCTAGTGATGACACTGAACTCAAGGTTTTACAAACACTATGTCAGAGCAATGGTTTGACGGTGGTACAGAGTGAAAAAATGATTGAGCGCCTGCAACAAGATTTTTATTTGGTCTCGGTCAGCCAGATGCGAGAGCTTCTGACTAAAGTTGGATTTAATGAAGTACGAACTTATAGTCAACTGTTGAATTATTATGGTTTTTTTGCACAAAAGTAAAAACCAATGGCAGTGAAAAGATCCATTTTAAAGATAAGAATGAAGGAATACACATGGCAGCCTATTATCAACTTTTAAATCGTGAACAGCACAGTGATGGGAGCTGTACGGCGTCTTATCTTTCCAATATTCATGCACAAGGCGCATGGAACCCGCATGAACAGCACATGGCACCTGCAACAGGGGTTTTATGTGCGGAGTTAGAGCAGTTTCAACCACGCGATGAGATGCGCATTGGACGCGTGAGTTTAGATATTTTTGGACTGATCGCTTTTGGTGAGTTTACGGTGCATACCCGTGTCATTCGTGCTGGAAAAACCATTGAACTGATCGAGGCGGAAATGCAGGCAAACGGGAAGACTTGTATTGTGGCCCGTGCTTGGAAAATGATGAAGCAAGATACCAGTGCAATTGCAGGGCTAGAAGATCAATCGATTGTACATCCTGAAACTTTGCCAGTATGGGATGGGATGAAATGTTGGCCGGGTGGTTATATCCAAAGTATTGAGACACGTGCGGCAGAAGGGCACCGTGCTGGTAAAGGCATTGTCTGGTTACATAATGATTTGGACATGGTGGAAGCTCAGGACACATCAAGTTTTGTGCGCTTATTGGGCATGGTCGACACAGCCAATGGTATTGTCCCACGTCAAAATCCAGCATCTGGATGGGGCTTTCCCAATTTAGACCTACAACTGCATTTATACCGTTTACCCCAAGGGAAATGGTTAGGTTTGGAAGCGACTCAGCAATATGGTGATGATGGTATCGGTTTAACCAGTGCGGTTTTGCACGATGAACAAGGGCCATTTGGCCGTAGTGAACAGATTTTGACCCTGCGTAAGTTTTAGTGGGTCAGTGTCAATTTAATAAAAAAAGGATGAATTGCTTCATCCTTTTTTTATTGGCATGCTGTAGGTACTTTAAAATAGTGAAATGAAGATGCGGATCAGTTTAATTGGAGCGGGGCGGGTGGCTCATCATTTGGCCAAAGCCCTGATGTCTCAGCATGAAATCGTCAATATTTATAGCCGAAGCTTCGACAAAGCTACAGATTTGGCACAAGTCGTACATGCAAAGGCGGTCAGTCATTTTAACCAGTTAAATGCTGATGTTGATTTGGTGATTATTGCGGTAAGTGATCAGTCTATTCCGAGTGTAATTTCGGCCTTGACTGAATATATGCCGAATGTGTTGATTGTACATACTTCGGGGAGTACAGCACTTTCAGTTTTGTCTACACGGCACGCACGTGCAGGGGTTTTTTATCCCTTGCAGACCTTTAGCTTGGAACGTGAAATTGATTGGTCAAATACACCGTTGTTTGTAGAAGCCACTGAAAATACGGATCTTCAAAGACTACATACACTTGCAGAAAGCCTGAGCCAACGCGTGTATAGCTATAGCTCTGTGCAGCGTCTAAGTTTGCATTTAGCGGCCGTTTTTGCCTGTAATTTTAGTAATTATTGTTTTGACATGGCGAAACAAGTGGTGGATGCAGAGCAGGTCGATTTTAATCTGCTACAACCATTGATCTTAGAAACCGCACAGAAAGCTACACAGAATGACCCGAAGCAGATGCAAACTGGTCCTGCGATGCGTCAGGATCAGAATATTCTACAGATGCATCAACAGATGCTCGCGCAAGCTCAACGAGCGGATCTTGCTGACGTATATGCCTTAATGAGTCAGCAGATCAGTCAACGTCACAGTTAACATTTAAAATAATAAACGAAGAAGCAAGTCACAAAGAACAAGCAAAGCCACTGAAAACGTGGCTTTTTTTATGTCCTAAGATTCGGTACAGTGTTGCTTAAAATAAATACAAATAGAGGGTATATGCGTTCAGATTCATTATTAGAACAAGTGCAGTGGAAAGATCTCGTTCATTTAGGTCGTAACGATGTGATCAGTGAGTTATTTATCTCTTTACCGTGGTTGATCGTCTCTTTCATTTTTGCAAGCTTACAGTGGTATGTCTTGGCGCTGTTTTGCTCATTTATGTTTTTCTTAACAGGGCTCAGACAGGTACATAACGCTTTTCATTTTGCCTTAGGTATTAGCCGTCCTGCGACTCATTGGGTCATGTTTGTTTTGAGCATCGTGATGCTCGGTTCGATGCATGCAGTACAAATTAATCACCTCCGACACCATCAGCACTGTATGCAAGAAGAGGATATTGAAGCGAAAAGTGCAACCATGAAGTGGTGGCAAGCCTTACTTTTTGGCCCTGTTTTTCCATGGATGTTGCATAAAAAAGCCTTTGAGGTTGGGACTAAAACCCAGAAAAAATGGATGTCTGCTGAACTGGTTGCCAACGTCATTGTATTGTTTTTGGTTTTTGTGATCTTGGATATCAGTATTTTAAAATACCATGTCAGTGCTATGTTGATTGGGCAATGTATGACGGCTTTTTTTGCGGTATGGACGGTGCATCATGATACAGAAGATCATGTCTATATGGCGCGAACAGTGCGTAATGAGTTTAAACGGGTCGTAACCTACAACATGTTTTATCATGTGGAGCATCATTTGTTTCCCGCAGTGCCAACTCGTCGTTTACATATTTTGGCAAAACGTTTGGATGAACATGATCCAACGGTTGAAATTAGGCATGTGTTCTAACATTTTTAAGCATAAAAAATAGGGCACTAGGCCCTATTTTTTTGAAGATCTAAAATTTATTTAATTTTCTTAAATAAGAAGTCGTTAATCTTATGACCTTCTTCGAGTCCACGACGTTCAAATTTAGTTTGTGGACGCCAGTCTGGACGTGGATAGCTGTTGCCTTTACCTGCCATATTTTCAAGATTTGGACGGTTATCGAGTACATCAATCATCCACTCTGCATACGGCTCCCAGTCAGTTGCTGCGTGGAATGTGCCACCCATTTCCAACTTTTGCTCAACCAGTGGCATACGGTCATGTGACACGAAGCGACGTTTGAAGTGACGTTTTTTCTGCCATGGGTCTGGGAAGTACAGTTGCACAGCATTGATGCTGTTGTCTGGCATTTCACGTAAGACTTGAATGGCGTCTGCATCTAAAAGACGAAGATTGGTTAAGCCTGCAATTCCAGCTTCATACACACATTGCGCAATCCCCGGAACATGCACTTCAATCCCGACATAGTTACGTTCAGGGTTGGCCTGTGCCATCAAGACCAATGAACGTCCCATACCAAAGCCAATTTCAACCGTGAGCGGACGCTCTGGATGTTCAAACTGCTGGCGTAGGTCACCTACAGGATATTCCAAAATCATGTGACCATATTGTTCAAGCGCAGTGCGTTGCGAGGTGTTCAGCGGAGATGAACGACGCATAAATGTCACAATTTCGCGGTGTTCATTTAAGTTGTCTAGCTCGACGACTTGCTGGTCTAATTGATCATTCGTCATAATTTTGGCAGATGTAGAAATTCGAAAGCGGTATTGTAAGTCCTGAGCAGGACAAGTCAAATTTTTTACTCAGAATTTATTAAATTCAGCACCACCATGTTTGCGCAGCCTAGAAATTGTCATCATTTATTAATCATGATGTAACGAATAAAAATTAACCTGCCAGCTGATTTAACCAACTGATAAAAAAATGATGAAAAACTTTAAGCCACAGATATTAAGCCTGAGCCTGATTTTAGCGGGTTGTTCTTTTCCTGCGTATGCACAACTATTATTTAGTCAGTATGTGGATGGAACTTCAAATAAGAAAGGATTGGAAATTTATAATCCAGACCCGACGACGGTCAATTTGGCAGAATATCAGATCAAGCAGTTCGCAAATGGCAGTACCAGTGCAAATTTGACAGTGAATTTGACAGGTCAATTGGCGGCAAGGGGGCATTACTTGGTCGGGCATTCTGCTTTAAAAGAAGCTCTGGGCGATGCAGTGCAACAGCAGGCGAACTTAGCTTTCAATGGTGACGACACTTTGGTGCTTTATCATAATGGCGTTGCGATTGACCGCTTTGGTACAGTGGGCGAAAGACCAAGCACTGGATGGGGTAGTGTTGCAACAGCGAATAGTTTTAAACGCACTTTATTAAGCAATAATGTTTCTAGTACGGGGATTGATGTTACCGCACCGTTTGATTTGGCATCGGCATGGGAAAAATGGTCAGATCGAGATGCTTTTTCCAGTTACCTTGCTGGAAATACGGAACCACCCCTAACCACTGTGAGCTGTAGTACGACAGCTATCCCAATTGCGGCATTGCAAAGTGCAGCGCAAGATGCGGAATATGTGGTGAAAGGCGTAATCACGGCTGATTATCGTTATAACAATGGTTTCTCAGGTTTCTTTGTCCAAACCCCAGATACTCAGGCAACTGCAAATACCAGTAATGCGGTGTTTGTCTATGTGCCATCTTCAAGTAGCGTGACAGGTGGGCAAGTGGGGCAGGAAGTAATTTTCAGAGGCAAGTTAAAAACCTATCAGAACCAATTACAGCTTCAAGATTTAAGCAGTAATATTAATGTCTGTAATCCTTCGGCGAGTGACTTGGTTAAACCAATGGCGATCAATTTGCCTTTTGATAATTTGACTGAAACTTCAGGCCATGCACCAAAACGCTATCAAGGCATGTTGGTCAATATTCCTCAAACGCTAACGGTCAGTGAAAACTATGACTATGGACGTTATGGTCAGTTGGCTTTAAGCCCCGCGCGTTTATATATCCCAACCAATCTATATCCTGCTCATTCAACGGAAGCCAAAGCGCTGGCACAACAGAATTTACGTTCTAAACTTATTTTGGATGATGGCTATAACAATCAGAACAGAACGCCGTGGTTGCCAAGTGCTTTTAGTGCTAAAAATACCCTACGTACAGGTGCACAACTGCAAAACGTACAAGGCATTTTAGAATACCGCTATAACCAATGGCGAATTCAACCTGTGCTTGGTGCAACAGCGCCACAAGTCTTAGACGCGACAAACCCACGTGCAAGCGTTCCAGCAAAGGCTACACAACAAGTTCGTGTTGCAGCATTTAATGTACTGAATTATGACAATGGTTTGGCACAAGGTTTTCCTACGGAACGTGGTGCAAGTTCCGAAGCTGAGTTTAAAAAGCAGCATCAGAAAATTGTCAGTGCATTAAAAGCGATTGATGCGGATGTCTATGGTCTGATGGAAATTGCCAACAATGGTTATGGCGAGCGTAGTGCAGTTGCTTATTTAGCCCAAGCTCTGGGGAGTGACTGGAAATATGTAACGCCTCCGAATGCTGACAAACTTGGAACTGATGCGATTGCTGTTGCCATTATTTATAATGCCAAGCGGGTCAAACCAATCAATGTTGCAGCGGTCTTTGATGACCAGAGCCAGAAAAACCGAGTCACGATGGCGCAAACCTTTCAAGCTTTATCAGGTAGGAAGACTTTTACGGTTATTCCGAACCATTTGAAGTCTAAAGGTAGCTGTCCAGATGATAAAACTTCGATAGAGGCAGATCAGGGCGACGGTCAAGGTTGCTGGAATCCAACCCGCGTTAAAGCGGTACAAGCGTTAATGCAGTGGGTCGCGAAGAATCCAACACAGGTGAGTAAACCAAATGTCTTACTGTTAGGTGATCTGAACAGCTATGCCAAAGAAGATCCAATTCTGGCGCTTGAACAAGCTAACTATAAAGTATTGTTGAATGATGAAAAAATTGGTCAGGGGAAAACAGCTTATAGCTATGTTTTCGGCGTAGCCAGTAATGCTCAAGGTTATGGTGGTGCAGGAAATCTAGATCATGCGATTGCCGATGCAGCACTTTATCCTTTGGTGAAAAAAGCATTTGCATGGCATATCAATGCAGATGAACCGACGGCACTAGACTATAACGAAGAATATAAAACTGAGGAGCAAATTGCTGCATTTTATGCGGACGATGCTTATCGCTCTTCTGACCATGACCCCGTGATTGTGGATTTAGACTTAAACGATGCAGTGGTTAACGATGAGGATAAAACCAGTGCGGGAAGTACAGGGTTGTGGTCTGCATTAGGGTTAATTGGTTTGGCCTTGTATGGCAGTTTAAGACGTCGCAAGAATCAGTCTTAACTTGCTTTATGGATAATAATAAAAGGGCGTCATCGCCCTTTTAATTTGTTTATGATTTGAAACCTTTTATGAGCTGATACGGTCAATGAGGGTAGTGCTGGCTTCATTTAAGCCTAACACCTCGACCACAACACCTTGGGCTTCAAACTTTTCAACTACAGCATTTAACATTTGGACTGAAGTCATATCCCAAATATGTGCATTACTGAGTTCAATTTCAACCTTCTGAATATGTTCATTAAAGTCAAAAAACTGAAAGAATTTCTCTGAACTACTAAAGAAAATTTGACCGCCTACTAGATAGCGACGGGTATGGTTATGTAGTTCCGACTGGACATGAACCGTACTTTCCAGCTTGTTTATGAAAAATAATGCAGACAGTAAAACTCCGACAAAGACACCTAAGGCAAGATTATGTGTGGCTAAGACAATCATCACGACACTCAACATCACTACATTACTTTGTAGCGGGTGTTTAGCGATGTTTTTAACCGAGTCCCATTGGAATGTAGTAAACGCCACCATGATCATAATGGCAACCAAAGCCGCCATCGGAATATAAGCTAGCCAATCCTTAAAAAACACCACTAAACATAGCAGAAATACACCTGCTACTAGGGTCGAAAGTCGAGTACGCGCACCAGAGCTGACATTAATCACAGACTGCCCAATCATGGCACAGCCTGCCATACCGCCCATAAAACCACTCACAATATTGGCCATGCCTTGTCCACGACATTCTTGATGACGGTCGCCTTCGGTGCCTGTAACTTCATTGACTACCGTGGTGGTCATCATGCTCTCAAGCAGGCCCACGGTTGCCAGTGTGATGGAGTAAGGAAAAACAATCTGGAGCGTTTCAAAGTTCAGTGGAATATCAGGCAGTAAAAAAATAGGTAAAGTATCGGGAAAATGACCTAAGTCACTGACCATACGCATATCCGCACCTAAAAACAGCGCCAAAGTGGTGAGAACAATAATACAAATCAGAGGCGAGGGGATCGCTTTACCTATTTTAGGAATATAAGGGAATAGGTAAATGACAGCGAGGCCAAGGGCTACAAAGACATAACCCATACTGTCCATTCGGTTTAATTCGGGCAGTTGTGCCACAAAAATCAATATCGCCAATGCATTTAAAAAGCCATAGACCACGGACTGTGAAACAAAGCGCATCAGTTTAGCGACTTTAAAATAACCCGCTATGATCTGAATCACACCAGTGAGAATGGTTGCTGCCAGTAAATACTGTAGGCCATGCTCTTTGACCAGCGTGATCATGAGTAGTGCCATCGCGCCTGTTGCTGCTGAAATCATGGCTGGACGGCCGCCAAAAAAAGCAATGCTCACTGCGATACAAAAGGAGGCATACAGTCCAACTTGAGGGTCGACACCTGCAATGGCTGAAAAAGCAATAGATTCGGGTATGAGTGCAAGTCCTACGACTAAACCAGCAAGAACATCGGTACGAATGTTAGAAAACCATTCATCTTTTTTAAGGCTAATCACAGATCAAATTCATTTTTAGGGACAAGGGAGCTATGTTAAAACAACTCTGTTGCAAATTGCAGTGTTGTTGTACTTGAAAAAAAATGTGAATTAGACAATATTCAATAGGCGAACGAATGATTTTTCGTTTACGCTTTTTTGCAATTTACAGGTTTTGATCACTTGAAAGTTTGTTAGAAGCCATTTAAAACAGAGAATAGAGTTATAACAAGGATCAGATATGAAGCTTTATTATGCACCGGGTGCGTGCTCACTTGCGGCGCACATTATCCTCAATGAAATTAATGTTGACTTTGATTTAGTCCGAGTAGATTTAAAAACACATAAAACAGAAAAAGGTGCTGATTATTACGAAATTAATCCAAAAGGATATGTACCCGCTTTAGAGATTAATCCAGGTTTGATTCTGACTGAAAATGTAGCCATTTTGCCATTTTTAGCACAACATGATCCAAAACAAGATCTTATTCCGCCATCGGGTTTGGGGCGTGCCAAAGTTTTAGAATGGTTAGGTTATTTAAATTCTGAATTGCACGATGCTTATGCTGTTTTCTTCGGTGCGCCATTAGATGCAGCTGCCAAAGAAAAAGCCTATGCAGAGATTGATCGTTTACTCAGCTATATGGATAAACAAATTGGTGAGTCGGATCATGACTATTTGGTCGATGATAATTTTGGCCCCGCAGATGCGTATTTATTTGTCCTCACCAATTGGTCAAATGGCATCGAACATGATTTATCACCATATAAAAATATTATCTTTATCCGTAATAAAGTGGCTGAACGTCAGTCAGTACAAATTGCAATGCGAGATGAAGGTCTAATTCCGTAATTCTAATGCATTGAAGAAGCGCCGAAAGGCGCTTTTTTTATACTTTAAAGTTTATTGTTGATATTTAGTCAATAATATTTTGCAGATTAACTACTTTTTAGCGCTGAAAAGAGCCTTTATAGTGCCTGCATAGATTTTGGCTTTTAGGTTCTTCCCATGAAAAATATTTTATTAATTAACGGTGCGAAAACTTTTGCACACTCGAATGGTCAGTTAAACGATACCTTAACTGAACTTGCACAAGAGGTCTTGTCAGACTTAGGACATCAGGTTCAAGTGACACGCGCCGACAGCGAATATGATGCAAAAGCTGAAGTGGAGAAATTTCTGTGGGCAGACACCGTGATTTACCAAATGCCAGGTTGGTGGATGGGTGCGCCGTGGACTGTGAAAAAGTATATCGATGATGTCTTTACCGAAGGGCACGGTAGTCTGTATGCCAATGATGGTCGCTCACGTTCGGACGCTTCAAAAAAATATGGTTCAGGCGGTTTGATTCACGATAAAAACTATATGCTGTCGTTGACATGGAATGCGCCAATGGATGCATTTAACGACGCTGAACAATTTTTTCATGGGGTTGGGGTCGACGGGGTTTATTTACCTTTTCACAAAGCCAATCAATTTTTAGGGATGCAAACCTTACCGACTTTTATTGTCAATGATGTGATTAAAGCACCTGAAGTTGAAGCCTATATGGCACAGTACCGTGAGCATTTGACGCAAGTTTTTGCTTAATTGGGAGATGTGAGTATGTTAACTGTCATTGCTGAAATTATTTGTCATTCAGAGCAAGATTTTAAAGCGGTTCTTGATTCATTCAACAACATCCGTGAGCAAGTATTACAAGAGCCTGGTTGCCATCTCTATGATGTGCATATCGACCATCCTGCTGTTGAGAGTGCATTACAAACCAAAGTACCGTTTTCAATCATGATGTATGAAAAATGGGAAAGCATGCAGCATTTAGAAACACATATGCACAGTGTCAATATGCAGCAACATGCTCAAGCAACTGAAGGTGCAGTTGCTCATGTACAAATTCGTATTTTAGAAGCGCAATAAGCTACGCATATGAGTTTGACCGCGCTTTTCTTCGCTCCGTTTGTTTAAACTCCAGTGCTTCATTAAACTGAACCTGTTCGAGTTTCAATGCGTAGCGCTGTTTGAGTGTTGTCCATTGAACTTTGACAGGTTGTGTTGTTTCAGCAAACTCATTTTCACCTGTCGTATTTTTTACTTTACCTGTCATAAAGTTAATACTTCGCGCCGTGATGTCGCCTGATGCACGGTGGAAATCATCGACATCATAACCAATCAGCTTAAATGCACGGTCTTGGTATCGGAAAGTATACGTGTGATTGGTCACATACCACGAACCACAGCTTAGCCAGTAGTGCAGATGAATTTTGAGCACACCTTTTTGAATGCTTAACGCTTCAGTCTCACCGAGTGGATCAGCGAGGCAAGGGGACTCTATGTCACCTTCTGTCGGCAAAGTAGTATTAGTCGCCGAAAGTTGATAACCATGCGTTTGCTTCAATAAAACCAAAAGCTTTCGTTCATTGATATTGAGGACATCACTCCCTAAGCGATCATTTTTAACGAAATGTTCAGGATTGGTGTCTTCAATAATCAGGGCAATATCCGCTTGACCATCTTGGTTTAAATCGCCTTGGACTTTTTCTAAAATCTTCCAGTTTTTTGGCACAAAAGATTGGTAACTTACTTTGAGAGTCGGTTTTTCCTCTACTTTGGCCCAAGCATTGCTTGCGAGTGTTATGAAAAATAGGGCATTAACTATGAGTGTTGGTCTGATCCATTTTTGCATGGGCATCGTTTCCTCTCATTTTTATATGGTTATAGATATTTGAAGATGGATATTATTGAGTGTATCAAAGAGTACGACGGCATGTCCCTATAAGCTAGGTCAGCATAAAATACTGTCTTTATGTTGAAATAAATAAAAAAGGACTACGAAGAGTCCTTTTTTATTGCTTAAAACAGATTAAAAGATTATTTAAAGAAATAACCTGTTTCTGGTGAGCTTGCATTCGCCATACGTTTGCGAGGCATACGGCCTGCGAGAAATGCTTCTCGACCCGCTTCAACTGCTTTTTTCATTGCAGAAGCCATTAAAATTGGCTGTTGAGCGGCAGCAATCGCGGTATTCATCAACACGCCATCACAGCCGAGTTCCATGGCAATGGCTGCATCGCTTGCCGTACCCACACCTGCATCCACCAACACAGGCACTTTGGCATTTTCTTTAATAATAGAAATCGTGTGTGGATTTAAAATACCTAAACCCGAACCAATCAAACTGCCTAAAGGCATGATGGCAACACAGCCCATGCTTTCAAGCTCTTGCGCCACAATTGGGTCATCCGAGGTATAGACCATGATTTCAAAACCATCGTCAATCAAGGTACGTGCCGCTTTTAATGTTTCGGTAATGTTTGGATATAGCGTTTTTTCATCGCCCAATACTTCAAGCTTGACCAAGTTATGACCGTCTAATAATTCACGCGCCAACATACAGGTACGCACGGCACTATTGGCATCAAAACAGCCTGCTGTATTCGGGAGAATGGTGTATTTTTCAGGTGGGACCACGGACAATAAGTTTGGTTGGTCGGGGTGTTGACCAATATTGACGCGACGAATCGCAACCGTCACGATTTCTGCGCCACTGGCTTGAATGGCCAAATCGGTTTCTTGCAGGTCCTTATATTTACCTGTGCCCACCAGCAGACGAGATTGAAATGATCTAGAACCAATGATGAGAGGGCTGTCTTGCATGTGAACTCCGTATTAACCGCCACCGACGGCATGAATAATTTCAATTCGATCCATTGCACAAATTGGGGTGTGTTCCAATTTACTTTTACTAATAATATTTTCATTTTGCTCAACAGCAAAACGTTTGCCTTCAAGTGCAAAAGTTTGCACCAACTCAAGCAGGTTTTTACATTCGGTGTGCTGTAGTTCGCCGTTTAAATAAATCTGCATCGTACTTATCTCTAGTTGTTTACTTGGCATATTTCATGGCATTCCATGCCAGAACTAACCAACCTGCAATCATCAATGCGCCACCAATTGGGGTAATCGCACCTAGGCCACGCGGTAAGCCCAATGCCATGACATAGAGGGAACCACAGAAAAAGAAGATGCCGACTTGAATCAGTAAAAAGCTGATTTTGATGGGAAGCTTGGGAAGGACTTTGGCCAAAATGCCGAGCGCCAATAAACCAAGCGCATGGTAAAAAAAGTAATCAGTTGCAGTTTGCCACCAAGCCAATTGGGCTTCAGTAGCACGTGCTTTGAGACCATGTGCGCCAAAGGCACCTAATATAACGGCAAACGCTAAATTCAGCGCTGAAATCGCAATCCACATATGCAATGCTTTACTTATATCACTGTGCGCAACAAAGTAGCATATTTTGAAGAAAGGTTAAAAGACAAAAAGCCTCATTTATTGGTAAAAAGAAAAGGGCATTTCGCCCTTTTCTGTATTGGTATCATCTTAGTTCGATGACATCGCCACTTTAATTTTTTCCATGGCATTTTTTTCAAGCTGACGAATGCGTTCTGCCGAAACATTATATTCAGCAGCTAGTTCGTGCAGTGTCGATTTTTCATCATCTAACCAACGGCGCTGTAAAATATTACGCGAACGGTCATCAAGTTGTTCCATCGCATCATGCAAAGCATTGGTGCTCTGTTCTTCGTAATCTTCTTCTTCAGCCAAACGTGCAGGGTCGTAGCGGTTATCTTCAAGATAGAGCGCAGGTGCAACATGGGTTGAACCATCATCGTCATCATCGCCCTGAGCTTCAAACGCTGCATCATAAGCAGTTAAACGACCTTCCATTTCTAACACTTGTTCAGGTGTTACATTGAGGTCATTTGCAATCGATTGTGCTTCTTTTAGAGTGAGCTTTTTAGACGATTTTTTTAGACTACGTAAATTAAAGAACAGTTTACGCTGTGCTTTAGTCGTCGCAATTTTGACAATACGCCAGTTACGAATCACATATTCGTGAATTTCTGCTTTAATCCAGTGCACCGCAAAAGAAACCAAGCGTACGCCCATGTTTGGGTCGAAGCGTTTAACGGCTTTCATTAAGCCCAAGTTACCTTCTTGAATGAGGTCACTTTGAGGTAAGCCGTAGCCTGCATAACTGCGGGCAATATGAACCACAAAACGTAAATGCGACATAACTAAAAGTTTAGCGGCATCGAGGTCTTGGTCATAATAGTAGCGTTCAGCTAACTCTTTTTCTTGTTCCGCTGTCAAAATCGGGATTTGGTTGACAGTACTAATATAAGCGCCCAAGTTTACACCTGGTGCCGATAATGACAGGGGCATCAATTGATTGCTGCTGTCACTCATGTGTTCTCCTTAGGGATTTCATTTTTACCCAACAATTGAATTTATCTTAATCCAATCTTCCGCTGAATAATGGAAAATTGGGTATAGAAATGTAAACTTTTATGCAAATGTGAATAGACTTAGTGTAATTGAAAAGAATTAAGATTCAATGAAGTAGTGAAATTCATGCTCATTAATTTGTTTCAAAACGCAAGTTAAATGATGGATTTCGCAATAACGCGTGATATCGATCTGACTGTGCGGATCAGACGATTTTAATAGAAAATGCTGCGCCGGACTCTTCTTAAGTGCGCGTTTAAGCAACAACAGAGGCATAGGACATGGTTGCCCCATTGCATCAATAATGTTGGTATTTTGTTCGATATCACTCATATAGCTAAGGCAGGCTTCACAACATTTAGGTGGGTAGAAATATTAGCAAATTCAGTGCCAAAACCCAAATATTTCATGTGTTATAGGCCTATAGTCGCTATATCTAAAATTACAAATAACTAGTTAAAAAATATGCTGAATTAAAAAGACGATTAATCAAAAAAAAGTGTATGAATTGTTTTTAACCCATGTTAAGCTCGTCGCGTACTGGGATTTAACACAACCATAAATTGTTTTAAAGCCTATTTTACAAATGGATGTAACCGGGATTTTGTTAATAGTTATACAGAATGATTACAAGCTTAGAAATAATAAATATTTTTAAACCTTGTTTGGTCTGCTGTTTGCAACACCGGGTGGTCCTTCTTTTAGATACAATGAGGATTAACTTATGACAGCTCGTGAACAAGGCGTAGTTAAATGGTTCAACGACACTAAAGGCTTCGGCTTTATCCAACGCAATGGCGGCGACGATGTATTCGTTCACTTCCGTGCAATCCAAGGCGACGGCCACCGTTCACTACGTGACGGCCAACGCGTTGAATTCAGCGTTGTAAAAGGTCAAAAAGGCTTCCAAGCTGAAGAAGTACAACCTTTAGACTAATTGTCTGAACGTACTTTAAAACGCCCCAATGTAAATTGGGGCGTTTTTGTTTATACTACAGATCAATTTTCGTGATTTTTCGTCAGAGCGCACTTATATGTCATCAGGTTTTGAAACCTTAAATTTACATCCTCAACTTAAACGAGCTATTGATGCTTTAGGTTTTAAGGATATGACGCCTATTCAGCAAAAGGTTTTAAAATTCACTTTGGCGGGACACGATGCAATTGGTCGTGCGCAAACAGGTACAGGTAAAACAGCGGCATTTTTGGTGAGCGTGATTAACGACTTGCTGAATAACCCAATTCAAGAGCAGCGCTACCGTGGTGAACCTCGCGCCTTGATTTTAGCACCGACTCGAGAGCTTGCACTGCAAATCGAAAGCGATGCGAAAGAACTCACAAAATTCTCAGATTTACATGTCGTGACGCTTTTAGGCGGCGTTGACTTTGATAAACAAAAAGCACAACTCGATAAAAAACCTGTCGATATTATGGTGGCGACGCCAGGTCGTCTGATTGACTTTGTTGAGCAAAAAGAAGTTTGGCTCGACCAGATTGAATTTTTGGTGATTGATGAAGCCGATCGCTTATTAGATATGGGCTTTATTCCTTCAGTCAAACGTATTGTTCGTTTCTCACCGCGTAAGGAACAACGTCAGACTCTGATGTTCTCTGCAACGTTTAGTTACGATGTTTTAAACCTTGCACAACAATGGTTGTTTGAACCTGTAACTGTTGAAATTGAGCCAGAGAAGAAGACCAATGCGGACGTCGAGCAACGTGTGTACATGGTCGCAAAGTCTGATAAATATAAATTGCTACAAGACATTCTGCGCGATGAGCCTATTGAAAAAGTGATGATTTTCGCAAATCGTCGCGATCAAGTGCGTAAGCTCTATGACAACTTAAAGCGTGATGGCTATAAAGTGGTGATGTTGTCAGGTGAAATTGCACAAGACAAACGTTTGAAAATGCTAGATCAATTCAAAAATGGTCAACATAACATCATGATTGCAACCGATGTTGCGGGTCGTGGTATCCATGTGGATGGTGTATCGCATGTGGTGAATTTCACCTTACCTGAACAGTCGGATGACTATGTACATCGTATTGGTCGTACAGGCCGTGCAGGTAAGCGTGGTGTGAGTATTAGTTTCTTATCTGAAGATGATGCGTTCTATCTACCCGAAATTGAAAAAGCCATTGGGCAAAAACTACCGTTGACACGTTTAGAAGGCTATTGCTAATCGTTTGACGTGATTGGCGTAAAAAAACCGCTCAGATGAGCGGTTTTTTGATGGCATCTTTATTTTGCTTTACAAGAAAAAGTCAGGATTGTTTGATAGTCACTGTCTTGATTAATGCCTGAGTTTGTACCCGAAATAGAACCCAGTACAGAAGCGGCTGCTTGGATCATTTTTCCAGTTTCATCGCTCACGACACCCTTTAAAGCACCTTGATATTCGGTTTTTTCATCACTCACAATCGCCGTTGCTTTAGAGCCACACGTTTTAGCTGCTGCTTCAATGGCGTTGTTTTTTGCAATCAATGCAGTTTTACCAATACCCGTAACTTCGTATTGATTGTCAGCTTTTTGGATCGCTAAAGAGTTGCTTGGTGTCGATGCACAAGCGCTTAGAAGTAGTGTTAGTGTTGCTGCTCCAGCTATAGCGATATTCTTTTTCATTTCATACCCCAGTCATGTTTTATTAAATCATTGTTTATTGGAACATAGCTTGTAGGATGAATCATGTAAGAAATGTATGAAAAATGCAGTCTTATCGAACAGTTTAAAAAGTGCTCGGAATTTTAAAATTAGTTTTGCCGAAACTGAGTATTTCATACTGAAGCGCTAGAGCAAACTTTTCAGAGTGTGCTACTCTAAAACGTATTGTTTAATATGAAAGATTAAGAGCCTAATGACGGAACTCGCGGTAGATATCGTTCACCAGAATATGCATCAACGTCAATCGATTGGCCATTTGGTCGAGCCTGCTCCCAATGCAGAACAATTAGAGCGGGCATTTCAAGCCGCATTGACTGCGCCAGATCATCATCGTTTAAAGCCGACACGTTTTATCGTAATTGCTGAAGATCAACGTGAGGCATTTGGTGAGTTATTGTCACAAGCCTTGGCTGATTTGGGTGAGACTGAGTCAGCACAGTTAGAGCGTGTTAAAAATCATCCTTTTCGTGCCCCATTACTGGTTTTGGCACTGACTAAATTTCAATCGCATCCGAAAGTCCCTAATTTTGAGCAGACTTTAAGTAGTGGGGCGGCTATTCAGAATTTTATTTTGTCCTTACAAGCTCAAGGTTTTTCGAGCATGTGGCGTAGTGGGGCAGTGGTGGAATCGGTGCATTTCAAACAGGCTTTAGGCCTCAGCGCAGATGATTTGATCTCAGGTATTTTATATATTGGTACGGCATTTAAAGCGATTCCGCCACGTGCCGAAATTCAAACCCAAGATTATGTAAGTTATTGGAATCAATAGTTCCATTTTAGGATATAAAAATAATGTCAGAGTTAAAGTTTTCAGATTTGGTTGAACCTGTAGCAGTAGATCAAAAAACGGCACTACGTATTACCGTTTTGGGTGGCGGTAGTTTTGGGACGGCCATGGCGAATACCGCCGTTCGTAATGGCTGCGATACCATGATTTGGATTCGTGATGAAGCGGTTGCGGCTGATATCAATGCGACACATGTGAATAAACGCTATTTGCCCGATTTTAAACTTGAAGATGGTTTACGGGCAGTTTCAAATATAGAAGAGGCGGTTCGTGATCGCGACATTATTTTGGTGGCGATTCCGAGTCATTCTTTCCGTGATGTCCTTAAACAAATTAAACCGTTTATTACTTCGCAAGCAGTGGTGTCTTTGACCAAAGGTATTGAAGCGAAGACCTTTAGTTTTATGAGTGACATTATTCGCTCAGAGCTACCAGAAGTGCCTTATGGCGTGTTATCTGGGCCAAACTTGGCCAAGGAAATTGTGGCAGGACAACCAGCGGGAACAGTGATTGCAAGCCAGTCTGACTTAGTGCGTTACGCTGTACAACAAGCTTTGCATAGTGCCTTGTTCCGTGTTTTCGCCAGTGATGATGTGCATGGTGTAGAACTCGGTGGTGCGCTTAAAAACATTTATGCGGTTGCGATGGGAATGGCTGCTGCATACAAAGTCGGTGAAAATACCAAGAGTATGATTTTGACTCGTGCTTTGGCGGAAATGAGTCGTTTTGCTGTGAAGTTAGGAGCAAATCCACTGACCTTCTTAGGTTTGTCTGGTGTCGGTGATTTATTTGCAACGTGTAGCAGTCCACTGAGTCGCAACTATCAAGTCGGTTTTGCACTGGGTCAAGGCAAGAGCTTGGAACAGGCGACCACTGAATTGGGACAAACAGCAGAAGGCATTAACACCATTGTACAAGTCAAAGCACGTTCTGAAGAGCTAGATGTGTATATGCCGATTACTAGCGCTTTATACAGTGTTATTTTTGAAAATGCGCCACCAATGACAATTGCATTATCCTTAATGAAAAATGGGCACCGCAGTGATGTGGAGTTTGTTTTGCCGCATCATGAGGTTTAAAGTCACTTAAAAAACGAAATAAAATGAGCGTTTAAGTGGGTAGAATGACTGAATTGTCATAAAAATTAATTAAAATAATCAGGATTTGAATAAGGATTTTTTATGCAACTGACTTTGGTCCGTCATGGCGAAGCTGCACCACCGATCATGGGGAATGACACTAAACGCCCACTCACTGAACGTGGGCATGCACAGGCAGAGCAAACTGCTGACTTTTTAAAGTCACGGATTCAACCTGATGTCTTTGTGGTTAGCCCATTGCTGCGTGCACAAGAAACATTGGCGCACATTAAAGAGCACTTTGTGGATGTGCCTGTTGTAATTTGCAATACTATTAAGCCAGATGATGATGCAAAAGCGGCTGTGGAATGGTTATCACATTTGCCGTATGAGTCTATTGTGGTGGTGTGCCATATGAATGTGGTGGCGCATATGGCCTCGATTTTGGTGACAGAATTTTTCAATCCTTATGCTTTGGCCGAAGCGCGGATTTATGAGCAAGCAGTTATCGCGGAAGGCTTGTCGACACAAACAAAAGCATTTATACCTAGCATATAAAAACCAATTAAAACGGCAGAATATAATACATGTTGCAAATTTGGATGCCCGAAGCCGATGGAACATGGCACTGGTCTATAGGCGAAAGATGGCAATCTGCTCATACACTTGAGCAATTGATCCAAGATATACAAGCGCATCATGGTGAGGAAGCAACTGTTTTCTTTCCAAGCCGTGATGTGCAAATTATTCAGCAAAATATGCCTAAGGCCCAATACAAGCAGTTGGGGGCTGAAGGTGTGAAGTATTTGCTGGAAGAATATACATTGAGCTCAATCGAACAGATGAAAGTATTACATCACTTTCAAGCGCCTGAGCAACTCACTGTTTTGGGTATCTCAAAGCATCGTTTAGAGACTTTGCAGCATGCCTTGAGTTTGATTCCTGTGAAGCTAGTCAGTCTATTGCCTGATTTTCTGATTTTGCCTGTACCTGACGCAGAGCAGGTAATCTTGGGTTGTATTGAAGAGCGACTCTTATTTCGCTCTAATACTTGGTTGGGCGGATCAATTGATGATCTTGCTGTATTTTTAGATTATCAAGCAGCCAATCAAAAATATAAAATTTGTAACTTTAGTGCTTCGCACATGCATAGCTTAAACGCCAGTGTGACGCAGGAGCAGCTTGAGTCTTTCCATTATGAATGGGCGGCATTGCCAAGAGCAAAACAACATCCATGGAATCTTTTGCCGAAGGTGAGAGAGCAACATGTTTCAACGGGTTATTGGAAAGCCTGTGCAGCGGTATTGGCTGCATTGATTGTGACGCAATTGACCTATGATGCGACGCGTTGGTATCAAAATAAAAAGCTTGCAGAGCAAGTGGCTGTTCAGGCGGTCGATCAATTTAAATATTGGTTTGGTGCGAACTATCCTGTGACCGAGCAAACCCTGCGAAGCCAGTTTGAATATCAACTGAAGATGAATAAACAAGCGGATGCGCAAGCTTTGTCTTTATTGAGTCGCGTTGGGCCTGTGCTCATGCAACAGCAAATTGTGGCGAATCAGGTGGTGTATGAAGCGAATAGCCTAAATATGCAACTTAAAGCCAATTCGGCAGAGGCTTTACAAACACTCACTCAGCAGCTTAATCAACAGGGTTTTCAGGTTGAGTTAGGTAATATTCAGCCGACCACGGGTGGGGCAATTGGAATGGTGAAAATACAATAATGAAAGCCATGCAAAATTTACAAACAGTTGTGGATCAGCGTTTAGAGCTGATCAGTACTTATTTTGATCGTCTTACACCGCGCGACCGTGTATTAGCCATCTTCTTGCTCATTTTCGTATTGGTGAGCTCGATAGGGGCTGCACTTTGGTATACCCATGCTGCGGCAGAGAAACAGCAAAAACGCGTGAACCAGCTCAAAGAAACCATGACATGGATGCAGAGCAATGCAGTCACCATGAAATCGAGCTCAGATGGTCAACTAACCCCGATGGAACAGATCCAGCGTATTGCACAGCAGCAAGGTTTGTCGGTTGCTTCGCAGCAGAATGCTGAACAAATTCAGTTGGTGGTAAGCCATGCAAACTATGTGGTGTTGGCCAACTTTTTGACCCAACTAACGCAAAATGGTTTGAGTATTGAAAAAATGGAGTTGGTCTCAGATGCAGGGCAGATTAAATTATCGGCTAGCGTTAAATAATCGCTAAAAATAAAGCCAGACGAAGCATGGTGTTTTAGCGAGGCTATGCCTATAATATGGCGACTTAAAAAGCAGTAGACTTTTACAGATATGTTGTATTCTCTTGCCCGCCCTTTGTTGTTTACTTTAGCACCAGAGCGTGCACATGAGCTAACACTATCGCTATTGAAATCAACGCATAAGCTAGGCTTAATGCGTCAAAATATAGCGGCTAAACCGGTGACATGTATGGGCATCGAGTTCCCCAATCCTGTAGGTTTGGCTGCTGGTCTAGATAAAAATGGTGCTTATATTGACGCACTGGCAGGTCTAGGGTTTGGTTTTATTGAAATTGGAACCATTACTCCGCGTCCACAGCAGGGCAATCCTCTACCGCGTTTATTCCGTATTCCACAAGCTAAAGCCATTATTAACCGTATGGGTTTTAACAACGCTGGTGTGGATCAACTGATTGAAAATGTCAAAGCGGCAAAGTTTAAAGGTGTTTTGGGGATTAATATCGGTAAAAATGCGGATACCCCAGTCGAAAAAGCAGTAGATGACTATCTCATTTGTTTAGAAAAAGTCTATAACTATGCGTCTTATATTACCGTCAACATTTCTTCTCCAAATACTAAAAACCTGCGTAGTTTGCAAAGTGGTGATGCTTTAACCGAGCTACTAGAGACGCTGAAAAAACGTCAGTTAGAGTTGGCTGAAGAGCAGCAGCATTATGTACCCTTGGTGCTGAAAGTTGCGCCGGATTTGGAAGCGGAAGATATTCAATTTATTGCGAAACAACTGCTTCAGTTTAAAATTGATGGGTTGATTGTGACCAATACGACTTTGTCTCGTGAAGGGGTGGAAAACTTACCTTTTAGTGATGAAGCGGGTGGTTTATCTGGTGCGCCTGTGTTTGAGAAAAGTACAGCGTGTTTAAAAGCCTTTGCTGAGGTTTTAAAAGGTCAGATTCCTTTGATTGGTGTGGGTGGGATTTTGTCGGGTGAGCAGGCGCTTGCAAAACAAAATGCAGGGGCAAACCTTGTACAAGTTTATAGTGGCCTCATCTATATAGGACCAACCTTAATTCAAGACTGCGTCTCTGCAATGAAAACAACATGAATGCCATTGATATCTTCATATTGATTGTATTGCTCATTGGAGGGCTCAACGGTTTGCGTCAAGGATTTGTTAAAGCCTTTGCGAACTTGATAGGATGGATTTTAGCGCTGATTGTTGGTGCTAAATTTGCAAGCGTTCTAGCACCTTCGATGGTCTCACTCAGTGAAGATCCAGTGGTTCAAAAAATTGCAGCTTTTGCATTTATTGTATTGGTTATTGTGGTTTTGACGTGGATAGTCACGGCATTACTGAATAACATATTGAAGAGTTTAAAACTCGGGCCTTTGAATCGATTAGCCGGCGGTGCTTTTGGTTCATTAAAAGGGTTGTTAATTGTTCTGATTACGATGCAAGGTGTCGGGTCTTGGGTTGAAAGCTCTCCATATTGGAGACAATCCAAATTTGTCCAAACACTTTTGCCTTACGCGCCTTGGGCGATGGAGCTTTCTAAAGAGGCTGCAAGCGAGGCGATGTCACATATCAAGTCTAAAGATACACATGTATCTTCAGATTCTTCACCGAAAATTTCCTCGAAAAATGCTGAGGGACAGGGTGAGTCAACAAATAATCCTTTTTATTAATCCTAGCTTGTCTGCGAGGTTGCTATGTGTGGAGTAGTTGGTATAGCTGGTAAATCAGCTGTTAACCAAATGTTGTTTGATGCATTAACGATGTTACAACATCGTGGGCAAGATGCAGCTGGGATAGTAACCTGCCACGAAGGTCGTTTATTCTTACGTAAAGACAATGGCATGGTTCGTGATGTGTTCCACACTCGCCATATGCGTGCATTACAAGGTAACTATGGTATTGGGCATGTGCGTTATCCAACGGCGGGTTCATCGAGCAGCGCTGAAGCGCAGCCCTTCTATGTGAACTCACCTTACGGGATCACGTTAGCGCATAATGGTAACTTAACCAATGCTGAAGAAATTCATGACGACCTGTTTAAAACAGACTTACGTCATATGAATACGGATTCAGACTCAGAAGTACTGTTAAACGTGTTTGCGCATGAGTTGCAAAAACGCGGCAAATTGATGCCTACAGCAGACGACATTTTTCATGTGGTGAGTAAAGTACATGAGCGCTGTAAAGGTGGTTATGCTGTAGTTGCAATGCTTACTGGGCATGGCTTGGTGGGTTTCCGTGATCCAAATGGTATTCGTCCACTGATTTATGGTTCGCGTGAAACTGATGCAGGTATGGAATATATCATTGCATCTGAGTCTGTCGCTATTACGGCACTCGGCTTTAAAGTTGAGCGTGATATTGCGCCGGGTGAAGCGATTTTTATCGACTCACAAGGACAGATGTTTACCAAGCAGTGTGCTGAAGCGCCTGAATACCGCCCATGTATTTTTGAATATGTTTACTTTGCGCGTCCAGATGCGATCATTGATGGCATCTCAGTCTACAAAGCACGTTTAAAAATGGGCGAAAAGCTTGCTCAGAAAATCCTGACAGAGTGGAGTGAAGAGCACGATATCGATGTCGTGATCCCAATTCCAGATACCTCGCGTACCTCTGCACTTGAACTTGCAAATATGCTGGGCGTGAAGTTCCGCGAAGGCTTTATGAAGAACCGCTACATCGGGCGTACCTTCATTATGCCGGGTCAGCAATTACGTAAGAAATCAGTGCGTCAAAAGTTGAACCCTGTTGAACTTGAGTTCCAAGGCAAAAATGTACTTTTGGTGGATGACTCGATTGTACGTGGTACGACGTGTAACGAAATTATCCAAATGGCACGTGATGCGGGTGCGAAAAAAGTCTTCTTTGCTTCTGCTGCGCCGATGGTGAAATATCCAAACGTGTATGGCATTGATATGCCAGCAAAAGAAGAGTTGATTGCATCTGAGCGTACCGTTGAAGAAATTCGTGAAATTATTGGTGCAGATCGTCTAATTTTCCAAGATTTGGAAGACTTAAAAGCCGCTGTGCGCACCAGCAAAGTACCAGATTTACAAGAGTTTGATTGCTCGGTATTTGATGGTAAATATGTTGCTGGTGGTATCGATGAAGCTTATTTAGATGAATTACAAGCGAAACGTCGTGAAACATCGAAAAAGAAAGACAGCTATATTGATGTCAATATTGATGCAGCTTCCGTTGATTTGACGGGTGTGAAAGAAGTCTAATTGATTTAGATTTGAGAAAAGCGGGAGTTTCCCGCTTTTTTCATTTATGATGGATTGATTCAAACAATGTAAGAAAAAGGATTTACATTGAAGGGTGTAAGTTATTCAATCATAAAGAATAAAAATATGTTGTGGTCTGCCAGTATCTGCTTGCTTGCGGTACTTTTGTCGCTATTTATTTTAAATACTGTGGCTGGACTGCTGGTTTTTTATTTTGATTCGAGTCAAAGCATTTTTTGGCATAGCTTGAGTATTTATATCATTGGTTTATTGCTCTTGGTGATGAGCTATTCCGTGGTGTATGAACTGTATGTGTTCCGTTCAGGCGGACACAGTCTGGCCAAGCAACTGCGTGCACGACGTTTAAGTTTGATTGAAAGTACACCAGAAGAAAGTATTGCGCTGAAAATTACAGAAAAACTAGCTGATACTTTTTTAATTGAAACACCTGCTGTCTATGTTTTGCCCGATGAGGTGGGGGTAAATGCCTTAACCGCTGGTTTTTATCCCAAAGATATTGCGATTATTTTAACGTGGGGCGCCCTGCAAAATCTTGATGAACTTGAGCTGACGGGGTTATTGAATCATGAGTTCAATCAAATTTTATCAGGTGAGACTGCTGAAAATACACGGTTAAAAATTTTATATAGTGCTCTCACGACCTTTAGTCAGTGGGGCAGTAAAATTGCTAAATTGGGATTTTCAACTCATCATAAAAAGTCACAAAGTTTTGAAACGACTTTTGTTGCAACAGGTGGTTTGATTTGGTTGGTCGGAAGTTTGGGGGTGCTGGTTACACGCTGTATTAAATTTCTGACGTTGGGGGGGCGTACTTTAAAAAATGATATGAAAACACGTCGTCTGATGCAAAATGATGCCAATATTCAAACCCTCATGCGTATCTATGTACATCACGCAGGTTCACAAATTCACAGTGAATACTCTGAGTCGATAGCACACATGTGTTTTGCCAACTCATTAAGTGCACAAAGTTGGATGAATATTCATCCAAGCATTGAAGAGCGTATTTATGAAATGAATCCGAATTTGGTTCAAGACATACAGTTGGAAAACCTAGAAAAACTGCGCAACCGTCCGTTATTTGGTTTGTTTCGTTCCCTAGAAGAGCAGTACGCGGATTTCCAAGCCCCTTGGACTTCACCGCAGCCTTTGCCTTTATTACGATTGTCTCCGATTAGTTTTGCCATTAAAGATGCGATTAAACCGCTTAACCCTGAAGTACGTGCGCATATTGAACGTCCAGAGCTAATTCAGCGTGCTTTACAGACCTCAACAGGTTCACGCGAGCTGATGGTCGCGATTTTGATGATTCGCCAATTCCGTGAGTTTATTCCTGCTGAGGCTGAAGTCAGTCGTGCCATTGTTGATTCATTGTTAAACCTAGATGGTCGTGTTCATATTTCAATTTTCCATGAGGCATGCCGAAATATTGGTGGCATGCCAGCAACAATTGCACGCCAGTTTTTATTAAAGTTGGCGAGGATTATTCAAGAAGACGGTGAAATTGGACTGTTAGATGCGCTGTTACTCGAACGAGTTAAGTTTGAGCTGAATCTGTTGCCTGTACATACACCTGCGGCCCTAGATGAAGTTAAACCGCAGATTGTACGTTTAATTGATGCTTTGTTACATGTGCAACAAATCAATAGTGAAACACAGCTGGAAGTACGAGAGAAAATTTTACGTCGCGTTTTAACTGTGCAAGAGTTGGAGCAGTATGCGGAAATTTCAGATGAGCCGATTGATCTGGCTGAAATTTTAAATGATATGGCGGGGCTGCTGCTGCGGGATCGGTTGAGTATTTTGGGAGTGGCTGAAATTTGTCTATGGAATGACCGCATTATTACTCAAGATGAGCAGGATGTTTTGGAGTTGCTCTATTGGCGTCTCGGTTTTGACAGTGAAGAGATCGTTGAACAAATGCAAAAGAAGAATCGCTTGATGATTGTTTAATTGAGTGGTGAATTTGGCCTTGAGCATGTTCTTGATATTTGCCTAGTGTCTATGCGAATAAAATGTGAAAAGAACAGCATCTCTAGGCATTTCTCGATAGAATATGCACTGAATGAAGTGTGAAGGTATAAGATGATCGGGCATCAGCGTGAGGTTTTGGCGAGTTTAGGAATTGATTTGTGGGTTCCAGATTTTTTGCCGTCTCAACAAAATGTAGCCACATCGATCTGGCGAGATCAAAGCGCGACTGAGATTATTTCTGAAATTGTGCGACCTCAATCTCAGCCCGAAGCCAAAAGCATTCCTGAACCTCCACTTGTACAGAATAAGCTTCCACATCCAGCGCCTCCTGCTGAAATTGCAACGCAGCCGATTGAACAAGAAGTTGTTACAGGATTAAAAGAAGAAATTGTCCGAGAGGCCATCCATGTTGAGGCTTTTCAGTTGCAAGCTGTTTCCTTGGAGCACTGCGCCTTGGTCATTGAAGCGACACAATTGAGCGTGGAGCAGCAACAGCTGTGGCAAAATATTGTGCAAGCCTTACCTGCGCAAAAGTATGCGCTGAATTGGCCTTTTCCTTTGTTGAATTTCCAAGATGGGCGCGGCGTTCAGAGTTATATTCAAGGTTTCATTGATGGTGTAAGTCAGGGTAAAACTGTTATTGCATTGGGCTTTATACCAAATGCTAATAGTATAAAAGTCACACAATCAGCAAGCTTACAAGAAATGCTTGATCAGCCATTACTTAAAAAAGCCCTGTGGCACATGATGCGAGCAAAACAACAAAATATGGAATAGGTATGAAGCAGAAAGTCGTTGTTTTTAGTCAAATAGATGCAGAAGTATTACAGTGCTTAGAGCAGCGTTATCACGTGGTGGTCATCAACCCGAAAGCAGGTGATGTAAATACGCAAATCCGTGAGCAAGTTGCGGATGCGGATGCCATGATTGGTGCAGGGCGTTTACTGAATCAAAACAACCTAAAAACTGCGAAACAGCTCAAAATTATATCTAGTGTCAGTGTTGGCTATGACAATTATGATCTGAACTACTTAAACCAAGCAAAAATTTGGCTCAGCCACACCCCTCATGTGCTGACTGAAACCACTGCCGATTTGGCCTTTACGTTGTTGATGAGTGCGGCGCGTCAAGTGCCTTATTTGGATCAATGGACCAAAACAGGTCAGTGGTCGCGTACTGTCGGGCAGGCACAATTTGGTCAGGAAATTTTTGGTCAAACATTGGGTATTATTGGCTTAGGAAATATTGGTGCGGCAATTGCGCGACGTGGTTTTCATGGTTTTAATATGAATATTTTGTATCACGGGCGCCGAGAAAAATTAGAATTGGCACAACCCTTAAATGCACGTTTTTGCGAATTAGATGAGCTGTTAGAGCAATCGGACTTCATTGTCGTGGCGGTTGATCTAAACGCCAATACGCAGCATTTGATTGATGCAGAAGCTTTTAAGAAAATGCAATCTCATGCTGTTTTTGTAAATATTTCGCGTGGTGCCGTGGTGGATGAGCAGGCACTTATTCGGGCCTTGGAGCAAAAGCAAATTTTTGCAGCAGGTTTGGATGTTTATGAGAAAGAACCCTTGCAAGATTCGGCACTGTTCCAGCTTCACAACGTAGTGACGTTACCGCATGTCGGTTCAGCAACCTCCGTAACACGTAAAAAAATGGCAGAGTTGGCTTACCAAAACTTGGTGAAAGCATTGGAAGGTGGTCAACCTCAATATGTGGTGAATCCTGAATTTAGATAAAAATTTGATAACACTTCATTGCATTTTCATTCAATTATCAATGTTATAGTCATTCGATTCCTTTAAATAAAGTTGGGGTGAGGGTTGAAGCGTTTTCTGTGTGCGTGCAGTTTAAGTCTTATTTCGACTGTTGGTTTTGCAGAAGGTCAATTTCTTACGAATGCTCCACAGTTTAATGTGCCTGAGATTGGTTCAGGTATAGGTTTTATTGATCAATATAATGAGCGCTATATTGGTGAAAAAGTTTATCGTGAAGTGCAGCGTCAGCTACCTGTTACGCAAAATCCGTGGCTAGAAGATCAACTGATGAATGCTTTTTCAAGCATTTTGAGTCAAACCCAGCTTGGTCAACCCATTGGTCTGGTGGTCATTAATGACCCGCAAATTAATGCCTTTGCAGTTCCGGGCGGATTGTTTGCATTAAACGCTGGTTTGATTACCAATGCCAATAATATGGATGAAGTTGCCGGCGTAATGGCGCACGAAATTGCGCACGTCACACAGCGGCATTACAGCCGCTCGCAAGAGGCATTTAAGGGGCAGGGATTACTCGCGCTGGCAGGGATTTTGGTTGGTGCTTTGGTTGCGTCTCAAGCTGATGGTGATGTCGGTTCTGCAGTCATGGTCGGTACGCAAGCCGCACTCATGGACAAGCAGTTGTCCTATAGTCGTAACCAAGAGCGTGAAGCTGACCGTATAGGGATGCAGTACATGTATAGTGCTGGTTATAACCCGCAAAGTATGGCTGATTTTTTTGAAGTGATGCACCGTTCAACCAGTCGAGTAAGTTTTTTACCTGACTTTTGGTTCACACACCCACTCACGACTGAGCGGATGAGTGAGGCAAGACTTAGAGCGAATCAATTGCCTAAAGTGAAATCTACTTGGCGTGATGAAGACTTTGAGATCTTGAAGCTGTATACCATGGTGATCTCGAATCAGGCGACAGAACAGCAACTACAGATGCTGGTGAGTCGTAATAGTTATGCAGCACAACTGGCTTTGGCTAGTTTTTACCTCAAACAAGGTGACTATAAACTTGCTCAGCAAGTGTTAGATCAGGCTAAGTCGCATCAGAAACTACATAATCTACAAACCTTGATTCAAACTGATATCTTGCTTGGACAAAATCAGGTAAATGAAGCCCTTGCTGTGATTCAATCACCTACGAGCATCATGCCTGAAAATCGGGCTTTAAATTATAAATTGGCTGAAGTTTATATTCGTCAGAATCGACCTGAGCTTGCGCAGCCTGTACTCAATCGGTTTTTGAAAAATAATCCGCGTGATGTGAATGCGTGGAGACTGATGCAACAAGCCGCGAGTTTAGATAAAAAGTCGCC
The DNA here is from genome assembly GCF_000368045.1 of Acinetobacter johnsonii CIP 64.6. Lineage (GTDB taxonomy): Bacteria > Pseudomonadota > Gammaproteobacteria > Pseudomonadales > Moraxellaceae > Acinetobacter > Acinetobacter johnsonii. Next base: position 667,719 of record NZ_KB849236.1, read on the forward strand.
AATGCATACCATTAATGTTTTGCGCTATCGGGCTGAAGTGCAGTTTTGGTCGGGCTTTGAAGAAGAAGCGATTAAATCTTTATTGCATGCTCAGCGTTTAGCGAAAGATAATGAATCAATGTCAGCGACCATTAAAACGCGTTTAACCCAAATGCAAAAGGATCGACAATTTAGAGCTTAGAAAAGTGGTATTGCAAATAGAGGGATAAAACAGAGATGAGTCAGGAATTGTTTTAAAGCTGAGAATGAATAGATAAAATAATAATTTTTATAGAAACTAAAACTTTGAACTGCCTTTTTTAAGGTCAGTTCAACGTAATCGATTTAAAGATTTTTAAATTAAGCCAGTTTTGCTTTAATTTTTGCTGAAACTTGAGAAGGATCGGCGCGCCCGGCTATGAGCGGACGCAGAGAATTCATCACCTTACCCATATCTTTCATGCTAGTAGCTTCTTGCGCTGCAATCGTTTGCGCAATCATGGAATCAAGTTCTTCCTCAGTCATAGCTTCTGGTAGAAATTGAGATAAAACCTCAAGTTCGGCTTGTTCCTTACTAGCTAAATCTTCTCGACCAGCGCCTTCAAAGGCTTTGATCGATTCTTTACGTTGTTTAATTTGTTTTTCAATGACCGCAAGAACTTGAGCGTCGTCAAGTTCTTTGCGCTCATCGACTTCGATTTGCTTAATTGCCGCCTGTAGACCACGAATTACCGTTAACTTATCCATTTCTTTAGCACGCATAGTTGCTTTCAAAACATCCGTGATTTGGTCTTTTAAAGTCGTCATTATTTAATCCAGGCAGTCAATCACAAATTAATCTTAGTAAAGGCGAGTCGTACGTACTGATTCACGTGCCAATTTCTTTTGGTAGCGTTTAACAGCAGCAGCTTTTTTGCGCTTACGTTCTTGAGTTGGTTTCTCGTAGAATTCACGCTTACGTACGTCAGCTAGAACACCCGCTTTTTCGCATGAACGTTTGAAACGACGGATAGCTACGTCTACTGGTTCGCCTTCTTTCAATTTAACTTGTGGCATGAAGAATCCTCATAAAGTTATGGATAAGATCGCAGGCCGAATGCCTGTGATCACAAGTGAAGGTCAGTATTTTACTCATTTACATCTCATACCACAAGCATATAATAGTGACTGCAATAGAATTGATACAGGTTATAGGCAGTTTAATGATCGTTTTAGGCTTGGAAACGTCGTGTGATGAAACAGGACTTGCGCTGTATGACAGCGAGTTGGGTTTACGCGGGCAGGTGCTTTATAGCCAGATTAAACTGCATGCAGAATATGGCGGTGTGGTTCCAGAGCTGGCGTCACGTGATCATGTGCGTAAACTGATTCCATTAATGAATGAATTATTGGAGCAAACTGACGTCAAAAAATCGGAAATTGATGCCATTGCCTATACACGTGGGCCAGGTTTAATGGGCGCATTAATGACAGGTGCGTTGTTTGGTCGAACTTTGGCCTTTGCATTGAACAAACCGGCAATTGGTGTTCATCATATGGAGGGGCATATGCTCGCACCATTGTTGTCTGAAACAGCGCCAGAATTTCCATTTGTGGCGCTGTTGGTCTCTGGTGGGCATTCACAACTGATGGCAGCCTATGGCATTGGCCAGTATGAATTGCTGGGTGAATCGATTGATGATGCAGCCGGAGAAGCATTCGATAAAGTGGCGAAAATGATGGGTCTGCCCTATCCAGGTGGGCCAAACATTTCCAAACTGGCTGAACAAGGCAATCCTGCTGCTTTTGCTTTCCCACGTCCAATGCTCCATCAAGGGCTGGAATTCTCATTTAGCGGTTTAAAAACTGCTGTATCTGTACAAATGAAAAAACTGGGTGATGAAAACCGTGATGCAGATATTGCAGCAAGTTTTCAGGAAGCCATTGTCGATACCTTGGTGAAAAAGTCAGTTAAAGCATTGAAACAGACGGGCTTGAAGCGTTTAGTGATTGCCGGTGGTGTCAGTGCCAACAAACGCTTACGTGAGCGTTTAGAAGCAGATTTAGCCAAAATTAAAGCGACTGTTTATTATGCAGAACCGGCACTCTGTACTGATAATGGCGCGATGATTGCCTTTGCCGGTTATCAGCGTTTAAAAGCAGGGCAACAGGATGGCTTGGCGGTGACGACGACACCACGCTGGCCAATGACTGAGTTGACCAATCCCAGTGAAGTCTAAGATTTTCATTTGATGAGCTTAAAGCCCGACGAAATGTTGGGCTTTTTTACATTTAGGTCTTTATCACAAGGCTTTTCAAAAAACGCTGCTTAGACTTTAAAAATATTTTTTGACTTACTTAAATGTAGCTTAGCATCAAGTTAAAAGTATTTACCCATAGGTTTATCCATAGAAATTGGGGATAAGTATGCCTAGCGTAGTTTTTGATTGATCTCAAAAGATTAAAACTTTGAGTATTTTGACTTCAATTGAAATTCTATTTTATATGGTTTTAAGGTATTGATTAATATTAAGAGTTTGTATTTTTCTTAAGTTTTTATTTCTATACGAGGATAAAACTCAAAGCCACGAAGGCCAATTACAACACGTAACATGATTTAGCTTCCTGAGCTTAAGGATATTCTTTAGTTTATATGAAAGGCAGATATAGATTTTCTTAAAAAATATCTTGGTCGTATAAACCTCAAAGCTATGACGGTCTGTTTTAGGAACTTTCATTACAACAATGGAAGTACATAATTAGAAGAAAATTTTAGAGGTGTTACCCATGGCGGCTACTATACTAATGGAATGCTAGACCCTGATGATTCGATAATTCTACTGATTGATCGTCAAAGTGGACTTTTTAATACCGTACGCGATGTACCTGTACCCGACTTACGCAATTATGTGATTGCAATTGCAAAAGCGGCAACTTTATTAAATATACCTGTAATTACCACTGCATCTGTACCTGACGGCCCTAATGGTCCTTTAATTCCTGAAATTCACCACTTTGCTCCGCATGCAGTTTATGTACCACGGACTGGACAAATTAATACTTGGGACAATCCCTTATTTGTAGATGAAGTTAAAAAAACGGGTAGGAAGACACTGATTATTGCTGGAACGCTGACCAGTGTATGTATGACTTTCCCTGCTGTAAGCGCTCGTAAAGAAGGTTATAACGTCTATTGTCTTGTGGATGCATCAGGTAACTGGAGCAAGTTAGCCACAGATACATCAATTGCTCGTGTGACCCAAGCGGGCGCAATTCCAACCGATACTTTTGTGATTGTGGCCGAGTTAATGCGTACTTGGAACCGTCCAGAAGGCTCCCGTTTTGCTGAAATTCTTTCAGATCATGTCTGCCCAGAATATAAATGCTTAATGGAGAGTTATGCAAAAGCACAAGCTGTGGTTAAAGATGGGCCAGAAACAAACTTAGATAAATATCAATAATCAGATCAAACCGATTTGAACTGATATTTATCCCTAATTTTCAAAGAAATAACCCAAATTCTAATGCGAAATTTAGGTTATTTCTTTGATCAGAATGAACTATTAAATATAAAAATAATTGAAATAAAATAGATGCTTAAGCGCCGATCAGTATTTTTATCCTAAAGCTGTTTTAATTGTTGTGAACCGACCCAGTGTTTAGAAAATTGATACGCGGCACGTCCAGAGCGTTGTCCACGCGCTTGACACCAACGAAGCGCTTCGGCTCGTACCATATCGTCCATGGAGATTTGAGCTTTTGCTAAGTAGTGCTGCACAATGTCCAAATATAAGTTTTGATCCATTGGATAAAAAGACAGCCATAATCCAAAACGATCGGAGAGTGAAATTTTTTCTTCAATCGCTTCTTGTGGATGTAGTTCAGTGTACTGCGGTACGTCGACTCGAGTCACAGGCGTGTTTTCATGCATAAACTCAGGCAGCAAATGACGACGGTTACTGGTGGCATAGATAATAAAATTACTTGAACCTGACTGCAAAGACCCATCTAGCACACTTTTTAAACTGCGATAGTTTTCATCTTCGGCGTTAAACGCCAAGTCATCACAATACACAATAAACTTTTCAGGACGTTCTGCAATCAGCTTTTGAATTTCAGGCAGTTCGGATAAATCATCACGTTCAATTTCAATCAGCCTTAAGCCTTGCTCTGCGTATTCCGTTAATAAAGCACGCACAATAGAGGACTTGCCTGTCCCGCGAGAGCCCGTCAGCAGAACGTCATTGGCAGGTAAACCATTAAGAAACTGTTCTGTATTTTGCAGTACTTTTTCTTTTTGACGCTCAATGCCTTTTAAATCATTTAATTCGATTCGTTTGAGCTGATGAATGGCTTTTAACTCGCCATTTTCCCATTTAAAGGCAATCGCTGAAAAATCAGGTGCTTGTTTAACTTCTGGTAGGCTTTGCTGTAGTTGTTGGAGTACAGTCGATAGTGCTTCTAAGATATTGTTCGGTAGGTCAATGGTCGCCATGATTAATCAGCTTATAATTACACTTGTCGTCGATCTTAACATCCGATCTAGTCGTATCAAACCCTTAAAGCGGTGCAGATTTGCCAATTTTAGGGTTGAAATGGCAATTGTAATGCTCACATAATTTGCACATAGTCAGTTAGACTGACGGTTGAACGTGTCAGTGAAATTTTAGGAAAACAAAAAAAGTGGGTGAGGATGAATATGTTGTTTAAAGATTTCACACGGGAAATCAACCCGCACCAAGCCTATCGAATCAAAAAACTGAAAAACCAATTGGCTCAGGCAGACAACTATACTGAGTGGAAAAGTATTGCACTTAGAATTGATGAAGAGTCAGGGGCGCAAGAGTGGAAGTATGACAACTGTTCACCTTATTTCGATGCAGAAGTGATTACCCATCGTTTAGGGTTGTTGAAGCGTTATCGTCAACAAAAGCGTACGACCGATTTAATGTACCTGCTACGTGAAGGTCTGAGTTATGACATTGCTAATATTGCTCACCCCATGCTGTTTACTGCAACCTATGTCGGCACCAAGAAAATTATTGAAGACTATATTGAAGAAGTTAGTCGAGGTTTAGCATTTGTAGCATCTACGGATTGCCAGTGTTTAGATAAACAGCAAAAAATTGAATTTTTTCAGCACTGTCAAAAAGCTTTTGGGCAACCAGCCATGATGTTTTCAGGCGGTGCAACATTAGGACTGTTTCATACAGGTGTGTGCAAGGCTTTGCTTGAGCAAGACCTCATGCCAAAAGTGCTGTCTGGTTCAAGTGCTGGTGCCATTATGACAGCGATGCTGGGGCGAGCGACGCCTGCAGAAATGCTGAGCATCTTAAATGGTGAAAACTTTTTCACCGATGCCTTTCAGTTTCGGGGTTTTCGTGAGGTCTTAAAGGGCAATGGCGGCTTAGCGGATGTAAAGCATTTAAAAAACTTTTTAATTGCAAATTTGGGTGACGTTACCTTTGAAGAGGCCTTTAAGCAGTCAGGCTTGTATAACAATGTCGCGGTTGCACCTTATGATGCCTCACAAAATCCGCGCATTATGAATACCTTTACTTCACCTGACTTATTGGTGTGGAGCGCGGTGCTCGCGTCTTGTGCGGTGCCGATTTTATTTCCACCAGTCAAGCTCACCAGTAAACGACATGACGGCTTATATACTCCCTATATGTCTTCTACTCGCTGGGTTGATGGTAGTGTGCGTAGTGATTTCCCTCAGGAAAAAATGGCGCGTTTATACAATTTAAACTACACCATTGCCAGTCAAGTGAATCCGCATGTGGTGCCATTTATGCAGTCGGATGAAGCACGGTTTCGTAAAGATATGTTGAGCTGGCCTGAACGGATTGTACGCCGACAAGGCAAAGTGATTAGTAAAGGGGTGATGGACTTTGCCCGTGAGCGTGTGGGGATGATTCCACCGATCCGCCGTTTACTGGATCATGGCTATGGCGTGGTCGATCAGCGTTATTATGGCGATGTGAACATTGTAGGGAAATATGGCCTGCGTCATTATAGTTATATGCTGCAAAATCCAAGACCACATTTATTTAAACTCTTACAACGTGAAGGTGAACGTGCAACTTGGCCAAAAATCTCAATGATTGAAACACATGCCCGTGTTGGGAAAACCATTCAACATTGTTTAGAGGTCTTAACTGCATTGGATACGGCAGAGATGAATGAATCCGAATTCTTGGCAGTTTAATCGTCAAGAATTAAATGCTCTCGCGACGTCGCTTCATACTCCGACTCAGCGTTTGGGTTGGGGGCGAAGGCTTTATCGCTTTGAAGTTGCAGGGCAGGGGTATTGGTTAAAGTATCAGTCGCTATCAGAGCATGCGGCGCTAATTAAAGGCTTTGACGCTGAACTTGGTTTTTATCAGCATGCACTTGCGATGCTGCAACTGCCAAAGTTCTTGCCTGAAGTGCAAATCCTTGAAAATTTTGAGTTTCACTCAGAGCAGGTGAAAGCCGCACTCATCTTAAAAAATGTTCCATCATTACTTATGGCGAATCCCCGTCAGTTAAGTCGAGATTATGTCATTCATATCATCTTTAAAATGCTGAATGCAGTTGAAGAATTACATCAGATGGGATGGATTCATGCTGATTTAAAAGCTTCACATTTTTTGTTAGACGGTTCTATATGTAAGTTAATTGATTTTGAGCAGAGCCAAAGAATTGGTGAAATAAGCTGTCAAAAGGCTCTAACGGCGACACCGCGCTATATGGCACCTGAATTATTTCATGGTGAAGCAAAGACCGTACAAACCGACCTATATGCACTCGGGATCATTCTACTTGAATGGTTGACTGATCAACGTTTGCAGGCAGCAAGCTACCAAGACTGGGCGTATTTACACTGTCAGTCTTTGAAGATAGCACTTCCAGAACCTTTTCAGGGTTTTAGTCCACTTTTACAGGGACTTTTAGCTAAGCAAAAAAGCCAAAGATGGCAAAATATCATGGCTGCAAAACGATGCTTAATGACTGAAATTGAATGAGAAAAAGCCAAGTATGAAGTTTTTGTTTCTTATTTAATCAAATGAGTGTGTTTTTCTTAAAAATTGCTTGTCATGCGAAAATGATCTCTATAGTATACACAGCCATTGGGGACGTGGCGAAATTGGTAGACGCACTGGATTTAGGTTCCAGCGCCGCAAGGTGTGAGAGTTCGAGTCTCTCCGTCCCC
>NZ_KB849236.1:675324-727532 GCF_000368045.1 Acinetobacter johnsonii CIP 64.6
CAGCGCCGCAAGGTGTGAGAGTTCGAGTCTCTCCGTCCCCACCATCAGTAATGAAGCAAGGTATTAAGCCTTGCTTTTTTATTGCCTGAAATTTAATAGATGATTCATATATAAAAAAAGCCCCTTTAAGGGGCTAAATTTTGATTCATCACGCGAAGTAAGTATGGAGCAATTTAGGCTTTCAAATGGTCTTCGAATTCTTCACCGAGCTGCATGGCCAAGTTATTGCCCGCTAGGTCGCAGGTCACCAGTCCATATTCTTTTTTAAAGCTAAAAGTAAAGCCACGGTTGTCTGCTAAGGTTTTAACTGAATAACCTAATTTCTCTAGCCAAATGCGAAAGGCGATGAGGTTTTTTGCTTTCACTACTTTTTTCACGAGGATATTCCTTTTTCACTGATAAATTATTAATAGGGATATTTCACGCTTTTTTAAAGGGGATTTTTTTATATATTTTTGTTTTTGTCTCTTTTTAAAGCAATCTAAACTAAGGCGAAAACGTATAGAAAGCATAAATGAGAGTATTTCATTGTTTAAAATAATTTTATCATGATGAAAAATAAGAATATTTTGAGATGAGTCTCAATACTTTAGAATTATGTGCATTCGTTGTAGAGAAATATTTTGTCGTAAATAGAAATGTAATGATTTTTTTCAAAGGCTGGGTACTTTGAGACAGTAATGCCATTCAGTCTTGCTCGTGATCATTCGATTATGGCATCGTGTGGCTTGAAACTGCATTGGTTGAAATTTTGAGAGCTCAAAGGTTAAGGGTAGAAGCCCCAACTGATCGTTTTAACTCAATAGAAGCATACATACATAATAGGAGACTGCGTTCGTTAGCAGTCTCTAGAAGGGGGGAAGCCAATTAAAATTGATCCTTCAGATCACGCAGTCGTTTAAACTCTTCAACATTTTCTGTACGTAAAAAAGGATTGGTTTCGAGTTCGATCTCAATACGGCTAGGAAGGGTACATTGACCCAAATAGCGCATGGTTTCGACACGGTCTAAACGCTCTTGAATAGCGATATTATCTGGTTCGACATGGTTGGCAAACTTCGCGTTAGAGAGCGTGTATTCGTGCGTACAATAGACTTTGGTTTCGGCAGGCAAAGCTGCTAAACGATTGAGCGAATGGTACATCTGCTCATGTGTACCTTCAAACACTCGCCCACAGCCCATAGCAAACAGGGTGTCACCGCAAAATAAAGTCTGGATGGATTCAATAAAGTACACAATATGGCCCAGTGTGTGGCCAGGAACTGCTAAAACGTCGACATGTAAATCATGAAATGAGAAATAGTCATCATCCATCAATGCATGGGTGATGAATGGAATTTTAGATAATTCCTCACGTGGCCCATACACAGGAATATTGCGACTCGCAATCAGGTCGGCGACACCGCCAATATGGTCTTTATGCCAATGAGTCAGCCAAATTTGAGCAATGCTTAAGCCATGTTCAGTGCAATAATCTTCAACTAATCCAGCCTCAGTTGGATCAACCACCACGACTTGCTTTGATGAGCTGTGTTCCAGCAGCCAAATATAGTTTTGGAGTTGGTTTTTCACATCAATCATATGAACTTGATAAGTCATTTTTCTTCTTCAAAGAGCTGCATATATTCACTCTACTGTAGCGGGTACACGCAATGAATTCCAGTCATGAATCATTTACAGAGCATAGAGGATAGGTGTTTATTGTTCTGTATTTTTCTCTTTCTTGTCATATTGTACTGTTATCTTGGCCATAAAAAAACCACGCTAAAAAGCGTGGTTTTTTATGTGTTCAATCTAATTTAGATTAGATTTTACCTACTAGGTCGATTGAAGGAGCAAGAGTTGCTTCGCCTTCTTTCCATTTAGCTGGGCAAACTTCACCTGGGTGAGCGTGAACGTATTGAGCTGCTTTAACTTTACGAAGTAATTCTTGAGCATCACGACCAATACCACCAGCGTTGATTTCAACGATTTGGATTTTACCTTCTGGATCGATTACGAAAGTACCACGGTCAGCAAGACCAGCAGCTTCGATTAGAACGTCGAAGTTTTTAGAAAGAGTCCAAGTTGGGTCGCCAATTAATGGGTATTGGATTTTACCAATAACTTCAGAAGTGTCATGCCAAGCTTTGTGAGTGAAGTGAGTGTCAGTAGAAACACCGTAGATTTCCACGCCTAATTTTTGGAATTCAGCGTAGTTGTCAGCAAGGTCACCAAGTTCAGTTGGGCAAACGAAAGTGAAGTCAGCTGGGTAGAAGAATACTACAGACCATTTGCCTTTAAGATCTGCTTCAGTTACGTCAACAAATTGACCTTTGTGATATGCAGTAGCTGCGAATGGTTTTACTTCAGTATTAATCAAGCTCATCATTGTCTCCATGATTGGGGTTTGTATTTAATGTTGAATAGGGTATCGAAATTTTTGTTATTGCTGAAACAGTATTTTTACATTACAAGAATCGGAAAAACCGAATCTTACTCCAGACTATTTCAGCGAATGTGATCATTCTGTTCATTTAGCATGATAAATATGATGACCAAATGACAAAATCATCTATTCCGCAACTCGTTTACAGACATGATGTCCCTAGGCTTAAAATTCAAGGGGATATTTGAAAAAAAGTTAAAATTAAAAAATTATGCTGTACTTTCGCTTCGCTGTATTACCACGTAAACTAAGCGATTGATGTTTTTGATGTGGGTTTTTTTCTGTGCAGCGTCCTTTAAATATAGAGCAATTGGTGATGGTCAAAGACCGTCATCGTTTAAACCGACTCAAAAAAGGAAAAGATGCCAACGAAAAGCAATATCAAGCATTATTTGAACAGTCGCATTTAAAAGTTCTAGAGCGTATTGAACGCATTCCGAATATTAAACTGAATCAAGACCTGCCTGTTACGCAGTATGCAGATAAGTTAATTGATGCCATTCAAGAGCACCAAGTGATTATCGTTGCAGGGGAGACGGGTTCGGGTAAAACCACACAGCTACCGCAAATTGCGATGTTGGCGGGTCGTGGTTTAACCGGTCTGATTGGTCACACACAGCCACGTCGTTTGGCTGCACGTAGTGTGTCCCAGCGTATTGCGGAAGAAGTTGGTGAGAAGCTTGGCGAGTCCATTTCTTTTAAAGTTCGTTTTAATGAACAAGGGTCGCAGGATTCCATTGTCCGTTTAATGACAGATGGTATTTTGCTGGCAGAGTTGGCCAATGACCGTTATCTCAATAAATACGACACCATTATTATCGATGAAGCGCATGAGCGTTCGCTTAATATCGACTTTATCATGGGGTATCTCAAACAACTTTTGCCTCGCCGTAAAGATTTAAAAGTCATCATCACTTCGGCAACTTTAGATGTAAACCGTTTTAGTCAGTACTTTAATAATGCACCTATTTTTGAAGTAGAAGGTCGTAGCTTTCCAGTCGAACTACGTTATCGCCCTGTATCTGAGATGAGCATTGTCGGTAGTGATGATGATGAGTTTGATGACTTTGAAGAAAATCTACCTCGTGCTGTCGTGCAAGCTGTAGAGGAATGTTTTCGGGATGCACAAGAAAAAGGCCATCCTGAATATGCCGATACTTTAATTTTTGCCAGTACCGAACAAGAGATTCGTGAATTACAAGAAACTTTGCAAAAGCATGGGCCGCGACATACAGAAATTTTGCCTTTATATGCGCGTTTGGCCTTGGCTGAACAACAAAAAATCTTTAATCCATCAGGTGGTGGGCGACGCATTATTATCGCCACCAACGTTGCAGAAACAGCGTTGACTGTACCCAATATTCGTTATGTGATTGACAGTGGTTTTGCGCGTATTTCTCGCTATAACTATCGTTCACGCGTACAGCGTTTACCGATTGAAGCAGTTTCTCAGGCCGCAGCAAATCAGCGTAAAGGTCGTTGTGGTCGTATTGCCCCAGGTGTATGTATTCGTTTGTATTCTGAGGAAGACTTTCAAAGCCGCCCTGAGTTTACCGAACCCGAAATTAAGCGAACGAACTTGGCATCAGTTATTTTACAGATGCAAAGTTTAGGGCTGGGTGCTTTAGAAGATTTTGATTTTATTGAGCCACCAGATCATCGTTTAGTCAACGATGGTCGTAAGTTGTTGGTTGAACTTGGGGCTATGACGGAGAAAAGTAAAGCCCCTCTTTTGCTAAGAGGGGTTGGGGGAGATTTAACAGAATCGAGTCAGGTTAAAGAAGAAAAATCAAATACAAATCCTCCTAAATCCTCCTTTAATAAAGAAGGACTTCAAAGCAGTGGATTAACCAAAATTGGTCAACAAATGGCCAAAATGCCAATTGACCCACGTTTGGCCCGTATGATTTTGGGTGGGGCACATTTTGGAGTGTTGAATGAAGTATTGGTGATTGTTGCCGCCTTGGCCGTACAAGACCCACGTGAACGCCCTGCGGATAAACAAATGCAGGCAGATCAAAAACATGCATTGTTCCGTGAAGCCGATTCTGACTTTTTATTTTATATCAAACTTTGGGAAGCACTGGTTGCCAACCGGGATATGAGTGAAAACAAACGTCGTACTTTTGCGCGTAATCACTTTTTAAGCTGGTTGCGTTTACGTGAGTGGAAGAAAACTCATGAGCAATTGGTTGATTTGGCAAAAGGCTTAAAGTTGTCTTTTAATGAGAAAAAAGCCAGTTATGAAAATTTACACCGTGCACTTTTAACAGGTTTGTTGTCTTTTATTGCCAATAAAACCGATGAACGCAATGTGTTTATGGCTGTGCGTCAGCAAAAGGCCCGCATTTTTCCAGCATCTACCTTACATAAGACCAATACGCCTTGGGTCATGGCTTTTGAGATGGTAGAAACCTCACAGGTCTACATTCGTACACTAGCAAAAATTGAACCTGAGTGGATTTTGCTTGCAGCAGGTGATTTGCTGAAGCACCACTATTTTGAGCCGCACTGGTCGAAAAAAGCAGGTGTGGTTAATGCCTATGACCAAATTTCATTGTTTGGCCTAATTATTGAGCCAAAACGTCAGATCAATTATGAAAAAGTCGATCATGTTGCGGCACATGAAATTTTCCTTCGAGATGCACTGACGACAGGACATTTAGGCATTACGCCACCATTTTTAAAACACAACCTGCTTAAACTTGAAGAAGTAGAGCGGGTCGAAGATAAGCTACGCCGCCGTGATTTGGTGGTGGATGAAGAGACTATTTACCAGTTTTATGCGGCTAAAGTTCCTGAAGAGGTCGCAAGCCGTCGTAGTTTTGAAGACTGGCGCGCTACGGTTGAACCGCAAAACCCACGTTATTTATTTATCGATGATGATGCGCTGTGGATGAACGACCGTCCAACCACACAACAATTTCCCGATTTTTTACGCAATGGCGAACTGCGCCTAGCAGCCAGTTACCGTTTTGATCCAAGCCATGACGAAGATGGTGCAACAGTGAAAATTCCGTTGCAAGCCTTGCCTCAGGTGGATGAAAACTTGTGGTCGTGGGGCATTCCCGGCTGGCGTCAGGATTTAATGGAAGCCTTACTCAAAGCACTGCCTAAAGATAAACGTCGTCACTTGGTGCCTATCCCTGATACGGCTGCAAAGCTAATGGCGAAAGTAGATGCGATGCATTTGCAGCAGCATATTTTTAGTTTTTTAGCTTTCCAGTTACGTGGCGAACAAATCACTGAAAAAGACTTTAGCTTTGAGCGGGTTGAACAATATTTGTTGCCGCTGATTAAAGTGATAGATGACAAAGGCCGTGTAATTGAACAAGGTCGTGATTTGTCTGAGTTAAAAGCGCGTTGTCGAACAGAAACTCATAGTCCAGTCAAACAGCTTAAAGGTGAGTTCCAAATTTTCCCTGAAAATTTTGTGTTTGAAGCATCACAAAAAGTGACGGGTGTGGTGGTGAAGCAGTATCAAGCTTTAGTCCCGACCAAGGCCTTTGCTGCACTGGAACAAAAGGATGAGTCCGGTGTGGTGATTCAGACCTTTAATGATCAAGCTGAGGCGATTAAACGGCACCGCGAGGGTGTACTTCGTTTGGTGCATATACAACTGGGGGATTTGGTCCGTCAGTTGAAAAAGCAAATTTCCAAACCGTTGGCATTGGCGTATTCACCTTTGGGCGATAAGGCGCAGCTGGAGCAAATGTTAGTTTATGCCACACTGCAAATGTCGATCAATGAACTGCCTGTCAACGCACAAGAGTTTGAAAACTTGGTTGCAAATGTCAAAAAAACTTTTCTGACCCATGGGCAAAAAGCACTGGCAGATGTGACAGAGATCTATATTCAATGGCAGGATATACGTCGAAAACTGTTGGTCTTAGATGATGCAGTGTTTGGGAAAAATATTGATGATGTTGAAGATCAGCTAGATTTGATGTGCTTATCAAATTTTGTTTATGTGAAATCTTCCGACATTTGGCTTGAATTTCCTCGATATTTGAAAGCATTGGTCTTGCGTTTGGAGCGCCTGCCCAATAACCTACAGAGGGATAATTCTGCCATTGATCAAGTTGACTCGTGGATGGAAAAATTATTTAAGTTTAAAAATGACACTCGCCTTAAAGAATTGTATTTCATGGTTGAGGAGTTTCGGATTTCTTTATTCTCTCAACCGATGAAGACAAAGATGCCCATTTCTCCGACTCGCTTGCAAAAAGTATGGGAAAAACTTGGAATCAGTTAAGATATAGGTAATTTAAAGAAGGAGTTTTACATGGGCATCCGCATTACAGGTACGGGTCTTTATCATCCTGAAGACATCATTACCAATGAAGAGTTAGTTGAAAGTTTAAATGCTTATGTGGAACAGTATAACCTAGACAATGCTGACAAAATTGCTTCGGGCGAGTTGGAAGCCCGTCGTGGGTCAAGCGCAGAGTTTATTGAAAAAGCATCTGGTGTAAAACGTCGTTATGTGGTTGAGAAAACAGGGATCTTAGATCCGAAGCGTTTACGTCCATTGTTACATGAGCGTTCAAATGATGAACTCTCGATTCAAGCCGAATGGGGCGTGATCGCTGCAAAACAAGCGATGGAAAATGCAGGCGTAACTGCAGAAGATATCGATGTGGTAATTTTATCGTGCTCTAATTTACAGCGTGCTTATCCTGCTGTTGCAATTGAAATCCAAACAGCATTGGGTATTCAAGGCTATGCCTACGACATGAACGTAGCATGTTCGGCCGCAACCTTTGGCATTAAACAAGCGTATGATGCGATTAAAGCGGGCGGACGCCGTGTATTATTGGTGAATGTAGAAATCACCTCTGGTCATACCGACTACCGTTCACGTGATTGCCACTTTATCTTTGGTGATGTTGCAACGGCTTCAATCATTGAAGAAACCGACAGCAAAACTGGTTTTGAAATTGAAGACATTAACTTATTCACACAGTTTTCAAATAACATCCGCAATAACTTTGGTTTCCTAAACTTAAGTGAAGTCGATGCAGACATTGAAAATAATCGTTTTGCTCAAGACGGTCGTAAAGTGTTCAAAGAAGTTTGTCCACTGGTTGCCAAAATGATTACAGCGCAACTTGAGAAAAATAACATTGCACCGACTGATGTGAAGCGTTTTTGGTTACACCAAGCCAATGCCAGCATGAATGAGTTGATTCTGAAACTGGTCGTAGGCAAAGAAAATGCTCAGCCTGATTTAGTGCCGATCATTTTAGATGAATTTGCAAATACCTCTTCAGCAGGTGTCATCATTGCGTTGCATCGCACAGCAGACCAAGTCAATGACGGTGAATACGGTGTCTTGTGTTCATTCGGCGCAGGTTACTCTGTTGGTGCTGTGCTTGTGAAAAAACACGTCGCATAAGCCCGTATGTTGCAGGTTGAGCATGATGCAAAATGGATTAAACGCCTGAGTGCTTTATCCAAAGTTTATTTCACACCGACATTTATTGGTGCTGAACAGTTAGATGCATCACAACCTGCAATGTATGTAGGAAATCATTCTATGTATGGTGTGCTTGATTCACCTATGTTGATTGATTATCTCTACAATGAGCATCAGGTGGCTGTGGTCAGTATTGCTGATCATAGCCATTTTTATTTGCCACTGTGGCGCAGTGTGGTGAAAAAATTTGGTGCGGTCGATGGCGTCCCAGCCTATGTGCGTGAAGCCATGCAACAAGGCTATTCTATTTTGGTTTTTCCTGGTGGCGGACGCGAAGTTCTAAAACGTGAGGGCGAACAGTATCACCTGATTTGGAAACAGCGCTACGGCTTTTTAAAGCTCGCTCAAGAATTTGGCTATGACATCGTGCCGTTTGCCGCGTTAGGCGGAGATGAAGTCTTTGATATTGGTTTTGATGCAAATAAAGTGGTTCAGCACCAATATTTTCAAAAGTTGCTACAAGTGCCACAGTTGAGTCGCTTGCTGCGTAAAGGGGAGGTGATCCCATCTTTGCCGAAACATTTGATTCCGAAACGCTTGCCTTTTTATTTTAAGTTTATGCCCAGACAACGTTTGATGCATATTGAAAACCTAGAACAGTTACAGCAGTTCCGAGACCTGATTGCAGCAGAAATTTATACTGGGCTTGCAGACTTAAGAGTATTGCGTCAACAGCAGCATGGTGACCGATTTGATTGAGCATTTACAGGCGTAAAATCTGCTTAGTCTTCTTGTAAATCTTTCAACAAATGTGCAATTTTTAAAGTATGGGTCTTATTCCCTTTGACTTCCATAACCTTATTTTCCACCCACCATAAATATTCAAAAATTTCAGTTTCACTGGCTTGTTCGCAAATGAATCGAAATAAACTGGGTAAGTATTCCTCATATTCATCTTGTAGTGCAGGATTACGATAGATCCGCAGGGGATCCCAGTCTTTAATCAGTATTTTGTTAATCGCATGTAATAAAGAAACATGTCGATTTTCCTCGGTAAACATAATACACCCCGCTGTCCTTGGGTTAGTTTGACGTTTAAAAAAGAAGTTGTGATGAAGATTATTTATCTATTGTTTTCATGTGTTAAAAGATATTAGCGTGTTTTTCGCATGAGTAAATAGCACGCTCAGATAAATGGAAACTAAAGAAAAATGTCTGATAAAGTGGTAGTAAAGTTAGATCACAGATTTACTTCAAAATATTTTTCAGAATAAATGTTTCAAAATAGTGCGTAATTACGGATTAAGTAACATATAGTAATAATTTAAAAATCAAGTTTTTGTTTGAATGACGCAATTTTCACTAATGCTGTGAATTTCATCACTTTCTAAATTTACATCATCCCATTTTTGCATTTGCTGTGTGAGCCAAACAAAATCCGAAACTTGAGGCTGGGCTTGTTCGGGAATAAAACCACGAATGATGTTCTGAATCAGGTGATATTTTTCAACGTGAACACTTGCTGAACACGCAAAGCGAATGATGTTGTAATCGACCAAGACTTGCCAAACAGGCTCAAGATCTTGCATTTGTTTAAGTTCAACTTGTGCTTTTTGGATGGCTTGGACGAGGGCTGCAAGTGTATTGGGATTGGAGATAGCCCATTCTTGAGTCACAGCCAGTACTTTGTCTGCGACGCGAGGAATAATTTCTGAGCCAGTCGCAATGATTTGGCTATAGCCTTGAATTTCCGCTTGTGTGTTCCAAGGTTCCCCAACACAAAAACCATCGATCAATTGGTTTGAAATGGCTTCCACCATATAGGGCGGCGGTAAAGTGCGGAGATGTACGCGTTTGGCAAATTCAGTATTGGCCAACGCCAACCACTCACGTAAACAATAATGATGAATAGACTGCTTAAACACATGGGCAATCGGAAGATACTGTTCATGCTGCATGGCGCTAAAAAATTTCTGTGCAGTGGTGGCTGCTTCGTCAGTTTTTTTGATATCAAGCGCGTAGCATAGTTTTTGGCTTAAGCTGATAAAAGCACTGTTGTAGCTTAAGACGAGAGGGGTTTGTAGCGGAATACCGAGTTGATCTTGAGCGAGTGCAGCAGCAGGCAACATGGCAGATAAACAATGCGCGGCATCTAGAAAACCAAAAGCCAAACGATCTCTTAAGCTTGCCCAAGACGCTTCTTTGACTAAGCTTACGTCTAAGCCCACGTCCTCAAAAAAACCGCGTTGTTTAGCCCACAGTAAAGGAACACAGTCTAAAAGTGGAATATAGCCCAGATGAAGTTGTGACTTTTCGAGTTGAGCCATGACTTAGTCCTTGAGTTGAGATTGTAAAAGCTGTTGAGCATCCAACAGACGTCTTGCCATTTCACCGATGGTCATACGGTGGCTCATGGCATTTTTACGCAGCAATTGAAAGGCATCATCTTCAGATAGTCCATGTAATTGCATCAGCAAGACTTTCGCACGCTCCACATCTTTACGATCGGCGAGTTTATTTTTAGTGTCTTGTAAGTCTGTGAGCAACTTTTTGTGTTTACGAAACTGTTCGATCGAGATTTCTAAAATATTTTCTAACTTTGAAGGATCTATCCCGTCCACTATATAAGCCGTCACTCCAGCATCTATGGCACTTTTAATGGTGTCTTTATGGCTATTTTTAGTAAATAAAACAGTGGGTAGGTTAAATTGACTTACACAGCTTTCAATAATGTCACGTTGCGGATGGTCCATATCTAACAAAATGACGTCAGCACTTAATTGTTCAAGACGGCTAATATTGATGTGATCGATAATCAGGCAGGCAACCACATCAAAATCATGTTCGATGAGGGAACTTCGAATATATTGTGCGCGTTCTTGATTGTCATCAATCAATGCAATTTTCAGTTTAGGCATACTGTACAGTGCTCAGGAAAACCTGAAAATGAGATCTAAAAGTATACAAGCAATTTAAATGCCAAACTTAACAAATGCCAGCTTTATCTCGAATCAGGCAGTCAATCTTTATGGTCGCGATTACAGACAAAGTATGCATGTTGGCATGAAGACGATTGCGGATATGGGTTCAGTAAATCGAAGTGTTGATGTTTTCAGTCGATTTGTACCTATAAGGGCGAATTTCTAGATGTCGTGCTTAGAACAAAGCAATGTCGTTTATTTGATAAAGCAGATGCTCATCGATAATGCAAAATGCACCAAGAGGTAGCAGGGTTTTAAAAAGTCGGAAAAATTAGTTGTTGTGCTTTAAAAGTAAAAAGAGCTATTTATATCGAAGTATAAGGTTTAACTTTGAATAAAATAATAAAAAACAATAGAATAAGATTGGATTATAAATATTGGCACACTCGTTGCATTATCCCGGATGAGTCAAAGACGACTCTAAATCTAATTTGTAAGACGGCCAACGACGTCCGTTCTGATCGCTTCTACATCCCAAGTGTTTGTGCTGTAGAAAAACTATACGCTCAGTTCAGTCTGGAGAAGGTTATGTCTTCAAATTTACATGCTAAAAAAGCAACAAAAATAAGTCTTTTCAGTTTTAACGGCGCAGCAATGAGAGCCTTCCACATGAGTTGGCTCGCCTTTTTTGTCTGCTTCTTTGCTTGGTTCGCTTGTGCACCGCTGATGCCAGTGATTGCGGGTGAATTTCATTTAACCAAAGATCAAATAGCCAATATTAATATTGCTGCTGTAGCCATCACAATTTTAGTTCGCCTTATTGTGGGGCCATTGTGTGATAAATACGGCCCGCGTAAAACCTATACCGCACTTCTTATACTCGGCAGCATTCCAGTCTTTGGAGTCGCATCTGCAAATAGCTATGAATCCTTCTTGTTCTTCCGTCTATTGATTGGTGCGATTGGGGCAAGCTTTGTCATCACTCAGTATCACACCAGCATTATGTTTGCGCCAAATGTTGTCGGGACTGCAAACGCAGCGACAGCAGGCTGGGGCAACGCAGGCGGTGGTGCAACACAAGTACTCATGCCATTGATGCTCGGTGCCTTGGTGATGTTTGGTGTAGAGCAAGCGATGGGCTGGAGAATTGCACTGATTGTTCCGGGTGTCTTGATGCTGATCGTGGGTTTGATGTATTGGAAATTTACTCAAGATTGTCCACAAGGCAACTTCCAAGAACTTCGTGCAGAGGGCGTCAGTGTTGGTTCAGATAAAAAAGGTGGTGTAGCGATTCTGATGCATGCTGCGAAAAACTACCGTGTTTGGATTCTATTTGGTGCCTATGCCGCGTGTTTCGGAATCGAAATCTTTATTCACAACATTGTCGCGATGTACTACGTTGACCACTTTAGCTTTGGTTTAAAAGAAGCGGGAATGGCGGCAGGTATTTTCGGTTTACTGGCACTGTTTGCTCGTGCTCTGGGCGGCATTGTGTCAGACAAAGTCGCAACCAAAAAAGGGCTTGATGGTCGTACCAAAGTGTTGTTTGGCATGATTTTGCTGGAAGGTCTCTTCCTCGTCCTATTCTCTCAAATGAACACCCCTATCTTTGCGATTCTTGCAATGACAGTCTTTGCATTGTTCACACACATGGCATGTGGTGCAACTTATGCTTTGGTTCCTTTCATTGACCGCGATGCCTTGGGCGGTGTGGCAGGCATTATTGGCGCAGGGGGTAACGTGGGTGCAGTGGCAGCAGGTTTCCTGCTCAAAGGTATGTTGGATATTCAAACCACACTGATGATTTTAGGTGGTTTAGTGGTCATCGCTGCAAGTTTTGTTCTCATGATTCGCTTCTCTGTTGAGCATAAAGAAAAGGAACAGCGCTTATTCGAACAAGCAGTACATGATCGTAGCATTGCTGAAGCGCAAAACTAAATAAATAGATTAAACCCAAGCCTCAAGGCTCAGGCAGAACAAATGAAATATTGCGGAGAAAGAATATGAAAATCATCATGATTGGTCATGGCATGGTTGGCCACAAATTTATCGAATCAGTACTCGAACATGTGGGTGATGATGTTGAAATTACCATCTTGGCCGAAGAACCGCGCTTGGCTTATGACCGTGTACATTTGACTGAATATTTCAGTGGTAAATCAGCAAAGGATTTAACCCTTTGTCGTGCAGATTTTGCTGATGCTTATGGCATAGATTTACGTTTAAATACCAAAGCGGTTGCAATTGATCAAAGCCATAAAACGGTGACGACGAATCATGGTGATGTTCTTAGTTTTGACAAACTAATCTTGGCAACAGGTTCATACGCTTTTGTTCCGCCTATTTCGGGTAATGACCGTGAAAACTGCTTTGTCTACCGAACCATTGAAGATTTAGATGCGATTCGTGCTGCGAGTCTTAATGCGAAATCGGGTGTGGTCATTGGTGGTGGTTTACTGGGCCTAGAAGCCGCTAAGGCGCTACGGGATTTGAACTTGGAAACCCATGTGGTTGAGTTTGCACCGCGTCTCATGGCAGTCCAAATTGATGACTTGGGCGGAAAGGTTCTACGTGCAAAAATTGAAAACTTAGGCGTAAAAGTCCATACCCAAAAAGCAACTTCATCGATTGAGGAAGGTACTGCAACTAAGCATGTGATGAAATTTGGAGATGGTTCTGAGCTTGAAACAGACATCATTTTGTTCTCAGCGGGTATTCGCCCACGTGATGAGTTGGCACGTCAAAGCGGTTTAACGCTTGGAGAGCGTGGCGGGATCACGATTAATGATTATTGCCAAACGTCAAATCCAGATATTTATGCCATTGGTGAATGTGCACTGTGGCAAAACAAAATTTATGGTCTGGTGGCACCGGGCTATGACATGGCACGTATTGCAGCAAAACATGTCACTGAACAAGCTTGTGCTGAATTTGCGGGTGCAGACATGAGCACCAAGTTGAAACTGATGGGCGTTGATGTTGCTTCGGTCGGTGATGCACATGCGATGACACCGAATGCACTCAGTTATTTCTATGCTGACGAAGATACACAAGTTTATAAAAAAATCGTGGTGAACGGCGAAAAGACCAAGTTACTTGGCGCAGTTTTAGTGGGCTGTGCAAAAGAGTACAACGACTTACTACAAATGATGCTGAATGGTTTAGCACTTCCAGAAAATCCTGAAAGTTTAATCATGCCGGGTTATGCACAATCCTCAAGTAAATCTGGCGGCAGTGGAGTTGATTTACTGCCAGACAGTGCAACCATTTGCTCATGTAATAACGTCTCTAAAGCCGATATTTGCAGTGCAATTGCTGAGGGTTCAACGTCTTTAGGTGCCCTAAAAAAATGTACCAAAGCAGCTACTGCATGTGGTGGATGTGCACCATTAGTGACCCAAGTTTTAAAATCTGAATTACAACGCCAAGGCGTTACGGTCAATAATCATATCTGTGAACACTTTGCTTACTCACGTCAAGAGCTGTATCACTTGGTACGGGTCAATGAAATCAAAACGTTTGATGACCTGATTCAACAACATGGCCATGGTTTAGGCTGTGATATTTGTAAGCCAACTGCAGCGAATATTTTAGCGTCGTGTTGGAATGACTTTGTTTTAAAACCAAGCCATGCAGGTCTACAAGACAGTAATGACTACTATCTTGGCAACATTCAAAAAGATGGTTCTTATTCTGTAGTCCCACGCATGGCCGGTGGTGAAGTGACGCCTGATGGCTTAATTGCTGTGGGGCAAATTGCTAAAGAATATGGCTTATATACCAAACTTACAGGTGGACAACGTGTCGATATGTTTGGCGCGCAAATTCACCAACTTCCTGAAATTTGGGAAAAGCTCATCGCTGCGGGCTTTGAGTCAGGCCATGCGTATGGGAAATCGTTGCGTACAGTAAAGTCTTGCGTCGGCAGTACGTGGTGTCGTTACGGTGTGGATGACTCGGTGGGTTTAGCTATTTTCCTAGAGAACCGCTACAAAGGCTTACGTTCACCGCACAAATTAAAAATGGCTGTTTCAGGCTGTACCCGTGAATGTGCCGAAGCGCAAAGTAAAGATGTCGGTGTGATCGCCACTGAAAAAGGCTGGAACCTGTATGTCTGCGGAAATGGAGGGATGAAGCCTCGCCATGCCGAGTTATTGGCTTCGGATCTCGATACCCAAACTCTAATTAAATACATCGACCGATTCTTTATGTTCTATGTGCAAACCGCAGACCGTTTACAACGAACTTCGGTATGGCGCGACAACATGGAAGGTGGTTTAGATTATCTCAAAGATGTGGTTGTGCATGATTCTTTAGGTCTAGCTGCTGAACTCGAACGTCGTATGAGCCATGTGGTGGGGACTTATCAAGATGAATGGCGTACGGCTGTTGAAGACCCAGAAGTACGTAAACGCTTCGTGACCTTTATCAATGCCAAAGCTGAGCAACAACAAGATCCACATATTCAGTTTGCAGAAGTTCGTGGCCAGATTCGTCCTAAAACTGAGGCTGAACGAGATCGTAGCCGTATTCCAGTGGTAGAAGCTTAACAAATTAGGGTATTCAAACTTCTTTCTTCAGCACTCTCTCAAAAGCAAAGATAGAGGGAATAAATGAATGAAAAAGTTTAAAAAGGATCAAGATGATGACAATTTTAAAAGAAATGAATGAGCTAAATTGGGTTGATGTCTGTGCACTAGATGATGTAACACCAAACACTGGCGTAGGTGCACTTATTGAACATCAGCAAATTGCTATTTTTCGTGTCGGTGCTGAAAAGCGGGTGTATGCTTTGAGTAACCAAGACCCATTTAGCCAAGCTTATGTCATGTCGCGCGGCATTATTGGTGATTTACAAGGTGAGCGGGTGGTGGCATCGCCCATTTATAAACAGCATTTTAGTTTGGCGACAGGACGTTGTTTGGAAGATAAAGATCAAAAACTATTGGTTTTTCCAAGCAAAATTGAAAATGGCCGAGTGTGGATTAGTCCGACACCACAAAAAACCTATATCACCAACACAGGTGCATCTCAGGAAAAAATCAAGTTGGTGCTGGTTGGCAATGGCCTAGCGGGGATGCGTTGTCTGGAAGATTTACTTGACATGGCACCAGAACGTTATGACGTGACAGTGATTGGTGAAGAGCCTTGGGGGAACTACAACCGTATTATGTTATCGCCAGTGTTGTCAGGGGATAAAACCATTGACGACATCATGTTGCATCCACATGCGTGGTATAGCGACAAAGGCATTCGTTTCATTGCGGGTGACCCTGCGGTACGTATAGACCGTCCTCGTAAGCAGGTCTATACCGAAAAAGGTGAAGTGGTCGATTATGATCGTTTAATTTTAGCGACAGGTTCGAAACCGTTCATTCCTCCAATTGCTGGAGCGAATTTGAAAGGTGTCATTAGTTTCCGAGATATCTACGACATCAACACTATGTTGGATTACTGCAAGACCAAGAAAAACGCGGTGGTAATCGGCGGTGGTTTGTTGGGACTTGAAGCTGCATATGGCCTCAAACAACGTGGCATGAATGTCACAGTTTTACATCTGATGGATCGCATTATGGAGCGTCAATTAGACAGTAAAGCTAGCCAAATGCTACGCCATAGTATTGAACAAAAGGGTATCTCCATTATCACTGAGGCCAATACTGAAGCATTGGTAGGTGTAGATGGTCATGTCACTCAAATTCGCTTGAAAGACGGTACAGTCCTAGAGGCGGATCTTGTGGTTTTTGCAGTCGGTATTCGTCCGAACATAGCACTTGCACAAAGTGCAGGACTGCGCTGTAACCGTGGTGTGTTGGTGAATGACACCATGCAGACTTTTGACCCAAGTATTTACGCCGTGGGAGAGTGTATTGAACATCGTAGCCAGACTTTTGGCTTGGTTGAGCCACTTTGGGGGCAGGCGTTCATTTGTGCCTCACATTTGGCAGAGCATGGCAGCTTAACGTTCAAAGCACCAACTGTTCCAACACAGTTAAAGGTAAGTAGCTGTGATGTGTTCTCAGCGGGTAATTTTGAACCGAAGGATGACTTTGAAGACATCATTTTAAATGATGAAAAACGTCAGATTTATAAACGCATTATTATTCAAAAGGATAAGGTCGTTGGTGCGGTGTTGTTTGGTGATACAGAAGATGGTGTTTGGTATGCAGAACTTATTTCCGATCAAACCCCAATTTCTTCAATTCGAAATAAATTGTTATTTGGTAAAGATTTTGCATTAAAAAAAGCAGGGTAAAAACTTCCTCTTGAAAGGAGGGGGATAGATTTTCTAATAGTTAATTTGATACGCGGAAACGTCATTCACGACTTGTTTGAGGCAGGGTTACTTATGAAAATTAATGTTTCTGCGAATAAGTTGGGATGAAGCTGGTATGGGACGAGTTTTGTGAATGACAATGGTTTTGCCTACTTTTCCCAAAAGAAAAGTAGGTCGAACCGAAGGTTAATCCAAAATCTAAACACAAAAGAAAAGACGCCGTTGTGAGTGATTCAAAATAAATGAAAGGCAAATAGGAGCGAAGCAGAAATGAATAGTATCCCTGTAATGGAACTGCATAGCTCCACAGAAAAAATGATGACAACCACGCAAACCACCTGCCCATATTGTGGGGTGGGGTGTGGGGTAACAGCAACTGTTGAAGAAACGGCTTTAGGGCAAAAAGTGTCTGTAGTGGGCGATGCTCAGCATCCATCTAATTTCGGAAAGTTGTGCATTAAAGGCAGTAATTTAGCCGACACGGTAGGTTTAGAAACGCGCGTCTTACATCCCATGTTGGGGCGTAAACCGCAACGTGAAGTAAGTTCATGGGATACCGCAACAGATTTAATCGCCAACAAATTTCAACATTATATCGATCAATATGGGCCTGAAAGTATTGCTTTTTATGTCTCAGGTCAACTGCTGACTGAAGACTATTATGTGGTCAATAAATTTGTTAAAGGCTACCTCGGTACGGCCAATATCGACACCAATTCACGGTTGTGTATGTCTTCAGCCGTTGCTGCGCATAAACGCGCTTTTGGGGAAGATTTAGTCCCAGCCAGTTATAGTGATTTTGAGCATACCGATATGGTGGTTTTGGTGGGTTCAAATACCGCATGGTGTCATCCTGTACTGTATCAACGCATCATGAAAGCCAAAGAGGAGCGAGATCTTTTTGTCGTCGTGATTGACCCACGTTTTACAGCCACCTGTGAGGCGGCTGACTTACACTTACCGATTTTACCGGGTCAAGATGTCGCGCTGTTCAATGGTCTATTACAGTATTTAGCAACCAATCATTATACCGATACCGATTTTATTGAAAAGCATACTCAAGGCTTAGAACAAGCGCTGGCAAGCAGTGCTTCTGAAGCATCCATAGCGAGTGTGAGCGAACGGACGGGGATTTCTGTTGAAAAATTAACACTCTTTTTTGAAAAATTTGCTCAAACAGAAAAAGTGATGAGCTTATTTTCAATGGGGGTAAATCAGTCTTCACGTGGCGTAGACAAAGCCAATAGCATTACCAACTGTCATTTGTTAACTGGCAAAATTGGAAAATTGGGCGCTGCACCTTTTTCGATGACGGGCCAGCCGAATGCAATGGGCGGACGTGAAGTGGGTGGCCTTGCCAATATGTTGGCTGCCCATATGGATTTGGATAATCCAAAGCATCAACAATTGGTTCAACAATTTTGGCACAGTCCAACCATTGCAAAGCAAGTGGGTTTAAAAGCTGTCGACCTTTTTGAAGCGGTCGAAGCTGGAAAAATTAAAGCCATTTGGATTATGGCGACCAATCCTGTGGTGAGTTTACCCAATGCCGATCAGGTGAAACGTGCACTAGAGAATTGTGAGTTTGTGGTGGTGTCAGACATTTGTCTAGATACCGATACCACGCAATATGCCGATGTGTTGCTGCCTGCATTAGGTTGGGGTGAAAAAGACGGCACGGTGACTAATTCTGAACGCCGTATTTCTAGACAGCGTGCTTTTTTAGACATTCCAGAACAAGCACAAGCCGATTGGTGGTCAGTTTCACAAGTGGCGAAAAAATTAGGATTTCAGGGTTTTGACTTTGAAAGTAGTCATGACATTTTCAAAGAACATGCCCAGCTCTCAGCTTATCAAAATGCAGAAATCGATTTACGTTCATCGACTGAAACATTCCGCTATTTCAATTTGGCAGGTCTGAAGAATCTTTCATTTGATGACTACCAAGAGCTTGAACCGACGCAATGGCCTGTGCTCGTACCTTTGAAAAATGGCCAAACCACACCAAACACTTTTGCCCAATTATTTAAAGATGGTCAGTTTAGTCACCCAGATGGTAAAGCCAAGTTTATTGCAACAACAGCAGTTGGTGCAGTGAATCCAACCAGCAGTGAATATCCATTGGTACTGAATACAGGACGTATCCGCGATCAATGGCATACCATGACGCGTACAGGTTTATCAGCCAATTTAAGCACACATAAAGCAGAACCTTATTGTGAAATTCACCCAAATGACGCCCTGAAATATGGTTTGAAAGATGGAGAACTGGTAGAGATCAAATCGGCTTGGGGAAATTGCGTGCTGCGTGCCACGGTCAGTGACAATATCCGCCGTGGACAGATTTTTGCACCGATTCACTGGAGTGATCAATTCGCATCAGATGCACGGATTGGCAAAGTGGTGAATCCTGTGGTGGATGCGATTTCAGGAGAACCTGAGTTCAAGCATACCCCTGTGATGATTCATCCGTTTTATACGCAATGGCAGGGCGTCTTTTATGTCAGAACGGGCTTTGAACATTTGGTGCAACAAAGTATTGAACAATGCATTTGGTGGACCAAAATCAAAACGTCTAAAGCTATTCGTTATGAGTTGGCAGACCGTCGACGTTTTACGGAAACGACCGAACAACTCAAAGCTTTATTGCCTTTTGATGATGAAAGTTTTGAATGGCTCAATGTAGAAGATCAAACCGCTCATATCAGTCATAGTGTGGTGTTACAAGATGGCCACCTCATTGCGAGTCTGTATATTGCGCCCAAAGCCTTATTGCCAGATCGAGACTGGGTGGCAAGTCTGTTTAAGCGCGAACGCTTAAGCGCGATGCATCGGAAGGCTTTATTGGCAGGGCAAGCCATGTCAATGACTAATAGCGATGGCCCACTGGTCTGTAGCTGTTTTAAAGTTGGGAAAAATCGTATTATCGATGTCATTAAAGAAAAAAATATCACCCATGAAAAACAAGTCACTGCATGCTTAAAGGCAGGAGGCAATTGCGGTTCTTGCTTACCTGAAATTCGAGGTCTGATTAAAGCTTGTCAAACGGAGGATGTAGAATGAAAAGAAAAATACTCAAACCCGTGAGCTACCCAGAAACTGAAGTTGTTATTTTGGCGGGTGGTCAGGCGCGCCGTATGAATGGCATTAATAAACTCTTGCAAAAATTTGATGATGAAATTCAACTTATCAAAATTCATCAGCAGTTAAAGTCACGTGCAACCAAGTTATGGGTCAACAGCCATCGGGATCATTCCATTTATGAGCGGTTGATTCCGTCGATTGGCTTTTTTGAAGATGAGGCAATAGGCTTTCAAGGGCCCTTGATGGGGATGAAAAGTGCATGGACACATGTGCAATCAGACTATGTGCTGTTCGTACCTTGTGATGTGACTTTTATTCCGAAAAAAGTGTTTTCACGGCTACATCAGGCGATGCAACAAGATCCGAACTGTGGTGTCGTTATTGTAGAAATCAATGACCGTGCACTGTATCCGTTTTGTTTGTTAAAACGGAGCAGTCTACCGACATTGATTCAGCACCTTGAGCAAAATCAGCGCAGTTTAAGGCAGTGTTTTGCAGATTTGCACCTACAAGTGGCACGATTTAAAAATCATGCACTGTTTTTTCACAGCATCAACTCTTTGGATGAGCTACAACAGCATCGGCAACTCAATTTTTTATGAATACCTCAGATATTGAAAAGAGGAGGTTTGTGTCGAGAGTAGAAGATGTTGCCATAAACTGATTTGACTGTTTAAATAAAAATCTATAAAAGAACCAAATAAGTATTCATGTTGATACTAAATTTATTATAAAAACAATCATTTGAAATAAATTTAGAGGGAGTCGTTATTTTATTTAGATTATAAATGTATGCAGCAGTGATCACTCATTGCGGCGGTGAACTGAAATACTCAAAATTTAGAAAGTGCACAAAGTTGGAACAGTTATTGCAAAATATACTTCAGAAAATAGGGCGTGAAATATGAACTGCACCCACATCGCTCAAAGGACGCATAGGTAAGACAGATGAACAGCATGACCCATGTATCTGCAGTTAGAGTATTCCAAGATCAGTTTGGACGTGAAAAGCGCAAACTACGAATCTCGGTGACGGATCGTTGTAATTTTAAATGCGTCTATTGCATGCCAGAACATCCCGAATGGATGAAAAAACACGACTTGCTCAGCTTTGAAGATCTTTATCATTTTTGCAAATTTATGGTGCAGCATGGCATTGAGCAAATTCGTATCACGGGGGGTGAACCGTTGATGCGCCAAGGTGTGGTACATTTTATCGAACAGTTACAAAGCCTAAAAAAACAGGGGTTGAAGCGTATTTCCATGACCACCAATGGTCATTATTTAAAACAATATGCCGTTGCTTTAAAGCAAGCAGGGCTGGATGATTTAAATATTAGTCTAGACAGTTTAGATGCCGAGCAATTTCAACACCTCACCAAGAAACAACTACATACAGTGTTGGAGGGCATTCAGGCTGCACAACAGCTTAGTTTTAACATCAAAATCAATACTGTGCTGATGAAGGGCATCAATGATGATCAAATTGTCCCTTTGGTGCAGTGGGCAAAGCAGCAAAAGGTAGAACTGCGTTTTATTGAGTTTATGCCTTTAGATGGCGATCAAAATTGGTCGCAAGCCGATGTCGTCACTGAACAAGAGATTTTGTCCCAACTCAGCTCGCAATTTACGGTGCAAGTGCTTGAAGGACAAGGTGCCAATCCAGCGCGTAGTTATCGGGTAGATGGTGGGAAGGTTGGGATTATCTCTACCATTAGCAACTCGTTTTGTGGGGAATGTGATCGACTGCGGTTGAATGCGCAAGGTGAGTTTTATAATTGTCTTTTTGCCAAGCAAGGCTTAAATTTAAAGTCAGACATTCAACAACTTGCCCAAATCAATCAGCATGAACCCTTTGTTTTAGAGGGGAAACTTTCAACTTATGTTTGGCATAAAGAGCAAGACTTTCATGCTATTCAAAAACAGCAATTGCATCAACCTGTGCGAAAAATCAGTATGCATATGATTGGAGGTTAGGATGACTCAGGAATTAAACAACGTGATTAGAGTGAAGATCGAAGCTTTTGGTGCGATTGAACGGCAGTTGCCCCCCAATTTAATGCTGCAATGTGAGCTTGATTCATCGGTTGCAGCGGTATTAAAGGATGTCGTTGCTCAATACCCAGCTGTCCACACGTTATTGGAGCGCTGTGCCTGTGCAATGGGTGAAGACATTATTCCAAGACAGACTATTTTAAGTCGAGATTGTACTTTGGTGTTGTTGTCCCCTGTGGCAGGAGGTTGATATGGAATTAAAACAATTTCCGCGGATTCAAACCGTGGTTTTTAGTCAAAATGACTTTGATGGCATCCAACATTTTCCTGAGTGTGGTGGCATTGGCATATTCATTGGTACGGTGCGGAATCACCATCAAGGCAAAGCTGTAAAAGCGTTAAAATATACCGCTTATGCACCTGTCGCTGAAAAAATGATTCGTCAAATTGAACAAGAAATCCAATTAAAATATGGTGTGTCCTACGTTCGGGTGGTGCATCGCATTGGTGCTTTAGATATTGGTGATACTGCGATTATTGCGATGGCGTACGCTGCGCACCGCCGTGAAGCCTTTCAAGCCTGTGAGGAAGCAGTAGAACGGGTGAAACATGAAGTTCCTGTGTGGAAAGAGGAATTTTATGTGGACGGTACCAGTCAGTATGTCGAAGGTTGCTGTATACGAACAGATCATGAAGCACCAAAACCTCATAGGTATGAGAACTGCGAGCATGCACATCCTTAGTAAAGAGCATCATGCACTGCCAATATTTACCAGTAATTCCTTTCAGATCTGAATAAAGGAAATTTAGTAATAGTTGAGTATGAATGAAAAGTGGCGAGATAATTGAAAGAAAAATCTTCTGAAAACTTTATGAAAAATAATGCTTAGGTTAAGATGATCCATTCTTATATTTGAAGTCTTTTGAATCGCTATGCAACCATTTGTTCTATATAACTCAGAGCAACGCAAAAAAGTAGAATTCGTACCTCGTGTTGAGGGGCATATTGATATGTATGTCTGCGGTATGACGGTGTATGACTACTGTCATATTGGACATGCGCGCGTGATGGTTGCATTTGACTATATTATTCGCTTCCTGCGTAGCCAAGGTTGGAGCGTGAAATATGTACGTAACATTACCGACATTGACGACAAAATCATTAAACGTGCCAATGAAAATGGCGAGTCGATTACTCAACTGACAGACCGCTTTATTCAAGCGATGAATGAAGATGCTGAAAATCTAGGCTGCCTACATCCAGACGAAGCACCGCGTGCAACGGATTATATTGATCAAATGCAAAGCATGATTGGTAATCTGGTTGAAAAGGGCACAGCTTATCCATCTGCCAATGGTGATGTGTATTTCCAAGTGGAAAAATTCGCTAAATATGGTCGTCTTTCAGGACGTAAACTGGAAGATATGCAAGCGGGTGCATCTGAACGTGTCGATGTTGAAGTTGAGAAAAAACATCCCTTTGACTTTGTACTTTGGAAACATGCCAAAGAAAATGAACCTGCATGGGCTTCCCCGTGGGGCAAAGGTCGTCCGGGCTGGCATATTGAATGTTCTGCAATGTCGACATGCTGCCTAGGTAACCATTTTGACATTCATGGTGGTGGTTCAGACCTCATGTTCCCGCACCATGAAAATGAAATTGCACAGTCTGAGGCTTCAACCGGCGAGCAGTATGTTAACTACTGGATGCATGTCGGTTTCATCAACGTTGATGGCGAGAAAATGTCGAAGTCATTGGGCAATTTCTTTACCATTCGCGATGTGATGGATAAGTTCCACCCTGAAGTGATTCGCTACTTCATTGTGTCATCACACTATCGTAGCCCTGTGAACTTCTCTGATGTTGCCTTAAAAGAAGCAAAAACAGCACTGTCACGTTTCTATCATTCATTCAAAGCTTATCAACAAGCCTATGGCGATACACAAGTCGATACCTTAGATGAAACATTGCTTGAGCGTTTCAATAGTGCCATGCGTGATGACTTCAATACCGCTGAAGCCATTGCGGTATTGTTTGAAGTGAACAAAGAATTGAACCGTGCCGTGAAAGAGCAACAAGCGGAACAAGCTGCGATTTACTATGCAACTTTACGTCATTTAACCAATATTTTAGGTTTGGTTCAGCACAATGTTGAAGAGTTCCTGAAGTCTGATATTGGGCAAGAGGCTTTGGCTTTGTCTGAAGAGCAAATTGAAGATTTGATTCAACAACGTCAAGATGCGAAAAAAGCCAAAGAATTTGCCAAAGCGGATGGAATTCGTCAGTCCTTGTTAGATCAGGGTGTAGTTTTGGAAGACACTCGCCAAGGGACAATCTGGCGCCGTGCTGATTAATTCAGCAATTGCATTATAGAGTGTTGACAGTTTGATGAAACTCTCTATAATGCACATCCATATTGCGGGAATAGCTCAGTTGGTAGAGCACAACCTTGCCAAGGTTGGGGTCGCGAGTTCGAGTCTCGTTTCCCGCTCCAAAATTTAAAAGCCTCAAGTTTAACTTGGGGTTTTTTTATGCCTGTAATTTGAGTGTGTTGAAAATAATTCATTTAAATGTGAAATTATCTCGGTGTTTCAGCCCATAATTTTGACAAAAATATGCTTAAATTATTCATCCTAATTTGTGAATAAAATTGTGTTTCTTCAACCCCATAGCACTGTAGTACCGACCGAAGCTCGAGACTATCCTGAATGGCATTTGGGACGAGAGCGCTATGCACTTTGGTATATTGAAGTGGATGATCCCGTTTTGATCAGCTATTTAACCCAGCTTCGTGAGCAGTTTTCAGATCTACTTTATCAACCAAATCAACGGCAGTTTCATATCACTTTATTTGTTGCAGGTTTTTGGGTAGAACAGGCAACACAGTCGGATGACTTTAGTCGAGTGCAACTGAATCAGCAGCTTGAACGCCTTAAAAATTTAAAACTAGAATCTTTTCAGTTACAGATGGGTGCATTAAATAGTTTTGAAAGTGCCTTATTTTTAAAAGTGGATGATACCGCAGGCATGTTGGATAAAATTAGAAAAACATTGCTGCAAACCTCGCAGGAAGTCGCGGCATTGAGTTATTGTCCACATATTACATTAGGTCTATACCGTGAAGCAGTGTGCAGTGATCATGTATTGGAACGTATGGCTGAAATTGAAGCTATCAACTCTAGCTTAAACATCTCAAAGCTCACGTTTGGCTTTTATCAGGCACATGTCCTACAAGGGCCATTGTTTTCACGTACACAAATTGAGTTGGGGAATGCGCAATGCAACTGATTTTAGGTGGTGCACGTTCGGGGAAAAGCCGCTTGGCGGAGCAGATTGCACAACAGTTGGCGCAGCCTGTGGTTTATGTGGCAACTGCACAAGCCTTGGATGGGGAGATGCAAGCGCGTATTCAACACCATCAGCAACAACGACCCGAAGATTGGGGACTGTGTGAAGAACCCATTTATCTTGCAGCGAAGTTGGTTAAATTAGACCGTCCAAACCAAACCATTTTGGTCGATTGCCTGACTTTATGGATGAGTAATTTACTGATGCATACTGACCCAGATTTGCAAGTTCAAGAATGCCAAAAGTTGTTAGATGTTGTCGGAAATTTACAGTCCGAGCTGATTTTAGTGAGTAATGAAACAGGCTTAGGTGTGGTTCCCATGGGACAAATCAGCCGACGTTTTGTTGATGAAACAGGACGATTGCATCAGCAGTTAGGTCAAATTGCTCAAAAAGTGGTGTTCTGCGTAGCAGGATTTCCAATGATTTTAAAAGGAGAACAAGTGTGAGTTGGTGGTTAGAAGCATGTCAAAGTCCGAGTGAGTCTGTATTGGCTCAAGCCCTAGCACGCCAGTCACAGTTGACCAAACCGACAGGCTCGTTGTCGGAGCTTGAATCGGTTGCAGTGACTTTAGCGAGTTTGCAAAACACTGTAAAACCCAAGATTGATCGTCCATGGATTACGATTTTTGCAGGTGATCATGGGGTGATGGAAGAAAATATTTCTGCCTACCCGCAAGCGGTGACACGTCAAATGTTGCAGAACTTCGCAACAGGTGGGGCGTGTATTAGTGTGATTGCCAAAGAGTATCAAGCCAAGTTACAAGTCATCGACTGTGGTTCAGTCGGTGAAGCTTATGAATATGTCGGGGTTGAACGCCACTGCATCCGCGCGGGGACGGCTAACTTTGCTCAAACTCCAGCCATGACTGAGGCTGAATGTGAAGCTGCTTTTGCTTTGGGGCAAAAAAGTGTGGAAGATGCCATCGCTTATGGGGCAGATATCTATGTTGCGGGTGAGATGGGCATTGGAAATACCTGTTCAGCCTCAGCCGTGGCTTGTTTTTTATTGGCTGAACCTGCTGAAAAGTTAACAGGTGTTGGAACGGGTATCCGTACTGAACAATTGATACATAAAAAACAGGTGATTGATCAAGCACTTTCACTGCATGCGCAATATGTCGGGAATGATCCGTTTAAAGCCTTATGTGCCGTGGGTGGGCTTGAAATTGCAGCTATGACAGGCGCGTATATTCGCTGTGCACAATTGGGGCTGCCAATGGTGGTAGATGGGTTTATCAGTACCGTTTCGGCATTGCTTGCAGTACGTTTAAATCCACAGGTTCGCGCTTGGATGCTTTTTGGGCATCAGTCGGCTGAATATGGTCATGTACGTTTGTTAGAAGAACTTAAAGCGATGCCTCTATTGAAGCTGAATTTGCGTTTAGGTGAGGGCAGTGGTGCAGGGGCTGCACTGGGGTTGATCAAACTCGCCTGTCGCTTACATAATGAAATGGCAACATTTGCTGAAGCAGCCGTGATTGGTGAGAAAGTTTAAGGATGTTGTGTTTAGATTTCCTACGCCACGGCGAAACCAGCTTAAGCCATACTCTACGGGGAAGAACGGATGATGCTTTGACTGCGAAAGGTTGGGCGCAAATGCAGTCTACTATTGCTCAGGCTGAGCAGGTTAGTCAGGCGTGGGATGTCATTTATAGCTCACCATTACAGCGCTGTCGTCTGTTTGCAGAGCAGTGGGCGGAGCAAAAACAGCTCCCTTTGTATATAGAACCGAATTTGCAAGAAATGGATTTTGGAGAATGGGAAGCTCAGCCGACCGAGCGACTCTACCAACAATTTCCTAATGAATTGGCTCAATTTTGGCAAACGCCGTTAAGTTTTACACCGCCTCAGGCAGAAAGCTTATTGGCATTTAAAAGCCGTGTTCTAGAGTCTGTAGAGACGTTAACCCAGCAAATGCATAAGCAGGGCTGGCAACGGGCGTTGATTATTTCCCATGGTGGAGTGATTAAACTCTTAAAATGCCAAGCGCTGAAGCAAAATGATAACGATCTTTTAAAAATGTCAGCAGAGTTGGGACAATTGAACCGCTTTGTATTCGATCAAGGACAACTTCAGTTTATTCAAAGTGAGGATGTGTAATGACACCTTTTTGGATTGCACTGCAGTTTTTAACGACGTTTCCAGTTCGTTTAAGCACAATGCCAACGCCTCAGCAAAATGCGCAAGCACTGTTATTTTATCCTGTGGTGGGTTTGCTCATAGGAGCCATTCTGTATGGGATAACCCTGTTATTGTATGCTTTGCCACTTGTGCTGTTAAGCAGTGTGATTCTGGTGCTATGGATTTGGCTGACGGGTGGTTTGCATCTGGATGGTTTGGCCGATACCGCAGATGCTTGGGTCGGTGGTTTTGGCGATAAAGCACGCACACTTGAGATCATGAAAGATCCGAGTTGTGGGCCGATAGGTGTACTCAGCCTTGTCATTGTATGCATATTAAAGTGGTCTGCACTGTATGTGTTATTGCAGCAGCAGTGTTATAGCACACTCATTTTATTTCCTGTCTTAGGGCGTCTTGTGCCGCTATTTTTCTTTTTAAGCACAGACTATGTGCGTGCTAAAGGACTCGGCAGCCAGTTGGGCCAATATTTAGCACGACCAATTGCAATGGCACTTTTACTGCTGATACCTTTGGTGGCTTTGTATTGGACATGGATTGGTGTTGTGGTGATTGCCACTTTTTATCTGGTATTATGGTATTTGCGGTATAAATTTATACAGCGTATTGGTGGTGTGACGGGAGATACCATTGGTGCCAGTATTGAAATAATTGAATTAGCGACATTGTTTAGCTTTGTGGTGGCTACTTTTTATTTCACTTAAGTTAAGAAATTAATAAGAGCCTCTCAGCGTGAAAGATGTGCAGTCATACGTGGTCGAAAGAAAAAATAATAAAAAGGGAGCGAGCTATATGCACTTGAAACAAAGGTCTTCCATCATCAGCAAAACACATTTGTAGATATGTTGTGAAAATCCAAAGATTTCCACGATAGTTGTCTACAGAGATATGATAAAATTGCGAAAATTATTTTTTATGTGCTGACGTTTCATTTCGTCACACGGTTCAGGTAAAACAACGTTGAATTCTGAAAATATGTCAAATCCCATTGATTTCCAAAAAGTTGCTTTAGAAACACTAGAGATAGAGCGTCAGGCACTCTCGGTACTTGCTAAGCAAATCGATGATCGTTTTAGCCGTGCTTGTGAAATTATCTTAAAGTGCAAAGGTCGCTTAGTCATTACTGGCATGGGTAAATCAGGGCATATTGGCCGAAAAATGGCAGCTACATTTGCCTCTACAGGTACGCCATCATTCTTTATGCACCCAGGTGAAGCGGGGCATGGTGATTTGGGGATGTTGGTTGCAGGTGATGTGCTGATTGCGATTTCAAACTCGGGCAAGAGTGATGAAATCATGATGCTGATGCCTTTGATCAAATATTTGGGTGTGCCTTTAATTACCATCAGTGGTGATGAGCGTGGGCCGATGCCACAAAATGCTGATGTGGCACTGACATTGGGCAATATTCAAGAAGCTTGTCCATTGGGGCTAGCACCAACATCGAGTACAACGGCGACTTTAGCTTTGGGTGATGCATTGGCTGTTGCACTATTAGATGCACGCGGGTTTACTTCCGATGACTTTGCACGCTCGCATCCTGCGGGTGCTTTGGGTAAACGCTTGTTATTACATGTGAAGCATTTAATGCACACTGGAGACGAACTACCGAAAGTGTCTCCAGATACAGCAATGAACAAAGTTCTGTACGAAATCTCTAACAAACGCCTAGGTTTAACCACAATTGTGGATGAAAATGACTGTCTATTAGGAATTTTTACTGATGGTGATTTACGCCGTTTGATTGATAAACAGCAAGGATTTGATGTGAATTTGGCGGTGTCTGATGTGATGATTAAGAGCCCGCTGACGATTTCACCTGAAGCACGTGCTGTTGAAGCATTAGAGCGAATGAATGAAAAGAAAATTAACCAATTTGTCGTTGTTGATGAGAGCAATAAAGTCATTGGTGTTTTGAGTATGCATGACCTGATTCAAGCTGGGGTAAATTAAAAAATGGCTTCTTATATTTTGTTAGAACAAGCGCGTTATGTAGAAGCTCTAGTTTTGGATGTTGATGGTATTTTAAGTGATGGTTTTGTGACTTTGACCAATTCTGGAGACGAAATCAAATCTTTCGATATCCGTGATGGCTTAGGCATGAAACTGGTTCAGCAAGCTGGTGTGAAAGTGATTATTATCACAGGGCGTAAAAGTCAGATCGTAGAAAAACGGATGTCTGATTTGGGCGTAGACCTTGTTTATCAAGGCCGTGAAGACAAAGGTGTTGCACTGCGTGAGGCTTGTGCAAAATTTGGTATTTCAGCCGAAGATTGTTTATACATGGGTGATGACTGGCCTGACCTATCTGCATTTGCCATTGCAGGCATGAAAGTGACCGTGCCAAATGGTCATTTAGAAGTACGTCGTCGTGCCGATTTGGTAACTCAAGCGATGGGTGGACGTGGCGCGGTACGTGAAATCTGCGATATGATTTTACAAGCCAAAGGTGTATACGAAACTTTACTTGAAAAGTACACCGCAGTCCCGCATTAATCTGTATGCATGCATGAGAGTTTAGTTAACATTTATGGATACTAAAGTTTTATATATCACTGCTGTAGCCATTGCGGCTATCAGTAGTGGTTATTACTATTACAGCGGAAAAGGGCAAAAGCTCGAGGTCGATGGTGCGCAAAGCATGACCTATTCTGCTGAACAGATCCAACTGACTCAAACAGATGAGCAGGGTAATTTATACGTCCGCGCAAAAGTAGATCGTCTTGAGCAGGACATGCAAAAGAAGACCTCTAAGTTAGAAAACTTAAATGCTGAGATGTATAAAGATGGAAAAGTGGATGCGACTTTCTATGCCAAGCAAGCCAATGGCATCAACGACAACGAAAAAGTCGTTCTGACAAACCAAGTGGTTGCAAAGAAAATGTTGGATCAAGGTCAGATGCAGTTTGAGACCGCAGAATTGACTGCGTTTCCACAGACGCGTGAACTTGAATCTCAGCATCAAGTGGTTGTTACGACACCACAAGCCGAATTTGTTAGTCAGGGCTTAAAAGCGAATTTAAATACGGGTCAATATGACTTTTTCCATATTCGAGGGAAGTATGAACCATAATCCAAAATTTTCTATTTCGAAAACTTTCCTCAAGCAAACACTTGCACTGAGTTTAGGTGTGGCTGTTTCAACTTTTGCTTTGGCATTGCCAAGTGACCGTAGTAAAGCGATTTCGTTGGTGGCAGATCGAGCAACATTTAATGAAAAAACGGGTGTTACGACGTACACAGGCAATGTCATCATTGAACAGGGTACGATGAAACTACAAGCGGATTCGATTGTTGCCAATTTAAATCAAACCCGTCAAATTAGCACCATTACGGCCAATGGTAAGCCTGCACGTTTCCAACAACAAGTTAGTACCAACAAAGGTATTGCCAAAGGTCAGGCGCAAAAAATTATTTATAATGCAGAAACAGGCATTATTACCTTATCGGGCAGTGCACTTCTAGAACAAGATGGTGCCAGTATTCGCGGTAATACATTGCGTTATAGTATGAATAAAGGTGATATCGAAGCGATTGGTACACCAAATAACAGTGGTTCGTCGAGTGGTCGTGTTCAGATTGTGATCCCACCTTCAGGTTCTCAATCCTTCCCAGGAGCGCGTGACTAATGGAGCAAACTCTCAATCAGCCACAAACCCTATGTATTAAGCATCTCGCGAAAAACTACAGTAAGCGTTGGGTAGTGAAAGATGTATCTTTTAGCATGCAAAGCGGACAAATCGTAGGTTTACTGGGCCCTAATGGTGCTGGGAAAACCACCAGTTTCTATATGGTGGTTGGACTGGTGCGTATGGACAAAGGTGAAATTCATCTTGATGACCTAGACATGTCTGATTTGGCCATGCATGAACGTGCGCGTAAAGGCATTGGTTACTTACCTCAAGAAGCATCAATTTTTAGAAAACTCACTATTTCTGAAAATATTATGTCTATTTTGGAAACGCGCAAAGATCTAAATAAAGAACAACGTAAACAGCGTCTGCATGAATTGCTGGCCGATTTCAAAATTAGCCATATTAAAGATTCATTGGGTATGAGTGTGTCAGGTGGTGAACGTCGTCGTGCTGAAATTGCACGTGCACTGGCAGCCGATCCAAAATTTATGTTACTCGATGAGCCTTTTGCTGGGGTTGACCCAATTTCAGTGGGTGACATTAAAGATATTATTCGTACTCTAAAAGACCGTGGTATTGGCGTTCTTATTACGGATCATAACGTTCGTGAGACTTTGGCGATTTGTGAACGTGCTTATATCGTGAGTGAGGGTGCGGTGATTGCTGAAGGCTCTCCAGATGAAATCTTAGCCAATGAAACCGTGCGTCAAGTTTACCTTGGTGATGATTTCACTGTATAAGATTTTTCTGCGTCAATGAAAATAATTGGCGCAGATTTCCCTCTCATATTTTTAATCCATCGCTGTGCATTGAATTAAGAATAGGGCATCCCTTTATATTCAAACTGCGCGCTCTGCCATCCTTTTGAAATCGCTTTTTTTAGCATGCATACATAGTATGCATATCTCTTTATTTTGTGTGGGCTTAAAGCGAAAAGCTATTTTCATACGATAGCTGATTGAAAATACGTTATAATTTTTTGTGAAATTTTTAAAAATTACGCTATGCCATTTACCATCTCTAGTTTAGTGAGCTATGAAGAAGTCATTAAAAAAAGTCGTTTTCAAGCTTTTGCTGTGCCTGTAGAAAATGAACAAGCTGTTAAAGATTTTCTAGAGCAATATAAAGATATCAGCACCACGCATCAGTGCTGGGCATGGAAAATTGGCCACAATGTTCGTTTTAATGATGACGGTGAACCCTCAGGTACTGCAGGTCGTCCTATTTTAGCGACCATTGAAGGCAATGAACTAACCAATATTTTGGTTTTGGTCAATCGTTGGTATGGTGGCGTCAAGTTAGGCACAGGCGGGCTGGTACGTGCTTATGGTGGAACAGCAGGACAGTGTTTACTGTTGGCTGAAAAAATTGAACTGATTGAAAAGAAAAAAGTGCATTTTGCCTGCCAATTTAATGAATGGGCGATTTTCCAGTATGAGCTGAATAGCCAGCAGATTGAGTTTAATGAGCAATATACTGCGGATGGCGTGCTTGTGGAGGCATTATTACAAGTGCATCAGATTGAAGCGCTCAGGCTTAAAATACAAGACGTAACCCGTGGGCGTGAAGCGTTAAAAATTGTGGATAACCATCATGACTGATCCCTTATTAAAATATCGTGAGCAGCATAAGCATCGCTTAAACTATATGCCTTGGTTGTATTGGTCGCTCAAGCCTAAAAACCGTGTGTGGGCTGAAGCATGGCAGCAAGAATACCAAGCTTATTTAATGGAAATGGAAACCGTTGAAATTGGTCAAAACTGTTTTATTTCTCCATTGGCACACATATTTGCAGAGCCTGGTCGTAAAATTGTCATTGGGGACAACACCTTTATTGCTGCCGATTGTACTTTGCATGGGCCTTTAGAGATCGGCAGTGAAGTTGCGATTAACCATCATTGTATTTTAGATGGTGGACGTGTGGGGATTAAGTTACATGATCAAGTGCGTATTGCGGCCTATTGTCACTTGTATGCCTTTGATCATGGCATGGCACTCAGTGATCCGATTTATCAGCAACCTGTGCGTTCACAAGGGATAGAAATTGGTCGGGATGTTTGGTTGGGTGCACATGTGGGCGTGAAAGATGGGGTGAAAATTGGTGCACATGCTGTGGTGGGGATGAATAGTATGGTAACCAAAGATATCGCCGAGCAATCGATTGTTGCTGGCAATCCTGCTCACTTTATTCGTTTACGTGATTAAGATATCAAAGAATATTGAACATTTATCAATACTTAATTACATAAAAACCTGCCATCAAAAAAAAAGATATGCTAAGTTTAGAACAACAATGAGACCTTATACCAAATGCGGTGTAATGAGAGGCGATAATGAAACGAGTCATTGCATGTATTGATTCCTCCCCTTGTATTAATGCCCTAGCAGAAGCTGCGGCGTGGATTGCAAAGCAGACGGGGCGGGAATTGGTCCTTTTACAAGTTTTGGATTATTATCCTGCAAGTTATCACTTAGGTGAAATTAGTGGGGTAATTGGATTTGAAAGCAATGCAATGTTGCTCAAAGAGCTGGCTGAATTAGAGCAAAAACAAAGTGAACTTGCGCTCAGTTATAGCAATAATCTACTCGATCATATTTCTAAACTCATTCTTGAAACGCATGGCCTACATACAACGCATATTCAAGAAAAGGGTGACTTTCTAGAGCAAAGTTTTAACTTATTGCATGAAGATGACATTGTGGTGATTGGCCGTGTGGGTGAGAAATCAGCTGAACGCAATAAACCATTGGGCAGTAATGTTGAAAACTTTATCCGTGGCGCAAACTGTACCGTCATGACGGTAGGCGATAGTTTTAAGCCACCTACGCGCTTTATCTTTGCCTACGAGTATTCACCGACGTGTGTGAAGATGATGAAGCGGATTGCGCAAAGTGATTTACTGCGCCTCTTACAATGCCATTTGGTCTATGTCGGTGACCACCCTGAAATTTTAAGAGAGCCTGAACAGTATCTGAAAGATGCAAATTTGGATGTGATTACAGAATATCGTTATGGCGACGTGGCTGAAAATATTCTGGAATACCAAAATGAGCATGGCATACAACTGATTGTGCTCGGTGCGTTCAGCCACAGTAAAATTCATCAGTTCTTCTTGGGCAGTATTGCAACCACCATTTTTAGGAATGCCAAAGTTCCTTTACTGGTTGCCCGTTAATTTAGAGTGATTTATCTAAATTGGAACTGTTTTATCCATAGTTATCCGCATTAATTGTGGATAACTATATGGACAGTAAATGTAAGTTTATAATTTATATAAGCTTAAATTAATCGATTGTTTTTTAATCTAAGTTTTAGCTTATTTTACAATAGCTAAGGCAAATCCATCATGTCCTTTGCTACCAACAGTTTGAAGTGCGGTGCACGACAAAATTTTCGGATGGTTTTGCATCGCTTTGAACATATTTCGAATCCCTTCAATACTTGGTTTATGATTTTCAGGATTGATAATATCGCCTGCACGAATCACGTTATCGAGGAAAATCAAAGTACCTGA
This sequence comes from Acinetobacter johnsonii CIP 64.6, assembly GCF_000368045.1. Classification (GTDB taxonomy): domain Bacteria; phylum Pseudomonadota; class Gammaproteobacteria; order Pseudomonadales; family Moraxellaceae; genus Acinetobacter; species Acinetobacter johnsonii. The sequence continues at coordinate 710,090 of NZ_KB849236.1, forward strand.
ATGAGATAGGTTCAGGCTTAATTCCAAATACTCTGGGTAGCTTTGTTTATCGGCATCAATAAAAATAAAGTCGAAAGGTTCAATGTCTGCAGGCAGTGATTTAAGGATATCTGCTGCACGTCCACATTTGAGTTCAATGGTTTGTTTGAGCTGAGCTTTGTCGATATTTTCTTGGCCCATCGCGGCATGCGTATCACGACCTTCAATCGTTAAAATATAACCATCTTCAGGTAAGGCGCGCGCTAACCACATGGTGCTATAGGCAGCAAAAGTGCCGAGCTCAAGTACACGTTTGCATTGATTCATTTGAATCAGCATTTGTAAAAGCATGCCTTGGTTCGGTGCAACAGCTAAGTGATCTGGAAAACCATGCTTCTCTGTATTTTCTAAAGTTTGCAGTAAAATGGGGTCTTCAGGAATTAAATGTGCATCGATATAGTTATCAATCTCTGTCCACATTTGTTGCATAGCATGTTCACCTTGGTTGCGATGTGGAGCATTTTAAACTTTTATTTTCAGAGTGCAATTTTTCCGACCATATTTGTTGAAATCAATGCTCAAAAAAAAGAGGTCATATTGACCCCTTTTAATTTTTAAAAACTAATAACTACACATCGAAGAATTGCGACTGAGGTCTGGGCCCCATGTACGATATCCTTGGGTATCAATGTGAATCTGACCAGAAGCATATAAACCTAAGCCCATGTTCAAGCTCTGACCATGTTGGCTCCAAAATTGGCATAGACGATATTTTGTATTTTCAATATAAGCATAATCTTCGGGCTGTGGGTTTTCAGACCCAATTCGAAAATCAATGGCAGAATTGAATAAGTGGCGTGATGAATTTGCACCGCCAGCACATTGGTTTAAAGGCAAATCACGATAAACTGAAGTAACTTCAAAATCGGTCAGTACTTTGGCTGCAACTAAATATTTAAATACTTTTAAGGTCGCAATTTGGTTTTTCCAAAGTTCACGGTTTGGGATCATGTATTGTGAACGACCACATTTTTGCCAGTCACGTGCTGTTCTGAGCAGTTCAAAGCTTGGGATGATATTTCCCACACCATTACGTTCAAGAAAAACTTCATACTCACGTACGCGTGCTAGCGTGTCACCGACAGACATCCAAGCATTGTAGGTATAAGGAATAATTTTAGGTGGAGCAGGGCGGTCAAAACTAATTTTCTCTTGCGGGATAAAAATACGTTTTCCATCAGGAGTCGTGATGGTCTTGCCTTTGTGAGATGAAGTCGTACAGCCAATCATCACCAAGGGGATTATGCTAACCGCAAATAATCCCTTTAAAAATTTCTTCATTATAGAAATCAAATATTTAAAAAATACGCCTATTATTTTAATCCAAATTTGTGAGGAAAAATTGGAAATATTGCAATCAAATGTGTGTTTTAGGTATAAAAAAAGATCAGCTTATGCTGATCTTTTTCTGGCTTACTTTTCTAAGTATTGTAACTTATCTGCTTTACCGTTCCATTCTTCACGGTCAGCAGGTTGGTCGCCAATCTGGGTGATGTTCGGCCAAGTTTGTGATAACTCAGCATTTAGTTCAATAAATACTTCTTGACCTTCTGGCAGTTCATCTTCAGAGAAAATTGCATTTGCTGGACATTCAGGTTCACACAGTGCGCAATCGATACATTCATCCGGATTGATCACTAGAAAGTTTGGACCTTCATAGAAACAGTCCACTGGGCAAACTTCTACGCAGTCTTGATATTTACATTTAATACAATTTTCAGTGACAACAAAGGTCATGGCGAAGGCTACCTAAAAATATGGTTCTAATAACTAATGTGTATTTTAGGCAAAAACAGCACCAACTAACAATTGCTTTTATTGATATTTGTTATATGCACGGCTGTTAAATTTGATAAAAACTGAACATTCTGCTGAAAACTGCTTTTGAAAATAAAAAAGACCGTCATTTTGACGGTCTAGATGGGTTACAAAAATAGAAAACTACTATGAATGTAACTGATCTTTTAATGCATAAAGCTGCTGTAAAGCTTCACGTGGGCTTAAGTTATCAACATCAATGCTTTTGAGTAGTTCAAGTGCGGCAGAAGGTTTCTCAATTTCGACTACACGTTCAATGATTTCAAGTTCAGGCGTTTCTATTGCAGCAAACAAATCATTTTGAACGACTTTAGGTTTTTGCAGTTGTTGCTTCTCTAAAATTTTCAGACGATTTTGTGCTTCTTTGATCACACTGGCAGGAATACCTGCTAATTTTGCTACTTGTAAGCCGTGACTTTGGCTCGCTGGCCCATGTTGGACTTTATGTAACAAAATGAGGTTGCCGTTGAGCTCTTTTGCAGTGACATGGTAGTTATCAATAGCAGTTTCTTTGGCCAGTTCGGTCAGTTCAAAGTAGTGTGTGGCAAATAAACATAAGCATTTAATGCGTTTGGTTAAGTCGAGTACACAAGCCCATGCCAAAGATAAACCATCATAGGTACTGGTGCCACGACCAACTTCATCCATCAAAACCAGTGACTGATTGGTTGCATGATGTAGGATTTGCGAGGTCTCGGTCATTTCCACCATAAAGGTCGATTTGCCTGTAGATAGGTCATCTGCAGAACCAATACGGGTAAAGATTCGATCAATAGGGCCTAATACTGCCGATTGAGCTGGTACATATGAGCCACAATAGGCCAATAGGCTAATTAAAGCCGTTTGACGCATAAAGGTTGATTTACCCCCCATGTTAGGACCCGTAATAATGGCCATACGGTGGTTAAAATCAAGTGTCGTGTCATTCGGTGTAAATGAGGCTTTGTTCAAAGCCTCAACCACTGGATGACGTCCCGCAATAATTTTAACCCCAATTTCTGGACTATACTCAGGACGTGACCAATTGCGTAAGCGAGCCTGATGTGCAAAGTTAGCTAAGAGGTCGATCTGCGCAATAGCGCTGCTCATCATTTGTAAATGACCAATGTCGGCGCGGAGTTCATCTAAAAGCATTTCGAACAGCATTTTTTCGCGAGCTAATGCACGGGATTCACTTGAAAGCACCTTGTCTTCAAAGGTTTTCAGCTCAGGGGTGATATAACGCTCAGCATTTTTCAAGGTTTGACGTCGAATGTAGTGATCAGGCGCTTGCTCGGCTTGCGCACGGGTCAGTTCAATGTAGTACCCACTGACACGGTTATAACCAATTTTTAAGGTCGAAATTCCAGTATTTTGACGTTCTTGAATTTCAAGGTCGATCAAGTACTGTCCTGCATGATCACGGATTTTACGGAGTTCATCGAGTTCATGATCAAAACCTTCCGCTATCACATTTCCATCTCGTAAAAGCACAGGCGGATGTTCAACGATGGCAGACATTAAACGTTGATGTAAGCCATGGAAATCACCCAACTCCTCATTCAATTGGGTAATGAGTGCGGACTGTTTGCTTTGGATCACGGGTTGAATGGCATGACGTAAATAAGGGACTTGCGCACAGGCTTGGCGCAGTTGCACTAAGTCACGCGGACGGGCGCTATCTAAAGCCACCCGACTGAGGACACGTTCGATGTCTCCAATCTCTTTTAATACTAAACGGACTGGTGATTCATGGTAACCATCCACAAGACTCTTGGTGGCATCTAAACGTGCGTCTAAGAGTTTGGTATCACGTAAAGGCTGCATTAGCGTACGGCTAAGTAAACGTCCACCCATTGCCGTTTGACAGTCATTGATGAGTTGGAATAATGATGTGCCGTGTTCAAACAGAGGCTCAACTAGCTCTAAGTTTCTACGTGTCACAGGGTCAAGCGCAATGAAATCACTGCTTTGTTCAAGCTGAATAGAGCGAATATGCGGTAAGGCTGTTTTTTGCGTTTCTTTGGCATAATGAATCAGGGATGCTGCTGCTGCTTTGGCAAGTGGCAAATGGTCAATACCGAAACCGGCTAAAGTCGATACAGCAAACTGATCACATAAGGTTTTTTGTGCGTTGTTTAGGTTAAAGTCGACATTTGGACGGCGTGTTACAGGACAGTCGAGCAGTTTTTTAATGTGTTCAATGATATTGGGGTCGACAATATTTTCATCGACCAAAATTTCACTTGGCATGAGGCGAGACAGTTCAATGCCGAGTTGCTCAAGCTGAAAATCTTGTTGCTGAACTTTAAATAAACCTGCACTCAAATCTAACAGCGCAATACCAATTTCATTCTGTTGTACGCAAAGCGCGACAAGGTTTGAACTTTGATGTGCCGTCAGTAAAGCATCGTCAGTCAGTGTACCTGGGGTAATAATCCGGACAACGCCACGTTCAACAGGGGCCTTACCTGTAACTTCACCAATTTGCTCGCAAATAACGACGGTTTCGCCTTTTTTCACCAAGCGAGCAAGGTAGCCTTCAGCTGCATGGTAAGGAACACCTGCCATAGGGATGGGTTGACCATTGGCTTTGCCACGATGGGTCAGGGTAATTCCGAGAAGTTTAGCGGCCTTATGTGCATCTTCAAAAAATAGCTCGTAGAAGTCACCCATACGATAGAACATCAAAGAGTGCGGATGTTGCATTTTGACGCCCATGTACTGTTGCATCATAGGGGTGAGGGTGGACAAATCAGTTATGATTCCCGAATTGCTCATGTAGGTGAAATCCTTAAATCTTTGAAAATACACAATATAAAAATAGAACGAGCGACACCGCTTACCGTATGTATTTATGCGCTATGAACAGCTATTGTATGAATGGCATTATCTTAGCAAAATTGAAAACGACTAAACAATAAATCATCTATAAAGCGAACAGTTGTTAAACAGCCAAGTGATTATTGCTGTAGGCGTTAGGCGTTAAGCAAAAATAAAAAAGCCTAAACATCTGTTTAGGCTTTTAAAGATTTAAGGCTTATACATACCGAGTTCAGTCAGGTGCAACCGCAGGATACGACGTAACTCCAGAACGGCTTCAGGCGTTTCTTGAATAGAATGTCCCCCTTTAATAATCTTCTCAGACAATGCACCATCTAGATGGGCACTCGTATAAGGCACGACATCGTCTGTAATGATATTGATGTCATCACTTTTGGTCGCATTCCCCATGATGCTGTGGAATTTCATGCCTTTGTATGGAACGACGTTTTTAGTTAACCGAGTGAAGTTAGAGTTCTTGCTGAGATCACTTGGCCCATTTTGTATGAGTCCATTATCTACATCTTTAATAAATTCTTGTAGGTCAGGGTCACTACTTTGTATAACATCGGTCAGTGCCCCCAAAAATGCACCTGGTAGACGAATGACTTTACGCGCCGCGAGGGTAAACCAGCGGTCAGCAAACTCTGTCCCACGATGTGGCGCTGCTAAGAAAATGGCCCGACTGAAATTTGGAATCGGTTGAATGTCGAGGCGCGATTTAAACAGAGGATCATTTTTAAATTGTTGCACACGTCGATTGGGTAGCAGTTTCATTGCCGCAGGGGTTAAGTCAGCATCGCTTACCAAAAGCCGCGCAATAATACCGCCCATACTATGACCCACTAGCACGGCATCCTTTTTGGCAGGCGCTTTGCTATCGACCAAATTAAAACTTTGTTGAATGATTGCATAGATTTGGAAACGACTTTCCAAAATTGGCATATTGGTCGAGTAGAACACTTGCCAGACTTGATAGTGTTCACGTAGCACGGGATCGCCCATGACATCATTCGTCAAACGAATCCATGCCTCTGGACTACTGGCTAGTCCGTGAACGAGCACCACCACTTTTTTATTTGGGTTGTACGGCTCAAGCATGTATAGGTGCGGCATAGTGAGGCGTGCATCACGATCAATCAGTGATAAATACGCGGCTTTACCTAAATTGTTTTGTGCCAACCATAAGCCATAAGGCGCAGAAAAGTTTGCAGCAAGAGGGTAACTTTTGCCTGCAATTTTCGCAGATTCAAACTTATAGGGATCATAAGCTGAGATTTCAAACTCAGGGTTGTTTAAGATCTCATCGATATTGGATGCAGAGCGTGGTTGTGCGGTAATAGTCGCTGCTAAATAACGGGCATTGTGAATGTTAGGATTACGACCATTGGTGTACTGATAATGCAGTGGATCGACAATATATTTGGCTTTTTCGGGGGAGGTGTCGTTGTGCTCGGGTGGGAGGACAATCAGAAACTCTGAACCAAAACCATCGCGACGTGTGATAGAGCGTAGGCCTGAAAAGTTCATATTGTAAGTTGACATCAGTTGTTCAACTTGACGGTTTTTTAAAAGTGGGTAGTTGTCATAATTTATGCGGTAAATACTTTGCCCCACTTTTATTTGATTGCCGACTTCAGATGGCCCATGGCGTAAGCGATAACTATTTACAAGTTTAGCGATAGCTTGGTTATAAAAGTCACGCAGTTGGACTTGTCGGTTATCAAAAATACGGTCTTGGGGGCCACGTTTGGTGTTAAACATGTAGGCATAACTATAGCGAATGCTTTTATCCAGCATACCAAGTTGTTGATCTAGGCAGTTTTGGTAGTTTTGTTTTTGCAGCGCCTGTTTTTCTTCAGACTGGGTCTTGGCTAAAATACTCACTTTACAGGCTGATGATTTTTCTAAGGAAAGTGCTTTAGCGAGATAGAGTTCGCTGGCAGTAGAGAGGAGCTGTTCATCTTGAATTTGTGGAATTTGTTTGAGTTCGCTGACACATTCTTCAGGTTGCTCTGAACAGATTTTTGCTTCTCGGCCTGTCATAGACAGCACGTTTAGACTCGCTTCACTGAGCTTATCCCGCGTTAAAATACTCTCACGCTCATTGGTAATCGTGACGTTCAGTGATTGATTTTTCACACTGACCACTTGGCAACCACTCAAAAGCGAAACGAGAGTGGTCATCATCAAGGTGCTACGGATGTATTTAGGCATAAAAAGCGTCGACTACCGTTTATTCTTTTGAATTTTTTAAATCATACGATAATTCTCGGATTTATCAATTCGCCTAAAATAAAAATAGACCGAAAATTCTGTCTATTTTTAGATGCATCATAAATGATGGGATTATTTTGCAGTATTTAGAACTTGCCAAACATTCCAACGACCTTGTTTTTCAATTTCATTAATCAAGCGATCCGCAACTTCGGCTTCTTGTGGATATTTCAGCTTGTAGTTTTTCAAGGTTTGCACCGCATTTTTCTTTTGTTCCATCGCGATGTAGTTATTTGCGGTCGCTAAATAGGCTTCTTGAACACCAGCTTTCATTGCTTTATCGAGGTATGGCATTGCTTCGCGTTGACCACCACCTTCAGACAAAGCAAAACCGAACCAGAAGTTTGCTTCAGGGTCTTCTTGGTTAATTTTTAAAATACGCTGTGCATAAGCTAAAGACTTGGTGGTATAGACTGAACCAAGGTCTAAATTACGTGCCATAACGCTAGCTTTGAACGCACGAACCAGTACATCAAATGAAGCATTGTCTTTCGATGCTAACGTATCAAGCTGTTGTGTCACTTCTTTTAGTTTTAACTCAAAACCTTTACGTTCTTGGCGTTCCGTAAAGCGCGGTGGGTAGTGACGGGCTTTGCCTTCAACCAACTGTAAGAAGTCATCAATTTCAGTAATGTCGACTTCATTGTCACCTGCCAGTACGGCAAACTTCAACTGACGGTCTTTGCTGTTTACGGTTGGAATAATCAGTTTATTGGTGTCTAAAACCATTTTTTTAGATGGATCGTCAGAGCGAGTCACTTCCATTTTAGTTACAGGCTGAGCCGCTGCTTTTTTTAAGTTAATTTCAAATGGAGGTGGCGCATCATAATTAAATGGATTGAGTGCATAAAATGGTGCAGTTAATTCAGGCTCTGTAAAAACGATGGTATCGCTATTGTTCTTCGTTGGGTTTGAGCTACACGCTGTTAAAAACGAGACAGCAAGAACAGCAACCGCTAAGGGTTTAAGCATCATAAGGTTCATCCATTCATTATTTTAAGAAGTGGTATAAAAGGCATGTTCGTCAGTCTAAAAAAACTCTGATGAACATGCAAGGTTTGCTATAGGCAGGTTTTCAAAAACTAACACTTTTCATGTTTAGTCGTTGGATGGCAGGCTTTGAGCTTCACATTCGCGGCGTACATCTTCCAAAATTTTCAATTCTTCAGCACTAAAGGGTTGTTCATTTTGTTGTTGCTTTTTAAAAGTTGGATCAAGCAAAGACAAACGTTGGCATAGAGTGTTCATCCGTTTCTCATTCAGCTGAATGCGGTCAAGTAGAACACGCATACCTTCAAGAATTGGATCAGACTGGTCTTGCGTTGCAGCATAAGGTTGGAAACCAATACTTTCTGCATAATCGCGACGACGTGTTTCTGCTTCATCTTTCGGTTTATCTTTAGAAATAAAGCGTGCAGGGTTACCAACTGCGGTCGTGTCGGCTGGAACTGCTTTGGTGACGACTGCATTTGAGCCGACTTTCGCATTTTTACCGACAGTAAAAGGGCCTAAAATTTTAGCACCAGCACCAACCACCACGCCGTCTTCTAAGGTCGGGTGACGTTTGCCTTTATTCCATGTAGTTCCACCTAAAGTGACACCATGATATAGGGTCACATCGTCGCCAATTTCAGCGGTTTCACCAATCACGACGCCCATGCCATGGTCAATAAAAAAACGACGACCAATTTTAGCACCCGGGTGAATTTCAATACCTGTTGCAAAACGGCTAAAAGAAGACAATAAACGTGCTGAGCCTTTACATTCTTTTTTCCATAACTCATGCGCCATACGGTGCATGATCAAGGCATGAATGCCTGGATATGTGGTTAGAACTTCTAAAGTGTTTCGTGCCGCAGGATCGCGCGCGAATACAGCTTGTATATCTTCTTTGAGCTGTTTAAGCATTAGATTGATCCTCTGTTTGATCCGTATTTGACTTTTTCCATGTGCCGTTATTTAAAGCTTGTACACGACTAAAAATACCACGAAGTAAATGATATTCCATACGATCTAATTGTATACGTCCAAAAAGACGACGCAAGCGTAAAGGCAGTAATCGTGGATTTTTGGGATCTAAAAATTCAATCTCGGCCAACATTTTTTCAATGTGCGGGTAGAACTGTTCCATTTGCTCATGGGTGACCAAAGGCTCATCCCATTGCATAGACTCAGTATCTGTGACAGGCATGGTTGCAGCTTCATCTTCAGCGCTTTCTACAGCAGCAAGAGTTGCCATACGCATTTCATAACAAATCACTTGAATGGCTTGAGCCACATTCAGTACACCATAGTCTGTATTTACAGGAATGGTGACATGATAGTTAGCCATGGCGAGTTCTTCGTTGGTCAGTCCGCGGTCTTCACGGCCAAATACAACAGCAACGTCTTGCTGATCATTCACCACTGCTGAAATTGATTTTTCAGCTGCGGGACGTGCGTCTAGCAAAGGCCAAGGAATGGTACGACTACGCGCACTCGTGCCAAACACTAAATGGCAGTCTTTGATGGCATCAGCAAGGGTTTCAACGATTTCAATCTGCTCAATTAAATCAGTTGCACCCGCAGCCAAAGCATCGATATCGGGATGTGGATAGGTTTTTGGCGCAACCAAAACCAGTTTTGAGAGTCCCATCGTTTTCATGGCGCGCAGTGCGCTACCAATGTTTGCAGGGAGTGTGGTATTGACCATGACAATACGCACATGGGAGAGATGCGCTGAAACAGCGGCATTGTCAAATTGGCTCATGATTTTTCCAATGAATCTTTAAAATTTAAATAATTAAGAGAACTGACCGACTTCAGCCTGATATAAGTCCATGGCATCATCCATGCTCATATCCGCAGGTGGCGGTGGTACATCTACAGGTTTGGCTTCTTCATAGCTCACCGCTTTGGCTGCTTTGGATTTGACTTGATATTCCACATGAAGATTTTCTTTACCAAAATAGTCACGGAGTTTAGAAAGTAGTTCATCCTGCGGCGCCACTTTCCAATTAATCCCTAAGTGTAATTCGGCCGTGGCATACGGGTAGTCCAACAGCAATTGCAGCGGAATGTGATTACACATATCGACATTACAAAAGGGTGCAAGTATATTTTTTAAATCTTGACTCAGTGTTTTTGTACTATGTGTTGGGTCGAGACGAATTTGAATACAGTTGGCGCGTTTTTGACGAATTTCATTCAGAGTAAATGCTTTGGTTAAGCGTCCCATTGGACGGTCAAAACCTTCACGCTCGTAAATTTCGCCTTCAATTACCACGACTTTTTCATTTTGAATGATGTCTTTAAAACGCATAAAGCGTTCATGATTCGCAGAGACTTCAATTCGTGAGGTACCATCATCCAACGTCACCATCATTCGGTTCGGGAAGTTAGCTACATCAACCACGAGACCTGCAAAAACCGTAGTAACACCACGACGGGTTGGGGTAAGTTCATTAATTTTATTCGGAATAAACGCTTTCAACTCAGTGCGATAAACATCGATTGGGTGGCCGGTTAAATACAAACCTAGGGTGTCTTTCTCACCTTTGAGACGGACTTCATCTGACCAAGGTTTAACGGGTTTAGCGGGTTTACGTTGTACTTCTTCAACCTCACCAAACAAGTCCATGATGCCTGTTTCACGGTTTGAGCGAGCTTGTTCAGCCGCTTGTACCGCTTCAGGTAATTGCGCCATTAGACTTGAGCGTTCAATGCCGAGACAGTCTAAAGCACCTGATCGAATCAACGCTTCTAAAGTCCGCTTATTAATTTTTTTCAGATCAATACGATGGCAGAAATCAAATAAGTCACGATACGGCCCATCTTGAATACGTGAGTCAATGACTGACTGCATCGCTGCTTCACCGACGCCTTTAATTGCACCGAGCCCATAGACGATCGTTTTGTCGTCCGAAGCATGGAATTGATAGATAGACATATTGACCGAAGGCGGCAATACCTCTATATCGTTGTGTCGACAGTCATCAATCAAGAACACCACGTTATCGGTGTTTTGCATTTCCGATGACATCACCGCTGCTAAGAATTCAGCAGGATAATGCGCTTTGAGCCATGCAGTTTGATAAGCTACAAGGGCATAGGCTGCGGCATGTGATTTGTTAAAACCATAACCTGCGAACTTTTCCATATAGTCAAAGATATGGTTGGCAGTGGCTTCATCAATATCTTTTTTCGCTGCACCTTCCGTGAAAATTTGGCGCTGTTTGACCATTTCTTCAGGCTTTTTCTTACCCATCGCACGACGAAGTAAGTCCGCGCCACCCAAGCTATAGCCCGCACAATACTGTGCTGCCTGCATCACCTGTTCTTGGTAAACCATAATGCCGTAAGTCGGCTCAAGTACACCTTCAAGTAGGGGATGAAGATATTCAAACTCGCCACCATGCATACGGTGGATAAAGTCTGGAATCAGGTCCATCGGACCCGGACGGTAAAGGGATACGAAGGCGATAATTTCTTCAAATTTGCTTGGGCGTGCTTCCTTGAGCATTTTTTTCATGCCCACGGATTCAAACTGGAAGACCGCTGTGGTGTTGGCATTGGCAAAGATCAGGTATGCATCTTTGTCATCAAGCGGAATGAACGCAATGTCTAAAGGCACATCTAGCTGAATGCGCTTATTGATATTCTTCACGGCATCTTCAATGACCGTTAAGTTGCGCAGACCCAAGAAGTCGAACTTTACTAGACCTGCAGATTCAACATCGTCTTTATCGTATTGCGCAACACGGCCTGTACCATCTGCATCACACAGCACGGCAGAAAAGTCGGTAATTTTAGTCGGGGAAATGACCACGCCACCTGCGTGCTTACCTGTGTTACGGGTAATGCCTTCGAGTTTTAATGCCATTTCCCAAATTTCAGCGGCATCGTCATTGTCTGGGTTAGATGGGTTGGTGACAATGTCTTTAAGTTGTGGCTCTGCTTCAATCGACTCTTCGAGGCTTAGACCTAAAGGCTTGGTCGGAATCATTTTTGAGATTCGGTCTGCCAAACCATAGGATTTGCCCAAGACACGTGCCACATCACGAATAGCACCTTTGGCTGCCATGGTGCCGAAAGTGGCAATTTGTGATACTGCATCGCGTCCGTATGTACGCGCCACATAGTCAATCACACGATCACGACCAGCAATACAGAAATCGACGTCGAAATCGGGCATTGAAACACGTTCTGGGTTTAAGAAGCGTTCGAAGAGTAGTCCGTATGGGAGAGGATCGAGATCCGTAATTTTTAAGCTGTAAGCAACAAGTGAACCTGCACCTGAACCACGACCTGGACCAACGGGAACGCCATTACCTTTGGACCATTGGATGAAGTCCATGACAATCAAGAAGTAGCCCGGGAAACCCATTTTAAGAATGGTCCCGATTTCATACTCTAAACGATCATCATATTCTTTACGTTTTTGAGGCCAGTATTCATCACGCGTTTCAGGTGGATATAAAAAGTCTAAACGCTCTTCTAAACCTACTTTGGATAAATGTGCAAAGTAGGTGTCGATGGTATGGCCTTCTGGAATAGGGTAGTCAGGCAGGAAGTATTTACCTAATTGCAGGGTAACGTTACAACGTTTAGCAATCTGATAAGTATTTTCAATTACAGAGGGAATGTCTGCAAATAATTCCGCCATTTGTTGGCCAGATTTAAAATATTGCTCTGGAGAGTAATTTTTTGGACGGCGGTTATCCCCTAATACATAGCCATCGGCAATACAGACACGGGCTTCATGTGCTTCAAAGTCTATTTCTTTCATGAAGTGCACATCGTTGTGCGCAACTACACCAATATTGTATTTTTTAGCCAGTTTTAAGGCTTCATAATTGAAGTCATCTTCACCTGAGCGTTCTGTTCGACATAGGGCTAAATAAACACGATTGCCAAATTTTGCAATCCATTCTTCGAGTAAAGGTTCGGCTTTTTGCGGATTCGATGTACAGAGCATTTTGCCGACATCAGATCGCATGCCAAGTAGCGCAATCAGGTCATGGTTTTGTTCTAAAATCCAGTCTTTTGCAACGCAAGGAATATCAAGCTGTTGACCACGGATAAAACCTTCTGAAACCAGTTCGGTTAGATTACGCCAGCCAACATTGCTCATCGCCAATAATGTCACGCGATGTTCAGCATCGTTCAAGCGAACTTCTGAACCCATAATCGGTTTGATGCCATTATCTAAGCATTTACCATAAAATTTTACAGCAGCGTGTAAGTTAGATAAGTCAGTAATGGCAAGGGCTGGCATACCTTCTGCCTTAGCAGCTTTGACTAAATCAGGTATACGTACAATTGATTCTGTGATTGAAAATTCTGTATGAATACCAAGATGTACAAAGTGCATAAGTGAGTCCCTGCAAAAACCGCTGAATAGTTTAACATGCTCTGCCTTCATTCTGAGTGCGATTCAAATGAATTGGCAAAATTTAATAGGCCGCAGTGTTTGGACTGTTTATTTTATTGTCAGTAAGTTTAAAACGACTTAGAAAAGGCAATGTTAGTCGCATTGTTTCTTGGCATAAAAGCCTTCAGCAGGCCACTGCTTGCTGAATGGCAAAGTTGCTTAACCGTCCATTCTTAAAACCAAAGTTGAGATAAGCCGTGTAGGGTGAGGCAAAGTTTTGTGATTCTTTTAGAAAGGCTTTGATTTCATTGGGCTGCAAGAGCAAAACTTGGGCTTCACCTGATGCTGCCATGCCTTGTGCACTGTATGTAAAGTCTTGTTTAAACTGCTGCAAAGTATAATTCGGTGTGATCTGAATATTTTGCACGCGTATATTTTCGCTCATCGTTTGAGTGCTTTTCCAGTCAAGCCAAACACGGCTTTTGGTTTGACCGAGTTGTTTTAAACTCGTTTTGTCTTTATAGAATTTTTCAGTCAGAATCTTTGGATTATCTTCGTTAAAAATCTCAAACTTTAGGCTTTTGGACTGGGTACTGGTAATACTGTATTCATAGTTGCCTGTACATTCGGCATATTGTTTGCTGGTTTTTCCATTCGGAGGAGCGAGTAATTGACTGACTTGATGTGCTGTCACAGATGCATTGAGTTCAACCTGATTCACTTTCATACTGGTGACGTAGTTATAGGGATTTGAAGCTGCATGGCTGAGCATCGGCAAAAGACTTAGACTGATCAATAGAGTTGTTATTTTCATCGTTATAGCTTTTAAAAGTGTTGTTTGCCAGATTATATAAAACTTAGACCTGAAAAAAGCTCCCAATATTGAGAGCTTAATTTTGTTAGCGTAGTTTAGATAGCCAATCGCCAACGGATTGTACAATTTGTACCATGATCAACAGCACAATCACCGTGAGGATCACGACACTGGTGTCAAAACGTTGATAACCATAAGAAATAGCAAGGTCACCAATACCGCCTGCACCCACTGCACCGGCCATCGCGGTTGCACCAATTAAGCTAATCGTGGCTGTGGTTAAGTTTAAAATCAGTGAACTGCGTGCTTCAGGTAAAATAAATTTAAAGATGATTTGTAGCGGAGTTGCACCCATGGCTTGTGCAGATTCGATAATCCCCTCATTCACTTCAAGTAATGAAGTTTCCACCAAACGACCAATGTATGGTCCAACATAAATGGTGAGCGGAACAATCGCTGCCCACGTGCCAATCGATGTTCCGACGATGAGTTTGGTTAAAGGTAAAACCGCAATCAGTAAAATAATAAAAGGCAGAGAGCGCAGGGCATTCACAATCGGGTTGAGGCTGTGATAAATCGCTTTGTTGGGCAAAATACCATCAGGACGTGTGACCAATAAAATGATGGCCTGAATAAAGCCCCAAATACAGCCAAATAGCATTGCAAAAAACACCATATGAAATGTTTCTTGCAAAGCAGTAATAAACTGGTCAATCGATAAAGAGCTTTTCCAAAAAGGCGCTGTGATTTGAGTTAACCACTGGACAATTAAATCTCTCATGCCAGCTCTCCTGATTGTTCAACAGCCACACCATGTTGTTTTAAAAACTCAACCGCTTCAGCAATCAGGCTTTCATCGCCCAAGAGCTGAACAAACATTTGTCCAATCACATTGCCATCAATTTCAATCATGTTGGCAAACAGGATATTGAGACTAATATCAAACTGTTTAATTAAGTTTTGAATTACGGTTTCGTGTGCAGAGTTACCCAGAAACTGTAAGCGGTAAATACTATGATGATGCTTATGTTCGAGGTTATTCAGAAGTTTAATCGGTAGTTGTTGATGCAAAATCGTTTGAATAAAATTCTGTGTTGTTGCATGTTGCGGGCGACTAAATAAGTCCACCGTTTTCCCCGTTTCAACTACTTTGCCGAGTTCCATCACGGCCACATGTGAGCAGATGCTTTGAATCACATCCATTTCATGCGTCACCATGACGATGGTAATACCTTGCTCTTGATTGATTTTTTTGAGCAAGTCTAAAACTGACTTGGTGGTTTGTGGGTCTAGTGCAGAAGTCGCTTCGTCACAAAGTAATATTTTAGGATGGTTGGCAAGCGCACGTGCAATACCGACACGTTGTTTTTGACCACCCGAGAGCTCATCTGGATAAGCTTCTTTTTTGTGTTTGAGATCAATAAACTCAAGTAGCTCATTCAAACGTTTTTCACGTTCAGCTTTGCTATAACCTAAAAGTTTCATGGGCATTTCAATATTGGCTGCAACGGTTTTGGTTTGCAGTAAATTAAAATGCTGGAAAATCATGCCAATATTTGCACGTTCTTGACGTAATGCTTTTGCATCTAATGCAGTAAAGTCTTTCTGATTGATAATTACTTGGCCTTCGGTTGGACGTTCAAGTAAATTGATCAAACGAATGAGGGTACTTTTACCTGCACCACTATAGCCAATAACGCCAAAAATACTGCCTTCTGGAATGTCCAAATTGATTTGGTCCAGTGCAGGAATGATTTGGCCTTTCAGCTGATAGTGCTTTGAAATGTTTTTAAATTGAATCATATCGTCAAAAACTACACAAAAATGAAAAAACAGGCAAAGAGACTTTGCCTGTTTCGTTGATTTGATTATATTACTATTTAGCTTGAGTAAGGTAGCTTACTGGCTTGTTCACATCAATTTTTGTGCCGCCAAAATGTTCTTGAACATATTTGCCTACTGCAGCGACATGGTAAAGCTCACCGACTTTTTTCAGTACAGGGTCATTTTGACGCGCTTCAGCCACCGCAAGTACGTTTACGTTCATTTTTGTGGTTTGATCGATTGGCTCATAGTAAATCGCATCTTTCAATACGTTTAGACCGCCTTCCATTGCAAGGGTATTACCCAAAACAATTGCATCAACTTCGTCTTTCACACGTACAGCCGTTGCCATTTGAATAGGCTTGATGACGAGAGCTTTGTTGTTTTCAACGATGTCTTTCGAAGTGCCCTTCACGAAGTCAAAGTCATTTTTTAACTTCACTAGACCCGCAGATTGTAATAATAACAATGCACGTGATTCGTTCGCACCATCATTTGGAATCGCAATCGTTGCACCATTTTTAAATTCAGCCAGTGTTTTTACTTTGCTTGAATAGATGCCCATTGGTTCTAAGTAGGTCGTTGAAAGAGGGGCAATCTTCGCTGTGTTCGCTTCATTATATGCCACAAGGTAAGCATAAGATTGGAATGCGTTTACATCGACTTCATTGTTTGCAACAGCAGTATTCATTGCAACATAGTCAGTGAAGTTTTTAATGTCTAACTTTAAGCCAGCTGCTTTAGTTTCTGGCAAAGTTGCAATATAGCGCCAAATGTCTGCATCAGACCCAGTCGATGCGATGGTTACTGTTTGCTCAGCTGCTGCAGTATCCGTTTTAGCCGCATCTGCTGCAGGTGCTTCAGGTTTACTACAACCCGTTAAAACAACAGATAAACCCAGCGCAATTCCTAGAATTTTTTTCATTTTTTCTTCCCGAGTAAGCACCCAAACGAGGCTTAACTTAGCTGAACAATAGAGAGATCGATTGATTTTAAATCAGGTATTCCTGATTTGATGCATATGACTGTAATGTGAGTTTTGCAAGTGTGCAATTCGATATCAGTCGAATATGTACTTTCACTTTGGAAAAGATTAACTTTTTCAAATCACTAGAAACATCTTTGCTCAATCGTTAAATTTTGCACATCATATCAACAAAGTAATATTCGATATAGAGCATAAAAGTTCAATACTTATCTTATTTAAAGATTAGTAATTTGAATTTTGTTTATAATTTTATAATGAAAACAATATATTATTCTTAATTAATCTATTTAAAAATAATAATTTGCATAAATTTTGTTCTTTATAAGATTTTATCCAAACTAAATACAAAAAATAGATATAACGAGTATAAAGGGCTTTGTTGCACAAACCTATCTGTAAAGGGTTTTTCAGCGATATAATTTTCAAATGAAGAAGCCTACACACAAAATCTACCGCACAACCAATTGGCCCGCATATAACCGAGCACTCATGAGTCGCGGAAATATTGCCATTTGGTTTGATCCTGCTA
>NZ_KB849236.1:727730-981252 GCF_000368045.1 Acinetobacter johnsonii CIP 64.6
AAAGTAGCGATGGGCTGCATCTACTCATGGACTCTACAGGCATGAAGTTTCTAGGTGAGGGCGAATGGAAACGCAAGAAACATGGACCTGAATATCGTCGCCAATGGCGTAAACTTCATATTGGTATAGATGCTAAAACCCTACAAATACGAGCAGTTCAGCTTACAACCAATAATGTCAGTGATTCACAGGTGCTTGGTGATTTACTTAATCAGATTCCACAAGATGAGCAGATTAACTCTGTTTATACCGATGGAGCTTATGACACCAAGCAATGCCGTCAGGTCATTGCAGATCGGCAAGGGCATGCGGTGATTCCACCTAGAAAAAATGCGAAACAATGGAAAGATACAAAGAGTAGCTCGCTAGAACGAAATGAATTACTTAGAACAATTAAACGTTTAGGCAGGACACTATGGAAAAAATGGTCAGGCTATCATCGGCGAAATTTGGTTGAAACTAAGATGCATTGCATCAAATTATTAGGAGATAAACTCAGTGCAAGGAGTTTTGATAGCCAAGTGAATGAAATCCATGCACGTGTAGCAGTCCTTAACAGATTTACGGAATTAGGTCGACCACTTACCCAAGTTACGCCTTAAATTTAGCTCAATTAGGGGCGCTTTGCATTTCAAATCTTTGTGCAACAAAGCCGTTTGAAGCGCAAAATTGATGAACAAATAAATTGCTCATAGGGCTATTCTGCCGTGGCTTTTTTATGCTAACTTGACGTAATGAGTCAATTTTTTGACGTATTGAGACAGGGATTGTGGAAATGAATCAGGATGATTCGATCGCAGTTGAGTACCCGAGAAATATCCATGAGGATATGGTGCATAGTTCAGGGCTACGTGGCTATCTAGAGGTAATGCAACATTTGGGCATCGACCCAATGCCGTTGTTTGCCAAGCATGGAATTCAACTTGCACAATTACAAGATGACAATGCATGGATTTCACATACAGCACTAATCCAACTTCTAGAAGAAAGTGCGCAACAGGCCAACTGTGCCGATTTAGGTTTACGGATCTCACAGTATCAAGATATTGGCATTTTGGGTGTACTTGGGCTGATCTTACAGTGCATCGAAACTTCATGAAGTGATTAAATACAGTTCAGATTTACTGTTTTTACATGGTTCTGCACTACGTTTATATATCAATGATCGTGTTAGCACAGATGCATTTGAACCCAGCTCGGATATTGTAGAGCTTATTTTTGATATTCAGCTCCATGACGCTACGCATATTTTGAGTAAACGACAAACCATGGATCTGGGGCTTGCTGTGTGTCATCGGGTTCTACGTTATTTGAGTGGTGAGCGTTATCAGCCGCTCCGAGTTGCACTACCGCACAGTCCAATTGCGCCCTTAAATGTGTATAAACGGTTTTTTCATGCCGAAGTCATGATAGATCAACAGCATGCAGCTTTGTATTTTCACAAAGATATGTTGAATATTACTTTAGATAACCTGAGTTCGACGAAATCTGCTTAGCCTTTTAGCATATTTTGGAAAGTTGGCTTATTGGGATTCAAACAATAAGCCACTACAGCAGCCATGATATTCACCATGAAGTTATTTACCGAACGATGACGTGAATGTTCAAGTTGATGTAAATTTTTTAATTGATCATTCACGGTTTCGATCAATCCTCTTCTGCAAAGTAATTGTTTTTCTTCTTCAGTTTGGATGGGTTTATTTTTCATATTCCGACGTGATGGGGTCAATATTTTCAGTCCTCTTGCTGCTAAAGCTTCGGCTTTTGCTTTGCTCAAATAGCCTTTGTCTCCGAGTAGGATTCCTTTTAATTCTTGAGTTAAAGATTCTAATATAGCAACATCATGAACATTTCCCGATGTCAGTTTGAGATTAATAATTTCACCCAAGTTGTTGATAACAATATGGACTTTAAATCCATAAAACCAACCTGTGCTACTTTTACCACGACCAGCTAAGCCTTTAAATACACGATGCCTTTTAATCCGAAGATTATGGCAAACTACCAATTTAGTGGAGTCAATGATACTGATTCCCGTATCTTTTCCTTTCACCTGGTGGAAGAAACTACTCAGAGCTTGCAAACAACGGGGCATGATTTCAATAAATCGGTTGTAGCTAAGCAGTTTAGTAAAAGCAGATTTCCAGAATGGAACGATCATTTGGCAATAAAAATATTTGAAGAATCTAAAACCGGATTGATGAAATAAAATGACAATGGTCATTGCTTCAGACAAGCTCAAGGCTGACTTTTTCAGCTTGGATTTTTGATCAGAAATTAAAGCTTTTTCTAAAGATTCATTAAATGTTTTGCAGAAATCGTCCAAAATACAAAATAATTCGGTAATATGATCCATCGAGAAGCCTTGTTTTATAACATTTTGTATTGAGAACCAATATGTTATAAATTCAGGGCTTTTTTTCTACTCTTTTTTATATCGAACTCAGGTTAGATAGTATTGATCATGGCTTACGTGAAATTGTCGATAGTTATCTGGAGCGGAGTTTTCGGAGTCATCAAGGTTCATTTAGTGATCGTGTACGACATGCGATACGCATTCATTTATCTGGTCCAAAAGCCAATAAAACAGATATTGCAAATATGCTCGCGATGCATCCTCGAAGCTTACAACGTAAATTAGATGAAGAAGGGACCAGCTTTGAGCAGATTCGAGATAAACTCAGACAACAGTTGTTGTTGCAATATTTAGCAGACTCAAAAGCATCGATGAGTCAAATCGCTTCTGTACAGGGTTTTTCCGAGCAGTCCGCATTAAGCCGTGCTTGTAAAAATTGGTTTGGTGTAACACCGAGACAGCTAAAAAAGCTTCGCAGCGGTTTGCAATAAAAAAACCCGCATTTAGCGGGTTTTTACGGTATGAATGTTTTTAAGCATTTTCACGCGCAATAGCACGATAACCAATGTCTGTACGATATTGCATACCCGTAAATGTAACTTGACCACAAACTTCTAAAGCATTGACTTGCGCTTCAAGTACGGTATCGCCAAGAGCTGTGACACATAAAACACGACCACCCGCAGTCAAGATGTGACCGTCGGCACTCATTGTAGTGCCCGCATGGAAGATTTTTGTGTTTTCAGGAGATTGACCAAGACCAGAGATGACGTCACCTTGACGAACAGTTTCTGGGTAGCCTGCTGCCGCAAGAACAATACCAATTGATTTGCGTTCATCCCATTCAGCTTCTGCTGGAAGATTACCTGCAATACCAGCTTCAACCAAATCGACCAATGATGATTTTAAACGCATCATAATCGGTTGAGTTTCAGGGTCACCAAAACGACAGTTAAATTCGATTACACGAGGTTGACCTTGTTCATCAATCATGAGGCCTGCATATAAGAAGCCTGTGTAAACATGACCATCTTTTTTCATGCCTTCCACAGTTGGACGCATAATTTCAGTCATTGCACGATCAAATACTTCAGCTGTAACCACTGGAGCAGGAGAGTAAGCACCCATACCACCAGTATTTGGACCTTGGTCACCTTCAAAAATACGCTTATGATCTTGTGAAGTTGCCATTGGCAGGATGTTATTTCCATCGATCATACAAATGAAAGAAGCTTCTTCACCCGCAAGAAATTCTTCAATAACAACTCGTGAACCTGCGTCACCAAATTTGTTGCCTGCAAGCATGTCATCAATTGCTGCAAATGCTTCTTCATTTGTCATTGCAACGATAACGCCTTTGCCAGCAGCCAGACCGTCCGCCTTGATCACGATTGGTGCGCCATTTTTTTCAACAAATGCTTTCGCTGCATCGACTTCAGTAAATACATCGTAGAACGCGGTAGGAATGTTGTGGCGTTTTAAGAAATGCTTAGCAAAGGCTTTTGAGCCTTCTAACTGGGCAGCAAACTGGGTTGGGCCCCAAATTTGAAGCTCTGCCGCGCGGCAAGCATCCACTACACCATTTACAAGCGGTGCTTCTGGACCCACAATAATCAAATCTACTACATTATTTTTTGCAAAGTCGATAATTGCAGAATTGTCTAAAATATTGAGTGCAATATTTTCACATTTGTTTTCTGTTGCAGTTCCTGCATTACCTGGTGCAACAAAAACTTTTGCAACTTTTTCATCTTGCGCGATTTTCCATGCCAATGCATGTTCACGACCGCCATTACCCAAAACTAAAATGTTCATCGGTTCATACTCCATGAATCGAAATGACATAAAGTCCTCAGCCTAAGAAGGAGAGGACTTTATGTAAGATTTAGAAATCTGTTTTAAACCACATGTATGACTTTGTCATTACGGTCTGCATCTATCACTTAGTGACGGAAGTGGCGCATGCCAGTGAAGACCATTGCAATACCTGCTTCATCTGCAGCAGCAATGGTTTCTTCATCACGCATTGAACCACCCGGTTGGATAATACATTTAATACCTGCTTTCGCTGCATTATCAATACCATCGCGGAATGGGAAGAATGCATCAGATGCCATGACAGCACCTTCAACCACTAAGCCTGCGTGCTCCGCTTTAATCGCAGCAATACGCGCTGAGTTAACACGGCTCATTTGACCTGCGCCTACACCAATGGTTTGACGACCTTTAGCATAAACAATGGCATTTGATTTTACATATTTTGCAACTTTCCATGCAAAAATTAGGTCATCAATTTCAGCATCCGTTGGCGCGCGTTTCGTCACGACTTTTAGATCATCTTTAGTGATCATGCCTAAGTCTTGGTCTTGAACCAATAAACCACCATTGACGCGTTTATAGTCCAATTGTGGCGTACGCTCATCAAGTGCAGGTAATTCACCACAAACGAGAACACGAACATTTTTCTTCGCGCCAGTGACTTCAAGTACGCCTTTAGCAATGCTTGGTGCAATGATAACTTCAACAAACTGACGGTCAACAATCGCTTGTGCAGTTGCAACGTCTAATTCACGGTTGAATGCAATGATGCCGCCAAAAGCTGATTCAGGATCTGTCGCATAAGCCAAGTCATATGCCGCTTGAATACCATCTAAAGACACCGCAACGCCACATGGGTTTGCGTGTTTAACGATGACACAAGCAGGTTTTGCAAATGATTTCACACATTCAAGTGCGGCATCTGTATCTGCAATGTTGTTATAAGAAAGTTCTTTACCTTGAAGTTGTTTCGCTGTTGAAACAGAGGCTTCAGTTGCTGTGCTTTCTACATAGAATGCTGCTGACTGATGCGGGTTTTCACCATAACGCAAGTCTTGAGCTTTATTTAATTGTGTATTGAAGGTACGTGCAAACTTGTCTGCTTGACCTTCTTCCTTGCCTACGCGAGCGCCTAGGTAAGAAGCAATCATGCCATCATACTGTGCTGTATGTTCAAATGCTTTAACGGCTAAGTCAAAACGAGTTTCGTAAGACAAAGCACCATTTGCTTTTAGCTCAGCAACAACAGTGTCATAGTCTGTAGCATTGACCACAATACCGACAGAAGCATGGTTTTTTGCCGCAGCGCGAACCATAGTTGGACCGCCGATGTCGATATTTTCAATCGCATCCGCAAGTGAGCAGTTTGGTTTAGCGACTGTTGCAGCAAATGGATAAAGGTTCACAACCACAAGATCGATCGCATCGATATTGTGTTCAGCCATCACAGCTTCGTCTAGACCGCGACGAGCTAAGATACCACCATGAATTTTCGGGTGTAGCGTTTTTACACGACCATCCATCATTTCTGGGAAACCAGTATGCTCTGAAACTTCGACTACAGCGATATTGTTGTCTTTTAACAACTTATATGTACCGCCAGTAGATAAAATTTCTACCCCTAGAGCAACAAGGTTTTGAGCGAACTCAACAATGCCAGTTTTATCGGAAACAGAGATTAAAGCGCGTTTAATGGTCATGATCTTCGTCACAGTTATCAAGAATTAAAACAAAAAGCCAAAAATAGCAGGTAAAAAAAATGCCTGCGGAAGCCGCAAGCATTTTATCATTTATTCACTCATTAAACCGTGAGCTTTCAACTTTTTACGTAAAGTTCCACGGTTAAGTCCTAGAATCTCCGCAGCACGTGTTTGGTTGCCGCGGGTATATTCTAAAACTACAGATAGAAGAGGTTTCTCCATTTCTGCCAGCACCATGTCGTAGACCTGAGATGGTTGCTCGCCTTGCAGTTGTGCAAAATAGTGGCGAACTGCGCGATCTACGTGAATACGAAGAGCGACATCAGACTGTGCAGTAAAAATAGGAGATTTGCTATTCATGCGAAGTAATCCGAAAAATCTAAATATCACTTGGGTAAAGTGACATATATAAAGTGGTCTAAAATTAAAATGAACTTCGTTTTAGATCCTAAAACGACTAGTTCTAAAACTGTACATTTAGCATGCCACAATATCGCCAAGTTGGTCGAAATATAAGCGTAACAATAGTTAAATATTTGTTACCGACCTTTTTTAAACAAAAAAATCTGCTCAATACGCGATATTTTGATAACGCGCATTTTTGCTGATGTTCTATTTGTATTAAAAGACTGAGGAGATTGCAGCACTAAGCTTTTGTGGCGCGTATCATACCATTGTCTAAGAAAAAGTGAGCAAGAAAACTGCATTTTTTTTCACTTTTTTTACATTTTTTTTAAATTTTAGGGCTGGACTATTTCTAAACTGTAATGATTGAAGCTTTTACGACTTACTGGCAGGCTAAATTTGAATTTGAATGGACTATTTTTAGGAATTCGTTTAATTCCAACCAGGCTATCAATCAAATATTCATTTGCATGTAGTTGATAGGTTGAATCGACTTCACCATCCACTTTTAAAATGACCTTAAGATCTGGTAGGGGAAGACTGGTGTCATGATAATTGATCAGTTCACCTGAAAATTGAGTTTTCTGTGCATCGAGACGTTTTACTTTTAATTTATTAATGCTGATCAGACTGTAACGTTCTTGTAGGCTGCTACAGTTCAGTACGAGACAAATTTTATTATAGGTTGCACCTAATGCGGGGCTATTATTGAGGATATGTGGGTTAAACCATAAGTATTGGAAACACAATAATGCCAATAAGCTGAAGTTAATCATACCCCAAAGCATATAGTACATCGGGCTTTTTTGTGGTTTCGCTGGATTGTTGTCTGCCAAATTCATGGCAGGATAGTTACCAATCGGGTCGGTACTAAAATAGTTTAAATTGTTTAAATAAGTTTTGAGGTCAATGTTGGAGTGCTCAACTTTCAGGTTGAAAATATCAAGCAAATTTGATGTCGACATTGAAAGCGCAGCAGATTGTGATAAATCAAAATGAATGCTGTCTACACGAGGAGAGGAAAATGCTGAATTTGAAGACATGCTCATGTCATTCTGATTCGACGATCTTTCCTCACCTGTGTCAACAGTATGACCCGTGGTTAAATGCGAGAGCGCATTAAAGGTCATCGAACACTTTGGGCAACAAACCATACCTTGCGCAACAGTGAGTTGCGCAACACTTACTTTGTAGATGGTTAGGCATTTAGGGCAAGAGGTTTGTTTGTCGCTCATAGTGTATTAAGGGTTCATTTAAAGGGTGTGGCGTTTACCCGAGATTCGGCACCAGTTTTCATCACGTTTCTCGACCTCTAATATATCAAAAAACTCAGAATAAACACTAGAAACATCAGAAACTTGCTCTTCAATTACACCTGCAAGTGCGAACTCTCCCTCAGATTTGACTAAAGTTGCGAATTCAGGCGCTAACATCATGAGCGGGCCTGCCAAAATATTTGCAACAAAGACATCTGCTTTTTGGTCAGCAAGCTCTAAATTAAACTCATCTGGTAAGCCGACATAAAGGTTCTCAGCCACGCCATTGAGCGCCGCATTTTGTTCAGTGGCTAAAATTGCTTGTGGATCAATATCTGTGGCATAGACTTTTTTTGCACCTAGAAGTAGAGCAGCAACACCTAAAATACCTGAACCGCAACCATAGTCGATCACGATTTTATCTTTAACATCAGTTTTACCTAACCACTGCAGGCAAAGAAAAGTAGAGGCATGGTTCCCCGTGCCAAACGCTAAGCCTGGATCAAGTTTAATGTTGACTGCATCTGGTTCTGGTGCTTCCATCCATTCAGGAACGATCCAGTATTTGTCAGCAATTTGAATTGGTTCGTAGGCATCCATCCATGTGCGTTCCCATTCTTGGTCTTCAAGAAATTCGCTACGCATCGGTGCATCAGGCATTTGAGTGCGAATAAAAGTTTCTAATGCATTGACATCAATTTCTTCGTCGTCTTCTTGCGCATAGATACCCGTCACAATGACTTTATTCCAAAGTGGCGTTTCACCTGGAAGTGGTTCAAGTAAGTCTTGGTTTTCTGCATCATCTAATGTGACACTGACTGCACCCAAAGATTCTAAAAGGGTTTCAGTAAAATCGACTTGCGCTTGATCAACCGTAATATGAATTTGTAACCACTTCACAGGAATAACCTAATATTTATGTATAAATAAATATTGTAGCGGAACGGGGGGCAGTTCGACAGCATTCCTCAAAATAAAAAAGGATGCCGAAGCATCCTTAGATCTACATCTGTTCTAGGCTTGTTCTGTACTGGTTTGAACCGATGGAGCATAACGGTTGAGTAATGTCCCAAAGATGGCTGCAAAGATATACATAAAAATAGAATAGACCGCTGCGGGCATGGCAATGGTGGTACTGGCCATCACGGTAAGTGCAATGGTCATGGCAAGGGTGCTGTTATGAATGCCAATTTCAAAGGCACAGGCCCGAGCTTGAGCACTATTGATCCCCAGTAGTCTTGGTACAAAATAACCGATCATTAAACTGCAAATACAGAAAATGACTGTGGCTAAACCGACCTGAGTCAGATATTCCAGAATATGTGCGCGTTCTTTGGCTATTGCTCCAACAATGATTAAGACCAAAAATACAACAGAAAAAATACGCAATGGTTTATTCAGCCTCTTGGTAAAAGAGGGTGCATAGTGGCGAATCAACATACCAATACAGACGGGGATAAGAATAATAGCGAAAACCTGTAAGATTTTACTAAACTGCATACTGACGTGTTGTCCATCCTGCATAAAGTATTGAATGGCAAAATTGACAATTAGCGGTAAGGTAAACGCTGCAATAACGGAGTTAATCGCGGTTAAAGTAATATTGAGCGCAATATCACCTTTAAACAAATAGCTAAATAAATTTGCCGTGCTCCCACCTGGGGAAGCCGCTAAGAGCATTAAGCCGACGGCAAGCAGTGGCGGTAAGTTGAGTACTATGCAAATTACAAAGGCAATCCCAACAAGAAGTACCAACTGACAAAATAAAGCAACCAATACTGCTTTGGGATGCTTGCTGACGCGTGCAAAATCCTTCGGAGTTAACTCTAAGCCCAAGCCAATCATGATGATGGCAAGAGCTAGGGGTAACATAATAGTGATAATTCCTGAATCCATAGGTGCATATTCTCCTTAAAATTATATAAATCATGACCGTGAACTTATTCAGCTACGGTCTCTTTCTTCAAAAATAAACGGTCATTTCTTCGCGAGATTAATAGGCCCAATAACGCAGCAAATACAAACATGAAAATAGAATAAATACCGGCAGGAATGGCCATGGCGGTGTTGCCTAAGACGGACAGGGCAACCGTAATGGCAAGCGCGGTGTTGTGAATGGTGATCTCAAAGGAGCAGGTCAACGCTTGTTTTTCTGGAATATTGGCAAGATGTGGCACAAAAAAACCAATAAACATACTACAAAAGCAGAATAAGGCTACGGCTGGCCCAATCTCAAACACATATTCAACAAAATTATGTCGCTCTAAGTACAGTGCGAGAAAAAAGATAAAAAGAAGACAGCTTGCAGACAAAATACGCATTGGGCGATTTAATCTGTCGGCAAGTTTTGGAAAGTAATAACGTAAAAACATGCCCATACTGACTGGAAGTAAAGTGATGAAAAAAACTTTCATCATTTTCATGGCGGGCATGTCAACGGGTTGTGATGTTTGTAGAAAGTACATCAGTGAAAAATTAATAATAAAAGGGAGAGTTAGTGTTGAAATGATGGAGTTCGTGGCTGTAAGAGTAATGTTGAGCGCAACATCACCTTTAAATAAATAGGTCAATAGGTTTGACGTTGGCCCACTTGGTGAAGCTGCAACGAGCATCAAACCAATCGCGAAAATAGGCGCTAAATTTAAAAATTGGCAAATCAGGAAAGCAATGCCAACTAGCAGCACTAACTGTGAAAATAACGCGATGAAAATGACTTTGGGGTGCAGTGTGAGGCGATAAAAATCAGCTGGGCGTAGGTGTAAACCAAGACCCATCATCATTAATGCCAAAGTCAAAGGCAAAAAAACTGTAAACAATTCCGAATCCATGGAATACCTTTTTTATTCGTTTTTATCTTTTGTGTTTTTGAGTGTATACAGAATTCAATAATTTACAAGGTCGAAAAAAGGGTAAAAAATGGACTATTTTTTACCCTCAATACAGCATGAACTTTAAATTGTTTTGCTTACATTCTTGGTTTAGGTGCTACAAAACCAAGGGCACATTTGCCTTTAATTTCTTTACCTTCGATATTGATTGATGTCGCTTTTGAGTCGCCTTGGCAAATGCTGGCTAACTCAGCTTCATCACCATGAATATTGGCATTTTTTGAGCTTGGGAAAAATTGAGGTTCACAGGTACCATTCCAAATAATGCCTCGATAGGCAAAACTAACCGCTGTTCCTTGTGACTTGCCTTTACAGACTTGTTGATAACGTTGACTATCATAGACCTTTTCAACTTTGTCGTTGGCTGATACAAAAGGCGAAAAAAATAAACCGCAGAGAATGGATGAAAAAAGAATCTTCTTATTCATAATGCTTACCTTTGGTTGTTGTATGATCAACTTATAGGATAAAAAATGATCAAATTAATGCAAGGCTTTTCAGGTAACAAAACGCATCCTTTGTTGAGTTTTTGCTACTGCTCTGCAAGTAAAATTACATAAACCTAGTGCTGGCGCAGTCAGCACAGCACCGCATATACAATAAATTCCACGGAATCTGTCAACTTACAATCGAAAATTTGCTATAATCTTTCGTTATCATTTTTTAATCTCCTTTACCACTATGCATTATCCTAAAGTTTACGATGTCATTGTTATCGGCGGCGGTCACGCAGGTACAGA
The DNA here is from genome assembly GCF_000368045.1 of Acinetobacter johnsonii CIP 64.6. Taxonomy (GTDB): domain Bacteria; phylum Pseudomonadota; class Gammaproteobacteria; order Pseudomonadales; family Moraxellaceae; genus Acinetobacter; species Acinetobacter johnsonii. The sequence goes on from NZ_KB849236.1 coordinate 738,894, forward strand.
AGCAGCATTGGCTGCGGCACGTATGGGGCGACAGACTTTACTCTTAACTCATAATATTGAGACTTTAGGGCAGATGAGCTGTAATCCAGCAATTGGTGGTATTGGTAAATCGCATTTGGTGCGTGAAATTGATGCCTTAGGCGGTGCAATGGCATTGGCTGCCGATAAAGGTGGTATTCAATTCCGTATCCTAAACTCACGTAAAGGTGCAGCCGTTCGTGCAACTCGTGCACAGGCAGACCGTATTCGCTATAAAGCCGCGATTCGTGACACTTTAGAAAACCAAGCAAATCTCGATATTTTCCAACAAGCCGCAGACGACCTGATTGTTGAGGGTGATACCGTAAAAGGTGTTGTAACTCAAACGGGTATTCGCTTTGATGCGAAAACAGTTGTACTCACCGCAGGAACATTCTTAGGTGGTATAATCCACGTGGGTCTTGAAAAATCAAGCGGCGGCCGTGCAGGTGATCCACCTTCAATTTCACTGGCACACCGTTTACGTGAATTGAATTTGCCAGTGGGTCGTTTAAAGACAGGTACGCCACCACGTATTGATGCGCGTTCAGTTAATTTTTCTGTGATGATTCCACAGCCGGGTGATTTCCCATCACCGACTATGTCATTCATGGGTGATGCATCTATGCACCCTGAACAAGTGAATTGTTATATCACACATACCAATGAAAAAACCCATGACATCATCCGTGGTGGTTTAGATCGTTCTCCGATGTACACTGGTGTCATTGAAGGCGTGGGCCCACGTTACTGCCCATCTATTGAAGACAAAATTCACCGCTTTGCCGATAAAGACTCACATCAAGTGTTCTTAGAGCCTGAAGGTTTAGATACACATGAGCTTTATCCAAATGGTATTTCAACTTCACTTCCGTTTGATGTGCAGTTTGAATTGGTTCGTTCAATTCGCGGGATGGAAAATGCGCACATTTTACGTCCGGGCTATGCTATTGAATACGATTATTTCAACCCGCAAGCATTGAAGTTTACTTTAGAAACCAAAGCCATCAATAACTTGTACTTTGCCGGTCAAATCAATGGTACGACAGGTTATGAAGAGGCGGGTGCACAAGGTCTACTAGCAGGCTTAAATGCTGCGCGTCGTGCGTGGGATCAAGAGCAATGGACACCAAAACGTGATGAAGCCTATATGGGCGTATTGGTGGATGACTTGATTACGCTCGGTACGAAAGAACCGTACCGTATGTTTACTTCACGAGCCGAATATCGTTTGATGCTACGAGAAGACAATGCGGATCAACGTTTAACGCCAGTGGGTCGTGAAATGGGTTTGGTGGATGATGAGCGTTGGGCAGCTTACTGTGAAAAAATGGAAGCGGTTGAACTGGAAACAGGTCGCTTACAACACCTTTGGGCGGCACCAAACAACCCAATGGGCAAAAAGTTTGTCGAAATGACGGGTGCAGATTTATCGAAAGAATGCTCTGCGATTGATTTGTTAAAACGTCCGAATATTTCATTTGCTCAAATTGCGGAGCTCACAGGTTCAGAAGTGTCTGCACAAGTGGGCGATCAAATTGAAATCGCGGTGAAATATGCAGGTTATATTAACCGTCAGCATGAAGACGTTGCGCAAATGAAGCGTTTGGAAGAAACCAAAATTCCAGCCGATTTTAATTATGATGTCGTTTCAGGGTTATCTCGTGAAATTACTTTAAAATTGAAAGATGTACGTCCTGAGACATTGGCTCAAGCAAATCGTATTCCGGGGGTAACACCTGCAGCAGTGCAATTGATCATGATTACGATCCGTAAAAATGCACAAGCGAAAAAATCTGCTTAATATTTGAAAGTTATTGAAAAAGTCCGCTTTATGCGGGCTTTTTTATTTCTACTGTTGTTTTTATTGCTCTTCTTTTGACTTAAGTCGTTCCATTAGTTCAATAAACCATTGTTCATTTCGAACATTGTCTAAATCAGTATCTTTGTGGAGATGCTGGTATGATTTTGATGGTAATGCATTAAGTTTTTCCGCCTTTAGAAGTAATTCTTTACTATTAATGGGATCATTATAAAGAGCATATAAACAAGCTAGATTATAATCTCTACTATTAGCATCCATTAAATGATCTTTTAATAATACAATTGATTCATAAAATAATTTTTCATCTCTTTTGGCTGCTGCTAATCTTGTTGTTGTTACATTATAATTACCTTTTATAATGAGATTTTCAGGATTTATTTTAAGAGCTTTTTGGTAAAGAAGTAATGATTCATCAATCATATTTTCATTACTTATACACTCTCCATAAGATGCTAAAATATCGGCATAATTTCCTAATAAAGCATCACTATCAGGCTTTAAATCTATAGATTTTTTGCTGATATCTAACGCTTGTTCAAATAAATCCACATCTTTTTTTCTTGATGCTAGAGAACTGAGGCTGGAAGAATAATTTCCTAATAAAACTGCTCGATTAGGATCGATTGCTATAGCTTTTTGGTATTTTGTCAGAGCCTTATGAAAAATAATTTCATTATCTTCATGTTTAGCTAATCTGGTAAGTGCTATTGCATAACCTTCGAAAAACTCACTTTCTTTAATATTAGTTTTTAACTTGAAGGCCTCTTCAAAAAAATCACATGATTTTTTATCATATTTATAAGTTTTAAATTGCAGAGCAAAAAAAGCCACCTCTATATATGCTTGATAAAAATTTGGTTCCAATTTGATAGCTTCATCAAAGCTTATTTGAAATTGATCATCATCTTTGGTCAAAAAATTTAAAGCCTTACCTAGATGGGCAGATGCAACTATTTTAGAAATGGGTTTAAGACTAAGATCAAGATTTTTAACTTGATTTAATATTGATTCAAATTTTTTGGCGTGTAAAAGTTCTCCTAATTTAATTGTTGTAATAATAGGTTTGTTGGCATCTGCAATAGCCAAAGTCTTTTTTGTATCTTCTAGTACATCAATGTCACTTTCGAATGTATTTAAAGGGAAATTATTCACATATTCACAAATGACTTTCAGATGTTTGATTGGATCTTTAAAAAGTGCTGTAGGAAAGCATTTTAATTCAATTGCTAATTCTAAAAGGAACTTATCGGCATCTTGCTCAGCTATAAAGTTTCTATGGTTAGGATTTGCATCAATGAATTTCTGAACATTGTTATTGGGCTCTTTAGCATAATCCACCCAAAATAAACGATGTTGTCCAATAAAATTTTCTTCAACTAACTTAAAAAAAGCATCAGCTCCGCCACTATATCCGATGAATAAAGTTGGTGAAGTATTAATTGTATTTTTAATATAGTTTTTTAATTTGTTAGCTTGAGATGAGGTATCAGCATCTGAGTTTGCAAGTTGAAATCCACTCCATTGTCCATGAAGGTGCACAATAGATTGATTGGGAATAGCAGAAAAGTATTCTTCTGAGAGAACTTTCAGATCATAAGTTGGTGGGAAAAAATTATCTAAGCTACATGCACGATTAAGAATATTATCAAAATTGAAAGTTAGAACTTTACCAATATAGCCTTCCTTCAAAAGACTGGCTAAAGCGATATGTGCCCAATTGATTTTTGCTTTTGAAATGTGTTTTTCTATCAGAGTTTTTTGTTCATGTGGGGTAAGCTTCCCCATACATGAACCATAATCTTTTTTCTGAGTATCAGTTGTTAATGCTCTAAGAGAGATGGATCCGGAAATTTGAACAACTCCTATAAGTGATATTCAGCTCCTCAAATGATGTTATAAACATCAATATATGGAGTATTTTATGGCACGTAGACCAAGAAGAAATCATTCAAACGACTTTAAAGCTAAGGTAGCACTTGCTGCGATCAAAGCAGAAAAAACACTTGCTGAATTGAGTTCTGAGTTTGATGTTCATCAAAACCAAATTATTGACTGGAAAAATCAACTGATTTCAGCTTCCTCGCAAGCTTTCGATCAATCAAAAGCTCCATCAGAACCCCCCATTGATCTTAAAAAGTTACATGCAAAAATCGGTGAGCAGGCATTAGAAATTGATTTTTTAGAAGGTGTGTTGAAGAAACTGGGCCGCTTCAACCACAAAAGTTAATCGATCACTCACTTCAGATTTCAGTATCTAAACAGGCTAAGTTACTGAAAGTCTCTCGTGGTTGTTATTATTATCGCCCAAAACCTGTTAGCTCATCAGATCTGAAACTGATGCGATGTATTGATGAATTACATATGCAATATCCTTTTGCAGGCAGTCGTATGATGCGTGATTTGTTGAATCGTCAAGGGCATCATATAGGACGACGTCATACACGTACTTTAATGAAGAAAATGGGTATTCAGGCGTTATATTGCAAACCAAATTTAAGCCAGGCTAATCAAGCTCACCGTAAATATCCATATCTGCTCAAAGGGTTGGCTATTCTGCGCAGTAATCAAGTGTGGTCTACGGATATAACGTATATCCCTATGGCAAAAGGCTTTGTTTATTTATGTGCTGTGATTGATTGGCATAGCCGCAAGGTACTTGCGCATAGGGTATCGATTAGTATGGAGGTGGATTTTTGTATTTCGGCTTTAAATGAAGCAATTGAAAAATATGGATCACCTGAAATATTTAATACAGACCAAGGCAGTCAGTTCACCAGTGATGCATTTATTGATGTATTGAAATCAAATGGCATTCAAATCAGTATGGATGGTAAAGGTCGATGGATTGATAATGTGATGGTTGAACGATTATGGCGGAGCGTTAAATATGAAGAGGTGTATCTCAAAGCTTATAGCAGTGTCACAGATGCGAAAAAGCAATTGAGTGCATATTTTGAGTTTTATAATTTGAAACGACCTCATTCGAGTCTAGACAAATTGACACCAAATGAGTTTTACTATGATCAGCTACCCCAACAAAACAAGGTGGCTTAACTAGAGCGGAATATCACTTATAAATACGCTTTTAGTTGTTCAAACAAGTGGGACCACCTCTAAGATTGCTTTTGAATTTTTTATTAATTTCGGCTACAAGTTCATTCGCTAAAGGCATTCCTGCACTTTTGGAACAGCCTGCACCTGTGAAAATAATGACAGGTAAACCTTGTTTTTTATTATCTTTTAAAGTTTTGGCAATATCTTTAACTGAAAAACTCATTTTATAACTTATTAAAAAATATAATTTTTTTATTATATGGAATTTAAATCAAATTAACACTGATTTTTCTCTTAAAAAAAACCGCATTATCATAGGTTTTTTATAGCTTAATTTTAGTGAATCAATTTTGAGTATGATTTGATCATAAGGTCTGTTTTTTGTTTTGGCAGATAAACAAAGCATAAGAGTTGTTTAAGATAAAAACAGATAAAAATAGCCAATCATGTTATTTCACAAAAGTATCGCCATCTTTTAAATTGATTTTACGTTCTTAACATGAGGTCAACACCATGACGATGAAATCGATCCGTTTTAACAGTGGAGAGCTTGCATGCCAATGCTAGTTTGTATCAATCACCAAAAACAGCGTACTTATCTTGGTTTAGGGGAGGCATTAAACCAAGATGAGCAATGAAAACGACAAACCCAAGCAATTCAAATATCTAATACCAAAAAGACTGTAAAGCCCCGAATACTTGGGGCTTTTTTTATTTTAGTCGGTGATGGTCTGATTAACTGCATCACGAACCTCTTTAGGTTCAATGTGACTAATTTTATGACCAAAACTACGTAACCACCACACCAGTTGATTGGTAAAAGGTACGGTAGCATCAACCAAGATTTGCCCATTTCCAAGCGGTTCTAAAACCTGATTGGTACTGAGTTTGGTTTCTTCCAAATACAGTGCATCTATTTCAGTCATAGTCAGGGTAAGTGCAACGGTTTCTGTAGGTTTTGAAAAGTCTACACGGAAACCTAATGCACCCGATTCGATGTATTCATCGATATCAAAATTGACTGGGTGTAAGGCACGAGTGTTTAAAACCGTCGCTGATTTGAAACGGTGCAGTGCAAAGGTTTGAATATCAGTTTTGTCGTGGCGGGTACAAATCAGATAAATAATTGCACCTTTTTGAACCAGTGCGAGTGGATTGAGCGTATAGGTTTTTGCTTCAACCGCTTGGTTTAAGCCTTGATAAACGCATTCCAGCTGTTTGTCTTGGAGCAGCCCTTCATAGATGGCTTGCTGCGCTGTTTTTTCCACAATCGGGGGAATCAGCGGTTGTGTCGCAGGCACAATGCGTACACGGTTAATCCATTGGCGTACATTGTTTTGGGTAGAGAGACTACGACGTGCTAAGTCAAACCATGGGTTCATTTCTTCAATTAAGCTTGGAGGAAGAAGATGTTTAAGGTGTTCTTCAACCATCATAAATGTCACCGCTTGAGAGCTGGTCATGTGCGGTAAGCTTTGAATTGGAGCATCAGAACGCCAACGCCAACCTTGAGGCACAGCCCCATTGTTTTCAATTGGGAAGCGTTGAGAGATTTGGTTTAAATCACGTTGAATAGTTCGCAAAGTAATGTCGATACCTTCACGTTGTAAAATCTCTTGCAGCTCTCGAGTGCCCATCCATTTTCCAGTGGAAAGGCGAGACAAAATTTGCCATTGGCGATAGAGACTATTGGACGTTTCTTTTTCTTGTATAGACATAGTTTAATAAAATTTAGGAGTCGAAATTACTTACTTGAATGTGAACACAATAAGAAAACTCATTCGTTTAAGCAAGCTTTGCTTGAAATTTTTCAGTTATATTTTTTGACACAACTTAATGCGAAATAGAATTGAAGCAATGTGTTTTTTATCGATTAATAAACAAAGCATCTTTAGAAATCCATGGCATAGATATTGCTACGTATGGGTTACATATCGATAACAATTGAGAGGTTTGTATGTTTAAAGAAGATAAAGATACAAATGTAAATACGATGTTGGACGGATATAAGCTTAACTCTCCTGTATTAAATCCGATTCACTCTCATGATCGTCTATCGAGCCAGCCTGTTGGATTGTTTCATCAAATGACCTCGAATTTCTTTAATGAAATGACAGATGACCAAGCGATGTCTGGTGAGGCTTGTGCGCGTATTGAGCACTGGTTGTCACAGCATAGTGTAGAAGAACTCGAAGAACTGAACCAAATTGCCAAACAGCATTTTTTATATGAAGGTATTACGTTTACTGTATATGGTGAATCTGAGGGCATTGAGCGCACCATTCCTTACGATTTAATTCCACGTGTGATCGCTAAACAACAATGGAATAAAATCTCCCTTGGCTCTGCACAACGTGTGCGGGCTTTAAATCTATTTTTACATGATATTTACCATCAACAAGACATTCTCAAAGCTAAAATTATTCCAGAACTGCAAGTTTTGACGCATGAAGCTTATCAACCGCATATGTATGAGCACCGTTTAAAAGGTCAGATTTATAGCCAAATTAGTGGAATTGATATTATCCGTGATGGGCAGGGTGAGTTTTATGTACTTGAAGATAATTTAAGAACGCCGTCGGGCGTGTCTTATATGCTTGAAAGTCGTAAGATTAGTGAAAAACTTATGCCTGATTTGATGCAGAAGAACCATATTTTAGGCATAGAACAATACCCACAATTACTCAAACAAATCTTGGCTGAAAATGCTTATGTCGATCAGCCTTTCATCGTGGTGTTGACACCGGGACGTTTTAATAGTGCCTATTATGAACATGCTTTTTTAGCCCGTGAAATGGATGTGCCTTTGGTGACATCGCGCGATTTGTTTGTGGAGCATGATAAAGTCTATGTCAAAACCATTCGTGGCCGTCAACGAGTAGATGTAATTTACCGACGTTTGGATGATGCATACCTTGACCCACTGTGCTTTATGCCGAATAGCACTTTAGGTGTCGCAGGGTTGATGTCGGCTTATTTGAGTCATAACGTGGTTATTGCGAATGCACCAGGCACAGGGGTTGCGGATGATAAGTCGATTTATCCTTATGTCGATAAAATGATTCAGTTCTATTTAGGTGAAAAACCTATCTTAAAAAATGTTCCGACATATCAATGCCGTGACAAGCAAGATTTAGCTTATGTACTGGAGAACCTTGAGCAGTTAGTGGTCAAAGAGGCGCAAGGTTCGGGTGGGTATGGTATGCTGATTGGACCGCAAGCTTGTAAAAGCCAAATTGAGCAATTTAGAGATAAGCTCATGGCGACGCCGCATTTATATATTGCCCAGCCCACTTTAGAGCTTTCAGTCAGTCCAACCATGACTGAATCGGGTGTTTCTGAGCGTCATATTGACCTTAGACCGTTTGTGCTCAGTTCACCGTATCGTACCGAAATTGTCCCTGGTGGTTTAACACGTGTTGCGATGAAAGAAGGTTCGTTGGTGGTCAACTCATCCCAAGGAGGAGGAATTAAAGACACTTGGGTCGTGGAAAACTTACATTCATAAAATAAACAAATATGAGGGTAGAACTATGATTTTATTAAGCACCAATGCTGAAAATATTTTTTGGTTAGGGCGTTATTTAACACGTACTCAATATTTGTGTGCTCAGTTTCCTTTTACCCAAGACCAGCCTGCAATGGATTATGCGCATGCATTTTGCTTGCCTGCTTTTGATGCGTGCTCACTGAATGAGCTGATTTTAAACCCAAATAATCCTGCTTCATTTAACCAGCAATTTCAAAGCGCTAAGAGTAATGTACAAGACTTGCGCGGGATTTTATCTGCAAAGGCCTACGCGGAACTGAATCAATTTATCAAAAATGCCACTGAAAACACCGCCTATATTTGTGATGTGGTTGGAGAGTGTCAGGATGTACTTGAGTCTGAAGCCAGTGATGTCTTTTTATTCTTTAGTTTGGGGCAAATGATTGAGCAGCTTGACCGTCAAATTCGCCTAAAACAAGATGCACAAAATACTTTAGTTGAAATAGAAAACATCGTCATCTTATTAAAAGAAATGGGCTGGCTAAATTTGGCACAAGCTTGGCTAGAGCTCAAATCGCAACCTGATGCGATGAATTTTTATCATTTTAGTGATTATATTCAACAATTGTTTGAGGTTGATGTATGAAACTTATGATCAATCATCAAACGCATTATCAATATAGTGAATTGGCGCTGAAAAGCATTCAATATATCAAAATGACACCTACGAATAATTCACACCAAAAGGTATGTCACTGGCATGTGAGTGTGCCAGGAGAGCGAGAAGAAAAACGGGATGCCTTCCAAAATATTTGGATTACCAGTTCGCAACGTGAAGCGTATCAACAGCTGACCATAATGGCACAGGGCATTGTTGAAATTAATAGCTTGGCAGAACATGGCATCCAAGATCGTCTGAATCCCAATTTATTTTTACAACCGACGCCCAATACTCAGTGCAATGCCGAAATGAAGGCATTTGCACATCAGTATGTGCCTGAGCTGAATCGGGAAAATTTGATGAAACTGTCAGAAGCAGTTTTAGCGCATATTCCTTATGTACCTGCTGAAACCTCGGTACTCACTTCGGCAATCGATGCATTCAATGGGCAGCAAGGCGTATGTCAGGACCATAGTCATGTTTTTATTGCCATGTGTAAGCATCTTGGCTTACCGGTACGTTATGTATCGGGGTATTTGCATGTGCCTGAAACTTCACACCTCGCCAGTCACGCGTGGGCCGAGGTGTATATTGATGATGCATGGTATTGTTTTGATACCAGTAATCAATTGTTCAAACCACAGTCACATATCTATGTAGCTATTGGGCGCGATTATTGGGATGTGGCTCCCGTTCGTGGCGTACGTGAAAAAGGTGGGGTGGAATCGATGCATTCCATGGTACAAGTTTTAAGTTGTTAAGGTTTAGCTGAAAAAGGATGTTCTATGACCTATTGTTGTGCACTTCGTCTGCAAGATGGTTTGGTTTTTATAAGTGATACGCGTACGAATGCAGGTGTAGACCATATATCCGTGTTTAGGAAACTGTATACCTTTGGTGTAGAGGGTGAACGCTTTATTGCGATTCAAACCTCAGGAAATTTAGCAACGACCCAAGCCGTGATTGGGCATTTAAAAAATCATCTGGAGCTAAGCCAAGAACCGAATTTATATAGTGTCAATACCATGTTCGAAGCGGCTGAGTTGGTCGGGCATACTTTGAAAAAAGTCTTGGCGGATATGGCACCAGACACGCAAGAACAAAGTAATTACTACTGTAGCTTATTGGTCGGTGGACAAATTAAAGGGGCAGAAATGCAACTTTATAATATTTATCCGCAGGGGAATTTTATTTGTGCGACCAAAGATACGCCGTATTTTCAAATTGGTGAAAGTAAATATGGAAAGCCAATTCTAGATCGTGCATTACGGTATGACATGCCCTTAGATGAAGCGGTGAAGTGTAGTTTGATTTCTTTTGATTCAACCTTGCGTTCCAATGTTTCTGTCGGTTTGCCCTTAGATGCTTTGGTGTATACAAGAGATAGTTTACATATTCCAGTGGGTAAGCGGATTGATGAAGAAGATCCGTATTTTTCAAGCATTAGTAAGCAATGGTCAGATACCTTAAGAAAAGGATTGCAAGAATTGGCAAAGCCGACGGATGACTATTTAGTATAAACGTGTTAGATGCTAAAAATAATGAAATCAATCAATTGGGGAAGTCTATGCGGCAAATTTGCTATGCAAGTACTTCAACTTCGGATCATGTACAGCTTCTTCAAGATGTTCGGGACATTTTAAGCGAAGCATGTGATTTTAATACAGTACATAATATTTCAGGCGTTCTTTATTATGCTGATCAGCATTATTTCCAGTGCTTAGAAGGGGGTGAAGCTGCTTTAGAATTATTAATGTCGAAATTATTGAAAGACCCTAGACATAAAGATATTAAAGTCTTTGAGGCGAAAACGATTCACGCGGCACATTTTAGAGCTTGGGGCATGAAGTATGTGCAACGTATGAGTAGCGTACATACCAAAATGCGTGAGATGGGTTTTGCAACATTTGAACCGCAGAGTATGAGTCAACAACAAATTGATCAGTTGTTACAAGACCTTTACGATGCCCAGTCTGATGAGAGTTTGTGTTGAAAAAAGCCCAAACAGATGTTTGGGCTTTTTTATTGGAACTGCTGTCCCGTCCTGAAATAAGTTTACACCTTTAAGAGGCTTATTTTATGGAACATGAACGAGAACAAAGAGTTAAACGTACACAAGGTGATTATAGCTTTGCCTTTAAAATGATGGTTGTACATGAAGTAGAAAAAGGGCAAATTACTTATAAACAAGCTCAGGCAAAATATGGTATTCAAGGAAGATCAACTGTGCTGGTATGGTTACGCAAGCACGGACAACAGGACTGGACTTCGAATATGCCGCCTTCTTCTAAACGCCAATTAACACCCCAACAACGAATCCGCCAATTAGAAAAGCAGTTAGCCGCAGAAAAGCTTAAAACTGAATTTATTCAGGATGTGATTTATCACATTGATAAAGAATGTGGGACTGATCTTGGAAAAAAGTATACCGAGCACGTTTCAAAGATTGGCAAAGCCAAAGAGGACTAAGCGTTTCACGTTATTGTCAGTGGTTGGGAATCACCCGACAAGCTTATTATCAAGCAGAAAAACGTGCTCAAATGACTGCACAAGCAACTGAACAAATACTTGAGTTGGTTATGGAATATCGTTGTCTCATGCCAAGTATCGGAACACGTAAGTTGTATTGGCTTATTAAAGGCAAATTGTTGCAGCGTGGTTTAAAGTGTGGACGGGATCAGTTATTTAAAATATTGAAAGAGCATAATTTATTGATTCGCCCCAAGCGTCGCTATACAAAAACTACGGATAGCAAGCATTGGATGAAGAAGCATCCAAATTTATTAAAGGATTATTCAGCAGTGCAAGCCAACGAAGTCTTTGTTAGTGATATTACTTATGTTGAGAGTGCTGAAGGCGTACATTATTTATCATTGGTGACAGATGCTTATACCCGTCAGATTAAAGGTTATAAGTTATCGAATGATATGCGTGCGGAGAATGTTATGCAGGCTCTACATATGGCGATGCAGCATGTGACGGATCGAGCGACTAGGATGATTCATCATTCAGACAGAGGCTCTCAGTATTGCTCTGAGCTATATCAATCGGCATTGCGCCATTATGGGATATGTCCTTCCATGACAGATGGATACCTTGCGAAACAGTGTTTCTCATATCAAAATGCATTAGCAGAGCGGATTAATGGAATATTAAAGCAGGAGTTTTTAACTACACGATGTCAAACCATGAAGGAGTTAGATCACTTAATTACGGAATCTATCATGATTTATAATTGCTATAGACCACATTTAAGTTTAAATATGAACACCCCGAATCAGATGTATGAGCAAACTAAAACCGAGCTAATTGCTTAACTCGGTTTGAAGTGGAATACTGTCAATCTATTTCAGGACAAGACATTGCTTACGTGTAGGGCGATTGCTTAACCGGCAAAGTAGCTCATAACCAATGGTTCCATTGGCTTCCGCAACATCGTCAACTAAGCGATTTTCACCCCAGAGCTCAACTTTTGTACCGAGGCCGGCATTTAAACCCGTCACATCGATCGCAATCATGTCCATTGCTACTCGGCCCACAACAGCTACTGCCTGACCATTTATAGCAACATAGTTTTGCTTTGAAAATGCACGTGGATAGCCATCTCCATAACCAATCGAAACAATGGCCAGTTCAGTTTCTTGGTTTGCGACAAAATGTGAACCATAGCCGACACCTTCACCTGCTTGAATGGTATTTAATGCAATAATTTCCGCCGTGAAGGTCATAACTGGCTTTAAGTCTAAGTCGTGTGCATTTTTATCGGCAAAAGGTGATGCACCGTAAAGCATGATGCCAGGACGAACAAAATCAAAATGAAGTTCAGGCCATTTAAAAATAGCAGCTGAGTTACAACATGAGGCTAGAATCGGTGAGCACGCTTCTTTGATGTGTAGAAATTGCGCACGTTGCTGCTCATTGAGTGGGTGATCCGCATCGGCATTGGCAAAGTGCATTGCCAGTACACATGTAAAGCCTTCTGCTTTCAATGAGTCGATGACATCAATGATTTCGGCAACTTTAAAGCCTAAACGGTTCATACCGCTGTTGAGTTTGACCCAGACTTTGAGCTTTTGTGCGATATATGCGGTTTTATGTGCGATCAACCAATCGACTTGCTGTTGCTGATGAACCACACACTCGATATTTTGCTCAATGACGGTTTGCATTTCATCTGCTGAGAAAACACCTTCAATCAGTGTAATCGGTTGTTTAAAGCCGAGTGCACGAATTTCCAGTGCTTCTTCTAAACAGGCGACGCCAAAGGCATCGGTTTCACTTAAGGCTGCTAAACAGTCTTTGACTCCGTGTCCATAAGCATTGGCTTTGACCATGCTGACGATTTTCGCGTTTGGGGCAAGTTGTTTGACACGGTTTAAATTATATTGCAGCGCTTGGCTATCAATATAAACTGTTGCTTGACGCACCCTAATTACTACTACAGGGTCATGGAAAGGCGACGATGAGGCTTTAATTATTCCTCATCATCGTACTGAGCATAAAACTCAGGGGATAAGTTACTAAAGCGGGTATATTGGCCTTCGAAAGCAAGTCGAACGGTACCAATAGGGCCGTTACGCTGTTTGCCAATAATAATTTCGGCAGTGCCCGCTTCTTTGGACTCTTTGTTATAGACTTCGTCACGGTAAATAAACATGATCAAGTCGGCGTCCTGCTCGATCGCACCGGATTCACGTAAGTCTGACATCACGGGACGTTTGTTTGGGCGGTTCTCGAGGGAACGGTTAAGCTGAGATAGTGCAATTACAGGGCACATCATTTCTTTGGCAAGAGCTTTTAGGCTTCGCGAAATTTCCGAAATCTCACCGACACGGTTATCCCCCATGCCTGGTACTTTCATCAGCTGTAAGTAATCGACCATAATGCAGCCGAGTTTACCATCGTGCTGTTTGGCAATACGACGTGCACGTGCTCGAACTTCTGTAGGTGGAAGAGCAGAGGAGTCATCGATATAGAGCTTTTTCTCTTGCAGTTGCAAAATGGTGCCCGTCACTTTTGACCATTCATCGCCATCGAGTTTACCCGAACGTAAATGGCCCTGATGGACTTTCCCGTAAGAGGAGATCAAACGCATAGCGATGGAGTCGGCTGGCATCTCCATGGAGTAAACCAAGGCAGGTAGGTCATTATTAAACAGCACGCTTTCAACCAAATTCATGGCAAAGGTGGTTTTACCCATCGATGGACGCGCTGCAACAATAATCAAATCACCTGCTTGCATGCCCGAGGTTTTATTGTCGAGTTCAAGAAAACCTGTGGTTAAGCCTGTAATGCTGCCTTCCATTTGTGATAATTCATTTAGCTTATCAAAGACATCGGCCACAACTGTATTGATGGCTTTAGGCCCTTGAGCTTTGGCATTGTTATTGTGTTGTTCTGCCAAAGAGAAAATATTGGTTTCGGCCAAATCTAAAATTTCACTGACGTTACGACCTTTGGTGTCATAGGCATTTTGTAAAATTTCAGAGCTGACCTTAATCATACTGCGCAAAGTCGAAAATTCTTTGATCTTAGTAGCATAAGTTTCCATGTTATAGAAACTAGACGGGGAGTCTGCCATCAATTGCATCAGGTACTCTTCACCACCAACCGCATCGAGTAGGTTTTGTGTGGTGAGCCAGTCATGAACTAAAACCGCATCATAGGGTGAGCTGTCTTTGGAGAGTTGCGCAATGGCGCGAAAAATATATTTATGGCGCGTCGCATAAAAGTCATTTTCAGTCAGTACATCGCCAACTTGTTCAAAGGATTCAGCAACCGTCATTAAAGCGGCAAGTACAGCTTGTTCCAATGCTAAGTTATGCGGAGGTGTACGGAATTCTTTCAGTTGCCCTGACTCATTTGGTTTATTGTCTTGTTTCGATGAGCTCTTTTGAGCAGTGGCATTCGCCTGTGACATATAACGCCCTGATTTTTAATACAGTAAGAGGGATAACTTAAGATAAATTTCACTGTAAATTTGGGAAAAAATACAGTCATTTAACTCTATGCACTTTATCAAAAAATGCAGCTGCTGTGTGCTGAATTCAAGGCTTATGGATAAAACCCATAATATTCAAATTTGGCATTTTGTGGGGCAGACTGATGAAGTTTTAAGCTGAGCAATGAAACTACTTTTTCATAGAGATAAAAAAAAGAGCATGCAAAAGCATGCTCTTTTTTTGCAAGAAATTACTCAGATACGATAGTAACGAGAACTTCAGCAACAACATCATGGTGCAATTGGATTGCGATGTTGAATTCGCCAGTGTGACGAAGTGCACCGTTCGGTAAGCGAACTTCTGCACGGTCAACTTCAAGACCAGCATTTGTTAACGCGTCAGCGATATCACGAGTACCGATAGAACCGAATAGTTTACCTTCGTCACCAGCTTTCGCAGTGATTACGATGTTAACTTCGTCTAATTGGCTAGCACGTGCTTGAGCAGCAGCTAAAACATCAGCTTCAGCTTTCTCAAGTTCAGCGCGACGAGCTTCAAAAGCAGCAGTGTTAGCTTCAGTAGCAGCTACTGCTTGACCTTGAGGGATAAGGTAGTTGCGGCCGTAACCAGCTTTAACTGAAACTTTATCGCCTAATTTACCAAGGTTTTTAATGCGTTGTAATAAGATAATATCCACAGCTCAACCTCACTTATGATTGTCAGTGTAAGGGATCAAAGACAAGTAGCGAGCTTGTTTAATAGCAAGCGCTAATTGACGTTGGTAACGAGCTTTAGTACCTGTAATACGGCTAGGAACAATCTTGCCGTTTTCAGTGATGTACTGTTTTAAAGTGTCGATATCTTTGTAGTCGATGTACGTAACGTTCTCAGCTGTAAAGCGGCAGAACTTGCGACGACGGTAAAAACGTGCCATTGATGTTCTCCTTATGCTTCAGCAGAGTCTTGAGCTTGTTGTGCTTCTTCACGTTGAGCTTTACGCGCACGTTTTTCTTCAGCACTCTTAGCCAATAGTGACTCTTCAGTGATAGCGTTCTCACGACGGATGATAAGGCTACGAATAATTGCATCGTTGTAACGGAACAATTCTTCTAACTCATCAAGAGTAGTTTGACCACACTCAACATTCATAAGAATGTAGTGAGCTTTGTGGATCTTGTTGATTGGGTAAGCCAATTGACGACGGCCCCAGTCTTCAAGACGGTGAATTTGACCTTCAGCTTCTTTGATGTGAGTTAGGTAGCGTTCTACCATACCAACGACTTGATCGCTTTGATCAGGGTGTACTAAAAGTACGATTTCGTAATGACGCATTGTCAGCTCCTTACGGTTTAAACAGCCCCTAACAAAAAAGTTGTTAGAAGCAAGGAGTCACAACCTAGGTTGTGTCGCATTAGATGCGAAGGGGGAATTTTAGAGACTTTGCTCGCCAAATTCAAGAACTTCTCTTAAAAAGCCCTAATTATTTTGAGGTTTTGAGCGTAAAAGGAAGACGACATAGCCTTTAAAGTTCGGATCATTTTCAAGCTTGGGCGGTCTATGCCACTCACCATATTGAACAATGCCAATTTTATAAGGCAGTTTTAGTGCTGAAACTTTTTTTAGATAAGCTGCATAGTTGGGTATGGTGGTTGAACTTTGATAAGTTTGAATGACCAACTCGTCGATGGTGTTATTCAGGAGGTTTAAAGTCTCCTGATTTGTCACATTGGTCCAGTCCATTAAACCCGTGATACTGAGTTGATAGTGCTGCGGCAATTGTTTTCTTAATTGACTTAAGAATAGCGCATATTGGTGAATGTGTTTGGTTTTGGCATCGAAATCAATTTGTATGCCTTGAATATGATTCCCTGCATTTTCCCATTGCTGAACGCGTTTTAAAATTTGTGTAAGTTCTTGGCCCTGCCAGTCTAAATGATAATTACGAAAAACTAGCCACACCTTTTGCTGAGGAATTTTTAAGACGCTTACGCCTTGCGGTATAAGTTTAGAGTGATGTGTTTGGGAGTCTAAACGGATTTCACCTTGTAAAATATAAAGTTCTTTAGCCACTTTTAGGTAAGGGGCAGATGAAATATTGCCCCAAATCCAAAATGCATCATAGTCTTCGGTATTTACCGAACCAAATGTTGAAGCTGGCTGACTCGGCTGACAAGCCATGATACTCAGCATACAGATCAACGTCATAACAACGGAAAAAATCTGCTTCAACATATAGTCTTACCAGTAATACTTTAAAGATTGTGCCCAAGAAGTACTTGGGTAGTCACGTTTAATGTGGTCGAACCATTGTTTACGGGTGGATTTTTCAACTTCTGCATCCTGACAGTCATTCATCCCGCTTGGTGAATAACACATGATTGAGCGATAAAGCGCATACGCTTTTAAATCAGGTACAGAACTGGATTTGATGATGTCCTTATACACTTGACCACGGGCAAAAATTGCACCTTGGAAGCTGGAAGTTTCTTTTTCTAAAGCGGTGACATAGCTTATGTTGTAGCCTTGAGTCGAGCGTGCATATTCGCCCAAACAAAGTCGGAGCTTTAAATCTTGAGATGAATTTTCAAGTTTTTGAGTCAGGCTGAATAAATCGGGGCATTGAATCTGTGGCGTGATTTTTGTTCCTACCCAAATGAAATCACTGAAAGGCGGTTGGTTTTTATAATTTTTATATGTTTCTGAGTCATATTTATACTTCGCGACATCTTGTGGTAGCAGTACAAAGGCTTGATTAAACAGTTTAAAGTTCTGATGCACCAATGATTTTTGCAAAGTTTTATATAAAGCTAAATTTTTTTGATCTGTATTTGATGCTTTGCTCTGTACAATTTGCATTAAGCTTTTTTCATTAGCTTCATTTTCAATAAAGCTTTTTTGCAATGAAGCTTGTTTGATTTTAGCATCTGAACCGATAAAGGCGCTGGCATTTTGCTGTTGGGTATAATGTGGATATAGCATCAGTTCAAATAAGCCACGCTGTTCAATGGATTTTGATTGACTCATCCAACCTTCCCAGTATTGCTGCGCATTTTGAGTTTGTCCGAGTTTCTCTAGAATACGACCTTTTAACAAGATTTGACTGAGTTGAAGGTAACTATTAATTGAAGTAGAGGAATGTTCTGGCAAATATTTTAAAGCTTCGGCTGGTTTGTTCTGCACAAAGAATAAGTGATTGGCTTGTAGGTATTGGAACAGTTCTGGCTGACTCTTAAATAGTGTTTTTTGGTTGTTGAGTTCAGACCAGCTTAAGACTTTATCTTCTGCTGATGTTGCCTGACGCATTTGCATTAAATCTGAAATGGTCAGAAAGAATGGATCTTTTAGATTTTTTGGATTGAATGAGCGGCTTTGAAAAACATGGCGATCTATTTCAAAGACTAGATTATCGAGCTCTAAATTATAGTATTTGGAATCGGGATGATTGATTTGCCATGCGAGTTCGCTGGTCAGGAGTTCGGTATTTCCACTCAGCCAATAACAACGACGCAGTAAACCGCGTGCGCTTGCCGCATATTTTCCCTCAGGAAAGCGTTTGAAGTAGGTAGTGATATGCTCATAGGTGTTTTTGAGTAAAGTCTGATCTACTTTATCGGTTTTTAAGTCGCCATATTTGCCGACACCCGACTGATAGCTTTCATTGAGGCTGCTACGAATCAACATATATTGCGATGTTTCTTTGATCCAAGGCTGATCAACCGTAGTTAAAACTGAGTAAATTTTAGTAGCTGTGGAAAAGTTACTGTTGTAAAAGGCAATGGTTGCATTTAAATAAGACGCATACTGACGTGCTTGTATAGACCAGTTCGGATTGACTTGGATGAGGGCAAGATCACGGTCACAGGCCGAGATATTCTGTCTTCCTTGAATTAGTAAATCTTTTTCCGCTTTGCTGAGATTTTTGTCAGCTTTCACCTGCTGGGTAAATTGATCCGCACCATTGTCTAGACTACTGCAATGTTCTTGGTAGGGTGTTTTTTGATTGCTCGGTTTTAATCGGGCATTCGGTCGTTTATTGGTTACGCTTTGAAACAATGTTTTAGCTGCAAATGGTACGTTGCTATATTCAGTTTCCCAAAGCGGACCATTTGGCTGATTAAAATTCAATTTGGCCAAGCCCATGTCGCTCAGAAGTAAAAGCATATTGGTTTGATTGTCATTGGCGGGCGTGAGAGCAGGCAAATTGTCACAGGCTGTATAGACATTGGTTTGAATGTTGGTCGATGGGTAGCAAGAAACATCGAAACCAGAAAAACTGTGTGTGCTATAAGCAAGAGTGATAGGGAAGAGACTAATAAAAATAGATTTTTTAAAAAATTGTGATGGCATTTTGATTGCATAGCATGAGTTATTGTTGTGTCTGCTATGGTAACAACTTAAAGACTAGACTTAAATATTGAATAAGTTGAAATAAAAAAGATAGAGAGAACTCTATCTTTTTTAAAACAGCGGCAAATGTGGCGCAGGTGAGACATAGCTAAAACTAAAACTAAAACTTAATGCAGTAATTAAAATTACTGAATATAAGAAATAGCGTTTTGCCCAAACCTGATCATTTTCAGCTTTAAAACCAATGATTGATAAATATACCCAATAAGCACAGAGTGCGTTAAAGGTGATAAGAAAAAACATATTGGTATAGCCAAAACAATACAAACCATTTAACACCGCAGCAAACAACAAGACATAAATCAAGCTTTCAACTTTCGTGCGGAAAATTGAACGTGCTACAGGTAAAATTGGAATGCCTGCATTTTTATAGTCGTCAAAGCGGTATACCGCAATTCCCCATGAATGAGGCATTTGCCAAAGTGCATATGCTAAGAAAAGCAACAATGCGGCAACATCAAATTCATTGGTCACAGCTGTATAGCCGATCACTGGTGGACTAGCACCAGAAATACTTCCAATCACGGTTTGGTGAATGGATGTGCGTTTGCTCCATAGACTATAAAAAATCACATAAACCAAAAAACCAAGTACAGCAAAGCCAAAGGCATAAGCATTAACAAAGAACCAGAGTAGGGCGAAACCTAATATTCCAAGCACAGCAGAAAATGCCAAAGCAACGGAAGGACTGATGGTTTTTTTAACTAATGCACGGTTCATCGTCCGTTCCATCTTTTGATCAATATCTTGATCAATGACGTTATTGACGACACAGCCAGAAGCAACAACCAGTGTTGTACCAAGTAGGGTGATGAGAAGAAGGAGGAAATCTACAGACCCCTGAGCGGCTAAAAAGAAGCCGCCCAGAGTGGTAACGAAGTTACCAAAGAGAATTCCTGGTTTAGTCAGGAATAAATACTTTTTCAACATGACGATCAGTTTAGATCATCATGTTGTAGTGTAAGTAGTTCATAATCCATACAGAGCCGACTAGAAGTACAGCAATACAAAGTACTGTATAGATAAATGCAATCACGTTCCAACGTTGCTCTGAAGATGAGTTCATGTGCAAGAAGTAAACTAATTGAACTAGAACCTGAGCAACCGCTGTAATTGCGATAACCGCCATAACAATACCGCGACCAAAACCACCAGCCATTACCATACCGAATGGAATTACGGTCAGGATAACTGAAAGGATAAAGCCGATCGTGTATTGCTTGGTGTTACCGTGTGAAGCACCAGCTGAGTTATGATCGTGACTCATTATAGAACTCCCATCAAGTAAACTACGCTGAATACACAGATCCAAACGATGTCAAGGAAGTGCCAGAACAAGCTTAGGCAAGCAAGACGACGAGTGTTTGGAAGAGTCAAACCATTTTTCTTGATCTGAATCATCAAAATGATCATCCATACCAAACCTGAAGTTACGTGAATACCGTGCGTACCTACTAAAGTAAAGAACGACGATAAAAACGCACTTACGCTTGGACCGTGGCCAGCATGAACTAAGTGATTAAACTCATATAGTTCCATGCCGATGAATGAAGCACCGAATAACCAAGTGATCGCTAACCAAGTTAAAACTTGGTTGACGTTCTTTTTGTATGCAGCAAGAACCGCAAAACCAAAAGTTACAGAAGAGATCAAGAGAGCGAAAGTTTCAGTTAAAACGAAACCTAAAGACTCACCGAATAATTCTTTTGCACTTGGTGTGCCCATAGGCACATGGCTACTTAAAACAGCGAATGCAATGAAGAGTGTACCGAATAGAATCAAGTCACTCATCAAATAAGTCCAAAAACCAAAGACGGTGATGTCAGTATCATCGTGGTGATGATGCTCATCGTGTCCGTGGTTTTCGTGATGAAGTACGTCAGCCATTGTCTTAGTCCTTCTTCAAATGTTTTTCAAGAATCGCGTAACGTTCATTTTCAATACGCTCAACTTCAGCAGCAGGAACATAGTAGTCCACTTTCTTCGTAAACGAAGACACGATGAAGCTGATAATAGCAGCGATGAACATTACAACAACTAACCACCAGATATGCCAGATTAAACCAAAGCCCATAACAGTAATGAACATGGCAATCACAACACCAGCAGCACGATTCGTTGGCATATGAATGTCTTCGTATGAAGTAGGTTTCGCATATGCTACGCCATTCTCTTTGTCATTCCAGAACGTATCAATACCATTGATTGTTGGAAGATGAGCAAAGTTGTAGAACGGAGCAGGAGACGAAGTCGCCCATTCAAGTGTACGACCATCCCATGGATCGCCTGTAAGGTCGAGGTTGTCGTTGCGTTGTAAGTAACCAACAACAATCTGCATAACGAAACATGCAATACCAATCGCGACTAACACAGAACCGAAGAATGCAATAGCAATGTACGGATCCCATTCAGGGTTGTCATATGTATTCAAACGACGAGTCATACCCATGAAACCAAGGATATAAAGTGGCATGAATGCGAAGTAGAAACCGAAGAACCAGAACCAGAACGCAGCTTTACCCCATGCTTCATTGAGCTTCCAACCAAACATTTTCGGCCAGTAGAAAATGATGCCGGCAAACATACCAAACACCACACCACCGATAATTACGTTATGGAAGTGAGCAATCAAGAACAATGAGTTGTGTACAAGGAAGTCCGCAGGTGGAACCGCCATTAATACACCAGTTAAACCGCCGATACCGAATGTTACAAGGAAGCCAAGCGTCCATAACATAGGAGTAGTGAAGGTGATACGACCCTTATACATTGTGAATAACCAAGAGAAGATTTTCACACCTGTAGGAATCGCAATAACCATGGTCATGATACCGAAGAACGCATTCACGTTCGCACCAGCACCCATGGTGAAGAAGTGGTGAAGCCATACTACGAACGCAAGTACTGTGATCGCAATTGTTGCATACACCATTGATTTGTAACCGAACAACGTTTTACGAGAGAACGTTGATACAACTTCAGAGTAAATACCAAATGCTGGTAATACTAAGATGTAAACTTCTGGGTGACCCCATGTCCAAATCAAGTTTACATACAACATTGGGCTACCACCCATGTCATTTGTAAAGAAGTGGAAACCGAAGTAACGGTCAAGCGTTAACATCGCAATTGTTGCTGTTAACACTGGGAATGACGCAATGATCAATACAGCTGTACACAAAGATGTCCAAGTAAAGATCGGCATGTCCATAAGTGACATACCAGGCGCGCGCATTTTAATGATGGTAACGAAGAAGTTAACACCCGTTAATAGCGTACCTAAACCTGAAATCTGAAGTGCCCAGATATAGTAGTCCACACCCACGCCTGGAGAGTATTCGATACCTGAAAGAGGAGGATAAGCCATCCAACCTGTTGCAGCGAATTCACCAATTGCAAGAGATGCCATCATTAAGCCTGCAGCACCAGCAAATAACCAGAAGCTTAGAGAGTTTAATAATGGGAAGGCAACGTCACGTGCACCAATTTGAAGTGGTACAGAGATGTTCATTAAGCCAACAACTAGACCCATTGCTACGAAGAAGATCATGATTACACCGTGTGCGGTGAAGATCTGATCGTAGTGTTCTGGGTGTAAATAACCTTCACCGCCACCTTTTGCAAGGAACAGTTGAAGACGCATCATAATCGCATCGGCGAAACCACGCAAAAGCATGATGATCGATACGAAAAGATACATGATACCAATTTTTTTATGGTCGACTGATGTGAACCATTCGTTCCACAAGTAGCCCCATTTTTTAAAGTAGGTAATACCAGCAACAACTGCGATACCACCTAAGATCATCATTGCAACTGTGACCAGTACAATTGGATCGTGCGGAATAACGTCCGGACCTAACTTACCTAAGAAGCTCATGTCTTATTCCCCTACAACTGATGAAGCAGGTTCAACAGCGGCATGTGCTTCAGATGAAGCAGCCCCGTGAGCACCCGCAGTCGCTGAGTGATCAGCACCGTGATAGTTGCTCATATATTTGCTGATGACTGACTTAAACAAGCCTTCCTCTACAGAAGAGTAGTAAGTCACAGGGTGTGGCTTAGTTGGATAAGGCTTCATTGCCTCAGCAGCAGCCTTCTCTTCAGGAGTTTTTGCTTTTGAAATCAAAACTTCAATTTGGTGTTTACCACGGTTACCGTCACGTAAAGACTCAAATTCAGCTTGATCTAAAATTGTTTTTTGTACAGCTTTAGGATTAATGCTTGTACCGTTACCTGCTTTAACTGCAGCAACCCATTCAGCGAATTGAGCGTCAGTTACAGAGTGAGCACGGAAGCGCATTTGCGAGAAGCCGTAGCCTGAATAGTTTGAAGAGAAACCGCGGTAGCCTTCAGCTGGGCTAGTTCCATCTGCTAACAAATTCAAGTGCGTTTGCATGCCTGCCATTGCATAAATTTGACCACCTAACGCAGGGATGAAGAACGAGTTCATCGTGAAGTTAGAGGTAATTTTAAGTGCAACTGGAGTTTTTTCAGGGAAACGAATTTCGTTAACCGTCGCAATGTTAAGATCAGGGTAAATGAAGATCCATTTAAACTGTTCTGCAATGACTTGAATATTTACAGGTGCTTTATCAGATTCGAGTGGGCGGTAAGGGTCATACTTGTGTGAACCCCACCAAGTTAACCAAGCCAGAATACCAATAATAATGACAGGAATACCCCAAACTACAATTTCAATTGCAGTAGAGTGTGCCCATGTAGGTTTATAGTCTGCATCTTTATTCGACGCGCGATATTTCCAACCAAACCATAATGCCATTACGACTGATGGAATAACCACCAATAGCATTAAATAGATCGCAGTCATCATTAAGTCAGATTGACCTTGTGCAACTGGACCTTTTGAGTTTAGAAGTACCATATCACCACCACACCCAGTTAAGAGCGCGGCGATCGCAGATAAAGACAATACAGCTAAAATCGTTTGTCTCATTTTACAACCTCGGTGAAGAGTCCCATTCCCTAATAAAATTGGGATAGCGATTAAAGTGTCGCATGGTTGAAAAGTTTCTTTTTAAGTCTAAAACACTTCTCAATCATAAGACACCGCTACGTTGTAGGGCATTATGCCTCATATCGACAAACTAAGCTATACGTAAAGGTGCTTTAAATAACTGTTATAAAAACCGATTTTTTCACTCGGAATTTTATAATTTATTTAGGGATTTATTTTGAATATCAATAAACTGCAGAAAACTGAGGTGAGCCAAACCTCAGCTTAAATATGGTCAAATTACTGCTTAATGACCTTAGTTTTCGCCAGCTTATCGTGCAAAGTTTGACGCTTTGCAGTTAAACCAAAGACGTGATCGGCGATGGTAATAAACGGCATGAACAGCATATTGAGTACAATAAAGACAACACTGCGTAATGTGAATACACGTAAAAGGCTGACTTTTTCGTTGGTTTCAACGTCTACAATTTTAATTTTGGTGATTTTTTTGCCAATACTTTGACCATTTTTTGCTAAGAAAAAAGCCTGGATACCGAGCATAATCAGCAGGTAAATGCCCATGGTGGTCCATGCTTCAGTTGGAATCAAACTGAACAGTTGTGCTTGCAGTTCACTGGCCTGTGTTGCTGTAGTAGCCGCTTGCATTTTTTGCTGAATTTCAGTGAGTTCACCAAATTTATCTGCTTGTAAAAAGAACGAGGGAATCGCAGCGGCAGGGAGCCAAAGAAGTAAATCAATGACTTTGGCTAAGACGCGTGTGCCTATTGATGCCAGTTCAGGTTGAGCAACTTTCGCCGCTGTACGGTTTGGTTGTGAAAATTGATTTGGCGTATGTATTGGCTCAGGAATAGGGGGCTGAGGTTGATAACCTACAGGTTCATACGCCAGTTTTCCTTGGGTGAGTTCACCTAAAGCTTTCCATTCAGGCATACCCTGATGCCAAACTAAATCCGTCAATAAAACTTGTTGGCTTGCGAGCATTTGATTCAATTGCTCTAAGGTATATGGACCGGCTTGTTGATTATTTCGTGCCAAGTAAATCTGCATATAAACTTAATCTCAAAATATAAGTTGGGATATTCAAATAATAAATGTATTTGTTTTCAGATTAAAAACAAATAAAAAATCTATGGTAAAACATGCGGATAGTCTAGAGAATTTCAAGCTGAAATTAACCAAAACTACACAAAATGCAGGACAGTGTAGCAAGGATTATGCTGCTTCTTCTAGCTTTATCGTAATGCGATCTCTTCTCAATCAAGATGTTGATGCATGAGTATCAAACTTAGTCTAAATTTTTGCATCAATATGCTTGTTTTAATGCGGATACGTTGAAAGAGTGGATATAAAAAAAGACCCACAAAAGGGTCTTTTTTATCGGATCAAAAAGTTAAGCTTTTTGAACTTTTTCTGCTGCAAGGAAGAACCAAGTGTCTAATACTGAGTCAGGGTTAAGTGATACAGATTCGATGCCTTGTTCCATCAGCCATTGCGCAAGATCTGGATGATCTGATGGGCCTTGACCACAAATACCCACATATTTACCTGCTTTACGGCATGCATGAATTGCCATAGAAAGGAGTGCTTTTACTGCTGGATCACGCTCATCAAATAGGTGAGATACAATACCAGAGTCACGGTCCAGACCAAGTGTTAACTGGGTTAAGTCGTTTGAACCGATAGAGAAGCCATCGAAGTGTTCAAGGAACTGTTCAGCTAATAATGCGTTTGTTGGTAACTCACACATCATGATCACTTTCAGACCATTTTCACCACGTTTCAAACCATTTAACGCCAATAATTCAATTACACGTTTCGCTTCATGTACAGTACGTACGAAAGGAATCATGATTTGAATATTGGTTAAGCCCATTTCGTCACGTGCTTTTTTCAACGCGCGGCATTCTAATTCGAAGCAGTCACGGAAGTTGTCAGACACATAACGGCTTGCACCACGGAAGCCCAACATTGGGTTTTCTTCTTCAGGCTCGTATAACTTACCACCGATCAAGTTTGCGTATTCATTTGACTTAAAGTCAGACATACGAACGATGACAGGTTTGTCTGCAAATGCTGCAGCAAGGGTAGAAATACCTTCAACCAGTTTTTCAACATAGAATTCGATTGGCGATGCATAACCCGCTGTACGCGCCATCACCGCAGCACGTGTTTCACGTGGCAAGCTGTCAATGTTCAACAATGCTTTAGGGTGAACACCGATCATACGGTTAATGATGAACTCAAGACGTGCGAGGCCAATCCCTTCATTTGGAATTTGTGCAAAGTCAAATGCGCGGTCAGGGTTGCCGACGTTCATCATTACTTTGAACGGAAGTTCTGGCATAGATTCGATTGAATTGGTTTGAATCTCGAAATCTAAAGAACCTTCGTAGATGAAACCTGTATCACCTTCTGCACATGAAACAGTTACTTCTTGGCCGTCTACTAGAACTTCAGTTGCATTACCACAACCGACGATTGCTGGAACACCCAATTCACGCGCAATAATCGCTGCGTGACAAGTACGACCACCACGGTTAGTGACAATTGCAGCCGCACGTTTCATTACTGGTTCCCAGTCTGGGTCAGTCATGTCAGATACAAGCACGTCACCGTCTTGTACTTTGTCCATTTCTTTAATAGACGTAACAATACGGACTTTACCAGAACCGATACGTTGACCGATTGAACGACCTTCACAAATCACAGTGCCTTTTTGTTTTAAAAGGTAGCGTTCCATGGTGCCGACGTTTTCACGGCTCTTCACTGTTTCAGGGCGCGCTTGAACGATATAAATTTGACCGTCATCACCATCTTTTGCCCACTCGATGTCCATTGGAGAACCATAATGGTTTTCAATGATCAGCGCTTGTTTTGCAAGTTCTTGTAGTTCGTGGTCGTTTAATGCGAATTGTTGACGCTCTTGTTTTTCAACATCAACCACAACAACTGATTTACCTGCAGATGCTTCTTCGCCATAAATCATTTTTTGGTGTTTAGAACCTAGATTACGACGGAGGACAGCGTGCTTGCCTGCATTTAAAAGAGGTTTAGAAAGGTAGAATTCGTCAGGGTTTACTGCACCTTGAACAACCATTTCACCCAAACCATAAGATGCAGTGATGAAGACTACGTCACGGAAACCTGATTCAGTGTCGAGTGTAAACATTACACCTGCTGCACCAGTTTCAGAGCGAACCATACGCTGAATACCAGCAGATAAAGCCACAACATCATGCGCAAAGTTTTGGTGTACGCGGTAAGAAATTGCACGGTCGTTATACAGTGATGCAAATACTTCTTTGATCGCGATCAATACGTTGTCGATACCGCGAATGTTTAAGAAGGTTTCTTGTTGGCCTGCAAAAGAAGCATCTGGTAAATCTTCTGCTGTCGCAGAAGAGCGAACGGCAACCGCGATGTCTGGGTTGCCGTTTGAAAGCTCTGCAAATGCTTTACGAACTTCTTGTTCGAGTTCTGCCGTAAGTGGAGTATCTACAATCCATTGGCGAATTTTCGCGCCTGTTTCAGCAAGAGCATTTACATCATCAACATTGAGGACTTTTAACTCTGCATTGATTTTAGCGTTTAGGCCACTTTGCTCGAGAAATTCACGATATGCTTGAGCTGTAGTAGCAAAGCCACCTGGTACAGATACACCTGCATTTGATAGGTGGCTGATCATTTCACCTAAAGATGAGTTTTTCCCACCTACAAGTTCAACGTCGTGTTTCCCTAATTTTTCTAGACCAATTACGCGCGCTTCCAAAGTTGTTACTCCACTTTTGCAGTATTTAATCACTATCTTGGCATCAGATTATAACAAATCTACTTAGCTTTTTGATTTTACTAAGCGACAGTCATGTAAGATCGGTTTACTATAAAGATTATATAGCACTAAGACAAATTTTTGAGGAGAATTTTAATGTCAGGAAGTAAACAATTTAAGCGGAGTGTTTTTTTTGTATCTGATGGTACTGCGATTACCGCTGAAACCCTTGGGCACTCGCTATTGGCGCAGTTTCCAAATGTTGACTTTGACATTCATATTATTCCTTATATTAGCTCTGAAGAAGCTGCTACAAATGTGGTTGCTGAGATCAATTTAAGGGCACAACAAGACGGACAAAAGCCACTGGTTTTTGACACTTTAGTCGACCCGTACGTGCGTGACATTATTAATACTGCAAATGCTATAAATCTTGATGTATTTGAAGGGCTTATTAGTAAATTGTCTGAAGAGCTAGGAACGCCGCCTACAACTTTAGTCGGACAGACCCATGCGGTGACCGATTCGGCGTCTTATAAAGCACGTATTGATGCGGTGCATTTTGCTTTAGATAACGATGACGGTGCACGCACACGCCACTATGACAAGGCTGACCTGATTCTGATTGGGGTGTCGCGTTCGGGTAAAACACCGACGTCAATTTATTTGTCATTACAGTTTGGGATTCGTGTTGCAAACTATCCTTTAACTGAAGAAGACTTGGATGACAACCGTTTACCTGCGGTACTTCGCGCGCATAAACAGAAGCTTTTTGGTTTGATGATTGATGCGGAACGTCTGGTTGCTATTCGCTCTGAACGTAAAGCCAATAGCCGTTATGCAAGCTTCAGCCAGTGTCAAATGGAGCTTCGCGCAATTGAAGGGATTTATATCTCTGAAGGGATTAAATACTTAAATGTCTCGGAAATGTCGATTGAAGAAATTTCAACCCGTGTACTGCAAATGACGGGCTTAAAACGTCGCATTGGTTGATATTGTCATTACATTATAAAGCGTCATATTGATGATGCTTTATAATGTCGATCAATATAAAAATACAGATTAGATCAAATGAAAATAATATCAAAATGCCTATTAGGTGTATTTTGTTTTGCTCATTTTAATATGGCTTTATATGGGAAAAATATATCAATTCAGCAGGCTGAGCAGGCCATTGATCAAAAATATGCAGCGCTAGATTTTTATGCGGTGAATCAACAGATCGAAAGTGATATGGTTGATTTAATCCGTGAAAATGCAGAAAGTTATGCTTATTCTTTCCCTAAATTGACTGAAAATCTTAGACTAAAGATTAATGCCTCACCGGACCAACTGCTTAAATTCTATACCTTTGATGTAGGTGGTGGCGGTACTATGGGTGAATTTTCATCCTATGTGCAGATGAAATCGAGCACGTCCACTAAACTTCAGCCTTTAGAAACAGGCTATATTTTAAAGATTGACCAAGTGAAATTGGGTGCACAGCCGATTTATCTGATTCAAAGTTATTACAAAGGTGATAGCTGTCACGGTCTCTATCAAATTCAAGCCTTTAAAATGCATGCCCAAGCTTTGACAGCAACACCAATTTTCCAGACCAAAAACCAGCAACTAAGTTCGATTGAAGTAGATTATGACTGTCATTATGACGAAGAGCAGCGCGGTTCATATATTCGTGTTTCAAAAGACTTAAACAAGATTGATATCACTTTATTAGATCAAAACAGCCAACCGACTGGAAAATACTTACGTTATCAGCGCTCAAATACAGGCTATCGGTATATAGGTGTGACGAAATAAACAACGGGTAAGTGGGTAAAACTTACCCTATACGGTTAATGGCTATAGGTGGTAATGATCACATCGACTGGATATTCGGCGCCATCTAAACTTTGAATATCATGTTCACGAATTTTGACGATTGGCCAAGTGATTAGCTTACAGTTGTCGCGCTGTAGGGCATGATAATAATGATCGGACTTAAAAAAATTAAGTTTATCGGCAGCGGAGTTAGGTTTGAGTTGGTGTCTAAGCCATGGGTCTTGGACTTGGGTTTCTAAAAAGCGTAGAGCCAGTAGGCATTTGATCCGTGTATTAAATAGACGTCGGTTCTTAATAACCAGAGGATGTTGGATTAAGCGCTGAATTCCACGCTCTGTTTTTGGCAAGATAAATTGCGGTGCGTTTTGAAAAACATAGACCGATTGAGCGACCTGACAAATCGATTCGAGGGCAGTTACTGTATGCTGGTTAGTGCCAATAATTGCGACACGTTGCTCAGCAAAAGTATGTTGTTTAATTTCTGATGAGGGAATTAGTTGACCTTTAAAATGCTGAAAATATTCGGGATGGTTTTGAAATAAACCAGATATATTGTCTGTTGAATGTAAATTGACCATGCTTGATCCTTAATTGTTTTTTATCGTCTTCCTTAATTTATTATTTTTAGTGCTTTTGCTCTAAAAAGGCAAAGTGATAAATTGTCTGAGCAGTCACGCTAACTTTAGTCTAGACATAGCAGCAGTTTTTGCAGGGTTTTAAGGATCTTTTAGATATCGGCTGAGATTTTAATTATTCATTTATGCACGTCGCCTTATGGGTATGCATTAATACGCATAAGGCGATTAACTTCATTTGTACTTAGCTATTTTTGATCTGCATGAGACGTTCAAAATTTTCTAAACGTTTGTCCGTGTCATAGATGTCACAGGTGAAAATGAATTCGTCGACATCATATTCTAAAAGAAGCTGTTTCAAACCTTCTTTCACTGTGCCATTGGAACCGATTTGCGCCATGGCATAAAAACTGTCTACTGACATTTTTTCCGCAGGTGACCATAGACCGTCCATACTGGCAATCGGTGCTTTTAACTTTAAACTTTGACCGCGCATGAGACCTAAAACTCGTTGGTAGGCACTGGTCGCTAGATATTCAGCTTCAGCATCGGTTTCAGCAACGACCGTCGGGACACCCATAGATACATAAGGTTTGGATAAGTACTCAGAGGGTTCAAAGTTTTCACGATAGAGCTGAATCGCTTGTTTTAGCATACGTGGTGCAAAGTGTGATGCAAAAGAGTAGGGAAGACCGAGTTTTGCAGCCAGTTGTGCACTAAATAAACTTGAACCGAGTAGCCATACAGGAACATGTGTCCCTTGCCCCGGAGTTGCAATGATACGCTGATTTGGCTCAGCGTCCTTAAAGTAATGCAGAATTTCTAAAACATCTTGTGGGAACTGATCTTCAGTTTCTTGACGGCCACGGCGAAGTGCGCGCATGGTCACTTGGTCTGTACCCGGTGCTCGACCTAAACCTAATTCGATCCGGTTTGGATAGAGTGTCGCAAGCGTACCGAATTGCTCTGCCACGATCAGCGGGGCATGGTTTGGGAGCATGATACCGCCAGAACCGACCTTTAAGGTTGAGGTATTCGCAAGTAAATAGCCGAGTAGCACCGCAGTTGCAGAGCTGGCAATACCATCCATATTATGATGTTCTGCAAGCCAAAGTCGGCTATAGCCTAAACGCTCAGCTTGTTGGGCTAACTTTAAGCTATGCTGTAGGGTGAGTTGTACAGTTTGATCTTCGCGGACAGGAGCTAATTCTAAAATAGAAAATTGAGTCTCGGACAACGTGCGCATTCTATTTCTCAGTTTTGTTTTATATATCGAAATAATACGATATAAGTGCTATCTTGTATATCGATTTTATTCGATGTTCTGATTGTTTTATATAAGGTATTGATTTAAAAATGAAACAAAATTTATATTCAACATCGTTGAACAGCACCAGCCACACATGCGTTTAAAACCAAAGTGGTAAGCTGCTGCATTCAGTAGAAACGATGCAGTGTCTTTTTTGAGTGTAGTTGTCAGATAAATAAAAAAGCACCCGAAGGTGCTCTTTTATTTGAAAATGTTTTATGCGGTACTTAGCGTTTACCGTTTTTGTACCAGCCTAAGTGACGGCCATTGTCACCACGGTAGTTGTGACCATTATATTTATAATTGCTATTACGGTAGCCACGGCTGTCATAACGACGATCATAACGGTCGTCGTAACGGCGGTCATATTCGTCATTATAACGACGGTCTTCAGAGACTTTTTTACCTAGAACTGCACCACCCGCTGAACCGAGACCTGCACCAATATACCCACCATTGGTACCGCCCATGTTTTTACCTACGGTATAACCACCTGCACCACCGAGTGCTCCACCAATGATTGCACCATTACGGTCACGTTTGTTGGCTGAAGCGGCTGCACCTGCACCACCACCAATGGCAGAACCAATCATCGCGCCTGTTTGTCCACCCATTTGGTTACCAATCGCGGCACCGACAACACCACCTAATGCAGATGTTAGTGCAGTATTGGTTGTATTACCTGCATATGTTGTGGTCATCGTTAATGCTGAAGCTGCAATTACGGTACTCATTAAAATTGATTTAATTTTCATTTTTAAACTCCTAAGAGCATGTCTATTTTGTCTTGATTTCACTTTAGCGAAACAAGTGGGAAGAATAATGAAGAGAAATTTTATCGAAACCATTGCTTTGGTAAGTGCTGTGTAACGACTCTTCGTATTTTCTACCAGTTTGGCTGATGTGTTGTTGCGTCTAAATCTGTGCCATAAAAAAGCACCCGAAGGTGCTTTCAATGACATCTTTACGATGCAGCTAATTAATGGTGTTTATGTTTTTTCTTCCATTTTTTACCATGGTAAGAGTCATACTGTTTATCTTTTGAGATTTTGTTGCCGAGTGCTGCACCGCCCGCTGCACCTAATGCAGAACCCACGTAGCCACCATTGGTTCCGCCCATGCTTTTACCTACGGTATAGCCCGCACCACCACCGATCGCACCGCCAATAGCAGATTCAGTACGATGACGTTTGTCACTTGCAACTGCTGCACCACCTGCACCACCAAGTGCTGCGCCAATAGTTGCACCAGTTGTGCCGCCCATGTTTTTACCAATTGCTGTCCCTGCAACACTACCTAAAGCACTGGCTGCTGCAACGCGAGTTGTGCTGTCTGCATACGCAGTTGCAGTAAACATAGATGCCGTTGCTAATGTTGCTGACATTAAGAGTGTATTAAGTTTCATGTGTTTCTCCATGTCCAACATTGGTTGAACTGTCTTACTTTTTTCGATGTGGCTAATGTAACAAAAAGATTCCAGTTAATTGTGGAGAGTTAAAACTAAATTGAAACCCGTTGGTTTCTTGTTTGTATCAGTTTTATTACAAATGTGAATAAGCAGAATGAAATTTATCCAAAATCATGCAAATGTGGATAAACCTAGGAGTGATGCAGTTCACACTCTGAATTTTGAGCTGAAATGACCTATTTAAAAGATGTATATGAAATAAGCTGTTTTGCATTTTTTAAGCGTTAGTAAGCGCATAAACACGCTTTAAAAGTGTATCAATCCAATGAGGTGTATAAAGTAAACGTCGCTCAGGATTGAATAAAGATGTTCTTTGCGTGATAGAGCCGTTAAACTAAGCGCAAATTTTTTGGTGCTGTGAAACTGTATTGCAGCCTTTATATTGAGATATTTTCCTAATGAAAGAATCGTTACGTTTACGATTAGATCAACTTTCTGACCGTCACGAAGAATTAACAGCATTACTTGCAGATGTAGAAGTCATTTCGGATAACAAACGCTTTCGTCAGTTGTCACGTGAACATAGTGATTTAAGTGAAATCACAGAAGTTTGGACCAAGTACAAACAAGCAGAAGCTGATATTGAAACGGCTGAAGCGATGCTGTCAGATCCTGATTTTAAGGAAATGGCTGTTGAAGAAATTAAAGAAAATAAAGCTATTATTGCGTCTTTAGAAGCTGATTTAAATATCTTAATGATTCCGAAAGATCCAAATGATGCGAACTCTGCATATTTGGAAATTCGAGCGGGAGCAGGCGGTGATGAAGCCGCTATTTTCTCGGGTGACTTATACCGCATGTATAGTAAATACGCTGAATCACAAGGCTGGCGTATTGAAGTGTTGTCTGAAAATGAGGGCGAACACGGTGGTTATAAAGAAATCATTTGCTTAGTGAATGGTGAAGGTGTTTACGGTCGTTTGAAGTTTGAAAGTGGCGCGCACCGTGTACAACGTGTGCCTGCAACGGAGTCTCAGGGTCGTGTGCATACTTCGGCGTGTACCGTTGCGATTTTGCCTGAAATTGATGTCGATACAACGGTCGAGATTAATGCATCAGACTTACGTATTGATACCTACCGTGCCTCAGGTGCGGGTGGTCAGCACATCAACAAAACCGATTCGGCTGTGCGTATTACCCACATTCCAACAGGAACGGTGGTGGAATGTCAGGAAGAGCGTTCGCAGCATAAAAACAAAGCCAAAGCGATGGCTTTACTTGCTTCACGCTTGGAAAATGCAAAACGTGCAGCAGCTGATGCAGCAACTTCTGAAATGCGCCGTGACTTGGTCGGCTCGGGTGATCGTTCAGAACGTATCCGTACCTATAACTACCCGCAAGGTCGTATGACTGATCACCGTATTAACTTAACTTTATACAAGTTAGACGCGGTTATGGAAGGTGATTTAACTGAACTATTAGATAGCTTACATCGTGAATATCAAGCAGATCAGCTTGCGATGCTTGCACAGCAGAATGGTGGATAATGAATATTGCCCAAGCTTTGGCTTTACGTGGTGAAGCCGAGAGTTACGAACGTCAAGAGAACGCATGGTTGCTGGAACACATCACCAAAATTGATTCTTTTGATTTGGTTATGAAAAAAGATCAAGTGCTGACCGATGAGCAAGAGCAAGCCTATGTTGCTGCCTTGGCACGAATCGAAGCAGGTGAACCTTTGGCTTATGTGACAGGTTCACAGCCGTTTTGGACGCTAGATCTGATTGTCACGCCTGACACCTTAGTGCCACGTCCAGATACCGAGGTACTGGTAGAAACTGTATTACGTTTAGACTTACCTGAAGATGCCCGCATTGTCGATTTAGGTACGGGGACGGGTGCGGTTGCACTTTCATTGGCCAGTGAACGAGACACGTGGGACATCACGGCTACCGATATTTATGAGCCAACTTTAGCTGTTGCGCAGCAAAATGCAGAAAAACATGACTTAAATGATGTGACTTTTGTGTGTGGCAGTTGGTTTGCACCGCTAAATCGAAAGTTTTTTGATGTGATTGTCTCGAACCCACCGTACATCGATGCCGATGACGCCCACATGCAAGACCTAGCAACTGAACCTGAACGTGCTCTAGTTGCTGCGGATCATGGTTTGGCTGATTTAAAAGTCATTATTCAGCAAGGTAAAAAGCATTTAACTCTTGATGGTTGGGTGGTACTTGAGCATGGTTATGATCAAGCTGACGCTGTACAGAAAATCTTTAAAGAAGTGGGCTATAAACAAGTCCGTACGGTGAAAGATTATGGTGGAAATGACCGCGTCACTTTAGGGCAGTGGACACAATAATTTTTTTGTTCTCTTCAAAATAAAAGCGCATTCGATGCGCTTTTATTTTTTCTACCTTATGTTCCAAATACGTCACGCCAACGCAGTAGCCAAGTCTCGATGGCTTTCATGATGCTATCACTGAGTTTTCCGAGCACGGCTAAAAGAATAATCGCTAAGATCACAATATCAGGACGTGAAGTTTCTCGGCCATCACTCAGTAAGTAGCCTATGCCTTGTGTCGCTGCAATGAGTTCTGCGGCAATCATAAACATCCATGCCAAACTTAAACTGTTGCGCAGTCCCGTTAAGATCCCTGGAGATGCTGCAGGCAAAATAATCTGTTGTACTTGCTGCCAGTACTTCAATCGATAGACTTGTGCGACTTCGATAAGCTTGCGATCGACACTTTTAATAGCCGCGACCGTGTTGGTATAGGTCGGAAAAAATGCGCCAATCGCAATCAAGGTAATCTTCGATGCTTCATCAATTCCCAACCACAGTAAAAGTAGCGGAATCCAAGCTAAACTCGGGATGGATTTAATCGCTGAAAAACTGGGTTCTAAAAACGCTTCAACCTGTTTATTGAGTCCCACCAAAATCGCAAATATTAAAGCCAGGGCACTCCCAATAAAAAAGCCTAAAAACACTCGCCATGTACTGGTCCACACATGCATCCATAAATCTGCCTGCCATAAATCTAGAAAGGTTTGCCATAGACTACTGGGAGCAGGCAATAAATAAGGTTCAATAAAACCTGCACGGACCAGATATTCACAAGCAATCAGTAATAGCACTGGAAGGGTGATCGCTTTGAGAATACTCTTCAATTTCAACTGAAATGAAGAACTCTTTTTCACTTCAATATGGCTAAAAGAACTCGCGACTGACTTGGTCATTATTTGCTTACAACCTTTTGTGCATATTGTGGTTTAAACAACTGAGTCACCACTTGATTAACATTGGTGCCTTTACGAACTAAGTCTTCTTCATTCAAAATACTGCCAGACTTTTGTAATGCGGCAATCTGTTTGGCAGACGGAATATTTTGATCAAAGTTGGTACGGCTTAATTGTAATTTTGCGACATTCAACGGAAGTTTGGACTCTCGTGCCAATAACTCCGTCAGTTTCTCTGGGTTAGCTTTGGCCCATTTACGTGCTTGCTCATAGGCTTTAATCACTGCTTCAATGGCTTCGGGACTTTGCTGAGTAAAAGACTCTTTGACACTGAGTACGCTATAACTGTTAAACCCAATATTTCGATACAGCAGTTTTGCGCCAGATTGCACTTGTGCCGATGCCATCAATGGATCTAAGCCTGCCCAAGCATCGACTTGACCACGTTCTAAAGCTGTTTTGCCATCCGGATGTTGTAAGTGAACCAGTTGTACATCACGTTTATTTAGACCCACTGTATCCAGCGCTTGTAAGGTAAACAGAAATGGATCTGTGCCTTTGGTTGCGGCAATTTTTTTTCCTTTTAAGTCTTTTAGGCTTTTAATTTGGGAGTTCTTAGCAACCACCAAAGCGGTCCATTCAGGTTGGCTTTGGATATAAACGGTATTGATTGGACTGCCGTTGGCACGACTGAGTACGGCTGCAAGCCCTGCGGTTGAAGCAAAATCTACACTGCCACTATTTAAATATTCCAGTGAACGGTTACTGCCTTGGCTAAACACCCATTTAATTTCAGTTTTAGGTAAGGCTTTTTCTAACAGCTTTTGTTCTTTCACTACGAGGCTGGTTGGTGCGTAGTAGGCATAATCGAGTTTGAGCGTGTCTGGAATAGCGGCATGGGCATACGAGCCGATCAAACCTAAAATCAGTGAAGTGCTCAGTAGTTTAAAGTTTTTCATGTTGCATCATTTAAATAAGTTCATTTGTGGGTTCTTTTAACCTTATGTATGCGAAAAATAAAAAAAGAAAAATGGATAATAAAATATTAAATTGAAATAAGCAGATAATCTTAATTTAAGTATCTGAATTTTAATAACTTGATTGAGCTTTTTGCGGTTTTTTAAGTATAGAATAACTTTAAAAAAGCATAGAATAATTTCTTCTTATATGAAGATTGCATAACTAAATCATTCATTTTGAATGTAAAAAAGCGACTGTAATAGTCGCTTTTTTTAAGGGGGCTGCAAGCTTACATAGGATAGTCTTGTAAGCTGTCAAACACTTCAACTTGCTCTAAAGCATCAGTTTCAAGTGCAAGACAAAGTGTCACAATTTTCTTTAGATCAGCTAAATATTGTTCATCTTTAAACGATGCACCTAACTGAAGGGCTTGAATACGGTCAGCGCTAATATCCAACGCTTGAGCAGCTTCAATCGCATTAACTTCATTAAAAAATGCAGTAACAGCATGATTTAATTCAAGGTCTGATGCATTGAGAATACCTTGACCCAGTTGCTCTTCAAATTGTGGGGTAGGAGACTGCAAAGCTTGAGTAAAGTTTTGCACCAGACGTTGATCGAGAACATCAATCATTTTAAGCATGTCATAACCTTTAAAAGAAATAAGGTGATTAAACAGGGGGAGTACAGCCGGAAAATAAGCATTAAAGAATGCTTTAAAATTGGTTGAAAAATAATCCATTTTGGAACTTTTTGCAAATAGATTCCGATAAATGAAAGATGGATTTGTTAAGTGAATGAAAAGCCTAAATTTATTGAATAGAGTGCCTGTTTAAATTTTACACTATTGTTCTAATGGACTCGGATCGATCAAACAGAAGTATTCAATGTAAAATATTGTGGAGTTTTAATCAAAAAGTTCTTTTATTTTTACCTAATTTATTGAATTATAATAACTTTATTTAAATTATCATTGCAGTGCTCTTTATTTTACGCATCACTGATGTGAACTCAAAACATTGTGGAATTGCAATTTATAAGGACATGCTAAAGCAACATGAGGTATATCACCTTGTTTTAGCTGTCTTTGTTTGATGTGGAGAATGATGAACGTTTAAGCCACTAGTTAAAGTGCTTTTGCCTCAGTTGTTCTAGACGGAGTTGATATTGCTGTTGCCATGCACTTTCAGCTAAGTTTTGTTTTTGTTGGTTCATTTCTTGGTTTAGAGCAGCAAGTTCAGATTGATAACTGGCGATCTGTTGTTGTTGTCGAGCGACTTGTTGTTCGCGTTCAGCCAACTGCGCCGCTTCTTTGCCTGAAAAGTAGCTGTTACGAATTTGTTGGGTAATTTCTTGCTGTTGTATTGGGTCGGTGACGCCAATTAACGCCAATTTAAGGGCTTTATCGTAACTACCACTTTGACCATCAATATTTTTGCTCGGGTTTTTGTATTGTTGCTGTAATTGCGCAAGTTCATTCAGACGTTGTTGTAGCGTCATCTGCGGTGCTCGGCCCAAGAGTTCACCATAAGCAAACTGATAGCTGGCAAATTCTTTTTCTTCAGCAAAGCCGAGTTGTGTTTCTTGCTTACCTAAAGTCTGTTCACGTAAGTTCCAAATTTCCTGATAACGCTGTTGCGGTGTCATTTGTGTGGACATGGTTTTAGCCTGCATTTCTTTTTCATACAGTGGTAGACGTTCTATCAATTGTTTTAAAGTCTGGGCAAACTGCTGATCTGGACATTCGGCCAAAACCTGTTTTAATAAAGCCTGACAGTTAGTATCGGGGCAGTTTTGTTGTAACTGGTTTAATAATTGTGTGATATTGCCTGGATTTTTTTGAAAGTGTTGAATCATTTGTTGGATGGATTCTTGTTGCTGTTGTTGCTGCATTTTTGACTCGTCATTGTTTGCAGCGGCAAGCTTCTCTTGCAAACTGCTGGGTTGAGCAGTCTCTGTAAGGGACGGTGAAGATGCCTGAGTTTGACCTGATGTGGCATATGATGAGCCAAGGCCCAACCATATCACCACACCGATCACCAATATACTCAGCACCAAAGCGTTAACCCCAAAGCGCTTCATTGTTCTTCCTTATGGGTTGTATTGGAATTGACCCATTACTGGGAAGTGGTCAGATAAGTCCCAAGTCATAAATACGGGGTCGGCAGCCGAGCGAAGAATGCGGACATCATTACGTGCTTGCATAGGCTGACGGTGGTTATTGGATGACACCACGTAGTCTAAATACTCTACGGTAGAGCCACCCGTAAGTCCTGCACCTGCGAGTTTATTCACTCGTGGATCGAAGTTCGATGCGGTATATCCTGTGCTGACTGGTACTGTACCATTCAAGTTAATTTGCATTTGAGCATAATCTTGTGGCCACAGGAGTTTGTTGACATTAAAGTCACCGCCCATGAGCACTGCATCAAATGACGGGATATTTTGCTTATCGACCAAAGCGCGGATTTGCTTAAATTGTTGCTGGCGCATATCACGTGCCGCGTCGGTATCAAACGATGCGGTATGCGTGGAGGTTACATGATAGGCTTTGCC
This sequence comes from Acinetobacter johnsonii CIP 64.6, assembly GCF_000368045.1. Lineage (GTDB taxonomy): Bacteria > Pseudomonadota > Gammaproteobacteria > Pseudomonadales > Moraxellaceae > Acinetobacter > Acinetobacter johnsonii. The sequence continues at coordinate 778,910 of NZ_KB849236.1, forward strand.
ATTCTTGAGAATTTCAGCATAAATCACGCCTTTATCGGCAAAACAGTCAATGCCTGTACAGCTCGGGTAAATAAAATGATCCGTTTTTACAATTGGATGGCGACTTGCAACCAATATGCCGCTGTCATAGATATTGAAACCTGAACCGATTGGAATATAAGTTTGGTACGGATATTCCTGCGCTAATTTGGCCAACATGGCGGTACGACCAGAAGCAAAGGTTTCTTGGAATAAGATCGCGTCGTAGCCTTTTAGGTTTTGCGGCAGTTGTTCTAAACGCGAATCAATTTTACTTGCCACTAAAGGAAGAGCATAAATATTGTAGGTTAAAACTTTAAACTCATCGGCACTGCTGACAACGGGTTCTGGCACGGTATTTTGATGGATAGTGTAGTGGAAGTCGTCATAACCACCAGTGTATTCAGCTTTAAAAGCAGTCTGCGCTGCTTTTCCTGCATAATTGGTGTTGAAGCGCTGAATGTTACGATCGTTAAACCATGGTGCAGAGAAATCACTGCCAGATGCAGAGTGTTTAATATCACTGCCAGACTAATTGCCAGTCATAGATTGCTTCAGGGTGACACTGGAACCACCGCCTGTAATCACGGTATCAAAATTATAAGTTTGACCTGACTTTACCCCAGTATAACGGTTAAAACGCAGTACACGTTTGGTTTCATAAGGTGCAATTTGGGTGGCTTCTTGAGCCCATTGACTCCCCTGAGTTAAGGTGCGTGTACCATGATGATTAATATTGACGGATACCGTTTCTGGGGTGGTATTGGTCACATAAATGTATGAGTCTGCTATCACTTGCTGACTGCACAGCAATAATGATAACCATCCGATATTTTTCATTAAGTTTTTATTTAATTGGGTGCTCATGTGTTCCCTCCATGATGTTTTTATTCAATATTGTGTAAAACAATATGACGAGATCACTATGGCAGGTAATTTTTTTAAGTCAGTGACAAAGTGCGACAGCACCCTGATTTTCCGATGAATGAGCATCAAAAATTCAATTTAATTTATAAGCTCTGTTGACATTTCATTTTGCAAATCAAAACCCAAGCCTGAACAGTTGGATGATAAGGTTTAACTTGAACGAGAAAATTTTATGGGTTGGTTATTTATTATGTGGAAAGAGCATGAGCGTCTCATTGCCACCTATATCAATCGACTGAAATTAAGCGTCCTTATTTTGACGATAAGCGCCGGGGCTGACGCCTGTCCATTTTTTAAAAGCACGATGGAAAGCACTCGGATCATGAAAATTGAGTTCAGTGCTAATGTCTTGTAATGATACTTGGCTGTTGCTGAGTAGCTCAATCGCCATATCACGGCGTATATCATTTTTGAGCTGTTGATAACTGAAACCTTCACTTTTCAGTCGACGCTGAATTGTTGCCTCAGACATATTGAAATGATGGGCAATTTCAGACAGTTCAAGCCACTGTATCGGGGGTTCTTGCATTAAATAGCGACGAATTTGGGCACTGGTTGAATGTGGGTTTTTATAACGGGTCAGTAAAATATGTGGGGTTTGTTGAATAAATTGATACCACGATTTACTGTCCTGTTTTATGGGCATTTTTAAATAATTGGCATCGAACTGAATATAGTTTTCAGCCATTTGATACTGGATATTTTCACAAAAACGAACTTTGTAATCGATGTCATCTGTAGGTGCATCACATTTGAGTTGAATTTGATTCAAAATCACCCGTTGACCCACTAGCCAACACATCAGCGCATGAATCAGCATGATGTAAGTTGCGTAACTAAATATACGCTTGGGTTGTTGTCGTTCATAAATCACAATATAAGCATAATGTTCTTGCACCATGAGTTGGCTACTAAAGTCGTCTAACATCAAATTCATAAATTGCAAAATATGCTGAATGGCTTGATCTAACTGGGTAGTGTGTAATAGTGATTTGGATAAAAACTGAAAACTGCCACGGCGCATAGCATGGCAATCCATTCCAAAAAACTCATCATTCATGACATTGGCCAGTTCAGTCCAGAGCTGTGCATATTGATTGACTGAGACCCGTGCTTTTGTCGCACTTAACAGTTCGCTATTGATGCCTGCATTTTTCAAAATATCAGCAACTGCATATCCCTGCTTTTCAGCTTCAAACAATGCTTCGTGTACCAAAGCAATTGAAATGGAATCTTTCTGGGCGTTTGCATGTTCCGATGCAGTCATAGTGGCTTCCATATTTTTATTGTGCATTTTGAGCATTGTCCAAAACCATCATGGAAGATGCAATATTTGGAAATTGTACTCAAGTGCTTCTGTGTTTACATTTCTTCTTAAGTCGTAGCATTCAATCATACAAGGAAAAATAAATGAAGATTCAAGGGAAGGTTTTTGTCGTCACTGGTGGTGCATCGGGTTTAGGTGCAGCGACAGCACGTCATTTGATTGAGCAAGGTGCGAAAGTCATTTTGGTGGATATGAATCAAGCTTTAGGTGCAGAGCTACAGCGTGAGTTGGGTGAAAATGCTCAGTTTAAAAGCCTCGATGTTACTGATGAGCAGGCTGTGCAAAGTTTCTTTCAAGAAGTCGAGGCGGAATATGGGCAATTGAATGGTTTGGTGAACTGTGCGGGTGTAGCACCTTCAGCCAAAGTGTTGGGTCGTGATGGTATTCATGAACTGGCGTTATTCCAAAAAGTATTAAACATCAATGTCTCAGGTACTTTTAATATGCTGCGTTTTGCTGCGCAGTTAATCGCGAAATATGAACTTCAAGCTGGTGAAGAAGAACGCGGTGTGATTGTGAATACAGCTTCAGTTGCAGCCTATGATGGACAAATTGGACAGACTGCTTATGCAGCCTCTAAGGGTGCTGTTGTCTCGATGACTTTACCACTGGCACGCGAGCTAGCACGTGAAAAAATTCGAGTGATGACTATTGCTCCGGGCATTATGGAAACACCAATGTTGAAGGCGATGCCGCAAAATGTACAAGATGCGTTGGGTGAAATGGTGCCATTTCCGAAGCGTTTGGCAAAACCTGAAGAGTTTGCTCAGCTTGTGGGGCATATTTTTGAAAATAGTTATTTGAATGGTGAAGTGATTCGTTTAGATGGCGCGATTCGTATGCAGCCTAAATAATCTATTTTGACTTGTGATCCTTGAGTTTATGACGAAGTCTTTGCGTCGATAAGTAATGGCTTCTTATAACCTTCGGTTCGACCTACTATTCTTTCGAAAAAAGTAGGCAAAACCATCTCCATTCACAAAACCTGTTCTATTGAATTTACAGACTACTTTCTCGCAGAAACATTATCTTTTGAAAGGCTTTCAGGTTGCGAATGGGTCGCCGTGTATCAAATATTTATTAAATTTAATAACCTGAATAGAGAAGGGATACTCCATGCTTTTAAATGAAGAACAAAAAATGGTTCAGGATATGCTGCGTAGTTATTCGCAGGAAAAACTGAAACCAACTGCAGCTGAACGTGACAAAACGGCACAGTTTCCTGCGCAAGAACTTAAAGAGCTGGGTGAGTTAGGTGCTTTGGGTATGACTGTTTCACCTGAATGGGGTGGTGCAGGCTTAGATTATATTTCACTGGTGGTAGCACTTGAGGAAATTGCAGCAGGTGATGGTGCGATTTCGACCATTGTCAGTGTGCAAAACTCACTGCCGTGTGGCATTACCCAGCGTTATGGAACTGATGCGCAAAAGCAGAAATATTTAAGCAAGCTTGCCACAGGTGAGTGGTTGGGGTGCTTTTGTCTCACTGAACCACAAGCAGGATCAGATGCAGGTGCGTTGGAGTGTAAAGCTGTTCGTGAGGGCGATGAGTGGGTGCTGAATGGAACCAAACAATTTATTACCACAGGAAAGCATGCACAAGTCGCTTTGGTTTTTGCAGTCACAGACAAAGCTGCGGGGAAGAAAGGTATTTCTTGCTTTTTAGTCCCAACCGATACCGAAGGCTATATTGTCTCTCGTATAGAAGAAAAGATGGGGCAGCACTGTTCGGATACGGCAACCATTGTTTTGGAGAACTGCCGCATTCCGGCAGATCATTTGCTAGGTGCGGAAGGTGAGGGCTACAAAATTGCGCTTTCGAATTTGGAGTCAGGACGTATTGGTATTGCAGCGCAATCAGTGGGTATGGCTCGAGCCGCTTTAGATGCAGCAGTTGAATATGCCAATGACCGCAAAGCCTTTGGTGTTGAAATTGTACAACATCAGGCAGTTGCTTTTCGTTTAGCCGATATGGCGACGCACATTGAAGCTGCACGTCAGTTAATTTTCCATGCAGCCACTTTGAAGGATGCAGGATTGCCGTGTTTAAAAGAAGCCTCTATGGCCAAACTGTTTGCCTCAACCATGGCAGAGCGTGTTTGTTCTGATGCTATTCAAATTTATGGTGGCTATGGCTATGTTTCAGATTTTCCTGTTGAACGAATTTATAGGGACGTCCGTGTGAGCCAGATTTATGAAGGGGCATCTGATATCCAGCGTCTTGTCATTGCACGTGAAGTCACCAAGGTTTAAGTCGACTCAGTTTTAGACCTTGGTCGATGTTCAAAGCCTGCACTTTCATTGAGGGATTTGGAAATTGTAGGTGCATTTAAAACATGGTTATCTAGGTACAGCGGTTAAGTACAGTCATTAAATAGAGCAGCTGAGCTGCTCTAGGTTTTCAAATAATATAGAACTGACAATGAGGTCAGTTCAACGCTTAAAACGATAAAGAACATGGACGGCCAAAGTGGATTTGGCCTTAAAAAAATGGATAATACGAGGTTGTCGTGATGAAGACATTAGAACAAGCCCACCAAGAATTTAACTATGAGCAACTGATTCAGGAACAATTGGTCGGCCAACCCAATGCAATAAATGCCTATATTGAGTGCTGTCAGCGTTATGTCGGGTTACAAAAAACAGCACTCATCTGGGAAGGAAAAAATGGTGAGTCAGAGCAATGGAGTTTTGAACAGCTCGATGTTGCCTCAGCACAGTTGGCAAATTATTTTAAAAAGATCGGGATTCAAGTGGGGGACTGTATCGCAGGGCTGTTACCGCGTACGCCTGAACTGCTGATTACGATTTTAGCAACATGGCGGATCGGTGCGATTTATCAGCCTTTGTTTACTGCTTTTGAGTCGAAGGCGATTGAACATCGAGTTTTAACTGCGAATACTAAATTGATTGTGACCAATGCAGAGCAACGTCCAAAGCTAAATCACGTCGAAGTCAAACATATCCTTACCGTGAATGCGGGAACAAACTTAGCCAGCAATGAAGCTGATTTTTGGCAGGAAGCAAAACAACAGTCTGATCAATGTGAAGCTGTTTTAGGTAGCTTTGATGATGATTTTCTGATGATGTTTACCTCAGGCACCACAGGTTTGGCGAAATCAGTGCCTGTCCCTTTAAAAGCGGTTTTGGCGTTTAAGGGTTATATGCAACATGCAGTCGATTTAAGAGAAGACGATTCATTTTGGAATTTAGCCGATCCGGGCTGGGCTTATGGGTTGTACTACGGTATTACAGGCCCGCTCAGCTTGGGGCATAGCATCATTATGGATGAGCGTGCATTTAGCGTCGATCATGCGGTTGAAGTCATTAAAAAGTATCGCGTCAGTAATTTAACGGGTTCGCCTACGGCTTTTCGGATGTTCTTTGGTTTTAAAGAAAAGTTTGATCCTTCAATTAAAACCCACTTGCGCGCCGTCAGTAGCGCGGGGGAGCCTTTGACCCCAGAAGTGATTCATTGGTTTAATAATGATTTGAACGTCAACATTTATGACCAGTATGGACAAACTGAGTTGGGCATGGTGATTGCGAACCATCATGCATTGGAGCATGAGAAAAAGGTTGGTTCGGCAGGCTTTGCCAATCCTGGACACCGCTTTGCTGTGCTTGATGTCAACCACCAAGAAGTGAAGCGCGGTGAAATAGGAATGCTAGCTATAGACTTTAGCCAGTCACCACTGACATGGTTTAAAGGCTATGGTGGCAATAATCGTAAGTCCTTTGTGGGACAGTATTATTTAACAGGTGATACGGTCAAGCTGAATGAAATTGGTGGTATCGACTTTGTTGGGCGTGCTGACGATGTCATTACAACGTCAGGCTATCGAGTTGGACCTTTTGATGTCGAAAGTACTTTGCTTGAGTGTGCGGAAGTACTCGAGTCAGCTGTGATTGGTAAGCCTGATCTAGAGCGCACTGAAGTGGTGAAAGCTTTTGTGGTGCTAAAGCCACAGTACCAAGCCTCTAAAGAGTTGGATAGCAAACTCCAAGCCTATGTGCGTTCACGTTTATCTAAACATGCGTATCCGAAAGAAATTGAGTTTGTTGAAAGCTTGCCGAAAACGTCGACTGGCAAAATTCAACGTAATTTACTGAAACAGCAAGAAGTGGCAAAGATACAAACCTTACAAGCTGCAATTTAATTTAAAAATAAAAGGGTCTTAGTGGTAAGTCGAATTCGCAGTAATTGTTGATCTAACCGATTGAAAAAAATTATCTTGGCGGAGTTTTATCGAATTTTCATCCAATTTCGTCATTAGCCTGCGGCTCATCCTGCTTTTGTTTCGGCAAAAGTAGGCAAAACCATGGTCATCTGCAAAACCTGTTCTTTTCTTGGACTTGTTAAAATATATTGAAGAAACATTATCTTGCTTATACCATGCCGGTTACAGATGACGTTTTCCGAGTATCATTTTTTTGTTGAACTCTAATTAGGGTTAAAGCCAGTCAGTTCTAAATGGGCTGGCTTTTTCTTTTCTTCATTTATAGCGGGACGTAACTTGTGGAACACCGCTAGAAATATAGTTAGATGTATAAATAGCCTAAGAAAATTTAACTAGGCAACTATTATGATTCAATCTCCATTACTTAAAAATGAAAAAGTTGAGCCATCTAAAGCTCATAGCATTTATTGAATTTGTGCATAGCTAACCTTGGTTTCATGGTTATAATTCGCCATCAACATTTTCTTTAGCGAAAGGCTGAATCATGGACGAGTTAGATGAAAGTCTAGAACTGAGTAATGCTGAAATGCATCTCTATAGCCGCCAGATTTTATTGGACGGATGGGATATAGAGGCACAAGAAAAACTCAAGTTGGCCAATGTACTCATCGTAGGCTGTGGTGGCATTGGTTGTATGACTGCGGAGTTATTGGCACGTGCTGGCGTAGGGCAAATCAGCTTGATAGATGCCGATACCATCGAAGTGAGCAATCTCCAAAGACAGATTGCCTATGTAGAAAACAATGTCGGTTTTTATAAAGCAGAGGTTTTGGCCCAGCGTTTAAAGCAGATCAATCCCTACATCAAAGTTCATGCGCATGCTGTAAAACTTGATACAACCAATGCAGCTAGTTTAATTGCAGGTCAAGACTTAGTCCTCGATGGCTGTGATAATTTTACGACACGGTATTTGGTCAATCAGCAGTGTAAAGTGGCCAATATTCCACTCATCAGTGCATCGGCCATTGGTTTTCAAGGGCAACTGTTTATGGTGGAAGGTGAGTCCGCTTGCTATGAATGCTTGTTCCCGAAAGAAGAACATGCGAATGAAAGCCTACGCTGTGCAGATTCAGGTGTTCTCGCCACCACGCCAAACGTGATGGCCAGTCTTCAAGCGCATCATGCACTTTTATATTTGGGTTTAAATGTGACTGCACTCAAACAACGCTTGTTACTTTGGGATGGCTTAAGTATGAAACAACGTTTGCTTGCTTTCGAAAAAGATACAGATTGTCCCGTTTGTCAGGCAAGATAAGCCTACAATTTTTTCATTCTTTGATACACTTAATACAATTTATTTTTGACCGATATTATGAAAAACAATATCTTTTTAGATGGACTGCGATCTGTGGCCCGTGTTGGGGAAACAGCAGTCATTGCAGCGCGTGCGGGTATTAAGTACGCCACTGAAAAACCAAGTAATGCCAAATTGATGCGTGAAACCTTTGAGTCTCTGGGTTCAACCTATATCAAGTTGGGGCAATTTATTGCGAGTACACCTTCACTTTTTCCACGTGAATATGTTGAAGAGTTTCAAGGCTGTTTAGACCAAACTCCATCTTTACCGTTTAGTTATGTACAAGGGGTTTTAGCTTCTGAGTTTGAAGGCCGAAATCTGTCTGAGATTTTTGCATCGATTGATGAAACGCCGTTAGCTTCAGCGTCTATTGCCCAAGTTCATGCCGCGAAGCTGGTGACGGGTGAAGATGTGGTGATTAAAGTACAAAAGCCAGGTGTAGAAACCATTCTCTATACCGACTTAAATGTTCTGCACTGGGCTACCAAGGTTTTAGAAAAAGCAGTGCCTAAAGTCAAATTTGCATCGCTTGCAGATATTGTAGAAGAAATCAAAACCCGCATGGTTCGCGAGGTCGATTTTATTGAAGAAGCCAGTAATCTGGATGACTTTGTGAACTATCTCAATATCACGCAAAACCATAAGGCGATGGCACCTAAGGTCTATCACCAATATTCGACTCGCCGTGTGCTGACTATGCAGCGTCTTTACGGCGTACCACTGACTGATTTTGAAGTTGTTAAAAAGCGCTGTAAAGATCCTTCACAAGTCCTGATTACTGCCATGAACACATGGTTTGGTAGCCTGATGATGTGTAATAGCTTCCATGCTGACTTACATGCTGGAAACCTGATGCTGCTTGATGATGGTCGTGTCGGTTTTATTGATTTCGGAATTGTGGGACAGTTGAAACCTGAAGTATGGACAGCTTGCATCGCGTTTATGGATGCCTTGCAAAAAACAGATTATGCACTCATGGCGGAAAATATGCTGGGAATGGGCATGACCGCAGTGAAGATTGATACTCAGGTGTTGGCCGCAGATCTTGAACGTTTATTTAGTGGTGTGTTGTTGGCAGATCCGCAAGAGTTGCTTAGTTCAAACCCAGCAGATTTGAATGACATCATGATGGATATGGTCGCAGTGGGCGAGCGCCACGGGATTCGCTTCCCGCGTGATTTTGCCTTGTTATTTAAACAGATGCTGTATTTTGATCGTTTCATGCGCATTCTTGCACCGTATACCGACATCTATGCTGACCAGCGTTTGCAAATGGTGCAAACTATGGACCCAAATGTGTTATTAAAAAACTAAGTTCTTTTGAAGCACACTCACCAAAAAATCCCTTTCAGTCCTTCTTTTAAAAGAGGGACTGAAAAATGCTTTCCTGTTTAGGGGATGAAAAACATAGTTTCCTAAGACAGGGATTAAAATGTCAAAATCTGTTAAAGGTAATAATGTGGACGCAATTATCATTGAAGGCTTAAAAGTTGAAACAGTGGTTGGCTGCTTTAACTGGGAACGTCAGATTATTCAGCCTTTAATGTTGGATATGATTATTCAAACAGATTTGGAACAAGCTTCAAACTCAGATGACTTAGACCATACTTTAAATTATGCTGAAATTTGTGAAATTGCAGCAAAGGTCATTCAAGATACTAAGCCTGAGCTGATTGAACATGCAGCAAAATTGGTCATCAACGCACTTTTTTCTACCTTTCATGCGATTGAATCGATTAATATTACCATCCGTAAGCCTGCCATTATCGCGCAAGCAAATTCTGTAGGAATTCGTCTTGAACGCCACCGAAACGATTTTCGCCCTAGCTCTGGCGAGTAATAATAATCCAAAGCAACATTTTTTATATGCCTCTGAGCAACTTGCTAAAATTGGGCAACTGCAATTTTCGAACATTTATTTAATTCCATGCCGTGATGGAGTTGGGGCAGATTATTGGAATGCAGCCTGTTTGCTGAAATCGTCTTTGTCCGTTGCCGATATTTCGGTATTGCTGAAAAATATGGAAGCCACATCTGGGCGTGTCCGTCCATCACATCAGATTTCACTGGATGTCGATTTGATTGCATGGGGTGAAAACTTAGAACATATGCAGTTCAATCCCAAAAAATTGCCTTTGGCTTTAGATGTGAAAATTCCAATGTTCGATGTGTGGAAGGATAATGCATTTCAACATCAAACGCATACATTTCCAACGGTAAGCTGCTTGGAAACCAAATAACATATCGAAGTGTGATTGGCAGTTGAACTGGCTTAACATGCTCATAAAACACAATTCACAGCGAGCTATTTTCATGAAAATACAAATTTTGAGTGCTCTTTCTTTAGCAGTGTTTCTAGCGGGCTGTCATTCAACTCCGTCCAAAATGACAGCGACAACTGCTATGGATAAAACGAGTGTATCTCAAACGACTGAAAAACAAGGGTTAAAACTAGCTGTTCAGGCCTATACCCAAGATCAATCGGATTATCAAACTAGCCTATATGATTTAAACCAAGACGGAATCGATGATGCCGTGGTGCTATTAAGTGGGATGGAGTGGTGTGGTTCAGGTGGCTGTACGTTGCTGGTCTTTAAAGGTCTTGCAGATGGGAGTTTCCAACCGCATAGCAAAATGACTGTTTCATCTACACCGATTTATGCTTTAAGTACTCAAACCCAAGGTTGGCGTGATTTATCGGTCTATACCCGAGGTTTAGGACAGGTCATACTGAAGTACAATGGGAAAAACTATCCATCCAATCCATCACTAGCGTCAAAATATACGGCGAATTTAAAGCAAGTAGGTAATACTTTATTACTGCCGATCGTTGTGGAATAACTCAGCATTAAGTCAATAAAAAAGCAGTGGAACACCACTGCTTTTTTATTGGTTCAAACCATTGTGGTTTAAATAAAATAACTGGTCTTGGTCATGAGTTTTGATATAGCCGTCATGGTGATTTTGACAGGAATCGGTAAATCGACTCCGCCAGCATTCAGTGCTGTATCACGATGGTGTAATTCATCTTCATTCATTTGCACAAGAATATTGCGTGAACGGTCATCTTGAGCAGGGAGTTGGCTGATGTGATGCTGTAAATGCAGGCTCACTTGGCGTTCAGTTTCTGCAACAAAACCTAAGCTATATTTATCGCCTGCAATGCCTGCGATTGCACCCATGCCAAAGGATAAGCCGTACCAGATTGGATTGAGCAGACTGGTATGGCTATCTAGCTCTTTTAAGCGGTCTTCACACCATGCAAGATGGTCTTGTTCTTCAATCGCCGCTTGTTCCATTTCGCGGCGTACATTCGGCAGTTTTGCCGTTAAAGCTTGCCCATGATAAAGCGCTTGTGCACACACTTCACCACTATGGTTGACCCGCATTAGACCTGCAACATGACGTGCTTCACTCACTGCGAGTTGGGTTTCTACCGCCTTGCCTGGGTTTTCACGTTGAGCAGACGTTGTGCCTGGAACTAAGCTACGCAGGGCTTGATCAAAAGAATTGATAAATTTATCGATGCCAGTGTAATGACGCATAACTTTAGTCCTCTAACTCAGGTTGTACAGTTTTTAGCATGGGTTTGAGTCGATATAACAACCACAGCGTAAAGCCCGCACTTAATACAGCAGTAATGCTGAAAAGTATTTTAATATCAATCTTCAAAACACTTAAAATGATAATCGAAAATATAGCAGAAGACACCATAAACACCGCATTTAATATGTTGTTTGCGGCAACAACACGTGCACGATGTGAATGCGGTGAATAGGCTTGCATCATGGCGTATAGCGGCACAATATAAAAACCACCACTGATGCCGAGCAAGGTCACCGCAAGCATGACATGGTAGTAAATTGCACCGTGGTTAAACATATCCGCGATATTCATCATCGCGCCTGTACGCTCAGGTACAAAAGCTAGACTCAAAGCCAAGTAAAAGGCAAATAGGGTGAGCCCAATCGCACCGATTGGCACCATTTTAATATTCACTTCAGAGCCACCAATTCTACGACACAGCAGGGAGCCAACTCCAATCCCGACAGAAAAGAACGTGAGTAAAAGACTGACGACATTTTCTGATGCATGTAGGTTTTGTTGAGTCAACTGTGGAATTTGGGTGAGATAGGTCGCGCCGTAAAACCAATACCACGAATTTCCCAGTAAAATCATAAAGATGAGGGGGAGGCTTTTGGCATATTTGAGTGTTTGAAAACTGGTTCTAAAGAAATTCCAGTCAATTTTTAACTCGGGTGAGCTGACTTGCTGTTTTAAAATAAATCGACTGGAGAGATAACCCAAAATGGCAATGATGACGACAGTCAGGCTGATCCAAATAAGATTGCCTTGAGAAACCGAAATGACTGCGCCACCCAAAATCATCCCGATTAAAATAGCAATGGAGGTGCCCGACTGAAATAGCGCATTGCCCGACATGAGTTCATTCGGTTTTAGAATCTCAGGTAAAATGGCGTATTTAATGGGGCCAAAGAAGGTGGAGTGTGTGCCCATCATAAATAGAGCCAAGAGCAGCAGCCATAAATTGCCCAACAAGAAACCCGCGGAACCGATGAGCATAATCACAATTTCTAGAACTTTGATGCTACGAATGAGTTGTGAGCGCTCAAACTTATCGGCAATTTGTCCTGCAGTTGCAGAAAAAATGAAGTAAGGCAAAATAAATAACAGCGCGGCTAAATTATTTAAGGTACTAACATCCGCGGCTTGTTGATTAATCCATCCATAAGTAATGACTAAAAGCAAAGCTTGTTTATAGACATTGTCGTTTAAAGCACCAAAAAATTGGGTAATAAACATGGGAAGAAAACGACGGGTACTTAATAGATGTTCATGGTTTTTCATGCTTTTGCACTGCATTAAGTTTTATTAAGAAATGTGACTAATTGCTCAAACGTTCAATAAAATCATGTAATATATTTAAAACCTGAAATTGGGTAAAATAATCAATAGATTTCAGTTCTTTTGTGACAATTCATTAGAGCAAATCCATAACGATTAAATAAATTTAGAGTTTTCTATGCTTGCTAAAACACAATTTAAAAAGTCGACTCTTTCATTGAGTATGAATTCTCTCATACCGTGGCATCATAACAATAAATATTTGTGTCTGAGTATCTTTTTAACGCTTTTGTCACAAGCGGCTTTGGCTGAAACACCCGTTGCGATTGAACCAAGTAACGCGGAAGTCGATCCACAAATTTCTACACAATTCACTGAAGACATTAAAAAAGAAGCAATTCGCCAAGGTATGGGCAGTGCGGACGAATTAAAAAAAGTTGAAAATTCTGTGGTTCAGCCCACGGTTCCAGACAGTATGCAAATGTTGCAACAACAGCAGATGGCTTTAAAAAATTTACCTGAATTTGCACCGATTGAGTTTGATAACCTTGAAGACTTGCCAACTGTCCAAGTTGACCAAGGTATGGCCAATGATATTTATCAGGTAGCTGAGCAAGCGAAAGCAGAAGCTCAAGCTTACCGTAGTGGCCAAAAGACAGAGTTGGTGCTAAGCGATGCAACTCAACAGGAAATGGCGGAAATTAATCAAGCTCCAGTCAATGTTGATCAACTGATGCAAAGCATTCAAGCAGACAGTAAAATTTCAGTAGAAGCCAACACGGAAGGCAATACTTTAGATTTTGGCATGAGTGCTGAAGAGCAAATTGCCAAAGAACCTAATTTCTTTAAACGCATGCTTTATAAAATTCGACCACCAAGAGAATTAGATACTGCAAAGGTGCCGCGGATCAGTGCGGATGTCGAAATCATCAATGCGAAATATGAAGGTGAAATATCCGATAAAGCGTATCAGGCCGCTTTGGTTAATTTAAAAGAAAATATTAAAGGCAAGGTTTCGAGCTTTACTGAAGAATCTTTTGAAGACTTTCCTTCGGCACTGCCACAGTTGCGGACACTTTCCAACCAAGCTGCTCAAGCCGTCGGGTTTTATAATGCTGAGTTTAAGTTTGAAAAAACCAGCAGTAATCGTGTGCGCATTCAAGTGGTACCGAATAACCCTGTGCGGATTGAAGAACAAAACATCGAGTTTAGTGGTGCAGGTCAGTACTTACCGCAGTTCCAAGTGATTAAAGTCTTACCTGAACAAGATGTTGGTGATGTATTGCACCACGGCTTATACGAGTCGACGAAAGCACGAATTAATGAAGCGGCCAGCAATAACGGTTTCTTTGATAGTTACTGGCGCTTACATGATGTGAAAGTTGAACAGCCGCAAAATACCGCAGACATTAACTTACGTTATGAAACAGGTGAACGCTATAAACTCGGCGGTGTTGAGTTTGTGATGAGTGACCCAAGCAAACCACTGCCTATTGATTTAGATGTTTTGCAAAGTTTAGTGACTTGGGAGCCTGGCGCGGACTATACCTTTTGGCGTGTTAATGGTTTGGCCAATAATTTGACCAACTCACGTTACTTTAACTACAGCTTGGTAGATGCCGTTCGACCGGACCCTGTTGAAAGAATTCGCGAGTTACCCCCTGATTTACAGCAATTGGTCGATGAACAACAGCTTTCTAGTCAAGATGCTTTGATCCAAGAGAGGAAAGAAGTTGTTTCAAATCGTGAAGTAACACAGTCTGTGGTGAGCGAAGCACAGTTCGCCGGTGTCAATGATGCCGAGCAGAACAAAGCACAAGCAGCGCTTCGCACCGCACAAGAAACCAAAGAAAGTGAAGAAGAACGTTTAAAACTGGAAGCTCGAGAAACAAAAGTAATTCCTGTTAAAGTTACTTTAAATGCGGACCAGTTAAACAGTGTAGAAGTCGGCGCAGGTTATGGTAGTGACTCTGGTGCGCGTTTACGTGCGCAATACCGTCGTGCCATTGTAAACCGACGTGGTCACTCTTTTGACGCCAACTTTGAGCTTTCAGAAATTCGTCAGTCTATCGACGGTCGTTATAATATTCCCTATAAGCATCCACTAAATGATTATATCAGTCTCGTGGGGGGGTATGAGCGTGAAGTGCGTGATGATGTGGGACAGGGCGTAAACTTACTCACAGAATCAGCAGTTGCAGGGGCTGACCGTGTCATTAAAAACCCAATGGGGAACTGGCAACATACTTATGGGGTGCGTTACCGTTTAGACCGCTTAACGCAAAAAGGTACAGCGAGTGCAACAGATATCCCTGATGCATTTATTGCCAATGATGACCCAGAACAAGAGTCACTTTTATTGGGCTATGAAATTTCTAGAATTGACAGTGATAAACGGGTCAACCCAAGCAAAGGAATTAAACAAACCTATAAAATTCAATTGGGGAGCGAAAGCCTACTTTCAGATGCAGATATGGCCATCGTAAACGCGGGTTGGCGTTTTATCTATTCCTTGGGTGAAAATGACAATCACCAATTTGTCGGACGTGGCGATCTCGGTTATATCTTTACCCCAGACTTTAATAAAGTCCCTTATAACTTACGTTATTTCACGGGTGGAGACCAAGGCATTCGTGGTTTTGACTACAAGAGTTTGTCACCTGTGGTCGATGGTTTTAAAGTGGGTGGTCAAGCCTTAGCTGTCGGCTCCATGGAATACAATTACCAATTTAAAGAAGGCTGGCGTGCGGCAGTATTCAGCGACTTTGGTAATGCTTATGATACAGATTTTAGCAATGACACCGAATACAGTGTCGGTCTTGGTGTGCGCTGGGCATCACCGATAGGCCCGATCCGGATTGATGTAGCTTCAGGTATTTCTGATGATAGTCATCCGATACGTGTGCATTTCTTTATTGGCTCATTATTATAATATTTAACACTTTTTGGGAAGACTATGGCTGAAGTAGAACAGCAGCAAGAACCAACACCACCTGCGCCGCTTGCCAAACAGCGACGTATTTTTAGAAGTGTCATTTTGACGCTGTTGTTGACGCTCATCTTGTTGGTGATATCGCTTGCGGTCATGTTTTCTACCGATAAAGGCAGTAAGTTCTTACTCGACCAAGTTTTACAACGCCAGCAGATTATCCAATATGAATATGAAGGTGGTAATCTGTGGAAAGGCATTATCCTTAAAAATGTGGTGGTTACCTTAAAGCCTGTCGATGTCAAAATTGACCGTGCTGACGTGAGTTTGGGGTGGCGCGCCATCTTGGATAAAGAGATTCATCTACGTGAAGCTGATGTGCGTAATCTACGCATCATTACTAAAGGTGAACCGAGTGATGAACCGTTTAAGTTCAGCGAAATTAAATTACCCTTTGTTTTACGTTTAGATACAGCAGATGTTGATCATTTAAATATCCGTACCGCATCCGATGCCGAAGTTAATTTTTATGATGTGCATTTAAATAACGCTCTCTGGTCGGGGACGGAACTTGAGTTTGAAGACTCTCGTATGGACATGGGCTATCTAGCAGTTCGTAATGCAACTGGGAAAATGAAATTCTCAGGGAAATATCCACTTGAAGCGACCGCCATTGCAAACTTACCGGCACTGCGTGATAGTTTAAATGTGTATGATATTGCGGTACACGCAACGGGGACACTGGATACCATCCAAGCGGGTTTTGCAACGCGGACACCTGACCTGTTGACAGGTTGGGCCATTTTGCACCCTGTACGTAAGCATGTACCGATGCAAGGTCAGCTTAAATTTAATCATTACAACTTACCACTCCTGACCGATTACAAACTCTATGCTGAAAAAGGCGTTGCTAAATTTTCAGGTGATATCCAACGTTTAAATATCGACTTAAATACAGATCTGAGTGGTAAAGACATTCCAAAAGGTCAATATACTGCTTTGATGCATACCGATTTGGTTCATCAACTTGACATTGATAACCTAAATGCTCAGTTGATGAAAGGTTCGGTCAATCTGGGTGGTGTGGTGAGTTGGAAAGATCATGTCACTTGGGATGTACAAGGTCGTTTAGATAAAATCAATCCTAAAGACGATGTACTGCCACAAGTGGTTTCTGACTTTCTACCGCCAAGTTTAGATGCAAAAATTGCATCTAAAGGTACGCTTGAAAAGGGTTTACACTTAACCGCAGATCTAGACTTTGATCGTTATGAAGCATGGCATCTCGCACTAGACCAAAACCCAGAGAAAAATAACAAAGTCCAGCCAATGTTGATGGATGTCTCTTGGAAAAATATTGACCGCGCCGTGCCTTATATCGGTTGGTTAAGTAGTGCTTCAGGGGATGTAAAACTGGCGTTAGTTGAAGGTCAGCAAGATATTCATGTTGCCACTGTTGTGAGTAAACACGAAAAAGCGACGTTACCTGCGGGTAATTACCTCGCACAGTTAAATTTTAAAAATAATAATTTAAATGTGCCGAGTTTTAGTTATGTGGCAGGCAAGGGAAGCTTAAGTGGCAATGCGGTGGTTGAGCTGCCAGATGAGAAACGTCAACTGAAGTGGAAAGCCGCTTTAAACGCGAAAGATTTTAATCCGCAAATGGTTGCAGAAGCTTCACCGGTTAATCTATTGAACGGAAAGCTACAAGCAAGTGGCTATGCCAAACCGAATCAGCAAATCATTCAGCTACAGGGCATTGATCTGACTGGAAAAATGGTGGGCAATAATGAAACGGTTCACTTAACGGGTAAGTCAACAGCGGCACTCCTGTTTAATGATGAAAAAGCTGGTGGTGCTTTCAAAGGCTATGCAGTGAACTATGATGGTGCTTTAAAAGCCAGCCAGTTTGAAGCCAGTCAGGGCACGTTAAACCTAAAACTTTCAGGAACGCCTGAATTTATTAAAGTAACTGAGTTGAAACACAATGGTGTGGCAGGTCAAATTAATGCCAGTGGTTTGGTGCATTTTATTCACGGTATCACTTGGGATGTGAATGCAGCATTCATTCGTTTTAAACCACAATATTTTGCATCTAGTGTTAAAGGCGAATTGTCTGGTGTGGTGAAAACCAAAGGCACATGGTCGGATGCTTTAAAACGCATTAACATTGAGAGCTTAAACCTCGCAGGTACACTGAACAATAAGCCAGTCCGTGGCACGGGTAATTTGGCTTTAGTGCTCAACTCCAGCGAAAAGGGCTTTTTACCGCAACAGTTTGAAGCGAATAATCTACTGTTGGCTTATGCCAAAAACCAAGTGCAAGCGACGGGTAATGCACAAAACCTGAGACTGAATATTAATGCACCTGCTCTGTATGAAATTTATGCGGGCTTACGTGGCCGTGCCTACGGCTATTTAAATATCCAATCTCAACCACGTTTAAGAGCTACCGCAAACTTAGCAGTGGATAATTTTGGCTTTAAAGATCTGATTGATATGCGTAAATTACGCATTGTCGGGCAGTTGCCGACATCGGAAACAACGCCGTCATTATTGACTGCAAAAATGGAAAGCTTAAGAAGTGGTAACCGTGAAATTCAACAAGGTGAAATTTCACTGGCAGGTATTCGCAAAGCTCATTTATTAAAAGTTTCTGCACAAAATGAAAAGTCGAAATTTTATGTGCAATTGGCAGGTGGTTTTAATGCGCAAAATGATTGGTTAGGTCAGATCCAAAAAGGTGATTTTGACTCTTTACGTGCACGTTTGGTACAGCGCCAAAATGCAGCAGTTGTCTATAACAGTGCCAAAGCAGATTTGTTGATTGGTGCGCATTGTTGGATGAGTCAACAAAGTCAGTTGTGTTTTGACCAGCCGATTCGTGTCAGTAAAACACGTGGCAATATTTCATTCGTGACTCAAAACCTCGACCTAAACGACTTTGCTGCCTTTATGCCTGAAGGATTAGCGATTACAGGTAAGTTAAATGGACATGCTAAAGCGGTTTGGGCACAAGGATCTAAACCAAAAATTGATGCGCGCTTAGTCACCCGTGATGGTGTGATTGGCTTGGCGGCGGATGACCCACAAGATATGGGTTCAACCTTAAAATATGAACAAGTGGCTTTGGTTGCCAAAAGCATCGCGGAAGGTTTACAAATCCGTTTGGATGTCAAAACACCTGAAATTGGTGTGGGCTATGCCAATGTGGTTATTGATCCGTATCGGGACAGCATGCCTATGCGCGGTGAAATTGCATTTGATCAGGTGCAACTCAAAGTCTTTAAACCTTTCATTGCTGATGTACGTTCGATGGGCGGAACACTTTCGTATGCAGGTAAAATTAATGGAACGCTAAAAGCACCACTACTTACAGGCGATGTCCGTCTGAAAGATGGTTCAATTAGTATGATCTCACTTCCAGTCAATTTGACCAATATTCAGCTGTATTCCGCTATACGCCAAGACCAAGCCACCATCAATGGTGCTTTTAACAGTGGTCGTGGTGTGGGGACACTTACAGGGACGGTAGATTGGAAAAATGATCCACGTATTCAGCTTCAGTTGAATGGAGAAAATCTACTGATTCGCCAAGCGCCATTAATTACCGCGCTAGTGACACCAAAAATCACACTGGATGTTTTACCGTTGAGTAAGAAATTAACCTTAAACGGTGAAATTCAAGTTCCTCGTGCGCTTATTTCGATGCCTGAAGCATCTGTACCTGTGGTGAACGTATCGTCAGATGTACGCGTGGTCAGAGAAGGTCAAAACCAATTGGCGATTTTAAATAGCGCAAAACCTTGGGACATTCGTGCTGATGTGATGGTTGGACTAGGTAATCAAGTTGTGTTCCAAGGGTTTAATAGTCGTATTCCATTGTTAGGTCGTTTATATCTATCGCAGCGCGGTGCTGAAACCGCAATGAGTGCCAATGGTGCAATTGGGGTAAGTCAGAAAGTTAAAATTGAAGCTTATGGACAGAGTTTGGATTTAAACCGTGCCATAGCGCGTTTTAACGGTGTGTTGAGCAACCCAACACTGGATGTCGATGCAAATAAAAATGTACAAGGCAGCACGGTGGGTTTCCGTGTGACGGGTACGGCAACATCACCAAATATTCAGGTCTATAACGATGCAGGGCTGTCTGAGCAAGAAGCTTTGAACGCGTTAATTACAGGCCGCATTAACGAAGGTACAAGCGGTTTAAGTCAAACGGAAGGCTTCAAGTCAGATGTCAACAACACCATTGCTGCTGCAGGGATTAGTTTGGGTTTAGGCGGTACACGCGCCTTTACGAACCAAATTGGACGTACTTTTGGCTTAAGTGGTTTAGCATTGGATGCGCAAGGCACAGGGGATGACACACAAGTCAGCCTGACGGGTTATATTACACCTGACTTATATATTCGTTATGGCGTGGGTGTCTTTACGCCAGTCAATAAACTGACTCTGCGTTATCAAATGAACAAACGTATGTACTTAGAGGCGAGTCAGTCATTAGAGCGTGCAATCGACGTCTTCTATAACTGGAAGTTCTAAAGCTACTCTTCTGCTAAATAAAGCCTACATCATGTAGGCTTTATTTTTTGGTGTTAAAAAAGCTTAATTCGCCATTTGATAAAAATTTTTATTTGGTAGATGAAGAAAACCTATGAATAACAGACACTAGATACTTAAAATCAATTAAACCATAATGAAAGTAGGTGTATAGTAAATGGACTTGCTAAATTTAGAGTGATGATCCCTATGCCGATCAATTTTGTAATACGCTTTGCAGTGATTTTATTTTCAGTTTTAATTTTAGTGGCGCTTGCTATTCAGTTTTTCTTTGATCCGCACTATACCGTGGTCTTTTGGATCTTTGCGATGCCGTTCATTTTAGGTACTCCAATTCTAGCATCTGTAGTTTTAGCGAAAAATGAAGAGCTTGATATTCACTCAGTCAATTAAAAATGACCTGAAAATCTAGCTTTTCAAAATAAAAAGTCCGTCAAGTGATGGGCTTTTTTATGTAATCTTGAATTTTGCAAAACTCGCACAGTTTTTTTTAAATATATTTGCTATGTTGATCTTTTATTTAAAGAAATATTTTTTATGAAAAAAATCTTAATGCTTGGATTAATGGTTGCTGCTATTTCGGGTTGTAGTACTGCGCAAAAGAATGAAACTGAAAAGCCAACTTTAGGTATGGCTAATCCTGCCAGTACATACTGTGTTGAACAGGGTGGTAAATTAGAGATTCGAAAAGAGGCCAATGGTGAAGTAGGCTATTGCCATTTACCGAATGGTCAAGTTGTTGAAGAATGGGCGCTTTTCCGTGCTAGTCAAAGCAAATGTGTTGCCGAGCAAGCGACAGCTTTGATTGGTCAGTCAAATTTAACTGAAGCGCAGATTAAGCAAAAAACCAGTGCGAAGATGGTACGCTTAGTACAACCGGGGCAGCCTGTGACTATGGATTATCGTGAAGAACGTGTGACAGTAACAGTTGATCCGAAAACCAATAAAGTAGTTCAAGCAAGCTGCGGTTAATTTTTGCTAAGAATAAAAGCCCGAATTTGGGCTTTTATTCTATTTAAAGTGGGTAATAGTTCTGCATTTGAAAAAGTTTGATTATGATAGGGCGAATAGGAGAGTTGTAATGAAAAAATTATTCGCTTTGGTTGCTGTGATTGCACTGGTGGGTTGTGCTGAAAAAAAACCGTTAACCCCAGAAGAGCAATGGCATGGCTATTGTAAAAGTATTGGTAATGCAGCACGTTCAATTATGTTAGACCGTCAAAATGCCATTGAAAAAGATAAAGCGATTGAGCATGCCAATAAAGTTGAAGATGAAATGACAAAAGCATTTGCGTTAGAAATTATTGAAGATGTTTATGCTTTACCTGAGGCTGAAATTAAATCCGATATTGAAGGTGCGCGTGAAAAAATTCGTGTGAAATATACTGAAAAATGTATTGCAACACCGCATACTGAAATGCCAGATTACAAACCGTTCTAAGGAACGGTTTTTTATTTTTTGCATGGAACTTTTTGTGACAAAACTCTAAATCATATATATAGCAAAGCATATAAAAATAAAGAATAATGAACCTAGAATAAAAAAACGAGAGGAGCAGAAAATGGAAGTTGTTGGCTATTTAAATCACGCAGATTTACTCTTGGAAGATGAAAATGGTGTGGCCGTAATTGGCGGTGGTCATTATGTCCTTAGCTTGGGTGACCATGTATACTTCAAACACGCACTTGACCATGAACCTACACGAATTTCAGTACAAATTTCTTTTGCAAGCTCTGCACATCAAAATTTACATGAGGACGAAATTCAGATGAAATTTGAAGGCTGTCGTGAAAGTTTCAAACAATATATTCAAGCGACAACGGTACACTAAGGTTGAATATTTATATTGCGTAAAAAGAGGCAACATAGGTTGCCTTTTTTATTTTTAAATGGCAGTTCAAAGTTAATGTGAAACAATTCCAAACGATCTGACTATATTGCTGTTTTTATGTCCAATCGATATGAACATCATTTAGTTAGAAAATAATGGGCATCACGAAGAAACACTTGTAGCGCATTAACTTTTAACTGGAATTTTAGTAAAATTAAGCAGTCCATATTATTTACGTAGCTTTATTTAAAGCAGGAATACGTAAATAATTTTTTAAAAAAGAGGAATAACACCGTGCTAGAAGCTTACCGCCAACACGTTGCAGAACGTGCCGCACTCGGAGTCCCACCGAAGCCACTTGACGATGCTCAAACAGCTGCATTAGTTGAATTATTAAAAAACCCACCAGCTGGCGAAGAAGCATTTTTAGTTGATTTACTAGAAAACCGTGTTCCAGCGGGTGTTGACCAAGCTGCATATGTTAAAGCTGCATTCTTAGCTGCTTTGGCTAAAGGCGAGGCGACTTCACCATTAGTTTCTAAAGAACGTGCGGTTTACTTACTAGGCACTATGCTTGGTGGTTATAACGTTGCTCCTTTAGTTGCTCTTCTTGACGATGCTGCACTTGCTGAATTAGCAGCTGAAGCACTTAAGAAAACGCTTCTTGTATTTGATGCGTTCCATGACGTTGCAGACAAAGCAAAAGCGGGTAACGCGAATGCACAAGCGGTTATGCAATCTTGGGCTGACGCTGAATGGTTCACGACTCGTAAAGACGTTCCAACTGAAATCAAACTGACTGTTTTCAAAGTAACTGGTGAAACTAACACTGACGACTTGTCACCTGCACAAGACGCATGGAGCCGTCCAGACATTCCATTGCACGCAAATGCAATGTTGAAAAACGTACGTGACGGTATCAACCCAGAAGTTCCTGGTGAAGTGGGTCCACTTAACCAAATTAAAGAATTGATCGCGAAAGGCAACCAAGTTGCTTACGTTGGTGACGTTGTTGGTACAGGTTCATCTCGTAAATCTGCAACTAACTCTGTACTTTGGTTCTTCGGTGATGACATTCCGCACATCCCGAACAAAAAAGACGGTGGTTACTGTCTAGGTTCTAAAATTGCTCCAATTTTCTTCAACACGATGGAAGATGCTGGTGCATTACCGATCGAGATCGATGTTGCTAACATGAACATGGGCGATGAAATCGTTCTTAAGATCGATCACGCTGCTGCTAAAGTAACTGCGTTCAAAGACGGCGCGCAAATCGCTGAAGCTGAACTTAAAACTCCAGTTCTTCTAGACGAAGTTCGTGCTGGCGGTCGTATTAACCTGATCGTAGGTCGTGGTTTGACGACTAAGGCGCGTGAAGCTTTAGGTCTTCCAGTATCTACAATGTTCCGTACTCCGGTTCAGCCTGCTGCAACTGGCAAAGGTTTCACTCAAGCTCAGAAGATGGTTGGTCGCGCTTGTGGTCTTCCTGAAGGTCAAGGTGTACTTCCAGGTACTTACTGTGAACCTAAGATGACTACTGTTGGTTCGCAAGATACAACTGGTCCAATGACTCGTGACGAATTGAAAGACTTGGCTTGCCTAGGCTTCTCTGCTGACCTTGTTATGCAATCTTTCTGTCATACAGCTGCGTATCCAAAACCAGTTGACGTTCAAATGCAACACTCGCTTCCTGATTTCATCATGAACCGTGGTGGTGTGTCTTTACGCCCAGGTGACGGTATTATTCACTCTTGGTTAAACCGTATGCTTCTTCCGGATACCGTTGGTACTGGTGGTGACTCGCATACTCGTTTCCCAATCGGTATTTCATTCCCGGCGGGTTCTGGTCTTGTAGCGTTCGCTGCAGCAACTGGTGTTATGCCACTTGATATGCCTGAATCTGTACTTGTGAAGTTCAAAGGTAAAATGCAGCCTGGTATCACTCTACGTGACCTTGTACATGCAATTCCTTACTACGCAATTAAGGAAGGTGACTTAACTGTAGAGAAGAAAGGTAAGAAAAACATCTTCTCTGGTCGTATCCTTGAGATCGACTTAACAGAAATGGAAACTGACCTGACTGTTGAGCAAGCATTCGAACTTTCTGATGCTTCTGCTGAACGTTCAGCTGCTGGTTGTTCTATTACGCTTTCTGAAGAGAAAGTTGCTGAATACCTTCGTTCAAACATCACCATGTTGAAGTGGATGATTTCTGAAGGTTATGGCGATGCGCGTACTATGGCTCGTCGTGTTGAGAACATGGAAAAATGGTTGGCTAACCCAAGCCTGATCAAAGCGGATGCTGATGCTGAATACACCAAAGTGTATGAAATTGATCTTGCAGACATCAAAGAACCTATTCTTTGCTGCCCGAACGATCCAGATGATGCAAAACTTCTTTCTGATGTTCAAGGCGCGAAAATTGACGAAGTATTCGTTGGTTCTTGTATGACGAACATCGGTCACTTCCGTGCGACTGGTAAATTGTTAGAGAAAGTTCCTGGTGGTGCGTTGTCAACTCGTTTGTGGATTGCTCCACCTACGCGTATGGACGAACATCAGTTGATGGAAGAAGGTTTCTATAACATTTATGGTAAAGCTGGCGCGCGTACTGAAATGCCAGGTTGTTCATTATGTATGGGTAACCAAGCACGTGTAGCGCCGAACACGACTTGTGTATCGACTTCTACACGTAACTTCCCGAACCGTTTAGGTCAAGGTGCGAACGTTTACTTAGCGTCTGCTGAACTTGCTTCTGTTGCTGCTGTACTTGGTAAATTACCAACTCCAGAAGAATACCAACAGTATGCAGCTCAAATTGATAGCATGTCTGCTGACATCTACCAATACTTAAGCTTCGACAAAATGGGCGACTATACTGACGCTGCTGCGAATGTTGATACGAAGAAAATTGCTGCTGCTCAGTTGACTTAATTTATTGTTAATTAAGTTGAAATAGTTTATAAAAGCTCCACTTAGGTGGGGCTTTTTCTATGAAACTAACAAAATTTACGATTAAAAATTTCAGAAGTATTACGGATGGAGGAGAAATTAATTTAAAAGATCAGTCCGTCCTAGTTGGTAAAAATAATGAGGGTAAAACTACTGTTTTACTTGCTTTGAAGTTAGCAATGGATACTTTAAAGTTTCATGGATTATCTTATAAAAGTTTAGGAAGTGTACGTTTTAAACAGAGAAATAATTATGACTGGTATAGGGACTTTCCAATTTCTCTTCAAAATAAGCCACGCGCTAAAAATACATTATTTATATTAAATTTTGAGCTAAATGAAGATGAAAGACTAGATTTTTATAAAGTAATAAGAAGTAGAATCAATGGTGATTTATGTATACAGATTTCATTTGATCAAAATAATGTAGGTGAAATTCTTGTACCAAAACGTGGAAGTAGTTCTTTATCTGAAAAATCAGAGAAAATCGCAAAATACATTGCTGAAAAAATTCAATTTACATATATACCAGCGGTAAGAACTGAACAAGAAGCTTTAGATGTAATTAATGAAATGGTCGAAGAGGAATTAGCAAAATTAGAAAGTGATGAAGATTTTAAACAAGCATTAGCTGTAATCGAAAATTTACAAAAACCTGTATTAGATAAAGTTGCAAATACTATTAAAGATTCTTTACATAAATTTTTGCCAAATATTAAATCAGTACAATTAAGAATCTCTGATTCAGCTAGAAGATATAGATTAAGAAAAGATTATGTTATTGAGGTTGATGATGGTGATCAAACCGATATTAAATATAAAGGTGATGGAGTGAAAAGCCTAGCAGCTATCGGTTTGTTGAAAGATAGAAATAGAATTCATAATGGGGCATCTATTATTGCTATTGAAGAACCAGAATCACATTTACATCCTTCAGCAATGCACAGTTTGAAAGTGGCTGTTGAAGAGCTGTCTATAGTAAACCAGTTAGTTATATCAACACATAATCCAGTGTTTGTTGACAGAGATGAGCTATCTAATAATATTTTAGTATCGAATAATAAAGTAAAATCAGTTAAGAAAATTCAAGAAATTCGTGATTGCTTGGGTGTTAGAACTTCTGATAATTTGGAGCATGCACGTAAAGTTATTATTGTTGAAGGTGAATGTGACAGTATTATTATTAAAAAACTTATAACCGAGAGGAGTCAAAAACTATCAAAAATAATGAAAGATGGTGATTTAATAATTAAATTTTTGGGTGGTGTGAGTAAATTAAATTATGAACTTAAACATTATCAAGATATGCTTTGCTCATGTTTTGTTATTGTGGATAACGATGAGGCCTCAAAATCAATCATACCAAAACTACTCGATTCTACTGAGTTAAATAATAATTCTTATAGCTATTTAATGGCGAAGGGAAAAAAAGAAACAGAAATTGAAAATTTATTTAAAATTGAATTTTATTCAAATAAAGTAGATGAGGAATTTGGGATTGACCTTAAGAACACCAAATTTAGTAAAGATAATAGTAAGTGGAGTACTGCTTTGAAAAGCGTATTAGAAGCTCAGGGTAAAGTTGTCACAGATTCCATTTTAACTACACTTAAGAAGCATATAACTGCACAAGTTAGTCAGTATGGTGTATACGAAAATATTTATGATTGTAATCATGAATATATAGATAATCTTATTCTCCAACTAGAGCGAAAATTTATAAAATGAAGAAATGCTAAGCCCAGTAAATGATTTTTTAGTTTAAATTGCGATCAATTGGTAAGTAATCATTAACTAGACCTTACAACTAAACTCAATCATCGTTTAATCTTTACATTGAAAAATGATTTAGCAAGTTGATGTAGTAATGGCAAAACAATCTCGCTTCCTCTGTATTGGTGGTTTCCTCAACGGAACCCAAGTCAAAGACCAAGGTAATAGCTTTATCTGTGTGGAAAATGGTAAACAAGTGACCTACCGAAAAATGGAAATTTTCCATCAAGACGCGTGGGATCAAGATTACTATGTGTGTGAAACTACGACAGACCAACAAGCCAAAAACTGGGTGTATGACATTGAGTAAGTCCTCGACAAGACCATGAGCTAAAAATAGACCAAGATACACTTGGTCTATTTTTTTGTTGTCATATTTATAATTATAAAAAAATAGAGCATTATAAATATCGAATGTTTGTTTTTCACTCAGTTTTCTGTGAAAAGGAACGTATATCTACAATACAAATATCTTAAATCTAAATTAAAGATGTATTTGCTAATGATAATCAGTATCACTTGCGTTATTTTTTGTTTATAATTTTTCGAAATGGATTGATATGTAATGACTCAAATCACTGAGATGTTCGAAAAGGATTTTACGAATCTTAGTACTTGTGATGCTACAAAGGTGCTTGTTTTACTTAAGCATAGTAGGCATGTGCGCACTTTAAAATTATCAATTCATTGTCTTATTTTTTCTCATTAGCTGTGAATGTCCTGATATGTTTAAACGTCCGTTGCCTACGCAAAAGCCACTTTATTTGGCGATGCAAATTATTTTCCTATCTTCAACTGCCATGCTGTCTATAACACACGCAAACACCGTGGAAGAGGAGGAGGCGAATGCAACGTCTCAGCCAAATGCACAGTTGGCGACCATTACCCTTACAGCTCAAGATAAAACAGCAGTTACCGAAAATACAGGCAGCTATACGACGAGTAGCACAAATACCGCAACCAAGTTAAATTTATCCCTACGTGAAACCCCACAAACAGTC
Source organism: Acinetobacter johnsonii CIP 64.6 (assembly GCF_000368045.1). Lineage (GTDB taxonomy): Bacteria > Pseudomonadota > Gammaproteobacteria > Pseudomonadales > Moraxellaceae > Acinetobacter > Acinetobacter johnsonii. The sequence continues at coordinate 806,635 of NZ_KB849236.1, forward strand.
AAAGTCTATACCCGTGAATATTTGGATGACCGAAACATTGAGTCCTTCCAAGATTTGATGAGTAATATTACAGGTGTATCTACTCCGCGTACGGACGAACGTCAACGACCTTATGCACGCGGTTTTGATGTAGATAATTTCCTTATCGATGGAAAGCCAACAACTGCAAACTTAGTGGCAGCTGACCTAGATTTAAGCATTTATGATCGTGTTGAAGTCGTAAAAGGTGCTAATGGTTTAATGACTGGAGCTGGAAGCCCAGCAATGGGTATTAATTTAATCCGTAAGCATGCAAATTCAAAGGAATTTGCTGGATCAGTAAGTGCATCGGCAGGTTCATGGAATAGTTATTCAAGCTCGGCAGATCTATCTGCACCTTTAAATAATGATGGCTCACTTCGTGGACGCATCTTCGTAAAACATTCTGATGAAGATTCATTTATGGATTTTTATGAGAAAGAGCGAAATATTGTTTATGGTGCAATTGATTATGATATTAGCGATAAAACATTATTATCTTTCGCTGCATCTTATCAAGAGTTGAATCGCGATGGTGTGCGTTGGGGAGGCTTACCCGCATTTTATACCGATGGTACCAGAACCAATTTTGATCGATCACTAACAGTTAGTTCTGACTGGACGTATTGGGATGCAAAAACGACGATGCTTTTTGCTGACTTAAAGCATACTTTGTTTAATGATGTAAGCTTAAACGTTTCATATTTATATAGAAAAGAAGATTCATCTTCAAACTTGTTGTACACAACAGGGCAAGTGAATAAAGAAACAAATAAACTTCCTGTCTATAATGAGACTACCAAAAAGTATAATGTTTCTGTTTATGCAGATGATCAACGTACCGATGAAAATAATGTCGATGTTTATATCGCAGCACCTTTCACACTTGCCGGCCGTGAGCAAGAGATTGTTATTGGAGGAGCATGGAATAAATCTGAATTAAAGAAAAATAACTTTGGAGGTTCTTATTATACGGGAGGGAATGTATTAAATGTAGATGCATTAAACTTTAACGATATGAATACCCAAATTGTTGTACCTATAGAAAAAAATCAAAAAGGTGTACTCAATAACACGGTTCAAACAGCAGGTTACATTTCAGGTAAATTCCATATTTTAGATCCATTAAAAGCCGTTGCAGGTGTTCGTGTTTCAAATTGGGAATACGAAGCAGCAGATGGTAAAGGGAATAGAGAGTTTAAAAATGAGATTACACCTTACTTTGGCCTTATTTATGACGTTGCGCGAGATTATTCAGCATACGTGAGCTATACCAGTATTTTTAAACCACAAAACAGAAAAGATGTAAGTGGCAATTACCTTGATCCTATTGACGGTAAAAGCTATGAAATGGGTTTAAAAGGTGAATATTTGGATGGAAAGCTAAATGCCGCCTTATCTATCTTCCGAATTGAGCAAGATAATGTTGCAGAGCAATTATATGATTCAAATGGAAAAGAAGTAAAAGTTAAAGATAACAACGGGGCTGATACCCCAGAAAATGCTTATTTTGCGGCTGAAGGTGTAACCAGTAAAGGGGTTGAACTCAACATTGATGGTGAGCTTAATGAGAATTGGGGGCTTAGCTTTGGTGTTGCCAATTTTGATGCTAAGGATGCTAAAGGTGTTGATTATAACTCTACCAGTTCTCGGACTACGGCAGACTTATTTGTTAAATATAAAAATGAAGCATGGTATGCCGGTGCTGGCCTAAATTATTTTAGTAAAATTTATAAAGGCACAGGTGCGACGCGTGTGGACAGAGGTGATTTGTATCTTGCAAATGCAATGCTGGGTTATAAGTTTGATCCAAATTTTAGTACACAACTCAATGTAAATAATTTATTTGATAAAAAATATTATGATGGAATAGGCTCAGACTCGATGATTTGGGGCGAACCAAGAAATGCAACATTAAGCTTTCATTATAAATTTTAATTTTAAAGTTACGCTGCTGTAAAAACAAAAAAGACTCAATTGGGTCTTTTTTGTTTTTAAGATGATGTAGTTTTAAAATACTGAGCTCAGTTTTAAAACATCATGTAATCTAAAGCATAGAAATTGTACATTGAGAAACTTTAGCCTGTTCATTACTGACTTATCTGTTTTAGAATTAATGCAATAAGCATCATTGGATACCTCATGAACTATCAATTCGATGCATTTATGACCATTGTTGCAGCAGTTGCTGTACTATTGGTCGGTTATGTATTTGTGAATAAAGTCAGTATTTTAAAAAAATATAACATTCCCGAACCTGTTGCGGGTGGATTGGTTGCAGCTGTTATCACTTATATCTTATTTAAAAGTTCAAACATAACTGTCAACTTTGATACCAATATTCAGCAAATTTTTATGCTAATGTTCTTCACCTCTGTGGGGTTAAGTGCAAGCTTAGTTAAGCTCAAAGAAGGTGGGAAGTCGCTGCTTGTATTTTTGGTCTGCGTCATTGTATTTGTCCTGCTGCAAAATGTGGTTGGTATTAGTCTTGCCAAAGTTTTAGGTCTAGACCCGCTGATTGGTTTAATTACCGGTTCGGTCACACTCACAGGTGGTCATGGGACAGCAGGTGCATGGGGCACGATATTTGAACAAGAACATGGTGTGCATGGTGCGATTGTGCTGGGTATGGCAAGTGCAACATTTGGTTTGGTCATTGGGGGAATGATGGGCGGGCCTGTAGCTAAATTTCTGATACGTCGCTACCAGTTGGCTGAAGAAATTCCAGCTGCAACAGGGCGTAATGAAGCGCCACCTTCAGCACAAACGGCTCCATTTGAATTTCCTGAAAAGACGCGTCTGATTACGGCAGATGATGCGGTCAAAACCATGGGGATGTTTGCCATTTGTATCAGCTTTGCATACTTCATGACAGCGGTAGCTAAAGGGCAGTGGTTTGAGCTACCAAGTTTTGTTTGGGCTCTAATGTGTGGTGTGGTTTTACGTAATATTTTAGAGCATGGGTTGAGAGTTCAGGTTTTTGACCGCTGTATCGATGTATTTGGCAATGCTTCACTGGCACTGTTTTTAGCCATGGCGTTGATGTCCTTACAGCTTTGGTTGTTGGCAGATCTAGCAGGTCCTTTAGTGATTATCCTGATTGTTCAAACACTGTTCTTAGCACTTTATTTATACTTTGTGACTTTTCGTGTGATGGGTAAGAACTATGATGCTGCGGTACTCTGTGCAGGCCAATGTGGCGTCAACTTAGGCGCGACACCGACAGCAATTGCCAATATTCAAGCGGTAACCAATACCTATGGACCATCCCATAAAGCCTTTTTGATCATTCCGCTGACGGGCGCATTCTTTGTCGATATTGTGAATGCTTTTGTGATTCAGCTCTCAATTGGTATTTTGGGTTAATATTTTTAGAGATGATATCGTTAATAAAAAAGCACTTTAGGGTATTTTTTTATTGGTTACGGTTTTGTATTTGAATGATGTGCACTATCTAAAATATCAGAAATATAAAATCTATAGACATTAAAAAGCCCCATGGTTAGGGGCTAGTCGTATGCACATCTAAGGCACATACTGTAAGAGGCTCATCTCATACTGAGTGTATTAAACCACATTTACACAATATTTGCAGCAATCACTCAATCATAATGAGGTCGGATTTATTTTCGAGTTTTAAAGGGCGTAAGGCAAAAATGGAGCGTGTATGACGTACACCTTTCATTGAGTATAAGTTTTTACGCAAAAAGCGTTCATAGTGTTCTGCATTTTTCACTGCGACTTTGAGTAAGTAGTCGTAATCGCCAGTTACTAAATGTGCTTCAACCACTTCAGGCATGTAAGCCAGTGCTTCACTAAATTGCTCTAAGATTTCATCATCATGGCGTTCAAGCGTAATCTCAATAAAAAACAGCTCATTAATACCAATGGCTTTTGAATTAATCTTCGCTGTATAGCCTTCAATGATATTGAGGTTTTCTAGACGTTTTACACGTGTCCAGCACGGAGAAGACGAGAGCCCAACTTTCTCAGCCAACTGGGTAACAGTCAGGCGGCCATCTTGGCGAAGTTCAGACAAAATACGGCGGTCAATTTTATCTAAAACGTAGTGAGCGTCATTCATAACGTATTCCTGCGTATAATTTTCTTTATAAACTATTTTATGTGAAAATATTTCTCAATAAATACTCAAAATAAGCAAATAAAAGAGAAACACTCTGCATCGGTTATGACTACAATAAAGTGATTCAATCAAAGTCATTTGGGAAATTGGCTTTGATTTGCAAACAGCGTCTTTAAAGGGAAGGGTGCCTTTTAACGGCGCTGTTTGCTGACTTATTTATGGTATTTTTTGTGTTTTTGATCTTTGTTTAAACCAGTAAGTTAGAGTTAGGCAGCCAATCCAAAGTGGAATCAGCATCACTGCAATTCGCATATCAGGTGTAAGCCACATCACCACTAAAATACCAAGCATAAATACAATACAGATATAGTTACTGATAGGGTAAATCAAAGTTGGAAACAAGGTTGATTTTTGCAATGCCAGCATACGTTGCTTGAATTTTAAATGGGTCAACGCCAACATCATCCAGTTAATCACAATGGCTGAAACTACAAGACTCATCAGTAGTTTAAAGGCTTTTTCTGGGAAGATATAATTCAAGACGACGCACAGTAAGGTCACCAATGCAGAGCATAAAATGGCTGCATAAGGGATGCCACGCTGGTTAATTTTCTTTAAAAATTGTGGAGCATTGCCTTGTTCTGCCAGGCCTAGCAGCATACGACTCGTGCCATAGCTGGTACCGTTATACACCGATATAGCTGCGGTTAAGACCACAAAATTCAGCACAGTTGCAACGCCTTGACTACCTAAGGAGTCAAATATCAAAACAAAAGGACTACCGCCTTCTGCGATTTGATTCCATGGAAACAATGAGAGCAGAACAATGATCGTAAGCACATAAAACAGTAACACACGGTAGACAATTTGATTGACTGCTTTAGGAATAGTTGTGGTCGGATTTTTAGTTTCCGCAGCTGCTATACCAACGAGTTCAATACCGCCAAAGGAAAACATAATGATGGCCATCGCCATGATTAAGCCAGAAATGCCATTGGGAAAGAAACCGCCTAGAGCCCAGAGGTTGGAAATAGAGGCATGTGCACCACCGTGACCACTTGCCAGTAACCAAGCGCCATATCCAATCATGCCAATGATGGCGAGAATTTTAATCATGGAGAATAAAAATTCTGTTTCACCAAAGACTTTGACATGCAGCAGGTTGATGGCATTGATCAGTACAAAGAAACCAAGCGCTGAAATCCATGTGGGAATTTCAGGCCACCAATACTGGACATAGAGGCCGATGGCACTTAGTTCCGCCATGCAGACCAAGACATTGAGCACCCAATAGTTCCAGCCCGACATAAAGCCAGCAAAAGGGCTCCAAAATTTATAGGCAAAATAACTAAAAGAGCCACTCACGGGTTCTTCAACCACCATTTCACCCAACTGGCGCATCATGAAAAATGCAATTAAGCCCGCCAGTGCGTAGCCTAAAATAACGGAAGGGCCAGCCAGTTTAATGGTTTGCGAAATGCCTAAAAATAGGCCTGTACCAATAGAGCCGCCTAAAGCAATCAGCTGAATATGGCGGTTGCTCAGCCCATGCTTAAGCTGGGGTTGCTGTTGTGCAGACATGATTCATCCATCTCTAGCACATGCGATAGTCATCACATGAACTATGACTTAATAAAAATTCGTGGTGGAAATATAATATTTATTTATCGATTAATGAAATTAAATTTATCAATAGCGTTGGTTTTTATCTGAAAGCTGCAGTTTTGCGGTGAAAATAAAGCCAGTCAAGTAAGTACTGCTTGAACTGGCGATAGGCTTGGCTTGATATGTACCGCCTTAAGATGAAAGCTGTGCTGCAATTTCAGGCCATAAGTTTTGATGGGAGCGCTTAAACATCGCCATATGTCCAATGACTTTATGGCCATAAGCCTGTGGTTTGAGTTCAATTTGATCTGTTTGTGCATTTGGGTAAAGGCTGAGTAAGCCTTTAACATTCACTTGTGTGGCAATTTCATCATCCGAGGCCCAAATAGCTGTGATTGGACAGCGAATATCATGGTGGAAGTCATCTTGTACTGTTTTGCCTAAGGCATTAATTACATAACCAGGTTTGCTGCAAAACTGTGCCCAATCGCGTGCCACGTCTTTGGGTAGGTTTTCGCCCATGCCAATGGCATTGGTCGGACCGTAACCTAAGGTATAACGTGCAATAGGAAAGATCAGTTTAAACATCACAGGAGCTAGAAGTTTGGTACGACCTTTCAAGTCTTTTATGTGTCCGGTTGAGCCAGCAACGGCAACGACTTTTGCGACTTTCTCATAGTTTGGGTTAATACCTAATAGTTGCCCATCTGCACTATGACCGAGCAAGATCACTTGTGTCGCTTGGGTCTTATTTAATAACACCTCCATCGCTGCTGGGATGTCCAATTGCCCCCATTGCACGATGCTGGCTTTCGACTTTTTAAGTGGCTCATGCAGAGACTCACCAATGCCGCGAAAATCAAAAACCAAAACGGCATAGCCTTGTTCGGCAAGCCATGATGCAAAATGGTGGTAAAACTGTTGGGTAATACCTGTGGCAGGGCAGATTAAAACAGGTAGGGCTTGTTGTGTACCTTGAGCTGCATAAAAGCGTCCATTGAGTGAATAATGGTCAGAGCAGGTAATAGCTAAAGTTTCGTAATTTTGCATAATCGGTTAAGCATTGAATTTTTTTATACTCTACCTAAGTTCCAAAAAGAAACTTGTCTAATCTATGACTTTGAAGTCAAGCAGATCTGTATAGAATAGAGTGAAAATAAAAAAGGAAAACACATGCAGTTTGTTGAATTAGATATGTCGGTAAAATTTGCACTTTTGTTTAGTGGTATTTTTCTGTTTGTAGGGATGCTGACAGGGGTATGGAAATATGCACAAATACGCCATTCACCGCAGTTTCGCGCGCACTATTATGTTGATATTGCGCACCGCAGTAGTTTGTTATATGCACCTGCAAGTTTAATTATTGCGGTAATGGCCGCAATTTCTATCTGGCCTGAACCTGTGAACATGCTGTTTGTGGGAATCAATTTATTCTTTTTTAGCTTCTCTATACTGAGCTATATTGTGCATGGGGTGTTGCAAGACACCAATAACCAATTTCGTAGTCCGCATGTTTTAGGCAAATGGACTTTACCCAAATCAATCATGCTGATAGCAATGATGGCATTGGTTGTGGGGGAAATTATGGCGACGTTAGGCTTGTTGTGGGGAATGTTTTTAGGTTTATTTTAAGTTGTTCTTATAGTTTTTTAATTTTTATACTTTTACAAAGGTGGATGACTAATCATCCACCTGTTTGCTAGTCAATTGACTGTGTGGCCTTTCGGAATTTTTGATCGACGACTGCCCATAAATAAAAGGCAAATGATACGACGATAGCGTAAGCAAAATATTCAGCTTTAAGGTTACCTTGAATTAAGCCATGCATGATCATAATGACCATCAGGGCAATGGTGGTACTTAAATACGTCACCATATTCTTGTTTGCCTTCAGAGCGTTAATGAAGACTTGCTTGTTGAAATGTAATGATAACATCTCCATCCCTCCTTGAGTTTTTGACTAAAAACCAATGTGTTTAGTCGGATTAGTTCTTAATGTTGTACTGCTAAAACTTGCGTTGATCAAGAGCAAAAACAACTATTTTTCAGAGAAATTATGCTATACCAATCAGAAAATATGTGTGTAGCATTTTTTTAGTGAATAAATAGTATTTCGTTACCGTATAAGGTGACAAATAAATGATGCATGTAAGCTTATACATAGATTGTATAAAGCAATATTGATGCCATGAATGACTTGCTAGGACAGGCTTTAAAGAATTTTTTATTTTCTAATATTAAATTTAGAAGAGATATGAAGGTGTTGATATACGACTTTAGCGGTGTATATGAAATGTGTCAGTATGTACAAAAACTGATGTAGAAAGAAATGAAACAATATGTATCCATTTGGATAAAATGTGACAAATATTGATCATGCTTAAAATCAGGTTTGGGTAAAACCAGACTTTAACAACATCAGTTTTTGCTTACTTTTTCACTTTGTCGATTACAAAAGCAATTACAAAAACCACCAATGATGGGATAAGCCATGCAAGGTTTTGTTCTGCAAGAGGTAAGTGAGTCAGCGCATAAGGCAGTTCAAAGTTCGCAACTTTTAAACCATCTACAATACCAAAGACCAAAGACACTGCGGTAACAGGTGCGATCACTCGGCGAGGATGATTAAAGAATTTCCAGCCAAAGCTCAGCATAATCACTACAATTGCAGGTGGATAAATTGCACTTAAAACAGGCACAGAAAAGGCGATAAGTTTGGTTAAACCTAAGTTGGAAATAATGAAAGAGAAACCAATCAGAATGAAGACCCAAACTTTATAGCCAATTTTAGTGATTGAACTGAAATATTCAGCACACGCACAGGTCAGGCCAATCGCAGTGACCATACACGCAATAAAAATCATGGCAGAAAGGAAGATAGAACCTAAGTCACCAAATGCATGTTGAACATATGCATGCAGGATCACTGCACCATTGCTCGCATTTGCTGCGACTTCATGGCTTCCAAGGCCAAGTTTAAATAAGCTGAGGTAAACTACAGTTAAACCAATACCAGAAATGATACTTGCAATAACTGCATAACGCGTAATCAGTTTAGGATTGCTTACACCGCGTGAACGGATGGCTTGAATAATCACAATACCAAAAACCAAAGCACCTAAAGTGTCCATGGTTAAATAACCATTGACAAAACCTTCAGAAACAGGGCTGTCGATATAATTATTGATGGCTGGCGAAACGAAACCTGTTGGAATCATCATCGCCGCAATGCCAAGGATGGCCAAAGATAAAATCTTTAGTGGCGAGAGTACATAGCCGACCGTGTCTAAAATCTTGTTTGGATACAGTGAAATGAGGGTGACTACACTAAAGTAGATTGCACTGTAGATCAGCAAGCTGCTGCTTGATGTTCCAAGATAAGATGAAAAACCAATTTCATAAGAAACGGTTGCAGTACGTGGTGTCGCAAAGAGTGGCCCGACAGTTAGGTAACACGTAATGGTTAAAATGAGGCTGGCTATTTTACCCAAAGGTGAACTTAAAATTTGAATCGAACCTTCGACACGTGACAGCGCAATAATGGTGATTACAGGTAAGCCCACAGCAGTGATTAAGAAACCAAAAGCTGCTAGCCATACATGCTCACCCGCTTGTTGAGCCACAATCGGTGGAAAGATAATGTTGCCCGCACCAATGAAGAGTGCGAAAGTCATAAAACCCAAAGCAACAATATCCCGAGTACGCAGACTTGTCATAAAAGGGAGATCGAGTTGAACAAAGGGGACGATTTTAGTGCATATGGGTTTTTTTGGCTAATTTATTTCATGGGTAGTATTAAATTTTTTTATAAGATGAAAAGTGAATATATCAACTTGTAAAAAATAGGTTGATATATGTGATTGATTATCCATTTTAAAATAGAAAAATTATAAATATGAAAAGCTTGAGGCGCTATTTTTCCTAAATTAAAAGTTGTAGTGTAAATGCTTTAAAATTACACAAATTTTTTAAAGGCTGGTTGTTGGAGGTGACCTTAAGATTTAAGTTTGAACAAAAATATTGAGAAAAGGTCTATACTTGCGACTTCATAATTGAGGATATTTCAATGCGTGGCTTAAATGTGAGCATAAAAACTGAACAAGATGTAGAAAAACTTCGTATATCTGGTCGTTTGGCTGCCGAAGTTTTAGCGATGATTGGTGATCATGTAAAGCCGGGTGTCACGACTGAATATCTGGATGATATTTGTCATGACTTCATTGTAAATACCTTAAAAGTGACGCCTGCCAATATTGGTTATCATGGCTATACCAAAACCACCTGTATTTCTCCAAATGAAGTAGTCTGTCACGGTATTCCATCGCCGAATGTTGTACTCAAAGATGGCGATATTATTAATATTGATGTGGCGATTATTAAAGATGGCTACTTTGGTGATACCAGTCGTATGTATTACGTGGGTACAGTGAAACCAGAAGCCAAAAAGCTAGTCGATACGACTTATGAGGCGATGGTTGCAGGTATTCATGCTGTGAAGCAAGGTGCAACGCTTGGTGATATTGGTTATGCCATTCAAACAGTTGCGCACCGTGAAGGTTATAGTGTGGTACGCGAGTATTGTGGTCATGGTATCGGCAAGGTTTATCACGAACAGCCAAGCGTATTGCACTATGGTCAACCAGGTAAGGGGATGCAGCTTAAAGCGGGCATGGTGTTCACGATTGAACCGATGATTAATATGGGCAAAGCGCATGTCAAAGAACTTAAGGATGGTTGGACAGTCGTGACTGCAGATAAGTCTTTAACTGCGCAGTGGGAGCATATGGTACTCGTGACTGAAACAGGTTTTGAGTTACTATCACCTTGGCCTGAAGGTACGGGCACTTATCCAGAAATTTAAGTTGATGTTTTGTAGGTGGTTAAATTTTAGACTTTGGTCTAGCTTTGTGGTCTAAAAGCTAAATTAAGTCTTAAAAGCAATCACTGATATTTCTGAACCCCTTTATTTATCGGGTTTTTGATTTTATATGATTAAAACTTATACATGCAAGCTATTGGTCTAGACTTCATTTTGTCACTAAAATTGTTTCCAAGATACTCGCTGTAGTTTCTTATTTTGAAAGTTTATGAGCTTATCCACCTCGGTTAAGCTCTTTTTTTTGCCTCATGGATTGGCTCAATGTCATTGAGCATGTGTAGAGTTTAAAGTGATTTATTTGAGCTAAGGTGTTCAATTAAATAGTCAATAAACACGCGGACAGCAGGCAATAAACCACGACGTGAAGGATACACCGCATGAAAAATACCGTGTGGTGCTTTCCAGTCGGGCAGGACACGAACCAGCTCACCACTTTTCACCATATCTTGTACGATGCTGTCTGGAAGTAAGGCAATACCGCAGTTTTTACGCACCAGTTGAGCCAGCATACTCAAATCAGAGCCCATCACTACAGGATTGACACGTATTTTCTTTTGTTGCTGTGCATCGTTATGCACGATGATATGTTGATCTAAATGCTCGTCGACCATACTGAGTATATGATGTTGGCTTAAATCTTCGGGTTGTTTCAGTTCGCCAAATTCATTCAAGTAGGCTTGGCTGGCAAATAAATGCTGCTCGATATTTTCAAATTTACGAATTACCAAACTTGGATCATCGTCTAGATTGGAGCGGACGCGAAGGGCAATATCAAAACCTTCGTTGATAATATCCACACGGCGATTGGTCACCATCATTTGTACTTTAATTTCGGGATAGGTTTTTAAGAAGCTCGGTAAAATACGTGCAATTTCGTTTTGTGCAATCGATACTGGCAGGCTGAGTTTAATGATGCCACGCGGTTGTAAACTGAGATGATCGACCAAATCGTGTGCGGCTTGTGCGGCATTCATCATCACTTGCGCATGACGGTAAATATTCATACCAATATCGGTCACTGCGAAATGGCGAGAGCTGCGTTGAATTAGGCGTACACCCAAGCGCTCTTCGAGGTTATACACGCGTCGACTGAGCTTGGATTTAGGAATATCTGTTGCGCGTTCGGCTGCGCTAAAACCACCATGTTCAACCACTTGAGCAAAACAATAAAAATCATCTAAATCGCTTAACATTCACGATGTCCATTTGTGCAACGATAGGCTTAATTAAAAAGTGATCGTTGCAGTTTGTCAATTTTGAAATTGTAGAGATTTAATTGAAAATACTCAGCTATTTTAAGGGTTTCGCTGAGTTTTCGCTTGTTTGAGTATTTCAAGCACCACTTTATATTCTTCAAGTCGTGCAAAGTCGTGTGCTGTTGGATTGTTTATGCGCGTAAGGTTCATATTATCGAGTACATCAACATATTTCACTTGGGTTGCAAGAGGGTTTAATACAGTGCGCTTAGCCGCTTGCAAACGTGATTCACCTGTTTGTTTGGTCAGTGCTTGTATGGATTGAATGATCTCGGCACTAAAGCCAAGCGCTTTTAAGTCTTCAGCAGTCGTTGCGGTGTCTTCCAAAATGTCATGCAACACCGCAATGATTTGTAGGGTGGGATTGGAAAATTGCAACATGAGGCGAAGTGGATGCAAGATGTAAGGTTGTCCGCCCTTATCGAGTTGCCCCGCATGTTGGGTTGCAGCCAGTGCAATGGCTTTTTCTAAAGTCGACATGATTATTCTAGGTACTTTATCCTATGCTAAACTTCGCAGCATCTTTGTTTAAAAACTAAATTATGACTTATCAATTGATCCCACTAGACTGTGAAGCGACAGATCCCGTAGCGTGTCCACACTGCCAACAACAGGTAATTGATTGGTCTCAGGAACAATACGTTCAGCCTTGTGAGCATACCTTATTTATTGCGATGGACATTGGTTTTGAATATATCACAGATGAATTTGAAGCGACCATGCAGCGCAGTGTTGATGATCTCCATGCACATGATGATCAAGTGATTATGTTTGAAGAGTTAACTCAAGCCAGTTACCCAAAATTTATCATGTTAAAAGCACCACTTGGTGTTGAAGGCTATTCACGCTATTTAGGCTTTACGGCTTAATAAATAAAAGCGCCATTGCGGCGCTTTTATTTGAATCTGTCTTAGTTTTCTAAAGCTTCTTCTTCACTTTCATCATCTGCGGTATCCATACCTAGCTCTTTAAGTTTACGCGTAAGGGTGTTACGCCCCCAACCGAGTAACTCAGCCGCATGCCGTTTACGGCCACGGGTTTGTTGCAGCGCAGCAATGATCAATGTACGTTCGAACATTGGGGTTGCGATATCGAGGATTTTCATCTCGCCATTTTTCAGCTTTTGCACAGCCCATTGACCCAACAACTCATCCCAATGGTGGACTGCAATCCGATCTAAGTTTTGCGCGGCTTGCGCATCTTCACCTGAGCGGGTAATTGGAATTTGCTTCAGCTCTGATGGTAAGTCTTCAGGATAAACTTCACGTCCTGTAATCATGACCGTTAACCAGCGGCAAGTGTTCTCGAGCTGACGTACGTTTCCTTGCCAAGGCAGCTGTTGCATATATTCTTGCGTTTCAGGACGAAGGATTTTAGGGCTTACACCTAATTCTTTGCCTGCACGTGCCAAGAAGTGTTGCGCTAACATTGGGATGTCTTCGCTACGATGCGCCAGTTTTGGAATGTGAATGCGAATCACGTTTAGACGGTGATATAAGTCTTCACGGAAGCGACCATCATGTACCAATTTTTCTAAGTCTTGGTGCGTTGCCGCGACAATACGTACATCTACTTTTACTGGGATATGCCCACCAACACGGTAAAACTCGCCATCAGCCAAGACACGCAGTAAACGCGTTTGTGTTTCAAAAGGCATATCGCCAATTTCATCTAAAAACAGCGTTCCACCATTGGCCTGTTCAAAGCGACCTTGGCGCTGGGTATTGGCGCCAGTAAATGCACCTTTCTCATGACCAAAAAGCTCTGTTTCAATTAGGTCTTTGGGAATCGCGGCCATGTTGAGTGCAATAAAAGGTTTGCTGCTCCGTGGTGAGTGGCGGTGTAGCGCATGCGCAACTAACTCTTTACCTGTACCAGATTCACCATTAATCAGCACTGTAATGTGTGATTGAGACAAACGACCAATCGCGCGGAAGACTTCCTGCATAGCAGGAGACTCGCCAATGATTTCGGTCGATTGAATCGGTGGTACCGTTTTTGCCGATTCTTGCTGCTGCATTTTGGTGATGTGCAAAATCGCACGATTCACTAAAGCTAAGGCTTCATCAATATCAAAAGGCTTGGGTAAATACTCAAATGCGCCTGTTTGATAACTTGAAACAGCAGACTCTAGGTCAGAGTGAGCCGTCATAATAATGACAGGTAGATCAGGATAGTTGGCTTTAACTTTCGCTAAAAAAGTTAAGCCATCTATGCCGGGCATACGAATATCGGTCAAGATCACATCGGGTGCATCTAAACTGAGTTGGTCTAAAGCAGATTGAGCTTCTTCAAAACTTGTGACGTCAAAACCTTCTTCTTTGAACGTTTTTTCCAGCACCCAGCGCATGGCGCGATCGTCATCAATTACCCATATTTTATTTCGCGACATGGTTTAACTCCCAAGGTATATATAAGCTAAAAGTTGTTTTTCCGGGAACAGATTGGCATTCAATCATTCCGTTATGTTGATGCATAATATTTTGCGCAATACTTAAACCCAGTCCTGTGCCTTTAGCACGACCCGTGACCAGTGGGTAAAACACGGATTCTAAAATTTCTTCTGGAACGCCCGGACCATTGTCTTCGATATCAATCCGTACCACAGAGCGTTGCAGTACACCATTGATGGTCACTAAACGTTGAATACGGGTGCGTAACATTAGTTCAGGTTGGTGGTCGACAAAGAACTCTTTATTTTCAGTCATGGCTTGCACTGCATTGACGCTAATGTTCAGCATAACTTGTATCAGTTGATCACGATCGGCCATGACTTCAGGTAATGACAAATCATAATCACGGGTGATCTTAATTTTCTTTTTGGTTTGGTTGGTAATGAGTGAGCGAACACGCTCTAAAGGCTCATGTACATTGACCAACTCATAACTTGGGAGCTGACGTGAACCAAGCATGGTGTCTGCTAAATTACGTAAGCGATCGACTTCACTAATAATAATGTCGGTGAACTCGCTATATTGAGGATCATTGAGGCTACGTGCTAAAAGTTGTGTAGCACCGCGAATTCCGCCTAGCGGATTTTTAATTTCATGTGCAACACCGCGAATCAGTTGGCGTGCAACCTGATGTTGTTGTAAGAAGTTTTCTTCCTTGGAAATTTTGAGCATCCGATCAATCGGATTGATCTCAATTAAAAGCAAAGGATGATAGGGTTTATTTGAATTTAGCTGTGACACGGTATAGTCAACATGAATATCTTTAAAGTTGACCTTAATGATGGCTTCACGACGGGTGTAGTGTTGCCCCGAGTTTAAAGTATTGAGAAGAGCTTCTTCTGTATTGAACTCATCATTGGGTGCATGGAGTAAATTAAGTGCAGGTTGGCCAGAGGCACGTAAAAGGCTGATATCAAATAATGCTTCGCAAGAGGAATTTAAGTAAAAAATATTTAATTTACTGTCGACCAATAGAATCGCAGTGGTCAAATTGTCCACTAAAAGGCGATAGTCGATAGAAATAGGGTGATCCATTAGCGAATGTATCCTGTATTAAAATAGCGCAATGGCATCTTGATAAAGCATTAACCGTTCCAAATAGCGGACTGAATTGATGCAAATAAAGCAAAATGCACGCCAACTTTGATTTTGTATAGTGAAATGAGCACACTTTTTTTGCGGAATGCGCTGTAAATGAACGATTAGCTAAAGATATAGCGGATTCTAAAAATCAAGTAAACTGAAAGTGACTTAAAATGGTGCGTTATATTAAGTCTACTACAGTGTTGGTTTTATTTTGGTGCATTAAACAAAGAGTGTGGAATCGATCTGTTTTTATAAACAGAAAAGACATACAATACGCGCATTCTAGTGGAGCGCAGATTCATGAAATCCCCCAAAGTCGGTTTTGTTTCTTTAGGTTGTCCTAAGGCATTGGTTGATTCCGAACGAATTTTAACTCAGTTGAAGACTGAAGGTTATGATGTAGCATCAGATTATGATGGTGCGGATTTAGTTGTTGTAAATACCTGTGGTTTTATTGAATCTGCAGTGCAAGAGTCTTTAGATGCCATTGGCGAAGCCATGAGTGCGAACGGTCGTGTAATCGTTACGGGCTGCCTAGGTAAAGACGAAGACAAAATTCGCCAAATGCACCCAAATGTCTTAAAAGTGACAGGGGCGGCTGCATATCAAGAAGTGATGGAAGCCGTGCACCAATACGTGCCTGAGCCACCAAAACACAACCCATTTATTGACCTTGTTCCAGAACAAGGGATTCGTTTAACGCCGAAGCATTATGCGTACTTAAAAATCTCAGAAGGGTGCAACCATCGTTGTACCTTCTGCATTATTCCAAGTATGCGTGGTGACTTAGTGTCTCGCCCAGTCGGTTCTGTTTTAGAAGAAGCGGCTGCGCTTAAACGTGCCGGTGTAAAAGAAGTACTCGTTATCTCCCAAGATACTTCTGCTTACGGGCTCGATACCAAATACAAATTAGACTTTTGGAATGGTCAACCTGTTAAGACGAAGTTCTATGACATGTGTGAGGCCTTAGGTCAACTGGGTATTTGGGTGCGTTTGCACTATGTCTATCCATATCCACATGTGGATGCAGTGATTGACTTGATGGCACAAGGTAAAATTTTGCCTTATTTGGATATTCCATTCCAACATGCCAGCCCAAAAGTTTTAAAACTAATGAAACGACCTGCGCATAGTGAAAATACACTTGAGCGTTTAAAGCTGTGGCGTGAAAAATGTCCTGACTTGGTGATTCGTTCAACCTTCGTTGTGGGTTTCCCTGGCGAAACTGAAGAAGATTTTGAAATCTTACTTGAGTGGTTGAAAGAAGCACAACTTGATCGCGTAGGCTGCTTCACCTATTCACCTGTTGAGGGTGCGACAGCAAACGACTTGCCAGATCACGTGCCTGAAGAGATTAAGCAACAGCGTTATGAACGCTTTATGGAAGTGCAACAGGCGATTTCTGCTGCCAAACTTCAAAAGCGTGTTGGTCAGAAAATGACGGTGCTGGTCGATGAGTTGGATGAAGAATTCCCAGTTGCGATTGCACGCTCATACGCAGATGCTCCTGAAATTGATGGCAATGTCTTTGTGGAAGATATTGATAAAAGCCAGATTAAATCAGGCGATTTGTTAGAAGTCGAAATTACCGATGCAGATGAATATGATCTGTATGCACAGTTGATTTCGATTAAATCGAATTAAGACACAAATAAAATTTTAAAATTTAGATATTGGAGTTATTGCGATGTTGGATTCTAAAAAACCACGTTTTGAACGCATCTTACTGAAACTTTCTGGCGAAGCATTGGCTGGAAATAAAGATATGGGTATTGATGCTCAAGTACTTGATCAAATGTCTTTGGCCATTGCGCACTTGGTGGGTTTGGGTGTGCAAGTCGGGATTGTTGTGGGTGGTGGTAATTTATATCGCGGTAGTCAATTACAAAAAGATGGTTTGGTTGGTCGTGTAACCGGTGACCAAATGGGTATGCTTGCAACCGTGATGAATGGTTTGGCATTACGTGATGCTTTGGTACGTCGTAATATCAAAACCCGTTTGATGTCAGCATTGCCAATTGGTGCTGTGGTTGAATCATACTCAAGCCGTGATGCGATTCGTCACCTAACACAAGGTGAAGTTTGTGTGTTTGTCGCAGGTACAGGTAACCCGTTCTTTACCACAGATACAGCAGCATGCTTACGTGGTATCGAGATTGAAGCCAACCTGATCCTAAAAGCAACGAAAGTTGATGGTGTCTACAACAAAGACCCAAGCAAATATGATGATGCTGTTAAATATGACACCTTAACTTTTGACCAAGTGTTAGATGAGAAATTGGGTGTGATGGATTTAACCGCGATTTGTTTGTGTCGTGACCACAATGTACCGCTTCAAGTCTTTGACATGAATAAAGCAGGTTCATTGCTTTCAGTGGTTATGGGCGAAAAAGAGGGTACTCACGTAACGAACTAATGTACGTGACCTCGAAAGCTCTTTATACTACACGCTATTTTAGAATTTATATCTTTTCGAATTAAGTAAGGAAGATCACATGATTAACGATCTTAAAAAAGACGCAGAAGACCGTATGAACAAGTCACTTGACTCGTTAGAACACGGTTTTGCCAAGGTTCGTACTGGACGTGCGCATCCATCTATCTTAAACGGGGTAATGGTTCCTTACTATGGCTCAGATGTGCCATTAAACCAAGTGGCAAACGTGGGTGTTGAAGACTCGCGTACATTGTTGATTCAGCCATTTGAGCGCACCATGGTTGCGGCAATTGATAAAGCGATTCGTGAATCAGATTTGGGTTTAAATCCGATTACGGCTGATGCGATTCGTGTTCCAATGGCTGCACTGACGGAAGAAACACGTCGTGACATGCAAAAAATTGCGCGTAACGAAGCTGAAAATGCAAAAGTTGCAGTACGTAATATTCGCCGTGATGTACTGGGCGACATCAAAGCATTGTTGAAAGAAAAAGAAATTTCTGAAGATGATGAACGTCGTGCATCTGATGATATTCAAAAAATCACAGATAAGTTTGTTGCTGAAATCGACAAACGTCTTGCGAATAAAGAAGCTGAGCTGTTGAAGGTCTAATTTGTATAATGACCGATTCAGAAGATAAGCTTACTCTTCCAAAACATGTTGCCATCATCATGGATGGCAACAATCGTTTTGCCAAAAAAAATGCAATGCAAAAGGGCGATGGTCACCGTGAAGGAAAAAATGTCCTGGACCCGATTGTAGAGCATTGTCGAAAAAGAAATATTCAAGCATTAACCGTTTTTGCTTTTTCGAGTGAAAATTGGAAGCGCCCTCAAGCTGAAGTTGATTTGCTCATGAAACTGTTGGAAGACACGATTCATGAACAGTTGCCTCGTATGCATCAATATCAAATGTCTTTACGTTTTATTGGTGATCGTTCTAAATTATCTCCGCAATTGCGTGACTTAATGTTGCATGCCGAACAAGACACTGCTAATTTCGACAAGATGACTTTGACCATCGCAATTAGTTACGGTGGGATGTGGGATATGGCGCATGCGGCTAAGCAGATTGCGCTTGCTGTTCAATCTCAAGCGTTAGATCCTGAGCAAATTGATGAACATATTTTTGGCCAATACGTAAGTTTGAGTGATTTACCGGCTGTGGATCTATTGATTCGTACAGGTGGGGATTTTCGTTTATCGAACTTTATGTTGTGGCAAGCAGCTTATGCAGAGCTTTACTTCACTCCAACTCTTTGGCCAGAGTTCAGTGTAGAAGAGTTTGATGACGCCTTGGCTGTATTTGGTGGGCGTGAACGTCGTTTCGGGAAAACGACGGAACAAATTCTACAAGATAAAATTGAGAACTAATAAATGTTAGAGCGGATTATAACCGCATTGGTTTTGGTGGCCGTTGTACTGAGTTGTATGTTTGCAACCCAGTCACACTATCCAATGTTTGTGCTGATGATTATTGCGGCAGGGGTTGCAGGCTATGAGTGGTTTAAACTCATGCCCCGTACAACAAAAAATGTTAATAAACCTCTAGTGTGGGGTTTTGGTTTACTAAGTGCTGGCCTTGCTACACTTGCTTTATACTTTACCGATATTGCGCTTCTACTTTGGGCTGCCTCTATCCTATGTTGGCTGCTCAGCCTGTATTGGGTTAAATCCTATCCAAATTATGATGCTTGGTATAATTCAACCCTTAAGGTGGTTGGTATTGTTCTGATATCTTCAGCTGTGACCGCTATTTTTGCACTCTGGAAGATGTCTCCATGGTGGCTGATGTACCTGTTTTTATTGGTCTGGGGTGCTGACAGCGGGGCATACTTTGTTGGGCGTAAACTGGGTAAACGTAAACTTGCACCTGAAGTGAGTCCAAATAAATCGTTGGAAGGTCTCTATGGTGGTGTGATTACAGCCATGATCATCGTGGTCGCTGTTGAAATCCTCTATTTAGACCTAACGTACGCACAGCATTTATTATTTCTTATTTTATCTGTAGTGACTGTATTTAGCTCGGTGCTCGGTGATTTGTTTGAGTCTATGATTAAACGTCGTGCTGGAATTAAAGACTCAGGTCGTATTTTGCCAGGGCATGGTGGGGTGTTGGATCGTATTGACTCGCTACTGGCTGCTGCACCTATCTTTGCTGCGGGTGTATATGTGTTAAAACTTATTGGCGTAGATTTGTAAATGTCTCAATCTGTTTGTATTTTGGGTGTGACGGGCTCGATTGGGCAGAGCACCTTAAAAATATTGCAACAACATGCTGAAAGCTACTCTGTGTTTGCTGTTACGGCACATAGTCGGATGCAAGAACTTGTTGATATTTGTCAGCAGTTTCAACCTAAAATTGCAGTTGTACCTCAAGTTAAAGTGGATGAACTGCGCCAGCTCCTAGTCGCAGCCAATTTACAAAACATTGAAATTTTGGCGGATGAGGCAGGCCTTATCGCGGTTGCTGAACATCCAGAAGTGGATGTGGTAATGGCGGCCATTGTTGGCGCGGCAGGTTTAATGCCGACGCTAGCAGCGGTAAAGGCAGGAAAGCGTGTTCTTTTGGCAAATAAAGAAGCGCTGGTGATGTCGGGTGACATCATGATGCAGGCTGCTCATGATCATCAGGCTCTTTTACTGCCTGTGGACTCTGAGCATAATGCAATTTTCCAATGCTTGCCGCAGACCTACTTACAAGCTGAGCGTCACGGACAGCCGAAACTCGGAGTCTCTGGTATTCTTCTGACCGCATCCGGTGGGCCATTTCTTAAGCATAGTTTAGATGAATTACATAATGTAACGGCTGCACAGGCGTGCAAACATCCTAATTGGTCCATGGGGCAGAAAATTTCGGTTGATTCGGCGACCCTCATGAACAAAGGGTTAGAGCTAATTGAAGCTTGTCATCTTTTTTCAATCGAAGAACATTTTGTTACAGTAGTTGTGCATCCGCAGAGTATTATTCATTCCATGGTGCAATATGTGGATGGTTCAACATTGGCGCAAATGGGAAATCCTGATATGTGTACGCCGATTGCACATGCGTTAGCATGGCCTGAGCGTATTCAAACCCATGTTCCAGCTTTAGATTTATTTAAAAATCATCAGTTGGATTTCCAAGCGCCTGATACGCATCGATTCCCTGCATTAAGCTTGGCACGTCAAGCGATGAAAACTGGGGGTACAGCCCCTGCGATTTTAAATGCAGCCAATGAAATTGCGGTTGCTGCATTTTTAAATCAACAGGTGGGGTTTATGGATATTCCTGCTATTGTTGAACACACTTTGAATACCATCCCACATCAAGCAGCAACACAACTTGATGTTATTTTAGAAGCCGATCGAAACGCACGCCATGTTGCTCAGCAATATGTGGTGAATATAGGAATTTAAGCATGAGCGCCTTGTTTATGATTGTTGCGGCAATTTTGCTTTTAGGCCCACTTATTGCAATACATGAGTTTGGGCACTATTTTGTTGCGCGTAAATTGGGCGTAAAAGTTCTAGTTTATTCCATTGGTTTTGGACCGACGGTTTTAAAGTGGACCTCTAAAAAGTCAGGTATTCAATATCAGCTTTCGGCATTGCCCTTGGGTGGTTATGTTAAAATGCTGGATGAACGTGAAGGTGATGTTGCTGAAGAGGATGCGCCCAAAGCATTTAATCGTCAGTCACCTTGGAAGCGTATCGCAATTGTTGCAGCTGGCCCATTGATTAACTTGGCATTTGCAATCTTTCTGTTTTGGATTTTGTTTTTGCCTGCACAAGAGCAGTTGAATACACGTGTGGGTAAAGTGCTACCTAATACACCTGCCGCACAAGTTCAAATGCAAGTGGGCGATAAAATTACCGCTGTTGATGGCTTAACGACACCCACTTGGGAAAAATTGAATTTTGCCTTGGTTGATCGGGTGGGCGAAACAGGATCAATCCAAATTCAGGCCGAACGTGCGGGACAAGTTAAGACATTTAGTTTGCCTATTCAAAACTTCTTGAAAGATCAAACACAATCTCCGCTTGATGTTCTTGGTTTTACGCCTTATCGACCTAAAATTCCTGCGGTTGTAACTAAGTTGAGCGAAGATGGCGCAGCCATTCGTCAGGGTATGCAGCAAGGTGACAAAATAGTCGCAATTGATGGCATCAAGATGAATGATTGGTTTGATGTGGTACAAGTGGTTCAAGCCTCGCCTGAGAAATTGTTAAAAATTGATGTGCTTCGTCAAAATCAATTGGTACAACTTGAAGTGATGCCACAAGGTAAACGCGACAATATGGGCAAGGTTTCTGGTGTCTTAGGTGTACAAAGTGACCCTGGGAAAATCAGTATTCCTACAGAATATAAACAAACGATACAATATAATCCTGCCGAAGCCTTCATGATGGCGGTAGATAAAACCGGTCAACTGTCGAGTATGATTTTGAACTCGATTGTAAAAATGGTGCGCGGTTTGATTGGTCTAGACAACCTATCAGGACCGATCACGATTGCCAAAGTCGCAGGACAAAGTGCGGAAATGGGTTGGCAAACTTTTATCTCATTTATGGCATTGATGAGTGTAAGTTTAGGGATATTAAATTTATTGCCTATTCCTATGCTTGATGGTGGACATTTGGTCTATTATTTTATAGAACTAATACGTGGTAAACCTGTTTCTGAACAAATACAATTGGTTGGTTTAAAAATTGGTATGGTATTGCTCGGAAGTATGATGCTTTTGGCACTATTCAATGATTTTATGCGTTTGTAAAAAAGCGTAGATACGGAATTAAATTTTACATCGGAAAAAACTGGCATGCAGCACACACATTTATTTATGCCTTTGGCGCTCATCAGTGCTATGGCAACAGTACAACAAGTATATGCAGCAGAAGATTATATAGTACGTGATATTAAGGTTGATGGACTTGTTCGTTTAACGCCAGCAAATATCTATGGAATGATTCCGTTGAATAGTGGGGATCGTGTGAGCGATGCAGCACTTGCCAATGCCATTCGTAGTTTATATGCAACAGGTTTGTTTGATGACATTAAAACAGAAAAGCAGGGTGATACGCTGGTTTTCAAAGTTGTCGAACGTCCACTAATTTCTAAAGTTGAATTTAAAGGTAATAAACTCATTCCTAAAGAGGCCTTGGAAGAAGGCTTGAAGAAGATGGGGATTACCGAAGGTGAAGTGCTGAAAAAATCAGCGCTACAGACGGTTGAGTCTGAGCTTGAACAACAGTACATGCAGCAAGGTCGTTATGATGCTGATGTTAAAGTTGTGACAACAGCGAAGCCGAATAACCGTGTAGATCTTACTATTGAATTTGTTGAAGGTAAGGCTGCAAAAGTTGTAGATATCAATATTATTGGTAATACGGTATTTAAAGAAAGCGAAATTGAACAAGCGTTTGCGGTAAAAGAAAGTGGTTGGACGTCCATTATTTCACGTAATGACCGTTATGCACGTGAAAAGATGGCTGCAAGCTTAGAGTCTTTACGTGCACTTTATTTAAACAAAGGCTATATCAACTTTAATATCAATCACTCAAGCTTAAATTTAAGTGAAGATAAAAAGAATATTTTTGTTGAAGTTTCAGTGGATGAAGGCGAACAGTTTAAATTTGGCGAAACCAAATTTTTGGGCGATGCTTTATACACGCCAGCAGAGCTGAAAGCGTTACAAATATATAAAGATGGCGATATCTATTCACAAGAAAAAGTGAATGCGGTTAAACAGTTGCTTCTACGTAAATACGGTAATGCAGGTTATTACTATGCAGAAGTGAACGTCGTGCCTCAGATTGATAAAGAAACTCATCTGGTGGATTTAAATTATTATGTGAATCCAGGTCAGCAAGTAACTGTGCGTCGTATTAACTTTACCGGCAACACGAAAACTGCGGATGAAGTATTACGTCGTGAAATGCGCCAAATGGAAGGTGCACTCGCAAGTAATGAGAAAATTGATTTATCTAAAGTTCGTTTAGAGCGTACAGGCTTCTTTAAGACTGTAGATATCAAGCCTGCACGTGTTCCGAACACAGCCGACCAAGTTGATTTAAATATTAATGTTGAAGAGCAGCACTCAGGTACCAGTACTTTAGCAGTTGGTTTCTCGCAAAGCGGTGGTATAACCTTCCAAGCGGGTTTAAGTCAAACCAATTTCATGGGTACAGGTAACTCTGTTGCTATTGATTTATCCCGCTCAGAAACACAAGATTATTACAACCTAAGTGTGACGGACCCGTACTTTACGATTGATGGTGTACGTCGTGGTTATAACATGTACTACCGTAAAACCAAGTTGGATGAAGACTATAACGTCAATAACTATGTGACGGACAGTTTTGGTGGTGGTATTAACTTCGGTTATCCAATTGATGAAAACCAAAGCATCAGTGCGGGTTTAAACATCGACCAAACTGAAGTCACCACAGGTCCGTATGTATCGACCTATGTACGTGATTACTTGTTGGCGCATGGCGGTAAGGCAACTGGCAAAGCTGAAGATGTTTGTATTGGTACTATAGAAAACTTGTATGAGGATACTGCTAATCCAACAAAAATAACTGGTACGAAATGTAATGGTCAGACTGTTGATTATGATAATGAATTTAACGGTGATTTCCTAACGTATAACTTAAACTTGGGTTGGTCATATAACACCTTAAACCGTCCGGTGTTCCCGACATCTGGTATGTCGCATCGTATTAATGGTGAAATTGCATTACCCGGTAGTGATGTTGAATATCAAAAGCTGACATATGATGCTCAGGCGTACTTCCCGCTTGCGAAAGATTTTGTGTTACGTGGCTATGGTAAGTTGGGTTATGGTAATGATTTACCATTCTATAAAAACTTCTATGCAGGTGGTTTTGGTTCGGTACGTGGTTATGATAACAGTACCTTAGGTCCGAAATACCCAGGCGTAACTTATAGTGAATCAAGATCTAAAGATAATGACTATGAGGAAGTGGGTGGTAACGCATTGATCCAATTTGGTACAGAATTGGCTTTGCCTTTACCATTTAAAGGAGATTGGACACGTCAAGTTCGCCCAGTTATCTTTGCTGAAGGTGCGCAAGTGTTTGATACACAGTGTGATGTTCCATCTGGTCAGTTATATATGACTGGAAGTAAAACTGATGCTGGTGTAGATGCGAAGCAATACTGTAAAGACAACTTCGGTTTCGAGCTTGATAACATGCGCTATAGCGTGGGCGTAGGCTTTACTTGGATTACGATGATTGGTCCATTGTCTCTCAGCTATGCATATCCATTGAATGATAAAGAAGGCGATGAAACAAAGAATATTCAATTTGAAATCGGTCGTACCTTCTAAGGTCGACCTTTTCTCTACATGAAAGATATCAATATGAAAAAACTTTTTACAGCTTTAACACTTACAGCATTAACTTCTACAGTGGCGAATGCTGCTGGCTATGGTGTGGTGGATCTTGAGCGTGTTGTTGAAAATAGTAGCTATTTAAAACAGCAAAATTCGAGTTTTCAACAGAAAATTCAACCGCAAAGCACCAAGCTTGATCAACTCAGTAAAGAGCTTCAAGACTTACAACAGCGTTTACAAACAGGTGATAAGCTGAGCGCTGCGGATAAGCAAAAAATGGTGACTCAGTATCAAACCAAAATGAACGAGTTCAATACTTTACAACAAACCATGCAAAGCAGTGTGCAAAGCTCTATTCAGCAAGTACGTACTGTATTTGATGGTCGTGTAAAGCAGGTTGCTGAACAATTGCGTAAAGAAAATCAATTAGATGTTGTTTTGAATAAAAACTCAGCACTTGCCTATGACGCTAAGTATGATTTAACTGATAAAATGATTCAAAAGGTTAACGCAATTAAGTAATCAATGAATCCTCAACAGTACCGCTTAGAAGATCTTGCTCGTCTCGTCCAAGGTGAGTGTGTAGGTCAAGCTGATTTAATCCTTAAGGGATTAGCAAGTCTAGATTCGGCAGAGTCTAGACATCTTGCATTTGTAAATGGTGAAAAGTACTTAGAGCAAGCACAGCAGTCTAAAGCTGGAGCATTCATTGTTACAGCAGATCTGAAAAATCACTTGGTTGAACATCAAAACTTTATTGTTGTTGCCAATCCTTATTTAGCCTTTGCGATTTTGACCCATGCTTTTGAGGCCAAACACACTGAGCAGGGCATTGAAAGCACTGCACAGATACATCCTTCTGCAATCATCTCAGATACTGCTTATATTGGTCATTATGTGGTCATTGGTGAAAATTGCGTTGTTGGCGATGATACGATTATCCATTCCCATGTCAGCATACATGATGGTGTTGAAATTGGCCGCGGTGGTTTAATTGAATCACATGTAAATCTGATGTCATGCAAAATTGGTGATCGTGTCCGTATTCATGCCAATACTGTGATTGGTAGTGAAGGTTTTGGTTTTGCCCCTTATCAAGGGAAATGGCATCGAATTGCTCAATTGGGTTCGGTCATCATTGGAAATGATGTACGGATTGGTTCAAATTGTAGTATTGATCGCGGTGCATTGGATGACACAATTTTGGAAGAAGGTGTCATTATTGATAACCTTGTGCAAATCGCCCATAACGCTAAAATTGGTGCCAATTCGGCTTTTGCTGCCAATACTGCAATAGCCGGTAGTACAACCATTGGCAAAAATTGCATCGTAGGTGGTGGGTCTGCAATTGCAGGGCACCTAAATATTGTTGATAATGTCACTTTAACTGGAATGTCAATGGTCACAAATAATATTTCTGTGGCTGGAACGTATTCTTCAGGAATTGGGCTGTTTGAAAATCAAAAGTGGAAACGCACCGTTGTTCGTTTAAGACAATTAGCAGATGTGCCATTGACCCAATTGGTAAAAAAACTTGATCATATGCAGGCTCAAATCGAGTCCCTTGAATCAACAATTAAATTGCGTAAATAGAAATATGATGACTGAGTCGAATTCTACTAGTTTCACGAAACCTGAATTGCCAATGACGATTCAAACCATTCGTGAGTACTTACCACACCGCTATCCTTTTTTATTGGTCGATCGTGTTGTTGATGTGACTGAAAATGGAATTGTGGCGTATAAAAATGTGTCTATTAATGAAGAGTTTCTTCAAGGCCATTTCCCTAATTATCCAATTATGCCTGGTGTTTTGATTGTCGAAGCATTAGCGCAAGTCTCAGGTATTCTTGGTTTCATCATGAATAATGAGAAACCGAGTGAAGGTTCTTTGTTCTTGTTCGCAGGTGCAGAGAAAGTTCGCTTTAAAAAGCAAGTCGTTGCAGGCGACCAATTGGTGTTAAAATCAGAATTGGTCATGCAGAAACGTGGTATTTACAAATATAATTGTATTGCCACAGTTGACGGTGTAGTAGCAGCATCTGCGGAAATTATGGTTTCGCATCAGAAAATAGAGCAATCATGAGCAATAACGAATTTATTCACCCAACAGCAATCATCGATGCATCTGCCGTGATTGCAGCAGATGCAAAGATTGGACCATATTGTATTATTGGTCCAAATGTCACTATTGGTGCGGGTACGCAGTTACATTCGCATGTGGTGGTCGGTGGTTATACGCGTATTGGAGAAAAAAATGAAATTTTCCAATTCGCAAGCGTGGGTGAGGTCTGCCAAGATCTAAAATATGCAGGTGAAGAAACCTGGTTAGAAATTGGTGACCATAATAAAATTCGTGAGCATTGTAGTTTACACCGTGGTACGGTTCAGGATCACGGTATAACCAAGATTGGTAGCCATAATTTATTGATGGTGAATACACATATTGCGCACGACTGCGTGGTCGGTGATCATAATATTTTTGCAAACAATGTCGGCGTAGCTGGTCATGTTCATGTTGGTGACTATGTGATTGTCGGCGGTAACTCGGGTATACACCAATTCTGTAAGATTGATTCTTATAGCATGATTGGTGGCGCATCATTGATTGTAAAAGATGTCCCTGCTTATGTGATGGTTTCTGGTAATCCTGCACATGCTTTTGCGATGAATGTTGAAGGCATGCGTCGTAAGGGTTGGTCTAAAAATGTGATTCAAGGTTTACGTACTGCATTTAAACTGATCTATAAAGAAGGTTTAACGACAGAGCAGGCTTTAGAACGTATCCGTGCAGAAATTTTGCCTGAAGTTGCTGAGGTACAGCTGCTTATTGACTCGTTAGAACAGTCAGAGCGTGGCATTGTGCGTTAAGCTTATTCCAAAGATAAAAAAAGACACTTCGCGTGTCTTTTTTTATATCTATAGAAAAATTATTTTTTAAAGAAAGAGGCCTCTTCAGACTTAGGATATTGTTTAAGGAGTTTGGCTTTGTATTGGTTGGCCTGAGCAGTATTTTTATCCACTTCTTTGGCAATATTGTAGAGTTGATAGACGGCTCGAGGCGCACGCGAAGAGTTTGGGTATTGGTTTGCCACAATCCCGTAGTTCTTTTTCGCTTCTGCATAGTTGGTAGGTTCAATCGATAAATTAAATTCCGCTAACCAGAAATATGCATTGCTGATGTAAACACTGTTGGGGTTGTTTTTAATAAAATTTTGCATGGGTGCAATCGCTTTCTTCGCACCACCTTGCTTATAGGCATCCAATGCGACAGTATACGCGGCTTTTTCTAGCTCAGATGTGTTTTGCGTACTGACCACTACAGGTGCTTTGTTTACTGCGGCTGCGGTTGTGTTACTGCTGGGGTTGGTGATTGTGGTGTTACTGGGAGGAGTATCCTGTTGGTTATCCTCCGTTGTGGTACTCGCTTCAGGGTCTACTTTTTGCTGAAGTAACTCTAAGCGTTGATCTAGGTCAGCGTAACGATTTTCCAACTCATGTTTGAGTTGAGCGATCTCGTTGTCTTGTTCTTCAAGTTTACCGCGTAAGCTACGCAAATCACTTTCTAATTGTTGGTTCTTTTGCATGATTTGCCAATTAATATTGGTTGCTGTTGCACTCGCACCTGTGTCTACTGCGACGCTGGTTGGATTGACACTATTGTTCGTTGCTTGGCTTAAGCCGCGAGATTCAATTGGAATATTGGCGAAAACAGGCGTTGTGCAAAGTAGGGTGAGGGCACATAGGCTATGCTTCTTTAGCATCATAAAATATCCGTGTTATAAGGCTTTGATGGGGAACACATCAAACGAAATTCATTTACCCCATTAAAAACGGCAACGTTATGAATTGCAATAAGCTTTTACATTGTTGTCGTATATTTAGGTAAATGAATGTAGCCTAGTCGTTACCAATAATTGAGTGATTTTTCTTGAGTTTGTTTTATAAATAGTCAATTGAATGAAATGCTTATTGAAAAATCGTTTATAGGCTTGCAACTTAGGGAAAAATCTCTATACTCTGTTCTTGCAATGGTAGCCCTGCCGGTTACTTCGCAATTGTATTCTACGAACCCCGCCAGGACCGGAAGGTAGCAACGGTAGTAGAAATATGATGTGCCGAAGGTTTGCTGGTAGGGTTGCCACCATATTTATAAATATATAAGAATAAAAATGAAAGATTACTATGGCATTGATGCAGGTCTAGTCGTTAGTATTGAATCTTATAAGAAAGTTAAAAGCTTTTTTCTTTTCTTATTATTTTTTGCGGTCACCATTATTCTTTTATATTTTCTTATTTCATCTTAAATGGTTTTTCAAACTATATTGCCATAGGTATTGTTATATCTTGCTTATGTGTCTTATTTTGCATTTTTTACTTATTGCTTGAAAGCATTAATACTGAAATCACTTTTAATGAAGATCATCTTTTATATCGTAAAGTTTTCACTGTTAAAAAAGTGCTCTATAGTGAAATAAAAGGCTATGAAATTCTATCTTTTAGAAAAAGAAGTCGTTTGCTACTGATTGATCAGCATCATCAAATCGTCAATATTAGTTCAGATTTTGAATCATATACAAGAATTTGTAATATGTTCATGGCGCATTTTGAAGATATGGAGGTTGTTAATAAACGAGAGCAAGAACAAAATTTTATACAAGAACATACAAAAAATATTTCCAGTGAACAGCAACAAAAATATTTAAAATATGCATTAAGATTTAGAAAATTTTAGATGTATTGACGGTTATTATTTTCTTTTTAGCCCCTATATTTGATTGGTCAGATCTTTTATTTCATGGTATGGCTTTGGTTTATCTATACCTTAGTTATCCCAAGCATCATAATTTTTATATTATTTATATGCAAAAGGCTAAAATCTCTACAGAAGTGCTGTCTTTTCTGATTATGCTTGTATGCAATTATTTATTTCTTAGGGATCTTATCCAGCACTACGATTTAGCTTTTTTATTTTATTCTTTGATATGTATGAGCTTTCTATTATCCGCTCTATATATTGTATTTAAAAAGAAGTTTGCCCAGAAAATGAAGCGGCAAATGATCATGGTGATCGCACTTGCTCTACCTGTTGTCGGTATTTATTCTGCGAGTTTGGTACGTGTTGTGAATAGTATTAATGATAACAGTATTTTAAGTGTTCAAGATGTGCAGGTCGTAAATAAGGAGAAGAGCGAGAGCGGCAGTAGAAGAAATAGATATGCAAGTTATTATTTGGATGTTCGAATGTCTGATGGCGAGATCCAACGGATCAAGGTCAGATCGGGTGCGTACAATCATGCCAATATTGATGGGACCTATACCATGATCTTGCATCAAGGGAATTTAGGCATTACTTGGTCAGGCTACGAATTGCAGTAAATTCTGGTTTTCTCACGAATCTAACTTTCGATTATCTGTAAATATATTTAAGTTTTATTGATGTATATAGTTAGATGATCAATCATGGTATGAATGGTAAATAGCGCTTTAATCTTCAATTTTTCTCGAAATGGCTTTCATAATCGCATCCATTTCAAAGCCACGATACATCAAAAAACGGATTTGTTTGGCTTTTAGTTTTGGATCTGTTGCGACCTCTGTTCCATACTTTCTAACTTTGAGTTGATAGGCTTGTTCGCCCCAATCCGTTTCTTTCAGTTCTTCTAAAATTAAACCAGTGTCGATCTTTTTAGTTTTTAGCGCCATTTTGATGCGATTAGGGCCTTTGCCTTTACGCTTTTGGCTCGATAGCGTGATCTCAGCCACACGTTGATCACTCTGATAGTTTTGTGCTGAAAGCTCTTCAACCAGTGTAATCACTTCTTCGCGGTGCATTGCCCATGTAGCTAGTTTCTCAATTAATTCTGCTTTTGAATATTCCTTACGTGTCAGTACCGCAAAGGCATAAGAACGTAGACGAGAGCCTGTTAAACCTGTGGGTTTGGGTTGATTCTCTTCATCAAAATCTAAAGCATCATCAGTTTCTTGTGTTGCCTGGAGGGGATTGTGTTGAACAGCAGGTGCTTCTTCTTCACCAAATTGTTGTTTGAGAGCGTCATAGTCAAGAAGTTTGGGGAATTTTGAATTAGGCATAATGGGCTATGAAATAGATCTGAATAAACAAAACGCCCCGTAGGGCGTTTCTTAGTGTAAGCCTAAATGTCGTGTAATAACATTTAATCTTTTTTTAGAGGCTTTTAATTAAGCATCTAAAAAGTCTGGTTCTTCTTCTTTCTCTTCTGCTGGTGCAGCATTTGCAGTCGTCAGTAGCTTTTCTCGAATAATTTTCTCAATGGTTTCAGCCAACTGAGGATTTTCTTCGAGATGACGGATCACATTGTTTTTACCTTGACCAATTTTATCGCCTTGGTATGAATACCAAGCACCTGCTTTTTGTACGATTTCCTGTTGAACAGCCAAGTCTACAAGTTCGCCCAAGTGGTTAACGCCTTTACCATATAAAATTTGGAAGAGCGCTTCACGGAATGGAGGTGCCATCTTGTTTTTGACAACTTTTACTTTGGTTTCAGAACCAACGATTTCATCGCCTTCTTTGACCTGACCTACGCGTCGAATGTCTAAACGCACAGACGCATAGAATTTCAACGCATTACCACCAGTCGTGGTTTCAGGGCTACCAAACATCACACCAATTTTCATACGAATTTGGTTAATGAAAATCACCATACAGTTTGAACGTTTCGCATTACCTGTAATTTTACGTAATGCTTGGCTCATTAAACGTGCTTGGAGGCCCATGTGCGAGTCGCCCATTTCACCTTCAATTTCTGCACGTGGTGTCAATGCTGCAACAGAGTCGACAACGATGAGGTCAATGGCACCAGAGCGAACCAGCATGTCTGCAATTTCAAGTGCTTGTTCACCATGGTCAGGCTGAGAAACCAAGAGGTTGTCAATATCTACGCCAAGTTTACGCGCATACTGTGGGTCTAAAGCGTGTTCTGCATCAATAAATGCACATGTACCACCTGCTTTTTGACATTCGGCAATCGCTTGTAAAGTCATGGTTGTTTTACCTGAAGATTCAGGACCATAAATCTCAACGATACGACCTTTCGGTAAGCCGCCAATGCCTAGAGCAATATCAAGTGTCAAAGAACCCGTTGATACCGCTTCAACAGCTTGTACGGTGTTATCGCCAAGACGCATTACTGTGTTTTTACCAAACTGCTTTTCAATTTGGCTTAGCGCAGCATTGAGCGCCTTGCTTTTATTATCATCCATCTTACAACCTCAAAACGATGTCACGGATATTTACTGAATATGCTCAGTATAGTGACAGATTTAGTCTGTATCTTCTATAAAAGTCAGATCGTGTGCGACACAATATGACGCATGTCATTCATCATCATTATAA
This sequence comes from Acinetobacter johnsonii CIP 64.6, assembly GCF_000368045.1. Taxonomy (GTDB): domain Bacteria; phylum Pseudomonadota; class Gammaproteobacteria; order Pseudomonadales; family Moraxellaceae; genus Acinetobacter; species Acinetobacter johnsonii. Next base: position 839,174 of record NZ_KB849236.1, read on the forward strand.
GACCAATATTGGTCAAATTGTTGATCATTTTCTTGTCTAAACTTACTGATATCGCGTCGGTCTTTTTTACTTGGACGATGATCAGGTCGAGCTAGATTATGCAACTTTCTTTGGCTTGCAATCAATTCCCGTCGTGTAATACTGACTTCAGTTTCTTCATATAATTTTTGTGCAACAGGAGCGGGGCCACGCACGTCAGAGAGTTCTTTGATCACTACGGTTTTCTTGTCAATGCCTTGTTGTATGGTGAGCTCCATCCCAACCCGAACTTCTCTCGACACTTTGACACGTTCACCATTGTGGTGAACTTTGCCTCCCTCAATTGCATTTTTGGCAATGGAGCGCGTTTTAAAAAAACGTGCTGCCCATAACCATTTGTCAATGCGCATGCCTACCGCATCTTCCGCTAAAGTGGATTTACGCATATTTAGCCGTGACCTCAGCTTGCTCTAAATAAGGAATTAAATCGGTGAGCTGATTTAAGATCGGATAAGGGCCGGATGTCTTGCTTTGACCTAGTGATGAGGGTTGAGCAATGGTAAATAGGTTTTGAATACCATAACTTTCAGCACCTTTTAATACTTTTTCAGTGTCATCGATAAAGTAACACTGTGTGGCTGCAAAAGGATGGCGTTCATGGAGATGTTGCCAAAACTCAGTAAACTCTTTGGCATGACCGAGGGTTTCGCTGCTAATAATGACATCGAAATATGAGGCCAGTTTCGTGTGTTCGAGTTTGAACTTGAGTCCCTCACAGTCCGCATTAGTGGCAAGCCAGCAAGGGTAGCCGTTACTTTTTAAATAGTCGAGAAGTTCAAGACAGCCTTCACGTAGGCTAACTTTATGCTTAAATTCCTGCTGCAAAGCGAGCGTATCTACGCCAACTTTAGCTGTCCAAAAGCGCGTAGAATACCAATTGAGTGTATGATTATGGGTTTGATAAAACTGAAACAGGGCCTGAGTACTTTGTTCTAAAGAGCACTGGTGTTGTTCAGCATAACGGATAGGAAGCTGATGATTCCAAATAAAATCATCATAGGCAAGATCCAGTAATGTACCGTCCATATCAAAAATGATAATTGGCTTTTCCACTCAAAAAATCTCCAAGGTTTCAAAGTTCAGCAATGGCTATAGAAAACAGTTAGCAGCCGATCTAGCCATTTTACTTTATGCAAATATGGCGTAATTATAGCGTATAGCTGCATAAGATGACGGATTTGCATAGCCCATTGTCAAAAATTGAAGAATATGGGATCTCAGTTTTTTAAGTAAGAGCATATAAGATGTGTTAATCGCACATTGATCCACAACAATATTGAACTTCAGCATAAGAAATGATTCACCTTATGGAGAAGGAAGAGCTTTTATAAACTTTCGATGAGAACACTTAGCGCTGTCATTATTATCGAAAGCCTCCACTGTTGCTGCTGACCTAAATCAGCCATGGATTACAACGGACAGCATCATTGGTTTTGTCAGCTTTTCAGTACTGCTTAACTATTCGGCTCTCATGTCTATTTCATCAAATGTTCATTTTATATTGATACCATAAAAACCACCTGAGGGTAGTTTTTATGTTTGAAACTAAAGTTAAACCACTTCAGCTGACAGAGAAAGATTCGTTGTATCCAGCGCAATAATGCAATAAAAGTAAGTTTTCTGACAAAAAATGAAAATAAAGTGGTTTTGCTGGTTATTTATACAAGAATCGGTTAAAAAAGATGTGGCGAATGAGAATAAAATAGAGAGGAATGGATGAGTGAATTAAATCTAGATTTTTTAGATGAAACCTTAGATAAATATGAAGCAAAAGGTAAGAAAAAGGCCATTAAAAAAATCCGTATTGGTTATATGCTCTATGCAAAATTTATGTCGAATAAAAAATTTGCAGAAAATGTAATGAGTTCATCTTTAGATCCAAATAAGCGGACTTATCGCAATACCAAGATTAAAATTACGCATGATGAATATGAGTTAACCTTTTTACGTAATGATGATTAAGTATTCAATTGTGTTAAAAAAGTCTTAAGGTTTCATTTATTTGAAATATTTTGGCTGTAGAGTGTGCGGCATAAAGCAATGAAAATATAATGATTAGATGATGTTTGTGCAGTTAAACCTGTTTATTTGGAGAGAGGTAAACAGGTTTTTTATTATAATAACTTTCTGGTCTGAGTGATTGCAGACAAAAAGCCCGATTTGTTTTTATACTGATCGGGCTTTTATTTTTCTATTGAAATGAAAATAGTGAGAAAGATGATTTCTGACATCTTTTGATCATATTGTTCATGGATAATCTTTTTTATTTTGAGTTGCTTCGATATGTCAATTGTTACTGCAAATGAACTAGACGATATTCTAAAAGAATTAATTTCCAAAAATAAAAAGCCTGAAAAGATTTTGATTGGTTATAAAGCATATAGCGAGCTTATGAATGATCGAAAGTTTTTGCATGAAGTCGCTAGCTCAGCTATGGATCCGAATAAAAGAAAGTATCAAAAGATTAAGATCAAAGTGACGCAGGATGAGTATCAATTAGAAGTGAAGTGTTCAGATAAAAATGAGTAGATGTACCGTAATTTAAAAAAACCGGAGAAAGAGTGTATTTTTAATTGATGTATTTAAAATACAGGTTTATACTATACTCCAAATTAAAGCGCTGTAGCTTTTCTTGTTTTATATCCCACGCTCCCATGCGTGGGATTTTTTTGCGCGATGATTTTTCATAAAGAAATCACTTGGATGTATAAAGCTGAAAAGAAGTTAAGAGTAAGCACAAATTAGAAAAGTTCAGCCTGTGGCTTTCTCTAGTCTCGATATTTAAGGTGTGGGTAAAGCTAAAGTCAGGTTGATTGGACTACTCAACCCAAAGTCAAAAGAAGAATTGGAATTGAGTGATATTTCCTGAGTGTCTTAGGCGTATAATATTTTTAAGGCAGTGTTGAAAAAGTGTTCGCGTGTTCTCACTCTAAGGTGACAGTATACCGTTGAATACGAGGCGATGAGCATGCTGCTATCCCAATAATGAACTTCTCGATCTATAACTTAATGAATAAAAAGGCGGTCTCATGTTTAAGCCCACAACTGCACCTCAAGATGCACTGATATTGCAACTTGTACCGATTGTGACTCAAGCGTGCGAGATTTTACGAGCAGAGTATCAAGCTTATGTTGCAGGTGGTGATTTTACAGTTGAACGAAAATCCGATCATTCACCTGTCACGCAAGCGGACTATCGTGTCAATCAATTTATTACTGATGCTTTAAACAATACCTTTCCTCATTTGCCTGTTCTTTCTGAAGAAGGGCAGCATGCACATAGACAGCAGTGGCAGTCTTTTTGGATGCTTGATCCTTTAGATGGTACCAAAGAATTTTTGCATCAACGTCCTGAATTCACCATTAATCTCAGCCTTATTGAGGGTGCGCATACAACTTTTGCTGTGCTGGCTATTCCTTGTGAACAGCAAATTTACTTCTGTCCACTACAAGGTCAGCCTTTAAAATACAATATTGAAAAAGACGTATGGTATGTATATGTTCCAGTTGAAAACCACAGTGCTGTTCAAGTCGGCTTAAGTCAAAGTAGTCAGAGCAAACCGCAGTATCAAGTGTATTTAGAGCAGTTGGAAAAATTTACGCCTATTCAAGAGTATCGTGCAGGGAGTGCATATAAGTTCTGCATGGTGTTGGAAGACCGAGTCGATATTTACCCACGCTTTCATCCAACGAGTGAGTGGGATACCAGTGCTGGACAGTGTTTATTAGAGCGAATAGGTGGTGGTTTGGTTGATTTTCAGGGACGACCATTCGTATATAATCAAAGATTGAGTTTACTGAATGGCGGTTTTATTGCATATCGAAATAACGATATGAAAAAACTGGCATTACAAGCACTTGAACTAATGCCTTCGTCGGCTTGAGCTAAAAACTGAGCGTGCTATAGTGTTTTTTGAATTATTGAGTTGCTAGTGATTATGGCCTTAGAGTTACTCCCGCCTAGTATGTTGAAGGCAATCGATTTATTGCCAGATGCAAAAACGCCAGTGACGTTGTTTACACGTCATTCCATTCGTGAAGTTGTTACGGGTCAGGGGCTTGCAGGCTATGATTTGCAGTTGACGCATCAAGGGCGCGATTTGGCGGAGGCGTGGGGTTCCTATCTGATCGATAATACGGATCGAGTGATACAACACTGTATTTCTAGTCCAATTCAACGTTGTATTGATACTGCTGCGCTAATGATTCAAGGGGCAGATGGACAAACCCTTGAGCCGAATACCCATCGTATTGAAATTATTGAACAAGGTTTATTGGTTGAGCCAGGCAGTTTTGTTTTGGATATTAAGCAAGCCGGCCCTTATTTTCAGCGTCAAGGCGCTCTAGGATTTATTAATAGCTTTGTTAATAATGCCTTACCCGGTATGAAGCATCCGATTCATGGCGTCGTAGATGTATTGGAGCTTATATATAACACGCATCCGAACAATCCTTATGGTTTGAGCCTTGCGGTCAGTCATGACACGATTTTAGCTGCGATTTTGGCGGTTATTTCAGGGCGCACGATTGTGACCAAAGAAGACTGGCCGAAAATGATGGAAGGTCTTTTTGTGTGGTTTGAGGGGGATGTGTTTTTGGAATCAAAATTGAAATGGATTTGGCGCGGAGAAATGAATGAACTGAATATTCATGAGTTTCAAAATCTGTAAGTGCTTTGTTTAAAATAAAAATTAATTCAACTATAAATCTCGTTGATTCATTTAAGCGGTCGTTTGAACGAGAAAAAGAATATACGAGATTTATAGATCGATCATTCGTCAACCTTATTGAATGATATACCACATAAGTTTAAATTTTTGCTTTGAGTCGATTGGGAAAATCGAGCAAGTCGATACTTAGGCCTGCATCATTTAAAGGCCATAATGAGGTATTCACCGCTACGCTGTGCTGATGAATACGATTGTATTTATCTGCAGCAATGAGCGTGGCAATCTCATGATTCGAAAGGGTATAAGCGTTGACAACATCGGCTGGATATTGAGTGCGGTCATAAAACTCAGCTTCGGTTTCTCCTTGGTGCAGTGCAAAAATACGTTCAATTGCAGGTAAATAGACGCCATAGCCTAACCACGCGTCAACGCCCTGAGAGGCCTGAATTTCTGCGGTTCCACGCATATTTGAGATGACTTTGGCGAGTATGTCTTTTTCACCTTTGGCATGAAAATGCTCAATATATTGTTGTTCTGTCGGTTGGAATTTTTCAAGTGTTGGAAGAAATTTATTAATCATGCTATTCCCCAGTAGAACATTCTATGTGGTTTCATTATAAGAAAACAGAATACCATAATTTATTTATGGGTTTTTAATTTTAATCATTTTGGATTTAAGAATTAAAATAAGCTAAGTGCTTACAAAGAAAATTAATTGAAATATCTTTTTTAAAAAAATTAACTGACAAATATTGGCATCATATTGGTGCAAATTCAAATGTATAACTCATCATTATTTCTCATAAATTCAAGCCCTGTCACAGAACTTTTATTTTTCGGACATTAGTTTTAATGTTTATAAAAAATATGTTCTGAAGTGACAAATTATGTAAATTGAATATGAGTAGAAAATAGTGTTAAATAATTAAGCTTTTGATTTATATAAATTATTAATGATTTTTTAATTTTTATTTGTGACTATTTCGGGGAAAGGTGTGAAAAGTGTGAATGAGTTCTTGTATTGCAAGCTAAGTCTTTGCGTTGTAACACTGATGTTAGCTGCGTGTGGTGGAGGTGGTGGAGAAAGTGGAACCGAAAACTCTACAACGCCTGTAGTGAAAACCTATGCTGAACCTACACAGGATGTGGCTGATGGAAATACATTGGGGTATTTTGACTACGATGCAAACTCAAAAACACGTGTGATACGAAATGACTTAACTGGTAACTTCGAAGCAATGCTGCAATTTGGTCAGAGTCATGTGGTTGATCCAAATGGTAATGAAAGTAAAAAAATGCCGCGGCTGACGATGGAAAAAGAAGCGCTATTGTTAGTTACGCCAACTGATAGCATGGGGAAAATTGATGGTCTGAGTGCTGATATTTACATGAATAATCAGTTGCTCCGCACAGTTACATTTAACGATCCAACTCAGATTCCTCAGTCTGATCAAACCAATACCGATGAGCGTGCGCGTGTGCAATATAGTAAGCGTGCGTGGAGTGCTCGACTCAATTGGGATGAAATACGTCCAGGTTTGCGTATTCAGCTCAAAGATTCTCTTGGACGTCAGGGACAAATTACAGAAGATAAAATTGATTTTGCCTCTCCTGGAGAGTTGGTCTTAAATAATATTCGTATCGGCATGTTAACTGCTCCCCCTGTTTCCAATGGTCACTATATGCTGAATGATCCTGTTCGGGCAGGTTCAGATTACTTTCAAACGATTCCAGCTGCTGAAATGACCGTTGCAAAATATGATGATATTCAGTTAGATCGCGTCATGATTGCCGACGGGACGATTTACGATACGGCAAGTGCCAGCCAAGGCGGGGATTATGATGGCGATATGCGTGAAAACGTGGGTAAGTCGACATTTAGCGTAGGCATTAATCTAGCAAACTGGGGAATTACCAGTGCTTCGATGGCAAGTCAAAATCAGCCTCAATTAACTCAAACCGTAGTTGCACACCATAGTCGTGGAAAATATGCCAATGGCGAAATTAGCCATGGTTTAAGTGGTGGGAATGGTATGTTGACGTTGTATGATTCAGTTGGCAATGAGTTTAGTCATGAAATTGGACACCACTATGGACTGGGGCATTATCCTGGGCAGGAGGGTGATAACCAGTTCTGGACTTCACATCATGCAGACAGTGGTTGGGGTTATATTCCGTATCGCAATATGATGCGGGGTAATTTGATTTGGAATAATAATGATTTATGGGCTGCTTCTACAGGAATTGAAAATTTCTTAGCTTTATATCCATATAGCCGAGATGCGATGTCTGGTGGTTATGCATCAAGCTCAGTTTCACGTTATACCCACTATACGGGTTACAGCACCTTCGAAAAAATTCAACCTCAATTTAATAAACTCTTAGTGTGGGATAAGACTTCACCGACGGGTTATAAAAAGTGGAATGCTAAGACTAGGCAAATGGAAGTGTTTCAAGAGAAGATGCCCAATTCTTCAGCACCTGTCTGGTATCAACCAAAGCAAAACTATCTACGCCCACGTGTTTTTGGTGAGCCTGTAGTGACCATTTTGGGTGGCTATGACCCTGTTGCAAAGGTTGGGTTACTCTATCCTGCGGCACGTTCAAACTGGGGCAATGTCTATGATTTACCCGCTGCAAATACGGCGTTAAATCAGGATGCATGTTGGTTAAATGTACAGTATCCAAATACAGTGACCAATATTGCACTGGCTCCGACACGATTAGGTAGTAATGCCAATAAATTACATGTCAATTTAGCGCTTGCAGATCATCCTCAAAAAGTTGATTTATATTGTAAGCAGGCCAATGCTGTTGCCAAATTATTATCGACTACAGTGATTCCCCAATATGCTACGGCTATTACACCTGCAGTTAAGATTGGTAAAGCACAGGGTTATAAAGCCTTACGCGATGTAGAGTTGCCTCTGCTTGAGCAAGAGCTACTGAATCAGGCGGCGAACAATATTATTGTTTTGTCACCAAATGGCTCAATGCTTTATCAGTCTTATAAATCGTATAAAAATGAGATGAGTTTAGCTGCACAGCAGGTACTTGAGCGTTATGAAGAGCAAGAAACTAGATGGATGCGTTTAAATCGTTGGGTAAATGTTTATTATGATGATTTGGCCAAAGATGTACCTACTGCGATTGATGCACTCAATGCTTTTATCAAGCAGCTAGGTTTACAACAGGATGACCCACTTGCACAAAGTACTTTGTTAAAAAACAACAAAAACTGTTTAAAAACGGAGGTAACTGCGAACAAAAAAATGGATGTTTACATTAGTGGCCCGTCGGCTTGTACTGCTGATGAGACCGAGCAGTGGGTTTATGACAGTTTAGGGCATATCCATAGCAAAGCAGCTATGGGGCAGTGTCTAACGGGTAATGGAGGAAGTGCTAAAGTCACCTTGACTGACTGTGTAGCGAATAATGCAGCACAAGTGTGGTCAATGGATGCCACGACGTCTGCCATTAAACAATCAGGACAGTGCTTAGATTTAAACTCGGGTAATTTGGTAAATAACCGTCAGATTGCGATTCGATATGGTTGCTCTGGAAATAACAATCAAAGATGGACAATGCTGAATCAAAATACAAGCTTGATTTTGGCTGGGGTAACCTCAAAAAACATTGGTATTTTAGTGAAAAACTTGAAAGCTCAATCTTTGAATTAAACCACTGCTCATCTGGCAAATGATTTAACATGAAATGAAAACGAGCTCCCTAAAGGGGGCTTTTTTTGTAAGTAGATGTTCTTGTGGATGCTAGAGATCGCTTGCTAAATTTTATTTGAGTTTTAAGCTGTATTGTTAAGTAAAAGATGTATTGGAAAAGGTTTAGGCGTTGGAAGGTTCAAAAAATAGATACAAAAAAAGCCCTTTAAAAAGGGCTTTTTTTAATGCATAAATTAGTTAGCTAAAGCTTTAACTTGTGCATTTAAACGGCTCTTATGACGAGCAGCTTTGTTCTTATGGATGATGCCTTTATCAGCCATACGGTCGATTACTGGTACAGCAGTTTTGTATGCTTCAGAAGCAACTGCGTAATCACCAGCAGCGATAGCAGCTACTGTACGTTTGATGTAAGTACGAACCATAGAACGTAAGCTTGCGTTGTGTTTGCGTGCTTTAACGTTTTGACGAGCACGTTTTTTAGCTTGAGCAGAGTTTGCCACTCGTGCACTCCTTGAAATAGATTGGTCTGGGCGGGCTGAAATTCAAACTGAAAACCACATCAGAAGAACAATCACCAGCCCGTAAACAAGTGGCATATTTTGATTAATATACGCAGTGAAGTCAAGTCTTGACATGCTTTGACTATATTTAAGATACATAAAAATTCTAAAGAAAAGGTAAGATTAGCCATCTGCATGGGAGTTTGTATAAAAATGACACAAAATATAGAACAAGCCATTGTGATTGGAGCAACGGGTTTGGTGGGCTTAAACCTGATTCAACAATTACAACAACTGCCAAGTTGTAGCAAAATTTTGGCTGTAGTCAGAAAGCATAATATGCAGCTCGATCAGTATGACAAAGTTCAGCAACTGGAGCTGGATGATTTTTTATTACTCAACCATGAAGATGTTCAGGGCTACAGTCATGCTTTTAGTTGTTTGGGGACGACTTTAAAGAAAGCTGGCTCAAAAGAGCAGTTTTATGCCATCGACTATGTGGTGAATGCACATTTTGCTGAATTGTTTGTTTTGACCAAAACCCATTATGTGTTGATCAGTGCCTTGGGTGCGCAAGCCAATTCGAAAATCTTCTATAATCGCGTCAAAGGTGAGCTTGAAGAGACTATTCGAGGACTCGATTTATATAAGGTTAGTATTCTGCAGCCATCCTTACTGATCGGACAGCGTAATGAAGGTCGCATGTTGGAAGATATTTTCCAAAAGGCTTATACCAAACTATCGCATTTTATACCAAAGCATTTTAAATATAAGCCAGTGACAGCAGAACAAGTGGCTCATACTATGGTCGAGGCTGCCCAAACGCAGACCGAAAAATTTGAAATATATGATAATTTACGCATACAAAAGACAAAATGAGGGGAAGTGTGGTGACGACAGCATTTGTGACATGCGATTTATTGGATGATCATCCTGAACTTGATTTACAAGTGGTCAGTCCATCGATGGATGGTAAGTTTTTTAAGAGCTATGGTGCGCGTAAAACCTTTGGTGGTCAGGTGGTTACGGTTAAATGCTTTGAAGATAACTCTCGGGTGAAAGAGCTGTTAGCAACAGATGGTACGGGTAAAGTATTGGTTGTAGATGGTGGCGCTTCGATGCGCTGTGCCTTGATGGGAGACTTAATTGCAGAGTCAGCAGTCAAAAATCACTGGAATGGTGTGGTGATTTATGGCTGTGTCCGTGATGTAGATGCCATTGCTGAACTAGATTTAGGGGTGCATGCTTTAGCCGCCATTCCACAAAAAAGTAACCGTAAGGGTGTAGGAGAAGTTGATATCAGCCTGCATTTTGGTGGTGTCACCATTCAATCAGGTCATTATCTCTATGCGGATAATAACGGTATTGTCATTGCAAAAGAAAAACTGGTCGATGCATAAGTAGCAACCAGACTCATAATAACATCAACAAAAGATATGGACGTGTAATATGGTGAAGCATCAAATTAAAGTGATTCAGGCTCTTTTTTCGGGGCTTGCGCAAGGTGGGCGTGGTGTAACTGGAACGCCGCATCCTAAACAACCTGAACAACCTTTAAAGCTCTATGAGTTTGAAGGCTCGCCATATTGTCGTCGTGTGCGTGAAGTACTGACTTTGTTGAACTTGGATTATGAAGTGTATCCATGTCCTAAGGGTGGAACTAAATATCGTCCTTTGGTGAAACAGTTGGGTGGAAAAACCCAATTTCCTTTTTTACTCGATGAGAACACTGACACCAAGTTGTACGAATCTGAAGATATTATTCACTACTTGTTTGAACAGTATGGACGCAGTGGTAAAACACCGAAAAAGTATGCACATTATCCCAAAACACCTTATGTTGCTTATGTCGGGACATTGGTAAATGGAGCGAGTGGAGTATGGATCAATAAGAGTATTAAAGATCGCGTAGCGCCAGAACAGTTGTTACAACTTTGGGGATTTGAAGCCAGTCCTTATACTCGGATTGTCCGTGGTTTGCTGACCGAGTTGGAACTGCCTTTTAAGTTTCATAATGTGCCTAAAGAACGTTGGCAAGATCAAGGCCCAGCAGTACTGCGTTTAAAGCCGGGCAAATATGTACCTTTGGCAGGTGGAAAGCGTGAGCAAGTCATGCAGGTGATGGGACGTGATATTCAAGTGCCATATTTGGTTGATCCGAACACTGAAACGGCTTTGTTTGAATCGGCAGATATTGTTGCTTATCTCAAGCAGACTTATGCAGCATAAGAAAAAGGCATCTCTAATAGATGCCTTTTTTAATTCCCAAGCATTGATGTTTTATCGGGTTGATCTGATTTTTTGTCATTACAATGGAATGATTAAGTGTGTTTATCTTCAGCTGTTATAAAAATATTCATTATTTGGTTGATAATACGACACACATTCAGACATCCGTAGCCTTGAGGAAACGTGTAATTTCTTGGGAGAATTTGCGCGGTTCACTCAATAAAGGCGTATGCCCAGATTTTTTAAAGATCACCGTTTTTGCATGCGGCACACTTGAAGCAATCAGTTTTTGTCCTTGAGCAGGATAAAGTTTTGAGTCTTCACCAATAAAAAATGTAGCCGGTCGGTCAATCTGACTGAGCGCACTGCGATAGTCTTCTTGATGGTCAAGATAATTTTGAATATACCAAGCCATATAGTCTAAACGCTGGATTGGGAGCATGAATTTTTGCAAGTGTGGCTGTTGAAATGCTTTTTGAAATAAAGCCGCAGTTCGAGATGGTGTGGCTTGCAGTTGAATAAAAGCCAACCGTTGCTTGACCAGTTCAGTACGTATGGGTGCTGTTAAGTCTGAAACCAAACGATAATGCGCATTTTGAGCCAATAGGTCTGCAATGTTTTGTAGGATGGCTTTGAAATTGGCGTGCTTTTCAGCAAATAAACCATGTGGCCAGTCTGCATCGACGCTAATCTTGGGTGTTTGGTCGATGTGTAAATAGCTGCGGATATGGTTTTGAAAGCGACCATACTGCATGCCATGCATGGCTGTCGTAGCGCCCATAGAATAGGCAATCACATGAAATGCTGTATCAGCATATTGTTTTAGAAAGCAGTTTAAATCTTGCCAGTGGCTGGAAATCGCATCCAGTGTGGGAATTTTGCACTGCGCTGAACCACCAAAACCTCGCCAGTCAGGAATGTAAAAACGGTACTTTTTACGGTGTTGATATAAAAAAGGTAGCCATTGCCAACTTTGCATCCCTAAGCCAGATAAGACCAGTACTGGTGTGCCTTGTCCAAATTCTCGAACATAGAGTTTTTCGCCATCTGGCATCAGGTAATGTGGCATGGTCAATCCTTTGCGTGGTTTTTTATTTTTCGAAGTTTTTAAGTGCTGGAATCATGGTCTCTAGCCACTCAATCCAACCACATTCTAAGTTAATTCCAAGTTGTAAAATCATTTTATGAATATATAAGGTACGATCATTTTCTTCAGCATGACCAAAGTCTTTGGCAAAAATGCTTTGGTAAATTTGTAGTTTTTCTTTGTGTAGGATGAGATGTCGTTCAAGTTCAGGCAAAACCGTGTTGCCGCCAAGCTGAGCTTCAACACGCAGTCTCACCATCAGTTCTTCACGGAGCTGGGCAGGTGGGCTTTGTTTTACCAGCCAGTCGGCAAGTTCTGTACGTCCGAGCTGTTCTGCCTGATAGGTTTTTTTACGCGAGGTTGCACCATCATCTTCTATCGTTGAAATCCAGCCTTTGCCTTGCATAGCGCTGAGTTCTCTATATATTTGTTGATGTGTTGCATTCCAAAAGAAGCCCATTGAACGGTCAAAACGACGCGCTAACTCAATACCTGTGCTTGGTTTTTCAATCAAACTGGTCAATAAAACATGAGCTAATGACATTTCGGTAATATTTCGCAATTAAAATGGACGTAGAGTCATTATGCAACATGTTGCATAAAAAACAAATCTCGATTATAAAGATAAACATTATGCAACTTGTTGCATTAAATAATTTGATCTAACCTTGTATTTAAAATACCAGCCAGCGAAAGCACGCCAAGGAGTACACATGTCTAATTATCCGCATTTACTTGCGCCTTTAGATTTAGGCTTTACCACATTAAAAAACCGCGTATTAATGGGATCTATGCACGTTGGACTTGAAGAAGTTGAGGGTGGTTATGATCGCATGGCGGCATTTTATGCAGAGCGTGCCGCTGGCGGTGTAGGGCTAATCGTAACAGGGGGTATTTCACCAAATGATCATGGTGTGACTTTTCACGGTGGTTCTAAGTTAGATACTTTAGAAGAAGCGGAAAAGCATAAAGTCATCACACAAGCCGTACATGATGCGGGTGGTAAAATTGCATTACAGATTTTGCATACCGGTCGTTATTCGTATCAGGCTGAAAACGTTGCACCTTCTGCAATTCAAGCACCGATTAACCCTGTAAAACCCCATGCTCTTACTTCTGCTGAAGTGAATCAGACTATTGCAGACTTTGTGAATTGTGCAAACTTGTCACAAGTTGCTGGCTATGATGGTGTTGAAATCATGGGTTCAGAAGGATACTTAATCAATGAGTTCATCGCGGCACGTACCAACCATCGTGATGATGAATGGGGCGGAAGCTATGAAAACCGTATTCGTTTTCCGATTGAAATCGTAAAACGCACTCGTGCAGAAGTGGGTGAAAACTTTATTATTATTTACCGTCTTTCAATGTTGGATTTGGTTGAATGTGGTTCGACTTTAGAAGAAGTGATTCAGCTTGCCAAAGAAATTGAAAAGGCGGGTGCAACCATTATCAATACAGGTATTGGTTGGCATGAAGCGCGTATTCCAACGATTGCAACCAAAGTGCCACGTGCGGCATTTACATGGGTGACCAAGAAGCTAAAAGGTTCGGTTCAAATTCCTTTGGTGACGTCTAACCGTATTAATACCCCTGAAATGGCTGAACATGTTTTGGCTCAGGGTGATGCGGATATGGTATCGATGGCACGCCCAATGCTTGCAGATGCTGAGTTTGTACTCAAAGCAGAACAAGGCCGTAGTGATGAAATCAATACGTGTATTGGTTGTAACCAAGCCTGTTTAGATCAAATTTTCTCCATGCAAATTGCGACGTGTTTAGTCAACCCGCGTGCATGCTATGAAACTGAACTGATTTTTAAAGAAAGTGCGGCTAAGAAAAATATTGCGGTGATTGGTGCTGGGCCTGCAGGTTTGAGTTTTGCGACTTATGCTGCTGACCGTGGGCATCAAGTGACTGTTTTTGATGCAGCCAGTCAGATTGGTGGTCAGTTTAATATTGCGAAGACTATTCCAGGTAAAGAAGAGTTTTACGAAACACTGCGTTATTTCAAACGTAAAATTGAATTACAACCGAATATCAAGTTGGTGCTGAATCATACAGCAACTTATGAGGAGCTGAGCGCTGAGAACTATGATGACATCGTGGTTGCAACAGGCGTTACTCCACGTGAGTTGACTATTGAAGGGATTGATCACCCGAAAGTGTTGAGTTATATCGAAGTTCTACGTGAGCGTAAGCCTGTCGGTAAAAAAGTAGCGATTATTGGTGCGGGTGGTATTGGTTTCGATACAGCAGAATACTTAAGCCATGAAGGTGAAAGCGGTAGTTTAAACCCACAAAAATTCTATGATGAATGGGGAATTGATACCAGCTATGCACATGTCGGTGGCTTAAAACAGCCAGTCTTGGAGCAGTCAGATCGTGAAATTTACCTTCTACAGCGTAAAGCGAAGGCAGTCGGTGCAAGCTTAGGTAAAACCACGGGTTGGATTCACCGTACGGGACTAAAACATCGCGATGTAAAAATGATTGCAGGTGCAAGCTACGACAAAATTGATGATCAAGGTCTCCATATTACAGTGAATGATCAGCCAACGGTTTTAGAGGTTGATCACGTGATTATCTGTGCAGGACAAGAGTCTTATACTGCAATGTATGATCAGTTAAAAGCCGATGGTAAAAATGTGCATTTGATTGGTGGTGCGAAAGAAGCAGGTGAGTTGGATGCGAAGCGTGCGATTCGTCAAGGTGCGGAATTGGCTGCGACCATTTAATCGATAACAATAATTTATCCGATTAAATTTTGTAATAAATCTCCCTCTCCTATACGGAGAGGGTTTGGAAGAGGTATTTTCTAAAATATTATCCTTTTCCCTCGTGTTGCCTTTTCCATGAAACGTGTGTGGTGTAAGAGAAGGTACCTTTATTGCAGATTTGAGTGGATTCACTTTCATAAGGACATAAGAATGAGTTTAGCAACAACAAAACAAGCATTGGTACGCTGGCATGATATGGTCACGACTCGTGATATGAGCATCTTAAATGAGCTTTTAGCAGAAGATGTTGTTTTCCGTTCACCGGTGGCATTTAACCCTTATCCGGGTAAGCAAGTGGTTTTTTTTATTTTAAGTAATGTGATTCAGGTTTTTGAAAACTTTACTTACTACCGTGAATTTTTTACAGAGGATGGTTTAAGTGTCGTCCTTGAGTTTTCTGCCAATGTCGGCGAAAAAAAGCTCAAAGGGATTGACATGATTCGTTTTAATGAGCAAGGTCAAATTGTAGATTTTGAAGTGATGATCCGTCCTAAATCGGGGCTAGAGGCCTTAGCTGTACAAATGGGACAGCGAATGGCAGCTTTTGCACCTCAAGCTGGATGATAAACGTGTGACTTGTTATTTATAGTTAGGCACGAAAATTGATGCATCACCAAGAAAGATAGGAAAAAGAAGGTACTGATATGAATGCTGTGTTCAGTTTGCTAAACCAATTAAGCCAAACGGCGTGGGATCGAGTGACTGGTGCGGAACAACCGAAGCTCTATATTAACCCGAAAGGGAAAATTCAAGAGACTGTTGGGGCGCTTACACAGCTTCAAGAGAAGTACCGACCAACGCCGTGGTTATCTAACACGCATGCCCATCTTTTGTATTTTGATGTGATTCGTAAGCGTCAGATTCAATTGGAATACGATCATTTTGATCAGTTAGAGATGCAAGACGGTGGGGTCACTGGCATTATGTGGTTTGGTTATGACTTGCCTGAAGCGACGCCAACGGTTGTGGTTATGCATACGATTACAGGCTCTCCTGAAAGTATGCGTGAGGTGGTGCGTGACTTAAATCGCTATACGGGTTGGCGTGTTGCACTGTGCTTACGCCGTGGACATGCAGACCTTCCAATGCCTGTACCCAAAATGAATCTTTTCGGTTCAACCGATGATTTACGTGAACAAATTGCCTTTATTCAAAGTACATTTCCAAGTTCAATGTTGTATGCGGTAGGCTCTTCTGCAGGAACGGGGCTTTTGGTGCGTTACTTAGGCGAAGAAGGGAGTCAAACCCCTTTCAAGGCGGCCTTTGCCCTGTGTCCTGGCTATAACACTGAGTTGGGTTTTGTAAATGTGCATCCCTTTTACAGTAAGGTCATGACCAAGAAGCTGTTTAAGAAATTTATTTTTCCCTACCAGCAAACGTGGCAACAAACAGCGTCTGTGTCGCAAGTTTTAATGACCAAAACCTTGGCTGAGTTTGAGTCGAGTTATTATGAAATGGCGGGTTATGTGGACTATGACAGTTATAACCAAGCCACAAACCCAATCTATGTATTTGAAAATGTCACCATTCCATTGCTGATTTTAAATGCAGAGGATGATCCCGTTTGTCACATTAAAAATTTTGAACCGTATAAAGACATGATCCGTCAAATGCCGAATATTGCCGTTGTGACCACCAGAAAAGGCAGCCATTGTGGCTTCTATGAAGGGGCACTTAATACAGAGTCTTGGGCAACCAAGCTGATTGCGGACTTTTTGAAATTGGAACAACAAAAACACTAAGTATAAAAAAGACCTACAGCAGTGTAGGTCTTTTTTTGATTGGTTCAGCAGTGTAAAGGCTTAAACGGCTCCACAGGCTTTCTTGCTAAGACCGAACTTCATTTGCAGTAAGACCAAGATCAAGGCCATAAAGCTGAGTGCGGCACCTGCATATGAAACTGCTGCATAGCTGAGTTGCATACTCAGTACCGTTGCACCTGCAAAGGCACCTAAGGCATTGCCTAAGTTAAACGCGCCAATGTTAACTGAAGAGGCGAGACCAGGCGCATCTGCTGCGACTGACATGACGCGCATTTGCAGTGGAGGTACTACCGCAAATGCTGCTGCACCCCAAATCACTAAGCCAATCGCTGCCCCAACGGTTGTTTGCGCTAATACTGGGAAAACAAGCATCATCACCATCAAAAGTACAAGGAAGCCTATCAGGGTTTTCTCTAGGGATAGATCGGCAAACTTTCCACCCAAATGATTACCAATGGAGAAACCGATCCCGATTAAAACCAACATCAAGGTGATGGTTTGCGGTGATGCCTGCATAAATACGTGTAGGCTCGGAGCAATGTAGGTATATAACGCAAACATGGCGCCCGCGCTCATGACTGTGGTTAATAAAGCGAGGACGACAGGCGCACGTGTTAAAACGCGCAATTCTTTTGCTACATTCGGTTTAACCACATCGTGATCTTGCGGGAGTGCTTTCCATAGGGCCAACATGGTCATGATGCCTAAGATTGAAATCGCAGCAAAAGCCATGCGCCAACTGGTATTTTGACTGAGCCACGTCGCAAGTGGCACACCGCCAATATTGGCAATGGTGAGGCCCATAAACATCATGGCGACTGCACTGGCTTGTTTGTCTTTAGGCACAACACTGGCTGCCACCACCGAACCTAAGCCAAAGAATGCACCATGGTTTAAACTGGTAATTAAACGTGCACCCATGAGACTCATATAATCAGGTGCAACGGTTGCCAACACATTCCCAATCGTGAAAATAGCCATCAATAGGATTAAAGCTGTTTTCTTAGGAAAGCGTGCCAGCCATAAGGTCATGAGCGGAGCCCCAATCATGACACCTACTGCATAGGCACTAATCAGCAGTCCAGCTTGTGGAATTGAAACGGACAAATCGTTGGCAATTTCAGGCAAAAAGCCCATGGGTGAAAACTCGGTGGTTCCAATGGCAAAAGCACCCACCGCAAGCGCCAAAAGTGGAAAATTAATTTTCATAGTGATGCTCAATCCCAAATCGGTGCTAATCCCTCAGGACTAACTTCACGTTGATTTCGGTCTAATTGCGTAATTGCCATCATTTCTTCAGTCGACAGTTGAATCTCTTGCGCCTTTAAGTTGGACATCAAGTGTTCACGTTTGGTTGAAGAAGGTATGACTGCAAAACCACGTTGTAATGGCCAAGCCAAGCTAATTTGTGCAGTTGATACCTGATGTTGCTGCGCGATGTGCATTAAAACAGGATCATTCAAAACCTTACCGTAAGCCAGTGTCATATATGAAGTGACATCAATGTTTTGCGCTTGGAGGAAATCAACCAGTTGATGGTTTTGTAGGTAAGGACTGAGTTCAATTTGGTTGGTCGCGATGTTTTCTAGCCCAATACTCTCAATCGCCTGTTGAGTCAGCTCAATATTGAAGTTAGAAATACCAATGTATTCGGTCAAACCTTGTTGTTTTGCCTCCAATAGGTTCTGCATGAGTTCTGTAATGTTCACACCTGTACTTGGGGCAGGCCAGTGGATCAAGGTTAGATTCACTGTATCGGTTTTTAGTTTATGCAAACTTTCTTTTAAGCTTGGAATCAACTTTTCTGCTGAGTAATTTTCCGTCCAGATTTTTGTAGTGAGAAAAAGATCTTGACGATTGATACCACTGAGTTCAATGGCTTGACCAACTTCAGCTTCATTACCATAGATTTGTGCAGTATCGACTGCACGATAACCGACTTCTAGCGCAGTTTTCACAGACTCAATGACAGTGTCACCTGTTAAACGGAAAGTACCTAGGCCGAATTGAGGAACGATATTCATTTCTTACTCGATAATTTGTTTCATGGAATGAGGCTATTTTGTAGAAAAAAGACTTGCTTAAAAACTGGGTAATTTGCAAAATATTATTGACTATTAATCAATAATTACACATGAAATCAAGCATAGAAGAATTAACGGCTTTTGTAAGCATTGTTGATAGTGGCTCTATCGTCAAAGCTGCGCAGCAATTGGATCAAACCACATCGGGTGTCAGCCGTGCCTTGCAACGTTTGGAGTCAAAGTTGAATGTGACTTTGCTGGAACGAACGACACGGAAGCTCAAGCTGACCTATGAAGGACAGCAGTTTTTGGCAAAGGCGCGTAAAATTTTACTCGATCTGACCGAAGCTGAAGAAAGTCTGCAAAATAATGATGCTGAGGCATCTGGTTTAATTCGGATTGATTCAGCAACGCCTTTTGTGCTGCATGTGATAGTGCCGCTGATTGAAGAGTTTATGCAGCGCTACCCAAAAATTGATATAGAAATTACCAATCACGATCAGGTTATAGACTTACTTGAACATAAAACCGATGTCGCGATTAGGTTTGGTGAGTTAGCGGATTCCAGCTTACATGCCAAGCTGCTTTGTAAAAGCCGTTTATATATTGTGGCTAGTCCTGTTTATGCGCAAAAACATGGTCTACCTAAAAATGCAGCAGAATTAAGCTCACATACTTTGCTTGGTTTTAGTCAGCCTGCATATTTAAATACGTGGCCTATTCAGTTGGAGGATGAGCCTTTAATTATTCAGGCTAAAATTAAATGTTCAAATGGTGAAACGGTTCGTCAGTTGGCATTGCAGGGGGCAGGGATTGCCTGTTTATCACGCTTTATGGTCGAGCAAGATATTCAAGATGGGCGGTTTATTGCTTTGTTGGAAGATCAAATTCAGATCAAAGAGCAGAAAATACATGCGGTCTACTATCAACAGAATTATGTGCCAAAGCGTATTCGCTTGTTTATCGACTTTCTTGCAGAAAAATTAAAAGCCTATTTATAAGCCAGCATTAAAAAAACCCGATATCAATCGGGTTTTTTAATCATCTAAATAGCGATGATTAGTTTTCTAAAGCTGGTGTCGCTGCTGCAATGGCTGCTGCAACCGCATCGTCTTCAGTTTGCGTATTTGGGTTTGTATTACTTGGACGTGCTTGCGTTGGTTTTTCTTCAGCTTTTGGTGCTTCTGCTTTAGGTGCAGGCTGAGCTGCTGGAGCAGGTGCTGGCGTTTCACGACGGATTTCAGTAGTTGTATTCGGCGTTTCTTCGCGAATCACTTCAACTTGCGCTGGAATCTCAGGCTCAGATGCTGCTAAAGGTTGAAGTTCAACAGTTTGTTGTTGCTCTGTAGTGACGACTTCAACTTGTTCTTGTTCATCTTCTTTAGGCGCTTCTTTCTTTACACATGCTGTTAATAGTAAGCCTGCTGCAATGGCACCACAAATTAAAAGTTTTTTATTCATAATTACATAAAATCGAGTGTTTGAAGGATCGTGCCATTATAACAGCAAAATGCAAGATGAAAATCCTATGAACTTAGCTTAATTTTATCTGCCAAATGCTGATAGAATATCCAATTGTTTATTGTTCTATGAATTGATGCGGATTGACTTTGCTTTATTGGTACAAGGTAAAGTAAAATTGCGCAACATTGCAGGCCGAATTAGGCTCGATTGTACGAGAAACCCAATGACCCATTTTATTTTCGTGACTGGTGGTGTAGTTTCATCACTAGGTAAAGGTATTTCAGCTGCTTCAGTTGCTGCGCTTTTAGAAGCCCGTGGATTAAAAGTAACCATGGTAAAAATGGATCCATACATTAATGTCGATCCAGGGACTATGAGCCCGTTCCAACATGGTGAAGTTTTTGTCACAGAGGATGGTGCAGAAACCGATTTAGACTTGGGTTATTACGAACGTTTCTTGCGTCGTGCGAAAATGACCAAGTTAAATAACTTTACTTCTGGTCGCGTATACCAAGACGTTTTAAATAAAGAACGCCGTGGTGACTACCTTGGTGGAACTGTTCAAGTTATTCCACATATTACAGACAACATCAAAGAACGTGTACTTCGCGCAGGCGAAGGTTATGACGTTGCGATTGTTGAAATTGGCGGCACAGTAGGTGACATCGAATCTCTCCCATTCATGGAATCTGTACGTCAACTTATGGTTGAACTAGGTCATAAGCGTACTATGCTTATGCACTTAACTTTGCTTCCATATATCAAATCTGCGGCAGAGTTGAAAACTAAACCAACTCAGCACTCGGTAAAAGAATTGTTATCGATTGGTATTCAGCCAGACATTTTAATTTGTCGTACTGAATATGATGTTGATGCAGACACGACCCGTAAAATTGCTTTGTTCACAAACGTTGAAGCACGTGCAGTTGTGGTGTGTAAAGATGCACGCAGCATTTACCAAATTCCGCGTACGTTCTATGAACAAAATGTTGACGACTTGATCTGTGAGCGTTTTGGTTTCAATGACTTACCTGAAGCTGATTTAACAGATTGGGACAATGTTGTAGAAGCACTGCTAAACCCTGAATACACTGTACGTGTTGCAATGGTGGGTAAGTATGTTGAGCTTCCAGATGCGTATAAGTCTGTGAATGAAGCGCTTTTACATGCGGGCATTCAGAATCGCGTTAAAGTTCAAATTGACTATGTCAATGCTGAAGAACTTGAAAGCCAAGATGTCAATGAAGTATTGAAAGATATGGATGCAATCTTGGTACCGGGCGGTTTTGGTGAACGTGGTACTGAAGGGAAAATGCAAGCGATTAAATTCGCACGTGAAAACGGTGTTCCATTCTTGGGTATTTGTTTAGGTATGCAGTTGGCTGTGATCGAATATGCACGTAATGTCGTGGGTATTAGTGACGCGAGTTCGACTGAATTCAACCGTTCGACTAAGTCTCCATTGATTGGTCTAATCACTGAATGGTTAGATGAACGTGGTGAAGTTCAACAGCGTAATGTTGACTCTGATCTTGGTGGTACGATGCGTTTGGGTGCTCAAAAATCAGAATTGGTTGAAGGCACTAAAACACGTGAAGTGTATGGTTCAGCAGATATTATTGAACGTCACCGTCACCGCTATGAGATGAATAACCGTTTTATTCCAGCGCTTGAAGAAGCTGGCATGAAAATTTCGGGCTATTCACCTGTACAGCACTTAGTAGAAACAGTTGAAATTCCTCAACATCCTTGGTTTATTGCTGTACAATTCCACCCGGAATTTACAAGTTCACCACGTGATGGACACCCATTATTTGCTAGTTTTATTGATGCTGCGAAAGCACAGTACAAAAAAGCGAAGTAATTTGGGTTAAGCAATAAACTAGGAAGTTTAAATGTCACAATTAAAACCACAAGAAATTGTACGTTTAGGCGATATACAAATGGCAAACCACTTGCCATTTGTACTATTCGGCGGCATGAACGTACTTGAGTCTAAAGATTTGGCTTTTGAAATTGCAGAGACCTATGTTGATATCTGCAAGCGTTTGCAGATTCCTTACGTATTTAAAGCCAGTTTTGATAAAGCCAACCGTTCAAGCTTGAACTCGTTTCGAGGGCCGGGCCTAGAAAAAGGGATTGAGTGGTTAGCTGACATTAAAAAACATTTTAATGTACCCATCATTACTGATGTACATGAACCTTACCAAGCTGCACCTGTAGCGGAAGTTGCGGATATTATCCAACTTCCTGCTTTCCTAAGTCGTCAGACTGATTTGGTTGAAGCGATGGCAAAAACTGATGCCATCATTAACATCAAAAAAGCACAATTCCTTGCACCTCATGAAATGCGCCATATTTTGCATAAGTGTTTAGAGGCAGGGAATGACAAGCTCATTATTTGTGAACGTGGTTCGGCATTTGGTTACAACAATTTGGTTGTAGACATGTTGGGCTTCGACATCATGAAAGAAATGAATGTTCCTGTGTTTTTTGATGTGACCCATGCGCTTCAAACTCCGGGTGGTCGTGCGGATTCTGCGGGCGGTCGTCGCGCGCAAATCACGACACTTGCTCGCGCGGGAATGGCAACAGGTCTAGCAGGTTTATTCTTGGAAGCGCATCCAGACCCAGAAAAAGCCAAGTGTGATGGACCATGCGCGTTGCGTATGTCTCAGCTTGAGCCTTTCTTGGCGCAGCTAAAAGAATTGGATACCTTGGTTAAAGGCTTCCAAAAGCTAGATACACACTAAATTATAAACTCATTGATGCCATCTAAAGCATCTCGTTATTAATCAACTGAGGAATTGTTCATGAGCCAAATCGTTGACATTCGTGCACGTGAAATTTTGGACTCTCGTGGTAACCCAACCATCGAAGCAGACGTAATCTTAGCATCTGGCGTAGTTGGCCGTGCATGTGCACCATCTGGTGCTTCAACTGGTTCTCGTGAAGCTTTAGAACTTCGTGATGGCGACAAAGCACGCTATTTGGGTAAAGGTGTTAAAACTGCGGTTAACAACGTAAACACGATTATCCGTGATGCTTTAGTGGGCAAATCAGTATTTGAACAAAAAGACATCGATAACACGATGATCGAACTTGATGGTACTGAAAACAAAGAAAAATTGGGTGCGAATGCAACTTTAGCGGTATCACTAGCTGCTGCACGTGCTGCTGCTGATGAAAAGAAAATTCCTCTTTTCCAATACATCGCAGACTTACGTGGTCAAACCATTTTGACTATGCCTGTACCAATGATGAACATCATCAATGGTGGTTCGCATGCAGACAACAATGTTGATATTCAAGAGTTCATGATTGAGCCAGTAGGCTTCACTTCATTCTCTGAAGCATTGCGTGCAGGTGCTGAAATCTTCCATTCTCTAAAATCAGTTTTAAACAAAAAAGGTTTAAACACTGCTGTGGGTGATGAAGGTGGTTTTGCACCGAACTTACGTTCAAACGAAGAAGCGATCACTGTTATTCTTGAAGCGATTGGTCAAACTGGTTACAAAGCAGGTTCTGACATTATGCTTGCTCTTGACTGTGCATCTTCAGAATTTTACAAAAATGGTCAGTACATCCTTGCTGGTGAAGGCAATAAAGCATTCACAAGCAACCAGTTCTCTGACTATTTAGCGGGCCTTGTCAACCAATATCCAATTATCTCAATTGAAGATGGTTTAGATGAATCAGATTGGGAAGGCTGGTCTTATTTGACGTCTATCCTTGGTGATAAAATCCAATTGGTGGGTGATGACTTGTTCGTTACAAACCCTAAGATTTTACAACGTGGTATTAATGAGAAAGTAGGTAACTCTATCTTAATCAAATACAACCAAATTGGTACGTTGACTGAAACTCTAGATGCAATCTATCTTGCGAAAGAAAATGGTTACTCTACAGTGATTTCACACCGTTCTGGCGAAACTGAAGATTCTACGATTGCAGATCTTGCGGTGGGTACTGCTGCTGGTCAAATCAAGACAGGTTCACTGTGCCGTTCTGACCGTGTTGCGAAATACAACCAATTGCTTCGTATTGAAGAATTGACAAATGCTGCTTACCGCGGTAAAGCTGAGTTTAAAGGTTTAAACTAAGCGACTGATGTCAATGTTCAATGTATTCGACTCGTTGATGAGTAAAGTACTACTAGGCCTTGCGATCATTTTGATCGCAGGGTTTCAGTATTTATACTGGTTTGGTGAGGGTGGTTATCAAGACCATTTACAACTCACACAAAAAATCCAACAACAAACTGAAATTAATAACGACTTAAAAGAACGTAATCGTGTCTTGGCGGCAGAAGTGTATGATTTGAAAAATGGTATTGAAGCCATTGAAGAGCATGCGCGTCTAGATTTGGGTTTAATCAAACCCCGAGAAACGTTTATTCAAATGAGTACCATTAGTACTCAATATAAGCCTGTTTATATTAATCCTAACGCCCAAATTGATTTGAGAACCAATGAAGACGATGAGCCTGAAACCCCTCCAGCTACCCCATAAATTGTGGGCTATTATTCCTGCTGCTGGCTCGGGTAGTCGCTTTTCTAAAACTGAACTAAAACAATATCAAATGATTGGACAAAAGACCGTACTTGAACATACGGTTTTACGCCTTAATCAATTGCCCTTGCAGGGCTATGTTTTGGCGATTGGTTCAGATGATGATGTCGCTCAAAGTTTGCCTTTTACCAACATGGAAAAAGCACATTTTTGTAAAGGTGGTGCTGAGCGTGTAGACTCAGTGCTCAGTGCGCTCAACTATCTTTCCACAATCGCTGATGCTGACGACTGGGTCTTTGTGCATGATGCAGCACGTCCATGTGTCACGCAGGATTGTTTAGTGAGACTGGTTGATAGTGCTATTCAGTCCAATACCGGAGCGATTTTAGCTATTCCTGTTAGAGATACGTTAAAGCGTGTAGCCTCAGCGCAAGATATTCAAGAAACCGTTGATCGCTCACAGCTTTGGCAGGCACAAACTCCGCAGATTGCTAAACTGGGGGTACTGAAAAACGCAATTGAACATGCACTAGAGGCACAAGCCTTAATTACAGATGAAGCCAGTGCTTTAGAGTTTGTTGGTGAGAAGGTTCAAGTCGTACAAGGGCGCTCCGATAATATTAAAATTACCTATCCAGATGACCTTGAGCTTGCGCGCCTGATTTTGGCGGCACAATAAAAAATTATTTGGATTTATTGAGCTAAAACTACAGAAATATGGGTTTGAATGATGTTATCTAAAACACTTTGAACTTATAATTTGCCCTGTCTTTAGCTCATTCAATTTACGCAAATGATACCATCACAGCAGTATCGTTTTTTACGTCAGTCTTTACGTGACGGTAGAAGCATTAAACATGACTCATCTCGCTGGGCTAAATTGCATTTAGATCCATGGCTTTTATGCTTTCTGATTTTAAACGCCGTGTTGGGGTTGTTGGTCATTTATAGTGCTTCAGCGCAAGATATGGGCATGGTGTTTCGCCAAGCCACAAGCTTTGCTGTGGGTTTCATTGTGATGATTATCTGTGCGCAAATTCCACCCAAAGTCTATCAGGCCATTAGTCCTTATTTTTTCATCTTTGCTGTGATTTTAATGGTATTGGTTTTGGTGGTGGGGGAAACCCGCATGGGAGCCAGACGCTGGATTAGTCTACCGGGTATTGGTAGCATGCAGCCTTCTGAGTTTATGAAGTTTGCCATGCCTTTGATGATGGCGTGGTACTTTGCAGGCCGCGCATTCCCGCCTAAGTTTATGCATATTGTGATTTCGTTGGGCATTATGATGTTGCCATTTTTATTGGCGGCTTTACAGCCCGACTTAAACCTAGGTCTCTTGATTCCTGGTGTGTGCGTCATTTTCCTCAGCGGTATCTCTTGGCGGCTCATTGCTTTGGCTTGTGGCGCATTGGCTGTTGTGGCTCCCTTACTTTGGATGTTCTTTTTGCAAGAGTACCAAAAAAAGCGAGTGCTCACTTTATTTGACCCAGAGTCGGATGCATTGGGTGCCGGTTGGAATATTATCCAATCCAAAATCGCTATTGGTTCAGGTGGCTTAATGGGGAAGGGCTTTACAGAGGGTACACAGTCACATTTGGGGTATTTGCCTGAGCACCATACCGACTTCATTATGTCGACGTATGCAGAAGAGTTTGGCTTTATTGGGGTGTTCTTGCTGTTTAGTTTGTTTGCAGCCATTATCATTCGTTGTTTGATTATTGGTATGAACAGCTTCCATAATTTTGGACGTTTATATGCGGGTGCTGTGGGCTTAACGTTCTTTTTCTTTGTATTGTTAAACTCTGGGATGGTGAGCGGGATTTTACCTGTAACAGGTGATCCATTGCCACTGATGAGTTATGGCGGAACCGCGGTGATTACCATGCTAGCGAGCATGGGCATCGTGATGTCGATTCATACTCATCGCTAAAGTCTAAAAGAATCAAGCCAGCGATATTGTTGGCTTTTTTGTGCTTAAAATAAGAAGAAAACTCTAACGGTTTTTTTGATCTTTATAAAGCACCATATTGCTGCCATGTTTCACCTGTATGCAGGCTATTATAATAGTTTTGTAGAGTATTCAAGTCATGGTATTGCGTATAGGCTAGTACTAAAAGCCCAAAAATTAAAGCCGCCTTCAATAGATTTAAATGCAAGTGCTGCTGTGAAAAATAGCCTAAGCTAAGTGCGCTGAGTATGACTGAGGGAAGAATGGTAATACTTTCATACTGAGAAAGAAGCCTCCAATCATTGAGATAAATCAGAATTAGAATGAGTCCAATCAATCCCATGTAGTTATAGATCTTTTTATTTACAGATGCTTTAAAAACAGTAATTGTTTGAAATATTAAAATCAGACTACTGAAAAGGTATGCACTTTTTCCACCAATAATCACACTATAGATTGCATTGAATAGGCAATAAGCCAACAACACGGATAGTACGAAAGAATAGAGTTTGGCATAGAGTGTGTGTGAAAAGGGGAGAATCTGTTTCATAATTTGCTCTATTGGAAACTCACATCATATTTAAAGAGGATTTGAAGCTTAACATGCTATTCACTTTTTTCCACGGTCGTATGTTTTCTTCGTGTTGGAGATGCTTTGAATAAATGTCGAGTACGGATAGAGCTTAAACCACATATCATTAAACACAGCATCCCGCCAATAAATACTGCTGGCACTACTGAAAAATAACGCGTCATTAGGCTCATGTGTAAGGCACCGAGTTGATTGCCTGAAGTCACTAAGATGCCATTTAAAGCGGCTACACGCCCTAATAGTACTTTAGGTGGGAGTTGCTGTAATAAAATTTGTCGAATCACCATGCTGATACTATCAAAGGCACCGATCAAAACAAGGAAGATGACTGAGAGCCAAATATGGGAGGATAGTGCGAAGGCTAAAGTGCACAAAGCAATTGCAAAACTACTATAGAGCATGTTTCTCCATGCATTTTGCATCGGAGAATAACAGGTAAGCACCAACATCATGATACAGGCCCCAATGGCTGGTGCTGCTCTGAGTACACCTAAGCCTTCAACGCCTAGATGAAGGATATCGTGTGCAAAAATAGGCAGTAAGATAATGACACTACAAAAAAGCATGGCGCTAAGGTCAAGTAACATACTCCAAAACATTAGTGGATGTTTAAAGATAAACAAATAGGCTTCTTTTAAGCTTTTGCTTAAATGTTGTTTATGTGGGCTTGGGAAGTCGCGAGCGCTTAATGCGAATAAGCAGCTGCTACCCACGCAACATAACAGAAAAACGATAAAGAGAGTTTTTTCAAGCCCAAGTTGGCCGAGTAAAAGTCCTGCGCATAAAGGCGCTAAAATGCCGCCTATTTGCCAAATGAGCGCGGTCCATGTGGCTGCATTGCTATAGGCTGACTCTGGGGTTAGAAAAGGGCGTAATGAATTAAATGATGGGCTGTAAATGCCTCTAAGTATGCCTAAGCAAAAGATGAGGCTATAAATGCCGCATAAAAGTGTATTTTGTTGAATGTGCTGTTGTTGGTACTGAGAAAAAAGAACAATAAATAATAATGGAATTAAAGTGCTACAGCTAAAACTCCACTGCACAATTTTTTGTCGGTTATAGCGGTCAGCCCAGTCGCCACTAATCAGGGAGAGACAAATAAAGGGAAGTAACTCAATTAAGGCAATCATGCCAAGGCTGAGTGGATTCTGAGTGAGTTGGTAGACGCTATAGGCAATAACGACTTCTTGAATCATGATGGCTAGAATTAAGCACAACTGATTGACACTCAGAAGTGAAAAATCACGTGAACGAAAAGCCAAAAAAGCGTCGGAATGGAAAAGCGACATAAACAGAATAGTTTCAAATATGAATTAAAAAAAGGATGGTGCAAAGTCCATCCTTTTTAGGGTTTAAAGCAGATTACTGTGCTTTTGCTACCGCAATAGTTTCGTCATTTGCAGCTTTAGCCATAGGTGTATATTTCAAACCAAGGGTTGTGCTGGTGTATTGGCGAACTTGGTCAAGAAGCACAGGATTAGTGCTGAGTTCTTGTTGGTACGATTTTACAATTTCATGTAATTTCGGATTCCATTTACCTGCTACTTGCTGAGGGAATGCTTTTTCAAGCAAGCTCAACATAATATAAGGGGAAGTTGAAGCACCAGGAGATGCACCTAATAGGGCAGTCACAGCACCATCTTGTGATGCAAAAATCTCGGTACCAAATTGCAAGCTTGCAGGTTTGCCTGGTTCTTTCTTAATGATTTGAACACGTTGACCACCTTGATTCATGCGCCAGTCTTCTGGTTTTGCATCAGGATAGTATTTTTTCAACTCATTAAAACGGTCTTCATCGGTCATCATGACTTGGCTAACTAAGTATTTCACCAAATCAAGATTTTCCATACCCACAGCGGTCATTGGTAAAACGTTGTTCTTAGTGGTTGATTTCAATAAATCAAGCTGAGAACCTTGTTTTAAGAACTTGTTTGAATAAGTTGCAAATGGACCAAACAACACATATTTTTTACCGTCGATATAACGTGTATCAATATGTGGAACAGACATTGGCGGTGCGCCTAATTCAGCACGACCATAAACTTTTGCAGTATGACCTTCAGTGACTTTCGGGTTGTCGGTCATTAAGAACACGCCACCTACAGGGAAGCCAGCATATTGCTTCGCTTCTGGTAAGCCTGTCATTTGTAAAAGTTTAACCGCTGCACCGCCTGCACCAATGAAGACAAAGCGCGTTTTGACGTGATCTGTTTTACCTGTAGTGAGGTTTTTAAATGCAACAGTCCAAGTTTTATCATCGTTTTGGCTAATGCCAGTCACTTCAGTTGATGTTTGTAGTTTGAAGTTAGATTGTTTTTTAAGGTGATCAACCAATTGAGTGGTGATCGAGCCATAGTTTACATCCGAACCTACATCCATGCGTGTTGCAGCTACTTTCTGTGCAGCATCACGGCCATTCATTACCAATGGTGCCCATTGTTTAATTTCAGCAGGATTCTCAGAGAATTTCATGCCATAGAACATTGGGTTTTTAACCATTGCAGCATAACGTTTTTCTAGGAAATTTACGTTATCGCCCCAAACGAAGGCAATGTGCGGCACAGGATTGATAAAGTTATTTGGTTGACCCAAAACGCCTTCTTTCACCTGATAAGACCAGAACTGTTTTGCAACTTCAAATTGTTCCGCAACGTTCACAGCTTTAGAAATATCCATTTTCCCATCTTTTTCAGAGGTATAGTTCATTTCCATAAAGCCAGAGTGGCCTGTGCCAGCATTGTTGAAGCCGTTTGAGCTTTCTTGTGCAACATTGTCTAGGCGTTCATACATGCGAATTTGCCAGTTTGGCTCAAGCTCGCTTAGATATGTGCCTAAAGTTGCACTCATGATCCCACCGCCGACTAAGACTGCGTCAACAACAGGCTCATTGCTGGTGGTTTGAATTTTTTTAGACGTGATAGGTCTAAATAAGAAAATTACGACTGCAATAATAAGCAGTACGATCAATACCAAAAGGTATTTTAAAAATTTGTTCATGCGATTATGACCTTGGGGAGCAGGTTTTGGATCGCTTTATAGCGAATAGAATAAAAATAAGAAGAATGATAGAGCTGCTTATAAATGATCAGCTTGGTATAGTTGAAGTAATACTTAAAAGCTGAAAAGCGCACAAAAAATATAATTTTTGAGCCTATCACACAGTTCTGATTTATGAATATTTTAGACTAAATATGTATTGACTTAGTAATTTTTATTGTAAATGAGTTGAGTTAAACTATAAATATGAGTGATGTGTAACATTAATCATTGTTTTTATTGTTTTTTATTTTTGTTAAGATTTGATATTTAAGATATTGATGTTGAATATATATACAGGCATTCAATTTTTTAAAAGCTAAAATGTATAAATTGGATGTTAATAGGAATAGCACTGTCTATACAAAACGCAGCACTGTTGTTTAAGAAAAAATGAATAATCACCTGACCTTATTATTTTAAAGATAATTAAAGTCAGGCGCTGAGCTATTAAAAATTATTCAGTTTCAGCTTGATAAAAAGGTGCATGAGAGCGAGGTAGGGCTGGGCGGCCACGGATTTGATCCGCGATTTTTTCAGCCATCATAATAGTGGTTGCATTTAAGTTACCCGTGATAATCAGCGGCATAATTGATGCATCCGCCACACGTAAACTTTGCAGGCCATGCACGCGACCTTGTCCATCAACTACCGCCATATCATCTTCACCCATTTTACAACTACAGGATGGATGATAAGCCGTTTCGGCGTGATTGCGTACAAATTCGTCTAATTCAGCATCGCTACTCACATCTTTTCCGGGACTGATTTCTTCGCCACGGTAAGGATCAAGCGCAGGTTGTTGCATGATTTCACGAGTAATACGGATGGCATCACGAAATTCCTGCCAGTCTTGTTCTGTCGACATGTAGTTAAATAAAATACTTGGATGATCGAAAGGGTTTTTAGATGTCACCTGTACTCGACCGCGTGAAGGTGAGCGCATCGAACCGACATGGGCTTGGAAGCCATGCTCTTTGACGGCATTGCTGCCATTATAGTTAATCGCAACAGGCAAGAAGTGGTATTGAATATTTGGCCAAGCAAACTCTTTAGATGATCGAATAAAGCCACCTGCTTCAAACTGGTTGCTTGCTCCAATCCCTGTTCCGTTAAACAACCACTCTGCACCAATCACAGGTTGATTTTGCCATTTTAAAGCAGGGTAGAGAGAAACAGGTTGCTTGCACTTATATTGTAAGTACATTTCTAAATGGTCTTGTAGGTTTTCACCGACGCCCGGTAAGTCATGCACGACTGGAATGTCGAGAGATTGAAGTAAAGTGCTTGAACCCACACCTGAACGTTGCAAAATTTGCGGTGATGCAATCGCCCCTGCACAAAGTAGAACTTCCTTATTGGCATAGACCTGAAGCAAGTTGTTTTGATTAGCACCTTGAATATATTCAACACCAATGGCTTGTTTGCCACTAAACAAAATTTGATTGGTCATGGCGTGGGTAATAATGCTTAGATTCGCGCGACCTTTGGCCATATCCAAATAGCCACGTGCGGTGCTTGAACGTCGACCCTTAGGGGTTACGGTTCGATCCATTGGGCCGAAACCTTCTTGTTGATAACCATTTAAGTCATCGGTGCGTGGATAGCCTGCTTGCACACCCGCTTCAACCATGGCGTGGAATAAAACATTATTGTTTGCTTTAGGCGTGGCAACAGAAACAGGGCCAGCATCGCCATGATAATCATTGCCACCAATATCACGGGTTTCAGCTTTTTTGTAATAAGGCAGACAGTCCGCATAGCTCCAATTTTCAAGACCTTTAAGGCTGGCCCATTGTTCTAAATCCATGGCATTTCCACGGACATAGCACATACCATTAATGAGGGACGAACCGCCTAAGCCTTTGCCGCGACCACATTCCATACGACGGTTGTTCATATGGGGTTCTGGGTCGGTTAAATATGCCCAGTTATAACGACGCCCTTGTAAGGGATAAGCCAAAGCTGCAGGCATTTGAGTGCGAAAGTCGAGGCGATAATCAGGTCCGCCTGCTTCGAGTAACAGTACCGAAACATCGGGGTCTTCGGTTAAGCGAGCAGCCAGTACATTACCTGCTGAGCCTGCGCCAATAATAATATAATCGTAGTGTTGAGAATGCATAATGATCCTTTTTCTATGGCAGGGCCACGTTGCAAGAGAACGTGGCTACATGTTGAGTTGAGGATAAAAAAAGAATAAATAAAAATGGAGTAAGGATTTAGATAGTTAAAATTCAGACTTTAAAAAATACTTTGGTATTCACCCAGTTCAACTTGAACCGATTTGATGCGAGTATAGTGTTCAAGTGTGGTGATGCCATTTTCACGTCCAACGCCCGACTGTTTATAACCACCTACAGGCATTTCAGCAGGGGATTCACCCCAAGTATTGATCCAGCAAATACCTGCCTCAAGCTGATGAATAATGCGATGCGCTTGGGAAATATCTTGTGTTACGACACCCGCAGCTAACCCATAACTGGTCTTGTTGGCACGTTGAACGGCTTCTTCAATACTGTCATAGCTTAAAATGCTCATGACAGGACCAAAGATTTCATCTTGCACAATGTGCATGTCGTCATGGCAGTCGGTGAAAACGGTCGGTAATACATATGCACCTTGAGCAAGTGCTGCTTCAGTGGCACGTTGTCCACCAGTCAATAAGGTCGCACCTTGTTGTTTGCCTGACTCAATATAAGACAAGACTTTTTCCATATGCGGAAAGCTGACTAAAGGTCCAAAGTTGGTTTCAACCTGCATCGGGTCACCTATGCGGATACGTTTTACACGCTTAATCACTGCTTGTTCAAATGCAGTCTTGAGGGTTTGCGGTACAAACACACGGGTGCCATTGGTACATACTTGACCTGAGCTAAAGAAGTTCGCCATTACCGCAATATCGGCTGCGCGATCAAGGTTGGCATCGGCACAAATGATGAGAGGTGATTTGCCACCGAGCTCCATGGTGACTTCTTTGAGACTAGAAGCCGCAGCACTGGCCATGACCTTTTTACCCGTTGCCACACCACCTGTGAACGAAATTTTTTGGATATCTGGGTGTTCAGTCAACCATTGACCGACTTCAGCACCAAAACCTTGTACCACGTTGAAAACCCCAGCGGGTACGCCTGCTTCAGTGTAGATCTCTGCCAACTTTAAGGCGGTAAGAGGGGTCACTTCGCTGGGTTTAAAAATCATGGCATTCCCAGCAGCGAGGGCCGGAGCTGATTTCCAAAGTGCTATTTGGATGGGATAATTCCAAGCACCAATGCCTGCCACCACACCTAAAGGTTCACGGCGCGTGTAGAAAAAACTACTTTCACGTAGCGGCACTTGTTCACCTTGAATGGCAGTTGCAAGTCCCGCGTAGTACTCTAAAACGTCTGCACCAGTGACAATATCGACGGTAGAGGTTTCACTGAACGCTTTACCTGTATCCAGTGTTTCTAGGCGTGCTAATTCGTCATTACGAGCGCGTAAAATATCGACTGCACGACGTAAAATACGGGCACGTTCGACCGCTGTTTTGGCAGCCCATTTTCGCTGCCCTTGTACAGCACTGTGTACGGCTGAATCGACATCAGCTTTAGAGGCTTGCTGAATAGTGGCAATGACCTGACCTGTAGCAGGATTGATACTGTCAAAGGTTTGACCACTGGTAGCACTGAAATATTGTCCGTGAATATAAAGCGAGTGAAGCTGTACATTATTCATTTTGTTGTTCCTGCCGTATCTGTTGAATTAAGCGAAGTTGCATATCGACATAGTCGTATGCAATAGAACGTGCCAAAACACGATCAAATGCTTGATGACCACTTAAACTTCCACGTAACCATAAGCCATCAATCAGTGCTGCTAGCCCTTTAGCGGCTTGGCTTGCTTGGGCCTTTGGCATGAGCTGCAAGAAATGAAACTTCAAATTTGAATAAAGACGTTGGTCATTAATTCGTTGCAGTCGACCTAAGTCGGGTAGGTGCATACTGGCAGACCAAAAATCCAGCCAAACCCGCATAGCAGTGTTGTTGACCTGACTGATGTCAAAGTTGGCATCAATAATCGCTTTGAGCGAATGTTCTGGACTGGGCTGCGTCACCTTTGCTTTATAGCTCGCCGTAGTCTTGGCTAAGACATTGAGCATTTGGCGCATGCAACTGTGAATGAGGCCTTGTTTATCGCCAAAATAATGACTCACAATGCCCGTAGAAAGCTGTGCTTTTTTCGCAATTTGAGCAATAGTGGTGTTGGATAAGCCCACTTCATAAATGACTGCATAGGCAGCATTAATGATTTCTTCACGGCGCTCATGCTCAGGTTTTACTCTACGTTTATTCATGACAATCCAGAACAATTTGCCTTAAATTTAAAGGCGTTAGATTCAATAACTTACATGGAAAGCATCATAGCATTTTTTTATGATACTTTTTATTGATTGAACGTTCAATCAATAAAAAGTACACTTATGGTTAAATTCGAAACAAAATACTGCTAAATTGCTTTGAGTATTCGACATAACTTTTTATTTATCAAATGGATGTGCCATAAGGGTTTAATCTCAGGACATCTTTCAGAAAAGTGAGCTTATGAGCTATGGGCTTACGGTTTTATACTTTTTTTGAGCTGAGAAAGCTCTTATAGTCATGTTGAAGGGAGATATGTGTAAGATTTCTATCAAAATATCGATGAACAAGGGTGGCTCACATTTCAAAACTGTGTAGCAAATGCACCGTATAAATGATTTAGACCTTCAGGTTTAAAGAAGATAGCGTTTTTATTTCTGATAAAAATACTGTCGATTTCGTTAGTCGATTTTTAAGCTCTCGACCACGAGAAGTTTAAAAATTGGCTTTTGTCTTTTTTTATTTACTTTCTTGAGGATTGTATGGCAACAGATAATCCAAGAGCAGTTGATGATCAAACATTAGCGCCTAAAGACCGTTTAAATGGTGTGGTCTTTTATATTTCAGCTCTCATTATTTTAATTTTTTCTCTTACCACCATTTTGTTTAATGACTTTGCTAACCGAACCTTAAATATGGTTTTGGCGTGGGTAAGTTCAACTTTTAGTTGGTATTACTTACTCGCAGCGACCTTGTATATGGTCTTTGTCATTTTTATTGCCTGTTCTCGCTATGGCAACATCAAATTAGGCCCCAAACATTCCAAGCCTGAATTTAGTCTTTTAAGTTGGTCTGCAATGCTGTTCTCAGCTGGGATCGGCATCGATTTGATGTTTTTCTCGGTAGCGGAACCTTTATCCCACTATATGCATCCACCCGTGGGTGAGGGGCAGACCCTAGAGGCTGCACGTCAAGGCATGGTGTGGACCCTGTTTCACTATGGTCTAACTGGGTGGTGTATGTATGCCTTGATTGGCATGGCATTGGGATATTTTAGTTATCGCTATAACTTACCACTGACTATTCGCTCTGCTTTATATCCGATCTTTGGCAATAAGATTCATGGGCCGATTGGTCATAGTGTTGATACCGCAGCGGTCATCGGGACTATTTTTGGTATTGCGACGACCTGCGGGATTGGGGTAGTACAGCTGAACTATGGCTTACATGTGTTGTTTGATTTACCTGAAAACCTTTGGATGCAAACCGCATTAATTGTGGTTGCGGTGGTAATGACCATTATTTCAGTGACTTCAGGGGTGAATAAGGGACTGCGAGTTCTCTCTGAGATCAATATTTATGTTTCTGTTGGGTTGATGCTGTTTATTTTGTTTTTAGGCAATACCGAATTTTTACTGAATGCTTTTGTGCAAAATATTGGAGACTACATTAACCGTTTTCCAAGCATGACTTTGGAAAGTTTTGCCTTTCAACAACCGAAAGAATGGATGAACAGTTGGACATTGTTCTTTTGGGCATGGTGGGTGGCTTGGTCACCATTTGTAGGTTTGTTTTTAGCACGGATTTCACGAGGTCGAACCATTCGTGAGTTTGTTAGTGGGACCCTTATTATTCCTCTGTTTTTCACACTCACGTGGTTATCAATATTTGGAAATAGTGCACTAAATAGTGTGATTTTTGATGGTAATTTAGCCCTTGCACAAAGTGTCATTGCAAATCCTGCGCATGGTTTTTATGACTTGCTAGCACAGTATCCATGGTTTCCGTTTATTGCAGGTGTAGCCACAATTACTGGTTTACTCTTTTATGTGACCTCAGCGGACTCTGGTGCACTGGTATTGGGTAATTTCACTACTCAATTTACCAATGTCGATCATGATGCACCGCGATGGTTGAGTGTATTCTGGGCCATAGCGATTGGTTTATTGACCCTTGCAATGTTGATGGCTAACGGGATTACGGCACTACAAAATGCCACGATTATTATGGGGTTGCCGTTTAGTTTTGTGATGTTCTTGGTGATGGCAGGTTTGTATAAATCACTGCGGTTAGAAGACTATCGACAAGCCAGTAGCAGTTTAAATGCCGCACCCGTGGTGGGCAATGTCGACATCCTCAACTGGAAAAAGCGTTTGTCCCGAGTCATGCACCATCCAGGAACAACTGATACTCGGCGTATGCTCGATGACATCTGCCGACCTGCGGTAATGGCCGTTGCAGAAGAAATGCAAAAACGAGGTATCGACATCAGTGTTCAAGAAAGTGCGCTAGAAGAAGACCCAAATCTGTATCATTTAGATTTGATGATTCATTTGGAAGAAGAGCAAAACTTTGTCTATCAAATTTGGCCAGTACGCTATATCGCCCCGACTTTTAGTGAACGCGGCAAACTGGGCAAACGCTTCTATTATCGTCTTGAGACCTATTTGTATGAAGGTTCTCAAGGCAATGATCTTGTTGGTTATACCAAAGAGCAAGTGATTAATGATGTGCTGGATCGTTATGAACGCCACATGACCTTCTTACATATCAATCGAATCAGTCCGGGGAATCGTCCCTTATTTCCAGACCCTCAAGGATAATTAGGAGGAACCATATTGACCTCATATTTACATGCTTTTGCTTTGTTTTTCTCATTGCTGAATCCGTTTTTAATGAGTATTTACATGATTGGCATGATTCGGAACTCCGAAGCTAAAGTGTTTAATAAGGCCTTGATTCAGGGCTGTCTCATTGCTTTTATAGTATTTATGCTGTTCGCATGGGGTGGGGAAGCGATTTTTAGTAAATATTTAAATGTACGCTTTGAAGCCTTTCAAATATTTGGTGGTCTGATCTTCTTGGTGATTGGTTATCGCTACGTGTTTCAGGGAGCAGATACCATTGGTGAAATGCGTGGTGCGCCTGAGCATTTGGCAGGAACCATTGCGATGCCTTTTATGATTGGTCCAGGAACCATCAGTGCTGCTGTGGTGACAGGTATGGCACTGCCAATCAGTGGTGCGGCCATGATTATTTTCCTGACTTTGGCGTTGACCTGTGGCTTGATGATTTTAATGAAATTTGCGCATGACCATTTGCGTTACAAGCATGCCAAATATATTGACCGTTATGTTGATATTGTCGGGCGACTGTCGGCCTTACTGATTGGGACTATTGCGGTAGATATGATTATTAATGGCATTATTGGCGTCATGGCTGAAATGTAGAATCCACTAATAGCGGACCATAAAAAAGCCCTCAGTCAATGAGGGCTTTTTTATTTAACTGAAGAACCAAGTGTAATAACCCCAGATCATCAGTGGCCACGATAGAAACGGGCTAAACAGCCATTTCCAAATCCAGTGGCGTGGCACGAAGCCAACACCGTGGATAAAGCCACCTGAGATACCAATCATGATATACATCAGTGCACTGTGGCTATAGTGACCATTGTCATCCAACATAGCAGCTGGATGCACTAACAACACCGCTGCAAGTGGAAAGGCCAATAGGCAGGAAATTAGCATCGCAAATTTGTTCGGCTTTTTATCTACAGTTTGGTTTTCCATAGCAACGTCTGTCATGGTTTATTCCTCATCAAGGTCTTGATGATGTTCGATATACAGAGCACTGAGTACACCTGCAAAGCAAGCCATCAAAATGCCGAGAATCCATGCAAAATACCACATAACTTGATCTCCTTAGACACAGCCTTAGTAAAGGCTGTGTGAATTCTCTT
Source organism: Acinetobacter johnsonii CIP 64.6 (assembly GCF_000368045.1). Taxonomy (GTDB): domain Bacteria; phylum Pseudomonadota; class Gammaproteobacteria; order Pseudomonadales; family Moraxellaceae; genus Acinetobacter; species Acinetobacter johnsonii. The sequence continues at coordinate 877,577 of NZ_KB849236.1, forward strand.
TAATGTGTGTGTTGGTAATAACACCCCACATTTTGTAGTAACACCAAGTGGTATAGCACAAAATGAGTGGGACAAAGATACATGCCGCAACTGTCATTACAGTTAACGTTGTTTTACTTGAAACTGCATCCCACATGGTCAAGCTTGCAACAGGTTGAATGCTTGATGGCATTAAGAATGGGAACAGCGCAAAACCAGCAGTTAAAATTGCACCTACGACTGCTAGACTTGAACCCAAGAAGCTAAAGCCTGCTTTGTTCTTGCTTGCTGCAAGCACCACAATTAAACCACCTAAGATACCTGCGATAGGCGCAATCATAGTAATTGGGTAAGTCGAGTAGTTGTTCATCCAGCCATGATTGGCATTGGTCAAGACTTCTTTTGCCAATGGGTTAGCAACACCGTTGGTGTCAAATGGAGTCACTAAGGTATAACCTTCGATTCCACCAAAGTACAACCAAGCACCAGCACCTAAGAAACAGATGAGATAAACAATGCCCATAAGTTTCGTTGCTTGTGCTGAGCGTCTGCGTAAGTCACCATCGGTACGAAGCATGAGCCATGCACCGCCGTGTGCGCACAGCATTGATAAACTAACTAGGCCGCAGACTAAAGCAAATGGGTTGAGTAGAGCAAAGAAGCTCCCTGTGTAGGTTGAGCGGACGGTATCATCTAAACTAAATGGCACGCCTAAGAACATGTTGCCAAATGCCACACCGAAGACCAGTGCAGGTACAGCACCACCGACTGCTAAACCCCAGTCCCATGACGTACGCCATTTGGTATTTTGTAGTTTAGAGCGGTAGTCAAAACCTACAGGTCGTAAGAATAGGGCAAACAGTACTAAAAGTAGCGCCCAATACATGCCTGAGAATGCTGTTGCATAAACCATTGGCCATGCGGCAAACAATGCGCCGCCAGCAGTAATGAACCAAACTTGGTTACCGTCCCAGTGCGGAGCAATGGTGTTGATAGCCGCACGGCGTTCTTCATCTGTTTTGCCCACAAATGGCATGATCGCCATAGAGCCCATATCGAAGCCATCGGTGAGGGCAAAGCCAATCAGCAAGACGCCGACTAAAACCCACCAAATGATTTTGAGTAATTCATATTCGATCATGCTTGAGTCTCCTCATTACGAGCTGCTTCAAGTTTTTCAAAATGGTATTTACCAGTGTGAAGCGAACTTGGACCAAGACGTGAGAATTTGATCATTAAATACATTTCAATAATCAAAAGAACGGTATAGAACGCAGCTAAGGCAGCGATAGAACCCCAAACATCACCTGTGCTTAAGCTTGATGCTGACAAGTGTGTAGGTAGAACTTCACCAATCGTCCACGGTTGACGACCTACTTCAGCAACATACCAACCTGTTTGTGCAGCAATCCATGGCAGAGGCAGAGCGAAAAGCGCGAACTTCAGTAACCATGGTTTGTTTTCTGCATTGCGTTTTGCCACAGCAAAGGTTGCTAGAGCAAATAACAACAGCATAAGGAAACCAGATACAACCATGGCACGGAATGCCCAGAATAAGCTTGGTACGTGCGGAATCGTGTCTTTTGCAGCAGATTTAATTTGATCTTCAGATGCATCAACTACATTTGGTGTGTATTTTTTCAGCAGTAAGCCATAACCCAAGTCTTTTTGAGTTTCAGCAAATGCAGCTTTTAGTTCTGGAGAAGTATCACCCGCGCGTAGTTTTTCCAGTTGTGAGTAAGCCACCATACCGTTACGAATACGATCTTCGTGTTGTACGATCAAATCTTTAATGCCAGTCACTTCTTTGTCTAAAGAACGTGTTGCAATAAGACCCATCACATATGGAATTTTCACTGCATAATCTGTAGTCATGGTTTCTTTATTTGGAATACCAAACAAAGTAAAGGGTGCCGGTGCAGGGTGAGTATCCCATTCCGCTTCAATGGCTGCGAGTTTAGTTTTCTGAACATCACCGAGTTCATAACCTGACTCATCGCCCAGTAAAATCACTGAAAGTGTTGAAGCTAAACCAAAAATTGCGGCAATGGCAAATGAACGACGTGCAAACGGAATATCGCGTTTTTTCAGTAAGTAGTAGCTTGAAATAGCAAGGACGAAAATAGCGCCTGTCACATAACCCGCAGACACGGTATGTACAAATTTTACCTGTGCAACTGGGTTAAAAATGAGAGCACCAAAATCTACCAGTTCCATGCGCATGGTTTCATAGTTAAATACAGAACCGACAGGGTTTTGCATCCAACCATTTGCAACCAAAATCCATAAGGCAGACATATTAGAACCGAGTGCAACCAGCCATGTCACACATAAGTGCTGCACTTTGGATAAGCGATCCCATCCAAAGAAGAACAGACCGATGAATGTCGATTCTAAGAAGAATGCCATTAATCCTTCAATGGCTAATGGAGCACCGAAAATATCCCCCACATAGTGTGAGTAATATGCCCAGTTAGTCCCGAACTGGAACTCCATGGTTAAGCCAGTAGTGACCCCTAAAGCGAAGTTAATACCGAAGAGTTTCCCCCAAAACTTGGTCATGTCTTTATAAATTTCTTTACCTGAAATCACATAGGTGGTTTCCATAATGGCAAGAATAAAGGCAAGCCCCAGTGTAAGTGGAACAAAAATAAAGTGATACATCGCGGTCATAGCGAACTGGAACCGCGAAAGATCGACCACGCTTTCAGATATCATCAACGTGTCTCCTTGATTGGGGATGGATTGCCTGCAATACGCTCAGCAACTTGATTGTCAAAATTTTTAGGAATAGTCGGGGCGTCAAACCAGATGTTCTTAATGACCATTAAAATAATCACCTTAATGATTAAAATGGCCACAATTTCTCTGGTGACTTTTTGATTGAGATTTTTGGGGACTAAGCTCATTTCACAAAGCCTATTTTTTAACTTGCTTTATATTATTAAACAAAAACATACAAAAGATAAATAGTCTTTAAACTTAAATAAAAAATATATTATTAAGTCTTTTAAATACATGTACTTAAAATAATTATGTGATGAAAAATAAACTAATATTTTTGTATTTTTAAGTTGACCAAATTACTTGTGTTTATATTTAAATACCTGACTAAAATACTTGTATATATTTATTTTAAATCCGACTAAAACGCTTATATTTAACGTTCATCGTTATTTTATTGATAATTCGTTTTAAGATAATAAAAGTGATAGGGCTTTTAAATGATAGATTTTAACGGATATGAATCATGAATGATTTGATCTGTTGCATACATCACAAGGAAATTAGGAATTGAAAATCGAATTAATATTTAAAAAGTCTTTTATTGTGTCATATGAGCTTGAAGGCAGAGGCGGAGAGTAAAATTCTCATCCTGATCTTATTTTGCGCAAATATTTTTAAATTGTAGAAAGCTGGATTGTGAATGAAAGATTACTTTAAAAAGATTGAGCAAGAAGATGAGGCAAGGGTTCGATTTAAACAGCGCGTTGTGAGGCGTTTGTTGGAGGCTGACGCTATCAATATCTTGGTAGGGTATAGGCCATGGCAAAGGATAAACATGCTTATATAGACGTACAGCGTTGAAACGAGGTCAGATTGAGTGCTTGTTTAGCGCGTATTTTCACCACTAAAAAGTTGATTGGATTTTGAAATTTTCTTTGCTATGTAATGCGACTTTTTTAGACGAATGAGAATAATTTGTGACTGAAATTCAATTTCACCAAACTCAGGTTCAACTTGCACATAGTGGAGTTGACCATATTCATCGCGAACGCGAGCTTGAGCCGAAAAACCGGGGCGTGCATTCCCGCTGGAGATAGTCGCCAGACGACCCAGTAAGTTGGTTTGTTTTTTATCTGGTCTGGGTTTAATAACTTGATCCAAACAGTGGATCATAAAAACGGTAAAGAAAATTGCAATAATTAGCGCAGGCAAGATCAGATAGTAAGCCGAAGTAAACGCTTGTTCTTTGGCGTAGATGCAGAACTGAAGGAAATAACCTGCAACACTAAAATTAAGTAAGAGAAAAACGACAATCAGCACTTTAGAAAACTTAACGTCCAGCAGTGGATATTCAGTCAGTTTTTGCGGCGAGAGCCTTTTGAGGAAATGACTTGGGCGGGATTTAAAAAAGTAGCCTAAGGTTTCCACCATGCTGAGTATGACTAAAGTCAATAAGCTGAAATGAAAGAGCATCAAGTCAGGGTGATGTAGCAACTCATACATGGTGAACGTCCAATTTCATTATTCTTCTGTGAGATAAATCCCGCCGTCAGAATGCACGGTAATCGCTACTTTTTCAAGTGCTTCACCTTGGCATGGGCCAGAAATGCATTCACCTGTTTCCACCATAAACAACGCACCATGGGTCGAACATTCAATAAATTCTTGATCGCGGTCTAAAAACTGGTTTTCCAAAAATTCAAGTTCAACTTGCAAATGCGGGCAAATGTTTTGGTAAGCAAAGAAGGCACCGTCACGTTGGGTGATAAAAATCGTATCCCCTTTAGGTGTTTCAAAAGAACGCGCTTCGCGTTCTGGGATGTCTTCCGTCATGCAAATTTTTTGCATCATGCACATTCCTTTTGCAGTTGTTGGAACAATTCAGCGTAATCTGCCACAGCCAAACGAGGGCCGAACTGTGACACCACTTCACTTGAAATTAAAATTGCAAGTTGCGCAGCTGTATGTAAGCCTAAGCCCGCATTTACTGCATAAAGGAAGGCACCAGCAAAGGCATCACCTGCACCATTGGCATCGATAGCGTGTACTTTACGACCCGCGACATTAAATGTTTCCTGTGCATTTGAAATAAGTGCACCTTCCGCCGAAAGCGTAATCACCACATGCTGGCTCAGTGTTTTAAGTTTTGCTAAAGCCGCCTCAACTGTTTCGGTTTCGGTGTACATCATGGCTTCTTGTTGGTTACAGAACAATAATTCCACGCCATCTGCAATCATTTCATCTAAACCATGACGCGCGTATTGCACCATCGCAGGGTCAGATAGGGTTAATGCAATTTTAACACCATGAGCTTTGGCAATTTCACGAGCCTGCTTGACAGCTACACGTGCGCTATCGCTGGTTGAAAGATAACCTTCGATATAGAGCCATTTCGCTGTTTTTAAGGGTTCAAAGTCAATCTGTTGTTCAGTTAACTCGGCCGTGATCCCCAAATAGGTATGCATAGTGCGTTCAGAGTCTTCACTGACTAAAACCATACACGTGCCTGTTACGCCTTCACTGATTGATTTTTCAGTGTTTTTAATGCCTGCTTCGTGTAAACCATTGAGGTAAGTTTGCCCTAGTTCATCATTACCCACGCGGCATGCATAAAATGCTGAACCACCCAAGGCACTAAAAGCAACGGTGGTGTTGGCTGCTGAACCACCTGAAGCCTGACCTTTATAGCTTTGTGTTTCTTTTAATTTTTTGTAAAGATCTGCTTGTGTTTCACCATCAGTTAACTGCATAGTGCCTTTTTGCAAATGTTGTTGAATAAGGAAGTCGTCAGAGACTTTAAATTCTTGGTCGATTAGTGCATTACCAATTGCAAAAAGATCAACAGTTGCCATGTCTTTTTTCGTCACGTATTGAAAATAAAGCGACATTTTACACCAATGCTCAAGATTGCTGTAGTTTGTTGAGGAAAATTCATTTTATTTACGTGGCAAATGTAGTGAAATGGCTTTGCTCATATTCAAGGAAGTTTAGATGGAAATTTTAATTCAAGCGGCAGAACAATTACCTCCTCAAATACAAGCTTTAGCACAACTTGCGGCAAAAGAAGGATATGAACCGTTGACCCGCTTGATCGAAGAATATCAAAGCGGAAAAAATCGTTTTGATCAAAAGGGTGAAGTGTTGTTATTGGCCTATGATCAAGACCAATTAATTGCCTGTGGCGGTTTAAATCAACAATGGGGTGAAAATGAAATCGAGGCGCGGATTGGGCGCGTACGCCGTTTTTATGTACATCCTAAATACCGTAAGAGCGGTGTGGGTCGTCAGTTGTTGGCACATTTAGAAAAATGTGCACGTCCGAACTTTTCTGCGCTGTGTTTAAATACCGCGGATTTGTCCGCAGCCAGTTTCTATCAGAAGCAAAACTATGTTTTTGTGGAAAATCACCCGAACTATAATTATTTTAAATATCTCATCTAGTTTTACTTTTGAGAACGCTTCCCTAAAAAAGACTGAAATTTGGAAAGCAGTGAGATGCTTTTCAAATTTCCAGCAAATTACTCGGGTTTTCAGCGTGAAATCTTTTGACAACTAAAGCTATAATGCAGGCAGTGTATTAATTATTGTTAGGAGATCACATGACTGTAGATGTCACTGAAACCATTTCTCAAACTGTACATCCTGCGTTTCAGTTGGTACGTCAACACCATGTTGAAGCTTTAGACATTTTAGTGTCTGAATATAAACATAAAGTCACTGGGGCAGTGCATTATCACTTGGCCACCAATCATGATGAAAATGTATTCTTGGTTGCATTTCGCACCCAACCTATGGATTCAAAAGGCGAAGCGCATATTTTAGAACACACAGCACTGTGTGGTTCGGAAAAATTCCCTGTTCGTGATCCGTTCTTTTTAATGATTCGTCGCTCACTGAATACTTTTATGAACGCCTTTACTGCGGCGGACTGGACAGCGTATCCATTTGCGACTCAGAATAAAAAAGATTTCCAAAATTTACTCGAAGTGTATTTAGATGCTGCTTTTGCAGCCAATTTGAATCCGTTGGATTTTGCCCAAGAAGGGATCCGCATTGAGCTTGAAAACGGTGAGCCTGTTTATAAAGGTGTGGTTTTCAACGAAATGAAAGGGGCAATGAGTTCTCCTTCAGACCAGTTGTATCATCAGTTAGCGCATCACTTATTCCCTGAAACCACTTACCACTACAACTCAGGTGGCGACCCTAAAGATATTCCGGACTTGACTTATCCTGAGTTAGTGGATTTCTACAAGTCACATTATCACCCAAGTAACGCAGTTTTCATGACCTTTGGTAATGAGCCTGCTTACAATCTACAAGAGCAGTTTGAAACTTTAGCCTTGGCGAAGTTTTCAAAAGGTGAAACGCTCTTTTCTAAAGAAGAGCGACGCCTGACTGCGCCGCTAGAAGTGACCGAAACCTATGCGGTAGATGCAGAAGATTTAAAAGACAAAACTTATCACATTATTTCGTGGTTATTGCCTAAAGCCAGTGAGATAAAACTACGCCTAGGTATGCGTCTTGTCGAAGGTGTATTGTTAGAAGATTCGGCTTCTCCGTTACGTCATTACCTTGAGACCTGTGGTTATGCACAGTCTACTGGCCCGATTATGGGAGTAGATGATTCAAATTATGAAATGACATTCTACTGTGGCGTACAGGGTTCAAACCCTGAACATACAGCTGAGTTTAAAGCAGGTGTGTTTAAGGTTTTAGAAGACGTCGCTTCAAAACCTGTTGATCAAAACATGGTCGATGCGATTTTACATCAAATTGAATTGCACCAACGTGAAATCAATGGCGATGGTATGCCTTATGGTCTAAGCCTGATTTTAAATGGTTTGGGCAGTGCGATTCACCACAGCGACCCAGTCACTGTATGGGATGTGGACTCAGCCATTGCTGCGGTAAAAGAAGAATTGAAAGATCCAATGTGGTTGTCAAACTTAATCAAAACCTATTTGATTGATAACCCGCACCGTGTACAAATGACTTTGGTGCCTGATGCCAATAAATCTGCAGTGGAAGCGGCGGCAGAAAAAGCACGTTTAGCCGAAATTGGTGCACAGCTAACAGGAGCTGAAAAAGCAGAAATTGAAGCACAAACTGAAGCACTTAAAGTCCGTCAAGATACCCCAGATGACCTTAACCTTCTGCCAAAAGTGGGCTTGGAAGATGTGCCTGCTGAACTGCAAATTGTACAAGGGCAGTTGCGCGAGATTATCTCAAATCGTATCGATTATCCGTTGAATCTTTATCATGCGGGTACGAACGGTATTTACTACAACCAAGTGCTGATCCAGATTCCGCAAGATGTAGTGCAGTCACCTTACTTTAACTTGCTGTCCATTTTGATGGGTGAAGTCGGTGCAGGTCAGTATGACTATCTTGAACTACAACAACTACAAACTGCGGTGAGTGGTGGTTTAGGTATGGGTGCCTCTTTGCGCTCTCAAGTGAATGATAAAAATCAAATCAGTGCATGGTTAACGCTGACCACAAAATCGTTGGTGAGTAATTTTGACAGTATTGCTTTGTTAAAATTGGCGTTTGAACAACTCCGTTTTGACGAAAAAGATCGCATTGTTGAGTTATTGCAACAACGTAAAACGCGTTGGGCATCACGTCTTTCAGGTTCAGGCCACAGTTATGCCATGCAAATTGCAGGACGTAACCACAGTGCTTTGGCAAAACGTGATTATCACAACACAGGCTTGGGCGCATTAAACTGGTTAGGTGATCTGGTCAGCCGTATTGAAAAAGATGCAGCAGTTTATGATGATTTGATCAATGAATTAAAAGCGATTCATTTAAAACTGTTACAAGCACCGAAACAGTTCTTGTTGGTCTGTGAAGAACATCAGTCAGACCGTTTGGTTGAAGAAGTTCAAAATGTGTGGGACAAGTTAGCTATTCCTGAACATACTGTAAGTTTGAAAACGGCTGAGCAGATCGATACCGATGCATATGAGGCGTGGTTAATTCAAGCCAATGTTCAATTCTGTTCATCGGCTTATCAAGCTGTTGAGGTGTCACATCCAGATGCTGCACCGCTGATGGTGCTGGCAGCGTACTTGCGTAATGGTTTCTTACACAGTGCAATTCGTGAAAAAGGTGGGGCTTATGGTGGTGGCGCAAGTTATGACGGCAATGCATGTTCATTCCGCTTCTATAGCTACCGTGATCCGCGTTTGGCTGAAACTTTTAATGACTTTGAAGCCAGTGTGCAATGGTTGCTCAATACTGAGCAAAAACCACATCAGCTTGAAGAAGCAATTTTAGGTTTGATTGCGGGTATGGACAAACCAGGTTCACCAGCGGGTGAAGCGATTACGGCATGTTATGCACTTTTACATGCACGTACACCAGCCTTCCGTAAGCAGTTACGTAGCCGTCTTTTGGCTGTGAGTTTAGAGGACTTGCAACGTGTGGCGGTACAATACTTGCTTGAACAAAAACCAACGAAAGCCGTGGTTGCACCTATGGCGAAGCGTGATACTTTAATTGAGTTAGGTTTTAGTATTCAACAAGTTCAGTAAAACAATAAGAGGGTCGTATGGCGTTCAAATCATTTGAGCGTTCAACTTTAGTACTGAGCATGACTGTGCTCACTACTTTGGGTGTCGCTAAAACACATGCACAAATTTCCGAAGTACCTGCAACTCCTGCAACAGCCGAGGCATGTGTTGCATTCGCATCGAATGCAGACCGTTTGGCTTGTTATGATGCATTATTCAAAATTCCTGAAGCAGTAAAGCCACGCATTGTTTCTGAGCAACGTGCAGCCATGGAAATTGCGCCAGAACCTGAAAATATTACAGGGAAAATTGCACAAGGTGTGAGCTCTGTTTTCGCTTCTGAAGGTCCTAAAATATCCCCGAATTTATCTTTAATGGATAGCCGTTGGGAGCTTTCACCCGAAAGTAAATTAGGGACTTGGAATATTCGTGCTTATCAACCTGTGTACTTAATGCCTGGTTTTTGGACGACAGATAAAAATGAACGTCCATCGAGCCCAAATGAAAACAATACTGTAAATGCCGATCGAGAGCAAAACCTGAAGTCGATGGAAGCGAAATTTCAACTGTCTTTAAAAACCAAAGCAGTCGAGAACTTATTTGGAGACAATGGCGATGTTTGGTTGGGTTATACCCAGTCTTCTCGTTGGCAGGTGTATAACGGTGAAGAATCACGTCCGTTCCGTGAAACCAACTATGAGCCTGAAGCCAGTTTGGTTTTCCGTACCAATTATGAACTGTTGGGTTTAAATGGTCGCTTACTGGGATTAACTTTCAACCACCAGTCTAATGGTCGTTCCGATCCGCTGTCGCGTAGTTGGAACCGTGTCATGTTGAATGTGGGTTTTGAAAGAGACAACTTTGCGCTCATGCTGCGCCCTTGGTACCGTCTAGATGAAGATGCAGATAATGATAATAACCCTGATATTAAGGATTATGTCGGACGGGGTGATTTAACAGCATTCTATCGTTGGAATGAACATGATTTTTCACTCATGCTACGTCATAGTTTAAAAGGTGGCGATGACGCGCGCGGTGCTGCACAGTTTGACTGGGCTTTTCCTATTTCAGGGAAGTTGCGTGGCCATTTCCAGTTGTTTGATGGTTATGGCGAAAGCTTAATTGATTATAACCACCGAGCGACTTATGTGGGCTTGGGTGTGTCCTTAATGAATTGGTACTAATTTAGAGACATAAAAAAACCACGTTTGATACGTGGTTTTTTTATGTTTAAGTGTTAGGTGTTTTAACCAATTTGAATATCGGCAGTTGGATGTTTTAAACGGCTCTTTTTTGGCGTCGCAATCAGGTAGGCCAGTGTTAAAGGACCTAAACGACCTGCAAACATCAAGAGCATCAGGATAAATAAACTTGCAGGTTGAAGTTCACCCGTGATGCCACGTGACAAACCGACAGTACAAGCAGCGGAAATAGCTTCAAATAACAAATCCATAAACTGATGATTAGGTTCGATTAAAGATAAACTAAAGATGCCTAAGAAAATAAGTGCTGCGGTAATAGAGACGACAGCCATCGCCTTAAAAGAGGTTTTTTGAGAAACAGAGTGATTGAACACACGAATTTCATCTTCGCGTCGAAGGAAGCTAATCACGCTGAGTAAAACAATAATAAAAGTACCTACTTTAATCCCGCCTGCGGTACTCATCGAGCCGCCCCCAATGAACATCAGTAACATGGTCACGAGGGTCGAGGCATCTTTCATTTGTGCCAAATCAAGACTGTTAAAGCCTGATGAACGAGGCACGGTGGCATGGAACCATGCATTTAAAGCTTGGTCACCTAAGCTCATTGGCGCTAAGGTGAGGGGATTGTTCGATTCAATTGCCCATAAAAGAACAAAAGCTATCAGGTTCAAGCCTGCAATGGTGGATAAAATCAGTTTGCTATTGGTACTTAAGCCTTTCCAGCGCTTGCTGCGCTTAATGTCCATTAACACCACAAAACCTGTCCCACCAATGATATATAGCATACTGATGGTAAAGGTAATGAGATACTGACCCGAGAAGTTCATTAGACTGTTGGGAAACAGTGAAAAGCCACCATTGTTAAATGCGGATACACTATAAAAAGCCGCATAAAACAGAGCTTGATTGAAATTGTAATCTTCTAACCATGCAATGGTCAAAATAACCGTGCCGATCGCCTCAAAAAATAAGGAATATAGCAGTACACCTTTAATGGTGAAGGATACTTTGGATAAGCTGGTTTGACCAATGGTCTCTTGCGCCATGATTTGTTGCTTTAAACCGAGTTTGGTCGACAGACTCAGTGCGGCTAAAATTGCAAAAGTCATAAAGCCTAAGCCACCAATTTGAATCAGTAGCATGATGATGATTTTACCTGTTACGGTAAAAGTTTCACCGACATTCACCACAGACAGTCCCGTAATGGTGACTGCTGAGCTGGCGGTGAACAAAGAGTTAATCCAACTGAGTTCACCGTAGTGTGAAATGGGTAACTTTAATAATAGAGTCCCAATAATAATAAAGCTCAAAAAACCCAAAGCCAGCAGGCTGGGCGGGCTTAAATTAATGGTGCTGTTTTTTGGGGTTTGCCATTCTTTGACTTTTTTCATGATTTGAACCGTGCTGAAAGACGACGTAATGTTTCAACTAAACCTTCAACAACTAGAATATCACCCACTTGTAAAATTAAATTGGGGTCAATGCTGTACAAAATGTCTTTGCCACGTTTATGGAGTAATGTTTTCAAATCAGGTGCTTGATCCATCAGTTGGCGGAAGCGAGTCCCTTGTAGTTTTTCATCAATTTCAATTTTGACGATATAGTGATTATCTTCAAGCGCCATATAGCGACTGACCATGGGATAGCATAAAGACTGCGCAATCCGCACGCCCATGTCTTCTTCAGGGTGAATAATTTTACTAATCCCTAAATGGCTTAAAATCATATGGTGTGACTTTGATTTGGCTTTGACCCAAATTTTTTCAACCCCAATATTTTTGAGGTGCAGCACACACAAAATACTGGCTTCAATATTTTCACCAATTGCGACCACCACGGCATCGCAGTTTTTAATATTTAATTCATCGAGGACATGTTCATCTGTTGCGTCGGCGATGACAGCATGGGTCACCTGCTCAGAAATATTTTCAACATATTTTTTTTCACTATCGATACCAATGACATCATGTCCCAGTTCAATGAGTTGAGTTGCAACTGTGGCTCCAAAGCTTCCTAAACCAATCACTGCAAATTGTGCCATGTCATCTTTCCTTTAAATTTTTTTATACGTCGATTGTTAACGAATGTTGTGCCAAATTTCACAAGATGTCATCTTTATACAGACACGCTATTTTCGATCAACCGCGCTTTGCCTTATACCAATATATCACTCATCCAAAGGAGTATATAAATGCGGAAGACACTGTATGAATCCCTGAGGGTCGCGTTTCCAGAATTGAATGATACCGCAATTCCAGAAGAACAAGATGAGTTCGAGCACTTTGTACGTTGGTTGAATAGCTATTATTCAAACATTCAAAAAATAGAACTCGATGATTTTCGACAAAATGGTATTGATGAATGCCATCGCCTCCAACAGCTAGGTATTGACTTAGATGAGCTGAAAAACCAAATTAATGATGATATGGCGTCTTTTTATCAAATGTATGACAGTGAGGAAGAAGAAACCTCAGACATGCATGGTTATGATTTTGAGTTTAGTTTTGATGTTATTTTTAACCACATTAAAATTTTTATTGAGCCTTATGAACTCAGTTTGCTGGTTATTGAGCGGGAAACTCCCTATTGGTTGTTGGTGCCGCATAATGATGAGCTGATCGATAGAATTATTGTTACGTATAACCACACGTTTGGTGATGAAGAGCCGATGCAGCTCATAGAATAAAACCGCCTCGAAGGGCGGTTTTATGTATGTATTGAATCTTTTATTTTAAGAAACGTTGATAACCTAGGTTATTGGTAATTTCTTCATATGGATACGAAATACTTTCTAAAGTTTCAATCAAACCATCTGGGTTTTGTTTCGCATCACTTGCTTCTAAACCTACAAGGACACGACCTTCCGCTGCACCGTGGTTACGGTAGTGGAATAGGGTAATGTTATGTGTAGGGCCAAGGCGTTCGAGGAACATTAACAGAGCACCTGGACGTTCAGGGAACTCAACACGGAACAAACGCTCATTTTCAAGATCTGCATGACCACCAATCAGGTAGCGAATATGCAGTTTTGCTACTTCATCATCAGATAAGTCATCGACATCGAACTGAGTTTTGAGTGCTTCAAAAATATCATGACGCTCTTTTTCACCGCCTTTTAAGCTAATGCCGACAAAGACTTGCGCTGCACTGGCATCGCTCGCACGATAGTTAAACTCGGTGATATTACGGCCCTGTAGCGCTCGGCAGAAATTCAGGAATGAACCTTTTTTCTCTGGAATGGTCACAGCAAAAATAGCTTCTTTGCGTTCACCCAATTCAGTACGTTCTGCAATATAACGTAAACGGTCAAAGTTCATGTTTGCACCACATACAATTGAGACGATGTTTTGCCCAATTAGCTCGTGTGTTTCAACATATTTTTTAATCCCTGCTAAGGCCATCGCACCCGATGGTTCAACGATGCTACGACATTCATCATAGGTGTCTTTAATTGCGGCACAAATTTCATCTGTATTGACTAAAACTACTTCACGCTCAACGAGCGGGCCTGAGTTATCTGACTTTTGTAGTTGAATCACTTCAAATGGTTTTTCACCAATCTGTGCTACAGCTGTGCCATCAGCAAATAAGCCGACTTGAGGCAGTACAACACGTTCACCTGCTTCAAATGCAGCTTTTAAACAAGCAGATTCGTCATATTCAACTGGAATGACTTTGACATGTGGTGCAACATCGCCTAAGTAGGCTGCTACACCAGCAATTAAACCACCGCCACCAACAGCGACGAAGACATAGTCGACATCGCGCCATTGGCGCAAAATTTCATTGCCAATCGTGCCTTGACCTGCCATGACCAGTTCATCGTCATAGGGTGGAATAAAACTCATACCGTCTTCTGCAGCACGTTGAATTGCATATTTGTTGGCAACATCAAAAGAGTCGCCATGGAGAACTACTTCACCGCCTAAGCGTTTGACTGCCTGAACTTTAATATCTGGGGTGGTTTTCGGCATCACAATAATGGCGCGAATCCCGAGTTTTTTACCTGACAGTGCTACACCTTGGGCATGGTTGCCAGCAGACGCAGTAATCACGCCACGTTCAAGTTGGGCTCTAGGGAGTTGGCTAATGCGGTTATAGGCACCGCGCAGCTTAAATGAAAAGACTGGTTGTAAGTCTTCACGTTTAAAACGAATGTTGTTATTGAGTTTCTCACTAATTCGAGGTGCCGCTTCGAGTGGAGTTTCGATTGCAACATCGTAGACTGTTGCTTGTAATATTTGTCGAACCAAACGAGACAGCATGTTAATTTCCCATTTAACAGTTTAAAATAGAGGATCATTGTAACAAACCCCTGTACATTTGGGCTGTAAAATCAGCAACAAATGTCAAAAAATAGTTGAGCCAAATTATGAGTCTGTATGCTACCCAAGATGAAAAAAAGCAAGCTGCTGCAAAAGCTGCCTTAAAGCACTTACCTAAAGGTGGCATTTTAGGGGTGGGTACAGGCAGCACCGTCAATTTCTTAATTGAACTTTTACCTGAGCTTCAGCTTGAAGCGGCTGTGGCAAGTTCAGAAGCAACGGCTGAGCGCTTAAAAAAATTAGGCATTGAAGTGGTTGATATGAACTCTGTGGGCGGTTTAGATGCCTATGTAGATGGTGCAGATGAAATTGACCGTCATATGCATATGATTAAAGGTGGTGGGGCTGCACTTACTCGCGAGAAAATTGTAGCTTCAATTGCGAGAAAATTTGTTTGTATCGTTGATGACTCTAAGTGGGTCGATCAATTAGGCCGTGACTTCCCACTTCCGATTGAAGTGATTCCTATGGCACGTTCGGCTGTGGCACGTAAAATTGTAGCGCTCGGTGGTGATCCTGCTTACCGTGAAGGCGTGGTGACGGATAACGGTAATGTGATTTTAGATGTTTATAACCTGAATATTTTAAATGCGCTTGAGCTTGAAAAAACCATTAACGACATTCCAGGTGTGGTGTGTAATGGTATTTTTGCAATCAATAAAGCAGATGTGGCAGTTGTTGCAACAGACAGTGGTATTGAAGAGCGTACCGCGGTTTAATTTTAAATCTTCCCTGAGCTCTTCTTTGAAAAAGAGGGGCTAAAAGCAAAAACATTTTTATCTTATGTTTTTCTCCCTCCTTTCAAAAGGAGGGTCGGGAGGATGATTCAATAAAAGAATAATATTAATGACCTTAGCAGACCTACCTGAAATTCAAATCACCCATCATGCACGTGCGACCCGGTTACGACTTCGTGTTGAACCAACTCAAATTCGTTTAACCGTGCCTAAATTTTGTAGCAAACGGCAAATTCAGGATTTTTTAAATCAATCTGAACAGTGGATGGTTGAAACTTGGCAGAAGCAACAAGCCAGTCTGCTACAGATAGATCAAACCCTTCCCACAGAATTACGGTTATTTAATCGCCAAAATGCTTTAACGGTGAGCTATCAAACACAAAAAAATGCGTATATTTTGGATGAGCACAATCACCAGCTTTGGATCAGTGACCGTCAGCCTGAAAGTTATTTAAAATCTTTTGTGATTGTATATGCCAAACAGCACTTGCCTATTTATTTGCAACAGATTAGTCATGAAACTGGTTTAAAATTTGCACAATGTTCAATTCGTCAGCCCAAAACACGTTGGGGGAGTTGTAGTGCCAAACACGACATTATGCTTAACAGTGCTTTAGTGTTGTTTCCTGAAGCCATTACGCGTTATGTCTGTGTGCATGAACTCGCACATACGCAACATTTTGATCATAGTGCACGCTTTTGGGCGGAAGTTGCCAAATATGATGCTGCTTTTCAACAGCATCGAAAAACTTTAAAAACAATCGCATTGCCGCATTGGTGGGCAGGCGTTTAAAGTTAATTTTACGTACAAAATTGAAAAATAATTTCTTCTGATTGATTGAGGGTGAGTCAAAAAATGCTCTAAACTTCATGATCTAAGGTAAACATTCCTCAATTTCAGTCCAAAGACCTCAAATGTGAATTTTACAGATATCCACTATTTTATATTAATCGTTCCAGCTTGCCTGATTTTAATGGGAAGCTTACTTTTAATATGTCATTTTGCTTTTAGGGCTCCCTCATATTTATTGTGGCTCGGGCTTGGATATATTGTGCCTTCGTTTTCTGTGGCCGCGCAAAGTTTTATGTCGAATAAGCAGTTGGCTTTGTCGGCACCCATTTTAGGCAGTATGTATTTGTTTGGCGCATGGGCCAGCGCTTATGCCATGGGCTTAAGAAAGAACGCGAATGCACGTCCATATTGGTGTCTGGCCTTGGTCGTGATGGCTTTACTTTCACTCAGTTATTATTCCTACGTAGATGATCAACTGTGGATCAGAATGCTGATTTTAAACATTTCAATTGCATTGGTTGAGTCTTTGGTTTTGTTTTCAATGTTTAAACATTATCAAGGGATTGATTTGCTCAATAAAATAGTCGACTTTTCCTACTTGTTTATTGTGCTGTATACCTTTGTTCGCGGAATGATTATTTTTCTTTTTTTAAGAAATATCGAAGCAGACATGCTGGCAAATTCAGTTTGGTGGCTGATGATGCTTGCTGCGAGCATTATCTTAAGTATGTGGTTTGCAATAGTGCTGCTCGGAACCTTGGTACGCGATATTACCAATCAACTCAATGATGAGTGGCTAAGAGATCCGCTAACACATTTATTTAATCGACGTGGTTTTAATGAAGCAGCCAAAGTAAAGCTGCATTGTTTATCTCAACAGTCTTATTTTTTACTGATGTGTGATATTGACCATTTTAAGAAAATTAATGACACCTATGGGCATTTGGTGGGTGATCAAATTTTACAACAAGTCGGTCAAATTATTGGGCAAAACGTCCGTGATCATGACTTAGTGGGGCGTTTTGGCGGGGAAGAGTTCATTGTCTTATTGCAAATTGATGACCCCACGCTGGCTTATAACATTGCCAATCGTATTCGTTTAGGTATTGCCGATGCACAATTATCCTCAAAAAGTATTGCCGTGACAGCAAGTTTTGGACTGGCTGCAGTACATCAACCCAACTTAAAATATGCCATACATGATGCCGATCAATTGTTATATCAGGCGAAACATTCGGGACGAAATCAGATTGGTTTTGAGCCTGCACAGAGTATATTGGATGCGTCTCATTAGGTGTCGATAGCACTAAAAACGCATAAATTCCAAGTAAAACAGTTTAGAAAGCAGAAACTTCCTGTCATACTAGGCAGTTACGAAATGGACAGTTTAAGTTTGAGGTAATACACGTGATTTCAGTTGGTATTGTCGGCGGTACAGGTTATACAGGCGTTGAATTGTTGCGTCTTTTACTACGACACCCAAATGTGCAAGTAAACGTATTAACATCGCGTACAGAAGACGGTCGCCGTGTAGATGATATGTTCCCAAGCCTACGTGGACATACCGAACTTAAATATTCAGATTTGAATATTGATGAACTGAAAAAATGTGATGTGGTGTTCTTTGCGACACCGCATTGCGTTGCCATGAAGCATGCCGAAGAGTTGGTGGCTGCAAATACTAAAGTGATTGACCTTGCCGCAGACTTCCGTTTACAAGATTTAGAACAGTTTGAAAAATGGTATGGTATGCAACATGCGTGCCCTGAACTACTGAAAGACTCGGTTTATGGTTTGTCAGAATTAAACCGTGAACAGATTAAACAAGCCAATGTCATTGGCAACCCTGGTTGTTATCCAACGACAGTACAACTGGGTTTAGCGCCTTTATTTAAGCAAAACGACACATTAGTTAAACCTGAAAGCATTATTATTGATGCAAAATCAGGTGTGTCTGGTGCAGGTCGTAAAGCCAGCCTTGGTATGATCTATTCTGAAAATGCAGATAATTTCAAAGCTTATGGCGTTGCTGGTCACCGTCATCATCCTGAAATTGTGGAAGCGTTGGAAAATATTTCAGGCTTAAAAGAGGTGTTTAACCACATTTTGTTTGTCCCGCATTTGGTACCAATGATTCGTGGCATGCTGAGCACGATTTATGTGGACTTAACCGATGCGGGTGAAGCTGCTGATGTGCAAAGTTTATATGAACAGTTTTATGCCAATGAAGCTTTTGTTGATGTGATGCCTGCGGGAAGCTCACCAGAGACACGTTCTGTGCGGGGTGCAAATCAACTACGTATTGCGCTGTATAAACCCCAACCGAAAAAGTTGGTGGTCATTTCTGTACAAGACAATTTGGTTAAAGGTGCAGCAGGTCAGGCCGTTCAAAACATGAACTTAATGTTTGGATTTGCTGAAACAGCAGGCCTAGACGGAATTGGTTTATTACCATAAAAAACGTTTTAAAACTTCACACACATTTAGATTTCGATTTAAATGTGTGTTTTGAATTGAATCAAAATAAGAGATGACGATGCCGAACACTGACACAAATATGACGTCACAACAGCCTGAACCTGCAAAGCCGTTTTTACAGACCAATAAGCCCTTGGCAATTGGTGCTGCAATATTGATGGTTGCAAGTGGGGTATTGGGCTATACCGTCGGACATCGTCAGGGTTTAACGGTGGTAGGTTTTGATGCAGATGCTGAGCAACTGGTCGAAGTGGTACAAAAGCAAAAGACCAGTCTGGATGCTTTAAATAAAAACTATAACGCTGCTGTTCAGGAGCGTGATGTTGCTGTGACCAATTCAAATGAGCTGTATTTGTCATTGCAAAAAGCTCTAGATCAACAAGCGCAATCTGAAACCACTGCTGTGATTTACCGTGAGGTTTTGCGTCAACGCGGTGGTATTCCACTGGCTGTGCAGCATATTGCGATTAAACCTTTGCCTGAAAATGCATTTGAATATCAACTTGATTTGGTTCAAGTCAGTCCTTCTAAACGTGCAGCTTCAGGTACAGTTGAACTCCGACTTATTCGTGGTACAGAGGTTTTAGTTGTACCTCTAGAAGACAAAAACTTTAACTTTGAAAACTATGAGCGTTTAACAGGGCGTTGGACGATGCCTAAAGGCTTTACGCCACAGTTTATCGAAGTCCGTTTAACAGGTAGCACACCAGTGACACGACGCTTTAGTTGGTCACGTGGTGAAGCCGTAGAAAGTCAATCAGCATTTGTCTCTGAAATCCCTCAGGCTGAGGCGAATGCACAATAATTGTGAATTGTAAGTTTATGGGTATCTCTAAGCGTTCAACGTGTTTAAATGAAATCAAGCAGTCTTTTCATGAATCTGGCTATATCGATTGGCATATCAGCCCGCGCTTGAGCAATGATGAACCGCATGAAGAAGAAAATGGGGATGTCGCTGTCCAAACCGCGCCACCAGAACTTAAGCGTCCTCCACTCTATGCTGTCGTTTTAATGAACGATGACTACACCCCAATGGACTTTGTTATTGAAATTTTACAACAATACTTTGCTTTGAATCTTGACCAAGCCACTCAAGTAATGCTAACTGTACATTATGAAGGAAAAGGTGTTGCAGGCGTTTACCCGAGAGACATCGCGGAAACAAAAGCAAACCAAGTCAATAATTACGCTCGGTCTCAAGGTCATCCTTTACTTTGTCAGATTGAGCCGAAAGATTAAGGGGGTTCCATGCTCAGTCGTCAATTAGAAGTATCCTTACGTTTGGCTGTTAGTATGGCTCGACAAAAGAGACATGAATTCCTAACCGTTGAACATTTATTATTGGCTTTACTCGATAATGATTCGGCCGTAAATGCATTGAAAGCCTGTGGTGCAGATATTATTGTGCTTCGCAAAGAGCTTGAAGAATATGTAGAGCAGCACACCCCTAAACTGGGCGAAAACAGTGATCAAGCCCCGCACCCAACCGAAAGTTTTGACCGTATCTTACAACGTGCGATTTTTCATGTGCAATCAAGCGGTGGCGATCGGACGGTTGAAGGCGCAGATATTTTAGTGGCGATGTACTCTGAGCGTGACTCTTTTGCAGTCTACCTCTTAAAACGTCATCAAATTAACCGTTTAACTCTGACACAATACTTGGCCCACGGCACACGTAAAGACGAAGTGCAAGTGGAAGAAGAAATTGAAGATCTTGATGGTGAATCGACCAGTTCAAGCAACGCAGGCCCTTTAGAGCTGTATACAACCAACTTAAATGTTGAGGCACAAAAGGGTAAAACAGATCCTTTAATTGGTCGTGAAAAAGAAATTGAGCGTGCAGCACAAATTCTATGCCGTCGCCGTAAAAATAACCCGTTATTGGTCGGTGATCCTGGCGTCGGTAAAACATCGATTGCTGAAGGTTTAGCTTGGCTCATTGTTAATGGTAAAGCACCGAAACCATTGGAAAATGCTGAAGTGTATAGCTTGGACATTGGTGCTTTGGTGGCAGGAACCAAATACCGTGGTGACTTTGAAAAACGTTTAAAACAGCTTTTGAACGCGTTGAAAAAGAAACCAGAAGCAGTTTTGTTTATTGACGAAATCCACATGATTATTGGTGCTGGCTCAAGTATGGGCAGCACAATGGATGCGTCAAACTTGATTAAACCCGCTTTGGCCAATGGTTCATTGCGCTGCATTGGTTCAACCACATTCCAAGAATACCGCCAAGTCTTTGAAAAAGACCATGCATTGTCACGCCGTTTCCAAAAAATTGATGTCAATGAGCCATCTATTTCAGAAACGATTGATATTCTACGTGGTTTGAAGAGCAAGTTTGAAGATTTCCATCATGTTAAATATGATGACAAAGCTTTAATTTCTGCGGTTGAGCTGTCTGCGAAGTTCATTAATGATCGTTTCTTGCCGGATAAAGCCATTGATGTCATTGATGAAGCAGGGGCACAACGTCGTCTGAAAGCTGAACAAGATGACACCTTGATTACCGTGGAAAATATTGAAGATATCGTGTCGAAAATTGCACGTATTCCACCAAAAACTGTGTCTAAAGATGACAAGACCGTTCTTGAAAATCTTGAACGTGATTTAAAACGTGTGGTCTTTGGTCAAGATGAAGCCATTGAAGCTTTAGGCTCAGCAATTAAACTGTCGCGTGCAGGCTTAAAATCGCCAGATAAACCTGTGGGTAGTTTCGTTTTTGCAGGCCCAACTGGGGTAGGTAAAACAGAAGTCACCAAGCAGCTTGCGAAATTACTGGGTGTTGAGCTGGTTCGTTTCGATATGTCGGAGTATATGGAGCGCCATGCGGTTTCACGTTTGATCGGTGCGCCTCCAGGTTATGTAGGTTTTGATCAAGGTGGTTTGTTGACCGATGCGATTCATAAAAATCCGCATTGTGTATTATTGCTAGATGAGATTGAAAAAGCGCATCCAGACGTGTTCAACTTATTGCTACAAATCATGGATCATGGTTCATTGACCGATAACAATGGTCGTAAATCAGACTTCCGTAATGTGGTGTTGGTCTTGACCACAAATATTGGCGCGGAAAGTATTTCTCGCGTGAGTATTGGTTTTATGGATCAAGACAACAGTAATGATAATCAAGATGCGATGAAAAAAGCGTTTTCTCCAGAGTTCCGTAACCGTTTAGACAGTGTGATTCAGTTTAAAGCTTTACCAACGACAGTAATTGAAAATGTGGTGGATAAGTTCTTAACTGAACTCCAAGCGCAACTGGATGAGAAAAAAGTCATTCTAGAAGTGGATCAAAGTGCGCGTGAGTGGATGGCTGAAAATGGCTATGACCGTTTAATGGGTGCTCGCCCAATGCAACGACTCATCCAAGAGCATTTGAAAAAACCACTGGCTGAAATGATTCTATTTGGTGAGCTTGCAGAGCATGGTGGTAATGTTGCGGTTTCTGTGAAGAACGAAAATGGTAAAGCGGTGGGTCTAAAACTCGAAGTTTTCGAAGATCAAACGGCTGAACCTGCTTAAAGATTGCTACATAATAAAAAACCCGTGTTCGCACGGGTTTTTTATTGAAGAAAGTATTTAACAGTTAGAACTAATAAAAGTAGGTTGCATGGATATTCAATTGACGAAAGTTTTAAGTACATTTGTACTGTTTTTGGTAACCGCTGTGATGGAAATATTAGGCTGTTATTTCCCTTATTTGATTTTAAATCAGGGAAGAAGTCATTGGTTGTGGATTCCTACAGCTTTAGCGCTAGGTGCTTTTGTGTGGTTGTTGACTTTACATCCGGCTGCATCAGGACGTATTTATGCAGCTTATGGCGGAATTTATATTTTTACCGCATTGCTATGGTTACGTTATGTCGATCAAGCATATTTGACCCGTTGGGACATAATGGGTGGGGCAGTGGTATTGATTGGTGCGGCCATGATTATCTTACAACCGCAAGGATTGGTTCGCTAAAGTAGAGAACCAATCGCTAGAAAGGTACTATTTGATACCACAATCTTTTTGCTTTAATTCTAAATCGTAGCTATTTTTCTCAGAGCTGAGCTGTAATTTTACAATGTAGGGGTTATGGCGTTGATATTGATGCTCGAAGAAAATATTGCAGTTTTGCACAACATTCTTTTTAATCACTTTTTGAACTTCTTTCGCACCCAAATCCTGTTCAAACTGCGCGAAATCAGGGGTAATGATCAAGCCTTTAAGCTCGGTACGGTCTGCATATAGATTAAATTGTTCAATGATAGTGTTGTTATCAATTTCAATTGGGAGGGTTCTAGAGTCTTCTGCAGTTAATACCGTTAAGATCTCGTTCAACGTTTCTGGTTGTTTAATTTTAAAATTTTGATCAATAATTTGTTTGGACTGTAAGTAGTCATCAAATTCGGAGGCTTGAACCTGAAAAAAAGTAGAGCTTAGAATTGTAGCAAGGCACAGGCCAGTTTTTTTGAAATGCATGGAAAGTGTCGCTTATAAAAATTATGTTCCGATTATAGCTTTACCCGTATAAAAAAAGCACCCTTAGGTGCTTTTCGTTGGAAAATTAATTAATCTTTCTTGGTATTTTCATTGATTAAAAACTCAACCAATGCTTTTTGTGCATGTAAGCGGTTTTCAGCTTCATCCCAAACCACGGCATTTTTATGGTCGAGCATCTTTTCAGAAATTTCTTCGCCGCGATGCGCAGGTAAACAATGCATAAATAAACAATCAGGATGAGCAAGATCCATAAGACGTTCATTCACTTGATAGTCTGCAAAAGCAGCTTCACGAATTTTTTGCTCTTCTTCTTGGCCCATGCTTGCCCATACATCGGTCACGATGAGGTCTGCATTTACGGCAGCATCTTCAGCTGAGTTCACCAGTTCTGCACAATGCGCAAATTCACTTAAAAATTCTGCTTTGGGTTCATAACCTTTAGGCGCAGCAATTTTTAATTTGAAGCCCCACATATGTGCAGCTTCAATATATGAATTACACATGTTGTTGCCATCACCAATCCAGGCTACCGTTTTGCCTGCAATGGGGCCACGGTGTTCAACAAAAGTTTGAACATCTGCAAGTAGTTGGCAAGGGTGGTGATCATCGGTTAAAGCATTAATCACAGGAACTTTTGAATAAGAGGCAAAACGTTCAATAATGTCATGTCCAAAAGTACGGATCATCACAATATCCAACATGCTTGAAATTACGCGTGCTGAATCTTCAATCGGTTCACCACGACCCAATTGGGTGTCTCGTGGTGAGAGGAAAATTGCACTGCCACCAAACTGGCTCATGCCTGCTTCGAACGATACACGGGTACGGGTGCTCGATTTTTCAAAAATCATACCCATGACTTTACCAACAAACGGTTGGAATACTTCGCTGTTGTGCTGTTTACGCTTTAGTTCGATACCGCGTTGCACAACTTGGTTCAGTTCTAAAGTAGATAAATCGCGTAAGGTAAGAAAGTGACGTAGAGCCATTGTTACTCCACAATAATTGCTGAAAACCGAAATAGGTACAGAACAACAATTAGTTGTTGGTTGGTGAAAAGAAAAAAGGGAGTCGATTAATATACTATATGCAAAGGAAATTGCAAAAAAACTAGACTTTTTGATGACCTGCTAAGAAACGATCTACACAATAATGAACATATTCTAGATTTTCTTGTTCATTTTCTTCAACATAGATGTTCATGAGTACTCGCCACTCTAATTCACGCACAATGCCAAAAAAAAGCTGTGCAGAATAATTCGGGTGTTCACATCGAATAATGCCTATTTCATCTGCTTTGGTTAAAACACAAGCCACGGCATCTTCAATATGTTTAGGTCCTTGTTTGTGAATATGAAAGGCCAACTGCGGATTACGTTGTACTTGTTCCATAATGAGTCTTAAAAAAGAGGCATTTTCTGGAAGCACAAGATGTGTTTGAATATTTAAAATGGTTTGTATTAAATAAACGCGCAAATTGTCCTTAGTGAAATCAAAAGACATACAAATATCTTTAAAAAACAGCTCACGACGGTAGTCACAAATTGCTGTAAAAAGACCGTCTTTATTTCCAAAATATTTGTAAATCGATGCTTTTGAACCACCCGCATGATTGACAATATCATCAAGTGAAACTGCATCGTAGCCATGTTGCAAAAACAACTCGTTTGCACTTAATAAAAATGCAAGACAGCGTTCATGACCTCGTTTTGTGTGAGGTATGTCACGTGTAAGGGGTTCTAGTTGAACTGAGTCGTGCATATAACTAACAACAGCCTAATAAATGTGGATCTCTAGTTGCTATCATAGCAAAAATATGCACACATTGTTGTTTTGGGGCTTATCTGTTTACCACTAAACCCCAATGCATGGAAGGAAATTACACAATAAAAACGTGAACCATGGGACTAAAGTTTTAGAGTGATCATTCTAAAATGTCATAGCCAATTCAGTCATTATGGCTATACTCAAAACTCGAAAATTAAAGTAAATGCCGTGGAAAGGACGATGACAGAACAAAGATCTGCAGGCTTAAGATTTAGACAAGCACTGGAAGTGGAAAAACCATTACAAATTATCGGTACAGTCAATGCTTATGCAGCAATGATGGCGAAACAGGTGGGCTACAAGGCCATCTACCTTTCGGGTGCTGGTGTAGCCAACTACTCTTATGGATTGCCTGATTTAGGCATGACCAGTCTGGATAATGTTTTGGAAGATGTACGCCGCATTACCGAACGTGTAGACACTCCGTTACTGGTAGATATCGACACCGGTTGGGGTGGGGCATTTAACATTGCCCGTACTGTGAAACAAATGATTGCTGCAGGCGCAGCCGCAGTGCACATCGAAGACCAAGTAGCACAAAAACGCTGTGGCCACCGCCCAAATAAAGAAATCGTCACCCAACAAGAAATGGTCGACCGCGTCAAAGCCGCAGTCGATGCTAAAACCGATGCAAACTTTGTGGTGATGGCTCGTACCGATGCCCTACAAAAAGAAGGCCTACAAGCGGTGATTGACCGTGCCTGTGCTTGTGTAGAAGCCGGTGCTGATGCGATCTTTGCTGAAGCAATGACGGATATCACTATGTACAAAACCGTCTGCGATGCAGTCGGTGTTCCAGTACTGGCGAACATTACCGAATTTGGCGATACCCCATACTACACCAAAGAACAACTGGCAGAACAAGGCATCTCGATGGTGCTGTACCCACTGTCACCGACCCGTGCCATGCAAAAGGCAGCACTGGAAGTCATGCATGCCATTCGCAATGACGGTACCCAAGTCAACGTCCTCGACAAAATGCAACAGCGCAAAGAACTCTACGAATTTCTCGATTACCACACCTTTGAAAACACATTAGACAAGCTGTTTAAACAGGAGAATTAAAAATGGCTGAAGGAAAAGTCCTCACAGGCGCAGGATTGCGCGGACAAGTCGCAGGAAAGACAGCACTCTCAACTGTAGGTAAAAGCGGAGCAGGTCTAACCTACCGTGGTTATGACGTACAAGACCTCGCTGAAAACTGCCAGTTTGAAGAAGTGGCCTACCTGATCTTCTTTGGTGAACTACCAACAGCAGCACAACTCACCGCTTACAAGGCTAAACTTAAATCACTGCGCCAACTGCCACAAGCACTCAAAGAAGTCTTAGAGCGTATCCCTGCGGATTCACACCCAATGGATGTGATGCGTACAGGTGTATCGATGCTAGGTAACCTAGAAACAGAACAATCCTTTGCAGAACAGCAAGATGTTGCAGACCGCATTCTCGCAACGCTTCCAGCAATCATTTGCTACTGGTACCGTTTTAGCCATGATGGCGTACGCATTGAAGAAAACACCGATGACGACTCAATCGGTGCTCAATTCCTACACCTGCTGCGTGGCGAAAAACCAAATGAACTGCATGAGCAAGTGATGAATGTCTCACTGATCCTCTATGCAGAGCATGAATTCAACGCATCGACTTTCACCGCACGTGTATGCGCATCAACCTTATCGGATATGCATTCATGTATTACCGGTGCAATTGGTTCACTACGTGGTCCATTACATGGTGGAGCAAACGAAGCAGCGATGGAGATGATTGAAAACTGGACGTCACCTGAAGAAGCTGAGCGAGAAATGCTGGGCAAATTGGAACGTAAAGAAAAGATCATGGGCTTTGGACATGCAATCTACAAAGACAATGACCCACGTAATGGCATCATTAAAATTTGGTCAGAGCGCTTAGCTAAAGATGTCGGCGATACGGTCCTGTATCCAGTTTCAGTCCGTTGTGAAGAAGTGATGTGGCGTGAGAAGAAATTATTCTGTAACGCAGACTTCTTCCATGCATCGGCTTACCACTTCATGGATATTGCGACCAAGTTATTCACACCAATCTTTGTGATGAGCCGTGTGACAGGTTGGGCTGCACATGTGATGGAACAACGTGCGGACAACCGTATCATTCGCCCAAGTGCGGACTATACGGGGCCTGAACTGCGTAAAGTAGTGCCGATTGAAGAACGTTCAGCGGCTTAATAT
Source organism: Acinetobacter johnsonii CIP 64.6 (assembly GCF_000368045.1). GTDB lineage: Bacteria > Pseudomonadota > Gammaproteobacteria > Pseudomonadales > Moraxellaceae > Acinetobacter > Acinetobacter johnsonii. The sequence goes on from NZ_KB849236.1 coordinate 904,862, forward strand.
AAAGCTCTGATACATTATTAAAAAAAGCCTCTTCGGAGGCTTTTTTTATATGCAATTTTTTTGTTGATTTTTCTCACGGGTTAATTCATATAAATATTTAATTTTAATGAAATAATAGATAATTAAAAGAATAGAGTTGCTATAATCGCGACCGTTTATTTCTTCATTTTTATTGTAATTTAATTTATGAAACATAAGTTTTTGTGTGCGTCAGCACTGTTTTTGGGATTGTCTCATTCTGCTTTCGCCATACCATTTGACCCACTTATTGGAACGTGGAAAGTGATTGATGATCGGACTGGGTATTATATTTCAGATATTGTGATTCGTAAGAATTCTAAAACATCACAATATAGCGCAGTGGTGACCAAGTACCATCCTTTGGCTGGAGCGCCTGTGAGTGATGTATGTAGTAAGTGTCAGGGTGGACTCAAGGATAAACCGATTTTTGGTATGCAAGTGTTGAATGGCTTAGTGGGTGATGCAACAGGTCAAAAATTCGCAAAAGGCCAATGGCTGAATCCTCAAGATGGTCGTGTATATAACATCAATACTGCGCAGTTAAATGTTGGTAAAGATCAGATGAAGGTACAAGCCACAGCAAAAGATGCGAAAGGTTTGAGCAACATGACATGGAAAAAGCTTTAAGTCTTTTGCTTGTATCGATAAAGCCATCGCATTGTCACATTGAGATGGCTTTTTTATCCATAAAAAAGTTAGAGAGGGATTTTCTAGACTTGTTCAATCCGTATAAAAAGGAAAAATCATCTTTCGGAGTGTGTAGTCAAAGAAAATGTAGACTATTTAATCGATGAGATGTATGTCATGAAGCGAGATGATTAAGAATTATTTAATTGATAATGATAACTATTATTGTGTGTTAAGCTTCGGTATCTCATGACTGTATATACGAAAAATGACTCATCTTTATAAAAAGACTTTTCATAGTGTGCTTTCGCGAATTTTTGGCTCGTTGTTGATTTTGGGTGCCAGTTTAAGTATTTATGCGAAACCTGAAATGAAACCTTTACCTGCCAATATTGCAGAAGTGGGGTCTGAGTATTATGATTTCAAAATTAAAGAGTTTGTATCCAAAGACCCACAAAAAACATATAAAGTGTGGTTAGGTATTCCTAAAACAGCGCAAAATGGACAAAAAGCGTATCCATCTGTTTTTATGTTAGATGGGAACTCTGCGATGTCTCATCTGACTGAAGAAATACTTAAGTCTTTGTATGCAAATGATGCCCCTGTATTGGTTGCCATTGGTTATAAAACCAATTTGCCGTTTGCCACAGCTTTTCGTTCACTCGACTATACTCCAGCAGATTTATTAACTGGGAATCCCTCCCAAGATCCAAGAAATCCAGAGCGGATGAGCGGGGGAGGTGCTGATTTTAGAAATATGATTTTGAAGGACATCGCCCCTTGGGTTGAGCAAAATGTAAAGCTGGATGCGCAAAAAAGAGCGTTATGGGGGCATTCCTATGGTGGGCTTTTCGTGCTTGATAGCTTGCTCGATGGGCGTTATTTCAGCCATTTCTTTGCTGCAAGTCCATCACTTTCTTGGGCTGATGAGCGCATGATGCAAAAAATTAGAGCCGTAAAATTAGTCAAAGAGCCACAAAAACATGTATTGCTGATGGAAGGTGATCTTTTAGCAAATGTTGGAACACAGCAAAGCGCTAATTTTGATGCAAATGGCATTAATAAAAATAGAGAAATTTTGTCTATATTCGATCAGCAGGGCGTCAAGGCTAAATTTTTAATCTATCCAAATCTAAAGCACGGTGAGGTGTTTAAAGCGTCTTTATTGGATGTGCTTTCAAATAAATTGTATTGATGGTATTTAAATTATCCGAACATAAAGAAAAGCCTGAGCATAAGATCAGGCTTTTCTTTTAAACAATGTTAAACAGAATTTTGTTCTAGTAGTACTTGGCCATATTGGGCGCGGAGTTCACGTTTTAGCATTTTACCCGTACCGCTCAGTGGAATGCTATCGACAAAAATCACACGGTCAGGGATCTGCCATTTCGCAATTTTGTCGGTATAGTAGTCTAAGACATCTTGTTCAGTGACCGTGCTATCAGGTTTCTTCACAGCGATGACAATAGGACGTTCATCCCATTTTGGATGTTCGGCTGCAATAACGGCTGCCATAAGAATGTCTGAATGTCCCATCGCAAGGTTTTCAAGTTCAACTGATGAAATCCATTCGCCGCCAGACTTAATTAAATCTTTAGAGCGGTCACTGATGCATAAGAAGCCGTCTTCATCTAAGGTTGCAATATCACCTGTGTCAAACCAGCCATCGGTCGTGAGTGCGGATTCATCTTTACCAAAGTAACTGTCAATAATCCAGTGGCCCTTAATTTGTAGATTTCCAATCTGCTCACCATCGCGGGCAATTTCATGGCTGCCTTTTTCTTCATCGGTAAGACGTAAATCCACGCCAAAAGGCGGACGACCTTGAGATAGGCGCAGCTGGAAACGCTCTTGTTCAGAGAGCTGCTGATGCTTGGCTTTAAGTTGGTTGGCAGAACCGAGTGGACTGGTTTCGGTCATACCCCATGCATGGATGGTGTCGCAGTTATAGTCATTTTTAAAGGCCGCTAACATGGATGGTGGACATGCAGAACCACCAACAACGTTACGGTCCATACTTGCCAGCTGGCTGCCTGTTTGTTTGGCTGCTGCCAGTAAACCTTGCCAAATGGTGGGCACACCCAAAGCCACAGTGACTTTATAGGTGTCAATCATGTTCACTAAACTTGGCCCATCTAAGCCTGGCCCAGGCAATACAACGGTACAACCGACCATAGCTGCTGCATAAGGCGTACCCCAAGCATTGACATGAAACATCGGAACTACGGGTAACATGATGTCATTTGCAGATAGATTAAGAGAATCGGGTAGGCTGATGGCAAAACTATGCAATATGGTAGAGCGGTGGCTATATAGCACACCTTTTGGATTTCCCGTTGTACCTGAGGTATAGCACAAAGAGCTTGCTGTTTGCTCATCAAAGCTTGGCCATGTGAATTGTTCAGACTCTTTGCTGACCAAGTCATCATAAAATTTCACATCGGCAATTTTTTCTGTAATAGCCTCATCTGCGGCATCTAGGCAAATAAAGTGTTCTACATGGGGTAAATGTGCTTTTACTGCAGCAATAAGTGGCGCAAAGGTTTTATCAAATAACACCACGCGGTCTTGGGCATCATTGATAATAAAAATCAGTTGTTCTGGAAATAAACGTGGGTTGATAGTATGGCAAATATAACCACTGCCAGAGATCGCATACCAAGATTCTAGGTGACGATGGTTGTTCCATGCGATGGTCGCCACGCGGTCACTTTGCGAAAGCCCTAAGCCTGCGAGTACATTGGCAAATCGCTTAGAATTGGCTGCGACTTTGGCCCAGTTGGTTTCAGTGATACTGCCGTCTGTATTTTTAGAAATAATGGCTGTATCCGCATGGTAGCGTTCTGCGTGATCAATAAGATTGCTAATTAATAGCGGTTGAAACATCATACGTCCAAGCATGTATAAATATCCTTATCGTTGCTTTTTTATCAAACTCTTTATTGGTTGCTCGAAACATCTGTTTTGAGCATTGATTGTATTTTTATCCTAGCTTGATCCAAATTTAAATCAAGCATTCTTTCAATCTCAGCATCATTTAAAAAATGATGTGATGCAGAACCACAAGTAAATGAAAAGCATCATTTAAAAAAGTAAATGACCATTTATCACTTTATGCTGTTATTCGACAAAAGGCACTTGAAATTTATAAAAAGTATGTTTAAAACTGTGTATAGCTCATGAGATATGAGTTGTGGGTATTTCAGGAAGATATACCTATTTTAAGAAGCGAATTTTTAAAAAATCATTTACAGGAGTTAAAAATGCTTCAGTTGTTTAAAAAATTATTTTGCATCCACGTTTATGAATATGAACAAATGACTGAAATAGGGGAGCATATGGAATGCCGAAAGTGTGGTGATTCTAAAACCGACTAATCATCTTAAGGAAAAGTGAGCGTAGGCTCACTTTTTAATGCCTGTATTTTTTTATGGCTTAGTTCGACTGAATTGACGCAGAACGGCTTACAATAGCCGAATAACAGTGTTTAGCGTATACAGATAATGACTAAAAATTTTCAAGCACAGACTTATATTGTCAATGATAATCTGAGTGATACCTTAAGCTGGCTGTGTCACCATCAAGAATGTTTCGAATCTTTTCACTATGACGCGATTCGCCAAACGTTAACTGTCCGTCATGCCAATGGTGAAGATGAGATATTCCAAGGTGATTATCTGAATGCCAGTTATGGTATTTTAATTACTGCGCATAATTTTGCTCAGTCGCCTGAAGGTTAAATAGATAGACATTAAAAAAGCCCCATACTGAATAAGGGGCTTTTTTGTGCTTAGCAAATCTTGGGAATTAGCTTGCCATGGCATCTAGGCTAAGGTCTGCCACCGTTGGTTTTGGCTTTTCTGCCACTAAACCTAATTTGGTGAACAGTTGACGGTCCTTACCTTCGCCTGCATTTGGTGTGGTCAGTAGTTTCTCACCTGAGAACAATGAGTTTGCACCCGCCATAAATGCAAGTGCTTGGTCTGAGTCAGAAAGTGCTTCACGACCTGCAGATAGGCGGATATAGCTGTGTGGCATGATAATGCGCGCAACAGCAATGGTACGAATCCATTCCGTCACATCGAGTTTTTCAACATCTGCCAGTGGCGTGCCTTCAATTGGAACCAACATGTTGATTGGCACAGATTCTGGGTGAATTGGCATGGTTGCAAGCTCTTGCAATAAACCAATACGGTCTTCTTTCTTTTCACCTAGACCAACGATACCACCGCTACACACTTTCATACCTGCTTGACGGACATATTCTAAGGTATTTAAACGGTCGTCAAAGGTACGTGTACTAATAATATGTGAATAATACTCGCGTGAAGTGTCGAGGTTATGGTTGTAATAATCTAAACCCGCATCTTTTAAACGTCCAGCTTGAGACTCATTCAGCATCCCTAAAGTCATGCAAGTCTCTAAACCAAGTGCTTTTACTTCTTTAACCATTTCTAGTACATAAGGCATGTCGCGTTCATGTGGATTCCGCCAAGCTGCACCCATACAAAAACGAGATGAGCCTGAGGCTAAAGCTTCTTTGGCTTCTGAAATCACTTTGTCTACAGCAATTCGCTTTTCGGCTTCAAGTTTTGAGTCATAGCGTGCTGACTGAGAGCAGTACTTACAGTCTTCAGGACATTTGCCTGTTTTAATCGACAATAAAGTACTGACTTGAATGGTGTTTGCTTGGAAATGTTGGCGATGTAAGGTCTGCGCTTGAAAGACGAGATCAAGAAAAGGCTGATCATACAAAGCTTCGATTTCTTCACGCGTCCAATCATTGCGTAGGTTCATAATGGCGATCCATTTTTAATTCTAACTTGTATACATCATACATTTAACGTGCCAACTTAAAAGGCATTATTGCTCAGTTTTAATAGTATCTCCCGATTATGTTTTTAATTTTATCTTTTTATGAGATTGTAAAAATAGTTGCAAAGTTGAACGTTTTTTCGGAAATTTGGCCGCAAAATTCTATTTATTTGGATTTTGAGTTACACTGAAAATGCAGCTAAATAGATAAAATAAATAAAATTATGCAAGCAAATGGCTGTTTGATTGAACTTTTATTGATTGAGTCTGTTCGAAGCAAGTTTTAGTGCCTTTTCATCAGTTGCTCTTGGATGGCCCAGTCAATATGGACTTGCACAATATCGTTAAGCTCTAGGCGAGAAGCTTGTAATTGCTGCAATATTTCATCTGAGAAAGGTGCATTACCTAGACCAATCGCGACGTTACGCATAAAGCTTTGGTAGCCTGTACGACGTAGGGGACTCCCTTCTGTATTTGCCATAAAGGTGTTTTCATCCCATTGCCAAAGGTCAATTAGTTGAATGTCATCCAAGCCATGACGTGGGTTAAAATCATCAATAGGAGTAGTTTTGGCAAAGCTATTCCACGGGCAAATGAGCTGGCAGTCATCGCAACCAAACACACGGTTACCAATACCGCGGCGTAGTTCTTCAGGAATAATGCCCTGAAACTCAATAGTTAAATAGGCAATGCATTTACGCGCATCTAATAAATAAGGTTCAACAATGGCTTGGGTCGGGCAAATATCAATACAAGCGCTACATGAACCACAGTGTTTGGTGGTGGCTTGGTCAAAAGGTAGCTCTAAAGAGGTAAAGAGCTCACCCAAAACAAAAAATGAGCCTGATGTTTTATGAATGAGTAAGGTGTGTTTACCGACCCATCCCATCCCTGCATTTTCAGCCAATGATTTTTCAAAAATGGGTGCTGAGTCTGCAAATGGGCGAGATTCAAAATCGCCAACTTTGGCTTTGATTTTCTGAGAAAGGGTCTTTAAACGCCCACGCATGACTTTGTGATAGTCACGTCCGCGTGCATAACGTGCAATGATGGCGCTATTTGGTGCAAAAGGCACAAGACGTGGTTCAGGAACGGCAACCAAATAATCCATACGCACACAAATAATGCTTTTGGTGCCCGGAACAAGCAGTGTTGGATCTGCGCGTTTTTCTAAGTTTTCAGCAAGAAAATGCATGTCACCATGATAACCAAGTTCTAAATATTTTTTAAAACGTGGCAATTCAACTTGAGCATCTGGTTTGGCGATGACACAATCAGAAAACCCCAAAGCCAGTGCTTCAGCTTTAATCCAAGCCTTAAGCTGCTCTGGATCATATTGATCTACAGGGATTTTTGAGGAAGATGTGGATGTTGTCATAACCAAGAACAAAGGAAAAATCATGCATCAGCAAGTGTACCACAGCAGTGAGATTCAAGCATGGGAAGGGCGTTGGTTCGCGCAGCAAAATAGTGCTTATGGATTGATGCAACAAGTCGCATGGGCAACAACTGAACAGATGCTGCCTAGGCTTAAACAGCAGCAAGTCAAAAGCGTTGCGGTGTGTTGTGGTCAAGGCAATAATGCAGGTGACGGTTACTTGATTGCATTGTATCTAGCCGTGCAAGGTTATGACGTTGAAATTTATGCAGCTGCTTTGGGAGAGTCTACTTCACTGCAACAAGCACATGCAGCAGCTGTGCAACTGGGGATAATGATTCATACTGGTTTTGCTTTTCAACGTCCTTATGATGCGTATATTGATGCTTTGTTTGGCATCGGTTTAAACCGTGAACTCAGTTCAGACTGGCAGGCAGTGATTCAGCAGATCAATAGACAAACAGGTTTAAAAATTGCGGTTGATATTCCAAGTGGTTTGCAGGCCAACACGGGGCAAGCTTTACCTTGTGCCGTTATTGCCGATTATACCTTTACGGCTCTGGGCTTGAAGGCTGGTTTATTTACTGGTCAAGGTAAAGCATTTGCAGGAGAGATCACGCTTATTTCGCTACTTCCTGTAGACAGTGCTTTAAAACCTTTAGCTTCACTTGCTCCACAACATATGCACCTTGTACCGCGTCAAGCCTTTGGACATAAAGGAAGTTATGGGCATGTACTGGTGATTGGGGGACATGCACAGATGGGTGGTGCGGTGATGTTAGCCGCCGAAGCTGCCTTTCATGCGGGTGCTGGCAAGGTGACCGTGGTATGTGATGCAAAACACCATACTGCAATTTTAGCTCGTGCACCCAATATTATGCTGCGCGATATTAACCAAATGTCGCTCCAAGAGCGTGCAGCGTTGGTGGCACATGTGGATGCAGTCAGTTTTGGTATGGGCTTGGGAAGGGACTCGTGGGCTCAGCAGCAGTTTGATGCATGGTTTCCACTCATTCAAACCAGTGCTTTACAGGTGGTATTGGATGCGGATGCTTTATGGTTCTTAGCCTCAAGACCTGTAAAACTCGGTGAGCAGGTCTACGCAACACCGCATCCTGGCGAGGCCGCAACTTTGCTCGGTATCAGTACCTCAGCGGTGGAGTCTGACCGCATTGCAGCTATTTATGCCTTACAAGAAAAATATGCAGGACAATGGGTGCTTAAGGGTTCGGGAAGCTTGATTTTAGATACGCAACTTTGGATTTGTACCGCAGGTAATCCGGGGATGGGGACAGGTGGAATGGGTGATGTATTGGCAGGCATGATTGCCAGTTTAAAAGCACAGTTGCAAGGTAACATTGCGTTACATCAAATTGTGACCTTACATGCCCAAGCAGGCGACCTTGTGGCTCAACAAGGTGAGCGTGGTTTACAAGCACAGCAAATGAGTCAGGCTATTTATACGGTCGTGAATCGAGAGCATACAGTATGAAAGCAGTAAAACTGACCATATCGGGAAAAGTTCAGGGTGTTGGATATCGACGTTGGTTTGCACAATATGCTGTTGCTTTAGGTTTAAAGGGTTATGTAATGAATTTGGATTCAGATGCAGTTGAAGCGTTGCTTTTGGGTGATGATGGTATGGTTGCCGAACTGGTGAATCGCGCTAAAGTCGGGCCAACTCATGCGGTAGTCACGGATGTGGTCATCGTAGAACTTGCTTCAGAACAGCAAACATTTACAGATTTTCAAATACGTCGCGAATGATCAAGTATGCAAAAATAAAAAAAGGGCGGAAGTTAAACTTTCGCCCTTTTTTTAAGATTGTTAAATCTTAGTGGTGGTGACCACCAGCACCGTGCGCATGGCCGTGCTGTAATTCTTCTTCAGTTGCATCGCGGATTTCTACGATTTCAACTTCGAAAGTTAAGTCTTGACCAGCAAGTGGGAAGTTCGCATCAACAATTACGTTTTCGCCTTCAACTGCTTTTACAGTTACGATTTGAACGCCATCATCAGTTTGAGCTTGGAACTGCATACCCGCTTGGATGTTGTCTACGCCTTGGAACATTTGCGCTGGAACTTCTTGAACGAGTTCAGGGTTGTATTCGCCATAACCTTCAGCAGCAGGAACAGTAACAGTGAATTTTTCACCTACAGTTTTGCCTAGCAATGCATTTTCTAAACCTGGGATGATGTTACCTGCGCCGTGCAAATATGCAAGTGGTTCACCTTGTGATTGGTCTAGCGTTTCGCCTTCAGCGTTAGTCAATTTGTAGTTGAAAGAAACCACGTGATCATTTGCGATAGCAGTCATGTTTTTCGTCCATTCATTTAGAATTTAAGGGGTATATCATAAAGTGAAAAGCAGCTTTTGTAGACTAAATTTAGCAAAAAAACTGCATTTTCCACGTTCTTATGGCGTTTTTTTATTAGTGGGGACGCATTTTTAGATTTCAATGCAATTTTATTTTCGGACCGACTTTTTTATTCATCAGGTCTTTTGCGGTCATCAGCCCAGCTTGGGTATAGCCATGTAAGGTGGCCTGATGGAGTCGATATAAAGAAACATACATGGTTTTTGCCAGCACGCCTTGCACATTAACTTGGCCCAGGAGTTCGCCCACAGCTTTGTATTGACTGAGGGAAACCAAAGAGCCTTTGTCAGAAAATTTAAACATCGGCAAAGACTGACCACGAATGCGCACTTTGAGCGCTCGAAGCAAAAAGGCTGCTTGTTGGCTGGCCACTTGAGCACGTGGGCCAAGGACTGGTTCATCGGCCGCGGGCTGGCAGTGAGCACAATCGCCAAAGGCAAAAATGTTGGGGTCGGAACGGGTTTGCAAAGTTGCATAGACTTTAAGACGTCCAATCGCATCTTTTTCAAAGCCTTCAAGCGCATTTAAAACGACAGGCGCTTTGATGCCTGCCGCCCAAACTTTTAGATCGGCATCGATTTGTGAGCCGTCAGCAAAATAGACATGGTCTTTGTCTAACTTGGCAACACGGTGATGGGTGAGGACTTCAACGCCAAGTTTTTCCAATTGGGTATGTGTGTGATTTGCCATTTTGGTGGATAGGGCGGGAAGAATACGATCCGCTGCCTCAATCAAGGTCACTTTGACTTTGTTTGGGTCAATTTTATTGAGACCGTATTTAAAAAAGGTACTTTTCGCATGGATCAATTCGGCTGCAAGCTCGACCCCTGTGGCACCTGCACCAATAATCGCAATATTGAGTGCGCGTGTTTCGGGGCGGTTTTGTGCATCCAAATACAAATGTAGAAGGTCTTGCTGGAAAATTTCAGCTTGCTGGCGACTGTCGAGGAAATGGCAGTAATGTTTAGCACCTTCGGTCGAAAAGTCGTTAGAGGTCGAACCGACTGCTAGGACTAAGGTGTCGTAGTTGAGTTCAAACTGCGTGGTTTCCGTGCTTTGTTTGGCATATTGGCGTGCTTCAAGTTTTACATTTTTATGTTCTTGATCTAAGCCGACAAAACGACCCAAAACAAACTCATAATGATGCTTAGAAGCATGTGCAAAATAATTAATTTCTTCAACACTTGGGTTGAGTGTACCTGCCGCAATTTCGTGGAGTAAGGGTTTCCAGATGTGGGTGAGGTTTTGATCGACGAGGGTGATTTTAACCCAGTTGGATTTTGCGAAGCTGTCACCGAGTTGCGTTGCTAACTCTAGACCACCAGCACCACCGCCAATAATAACAATATGGTGTGGCACTTGTTCTGTTTGTACAGCCATATGAAGCAACCTATTTATTATTAAAAAAAGAAGATGACATTGAATATGCCATCTTCTTGATTTATTGATAATTAGATTGTCTTACAAGTTACATAAAGTATAAAACTCGGGATACTGCTCGAACTTAACCGAGTGTGTAGGTTTTTACTTTAGGTTCATCACTTGATAAAAATGGAAACAAGCTTTTGAACCAAAACATCAGTCGCTGGAAAATATTGGCTTCTTCAATTTGTACATCTTCTTCAATGGTGAACGTTTGAATGAGCTGATTGTTTTGATAGACCTGCACTTTCGCCAGTTGCATCACTTCAGCCAGAGGAGCGGTCAGTTTGTTTTGCAACACTTCAATATTGAAATGCGTTTTTGTAGATTCTAAGGGATCAATGCGTTGAATAGTGCCATTGCCTGTATTGAGCATAATCCGTTGGTTGGTCTGGTCAAAGGCATGTAAGTCAATGGCATATGGCTGATCGTACAGTGATGTGGTCACAATTTTCGGTTGCTTACTTTCCACTTTGAACATTTTCAATGTCGATTTGACGACAGGCAGTTCAGCGATAATTTGCTTATCTTTCAGTGCAACTTCATTGCGAGTATAGGTATAAGACAAATTCATGAGGTTGTGTGCAACTTCAGCACGCTTAGCTGCACTTTCTGTACCCAAAACGATGACCACCAAGCGACGGTTTGGATTGTCTGGATTCATGGTTGGGCGGTTTGCTGTCAGGGCTAAATTGTATCCCGCTGCTTTGGTATAACCTGTCTTTAAGCCATCTACGGTTGGGTCTTGTTTTAACAGAATATTTGTTGCACGGTGAAAGCGTTGATTATAGCTAAAACTTTGCTGTTTTGAATAGTATAAATAGTCTGGCGTTTCATTCACCAAGGCTTGGCCTAATAGCGCTAAATCATGTGCGGTCGAATAGTGCTCTGGCATGGTGATACCAGCAGGATTCTGAAAATGGGTTTCAGTCATTCCCAGCGCTTTGGCTTCTTGGTTCATTCGTGCAACAAAGTTTGGAATATCACCTGAGATGCGTTCTGCTAAAGTCACCGCTGCATCGTTGGCAGACATCACCACTAAACCCGCTAAAAGCTGATCCACAGAAATCTGTTCGCCTTGTTTTAAGTACATTTGGGACTCATCCCACATCACTGTACTGACCACAGGTGTTGCGGTAAGAATTTCGCTCTTATTGAGCTTCCCTGCATTAATTTCTTTGAGTGCAATATACGCCACCATCATTTTGGTGAGCGAAGCGGGTGCACGTTGAACATGACTATTATGCTCTGCAATGACTTGCCCCGATTGGCTGTCAAAAACTGTCCAAGCTTGAGCTTCAACTGTTTCAGGAACAATGTTGAGCAATGCCGCTTGAGTGAAACTTGAACATAAGGCGAAGAGTGTAGCGATGAAGTAGATGACAGCTTTCAATGAAATTCCCTAACCAAGCCATTCCGTGACTTTTAAACCTAAAACAGCTGCAAATGCTATGCCTTTTTTTCCTCAATGACCAGTCAAAAATGCAGACAAATGTGACTGTGACGCAAAACTGGCGTAAATAATGCTAAGCTAAGTTATAACTCATTTCATTTTATTTTGTATCGCCCATTATGTTGCATTATCAGATCGAATTTGACGATTATCGTCAGCACCTTATACACGTGACTTTACGTTTTGTAGCAGACCCAACACAGGTACTTTCATTACCAACTTGGATTCCGGGTAGTTACCTCATTCGCGAGTTTTCAAAGCATATAGAGTCAGTTCGTGCTTATGATGAAGAAGGGCGTTTGTTAGAAATTCAAAAATTTGAAAAGAATAAATGGCGTCTTTTTAATACCGATCATGAACTGATTACGGTTGAGTATGATGTCTATGCCTATGATCTGTCGGTGCGCGGTGCGTATGTAGATCAAACCCGTTTATATGTAAACCCCGCATGTGCTTGCTTAGGTTTGGAGGGTCAAGAGGATAAAGCAGTTGAAGTTGAATTGTTCCTTCCTGATGAACTAAAACACTTCCAATTGGCTACCGGTATGGCTTCTAAAAGCCTCGTTAAAGGTCGTTTTACCTTAAAAGCCAAAAACTATGCCGAGCTGATTGATGCACCATTTGAGTTGGCAGAACAGACGCGTTTTGGTTTTGAAGCCAATGGTATTCCGCATGAGTTTGTGGTGTCAGGTAAACATGCCATGAATGCTGCACGTATGCAGCAAGATATTGAAAAAATCTGTGCAACAGAAATTTTAATGTTTGGCTCAGCGCCATTTTCAAACTACACCTTTATGACGATGGCGACAGCAAATAGCTATGGTGGTTTGGAGCATCCAAATTCAACCAGCTTGATTATTCCTCGTGAAGACTTACCAAAAGCCAATGAGCCTGAAGAGCCATCTGAAGACTATCAACGTTTCTTAGGTTTATGTAGCCATGAATATTTCCACTCATGGTTGGTCAAATTCATTCGTCCTGAAAACTTTGTCAATTATGATCTAAACAAAGAAGGCTATACCTCTTTGCTTTGGATTTTTGAAGGTTTCACGTCTTATTATGATGACCTGATTTTGCTACGTAGTGGTGTGATTTCCCAAGCCTCATATATCAAACTACTCAAAACTCAGATTGATCGTTATTTACAAAATCCGGGTCGTTTTGTTCAGTCTGTGTCTGAGTCCAGCTTTGATGCATGGGTGAAATTTTACCGTCAGGATGAAAACTCGAACAATGCAGGCACCAGCTATTACAACAAAGGTTGTTTGGTTGCCCTATGCTTAGACTTAGGTTTGCGCTTACGTGGTTCAAGTCTAGATGCACTTATGCGTAAACTTTATGAGAACGCGCAAAAGGGCATACAAGTACATGAGCGTACAATTGTTGAGTTGTGCAATGAGCTGACGGGTGATAACTGGATTGAGCAAATCAATCACTTAATTAACACCACAGATGAGTTGCCGCTCGATCAACTTTTCCCTGAGTTTGGTTTAAGTTATAGCCTGAAAAATGATAAGTCATTACCGTTAGGTTTAAAGCTTGTAAATAAGCCAGAAGGCGTGTTGGTGCAAAGCGCACGTCGTGATGGTGCTGCTGCTCAAGCTGGCCTTTCTGCCCATGATGTGATCATTGTGATTGATGGTCTCAAAGCAACGGTGAAACTGATAGAAAAGTATGCCAAGCAAGAAGGTATATATAGCATTTTGGCATTCCGCCGTGATGAGTTGATGAGCTTTGATGTGAAAGCTGCTGGCTCAGAGCTGACGGAAGTTGAATTGAAAGTTGAAGACCAAGCAAAAGCAGAGAAGTGGTTCAAGGCTTAGTCCCTAAGCCACTTTATTTGTCATTCTGTTGAAATAAAAACCGATGCCTAGGTATCGGTTTTTTTATATTTGTTCATTTTTGAATATTAACTACCACGATAAGTGGAATAGCCATATGGGCTAATTAACAGCGGGATATGGTAATGATCTAATGAGCCATCAATTACAAACACCACGGGCACTTCTGGAAAGAATGAGCGCTGATTTTTTTGGCGAAACCAATCACCCGTTTTAAAGGTAACTTTGTATACACCTTTTTGTAAGGCCGTATCTTTGGGATATAAATCATTGATTCGACCTTGGTCATCGGTCATGCTTGAGCTGATTTCTGTCCATTTATCATTTTGTTGGGCTTCAAGTGTCACTTTGACATTGGCAGAAGGGAGACCATTTTCCAAATTCAGCACATGGACGCTCAATGGATTTTGAGCAAAACACCAAGAAGAAAAACCAAGTCCAATGAGCGGAAGCAGCATTTTTAGCATTGAATTGACCCTTACCGTTGCAGGAAAAAGATTCAGTTTAACCAACCATATAAAAATCATAGGTTTAAAAATGTAAAAATGGGGGAGTACGCGTAGAGGGTTTATGTATCAATATTTAAGCTGCAGCATGTCGAATGGCTCTGCCGATTTAAATTTAGCGCTGAGAAAAGTCATTCTGATGCATGTAGGGCTAGATGCATGTAGGGCTATAAGACTATAAAAAGGATTTGAAGACTGTATTATGTGAAAAGTATCTGTTGTTGTGGTTTAGATGAGGTAAATAACACATTTCGCTAAAAAATTTGTCTATTTTCTAAGCAAAAGCTAAAGCCTTGTGGAAAGACGTGATTTTGAAAAACGAAGGCTGTAGTGGTATTTTCTGGCGAAATGTCGTTATCACTGGATATTACGTTGACTGTAAAGCCCTGAGGGACGATACTTTCAGGGTTTTATTCAAGCACATCGGTTCGCAGGGGTTGAGCCAGAAGCTCATCACCCTAAAAAACTCAATCTAACGCAAGGGGCTATATATGGCTGGTGGAAAGTCAACCATCATTTACACACTGACCGACGAGGCGCCATTGCTAGCGACTTATTCGCTACTGCCGATCATTGAGACCTTTACTAAACCTGCTGGTGTAGAGATCGTTAAAACTGATATCTCTGTTGCCGCACGTGTTCTCGCAGAATTCTCTGAATACCTAAAAGAAGAGCAAAAAGTCCCAGACAATCTTGCAGAACTAGGTCGTCTTACCCAAGATCCAGATACTAATATCATCAAACTCCCGAATATTAGTGCCTCTGTTGCTCAGTTAACAGCATGTATCAAAGAGCTTCAATCAAAAGGCTACGCGATTCCTGACTATCCTGAAAACCCAACCACTGAAGACGAAAAAGCGCTTAAAGCGCGCTATGGCAAATGTCTTGGTTCAGCTGTAAACCCTGTATTGCGTGAAGGTAACTCTGACCGTCGTGCACCAGCTGCAGTGAAAAACTATGCGAAAAAACACCCGCACTCTATGAGCGAGTGGAAGCAATGGTCTCAAACTCACGTTTCTCACATGGATGAAGGCGACTTCTACCACGGTGAAAAGTCGATGACTTTAGACCGTGCACGTAATGTGAAAATGGAACTCATCACCAAGTCTGGTGAAACGATTGTTCTGAAGTCAAAAGTTGCACTTCAAGACGGCGAAATCATCGACTCAATGTTCATGAGCAAGAAAGCGCTTTGCGATTTCTATGAAAAAGAACTTGATGATTGTAAAGAAGCGGGCATTTTGTTCTCTTTACACGTTAAAGCAACCATGATGAAAGTTTCACACCCGATCGTTTTCGGTCACTGTGTGAAAATTTACTACAAAGATGCTTTTGAAAAACACGGTAAATTGTTCGATGAGCTAGGCATTAACGTAAACAACGGTATGGCTGGTCTTTACGAGAAGATCGCAACTTTACCGACATCTTTACGTGAAGAAATCATCGAAGACTTACATGCTTGCCAAGAACACCGTCCTGCACTTGCAATGGTTGATTCGGCGAAAGGCATCACAAACTTCCATTCACCAAACGACGTGATTGTAGATGCTTCAATGCCTGCAATGATTCGTGGTGGCGGTAAAATGTGGGGCGCTGACGGCAAACCTTATGACTGTAAAGCAGTAATGCCTGAGTCAACTTTTGCGCGTATCTATCAAGAAATGATCAATTTCTGTAAGTGGAACGGTAACTTTGACCCACGTACGATGGGTACTGTGCCTAACGTTGGTTTGATGGCGCAAAAAGCTGAAGAATACGGTTCGCACGACAAAACTTTCGAAATGTCTGAAGCGGGTGTTGCAAACATCACTGACCTAGAAACTGGCGAAGTGTTGATGACTCAAAATGTTGAGGAAGGCGACATCTGGCGTATGTGTCAGGTGAAAGATGCACCGATTCAAGATTGGGTAAAACTTGCAGTAAACCGTGCTCGTAACTCGGGTATGCCAGCAATCTTCTGGTTAGACCCATACCGCCCGCACGAAAATGAAGTGATCAAGAAAGTACAAAAATACTTGAAAGACCACGATACTGCTGGTTTAGACATTCAGATCATGTCTCAAGTACGTGCAATGCGTTATACACTTGAACGTGTAGCGCGTGGCCTAGATACGATTTCTGTAACGGGTAACATCCTACGTGACTACCTGACTGACTTGTTCCCAATTATGGAATTGGGTACTTCAGCGAAAATGTTGTCTATCGTTCCGTTAATGGCGGGCGGTGGCATGTACGAAACTGGTGCGGGTGGTTCAGCGCCTAAACACGTACAACAGCTTGTTGAAGAAAACCACTTACGTTGGGATTCTTTAGGTGAGTTCTTGGCGCTTGCTGTTTCTTTAGAAGAGCTAGGTATTAAAGAAGATAACGCTCAGGCGAAACTTCTTGCGAAGACTTTAGACCAAGCGACTGGCAAATTACTTGATAACGACAAGTCTCCATCACGTCGTACAGGCGAGTTAGATAACCGTGGCAGCCACTTCTATTTAGCGAAGTTCTGGGCTGAAGCGCTTACTGCACAAGATGAAGATGCTGAGTTGAAAGCGAAGTTTGCGCCACTTGCGAAAGCACTTGCTGAAAACGAAGACAAGATCATTGCTGAACTTGCTCAAGTTCAAGGTCAAGCTGCTGACATCGGTGGTTACTATGCTGTAGATACAGCTAAAGTAAATGCTGTAATGCGTCCAAGCGAGACTTTGAATGCTGCACTTGAAGCGATCTAAGTCAAAACTAAATCGGTAAATTTACCGATGAAGTGAAAAAAGCCGATGCATATGCGTCGGCTTTTTTTAATAAATATATGTCCCGTCCTGAAATAAGTTTACACCTTTAAGAGGCTTATTTTATGGAACATGAACGAGAACAAAGAGTTAAACGTACACAAGGTGATTATAGCTTTGCCTTTAAAATGATGGTTGTACATGAAGTAGAAAAAGGGCAAATTACTTATAAACAAGCTCAGGCAAAATATGGTATTCAAGGAAGATCAACTGTGCTGGTATGGTTACGCAAGCACGGACAACAGGACTGGACTTCGAATATGCCGCCTTCTTCTAAACGCCAATTAACACCCCAACAACGAATCCGCCAATTAGAAAAGCAGTTAGCCGCAGAAAAGCTTAAAACTGAATTTATTCAGGATGTGATTTATCACATTGATAAAGAATGTGGGACTGATCTTGGAAAAAAGTATACCGAGCACGTTTCAAAGATTGGCAAAGCCAAAGAGGACTAAGCGTTTCACGTTATTGTCAGTGGTTGGGAATCACCCGACAAGCTTATTATCAAGCAGAAAAACGTGCTCAAATGACTGCACAAGCAACTGAACAAATACTTGAGTTGGTTATGGAATATCGTTGTCTCATGCCAAGTATCGGAACACGTAAGTTGTATTGGCTTATTAAAGGCAAATTGTTGCAGCGTGGTTTAAAGTGTGGACGGGATCAGTTATTTAAAATATTGAAAGAGCATAATTTATTGATTCGCCCCAAGCGTCGCTATACAAAAACTACGGATAGCAAGCATTGGATGAAGAAGCATCCAAATTTATTAAAGGATTATTCAGCAGTGCAAGCCAACGAAGTCTTTGTTAGTGATATTACTTATGTTGAGAGTGCTGAAGGCGTACATTATTTATCATTGGTGACAGATGCTTATACCCGTCAGATTAAAGGTTATAAGTTATCGAATGATATGCGTGCGGAGAATGTTATGCAGGCTCTACATATGGCGATGCAGCATGTGACGGATCGAGCGACTAGGATGATTCATCATTCAGACAGAGGCTCTCAGTATTGCTCTGAGCTATATCAATCGGCATTGCGCCATTATGGGATATGTCCTTCCATGACAGATGGATACCTTGCGAAACAGTGTTTCTCATATCAAAATGCATTAGCAGAGCGGATTAATGGAATATTAAAGCAGGAGTTTTTAACTACACGATGTCAAACCATGAAGGAGTTAGATCACTTAATTACGGAATCTATCATGATTTATAATTGCTATAGACCACATTTAAGTTTAAATATGAACACCCCGAATCAGATGTATGAGCAAACTAAAACCGAGCTAATTGCTTAACTCGGTTTGAAGTGGAATACTGTCAATCTATTTCAGGACAAGACATATAATTAATGTAAAACACACTGAGCATGGATTTAAAGAAGAAAAAGTAGATGAAAGTTTATAAATATAGATATGGCTCACAACGTGATTTAGAGTCGTTAAAACAAGATTATTTTTATGCACCTAATTTTTTGAAATTAAATGATCCCTATGAAGGGATGTATGTTGATGAAATTTTAAGTGCGTCTGAACTGCATCCTTATTTAAAAGATAGTTTTAGTAGATTTTATGAGGATATTAAAAGTTATGGTATTTACTCGTTGAGTAAAACTGCAATAGATGAGCTTTTATGGGCATATTATGCAAATTCACATCAAGGTTTTTGTATAGAGTATGATCAAGAAGTACTATTACAGATAAAAAATATTCAGACATATTAGATCTCCTGCGAAAGTCATTATTGCAAGTTTATCCGGTTTACGAGTGCAGCAATTAAGTTAATGCGTAAGCCGAATCTTTTCCGTCTATTTCGATAGCGTTCACTTAATATTCTAAATGTTTTCAATTGACTATTAATGTGTTCGATCACAACTCGTATTTTTCCAACCATTTTATTGTACTTTTTCTCAACATCAAATAAAGGTAAATTCTTCTTTTTCTTTATTGGCATCAATAATTTAAAGCCATCTTGCTCTAATCCGTAGTACCCTAGATCAGTCATAACATATTCACAATGTTTGAATTTCTTAACCGTTTTTCTTGCCAATTTAATGTCATGCTGACTGCCATTCGATATATCTAGCCCTATGATTTGTTTGCTGTTCGGATGATAGATCACTTGTACTTTTAGCGTATATTTCTTCTTTTTACCACTGTAGAATTTACTCTGATTTTTTTTTCGGACGTTCTATTGAACATTCTGTCGCATCAATAATTACCCAGTTAAAGTGTTCGTCTGCCGTGGTAATGCTTCGTTTTGGCAGAGTAAAACGTCTTGATTTCATCAATGCATCTTCAACCTTTTTAATGGTTCGATTCACATTACTTTCAGCGATATGGTAATTTGCCGCTAATTCCAGTTGAGTGCTGTAGTTCCGTAAGTAATTGAGAGTTAATAACAACTGATCCTCTATATCTAAAGTATGAGGACGACCTGATTTCTTTTTGAGTGATTCTGCTTTTTCTAAAACCTCTACCATTTCAGTAAAAACATGTCGAGGTACGCCAACCAAGCGTTTGAATTCAGAATCTGAAAAACGATTTAATTTCTGATATCTCATGAAATTTATATTGAGGTGGTTTTTACTTTCGCAAGAGGTCTATTGTGTTATGGAATATGGAGACGATTTACCTAAATTGAATTTTAATTCGGTTTTTCTTAATAATAGTATTTCTAAACTTAATAAGTTTATTTTTGGGAAAAAATCAAAAAGATGGCAACATGAAGATGAAATAAGA
This sequence comes from Acinetobacter johnsonii CIP 64.6, assembly GCF_000368045.1. Lineage (GTDB taxonomy): Bacteria > Pseudomonadota > Gammaproteobacteria > Pseudomonadales > Moraxellaceae > Acinetobacter > Acinetobacter johnsonii. The sequence continues at coordinate 924,829 of NZ_KB849236.1, forward strand.
ATAATCATGGATTATTTTGGTAAAGTTGAATATGACTTTAGAGCAGTGAAAGCAATTTATTTTGGTTTAAGAATGCCGAAAACACAACAAGATTTGTATGATGATAATAAAAAATTACCTGATAAGTTATCTCAAGTGAGTCAAGAACAAGTCATGGAGGTTTTGAAAGGACGAAATATTAAATATTATCAGATGAAATTTAAATCTAATTCTTATGAATTTGAATATATTCAAGTTATAGACCCTTATAATGATGTTGAAAAATATAAAATACTATAAATTTATAGATGATTTTTGATTGATTAGAGTGGTTATCTTTAGTAGGTAGGAAGTCAGTTATTTTACTAAACTTGCTGAGATTATGCTTTCTGATCGAATTTTTTGTAAATTAGCTCACATAGTTAGTTAGATCTGTAAATGCTTGAAAAAGTGAAATAGACCAATTATTTATACTGATTTTCTAAAAGAGGATGAATAAATCTTATTAATAAAGAAAAACTTTGCTTTGCAAGAAATTCATGACTTTCATTAAGAATTAAAATTACCATAAAAATAAAGCCCACTTTCGTGGGCTCTAAATCACTCAAATCTTAACGACCATTACGTCCGCGACCACGTGGAGCTTTCGTATTAGGACGTGTTGTACCATTGGTTTTACGTTTTGGTTTCTCACTTTCATCCATTTGCCAAATACGCTTTGTACCTGACTTTTTCACGGAACCATCTTTGTTCTTACGAACCATAGGCTTACCACCTGTACCCCCCGGTTTTTTCACATAAGAGCGTGAACGGTAAGGTTCTTCCGCAGGAATGTTTTGAAAGTCAGGGTATAAAAGTGGTTCGATTTCTTTGGATTCACCTGGTTGTAAACCCATTTGAACCAAATCAATTGCACCAATTTTAGTACGGATTAAACGTAAAGTAGGAAAACCTACAGCAGCAGTCATGCGACGTACTTGACGGTTACGGCCTTCACAAATTGAAATTTCGACCCAAGAAGTCGGCACAGACGCACGGAAACGTACAGGAGGATCACGATCCCATAACCACTCAGGTTGTGCAACTTTAGATGCTTCAGCAGGTAAAGTTATACCATCTTTCAGTTCCACGCCTTTACGCAACTGCTCCAGCGCTTCTTCAGTTACATCACCATCGACCTGAACCAAATACGTTTTAAATTTTTTATTGGCAGGGTTGGTGATGTATTGGTTTAAACCACCATGATCGGTTAAAAATACCAAGCCTTCAGAGTCCATATCCAAACGACCAGCCAAGCGCAAAGTAGAGTCGCTGACAAAGTCAGACATCGTCATATGTGCTTCATCTTTACGGAACTGGGAGAGGACGTCATAGGGCTTATTCAGGATGACGATTTTCATAGTCAATAACTTCTGTAATTACATAAAATAAGAAATATCAAGATTTATTTAATAGAGAAATGTAGTTATTTCTCGTATAAATCTCAAAAACAGCGGAATTCGATTAAGCTATTATGCGATAAGAAGAGTGGAAAGTATTGTCTATCGGCAATTATTTTTTAAATTTGCCAATTATAATAAAAGGGAGCGCCTGCAAAATGGGTTATCAGAAGATCATCGTTCCTGCGGATGGTAGTAAAATTACTGTAAACGCAGATTTATCCTTAAATGTTCCAAATCAACCGATTATTCCTTTTATTGAAGGCGATGGTATTGGTGTCGACATTACACCAGCTATGAAAACTGTAGTGGATGCTGCAGTACAAAAAGCATATGGTGGTAAACGCTCGATTGAGTGGATGGAGGTCTACTGCGGTGAAAAAGCCAATAAAATTTATGGCTCTTATATGCCAGAAGAAACTTTTGATGCGCTACGCGAGTTTGTGGTTTCAATTAAAGGCCCTTTAACCACACCTGTTGGTGGGGGGATTCGTTCTTTGAACGTGGCGTTACGCCAAGAATTAGATTTGTACGTCTGTGTACGCCCTGTACGTTGGTTTGAAGGGGTACCATCACCTGTTCAGCACCCTGAACTGACCGATATGGTCATTTTCCGTGAAAACTCAGAAGATATTTATGCAGGGATTGAATGGAAAGCCGACTCTCCTGAAGCGAAGAAAGTGATTAAGTTTCTCAAAGAAGAAATGGGCGTGACTAAAATCCGCTTTGAAGATAACTGTGGTATCGGGATTAAGCCTGTATCGAAAGAGGGAACGCAGCGCCTTGTGCGTAAAGCGATTCAATTTGCGATTGATAATGATAAGCCGAGTGTGACCTTGGTTCACAAAGGCAATATCATGAAATATACCGAAGGGGCGTTTAAAGAGTGGGGGTATGAGCTTGCGATGGACCGTTTCGGTGGTGAGCTCATTGATGGCGGGCCATGGGTAAAAATTAAAAACCCAAAAAGTGGTAAAGACATTATCATTAAAGATGTGATTGCCGATGCATTCTTGCAGCAGATTTTAATGCGTCCTGCGGACTATTCAGTGATTGCAACTTTAAACCTGAATGGTGACTATATTTCTGATGCATTGGCTGCAGAAGTTGGAGGGATTGGTATTGCGCCGGGTGCGAATATTGGTGGGGCGATTTCTGTTTATGAAGCCACGCACGGAACAGCGCCAAAATATGCTGGGCAAGATAAAGTCAACCCAGGCTCTATTATTCTTTCTGCTGAAATGATGCTACGGGATATGGGTTGGGTAGAGGCGGCAGATTTAATCATTAAAGGGATTTCAGGGGCAATTGAGGCGAAAACAGTCACTTATGATTTTGAGCGATTAATGCCGAATGCAACCTTATTACGTTGTTCAGAGTTTGGTGAGGCTATTATTGCGAATATGGAATAAACCTAAAGCTAAAAATGATAGAAACCCGCATATATTGCGGGTTTTCTTTTGTTGGCTTGAAAATAGGTCTGGAAATAGGTTTGTAATGTAAAACTAGGTTAAAGGATTCGTGCTTTCAGTGAGTATAGGTAAGGTCAAATCAAAAGGAGAGTTGATTTTTAACCATAAATTATATATGTAATTACAATGAAGTACTTTGATACAGCTTATAGCTTGGGTTTTTAGCTGAGTGATGTATGGTGGTCTTTGTCGAATGTTACGGCAGATGATAAAGGAGTAGTCTCGTGGCTAATCAACAAAATCAACAGCAGAACAATCAGCAGCAACGTCAACAACAACCAAATCAACCGCAAGAACAGCCAGATCAACAACAACAGCAACAACAACCCAAACCAAATCAAGGCCAGCAAAAACAGCCGAATCAAAACCAACCGAACCCAGATCAGCAACAACGCTAGGCGTATTGCTATTTCATGAACGAATGTTAAAGGCATTTCAAGGAAGAATCGAGCAAAGGGAGTTGAACCAAAGGAGGACCCTATGTCGAATAATGTTGTGAAAACATTAAAACAGAAGATCAAAGCACGTTTAAAAAAGATCTCTAAGCATCAGTCTAAGCTGAAAGCCTTAGAGAAAAAACTGAAGAAGTGTAAGTAGTTTTACGTGGTTTATTCGAAGCAAAGCCCTCATTTTATATGAGGGCTTTGCCGTTACATATATAAGATATCTTTCAATATATGAGGCATTTAGTATGAAAAGGTAACTTTATCTTATTTTAATATCTAAAAATTAGCTGAGTAGTTGAATCATGTCTCGTTTAGTTCTGAGTGGAGCTATTTTAAGTACAAGTCTGCTGATGAGTGGATGTCAGCCACCCGCTTCGGGTGAAGCAGCAGGTTTGAGTTATCCATATTTATATTGGCAATTATATAAGACACCTTTAGAGAAAATCTTAAATGTGCCTGTACAAGGTGTAAGCCATAAGCAGATACAGGACACTTGGGGGGCTGCACGTGGTCAGGGCCGAAAACATCAAGGTATTGATATCTTCGCTAAACGTGGTACACCTGTCTTAAGCGCTACATCAGGCATTGTCTTGGATGTCGGCCTCAATAGTCTAGGTGGACAAGTAGTATGGGTAATGGGACCAAACTTAAGCCGTCACTACTATGCACATTTAGATGCTTATGCGCCTAATATTCAAACGGGTGATTGGGTTGAAGTGGGAGAAGTATTGGGCTATGTCGGGAACACGGGCAATGCCAAGAATACGCCACCACATTTGCACTATGGAATTTATAGGACTGGAAAAGGAGCCGTAAATCCTTATCCGTATTTAACTTTAAATGCATTGAAATAACCGAGCTTTGATCTACAGCTGTAAAAGTTTGAATGCGTGAATTGTATTGGTTATAGAAGGCACATCAATTGGGTTCTTTTCTTATACTTAAACCGTACATTTGTAGTATTTAGAGGTAAGTTAAAAATATCACAGGTATTTAACATGGACGGCCCTTTATAACGGAACCTACAACTCTTTTTCGATTTCCTTCTATGTGAAGGATTAAAAGGCCTCTTTTTTAGTTGTTGGATTGGAGGTGGATGTCCTACGGGTAAAGTAAAATAGTTGCAATGTTCCTAAACCGAGAACTCCCGCAGCAAGCATAAACTGAAAGTGATATGACCAACCCAAATGCTGCAAGGTACTAAAACTTAAACCACCGACCAGTTGGACCGTTGCAAAGCTAAGTGTCGCCATACTCCACAACTTTTTATAGGCCAAGCCGTAGAGTTGTAAGATGGTGTAGGAGGTGAGAAAGACCACCGCAGGGTTCAGTAGGCCTGTGAGAAATGAAGACAGGAGCGTAAATATAGGCGAGAAACTCAGAACCGCAATAAAAACTGCCGCAATATAGACACTGTATAAAATCTTTAAAGCGTGAAAGTTGCCAAATTTACGCGCTAAAGCATAAGCTATCGCTGCACCTAGAGCACTGCCTAAGCCATATAAAATCCAGTTAAAATTGATCCAATATAAATTTAGCGTTAAAACATGACTTAAATAATCAATCCAAAACAAAGAATGGGGAATATAGGCAAAGGCGCTGCAGGCATAAACAATGAGTAAACTATAGTAAATTTTATTCACTGTATGAGTCTGGGGCTGGCTTGTAGGGATACTGTGCAGTTGCTTTTGGAAAGGGCGAACCAGTATCCATAATAACCATGTAATGACAAATGCAAAGCCACAGAGAATGAACCATGCGCTACTGATTGCAATACGGTCTAAATACGGCATAAACAGCGTGGCTGCCAATACGCCAATTCCTATTCCGCTAAATCCAATGAGATTAATTTTAAAACGGTGCGGTAACTCACTGCACTGTGCCACAATACTGGGCGATAGAATCATCAGCAAACCACCACCGATACCTGAAATGATGCGCCACACCAAATACCAAACTTCATTAAAATGCGAAAATGCACAGGCAAACAGGCTGATTGAACCAAAGAGCGCAGCAAAAATGATATAGATCGGCATTTTTGCATTTTGTGGCAACTTCATCGCCCAAAATGCTCCGATCAGATAGCCCAGCAGATTGGCACTACCGAGTAGACTGGCGAAATTGTGTGACCATTCATAGGCTTCGCGAGTGGACGGCAGTAGCGCGGTATAAGAAAAACGTAAGATGCCAATTCCCAAGCACATACTCAGGCAGAGAAAGAGACTCAGTTGTACGGTGCTTGAGAACGTCCTGTTCATCATAATTTGACTATTTGTTTAAAAAATACACTTGAACTATAAGATGAAATTTACAATAAAACAATCGAGTGATGTCCACCTTTAGTCGAGCGGAGTAAAGGCGCAGTCAATTTAATCAGTATCTTTGAGTTGATTGATATCCACTGCATCACCAATGGTATAAAAGTGTCCGCCTGCAACATGGTGGATGCTTTTCCACTCATCTGCGGCTTCATGGTAGTACCAATGGCCATCTCTAAAAACACGATCATCTGCATAAGCGGCAATGACTTTGCCAATAAATAAGTCATGCTGCTGCTGATTATGCGATTCAGGAATGAGTTCACACAGAATCCATGCGCTACAGCCTTCAACCACTGGAATTGGGCTGTGACCAAACTGAAAAAGTTCGACCCCACACTGACGTAACTTTTCAGGAGCATCATATTGACTGATCATGCCCAGTGCGTAGACCATTTTCAGCTGTTTAAGTGTAGGGACTTGCAGCGCAAACAAACCCGATTTTTCAATAATACTGCGGGTTTTCGTAGATTTATCGAGTACCACCGTCACTTTGGCTGGGCTAAACTCTAGGGCGCATGCCCAAGCCGCGGCCATGACATTGGTGCTTTCATCATCTTGACTGGAAACCAGCACGGTTGGGCCGTGGTTGAGTAGCCGATATGCTTTTTCTAAAGGGACGGGCAGAATGTGAGGATTAAGCAAAGATTGATTCATGTAAAAGAACACTTTAACAGTCGTTTAAATGCTTTATACCACATTCTAAAACTGCCAATTCAGTCTAAATTTGTACATTCAGCGTGGAATATGGCGCAAAACAGTAAGCCCGTTTAAATTTTGATTTATAATTATGACAGCATCATTTAGGGAAACAATATGAATATCCCCTTAATCGTCAATGTCATCATTTTTATTGCATTGCTTTTTTTACTGGGCCGAACCCGTAAAACCGATTGGAGTTTAGCGAAGAAAGTACTGGCAGGTCTCTGTCTCGGTATTGTTTTTGGTCTCGCTTTACATGGGTTTTATGGTACGAATTCGCCTGTACTGCAAGAGTCAGTACAGTGGTTTAATTTGGTCGGCAAAGGCTATGTCAAACTACTACAAATGGTGGTGATGCCTTTGGTATTTGTTTCCATTTTAGGCGCTGTGATTAAGCTGCACGATGTGGGTTCATTGGGTAAAATTAGTTTTATCAGTATTGGGACTTTGTTATTTACCACAGCGATTGCTGCATTTGTCGGTGTGGTGGTGACCAATCTGTTCGGCTTAACTGCGGCAGGTTTAGTGCAAGGGACACAAGAAACAGAACGTTTAAATACGATTCAAACTGACTATGTCGGGCAAGTGGCTGACTTGCAAGTGCCTGATTTATTTCTGTCATTTATACCGAGCAATCCTTTTGCCGAGCTGACAGGGGCACATCCAACGTCCATTATTAGTGTAGTCATTTTTGCAGTGTTTTTAGGCATTGCAGGCTTGAACCTCATGAAAGCGGATGCTGAGAAAGGGCAAAAGCTGTTGTCTGCAATTGACATCTTGCAAGCGTGGGTCATGAAGTTGGTGCGTCTAATTATGATGCTCACGCCTTATGGTGTGTTCGCACTCATGACCAATATTGTGGCCAACTCTAAAATGGCAGACATCTTAAACTTAGGTGGCTTCTTGGTTGCGTCTTATATCGGTTTGGCGATTATGTTTATCGTACACGCCGTGATTTTGGCGCTCACAGGTGTGAACCCAATTCAGTTCTTTAAAAAGGTTTGGCCTGTGCTGACCTTTGCGTTTACTAGCCGTTCAAGTGCTGCCAGTATCCCTTTAAATATTGAAGCGCAAACACGACGTCTGGGTGTACCAGAGTCGATTGCCAGCTTTTCAGCATCATTTGGTACGACCATTGGGCAAAATGGCTGTGCGGGGCTGTATCCTGCGATGTTGGCTGTTATGGTTGCACCGACAGTAGGTATTAATCCACTCGATCCGCTTTGGATTTTGACTTTGGTTTGTGTCGTGACCTTGAGCTCGATTGGGGTGGCGGGTGTAGGTGGTGGAGCAACATTTGCAGCACTGATTGTCCTGCCGATGCTGGGCTTGCCTGTGACTTTGGTTGCACTGCTCATTTCAATTGAGCCTTTAATTGATATGGGACGTACGGCTTTGAATGTGAATGGTTCTATGACCGCAGGTGTCGTGACCAGCCAAGTCTTATGTCAAACCGATAAGCGTATTTTTGAGCAAGACAATGTGGACTTAAAAGAAGTCTAAGCTGAGAAATATATCGCTTATGAACTGAAAAGAAGCCTATCTTCATGATTAGGCTTCTTTTTATTGGGCGTGTATCCATAAATGACTAAAAACTGTATCTATTTTTTTGCGCAGTTTTTTGCAAAATAAAGCTTCAATTTAGGAGAAAAACGATGAAAATGTATCAAGTCGATGCCTTTACAACTGAATTATTCAAAGGTAATCCTGCCGCTGTGATTGTACGTGATGAATGGTTAGCAGTAGATTTGATGCAGAATATTGCCTTGGAAAATAATTTGGCAGAAACGGCTTTTGTGAAAGTCATTGATGCTGAAAATTATGAAATTCGCTGGTTTACCCCTCAGGTTGAAGTGGAATTTTGTGGGCACGCGACTTTAGCCAGTAGTTTCATCCTGTTTCGGGATTATACCGATGCTAAACGTATCCAGTTTCATGTGAAAGACTTGGGTGTTTTTATCATTGATCAAGATGTTGATGGCAAGATTCATATGAATTTTCCAATTCGTGCACCGCAAAAGTTAGAAGACTATCCTGCGGAAATTCATGAATTGGTCGATTGTGAAATTAAAGAAGTCTATTTAAACCCACAGGCTTATATTTTAGTGTGTGAGTCTGAGCAGGCAGTTAAGGATGCCAAACCGAACTTAGATAAAATTCGTCAAATGGCAGAAAAGCATAAAGTCAGTACCGCGATTACCGCTGAAAACTTGGATGTTACCCTGACCTCAACGTCTCAAGACTATGATTATATCGCGCGTTATTTCGCACCGCATAAAGGCATCAATGAAGACCCTGTGACAGGCTCCATGCATACAGGTCTTGCGCCCTTGTGGGCGGAGAAGTTGGGTAAAACCTCATTGATTGCCTATCAGGCATCGAGCCGTGGAGGATTACTTTATTGCGATATTCAGTCTGCAATGCGGATCCAAATTTCTGGCTATGCCAAGTTATATATGACGGCTGAACTTTACTTAGATTAAGTTGTAATTCTCTTAAATTAAAACTACTGGTGAAAAATAAGCATTGATTAAAATGCTATTTTTCACCAAATTACTATAAAAATAATTTCACTTTCCTCTATGATGTTGAGAATCATTCATATTTTGTCGAATTATTTGGAAAAATAATGTTAATGCGTTTTAAAACATTGAGTTTGTCGGTATTGCTACTTGGCTTTGGGGGCACAGTATGGGCACAACCCGTATTGGTAAAATCGGAACAGAAAATTGAAGAATATAAATTAGATAACGGTTTACGCATTATTCTTGCGCCAAACGATAAAGAAAATAAAGTGTATATGAACATGGTCTATTTGACTGGTTCATTGAACGACCCAAAAGGTAAGGGCGGTTTAGCGCACCTATTGGAACACTTAGCGTTCAAGGGGACTAAAAATGTTCCAGGGGACGAGTTTCAACGCCGTTTAGATCAATACGGTTTAATGAATAATGCCAGCACGGACTATTATTCAACCAAATTTATTAATGTGGTTCGTCCTGAACAAAATGCAATTAATGAGCTAATTCATCTTGAAGCAGAGCGTATGGACGGTTTGGTGCTCCAAGAAAAAGATGTACCGTCGGAAATCGCGATTGTAAAACGCGAGCGTGAAGTCCGTATGGATCAGCCTTTTTCAGTGCTCATGGATCAGATGTGGAAGTCCGCTTATGGCAATCAATATTTAGGGCGTTTACCGATTGGTGATTTAAATGAGTTACAGTCAATCAAAATGGCTGAACTGAATAAGTTTTATCGTGACTGGTATGCACCGAATAATGCGGTATTTGTCATTTCAGGTAAGTTTGACCAAGCTGCTGTACTGAAGCAGATAGATGAAAAGTTTAGTGCGATTAAAGCGCGTGCTGTGCCTGCGAAAGTCAAAGTGCCTGTCTTAGATGCCAGTAAGATTAAAGAACGCCAGTTTGTGGTGAAAAAGGGCAGTAATTTCGCCAAATATAATATCTACCTGAATGGTAAAAACGAGAACATTAAGACCGCGTTGGCGGTGTCACCGTATTTATACACCATGCAACCCAGTGGGCATTTGTACCAAAGCATTGTAGAAACGGGAACGGCGACAGCTGTTCAGTCGACCACATGGTTAGACCAAGATTTTAATATGGTGTTTATGGGCGCAGTTTATGCCCCCAACCATGATGTGAAGAAAGTCGAGTCGGCTTTGGTTACTGGTGTAGAAAAAACACCAAGCTTCAATGAGGTTGAGCTCAACCGTGTGAAGAGCATGATTAAAAATGCCCAAGAAAGCATGTTCAGCAGTGCAACGGCAGTCGGTGGCATGCTCAGTGACTATGTGGTTTCTGCCAATGGTGATTGGACACAATACTTTAAAGATCAGCAACAATTACAACAGCTCAGCGTTACTGATGTGAACCAACGTTTAGATGACTTTTTAGTGCCTGAGCATCGTATTTCAGGCACTATTTTACCGACCCCAGAAGATCAGAAAAAAGCACTTGAACAAGCGGCAGCAGCGACCCCAGCAAAAACTTTAGACCAACAAGCCGTTGCTGAAGAACCATTGAAAGATATCAGTGCGTATAAGGCAGAAGTGGCTGGATATGTAAAAAGCTCAAAGCAATATTTAGAAAGTGCTGAAAAACAAATTCAGCGTGGCAAGTTAAAAAATGGCATGCAATATGCGCTGTACCCAAGTACTACGCGTGACGATAAGACCTATGCCACCATTTCAATTGACTTTGGTACTGCAGAAACTTTGTTTAATAAAGCAGAGTTGTTAGATCTGACTTCTTATTTATTGCTCAGAGCATCAACTCAATATAGCTTGCAAGATATTGCCGATCATTCTATAGATGCGGGTGGTGGTGCAAGTGCAGCAAGTAATGGCAATGGGATTAATATTTCAATCGTGGCGAAGAAAGAAAAGTTTGATGAATTTTTTAACTTCGTGATTGATGTCCTTAAAAATCCAACCTTTGAACAAAGCCAGTTTGATTTGATTAAGTCACAAAGCTTAGCAAGTCTAGATCGACCGTATACTGAACCTGAAACTGTAGCGGCTTTAACCATTGCTCGTTTACTTGAAACTTATCCAATTGGGGATATTCGACATCACTTCGAGCCTGAATATGTCAAGAAGCAGTATCAGACCGCAACACAAGCTCAGGTTAAACAGTTGTATCAGCAGTTTTTCGCGATGAATCATGCACAAATTTCGGTGACGGGTGTGATTGATACGAAAAAGATGAAAAAGACTTTAAATCAGGCTTTTGCAAACTGGAATTCGGCAGCGCCTTATCAGCGGATTACTTCTGACTTTACGGCATATAAAGCGCAGCGTGTACATGCACTGTCAGAGCAGCGTGAGTTTGGTAGCTATCAGAGCATTATGACGTTCCCTGTGGGCACATACCACCCAGATGCACCTGCCTTACAGGTACTCGAGCACATCTTAGGTGAGTCACAATTATCTTCTCGTTTGGCGCAAGAGCTACGTGAAAAGAATGCCTTGGTCTATGGTTTTGGCAGCAGCATTTCGCTGGATGACTGGACGGAGTCAGGAGCGCTGACGATTGATGCAAACTATAGCGCAGGTAAATCGGCTCAAGTGTCTCAGGCGGTCTATAAAGTGTTGAATGAGTTACTGGCAAAAGGCGTTACTGAACAGGAAGTGGAAGCTGCCAAGGCCGATATTTTGAAAAAGCGTGTGACTGCACTTGAAGATAGTCGCAATATCCATCGCATGCTGATTCCTCAAATGAAACGTAATCGTACTTTACTGGATCGTGAGCAGCGTGATTTAGCATTGGCCAAAATCAGTAGAGCTGATGTTGATGCAGTGATTCAGAAGTATATTAAGCTGGATCAGTTGGTTGAAGTGATGGCTGACCAATATGGCAAAGCGCAGCCAGCGTTGAAAAAGTAAAGATTTCAGTTCTCAGCTAAAAAGAACCCCTCAAAATTGAGGGGTTCTTTTTGTCATAGGTTTTGTGAATTAATTTTCAATTAAAGCCGATAAAACTGTTTGGCATTGTGATGGAATACGCGCTCTAAAGCATCAGGCTCATAGGCAGCGACGACATCGCTAAAGGCATCGATAATATTCACTAACGATGTATTGACCGAATCCATAGGAAAGTTCGAGGCAAACATTACCCGATAGGTTCCAAAACAGGCAAGGGCATGTGTAATCATGGGATGTGCAAGGTCAAAGACTTCTTGTTTGGAAGCCAGTCGGCCTTCTTTATGAAAACGATGTCCTAATACAGGCATGAAAAGCCCCGACATTTTGGTATAGACATTTGGATAGCTTGCAAGTTCAGCTAAGTCGTCTTTCCAACGAAAGAAAATATTTTCCCGCGCTGTTTGTGTCATCCCTGTATTTGCACCAATTGGACCAAATAAACCTGCGGGTGTACCTAGATGGTCTAGCACAATGGAAGTTTCAGGGAACTGCTTGGCCAGATAAATCACATCTTCAAGCTGTGTGGAATAAACCCAAGCATCAAAACTCAAGTTGTATTGGGACAGCACTTCGAAGCCTTTGAGAAATTTTTTATTGCGATATAAGTGTGGCTCATCTGTCCACGAATGGATTGCTTTGTCTTCATGAAAAGACGCCATTTTACGAATACCACGAAAGTGTGGTGAAGCTTTATGGTGTAATTTTAGGATTTTTTTAAAGTTACGATCACGTGGGTCAGCTGTTGCGACAATGCCACCCAATTTGACCGTATCTGCCCCAAAAGCTAAAGACTCGATAAACTGAGTTTCCTCAACCACACCTTTACCTTTGCTGTGATGCCAACTGGCTTCAACATGTACCACTTGCTCTACTGTGTATGGGCCAGTATCGAGTTTATAGTCTTGGGGCAAATAAGGACGTGTGATATGACGGGTTAGGCCTAGGGTTTCAATCAGATCTTTAGGTTTCACCAAACGAACCATTTTGTCCAAAAGCTTAGGATGCTTACCCAATAATTTGACTGCCAAAGCCGCTGCATGTGGCGTGTTATAGGGGTCCCACTGATGGATGTGCGGATCGATGAGTGCAAAGTCCAAATGCTGCATGTTCTTCCCTAAGTCATATTCCTTAGCGATTACCTTACTGTAAATTGAGGTGTTGCAACATTGTATTTCGTTTCAAATACGACGAAATGAAAAAAGCCTGCACGAAGCAGGCTTGGATTGATCAGTGATCGTGTTTGTGGTCATGCTTATTGGCATGAAATTCTTCGTTATGACGGAAACGAAGGTAGTTTTCAAACTGTTCACAGTATTCGTCATAGTTGTCTTCAAGCATCATTTGGAACTGCTGCAAAATATAAGACATCACTTGCTCTTTGGCATCACGCATTTCATCGCCATCTTTAAAGTTGTTGGCTGCCACCCACGTGTTAAAACGGGCTGTACCAAACAACATCGCAGCACTCACTTGGCCACGTATTTCAGCAGGTTTCACTTGTGAACCTTTTTCAGTGCGACAAAAATCGTTGGCTTGCTTAATAAATTCATCTGCACGTTCAAAAAAAGCAGCATTCAACGCTTCTTCTTCGGTTACATCTGTTGCTTCAATCTTCTGAACCATGAACTTGTCCTAAAATACATAAATAACTCAGACTGCATTATAGGCAAAGCCTTGCAGAAACTAAACCTTTGCCTTAATCTAAAAATAGCCTAAGCGATAAAATAGAGAATATCCATGCAAGACGCGATTGCTGTACAAAGTTTAAAAAGTGATATTGCCTTATTGCGTCAAAATATTTGGCCACCACAAAATTTAGCCAATGTTGGAGACTTACCAATCTATTATGGTACGAAAGCGGAAGTCGAGGACTACTATCTTCAGTGGACGGGTTTGATTGAGCGGGCACAAGACTTGTTCCAACCTTTTATGGAAGATGAAGTGTTGGATGCAATTCATTTACCTAGTCATTTGAACTTACCACTGTTTTATTTTCACGTCGATCGTATTCGGATTAATAAAACCCGCGCCAAAGAGTCTAAAAGTTTTCGTGGCATTGCGAGCTTAATTGAAAAATGTGGGCAGTTTGAGCCAGAGCAAGTCCAAGCCATGCGCGCTTGGTTGGACAGCGATGATAACGCTGCCTTGGTTGCGCATAGGGAATTTATTGACCTCAGAACCTATGTGTTTCAGCATGGGCAGAGTGAATATACCCGTACCCGATTTTATGTAAATGGTATTGTGTTAAGTACCGAAGCACATTTTGAGTTGGTCGATGCTCGAGACAAACCACGTAAACAGCGCAGTGATAGCTATAACGACCCCTTAGCAGACAACAATACGTGGAAAGTATACGGCAAGTATCGCTAACTTAATTTCCCGTAGAAAATGGACTGCTTTGAGTCTTTCTCGGTTGATGTGTGTTTTGATTTAAACGTCTATTTCAACTTTTTGATTTGACTGAACTGCCTCAGCTCTTGTTCAACCAATTTTAGCATTCTATTTTTTTCCGCGGCGATCCATCCTGTGGCAAAATTATAAGCGGCTTCTGGTTCCGGGGCCTGTTGAAATAAAGCGTCTGCAACCACCAAATCATTATAGTGCCCCAAGCTTTCCTGAACTGCTTTGAGTTTTTTTAAATAGGTTTTTAATGCTTTTGCATCGAGTAAAGACGCCACAAACTCAATGCTATAACGCAGTTGTTTGACTTGCTTACGAACGCGGTGTTTTTCCTCATCTTCAAGCTGGCTAAAGTGCTCGGCATGTGCGCATATTTTATGGTGTAAAGCTTGTATCACTTTGAGTGCATGTTTTTTCAGTTTGCTTTTTGAAGGCGAATCTAGTTCTTGCTCTGTAAATAAAATTAATTCAAGCCAAAGTTGCGTCGTTTCTGGTCGTTGGAACAGGGCGCAGACATCAGAGATTGCTTCTGTACTTGGTGCAAGATGGTCTAATAGATAACCTGCCTCAATCAGTTGGGGGAGTAAATCTTCGTTCAGCGCATCGATGTCGCGGGTTCCACCTAAGGCTTGAAAAATAGTGGTGAGTTCCGTGTTCCAGTGTGGTTGAATGTCCTCCGACCATGCAGCAAAACTTTTCAGTGCGGTACGTAAACGGCGGATTGCCACGCGGGCTTGGTGCACATGCTCACTGGAGTACTGCTGTCGAGCAATTGAACTGGCATTGGGAAGTAAGTGCTGTAAGCAATTGGCCACTATGCTTTGTAGCGTTTCAGCTTCGCTTGAGGTTTTGTTCAGTACAAGAAGTGTTTGATACTGTGCAGGAAAGCAACTTTTCTGACGAACAGCTAGAAGGCCATAGTCAGATTTACTGTGTGTGTCGAGCGACAGTTTATACTTTTGAATCCAAGGTCGTATAAATGCGATTAAATCTTCTATCGATCCTTGTTTTAATTCAAATTCGATCTCGAAAATATCAACACTGCTTTGTTCTTTAAAAATTTTTCCAATATCGAGAGCAATTTCAACTGTACTGTTTCCAACATCCTGCAAAACGCGTAAACGTTGGATCTTGGTTTCAAAGAGCAATTCAAGGGTTGGAAGTGGAAGCCCCAAAGCGCGTTTTAATTTTTTATAGGCAGCAGGATAAGCTTCATAGTTATCTAAGTCGAGTGTAGTCGTCTCAGGTGGCGCTATATCAAATTCAAGTTCCAAGCGACTCAATGCTTTTGCGGTATTCAGTGCTTTGAAGGTTTGTTTCCATTCATCATTTTCCTGCCGACGTCGAATCGCGATGCAATGCTTAGCAAGTGTTTGATCCGCTGTATCAAAGTATTGGGCTGCTAAATGAATCGGCTCAGCCTTGAGCAGTGTAAAGGCTTTTTGCAAGGCCTTACGCTTCTTAACTGGAACTTGAAACTTAAATTCAATCTCTTGCATAGCCCATGACTCATGACAACCTACGTTTTACTATATGCTAAATTGAATAAAAAAAAGACAAATTTTAAATGTGTATAAGTTAAAAGAGCAGAAATAGTGTGCTAGATGTCACTTTTAAAATGAGATGGTCGTCAGAAATATGCAGAGTTAATAAGTACAGATGGTTACATCGAAGTGATAATAAATTTACATTGAGTAGGAATGTATAGGTTTACTTTTTAAGAATAAAAATGAATATAAAGCCTGTATTGTTCTGATAATAGGCCGCTTTGTCATAGATAAATTAGTGGTTTAGATATACCAACCACGATCTTCTATCGTGGTTTTCGGCTTGTCAGGCCTTGTGGAGGATGGATAGCAGTCATGTATTTAACATGACTGCTTTGGTATATAGAGCGTTATTTTAAGAATTTACGGCTGACTAAGAACTGTTCTGTCGCTTCTAAAAGCTTATCGGCATAAACTTCAAGCTTTGCCGTGAGCCAACCCAAAACAAACCAATCACTGGCTTCAAGTTCTGTCTGTTGAATGTACGCAGCAGAAGTCGCCAAGATTTGATATTCATGTGCGGCTTGTTGGGCATCATTCAACGCTTTACTGTATTTCTGCAAATTTTTCACATCATAAATGGATGTTAAAATAGGAAAGCTAAACTTCAATTCCTTAATTTTCTGTGCCAATACATCTAAGCTTTCAAAGTGGCTAATATCTGCAGCATTTAAGCTTTCTTGTAGCTGTCGATATTGGTTTTGCAGGGTATTGTGCGCATAGGTTTTTAAATCCTGCTTTTGCACCTGATCATGTGAACTTAAACTAAAGGTCAATAATTCAAGATAATGATGTACATTCTGTGTCGATTTAACTAAGTTACCAAGCTTTTCTTGAGCATATAAAATGTCTTTGGCTAGATTTTCAGTGGTGGTTGGGTTCTGAAGAAAAGCGCCTAAGGTACTTTGCATATGCTGCAAATGTTGTAAATGATCAAACTGATGCTTAAATGCAGCAAGTTGCATCGCCCATTTATCAGAAATATTGCTATTCCAGTCCTTAAACAAAGCTAAGGTCAATTGTAAGTGCTCTAAAGCGGTTTGTGCCTGATCAATATGGCTTTGCTCAGCAACACCTGCCGAAATTGCAGCAATATTCGGCAGTAAATGCTGCATTTGCTGACCAATCAACAAACTCAGGTTATGTGCCGCACTTTCTTTTTTCGATAAGACAAACTCTTTTTCAAAACGTGCTGGACTTACGGTTTGCTCAAGTGCCAGTAGATTACCCATTTCGGCTTTGCTGCGGACATCTAACCATAGTTGATACTTTTTCACCCATTCAAAACTAAAAGCCAAAAGTGACTGAACAGAGCCTGATTTGAGTTCGAATTCTACCTCATGGATGGTCTGTTCTCGACCAGATGCACGAACCACTCCAACATCCAAACAGACTTCAATTTCAGCGTCTTCAAATTCAATGACGCGATAGGTACGTTGGATGTCCGTTTCAAATGTGAGCTTTAACGCAGCTGCATCTGAGCCTAAAGCTTGGGTTAAAATTTGCTGAGCCTCTGGAATAGCGTCATAAATGCTTAAGTCCAGTACAGGAGATGACTCTAACTCACCCAAATTATGATTATGTTCAAAACGGTGTAAATGACTTTTACCTGCGGCTTTGAGGGTTTGAATCCAGCAAGTACCTTCAAGACGCTGACGCAAAGCTGCGCCGTGTTGGGCCAAGAGGCGATCAGGCGTGTCAAAATACTTGGCTTGAAGTTGAATCGTTTCAGATTTTTTAGGATCTAAAGTTTTAAGAAGGGCGGTACGTCGTGTTTCGCTAATCTGAAATTTTAATTCAATTTCAACCATGAAAAATTCCTAATTTGAGGGGCTAGGTCAGTGCCAAGCCTTTATGTATTTAGATGCATGATCTGTAGTTTGTTTTTATGTGCGCTAAAGGCACACCAATGGACCACTGGATTGTAGCGAAAAAGAGACAGTATGTAAGACTTGACGACACAATAAAACAAAGTTGCAGTGCGAGATTGATCAAAAAACAATTCTGTTTTTAGTGGACGCGCGCCCAGAGGCGATTGCACTTTGCAGATTGCATATTTTCAGCTATGTTGGTAAAAAACTATCAGGATGATGACAGATGAATGCTCAGGTTGAACCGAAACAGGAACATGACGCTGAACCTAATTTTCAATTGCCGATTAAGGACTATCAACAGTTTTATCGTTTTTATCTAACAGAGCACCGCAACATCATGAGTCGTCGGCTACATGTCGCGGGCAGTTCAATTGGACTGTACTTTTTCTCTAAAGCCATACTTAAACGTAAGCCGCGTTATTTTATATACGGCTTAGTCTCTGGCTATGCCTGTGCGTGGGTAGGTCATTTTGTTTTTGAAAAAAATAAGCCAGCTAGTTTTAAACAGCCTTTGTATAGTTTTATTTCTGACTGGCGCATGTTTTCCGATGTTTTACGTGGAAATTTAAGCTTACAAGATCGTGCTTTGGATAAAATTCCAAGTTAGTGAAGCACTTTGTGACTTCATCATGAAAGTTTTATTAAAAGTTTGAAATTAACAGTTGCAAAGTATGAGTTAATGTTCTAATAATGAGATCGTTGTTTATATTTTCACCAAATAATATATAAGTGCTTTGAACCTTAAAGTGCTTTTAGTTTTCCAAGCCTAGAGTGACCTTCTCTAGGCTTTTTTTATATGGACGCTAAGTAAAAATATGCGGCTTTTTAGCTTTTATGATGTTGTTCAAACACCACTGGTTTAAAAAGCTAAAAAGCCGTATCAGATCGCTGCGTGTCTCTTATTCTTGTTATAAAGTTGTTATTTTTATTTTATTCTTGTTGCTTTCTGTATCCATTAAACTGCGAAAGCGGTGGGGCGACTATCACTGAAAATAGGTATTTTTATATAGGCTGAGCTTGGCCGCGGGATTTTTGTGCAAAGCAAAGTATTTTCAGTCCCAACTCATTAAAGCATCAGTCGCCTTTGGCTTTATAATAGAACGACATAACCCAAAGGTAGAGTTAAATGCGCGGTTTATATTTAATTACAAATGATGATCCTTTAGAGCTACTTTTGGCTAAATTAGAAGGTGCAATGGCAACACGTGAAGTTGCCGTTTTGCAGTATCGCCGTAAAAAAGTACCTAAAGAAGAACAGGCTTACGAAGTCGAGTATATGAAAGCGATGTGCGCTGAGTATCGTGTTCCTTTTGTGATTAACGATGACTTAGAAATGGCAGTCAAATACGGCGTTGGTGTGCATTTAGGGCAAGATGATGGCGAAGTTGCCGAAGCTGTCGCGCGCCTGCCAAAAGATGCGGTGATTGGTCGTACGTGTTTGAACTCGATTGAGCTGGCAGAGAAAGCTATTGCTGAAGGTGCAACATACGTCGCTTTTGGTGCAATTTATGCAACTGAGACCAAGCCAGAGGCTGGCAATATTGGCTTGGAGACTTTAAAAGAAGCCAAATCCAAATTGAATGTTCCGATTTGTGCGATTGGTGGCTTAACAGTTGAAAATTCAGGTGAAGTGATCGAAGCCGGTGCCGACCTTTGCGCGGTGATTAGTGATATATTAGGGCTATCAATGTCTGCGATTCCTGATCGTATAGAACAGTGGGCTGATTTATTTGCATCTAAAGCTTAAGCGTTTTTAGATGTTTTTTTATTTTTTGAGTTGAGTAACTTCATGAGCTTATCTCCAAAGCAAGAACAATTGTTTAAACAAGCAAGCAAACATATTCCGGGTGGTGTGAACTCACCTGTACGTGCATTTAATAGCGTAGGCGGAACGCCTGTCTTTATTGAAAAGGCGCAAGGTGCATACTTGTACGATGTGGATGGTAAGCGCTATGTAGATTATGTGGGCTCATGGGGACCAATGATTTTAGGTCATGCTCATCCTGAAATTATTAAAGCAGTTCAAAATGCTGCAGTGGATGGATTAAGTTTCGGTGCGCCTACCGTACATGAAACGACTTTAGCCGACATTATTTGCGAAATTATGCCGTCAATTGAGCTGGTTCGTATGACCAACTCAGGTACTGAAGCAACCATGACCGCCATTCGTCTTGCACGTGGTTATACAGGTCGTGACAAGATTGTAAAATTTGAAGGCTGTTACCACGGTCACTCAGATTCACTGTTGGTCAAAGCAGGCTCTGGTTTGTTAACCAGCGGCGAAGGCGAAGCGACTTCGGCCGGTGTTCCTGCCGACTTTGCCAAACACACACTGACTCTTCCATATAACGATATTGCTACTTTAAAAGAGTGCTTTGCGAAGTTTGGTTCAGAGATTGCAGGGGTGATTGTGGAGCCTGTGGCAGGGAACATGAATCTAGTTAAACCAATCGAAGGCTTCTTACAAGCGATTCGTGATGTATGTGATGAACATGGTTCTGTTTTTATCATTGATGAAGTGATGACTGGTTTCCGTGTTGGATTGGGTGGTGCGCAAGCTCACTATGGCGTGACTCCTGATTTAACCACCTTGGGTAAAATTATTGGTGCAGGCTTGCCCGTTGGTGCTTTTGGTGGGAAACGAGAAGTGATGGAGTGTATTGCTCCACTGGGTAAAGTTTACCAAGCTGGAACACTGTCGGGGAATCCACTTGCAATGCGTGCAGGGATTGAGATGTTTAAACACCTGCGCCAAGATGGTTTTTATGAAAAATTGACAGCGCAGCTAGAAAAACTGCTTGTGGGTTTACAAGCCGCGGCTGATGAAGCGGGTATTGCTTTTAAAACGCAACAAGTAGGCGGTATGTTTGGTTTGTACTTTACCGATCAAGAAGACATTACTAGCTTCGACTCGATGTTAAAGTGTGATATCGATGCATTCCGTAAGTTCTTCCATGGCATGTTAGACCGTGGTGTGAACCTTGCACCATCTGCATTTGAAGCTGGCTTTATTTCAGCTGCCCATTCTGATGAAGATATTGAATTTACCCTACAAGCAGCGAAAGAAGTTTTTGCAAGCATGAAGTAAGTATTTGTCCTTGCTAAAAAAGCCCATCTCATTTGATGGGCTTTTTATATGATGGGTATTTTGAATAAAAAAATACTATATCTCAAATACTTTGTGTTAATTTTAGGAGCACATGAAAAAATTAATAATTAAATAAGATGACTTATGATTTTAGATTTTCTTAGAAAGCCTATTCAGCTAAAACATTTTTTGATCTTTATACTATTGTCACCAATCATTATCGTTATTTTGAGTGTTATTGTTAGTGTATTAGAACCAAGTGATGTACCGAGCTTAAAAGAAAAACCATATGAGTGTGGAAGTTTTGGTGATCAGAAAATGCGCATTGATCGACGATATTTATTTTTTGCAAGAGTTGAATATCAAGATGTCAGTTACTGGGAGAAAGGCTATAGAGAGCTGCATAATACCAAAGATTGTAATGATCAAATCCAAAGTGCCTCATTTAATGTGAAATGGCCTGAGATGCTACCTTCTAAAAATGGATTTCAACTTTCTTCAAAGAAGCTAAATGACATCACATTTTATCTTCATCAGCGTACAATTTGGACTGGTAGGCAAGAAGACAAAGATTTTTTTGACTCTGATCCAGTTCTGAAACTGTATTTAAGTCCAGATGGTGCTGACATGGAAATTAACGATGAAGAGATTAATAAAAATAAAGTATTTAATCCGGATCTAGGTCTTTATGAAATAAGTTTTGACAGAGTAGGAAATGTCACAAAAAAGGTTTTTTGGCAAGAGAAAAAGGGGAAAGGAGTCAGTTTAGTAATTAAATGTCTTTATTTTAAGACTGGCGGAAGTGATTGTAAGTTAAGTAGTCATGTACCAAATTATGGTTTTA
Organism: Acinetobacter johnsonii CIP 64.6; assembly: GCF_000368045.1. Lineage (GTDB taxonomy): Bacteria > Pseudomonadota > Gammaproteobacteria > Pseudomonadales > Moraxellaceae > Acinetobacter > Acinetobacter johnsonii. The sequence continues at coordinate 946,384 of NZ_KB849236.1, forward strand.
ATACTAGTAATTTGGATATAGATTTCCATGCGGAGCTTCTGCCACATTGGGAAAAAATTCAGCGTGATTCTTTAAAATTATTTAATTCTTTTCAGATAGAAGAAAATAAAGTAAATGCTTCGGGTAAAGAACATTGATGTAGTAATGGTAAAAGTGGGGAGGAAGAATGGATAAATACTTACTGGTGGCCTTGGTGGTTGGTGCATGCATACTGTTGGTGATTTATACCCAACTTGCACCATCAGGTGGACAGAAAAATTTTAAACAAATCGTACAGCAGGCATTTGGTCGTTATAAAGTGATCGAAAAAAACTACACTATTATGATTTGTGAGATCAACCACCGCAATGAGCCAGAAGAATTGGTCTTTATCCGTATCGATCCTGCTCAAAAGAAAAATTTACGCATTTCGGGAAGAATGCTGATAGCAACTTATCCCAAAGCACCATCGGTACGTGAAATGCGTAAAGACTTTAAAGACTATGTCACTTAACACTTAGCGTCGACGAGAGCTACTACGGCTGCGGCCGCGCGCCATACCGCCAAGAGCATTGAGTACAGCAAGCTTAGTCATACTGCCTGAAGCATGCGCATGACAGATGGCAGCAGCGAGAGCATCGGCGGCGTCTTGCTGTGGTTTGATGCTTAGGTTTAGGAGCTTCATCACCATCATTTGTACTTGTTCTTTGTCCGCAGCACCATAACCGACTACTGACTGTTTAATCTGACGTGCGGTGTATTCCGCAACTTGTAGGTCAAGGTTTACCAGTGCGGCAATAGCAGCCCCGCGTGCTTGCCCAAGCTTCAGTGCGGAGTCAGGGTTTTGTGCCATAAATACTTGCTCAACCGCGGCTTCGGTTGGGCCATGAAATTTTACAATACGATCAATCCCTGCAAAAATACGTTTTAGCCGTTCAGGCATATCAGCAGCTTCGGTACGAATGGTGCCAGCATCGACAAAAATTAGTTTTTGACCTTCTTTTTGAATAATACCGTAGCCTGTAAGGCGAGAACCGGGGTCAATACCAATAATTAATGACATGCTTGCCCTTTAAAAAAAAAAATATGCCCATATTGTTACATAAGCGTATCAAAAAAGCTTGATGTAGATTGAGCACTTGATTCTTGCACCTTATTCATTTTGTTGAGATTAGATTAATTTTCATGAAATTATTTCTTTTTATATTAGCTGGTGTCATTCTCGAAGTCTTTGTATGGATTGGCGTGGGCGACCTCGTTGGTAGCATGTGGTACGTGTTCTTCTGGTTTATTGCCGCTTTCTTTATTGGTATGAGCCTGATTCGTAAGTATTCAGCAGGTTTAATGCCACAAATGCAGCAAATGCAAACGGGCCAGATGGGTGCAGATCCTGCATTAACAAACAATCTGCCAAAAATCATTGCGGGTTTTCTTTTATTGATTCCTGGCTTGGTGACAGACGTGGTTGCAGTGTTATTGCTTATTCCTGCGGTGCAAAAAGCCATGACAGGTGCACTGATGAACGTGATGATGAAACGTCAGCAAGCGATGATGGAAAAAATGATGGGTGGCATGATGGGGGATATGAATGGCATGGGCGGTGGTGCTCAAGGTCAAAACCCATTTGCAGATATCATGCGCCAAATGCAAGAAATGCAGCAACAGCAGGGCGGTTCAACTTATCGTGACTCTAGTATTATTGATGGCGAAGCACGAGAAGTTACGCCAGTTGCGAAAAAAATTGAAATGAAAGATGTGAATAAATAATTTCATGCCTAATTTTAAAGCCGAGTTCTAACTCGGCTTTTTTTATCTTTATGAAAATGTTTTAAGTGCTTATGATTTAAAATAAATATAACAAACGATATAATTATTTTTTAAAATTTATGCCACTTTTTTATGTCATTGCTTTTCACGATTTGCGCATTGCATTTTGTTGCGCAGCTAAGTCCTGGTCCTGATGTTTTGCTGATTGCCAAAAGCTCAGCTTCGACCACACAAAAAAATACTTTAAAAACGATCTTGGGTATTTCCGTCGGTATTGTGGTGTGGGTGGTTTTAACCTTGTTAGGTTTTACCGTACTCATCGACAAAATGCCGTGGATTCAACAAGTATTGATGGTGATTGGTGGGGTGTTCCTTGCACGTATGGGTTGGCTGATGTTGAAAGCAGGCCTCAGCACAATGCAGCAAGAAGCCTTGCTAGATGATGGTCAAAAACTGCCTACACCCAAGGCCAACCATTATTTCATGTCAGGTTTGCTGACTAACTTGTCTAACCCGAAAACGCTGATTTATTTCAGTAGTGTGTTTTCATTAGCCTTGAGTTCTAGCGCAAGTCCTTATCTAAAAATGCAACTTGCGGTGATTATTCCCATTCAAACTTTTATGACTTTTGCACTGTTAATGCTGCTTTTGTCATTACCAAAAATTAAGGCGGCTTATCAGCGTTCAGGAAGTTATATCGACATTTTTTCTGGCGGGTTGTTCCTGATTTTTGCTTTATGGCTTTGGTACGATGCTCTCGCAATCTACATCTAAGTCATTTTTAAGCTCTTTAGATGATGGAGCCTGTTCCAAGCTAGACACTTCGTCTTTTTTACTTTGCGCATAGCGGTTGGGCTGCAATGTCGCTTCGGTATTTTCTGAGCCCTTATAGCTCCGACTGCGGTTGGCACGTTCGCGTAAACCGCCTTTTTTAATCAACTGAACCATTCTTTCTTCCTCATCGTTGCATCTTATTTTAATAAACAATCGCGAGAAAACTAAAGGATTTTGAGCAAATATGACGTAATACGTCAAAAACTATTATGTTACAAAATGAAATTGTCATGATTCGGTGTTATAAAGAGGAATATGCGTTAAATCAATTGATTAATCTTTCAGTGTAAGCATTGCTGACATCACTTCAGGCGAATGGCGCTTGAGTCTCAACAAATACTCACATAAGATAAATGAATCTAACATTCTGTGAGGCAGGGTGATGGACAATAAAAACAAGAAAGGACAAAAACAAGGGGGTAAAGCCATGCTCTATCAATACCACTGCGCATGTTGTGAAACAGTTGTCGCATCAACAGATAAAGACTGTCCAAACTGTGGATCACATAATATTCGAAGTCCTTTTGGATTTTGGATTTTCTGTATTGTTGCATGTCTTGCAGCAGCGATTATCGTTAAATCTGTACAAGTCTATTTGGCCGACCGAAACAGTGAACCCGCTGCGGTAACATCATTGTTTGATGTGTTGAATCATGAAAACAAGCCTAAGTAGTGGAGTTCAATGACTTCACGACTGAACTGATGGACTATTCTCCATCAAGGAAAATAAAAAACCCGCATTAAGCGGGTTTTTTTGGATCAAGCTTATAGACCAGCTGAAGCTTTAAGCGCTTCTACTTTGTCTGTTTTTTCCCACGTAAATGCAGTATCTGAACCTTCACGACCAAAGTGACCATAAGCAGCAGTTTGCTTATACATCGGTTGAATGAGGTCAAGCATACGAGTGATCCCGTATGGACGTAAGTCGAAGTGTTCACGGACTAATGCAATGATCAACTCTTCAGATACTTTTGCTGTATTGAAGGTATTGATCGAAATAGACGTTGGCTCAGCCACACCAATGGCATAAGACACTTGAATTTCACATTTGTCTGCAAGACCCGCTGCTACGATGTTTTTCGCAACATAACGACCTGCATATGCAGCAGAACGGTCAACCTTAGATGGATCTTTACCAGAGAAAGCACCGCCACCGTGACGTGCCATACCACCGTAAGTGTCTACAATGATTTTACGACCTGTTAAACCACAGTCGCCCACTGGACCACCAATCACAAACATCCCTGTTGGGTTGATGTGAAATTTGGTGTCTGCGTGGAACATTTCAGCAGGGATCACTTTTTTCACGATTTCTTCAATCACAGCTTCTTTTAAGTTGCTTTGAGAAATTTCAGGATCGTGCTGGGTAGATAATACGACTGCGTCTAAACGAACAGGCATGCCATTTTCATAAGCAAAAGTCACTTGGCTTTTTGCATCTGGGCGTAACCATGGTAAAGCACCATTGCGACGTAATTCAGCTTGCTTTTCCATTAAACGGTGTGCATATGAAATTGGAGCAGGCATAAGCACGTCAGTTTCACGGCTTGCATAACCAAACATTAAACCTTGGTCACCCGCGCCTTGATCTTCAGGCTTTTGACGGTCTACACCTTGAGCAATCTCTGGTGACTGTTTACCAATCATGTTGATGACGGCACATGTTGAACCATCAAAACCAAGGTCAGAATGGTGGTAACCAATGCCATTTACGGTTTGACGAACAATCGCTTCGAAGTCAACATTTGCAGTTGTTGTGATTTCACCTGCAAGTACTACCGCACCCGTTTTTACAAGCGTTTCACAAGCAACCCGCGCATATGGGTCTTCTTTTAAGATCGCATCCAAGATAGCATCACTGATTTGGTCAGCCATTTTATCTGGATGGCCTTCGCTTACAGATTCCGAGGTAAATACAGCGTACTCGCGCATAAGTCCTATCACAGTTAATTTAAAAGACGCAATATGGTACATCGACTTAGCCGTTTGAGCCAGTTCTACACGACCAAAATGACTGAATTTATTTCAATTCAACGACTTTTTATCTGATATAAGCATCTAAAAAATTGATATAGCGTTTATTTTTAGTTCGAAACGACAAAGTAACGGTTCTGATTCAAAGTTTATGGGTGCGTATCATGAGATTTTGTGCTTTGGTTATATCTAATTGTAAAACAATAGTTTGTTTGGTTTTTTTTTGGCTTTGGTGTTAAGTTGGTAAATAAAAAATGCTCAAAATAAGCATCAGAAAATAATCAATAATTTGTACTAATTCATGAATAATTTAAAAAAGTGAATAAAATTCACCATGAATGTTTAATTGTATGTAAAAAATACAAATGTATCCTATGATGTGTTTGATACTCAAGGACAAAGGCTTTTCTGATTAGTGAATAAGATGGCTGAGCTTTGTTTTTAAAAGTTGACGATTCTATCGTGTAGAATTTGACTCAGAGAAAAGCGATAGAGACATTTCCGAGTGAAATTGTTGTGATTTTAGGCAATGCCCGCATTTATTAGACATTGATGATGAATAAATAGCGAAATATTGTCCATTAGGCTTTACCCATTCCTCTTTTTTTAAGACAATACACCTATCTTTGAATTCTATTCATCTTACTCTTTAAATCATTTGTTTGGACTCTGACCTATGACAACCCCGCTTAACGAACGTCGTATTGCAAACGCAATTCGTGTATTGGCAATGGATGCTGTGCAAAAAGCAAACTCTGGACATCCAGGTGCGCCAATGGGGATGGCTGATATCGCTGATGTGGTATGGCGTGAGTTTTTTAACCATAACCCGACTAACCCTCAATGGGCGAACCGTGACCGTTTTGTACTATCAAATGGTCATGGCTCTATGCTGCAATATGCGTTATTGCACCTTACGGGCTATGATTTATCAATTGAAGATTTAAAAGCATTCCGTCAACTGCACTCTAAAACGCCGGGTCACCCAGAATTAGGTTATGCACCAGGTATTGAAACGACAACTGGCCCGCTTGGTCAGGGGATTGCAAACGCAGTTGGTTTTGCTCTAGCTGAAAAAACTCTAGCAGCGCAGTTCAACAAAGATGAGTTGAGTGTTGTTGACCATTTCACTTACTGCTTCTTAGGTGATGGTTGTTTAATGGAAGGTGTTTCTCACGAAGCATGTTCACTTGCAGGCACACTAGGTCTGGGTAAACTGATTGCTTACTATGACGACAACGGTATTTCGATTGATGGTGAAGTAGAAGGTTGGTTCTCTGACGATACAGAGCAACGTTTCTTGGCTTATGGTTGGCAAGTACTTAAAGCTGATGGTCATGATGCAGATGCATTACGTGCTGCAACTTTGCAAGCAAAAGCTGAAACGAAAAAACCAACGATCATCATCTGTAAAACGATTATTGGTCTAGGTTCACCAAACAAGCAAGGTAAAGAAGACTGCCACGGTGCGCCGCTAGGTAATGACGAAATCGCATTAACACGTGAAGCATTGGGCTGGACTGAAGGTCCATTTGAAATTCCTGCTGACGTTTATGCAGCATGGGATGCAAAAGCGAAAGGGACGGCTTCTGAAGCGGCTTGGAATGAATTGTTTGCTCAATATGCAGCAAAATATCCAACTGAAGCAGCTGAATTAAAACGTCGCCTTTCAGGTGAATTGCCAGCTGAATTCCTTGCTCAAGCAGATGCATTTATCGCAGAAACTAATGCAAAAGCTGAAACCATTGCTACACGTAAGGCAAGCCAAAACACATTGCAAGCTTTCGGTCCATTATTGCCTGAACTATTAGGCGGTTCTGCGGACTTGGCTGGTTCTAACTTAACACTTTGGAAAGGTTGCCAAGGCGTTCAGGACAATCCTGCAGGTAACTACGTACACTATGGCGTACGTGAGTTTGGTATGACTGCTATTGCAAACGGTGTTGCGCTTCACGGTGGTTTTATTCCTTACGTTGCAACATTCCTTATGTTTATGGAATATGCACGTAATGCAGTGCGTATGTCTGCGTTGATGAAACAACGTGTAATCCATGTATATACACATGACTCAATTGGTTTGGGTGAAGATGGTCCAACGCATCAACCTGTAGAGCAAATTGCGTCTTTACGTGGTACACCAAACTTAAATACTTGGCGTCCATGTGACACAGTTGAAGCCGCTGTGTCTTGGAAATCTGCACTTGTACGTTCAGAAGGCCCAACTGCGTTGATCTTCTCGCGTCAAAACCTACCATTCCAAACACGTACAGATGCACAAATTGCAAATGTAGTGAAAGGTGGTTATGTATTAGCTGAAGAAAAAGGCGAATTAAAAGCGATTATTATCGCGACGGGTTCTGAAGTATCTTTAGCGATGGAGGCGCACGCACAACTTGAAGGTGTGCGTGTCGTGTCTATGCCATGTGCTGAAGAATTTGTGAAGCAAGATGCAGCGTACCGTGAAGTGGTTCTTCCATCAAGCATTCGTGCGCGTGTTGCTGTTGAAGCGGCTCACGTAGACTACTGGTGGAAGTTTGTAGGTTTAGACGGTCGTGTAATTGGTATGACGACTTATGGCGAATCTGCACCTGCGAAAGACTTATACCAATACTTCGGTATTACCACTGAAGCAGTTGTTGCTGCGGTAAAAGAATTGACAGCTTAATTTTTAAAATTAACTGTTTGAAGGACGCTCCAGTTTAGGGGCGTCTTTTATTTTGAATGGTGTATATAATATGCAAGCTGCTGCTAAAGTAGCTGCATAAATTTTAGGTGATGATATGAGCTTGTACGATCAAATTCATGATGAAGTTGTATTGATGGATGCGGGCGAACAGAAGTGGATTGGACCAGATCTACCTTTGGAGGCGATGGTTGCTGTTGAACTGTTATTGCAAGATTTAGCAGAAGATAAGCAAATTAAGATCCGCCGTAAAAACCATGAAAAGCAGACAGGTATGAAGTTGATTGATCGGATTCTGATTGAAAAACTATGATGGTTGTCACGTCCAAAAGAAGCCTTATTGAAGCGATTCAATAAGGCTTTTTCTTTGTGGTGATTTCAGTTTAAATATAAGCCTTACAAAAAAATAAACATCACTTTGATAACAAAATGGAAGTACGAAATATTCAAATTGTGCCACTGACAGAAATCGATCAGTCGATCTGGGTTACATTATGGCAAGCTTATCGGGCATTTTATCAGGTTGATTTATTGGAGCAGATATCTGAAAACACATGGCATAAGCTAACTGATTCTAAGTGTGAGCATATGTATGGTTTTGCCGCACTTATGGCAGGTCGGGTTGTAGGGATTGTATATGTGATAGAGCATGATAGCTGTTGGACGTTAAAGCCTTACGCATATTTACAAGATCTGTTTACGCATGAGGACTATCGTGGGCTAGGGGTTGCAAGAGCTTTAATCGAACACGTTAAGATGTATACCGAAAAGCGAGCATGTGATCGGGTCTATTGGTTTACCCATCAGAACAATTTAGGCGCACAGCAACTTTATAATAAAGTCGCGAAGAAGACTGGTTTCATTCAATATCGGGCATAGCTAAGTTGCTACATTTAAAAACAATTATATCGTTCTAAAGTTGCAACATATCGTTTTATCTTTATAGATGTATTCGTTGTAGAACTCTATAGACTAAGCAGTATTCCAATGTGAGATAAAAACATGAACTTTAAAGCTTTAACAATCGGTTTGGCCGTTGCAACTGCGACTACATTTGCTATGGCGAAACCTGTGGCATATCAAATTGACCCTACACATACAGCAACAGTTTTCACATGGAGCCACTTTGGTTTTTCAACTCCATCTGCAAACTTCAGCGACATTCAGGGTGTGATTAATGTTGATAATGCAAAACCTGCAAATTCATCGGTGAATGTAACGATTCCTTTATCTAGCTTAAACACCAACGTAAAAGCTTTAGATGAACACTTGCAAGCGGCTGATTTCTTTGATGCAGCAAAGTATCCAACCATTACCTTTAAAAGTACAAAAGTACAAGCTGTTGGTGCGAATAAGTACAAAATCACAGGTGATTTAACCATTAAAAATGTGACAAAGCCTGTCGTTTTAGATGCGGTGTTGAATAAACAAGGTGAGCACCCAATGACCAAAGCACAGTCAATTGGTTTCAACGCAACCACTTCATTTGACCGTTCTGCTTTTGGTGTAGGCGCATACGTGCCAAACGTGGGTGATAAAATCACTGTGAATATCACCACTGAAGCATCAGTTCCACAGCCTAAAGCTGCTGCGAAATAAGCGATATCTACCAAAAAAGCACCTTAATAGAGGTGCTTTTTTATGTCTGCTATAAACTTAAAATTTAGAGCAATAGGCGCATGGAGCGGATTATGGCTGAATTATTAAACCAAGGCTTTTAAATATGCTGTCAAAACTTGTCCAGAAACATGTTCTAGTTGAGCTGCACAGCGTTGGTTGTCTGCACGCAATGCTGGAATATTGATGTTCGCTTGACGAAGTTCAGCAGTATGCCCAATTAGCCATTTTTCTAAACCATCCGCTGCGACTTCAGGATGGAACTGTAAGCCTAGAATATTTTTGCCTACACGAAAAGCTTGGTTGGGATAAACTTCTGAGCTGGCCAACGGTTCAGCTTGAGCAGGAAGTTCAAAGGTGTCGCCATGCCAATGTAGTACTTCAGTTCCTACCAGTGCTTGTAATGGGTTATGTTCAACGATATTGAGCTGTAACTGACTCCAGCCAATTTCTTTGCTATGACCTGCATATACTTTTGCACCGAGTGCATGTGCAATCAACTGTGCACCTAAGCAAATGCCTAAAGTGGGTAAATTCTTTTCTAAGCGAACTTTGAGTAAGTCTATTTCTTGTTGTAAGAAAGGGTAATCATCAGTTTCATATACCCCAATCGGGCCACCTAAAATGATGGTTAGACCTGTATAGTTCAACGCTTTAGCTAAGTCATCTTTGCCGGCTTCAAAATAGCGTACCCGATAACCCAATTGATATAACACATCTTCCCATGCACCTAAATCTTCAAAAGCAAGATGCTGAATCGCGTAAATGGTATCGGGTAGTGTCGTCATAGCAGGCTCGTTCACAGGGGGGTAAAGGAGTGTAAAAATGTACAGGGAAATGCGCAGAAGTTGAAGGCAAAAAATCAGAAAATATGTAGAAAAAAACTATAAATCCAATCCAAGATTTTACTTGAGCTGTAGCATGTTTTTAATCATCCATTTGCTTGAGTTTAAAATTTCTCGTTGTAGATGTTCATCAGCCATGCTCCGCGCCATGACGATTGCGCCGACCAGTTGAGATAGAACCGCCCAAGCTTGTATTTCACTGCCTAGATGTTGTGTAAAGAGTGCGTGACCACGAAGCATTTCCTGTTGAAAACACAGTTTTGTTGTTTCACTACTACGTGCTACCTCGGCTGCAAGAGAGGGAATAACACAGCCTTGATCTGGACGTTGCACATGAGACAGCGCTAAATAACGTTCAATTTCGAAGTCAATCCACTCTTCGATATTGTCATGCGGATTGGCTTGCCATGCTTGAAAGCTGTGTTGTAACTCGGACTGGATCAGTGCTTCAAACAATTCATGTTTTGATGAAAAATGCGAATAAAAAGCACCGCTGGTCATTTGAGCCGCTTTCATAAAACCGTCGACACCTGTATTGGTAAAGCCTTGCTTCTTGGCCAGTTGAGCACTGATTTTAAGCAGCTCTTGACGTTTTTCTTCTTTATATCCTGTTTTATAGCGCATAGGAGTTTCATCAAAATAAAATTGACTGACGCTAAAAACTATAACATAGTGATCGTTATGATAACGATCGTTATTTTATGAAGGGAGTGTATTTATGGATGAATTACAGCCAGAACAGCAGTTGCAAAAGACTGCTTCTAAAAAGAAAGTCGCGTTAGTGATTGGCGCAGGAGATGCCACAGGGGGCGAAATCGCAAAACGTTTTGCACGTGGTGGATACATCGCCTGTATGACGCGAAGAAATGCCGAAAAACTCCAGCCCTTAATTGCAGAGATAGAAGCTGAAGGTGGCCTTGCATATGGCTTTGCGTCTGATGCACGTAAAGAAGAGCAAGTCATCACTTTGGTAGAGGAAATTGAAGCCAATATTGGTGAAATCGATGTTTTAGTGTTTAACATTGGGGCGAATGTGCCATGTAGTATTTTAGAAGAAACTGCACGCAAATATTTTAAAATTTGGGAAATGGCTTGCTTCGGTGCATTTTTGACAGGGCGTGAAGTGGCAAAGCGTATGGTCGTGCGTGAGCACGGAAGTATTATTTTCACAGGTGCAACCGCAGGCATAAGAGGTGCAGCAAACTTTGCCGCTTTTGCAGGGGCGAAACATGCACTGCGTGCCTTAGCGCAAAGTATGGCACGTGAGCTTGGCCCGAAAAATATTCATGTGGCACACGTAGTGGTGGATGGGGCAATTGATACCGATTTTATTAAAGACACTTTTCCTGAAATGTACGCGCGTAAAGAACAGGATGGCATATTAAATCCCGTGCATATTGCAGAAAATTATTGGCATTTGTCGCAGCAACCGCGCGATGCATGGACGCATGAGTTAGATTTAAGACCTTGGATGGAAACTTGGTAAAAGGACAAAGCATGAAAAGCGTAGAATTTTATTTTGATTTGGGCAGTCCATATAGCTATTTGGCCTACTATCGTTTACTGCAAATGGCAGAGCAGCAAGAGATTCAGATTGTGTATAAGCCTATATTATTGGGCGGGGTGTTTAAAGCAACAGGCAATCGTAGTCCGATAGAGATTCCTGTCAAAGGGGTTTATTCAATCTTAGATATGCAGCGCTGGGCGGAGTATTACCATATTCCAATGCACATGAATCCGCATTTTCCGATGAACACTTTAACCCTAATGCGTATTTTGACAGGCGTTCAATTGTTGCATCTAGAAAAGTTTGAGCAAGTTTTAAAACTTTTATTCGATGCGATGTTTGGTACACCACAAAATCTGAATGAACCTACTGTCTTGGCAGAAGTGCTAGAACCAAGTGGCTTTTCTGTAGATGACATTATGAGTATGGTTCAGTCGGAAGTGGTGAAACAAAAACTAATCACTGAAACAGAACAGGCCATTCAACGTGGCATTTTCGGCACACCGACATTCTTTATGGGTGATGAAATGTATTGGGGTCAAGATCGTCTACATTTTGTAGAACAAGCGCTGAATAAAGCGAGCTAAAATACAAGTTAAAAGAACACACCATTTAAGATCAGCCATAAAATTACGGCTGATCTGCTTCAAATTAAAATAAACGCTTAGGCGAATGTTCCGTGTCTAGACTGACCATTTCATGTTCATCTTTTAAGTCTACACCTGAGTAACCGAGTTTCTTAGAGCCACGCATGAGAGACATTAGCCGTTGTACTGCAACAGGAATGCTTAAACCTGCAGGTCGAACATTTGAAATACAGTTTCGTTTAGCATCCAAAGTGCCTGAGGCTGCTTTCCATGTATAGTAAATGCCCATACTATCAGGTGAGCTTAGACCAGGCCTTTCACCAATCAGCATCACGAGCATAGTCGCGTATAGACACTCTGCAACTGGATCACCCAAAGCGACTCGGCTTCCAGTAGCAATCACCATCGGTGCAATGCTCCAGTGTTCCGCTTGCAACTGCGGGATAAGGTGCTGAATAAAAGGCACTGCATTTTCTTCAATCGCCCGTGCAGACAGTCCATCACCAATCACAATACAGACATCATAGTTTTGCGGGTTACTGGCTTTAAAAACCTCTAAGCCATGTTGTGACGCTGGATTTAACAGGCGACCTAAGTCAGGACGTTTTAAGTATTCTTGCTTATTTTCAGCTTGACTGTGTACCGTCAGACTATCCAAACCTAGTGTATTAAAACTCGCAACTAAGTGTTCGACATCTAAAGCTTGATGTACCGCATCTTGCGCTTCCGCATGTGCTAGTTGAAATTTCAGCAGTTCATGGGTCGGGATGCTACAACCAGCGCGACCAATGGCGATACGAGCATCGGTAAATTTCTTTAAGTTTTCCCAAACATCCTGATGCTGTTCAGATTGATAATTTTCTAGAGGAACAAGTGACATAAGTTGCTCCTTATATATGCAAAAGTTTTTCAAATTGTGGCGGAATATGTTCCGGCCAGATAATGTGCTGCTGCTGTTGTTTAAAGATGCCTTGTTCAGCCAACCACAGATCAAACTCAGGTGCGGCTTTTAAGCCTAAAAGTTGCCTTAAATACAGCGCATCATGAAATGACGTGGTTTGATAGTTCAGCATGACGTCATCCGAACCCGGAATGCCCATAATAAAGTTCAAACCTGCTGCACCGAAAAGGGTGAGTAGTACATCCATGTCGTTTTGATCGGCATCGGCATGGTTGGTATAGCAAATGTCGCAGCCCATAGGTAAGCCTAGGAGCTTGCCACAAAAATGGTCTTCCAAGCCTGCACGGATAATTTGTTTGCCATTGTATAAATACTCTGGGCCAATAAACCCAACCACAGTATTTACCAGTAGTGGGTTAAATTTACGTGCTACCGCATAGGCACGGACTTCTAAGGTTTGCTGATCTACGCCGTGATGTGCATTACTAGATAAAGCACTACCTTGACCTGTTTCAAAATACATCACATTTTGTCCCACAGTCCCACGCTTGAGAGCCAGTGTCGCTTCATAGCCTTCACGTAATAATTCAAGGTTAATGCCGAAACCTTCATTAGCGCGCTGTGTACCTGCAATCGATTGAAACATTAAATCAATTGGCACATTTTTCTCAGCCAGTTGAATCCCCGAACTGATATGAGTCAGCACACAAGACTGGGTTGGAATGCGATGCTCTTGAATCACATGATCGAGTAGTTTGAGCAGTTCCGATAAATTTTGTAGGTTATCGGTTGCAGGATTAATCCCAATGACGGCATCACCATTGCCATACATCAAGCCATCCAAAATACTGGCCGATATCCCTAAGAGATCATCGGTCGGATGATTCGGTTGTAAACGGGTCGAGAGATGACCTTTCAATCCGATGGTGTTGCGAAATTGGGTGATGACTTCACATTTACTCGCAACCAAGATGAGGTCTTGATTGCGCATAATTTTACTCACCGCAGCCACCATTTCAGGGGTTAAACCGAGCGCAAGTTGTTGTAATTTCTGCGTAGTCGCATCTTCACTGAGTAGCCAGTTACGAAAGTCTCCTACGGTAAAATGTGAAATCGGCGCAAATAAATCACTACGGTGCTCATCGATAATCAGGCGGGTTATTTCATCCTGTTCATAGTCGATCAACACTTCAGTTAAAAACTGCTTCAATGGAGCATCGGCCAATGCCATTTGTGCGGCAACACGTTCAGTTGCATTTTCCGCCGCAACACCTGCAAGTTGATCACCTGAGCGCAGCGGGGTTGCTTTTGCCATTAAAGTTTTTAAATCATTAAACACATAGTGCTGATGTCCAATCAACGTTTTATAAGCCATGTCATAGGTCCTTTTATAAGTCTTTTTCGGCCTTACGAATACTTTCAAACTCTTCTTCAGGTGTTCCTTGAACGAGTCGATGGCGACTATGGAAAATAAAGTAGGCAATAAAGACCGCATAAATAGCGGCAGCCATAAACCAAACTTTAGGATCTACCACAAAACCAGCAATCACCGCAATACTGGCTAAAATCAAAGCAATTGATGAGGTGACAATCCCACCTGGGGTTTTATAGGGACGATGTAATTCTGGACGGCTGATGCGCAGTTTAATGTGAGAAAGCATCATCAAGACATAAGAAATAGTCGCACCAAATACCGCCATCAGGATGAGCAGATCACCTTCACCTGTTAGGGACAATAAAAAACCAATGATGCCGGGAATAATAATCGCTAAATAGGGCGCTTTGTTTTTATTGGTCAGGGATAACGAGGTTGGTAAATACCCCGCACGTGATAAGGCGAAAATTTGACGTGAATAGGCATAGATGATGGAGAAGAAACTCGCAATTAAACCTGCCAGACCGACAAAATTGACAAAACTGCCTAACCAGCTGTTTTGACCATAGACGGCTACCAGTGCATCAACTAAAGGTGCGCCTGATTCTTTAAGTTGTTCTGCGCCAGCAGCACCAGCACCTAAGAACAGAATAAGTAGGGCAAAAGCGGCCAAAATCAGCATCGAACCGATCAAACCACGCGGTAAGGACTTAGATGGCTCTTTGGCTTCTTCTGCTGCCAGTGGTACACCTTCTACCGCTAAAAAGAACCAAATCGCATAGGGTACTGCCGCCCAAATACCGATATAACCCATCGGTAGGAAGTTACTTGCACCGATATTTTCAGTCGGTGCAATGTTAAATAAGTTGGCGCTGTTAAAATGTGGTGCCATTGCGATGATAAAGACAAAAAGAGCTACGGCTGCAATGGCGGTAATGACAAACATGATCTTGAGGGCTTCACCTGCACCTTTAAGATGAATACCCATAAAAACCAGATAGCAGATGAGATAAATGATCCATCCACCGACACCAAATAAGGACTCGCAGTAGGCACCAATAAAGCATGCGATGGCTGCAGGGGCGATGGCATATTCAATTAGAATCGCCGTGCCGGTGAGATAGCCACCAAATGGGCCAAATGCGGTACGCGCAAAGCTATAGCCACCTCCCGCAGTGGGTAGCATGGTGGCCATTTCAGACATCGACAGGCACATGCATAAGTACATGATGGCTACGACAACCGTTGCGATAAACATACCGCCCCAGCCACCTTGAGCAAGACCGAAGTTCCAGCCAGCAAAGTCGCCTGAAATGACATAAGCCACGCCTAAACCAACTAATAATAGCCAGCCTACAGCACCTTGTTTCAGTTGCCTTTTTTCAAAATAGTCATCAGATGTACTTACGGTTGAGGTAGAGAGTGGAGTCGTTGAGCTGTTAATGGGAGAATCGGTCATGTGAAGCTCCATATCTTGAGTTTTTATAGATGGCTTGATGGATGCAATATTTATGCAATTTCAGTACCAAGCGATTAGACGTCCTGTCTAATGTTTATATGACACAGTTTTGAATTATTGTTTTGATGGTTGATGGTTGATGGTTGATGGTTGATGGTTGATGGTTGATGGTGAGAGAGTGTTCAGGGTAACGAATTACCCTAAACACATAGAGAACAGAATACGAATAAGCTAAGTGCTTAGAAGAAGCCCATAGGCTTGGTTGCATAGCTCACAAGTAGGTTTTTAGTTTGTTGGTAATGATCAAGCATCATTTTATGGTTTTCACGACCAATCCCTGACTTTTTATAACCACCGAAAGCGGCATGTGCAGGGTAGATGTGGTAACAGTTGGTCCAAACTCGACCCGCTTGAATTGCACGACCTGCACGGTAAGAAGTATGTGCTGAACGTGACCATACACCAGCGCCTAAACCATAAATAGTGTCGTTGGCAATTTTAATGGCATCGTCAAAGTCTTTAAATGTTGCCACTGAAAGTACAGGCCCAAAAATTTCTTCTTGGAAAATTTTCATGTCATTGGTGCCTTTGAAAATGGTTGGTTCAATATAGAAACCAGAACCCACTTCATTACGCTCACTACCACCTGTCAGTACTTGTGCACCTTCACCACGACCTGTTGCGATACAACCCAAGATTTTCTCTTGTTGTTCCAGTGAAGCTTGCGCACCAATCATCGTTTCTGTATCGAGCGGGTGACCCGTTTTAATGCGTTTCACACGTTCAACTGCCATTTCAAGGAATTTATCTGCGATACTTTCTTGAACTAAAGCGCGTGATGGACAGGTACAGATTTCACCTTGGTTAAGTGCGAACATGGCAAAACCTTCAAGGGCTTTGTCTAAGAACTCATCGTCTTGATCCATAATGTCTTCAAAGAAGATGTTTGGAGACTTACCACCTAATTCCAAAGTCACAGGAATTACGTTTTCAGTGGCATATTGCATGATCATTTGACCCACAGCAGTAGAGCCAGTGAATGCAATTTTAGCAATACGTGGATTGGTTGCGAGTGGACGACCCACTTCAACACCATAACCGTTGACGATGTTTAAAATACCGGGTGGGAGTAAGTCTTGAATGAGTTCAATTAAAACCAAAATACTCGCAGGTGTCTGTTCAGCAGGTTTTAAAACAATACAGTTACCTGCAGCAAGTGCTGGAGCAATTTTCCATGTTGCCATCAAAATTGGGAAGTTCCATGGAATAATTTGTCCTACCACGCCCAAGGGTTCGTGGAAGTGATAGGCAATGGTATCTTCATCAATTTCAGAAATACCACCTTCTTGCGCACGGATACAACCTGCGAAATAGCGGAAATGGTCAATGGCTAAAGGAATGTCCGCTGCGAGCGTTTCACGAATCGGTTTACCGTTGTCCCATGTTTCAGCCACAGCCAATTTTTCTAGATTTTGTTCTAGACGATCTGCAATTTTAAGGAGTAAATTTGAACGTGTAGTTGGAGAAGATTTGTTCCATTGTTCTTTGGCGTTATGCGCAGCATCAAGTGCAAGCTCGATGTCTTCTACAGATGAGCGAGGGACTTTTGTAAAAACTTTACCGTCGACAGGAGAGATATTTTCAAAGTATTCACCTTTTACTGGAGCAACCCACTTGCCACCAATAAAGTTGTCATACTGTGCTTTAAATTCTACTTTAGAACCAGATTGGTTAGGGTCTACATAGCGCATATTGAAGTTCCTTTGCTTATTGATTTTTTAAAAGCATCTACAGCTTTGGTATAAGGTACATCTGTACAATATTTAAGTAGCATAACTAATATAAGGTTGGAAAAAGGTTGGAAGGAAGGAGGTTTACAAGGCTTTGACAAATGTTTACAACCAAGTAATACAGTGGACGTATATCAGGAATTGTTTTGAGAATAAGGAATGATGGCAATGCAACATTTAATACAGAAAAGACAAGAAATAGAAAAGCTTAGAACCAGTAGTAGTATTTCGACGGTACAAGCTGAACAATTGGGAAAAAGTATTGCAAGTTCATGGCAGCGCTCTAACTCCGCAGAAATTCCAAAAGATCGCTTTGCTGCGCCCATTTCTGAAGGTTCTATGTCACAAGGTTCAGCGCTACAACATGCTTTGAGTTACTGTGCAGATGAACTGAGACATATTGCACAGCAGTCTTCGATGGTGGTCGCTGTAGGCGATATTGGTAGTACCATTATTTGGAGTGCGTCCAGCAGACAAATGCGTAATGCGGCAGAAAGTGTACATTTTGTTGAAGGCGGGCAGTGGCGAGAGGAATTGGTGGGGACCAATGCATTGGCCTTGTCCTTAAAAACTCAACAGTCCAGTTGTGTCTTTTCAAATGAACACTATATGAGTTCCATTCATGATTGGGTTTGTTATGCTGCACCAATCATTGACCCTTACTCAAAACACGTCCTTGGGGTGATTGATTTATCCACCACATGGAAAAATCATAATAGCCTTGGTCTACTCGCAGCAGAGCGCTGTGCATCTATCATCCAAACGGCACTCTTAGAATATCAGCGCCAACAATTATATATCCGTGCTTTTGGTGTACCACAAGTACATTTTAATGGCAAAGTGATGGTACTCACACCGCGACAAATTGAAATTTTGACCATCTTGGCGCTGTGCCCACAGGGCATGACTTTAGACACTTTGCATCAGGCTTTATATGGTGAGCGCAAGGTGAGTGTGGGAACACTTAAGGCTGAAATGTCACAATTGCGTGACTTGCTCGGTGGAATGTTGGGATCTCGTCCCTATCGAATTTTGGCGCATATTGAGGCTGATTTTTTACAAGCTGAGCAGGCCTTAGATGCTGCCTATATCGAGACTGCATTGAAGCTGTGTTCAGGGGTTTTACTGCCTAAAACAGAAAGTCCATTTCTATGTGCATGGCGTGACTGCTTGGAGTCACGTTTAAGCAGTGCGATTTTTAAAGCCAATGAAACTGATATGTTGTTTAAACATGTCGCACGTTACCCAGAGGCGATTGATGCTGTTGAGCGACTCATTGAGCTGACACCGGATGGACATCCTGCGCATCAGCTACTTGAGAAATATAAAATTTAAAAATTATGAATTGTGTTGGACGGGTGTATTACGTTAATTTTTGCTCGAGCCACTGGAACAGCTCAGCATAGACTTCGGCACGAACTTCAGGTGCGGAGAGGACTAAGTCGTGTAAACCATTTTGAATGGTCACGACACTGACGTCACCTTGTAAATTTTTGGCCTGCTTTTCAATGTCTTTAACATCTAAAATCACATCACTGGTTTGAGCGGCTGCGCCCCATTTCTTCGGGTTGAGCGTTTGATGTGAATGCATAATGAGTGCAGGAACAGAGAGCTTTAAACCACCGCGATGAATTTCTTTCTGTGCTTCATGGATTGCACGTACAAAGCTGATCCGAACCATAGAATAGCTTGGTTGTTTCCACTCCAAATCAAAGTTCCATTCACCATGCTCGTTTTGATGTAGGCTCGGTACATACCATTTATTCAGTTCACTTGGAAACTTGAGGTCAGGAAAATGCTTTGCGAGTTGACTGAGCTGCGGCACGCCAAGTTTGCGCTTAATGGGATGCATATTAAAATCATAAAAAGGGCTATTGGCCCAAAGTGCTTTGATCAGCGGATGCTTAGGGTTGTGTGCAGCGTATAAAGTCGTGATTAAGCCACCGGTAGAGTGTCCTGCAAGCAGCACCGCAGTATGGCCTTCATTGCCAATGATCTCTAAGGCTTGGGTAATCTCAGCATCATATTCACTGAGATCACGGACGTTATAATATTTTTGATGGCTCAAGTGAGAACGACCATATTTTCTTAAATCGAGCGCATAAAAATCATAACCATGCTGATTAAATTGTTCAGCCATTTCGGTTTGGAAAAAGTAGTCAATAAAACCATGGATATACAGCACAGCTTTTTGAGTATTTTGCGGTGCTTTTTTGCGTACGAGGGTTGCGCATACAGCACCTTCATAATCGTCTGGAAAACTGAGTTTTAATTGTTCATAGCCTTCACCGAGGACATCAGTTGTATACGCAGGATGAGTCTGAGTTGCTGACATAATTTGCTCTGGTTGTTATTGTCATGAGTTTTCTTATCCTTGATGAAGTGCAAAACTTTGTCAACCACAAATAAAAAAAGACAATTTAAGTGCACAGGTAAGCAAGGATTAGGCTTACCTGAATGAAACAGTATGGACGTCTGTTTCATTCCACTTAAATTGTCAAAGCAAACTAAAAGTTAAGGAGAGAACTTAGACCGCTGCTTTAAAATCGACCACTGAAGTACCTGATTTGAGTGCAGCTTTGAAGATGTCGACCACTTGAGCATGGTTTGCTTTACGTGGGTTCGTCAGCATGCAGGCATCTTTTTGCGCATTTTCAGACATAACACCCAAATCTTGCTCTTTCACACCAAGTTCAGATAAGCTCGATGGAATACCAATCGATGCAGATAGTTCACGAATTGCGTCAATGGCAGCATATCCAGCTTCTGTCACAGTTAAACCTGTGATGTTAACTCCCATCAGTTCAGCAATTCGTGCATAACGGTCAGGGCAGGCAATTAAATTGAACTCACAGACGTGTGGAAGTAGGACTGCATTACATACGCCGTGAGGTAGGTTATAGAAGCCACCGAGTTGGTGAGCCATCGCATGGACATAACCTAGAGATGCATTGTTAAATGCCATACCTGCTAAATATTGTGCATAACTCATGGCATCACGCGCTTCTAAGTTTTCACCGTTCGCAACGGCTGGACTTAACCATTCGCTAATCATTGAAATAGCTTTTTCAGCACAGGCATCAGTGATTGGGTTTGCGGCTGTTGAAACATAAGCTTCTACTGCATGGGTTAAAGCATCCATACCTGTTGCTGCTGTTAAGCTTGCAGGTTTTGCAATCATCAGTTTAGGGTCATCAATTGCAATTAGTGGAGTGCAGCGCCAGTCTACAATTGCCATTTTTACATGGGTATCTGTATTGGTAATAATACAGAAGCGTGTCATTTCTGACGCTGTACCTGCCGTGGTGTTGATGGCAATAAGAGGGGTCATTGGAACCGTACTTTTATCGATCCCTTCGTAGTCACGAATATGACCACCACCCGCAGTCACGAGTCCAATACCTTTAGCGCAGTCATGGGAAGAACCACCACCTAAGGACACAATAAAGTCACAACCTTGTTCGTTATACGCAGTCACGCCGTTGTGGACATTGATGTCAGTTGGGTTCGGTTCTGCACCTGGGAAGATGTGGCTATCAACACCTGCATCTTTGAGATATCCTGCAATGGTGTCGGCTACGCCAAATTTAAATAAACCTGCGTCGGTTACAATCAGTGCTTTCTTTGCACCGAGGTTTTGTGCTTTACCACCAATTTCTTTGGCACAGCCTGGGCCAAAAAGTGAAACACAAGGGATATAAAAACCGTTCGTTTGATCTGCAATATTTTTAAAAGCCATGGTGCGATTCCTTCTACCATTATTTATGTTGTTATCGGTGCTCATTACCGTTTTTAGAGTATCGAATGATTCAAAAAACTTGTGTACCTACCAAATACCTACCATGAGTAAGGGAATGAGGAAAAATGGCTTCACCGAACAAAATGGCTATCGATAAAAGGCATAGCCTGTGGTTCAGGATTTGTTTATATTGGTTTTGAAGTTGTGGTGAAAATAGCCAAATTCAAAGAGGAAAAGCCGTGGAGCAAAACGATAAGCTTAAGCAATATCAAAGTCTTGCTATACAGTTAAGACAAGTTGTTCCGAGTATTCAGCAGCTTCATCACGAGCAGTCCACTTTTCTATCTACACTCAATGTGCAAAACGTTTTAAGTGTCGAGGCAAAAACACAACGGATCCAAATTTTAAATCATTGTTTTCATATTCAGTTTTATGCGCCAGCTGAACAGGTGGAGCTGTGTGTCCCGCAGTTTATTTATCAAGGACACTATGCAGAAGCGCTAGAAGAGTTTTGTTTACACGACATTGTGTTTTTAGTGGGTGATCAATCTCCACAACATTCTTTGTATTTGCGCAATAAAGTTAAACAGCTGCGTCAGCTGATTCTTCAACAGGTGTTTGTTTTGTTCGATGGGCCGAGTCGCGTGCAAACGATTTTAACTGAAATAAGGGAAACGCAATCAGAACTCTTTCAACAGTTATGCCAGCAAGTTGAATTCAATGCAGCTGATCCAGCTTCTGAGCGAAGTTTGCTGGCCGAGTTGCAGCGCTTATGCTGCTTAGATGCAGATCAGGCGGAAGATATTTTACCCTTACAGTCTTTGATGAATAGTTATGATGAGCTGTGTTGTAGTGCCAATCAATTCTTAGAACCACATGTTTATCGCATTATACAAACGGCATTTCCTGAACGGTTTTCTTTACAGGAGTTGATGGATCATACGCACGACATTCACTTGTTATATCCGCATGCTAAAGAGCAGTCCCATATGCTCGGCTTTGTGCGGCTTATGCATCGGGATCTTTGGTTATCGCGTGATTTGTTGTCAAAGCAGCATTTTTTAAAAACTAAAACCAAGCTATGGCAAAAGAAGGTCGCAAAACTCCCAATTTTTGATGAAAGCCGTACCGTAAATTGGTTATTCAAACAAAAAGCGGTGGTGACAGACTGGGTGAGTCAAAATATTCAGCACAGTAGTATACGCGTTGCCGTAACGGCTTTAAGTTATCTCGATACGCAGTCTTATCATCCTGAAATTATTGTCACGACTTTAAAGTACTTCCAACATGTCGCGGCGCGTTTATTTATACAAAGTTGCTATGAACATGCCTTACAACAGCATTGGTTTGAGCTTGAGACCAACCAGCATGTGGTCTTAAAAAATAGACGCCAAGATATGGATGATCAGCGGATAGCGATCAGCCCGTCTATTTTGTATTTAGATGAATGGCTCGAACTGCTGCGCCGTGTGGTCGAACAACAGCCCGAATGGGGGAAACGGGTTTACATAAAATTGAGTCGTGTAATGCAGGCCTATATTCAGCATTTAGATAAAATTGTGCAGGAACTTCCTGAAGACTTAGTGATTTATTTTAGCGAAGATAAGCAACAACACCGTGATTTTTATCTTCAGTTAAAGCAACATAAACTGCATATTGAAAGCTTTCGACAGTTGTTTTATTTAAATCGGCCCCCTTTACGAATTTCGGTGTTTGATGCTTATGTGCGTGATTATTTGCCTGAACATTTCGAGACGCAAAAGGAGGTTTTAAAAAATGTCACATGGAAGAGCCTATTTCATCAGGCCGTGCAGTGGCATGATCAATTGCATAGCCAAGAGTTACTTGCGGAACTGAAACGAAAGCTTGGGTGTGTCTCATGGCAACCAATCAGTCATGAGGCTTATTATTTTATTGAGAGTTGGGTGTTTGAGGAGCTGAAAGATATTGATCGCATCATTGCTGAGTCACGTCGCTTTCAACATTGCTTAGCAGCCAGTTTTGCTGAGCGAATTATTGTGCGCGAATATGCTGCATTTCATATGAGTCATACCGACGCACAGCGACATTTGACGCTCGCTTGTCATTATATTGCAGGGCAACTGTTATTTGATCAGCTTGAATATCCAAATAACCAAAAAGCGCTACCCGATGATGTTGTCGTCGCTGAACAATTCATTGTCATGCTGAATCAAACCTAATAACCAAGCTCTTAAAATTTAAACAACAATGGACCTAATTTGTCGCACATCATTTACTGTGTGACGAGATCTGCTTAACTTTTTTGCAAAAACTCGGTAGGCTATAGCCGTTCATCAATGGTATAGGTCTTATGAAGCAAGAAACTGCACTCAAACTCTTAAAAGCGGGCGAAAATGTCTTTTTAACCGGTTCCGCTGGTGCAGGAAAAACCTATACGCTGAACCAATACATTAACTATTTAAAAGCCCGTAAAGTGCCTGTGGCGATTACAGCTTCTACAGGTATTGCCGCGACGCATATGAATGGCATGACCATTCATACTTGGGCCGGTATAGGGATTAAAGATGCCTTGGGGGAAGATGAACTCAAACGCATGAAAGAACGTAAATACTTAAAAGAGCATTTAGAAAATGCCCAAGTCTTAATCATCGATGAAATTTCGATGCTACATGCTAAGCAACTCAATTTGGTCAATAAAGTCCTCAAGTTCTTTAAAGAAAGTGAAGAGCCGTTTGGCGGGATTCAAGTGATCGTTGCAGGTGATTTCTTCCAGTTACCGCCAGTCGGTAAAAATGAAGAACGCAATCGCGATAAATTCTGTTTTATGTCTGATGCTTGGGTGGAAGCTAAATTTCGCGTGTGTTATTTGACTGAGCAGCACCGTCAGGGCAATGATTATCTCAATGATATTTTAAATGCCATTCGTGGTCAGAGTATTAACTCTGAGCACTTGCAGGCTTTACAAGCCACACGTCAGCAAGATATTGGAGAAACCTTTACACGTCTATATACGCATAATATGGACGTGGACACCATCAACTTCAAACATCTGAATGAAATTGAAAATGAAGGCCGACAGTTTGAGGCGGTGTGTGATGGCAATGACAAGCTTATTGAAACGTTAAAGTCTTCTGTGCGTGCACCTGAAAATTTAACCCTCAAGAAAAATGCCAAAGTAATGTTTGTAAAGAACAACTTTGATGTGGGCTATATCAACGGTAGCTTAGGCGAAGTGGTGGGCTTTGAAGAAGATGATGACTTTGGGATCTTGCCGAAAGTCAAACTGACTGATGGCACGGTACTGGTGGTCGAGCCTGAAACGTGGTCAGTGGACAATGATGCAGGTAAAACCATTGCCAGTTTTCAGCAAATTCCATTGCGTTTGGCATGGGCCATCACCATCCATAAGTCACAAGGGATGACTTTAGCGGCAGCGGAAATTAATCTTAGTCATACTTTTGAAAAAGGACAGGGCTATGTGGCTTTGTCGCGCTTAAAGACTTTGGACGGTTTAAGGTTATTGGGTTTTAATGAACAAGCCTTGGAGTTAGATAGTCTTGCCATTAAGGCAGACCGCCGCTTCCAAGAACTATCCGATGAAGCCGAAACACATTTCGAGGCCATTGATCTTGAGCCACAGCACAAGGCCTTTATCCGTCACTGTGGCGGAACGCTCAATGAAATTGAGATTGAGCGAAATGAAAAGAAAATTGCTCGTAATGCAGGTAAAGCCAACTATGCCTCTGCAACACTCGATGAAACACGTGAATTGTTTGAAGGTGGTTATGAAATTGCAGATATCGCACAAGAGCGCGGTTTGACGGCTGCAACTATTATCAACCATTTGGCAAAGTTGCATAAAGAGCAAGGCTTGGATATTTCCGTGGCACATCCTGGAGAAGAAGTAGTTGAGCAAGTGCGGAAAATTTATAAACGCTTAATGAAGCGTCAGCAAACAGAACACTTTAGCGAAGATGGTGCGATTAAGCTTCGTCCTATTGTGGAACTGACCAATCCACGTATGGGCTATGACCAAGTTCGTTTAGCGCTGTTATATATTGAATAACATCTTAAAAGTAGGGCGTTTCGTGCAGAAATTTCTTACTTACATTGCCCAGAACTTCAGTTAAACTGAATTTTAAGGGATAAGAATAACTTAGAATCGTAATGAAATTGACAGCTTGGTACACGCTACGCAAATTTGTTTATAACAATTTGCATAATGAGGATTATGAGACGCCCTTAAGTCGAGGGTTAAACTATTTTCTGATTGCACTGATTATGAGTAATGCTGCTGCGGTCTTGCTGGAGTCGGTGCAAAAGTACTATGTGTTGTATCAAGACTTTTTCTATTATTTTGAAATCTTTTCTATTGTCGTTTTTAGCGTCGAATATCTCTTACGTTTTTGGTCAATTGCTGAATCTAATAGTTTTGAGTCGGATTGGAAAAACCGCCTAAATTGGGTCAAAAGTGGTGGGGCGATTATCGACCTCTTGGCTATTCTACCTGCGTATTTAAACTTCTTTGTTCAGTTCGATTTGCGATTCTTAAGAATTGTTCGTCTGCTGCGACTTCTCAAGTTAACCCGCTATTTTGTCTCGCTACAAATTTTATTACGAGTCATCGAGCGCGAAAAAGGCTCATTTCAAGCAGTTATTTTCATCTTAATGATTATGATCATTATGGCGGCTGCGGGGGTATATTTGATTGAAAGTCAGGCACAACCTGAAGTTTTTAGCTCTATTCCAGCTTCAATGTGGTGGGCCGTAGTCACACTGACCACCGTGGGGTATGGTGATGTGACACCTATTACGCCGCTAGGACGCTTTTTGGGTGCGATTATTACCATCTTAGGGGTAGGTTTAGCGGCATTGCCTGCGGGTATTTTAGCCAATGGTTTAGCCAATGAACTTGAGCAGCGTAAAGAAAAACTTGAACTCAGATTTCGAGAACTAATCCAAAATAGCGATATTGATTTTGTTTTAGAAACAGAAAAAATTGAAGAAGTTCGTAAAGAAGTTGGGCTGACCAAAGAGCAAACACACGATATTATTTTACAGCTCATTCGTGAACAAAAAGAAGAATCTTTAAGGCAAGAGCGTGAGCAATATGCCTATTGTCCACACTGTGGGAAGAAACTACCTGAATAAATCGGTGTAAAAAGGCATGTGAAAAACGTTAAAATTGTACATTTATACACATGCCTTACTTTATCTGAATAGAAATCTAGATTGGTCTAACAAGTCTGATTTGCATCACTTTTACATGCGGATATCGACTTTTTCTCATGCTGAAAAGCCACCAGCAAAATAATTAGCCCACCCAAACTTAGTAGAACCCCGACCCATATTGGAGCTAACCAACCTAAACCTTGGCTAATTAACCAGCCGCCCAGGAAGGCACCAAAAGCATTGGCAATATTAAATGCAGAGTGATTCAGCGAAGCAGCTAAGCCTTGTGCATTGCCAGCGACATCCATTAATCGGGTTTGTAGTAAAGGCCCCAAACCTGCAATACTGAAGCTGACTAAGAAGAGTGCAATAAAAGCAGTGGCAAGGTGATCCATAGATAAAGCACAAAGTACATAAGAGCAGGCATTGGAAACTAAGACCCAAATAATCGCCTTGTTTAAGTTTTTATCGGCAAAGTGTCCTGCGACTATACCACCGATGACTAACCCTAAGCCAATACACGCCAGCGCAAACGGAATGACTTGAATGCTGGCATGGGTATATTCAGTCAAAATAGGCGATACATAACTATATACAGAGAATAGTCCACCAAATCCAATTGCACCGACAGCAAGCGTGATCCACATTTGTGTGTTTTTAAGTCCACGCAGTTCATTTTGAATGCTGGCTGTGTGATCCAGCTGCATTTTAGGTAGGCCAAAACAAATCGCGACCACGGTCAAAAATGCGATAGATGCAGAAAACTCAAAACCTGCACGCCAACCATACAGCTGACCCAGCCATGTCGCA
Organism: Acinetobacter johnsonii CIP 64.6; assembly: GCF_000368045.1. Taxonomy (GTDB): domain Bacteria; phylum Pseudomonadota; class Gammaproteobacteria; order Pseudomonadales; family Moraxellaceae; genus Acinetobacter; species Acinetobacter johnsonii. The sequence continues at coordinate 973,405 of NZ_KB849236.1, forward strand.
AAAGGCACACCAATCACGGTCGCGACATTCAGCCCCATCATGAGCATGGCGACAGCCGAAGCGCGCTTTTGCTTTCCTGCAAACTCTGCAACCACCAAAGCGGCAATACCAAAGTAAGCGCCGTGAGGGAAACCTGCAATAAAACGTGAGATCAACATAGACTCATAGCTGTTTGCGAGTGCTGTACTGGCATTGGCGATACCATAAAACAGCATGAGGCCAATTAAGAGTGTTTTACGCGGAACTTTTGCGGCCAGAATGGCAATCACAGGCGCGCCAATAGTTACACCCAAAGCATAGGCACTAATGAAATGCCCTGTGACAGGAATACTGAGTTTGAAACTGTGTGAGATCTCTTGGATGAGTCCCATCGCAACGAACTCAGTAGTCCCAATACAAAAACCACCGAGTGCCAATGCCAAAATAATGACAGATAAGTGGCTTGTTGGTGAGATGCTATTTTCTTGAGAGGACATAAATACAGGAGAAAATGAAAAGTATTATACGTTCTTTATCACATGAAAATTTGGTTGTTCAAAAAAGTTATAAGTGAACTAAGCAACCATAACATTCATACGAACCCTGAAGATGCTGCACGATGAATATTTATTCATAGTGCTATATTGAGTGGACATTCTATAAAAAGAAGTCAAATTTAAAGGCAGCAAATACAGATTAATTCGACCTAGCTTGAGAATTTGGATTTTTTTTGTATTCGCTAGGCTAGGGTTGTCCTGTACCAATGATTAGGGTAAGTAAACCAGCTGCAATGAGTGGGCCGACTGGGACGCCACGTAGTAAAGCAACTCCTGCAACGGTTCCGACCAGCAAGCCTGCAACAACATCAGGTTGGTTAGACATCAGTTTTACGCCGCGCCCGCCTAACCATGCAACCAAAACACCAATGGCGATAGCAAGTAATGATTTAACACTTAAAAAAGATTTAAAAATACTTTCACCGCTAATTCTACCACTTGCAATAGGTACCAAAACTGCAATGGTTAAAATGATAATCCCGATATTTAATCCATGTTGTTGAATTAGAGGAAAGTATTCACTCAGTGGCGTCATCCGTAAAATAATGAGTACTGCCGCAGCAATGGTTACCGCAGAGTTGTGACTGAAAATACCGCAAGCCAGCAGGATTAGGAGGACAATCAGGTTCAAATCTAAGTTCGGCATAGGGGAGAGACTGGTCAAAAAAACATGTGCATTGTAACGTTTTTTTAGCCACTCTGCCGAATGATCCGAGTCCTTTGATTGATGTTCCTGTATTTAAGTATAAAATGAGCCTTTATTTAAAAATGTGGTGTGCTGATGCTGTTGGAAAAAATGTTGCAGTCGCAAGGATTTGGTTCGCGAAAGCATTGCCAACAGTTGATTAAAAATGCAGTCATTGAAATTGATGGGCAAATCATTACTGACCCTAAACATAAACTCAAATTGGATGCTCTGCACTACAAGGTACATGGCGAGAGCTTTGAATACCGTGAAAAAGTCTATATCGCCTTAAACAAACCTGAAGGCTATGAATGTTCACATCAGGCGACACATCATTTTAGTGTTTTTGATTTGTTTGACGATGTGCTCTTGAATCGTGGTATTCAGTGTGTAGGTCGTCTAGATCAAGACACCACAGGTTTATTGTTACTCACCGATGATGGTCAGTTTTTACAAGCGCTGACACACCCTAAAAAGCATGTGGCAAAAGAGTATCGCATGAAAACGGCCGACCCTGTTACAGATGAGCAAGTTCAGCAGCTGGAGCAAGGGGTTGAACTGCGAAATGAAAAAGGGAGTTTTGCTGCAACAGATGTAAAACGCTTAGCTGAATGTGAACTGCAAATGACCGTGCATCAGGGGGTATATCATCAAGTGAAACGTATGCTTGCGGCAGTGGGAAATAAAGTTGAGAGCTTGCATCGTCAGCAAATTGGAGCGCTCGACTTAACGGAGATACCAGATTTAGTCGAGGGACGTTGGATCTATTTAAATGCTGAACAAGTGGCTTTAGCCAAGACACGCAATGATCTTGAGAGTGAAGGTCTTTAGACGTTGAATGCTATAGAAAGCAATGATAGGTCTTAAACTCATTATCCGCTACAAAGCCCATGGCTTCATATAAGCTGTGGGATTGATAATTATTTTTTTGCGTTTCAAGCGTAATACGAATGGCTTTTTCGTGTCGCGCAAACAAAATAGCGGTATCGATCAATTGTTTTGCTGAGCCATGGCGACGATGCGGTGGAGAAACATAAACATCATCTAAAATATAGTAAGTTGCGCAGGCCACAGAAGAAAAACCTAAATACAGCAGCACAAAACCTGTAATCACATCGTCTTTGACATGAATGAAGATGACGCTTTGTTCGTTTTCAAGGCGAAGTTTAAGGAACTTTTGGGAAAGTGCTAAATTGGAAGATGCACCATAAAATTGGCGATATTCATCAAATAATACAGCAAGTTTTTCTAAGTCTTCTAAAGTGGCACGTCTAACGATCATGTATTACTCCATGCTGTATTTATAATGTTTACATGAAGCATACCTAAGTTTTGAAAGGGATATTTCTAAAATTTGTTTAGAAATGCAACACTGTTAAGTTTTGTCACTTTCTCCCAAAATTGCCGCTAATTCCTCAAAAAGATCAATATGTTCATCGTCTGCAAATAAATCATTGGTTGCAGTTGAGTCTGCACTGGTGATGTGTTCAACCGCTTTTTGTTCTTGCTTGAGTTTACGTAGTTTAATCAGTTGTTCAAGATTGATGTTCTGGTTTTCAATTGAAAAAGGGATGGATTTGGTTAAAACCACTTGTTTGAAGAACAAACGAACGGCTTGCGCAGGCGTAATTCCCAGTTGTTTAAACACCGCAAAAGCTTGTTTCTTTTCTTGGGAATCGAGTCGAATTTGATAGACTTCTGTTTTTCTCATGATTTTTTAAATAATTTGAACGACTTAAGGGTAGAAGTTATTTTAATCAATTTCATTGTAATTTCAATATTCATACAATGGAATTTTAAATTATTTTGTAATGACAAGCAGATTACAATGTCAATTCAGAATTGGAGCTAAACTGCATAAGCTGTTGAGTTACTGGATCTTTAAATGAAAGATGCTTAGCTAATAGCTGTAAAGGCTGACTAAAATCATCGTCGGCTTTATGTACAACTTTAGGATAGAACGGATCATTTTTAATCGGAAGACCTAAGAAGTTGAGGTGTACACGGAGTTGATGTTGCTTCCCTGTCTCGGGTTTAAGCTCATATTTTGCCCATGTTTCATCATGTTCTAAAAGCAAGATCTCAGTTTCACTGTTCGGTGCTTCGTCTAGGACTTGCATGGTGTAGAACGGTTCACCTTTTTGCATATGCAGTTTTACTATGCGTGGAAATTTGAGTTCGCGGTTAAACGGTGCAATCGCATGATAGGTTTTTTGAACCTGTCGATCTGCAAACATTTGCTGATACAGCCCTCGACTGTGAATACATTTGGAAAACATCACTAAGCCAGCGGTTTCACGGTCAAGGCGGTGGATGGGCGTTAAATGCTCAATACCTGTTTGTTTTTTCAGGCGCACCAATAGGGTTTGTTGAACATATTGCCCCGTTGGACTGATGGTCAAAAAGTGCGGCTTATCCACCACTAATAAATGATCGTTTTCAAATAAAATGTCATGCTGAAATGGCACTTCAATTTCATGCGCTAAAAAGCGGTAATAAAACACATGCTGATTTTCAAGATATGCCGAATCTGTATGGAGGATATTACCTACAGCGTCATAGACCAAGCCATCATGAAAGCGTTGCTGCCACTCAGTTGCTTCAATATGCGGAAATTGGTCAGATAAATACGCCAATAAGGTGTGCGGAGCGGGTGTCAATTTAGGCAGAAACACTTTACTTGCGCTCACGCCATTGAGCATGGGAGGGCAAAATTCAGCAGGTTTTATGTTGAGCATGATGTGCAGGCAATATGTAATCGGTTGGCGCAGTTAAATATGAGATTTCAAGCTTGTGGCTTGGGCATTTTGTGAGTCCAGTGCTATCATAATTGTTCTTTTGTCACTTGTCGTGAGTATTATGCAGTATTCATTTAATTTAACGCTCAATAATGAACAAGATACCCAAAATTTAGCGCAAATTTTGGCACAGCATTTTACGACGGGTGTAGTGTATTTGATTGGGGATTTGGGTGCGGGTAAAACCACGCTAACACGACACTATTTACAGCATTTAGGCCATCAAGGTTCCGTGAAAAGCCCAACCTATACCTTGGTTGAACCTTACCAAGTTCAAGGGCGTGATATTTTCCATTTTGACTTGTATCGTTTAAATGATCCGTATGAACTGGAGCTAATGGGCATTCGTGACTATTTGGAAACGCCCAATGCATTGTTTTTGTTTGAATGGCCGTCTAAAGGGGGCGATGAGATCCCTGAGGCGGACTTAATTATTGATATTCAAAAATCGGAAGATGAACTGACACGGTCTGCTACCTTAAGTTTCCATTCAGTAGCATTATTACAAGCTTTAGAGAGCCAATTAAACAATGCGTGATGATTTAAAGATACGCCGTATTCATACTTTGAATCCTGCTTTAGCCAACCAAATTGCAGCAGGTGAAGTCATTGAGCGTCCAGCGTCTGTGGTCAAAGAGTTACTTGAAAACTCGATTGATGCAGGTGCGACAGAGCTGATTATTCGGGTAGAGCAAGGCGGCAGTACTTTAATTGAAATCATGGACAATGGTCGAGGGATTCACGCTGAAGACCTCTCTTTGGCGGTAATGCGACATGCGACCAGTAAAATCCAAACCGCTGAAGATTTACATGCAATTGTCAGTTTAGGCTTTCGCGGAGAGGCATTGGCTTCTATTGCAGCGGTGTCGCGTTTAACCTTGACCAGTAGTCAAGCGGATGATGGAATTGGTTATCAAGTTGAAGTCAATGGAACTGCATTTGACCATCAAGAGATTCAGGCTGTAGCTGCACCGAAAGGTACGCATATTCGGGTACAAGATTTATTTTTCAATGTGCCCGCACGTCGAAAATTCCTCAAAAAACCTGGCACAGAGTTTGGTCATATTGAGGAAATCGTCCGGCGTTTAGCGCTGACGCATTTCGATATTCGTTTTGTGCTTGAACATAATCAAAGCATCAAACTGAACTTGCCGATTGCAGATAGTGGTGAGCTACGTTTTCAGCGCGTACAACAGTTGCTAGGGCGTGCATTTACTGAAAATGCTTATTGGATGGATGCAGATAGCATCAATATGCGTTTAACAGGTTGGTTGGGGCATCCCTCTGATGCGCGGGCTCAGGCTGACTTGCAGTATGTTTATGTGAATGGTCGAATTGTTAAAGATAAAACCATCTCTCATGCGCTGCGTATGGCTTATGATGGTATTTTGCATGGACATCAGCATGCGGGTTATTTGCTTTTTCTGGAAGTCGACCCCGAAAATATTGATGTCAATGTACATCCGACCAAACATGAAATTCGCTTTTTGAATCAACGTGAAGTACATGAATTTGTACGTCATTATGCCAAAGAGACTTTATCGCAGTTTCAAACGGCAACTGCAGATTTATCTGATGCAATGAAGGTTGCAGAGAATCAAGCTTTGATGTCTGTGCAGCCTCGCTATCAAGAGCCTTTGCAGTTGCATCGTCGTGTTGAGCCTGAACAAACTGGTGAGCAAGCTCCATCGGATGTGCTCACTGACTTTGGTTCAAATCAACCGCAAGGCGTCCATTATTCGGCGCAACCTTCACGCTATCAGGGCTCACAACAGCTCAATAATGCCTTGCAAAGCTATTTAGCACCTCTACGTGATACATCATCTGGTGTTGATCAAGCTCAGCCTTTGGCTGATTTTGCAGTGCAAAGCCCTAAAGTCGATGAACATCCGTTGGGAATTGCAATTGCACAATTACATGGTATTTATGTGCTGGCTCAAAATACAGAAGGGCTGATTATTGTTGATATGCATGCAGCGCATGAGCGTATTCTGCTACAGCAAATGAAGTCAGCATGGGATAAACCGGAGTTTTGGACTTCTCAGCAGTTACTCATTCCCAAAGTGATTAATATCACGCGGATGCAAGCGACACGAGTGGAAGAACTCAAAGATCAATTGGCGCGTTTAGGTCTTGAAATTGATCAATATGGCGATGAGCAGGTCATTGTTCGTGGTGTGCCTGCAATTTTACATAAAGCCAATTTTGAGGCGCTGGTACCTGAATTACTGAACGATTTGGATCCAAATGATGAAGCGCAGGGCTTACTGCAAAAGCGTGATCAAATTCTAGCGGGTATGGCCTGTCATGGTGCTGTTCGCGCGCATCGCATTTTGGGTCTTTCTGAAATGAATGCTTTGCTTCGTCAAATGGAACAAACTGAATTTGCCAGCCAATGTAACCATGGTCGCCCAACTTGGCGTGCGTTTCCATTGGCTCAACTAGATAAGCTTTTTGCTCGAGGAGAGTAGTTGTACATGTCAACTCAATTGCCGGTCATCAATTTAATGGGGCCAACTGCAAGTGGTAAAACTGCTTTGGCATGTCAGCTCTATGAGCAAGGAAATTTTGAACTGATATCTGTAGATTCAGCATTGGTCTTTAAGGATATGGATATTGGTACAGCAAAGCCGACCAAAGAAGAGTTACTGCAATATCCACATCACCTTATCGATATTATTAGCCCATTAGAAGTCTACTCGGCTGCAAACTTTGTTGAAGATGCATGTGGTCTAATTGATGATATGCATGCACGAGGTAAAACCCCGATTTTGGTGGGTGGAACTATGCTCTATTTCAAGGCACTTTTAGAAGGTCTTTCAAGCAATTTACCGAGCGCAGATTATGCTGTTCGTGCTGAAATAGAAGCTAAAGGTGAAAGTGAGGGTTGGTCTGCGGTCTATGCTGAATTATGTAGTGTGGATCCACTGGCGGGCGAAAAATTTAAAGTGAGTGATAAACAACGTATTATTCGCGCTTTAGAAGTTTACAAGTTGACAGGGCAGCCCATTACTAAACTTCAAGCTGAACAGCCTAAAAACGTGCCTTATCGCTATAATTTTCATAATTATGCTTTGATGCCAGACCGTGCCGAATTGCACCAAAGAATTGCACAACGCTTGAAAATTATGTGGGACATCGGATTTTTGAATGAAGTGGAAGCACTTATGAAAAAATACGATTTAGATGAAAATTTACCCTCTATGCGCTCAGTTGGGTATCGACAAGCACTCGAATTTTTACAGAAAGGAGATAAAACAGTCGAAAAACAACGTGAAATGGAGGATAAAGCACTTTTTGCGACACGACAACTTGCCAAACGTCAATACACTTGGTTAAGATCTTTGCAAGAGGCACATAAATTTACAACGTATTCTACTATCACGCAGGCACAAGAAGACTTGCGAAACTGCTACGGATAAAGCAAAATTTAGCTACTATCTTTTTTATAATTTTTAATTGAAAAATAAAGATAGTTTTTTGCGCTGATTTTTAAATTTTTTTGGAGTTATAACATGTCTAAAGGTCAAACTTTGCAAGATCCGTTCTTAAATTCTCTCCGTAAAGAACGTATTCCTGTCTCTATCTTCCTTGTAAACGGTATTAAGTTACAAGGTCATATTGAATCTTTCGACCAATATGTTGTTTTATTAAAAAATACAGTAAGCCAAATGGTTTACAAGCATGCAATTTCTACAGTTGTTCCTGCACGTAACCCGCGTCCTGCTGGTGCACCTGCTGGCGCTGGTCAACAAGGTAGCTTTGGCGGTCAACAAGGCGGCTTTGGCGGTCAACAAGGCGGCTTTGGCGGTCAACAAGGCGGCTTTGG
>NZ_KB849236.1:981292-1107648 GCF_000368045.1 Acinetobacter johnsonii CIP 64.6
GCTTTGGCGGTCAACAAGGCGGCTTTGGCGGTCAACAAGGCGGCTTTGGCGGTCAACAAGGCGGCTTTGGTGGTCAACAAGGTGGCTTCGGTGGTCAAGGTGGCTTCGGTGGTCAAGGTGGCTTCGGTGGTCAAGGTGGCTTTGGTAGCCAAGGTGGCTTCGGTGGTCAATCGACTGGTTTTGATGGTGAATCAAAATTTGAAGACACTCAAGATGACGAAAATAATCGTTAATTGATTGTTAAAAAAGCCTCTCACATGAGAGGCTTTTTTATGTCTAATTCTTAGTTTTCGTCCAAGCGAAAAAAGACCAGCATTCATGCTGGTCTTTTTATGTGTTCAAATTTATGACTTGTTGTTCTTACGGTCTAAGTTAGGATCTTTAATTTCGACATAAGCTCTGTTACGTGTTTCGCGTAACCAGCTATCAAGCTCTGCATCAAATTGACGCTCACCTAAAATTTGACGGGCCATACGCTCTTGGTATTCAGCAGTCATGTCTTGTTGACGTGTTTCAGTCACTTGAAGAATATGCCAGCCAAACTGAGTTTGAAAAGGTTTACTGGTTTGACCTACCGGTGTATTTTTCATGGTTTCTTCAAACTGAGGAACCATCACACCTGGGCTGACCCAACCCAAACTCCCGCCATCACGTGCTGAACCTGTGTCATTGGAGTAGGTGGAAGCCAAAACGGCAAAGTCTTCACCTTTTTGTACGCGGTTATACAAGCTTTCGATCATTTGTTTAGCATTTTCAGGGCTAACCACTTCAGACGGTTGGATCAAAATATGGCGTGCTTTGTATTGAGGTACAATCGCTTTTTGCTCAGCCCCTTTGCGTTCAACTAATTTTAAAAGATGTACACCATCTCGTACTGTAATTAAATCTGTGGTTTGTCCCACTTGGAGTGGACTCACACGTGCTGCAAGCTCGCTAGGGATGTCAGAAAGTGCTCTAAAGCCCATATCTGCACCTTCAACTTTGGTGCCAGCAGTACTGAACTTTTTAGCGATTGCAGCGACATCGTTGTCGTTTGCTAGTACTGTTTTAACTTGCTTAGCCACAGCGTCAGCATTGTCACCTGAAACACGCACATGTAGCACATGCACTTGGTTACCGAGTGCTGCTTGACCTTGTGGGGTATTTAAGAAGTTTTTAACGTCTTGATCTGAAATCTGGATACGAGAGGTAACGATTTGCTGGCGCAAACGATTGATTGCTAAATCTTCAGCAACGCGACTACGCAAAGAAGCATAGGTTCCGGGTGCCATTTTATCGAGCTTTTGTTGGAATGCTTCTAGGCTTGTGCTACCAGATTGTTTTGCAACATTTAAAACTGCTTCATTCAAGCTTTTTTCATCAGGTTGAATGTTGTAACGTTTCACTTGCTCAAGCTGAGTCTGACGAATAATCAGTTGCTCTAATGCTTGTTGTGCCAAATATTGCTCTGGTGGGACTTGTTTCTTTTGGCTCTCAAGTTGATGTTTGAGCTCAGCCATGCTTGCTTCTAAGTCACTCTTCAAAATGACACTGTTATCGACTACAGCAACAACTTCATCCGACGCATGTACAAAAGTTGGAATAGCGGTTGCGAGAGCTAAAGCCAAAGCACTCGCTTTAAAAAATTGTTTGAACTGTTTTGTCTTCATTAACGGTCTGTCCAAGTCTGATTAATATTGTTAAAGCCTAGAATACGATTTTCTAGTAATGATGAAAGTTTACTGTTGAGTCTGCCTAGGCCTTTAAGTGTAATTTCGGCCATAATTGCACGTTTAGGTTCTACACCTGCAGCATTGACGTCATCCAAGTCGTTATAGTACTCACGACCATAAACGGAGATTCCCCAACAGCAAGACTCGTAATTGACACCAAGGAGGTATTCACGAGCGACATTGTTGTCTAAGTCATATTGAGCATGGCCCATAATACGCCAGTTGTTATGGATCGGTTGTACAAAAGATGCAACCACTTGGTCGTAATGTTCTTGACGGTCTGCAATTTCTTTACGGTAGAAATAGCCAACGTTATAGAGGTTGCCTTTATCACCCGTAAAGTAAAGTTGTAAGTCGCGTTGCGCATTATCGCCATTCGCCATCCATGCTGAGTTTGCACCGAGGGTAAAGTTTTGCGAGAGCTGGCTAGATACGCTGACAATCGGACCAGAGTGATTTTCTCTGTCAAAGACATCTGCTGTTTGGTCAAGCGTTACGCGGCGGTCTTCGAAATAATAGCTTTGGCCCACACTGGCTTTTAAGCGCTCTAGACCCACAGTATCAAATAAGCTATAGCTTAAGCCTAGTGACAAGAAGTTATTGTCTTCTAGACGGTCATGGCCATAGAAGCGATTTGCACTAAATAACTGATCATAGTTGATCGATGCTGTTGCAGAGTCAAAGTTTGGTGCGCCATCTTGATTTTTATAGGGTGCATAGGCATAGAACATGCGTGGGCTTAACGTCTGTAAGAAAGTGCCTTCTTTTTCAAAAGTTAAACCTGCATCAAAAGTCACCTGTGGCACGACATAAGATTTGTCGTTCGATGAGCGGTTGGTGTTGTCAAACTCATTGATGGTGTCTTGATCGTAGAATGTGTTCACATTGCGAATAGATACTTCAGGAATGGCGAAAGCCCACGGTGTACGGTAGTTGTAGCGTACAGAAAAGTCATTATAGACACGGGTGCCGCTTGGTTCAAAGCTATCGTTGGTATCACCGTCGATAGTCCCAAAGTCCTTTTTAAAGTAAGCTGTATCGTTGTTGAACTCGTATTCTAAGCCCAGTGCATTACCCGCTTTGTAGTTGAGTAAGAACTGTGGTAAACGCGCATACGGACGGTCAACGTAGGGGGTGGTTTCGTCTAGTGTTTGGAAGTCTTCAACTTTCAGTTGGGCTTTTAGACCAGGAATTCCATTTTTATAGTTTAACTCCCACGCACGACGCAGATTTAAGTCTGTCTTAGTGTTTGGGTTATTGCTTAAGTCAGTAAAGTAGTCTTTGTCTGAAGCATAGTTATATTCAAGGTTGGTTGAGAACTGTTCATTGATTTGCCAGTTATGTAAAAAGTGCAAATCTTTACGGTCTTCATCGTCATATTTTCGGTCAGAAGCTAAGTAACCCCCCCAAATTTGACCTGAACCAAAGTTTTCGGTTAGATAGCGGAACTCACCCTCAAACATTGGGCCGCGGTCGCTGATATAGCGTGGCGTAACAGTCGCGTCGTAGTTAGGTGCTAAGTTGAGATAAACAGGCACTGCAAGCTCGACACCACCATCATTAGTGAAGCCAAAACTTGGTGTCAAAATACCGGTAGTACGACGGTCATCAATCGGGAAGTTAAAATAAGGTACAGCTAGAACGGGTACATCTTTGACATAAAGCTTTGTACCGCGTGTTTCACCACGTCCAGTTTCTTGATTTAACTTAATTTCGTCTGCTTGGATTTTCCATGTTGGCGATTGCTCTGGTGGACAGGTGCTATAAGTTGCATTTTTTAGCGTGGTGGTCGTTTGTGACTCACGTAGGATTTGGTCAGCCCGCCCATGCGCATGTTGTTCTTCTGAAATATAGAAACTGTTTTTCAGATCGCCTTGCTGAGTTTTTAGGTTGTAATTAATTTGGTCACTTTGCGCTAATAAGCCACTTTGCGCCATTTGCACACGACCTTCAGCATTGGCAAAGGTCTGGGTTTGATCAATTGTAATTTTATCGGCACGGATTTGACGACCTTCTTGATCAATCAGGACATTACCTTCAAGAACAGAGTCACCTTGTGGGTTGTAGTGACCATAGTCCGCTGTAATGGTAGATGTCGCATTGGCTGCGTCAGCGGCTTTGGTTTCAGGGCTTACAGGGGTTAGCCATGTGCCTTGGCAATACGCGGAGCTTAAGTAACGACCTTGGCGCTGTTGAGCTTCAGGAGATGACTTATCGACGTAGTATTGTTCGAAAAACTTTTGCCCAGGATAGCTTTCTTGTAGTGCTTGTTTTAGCGATTGTTGTTCGTCTGAAATAGACGTGGTTGGTGTTGCAGCATAGCTTGTGATTGAGCTACCACAAAGAAGGGTAAATATCGCAGTCGCTAAAGGATTAAATTTAAACTGATGCTTCATGTGTCTCATTTACCAAGTATGCTTAAAACGCAATTAATTATTGTCGCATCATAGAGAAAAAGTTGATAAGTGGCTACACTTAGCACTTTAAAAACTCAGCCTGTATTAGAATTTATCGCAAATGAATACACAACGTGAACAATTGATACAAACATGGATTTCATCTGTACTTGGTTCAGATCAATTTGAAATTAACTTTTTAGCAGGCGATGCAAGTTTCCGTCGTTATGCACGAATCAAGTTGAATAATAAAACATTTATGCTGATGGATGCACCACCAGAAAAAGAAGATTGTGTGCCTTTTGTGACGATTGATGAATTTTTTGATACGAACGGTGTTCGTGTACCACATATTGTGGCGAAAGATTTAGAGCAAGGCTTCTTATTGCTTGAAGATTTTGGTGATGTGCTACTGTCTACACAGCTCGATGACAAAACTGTCGATGCACATTATGAGCAAAGTTTTAAGCAGTTGATTCAATTGCAGTCTATTGATGGCGTAGGTCATTTCCCAGCTTATTCTTATGAAAAGTTAATGACCGAAATGTCGTTGTTGACAGATTGGTTATTGCCAAGTTTACAGATTCAACTTTCTGATGATGAGTCTGCGCTGATTAAACGTACATTTGCAATTTTAGCCAATGCTGCTTTGGCTCAGCCTCAAGTGATTGTACATCGTGATTTCCACAGTCGTAATCTCATGCTTTTGGTAGATGAGCAAGAGCAAGGCGTAATTGACTTTCAGGATGCTGTGATAGGTGCAGATACTTATGATCTGATCTCAATTACACGTGATGCGTATGTACAGTGGAATTCTGAGCGCGTTTATCATTGGTTTAAAGTGTTTTATGACCTATTGCCAGCTTCTGCCAAAGAAGGGCGTGACTTTGAACAGTTTAAGCAAGACGCTGACCTGATGGCAATTCAACGTCATATTAAAATTTTAGGTATTTTTGTGCGTTTATTTGAACGTGACGGAAAATCAAGTTATCTGAAAGATTTACCACGTGTGATGTGGTATTTACTTGAAGAAAGCAAACCTTATGCAGAACTACAACCTTTCATGCAATTTATTTGCGATAAAGTGATGCCGAAATTTGAAGCAAAATATGGCAAATATGAGGTTGTTACAGCATGAAAGCAATGATTTTGGCCGCGGGGCTTGGAAACCGTATGCGTCCTTTAACACTCTATAAACCGAAACCTTTGCTTGAAGTTGGTGGCAAACCACTGATCGTTTGGCATATTGAAAAACTTAAGCAGATTGGGGTCACAGAAATTGTGATTAATTCTGCCTGGTTGGCCGATGTGTTGATTGGTGCGCTTGGGGATGGTTCACAGTTTGGTGTGACTATTCGTTGGACGCGTGAAGAAGAGGGGCTTGAAACAGCGGGTGGTATTATTAATGCTCTGCCACTGCTGGGGACAGAACCGTTTATTTTAGTGAATGGTGATGTTTGGACCACTTTTGATTTCGAAGCTTTACTTGATGTGCAGTTGGACACCGATTTTGCGCATCTCGTATTTGTACCCAACCCGACACAGCATCCCAAAGGCGACTTTATCTTGAACCAAGGGCGTGCTTATACCTTTGAACAAGAGCAGTCAGGTGAAGCACTGACTTATAGTGGTGTTGCGGTTATTCATCCACAGATGTTTAAGGGCTTGGAAGCAGGTAAGCGTCCATTGGCTCCATTGCTAAAAGAAGCGATGTCTGCTGGAAAAGTTTCTGCTGAGAAAATGCAAGCCGTATGGGTGGATGTTGGCACACCTGAGCGATTAAGTGATCTAGATCTACAGATTCGTCAAGGTATGTACGTTTAAGTGCATAATCACTAAGCGTTAGCTACTGTTCCACGGCTGAGAAATCGGTATACTTCAGTTTAATTTTATTGAGATGTCTTCTTTATGCATCCATTTTTTCAAGACTTAAAGCAAGGTAGTCAAAAGCTTGGCTTAGATTTGAGTGAAGAAGCATTAAATTTATTGCTGAAGTATCAAGACGCACTTGTGCTGTGGAACAAAGCTTACAATTTAACAGCGATTCGCGATCCTAAAGAAATGCTGGTGAAGCATTTATTAGATAGTTTAAGTATTTTAAAAGATTTGCCGAAAGGTCGTTTGCTGGATATTGGTACAGGCGGTGGTATGCCGGGCATGATTATTGCTCTATGCCAACCTGAGCGCCAATGTGTTTTGCTTGATTCCAATGGCAAAAAAATTCGTTTTTTAAAGCAGTTTATTGCAGACTTAAAATTAACCAATGTAATTGCAGTTCAAACGCGTGTTGAAAATGAAGATAGCATCCATGATTTGGGTCAGTTTGATGTGATTACCAGTCGTGCATTTGCCTCTTTAACCGATTTTATCAATGCATCGAAGCCTTATATGCACCCAGACAGCATCATTGCGTCTATGAAAGGTTTGGTTCCGCATGACGAAGTTGAAGCGTTCAAAAACGAATTTAGTTGTGACATTATTGCGTTAAAAGTTCCACGTTTGGACGAACAACGACACTTACTTTTATTAAAACGTATCTAAAAAAATTCAAAGGATTGGGCGGGTCATGGCACAAATTATTGCGATTGCTAACCAAAAAGGTGGTGTAGGTAAAACCACAACCGCAGTAAATTTGGCTGCATCTTTAGCAGTACTTAAAAAGCGGGTTTTATTGGTTGATATGGACTCGCAAGGCAATGCGACCATGGGTTCAGGCATTCAAAAAAATGACCTACTGTATTCAGTGACCGATGTGTTACTGGGTGAAGTACCTATAGAGACTGCGATTACCAAGGCGGAAGTGGGTTATAAGGTCTTGGGTGCAAATCGTGATTTGGCGGGAGTTGAACTTGCGATTGCTGAGCAAGAAGGGCGTGAATTTATTCTGCGTGATGCGTTGCAAGAAATTGAACAAGCATATGACTACATCATCGTGGACTGTGCGCCCAGCTTAAGCTTGATCACGGTTAATGCACTGGCAGCCGTGGATGGTGTGATGATTCCAATGCAGTGTGAATATTATGCTTTGGAGGGCTTGGCAGATTTAACACAGACCATTGATCGCATTCAACAAGCATTAAATCCTGAGTTAAAAATTATTGGTGTTCTACGCACCATGTATGATGCACGTAACGCGCTGACACGTGATGTGTCTGAAGAATTAGAACAATACTTTGGCAAAAAACTATATGACACGGTCATTCCACGTAATGTGCGTCTAGCTGAAGCACCTGCGCATGGTTTGCCTGTGATTTATTTTGAAAAAAGCTCGAAGGGCGCAGTTGCTTATTTGCATTTAGCAGCTGAAATGATTAAGAAAAGCAAAGTGAAAAAAGGAAGTAACGCATGACCGTTAAAAAACGTGGGCTGGCAAAAGGTCGTGGTTTAGATGCCTTACTCGGTTCCATTCAAAAAGAGAAATTACAACTTGAAGCACAAGCTCTTGATCACGGTCAGCTAAAACAAATCGATGTGCATCTATTACAACGTGGTGAATATCAGCCACGTCGTTTTATTAATGAGCAAGACTTACAAGAGTTAGCGGCATCGATTGAAAAACACGGTGTAATGCAGCCGATTGTGATTCGTCCAATTGATAATGAAAAGCACCCCTATGAAATTATTGCGGGTGAGCGTCGTTGGCGTGCGGCTCAACTTGCCGGTTTAACGCAAGTTCCAGCCATTGTTCGTGATTTAACAGACCAAGTTGCAATTGCATTGGCGTTGATTGAGAACATTCAACGTCAAGATCTTAATCCGATTGATCAGGCGATGGCATTACAACGTTTTCATGAAGAGTTTGGTTTAAGTCATCAAGAAATTGCGGATACGGTAGGCAAAGCGCGTACCACAGTAAGTAATTTGCTACGTTTATTAAGTCTAGCTGAGCAAGTTAAAGACTTTATGCAGCAAGGTTTATTAGACATGGGACATGCTCGTGCCATTTTGACTTTGAAAGGGAAAGATCAACTGAAAGTCGCAGAATTGGTGATAGAGAAAAGCTTATCTGTTCGCCAAACTGAACAATATGTTCGTGATCTCAATGCGCCTAAACAAGAAAAATCCAAAACGGAAATTGCACCAGATCTTCAACAATTGACACAGCGCTTAACAGATCGTTTTAGTGCAAATGTCAAAATTGATCATAATAAACAAGGGAAAGGCAAGCTCACGATTCATTATCATTCACTCGACGAGTTGGATGGTATTTTGAATATTTGCTTAGCTGAATAATTTTATTTTCTATTTCTAAATACTTGGGGAAGTGTTATGTGGGAATTGGTAAAAGCAGGTGGGTGGCTTATGCTGCCCCTTGTGCTCTGTTCGATCTTTACTGTTGCGATTAGCTTAGAGCGTTTTATTCGCTTGAAGAAAACTACTATTTTACCGAAAGATTTGCTATTAAACCCAGCGCAAAGCGTACAAATGGTTTTGCCTAAACTTAAACAAAATCAGGATTTACAGGCAACGACATTGGGTCGTATTTTGGAAGCTGGTTACCAAAGTAAGGCACAAGGTGAACAGTTTGCACGTGCACAGATGGAAGCAACAGCCTCTCAGGAAATTGGTTATCTTGAAAAAAACATCAATTTTTTGGGAACATTGAGTGCTGTCGCGCCTCTTTTAGGATTATTGGGAACGGTACTTGGGATTATCGAGTCATTTTTAATGATTGATATTGGGAATAGTAGTAATCCAACACTGATGATTCCGGGGATTTCTAAAGCACTGATTACAACTGCGGCAGGAATGTTCATTGCGATTCCCGCATTATTTGCTTATCGTTATTTTCAGCGGTTAGTTCAAGAGTATGTTGCTGAATTAGAACAGCAATCGACTTTATTTCATGCGGCTTTATTTTATAAGCAAACAGAAACTGTGCTTGAAAACCATGATGATGTTGTTGTGAAGCAAGCGAGCTAAGGTGAAGTATGAAATTCAAACGTTCACAAGTTGAAGATGTTCATATTAACCTTACACCAATGATTGATTGCTTATTATTTATTTTGGTGTTTTTATTGCTGACCACCACCTTCAATCAATTTAGTCGTATGAATTTAACCTTGCCTGATGCGCAAGGTGTTCCACCGAAAACATTTGATCATAAAATCGAAGTGGTGGTAGATTCCACAGGGCATTATTCAATTAATGGTCAGTCTATTGCATCGAAAGATGTTTCAGAATTAAATACCGCAATTAAACAGATTTCCAATGACCGTCGTGATCTAATGTTTGTGATTGCTGCGGATGCAAAAGCAACCCATCAGGATGTGATCCGTGTGATGGATGTGGCAGGTCAGTTGGGATTTGTAAATATCAATATTAGTACCAAAGTGCCTTCTCGAGGTTATTAGTGAAACACGATTTAAAAGTTTATCTACGTCTACTGAGCTATTTAAAACCGTATTGGGGCGTAGCGATTCTTGTGGTGATTGGTTTTGCTATGAATGCGGCGACAGAAGTTTCTGTCGCTAAATTACTTGAAAAAATTATTGAAGCGATTCAACACCGTGATCAAGGTTTTACAACCCTGTTCCCAATTTTAGTTGTTCTGGTAATGTTTTTCCGTGGACTGGGTTTGTTCATGGGGGGCTACTTTACCGCTGTCATCTCAAGAAACTTAGTTTTTAATATCCGACAAGAAGTTTTTGCAAAATTATTACGTCTTCCTTCGCAGTATTATCTGGATAATAACAGTGGTCATATTACTGCGAAGATTATGTTTAATGTGGAGCAGCTTACAGCTGCGTCTTCAGAATCATTAAAAACTATTGTTCAACAAGGTCTAATCACTCTTGCATTGCTTGGTTACCTCATATATAGCAACTGGCGTTTGACCTTGTGTATTCTGATTTTTACTCCGCTGATTGGTTTGCTTATCCGTAAAGCAGCTAAGCGTATGCGCAAGCTCTCTATTCAAGTGCAACATACCATGGGTGATGTTAATCACGTGGTACAAGAGACGGTAAATGGTCACTTGGTAGTAAAAGGTTTCGGTGGACAAGTTTATGAGCAACAGCGTTTTAGAAATACTTCTTTAGAAAATTTGCGTCGTGGTCTGAAAATGGTGGTTGTGCAACAACTGAATAGTCCGATTGTACAGTTGATCATGTCCATTGCTTTGAGCATCGTTATGTGGATTGCACTACGTCCAGAAATTATGCAAGATACGAGTGCAGGTCAATTTGTAGCGTATATTACTGCAGCAGGTATGTTGAGCAGGCCAATTAAGGCATTGACTGATGTGAATGAAAAGATTCAGCGAGGTATGGCCGCAGCGCATTCAGTCTTTGAGCTTTTAGATTTACCTGAAGAAAAAAATACTGGGACTTTAACTCCAGTACTGAAAGGTAATATTGACTTTAAACATGTGAACTTGGTTTATGTGGATGGTTATCAAGCGCTGCATGATTTTAATCTAAGTGTCAAAGAAGGTGAGACGATTGCTTTAGTTGGGCGTTCTGGTGCTGGTAAAACGTCTCTAGTAAATTTACTAGTGCGTTTTCAAGATACGACCTCGGGCCAAATCCTCTTTGATGGTATTGATATTCACGATATTGAAATCAATAGCCTGCGTACTCAAGTGGCGATGGTCAATCAGCAAGTGGTTTTATTTAATCGCACTGTACGTGACAATATTGCCTATGGGCAGCTTGAAAATGCCTCTGATGAAGAGGTAATTGCAGCAGCAAAAGCAGCTTATGCACATGACTTTATTATGGCTTTACCACAAGGCTACAACACCAAGTTGGGGGCACAAGGTCTCAATTTATCAGGCGGTCAACGCCAACGTATAGCCATTGCTCGTGCGATTTTGAAAAATGCGCCTGTACTGATATTAGATGAAGCCACCAGCGCGCTTGATAATGAATCTGAGTACTTTATTCAGCGTGCTTTCGATGCTGCAATGCGAGATCGTACCACGATTGTGATTGCACATCGATTATCCACCATTGAAAATGCAGACCGTATTGTGGTGATGGATAAAGGGCGTATAGTAGAGCAAGGTACACATGCTGAACTTATTGCAAAGCAGGGTGCTTACTATCAGCTCCATCAGCGTAATTTTGAGGAAAACTAAGTCATGTCAGGTGCACAGTTTATTCAGGATGCTTGGAACTCACAGGCAAAGTGGTTAATTGTGCTTCGTCCGCTGTCTTGGTTATATCGAGGTGGTTTTCTTCTAAACCGTAAGTTGTATCGGTGCAATATTAAAAAAGCCTATACGGCTCCTGTACCTGTCATGGTGATTGGTAATATTACTGTGGGTGGGAGTGGTAAAACCCCTCTGCTCATTCACTTGGTGAGTTATCTGCAAAGTAAGAATATTCGAGTGGGTGTGATCAGTCGTGGTTATGGTGCCAAAGGCCCATTTCCGACTATGGTGGATCTCAACTCATTGCCTGAAAATGTAGGTGATGAGCCAACTCTCATCGTGCAATCCACTGATGTACCGATGGCAGTGGGTCCAAATCGCCAAGAAAGTATTGAACTGCTTTTATCTCACTATCCCATTGATCTGATCATTAGTGATGATGGGCTGCAACATTGGGCATTGAGTCGCCAAATTGAATGGATTGTCCTAGATAATAATCGTGGACTAGGTAATGAAAAGTTATTGCCCGAAGGTTATTTACGAGAGCCAAAGTCTAGACTTGATCAAGGCATAGTGATCGAACATGCAGATCATCCTACACGTAGTATGCACATGCACTTAGAAGTTGCAGAGCCTTACTTGTTGAATAGTACTGAGGCAAAAGCTTTCAATCCGCAAGATGATTTTTATGCAGTCGTGGGGATAGGTTTTCCGCAACGCTTTTATCGTACTTTAGAGCGTATGGGAGTGCAGCAGTTCCAGTGTCATGAGTTTGCTGATCATTATGAATATGAGTTAGAGGATTTGGTCTTTGATGATGCCAATCCCATCATTACCACTGAAAAAGATGCAGTGAAAATTTTAGCGCTGCTCAAACAAAACCCTAGTTTTGCCCGCGATATTTGGGTTGTTCCTGTCGATGCGGTGTTATCGACGGCGTGTTATGACACCTTACATCAACAGCTCGCCGCTGTAGGTATTGAAATTTCTTAAGGTCTTTTATGAAGCATATTGTTATTCCTGCACGTTTCGCAAGCACACGTTTATCTGGAAAACCACTCCTTAAAATTCATGGCCGTGAAATGATTTTACGGGTCGTTGATCAGGCGAAGAAAGTGGAAGGTTTTGATGATCTTTGCGTCGCAACGGATGATCAGCGAATTTATGATCTTTGCATGGCTGAAGGTGTGGATGCGGTGTTGACTTCTGCGGATCATCCCTCGGGAACAGACCGCCTAAGTGAAGTGGCAAAAATTAAGGGCTGGGCCAGCGAAGATATCATTGTGAATGTTCAAGGTGATGAGCCTTTGTTGCCTGCAGCTTTGGTTAAGCAAGTCGCGCAACTTTTAGAGTCACAAGCCGATTGTTCAATGTCGACCTTGTGCGAACCAATTCAGCATTTAGATGAATTTAAACGTGACAGTATTGTTAAAGTGGTGATGTCGAAGTACAAACAAGCACTTTACTTTAGTCGTGCCACTATTCCATATGACCGTGATGCGGCAAAACAAGTGGAACAAACGTTGCATAACCAAGCCTTCCGTCATTTGGGTTTGTATGCTTACCGCGTGAAATTGCTCCAAGAATATGTGACATGGGATATGGGTACACTTGAGAAGCTCGAAAGCCTAGAGCAACTGCGGGTTTTAGAAAATGGACATCGTATTGCTATCGATATTGCAGAAGCGAACTTACCACCAGGTGTGGACACACAAGAAGATTTAGATCGTTTAAATGCCATGGATGTGGCTCATTTTGCATAATAGAACTTAGGTCGTATACATGAAGCAAACGCTGCCTGAGCAGATGTATCCGTGGCATCAAAATGTTTGGGAAACTTTAACCACACGCTTTCCCAATATTGGTCATGGCTTATTGTTTTATGGCAAAAAAGGTTGTGGTAAAGAGGTTTATGCTGAGCAGTTCCTTGCTTGGGTCTTATGTGCGAAGCGGCAGCCAAATCATTTGGCCTGTGGAGAGTGTGGAAGTTGTCAGTGGTTAAAGGCGGATACACACCCCAATTATGTGCATATCACTACTGATGAAGACAATAAGAAACAAAATGCCAAAATCAAAATTGAAAAAATTCGTGATCTGCTGCCTTTTGTGCAGCAAACGGTAGATGGTTGGCGCGTCATCATTATTGAACCTGCTGAGGCTTTGAACACGGCTTCGGCCAATGCTTTATTGAAAACGCTTGAGGAACCAGGGGATCGTGTTCTTATCATTTTATTGGCAGATCATTATTTAAAATTGCCTGCAACCATTCGCAGTCGTTTGCAGCATTTTGCCTTGGATCGCATTAATGAACAGCAAGCAGAGCAATTTTTAAATCAGCATTTGTCCCATAGCGATTTGGCACAGCAACATTTGTTGATGAACTTGTCCAATCATATGCCGTTGCAGGCAATTACATTGTCCGAGAGTGAATGGATTCCTCAACGTGCTGAATTTTTAAAAGATTGGCAAAAGTTGGTGATGGATAAAAATATGCCGATGGCAATTGCGACCAAGTGGAATAAAGCGCTTACATTTAGTGATTTTAGTCAAATGTTTGAGTACTTGTTGTCAGATTTGATTTGTGTCAAGCTAAATCAGCAATTAAAAAACACTGATTTGGATTTCAGTGTGCTGGCAGAACGGTATTCACTTGAAACTTTGTTTTCAATTTACGCCGAGTTGCAACAGTCAAAACAATATATTGAACAAAACGTACAAACTAATTTAGTGCTCGACCAATTGTGCATTCGGTTGATGGATGTTTAAAACAGGGGAATTTTATGCAACCACGTATGGGCGGAATCATTCAAGCCAATATTCCAGATAAAGCAACGTTATATGCAAGTTACATGCCTTTTGTGGTTGGTGGTGGTTTATTTATTCCATCCAAGCACCCTGTAAAAATGGGGGAGGAAGTCTTTGTTTTGGCAACATTGCCAGAGCAAGCACAGAAAATTCCTCTAACAGGTAAAGTGATTTGGATCTCGCAAAAGCAAAATGGAATCAAACTGCAAGGATTTGGTATTCAACTTTCTGGGGAGAAAGGGATTTATTACAAATCAGAAGCGGAAAAGTTGCTTGCAGGTCTTAAGTCTGAAGGGCGAACTAGTTACACTATGTAATTAAGTACATGAAGTAGGAAACGCCTGTGTTTGTAGATACGCATTGCCATTTAACCATGCTAGATTTAACCCCTTATGATGGGGATTTGGATTTAGCATTAGCGCAAGCACGTGCAGCGGGCGTTCATCGCTTTATGAGCATCTCGGTTGATATTGATGATCATATTGAGCTAGCAAAAATTGCGGCACGGCATGACGATGTGGGCTATAGCATCGGGGTGCATCCTTGTGAAGATCCTGAAACTATGGCTCGTGCGACCACAGACTATTTAATTGAGTTGGCACAGCCTGAAAAAGTTTGGGCAATTGGTGAGACTGGGCTCGATTATTTTCATAGTACAGATTTCATCGCTGAGCAAAAAGACTGTTTTGCACGACATATTCATGCTTCACAAGCCGTAAAAAAACCAGTTGTTGTGCATACCCGTTCTGCCAAGCATGATACTGTTGATATTATTCGCGCCGAAAAATCGACCCATGGAATTTTGCATTGCTTTACAGAAGACTGGGAAACGGCCAAAGCTGTCTTAGACTGCGGTTACTATGTGTCATTTTCAGGGATTGTATCTTTTAAAAATGCGCAAGACCTGCGTGATGTGGCGAAGCAAGTTCCTTTAGATCGCCTATTAATTGAGACAGATAGTCCTTATTTGGCACCGATGCCATATAGAGGAAAGTCTAATGAGCCAAAGTACGTTCCTTATGTAGCCAAAGCCTTGGCAGATGTATATGATAAGTCCTTGGAAGAGATGGCTTTCATCACAACACAGAACTTTGAAAACCTTCTCAACATGAAGTAAATAAATTGAAACGATAAAAGCGTATAAGAGAGTACTAGGGTGAAAATGGATCGTCAGGCTCAGTTTCGAGCAAGAGAAGCGTTAATTTTCCAAGTGGCCGAACAGTTGCTTTTAGAAAATGGCGAAGCAGGGATGACCCTTGATGCATTGGCTGCAGAATTAGATCTAGCAAAAGGTACGCTTTATAAACATTTTCAAAGTAAAGATGAACTCTATATGTTGCTCATTATTCGTAATGAGCAAATGTTGCTTGAAATGATTAAAGATACGGATAAGCAGTTCCCTGAACATCTAGCATTTTTTATGTTACATCATTTGCATCATCCTGAACGTACCGTGTTGTTTCATCAAATAGAAGAGCGATTATCGACCACGGGTGTTGGGATCTATCATTTATTTACTGAACTTTATCAAATTCGAAAGCAACGTCTACGTTTAATTATTCGTATGACCGAACGGTATTTAGAGTCGATAGAGAGTCAAATGACAGTTCGTGATTATTTGGCATCTATTTGGTCTTTGACGCATGGTGCCGCAGCGATTTTGAACTCTAGTTTTTATCAACGATATTTGGGTTCACGCGACACTTTACGCGTGGCCTACATCGACCAAGCTCTGGCGATGCCTAAACAAACGGGTGCAGCAGGTTATCTTGCTTAGCGGATAGGATGTATGAAACAGAAACCACCTTCAAGGATTCAAGGATTTACACTGGTTGAATTGATGGTGGTTATTGTTATTATGGCCATTATGGCGTCATTGGTGATGTTGAATATCAATGGAGTTGATCAACGTAAAGCAGCGCAAGCCCGTGATTTTTTTATCATGGATGTACAGAAAATTGCACGTCAGGCAAATGATCAAGCACGTGTTTTGGCACTAGAGGTTCATCCTGCCACCGATGTGGCTGATTTTTCTTATGCTGTTGTTGAATATAAAAATCCTCAATTTACCATACCCACAGAACAGCAAAATAATGCAATGCTGAATCATCAAAAATGGCAAAAATATAATGAGTTCCCACAGCAAGTGTTAGCTAAAAATGTTTCTTTTGCTGTGCAATCCTTAGACTATGATGTTTCCCAAGCCCGAAACGATGATTTAACCCAAGAGAATGCACCTAAACTGATTTGGTTAGGGAATGGTGAAGTCAAACCTGTTCGTATTCAATTTTATTATGCCAATGAGCCCGTGGGTGCAGAAATTGAAATTGATCATTTGGGTAAAATAAATGCGAGCTAAAGATTTAAAAAATAGTCTGCCGTCTTGTGCTCGCAGGAAACGTTATTTAATTAATCCTCGTACCTCAAGCATAGCTTTTGGCCTTTCTTGCGAGGCAGTGCCTCTTAGATCGAGTCTTACTCGAGTTAACCGTGTCGCAGGATTTACATTGCTGGAAGTGATGGTGGCGCTGGCTATTTTTGCTACAGCAGCGGTCGCTTTAACCAAAGTGGGTATGCAATATACTCAGTCTACAGCCCATGCCATCTTGCGTACCAAGGCACAATTTGTTGCCTTGAATGAAATTTCTATGATGGAAATCAATCGTGATTGGCTACAAGGCACGGCCTCTAAACAAATCACCCAACAAGGTGAAACTTGGCAAATTGATAAATCAGCGCAAGCAACGATTAGTGCTAATGTGCAACGCGTCAATGTACAGGTGAGCTTGGTGAATCCTGAAACTGGAAAAGTAGATTCGGGTGTTACGAGTTTAGTTTTTTTTAACCATCGTGATGGAAGCCAACCATGACAAAACGCTCAGGCTTTACTTTGGTTGAGTTATTGGTGGCAATCGCGATTTTTGCTGTGCTTTCAGCTTTGGGTTGGAAGGTTTTTGATTATCTGATCAAGATTAAAGAGCGTAATACCCAACATGAACAGCGCTTAGGTCAGCTACAAGAAGCATATCAACAAGTGTTGCGTGACACGGTGCAAATTGTACCAATTACTGCCAATGTTGCAGGGCAGGTTCAACCCGCAGTCATGTTGCAAAATGGTCAGTTAGCCTTTAGTAAAACTGGAGTGACTGATCCTTTGATGCAAGGCATACCGCCTGAAGAGCGAGTTGAATATATTTATAAAGCAGATGAAAAAAAACTGTACCGTTATAAATATAAAAATTTAAATCAAACAGGTAATGATCAACCTGAAACCAGTGTTCTACTTGATTCAGTTGATCAATTTCAAATTATGTTACTCAATCCTAATGAAATGGCACAATGGCCTGAGGTGGCATTGAGTGAAAATGATGTGACTCAGGCAAAAATACTACCGCGCGGTTTAAAAATAAACCTCACTGTCAATGAAGTGAGTTATGAATGGGTGTTTAGTTTATTAAATACAGACTTTTTAAAACAAAAAAATTAAGTTGTAGGATATGAAACTCACGGACTCTATGCAAAACCATTTTTCCTTAAATGTATTCGTTGTAAATAGGTGGATGTTTTGAAGCGCTCTCAGCATGGCATTGCATTGATCACCATTTTGGTGATGGTGGCTTTAGCAACCATCCTTGCTGCTACGATTGCGAAACATCAGCGCAATACCGCAGAGAGTACGGGTTATTTAATGCGACAAAACCAAGCTCTGTTATACGCAAAAAGTGCTGAAGCTTTTTTTTCTGAGCTGTTAGTGGATGATGCTAAAAATGCAGCAGAGGTCGATCATCTACAAGAAACATGGGCGAAGCCCATGCCTGCTTTTCCAGTGGAAGATGGTTTTGTTTCTGGGCGTTTAGAAGATGAATCGGGTAAATTTAATTTAAATGCTTTAGTTAAGTCGGATAAAAAGCCGAATGAGGCTGCAAAACTTTGGTTTGAAAAGCTGTTGGTACGTGTTGGATTGCCTGCACAGCTTTCAGAAGCAGTGATTGATTGGCAAGATGAAGATGATGAAGTCAGTGGGCCGATGGGTGCTGAATCTGCTTATTATCAAAGTTTAGCTCAGGGTTACTTGGCGCCAAATCGTACTTTTTATAATGTTGAACAGTTGAAATTGGTACGAGGTTTTGAGGGGCGCAACTATCAACTGATTGCACCTTATGTGAGTGCTTTACCGAATAATGAATTAAAGGTGAATATAAATACTGCACCTGCGCTGGTGTTGGCTAGCATTGATCCTAAGCTGGATGTATCTGCTATTCAAAATTTACAAAAGCAAAGACAGGCCAATTTGGAGCATTTTTCCAATGTTAATGAACTGTGGGAGGTTGATCCATTTAAACAAGTAGACGAGGCTCAGCGGGCTGCTGTTAATGATTTTCTCGGAGTTCAATCGAACTATTTTAAAGCCAGAATTGAAGTGTTGCTGAATGAGCGTAAGCGTCAGTTTAGTAGTGATTTGGTGCGAAAAGATCAAGCGGTATATGTGGCTTATCGGAGCATGTCACCGTTTTAAAGGGTAAATATAAGACTGATATGATTTACCAATTGGATTGAACAATAAAATAAATGAGCATAGGTTAACTTTTGCTTTATAATTAAAGTCAATTCTCAGAAAGTTTGATTGCATTACGGCATATGTTAATTCGTAAGTTATTTAAGTTTGAAAATGCCCATATTGTACGCAACTGTACATCGGATCGTTGTAAACGCTCCATTCATGGTCATAGTTATAAAGTTGAATTACTCCTCAAAGCATCGAAATTAGATCATGGTCAAATGGTTTATGACTTTGGCTTGCTGAAAGGGGTGATTAAAGACCTTTATGACTCTTTTGATCATGCGATTTGTTTTTGGCAAAACGATGATCCAGAATATATCCAAGCATGTAAAACATTTAGTGCACGTTGGGTGTCGCTGCCTGTTTCGCCATCGGCTGAACAATTTTCACGTATTTTCTTTTATCTTGCACAACAAGTACTCGCGTCGACCGTGACTCAAAACGGTGAAGGCGATGTAGAAGTGTACTCGGTGATTGTGCATGAGACTGATACGGGCTATGCGCAGAGTTTTATTGAAGATATTGAAAATACACAGATGGGGCTTTTAGATTTAAGCCAGATCGAGTTTTCAGAACAAATCCAAGCGGAATGGGCGGACACTGAAATGTATACCAAATTAAAAGAAGGTATCCAATTTCACAATCCGAATGTAGAATTGCAAGTCAAACTGTGAAATTTGTCACGGAATATACAGTAAGGGAATAAGGCGCAAGTATGTCTTTAACAGAACAACAGCAAACCAAGCTTGATAAAATTCAGCTGGATGCCAGTTGGAAACATGGATTAAGTGACTTTTTGCTTAGTACAAAGATGGATGCGCTAAAGCAGTTTCTTGTTACAGAAATAAAAGCGAATAAAGTGATTTATCCGCCAAATGCGCTGATTTTTAATGCATTTAATACGACGCCTTTGGCGAATGTAAAAGTGGTAATACTCGGACAAGACCCATATCATGGACCGAATCAAGCACATGGGCTCAGTTTCTCTGTGCAAAAGGGGCTTGCTTTACCACCATCTTTACGTAATATTTTCCATGAGTTAAATAAAGATTTAGGAATTGATATTCCTAAACATGGGGATTTAACTCGGTGGGCGCAGCAAGGAGTTTTGCTGTTAAACAGTGTATTAACCGTTGAAGCTGGTCAACCAACATCTCATCAAAAACAAGGTTGGGAAGACTTTACCGATCATGTGATTGATGTTTTAAATGAACAGCGCGAGCATATTGTTTTTATTCTTTGGGGAGCATATGCGCAGCGGAAAGGACAACGGATTGATCAAGAAAAGCATTTGGTGTTAAAGGCGGCACATCCGTCACCTTTGGCAGCAAACCGTGGTGGATTCTTCGGTTGTAAAGTTTTTTCAAAATCCAATAATTATCTTAAACAACATGGCATTGAGCCTATAGATTGGCAGCTGGACGCATGACATATTCTCCCGTTTCTAAAAACTACCATCCAGATTTGATTGTAGAAGAAGCAAAAAATGGTTGGCGCATTGTTCGTCTGAATAGACCAAAATCACTTCACGCTTTAGATGAAACGATTGTTTCAGCTTTATTTGAAGTGTTTCAAGATTTTCATAGCGATGACGCAGTAAAAGCCATTTGGTTGGATTCAACCACACCAAAAGCATTCTGTGCGGGTGGTGATGTACGTAAACTTCGTCAATTGGTGATTAACGATGAAGTTGAAACAGCCAATCAGTTCTTTGAGCAAGAATATGCTTTAGATTTGTTACTACACAACTATGCTAAGCCTGTCTTGGTGTGGGGTGAAGGTTATGTCATGGGTGGTGGTTTAGGTCTGTTTATGGCAGCGCCATTCCGTTTGGTGACACCGCATTCACGTTTAGCGATGCCTGAAATTAATATTGGTTTGTACCCAGATGTGGGCGCAACGCGTTTCTTGGCGGATCGTGGAGCAATTGGTCTGTTTACAGGTTTAACGGGTTCAATCATGACAGCTGCAGGCGCATATGGTATTGGTTGGGCAACACACATCTGTGATGCGCAGCGTAATACGGTGCTTGAGAAAGTTATCAATATAGACTGGAGTCATTATCCAGCAGGTGATTTTAGAGCCATTGATGACACATTAAACAGTATGCATCGTCCGGTAGGCCCAGGTCCATTACAGAACTCTTTGGATGTCATTCATAGTGTATGTCGTGGTGTGAACTTCGAGCATGATTATGATGCTATTGTTGGTTTAAGTGATGAGCGTAGCGATTGGCTTCGTCAAGCCAGTGAGAACTTACAAAAAGGCTCACCAACAACTGCTGCATTAACATGGTTGCTATGGCAGTGGGGCAAGCAGGTTCATTCTTGGAATGAAGTGTTCGAGCTTGAAACCCAAATTTCGGACTGGAAAATTCGTCATGCAGACTTTGTTGAGGGTGTGCGTGCGCGTTTAGTGGATAAAGACTTGTCACCAGCATGGAAACAAGGGGCTAGTAATAGCTTAAAGGGTATTTTCGCTGGTAATCCACCAACAACGAGCATTGAAAGCTGGAATGAACTCCTTAAACATTACGATGTAATCTAATCTTTATGACTGATGTTTTAAAAATAGATAGTGAATGGATGCAGCTTGCTTTAGAGCAGGCTGCTATTGCAGCATCAAAAGGTGAAGTCCCTGTTGGGGCGGTCATTGTGAGTCAAAATAAAATTATTGGTTCGGGCTTTAATGCTCCTATTACGTTAAATGACCCTACTGCGCATGCTGAAGTTCAAGCACTGCGTGATGCTTGTCAAAATACACAAAACTATCGTTTACCTGATGATGCGGTCATGTATGTGACGCTTGAGCCTTGTACCATGTGTGTAGGTGCTTTGGTGCATGCACGCGTTTCAAAAGTAGTATTTGGTGCGACAGAGCCGAAAGCGGGCTCTCTTATAAGTGCACGTAAATTATTTGAAACGGGCTATTATAATCATCAGTTCTTGGTTGAGTCGGGTTGTTTACATGAGCAATGCTCACAGCAGCTCAGTCACTTTTTTAAAATGCGCCGCAAACAAAAGCGACTATCCCGTCTACAAGAAAAGGGATGAATGAATTCGTAAAATAATAATTTCATGTAAAATGAAATGACAATAATTATTGTCAAATAAGGCGTTGGAACCACCATGAATAATATTCAGATTAAAAAAGAATTTAATGCACCCGTAGAGCAGGTATTTGATTTACTTTCTAAACATTCAACCTATAACGTCGCTTTTGCACCAGTTCAAGTGGTGCGAGTAAAAGATTCCGCAGATCCAGAACGTCCGGATGGACTTGGTTCTGTACGGCGTATGGGGTTTGGGCCAATTAAACCGTTGCAAGAGCAAATTACATTAATGAATGTGAATGAGCGTATTGAATACAAGATTATTAAAAATCCACTCATCAAACATCATTTGGGTATTATTGAGTTTGAGCCGATTGACTCGAATAAAACGTTAGTGACCTATACGATTGAATTACAGGCACGTGCACCTTTTGTAAGTAAATTAATCCTTGCACAGCTTAAATCTGCGATTAAACTAGGTTTTTCAAAACTCGCTAAATCTGTATAACAAACTTTGGGTAAGCAATGACAGTTCAAATAATCACAATTGATGGTCCAAGTGGTTCGGGTAAGGGCACACTGGCTGCAAAAATAGCAGCCCATTATCAATTTCATTTACTTGATTCGGGAGCGTTATATCGCTTGTTGGGCCTGTCATTGCATCAACAGGATTTGTTGGATGCTTTGTCAAGCGAACTGAGTCAGTGTGTCGAAATTGCTAAACATTTAGACATACAATTTTTAAGTTCTGCACAAGGCACACAAGTCTTGCTCAATGGTGAGGATGTTAGTCAAACCATTCGAACTGAGCGAGTTGGTGAGTTTGCATCAAAAGTTGCAACAATTCCTGAGCTTAGAGCTGCGCTGGTCGATCGCCAACATGCTTTTGCACAAGCACCGGGCTTGGTTGCAGATGGCCGAGACATGGCAACATCCATCTTTCCAGAGGCTCAAGCCAAGATTTATTTAACCGCTTCAGCCCAATCTCGTGCTGAACGCAGAGTAAAGCAGTTGCAGGGTATGGGGCTGGATGCTAAAATAAACGATATTTTAGGTAATATTGAGGCGCGTGATAAACGTGACATGGAGCGCGAAGTTGCTCCACTCAGACCAGCAGCTGATGCCTACATCATTGATAGTTCTGAATTGAACATTGATGAGGTATTTCAGCTTATGACGGCTTATATCGATAAGCAATTAGCAAACTAACGAATTTTTATATTCAGCAGAAGCATAGCTTGATCAGTTCAAAATGGACTATGTAGACGCTTAACTAAACCGGCCTTGTCTGATCCAAGACCGCTGACTTTATCAGGTATATCATGACCGAATCTTTTGCAGCCCTCTTTGAAGAAAGCGAATTAAACCTCAACGTTGAAAAGGGTGCTGTCATCCAAGGCGTTGTAGTAAACATCGATTCTGATTGGGTAACAGTTGACACTGGCCTTAAATCAGAAGGTATTGTTGACCGCGCTGAATTCTTAAATGAACAACGCGAACTTGAAGTTCAAGTTGGCGACACTGTTGATGTTGTTGTTGAAGCGCTTGACAACGGCATGGGTCAAACAGTTTTATCACGTGAAAAAGCGAAACGTGCTGAAACTTGGACTAAACTTGAAAAAATCTTTGAAGACGGCGAAATCGTTACTGGTGTTATCTCTGGTAAAGTTAAAGGCGGTTTCACTGTTGACATCGGTCCAGTTCGTGCGTTCCTTCCAGGTTCTTTAGTTGATACTCGTCCTATTCGTGATACTACTCACTTAGAAGGTAAAGAGTTAGAATTCAAAGTAATCAAACTTGATGCTAAACGTAACAACGTTGTTGTATCTCGTCGTGCTGTTATGGAAGCTGAATCTTCAGCTGACCGTGAAGCTCTTCTTGCTCAGCTTGAAGAAGGTCAAACAGTTACTGGTACTATCAAAAATCTTACTGACTACGGCGCATTCGTTGACCTTGGCGGTATTGATGGTCTTCTTCACATCACTGACATGGCTTGGAAACGTATCAAGCACCCATCAGAAGTTGTTGAAGTTGGTCAAGAAGTTACTGTTAAAGTACTTAAGTTTGACAAAGAACGTAACCGCGTATCTTTAGGTCTTAAGCAATTAGGCGAAGATCCATGGTTAGCGATCATGAACCGTTACCCTAAAGGTTCAATCGTTAAAGCTCGCGTAACTAACTTAACTGACTACGGCTGTTTCGCAGAAATCGCTGAAGGCGTTGAAGGTTTAGTACACGTTTCTGAAATGGACCACACTAACAAAAACATCCACCCATCTAAAGTTGTTCAGATTGGTGATGAAGTTGATGTTATGGTTCTTGAAGTTGACGAAGAGCGTCGTCGTATTTCTCTTGGTATCAAACAAACTCGTGCTAACCCATGGGAAGAGTTTGCTAAGAACCACGACAAAGGTGAAAAAGTTTCAGGTACGATCAAGTCAATCACTGACTTCGGTATCTTCATCGGTCTACCAGGCGGTATCGATGGTCTAGTTCACTTGTCTGATATTTCTTGGAACGAGCAAGGCGAAGAAGCTATCCGTCGTTACAAGAAAGGTGACACAGTTGAAGCGGTTATCTTGTCTGTAGACGCTGAAGGCAACCGTATCAGCCTTGGCATCAAGCAAATGAACAGCGATCCGTTCAACGATTTCTTAGCTGCTAACGAACGCGGTGCACTTGTAAAAGGTACTGTAACTGCTGTTGACGCTCGTGGCGCAACACTTAAGTTAGCTGACGAAGTTGAAGCGACTCTTAAAGCATCTGAAATCAACCGCGACCGCGTTGAAGATGCAACTAAGTTCCTTGAAGTTGGTCAAGAAGTTGAAGCGAAAATCATCAACGTAGATCGTAAATCTCGCTCTATCAACTTGTCTATCAAAGCGAAAGACGAAGCTGAAGAGAAAGAAGCAGTTGCTAACTTGAAGACAGCAACTACTGGTCAAGACAATGGTCCTAAGACTATTGGTGATTTGATCAAAGCTCAAATGGGCAACTAAGTAGATGTTTGAATTGTATTGTTAATGTAAGTTAACTAATACTTTTTACACAAATACAATAAACGGTAGCGTAGTATTCACTTATTACGCTACCGTTTTGTATTTAAACAGGTTATTATCAATCTATCTACAAGGTAGCTTGATAATTAAAGAGGTCGCAGATGACTACTGAAGCACTTAATAAGTCTGACTTAATAGAGCGTATTTCTCT
This sequence comes from Acinetobacter johnsonii CIP 64.6, assembly GCF_000368045.1. Lineage (GTDB taxonomy): Bacteria > Pseudomonadota > Gammaproteobacteria > Pseudomonadales > Moraxellaceae > Acinetobacter > Acinetobacter johnsonii. The sequence continues at coordinate 1,006,125 of NZ_KB849236.1, forward strand.
TAAAAACCCGCACTTAGCAGAGCCATTAGTGGAAGAAGCTGTTAAGATTATGATTGATCAAATGATTGCATCTTTGTCTTCTGATAATCGTATTGAAATTCGTGGTTTTGGTAGTTTTGCACTCCATCACCGTGAGCCTCGTGTTGGGCGTAATCCTAAAACAGGTAAGTCGGTAGAAGTGGCTGCTAAAGCTGTTCCACATTTCAAACCAGGTAAAGCATTACGTGATGCAGTAAACGAGACTGCAGGCGAATAAAATTTATTGGGGTGCTTATGCGTTACGTATTATTCGCATTATTAATTGTACTGTTTGGCTACTGCCTAGCTTTAGTGCTACAAAACGGAACTGAGCTAACCGTTGATCTGTTGTTTATACAGGTTCCAGCAATGCGTTTAGGCCTATTGTTATTATTAACAATGGCTTTAGGGATTGTGTTGGGTTTGTTAATTGGTGTTCAGGTATTTCGTGTATTCCAGAAAGGTTGGGAAATTAAGCGACTACGTAAAGACATTGATCACCTTCGTAAAGAGCAGATTCAATCCGCTCAGTTGGCTGCTGCTGAAGCTGCAGCACATACAAGACATGAAAAAACGGTGTTAGATATCAATCCTAATGATCGTCCATCTACACCGCTTTAAGCCACAATATGAAGTAAGATTTCTATCTTAGAAGTATTGAAGCAAGTTTGATTTAAACGCCTTTGGATATATAGCCAAAGGCGTTTTTTATTGTGCTTTAAAATATTGATAACTATATAAAAAGTATATGAATAAAGAACTTAGTTTGAATTTTAAATGGTTTTTAGAAAAATAGTCTTGGTCGTTTTAGGCTTAATCCGTATAATGCCATAATTTTGTGAGTTTGAAGGGTCTCCCCATGAGTATTATTGTTGCCTTAGATGCAAAAAGTCATTATGACGCAATGACGATTGCTGGGCAATTAGACCCTCAATTATGCCGTGTAAAAGTCGGTAAAGAATTATTTACCCATGAAGGCTCATCTATTGTTAAAGCTTTACATGGTGAAGGCTTTGAAGTCTTTCTAGATCTAAAATTTCACGATATTCCAAATACGACTGCGCAAGCGGTATGTGCTGCTGCAGATATGGGGGTTTGGATGGTAAACGTCCATGCTTCAGGTGGCCGTAAAATGATGGAAACTTGCGTTGAGCGCTTAAAGGCAGGCAACTATAACACTCAACTGATAGCAGTAACGGTGTTAACCTCGATGGGCCGTGAAGATTTAGCCGATATTGGTCTAGATATTGAACCATTTGAACAAGTCAAGCGTCTAGCAAAACTGACTAAAGACAGTGGTTTAGATGGTGTGGTATGTTCAGCGCAAGAAGCAAAAATGCTGCGTGAGACTTTGGGTTCAGAGTTTGCATTGGTAACACCGGGCATTCGCCCTGAGGGCTCAAGTGCGGATGACCAAAAGCGTATCGTAACGCCAAAACAAGCAATGTTAGACGGTGCAACACATCTAGTGATTGGTCGACCAATTACACAGTCTGCAAACCCGTGTCAGATGCTCAAAGATATTTTAGCGACGCTTTAAGCGACTAGAAATCTAAAAAGCCTTTCATTCGAAAGGCTTTTTTATGGATTAAATTTTAAAAAGAATTGTTGGTGAGCGAAGTGGTGGCAATAGCAAAATAAAAAGACAGCATTGAATAGTGCGCTATGCTTTACAGAGCCGCCAATACGCTGACGACAATTGGTGCCAAAACTGACAGGATGAAGCCGCTCACCATGGCATGTGGAATAAAGTCATTCCCACAGGCTTGTTTGACCATTGGTAGTGTGACATCCATTGCTGTAGCTCCTGCGGATGAAATCGCAGAGCGGGGGTAACGCCAGCCAATGATATACATAAACACAATCGCAAAGATTTCTCTGAACAAATCATTCATCAGTGCAATACTGCCTAAATGTGCATTCTTTAACTCCGTGACCACAATGCCAGTCATAGAGTAGAAACCATAACCTTGAGATAACATAATCAAGTCTTTTATTTGAATGCTCGGCACAAAATAGGCCGTTACAAACGCCCCAATAATTGAACCCAGAATACAACCAAGTGGAACGAGTAGGATTTGCCAGTTTAACCATGAGCGATCTAGTGGGGAATAGGCTAAATCAAGCCCGATCAGGAACATGAAAACCAGTAACAAGTTCCATGTACTGATATGAAGGGTATAGCCGAAACCTGAAGATAGTTCTGCCAAACCATAACCTAACGCCAGTGCGATAAATGCATAACTGATATTGATTAATGATTTGCTCACAAGGCTCATGGACACTTTGCCATGACTGGGTTGATAGCCCAACAGTTTAAATAATATGTAACAACAGACAAAAGCGCCAATACTGGTCATAACTGCTAAAAGCGCTGCATGATTGAGTATCTGCCAAGGTTCGGCAATACTATGCAACGTCGTTGAAAACTCAATCGCAATTGCGATTAAGAGAATATACGTAAAATAGGGCAAGATTTGAAAGGCAAGTCGTTCAAGCCATTTGGGTAAACGACGCGCCAAAACAAATCCAAGTGCTAAACAAATAAGAAGCTGAAAAATCAACCAAAACGATTGCATGTCAAATAAAGTGTGAATAAATACTAACTTATTATGACCGCGATCTTAATTTATTGCTTGACTATCTTGCTTAGAATTTAAAAAACGATAGTCTGCAGGATTGGCTTTTCGTATTTTTAGCCAATACTTCCATGTATAGCTGGGCCATAAAGAGAAATTTTTCCCATCCGCTTGTTGATACCAGCTGACGCAGCCAGATTGCCAAATGGTATCTGTAAATTGACTTTGTAAATGCTGATTAAATTGGTCTTGAATATCTGCTTTCACAACGATTGCTTGAGATTGGGTTTTTTGTGCCATCTCGATGAGCTGTAGAATGTAATTTACTTGTGACTCAATCATAAAAATAACTGAGTTATGACCTAAGACTGTATTGGGCCCTAAAAGCTGAAATAAGTTTGGGAAACCTTTGGTGCTAATTCCATAGTAACTTTCGGCCCCATCTTGCCATACGTCTGTAAGCTCAATATGATTCAGCCCTGTACAGCTAAAGGATTTAAGATAAATACGTGGGTCAGTCACAAAACCTGTGCCATAGATGAGGCAGTCAATTTTACGCTTTTTCCCATCTTTGGTGATGATACTGTCCTCAGTTAACTCCAAAATATCATCGGTAACCAATTCAACATTTTTACGGTTAAAGCTTGGATAATATTTGTTGGAGACCAAGATGCGTTTGCAACCCATAATATAGTTGGGAATTAACTTATCTGCGGTTACAGGGTCTTTGACTTGATGGCGAATATACGCTTCTGCTAGTTTTTGTGCATATTTCATGACCTGTGGTTTCATAATGGGAACTACACGAGATTCATTCGTCCAATACAGACGAGCTCGATGAAGTTTTCGAAACCAATCAAATCGATTAAGCAGTGCTTTTTCAATGGGTAAATAACGACGTTCATCCCGAGGAATAACCCATGCAGCTGTCCTTTGTAGTACGTAGAGTTGTTTCACTTTTTCTGCAATTTCAGGAATATATTGAATAGCGCTTCCCCCAGTGCCAATAGAGGCAGCATTTTTATTGCTGAGGTCATAGTCATGATCCCACTGCAATGAATGGAAAACTTTGCCTTTAAACTTCTCGATACCCGCAATACGCGGAATTTGTGGTACATGCAGCGGACCAGATGCGAAAATAACAAATTGAGCGGTTAGTGTTTCATTTTGATTAAGGGTGAGTTGCCATAAACACTGATTTTCTAAGTAATGTGCAGCACTGACTTCGGTGTTAAAGCGGATATAAGGCTGCAATTGATGCTCAGCAGTGAGAGTTTGCATGTATTGATAAATTTCAGGTGCTTCAGCATAACGTTTAGACCAGTCAGTCTTGGGTGAGAAAGACAAGGAATAGAGATGTGACTGTACATCACAAGCAGCGCCCGGATATTGGTTTTCACGCCATGTGCCACCTATTTCACTGGCTTTTTCCAAAATTACAAAATCACGAATATTGTTTTGTAAAAGACGAATAGCCATCGCTAAGCCACCAAAGCCTGCACCAATAATGGCGATTTTTACCTGAGGGGTTGTTGAATTTGCTGCCTGCATTTGTTTTTCCTTTTTGTTTTACTTTATTGTAGAGTAACTATCCAGAAGATCTATGATAGCCCTGACAAGAAAATTGATAGATTCGGCAATTGTTGTGCGCTAGGCGGCTGTAGTAAAACATAGGCCAATATTTTGCTTTTAATTGATTATGAAACGTTCTGTACTTGGCTTGATGTATTTGATTCAAGGAATGCGTAAAGCAGGAGTCGCAGTCGATCAAAAGTTACAAAGCATTGGCTTACGTGTGGAGTCGCTTGATCCGAATGCGATCATTCATCCTGCTCTAGAGTGGGATATTTTGAAAATCATTGCAGAGGATATTGAGCCTGAGCAAGGCTTGTTTATTGGTCAGCATTATGTTTTGGCAGGATATGGCCCCTTACTGATGTTATTGATGACCAGTCCAACGACACATACCGCGTTAGAACAGGGTATTCGCTATCAGAGTTTGACGCATTTGAGTGGCTTATTGGGTTTGAAAAAACAAAATGATCAAGTCGCACTGTGTTATCTACCGAGAGACTTGCAAACACCTGTGGGTCAGTTGCGTGCACATTCTGAAATAGCGGGAACCTATAAGTTTTTACAAGATATTTATAAGATGATTGGGCTGGAAATGCCTGAGATTCGAATTACTTTACCTGTTGCACGACCTGAAGATGCGAAAAAACTGGTGCTCTATCAGCAGGTTTATGGTCAGCAAGTGAGTTTTGGTACGCAGCAAGCTGAATTTTGGTTTGATGAATGGGTTTTAAATGTGCCGATTCCTTCAGCAGATTTGATGACATTTAACGTTTATGCAGGCAAATGTCAGGCGGAATTGCAGCGTTTGGAAGAAACGGCAGAGCAACCGAGTCTGATTCAACGGGTACAAGATTATTTGGAGTTGCAACGAGGTTTACTGCCGACCATGGCTGAAACCGCGCAAGCTTTGAATTTGCCAGAGCGAACCTTAAGACATCAGTTGCAACAGTTAAATAGCAGTTATAAACAAATTCGTGAGCAATTAATGAAAGATCGTGCACTACATTTGATGGAATATCAGGAATATTCCATTGAAATGATTGCAGAGTTATTGGGTTACTCGGAGCCTGCAGCCTTTAATCATGCATTTAAACGGTGGTTTGGTTACAGTCCACGACAATATGGGAAATAGCCTAAGCATAATTATGCCAAAGTGTTATATATTAACTTTTCCACTCCGCTATAATTGATATAGCCTAAAAACAGTATTAAATGATATGTCAGATTTTAATTCACCTACCGCATTCAGTCCTTTATCTCCTGCAGAGCGCTATGCGCAAGCCTTGGCATCTGGGCAGTTCATGTCTGATGAGGCACAAGCTCAGGCCGTTCATGAGCTGGATCGCGTTTGGCATGAATTAATTCAACGTTTTAAGGCATCTAAAAAAGCATTCCGTCGTTTCCGCCGTCAAACTTCTCCCCGTGGTGTGTATATGTGGGGTGGTGTAGGCCGTGGTAAAACATGGTTGATGGATCAGTTTTATGACTCAATTCCATTTCGTCGTAAAACACGGATGCACTTTCACCATTTTATGCAACATGTACATCGTGAGCTCAACAAGCTTTCAGGTCAGCGTAACCCTTTAGATGCGGTTGCGGATCAAATTTATAAAGAAGCAGTGGTCATTTGTTTCGATGAGTTCTTCGTCTCGAATGTTACGGATGCCATGATTCTTAGTGATTTGTTCCAAAAGCTTTTTGCACGTGGCATTACCTTGGTGGCAACCTCAAACATTGCACCAGATGGTTTGTATAAAAACGGCATTCACCGTGATCGTTTCATTCCAACCATTGAAATGGTGAAACAGCAGTGTGTGATTTTAAATGTAGATGCAGGCGTGGACTACCGTTTACGTGTTTTAAAACAAGCGCAACTCTTTAAATCTCCTTTAACACATGAGCACCAACGTTGGATTGCACAGCGTTTTAGCGCATTGACACAGACCCAAACCATTTCAGATGAGCCGATTATTATTAATAATCGTATTGTAGAAACGGTCGGGCATACTGAAGATGTTTTATGGTGTGAGTATTCAGAGCTGTGTTTAAAACCACGTAGTCCTGCTGACTTTATCGAAATTGCAAATATTTATAATACTGTGTTGGTGAGTAATGTTCCGCATTTGACCGATTATCTTTCTGAAGGGACGCGTCGTTTTATTTATCTGGTCGATGAGTTTTATGACCGTGGGGTAAAACTGATTTTAACCTCAGAAGATACAATTATTGATTTGTACTCTGGTGATAAATTAGCCTTTGAAATTGAACGCACGCGTTCACGTTTATTGGAAATGCAATCAGATGATTACTTGAATGAAGCACATCGACAAATACAAGCTGAAGCAAGTAAACAACAAGAAGAAATTTAAAAATATAAGCACCCAAAAGGGTGCTTTTTTTATGTGCATTTTCATCGATTAATTTATCGACTTTTTTGAATAATCATGGCTTAATCAGGATTGAAAATAGGGAGAATATTGGTTTTAAGTGTAAAAAATATACAAACCTGCACTTAAGTCTAATTTCGGCATTTCAAAAACTTAATAAACTACTAAAGAGCATTTTGTAAATTGATAATGCTTGTGCCTTGAGCAGTATTTTATTTGGTAGTTTGTATATTTTATTAAATAAAAAATGATCACTATTTCGCACGGTGATATTACTATTCAGCCAAGTTTAAATCGGTATACTAGAATCTCTTGTATAAAAAGTAGCAATATCAGGAAAGACAATGACTGCACGTATTCAAAAAGGCAAGTTAGCGATTGCTAAAGAACTTTACGATTTCATCGAAAATGAAGCACTTCCAGGTTCAGGTTTGGACAGTGAAACTTACTGGAAAAACTTTGAACAAGTCGTTGTCGATCTTAGCCCAAAGAACAAAGCACTATTGGCTAAGCGTGACGACATTCAAGCGAAGATCGATGAATGGCACCGCAACAACAAATTTGAACTTGGAGCTTACAAAGCTTTCCTTACTGAAATTGGCTACTTAGTACCAGAAGTAGAAGATTTCCAAATCAGCACAGAAAATGTAGATGAAGAAATCGCATTATTGGCTGGTGCGCAATTGGTAGTGCCTGTGCGTAATGCACGTTACTGCTTAAATGCTGCAAACGCGCGTTGGGGCTCTTTATACGATGCACTTTACGGTTTTGACGTGATCCCTGAAGACGGTGGCGCGGAAAAAGGTAAAGGCTATAACCCTGTGCGTGGCGACAAAGTTATTGCATTTGCTAAAAACTTCTTAAATGAAACCTTCCCATTAGCGAATGGTTCGCATGCTGAGGCGACAAAATATGCAGTTGAAGGCAAAAAGTTAGTTGTGACGTTAAAAGACGGTTCGACATCGACTTTGGCTAAAGAAGCACAATTTGTTGGTTTTAATGGTGAAGAAGCTGCTCCAACAGAAATCGTACTTTTAAACAACGGCCTACACGTTGTGATTGAAGTTGATGCGAACAGCCCAATTGGTAAAACAGATGCTGCTGGCGTAAAAGATTTAGTTCTTGAAGCTGCTGTAACGACTATTCAGGATTTAGAAGATTCGATCGCTGCCGTAGATGCAGAAGAGAAAGTTGAAGGCTACCGTAACTGGTTAGGTTTGATGAAAGGTACACTTTCAGAGTCTATCGAGAAAAATGGTAAAACCGTTACGCGTACTTTGAATAAAGACCGTACGCACAAAAACTTGATTGGTGGTGAAACGAAACTTCATGGCCGTTCATTGATGCTTCTTCGTAACGTGGGTCACCTCATGACCAACCCTGCGATTCTTGTAGATGGTGCTGAAATCTACGAAGGTATCATGGATGCATTAATCACTCCGCTTTTGTCTTTTGCAGACATTAAAGGTGAAAACGAAAACAAGAACTCCCGTAAAGGTTCTATGTACATCGTTAAGCCAAAAATGCATGGTCCTGAAGAAGTTGCTTTTGCAGTTGAATTATTTGAACGTGCAGAGCAAGCATTAGGTTTACCTGAGAAAACGTTAAAAATCGGTATTATGGATGAAGAACGTCGTACATCTGTAAACTTGAAAAACTGTATTGCGCAAGCAAAAGACCGTACCATCTTCATTAACACTGGTTTCATGGACCGTACAGGAGATGAAATCCATACCTTTATGGAAGCAGGTCCATTTGTTCGTAAGGGTGAAGTGAAATCACAAATTTGGTTCCCAGCATATGAAAATCGTAACGTGATGATCGGTCTTCAAGCGGGCTTACGTGGTAAAGCACAAATTGGTAAAGGCATGTGGCCAAAACCAGATATGCTTTTAGACATGTACAAAACCAAGATTGAACATCCAGAAGCGGGCGCAAGCTGTGCATGGGTTCCTTCTCCATCTGGTGCTGTCATTCATGCGATTCACTATCACCAATGCAACGTGTCTGAGCGTCAAAAAGAATTATTGAATACTCAGCCTTTATCATTAGATGATCTATTAACACCGCCTTTAGCGACAGACACAAACTGGACTGAAGAAGAGAAAACCAAAGAGCTTGAAAATAACCTTCAAGGGATCTTGGGTTATGTTGTGCGTTGGGTTGACTTGGGTGTAGGTTGTTCGAAAGTTCCAGACATCAACAACGTTGGTTTAATGGAAGACCGTGCAACTTTACGTATTTCATCTCAACACGTTGCAAACTGGTTGCGTCACGGCATCGTATCTGCGGCGCAAGTTGAAGAAGTGATGCAGCGTATGGCGAAAATCGTAGATGAGCAAAATGCAAACGATCCGCTTTACACCCCTATGGCGCCAAGCTTCGATGGTTATGCATACAAAGCAGCGTATGACCTAGTGTTTAAAGGTGGTGAGCAGCCATCAGGTTATACAGAACCACTTCTGCATGCTGCGCGTTTGAAGTTAAAAGGTTATACAGGTGACTAATCTGTAAAGCTAAAAAAGCCTCTTCGGAGGCTTTTTTATTGGCTGAAATAAGTCGTACTGCGTTTATATAGGAAATGCATAAGACTGATTTAATTTCGGGTAATAGCGCCCTATAGATTAGCACTTGCTTAGAGCTATGAATGGGTTTAAGCCTAGTGTGAAATAAGTATCTCGACTAGACGCTGCGGATAAAAGCCTTATACAATTCACTATATAAAGCTCATCATACTATTGTTAACCATCAAGTTGGATGAAAATCCATGTGCGCTAATTTTAAACCTCTAACCCTTGCTCAAGTACAACAGTTTGGTCTCCCTGAAATTCCTTTTGATTATGTCGAAGAAGTCTATCCTGGTTATGAGTTGCCTTTATTGTTCAAATCAAATTTAGGATTTGAGTGGCGTAAGGTACATTTTGGTTTAATACCGAAATGGGCTGAAGATAAGAGTATTGCAAGCAAAACCTATAATGCTCGAAGTGAGACACTTCTGCAAAAGGCCAGTTTTATTGAAGCGACTTCCAAATATCAGTTTGGGGTGATTCCCGTTTTTGAATTTTATGAGTCCAAATATATAGAACAAAAGCCGCAGAGATGGGGTGTCAGACGACAGGATAGGCAGGTCATTTTTGTTGCTGCACTATATGAAATCTGTCGTATAGCAGGCGAGGTAGTCCGTTCAGCCACCATGATTACGATGGATGCCATAGATCATCCAATGATGCGGGAGTTTCATGAGCCGGGGGATGTGAAGCGCTCAGTGATCGTGATTCCACATGAACGCTTAGAGGACTGGCTCAGCTGGAAATCACCAAATATTCAATCCTTTGTACAAGGCTTTCCTGTTGAAGAGTTTGAATGTTCACATGTGCCGAAAATAAAAGTCGAAAAAGAGAGTCCCCAACTCAACTTTTTCGACTTTTAAACGGTTTAGCGAGCTAAATTTTTAAACACGTGTTTTAAGCTTTCCATCATTTTTTCAATTTGCAAAGGCGTTAAGCCTTCAAATGATTGCTCAAGCACAACACTGGTGAGATCATTGATCTTATTGGTCATTTCAACACCTTTTTCGGTGAGAAGAACACGGGTGATACGTGCATCATCTTCACAAGAATAAGTTTCAACCAATCCTTCATCCTTTAAGCGATAAACAATTTTGGTGGTTGTCGACATTTTAGAGACCACCATGTCAGACAAATCAGAAACACTGGCATGTGGCTTTGAATCTAGAGCCAGTAAAATACGACGACGTGAGTTATCTAAACCATACTTTTTTAAAGCGTGATCGACATTGAGTACATACTGTGCATGTACTTGTGTTACCCAGTAAAATGGAAAACTTTCTAAAGAAAAATCTTCAGAACCTGGTAGGAACTTACTGTACTTTTTGGTCATATGACGGATTCCCCGTGAATCGTATTTTTATTTTATAGATCATTTGAACACATTTTATGTGAACACTCATACACTTATCAATACAAAATTACTGGATTTGTCATCATAAAGGAAATCTGTTAAAAGAAAGCCTTGGCCAGTAATCAAGAAAAGTTAAGCGTGGTTGTTTAGAAGAGACAGGGTATAGCCGTCTTTATCTTGATGGAAGCTCACAATACTTTGAGCAAATTGTACAACTTCATCTTCGACTTCAGCATTCTGGTGAGAATCTAAAGAGAGTTTAGCCATGGGAACACCGTCCTGTAGAACGATAGGCAAGTGCATTTCAAACTTTTGGTTATTATGCGAAACCACAACTTTAACTTGATGCTGATCAAATGAGGAGTCTAAATGCAGATATGCGCCTTCATAGCTAGTATTGGCAAGCATTTTTGACGTCTTATTGAAGGTCAATGCTTTTTCATTGTTCATAGCGATGAATCCTGTCTTCGATTACTTTGATCGGATTGTCAATCCGCGCATCCTTGGTTTGGGTGATTGACCACTTTTACAACAATGCTGGTCGTGTTTCATTTTAGTGAAAAAAATGGATTTGTGAACTAGTGTTTTTAACAAAAAGTGTCATTTGTGGAAATCATAAATGTAGTGAATTGATATTTTTTAACTATTATTAAAATAAATAATTAAATAAAAACAATTATTTGGTTTTTATTTGCGATGGATTTAATTAGAAAAACTAAAAAATGACCGTGGCGTCTAATCTTTATAGAATGCGACAATTGGCATTAAGTGACAAAATTTCAAACAGTGATTTCGATATTTTTATGTATTTTTTGCATAATAAGTGGTCGAATATTAAAATTTTGTTAAAAACCATAAAAAAATTATTACAAGCCAAACATCTCAGGCATAATTATTTCATCTTTAGTTGAACAGGTCACAAATATGGATCCGTCGCCGTGCAGGTCTATGCTTTTAAAACAGAAACATAATTCTGGGGTAATGAAATAATGGAATTTTTATTAGATCCGGGAATATGGGTAAGTTTACTTACGCTTATTATATTAGAAATTGTTTTAGGTATTGATAACCTAGTCTTTATTGCCATTTTGGCTGAAAAACTTCCTCCTGAGCAACGCGATAAAGCGCGTGTCATTGGTCTTTCGCTTGCACTTTTAATGCGCTTGGGCTTGTTGTTTATCATCACTTGGTTAGTCACGTTGACTCGACCGCTGATTACTGTGTTGGATTGGACATTCTCTGGGCGAGACCTGATTCTTTTATTTGGTGGCTTATTCCTAGTCTATAAAGCCGTTACCGAATTGCATGAAAAAATTGAAGGTAAGCCAGAAGTTAAGCTGACCACCAATGTGGTTTATGCGGGTTTCACCGCAGTTGTGGCACAGATTGTGATCCTTGACGCGGTATTCTCACTGGATTCGGTGATTACAGCGATTGGTATGGTCGACAACATTAATGTGATGATGGTGGCTATGGTCGTTGCCATGGTGGTCATGCTGTTGGCGTCGAAACCATTAATGACTTTTGTAAACCGTCATCCGACTGTGGTCATCTTGTGTTTAAGCTTCTTACTGTTGATTGGTATCAGCCTGATTGCGGAAGGTTTTGGCTTCCACATTCCTAAAGGTTATATCTATTCGGGTATTGGTGTTGCCATTGCAATTGAAGCCTTTAACCAGTTTGGTGAGCGCAATGCGGCAAAACATGAAGCGAAAATTCCACTGCGTCATCGTACTGCGGATTCTATTTTAAAACTCATGGGCGGCAAGCTCCAAGCTGAAGACCCTGATCAGCTTCAAGCGCAAGAAACTTTTGCGGATGAAGAGCGTTATATGATTGGTGGTGTACTGACATTGGCTGAACGTTCAGTCGCGTCGATCATGACACCGCGTAGTCAAATTTCGTGGGTCAATCTTGATGATTCACCTGAGAAAATTCGTGAACAGGTATTGTCTGTGCCGCACAGTTTATTTCCTGTGTGCCGCGGTAGCTTAGATAAAGTGATCAGCATTGCGCGCGCCAAAGAATTGCTCGATGTCTTAGATGATGAAGAGCAATTGAAAGACCTGATCAAACGTCATCGTCCAATTTACATTTTTGAAAAAATGAAAGTCATTGATGCGATAAATACGCTAAGAACGTCTAAAGGTTCATTGGTTTTGGTGAGCGATGAGTTTGGTAATGTGCAAGGACTCGTTTCACCGCTTGACGTATTTGAGGCGATTGCTGGTGAATTTCCCGATGCCGATGAGCAACTTGATTTGGTAAAGGTAGATGATCAGACGTGGAAGGCGACAGGCATGCTGGATTTATATCAGCTTGAACTGGAACTCGGGATGATCGATTTGGTTGAAGAAGATGCAGGTTATATCAGTGTTGCCGGTTTAATCTTAGATAAAACTCATGGTGATGTACACGTTGGAACTCAACTGGACTACCGAGGTGTTCACTTTGAAGTACTTGAGTTGGATTCAAATCGAATTAAGACAGTAAATATTACTTATCGTACTGCTTAATCATTGCAAAAATAGATTGTGAGAAAAATGTCAGCCTCGTGCTGGCATTTTTTCTGCTTATAAAATAAGCGCTATGCACTTAAATAAAAAGCAGTTATTCTATGCCCGCAATTGGGCTGTCGTATTTCGTACTTGAAATTACCTGTTTGGTGAAGACAGCTTGTTTCTATCCCTATGGTCATCAAAGCATTGCATTTAGACTATAGCAGTAAAACAAGTGATCAAAATAAGAACGGAAATACTTCATGCAACTTATGGAAAAGGTCGTTGATTTTAAAAAGCTTTCAGTAGAGAAAAAACAAGTTCTATTTGAAGAGCTTGAAACTTTTGATCGACAAATTTTCCCAAATGCAATCCCAGCAGAACTGCATCAATTGGTGTATAACCCTGATGTAGTGGCATTACCTATTATTCGTTTTTATCATCGCGGAAAAATAGTTGGGCAAAATATTATTGTCATCTTGAAGCTTAAGACAGCGCATCAACCCTTATATATTCTTAGCTCGCGTGCCGCTTTTTTACCTGACTACCGAAATCAAAACAGAACACTTTTATCTGCAATTCGAGTGACCTTAGGTTATCGTTTAAAATATCCTACGCGTCAGTTATGGTTTGTTTCGAGTTTGATGCAGCCAAAAGTATATCGGCTGTTTGCTTCACGTTCAAAACGTTTTTATCCACGTGCAGAAGTGCCAATGCCTGAGGATTATTTACAGGTTCTTGATCTCATACAAAACCGTCATGTGAATGTGCAACAACGCAGTGAGGATGTGTTTGTGCATCCTTGTGTACTGCCACAGACCACGCCTGAACAATTGATACGGCTTCGAAATCGGGCCAGCCGTCATATCAACTTTTATATGCAACATACGCCTGATTATTTTATTGGTATGGGCTTGATGTGTATCTGTAAATTAGATCTGTTGACTCTGCTGGAAGCGGCGATGAACGTGCTTTTAGGGCGAGAAGTTGCTTAAGCAGAAACTCTCGCCATACTTTATTTAGGCTGAGGTGCGGATAAGCTGTATATCCGCATATTCATAAATGGTTTCAGCTTTCATTTGATGAATGTGATCCATAAACGCTACATTAAAACTTCCTGTGCTTTGGCTTTGGGTATAAGCAAGTTGCCCCGCAATGGCAAAGTGGACATGCGCAGACAGCGCTGCAATGACAGGATTGGTGACTGCGCTATAGGCTGCAATTAATGCACCAAGGGCACAACCTGTAGCAGTAATTTTGGGTTGTAAATGCGAACCACCATTGACTTGGATTACAGCATCAAGTTGTTTTGAGAGAATGTAGTCAAACTCGCCAGAAATGGCAATGACTTCAGCCTGTGCTAAAAGTGTTTTTGCTTGATGGTAGACATCGGCACTGCTTGCCGTACTGTCAACGCCTTTGGTTTCGATCTGATTCCCCGCAAGTGTACTGATTTCCGATGCATTGCCACGAATAACGGTAGGTTGAAAAGCCAATAGCTGATCGACCATTTCAGAGCGCCATTTTAAAAATGGCCCATATCCTACAGGGTCTAATATCCACGGAATGTTTTGTTGCTGCGCGGTTTGTGCCGAGATTTGCATGGCTTGCATTTGTTCAGAGGTTGGCGTACCTAGGTTAATACTGAGTGCTGCACTAATGCGTGTGAAACTTTCAGCTTCAAAGGGATTATCAATCATGGCAGGAGAGGCCCCCGCAGCCAATAAAACGTTGGCTGCATAGTTGGCAGCGACACTGTTGGTGATACATTGTACCAAAGGTTGTTGCGTTTGCAGGGCAGTCCAAGCTTCAGCAACATATGCCACCAAGACATCGGTTTGGTCTTGAATCGATTGTTTTGTGTTAAGCAAGGACAGGTCTAAAAGCTGGGTCATAGTGGATGCCCTTATTTGGTGAAATAGTGGTCTTGATGCTTACATTTGCGACAAAATAAAGTCACATATTGGTCGGCATCATAATCTACGGTGAGCTCATTTGAACCGCAGTACATACAGCGTTTTTGTGAGTAGAAACTCAAACGTGGTTCAATTTTTTGCCATGAACGAGAGACAGGCTGAAAGAAAATGGCTTCGTCATAGCCTAAAAATCGGAAAAATAAGACTTCGCTCATTTTGCTGAATGGTAGGTTATGCGGTCGAGGCAGCGTTGAAGTTTCCCATTTTTCAGCCACACTGCGTTCACGATATTGTTGTAAGGTTTTTTTCAACAAGTTGGTATTGATGAAGTTTTCATTTCTGGGTTGTAAGGCTTTACGTTCATATAAATACTCCAATGCAGTTTGGATTAAATAATAAATTTGTCCGACCGCGAGTACATCGAGTAAACGATAACAAAACACTTGGAAGCTGTTATTTCCTGCAATTTGAATGCCCCAAGTGCGGCAGTAAAACTGCATAAATTGGATAATTTCCTGATAGAGCAATTGGTACAAGGCATTTTTGACTTCATCCGCGGTCTTAAAAGGCACACCAAGGCTAAGATTTTCATAGAACCAATAACGTAACTGCTGAGTAACACTAAATAGGCTGGGTTCAGAATAGCCGTCCAAACGCACATTAATATAGTACTGATGGGCTTCACTGGCAAAATCTTTGGCAACGAGGATTTGTTCTTTTACCAGTTGTTTGACGAGACTATTTTGAAAGAGATAATTGGGAGTGATGCTAAAATATTTGATCTGTTCCCAATCAATAAACTCTTGATGCTGTGTATGTTCTTGTGCGTAGTCATCTAACAGGGCCAATAAAAATAATTTATGCATAAAACTGAGTTGACCCAGTTCAAACTCATAAATGTCCTTGGTTTTGGTTTTACGTTGTTCTTGCTGACGAGTTTCTTTCAATATTTTTTTGCGCTGCGCTAAGCAACTGTCGCAGTGGCAATTTAGATTTGAATTGCTAAAAACACGATGTTGGCAGTGGCTACATTCATGAAAGTTAATTTCTTTGTCGTATTGTTCAGCATCCACCCAAAACATGGCCGCCTGACAAAGTGGACAAGGCGTGCTTTCATCAAGTTGTTTGTGCAAAATTTGAAGCGACATAAGATGAATTTGAGACTCAGGATTTTCTCAAATTATACACGCTAAAATTTCAGAAAGGCGTTGTAAATTGCAGTGTAATTGAACAAGCAGAGGTGCTTTGTAAACGCTAGACGGGTGAAGCAATGCAGTGGCGAATATAGGGCAAAAAAATACGGCATGAACCGTATTTTTAGACCAGTAGAATTTAAACGGGGCAAGGTAGAGAGTCATCTTCCATACCTAATTTTTTAGCTTCAATCATGGCTTGAACTTTTTTGCTCGGCAACTTTTTACTCCCTAGTGTGTCGTAGTGATTTAAAATGCTACTGACATCGTGTGCTTGTAAAGGCATTCCTTCACAGCTCATGAACAGGGCAATGACTTTATGATCAATTTTTGCAGCATGCATGGCTTGCAGCATTTTTATATTTTCGACGCGGACGATATGGTCTTTTAAGTACATCTCACACCTCTATTTGTTTTGCTTAAGTTTTATCATGCGCTATGCATATTTAGATACAAGCAAAAACTGTGCACAAAATGTAGCCGATTTGAAAATTAAGTTAGATATTTGAAAAGAGCTGGCTTTATATCTTATCGATGTCTTTAAGTTTGTCAGCGCTAGAATGGTAGAGAGCTAATGGCACTGTTTAAGTGTAAAGGCTGGTGCAAATATTGCTAAACAAGCACGGCACGATAAGGGCGTTGACTGTTTCTTATTCACTTGGTGCAATCATATGAGCGGGATAAGACAAATAGAATTGAAAAGCCTATTCAACGTGCCCATATAATTATCATTCAACATACACAGACAGCATGGCAAACTTGTCGTATGATCAAAACATACACAATATAAAGCTGTAGACCAATAGCATTAGGACATGACATGAATATTGCGGCAAATCCAATTATTGAAGCAGATCAAACCGTCTATTTAAAAGACTATCAAAAACCATCTTTTTTAGTAGACAGCATTCACCTCGATATTCAAGTCTATGATGAGCATAGCCAAGTTGATGCTGTACTGGAGCTGACGCGCCAAACTGAGGGTGATTTGGTTTTACTTGGGCGTGATTTAGAGCTGAAAAGTTTGGTGCTGAATGGTCAGCAACTCAGCCAAGAGCAATATGTACTCGATGCTGAGCAGTTGGTGATTTGTAATGCACCAAATCAGATCAAGCTTGAGACATCGGTGATCATTCATCCTGAGTCAAATACACAACTTGAAGGTTTATACCAAGCCGCATCAGATTTGTTTGTTACCCAAAATGAGCCTGAAGGATTCCGTAAAATTACCTTTTACCCAGACCGTCCAGATGTCCTTTCAGTTTTCACCACCCGTGTAGAAGCTGACAAAAAATATCCAGTGCTCCTTGCTAATGGTAACTTGATTGAAGCGGGTGAGGCTGGCGAAGGCCGTCACTATACCATTTGGCAAGATCCAACCAAAAAACCAGCGTATTTGTTTGCTTGTGTGATTGGTGATTTGGCTGTTCTAAAAGATCATTATGTGACCTCTGAAGGCCGTGATGTGGCTTTGGAAATTTATGCTGAAGAAAAAGATATTCCGAAATGTCATATTGCGATGGAAGCCTTAAAGCATTCAATGCGTTGGGATGAAGAACACTATGGTCGTCCCTATGATTTAGACAACTATATGATTGTGGCTACCAGTGCTTTCAACATGGGGGCGATGGAAAATAAAGGTCTCAACATTTTTAATACGTCATGTGTTTTGGCGGATGAAGAATACACGACAGATGCCGCGATCATGCGTGTACAGTCGGTGATCGCACATGAATACTTCCATAACTGGACAGGTAACCGCATTACTTGCCGTGATTGGTTCCAATTGTGTTTAAAAGAAGGCTTAACGGTTTTCCGTGATCAATCTTTCTCAGAAGATTTACAGTCTGCTGCGGTTCAACGTATTGACGACGTTGCGGTACTCAAAGCGCATCAGTTCCCAGAAGATTCAGGCCCATTGTCTCATCCACCGCGTCCAGACCATTTTGTGGAAATCAATAACTTTTATACTGCAACGGTCTACGAAAAAGGTGCGGAAATTAACCGCATGATGGCAACCTTATTAGGCAAAGAAAAATTCCGTAAAGGAACTGATGAATACTTTGAACGCCATGATGGCCAGGCCGTGACAGTTGAAGACTGGGTAGCCGCTTTAACCGCAGGTTCAGGCGTAGATTTATCCAATTTCTTAACATGGTATAACCAACCGGGTACACCCAAGTTAGAAGCTGAGGGGCACTATGATGCTGCTGCACAAACTTATAGCTTAAACTTTAAGCAAAGTTTAAAAGCACATCCTAAGTATCCGAATCTAAAAGCTGTTCCAATTCCTGTCGCTTTAGCACTGTTCGATGCTGCAACAGGTGAGCAATTGGTTTTAAAATCTGATAGCTTATTTGAAAATGCAGTCAAAGACGGCGTGTATCTTTTTGATCAAGACCAAGCCAGCATTGTGTTTAGCAGTTTAAGTGCGAAACCTGTCGTGTCATTACTGCGTAATTTTTCTGCGCCCGTCAATTTAGAATTTAACTATACCGATGAAGAGTTGGCGTTCCTGATTCAATACGAAACCAATGGTTTTAACCAATGGCAAGCAACGCAAACACTGCTTGAGCGTATTTTACTCAATGGTCATGATGCGCATATTTATATTCAAGCCATTAAAAACACGCTGCCAGATCTTGTTGAACAAGATCCACTCTTGGCATCACGTTTATTTGATGTGCCAAGTGAAGGTTATTTAGGTAGTCGTATTGACACTGACTACGAACCTGCGAAGATCCAAGAACAGCGTAATGCTTTAATTGAAAAACTGGCACGTGAGTTAGGTGATTTCTGTAAAGACACGTATTTGGCTTTAGACCCAGATTTGCAAAAAGAGTTCTCACAAGCCATGGGAGTCCGTGCGCTAAAAAACATCATGCTCAGTATGATGGCACGTCAAGGTGATGAAACCGCTTTTGAACTGGCATATCAGCAATATGAAGCTACAGCCAATATGTCTGAACGTTTAGGTGCCCTACGTGTCTTGGTTTGGAATGATGCACCGCAAGCAGAAGCGGCTTTACATGATTTTTATCAACGTTTTAAAGATGAGGCTTTGTCACTAGATCAGTGGTTCACACTTCAAGCGGCACATCCTTGTGCTACGACGGAAACCATTCAATACCTCACTTCACATGCCGATTATGATTTGGGCGTGCCGAACCGTATTCGTTCAGTGAGCGGTGGCTTAAATGCAAACCCAGTGAACACATGGAGTTTTGGTGTGGATCATTTTATTGGACTAGCAAAATATTTAGATGAGAAAAACCCAATAGTTGGTTCTCGTTTACTTCAGGTTTTGTCACGTTGGTACACATTGGCAGAGCCACAGCGTAGCGAAGTGAAAGCAAAGCTTGAGGCTTTAAAACCACAAGTGAAATCTAAAAATGTCAGTGAGACTTTGAGTAGCATGTTAAGTATTTAAGTGATCTACGCATAAAAAAAGCCAGTCTACTGACTGGCTTTTTTTATGCAAACTGAAGAATGACAGCATGAAGAGCTCACATTGGTATTTTTCTAAATAATGAACATTCATGTGAATAGTGTGAAATGAATCGCATTTTATGGGTATAATGTTATGGCATAACAGATGATTAGCTCAATATTCTGTATTTTTTTCGGCTTATGTATACAGGCTATTGGGCAGACAAACATGTAGAGTGTAAACAGATATGTTAGTTAAAATTGAAGATGGGTTTTATTTAAATACCGTTCATATTATTGCTATTCGTATTGCGAAAAGTGCTGAACTGGGAACATTTCAAGTCAATGTTGAGTATAGCCCGCATAACCATCAGGCTTCGGGTTTATTTCAAAAAACTTTTATGCAACAGTCGGCAGCAGAGCATTATTTGCAAAATTTGCATCAGCAGATTAGTAAAAGCTAATGAAGTGAACGAGTTCTGCTAAACAAAAAAGACTGCTTTGGCAGTCTTTTTTGTTTAAAACAATACTTAAACTTTTACGATCAGCACAGGTATCGGAGACTGTGTGAGAACATTTTGCGCCACACTACCTAACATCATCTTTTTAAAGCCTGTACGGCCATGTGAGCCCATCAAAATCAGGTCTGCACCGACTTCATCGGCCACATGAATAATACCTTCAGAAGGAGAGATGCCGCGAATCACTTTGGTATCCACCTCAATTTCATCACGGTCAAATGAGAGCTTTACTTCGGCTAAACGGTCTTGAGCGACTTTTTCAGCATGTAGGAAATAGTCGGTGATGGCTGGTGCAACTTTATAGAAGTCGACACCGACAAATGGATCGACCGCAATCACACTCATGAGCGTTACACGACTATTTAAATCTTTGGCTAACTCAAGTGCTTGTTCAACAGCAGCATAAGACATCGGGGATTCATCGACGGCAACCAAAATGTGTTTGTAGCTCATTATTTTCTCCTTAAGGGTACGTCTTTTTGCGGATCATTTTGCAGTACATGCGAAATCAGCTCACATAAAGACGCGTTATGGTTGATTAAGCTTTAACAATGAGAACTGGGAGCTCAGTAGACTTGAGAACATCTTGAGCAAAGCTGCCTAATAGGAATTTTTGAAAGCCTTTACGGCCATGTGAACCCATCACAATCAAGTCATTTTTTAGTGAAGCAGCCGCTTCGACCACAGCATCCTCAGAGACTTCACCTTTGATGATTTTAGACTGAGCTGTCACACCTTGTTCTTGTGCAATTTGAACTGCATCCTGAAGGGCTTTCTCAGCATTGTTATAGGCTTGTATGAAATAGTCTTTCATGATTGGAGACGTATAGTAAAAATCAGCATCTTTGAGAGGGTCTTCAGCAACTAAGCTAATCAATGTGAGTTGACTGCCAAAAACTTTGGCAATTTCAGCCGCTTGCTTAACCGCAGAAAAAGAAATTTGTGAACCGTCAACAGGGACTAAAATATGTTGGTAAGCCATCAGAGGGACTCCTTTTTGTATAAGATTTAGTTCTTGATTTATTGATAACACACTGCCATTAAATGTTCAATTTTGATCGGGCTAAAAATTGAAAATTCATGAAATTTAAAGAAAATAATTCAAAAAAAGCCGATTTACGTGTCCAAAATCTTGAGTGAAAAACTCAAGTTTCAGATTTAAAGCAATATTCTTTAAAAGATGCTTCTAGTGTTTAAATGAGGCTGAAATGTGACCTGTTTAATCATGCGGTGTGATAGAGATTGTATTAGAATCATTTGAAAAAAGGGTGGAGCCGAACAGTATGATTTTTCAATCAATAATAAAAGTACTTAGTACTGTTTTCATGATTGTGCTATTGAGCGCGTGTCAAAGTGTAGAAAAGAACACCAAACTGATTGCGGGTACATTTAACACAGCAACCAATATTCAAATGAAAATGCTGGATCGCTTTGCGCCTCCCGATGTCATCATACACAATAATATTCTATATCAAGCCAGCCCTGAGCTGAATATTGATATCTATCAACCCAAAAATATTGAACAATTAAACGCAGTGCCCACGGTGGTTTGGATTCATGGCGGCGGATGGGTTTCGGGCTCAAAAGAGCATGCACGAGGTTATTTCAAACTTTTGGCCAATCAAGGCTTTAACGTGGTCTCTGTACAGTATCAGTTTGCACCTGAGGCGATTTATCCCACTCAGTTACAGCAAGTCGATCATGCACTGAATTTCTTACAATTGAATGCTGCTCAGTATCATATTAACCCGAACCAACTGTATCTAGCAGGAGACTCTGCTGGAGCCAATATTGCCAGTCATTATGCTGCGCTTTTGACGAATCCAACATTTGCTCAAGCATCCAATTTTAAGCCGAGTATTCAGCCGAAGCAGCTTAAAGGGCTAATTTTGCACTGTGGTATTTATGACTTATATCGCTTTGTGAATACAGCACCTGAGGAACTTAGGCTTATTGAATGGGGCGTCTATAACCTGGTTCAAGCTTATACGGGGGAGCGTAAAGAGGATGCAGCTTTTTTAAAGTCAATTTCAACCAGTGAACATATTACGTCACAGTATCCACCTGTATTTATCAGTGGGGGAAATAAAGACTTTTTAACCAAGAGCCAGTCTTTACCTTTCGTCGAGGTGTTGAAGCAGCATCAGGTTGCAGTGACGGAGGCTTTTTATCCAGACTCTAAGGAGTTTTTGGTGCATGAATATCAGTTCATGATGAGCAAACAAGCGAGTCAGATCACCTTTGATCGAACCATTGATTTTATAAAACAGACCTCAAGGTCGGCCGAAACAAAATAAAAAAGTATACAGAAAGACTTGTTTAGTTTTTGCTATTTTAATAACATACCGACCGTTCGGTATGTTTATTATTGAGTTCCTGATGAATCCTATATTAATGGCTTATGCTTTGCTGGCGATGGCAATTATTTCTGAAGTGATTGGTTCGACTTTTTTGGTAAAGTCGGAAGGTTTTACCAAGCTATTGCCTTCACTGGCGGTGGTGGTTTTATTTTCGTTGGCATTTTATTTATTGTCTCAAGTGATTAAAGTGATTCCATTGGGTATTGCTTATGCGATTTGGGCTGGTGTTGGTATTGTTTTAACCGCTCTGATTGGTTACTTTGTTTTCCGACAAAGCCTAGATTTCGCAGTAATGATCGGTATTGCACTGATTGTTTCTGGTGTGGTCGTAATTAACTTATTTTCAAACTCAACAGGGCATTAAGTTCGATGCAACAAGCAAGTCCACGTAAAAAGGCACCAGAACAGGTTCGCCAAAGTATCCTACAACATGCGATCTGTTTGGCTGCTGAAAAAGGTGTGACTGGGGTTTCCATACAAGCTGTGGCTGATTTGGTTGGTGTGAGTAAGGGCGGGGTTTTTCATCATTTTCCAAACAAACAAAAGCTACTTGAAGCGATGGTTGTGGAACAGCTTGAACAATTAGATCGTGTTGTTGATGAGTTGATTAGCCAAGACCGAGATCGTTTTGGTTGCTTTACCCGAGCCTATATCGAGATTACTTTGGAAAAGCAGGTACTAGGTTTAGAGCATTCTTGGTCAGCTATTTCGATGATTATGCTGACGGATCGTACCTTTAATGAGTATTGGATTGAGTGGCTAGAAAAACGTTTAGCGCGACATCAGGATACAGACAATGATTTGGAGCTTAAAATTCTACGCTATGCTGCGGATGGCATTTGGCTCACAGCATTTACTGAGGTGGAAAATTTGTCTGAGACGATGCAGCTTAAGCAAGAATTGATTCAACGAAGTTATCAGCATTAATTTTTCAAGTTAGCAATATTTGAAAATAAAAAAAGCACCCTCGATGGGTGCTTTTTTATATGAGGGCTTAAACTTTTTTGGCTTTAAACTTAAATATAAGCATAACTGCAAAACCAAAGAATAGTCCCCAAAAGGCAGAACCAATGCCAAAGAACTGTACCCCAGATGCGCTGAATAAGAATGTCATGAGGGCTGCCTCACGGTCTGATACCGCTTCAAATGCAATCGCGATGTTATGACTAATCGTGCCAAACAAAGCAATACCAGCCAAGGCTGTAATAAAGATTGCAGGGAAAGACAACAAAAGACTGGTCAGGGTTGCTGCGAATAGTCCCATTAAGATGTAAAAGAAGCCGCAGCTCATGCCCGCAATATAGCGTTTTGATGGATCAGGGTGAACTTGTTCATCTAAACTGACGGCTGCACTAATTGCTGCGGTATTGACACTATAACAGCCAAAAGGTGCGAGTAAGGCTTGAGCGGTACCTGTCCATCCAATCAATTGATTGACATGTGGGTTATAGCCATAGCTTTTAATCATGGCAATACCCGGTAAGTATTGGGATGCCATATTGATCACAAACAAAGGTAGCGCTAAACCTAAAATAGCAGACATGCTGAACTCAGGCGCCATCCAAACAGGTTGTGCTAAGCTCCAAGTGATTTGAGGCGTGTGGAAGTCTAAGAATAACGGACAGAGCAACAAGCCTGCAATGACTGTAATGACAATGCAATAACGTGGGGTAAGTCGCTTAGAAACAATATAAGCCGCCAGCATGGATAAAATAAAACCCCAATGGTCTTGCATACTGGCGAACAATGAAATACCAAACTTCAATAACACACCCGCCAGCATGGCACTGGTCAGGCTTTGAGGGATATACGTCAGTACTTTTTCAAAGATACCGAAAAAGCCCAAAATGGCAGTAACCAAACCACAGACCAAAAATGCGCCAATCGCTTCATGCAAACTATAACCACTGCCTGTCGCAATAATTAAGGCCAGTGCTGCCGTAGACCATGAGGTCGATACAGGATATTTAAGTTTCCAAGATAAAAGCAGGCCACTCAAACCAATACCTAGACCTAAAGCCCAGAACCATGAGTTGATTTGCGCGGTATTTGCACCTAAGACTTGGGCGGATTGAATGACCAAGACTGAAGACACACTAATGCCAATGAGGAAGGTAATAAAACCTGCGAATACAGCTGGAACTGAGAAATCTTGAAATAATTTTTGCATGAAGATCAAAACATAATCTGAATGAGTGAAAATTACTATTGTTCGAGGATCATACGCTGGTTCTTGAAAAATAAAACAGCACACTATGGATTTTTTATCGAAAATAATGAGATTATTCACGAAAATTACAGTGTAGAAAGTGCCAGTTTTAAGCCGAAGCCACAAAACAGCAGACCGACGGTCGCCACCGCAACGGCTGCAACTTTAAACTGACGATTGAAATAGCTCGCCAGCTTAATACCTGAAAAAATCAGGATACTAAGATAGGCCATGCTGATGATTTGTAGAATAATGGAAAGTAAGGCAAAGCTCAGTGCTGGGTAAGCATAATTTGGGTCGACAAACTGAACAAAAAAAGACAGATAAAACAAAATAGCTTTTGGGTTTAAAAGGCTAATGGTCAGCGCTGAACGAAAAGGATGTAAGGTTTGCAACGTACTCTGATCTGTACTTGCTGCAAGCTGTTGTGGGCTAGAGTTCCAGGTTTTGACTCCTGCAATCAAGAGCTTTATACCTAAATATGACAGATAAAGTGCGCCTACAATTTTTAATAAAATAAACAGCCAAGGAAAAGCATGTAAAAGAGATGCTGCACCCAGCACGGTACATAGAATGAGGATCAAATCGCCTGTGAAAACACCTAATGCACCCCAGTAACCTGTCTTAATACCAAATCGTGAGGCAATGGACATCACATAAAGAGAATTTGGGCCTGGCAAAATCACAATTAGAATTGTACCGATGATATAAGTACCGATGTCGATAATACCAAACACAACGTATTCTCAATAAAAAAGCCGATGTTGCATGATAACAAAATCGGCTTTTAAAAGAAGAAAAATCAAGTTAAGCTGAAATTTCTTCATCTAAACCAAAAGACTGACGTAACAGTGTGTTCAGCTGTTGACGAGCTTTAATAAATCCATCAATACCCCCTTGTAGCAGTTGCGTTGCCATGAGGTCATGTTCAATTTGATCTCTAAACTCAGTTTCACCGAGTACGTTAAGTGCAGTTGTCGCTGGTGCAATATCACTTGCTGACAGTTGTGCTTTGACTTCACGCGTGTCTTGTTCAAGTGCAGCCAATAAATTAGGTGCAACAGTCAGCAGGTCACAGCCAGCTAGTCCCAACACTTGGTCAATACTACGGAAGCTTGCGCCCATAATTTCTGTTTCAACCCCATGTGCTTTATAGAACTGGTAAATTTGCTTCACAGACAGTACGCCAGGGTCTTTTTCAACGGGATAGCTGTCCACGCCTTCGGCCTTTTTGTACCAATCTAAAATACGTCCAACAAAAGGTGAGATTAAAGTGACATTTGCTTCCGCACAAGCATGTGCTTGATGCACACCAAACAAAAGCGTTAAGTTGGTATGGATGCCTTCAGCTTCCAGCACTTTCGCTGCTTGAATGCCTGCCCATGTCGAAGCAATTTTAATTAAAATACGATCTTGATCTACGCCGTAGTTTTTATATAGCGCCAGCAGCTCTTTGGCTTTTTCGATGGTGGCATTAGTATCATAAGACAGCGCGGCATCCACTTCTGTGGAAACACGACCTTCGATCAACTTGAGAATTTCAACACCAAATTTGACGGTAAGAATGTCGATTGTGCGTTCAATAAGTAAGTCATCTTCGAAGCCCTCCGCTTTAGCTTGAGCGAAAGCGTCTTCAATCAACTCTTTATTTTCAGGTTGACTTGCAGCAGCTGTAATTAGAGAAGGATTGGTGGTTGCATCGAGCGGGCGAAATTGGTTAATCGCCGCTAAATCGCTACTGTCGGCAACAATGGTGGTTAAGCTTTTTAATTGGTTTAATGCGGTTTGTGTCATTGATCGTTAGTTCTTAAAGTTATTACCCGTAAAATATTTATAACACAAACTGCTTTTAACCCAAGTAGATTCGGACGTTTTAACAGCAGTTATTATACTTTTTTACGCTGATTTCGGATGTATTGGATTAAAAAACGCGCAGCCGCGCCCAATTCACTTTCGCGACTCCAGACCAAGTCCACAAAATATTCAAACTTCGGGGTGAAATCTAGCAGATCTAATATTTTGAGCTGTTTTTTGAGCTGAGGGTTTTCATTCAACATTTCTAAGGGTAAAACACCCCAACCAAAGTTTTGCATGATTAAAGCGCAAGCTGAGTGATGGTTGTCTGTCCGCCAATACTGTTTGGAATACAGCAATTCTGGCTTAATGCTTTTATCGCGACTGGCAACCACGATTTGACGGCTATGTTGAATTTGTTCAAAGCTGACTTGTGGAAATTGAGCCAGAATAAAGTCCTTATTGGCGACGGGAACTAAAGTTTCGAGTTTTAATTCTACAAACTGTTCGCTGCTTTCCAGTTGCTCACGTTCAAACATCAGCGCCAGTTGTGCTGTGCCGTTGAGTAACATTTTCTGCGCATCTTCTTGAGGTGCAGAAAAAATATTGATTTGTAGACTGGGAAATTCGGCCTCTAATATCGCGATGTAGTCGATCCATTGCATATGTAGAAGCTCAGATACCACTACAATGTTGAGCGAGGACTCCAAACTGTGGCTTAGGGCATAGGCATGCTGTTTCCATTGATTCATTTCGGTCAACAGTTGCTCGGTCTTTTCGTACAAAGTCATGGCTTGCGCAGTTGCTGTGGGCTCACGTCCTTCACGTAAAAAGAGTTGTAAGTTTAAGTCTATTTCCAAGTTAGCAATTGACATACTCACGGCCGATGGTACTTTACTCAACTTGCGTGCAGCAGCTGAAAATGAGCCTGACTCAATGACGGTTTTAAAAATAATCAGTTGCTCTTGATTGATATTCATAATTTTCTATCTTTCAATTTTATTGAAAGAACCTAACTCGATTAATCAATATTATAAAAATAAACTAGCCAACATCCAATCATGAAAGAGTAATTAAAAATGTTGATTTCCAAAAGAAGGATTATTCATGCGCTCAGCTATGAAATCATCCTATTGGTGATCATTGCTGTTGCCTTAAGTTTCATATTCCATATGCCTTTAGAAGTCACAGGTGTACTCGGTATTGCCATGGCTGTCACTTCGGTCATATGGAATATGGTGTTTAACCATTTTTTTGAAAAGTTTGAAGCGAAAAGAAAGCTAAAAAGAACCATCGGTGTGCGTGTTCTTCACGCGATTGGTTTTGAAGGTGGTTTGATGCTTGCAACCATCCCAATGGTCGCATATGCAATGCAAATGAGTATTTGGCAAGCCATCGTGCTCGACTTCAGTTTAACCATGTGTATTTTGGTTTATACCTTTATTTTCCAGTGGTGTTATGACTGTCTAGAAGAACAGTTAGGCTACAAACCAAAATATCATTAATAATTAATTAAAAAATCCATTAATTAGTCATAAAGGCCTTATCTGATAAAGTAAGGCCTTTATTGATATTAAATACTTTATATTTTAACAAAAGATAAAAATTGATCACAATTTGATCGTATAAATAACTCCATTTATTACATAACTTCTAAATATAAAAACAAAGATGTGTTTTTATAAAACTTAATAAAAAATATATCGTACAAGGAGTTAGACGATGAAAATAGGCGCTTTAGTTATATCTATAGCTTTACTGAGTGTTACACAGTCAGGCTTTTCAGCTACAGGTGGAAGTTTTAAACGGTTTTCTGTTTCTGCGGGGTGGTTACATGCTATGCCTCAAGGAAAGGCCAATCCATTTAATATTTGGACTCCAATTGCAAATGGTAGGAATGCAAATATTGGATCGGTCTCATTGAATGCTGTTGTTAATTCAATTGATCCTTCGGATGTAAATGCAGATGCTATGAAAAGTATTCTTAATATGCTTGGAGATATATATAAAGAAAATCCGAACGAACCTGAATTGAGCCAGTTCTTTGAGTTAAAAAATGTGAATGGCACAGATGAGGTCTATTTAAAAGATGCTTTGTCAGGTAGTGCAGACTTATACGGTTTAGAACAATGGACAGCAGGGGGAGTGGCCTTGAAGTTCAAGATGCAGATACGCTCGGTTTAATGATGAATTATTATGTAAATGATAATGTTTCATTACAGCTGATTGGAGGAATACCGCCAAAAGTCGATATTAAAGGAAAAGGAGAAATATTAGCGCCTATGTCAGGTATAAGCCATACAGGTATAGGTCTTGATTTGCCTTTAGCACAAGATATTCCAATTACAAATTTAGGAAGTAAGTCTAAAGTTGCGACAGTCCGTGCTTGGACTCCTGCATTTGAAGCACAATATCAGTTTGGTCAGTCTGGGATAAATAAATTCCGCCCATATGTTGGCTTAGGCATCATGTATGCACATTTTGGTAGCATTAAAGTGAATGGAGAAACCAAGGCTGACTTAGTGGCAGCAGGCCATATGATTCAAAATATTCTAGATGGGAAAGCTGGAGCCGCTCTAGATCGGGGGCAATCAAGTGCATCCCCTTATGTAAAAGTAAAATCTGAAGATGCCTTTGCTCCAATCGTAAGTCTTGGCGCAACATATGACATAACTTCTAATTGGTACGGCGTGGCGTCTGTTTCATATTCAAAATTAAATAATAAAACGACGATTGATGTTATAGATAGAAATACAGGAAATCGTTTAATTCATTCTTCTACTAAAATCGATATCGATCCTTTAATTACTTACCTTGGTGTAGGTTATCGTTTTTAATCTAATCAGCGAAGAAGCATTTAGGAATGCTTTTTCTAACCATAATGTTTCATTTCAGCTATAAAAAATAAAAAGACCCTTGGAAGTACAATTTCCAAGGGTCTTTTTTTCAAAAGTGAAAACAGTTAATTATTTTTCAATAATTGCCGTTACACCTTGGCCACCAGCAGCACAAATTGAAACAAGTACGCGACCTGAACCTTTTTGGTTGATCAGCTTCGCAGCAGTGGCAATGATACGGCCACCCGTTGCAGCAAATGGGTGACCTGCTGCAAGTGAAGAACCTTTTACGTTGAGTTTAGTGCGGTCAATTGAACCGAGTGGAGCATCTAAACCTAAACGGTCTTTACAGAATTTTGGATCTTCCCATGCTTTCAAAGTTGAAAGAACTTGCGATGCAAATGCTTCATGAATTTCGTAGTAGTCGAAGTCTTGAAGTTTAATGCCAGCGCGCTCAAGCATACGTGGAACTGCATAAGCAGGTGCCATCAATAGGCCTTCTTTTTTCTCAACGAAATCAACAGCAGCCGTTTCTTGGAAGGTTAAGTAAGCAAGTACTGCGTGACCGTTTGCTTTCGCCCACTCTTCGGACGCTAAAAGCACACAAGACGCACCATCCGTAAGTGGTGTCGAGTTACCTGCGGTCATGGTACGCGCATCACCTTTACCAAAAGCTGGTTTGAGCTTAGCAAGTTTTTCAACAGTAGAGTCAGCACGTAAGTTGTTGTCACGCTCTAAACCTAAGAATGGTGTGATTAGGTCATCGAAGAAACCTTCTTCGTAAGCCGCAGCCATTTTTTGGTGTGAAGATGCAGCAAGTTCGTCTTGTGCTTCACGTGCAATACCCCATTCAAGCGCAGTAATAGCTTGGTGATCACCCATAGAAAGACCTGTGCGTGGCTCACCATTTTTCGGTGCATCCATTAAGTCTTTTAGGTTGATTTTTGTTAAAGCTTTTAAACGGTCTTTACCCGTTTTTGCAATGTTGAGTTCAAGCAATGCTTTACGTAAACCATCACCAAACGCAATTGGTGCATCAGAAGTCGTATCTACACCACCAGCAACACCCACTTCAATTTGGCCCAGTGCGATTTTGTTGGCAACTAAGAAAGCTGCTTGTAAGCCAGTACCACATGCTTGCTGAATATCGTAAGCAGGTGTTTCTGGTGCAAGTGCAGTGTTTAATACACATTCACGGGTCATGTTAAAGTCACGGCTGTGCTTAAGAACAGCACCAGCAACCACTTCACCGAGGCGTTGACCTTGAAGGTTAAAACGTTCAACAAGACCGTTTAGCGCTGCTGTGAACATATCTGTATTCGAAGCGGTGAAATATGCGCCATTTGAGCGAGCGAAAGGAATACGGTTACCACCGATAATAGCCACGCGGCGAACAGTGTTTTGACTCATGGTTTGATCCTGTTGAACAGCAGTTTGAGTTTTTGGTTTTGAAGCATTTGTAGAAGAAGCAGGGCTTTTACTACGAGTTGACGCAGCACGAGTGCGAGTCGGCTTAGTCGTATTATTTACTGATTGGGTTGTTGTGCCAGTACTTTTAGTTCTACGCGGTGTACTTTTTGATGTATTTGACACAGTTTCCGTAGCAGAATTTTCCACTGCTGGATTTTCTTGAGTTGTTTTGCTCATAAGGCTTTTCCAAGCATGTTAATCTATTCTTAGGGTGTACATTAGCATATTATAAAAAGGGCTGAATTGACTAGAATGACATTGCAACAGGCTTTCAGGTCAAGACATATCATCTATAACTCAAGTATGATTCTATAGAAACCGATGGAACTATTGAAATATAAGACTCTAGACATCACTTTGAAGTTAAAAGGATATCTTTGAATCCATCAACAATTAATTTGTATGAGAGATAAAAACATGACTGATCAATACCAAACATTCGCAAAATCTCCGATTGGTAAATTTGTCATTAAAAATTTGGGTTTACCTGCACCAACTTTTTTAGACCGTTTTGAGTCAGCAACGCCTGTGATTAAAGGTGCTGTTTTACTGGGTGCAGCAACAAACAGTTCATTGTCTAGTGCAATTGCGCAAGTTTTGGCAAATGTTCACGCCAATAGCTATGCAGGTAACAATGCACAGTTACAGCAAGCTGCGGCTAAAGTGGGCTTAAACTTAAGCGCATTTAATGCAGGCGACAAAGAGTCTAAATTCAAAGTTGTTATTTTTGATGCATCTGGCATTGAGTCATCAGAACAACTCAATGAGTTATATAACTTCTTTAACCCGATCGCACGTCAAGTGGCTGCTTCTGGTCGTGTGATTGTGGTAGGCACTACCCCTGAAACTGCGGGTAGCGTGAAAAAAGCGATTGCACAGCGCTCACTTGAAGGTTTTGTGAAGTCTGTCGGTAAAGAGTTTAAAAAGGGTATTGCAGCACATTTGATTTATGTGGATGCAGGTGCAGAAGCAAATCTTGAGTCAACTTTACGTTTTGCAGCATCTCCACGTTCTGCTTATGTCTCTGGTCAAGTGATTCGCGTATCTAAAGCTGATGTTGTAGATGTAGATTGGGCTAAACCACTGGCAGGTAAAACGGCTGTAGTAACAGGTGCGAGCCGTGGTATTGGTGAAGCGATTGCACATGTCTTGGCACGTGATGGTGCGCATGTGATTTGTTTAGATGTACCACAGCAACAAGCAGATCTTGACCGTGTTGCAGGTGAGATCGGTGGTTCAACACTGGCAATTGATATCACGGCAAACGATGCAGGTGAAAAAATCAAAGCTGCGGCAGCCGCTCAAGGCGGATTAGATATTATCGTGCATAACGCAGGTATTACTCGTGACAAAACGTTGGCAAATATGAAGCCTGAGCTTTGGGACTTGGTGATTAACATTAACTTGTCTGCGATTGAACGTGTGAATGATTATTTACTTGCGAATGAGGGTTTAAATGCCAATGGTCGTATTGTTTGTGTATCATCAATTTCAGGTATTGCGGGTAACCTAGGTCAAACTAACTATGCTGTGTCGAAAGCAGGTGTAATTGGTGTAGTTAAATTTACTGCTCCAACGTTGACGAATGGCATTACCATTAACGCCGTTGCGCCAGGTTTCATTGAAACCCAAATGACCGCTGCAATTCCATTTGCAATCCGCGAAGCGGGTCGCCGTATGAATTCGATGAGCCAAGGTGGTTTACCTGTAGATGTTGCTGAAACCATTGCTTTATTTGCAGCGACAGCATCGACTGGTTTAAACGGCAACGTGGTACGCGTTTGTGGTCAAAGCTTGTTGGGTGCTTAATTTAAAAGCTTGAATTTATCTCTCCTTTAGAGGGGGATAAATTCTTTATATTATAAGTGGGATGGTGTTTCTCCCTCATCCTAACCTTCTCCCTGAGGGAGAAGGAGCTTTCAAAAAATATTGAAATAAAAACTTCTCAAAGGTTCAGTATGAAGACTCGCCATTTTAGTCAACTTCCAAAACCATATATGGCTTATCCGAAAGTCATTCAAGGTTTGATCTTTAAAAAGCCAAAAGGTGAAAAAGTCTTACCGCAGGTTGAGTATGTGGTGGATTCTTTTAACGTCGATCAAAAGCATTTGAAAGCTTATAACCAAGTGTGTGGCTTTAAAAATAATGGTTATATTCCTGCGATTTATTTGGCCGTATTATCGCAAAGCCTACAAATGCACATGATGGGGCAAGAGCCGTTTCCATTTCCTGTGCTAGGTTTGGTACATATTCGCAATCAAGTCAAACAAATGCGTAAAGTTGGCGTTAATGAAACCCTCACTTTATCATGTAAATATGGCGCGCTTGAGCCACATGATAAAGGTGTTCAATTTGATTTTATTACCACAGTGAAAGTTGGCAATGAAGTGGTGGTTGAAGCATTAACCACGTATTTAGCACGTCAAAAGACCGATGGTAAAACAGCACAAAAATTAGTTGAAGCAACGACTCCAGATTATCAGCCGAATGCAGTCTGGGAAGTCTCTGAAAACACAGGTCGTCGTTATGCAATGACCTCGGGCGACTTCAACCTCATCCACATTCATGCGGTGACAGCAAAAGCCTTTGGTTTCAAACAAGCCATTGCGCACGGCATGTGGAGTAAGGCGCGAGCATTGGCTTCGATCACATTGCCTGATGCTTATGAAGCGGATGTTTGGTTTAAACTGCCGATGTATTTGCCTTCAACGGTCGATTTTATGACCACGACAGAAGGTGTAAATACCGCTTTCTTAATTCGAAATAGTAAGAATCAAAAACCGCATGTGACGGGACAGGTCAAAGCACTATAACTTTAAAAAGCCCAGTTTAGATTACACTGGGCTTTTTTATGTCAGCTTAAAAATACAAGGATGTGTAAATGAAAATTTTAAAACAATATTTACAAGCGAATCCGAACCATTACCAAGGCTATGTTGACCCACGTTTTCAAAGTGTTGCCCATTTGTTTAGCCGCTTGCAGGATGCTCGTTCAGCATATGGTGGTGCAGCCTGTGTTTTATATTTTCAAGGTGAAAAAGTTGTCGATATCTATACTGGTTTAGCAGCGGTAGATTCTCTTTGGCAGGCCAATACCATGTCGGTGTGTTATTCGACAGGCAAAGGCGTGCTCGCAACCTTGGCGCATATTTTAGTCAGTCAAGGTGTGCTGAGTTACGATCAACCGATTGCGGATTATTGGCCTGAATTTGCCCAAAATGGCAAAGGAAAGATGACGCTAAGACATGTGCTAAGTCATCAAAGTGGATTATTTGATATCCGTAATAACATTGCCGATGCAACAGAGATGTTGGATTGGGCACATATGTTAGACGTATTTGAAAAGGCACAACCACGCTTTGCAATTGGTGAAGATGCTGCTTATCAACCTTTGTCATTTGGTTGGCTGGTCGGTGGTGCTTTGGAAAAAGCAACGGGGAAACGTTTAACGGAACTCTTCCAAACCTATTTAGTTGAGCCACTTGAGCTAGATGGGGCTTACTTTGGTGCACCCAGTGCTGAATTAAAACGTATCGCACGACCTATTACTCGTCCTGTACCTGTCCAATCAAATCAGAAAAGTCCAACGAAGGTGCGTAAAGTTTCATTGCTGGATAAAGCGATGCAGTGGTCAGGGCAAGATCCACAAGACTTTCAAGATGGCATGATACCCAAAGGCATGAAAAAGGTCAGTTTTTATCATGATGATGCGATTCAGGCGATCATTCCTGCTGCAAATGGTGTATTTACAGCCAATAGTTTAGCCAAAGTGTATGCGATGCTATCTCAAAAAGGGATTTGGGAAGGTCAGCAGCTGATTCGCCCTGATGTGTTTTCTGAATTGAGTCGAGTGCAATATACCTATCGAGATCGCGTGATGCCGATACCTATGCATTGGCGCTTGGGTTATCACCGTATATTAACCTTAGGAAAAACTGCAGAGCAGGGTTTTGGTCATATGGGCTTTAATGGTTCAGGGGCTTGGGGCGATGGTGAGCGAGGCTTGAGTTTTGCTTATACACATAACTTTGCTACAGGTTCTTTAACTGGGGATTATCGACTATGGGCTTTGAGCCAAGAAAGTTTACGCTGTGCAGATGAGATCTTAACAGGCAAAAAAGGCTGGTTTTGATAGGTCTGAGATTTAGTCATCGTCTAAAATATGTTATGTTCGTCGCGGTTTAGGTTTTGAATATTTGTGACATGAAGACTCCCATTCTTATCCCGCTGGTTGCTACAGGATTATTGTTAGGTTGTTCCGAGGCGAATCAAACGCAACATGATCAGTCTAAACTTCAAGTGGCAGAACAAAAGCAGATTATTCCTGCGTGGGTTGGGAGTTATCAGGGGACAACGCCGTGTATGGGGTGTTTGTCCCGTTGTGAAGACTGTCCGGGTATGGCAGTTGCACTAGAGTTGCATGAAAACAAGACCTATACCCTAAAACGAGAAAGTTTGAGTGGGCATAACGAAATCGAAACTTTGACTGGAGCACTTCGTTTTAATGCTCAAGATCAGCACAAGGTAGAGTTGATGAACGTGACAACGCGAAACTTACTTTATATCGATTTAGAAGATGGTGTTTTAGAAATACGTGAAGATGTGACTGGAAAAAAATACCAAATGCAAAGTGATTTTATTTTGGCGAAACCGGCTTAATTTTCTAAATAGTCGTATTTTAGGAATTCATTTTAATATTTGCACCTTTTTACTTTTCCAGAGCTTTCACTTTATTTCAAATCTATAATCTAAATGCATAAATAACTTGAGATAGAGAGTGGGATAAAAATGGAGCTAATGGTTTTTGAATTATTGATCTAAATCAGGTTTGTAGCTTAGAAATGAGAGAACGGAGTGAAGTAATTCATTCACTCTTTGGCAAAAAAACAGTATGCTTAGACCTATAAAAAGGAGCATACATGTATCAAGTACTTGCACGGAAATATCGTCCTCGCAATTTTAATGAGCTGGTGGGTCAAAACCATGTTTCTCGAGCGCTAACCAGTGCTTTAGAGCGCGGGCGTTTGCACCATGCTTATTTATTTACAGGAACGCGTGGGGTCGGAAAAACCACGATTGCCCGTATTTTGGCGAAGTGCTTGAACTGTGAAACAGGTGTGACTTCGACGCCATGTGAAGTTTGCCCAACCTGTACCGCCGTGAATGAAGGCCGTTTTATTGACTTGATTGAAATTGATGCGGCATCACGGACTAAAGTTGAAGATACGCGAGAGCTTTTAGACAATGTTCCTTATGCGCCGACACAAGGTCGTTTTAAGGTCTATTTAATCGATGAAGTGCATATGCTGTCTACGCATTCTTTTAATGCTTTACTCAAAACATTGGAAGAACCACCTGAACATGTGAAATTCCTTTTTGCAACGACAGATCCGCAAAAGCTCCCAATTACCGTGATCTCGCGTTGTTTGCAATTTACACTACGTCCGTTGGCTGTAGATGAAATTACCGAGCATCTGGCTAATATTTTAAATAAAGAAAGCATCCAAGCCGAACAAGATGCGATTTGGCAAATTGCAGAGTCTGCCCAAGGCTCATTACGTGATGCGCTTTCTTTGACAGACCAAGCGATTGCTTACGGTCAGGGCGCTATCCAGCACCAAGATGTCAAAGAGATGTTGGGTTTAATCGACCGTACCATTATTTATGATCTGATCCTTGCGATACATCAAAACCAGAAACAACGGGTGAGTAAGTTGCTGATGCAATTCCGCCAGCAAGCCCTGGATGTATCTTTAGTTTTAGATCAGCTGATTTCGACTTTACATGAGTTGGCATTACTACAATATTTGCCAGAACTTAGTCTCAAATATAGTGATGAAATTAATAAAAAAATCATGCAATTGTCTCAGCAGATTGCTGCACAAGACTTACAACTTTATTACCAAATTGCATGTAAAGGGCGTGCTGAATTACAGCTAGCAGTCACACAAGAGCAAGGCTTTGAAATGTCAGTGCTGCGTATGTTAGCGTTTCGTCCATTACAACCGAATGAAGTGTTGGTGGCTCAGACCAATAGCGCTGTAGTTGAATTTGTACAACAAACGGCAATACGGAGTGCTGATCCAGAAACGGCTTTGCAGCAAGATGCTCAAGGCACAGACGTTGATGCGGCATTTGAAGATACTGCAATAACTCAGAATGTAGAACTTGAGTTTAAGTCTGAACTTGATGATGTCGCTCTTTCAGAAAGTGCCGAAGATAGTAAACCACTAGTGGATGCATCTCAGCAATCTGATCAAATCGTTTTCGATCCTTCCAGTGATGAAGTGCTATTCGATTTAGATGAAGCAGACGAATTTAATGCGCAAACTCATGACGAGGAGCCCAATAGTGATGATTTCTTATTTGATGAAATTGTACCGCTAGACCTAGAAACTCAAAATGACGCATCCGTTGAACCTGCCGCAGTAATAGCTGAACCTGCTGTGCAAGCGAAGTCGTTTGATTTAGCAAATGAAGTGCTGTCTGCTGATAGTGTACAGGACACCCAAGTTGTAGAAAATGAAAGCCTGCAAACTGTTGCCGCTATTGTAGAGCCCGTTCAACCTGAACAGGTTTCAACTGCATCAGCCGATTTAATGCCACAAGATATTTTACAACTTCAACCGCAGCAGTTAGTCGGTGAGTGGACGGTGGAGAAGTGGGAGTACTGGTTCAGAAGCAGTGGCTTATCACCCGCGGTACAAGAGTTGGCTCAGCAAGGTTTAATGGCTGGGCAAATTAATGCCGAGTCTGTGTTTATGATTCCGCAGCGTTATGAGCAACTCCTCACCCAGTTACGTCATGTCTTGGAAGATGCGCTCAAAGCTGAATGGCCTCAGACGCGTTTTGATGTGAAATATGCAGAAGTTGAAACAATTACCCCGTACACCATGCAGGCGCAGCGCAAGCAAAGAGCATTTCAACGTGCGCATGAATTACTGCAAAACGAAGATACGGTCAAAGGCCTTGTACAAACTTTTGATGGTGAATTGCAGAATATCCAACTTAAGTAATGCCATGGCTTAAGTAGTGGCGCAAAGCACTCCGCATTTCAGATGGAATCGGGGTGCTTTTGCGTGTTTCACGGTCTACAAAGACATGAACAAAATGTCCTTGAGCTGAAGCAGTTTCTTGACCAAATTTGAAAATGGCAAGTTCGTAAGTGAGTGAAGAGTTCCCTATTTTGGCAATAGTCACACCAACATCAATAATCTCAGGATAAGACAACTCATGTAAGAAACTGCATGCTGAGTCGACCACTAAACCAATAATAGGGGATTGGTGAATATCAAAATTTGCTTTTTCAATCAGTAAGGCATTTGCGGCAGTATCAAAATAACTATAGTAGGTGACATTGTTGACATGGCCATAGAGGTCATTGTCCGACCAACG
The DNA here is from genome assembly GCF_000368045.1 of Acinetobacter johnsonii CIP 64.6. Classification (GTDB taxonomy): domain Bacteria; phylum Pseudomonadota; class Gammaproteobacteria; order Pseudomonadales; family Moraxellaceae; genus Acinetobacter; species Acinetobacter johnsonii. The sequence continues at coordinate 1,044,227 of NZ_KB849236.1, forward strand.
TGTTTGAATCGGTAGAAAATAATGAAATTGGTCACGTGTCTTTGCAGCTTGTCTCATCGATATCATCCTTAAAAATCATCTTATAAGTAGCCTAAGTTAATTATATGGTTTAGCTGTAAATGGCTTGATAAATTTCGCGTGCCTGTTGCCATTCTAGTTCTCTTGGGTTGTTTTGTAGTAGGCGTGTTTGCAACATGGCATCGGTTGCAAGCTGGTCTAGACTATGTTCAGAAACATTCAATGCTTTGAGTTTTAAGGTTAAACCGCTACGGTCCAAATGGTTTTGCATATGATCGACGAAAAGATCAGAAAGACCATCGGTACAGCCTGTACTTTTTGGGTCGAGCCAGCAGATCAGTTCCGCATAATGTTGCTTAGCTTGAGGTAGATTAAACTTTAAAACCTCTGTCAGCACTAAGGCATTACTGTGTCCATGAGAAATGTGAAAATGCCCACCCAATGGATAAGCAAGCGCATGAACAGCACCTACTGGGGCATTGGCAAATGCTTGTCCTGCCAACATCGAACCGACCAACATATTTTGTCGAGCTTCTAAATTTTGACCATCTTCTAGCACCAAACTGAGGTTTTGATTCAGCAGTTTTAAAGCCTGTTTCGCCAACATGTCAGCATAGGGATTTTTCTTGATTTTAGAAGTATAGGCTTCAATCGCATGTACCATCGCATCAATGCCTGTAGCAGCACTAATATGACGCGGCAGGTTTTCAGTAAATGTCGCATCCAAAATCGCGACATCGGCAAAAAGAACGGGTGCTACGATTCCAGTCTTTGTCGTTTCACCTGTGGTGACGATCGAAATTGGTGTGACCTCAGAGCCTGTCCCTGCAGTGGTAGGGACTAAAATTAAGGGTAGACGAGGTGCTTGGACATTATTTACCCCATAAAGATCGGCTAACTTTTGCTGCTGTGCAGGATGGCTGAGGATGGCAATAATTTTTGCAACATCCATAGAGCTGCCGCCACCAAAGCCTAAAACGATATCTACCTTTTGCTGTTTGGCATAATCAACCGCATTTAAAATAATTTGTTCACTCGGATCTGCTTCAACCTCACTGTAAATACTGTAAGTGAGCGAGAGATCTTCTAAAATTTCCAAGATGGGAAGGTGAAGCTGATGCTTTAACATGCCTGCATCTGTAACCAATAACAGATGTTGATAAGGGCGTACTGTTAAAATGTCTCTGAGTTGCTGAATGCTGCCTAAGCCTGAAATAATATTCGGCACAGTTTGAAATTGAAATTGGTTCATAACAGCATCCTTTTTTATATCTTATCCAACAATATTGTTTTGTACTTCTATAGGATTCATCCTCTAAATAACTTAACATAAGACACTTGAAAATAAAGCTGTTTCGAGGTGGTTATGTCATTCACAGCGCCCTATAAGGTGTTATGTGTCTGTTTAGGAAATATTTGTCGTTCTCCCACGGCAGAAGTGGTTCTCAGACATTTTTGTGATGCACATCAGCTCAATATCGAAATCGATTCGGCGGGAACCAGTAACTACCATCCCAACAAAGCACCTGACTTACGTAGTCAAGAACATGCTTTAAAACGGGGCTATGATTTATCCAGCTTACGCGCACGACAGTTACAGACCCATGATTTTGTTCATTTCGATTTAATTTTGGCGATGGATCATCTTAATTTTGATGATATTCAAGCGTTGTATCAAACAGCGCAAACTGAATTTGGTGCTCAACCTCTCCGCGCTAAAGTTGCACTCATGTCTGAGCATGACGCACAGTATCCGCAGCAAGCATTACCTGATCCTTACTATGGTGGCTTTGATGGTTTTGAACGTGTTCTTGATCAATGTGAGTCGAGCAGCCAAGCGTGGGTCAGTATTTTTAAACAACAATTTGAACAGTAATTAAGGTTCGTGCATGCAAATTGAAACACAAAAACAGCTTAAACCTTTTAATACGTTAAGCTTAAATGCGATAGCCTCTCATTATGTTCAAATTCACAATCCAGATGAGCTTGTAGACGCATTGGATTATGCACAGCAACACGCTTTGAATGTCATGATTTTATCTGGTGGAAGTAATATGCTGCTTCCTGCACAAATTGATGCTCTAGTTGTGCATATGAACATTCTAGGCGTAGAAAACCTGTCTGAAGATGCAACTACCAAAACTATACGGGTCGGTGCGGGTCAAGTTTGGCATGACTTTGTGCTTTGGACGACAGAACACCATTTATTTGGCTTACAGAATTTGGCATTGATTCCGGGCCTCGTGGGCGCATCTCCTGTACAAAATATTGGGGCTTATGGTGTAGAGGCCGGTGAGTTCATCGAAAGCGTGCAAGTCTATGACCGACAGTTGAAAACATTTAGCGATATTCAAGCTAAAGACTGTGCATTTAGTTATCGTCATAGTATTTTTAAAGATGATCCAAATCGCTATGTGATTACGCATGTGACCTTCAAGTTGTTGAAAAAAGAAGATTTGAAAATTAGCTATGGTGACTTAAAACAAGCCGTGGGTGATGAGCTCACTGCTTTTAATTTACAACAACAAGTGATTCAGATTCGTCAAAGTAAATTGCCTGATCCGAAAGAATTTCCTAACGTAGGCAGTTTTTTTAAGAACCCAATTATTAGTCAGCAAGCTTATGACCTTTTAGCCCAACAATTTGAAAAACTGCCACATTATCCGCAGGCGAATGGTGATGTTAAAATTGCAGCAGGTTGGTTGATTGATCAATCGGGCTGGAAAGGTAAGCAGCTTGGTGTGGTCGGGATGTTTGCCAAACAAGCCTTGGTTTTAGTGAATTATGCCAATGCAGATTTGAACGATGTACAGAGCACATACCGTGCAGTACAGCAGGATGTGTATAATAAATTTAAAGTTTTGTTGGAACCTGAGCCTGTGCTATTTAATTCGGCGGGTCTCATCCAATCTCATCAGGATCGTTAAAAGTATGAGTAAAACCCATAAAATGGTACGTTTAATGCAAATCACTTCGGTGCTGTTTGCATTTTTCGGCTGTTTAATGATTTTTATTTATACGCCTTTTTACTCTAAGCTGATTGTGGCGACATTAAATGCCTTTGTCCCTGTAGACGTCAATGAAGTTGCAGCACAAAGTCAAAAAATGGCGGCACTCAGTGAGCAAGAGAGCTTAGAACCGGGTTCTGATTTGTGGATTGCCCGTCAAGCGTATTTACAGTTGATGGAAGAGCAAATTAAAGAACATAATTCGCAAAACCTAACCACGATTCAGGCACGTTATAAAGCACTGCAAGAGTTAATTATTTCTGAACAGCGTGAAGAGCAAGAAAAAGAGCAAAAGCCTCAAATTCCTTTGGTGGTTGAGACGGCAAGTTCTGAGGTTGACCCGACTGAAAATGTCAAAGAACTGCTAGAGCTGAATAGCAAAGAAAATAAAGCCTTGATGGAACATTATCTCGACTTTTTAAAAACACATAAAGTTGAGACTGTAGAGGAAGAGCCGATAGATGAACAAATCTATCAGGACATCGCACAAATACATGCACAAAATGAAGAGAGAAAAGCGGCATTAAACATGCCGAATGCCATAGTTGTTTTGGGTGGCGGATTAACTTTAGACAAAAACCGTAAAGATATTGTGGTGAATGAATATACGCGACTACGTCTTGAAACCACTTTACAAGTAGAACAACAGTTCAAGCTCCCCATTGTGCTTAGCGGTGTCGAAGCCCCGTATATGCAAAAATGGTTAAAGGCACGTGGCGTCGATGCGAAACTATTGGAAGATCGTAGTATGAACACCTGCGAAAACTCGCGCTTTAGCTCTTTGCTGTTGCAGAAAAAAGGTGGTGCGCCTAGAGTGATTTTAATTACAGATCAATATCATATGCCACGTACACGCCGTTTATTTGCTTTAAATGGTATCGAAACACAGCCGATAGAGGCGCCTATGCCGACCCAATTAACCCAATGGCGTCCAAGTGAACAAAATTATGATCATAGTCGCCGTGCCAATTATGAAATGCTCGCAACGATACGCGATGTACTGTTGGGTTCGAGTGACTGTCGGGAGATTCCATAATGCCTGAACTTCCTTTTTTAAATCCTTCGGTACTCAAACAGCTTGAACTTCCTGTGCCGAGTCGTGAGACAACACCACAGCTTTTAATGCCTTTGAATCTAAACCAGCCGTATGAGGCATCGGTGGAGATGGTATCTTATCGTCGTTTATACGGTTTAGATGCGTTGGACTGTGATCACTGGCAAGGTTATGTTCAAATGCCCTTATTTAAGTTGCATGTCCAAGTTTTTGCACCAAAAATTGAAAAAATCAAAGGTTCAGTCTGTCTGTTGCATGGTTATTTAGAGCATAGCGGAATTTATCAACCCATTATTAAAGAGTTGCTTGAACAAGGCTTTAGTGTACTGACCTATGATCTTCCGGGGCATGGACTCAGTGATGGATCACCTGCGAATATCCAAAATTTTGATCATTATCAAGATGTGTTACATGCTGTGGTACGTTATGTCAAACATGCAGAACAGCTACCGCAACCGTGGCTAGGCATAGGGCAGAGCACGGGTGGTGCAATTTTGATGCATCATTTGCTTGAGTTTGCCGAACGCCGTGAAAATCCTTATGTACAACGTGTCTTGTTGTTGTCGCCACTCATTCGACCTGCAAAATCCGCTTGGTGGCATAATTCAGTTGGATTAGGCATCATTCGTCGGATTAAACGTCAAGTGCCGCGTCATTTTAGGCGGAATAATCACAACCCAGAGTTCTTACGCTTTGTTCGTTTAAAAGATCCGCTACAACCTCGCATGATGGGTATGGATTGGATTTTGGCTATGTCCAAATGGATGTTGGAAATGGAGCAGCGCCCAGCCTGCCGCATTCCTGTCTGGTTAGCCCAAGGTGCGCTGGATCAGACGGTAGACTGGCGTTATAACATTGAGTTTATTCGTGAAAAGTTCCGCTTACAAACTTTATTGATGTTGGAGGAAGGTTCACATCAATTGATCAATGAACGTTCAGATATTCGTGCGGCATTAACAGGTCTAATTCCAGCCTTTTTACATGCGCAGGGTTCATCGAGTGGTTATTACTAACATTCTGTGATTTCTGTTATCGAAAATAAAAAAAGAGGCTGATAGAGCCTCCTTTTTATTTAGAAATGTTCTAATTTGGACATATTCCACATACGGAAATAGAAGTTCTCTTCATCTTTATTTTCACAAGACAGCAGTTCACCATCTTTTAACCAAAAATGTAGCTGCGCATAGTTTCGAATTTCTCGGTCATTAATACGCTGCGCTAAATGGCGTGCTTTAATTTCTGCTGGATGTTTTAAGCCCGCTGAAGCAATCATTTCTGAAAGTGCCTTTAATGTGTTGTCATGAAAATGCAAAACGCGTTCGGCTTTTGTGGGCACATGTATTGCTTTTTGACGCTCTTTGTCTTGCGTTGCGACACCAACAGGGCATTGGTTGGTATGACAACTTTGTGCTTGAATGCAACCCACCGCAAACATAAACCCTCGTGCAGAGTTCACCCAATCTGCACCAATTGCCATGGTACTGGCAATATCAAAGGCACTCACCAATTTGCCGCTGGCACCAATTTTGATCTGATCACGTAAACCGGCACCGACCAGTGTATTGTGTACAAAAAGTAAGCCTTCACGTAGTGGTACGCCCATATTATCTATCAGCTCGATAGGCGCTGCACCAGTCCCGCCTTCTGAACCATCTACGACAATAAAATCAGGAATAATCTGAGTATGTAGCATGGCTTTGACAATACTCATAAACTGCCAAGGCTGGCCAATACAAAGCTTGAAGCCGACAGGTTTGCCTTCAGATAACTCACGCAGTTTTTGAATAAAATGCATCATCTGAATTGGAGTTTTAAAAGCAGAGTGACTTGAGGGAGAAACACAGTCATGATCGCGACTGACTCCACGTATTTCAGCAATCTCTTCAGAAATTTTATCTTTCGGTAGAATCCCGCCATGACCGGGTTTTGCTCCCTGAGAGAGCTTGATTTCGATCATTTTGACTTGAGGTCGTTTGGCTTGAACGGCAAATTTTTCAGGGTCAAATTGACCATCTAGGGTACGGCAGCCAAAATAACCACTGCCTAACTCCCAAACAATATCGCCTCCATACTCAAGATGGTACGGACTTAAACTGCCTTCGCCAGTATCATGGTAAAAACCACCCATTTGCGCTCCTTTATTTAAAGCGCGAATGGCATTGGCACTCAGGCTGCCAAAGCTCATGGCTGAAATATTGAAAATAGAAGCATTATAAGGTTGTGAACATTGCGAATTGCCCACCAGAATACGGAAGGTTTTAGGGTCAGCAGGTGTGCATGGGCTCAGTGAATGAGTCATGAAACGGTAATTATCTGCATAGACATCGATAATGGAGCCGAATGGTTTATCTGCATTTTGGTTTTTTGCACGTTGATAGACCAGACTGCGTTGCATACGTGAAAAAGGCAGTGCGTCTTGATCGGCCTCAATAAAATACTGGCGAATTTCGGGGCGGAAATCTTCAAAAATAAAACGAAAATGCCCTATGATCGGGTAGTTCTTTAAGATCGAATGTTTATTTTGTAAAACATCATGCAAGCCAACAAGACTCAGTAAACCTGTAATCAGCCAAATACTGTTCAGTAAAGTGTCTGAAATAAAATAATTAATATAGATAGGGGTGCGGCTATAATGAAAAAAAGAAATGCTCAAAAAAATAAAAATACACAGTAGCCAAATGGAGTGCCGTGAAAAAAATGTATTCAGCAATTTATGACGTATGGATTGAGCAGGGCTAGACATATGGCTGGGCATCCTTCCTGGTTGTTTAAACCTAATGTGCCAAGTCTCTGTTTCATCTACAAGTAATAAATTGTTGTTACGCCCCTTATTATTTGCAGGAGGAATCCAATATTAAAATTATGGATAAATTTTGTGCAGATTGATATCTTTCAGAATCTAAAGTATATAAAATGAAAATAAATAAGGGCTTATAGTTCGAAAGAAAAAATTATAAATTACTTACTTCTAGGGATAGGTTAGGCCAAGTTTGCATCGGTATAGTGTGGTTGAAGAATGATAAGAAAAAGGGGAAGCTTCAGTGAAAAATAAGGAAACTGTTTTGCCTGCACCTGTTTTAATCGTGGAAGATGAAGCCATGATTCGCTCGCGCCTAGATCTGATCCTGTCGGAGCTAGGCTATAGTCAAGATATGCTGATTTTTGCTAAAAATTTAGCTGAAGCCATGCAAATTATTGCATCACAACCGATTTCTTTAGCTTTAGTTGATTTAGGTTTGCCCGATGGAAATGGTATTACCTTAATTGAAAAACTTAGAGAAATAGACGAAAGCGCCTTAATTTTGGTGATTTCGGCATGGAGTACACAGCAAAGTTTATTTGCCTCGATTAAGGCAGGAGCGAATGGCTATGTACTGAAAGAACGTGATGATGCTGAAGTATTGATGTCGATACGGAGTATTTTGCGCGGCGGAGCGCCGATTGATCCCTTTATTGCTCGCGAAATTTTAAATCAAATCTCAACCTCAAATACCCCCCAAACTGAGCGTGTAGAGCAGTTGGATGGTCAGGACTATGATCAACTGACCAATCGAGAAACTGAAATTCTAAACTTGGTGGCACAAGGCCTGAGTAACCGCGAAATTGCTGAGCAATTATTTGTTTCGCGCTATACCGTTGAAAGCCATATTAAGCATATTTACCGCAAGCTTTCTGTTTCAAAAAGAACCAAAGCAGTCAGTACTGCGCGTTCTTTAGGTATTTTATGAGAAATGGCTGGCTGAGCATTTTTGTCACACTGTGTTTGTGTGTGCTTAGTTTTGCCAGTTCCGCACAAACGAACTTTGCTGTTAGTCCAACCTGTAAAGTGAATGTCGATAAAATTTCTGCGGTGAAAACAAGTTCTATCGATGTTGTTCCGAAGACGGGATGGGTAGAGGTTAAAAACCCTGACGTGTGGACAGAACGCTGGCCACATTACGATGGCGGCGTTTGGTACCATTTTAATTGGCATTGGAGTTGTAACGACAGTAATGAACTGAAGCAGCCTTTAGCATTTTCTGTGGAAGGCATGAGTAGCGCAGGCGCTGTTTTTTTTAATCGAAACCTGCTTTGGAAAGATAAGCATTTAGTTGAACCCCTATCAAAAAGTTGGAATACTCCGCGTTTTTGGATCCTTCCTGTCGAAAGCTTAAAACAAAAAAACAATGACATTTGGGTCTATGTGGTTGGTAATAGTTATGAAAGTCCGGGTTTAGGTAATTTAGAATTTTCTGATATCACAACAGCATATGATAAGCAGCAAAAACGACTTTGGAATAAAAGGGCGCTGTTTCAAGTCAACTTAGTTATTTCCACCACCTTAGGTTTGGTGTGTTTTGTCATTTGGTTTTTTAGACGCAATGAAACGACATTTCTGTGGTTTTCTGTTAGCTGTTTGTTTTGGGTGTTGTTTATTTGGAATGTCATCAATCGAGAAGTGTTTCCATATCCAAACTCTTTATGGGTCATGAAAACCACCCTGACTTATTTTGTTTTATACAATGTTTGCTTTTCCATTTACTTGCTGCGTTTTGTGAAAACAAAGTTTGCAGAGTTAGAGAAAACCTTATTTTTAGTTGCTGCGGTGTGTATTGTCACCATCTTGTTTATCCCGAGCTTGATGGTCAATATCGTATTTGCTGTGATTTTCCTGTTGTGTATAGCACTATTTATCGCATCGTTTTGCTTCGTGATTTATCGTGCCTATAAGACCAAGCGCCGTGATTTTATTTTGTTGGCCGTTTGTTTAAGTGTGATTCTTATCGTTATGCTTTACGATATTTCATTACTTCTTGATGGACATATTAATGACCATCAGCCTTTATCGCCGTATACCTCACCGGTGATCACTTTTTTTATTGTGATTATTCTCGCAACGCGCTTAGATAAAAATATAAAGAAAATACAAAGATTTAATAGTGAGCTTGAGCAGCGTGTAAGCTTTGTGACCAGTAATCTGTCCTCTAGTTTATATGCTCGACATCAATTAGAGCTTGAAAATGTCCGTCTACAAGAGCGTATTCATTTAGCGCATGATTTGCACGATGGTTTGGGTGCATCCTTGGTTCGTTCCATGATTTTGGTGGATCAGAGCTCCAGCACCATGTCGAATCAACAATTTTTATCCATCCTTAAATTGCTCCGAGATGACTTAAGACAAATTATTGACAGTGGTTCCTTAACCAATAACAAAACGCCAGATAATCCAGTGTTATGGATTGCACCTGTTCGGCATCGGTTTAGTCAGATCATGGATGAGTTGGATATTGAAGCGACTTGGAGCATTCCTGAGGCATGGGAAATACAACCGACAGCTCTACAATGTTTGACTTTAATTCGTGTGCTTGAAGAAAGTTTGACCAATATTATGAAGCACAGTCAAGCACGGCATATTGATGTAAAAATGTATTATCCAAGTACAACTCACTTGGTCATGATTATTCAGGATGATGGTGTAGGTTTTAATGTGGAGTGTGTGCTTAACCACGGGATGGGCATTGGTATGCGCAGTATGAAAATGCGTTTAGAAAAAATTGGTGCTGAGCTCAATATCGAGTCTGAAAAAGGTTGTACCAAAATTATTGCCAGTTTAAGGTTTGGTGAAGGAGAAAGTGCTGAGTAGATTAGACTACCCAGCACTTGGTCTGCTTAAGCTTCGTCGGGTGGGAGTAGCATTAAGACAGATTCGTTCATCAGCATCGCAATGTCTTCTAGAATATCGGCATCATATAAGCTTTCATCAAGTAAGAGTGCTTCACCATCTGCTAAATTCTTGAGTAATGGTGCAAATTGCTCCGAAATGCATAGCCCTTCACCGTTGGCCCAAAATAAGAATTCAACTTCATCGTGAGTATAAAGTAGGCGAGAAGCGGGTTCTAAGATCAGCTGATAGCCTTGGTCTAAAATACCTTCTAAATCTCCTGTGCCAATTTCTTCAGCTTCAGGAATATTTTCAGGGTATTTCGGCTCTGACATCAAGGTCATAATAGCATCTTCAAGCAAAGTTGAATTTTGTAGCTGCGCCAAAATTTCTGCTTTTAAATAATCCAATTCGTTTTGTGTTAATTGGCCGATCGGGCTTTGTTGGTCACGAACAATATCGAGCAAAGGATTACGCAATAGCGCGTTATCAGACAGTTTATCGCCTACACGGTCTACCATGTCGGTGACGTTTGGCATACGGAAGCCAAAAGAGAAAGTCAGGCAGTCATCTTCGGCTACACCAAAATGTGATAAACCTGGTGGTACATAAAGTAGATCACCTGGCGCTAATACTTCGTCAAAATGTACGTCAATTTCAGGCAGTAATTTTAAAGGTTGGCCTGCAACAATCTCAGATTCAGCATCGCACATTTGACCCAACTGCCAACGACGATGACCATAACCTTGAACTAAAAAGACATCGTAAAAGTCAAAATGCTTTCCGACAGAGCCACCCTTAGGTGCATAAGACACCATGATGTCATCACGGCGCCACTGCGGAATAAAAGGAAATTTTTTCCACAGTGCTGCTAAGTCAAAAGAGTAGTGGTCTACGGCTTGAACCAATAAAGTCCAGAGTTTTGGCATCTTTTGGAAATCAGCTTTTAACAGCGGTGAAGACTTGACCGACCACTGATTTGGGTCACGGTCTTTTTGTTTGATGAGACGAGCTGTGACATTTTCATCTAAAGCCAGTTCCATGATATCGCTAGGTTCTAAAATATTGATAATTTCAGGCAGCGCGTTGCGGACCAATAATGGCTTTTTTTGCCAATATTCGGCAAGGAACTGTTCAGCTGTAATACCGCCAAGAACATCAAGAGATTGGGACATGGAAATAGCCTAAGCAAATTTAAAACAATATTGTGACTATTGTCTTATGATCGAAGGCCTATGTGCAAGTATCGTTAGATTTATTTAAATGCGCTTGGTTGATTTAAATAAATTAAGTTTGTCTGAGTCGTTATGATTGCAGGCATCAAAATTTTTACAGCATAATAGGTCTAAAATATAGTGAAGAAAAATAGGGTCTGTTGACATTTACTGTTCATAATTAACCCTATAAAGGTAGCCATAAAAATATACAGGCTAAAGCAACAGAACTTTGATAATTTCTTTTGAGCTTGTCATATCGAGTAGCTATTCCTCTAAATTGCTTTAATCTACAAAACATATTTTCAACTAAATGCCTGATTTTATATAAATACCAGTCCATATGGTCATTGTTCGATTGGCTATTTGTTTTCTTTGGTATATTCGCTTTAGTCCCTGTTTTCCTGATCTGTTCACGCAGTGGTTCTGAATCATAGCCTTTATCTGCACATACCACTTTTGTCTCTTTTAAATCTAATGTTGATATTAAATCAGGTGCAACTTTAACATCATGTGTGGTTCCATCGGTAATCATGAAATCAATAGGATTGCCATGTGCATCAACAATCAAATGTATTTTTGAGGAGTTTCCTCCTACACTTTTAGAAATAGATTGATTCGCTATGCCGGCAGAATGTTGATGAGCACGTACATGAGAGCCATCAATAAAAATCCACTCCATATCGGGGCATGAGGCTAATAATTTGAATAATCTAAGTAACTAACCGCTGCTTGACCAACGATTAAAACGTTTGAAAATAGAGTTTGAATGACCAAAACAACAAGGAATATCTCGCCACGGACAGCCTGTTCTAATTCTATAGAGAATAGCTTCAATAAAATTGCGTAAATTTGAGTTGTGGTGAATGGATAAATTACGCAGAATAACTTTCAACTTTTGCCAGTGTTGATCTGTCAGCATGGTAAGAGGCATAGCGAATAGTAAAATTGGGTTTGGCGATTTGATTTTACTACTTCGCTATTTTTTTAAGCTAAAAGTGTCAACACACCCTAATGTTAAGTAAAGAAGATGCCGAGAAAATGGCGAATGAGATATTGCAAAAAGAAAGAGGGAAAAGTCAGTCCAAATTAGCGAAAAAATCATCCTCAATCGATAGGATATACAAAACAAAAAATTTGGCTAAGGTGCCGCAATATCAGCATATTTTACTTTTTAGACAAGCCAAAAGTCTTGCTGAAGATCATCCGCTATATAATAAAATGTGGTATGGCTATTTGGTATTGGCATTGTTATTTGTCAAATATCTCTTTAGACAGAGGGAAAATGTGAGTAGCTTTGACCCTAATAATATTGGTCTATTTTCATTTCTTATTCTTTTTATGCTGATTACGCTGTACCGTAGTCTATTCATTCGAATGTACTTTAAACGACTCATTCAAGCTTATCTCTCAGCAAATTCGTCTAAAAAGCTTTGAGCGATTGGCCATAATTATATTCATGATCTTGTTAAATTTAATATTCAGAATTGAACGGCAACATCTGCTGCCGTTCAATTTATTGGGAATCAACTAAAAACACTTCTAATAATTATGGCACAAGTACTTTTAATTCACGCAGAATATTGCATAACTGAATCATAGGCATACCCATCAACGTGGTTTGATCTTGTCCTATCATTTGTTCAAATAAGCTGATACCAAGGCTTTCACACTTGAAGCTTCCTGCACACATCAGTGGCTGTTCAATTTCAACATAACGCTGAATTTCAGGCAGTCCCAGTTTACGGAACTTAACTTTATAGTGCTCAACTAGACTACGTTCAAAACCTGTTGAGTGTTGCTGCACGCTGAGTGCGGTACTGAAGTAGACAATTTTGTCCGAATTGGCCTGTAGCTGTTTAATGGCTTTTTCAGTACTCAATGGCTTACCAATAAAAATATCGGGTGCACCTTCACGCCATGCCACTTGATCTGAACCAATCACGATTGCTTCAGGGTTTTGTGACGCAATGACATGCGCTTTTTCAAAAGCCAGTCGCTTGGCTAAATCATCGGCATGGCTTTCACCACGAGGCGATTCGTCTATATCAGGGACAACGCAGCGGTAGTCTAGGCGTAAACGGTTCATGAGGTCTTTACGAGTTTGACTGCTTGATGCCAAGATGATTTCTGAAGTATTCATTCGACTGCATATTCCATAAGCACATTCAGTGGTACATAGGACAGTACAGCTTGATGGCAAGCTTGAACTTTAACAGGAGGCGCAAAACCGGCCTGATAAGCTTCTACCCAACGGGTCACACAGATACACCAAAAGTCACCAGGTTGTAGACCTGGAAAGTCAACTTCAGGCACAGGGGTAATGAGATCATTACCTACACGCTGAGAAAAATTTAAAAACTCAGAGGTCATTTCAACACAGATCGTGTGTTGTCCCAAATCGGAAGGTGCTGTATGACAAAAACCATTACGGAAATATCCCGTAATCGGGGAATAACAACAGCTGGATAAAGGTTCACCCAAAACGTTTAAACGGTTTAGATTTGGATCAGGATGAATAGACATAAATGCTAAATCTAGTGAGACTTTTCACTATGATAGCAAAACTTTGCCTTTCGTTTGCTTTTCTGCAAAAGAAGCTAACCTTTTTTTGCATAATCATTTAAAATCGACGCGATTTTTATATATAGAAAGAGAGCTCTACATGAATTTTCAGCGTATGACTGACCTCGATTTAACGGGTAAACGTGTTCTTATTCGCGAAGATTTAAACGTTCCTGTTAAAAATGGTGTGATTACAAGCGATGCACGTTTACGTGCCGCTTTACCAACAATTAAAGCAGCGTTAGCACAAGGCGCAGCCCTAATGGTTTATTCTCACCTTGGTCGTCCAGTTGAAGGTGAGCCAAAACCAGAACAATCATTAGCACCTGTTGCTGCGTATTTGACTGAAGCATTGGGTCAAGACGTTCAATTAGTGACGGATTACCTTGATGGTGTTGAAGTTTTAGCAGGTCAAGTGGTACTCCTTGAAAACTGCCGTTTTAACGCGGGTGAAAAGAAAAACAATGCAGAACTTGCAGCAAAATATGCAGCACTTTGTGATGTATTTGTGATGGATGCATTCGGTACAGCGCACCGCGCAGAAGCATCAACTGAAGGTGTGGCACGTTTAGCGAAAGTTGCAGCAGCGGGTCCTTTATTGGCGGCTGAGTTAGATGCACTTGGCCGTGCATTACAAACCCCTGAAAAACCAATGGTTGCTATTGTTGCGGGTTCTAAAGTATCGACTAAGTTAGATGTGTTGACATCACTTTCTGATATTTGTGATCAATTGATCGTGGGTGGTGGTATTGCCAATACTTTCTTGGCAGCAGCAGGCTTCAATGTCGGTAAATCATTGTGTGAAAATGATTTGATCGATACAGCAAAAGCAATTGCGGCAAAAGTTTCTGTACCGCTTCCAACAGATGTTGTAGTAGCTGATGCTTCTGAAATCGATTTTGCAGACTTCTTAGGTTCATTGGCTGCTGCTAAAGCAGTCGTGAAAAAAGTTGAAGATGTGACTGACAATGACATGATTTTGGATGTAGGTCCAGAAACAGCAAAAGCATTTGCTGAAATCTTGAAAACGTCGAAAACGATTCTTTGGAATGGTCCAGTGGGTGTATTTGAAGTTGATCAATTCGGCGAAGGCACAAAAACTTTATCTTTAGCGATTGCTGAATCTGCTGGGTTCTCTATTGCAGGTGGTGGTGACACTTTAGCTGCTATTGATAAATACGAAGTTGCAGACAAAATTGGTTATATCTCAACCGGTGGTGGTGCTTTCCTTGAGTTTGTCGAAGGTAAAACACTTCCAGCAGTTGCAGCGCTGATAGAGCGTGCACAATAATTATTGTGTGCTCATGCTGTTGTAAAAAGGTTGACTTCGGTCAACCTTTTTTTATGGGATTAACAAATCTATTCATCATTCAGTCATGAAAATGAAATAATGCTGAAATAAACTACAGGGCATTAAATCATCTGTTCTAGGAAAACATTATGAATTTAAAAATGACCCTTGCTGCACTTTTGTTAGCACCATTGGCACTGACTGCTTGTAAGAAAAATGAAGCACCAGAGCAAACTGCTGCGGCATCTGAAACAGCAGCAGTTGAAGAAGCTGTAACGGCTGAACAACAAGCGGCAATTGATGCGATTGATCAGCCAGAATTGGATGAAAAGAACAAAGACATTCCTGCTGAAGTTGCAAATGCACCTGCAGATGCTGCAACTGCGGATCCTGCCGTAGAGGCTTCGGCTGCTACAGCACACTAAATACACGCGAATTTCGTAAAAAGTCCCTGCAATTGCGGGGATTTTTTTTAAATAGTGTTATTTGTTGCTGAATTGAAACCTTTGAGCATGTAGAATATGTCGCATCAACTGGGAGGACATTATGGCTCTTATTTCATTGCGCCAGCTCTTGGATCACGCCGGCGAACATGCTTACGGCGTACCAGCATTCAACGTAAACAACTTAGAACAAATGCGCGCAATCATGCTTGCAGCAGATGCGACAAATTCACCTGTTATCGTACAAGCATCAGCGGGTGCGCGTAAATATGCAGGTGCTCCATTCTTACGTCATCTTATTTTGGCTGCAATTGAAGAATGGCCACACATTCCAGTGGTAATGCATCAAGACCATGGTACAGATCCGGACGTTTGCCAACGTTCAATTCAATTGGGCTTCTCATCAGTAATGATGGATGGTTCATTGGGTGCAGACGGTAAAACACCAACAACGTATGAGTACAACGTTGATGTAACTCGTCGTACAGTACAAATGGCGCATGCATGTGGTGTTTCAGTTGAAGGTGAAATCGGTTGTTTAGGTAGCCTTGAAACTGGTCTAGCGGGTGAAGAAGATGGTGTAGGCGCTGAAGGTGTTCTTGATCATTCTCAACTTCTCACTTCAGTTGAAGAAGCACGTCAGTTCGTTGCAGATACCAATGTAGATGCACTTGCAATTGCAGTAGGTACTTCACACGGTGCATACAAGTTCACGCGTCCACCTACAGGCGATATTTTGGCAATTGACCGCATTAAAGAAATTCATGCGGCACTTCCAAATACCCACCTTGTGATGCACGGTTCAAGCTCTGTACCACAAGAATGGTTAGCGATCATTAACCAGTATGGCGGCGACATCAAAGAAACTTATGGTGTTCCTGTTGAGCAATTGGTTGAAGCAATCAAGCACGGTGTTCGTAAAATCAACATCGATACAGACTTGCGTTTAGCATCGACTGGTGCAATGCGTCGTATGATGGCTGAACAACCAAGCGAATTTGACCCTCGTAAATTCTTCGCGAAAACTGTAGATGCAATGAAACAAATTTGTGTTGACCGTTATGAAGCATTTGGTACTGCGGGTAATGCCGATAAGATTCGTCCAATTTCTTTAGAGAAAATGGTTGATCGTTATAAATAATTCTTTTTGAATAATTTATATTGGAAAAGCCCACCCTGATGTGGGCTTTTCTATGTGTGTTTATATTCGAGGCGACAATAATAAGAGTGTGCTATGGAACTGATATTTGCTGCGGCCTGTTGTAGTGTGGTGGTCTCCATTCTTTTAAAATGGGGCAAAAACAAAGGATTTGATCCGATCCAGATGATTAGCTGGAACTATGCTTCAGCCAGTTTACTGTGTTACTTCTGGTTTAAACCTGATCTAAGCCACGTTTCTATTTCAAATACCCCTTGGTGGCTGATTGTCGCGCTTGGTGTTTTGTTGCCGAGTGTATTTTTATTTTTAGCTAAATCTTTACAATATGCAGGCATTGTCAAAACAGAAATCGCACAGCGTTTGTCGGTGATTTTATCTTTATTGGCGGCTTATTTTATTTTTCAAGAACAGTTTAATCAGCTCAAAATTATCGGGGTGGTCTTGGGGCTTGCCGCCGTGATGTGCATTTTATTTACCAATGCCTCTGGTGGTGGAGAAGGTCAAAAACAGGCTGTGTGGTATTTAGCACTAGTCTGGTTTGGTTATGCGCTGATTGATGTCTTACTCAAATATACAACAGGGCTGGGTGTGCAGTTTTCCGTTGCGTTAAACCTGATGTTTATTTGTGCGTTTTTATTGTCAGTCGGTTATGTTGCCGTGATTACGAAAAATATCGGCTTAACCAAGAACGTCGTGGCAGGTCTATGTCTTGGGGTGTTGAACTTTGCCAATATCGCACTTTATGTCAAAGCTCATCTGCTACTCAAGGATAGCCCAGCGGTGGTTTTTGCGGGCATGAATATTATGGTGGTGCTGTTAGGCGTATTCAGCGGACTACTTTTCTTTAAAGAGAAGGTCAAACTCGCAACAGCCATCGGATTGGTGTTGGGTATTACAAGCGTGGCTTGTTTAGCTTATGCAATGTCTGTTTAAAATAGTTCTGCATAAAGGAAAAAGGGTGTTTGAGCAGATCTTCAATCACTGCAATCCCTAATAACAGACCTGGTCGCTCACAACTGGGACAATCGGGATAGTGAGGGCGCATGATATGTTGATACTGACCTAAATAGATTTTATTGCAATGTGCACATTCAAATTTCATCGGCATATTGGGCTTAACAGGCATCAGCAACCTCACTTTTTTTGTTTTTGACATTGAACATGATGAAGCAATTTTCAGGCCCAAAATATAAAAGGGACTGAAGTCCCTTTTATATACAAATAGCATTACAGCTGTGTGAAAATATCTTCTTTGCTTAAACGAGACTTTGGCAATTTTGCATTGAAGTCGGCATCACTCCGATAGCCTAGTGTGAGCAATACAGAAGGGACTAGACCTTGTTCGGTTAAACCTAGCTCTTCACTAATAATGGATTCATCAAAACCACCAATCGGTGTAGCATCAATTTTTTCAATACCTGCAGCCAATAGAATTTGACCTAAAGCAATAAAGGTTTGGTTTTCAGCCCAACGCTGTACATCACCTTTTTCATTGCGGTAATAGTTGACATAACCTGAACGACTGTCTTTTTGGCCTTGCTTAGCGGCATCATCTTTAAAACGACCATGTAGGTCATCTTGATGCAATAAATTTTCCAAATGTTGCTCAGAAATATCGGCTTTGGTACAAAATAAAATTGTATGTGATGAATCTAGTACTTTGGGAGCATTGTATGCGTATTTACCCACCAGTGCTTTTGCAATCCGCTCTTTGGCGTTTGTGTTTTCTGCAATGAAAAAATGCCAAGGTTGGATGTTGATAGACGATGGAGTTAAGCGGAGAATTTCTAATAATCGAGTAAACTGTTCATGAGGGATCTTTCTATTTGGGTCATAAGCTTTGGTGGTATAACGACTTTTTGAAATATTTAGCAGATCCATAATCACACTCAATTTATTGTTGATCTCTCATTCTAACCGATGAAAGGAGACTTGTGATCACGCTACAACTCGAACAGACTTAGATTTTAGTTGAAAAAGGCATACAGACTTAGTTCGTTATCATTATTGAATAACGAGTGTGTTACTCAATTTCTACGGGGGGAGGCAGTTAGTATGTAATCAAATCTGGGTGTAAGTTACTCGTTTTGTCTTTATGTGACATTGAGATAGTAATTGCGTTGCAATCAAATCTATAAAGTGGTTGAATTACTTCTTTAAAATAATGAACATACTGTATAAATGTTTGATCTAGAACCTAAAAATATCAAAGCTAAAATCCGACAACAGTCTTTAACGAAAGTTTTTACGGTGTTGATTTTTGGTTTGAGTATTTTAATTATTGTGTCGGAATATCAAAAATATAGTGAATGGAATTTTAAGTTTCTAGTGATTGCTGTGGCTGTCATGGTTTGGAATTATAAGTTGGCTCGTGAAATTAAAAATTTAAAAGATCAAAATACCGATGTGCCTTAAACAAATCATTTTCTGGTTTATGCTAGTATTTACGCAAAGTGAGCTACTTTTGCTTAAATCTTGACAACCT
Organism: Acinetobacter johnsonii CIP 64.6; assembly: GCF_000368045.1. Taxonomy (GTDB): domain Bacteria; phylum Pseudomonadota; class Gammaproteobacteria; order Pseudomonadales; family Moraxellaceae; genus Acinetobacter; species Acinetobacter johnsonii. Next base: position 1,063,105 of record NZ_KB849236.1, read on the forward strand.
AGTATAATGAAGACTACGAGTAGGTATTGTTCCTACTTTTCTATGATATAGCTGATTGTGATCTATCTGAGTTCAGGCATTTGACTTGAATATCATCATTGTAACTACAGAATTATTATTCAAAACCCGTTTTATTAATCTCTTTGTTCCATCACAAAAAGCTCACTTAGTGAGTTAAAATTTTGACAACTTTAAATACATGGCGTGTTGCTACAGCCGTAAATGGTAGTGAAATCAATGTAAAATTGGTGCCACTTAAACGTCAACAGAATACAAATCACGGTTTAATCTGGGTTGAAGTGGGGCATATGATTCAACTTGAATCTGGCGAAACTCTTCCAATGAACTTAGATGGTTTGAGCTTTTATACCGGTGTTAATCAATTGTATCGTCTAAATGAGTTGAATTAAGGCGGTAAGTACTTGAGTTAACATTATGTATAATATTGATTGGTATAGTAAAAAAATGGCATTAATACTGCCATTTTTTTAATGCCAAATTTTGTAGATGACCATTCGCATTAATTTCTAAAATCTGAGCGGAATCTTCTTTCCAGTCACCGAGTACAATTCTCTTTTTCCCATCGATATCATGAATATTGGCACGATGGGTGTGTCCGTGAATCAGTAAATCCGCATTGCTTAATGCTGCTTGAACAGCATCTTGATTCACATCCATGACTTCATAGCTTTTAAACTGTTGTGCTTGACGGCTTTTTTTACGGAACCCATTGGCCAGTTTTTGTCTAAAGCCAAGCGGTGTACTTTTTAAAAACTTCAGCAGAAGGGGGTTACGGATAATTTTACGAAAACGCTGATAGGATACGTCATCCGTGCAGAGCAAATCACCATGTTCAATACGAATGGTGTGATCTGAAAGTTTGAGTGTGCAAACTTCAGCTAACAGTTGGCCATTAAATTGGTCGAGGAACTGCTGTCCTAGGGCAAAATCACGGTTACCTGTTAAGAAATAGATGTGATTGCCTGCATTTGAAAATTGCTTTAAAGCGCGAATGATTTCATCTAGCCAAGGAGCAGTGTAGTCGTCGCCGATCCATGCATTGAACCAGTCGCCTAAAATATACAGTTGGGTATTCTTGTTCTTATAAGCATCTAATAAATCTAAAAACCCCCGAACGAGTCGAGGGTGATCGGGTGACAAGTGTAAATCAGCGATAAACAAATAGGTCACGGAAGTTTCCTTTTAAAAATCCCTCCCGACCTCCCTTTAAAAAGGGAGGGTAATCTCATATTCGAATGAGAGTCTAGCTCCCTCCTTTATCAAAGGAGGGCTGGGGAGGATTTAAAAATTACTCAGAAATGATCTTAGCAGATTCAATCACAACGTTTTCTAGTGGAACATCAGCGTGGTAGCCACGGTTGCCAGTACGAACGCCTTTAATTTCGTTTACTACGTCTAGACCTTCAGTTACTTTACCGAAAACTGCATAACCCCAACCTTGTGCATTTTTGCCAGAGTGGTTAAGGAAAGAGTTATTACCCACGTTAATAAAGAACTGAGCAGATGCAGAGTGAGGTGCTTGTGTACGCGCCATTGCAATTGTACCAAGGTCATTGGTTAAGCCGTTATCAGCTTCGTTTTCAATTGCATCACGTGTTGCTTTTTCTTTGAAGTTTTCATCCATACCACCACCTTGGATCATGAAACCATCGATCACGCGGTGGAAAATTACGCCGTCATAGAAACCGTCACGTACGTATTCTAAGAAGTTAGCAACAGTGATTGGTGCTTTTTCGTTGTTAAGTTCAAGAACAATACGACCTTTATTGGTGTTTAATTCGACTTGAGGAAAACTCATTGTGTAATCTCCTAATCATGGACATCAAAGCCATGGGTTTTTTGGTTGTGAGAAGCATAAGCAAACTGTAAACTACAAGGCAAGTAAAAACGTTATTTTCTTTGTAAAATAGATCAAATATCGTTTAAGGGGCTGTAAAATATTCATAAATCGACTGATAGATCAGTTAGAATTATGCTCGTATAGCAGAACCCTATTTTTCCTTAATTTTTTTCATCAAAGTGATTTTTAAACTATGAAGCCGAATGATGTTGTTTCAACACTGCCAAATAACCCGACACCAAGTAACAATGCCTCTGTCGCAGCGCAGCAAGAACAACAGCCAGGCTTAGATTTTGTTCGCCAAGTGATTACCGAAGATTTGGCTGAAGGTCGTACGCAAAAAGTAGTCACGCGTTTCCCGCCAGAGCCGAATGGTTATTTACACATTGGTCATGTGAAAGCGATTTGTTTAAACTTTGGTATTGCCAACGAGTTTGATGGTTTTTGCAATCTACGTTTTGATGACACCAACCCAGATGCAGAAGAACAAGAATATGTAGATGGGATCGCCAACGACGTTAAATGGTTAGGTTTTGAGTGGAATGGCGAACCGCGCTATGCATCAAGCTATTTTGATCAACTCCATGCATGGGCGATTCAACTGATAAAACAGGGTGATGCTTATGTGGATTTGCAGTCACCTGAAGAAATTCGTTTGAACCGTGGTAACTTTATTGAGCCGGGTAAAAACTCGCCTTACCGTGATACTTCAGTTGAAGAAAACCTTGCGCGTTTTGAAAAAATGAACAATGGTGAGTTTGCGGAAGGTGAAGCTGTTCTGCGTGCCAAGATTGATATGGCATCTCCAAATGTGCATATGCGTGACCCTATTTTGTACCGTGTACTCCATTCAGAGCATCACCAAACAGGTGATAAATGGAAAATGTACCCAATGTACGACTATGCACATCCATTATCCGATGCAATTGAAGGCATTACTCACTCATTATGTACTTTGGAATTCCAAGACCACCGTCCGTTTTATGACTGGGTGGTTGAGAAAGTTCACTCGGAAGCAGTACCACGTCAGTATGAGTCTAGCCGTTTAAATATTGACTACACCATTACCTCTAAGCGTAAATTACGTAAATTGGTTGAAGGTGGTTATGTCAATGGATGGGATGACCCACGTATGCCAACCGTTGTAGGTATGCGTCGTCGTGGTTTTACCCCAGAAGGCCTACGTGACTTCTGTAAGCGTGTTGGTGTGTCGAAGTCAGATGGTATTGTTGATGTTGCAATGCTTGAATACTGCATCCGTCAGTCTTTGGAAAATACAGCTGCTCGTGGTATGGCAGTATTGAATCCACTCAAAGTCACACTCACAAATTTGCCTAACGATATAGATTTAACTCATTCACGTCATCCAAATGTAGACATGGGTGAGCGTGTAATTCCGTTAACCTCTGAAATTTACATTGACCGTAAAGACTTTGAAGAAGAACCACCAAAAGGCTTCAAGCGTTTAATTCCGGGTGGTGAAGTTCGTCTACGTCATGCTTATGTCATTAAGTGTGATGAAGTGATTAAAGATGAAAACGGTAAAGTGGTTGAGTTGAAATGTTCAATCGACCCTGAAACTTTGGGCAAAAATCCAGAAGGTCGTAAAGTTAAAGGGGTGATTCACTGGGTATCTGCGACTAAAGGCATTCCTGCTGAAGTGCGTATTTATGATCGCCTGTTTACAGAGTCGGACCCTGAAGTGGGCGATGATTTCTTAGCGAACTTGAATCCTGATTCATTGAAAATTGTAAACGCGGTGATTGAGCCTGCATTGGCGCAAGCACAGCCTGAAGACCGTTTCCAATTTGAGCGTGAAGGTTATTTTGTTGCAGATCAATACGACCATACAGCAGAGAAACCTGTGTTTAACCGTATTTTAGACTTAAAAGACAGCTTTAAGCCTAAATAAGCGCTGTTTGCTTGATTTGGATAGATATAAGGCTCAACTTCGGTTGAGCCTTTTCGTAGCGAAACCAATAGGAATATACTGTGATCGTTCGAGATAAAACCAATAGCTTTGCATTACTCTTTGCTTGGCGTGGCACCATTTTGCCGAAAGTGTTTCCGGCACTGATGGTCGGTGTTTTAATTTCAACTCTTTTGGTTTATCTAGCGACTCAACATTACGTGACAGCTCCTGCAGTGCCTGTCATTGGGTTTACTGTATTTGGTGTGATTCTTTCGATTTTCTTAAGCTTTCGAAATACAGCGTGTTATGACCGCTGGTGGGAAGGGCGTAAGCTATGGGGCGCAATGATTGCCAACGCACGGCATATGATCCGTGATAGTTATGTCTTAAATGATGCAGAGCGTACAGTTTTGATGTATCGCGTGATGTTATTTAGTCATTTGCTTCGAGATCGTTTACGGCAGCAAAGTCATACCTATGACCACTATCAAGCCAAAGTACAACTGACAGTAGAGCAGTGGGAGGTATTGGCTACGCATATTAATCCACCGCAATATCTATTAGAGCTTACGCAGAAAGATCTGGCGGTGTTGTATAAGCGTGGTGAGATTAGCGATATTATTTACAGTATGCTGACTAAGCATACGGTGGCAATGGGAGATATTCACGCTGGTTGTGACCGTATTTCATCTACACCTCTGCCATTTTCTTATTCAGTTTTGTTACACCGTGCCGTGTACTCTTTCTGTCTCATTTTACCTTTTAGTTTAAGTTCCAGTCTCGGTTTTTGGTCACCGGTGATCGTGGCCTTAATTGCCTATCTATTATTGGGTTTAGATGCGCTAAGTGCAGAGTTAGAAGAACCCTTCGGGCTTCAGGAAAATGATTTGCCTTTAGATGCTATTGTGCGGGGCATAGAGCGCGAAATGCTCAGTTCTTTAAATGAATCTTTGCCAGAACCAGTAAGTGCGCATAGAGCCAATTTAAGTTAAAGCAGTGAACAAATCCATAACAGAAAATGAGCGGATTGCCTGAGCCATAACAAATTTTCGATATGATTGGTTTGTTGAGATGTGCTATCACTAAGTTTAAAAGTGATAGGGATATAACAATGACTACCGTGATCGAAACTCAGATGTTGATTCGCCGTTCTGTCAATATTGTGTTTAACGCTTTTGTTGATCCACTTATAACCACCAAGTTTTGGTTTAGTCAGTCTTCGGGCTATTTAGAAAAAGGCGCAATGGTCGATTGGACCTGGGATAAATACCAAATTACACACTCGACTCATGTCCTACAAGTCGTTGAAAATGAGTTGATCTGCATCGAATGGGGCACGCCTAAAACTAAAGTGGATTTTGTATTTGAAAAAATCGACAGCATGAATACCTATGTGATCATTCGAAATTATGACATTGAGTTACAAGGTAATGAGCTGATTCATTATGTGATGGATGCAACAGGTGGCTTTACTACAGTGCTAGATGGTGCCAAGGCATGGCTTGAATACGATATCCAGCTCAACTTGGTTGAAGATAAATTTCCGCCTTTTCAACTGCGTTCACATCAGTGATCTTTTTTAGAGCGTTCCTCTTTAAACTCAAAATAGTTCCCAAGCTGCTGTTTGGCCTTATCACGTAATTTCTTTTTGATGTAGAGCACCAAGGCAAAACAGGTGGTGGTCAGCGTTAACATCAGGCTGTTCATGAAACTCATCATAGAGCTGACATAGCCAATAGTAGTAAGTCTGTTCATCATTTTGATGACTTGTGGGCTACTTTCAACGCCTGTAATGGCCCATGTGCATAAGTGTTCACAGTTATTGATAATAAGATGGTAGTTGTTTTCATGCATGCGTGAGCGCATACGGCGAACCACTTTACGGCCTTTATATTTGGGGGCTTGGTACTGATTAACTGTAATTTTACGTCCGTGGCTAAAGTTCTCGATGGAGGTGATTTCAATCGGATACTTTTTAAAAAGATGTGCAAAACCTGAATAATGAATCACACGTCCACGCCCCGCATATATGCCGTGATGCGTATAGCCAAAATGTTTGACTATAAGATGAGCCCCCAAGGGGTAGTGGACTTTTTGTTGTTGCATGCCTAATACGTGCTAATTCATTACAGTTGTCTTTTATCTGTATTTTAAAGCTTCTGCTGTGAATTAGCGACTGTTTAGTGGGTTTCGGTTATTTGAGTTTACGATGATAGAAATAAAAGAGACCGATTGGAAAGGAGTATCTAGCTTTTGTGATCGCATTAAAAGAGGATGCAAGCATCCTCTTTTAAGATGAAGTAGTGTTTATTGATCCACTAGACCTAAAAGTGAGTTTTGGGTACTGCACATGCGTGTTGCTTCTTCAGTGTTCATCGCTTTCACGTCTTCTTCAAATTTCTTTTTTTGTTCTTTGAGTTGTTCTTCAGGCAAACCCATCTGCTCGGCAAGTTTTTCCATTTTTTCCCAAGACTCAACACAAGCTTTCGGCATCTTGCTACATGCTGTTAAAGATAAAAGGGTAATACATGTGCTGATTATGAGTAGTTTTTTCATTACTTAACCTTTTAATTTCAAACATTATTGATTTTTATATTGAGCCTGTAAGGTAACAAAAATTTAAGACTTTGTATAATATTTAAACGTGCAAAGTGTGCTGTGCTTCATATACCGTGGTTTTTTATACGCAGAATGATGTACAGCCATTAAAAAAGGCACTTAGATCAATCTAAGTGCCTTTTTGATGAATATTCAGTGACTCTACTACTGTAGAGGTCGATGCTGAAGTTCATTTAACTCCTTACGGCCATAGCCACGAGAAGCTAATACTTTTTTAATCCCAACAATCACTTCTTCATCGGTCGCTGTTTTAAGCTTTTCGATGAGCTGTTCATTGGTTTTACAAGAGCAGTCATTTTCAACACAAGCAATTTGATTTTTATGCTCGTTTTGCTGTTCATTTGAAAACAGCTTTTGCCAAAAACTCATATAGACTTCATTTACAACCTAACATAGGGTGAAATATAACCAATCTGTAAAATAATGCAAGTCAGCGTGAGAGATAAAAGCAGCGATCGATGTCGAAAAATTCCGATTATAGCGCAAGGTATTAACGTTATTATGACAGTTGAAATACTTGCATTTTATATAAGCTTATCTTTTTTCATGAAAATTAAAAAAGAAGCTCATTTGAGCTTCTTTTTTATACGGTTTAAGTTGCAACAAATTGTTTAAATTTTTTCCAGCAAAACCCCAGACTCGACATGGTGGGTATAGGGAAATTGGTCAAACAGCGCAAACTGTGAAATTTTATGGGTTTGGCTGAGTGTTTTTAAGTTGTCATGCAAGGTATCAGGATTACACGAAATATAGATAATCCGTTCAAAACGCTGAATCAATTTTAAGGTTTCACCATCAATGCCCGCACGCGGTGGGTCAACAAACACGGTATCGAACTCATAGCTGCTCATATCTATATTTGCTTCTTGTAAGCGACGGAATTCGCGTTCGCCGTTATAGGCTTGTGTGAAGTCTTCTGCTGATAAACGCGCGACTTGAATATTATCGATGTGGTTTTGTTCGATGTTCCACTGTGCGGCATACACCGAAGACTTAGCCAGTTCAGTGGCTAAGACACGGTTGAAACGGGTGGAAAGCGGTAGGGTAAAGTTACCATTGCCGCAGTAAAGTTCTAACAAATCTTTATTTGATTGCTGTGCAGCATTGCAGGCCCATTCGAGCATTTTTTGGCAGACTTGCGCATTGGGCTGTGTAAAGCTACTTTCAATTTGTTTGTATTGATATTTACGCTCAAAAACTTGCAGTTCTTCCACCACAAATTCATCGGTGAGTACCACTTTTTGACCACGGCTACGGCCAATCAACTTAATATTTAATTTTTCTGAAAGTTGTTTGGCTAAAACCTGCCATTGTTCATCGAGTGGGCAGCGGTAAATCAGGGAAACTAGCATTTCACCTTTTAAGGTCGCTAAGAAATGCACTTCAAATAGGCGTTTTGAGAGGAGATCATTGCTTTTCAATTCTGCCAATAAAACAGGCATGAGCTGATTAATACTGGCATCAGCGATTGGGAAGTCGTCAATACGGATGACTTTTTTCTGATTGTCTTCATCGCGTTCAAACATGGCATAAAACATATCATCTTCGGTATGCCAAATACGGAATTCTGCACGCATGCGAAAGTGTTTTTCAGGAGAATGAAAAACTTCAAGCGAAGGTGGAGTGAATTCAGCAAATTGAGCTGTAATTCGTTCAATTTTGGCGTCAAGTTGTTGTTGATAAGAAGGAGTCATATGCAGTAAAAATCGCAAACATATTGAAAAAAGAGATGGTAACAAAGTTTGCCGAATTAGCCTAAAGATATTCAGCAAAAGCGTGGGGTTTATTCATGCTACAGATGGCTTGATGCTGTGCTATATCGGAAATTTTCGAGCAGATTGGGCCAAACTGAGCCGCATAAAAAATGCCAAGTAAACAGACCAGAAGATGTTTACTTGGCAATAGAGGAAACACAGTAATAAACCTGCAGTCCCAATGAGGACTACAGGTTTAAATTAGGTTTAATTCAAAGTCATGAGACTTGCATTACCACCAGCAGCTGCCGTGTTAACACTAATAGCGCGCTCAATCACAAAACGTTCTAAAGGAATGGCCGTTTGTGATGGGCTAAGGTGAGTAATACCTACAATCGCCCCTTGACGCTCAGCAATCTGCTGTTGCAGAGCTAAAAGCTGCGCTGTCGTACCATGGTGTAGTACTGCATCAAAAGCATCAGTTTTGATGTCTTTGATGACATGGAACGCTTGAGCCAATGCTTTAGGCATGCTTGGCATGTGTTTTAACACAAAGCTGTTATCTGCAAGCACTGCTGGACGGCTACCGACTGCAAAAATCGCATTCAACTGTTGTAGTTGATCTGCTTCTTGTTCAGCTAATGACAAGACTGCATGACGCGGAATCACCATGTATTGGTTGCTTTCACCAGTCGGACCTTGCAGCTCGTAATGATGGCCTGAACAGAAGTTCTCAATTTTTGCCAATTTCACTGCTGGGAAGGTTTTAGCTGCCCACTCAAGGAACAATGCAGAGTTGCTGAACTCAACCTGAGGGTTTAAATCAGCACCTGTAGCAAAAGGTTTATTCAACTTTTTCGCAGAACAGTTTTGCATTAGGCGATATAGATAAATTGGACCACCCGCTTTAGGGCCAGTGCCTGATAAACCTTCACCACCAAAAGGTTGTACACCGACAACTGCACCCACAATGTTGCGGTTGATGTAGAGGTTACCTACTTCAGCATGGGTCATTACAGTTTGAATGGTCTCATCAATACGGGTATGTAGACCCATCGTCAGGCCATAGCCTTTGCTGTTGATGTGCTCAAGTAACTGTTTGAGTGAACCTTGGTTAAAGCGAATCACGTGCAGCACAGGACCAAACACTTCGCGCTCTAAATCATTTAGATTTGGCAACTCAATTAGTGTTGGTGTAATGAACGTGCCTGCATTTATCTCAGTGTCTTGAGCATCATTACGCATCAACTGGTGTACGCGATGACCTTTTTGGCGCATTTTGTCGATGTGCTTTTGAATGTTTTCTTGCGCTTCAGCATCAATGACTGGACCAATATCTGTTTTAAGTAGATATGGGTTGCCCACTTGAAGTTGCTGCATTGCGCCTTTAAGCATTTGAATCACAGCATCGGCATTGTCTTCTTGTACACACAGTACGCGAAGAGCAGAACAACGTTGACCTGCGCTGTCATAAGCTGAACTGACGACATCAAGTACAACTTGTTCAGTCAATGCTGATGAGTCAACGATCATGGCATTTTGACCGCCTGTTTCAGCAATCAATGGAATGCTTTCACCATTTTTGCTTAGACGCTTCGCCACAGTTTTTTGCAAAATCTTAGCAACTTCAGTTGAACCTGTGAACATGATGCCTTGAACTTGCTCGGATGCACTGAGTTGTGCACCCACAGTTTCACCGCGACCCGGCATCAGCTGTACAGCCGCTTGAGGCACACCGGCTTGCCATAAGATCTGAATTGCTTGCGCTGCGATCAATGGCGTTTGTTCAGCTGGTTTAGCAATCACTGTATTACCTGCAACCAATGCAGCAGCGACTTGACCTGTGAAGATGGCCAATGGGAAGTTCCATGGACTAATGCATAGCATCGTGCCTAAAGGCTCAACTTCTGCGTTTGCATCTAGATCAATCATTTGCGTTGCATAGTAGCGTAAGAAATCTACAGCTTCACGAACTTCTGCAATGGCATTGGCATACGTTTTACCACTTTCACGGCAAAGTAAAACCATCAGTTCTTCTAAGCGAGCTTCCATTAAGTCAGCAGCGCGAAGTAGGTAACTCGCACGGGTGTCTTTAGCCGTACGTGCCCAAATGTCTTGAACAGCCTGGGCATTGTTTAATGCTTGCTCAACTTGTTCAGTTGTTGCTTCTTGTACATAACCGACAACATCTGAGTGACGTGCTGGGTTGATGATGCTTTGCGGAGCAACGGCGTCATTGGTCTGAATGTGTTCACCCATTGGGGCAGCAGACCATTGATGCTTAGCAAACTGTTGAGCTGTTTGGTTCAACTGAGCTAATGCAGAGTCATTTGCAAGGTCTAAACCTTTAGAATTTGCACGCAGTTGGCCATAAAGTTCAGCAGGAAGTGGAATCGAAAGGTGCTTTTGACCCACGATATTTTCACGTTTTGCACTGCTTAAAATGGTTTGAGTTGGATTTTCAATCAAATCATCAATCGCGAGTGACTTGTCTGCAATACGGTTTACAAAAGAGGTGTTTGCACCATTTTCAAGTAAACGACGTACAAGATAAGCCAATAGTGTTTCATGGTTACCGACAGGTGCATAAATACGGCAAGGTACACCTAGTTTTTTATCTAGTTTTTCGCCGACTACTTGTTCATACAGTGGCTCGCCCATGCCGTGTAAGCATTGGAACTCATACTGACCTATGTAGTATTTCTCTGGGTTGGCCATTTCATAAATAGTCGCCAAGGTTTGCGCATTGTGTGTTGCAAACTGTGGGTAGATTTGTTCTGGTGCAGCCAATAATTTCTTCGCACACGCGATATACGACAAGTCTGTATGTACTTTACGGGTAAATACAGGGTAGTCAGTCATCCCTTCAATTTGTGCTTTCTTGATTTCGCTGTCCCAGTACGCACCTTTCACTAAACGGATCATTAAGCGTTTTTCGCTACGTTTAGCCAAGTCTACGATGTAGTCAACCACGTAGAAACAACGTTTTTGATACGCTTGGATAACGAAACCAATGCCTTTCCAGTCTTTGAGTTCTGGTTCAAAGCATAGGCGTTCAAGCATTTCTAAAGAAATTTCTAAACGCTCAGATTCTTCTGCATCGATATTTAAACCGATGTTATAGCCGCGTGCTAATTTAGCAAGGGTAAAGACTTTACCGTATAACTCTTCATGCATACGTGCAACTTGTGCACGTTGGTAGCGAGGGTGTAGAGCAGATAATTTAATTGAAATACCTGGACCATCGTAAACATCTTTGTCTTTTGACGCTTGACCAATGGCATGAATGGCATCGGTATAGTCTTTCATATAACGATCAGCATCATGATCGGTCAGTGCTGCTTCACCCAACATGTCGTATGAATAGCGGAAGCCTTTTTCTTCAAGACGTTCAGCGTGTTGTAATGCTTCACCAATGGTTTCACCAGTCACAAACTGTTCGCCCATCATACGCATAGCCACATCAACCGCTTTACGGATGATGCCACGCCCACTACGTGCCAATAAGCCTGTTAAAGTGCCTGATAAGCTATTTTGCTTTGGTGTTTCCATGAGCTTGCCAGTCAACATGAGACCCCATGCTGCCGCATTGACAAACATCAGGTTACTTTGACCAACGTGCTCTTTCCAGTTGCCTTGGTTGATTTTGTCTTTAATCAATAGGTCACGTGTCGCCATGTCTGGAATACGAAGCAAAGCTTCAGCTAAACACATCAGCGCGATGCCTTCTTGAGAAGACAGCGCAAATTCTTGTAAGAGACCCTGTACAATACCTGCTTTACCGCTGCCGCTTTTACGTTCACGTAAAGTATGAGCCAAATCAAACGCAAGTTCATGAATGCGTTGATTCATCTCGTCAGAGATTTTGCTGTGGTCTAATAAGTTTTTAACACAGTCAGTTTCGGCACGTCGCCAAGCGGTATTGATTTCAACTTCAAGCTCACTTTTTTCTTTGAATTCGGTAATATATTCAAATTGATTTTGAGCGTCGTTGAAATGCGTATTGCTTTCCATCATATTCATGCCTACATCCTGTGCATACAATAATGTGTTGAGAGATCTATAGTAATTAATTTATGATTACAGAAAGAATGCCGAATAACTCACTATAATTTGTATGCTATTTAGAGATTAATTCAGATGACGAGCCCAATTTTTAGCTTGGACCGAACAGATATCAAAATATTAGATATTCTTCAAAGAGATGGAAAAATATCGAATATTAAACTTGCCGAAGAAGTGAACTTATCAGCGACGGCTGCTTTGGCGCGGGTGCAAAAATTAACCAAGGAAGGCTTTATTCTGAGTTATGAAGCACGCTTAAATCCGAACATGCTCAATGCCAGTTTTGTGGTTTTTGTTGAGATACTTTTGGATAAAACCACCCCACATGTCTTGGAAGATTTTCGCCATGCCGTGCTACAGCATGATGAAATTGTGGAATGTCATATGACCAGTGGAGGCTTTGATTTTGTGGTGAAGATTCGCTGTGCCAGTATGGATGAGTTCCGAAAAATCTCAGGTCAAGTCTTGTGGCAACTGCCGGGCGTTAAAGAAACGCGCAGTTATCCAGTGATGGAAGTCATCAAAGAAAGTTCACGTATTCAACTCAAATACAAACCCTTGTCGAAATAATTGAGTACATGAGATGCAAAAAAGGGGCTTAAAAGCCCCTTTTTTGCATCTACACGTTCAATTAACGTTGTGTAGATTCTTCTTTCATTTCAGCCATCGCTTGTTTGTACATGCTGTCTGCTTGTTCAAAGCGTTGTACCACTTCAGCTTCAGGGGCTTTACCCATTAAGCTTACAACTACAATGCTGATCCAAGAGAAGATGAAGCCTGGAATAATTTCATATAGACCTAAGTGTCCTAATGCATTTTTCCACACAATCACGGTTACCGCACCAACAATAATACCTGCAATAGCACCATTCAAGGTCATGCGCTTCCAGAACAAAGACAAGATAATCAGTGGACCAAATGCTGCACCAAAACCTGCCCATGCATAAGCGACAAGGCCTAAAACTTTACTGTCCGGGTTGCTTGCTAAACAAATTGCAAGAACAGCAACAGCAATAACCATGAAACGACCCACCCAGACCAATTCTTTTTGAGAAGCGGTTTTACGGATGAATGCTTTGTACATGTCTTCTGTCAATGTTGTAGAACAAACTAGTAACTGACAGCTTAATGTACTCATCACCGCAGCTAAAATTGCAGCTAAAATGATACCCGCAATCCAAGGGTTGAATAAGAGTTTAGTCAGTTCCATGAACACAGTTTCAGGGTTTTGAGAAACCACAGCCGCTAGTTCAGGGTGTTGTTGGAAGTACGCGATGGCAATAAAACCAGCACCTACCGCACCACCTAGACATAAAATCATCCATGTCATACCAATGCGACGCGCAGCAGGAATCGTTTTCACAGAATCCGCAGCCATGAAGCGCACTAAAATGTGTGGCTGACCAAAATAGCCTAAGCCCCATGCCAATGATGACAGGATGGCAACAGTGCTGAGTTCAGAAACAATATGCATCGCTTGTGGGCGAGCCGTTTCAAGTAAGACGGTGAACTGTGCAGCATTACCATCAATCGCAAGATAAGTCATGATTGGGGTAAGCAGCAGAGCAAAAATCATTAAGCCTGCTTGGAATGTGTCTGTCCAGCTAATTGCAAGGAAGCCACCGATACATACATAACTGATGGTTGCAATTGCGCTAATCCAAAGAGCAGTGGTGTAGTCCCAGCCAAAGATGCTTTCAAATAAACGTGAGCCAGCCACCATGCCGGAAGCACAGTAAATCGCGAAGAATACTAAAATGACGATCGCTGAGATCATACGCAAGATACGTTTACGATCGGCGAAACGACCTGTGAAATAATCAGGCAGGGTGAGGGCATTGTTTTGGACTTCAGTATGTACACGTAAACGTCCTGCAACCAATAACCAGTTGAGCCATGCACCAATGATCAGACCTACAGCAATCCACGCTTCAGACAAACCAGACAAATAAATTGCGCCCGGTAAGCCCATCAGTAACCAGCCACTCATGTCTGATGCACCTGCAGAAAGCGCAGTAACTACACTTCCTAAACTACGACCACCTAAGATGTAATCATCAAAGTTGTTTGTAGACTTGTATGCATACAAACCGATGCCAACCATGGCAATGATATAAACTAAAAATGTGACGAGGGTGGGGTTAATTTGACTCATAGGCATTCCTTGGCAAAATCCGACTTGGGAGATTTTTTAATCGCTTTGTTTGAGACGGCGATTCAAGCATAAAAATAAAATTACACTCTGTAACAGTTGTGAGGTGTTTTTGTATATTTTGTGTAATTATTAATTGTTTTTTAAAATTAAACAATAAGTTGTTGAAAATATGCTGTTTATTGATCGTTTATTATTCTTTTTTTATAGGGTAAGTGAAATTTTACGCTTTTATTCCGTAAAATCAGCGGGCTAGTTATAATTTTTGATTTTTTATTGCTTACGTAAAATTACATTGCCTGCAGAATAGGCACATTTCCATATAAAATGTTTCATTTATGAAATGTATTTATAGTGATGAAATGGATGGAAAAGATGAATATTTCACTATTTAACTAACTTTCTTGGGGCATTCATACTTTGAGTTTATAGGAATACTTTCAAATTTCTAATTAGAAAATAGGAATTCAATGGCATTTTCTGCATGCTTTGGCGTAAGTAAAAATAGAGTCAGCATAAATTAACTGCACATTTGGCAAAAATCTCTCATGAAATTGTGCAGGCCATTGCGGTGGCATGTGAGCAATTGATCCAACCATCTGAAAGTTGGTTACACGCTTTTCCCTTAGATCTCTATCAGCGTGTAGCGGGCATCTCAACTAATATGAATAGCAACCAAGTGCTGGCCAATCTTGCATTAAAGCATGTATTCCTTTCTTAAGGTAAATGCTAGGTTATTCAACCAAATGACTTTGTCAATAAATCTTAATCGACCAATACTTTCTACAGTGGCGCTATGTTTAGCAATTAATTAGTGTTGGTATTCTCACTTTGTTTAATCGAATCTTAGGCCATGCGAAATGTGATGAAATGGGTAAACAGTGTATTGCGGAAAACAAAACAGTTCGGTGAGCGGTATTGGAGAAAGGGTTGTTGACTTAATAACCCTTAGGTCACATTTCTCATTTGAAACTTGGCTGCTGAGGTGACGCCTAAGGTTGTATCTTTAGCATACGCTAGCTAGAACATTTATAACTATATATAGGTATAAAAGTAGTCAATGCGCTGCTTTTATACTTTTTAGCCGATACACGCTAACAAAATGTAGTAGTTAGAACTACAATAAGCTTGAGTGAAGAACCATGATTAGATGTCTATGCTGAGTAAATTAAGTCAATTATTTAAATTAAAGAAAGATGCACCAGAACAACTTTTTTTGCAGCAGCATCAGATTGAATATGATGATGAAAAAGGCTTTATCATTGAAGGTATTGTACTAAATGCCATACATGCTGAACGTTTGGTCTATTTTTCAAATCGTAGAATTAGTCAGTTTGATGACCTCAATGCACTTTTTTATAGTGCTATGTTAATCAATGAAAAGATCGATTTGGAAATTGCCAATGAACGATTTGTCGCACGTTTAGGTAATAATCTAGAAAACTTAACTGAGCTAAAGCGAATGATTAAGCTACTCAATGACTATTATTACCAGTTTATACGTGACAAAAAATAAGTCTTTTAAAAGCCATAAATTTGAGTTGTAAAAAGGACTTAGCGCTAGATTGATGTTGTTGTTGTCGTGAAAAATAACATGCAGCGTGAGGACATCATGCTAGTATATGACGCATGTTTTTAAACGCTAAAGCCATGTCCATGCTCCAAGAAGAAATCTCCCAACTGAATGTGCAACAACTAAAAGCAGGCGAAAAACGTTGGCTGGGAAATTTGCTCGGCTCTTCAGCTGCATTATTCATTCAAACGTTAAGTTCACAAAATAAAAAGCTCTTTGTGGTTGTGGCAAAAAATAATCAACACTTAGCACAACTCGAAAGTGAATTTGAATTTTACGGTATTCGACCGACCATTTTCCCAGACTGGGAAATTCTGCCTTATGACCGTTTATCTCCTCATCAAGATATTGTGTCTGAGCGTCTCGCAATTTTATCCAATATGCCGCAAACAGGCGTCTTACTGATTTCGGCTTCGACCTTGGTGCAGCGTGTAGCGCCGACGTCGTGGGTGTTGGGAGAACACTTTGATATTCACGTTGGTCAAAAGTTTGAATTGGAACAGCAAAAGAAGCGTTTGATTCAAGCAGGCTATCATTTGGTCGACACAGTATATGACCATGGTGAATTTGCGGTTCGGGGTAGCATTATGGATATCTATGCCTCAGGTCAAGCTGCCCCAATTCGCATAGATTTGTTTGATGATGAAATTGAAACCCTCAAATTTTTTGATCCTGAAACACAGCGCACTACGGAAAACTTAAAACAATTTTCCGTATTACCGGCTAAAGAGTTTCCGCTGAAAGAGGCACGCAGCATATTTCGTGATCGCTATGCAGAAATGTTTCCGACGGCAAATCCAAAGAAAAATCCAATTTATCAGGATGTGTTAGAAGGAATTGCATCACCAGGTATCGAATTCTATTTTCCACTATTTTTCAGTGCTGCGCAGATGGAAGCTCAAAGTACACTACTTTCGTATTTACCAAGTCATTCCATCGTCATTACAGATAAGCAAGTTGATGATGGTTTGGATAATTTTTGGAAAGAAATCGATCGACGTTATGAAGACCGTCGTCATAATGTTGACCAGCCAATTTTAGCCCCTAACCAGCTTTTTATTTCGACCAATCAAGTTTTAGAACAGCTCAATACCTTTCCCCGCATTATTGCCTCAGTCGAGGCTTTTGATCTAAAAGCGGGTGTGATTAATTTAAACACGGAGCTTCCACCACGTTTAGCGGTCGATCCTAAACATGAAAAGCCCTTTCATGCGGTTAAACAGTATATTGATGCTGCTAATCATCCAGTATTGCTGGTTGCTGAAAGCGCTGGGCGTCGTGAAACTTTGAAAGATGCATTGCGCGCCACATTGGGAGAGATTCCTAATGTTGAGAATTTTGCTGAATTTCAAAAATCCTTGCATGCCATTGCAATTACCAGTGCGCCATTAGAGCGTGGCTTGGTATTAAAAGACAGCATTAGCATCATTTCTGAAAATCAGTTGTATGAGCATCGTGTTGTACAGCGTCGTCGTAAACGCCAGCAAGAGGTTTCGGAAGAGTTTCTCATCCGTAGTTTGACTGAACTGAGTATGGGTGCGCCGGTGGTGCATATCGACTATGGTGTGGGGCGTTATGCGGGCTTAGTCACCTTAAGCATTGATGATCAAGACTATGAGTTTTTGCAACTTGATTATGCTGATGCTGCCAAAGTTTATGTTCCAGTGACCAATTTACATTTGATTAGTCGCTATAGTGGTGGCGACCCAGACTTGGCACCCTTGCATAAGTTGGGTACAGATGCTTGGAGCAAAGCAAAGCGTAAAGCACTCGAGCAAATCCATGATGTAGCAGCGGAGTTATTGCATATCCAAGCTCGTCGTCAAGCCAAACCTGGTTTTGGTTTTGAGCTAGAGCATGGTCAATATATGCAGTTTGCCAGTGGTTTTGCCTATGAAGAAACACTGGATCAGGCCAATGCAATTGAAGCGACTTTATATGATATGCAATTGGCTAAACCTATGGATCGTTTGGTCTGTGGTGATGTAGGCTTTGGTAAAACCGAAGTGGCAATGCGGGCTGCCTTTTTGGCCGTGCAGAACAACAAACAAGTGGCAGTTTTGGTGCCGACGACGTTGCTGGCCCAACAGCATTATGAGTCGTTTAAAGACCGTTTTGCCGATTGGCCTATTCGTATCGAAGTTTTATCTCGTTTTGGCAGCAGTAAATCACATACGAAAACGATCGAAGACTTAGCTGAGGGCAAAGTCGACATCGTGATTGGTACGCATAAAATTCTACAAGAAAGTGTCCAGTTTAAAGACTTAGGCTTAATGATTGTGGATGAAGAACACCGCTTCGGTGTACGTGATAAAGAGCGGATTAAAGCAATGCGTGCAGATGTGGATATGTTGACTCTGACTGCAACTCCAATTCCACGGACTTTAAACATGGCCTTTAGTGGTATGCGTGATCTATCGATTATTGCTACACCACCTGCACGACGTTTAGCGGTAAAAACTTTTGTGCAAGAACATACGGGTGATTCAGTTAAAGAAGCCATCTTGCGTGAGTTACTACGTGGTGGACAAGTTTATTTCCTACATAATGAAGTAGAAACCATTGAGCGTGCAGCGGAGAGTCTTCGAGAGTTGGTCCCTGAGGCACGTGTGGCTGTTGCACATGGTCAAATGCGTGAACGCGAGTTAGAACAAGTCATGCAGCAGTTCTACCATAAAGAATATAACGTGCTGGTCTGCTCAACCATTATTGAAACAGGGATTGATGTTCCGAATGCCAATACCATTTTAATTGAGCGGGCAGATAAGCTGGGTTTAGCGCAGTTGCATCAACTACGTGGGCGTGTAGGGCGCTCGCATCACCAAGCTTATGCCTATCTGTTGGTGCCATCCATCAAAGGATTAAAAGGTGATGCTGAAAAACGTCTGGATGCGATTCAGCGGGCATCGACATTAGGTGCGGGCTTTATGTTAGCGACGGAAGACTTAGAAATTCGCGGAGCGGGTGAGCTACTTGGCGAGCAACAAAGTGGTTCAATGCAAGCCATTGGCTATAGCTTATATATGGAGATGCTCGAAAAGGCGACCAAAGCCATTCAAAAGGGCAAAACCCCAAATTTCGATGCTCCACTCTCACTGACCGCAGAAATCAATTTACATATGCCGGCCTTGATTCCAGATGAATATCTAGGAGATGTCCATCAGCGTTTATTGTTCTATAAGCGTATTAGTAATACGGACAGTCAGGAAAAACTCGATAACATTCGTATGGAGTTGATTGACCGTTTTGGGATACCGCCACAACCTGTGAAGCAGCTTTTTGCTGTGCATCAGATGCGTTTGAAAGCAGAAACACTGGGCATTACCAAAGTGGATATTGCTGCTAATGGGGGGGTGATTGAATTCTCACCTGATACTCCTGTTCAGGCGATTAGTATTATTCAGATGATGCAAAAACACCCGACCTTTTTTAGGATGGAGGGTGGCCAGCGCTTAAAGGTCATGGTGATGCTAGAGGACTATGAAAAACGAATTCAATTTATCAATGACTTATTGGAAAGTTTATTGAAAGAATTGCATTAAAATTTAGCTCTAATTTGCTGTGATTTCATACAGATATCAGGTCTTTTTTGCGGACTTGCGCTATAAAAAGAAAGACTTGATTTTTTGATGAAATTTATTAAAGTAATAAATGTGATGTGGTTCAAAGTAAAACGTAGTTTATTTGTGTTGAAACACATTGCTTGCAATATTCACCTCTGATTGGATGTGATAGTATTAGCCATTATTCTAATTTGCATCATTTATAAAGATATGTTTAGTTTGCATCCACAACTTGCTCAAGATACGTTTTTTGTAGGCGACTTTCCACTTTCAACATGTCGCTTAATGAATGATATGCAATTCCCGTGGCTAATTTTAATTCCACGCGTGCCAGGCATCACTGAGTTATATGAGCTCAGTCAAGCCGACCAAGAACAGTTTTTACGTGAGTCAAGCTGGTTATCAAGCCAATTGGCTCGTGTATTCCGTGCTGACAAAATGAATGTTGCTGCTTTAGGTAACATGGTTCCGCAGCTCCATTTTCACCATGTTGTACGTTATCAAAACGACGTCGCATGGCCAAAACCAGTTTGGGGTACACCCGCTGTTCCTTATAGCAATGAAGTGCTTGCGCATATGCGTCAAACTTTAATGCTTGCACTACGTGGTCAAGGTGATATGCCATTCGATTGGCGTATGGACTAATACACGTGAGAAATCAAATCAGGGATGATTTGATCGTGAGCATAATGGGGAACGAGCAGTGCCATTAGACGATTGGTTATCTAAAGAGCCCAAACAATTTGAGTATTTCCATCGTGCGATGGGATATGGCATGCTGTCTTTAATAACCATCGTCTATCATTATACGATGGCAGATACTCAATATCAGATTTACGTGCCGCTGCTGTTGCTCATTGTATTATTGATCACCCCCCCATTTTCAAGGTGGTTAGGTTATCGCTTCAATAATAAGATGCGACGCGGTGTAATGTTTGTTATTGATATTGTCATTACTGCGATCATTTTAGCCGCTGTACATCTCAGTATCGTACTCACATTTTTAACCATTTTTGCTATGCTTTACACGGCTATTAGCAATAAAATTTCTTTTTTGATGGTGTCTTTGGCCAGCCTGATTGGGGTGGTTGTCTTTTATATCTCAATTATCTTTGTCTTCGGTTTTGGTGAGTATTTCGAGGCTACCAGTACCGAACTGATCGTATTGGGTTTTTTGTGCCTCACCACTTATTTTGGCGTGGGTAGCTATTATCAGCGCAACCAAATGCAAGACATATACCGCCGCAAAAATCACTATTTCGATCAGATGAACCGTTATATGGAGTTTGCCAATCAGCTGAGTCGCTATGCACCAGTTCAGTTGTGGCAATCGATTATGAAGGGTGAGTCTGAAGCGAAAATTGAATACAAGCGTAAGAAACTGACAGTTTTCTTTTCAGATATTCAGGGTTTTACAGAGCTTTCTGAAAGCTTAATTCCGGATGATTTAGCATTCCTACTCAATGATTATTTAAAACACATGACCGAGATTGCGAAGCAATATGAAGGTACTGTGGATAAATTCATGGGGGATGCAATTTTAGTGTTCTTTGGTGACCCTAATTCTGAAGGTGTAGAGCGTGATGCTCAAAACTGTTTGGAAATGGCTATGGCGATGCGTCAGCAAATGAAAATCCTGCGCGAGCGTTGGGTGAAAATGGGTTATCCGCCATTACATATTCGTATGGGAATTTCTACAGGGTATTGCCACGTAGGGAACTATGGCGCATCGCACCGTATGGCTTATACCATTGTTGGTCGTGATGCAAACCTTGCTGCACGCTTACAAAGTGCAGCGCAAGTGGATGAAATCTTAATTTCGGACGATACACATAATTTAGTAAAAAATGATTATCTTTGTGCGCCGAAAGCACCAATTTTCCTTAAGGGGATTAAAGGTGCTGTGAAAACGTGGCAAGTCGTTGAAAAATATACGTCGCAAAAATCAGACTATCAACGCTGGTTTGATTATGAATATAAAGGGTTTCATTTGCTGCTAAACTTAGATGAAGTGCAGAATTTTGAATATCCGCAGTTGATTCAAGTTTTAGAAAAAATGATTCAACGCATTCAAACCCAGCAGAAGATGACCAACTCGCAAGGTATCGTTAAACTCAATCTTGAAGATGAAGTAATAGAACCTGTTCAAAAAAATGAATATCATTAAGTTGATAGGATGAGATACAAAGCGAGAGTCGTAAAAAAGCCACTACAATGAGTGGCTTTTTTATGCTTTGAAAATTAGTGATTTTCAGATGCGTGGTTAATTGTGTATTTAGGAATTTCAACTTCTAAGTCTTCATCCACTAACTTCACTTGGCAAGACAAGCGAGAGTCAGGTTCTAAGCCCCAAGCACGATCCAGTAGATCAGCTTCAACATCATTCATTTCTTCTAAACTGTCAAAGCCTTTACGTACCACAACGTGGCAAGTTGTACATGCAGCGGACATATCGCACGCATGTTCAATTTTGATTCCATTTTTCAGTAAGCTTTCACAAAGATTCGCATTCTGTTCAACTTCAAACTCAGCACCTTCTGGGCAGATTTGCGCATGTGGGAGAACTTTAATACGTGGCATAGTCTTTACCTATAAATTAGTTTGAGTTTGACCAGTCGTCGAGTTTTGTGCCTTTCAGCGCTGCATCGATATGCTGATTCATACGTGCTGCTGCAAAAGCATCACTGTATATTTTAAGCTGTTCAACAGCAGATTCAATTGCTTTGATTTCTGTTGTTTCAAGTGTTGCTTCTAATGAAGTTTTGGCCGCATTTAATGCAACTTGTTGTTCACTCGTGAGCAGGTGAGCATCCACTTTTAGGGCTTGCTCTAAAGCTTCGAGTTCGCGTTTTGCTTCAACTTTGGTTTCTTGTAAGTGACGAAGATTTTTATCTTCTTCAGCAAACTTGTAACCATCGAGCAGTAAGCGTTCCATATCGCTATCAGCCAAACCATATGATGGTTTGATATCAATTTGTGCATGTACGCCAGAGGTTGTTTCTTTAGCTGAAACCGTCAGTAGGCCATCGGCATCCACTTGGAAGGTCACTTCAATACGCGCTTGACCCGCAGTCATTGGTGGAATGCCGCGAAGGACAAAACGACCTAAGCTACGGCAATGCTCAACCAAATCACGCTCACCTTGAACCACATGAATCAGCATCGCGGTTTGGCCATCTTGGTAGGTGGTGAACTCTTGGCGACGTGCAACTGGGATTGCGGTATTACGTGAAATAAGGCGCTCAACCAAGCCGCCCATGGTTTCCAGACCGAGAGAAAGCGGAGTTACATCAAGCAGTAATGCGCCATCGGCTGTGTTTCCAATCAACTGATTGGCTGTAATCGATGCACCAATAGCAACAACTTCATCTGGGTTGATGGTACATAATGGCTCTTGAGCAAACACATCGCGTACAGCGTTTTGTACAGCATAAGAGCGAGTTGAGCCACCGACCAAAACTACGTTTTGAATGTCGTTGAGTTCGAGTTTGGCATCGCGGAGGACACGTTTGCAGACACTAATCGTTTTATCTAAAGCAACTTTGATAATGCTTTCAAATGTCGTGCGATCAAGAGTCAAGCTGTGCTCTAGGACTTGTAAATGAACGCTTTCTGCATCGGTTAAAGCTTCTTTAGCTTTACGTGCAGCAACTAAAACGTGTGCATATTCAGTGTCATCGAACTGCTCAATGTTGAGTTCTTTTTTCGCCCATTTTACGATTAAACGGTCAAGGTCATCACCACCTAATGCAGTGTGACCACCCGTCGCTAACACTTCAAACACGCCTTGTGAAAAGCGTAAAATTGAAACGTCAAAGGTACCGCCACCCAAGTCATAAATCACGTAGTTGTGATCATGCGCAAGATTGGTTTCTTGGTCGAGACCATAGGCAACTGCAGCAGCAGTAGGCTCATTTAAAAGACGTAATACGTTTAAACCCGCAAGTTGTGCGGCATCACGTGTCGCTTGACGCTGAGCTTCATCGAAGTATGCAGGAACGGTAATCACTGCACCATTGACTTCATTTTTTAAGCTCGCTTCAGCACGATCTTTCAGTTGCTTTAAAATTTCAGCGGACACTTCGACAGGGGTTTTGCGACCCTGAGCGGTTTCAAAAGCTGGCATTTGATTATCTTCCCCCACTAAAGTGTAGGGGTGTTGAAACTTAATGTCAGTTTTAGAGCGTCCCATAAAGCGTTTGACTGAAACGATGGTGTTTTTAGGATCAGCAGTCAAAAATGGTTTTGCTTCGTCGCCATATTGGGTTTGATTTACACCATAATGCGCGATCGATGGGAGTAAGACACGACCTTGTTCATCATGCAAAACCTTTGCTTTGCCTGAAAGTACAGTTGCAACTAGAGAGTGAGTTGTACCTAAGTCGATACCAATGGCAATACGGTGTTCATGTGGCGCACTTGATTGTCCAGGTTCTGCAATTTGCAAGAGAGCCATGTGTTACATCCTTTGAGCGTCAAAAATTAAAAATAAGTTAAAATTCATCATCTAAATCAAAGCTATCGTCATCTTCAAAACGATCTTCAGCTTTATCTATGTCATGCATGACTTTTACAAAGAAGCGAAGTTTGCGGACATCATCACGTGCCTCAGCCCAATCTTCCTCTTCAAAATCAATTTTGAATTCGCGGACTAAACCATCAATCCATTGTTGAACGTCTAATTTGAGTGATTGTAATTCATCTGCTGAACGTGCTTCATCAAGTTGTTCACGGATTTCTAAGGCAGACTGGAGAAATTCAAAATCGTTGATGGATTGATCAAGATGATAATCTTGTTTTTTTAATCCTAATAAATATCCTGCACGGCTATCAACCTGAGATAAAACTTTAAATGCTTGATTGATCTCACTTGATTTTATGAGGGCTTGATCTTTATCGAGAGCTTTATCTGGGTGATATTGTTGCTGCAACTTTAAAAATTCTGATTTTAAGGTTGCTAAATCAATATCGAGTGCTACTGGGAGGTTAAACAACTCAAAATGATTCATAGGAGAGGGATTCCGCGCTAAATTGGGGGTCATTGCGAAAGCAAAAACACTCTATGTAAATGCAATTAAAACAGTGTGATACACACTGTTTTAATGTTGAAAAGCAAGTTAATGAACTGTTATACCGTGAAAGATTCACCACAGCCACATTCGCCTTTTTTGTTTGGGTTGTTAAACTCAAAGCCTTCGTTTAAACCATTTTTCACGTAGTCCATCTCCATACCATCGAGATAAACCAAGCTTTTTGGGTCTACAAATACTTTCACCCCAAACTGCTCAAAGGTGGTGTCATGTGCATCAATTGAATCGACAAATTCAAGCACATAAGCCAAACCAGAACAGCCTGAAGTTTTCACGCCAACGCGAATACCTTCACCCTTACCGCGATTTTTTAAATAATTGCTGATATGAGTTGCAGCATTTTCAGTTAAGTTGATCATGAAAACTCCCTAATCTTTCTTTAAAATGCGAAGCAATTAAGCTTTAGATTTTTTGCTGCGGTAGTCTTCAACAGCAGCTTTAATAGCATCTTCAGCCAGTACAGAACAGTGTACTTTTACTGGAGGAAGAGCAAGTTCAGTTGCGATATCAATGTTTTTGATCGCTTGAGCTTGATCTAAAGTTTTGCCTTTTAGCCATTCAGTCACTAAAGAGCTTGATGCAATAGCAGAGCCACAACCATAAGTTTTGAAACGTGCTTCTTCAATCACACCGTTGTCATCTACTTGGATCTGTAAACGCATAACGTCGCCACATGCAGGTGCTCCGACCATACCTGTACCTACGTTTTCAGCATTTTTGTCTAATACACCTACATTACGAGGGTTTTCGTAATGGTCAATTACTTTTTCGCTATAAGCCATGATGCGTCTCCAAACCTCGGGGTCAGCGTTAATATTAAATATGGGGTCAAAACTTGATTTTTCAATGAAGCCATCCAGTATGTGGATGACTTCAATAGGAAAAATTAGTGTTCAGCCCACTCAACTGTAGAAAGGTCGATACCGTCTTTGTACATGTCCCAAAGTGGAGAAAGTTCACGAAGTTTCTCGACCGCAGAACGCGTCACTGTAAGTACATGGTCAATGTCTGCTTCAGTGGTGTATTTACCAAAACTGAAACGAATTGAACTGTGCGCAAGTTCGTCAGACAAACCTAGTGCACGTAATACATAAGAAGGTTCTAATGTTGCTGAAGTACAAGCTGAACCCGAAGATACAGCAGCGTCTTTCAACGACATCATTAACGATTCACCTTCAACAAAGTTGAAACTTACGTTTAAGTAGTTCGCAACGTTTTGTGTTGGGTGGCCGTTTAAGAAAATTTGTTCTAAGTCTTGTAAGCCATTCCAAAGCTTGTCACGAAGTACGCGAATGCGTGCTTGTTCAGAAGCTAAGTTTTTACCTGCAAGTTCAAATGCTTCACCCATACCAACGATTTGGTGTGTTGCAAGTGTACCAGAACGCATACCGCGTTCATGACCACCACCATGCATTTGCGCTTTTAAACGAACACGTGGAGTACGACGTACATAGAGTGCGCCAATACCTTTAGGGCCATAAATTTTATGAGCAGAGAAGCTCATAAGGTCAACTTTCATGGTAGAAAGGTCAATTTCAACTTTACCTGCAGCTTGCGCCGCATCGACATGGAAGAAGATCTTGTGTGCACGAGTAATTTCACCAATTGCCGCAACATCGGTCACAGAACCAATTTCGTTGTTTACCATCATAAGTGAAACAAGAATAGTGTCTGGACGAATAGCTGCTTCAACCATTTCAGGGGTAATTAGACCCGTGTTTGGAAGTGGCTCAAGGTAAGTGATTTCAAAACCTTCAGACTCAAGCTCACGGCAAGTGTCTAAAATAGCTTTGTGTTCAATTTTACTTGTAATAATGTGCTTGCCTTTAGACGCATAGAATTGTGCTACGCCTTTAAGAGCTAAGTTATCTGATTCAGTTGCACCAGAAGTCCAAACGATTTCGCGTGGATCTGCTTTGATCAAGTTCGCAACTTGTTCACGTGCATATTCTACTTTTTCTTCTGCTTGCCAACCGTAAGCATGAGAACGAGATGCTGGGTTGCCAAATGTGCCGTCAAATGTCAGACATTCCATCATGCGTTCAGCGACTTGCGGGTCTACAGGAGTTGTTGCTGCATAATCAAGATAAATTGGACGTTTCATGTCAAATACCTGTTACCGATAAAAGGGCTGAATCTGAAGGTGCTGTGTTTTGGCGAATGGCAACTTTTTGAACGTTGTCACGTGCTACAAGGTCAGCAAGAGTGATTTTAGCGAGATAGTCGGCAATGTGATGGGAGAGTTCTTGCCATAAATCGTGAGTTAAGCACATTGCGCCATTTTGGCAGTTGCCTTTATGGTCACAGCGAGTGGCATCAACTGTTTCGTTTACAGCTTCAATAACTGCTAATACTGTGATTTCATCAGCGCGACGAGCTAAATGGTAACCACCGTTGGCACCACGAATACTAGAAACTAAGCCGTGGCGCTTTAATTTCGCAAATAACTGCTCAAGATAAGCAACAGAGATAGTTTGACGAGCTGCAATTTCTGCAAGCGTGATCGTTTGTTCAGTTGGCTGCAAAGCTAAATCAAGTAGAGCAGTCACTGCGTAGCGTCCGCGAGTTGTTAAGCGCATGATTCGATACACATGATTAGACTAGATGTGTCGATTTTAAGAATCCTGACTAAAATAGTCAAGTTTTTTTAATAGGGATTGCGCGTATTTAATTTGCTTGAAATATTATGTAGTTATGCAAGCCAAATATTATATACCAATAAGCTAATCAAAAGTATAGAAAACACAAAAAATGTGACATTTATACGTTTTTGACGTTGCTCGATACGGCGAATACGATTTTTGTATTGTTTCACTTCAACCTGTAGAGTGTTGATTTTAGAACGTTGTTCTTCAATTTTCTCTAAAAGTGGTGCAATGCGCTTTTTAGATGCAACTACATTTTGTGGATCAGTTGGTTCAGTTAACCAGTTTTTCCAGTCGGCAAGAACTTTAGGTGCACTAAAATGTAAAATTAAATCTCGGAACTCATCTTTTAAGATGATGTCACCATCAATACGCATGGTTTTAATACTGCGACGGTTTCCAAAGACGAAAATTTTAATTAAATCCATCAATGTGGTGCGTACATCTAGGTCGACCGGTTTTTCAGGTGCTTTGGCATCAAATAAAACACCTTGAGCGGTAAAGGTGATATAGAAGTCAAAATAAGGCAGATAGCTATTTATTTTAATCGCAATATTTTGCTCAACAAACTTTTTACAGTGAAGTGCAACCACACGGTCGTGTTTTAAAATAAGAGAAAAGATCGTCTCAAGAACAATCATCACCATAGTGAGTAGCATATGTGTTTGATTGTGTTCTTTTTGAGAATCACTCATAAGTAGTAACCTAAATCCTGACCTGAAATGAGCATCCTGCTCGCAAAAACTTCAGACTTAAAAATAAAAATGTAATAAAGATGCTTTGTAGAACAGTTTTACAAATCGATCAAGTCTAATATTTGCTAGTATAGTGCAATCTATAAGATTTTTTGGATGTTTTTGCACATAAATCATGCAGGAGATGGTGTTAATGGAAAAAGCAGATATAGAGTTAGATGATATTTCGCAAGAAGATGAAACACTAAAAAAAACAAAAACTAAGCATCATTTTCATCGTAAAAATAGTTTGGATTTTAGAAAGTATACCAAGCAAATCTGGTTAGCCGGTTTGGGTGCTTTTTCACGTGCAGAGGAAGAGGGGAATAAATTATTTGACTCGTTGGTCCAAGTCGGCGAAGAGTTAGAATCTAAAACCACTGAAATTGCTGACCAAACGGTTGAAAAGGTATCTGAGAAAGCACGTGAATCGGTGACGGATACTAAAGACAAGGTTGAGAAGATCGTGGATCGTGGAGTAAATCACTCCTTAAACCGGATTGGATTGGTCACGGTGAAAGACATTCAGTACTTAGAAAACCTGATTCTTCAACTGAATGATAAAATCGATGTTTTGATTGAAGAAAATAAGAAGTTAAACGAAAAAGTGAGTAAAAAGTGATCTGGTTGTGCTTTTGTACCTTTTTCAACGTTTTTTTGTGATTTATTTTCCAAAAAAGCATATACAGAGTATTGCGTTTTCACCTAAAGCATTGCTATAAAGGCGTTACGGTAATTTATACTAAATTTTTGGACCTTAAATAAACGATATTAAGAGGACGCGATCCACATGAATAAATCAGAATTAATTGATGCAATTGCAGAGAAAGGGGGATTGTCTAAGACTGATGCTGGTAAGGCCTTAGACGCTACAATTGCTTCAATCACTGAAGCGCTTAAGTCTGGTGATACAGTTACACTTGTTGGTTTTGGTACTTTCAACGTGAAAGAACGTGCTGCACGTACTGGCCGTAACCCACAAACTGGTGCTACTTTAGAAATTAAAGCAAGCAAAGTACCAAGCTTTAAAGCTGGTAAAGGTTTAAAAGATTCTGTTGCTTAATCTTTTAAATAAATACTAAACGCGCCTTTTCGGCGCGTTTTTTATTAAACATTAGAAAATGTGTCGATAACACATTCATTCATTGCTGCTTTTCAGTTAAAATCTCGGGCAAATAAAATATTGGAATACTTATGGAATCTTTTCGTAAAGTTATTAAGGGTTGGTTGGGCAAAGCTTTGCTCATTTTGTTTTTGACCCCTTTAGCACTTGTAGGTATTGAAGGATATTTTAGTAGCGGATCAAAAGACGCTGTAAAATCAGTCAATGGCCAAGATATTTCTGAAAAGGAATTAGAGACCTTAACCGCTTCCTTTAAAGAACAATTCTTAACTTATGCCAATGGGGATGAAACTTTACTCAACCAAAGCTTTATTAAAGATAAGGCGATGGACCAACTGATCGCAAACACTTTGTTATTGCAACAGGCTGAAAAGCTGGGCATTTCACTCAGTGATACTCAAATTGAACAGATGATTGCTCAACAGCCAAGTTTTCAAGAAAATGGAAAATTTTCAGAAACGCGTTATTCAAGCTATTTGCAGTCTGTGGGTATGAGTAGTGATGCGCTCGTTGCAAACTTACGTCAAGACCATGCATTAAAAATGATGCGTTCGACTTTTGTTGATTATGCATTGGTGAGTAAACTAGATATTCAACAAATTGCTAACTTACAAACAGAACAGCGTACTGTGCAGTTTGCCAATGTAAATCTTGATGAATATAAAAAGAACGTCAAGGTTTCAGCACAAGAGATTGAAAACTATTACAAGCAACACCCAGCTATGTTTAAACAAGTGGCAAGTGTAGATGTTGACTATGTGCTGTTAACACCAGCCAATGTACCTGCTGCTGCTTCACCTGTAACAGATGCGGAGTTGCAGCAAGCCTATACACAGTTTGTTGAAGCACAAAAAGATAATGTTGCGCCTTTGGTTAAACATATTCTGATTACGACGGATGCACGTACAGATGCTGAAGCGAAAAAACGTGCAGAAGAGGTTGTGGCAAAAATTAAAGCAGGAACAAGCTTTGCAGCAGCTGCGGCTCAATACTCTGAAGATACTGCATCTAAAGCGAATGGTGGTGCTTTAGCAGTTTATAACAAAGGCACTTTTGGTGATGCTTTTGACCAAGCTGTAGCATCACTTAAATCAGGTCAAGTATCAGCGCCTGTAAAAACTGAATTTGGTTACCATGTCATTGAAACTGATGCGCCAGCTGTGAAGTTGCCATCTTTTGAAAATGAAAAAGCACGTTTGACGGCGGAAGTTCAAAAGAATAAAACAGCCAATGCATTCTCTGATACTGTAAACAGTTTAAATGAACTGGTTGTAGACTCAGATGCTTTAGATGTGGTGTCTCAAGAAGTTAAAGGTGTACAAGTTCAAACTGTAAAAGGCATGACCTTATCTACACAGCATCCTGTATTAAGTAATGCTGCGGTAAAAGTGAAACTGTTTAACGATGACGTTAAAAACGGTGATCGTAACGCGACCAGCAGCATTCAACTTCCGAATGGGGATGTGGTTTGGGCAAAAGTACGTGATTATCATGCGGCAGGTGTCCAAACGCTTCAAGAAGCAACACCACGTGTGAAAGCAAAATTGGTTGAACAAAAAGCTTATGATGCTGCTAAAGCCAAAATTGCTCAAAGTTTAAAAGACTTTAAAACTCAACCAGCAGTATCTGTTGTTGCCAAGAGCGGTTTGACCTTTACTCCACCGCAAGTGTTTATTCGTTCACAAGGCTTACCACGTGCAGTTGAGCGTGCGGCGTTTAGCCAAGCGGCACCAAAAGCAGGACAGTGGTCTGTAACAACAGCATTATTGCCAACAGAAATGGTGGTGGTAGCGGTATCAAACGTAAACAAGACGACGTCTAGTGCGTTGACGGATGAGCAATTGGCTGAGCTTTCGAAGTTATATCAACAACTTCGTGGTCAGCAAGAAGCTGAAGATTATGTGCAATACTTAAAAGCACATGCAAAAATTAAATAATCGTATGACATAAAAAAACCTGCATTCGTGCAGGTTTTTTTATGTGTGTAGATAAACAAATTTTATTTAAGGATAAACAAGCTTAGGCACGAATTTTGAGCTCATAACCTGAATATTTACGAATATTAATCACGCCTGTATCTAAAATCAGGTACTGACCTTTGATCCCTTGTAACTTGCCGCGAATAACTGGGGTTTTATCCAGATTGTGGGATTTGATTTTCTCAGGGTATTGCTCAACTGGATAAACAAACTCGCGCGGCAGTTCGGTTTCCAAAAGCTCAACAGTTTCATTGAACTCAAGGTTTTGACTAAATTCCTCACGAATGGCTTGGATTTTAGATGCAAATTCTTCGATGAGTTGTTCGCGAACTTCAATCAAGTCGAGTGGTTCAGCTTCGCCCTTGAGCAGTTTACGCCAATCGGTTTTGTCTGCCACTTGTGTTCCAAACATAATTTCGAGTTGGCCTGAAAGACGACGCGAACCGACTTTCATAATTGGAAGGGCTTGGGTTGCACCTTGATCAAGCCAACGAGTTGGCATTTGGCTAATCCGTGTAATCCCAACTTTTAAGGCACTTGAGTTAGCTAAATAAACAATATGAGGCTGAAAGCAAACTTCATGCGCGAAGCTGTCTTCTCGGCAGGTGCCTAAGTGGTAGTGACAGGTTTCAGGTTTCATAATACACATGTCACAAGAGGCTTTGGTCTTAAAGCACTTGAAGCAATGGCCTTGTGAAAACGATTTAGAGGTTTTCGTACCACATGAAACGCAGAAGATTTTACCAGTCCATTCAATCTCGATTTCTTGACCCAAGTTAAAAGGAAGGTCAACTTCTGAACGATCTAGGATAAATTTATATTCAACATTTGCCTTGTGTGTATGTTGATCAGTTACACTAAGGTCCTTAAGACCTGCATGCATTTTATGGCAAATGCCTTGAAGTTCCATACAGAATTACTCACTCAATATTAAGGATGCGGTTATGGCTGAACTGAACGTCATTACTTCTATGCTAGACGATTTATCTCAAGAACAGCCTATTTCAACTGCATTGTGCATTGGGCAGGATCTCAGCCCAAATCATCATCAATCTATTCAATGGCAATATTTTAGCGTATCTGACTTTTTAAGTCTGCCTTTTACCCAGCGCTATGATTTAGGTTTTGTACTTTTTGACACGGCAGAAATGCAAAATATAAGCTCACAACAAAAATCACAACTATTGGTGCGTTTAAGAGATTTGATGGCAAAGCGTATTGTGGTGGTGAGTCAATTGCAGGATGAACAACTGCTTCGTGCTTTAGGTTTTACTCAACTGATCGATAAAACGACGCATGGTAAAGACTTTGCTTTATGGCAATTTAATATTTTGACTTATAAGCATGTGCCTGACTGGTTTAATTCAAAGTTTTGGGCGAATCCTGAAAACTGGAATAAATTCCGTTGGTGATTTGACTGCCACTCTATTTTTTTCATTCATAGCAAAAATTAACAATTTATCTCTATAGGGTTTTTTTAAACATCGTATGCTGTTTAAAAAACCTAGAAAGGATAAAGTGATGACGAATCTGAATAATATTATAGAAATTTTAGCAAAGCAGGCCATGGGCGGTCAGCAACAGTCAAACCAACAAAGTGGTTTGGGTGGAATTTTGGGTTCGGTGCTTGGACAACTTGGAGCGGGTGGTACAGGCCAAACACAACAGGGTGGTCTGAGCGATATTTTTGGTTCGGTGTTGGGTGGTTTGACTGGTGGACAGTCACAGCAGATGCCAAACTCGCAGAACTCAGGATTTTCAGGCGGTGGAAAAAGTTTATTGATTGCGGTATTGCCTTTGATTTTGGCATGGATTCAACAGCAAGGTGGTTTGCAGGCAGCTTTAGATAAACTTAAAGGGCAAGGTTTAAGCAGTCAGGTTGAGGACTGGGTTTCTACAGGACCAGGAGAGAACGCCAGTGTAAATCCAGAGCAAGTTCAAAACTTGTTTGATGATGCCGCGGTGGAGCAAGTTGCAGAGCAAACTCAAGCGCCGAAGCAAGATATTTATAGTGCGATTTCTACAGTCTTACCACAAATTATTGACTCATTGACACCGCAGGGTGAGCAAACCAGTAAACAAGAAGCCAATGCTGATATTCAACAGGTGATGAATTTAGTATCTGGCTTTTTAAAGCGTTAATGTTAAAAAATCATCTTTGTAAAACTTACCTAGATAAACAAAGCCAGCAAATTTGCTGGCTTTTATTTGCCTATAAGTTGTTGCAATAAAAAACACGCCGAAGCGTGTTTTTTTGTTTTTTAAGTTCGGTTAAGACTTAGAAGTCGTAACGGAAACCTAAAGAAAGTGCTGTAGAGTTTTCGTCTTTAGCACCTTTTACAGAGTTACCAAAGCTACGACCTTCTTTCCAAGGAGTAAGGTCTGCATTTTTATCATTTAACATGGTTGCAAGGTTTGCATATACACGTACTGCCTTGTCTAAACGATGTTCAACACCAACCGCTAAAAGGGTAGAGTTTGCATCATCGGTGTCAACGTCACGGTGGAATACCTGACCGCGTACATAAGTTTTCGGTGCCACTTTATAGTCTGCTGCTACGCCAAATACTTGTGCATCAGCATATTTTGCTGCAGTACCTTCTAAATCATGTGTAAGGTATTGGTATAAGCCACCGAAGTTTAATTCAGGTGTAATTTTATATGCTGCCGCAACACGGAAACCATCACGTTCGCCTGCGCCAATTGCAGAGTTTTCTTCGTAACGTTCATAAGCAGCAGCAAAGTCAACCGGACCTTCGTTATAAGTTAAAGCTAGATCGTAAGCTTTATTATCGTCCTGACCTTCACCAGTAGTTGCATCTTTTGGAATTGAAGTTTTTGGATGTAATGATAAAGCTGCAAGTACGTTAAAGCCACCACCGAATTTAGGAGATTTATATTCAACGGTATTTTCGTTTCGTTCATCAAACTTTTGATCACTAACACGTGTTACGTTGCGGATATCACCAACCATGTCACCAAAAAAGTTGACTGGACCACGAGCCACTTTAAATGGGCTGTCAAAGCGACCTGCACGTACTTGACCAAAGTCACCTTTTAAACCTACAAAGGTATCACGAGTAGAAAAATCAACGCTTTTGTCATCTTGGTTGCCGCTAGCAAAGTTAATTTCTTGCTCGATTTGACCAAAAACAGTCATGCCGTTTTCTAATTTTTGTTCAGCTTTGAAGCCTAAACGTGATGAGTTTGAAGAAAGACCAACTTCGTTATAGTCAGCGCCATCATCCAGATAGTCTAAAGAAACATGCGCACGGCCATAAATTTTTACGTCAGCAGCCATCGCTAAAGCTGGTGTAAGTAAAGTTGCCCCAACTGCTAATGCGCAAAGTGTTTTTTTCATGTGTAGCTCCAAGAAAGACTTTTTGTTGATTCGTCTATAAAAGGTTATTCAGTCGTCTTTTTATTCATCAGACTTCTGTCTCTTGGCGCTCATTATTGATTACAAATAAGTCATTAATATTAAGGTAATATTACAAAAATATTAAACAACTCAATGTCAAATGCATTTCCGCGATAAATTGTTAAGGTTGATTTTGAGTGCTTAGGTTATTGATCTTATTTATTTTTAGACCTAAAAAAGGAGCCGAAGCTCCTTGATTGAATGGATGGAATTACAAAGCAGCGCGAATTTTTTCTGCTTGTGCTTTGATTTTTTCTTGATCACCCATTTGCAACGCATGCTTACCTAGCTCATGTACCGAACTCGGAATGAGGTGGAAATGTACATGGGGAACGGTTTGCCCAGCAGCAGCTCCAGACAGTTGCATGAGGACAATGCCTTGGGCATCCAAACCGACTTCAATGGCTTTTGCTACTTTTTGTACCACTTGAATGGTGTAGGCAGCAGCATCGGCAGGGAGGTCGAGTAAAGTCACCGCAGGTGTCTTGGGTATGACTAAAGTATGACCGTCTGCTTGAGGCATAATATCCATGAATGCAAGAACTTGGTCATCTTCATATACTTTAATGGCTGGAAGTTCACCACGTAAAATTCGTGCAAAAATGTTTTGCTCATCGTAAGCCATGTCTATTCCTTAAGTTTCGCTTAAACTGATTTACTTACAGTTTAATTCTTTTTGACGTTCTTTAATCGCGTCAAGACGTTGTTGCTCTTTTTCAGAGAATTTTGGTTTGGTGGTGTAGCAATTATCATTGCCAAATTTTGCTTTCGCTTCAGGGTCCTTAAAACAGAAACCTTTAGATGCATAAATGACATCATGATCATCTTTTAATTTTTGACACTCTTGCTCAGGTGATGCCGCAAAACTTTGCGCCCCGATTAATGTTGCAAGACTGGCAAAAACCGCTACAGTCAACTTTTTCATGAGAATTTCCTCAGTTTGTAACATTGTATGTAGTCACGCTATTACTTTATAGGGGTTTGTTCTGTTTATTCAATGGTGAGTTCTTACTCAATTGTAATTTTACTTCATAATTACTGCATATAATACATAAAATTTATATATATCAATAGCTTTTAAAATGGCAGATAGAAATGGATATTTAAGTTTTTTATGTAATTTCTCTGTACACGACAAAAATAGATAACTCATTGAAATAATGTCACAATAATTGTTTTCTAACGACGAATACTATGACACATCTCAATGAGTTATATCTTATCTTAAACAAATCTCTAAAATGGAACAAGTCACATTTAAAGTGCTTTGCGCTCATCATGCTTGTGATTATTTTAAAGCAAACATGTAATCTTTCTTCTGCATCTAAAGCCTTGCCCATCAAGTGCTTACCACAATCATTTTATCGACGTATGCAGCGCTTCTTTGCAGGTCAGTATTTTGATTATCGTCAAATTTCTCAGTTGATTTTCAATATGTTTTCATTCGACCAAGTGAAACTGACTTTAGATAGAACCAATTGGAAATGGGGAAAACGAAATATTAATATCCTGATGCTCGCAATCGTTTATCGTGGAATAGCGATACCTATCCTTTGGACATTGCTTAATAAACGTGGAAATTCAGATACGAAAGAGCGTATTGCTTTGATTCAACGCTTTATAGCCATTTTTGGTAAAGACCGTGTTGTGAATGTGTTCGCAGACAGAGAGTTTATCGGTGAGCAGTGGTTTACATGGTTAATTGAACAAGACATCAACTTCTGCATTCGTGTTAAAAAAACTTCATTGTCACCAATCATTTAGGAAAGAATCATAAAATTAGTGATTTATTTCGCCATCTTAAAGTTGGTCAAATTGAATGTCGTAAACGACGGATTTTGGTTGGTCGGGTGAAACTATATATAAGTGCACTACAGTTAGAAAATGGAGAGCTTTTACTCGTCGTTTCTCCTCAGTTTAATGCCAATGCTATTCAGGATTATGCATTACGCTGGGAAATTGAAACCTTATTCAGTTGTCTCAAAGGACGCGGGTTTAATCTTGAAAATACGCGCTTGACAGACCCTAGACGAGTGAAAAAATTGATTGCGGTGTTAGCTATAAGCTTCTGTTGGTGTTACTTAACGGGTGAATGGCAACATAATCAAAAAAAAGCGATAAAAATAAAGAAGCATGGACGACTCTCAATGAGTTTATTTCGCTATGGTTTAGACTATGTTCAAATGGCGATTCAGCGTTTAATTGGTTTTGGGAAAAAAGAAGAGTTTAAGGAAATTTTGGCAATTTTAAGAAAGCAGAATCCTGATAGGATAAGGGTTCTGTGAAATTTGTCGTGTACAGAGATGTAATTTAGTCTATTTTTACAACTTTTCTTAGGCTCTAACATTTTTAAATTTCATTGAGAGGGACACAGTGCTTCGGTGCGTCAGCTTTTTTAACCTTTAATGTTCGCCTCATCTCAAATGCTATTTCAGGCATTTTTATACGATTAGCAATGAATTTTTAAGTTATCATTTTTTCTGAATTAAGCGCTTATGCATCATTATCGTTTAATGATATTTTGCTGTCTTAAATGGACTCTTTTGCATGCTTATTTTAGACAGTCTAAAAGCTTTATTTATTGCTATTTTATTATTGAATCCCTTGTGCTGGGGATTTACTTGAAATAAGTGGGTAGAAAATAAATTATTGTCTGTGACTTAGGTAATCATAATCTTTAACGGCTAAATATAAAATGATGAATAAAGCTTGATTTAAACTTAACTTAAGTTTAAATCATTATGCAGTTCGTTATGAAAGGATGAATTAAAATATGAATGGTTTAGGTCGAACATTTCTAATTTATGGCGCAAGTAGAGGCTTAGGCAAAGCGATTGTAAACTTAGTGCCTGAAGCTCAGGATAAAATTTATGGTGTCTCTCGTTCTATTCCTAAAAATAATGCTCAATTGAATTGGATTTGTGCAGATTTATCTACTCCTGAAGATGCGGTGGATAAAGTAAAAAAAGCAGTCAAAGAAGAGAAAATAGATGTTCTTATTTATAATGTTGGAATCTGGGAAAATAATGCTTTTACAGAGAATTATAACTTTTAAGAGGTTTCATCTGCCGAGTTAAATACCATTCTAAATACAAACATTAATACCTGTATTCAGTCTCTTCAGTCATTGATAGAAAATTTAAAGTTATCGGATAACGCTAAAGTCATATTGATTGGTTCTACATGGGGTGTAGATAATCATAATGGCAAAGAGTTGGTCTTTTCTGCAACGAAATATGCTTTGCGTGGAATTGCTCAATCATTGCGGGAGATTTTGCGTAATGACCTGATTGGGGTAAGTGTTTTAAACCTAGGGTATTTGGCAACAGAATATGAAGCAGATGTTCCAACCGCAACTGTATTGGCAGAGACCAATCATGCTTTAATTCCTTTGTCCGATGTTATTTTAGCCACAAAATTTATCATCTCCACCAGTAATGCATCTTGTGTTAAAGAAATCCTTATGCCTGCAATGAAAGATGAAAATATTTAAATCAAGATGTTTGGTTGCAATTATACAGGGACGTATTTATCGGATAGTTTTATTTTTCGATACCATATTCGATCTAGGTGAAGCTACTTTGGTGTAAAAACTCATCCATTAATATATAGGTTCCTGCAGCACTTTGGTATTGGTCAATTAACGGTACTAGTCTTTTAAAATGCTCCGTTTCACAATGCGCATCTAGTGCAGCACGATCAGGCCATTCTTCAATAAATATAAAATGCCCAGCATCTTTCTGATCAATAAATAGGTCGTAGGATATACATCTCGGTTCAGCTTTTGTTTTTTCTACAAGTTCACGATATAAAGGCATGACTCTATTAAGATGTTCTAGTTTAATAAAATCCTGAGCAATGACTTTAAGCATAAATTTTTTATCCTAAATTTAATTAGTTTTTTTATACACAAGTATATGTGCCGAATTAATTGAGTATATAGAGCTCTGCTATAAAATTAATCAAGCTCAAAACAATCTTTAATCTTAATTCATTATAAAAGTGGGCAGTAAAAACATTGACCTTGGACTAACTCCATGTTTTTAAATCAAAATGACTATATTGGAGAGCTGAGTATGCAAAGGCTATTAGAACAGACGCCGATTTTAGATTACTACCATCCATCGATTCAAAACTTGATTGAACAACGCAAATGGAGAGATCTTGATGAAGTTAATAAGGTGAGGAATATTTATAACTTTGTTCGTGATGAAGTTCAATTTGGCTATAACACGGGAGATACGATACAGGCATCTCAAGTCTTAAGCGACGGTTATGGTCAGTGTAATACCAAAGCAACGTTATTGATGGCGTTACTCCGAGCAGTGGGTGTAGCCACGCGGATACATGGGTTTACCATCGATAAAGCCCTACAAAAAGGCGCAATCAAAGGCATTTGGTATAAGTTATCGCCCAAGAATATTTTACATAGTTGGGTCGAAGTTCGTGTGAATGGACAATGGTATATTCAGGAGGGTGTAATTCTTGATCGACTCTATCTAGAAAAATTACAAAGTATAAATAAGCATCAAACAACAACCTTTTGTGGTTTTGGGGTATTTACCGAGAACTTTGAAAATCCACCTATTGATTGGAATTTGAATGATACTTTTATCCAAGACAAGGGGATTAACCAAGATTTCGGTTTATTTGATAGCCCAGATGATTTTTATAATCTACATCAACAAGAGCTCAGTCCGATACAGCGTATAATTTTTAAATATGTAGTTAGACATTTAATGAATCAAAACGTCAATAAAATTAGAAATATACAAAAAGCCTCTTTATGAGGCTTTTTGTTCGGCTATCGGAATAGCTTTACTTATGATTAAAGTTAAAGTATGACTGACTATGATAAGCATTACTCTAAAGTAATTTTGCTCCATGACTCATATAGTTTAACTGCGGAAGAAAAATCGCTGTCTGCTTCAGATAAATCACTGGCAGTTTGAATTAAACTTTGAGCCAGTCCAATCACAGGTGCGGATAGTTTTGCTTCGCGGACTAAATCAACGGCAATGCCCGTATCTTTTGCTAATAGAGGGAGTGCAAAAGTAAGCGGGAAGCTTCGGTTGAGAATGCGCTGTGGTAAAACAGTTTCAGTGACGCCACTTTTACCACTCGACGCATTAATGCAATCTAATGCTTCGTTTAAGTTTACGCCATGAGCCTTGAGTGTGGTAAACCCTTCGGCAACAGCACAGAGGTTCACAGCCAAAAGCATATTGTTTACGGCTTTAACTGCAAAACCAGCACCTGATTCGCCCACGTGTTTAATCAGTTTGCCAAATGCTTGAATAGCTGGTAGTGCACGTTCAAAAGCTGCGGCATCACCACCGATCATAACCGTAAGGGTTGCATTATCAGCACCAATAGTTTGACCACTCACAGGTGCATCTAAAAAGTCCACACCGTGTTGTTTAAGCTGTTCAGCTACTTTTTTTGCAGAAGAGGGTACACCGCTGGTGCAATCTACCCAAATACTGCCTGCTTTAAGCTCAACTTGTGCAAGTAAGTCTTCAATATCTTGACTGGTTGGAAGGCAAGAGAAGACTACATCGGCCTGAACGGCTTGCGCAAGTTCCACCGCCTGCGTGCCATAGGCTTCTGCATGTTGTTTTGCTTTATCAAAATTGCGATTCCATACCCACACGTGTTCAAAGTGTTTAGGTAGGTGTGATGCCATGCGATAACCCATGGCGCCTAGACCGATAAATGCAACTGACTGAATCATGTCAAACCTTAGTATTTAAATTTTACTTGAACGTTCACTTAACCACTGAGCCAGTTGTGGCCAAAATTCATCGGCACTACGCTTACTCGACATCAGTCCTAAATGTCCCCCTGGGATAAGAGTAAACGTGACATCGGTGCTACTTGTCAATTGGGTTAATGGTTGAGCTGCCTCTGCTGTAACAAGTTGGTCTGTTGTGCCCGCAGCCACAAGCAATGAGCACCGTATATTTTTTAAAGCTATGCTTTTCTCATTTAATGTGATTAGTCCAGTTTTGAGTGGATTACGCAGCCAAACATTAAAAAGCATGTCTTGGTTGATGCCGCCAGGATAATCAATCATACGATTGAGAAAACCGCCAATGGTGGCATGTTCATACAAAGCTTCATGATCATCTAAATTAAGCAGTAGGTTTTTATGACTTTGAAACCAACCGATAGGATCAATGATTTTAAAACCAAAAGTATTTAATCTCCCAGTGGTATGAAGCAGGCGCTTTGGTATTTTGCCCTGATAAATTTGCTGTTGTATTGCTTTGCTTTTTGAAATGATTCGATTGAGATATGCAAAGAACTGTCCATTTCGCCCAGATTTATAACTGTCAATTGGGCTCCCTAAAACCATTAAATTTTTCACAAAATTGGGTTGATGCAGGGCGGTATACAAGGTCACGAAAATGCCAGCCATACTCCAACCATGCAGAGAAATTTGCTCGCTATCACTATGTTTTAAAATGCTTTGTATACAGAGTGGAATATAATGATCAATAAACGTCAGAAAGTTAAAATGACGGTTATGAATATTTAATTTCCCCCAATCAATCACATATACGGCAAAGCCTTGCTGTTGGAAGTACTTCACCAGTGAGCGATAAGGATAAAGGTCGTAAATAGACATATTGATGGCTAGCGGGACCACAAAAACCAAGGGTTCTTTATACTTACGCACTTCAGGTGCGTAATAGCGAATTTGGGTCAGATCAAATGTTTCAATCACTTCATAAGGTGTGCTTTGTGACAAAATGAGTGACTTTCCATTAAAAATGCGCGTAGAAAGATTCTTTAATTTATTTTGATGCGTTGAAATTTTAGTTTTTAAAGCGTGCATATAGGTCTTAGATCTCAAATAAGCAGAAAGTTTGATCGAAGTCTAATCAATATTCGCGTATTTTACCTTGACCTTAAATAGCCTAGACGCTCAAAATGTTGGCAATTCTTTACAAAGGCAGTCTGTCGACTGAACCAGAGCCATGAGCCTACAAGACGAATTTGAATACCAATTAGATACCTTAGCCATTCGTACTGGGCATACGCGTAGTTTCGAGGGAGAACATGGCGAACCTATCTTTCTAACTTCATCATTTGTCTATGAAAATGCAGCAGAGGCCGCAGCAAAATTTTCAGGTCAAGAGCCAGGGAACATCTACTCGCGTTTTACCAACCCAACTGTTGCAATGTTTGAAAAACGCCTTGCAGCTTTAGAAGGTGCAGAGCGGGCAGTGGCAACCAGTTCAGGTATGGCCGCAATTATGGCCGTGGCAATGTCATTTTTAAAACTGGGCGATCATGTGATTTGTTCACGTGCGGTATTTGGTTCGACCGTATCTTTGTTTGAAAAATATGTGGCTAAGTTTGGTGTAACTGTCGACTTTGTCGATTTAACAGATTTAGATGCATGGAAAAATGCCGTTAAGCCTGAAACTAAATTGCTCTTTGTTGAGTCTCCGTCGAATCCTTTGGCTGAAGTGGCAGACGTTCAAGCACTTGCTGATATCGCACATGCCAATGGCGCACTTTTAGCAATTGATAATAGTTTCTGTACGCCAGTATTACAGCGTCCAATTGAGTTTGGTGCGGACTTGGTGATTTATTCAGCGACGAAGTATTTGGATGGTCAAGGTCGTGCTCTTGGTGGTGCAGTAGTGGGTAGTCATAAACTACTCGAAGAAGTGTTTGGTTATGTGCGTACTACAGGGCCTTCAATGAGTCCTTTCAATGCATGGGTATTCTTAAAAGGCTTAGAGACTTTACGTCTACGTATGCGTGAGCATTCAGCAAGTGCGCAAAAGCTAGCAGAATTCTTAAATACACACCCGAAAGTCGAAAAAGTGTATTACGCAGGTTTACCAGAGCATATTGGGCATGAACTTGCAGCGAAGCAACAAACAGGCTTTGGTGGGATCGTTTCTTTTGAAGTGAAAGGCGAGCGCGAAGGGGCTTGGACTGTTATTGATAATACCCAATTTATTTCAATTACAGGCAACTTGGGCGATGCTAAATCGACCATTACCCATCCTGCAACGACTACCCATGGCAAACTTTCACCAGAAGCGAAACAAGCCGCAGGAATTCGTGAAGGTTTAATTCGTGTTTCTGTTGGTTTAGAAGATATTGATGATATTATTCGCGATATAACACGTGGTTTAGACTTAATCTAATTTTTTAATTTTATGTTCGGAGATTTTAATGAACATTAATATGTTAATGCAACAAGCTCAACGCATGCAAAAAGACATGGAAAGCAACATTAAAAAAGCTAAAGAAGAGCTTGCGCAAACTGAAGTGCATGCTGAAGCTGGTGGTGGTTTGGTTAAAGTAACGATGACTTGCCGTAATGTGGTAAAACGTATCGAAATCAATCCTGAATTATTGCAAGATGATGCAGATATGATTGAAGACTTAATTGCTGCGGCAATGAATGATGCTGCACGTCAAGCCGAAGTAATCACTGAAGAGCGTATGAAAGCTGCGAACTCAGGTGCAGGCTTACCACCAGGCCTTGCTGGTTTATTCTAATTAAGGAATACGTATAGTGTTTAGCGATCGTTTTGATCAATTGGTACAAGCTTTACGTATTTTGCCAAGTGTTGGGCCGAAATCGGCTCAGCGCATGGCGCTTCATCTGATTATGAAAAATCGTGAAGGGGCTGTGGGT
Source organism: Acinetobacter johnsonii CIP 64.6 (assembly GCF_000368045.1). GTDB lineage: Bacteria > Pseudomonadota > Gammaproteobacteria > Pseudomonadales > Moraxellaceae > Acinetobacter > Acinetobacter johnsonii. Next base: position 1,106,204 of record NZ_KB849236.1, read on the forward strand.
CTTGCACATGCTTTGAACGAAGCCACCAGCTATATTCACGAATGCAGTTTGTGTCACTCACTGACCGAAAACGAAGTTTGTGATATTTGCGTCTCGCATGAACGTGACGATCAACTACTTTGTGTGGTTGAGTCTCCCGCAGATGTGATGGCGATTGAGCAAAGTGGCAGTTTCCGTGGTAAGTACCATGTATTAGGTGGGCATTTATCTCCACTTGATGGTATTGGGCCTGAAGAGATCGGCATTCCTTATCTAATCCAGCGTTTAGGCGATGGTAAAGTAACAGAAGTGATTTTGGCGACCAATGCAACGGTAGAAGGTCAGGCCACAGCGCACTATTTGGTCGAGGCAACGAAACATTTACCGATCCAAATGACGCGCATTGCACAAGGCGTACCACAGGGTGGTGAACTTGAATATGTCGATAGTCATACCTTAAGCCAAGCTGTACATAATAGAATGCGAATGAAATAAGTATTTCGATACTTGTTTCATTTTTTAGTTGAGCTACAAGATTGAAATCTTGAGTAAGATAAAAAATATTAATTTGAATCTAGTTGTATAAAAAAATCACAAAAAACGGCAAATAATTAAAAAACCCTTAGAAATCTTGATAGCTAAATGATCTTATTCAGGTAAGATAGCCCAAAGAGCATCTAGCATTAGACGCAGTAGGATATGTTTCAGTTTATTCAGCAGCAACAAGACTTAACACCAGTCTTGGAAAAAATGGATCGTAACGAAGTCTATGGACTCGATACAGAATTCATCAAAGTCGATACCTTATGGCCGAAGTTAGGCGTATTTCAAATCAATGTCGAAAACAATGTCTATTTACTCGATGGTACGACACTCGATTTATCTGAATTTTGGAATAAACTTTTTCGTGCACAGCAAAATGTCTTTCATGCCTGTAGCGAAGATATCGACCTGATTTATCACTATGCACAGCATAAAACCTTAAACAATGTATTTGATACCCAAGTGGGCATGTCTTTTTTAGGACATGGTCTACAAGTCAGCTATCAAAATGCACTGAAACAAATGTTGGATGTCGATATCGACAAAGGGGAAACGCGTTCAAACTGGTTGGCACGTCCATTAAGCCCTGCACAATTGAGCTATGCGGCAAACGATGTGCTGTACTTAATGAATCTCTCAGAAAAAGTTGAACCGTACCGGGTTTGTCGGAGAGTCAATATTCTGAGAGACTATCCCGATGACAAAATTAAAATATACCCCTGAAATCAGAGAAAGATCGGTTCAATTATTGATTGAATCTGAAAAAGATTATCCTTCTACTTGGGCTGCAATCACAGCAATTGCGCCTAAGATTGGTTGTACTCCTGAAACACTTCGTGCCTGGCATCAAAAGCATTTAGATCAGCAAAATCCTATTAAAGTACAACAGATATCTGATCAAGAAAAAATGAGGCAAATGGAAC
>NZ_KB849236.1:1108358-1125485 GCF_000368045.1 Acinetobacter johnsonii CIP 64.6
TATACAAAACAGAGGTGATTGAATATTTAAAAGCAGATTGGCAAGGTTTAGCAGATGTACAACTTGCGACACTAAACTGGGTGGATTGGTTCAATAAAGAACGTGTACATAGTGCGCTAGATTATGTATCACCTTTTGATTTTGAAGCAATGTACTATGATAAAATTAACCAGTTAGGTCAGGTGGCCTAACTTAAATAAAAAGTCTCCGACAAACCCGGTACGGTTCAAGTTAAACAAGAACTAGATTCAAAGTCACTCTTACATTTTGCACTTGAAGACTGTCAGCATCTGACGCAAGAAATCGCGACAGAAACGCCTTTGCATTTACTCTATCAAGATATTGGTAACTATCGACATTCACGTCGTCAGTTAATGCAGTTACAGCAGTTGGCTGTATGGCGTGAACAGATGGTGAAAGCGCTTAATACACCACGTAGTTTCATTTTGAAAAACTCAAGCATGATTGATTTGGTTGAGAAAAATCCAAAAAATGCTTTTCAGTTATCGGGTGTAAAAGACATACGTCAAAACGTCGTCCGCGAGCACGGTAAAACCATTTTAGATTTGGTGAAATTCTTGCCTGAGCAAGCAGATTGGCCACTACGTATGGCACGTCCGATCCGTCATTCTTCAAAAGATGTGGGGGAGAAGATTGATCACTTAATTCAAAATGTGGTCAATGAAACCAGCATTCCTAAAGAAGTGTTGATGCGCAAAAAGTGGATGAACGCGCTGCATCAACATGTGGTTTTTCATAATGATGAGCAAGACTTGCCTGATTATTTATTAGGTTGGCGCTATGATTTGTTAACCCAACCTTTAATTCAACTCCTACGCCGTGATGAAAGCTATCTTTCAACGCAAATGAAAGTCATGGATTAATAATTAGTCAATTGGTCTGAAGTTTGAATATTTATACAAAATCACGACTGATGCGTTAATCATGACTAATGTCAGCTGCTTTTATTTGATGTATCCTGTGGCTTGAGTTATTTGAGTGCTGTTTTAGATATGCAATGTTCTATTTATAAATCAAGCAAAAAAGATGAAATGTATCTTTATATTGCTTGTCCAACTGAAGCTGATCAAGCCGCTGAAGATTTTAGCCCATTGAATGTTTTGCCTGAAGCTGTTCGTGTTGCATTTGGTCGAGCGACTTTTGTGATGTCATTAGAGCTGAGTGAAACGCGTAAATTGGCCCGTGTAAATGTATTGCATGTCATGGATTCGATTCAAACTCAAGGCTTCTTTCTACAAATGCCGCCAGAAGGATTAATCAATCCGAACGCTGCGGCACCAGAAGGCCTTCGTGGCGCATAAAGCATAATTCAGGAGTTGCACCGTGGATAGTTTTCTTTCAATGCTCGATTCAATTCCTGAAGACAGTATTGCTGTCACAGTTTACCTTTTGGGCAGTTTGCTGATTTTGTGGTGTTGGTATTCCATTGCCACACGCCTACCGAAGCTGTTGGGTGGCATCACATGGATGATGATCTTTGCCATTTTATTGACACCAACGGTTTCCGAAGGTCCAAACTCATCGATTGCACCGGCTATTTTTGGCTTGCTTTTCGGTGTGTTAACGAAAGAATCAGCACTCATTTGGTCAAATTTGTCACTGATTCTTTTTGTCATGGGTGTGGGGCTTGTGATCGGTTTCTTTTGGTCAAAATATGTGGCTAATAAAACCAAAGCAGTTGTCAGTAACAATCATTCACCGCTGTAATTAATAAAAATAAGGTTTAATCATGTCTGTTGAAACACAACAATTTACGGGTACAGATCAGTACATCGCTACCGATAGTTTAAAACTTGCTGTAAAAGCTGCACGTAGCTTACAAAAGCCTTTATTGGTCAAAGGTGAGCCAGGTACGGGTAAAACTTTACTGGCTGAACAAGTGGCTGAAAGCTTAGGCTTAAAATTATTGACTTGGCACATTAAGTCAACCACAAAAGCCCAGCAAGGTTTATATGAGTATGATGCGGTTTCACGTCTACGTGACAGCCAACTGGGTGACGACCGTGTATATGACATTAAAAACTATATTAAACCGGGTAAATTGTGGGAAGCGTTCACCAGTGAAGAACGTTGTGTTTTATTAATTGATGAAATTGATAAGGCGGACATTGAGTTTCCAAACGACTTGTTGCATGAATTGGATAAGATGTCTTTCTATGTATATGAGACGGGCGAAACCATTACTGCATCACAACGTCCTATTGTGATTATTACTTCAAATAATGAAAAAGAACTTCCAGATGCATTCTTGCGTCGTTGTTTCTTCCATTATATTGAATTTCCAGACGACGCAACCATGCGTGAAATTATTGATGTTCATTTCCCGCAAATTTCAACGGCATTGGTCAATGAAGCATTACAAGTTTTCTTCAAATTACGTCAAGTTCCGGGTCTAAAAAAACCGCCATCAACTTCTGAATTGATTGACTGGTTAAGCTTGCTGATGGCTGATGATATGCCAGAAGATGTACTGCGTAATCATGATAAGTCTAAAGCCATTCCACCTTTATATGGCGCACTCATTAAAAACGAACAAGATGTACAGTTGCTTGAACGTTTAGCCTTCATGTCACGTCGCTAAAGGAGAAACACGCATGTTTGTGCGCTTGTTTTATACCTTACGCAAATACGGTGTTCCTGTCTCGACGCGTGAACTGATCGATCTGAATGAAGCTGTTGCTTCAGGTTTGGTCTTTGCCGATCAAGAAGAGTTCTATCAACTCGCCAAAACTATTATGGTGAAAGATGAACGCTTCTTTGACAAATTTGACCGAGGGATGAAAGACTATTTTGATGGGATTTCAACTTTTGATTTAGATGATTTACTCAATAAAGTTCCAAAGTTACCGAAAGACTGGTTCGATTTAGAACTCTTAGAAAAGCATCTAACTCCTGAGCAGCGTGAAGAATTAAAGAAAGCCGGTTCATTAGAAGAACTCATGAAAATGCTGGAAGAACGCTTACGCGAACAGCATAAGAAACATCAGGGTGGAAACAAGATGATCGGCACTGGAGGAACGTCTCCATTTGGTGCTTATGGTGATCATCCTGAAGGGGTGCGTATTGGTGGGCCGGGACGTAAACGTTCTGCTGTAAAAGTTTGGGAACAACGTAAATATCAGAATTTGGATGATGATCAAATTCTCGGAACACGCCAAATGCAAATGGCATTGCGTCGTTTACGTAAATTTGCCAGACAAGGTGCGGCTGAAGAGTTAGACATCGACGGTACAATTCGTGAAACCGCGAAGCAAGGCATACTCGATGTGCAGCTCGTGCCTGAGCGTCGTAATCGCATTAAGGTGCTGATGTTGTTTGATGTGGGGGGATCGATGGATTCCCATATTGCACAATGCGAAAAACTGTTTAGTGCGGCAAAAACTGAGTTTAAAACCTTAGAGTATTTCTATTTCCATAACTGTTTATATGATTATGTTTGGAAAGACAATGTACGTCGCTCAAGTACCCGGATGAATACATGGGATTTATTCAATACCTATGGACGCGACTATCGTGTAATTGTGGTTGGGGATGCCTCTATGGCACCTTATGAACTCAATTCTGTGGGTGGTTCGGTTGAATATATGAATGATGAAGCAGGAAATGTCTGGCTACAGCGTTTACGCAATCATTTTGAAAAAACAGCATGGTTGAATCCAGAAGAAGACCGTTATTGGCATTACACTCATACGATTGGTTTGATTAAGCAAATTTTTGAAGACCATATGTACCCAATGACCCTCAAAGGCGTTGAGGATATGACCAAGTATTTAGCACGATAAAGCTGGAAAGAAAGCGCATTTTAAGAATAAGGATCATAAAAAATGGATCATCAAATTAATGGTATTGCTTTGCCGAATGACGCGGGCTTTTTTGGCAACTATGGTGGTCAGTTTATCCCACCTCACTTAAAAGCGGCAATGGATGACATTAAAGTCGCCTATGAACAAATCCGTGAAACCGAAGCGTTTCAAACTGAACTTGCTGAACTGTTTGCGCACTATGTTGGTCGTCCAAGTCCGTTGTTTTATGCAAAACGGTTATCTGAACAGTTGGGCGGGGCACAGATCTATCTAAAGCGTGAAGACTTAAACCACACAGGCGCACATAAAATTAATCACTGTTTGGGTGAAGCGTTGCTTGCGAAATATATGGGTAAAACCAAAGTCATTGCAGAAACGGGTGCCGGCCAACACGGCGTTGCATTAGCAACAGCCTGTGCTTTGGTGGGGATTCCGTGTGAAATTCATATGGGGCAGGTCGATATTGAAAAAGAACATCCCAATGTCGTCAAAATGAAAATCCTTGGAGCAACACTCATTTCAGTGACACGTGGTACTGCAACGCTGAAAGATGCTGTGGACAGTGCTTTTGAAGAGTATTTAAAAGATCCAACCCATTATATCTATGCTATTGGTTCGGTTGTTGGGCCACATCCATTTCCAATGATGGTGCGTGACTTCCAGTCGATTATTGGTAAAGAAATTAAAGAACAAACTCATGAGCGCTTTGGCGCGAACCCAGATTATGTGGTTGCATGTGTGGGTGGTGGTTCAAATGCTATGGGTGCTTTCACCGCATTTTTAAACGATGCAGATGTGAAACTAATTGGTGTAGAGCCTGCTGGTCATGGTTTAGATACCGACATGCACTCGGCAACCTTAACTTTAGGCAAACCAAGTCAAATTCATGGTATGGCGTGTTATGTACTTGAAAATGATCAAGGTGAACCGTTACCAGTACACTCAATTGCTTCAGGTCTAGATTATCCTGGCGTCGGGCCTCAGCACAGTCTGCTGAAAGACTTGGGTCGTGTCGAATATACCACTGCGACTGATCAAGAGTGCTTGGATGCGTTTATGCGGTTGTCACGAGTTGAAGGGATTGTCCCTGCGCTTGAAAGTTCACATGCCGTGGCGTGGGTACTTCGTGAAGCTCCAAAGTTGGCCAAAGATATTAAAATTGTGGTGAATGTATCTGGTCGTGGCGACAAAGATGCAGATTATGTCGCTGCAAAATTAGGTCTGAATTAAGTTTTAAGCCTTTCATAGTCATATAAAAAAATCCCTGTTTAGAGCAGGGATTTTTTATGATCTTGGTTTTATATTTTTATCATTAATAGCCAATGCTGAGTATGCGTTTATGGTTGAACACCTAAACATTAAAACTTAACCTGAAATATACTGTTGTAGTTGCTCAATCAGTTTCTTTTGATCATCCATTGCCGCTTTCACCAAGTCACCAATAGAAATGAGTCCCAATAATTTATCTTGCTCAACCACGGGCAAGTGACGTAGGTGGTGGTCTGTCATCAGGTCTAAACATTCTTCAACCGTAACTGCTGTTGTGACTGTCAGTACTTTGGCTGTCATAATTTCATTGACTGTGGTTTGCTTCGAACTACGTTCCATCAATATGACTTTGCGCATGTAGTCACGTTCGGACAATATGCCTACAACTCGTTCTTCGTGTGTGACTACAAGTGCACCAATGCCTTTATCTGCCATAAGTGAAATTGCTTCAAGAACAGTGGCTTCGGGACTGATGGTGTAGATTGCTTGATGTACTTTATCTTTTAATACTTGAGCAACATTGGTCATAGGGCATATCCTCGGTTGTGGTTATTGTTTTATATTTAAATTAGCGCGATTTAAAAAAAAGCAAATACTTTACAGTCATAGCTCTCAATAAAATAACAAGTTAATTACGTCTTATTGTTCTTAATGAGCTTTAAGCTGGCGCTAGAATAGGGTCATTGAAGAAAAAGTGGCGCATTTGAGACGTACTGAGCTTCATGCGTTTTGTGCCGTTACATAGCGCTGGTGTGACTTTTAAACGTGACAGAGTAGGCAGTAATGCGCTCTGGAAATCCTGCGGCGTGATTTTTTTAGGAATATAGTTTGGCCAGTGCAATTGAGCATATTGGTGTGCGTGTAAACCATTGAGCCAAAAGGGGAAAACATAGTCATCGTGATCAGAGGTCATCGCCCAGCCTTGCTGTTCAGCGTTGTAAAGCCCCCAAAGAATACCGCAGTACATCATGCCTCTTAGAATATTGATTTTTAAATATAAATGATTTGAAATCGGTTGTAGTTTCAAAATTTTGTACATAGCGTTATGTCATTAAGGAACATGACGCTATTTTAAATAATTAAGATGAAAGTTCAGTGTAAGCTTTGCATAACTATGTAAATAAATATGTCATATCAAAATGTTAGCCTCAAAAAAAACGCCACCTAGGTGACGTTTTATTATGCTTTCATGGTGGCAAGCTGTTGCCAGTATTGTGCTTTCAGCGAGTCACGTTCTACGCGGAAACCTTGATAATAAAGTTCTGCCAAAAACAGTGCTGCTTTACCGTGGCCAGCGCGTGCAACGCTTTCTAACTGTTGTACTGCTTCTACGAAGTTCATTTGTGATTGAATGGTGTTTACTGCATCCGCATACGCATGTTCTAAGTCATGATGAGAGATTTGTTGAATCATATTAAGCTCCTTATTCTAATTATGATCACTTAAAGGTAATTTTACCTTTAGATATAAATATCACGCTAATGTTAAATATTTATTACAAATTGCTGGAATTGTCAAATATATTGTCGAGTATTCTTCATCTTATTTTGTTTACATGATTAAACAATGAACAATCAAAAGATTGAATATGATAATAAAACAGGAAACTGTATTTTATAAGGAGAATAACATGACAAATACATTAGACGGTTTTGATTTTGATATGCCTCCAACTGTTTCTCAAATTGTAGCGTTGGCGCAATATCACCGAACGCTATTAGATGAAGCAGTTTTCCATCAAGAAATTCATCTTGGGGATTTTTGTTTGGCACAACGTAAACGAGTTTATGATTTCACACGTCAGCTTGATGAAAATCAACGGGCTGATTTTTATGAAACATACAATGGGGAGCTAAGACGTATTGCCGATGACGATCCTGCACACCCTGCAGATGCAGAAAATGGTGTTGGGGCTTTCGCCATTATGATTGCATTGGGGGTAATTGCCTTGGTGCTCTATTTTGCAGTTATTCGTAGCATTGTTGGTTAGACTTTTGCTTTACAAACAATCTGACTTGCTGAAATTATGTCCTCTTTAGCATTAATGGGGGCATTTTTCAGCATTTCAACTTGTGATTATGCAATTCGCTACTTACACTAGTTTCACTAGAGGTAGGTTATGCACATTGCGATCCAAAAAATTCTTAAATTAAAATCACAGATTACGCTTGTACAAATTTATAATGGTCTGATGGCATCGATCATTATGCTTATTGTCATTTTATCGAGTATTGCCTTATCTCGACCCATTTCTCCAAGCCAATTTGAAAATGTAAGTCGCTTATCTCATCAAGCGACTTTCCCAGAAACACAAGAGATGGCTCAAGATCTGGTTTTGGAAAACCAGATTTCCTATATTGATTACTTTAGATTAATGCAGGCTCATCAGTTTGAGCAGAATCGGGCGAAGCAGCTTCCGGCATTGGCTCCGGAGGTTCAATAATCGCAGGAATTTGATCAGGATGCGACATGCTTTGCTTAATATTCGGGTCAAGATTCAATTCTAAAATATGTCGAAGTTGCTCTTTATCTAAAGCATTACTGACAATCACAAGGGTAAGACTTTCAGGGTGAATGTGTTTACGTATCGCATTTTGAACATCTAAAGGCGTGATCGCAGCTAAACGTTTTGGGTAGTCTGCTAAATAATTCGCATCTTGCTGATAAAACCCTATAGATCCGAGTTGTGCATTGATGTTTGCATTGCTGCTATAGCTGTTAGGTAGGCTGCGTAACATACCGGCTTTAGTTTCTTCTAACTGCTGTGCATCAATTGGTTGATGGACAAAGTCAACTAGGGCTTTATGCGCCACTTGTATGCTGTCCATGAGCTGATCTTGCTGGGTTGAATAACTTAGACTAAAACTTCCAGCCGCTTGGCTAAATGTAAAAGCACTGTTTGCTCCATAGGTGTAACCACGTTTAACGCGTAGTTCTTTCATTAAAATGGAGCTAAATCCACCCCCACCCAACATACGGTTAGCTAGTTCGAGCGCTAAACGATCCGGATCATCCCGCGTGGTTGATAGATGTCCCATGGTGACATGGGCTTGAGTTGAATTAAACAGAATGTGTTGAATATCAAAGTTGGGTTTATCTTGTGGTACAGCAAGTGGCTTTGCCGTTTCACCTTGTGGGATGGCTGCACTTATTCGTTCAGCCAGTTTTTGCGCTTGTTTAACACTGAGTTGGCCTGTCAGTGCAATATTCATATTTTGACTAACCAAAAATTCATCTCTGAATTTTTTTAAGTGCTGAGTCGTAATTTTTTTAATACTGCCATTGGTTCCCGTAATCGGTTCAGCATAAGGGTGCGAACCATAGAGTGCGCGATAAAAGCGAATACTCATCAATCGACTCGGACTTTCTTTCAACTGTTTCTGACCTACTTGGGTATTGCTTACCATCAAACTAATACTGTTATTTTTAAAAGTAGAGTCTTTTAATACTTCAAGCATCGTACTTACCGCAGCATCTAGTTTTTTAGGGTCAGACAGAGAACGCAGTCGAACCACAAACATGTCACGGTGTGCAGCTACGCTAAAACGAGCCCCGACTTGCTCAAAGGCATTCGCGATTTCAACTGCATCATGTTGCGTAGTGCCTTCATCGATGAGTTGTGCTGCCATATTGGCAACACCATATAGGCCTTTTTCTACTTCTACATCTCGTGCAGAGCCTGCATTAAAGGTAAGTTGAATATCCACCATAGGTAAGGCGGGTGACTCAACAAATAGACTTCGAACTTTGTATTTGTTCTTAAGTTCGTGTACATGTGGTGCTGTATGAAGGTCGCTGGTTTGAACCTGTTTTAAGCTTTGTAGAGAAGCAATAGACTGTAATGTACGTGGGTCATCATTGCTAATACTACTTGTACTTACATCTGCAATTACATTGGTAGTGCAAAAGGTAGACAAGGTAATAAATAACAGGTGAAAGATGGTCTTTTGATTTTTCATTATTTTGTGGCCTTCTTTTCTGGTTGAAGGTACAACGTACTTAAGTTATCTCGTACAAAAGCAGTTTGAGCAACGTGCTGAATATCTTCAGGTGTAACCGCTTCAAAATGCTGTGGAAGCTGATCCATTAGTCGATAATTCAAGCCATTCACGGCTAAGTTTCCAATCATCTTTGCTTGCCCGACTATGTCATCTTGACCATAAATTAAGTTTGCAACAAAGCGTGTGCTAATCCGTTCAAGCTCTTGTGGTTGAACAAGTTCTGTTTTGAGTCGCTCAATTTCATATTCAATGGCTTTTTGTAGCTCAGAAAGTTCCACGCCAGTGACTGGAAGTGCGGAGATACTAAATAGACTGTCTCCACGGTTATAAGGGTCATAACTGACACTCAGTGCGGTCGCTAATTTTTTGTCGCGTACAAGGCGCTGTTGTAATCGAGAGCTGATCCCGCTATCTAATAAGCTTCGAATAAGTGTGAGTGCGTAAACATCTTCTGGATTGCTTGCTGTTGCAAGTGATTTGACATTCCAAGCCATATATAAATTTGGCACCTCAACATTGGTATTTTGTTCCATGTGACGGTAGCCAATGTTCTCAAACTCAGTCACATCATTGCGTACAGGTGTTGGATGGCTTTTGATGTCGCCAAAATATTTTTGAACTTGTCTTAGGGCGGATTCTGCATTGACATCTCCCACAATCACCAAAATCGCATTGTTTGGGCTATACCATTTTTGATACCACTGTTTCACGTCATCTAGACTGATATTTTGCAAGTGTTTCATGTGCCCAATGACAGGTTGACGATAGTGACTCGTGGGATACGAAATCCATTTAAAACGTTCGAACGCGAGTGAGCGGGGGTTGTCGTCGGTACGCAGGCGTCGCTCCTCCATCACTACTTTAATTTCAGGGTCAAAGTCTTGTTTCCGTAGTAAGAGATTACGCATACGATCGGCTTCAAGCTCTAAAGCCATCGGGAAGTAGGTTTTAGGATAAAGCTGATAGTAATTGGTGTAATTGGTAAATGTTGCGGCATTTACTGTACCGCCATAGATTCGACTTAAGCGACTGAATTCGTCATTGGGAACTTTGGATGTGCCTTTAAACATCATATGTTCCAGTACATGCGAAATACCCGTTATATTTCCAGACTCATCAGTGCTACCGACTTTGTACCAAATTTGGGTCATGACCATTGGGGAGCGGTGATCTTCACGGATAATCACCTGCAAGCCATTGCTTAAAGTAGTTTCAAAACTACTGCGGGTAAGTTCACTGCGTATTTGTGCATGGGTAGTTATAGGTAAACAAAATAGAGTAAAACCCAGTGCAACTAAACTTCTTTTATAAGAATGCGTGACTAATAAGTGATGCATATAAAATTTGGGCTCAGGTTGAAGTGAAGTTAAAGCATTTCAATAAATAACCATTCTTAAGAAAAATGCGAAGTAGATCAAGCGCCAGAAGTATTGATTTGTTAAGTGTTTACATAAAGTATTGTTGCTAAGCGGAAGCCTATCTTTTATGGTAGAATCCGTCTTTTTTAACGCAGTGCTTTTCAAGGATTCGGCATGCAACAGCAATCTAATGAGCAGAACAAATTTTTGATTGATGCTGATATCGGGGATGACGATGTCACACTACCAAGTTTACCTGTGGTCAATGTGCCAATCGTTGAAACAAAAGAGCAAACAGTTGTTAGTCCAGTTGTGGTTGCTGAAACAAGTGCAGAAGAAGCAGATACATCTGCAAAAGGCGGTTTCTTTAGTCGCATGAAAGAAGGGTTAACCAAAACCCGTAAAAACCTTGCTGATGGTATGGTCAATATTTTGATCGGTGGTAAGGAAATTGATGACGAACTGCTTGAAGAAGTTGAAGAACAGCTTTTAGTAGCTGACATCGGCGTTGATGCAACGAAAACCATTATTACCAACTTAACTGAACGTACTGCACGTGGCGATTTAATTTACTCGCACTCGCTCTATAAAGCGCTTCAAGAAGAGTTGGTGGCCTTACTTGCACCACGTGTGAAACCTTTACACATCGATCCGAACAAAACGCCTTATGTGATTTTGGTGGTGGGTGTAAACGGTGTGGGTAAAACCACAACCATTGGTAAATTGGCAAAACGTTTACAAGGTGAAGGCAAGAAAGTGATGCTTGCTGCGGGGGATACTTTCCGTGCAGCGGCGACTGAACAGCTTCAAATTTGGGGTGAACGTAATAATATTGCTGTAGTCGCACAGGGTCATGGCGCTGATAGCGCTTCCGTAATTTTCGATGCGTTTGAAAGTGCGCGTGCGAAAGGTGTTGATGTCTTGATTGCAGATACCGCAGGTCGTTTACATAACAAAGGGCATCTCATGCAAGAGTTGACCAAAGTAAAACGTGTCATGCAAAAAATCGATGCGACTGCGCCACACGAAGTTATGTTGGTGGTCGATGCAGGAACAGGTCAAAATGCGATTAATCAAGTAGAAATGTTTGATGAGGCAGTTGGTTTGACAGGCCTGACGATTACCAAACTCGACGGCACTGCGAAAGGTGGTGTACTATTTAATATTGCCAGTCGTACGCATGTTCCAATTCGCTTCATTGGTGTTGGTGAGAAAATTGACGACTTACGTCCATTCTCTGCAAAATCCTTTGTTGCTGCTTTGTTCGAAACAGAGAAATAAGATTCAACAATACTGTTTTTAAAGTGTTAGATCAGTCACATAAACTCCGCTAAATGCGGAGTTTATTTTTTTATTCAATTTGTTTGTTTTAAAAACAAACATTTAGGAATCACTTAATGAATATAAGTGATTCTCCTGAGATTACACTAACGTCTAACACAATAGGCATCACTGTACATTTTGGGGAACACGGTATGGCTTTATTACATAAAATTGGGCAAGTTCTAACAACGGATTTAACCAAAGACTTAAAATTTAAAAAAAATCACACAGAAGACCTAAAACAAACCACATTTATCGATCAACTAAAAAAGCGCCGTAGTATTTATGTTTTAGGGAAGCGTGTGCATTTAAGTCAGGTGTATTTAGCTGAATTGATCCAATATGCTGTATGGACATGTTTAGCAGATGCAGGTTTAGGTGCCTCATTGCAACATTATAACCCAAGTATTGATGCTGACATTTCTAAGATTTTTGAGCTTCCAAAACATTGGCTATTACGTGCCCAATTAGTCTTTGGTTCGATAGAGGAAAAAGTCGCAGAAAAAGAACATCATAGAGACGAAGAGCGCTTTATGATCTATACATGATGACACGAGGTAATCTTTATTGGCCTAGACCTGTGGCATATTGTTCTATTTTTAAGACACTATGTCGCTGAATTAAGCATGTTCAAATTCAAAATAATAGCTATGATGAATATGAATCTGCATATAACAAGATCGAGAGATCGCTGAGGAAAATAACATGTCATTTTTAGACCACATCAAACAACGTCGTACCATTTATGCTGTTGGTAAAAATGTAGCATTAACACCAGAACAAATTGAATCTGTAATTAAAGAAGCAGTGAATCACAGTCCGTCTGCATTTAACTCACAGACTTCTCGTATTGTAACTTTGTTTGGTGAGTCGCATTTACAATTTTGGAATATCGTGCGTGAAACTTTACGTAAAATTGTTCCAGAAGCTGCTTTTGAAGGTACAAATGCCAAAATTAATAGCTTTGCTGCAGGCTATGGTACGGTTTTATTTTATGAAGACCAAGATGTTGTAAAAGCATTGCAGGAACAATTTGCGCTTTATGCAGATAATTTCCCAGTGTGGTCTGAACATTCTTCTGCAATTGCTCAATTTGCCGTATGGACTGCGTTATCTGAACAAAATATTGGTGCGTCATTACAGCACTACAATCCAATCGTAGATGCTGAGATTACAGAGATCTTCGATATCCCCGCAAATTGGAAACTCCGTGCTCAACTTGTTTTTGGTTCGATTGAAGCACCTGCAGGTGAGAAAACATTTATGGCGGAAGTGGATCGCTTTAAAACATTTAATTAATAGCTAGTCATTAAAATGAAAAAGAGCAGAGTTGATCTGCTCTTTTTTTGTTTAGGGATTTATCTTTAAAATATCAAAGCTTAGCAATATATATTGTAGTTGCGAGTTGGTTCTAAGCTCAGAAATTGTCATAAAATTGTCATTTATACACTGCATAGTGCAACTAAACTTTAATAAACCATCGATAGAGTGTAAAAATGACCTTACGCATAACCCTTGTAACAGCAGCATTGATGTTGAGTACTTCAGTATTTTCAGCAGTGACTATTACTGCCCCAGAGGAAATAAAAATTGAAGGCTTAAATGGGCAAGAGGTTAAGAGTCGTTTATTCAGTTCTGACAATAAATATAATATTGATGCAGGTGAGAATATTATCAGTGTTCGCTATACCCAGTTTTTTGAAGAGCATCCAGGTATTGGCTCACACGATATCGTTCGCTCAGGGATTGTGAATATTAAGACCCCAATTTTACAAGACCAACAGTCTTACCGTTTGGCACTGATCAGTCCTCCGCAAAACCATGATGATGCCAAGGCTTATGCTAAGCAGCCGATTTTTGGTCTCTACAATGCCAAGAATCAGTTACTGGTTGAGCAAAAGGGCAGTAAAACTCAAAATGCAGGCATTCTTCAAAATTTATTTAGCGACGCACCAACCGATTTAACTCAAAAAGCAACGATAGTGGTACAGCCTGCACCGGTCTATACATCACAAGCTGTTGTGGCTAAAGCTGGGACAGAGAAACAAAAAGATCTACCAAGCCCTAGCAACGCTCAACAATTAATTAATACTTGGAAAAGTGCATCTAAAACTGAACGACAAGCGTTTATGGCTTGGCTGGCTGAACAAGCACAGTAGCTTTTACATAGTCTAAATAAAAACAGCATTAGCTGTTTTTATTATTTGGATAGCGCATTTATATAGTGAATAAGTCGACAATATTGTACATGGTTTAATTAAAATCAAGTGTTTTGATTTAAAAATAATCAATCAAATGGTTTTTTGGAGCTATTTGTATGAAATGACTTGCGCTGCAAATAAATCTGTATAGAATACGCAGCATACCAACGCAATGCAGTGAATAACTTGAAGCGAAGGCCTTGCTGATGACGAATCAGCAAGAAGATCATTAAGAGATTATGAAGAACAACTTGTGTGGATTTTTACTGATTGATCGATCGAAAATATTTCATTGATTGATGGTAGAAATTACTCGAAGTTTATTTGAGAAATATTTGTCAGAAAATTGATGAGCCAAGATTTGTAGCCATAAGCTACTAATGATTTTTAACTGAAGAGTTTGATCATGGCTCAGATTGAACGCTGGCGGCAGGCTTAACACATGCAAGTCGAGCGGGGAAAGGTAGCTTGCTACCTAACCTAGCGGCGGACGGGTGAGTAATGCTTAGGAATCTGCCTATTAGTGGGGGACAACATTCCGAAAGGAATGCTAATACCGCATACGCCCTACGGGGGAAAGCAGGGGATCTTCGGACCTTGCGCTAATAGATGAGCCTAAGTCAGATTAGCTAGTTGGTGGGGTAAAGGCCTACCAAGGCGACGATCTGTAGCGGGTCTGAGAGGATGATCCGCCACACTGGGACTGAGACACGGCCCAGACTCCTACGGGAGGCAGCAGTGGGGAATATTGGACAATGGGCGAAAGCCTGATCCAGCCATGCCGCGTGTGTGAAGAAGGCCTTTTGGTTGTAAAGCACTTTAAGCGAGGAGGAGGCTACCGAGATTAATACTCTAGGATAGTGGACGTTACTCGCAGAATAAGCACCGGCTAACTCTGTGCCAGCAGCCGCGGTAATACAGAGGGTGCGAGCGTTAATCGGATTTACTGGGCGTAAAGCGTGCGTAGGCGGCTTTTTAAGTCGGATGTGAAATCCCTGAGCTTAACTTAGGAATTGCATTCGATACTGGGAAGCTAGAGTATGGGAGAGGATGGTAGAATTCCAGGTGTAGCGGTGAAATGCGTAGAGATCTGGAGGAATACCGATGGCGAAGGCAGCCATCTGGCCTAATACTGACGCTGAGGTACGAAAGCATGGGGAGCAAACAGGATTAGATACCCTGGTAGTCCATGCCGTAAACGATGTCTACTAGCCGTTGGGGCCTTTGAGGCTTTAGTGGCGCAGCTAACGCGATAAGTAGACCGCCTGGGGAGTACGGTCGCAAGACTAAAACTCAAATGAATTGACGGGGGCCCGCACAAGCGGTGGAGCATGTGGTTTAATTCGATGCAACGCGAAGAACCTTACCTGGTCTTGACATAGTAAGAACTTTCCAGAGATGGATTGGTGCCTTCGGGAACTTACATACAGGTGCTGCATGGCTGTCGTCAGCTCGTGTCGTGAGATGTTGGGTTAAGTCCCGCAACGAGCGCAACCCTTTTCCTTATTTGCCAGCGGGTTAAGCCGGGAACTTTAAGGATACTGCCAGTGACAAACTGGAGGAAGGCGGGGACGACGTCAAGTCATCATGGCCCTTACGACCAGGGCTACACACGTGCTACAATGGTCGGTACAAAGGGTTGCTACCTAGCGATAGGATGCTAATCTCAAAAAGCCGATCGTAGTCCGGATTGGAGTCTGCAACTCGACTCCATGAAGTCGGAATCGCTAGTAATCGCGGATCAGAATGCCGCGGTGAATACGTTCCCGGGCCTTGTACACACCGCCCGTCACACCATGGGAATTTGTTGCACCAGAAGTAGGTAGTCTAACCGCAAGGAGGACGCTTACCACGGTGTGGCCGATGACTGGGGTGAAGTCGTAACAAGGTAGCCGTAGGGGAACCTGCGGCTGGATCACCTCCTTAACGAAAGATTGACGATTGGTAAGAATCCACAACAAGTTGTTCTTCATGACGATGTATCTGAGGGTCTGTAGCTCAGTTGGTTAGAGCACACGCTTGATAAGCGTGGGGTCACAAGTTCAAGTCTTGTCAGACCCACCAAATCTGACTAACAAGCATTATTAAATGCTGAATACAGAAAAACAGAGACATTGACTTATTGATAAGCTGGGGACTTAGCTTAGTTGGTAGAGCGCCTGCTTTGCACGCAGGAGGTCAGGAGTTCGACTCTCCTAGTCTCCACCAAATTTCAAGAATAGAAAAACAATGTTTTTCCTTGAAATTTAAGCAAGAAGCTATGCTTCGCGCAGATAGGTTGGATTACAGAAATTAGTAAGAAGTAGATATTGGTTTACATTTTATTAACTTCTGTGATTTATCACAGTTTCCTGACCTGACGAAGGCTGGAAAAATCATTAACAGAATATATTTGAGTTGAAATAATTTGTTCATACTCGTTTTTAAGATCGACATTAACAGTGATTTATTACTGATTGATGAAGGTTGAAGAAATGAGTTACTAGCGAAATTAACTGAATCAAGCGTTTTGGTATGTGAATTGAATTGAAGCTGTACGGTGCTTAAGTGCACAGTACTTCAAACTGTAATGTTGAACGTTCTCACTTGTAGGAACGATCGACTGTTTGGGGTTGTATAGTCAAGTAATTAAGTGCATGTGGTGGATGCCTTGGCAGTCAGAGGCGATGAAAGACGTAATAGCCTGCGATAAGCTCCGGGGAGGCGGCAAATATCCTGTGATCCGGAGATTTCTGAATGGGGAAACCCACCTGTCATAAGGCAGGTATCGTATGATGAATACATAGTCATACGAGGCGAACGAGGGGAAGTGAAACATCTCAGTACCCTTAGGAAAAGAAATCAATTGAGATTCCCTCAGTAGCGGCGAGCGAACGGGGAAAAGCCCATTAAGTCATATAAGTTCTAGTGGAATGCTCTGGGAAGTGCAACCATAGTGGGTGATAGTCCTGTACACGAAAGGGCTTATATGATGATGTCGAGTAGGGCGGGGCACGTGAAACCTTGTCTGAATATGGGGGGACCATCCTCCAAGGCTAAATACTCCTGACTGACCGATAGTGAACCAGTACCGTGAGGGAAAGGCGAAAAGAACCCCTGTGAGGGGAGTGAAATAGATCCTGAAACCGCATGCATACAAGCAGTGGGAGCC
>NZ_KB849237.1 GCF_000368045.1 Acinetobacter johnsonii CIP 64.6
GGCTCCCACTGCTTGTATGCATGCGGTTTCAGGATCTATTTCACTCCCCTCACAGGGGTTCTTTTCGCCTTTCCCTCACGGTACTGGTTCACTATCGGTCAGTCAGGAGTATTTAGCCTTGGAGGATGGTCCCCCCATATTCAGACAAGGTTTCACGTGCCCCGCCCTACTCGACATCATCATATAAGCCCTTTCGTGTACAGGACTATCACCCACTATGGTTGCACTTCCCAGAGCATTCCACTAGAACTTATATGACTTAATGGGCTTTTCCCCGTTCGCTCGCCGCTACTGAGGGAATCTCAATTGATTTCTTTTCCTAAGGGTACTGAGATGTTTCACTTCCCCTCGTTCGCCTCGTATGACTATGTATTCATCATACGATACCTGCCTTATGACAGGTGGGTTTCCCCATTCAGAAATCTCCGGATCACAGGATATTTGCCGCCTCCCCGGAGCTTATCGCAGGCTATTACGTCTTTCATCGCCTCTGACTGCCAAGGCATCCACCACATGCACTTAATTACTTGACTATACAACCCCAAACAGTCGTTAATCCCTACAAGTAGGATTAAGACAGTCTATGATGATTTCTCATCACTTCCTTACAGTTTGTTGTTCTGTGTACTTAAACACTGTACAGCTTCAATTCAATTCACATACCAAAACGCTTGATTCAGTTAATTTCGCTAGTAACTCATTTCTTCAACCTTCATCAATCAGTAATAAATCACTGTTAATGTCAATCTTAAAAACGAGTATGAACAAATTATTTCAACTCAAATATATTCTGTTAATGATTTTTCCAGCCTTCGTCAGGTCAGGAAACTGTGATAAATCACAGAAGTTAATAAAATGTAAACCAATATCTACTTCTTACTAATTTCTGTAATCCAACCTATCTGCGCGAAGCATAGCTTCTTGCTTAAATTTCAAGGAAAAGCCTTAAAGCAGTGCTTTAAGTTTTCTATTCTTAAAATTTGGTGGAGACTAGGAGAGTCGAACTCCTGACCTCCTGCGTGCAAAGCAGGCGCTCTACCAACTAAGCTAAGTCCCCAGCTTATCAATAAGTCAATGTCTCTGTTTTTCTGTATTCAGCATTTAACAATGCTTGTTAGTCAGATTTGGTGGGTCTGACAAGACTTGAACTTGTGACCCCACGCTTATCAAGCGTGTGCTCTAACCAACTGAGCTACAGACCCTCAGATACATCGTCATGAAGAACAACTTGTTGTGGATTCTTACCAATCGTCAATCTTTCGTTAAGGAGGTGATCCAGCCGCAGGTTCCCCTACGGCTACCTTGTTACGACTTCACCCCAGTCATCGGCCACACCGTGGTAAGCGTCCTCCTTGCGGTTAGACTACCTACTTCTGGTGCAACAAATTCCCATGGTGTGACGGGCGGTGTGTACAAGGCCCGGGAACGTATTCACCGCGGCATTCTGATCCGCGATTACTAGCGATTCCGACTTCATGGAGTCGAGTTGCAGACTCCAATCCGGACTACGATCGGCTTTTTGAGATTAGCATCCTATCGCTAGGTAGCAACCCTTTGTACCGACCATTGTAGCACGTGTGTAGCCCTGGTCGTAAGGGCCATGATGACTTGACGTCGTCCCCGCCTTCCTCCAGTTTGTCACTGGCAGTATCCTTAAAGTTCCCGGCTTAACCCGCTGGCAAATAAGGAAAAGGGTTGCGCTCGTTGCGGGACTTAACCCAACATCTCACGACACGAGCTGACGACAGCCATGCAGCACCTGTATGTAAGTTCCCGAAGGCACCAATCCATCTCTGGAAAGTTCTTACTATGTCAAGACCAGGTAAGGTTCTTCGCGTTGCATCGAATTAAACCACATGCTCCACCGCTTGTGCGGGCCCCCGTCAATTCATTTGAGTTTTAGTCTTGCGACCGTACTCCCCAGGCGGTCTACTTATCGCGTTAGCTGCGCCACTAAAGCCTCAAAGGCCCCAACGGCTAGTAGACATCGTTTACGGCATGGACTACCAGGGTATCTAATCCTGTTTGCTCCCCATGCTTTCGTACCTCAGCGTCAGTATTAGGCCAGATGGCTGCCTTCGCCATCGGTATTCCTCCAGATCTCTACGCATTTCACCGCTACACCTGGAATTCTACCATCCTCTCCCATACTCTAGCTTCCCAGTATCGAATGCAATTCCTAAGTTAAGCTCAGGGATTTCACATCCGACTTAAAAAGCCGCCTACGCACGCTTTACGCCCAGTAAATCCGATTAACGCTCGCACCCTCTGTATTACCGCGGCTGCTGGCACAGAGTTAGCCGGTGCTTATTCTGCGAGTAACGTCCACTATCCTAGAGTATTAATCAAAGTAGCCTCCTCCTCGCTTAAAGTGCTTTACAACCAAAAGGCCTTCTTCACACACGCGGCATGGCTGGATCAGGCTTTCGCCCATTGTCCAATATTCCCCACTGCTGCCTCCCGTAGGAGTCTGGGCCGTGTCTCAGTCCCAGTGTGGCGGATCATCCTCTCAGACCCGCTACAGATCGTCGCCTTGGTAGGCCTTTACCCCACCAACTAGCTAATCTGACTTAGGCTCATCTATTAGCGCAAGGTCCGAAGATCCCCTGCTTTCCCCCGTAGGGCGTATGCGGTATTAGCATTCCTTTCGGAATGTTGTCCCCCACTAATAGGCAGATTCCTAAGCATTACTCACCCGTCCGCCGCTAGGTTAGGTAGCAAGCTACCTTTCCCCGCTCGACTTGCATGTGTTAAGCCTGCCGCCAGCGTTCAATCTGAGCCATGATCAAACTCTTCAGTTAAAAATCATTAGTAGCTTATGGCTACAAATCTTGGCTCATCAATTTTCTGACAAATATTTCTCAAATAAACTTCGAGTAATTTCTACCATCAATCAATGAAATATTTTCGATCGATCAATCAGTAAAAATCCACACAAGTTGTTCTTCATAATCTCTTAATGATCTTCCTAACACCTCGTCAGTGCTAGAAGCTGGACTCAATACACTCAACAACTCAGCACTTCGTGCTTCGTTCGTTTCCGTCTATCTCGTCGGTATGGGGTGCATTCTAGAGGATTTCTAAAGCTTTGCAAGTGCTTTTAACTGGTTGTTTTATCGGGTGTTGTATTTTTACGCACTAAAAAGGTTCAAAAATATACAACCACGCACTTAACCCAATAATTTTAAAGCAGAAATATAGATTTAATATTTCTGCTCTCTTTTTTCATTACTTTTGCACTGCTGCTGCTTTAATATTCACACTGAGAATTTTAATAGGTTGTTTTGGTACATCTTGATGTGGCCCTGCACGTCCTGTCGGTACTTTAGTAATCTTATCCACCACATCCATACCTTTAGTGACCTGACCAAAAACCGCATAACCTGCGTTATTGGTACTTCTATCTAGAAAGTTATTATCCACCACATTAATAAAGAACTGACTGGTTGCAGAATGCGGTAGGTTGGTTCGTGCCATCGCCAAAGTGCCACGTTTATTCGATAGACCATTACTTGATTCATTTTGAATGGCTGGTCGTGTTGGTTTTTCTATCAGGTCAGCAGTCATGCCCCCACCTTGCACCATAAAACCCGGAATGACGCGATGAAAGATCGTGCCGTTATAAAACTTAGCTTTCGTATAGTCTTCAAAGTTTTTTGCTGAGATTGGTGCTTTATCATTAAACAGTTCAATTTCGATGTTGCCCATTGATGTTTTCATTTCAACAATCGTGTTATTTGCCATGACCGCCATACTCATACATGTAGCCGCCACTGCAACTAAACTCTTCTTTAACATTTCGTTACTCACAGCATTCAGATGTTATTAGATTTCGGTATATTAATCGTTCAGTATAAATAAAACACTACTTCTTCTAAGAAAACGAGAATAACGATGAATGAAGCTTTAGCCCTGTCTCAATTGAGTCAATTTCCACCTTGGCATTTACAAGGTGAAGCCTTTATTTTGAATTATTGGATCAGTCCGCAATTTATCCGACAATATAAAGCGTTTCGTATCGCGCCTTCCCCGATTGGTCGTGTGGTTCAAATCATGTTGGTTCGTTATCATCAATCCCCTGTTGGACCTTATGATGAACTGCTTTTGCTTGACCATCCTTTACTGAGCAAACGGCGTTTAAGCTCGATTCCTAAAATTTATGTGTCTACACAGATTTCAGTTGAACATGGTCAACAACTTTGGGGCATTCCGAAAGAGTTTGCTCAGTTTGATTGGCATACGCAGAATGAAACTACACAATGCCAGCTTAGTACTCAAAACCAAACGCTGTGTTTAACACTCACCCAATGTAAAAAGGCACGTCCGTTTTATATTAATAGTCATCACATTCCACGTTCTATGCTCAAAATACAGCAAGCATGGCAAGGTCAACGTTATGAGTTTTCTCCACAGTTCCGCGCAAAGCTAATGAAGCTGAAAAAATTTGAATGGCAAAACCATACCACTCTCTTTCCAGACTTTGGCCAAGCCAAGGCTCTACAAAGTTTTTATGTCCCGAGCTTTCAGCTCGTTTTTCCAGAAGCCAAAATCCGCTCTAAATAAAAAAAATGTTCCACGTGAAACATTCTTTTGAAAATTCATGCTTTTTTATTTGGCATTCTTATCCCAAAATTTTCTAAAGTTCTTTGCCATTTCTATGGTGATTTTTTTTGCTCGACGAGAAATGATGGTGAAGTTCACAAAGCCATGCGGTTGATCTAGATAATTCTGATAATAAACCTTATTGCCCTGTTGCTTTAATTTAATGGCATAAATTTCACCTTCATCATGCAATAAATCATGACCTGCGGTGATGACAAAAGCGGGGGCGACACTTTTTAATACGCCATAGGTTGGCGAAACAATAGGATCATCCAGAGCTACTTGATGTTGTTCAGCATACAATGACGTCACCCTATCGACATCTTGTCCAGTTAAGGTCAGTCCATCTTTATAAGCAAAGAACGATGGATGGCGACTTTTGAAATCGACTACAGGATAAATTAACAGTTGTGCACTTGGCGCATAAGCTTTTGCAGCAGTTCGCTGCGCCACTACGGCACTGATATTACCACCTGCACTATCGCCTGCAACCGCAATTCGGTTTTTCAAAATTTTGAACTGACGACGGTTTTGATAGACCCAAGCCAAAGCATCTTCACAAGATTGAATCAATACATTTGGGCCAACTTCAGGTGCCAAAGGATAATCAATACTGAGCACCTGCACTTTGGCATGGATCGCCAGTAAGCGACAGACTTCATCATGGCTGTCGAGACTGCCAACCACAAAGCCGCCGCCATGATAAAACACCAGCATCGGAAGTTTCTTATTCGGTGCAGGATGATAATGCCGTGCAAACACAGTTCCACTTTGTAAAGGTAGACGTAAATCTTCCACTTGTTTTACCGCGCTGGGTTTCGCGGTCAACATTTGAATTTGATGATCAAACAATCTACGCGAACGATGGTAGTCTTCAAAAATAAAGCCCGATTTGCCTTGCTTATATTGAGCTGCCATTAAGCATTTGATAAAGGGATCTAATTGTTCAAACTGGTAAGGATAACCCAGTACTTTCACCAAGCCTTCTTGTGCTACTGTCGGTAAGCGATCAATTACACGCGCCGCACTGCCTTGGCCTTGTTCCATCCATTGTTGTAAAGTTTGATTCAACACGCCCATGTCAATAATATCCTTTTATCGTTCTTCATATTCTCTACATGATCAGCACTTATGTGACCATTCTCTTATATAAGTCTTCACATCAAGATACATAGCAATACGCCCTATACGCTAATCTTCTTTTAAGAGCTTGTCATTGACAATTTTTATGCCGATTTAGGAGTGTTTTGCTACTCCGTTTTATGAAGGAGATCTGCCATGACTAAAAAAATAATATTCCTCTCGCTCATCAGCACTTTGTTTGTTGGCTGTGTGGCTTTTCCTGAGGATGGCTATTATGACGGACGCTACGACCACCGCTATGATTATGATGATCGACGCTACGACCAGCATGATCGCTATGAACGTGAACGAGACCGCCAACGTTGGGAATACCAACAACGACAAAACCGTATCGAGCGCGAACGTCGCGAGGCAGACCGAAACCGCCAAAGACATGCTGAATGGGAACGTCAAAACCGTGAACAAGAACGGCAACGTATTGAAGCTGAGCGCAAACGGATCGCCAATCAACGTCATCACGATTGGCAACAGAAAAAGCGTGATCAAGAGCGATTAAACCAAGAACGTAAACGTTATGATGCTGAACGTCAGCAACGACAAAATGCCGAACGCCAACGTCGCGAGCAAGAGCGTCAACGGACTGAAGATCGACGCAAACAATCCCATAACGATCGTAAGCAACATCCCGATGATCAACGCCGCGATCAAAACAAAGGTTGGGATAACTCACGTCAAGAACGAGAAAATCGTCATCGTACATCAGACTGATGAAATAACACGGCTGAGCAGCTTTAGTGATTTACCCTCTAAAAAAAGACCTTCACGGCATCCGGTGAAGGTCTTGAACAAAGCGAGTGTAAGAGAACGTTCTCTTTTAAGCTTTATTGTTGTGTTGTCGCAGGTGTAGATTGGATGGGTTCAATCTGAGCCGCAGGATCTGCTTGAACCTCGACTCCAGCACTCCCCTCAACGGTTGCTGTTGCATCCGGTGCAGTGGTCACTTGAGCGGACTCAGGCGCTGTACTGGTTTCATTTGAGCTACAGCCCACAATGGCAAATGCTGAACCTAAAAGCGCTAGAGACAATAATGCAGTTTTCTTATTTAACATTCTTTCATTTCCTTTTACGTCATACAAAAATAGCAAAGCCAAACTTTGCCCTGCCTATCTTTGTCAAATCTGAAAACTTTTACACACGTGCTGAGTTGTAGTTTTTGCAGACTCGAGTACAACTTGTGCAATTTTTTATTAATTGCGCACAAATGCCGCCTTAGCACTACATCTCCACAGCAATGCAAGTTAATGTGCTGATTCTTCATTGTTTCTCTCTTCGATTAGCAGCACAAAAGGAAATCTATACTGAGCCTCTCAACTCTTCAGCATTGCAGAACTCTTGTATGCTGATACACGATTAAATAATGTTACTTTTAAATTTTAAGCAAAAAAAAAAGCTTAACCCAAGGCGGATTAAGCTCGAAAAAGCATACAAAAATAAAGAAACCACAGCCTTAAAAATCGAATTTTGAGCGCAAAGCTCGAATCATCCTGACAGCATTATACCTTTGCACTGAATAAAGTACTTTTGGGAGACGTACTATTCAAAAACCTAAATCTCTAAATGGGAGAGTTTCCCCAAGCTATGCAAATAGGTCGCAGTCACCATACTTTGCTCTCTCCACAAAGTATGATCACCGCTGATGAACTCATTATGTGGTCAAGCGAAAAATTAGTAAAACAGATAAATTTAATTAAAATAATTCAATGTAACGATTAGCCTTTTTCAACATAAAAAAACTCAAGCAGAATTGGAAATGGACCTTCGGACAGAATAAGCACCTAGAAAGCCTGATTTCAGCAATTTTTTACCAAAAATACATGAATTAATCACTGAAGCCGCTTGAATTTTTGGCTGTTGCCCCGACCTTTGTATTAATCATGAATTTTATCACTCATGGCAGTTCAGGATTAACCCAGTTAGCACTGAAGCCAAAAGGACTGTACATGTTTAAGAACCCATTTAAACGGAGTAAATCTATGGCGGCTGAGCAAAACGAACAAGCTCAAGATCTAGGGCAAGAGCAAGCTGATCAACAAACAGCACAAACTCAAGCTGAAACGGAGCAAGCTGAAGTTTCAGTTGAAGATTTACAAGCCCAGATCACTAATCTGGAAGAAAGTTTAAAACTTGAAAAAGCCCGCACTGCAAATGCTGTATACGAAGCACAAAAAAGTGTAGAGCGTATTCAACGTGAATCAGAGAAGCATAAAGACACCGTTCTCGAAAAATTCGCAAAAGAGTTACTGGACTCAGTGGATAATTTAGAACGTGCCCTTAGCGCATCGGGTGAGGAAAAAACACCAATGTTTGAAGGTGTGGAACTGACGTTGAAATCGTTACTGACTGCACTGGAAAAATTTGGTGTGGTCGCAGTTGATACAGCAAATGGTTTCAATGCGGACTTGCATCAAGCAGTCGGGATTGATCCAAATGCGAAAGCCAACGAGATCGGAACGGTATTACAAAAAGGTTATACCTTAAATGGTCGTTTGCTTCGTCCAGCAATGGTCATGGTTGGCGCATAAACTCTATAAATTCGAGAGTTTGTAAAATTTTTTCTTGATTATCACTTGAAAAAAATTGAACGGCTCTCATATCGAATAACAAGCAAAAACATTGCAAAAAATAATTTTGAGGAAGCATCCAAATGGCTAAAATCATTGGTATTGATTTAGGTACTACAAACTCTTGCGTAGCAGTACTTGAAGGTGACAAAGTTAAAGTTATCGACAACGCTGAAGGCACTCGTACAACTCCATCAATTATTGCGTACAAAGATGGCGAAATTTTGGTGGGTCAATCTGCTAAACGTCAAGCGGTAACCAATCCTAAAAACACATTATTCGCGATCAAACGTTTGATCGGTCGTAAGTACCAAGACCAAGCAGTTCAAAAGGACATCGGTCTTGTCCCTTACAAAATCATTCAAGCGGACAATGGCGATGCTTGGGTTGAAGTAAACGACAAGAAACTTGCACCACAACAAATCTCTGCTGAAATCTTGAAAAAGATGAAGAAAACAGCAGAAGATTACTTAGGTGAAACGGTTACTGAAGCCGTGATTACGGTTCCTGCTTACTTTAACGATGCGCAGCGTCAAGCGACTAAAGATGCAGGTAAAATTGCAGGTCTTGATGTTAAACGTATCATCAACGAACCAACGGCTGCTGCACTTGCGTTCGGTATGGACAAAAAAGAAGGCGACCGTAAAATCGCGGTTTACGACTTAGGTGGTGGTACTTTTGACGTATCAATCATTGAAATCGCAGACCTTGATGGCGACCAACAAATCGAAGTGTTATCAACCAATGGTGATACCTTCCTTGGTGGTGAAGACTTTGATAACGCATTAATTGAATTCTTGGTTGAAGAATTCAAGAAAGAACAAAGTGTGAACTTGAAAAATGATCCACTTGCGTTACAACGTTTGAAAGAAGCCGCTGAGAAAGCAAAAATTGAGCTTTCTTCATCAAATGCAACTGAAATTAACCTACCGTACATTACAGCGGATGCGACTGGTCCTAAACACTTAGTGATCAACGTGACACGTGCAAAACTTGAAGGTTTAGTGGCTGATTTGGTTGAACGTACAATCGAACCTTGCCGTATTGCACTTAAAGATGCAGGTCTTTCAACTTCTGAGATTTCTGATGTGATCTTGGTGGGTGGTCAGTCTCGTATGCCACTTGTACAACAAAAAGTACAAGAGTTCTTCGGTCGTGAACCACGTAAAGACGTGAACCCTGACGAAGCGGTAGCAATGGGTGCTGCGATTCAAGGTGCGGTATTGTCTGGTGACAAAACTGACGTACTTCTTCTTGACGTTACTCCGTTGACACTTGGTATTGAAACCATGGGTGGCGTGTTAACAGCAATTATTGAGAAAAACACCACGATTCCTGCGAAGAAATCTCAAGTGTTCTCAACTGCTGCGGACAACCAACCTGCTGTAGACATTTCTGTGTTCCAAGGTGAACGTAAAATGGCACAGCAAAACAAATTGTTGGGTAACTTCCAATTGGGCGATATTCCACCTGCTCCACGTGGTGTGCCACAAATTGAAGTATCGTTCGACATTAACGCTGACGGTATCTTAAAAGTATCGGCTAAAGATAAGAGCACTGGTAAAGAGCAATCCATCCAGATTAAAGCAAACTCAGGTTTGTCTGATGCTGAAATCGAAGCAATGATCAAAGATGCTGAAGCGAATGCTGAAGAAGACCGTAAGTTTGAAGAACTTGCGAAAGCACGTAACGAAGCGGATGCATTGGTATCTTCTGCTCAAAAAGCAGTGAAAGATCTAGGCGAGCAAGTAACAAGCGATGAAAAAACTGCCATTGAAACTGCAGTCGCTGAGCTTGAAACTTCGACTAAAGAAAATGATGTAGAAGACATCAAAGCGAAAACTGAAGCACTTCAAAACATCATCATGCCGATCACGCAACGCGCTTATGAAGCTGCGCAAGGTCAAGGCGGTGCTGAAGGTTTCGACCCGAATGCATTCGGTGGTGACGCTGGTCAACAACAGAAAGCGGACGATGGCGTTGTAGATGCTGAGTTCACTGAAGTAAAAGATGACAAAAAATAATTTGTCTCTTTAATAAAAAACCGCGCGAAAGCGCGGTTTTTTATTACCTAAATATTGTTGTTTCACTTTCTACTTTTACATTAGGCTGATAAAAAATTTAGATCTTAGCCACCATGAAAACTTTACAATTTGGACTCATCGCCCTCATTACAACCTTCGGTTCTGCATGTACCACAATAAGCCCCTCAGTAGAAACAGCTAAAAATCACCAGCAACAAAGCGCGCAGCAGCAGATCCAACAGGCCTTCGATCAACTCCAAACCACTGGGGTGATTGTCATTAAGGATAAGCATGGCTTACACAGCTACGGCAATGACTTGAGCCGTGCTCAGACACCCTATGTACCCGCCTCTACCTTTAAAATGCTGAATGCCTTAATCGGACTAGAACATGGTAAAGCAACCAGAACCGAGGTGTTTAAATGGGATGGTCAAAAGCGCAGCTTCCCTGCCTGGGAAAAAGACATGACTTTAGGGCAAGCCATGCAAGCATCTGCCGTTCCCGTTTATCAGGAGCTTGCACGGCGTATTGGTCTAGACCTGATGCAAAAAGAAGTACAGCGCATTGGATATGGCAATCAACAGATTGGCACCGTTGTCGATAATTTTTGGTTAGTCGGTCCACTGCAAATTACGCCTGTTCAAGAAGTCCTTTTTGTAGAGAAGCTGGCCAATACACAACTCGCTTTTGAGCCAGATGTGCAACATACCGTACAAGACATGTTGCTGATTGAACAAAAACCGAATTATAAACTCTACGCCAAATCTGGTTGGGGCATGGACCTAGAACCGCAAGTGGGCTGGTGGACAGGCTGGGTCGAAACAGCAACAGGTGAAAAAGTGTATTTTGCTTTGAATATGCAGATGAAAACAGGAATTTCAGCCAGCGTGCGTGAGCAACTGGTCAAACAAAGTCTGATAACACTGGGGATAATTTAAGCCTACAGAGAAGACGCATTTTTTATGTTGCAAAAGTATTTTTTACGCTAAAGTGGCTAAAAATAAAGATATATGAATGAAATATGCGTCAAAGTCTCTTGTTTGCTTTACTGGGCTTTTTAGGGTTGATTCTGTATCAAAATATGCAACAGCCCCAGCTGCGTCTCAATCCACTGCTGGATCGACTCACTCATCCATTCGATCAACGTATTCGCTATCGTATTACGGAAGTCGATCCGCGTTTTGGTCTTAGTGAACATGAGTTAAAGTACATTAGCCAGCAAGCCACGGATATTTGGAAACAGGGTTTAGGCCAAGACTATTTTGTCTATGACCCCAATGCTCGGCTCAGTATTCGACTCATTTATGACCAACGTCAAGATGAGTCGGTACAACGCCGTGATCAACTGTCTAAACTGACACAAAATGAACACGGGCTGAGTCAAAAAAATACTGAACTCAAAGCCATGCAACAAAATCTGGCACGTCACTCAGGGGCTTTAGATGTGCAAAAACAGAGTCTACAAGACCTTAGTCAAAACTATAATGCCATGATCCGTCAGTATAACCAGCACGGCGGAGTCCCTGCTTCGCAGCAAGCGGCCGTACAACAGAGTTTGGTGCAGCTGCGTCAACAGCAACACGTTTTAGACCAACAAATTGCCAGCTTTAACCTGCAAGTGAATGCCTACAATCAAAAGGTAGATGAACTGAACCGCTTAGATCAAGGCCATAATCTGGCCATCGACCAGTTCAACCAACGCTTCCAACCCCGTCTATTTGATAAAGGACTGTTCAATGGGCGTGAAATTCATATTTATGAGTTTGAGTCCAAAGAAGACTTACGTCTGACTTTAGCGCATGAATTTGGCCATGCCCTCGGAATGAAACATCATAATGATCCGAAAGCCCTGATGTACCCAATGCTAGAAGAGCAAGACATGCAGCATTTTCGTTTACAAAGTGCCGATATTGCCTTGTTCAATGCTCGTTGAAGTGCTGGATTGCTAAAAACAATCCCCTAATTTCAATATGTGTATGAAATACAATCACAGTACATCTTGACTCGGGTTCGTGTTATTGTAAATAATTGAATATCCACTAGAAGCTTTGGAGACGAATGTGAGTTACTACCATATCTTAATCGAAGTAAATGACCACATCAGTACGATTGAAGAAACTCGTGATATCGAAATCTTTGATATTGTTGAGATTCAACCTTATCTCCATTCTATTCTATTGCCCTATTTTAACGAGCAGCTGTTAGAACTTGAAGATGAAAATTTAGAGTTTAAGGATGTTTTACATCTGGAAGTTAAACAGACGCTTTTACCAATCAATGACTTGATTGAAGAAGAACAGAAACTGTTACCGAGTGACACCGATGTCACCATTACTGCCTATGAAGTTTTTAATAACCGTGACTTAAGCCAAGATGTCACCACGATTATTTTTGACTTACTGGATGCGATTAAACTCGATTGAAAGCGAATGATTGCACATAAAAAAGCCCTCATCATGAGGGCTTTTTTAATCAGATCAGGTTTAGATCGAGAAAGATGAACCACAACCACAGGTCGTCGTTGCATTTGGGTTTTGCACGATGAAACGTGAACCTTCCAAACCTTCAATATAATCCACCACTGAACCGACCAAATATTGATAACTCAATGAGTCAACCAACATTTTCACATCACCATTGATAAATTCTGCGTCGTCTTCATTTTGGTTTTCAGCAAAGTTAAAACCATAAGAAAAACCTGAACAACCACCGCCCGTGACATACACACGGAGCATTAAATCTTGATTCCCTTCACTGTCACGTAATTGACGTACTTTATTTGCGGCATTGTCGCTTAGTTCAAGTGCTTGGGCATTCATCTTAGATTCCTCAGTTCGGTTCAGCTGTCTTTCAAATCAAAAAGACCATATTTCGAGTATAGCATACTCAATATATGGTCCCTATTTGAATATTTAAAGTCAAATCAGACTAATTTCCTCAAGATTGTTTGTAATTTTCATCCTGTAGTCCACATTCAAAGTTTTTCGCCGCTTGCTTACAACGGAATTGCCATAACAGTTTCATCATTCGCTTATCGTAAATACCGCGGTTGGTGAGATCAATTCGTGCTTCCCGCATCATCTTTTGATAACCCGGTTGATCTGCAGCGGGCACCTGCATCCAATATTTTTGCGGAATTTCAGCTTTCATTTTACCCAAGATACCGAATGCACGCGGTAGCTGGCCTTTGACCCATTCCCGTGATTTTTGTCCATAACCTGCAGGGAATTTATCTGGTCGAATAATGATATTACCTGTGACCTGTAAAATCGGATAATTCACAATTGCCCCTTTCGTTCCCAAGCCTTTATGTAACTCTAAGGGCTTAAAAACCGCAGCAGGCGCACCAATAATGTCGACTTGACCATTATTGAACTTTGCACCAAAGTTAGTGACATCGGCACTCACAGCTTGCGCACCAATTTGTTGAACCATGACTTTTTGCGCTTGATCATAGTCTAAAACCGCAATTTTCTTGCCTGCGGCTTTCGCTACAGTATTGATGCTACGGTCATTCACCAATAAAAAGGCGTCCCCCACAGGAATCACACCTGCCACTTCATACTTACCATTGACCATATGTTTAGCAAAAGTTGGGCTGGCCAAGCCTTGCATCACTTTAACCGCTAAATTGAGATCGGGAATCGCACCAATCGCGTCAAGTGAACCTGTAAACGAATTAAATTGACGCCCGCGCATGCCCGTAACACTAATGGCATCGCATTTTCCTGCTTTAAAATCCTCAGCAATCACGGCTTCGTTTTGTCCGACCCGCAGTTCAATATCCGCGCCCCAGTTTTTAGCCGCCAACTGATAATCTTTCATCAAGCTATATACATCACCATTTTTACCGACTAAGTCGAATACACAAACCATTTGTTTGGCCTGTGCCATCGCTGTTGCAGAAATGACTAATGTCCCGACACTGAGGCTTTTCATCCACTGTTTCATATATCTTCCTTTTGACTTATTGTTGTTTGTTGTGATGAGCCATTCACTTGTGCTCTTTGTTATTTTTAATGCCCCGACTGACACTTCAATTGGTTCAAAACCACTCATTTCTTACGCGCTATACAAATTAGCTGCGTCAAATCCATTTAAATTGGTCGATTAAAAGCAAAAAAGAAAGCCCAATTTAAACTGAGCTTTCTTTGATTACACTCGGCAAATTACTCACCGCCCAGTGAGCATTCAAAGTTGGCTTTATCCACCGAGCAACGGGCTTTTTTCAAGACCGACATCATTGCTGGATCATAAATGCCTCGTTTGGTCATATCCATCCGACCATCGCGCAGCATTTTTTGATATTTGGTTTTGTCTTCTGCTGTAAGATTCATTTTGTATTTTGCAGGAATGCCTGCTTCTAAACGACCAATCATCGCGATGCTTTTCGGTAGGTTTTTCACAAACCAATCTCGCGATTTTTGTCCAAAGCCTGCGGGAAATTGATCTGGGCGAATCACAAAGTCAGCTGTCACTTGTAGTACAGGGAAGTTAAACATTGCGCCGTTCGTGCCTAAACCTTTATAAATTTCTAAAGGTTTATAAGCATAAGCCGGTGCCCCGACCATATCAACTTGACCATTATTAAACTTCGCCACAAAGTTAGACACATCGGAAATCACCGCTTGCGCACCGACGCGTTGTACCATGATTTTTTGAGCATCGTCATAGCCCAAGACTGCAAACTTTTTACCTGCTGCTTTTTCAATGGAATTAATACTTTTATCGCGTACAAAAATAAAAGCTGAACCTAAAGGTGCAATCCCTGCCACTTCATATTTTTTACCACCAAGATTGGTCACCATTTTTGCCGCATTACGCTGATCCAATGCAAAAGTAATCGCACGTTGTGCAATGGCATTGCTTGGCGCTCCGCCCAAAGCATCAATAGAACCGACAAATTTATTGTACTGGCGCGCACGCATAGCGGTCATAAACACGCCATCACACTTGCCTGCTTTAAAGTCGTTGTCGGCAACGGCTTCATCTTGACGAGGGATTAAATTAATTTCAGCCCCCCAGCCTTTTGCCGCCAAAGCCCATTCTTGCGCCATTTGGTACGACTCACCGGATTTGCCAAGCAAGTCAAATACACAGATGTCCACTTTAGCCGCTTGTGCTGTCGACGCTACACCCAAAGCAGAAAAAGCAGCGAGTGCGAGGGTTAATTTTTTCATTCTTGTGTCCTTGTTCGTTTTGTTATTTGACAGGTGTCCATACACATGCAAAATATTAAGCAAGTTAAAATTAAAAAAATAGAGCATTTACTCAAAAATTACTGTCAATTGGGCAAATTTTTTTCTTTTCTCTAATTTTTATTTTCAAAGGATTTATAAAAGCATTTTAAATTCATTATATTAAAATAAAAAGCCTGCATCATTCGTTTTACATGAACGATGCTTAATATTACAAAGAAATATAGATTTTCGCCTTATTCACCACCCAATGAACATTCAAAGTTGGTGCGTTCGACCGTACAACGGGCTTTTTTCAGCACGCGCATCATGCCTGGGTCATAAACCCCTTGTTTGGTTAAATCAATACGCCCATCCCGTAGCAAGCGCTGATATTTTTCTTTGTCTTCCTTGCTGAGCTGCATTTTGATTTTACTGGGAATGGCAGCTTCTAGTCGTTGCACCATAGCAAAGGATTGCGGAATTTTTTGTAAAAACCATTGCCGCGATTGCTCGCCAAATTGAGCAGGAAAACGCTCGGGTCTTACAATTAAATCTGCAGTGACATTGACCACGGGAAAGTTAAGCATAGCCCCTTTAGAGCCTAGACCTTTTTCAATTTCTAAGGGTTTATAGTCATATGCAGGTGCAGCAACCACATCGACTTCGCCTGTATTAAACTTTTTTATAAAGTTGGAAATATCCGACATCACAGGTACAGCGCCCACTCGCTCTACCATCACCCGTTGTGCGCGGTCATAATGCAGGATGGCAAATTTTTTGCCTTGTGCTTTTTCGATGGTATTCAGACTTCGGTCTTTTACAAAAATATAGGCTGAACCAATCAAGCCAATACCAGCCACTTCATAGTTTTCACCTTGTAATGTGGTGGTCATACGCTTGGTATTTCTAGGATCCAACACATATTCCACCGCCTTTTGTGCAATTTTATTGCTTGGCACTCCGCCTAAGGCATCAATCGAACCTGCGAACTTGTTATAGGCGCGCGCGCGCATTGAGGTCATATACACCGCATCGCATTTACCATTTTGAAAGGCTTTATCGGCCAAGTCTTCGTCCTGAAACGAAATCAACTGTACCTGTGCACCCCATTTTTTACTGACCAAAGCTCATTCTTCTAAAAATTTATAAGACTCCCCTGCTTTACCCAGTAGGTCGAAGACACACACCTGCTGCTTCGCTAGCACTATACTGGAGAAAGCGCACAGTGCTAGCGTCGATAAAATAAAAAATCCTTTTCTTTTCATTATTATCCCTTCATATTTTTTGTTTTACTGGGGAAATATATCTGTGTGCTATTCCTCAATATAGGTCAAAAAAGGTCAACTTTTAGCTTTCCGACCAAAGGTCAAATGGTTTCATTCTCCCCTTATAAAGAAACGCTGAGAGATTTCAGTTCAGATAAATTTTGAATGTTTAGTCTTTTGCTGACGCATCCATTAGAATAGGCGCACCTTTTTCTGATATTTGATAGTTCCATGATTCAGCTTGATCAAGTTTCATTGCGCCGTGGTGGACGAGTGTTATTTCAAAAAGCCTCCATGCAAATCCATCCAGGTTGGAAAGTTGGTCTCACTGGTGTCAATGGTGCTGGAAAATCAACCCTGTTTGCTGCGCTCTTAGGCTCGATAGGTCCTGATGATGGCACCCTGAGCCGCCCTGCCGTATGGACGGTGGCACACATGGCACAGGAAGTAAAAGCCTTAGATATGGCTGCGATTGATTTCGTCCTGACCGGTGATGAAGAATATTGGAACATTCAACAACAGCTCAACCATCCTGAACAGTTAACTGACACTGAACTGGCTGATTTACATGGCCGATTCGACGAAATTAACGGTTATTCCGCGCCCGCTAAAGCCGCTCAGCTTATGGCGGGTCTGGGTTTTATGGAACATCAAAACCAACTCTTGGTTTCGAGTTTCTCTGGTGGATGGCGAATGCGTTTAAACTTAGCGCGTACTTTGATGAGCCGTTCGGATCTATTATTACTGGATGAACCGACCAACCACTTAGATCTCGATGCTATTTTATGGTTAGAAGATTGGTTAAATGCCTATACGGGCACCCTAATTTTAATTTCGCATGACCGCGATTTCTTAGATGCGATTACCAATCGTATTTTGCATATCGAAAATCAAGAACTCACCCTCTATAGCGGCAACTATTCAACCTTTGAAACCACTCGTGCAGAACGTTTGGCACAACAACAACAAGCTTATGAAAAGCAGCTCGAAACACGGGCACATATTCAAAAATATATTGACCGTTTTAAAGCCCAAGCCACTAAAGCACGTCAAGCACAAAGCCGAATTAAACAACTGGAACGGATGCAGTTGCTTGCTCCTGCACATGTCGATACCCCATTTACCTTTAGCTTCCGTGAACCCACCAAAATGAGTTCACCACTGCTGACTTTAGAGCAGGCTGATATTGGTTATGGCGACAAACTGATTGCCACCAATATCAATATACAAATCACCCCGACGAGCCGGATTGGCTTATTGGGGATGAATGGTGCAGGTAAATCGACTTTAATCAAATCCTTGGTCGGCGATTTATCTTTATTGGCAGGACAACGCAAAGCCTCAGAACTGCTGAATATTGGCTATTTTGCACAGCATCAAATGGATTCACTGGATGAATCGGCCAGCCCAATGCTGCAATTGGCACGGATTGCGGATAAAAAAATCAGTGAAGCGACCTTACGTGCCTTTTTAGGCAGCTTCGGCTTTAGTGGCGAACGGATGGATACCCCTTGCGAGAGCTTCTCAGGTGGTGAACGTGCCCGTTTGGCATTGGCTTTAATCGTGTGGTTACGTCCCAATGTCTTGATTCTAGATGAACCGACCAACCACTTAGACTTAGATATGCGCCATGCGCTGACCATGGCTTTACAAGACTATGAAGGTGCTGTGGTCTTGGTTTCACACGAACGCCAACTGATTGCCAGCGTATGTGATGACCTCATTTTAGTCCATGCTGGAAAATCCACCGAATTTGAAGGCGATCTACACGATTATGCCAACTGGTTACGCCAAGCACGTCTAGAGATGATTAAACAAGGTGGAATCGTAGCGCCGATCGTGTCTAAAGTCAGCACTCAAAAAACCATCGTTTCTAAAGTTGATAAAGAAGCGCAGCGTAAATTGGCCGCACAGCGCCGTGAACAAACGCGCCCGATTCGCAAAAATATCGAAAAATGTGAAAGCCTGCTAGCAAAACACCAGCCACGTTTACTCGACATTGAACATTTACTCGGTGATGCTGGCCTATATGACGCTGCACGCAAAGATGAACTCATGAAACTGATGAATGAGCAAACCGAACTTAAAAACCAAGTCAGTGAAGCTGAAGAACAAATGCTAGAGCTGATGATGGAACTTGAAGAGCTCGAAAGCTCATTCGAAAACGAATAATCTTTCCTCATACACCCTGCCCGCTCTGTTTATGCATGGCGGGCATTTTTATGTCTTAACCATTTTGATTGATTTACTTTGCTGCAACACCAATCGATCTGGAAAAACGTGCCTTTTCGGCCTATGCATATAACTCAATAGGAAATGCACCCAAATAGTCTGAGCATTTTAAGAAGTCATAAGTGATTGAAATTAAAATTATTTCTTAATAAATAAAGCGATAAATTTATTGATTTTTATTGTTTAGATATTCTTAAAAAGCAAAAAAATAGATTGTTTAATTTAGCTTAATTAATTGAATATTCAACTATATACAGCCCTATTTCCATGCTTTTCACTGCTTAAAGCCAAATACAACCTTCACAACAGACAGCGAATATCCATCATGTTCAGACATGCACCTTTCAACACAACAAGTTTTGAATTTAAAAAGAGGGAATAAATTTAAAAGATCCGATTTAAATTTAAAAGATAACGCATGGTTTTAAATTTAAAAACCACACTTGAAACAACTGTGGATAAAATTATACGTATTTTAGCAACTGATATAAAGTGCTATTTTTATTTATCCACAGGCCAGCGCTGTTTATTTATCCAGTTGTTTTAGGCAAATCCATCCTCTTTTTTGCGCTCTTTTTCCTTAATTTAATACGGCTCTTTGCGCCTTTAAAAAACGTAATTCTTGTATTTTCCATCCCTGATCAAAGACCCATGTTTCTTCGATTTGTTGGCGATTTTCAACCAAACCGATCAAGACCTGACAGCATGTTTGGTCACGGTTAAACTCAAATTCTTCAAATTCGACGTCGGGTTTTTGAGGTTTCCAAACCCCATTTTTCACAGCATGCGCGATCTTTTCATAGCGCGTATAGTTACTCTCTACACGATCAGCTTGTTCATAGACCACTTTAAAATGCTCATCTTCATATTGAGCTAAAACCTCATAATTGCCCGTAAAAAATGCATTCACCCAAATGTCGCGTACTTGTTCTAGTTGGTTATCCATCATAATGACCTCACATTCTGCACTGTGCAAAAGACTTGATACTCACATCATGACATCGCTATAAGTCAGTTTAATAACAGTGTACATTGCTTATATTTTATTCAAAAGCATAAAAAATGCTGTAAAAAAAGCACCCCGCAGGGTGCTTTTATGGCTTATTTTGTAAAGCGCTTAAGCATCAATATCCGCATTCAATGCATTTTCTTCAATGAATGCACGACGTGGTTCCACATCATCACCCATCAAACAAGAGAACATACGATCGGCTTCAATCGCATCCTGAATCGTGACTTGCAACATGTTGCGGTTTTCAGGATCCATGGTGGTTTCCCAAAGCTGGTCTGCATTCATCTCACCCAAGCCTTTATAGCGCTGAATCATCATGCCACGACGAGAATCAGATAAAATATGCTGCCATACCTGATGGAAGTTGGTGACTGCAATCTTGCGATCACCTTTTTGCAGGTAAGCACCATCTTCAAGCAACGTGAACCAGCTCTTGGAATTCTTCAACAAACGTGCATATTCACCAGAACCCAATAAGCCTGCATCTAATAAGTAGCTGTGCGGCAGATTGTGTACATAGATGGTGATACGAGGTAAGTAAGTCTCGATCTTTTGACCATCTGCCAGTTCTTTTTCAAACGTTTCTAAGCTTAACTCAGGACGCAAGCTCGGTTGAATCTCTGCCACAGCACTGCGCACTTGTTCAGCCCACTGCTCAACATAAGCTCGGTCATGGTTTTGATCAAGCTTAAAGCCTTCAACCGAAATCAACGCATCTAAGACACTGGCAGGATAACGTACAGTTAAACGCTGTAAGCTCTTCTGAGACGTTTGATAGTCTGCAATCACATTCGCTAAAGCTTCACCACGGATTGCAGGTGCAGCATCGCTGATGTGCAATTCAAGCTCATCAATCGCGTTTGAAATTAAATAGGTTTCAAGCGCATCATTATCTTTAAGATATTGCTCTTGCTTGCCTTTTTTCAGTTTATACAGCGGTGGCTGAGCAATATAGATATAACCACGCTCCACTAGCTCAGGCATTTGACGGAAGAAGAAGGTCAACAATAGGGTACGAATATGCGAACCATCCACGTCAGCATCGGTCATGATGATGATTTTGTGATAACGCAACTTGTCCGGATTGTACTCTTCACGACCAATACCACAACCCAATGCCGTGATCAGCGTGCCGACTTCTTGAGATGAAATCATCTTATCAAAACGCGCACGTTCCACGTTTAGGATTTTACCCTTCAACGGTAAAATCGCTTGCATCTTACGGTTACGACCTTGTTTAGCTGAACCGCCTGCAGAGTCACCCTCGACTAGATACAATTCAGACAAGGCTGGATCTTTTTCTTGGCAATCCGCAAGCTTAC
Organism: Acinetobacter johnsonii CIP 64.6; assembly: GCF_000368045.1. GTDB lineage: Bacteria > Pseudomonadota > Gammaproteobacteria > Pseudomonadales > Moraxellaceae > Acinetobacter > Acinetobacter johnsonii. The sequence goes on from NZ_KB849237.1 coordinate 21,342, forward strand.
CTGGTAGGCCTGCAATGTCTAATGCACTTTTACGACGCGTCATTTCACGCGCTTTACGTGCTGCATCACGAGCACGAGCCGCATCAATGATTTTTCCAGCAATCGATTTTGCCGCTTGCGGGTTTTCAAGCAAATATTCAGAGAATGATTTATTCATTGCCTGCTCAACCGCAGGTTTCACTTCACTGGAAACCAACTTTTCTTTGGTTTGTGAAGAAAACTTCGGATCAGGCACTTTCACTGAAACAATCGCAGTTAAACCTTCACGTGCATCATCACCAGAAACCGCTACTTTCTCTTTTTTGAGTAAGTTTTCATTTTCCATGTAGCTGTTTAGACCACGCGTTAATGCCGCACGGAAACCCGCTAAATGCGTTCCACCATCTTTTTGTGGAATGTTGTTGGTAAAGCAACGTACATTTTCTTGATAGGTATCATTCCACTGCAACGCCACTTCAACACCAATGCCATTTTCAGCCTGTACGGTGAAATGGAAAATGTCATTCAGATGGGTTTTGCCTTGGTTAATATATTTCACAAACTCAGACAGACCGCCTTCGTAGTCAAACACATGTTCTGCATGAATACGCTCGTCACGCAAAACAATGCGCACGCCCGCGTTTAAGAACGACAATTCACGTAAACGACGCGCCAAAATATCAACATTGAAAATGGTTTGGCTAAAAGTTTCAGCACTTGGCCAAAAACGGACAGTTGTTCCTGTGGTATCCGTATCGCCCACAACAGTCAGTGGGTAAACCGGATCACCATGTTTATATTCTTGTTGATGAATATGACCTGCACGATGAATCGTCAGTTCCAGCTTACGCGACAAGGCATTTACAACCGATACACCTACACCATGTAGACCACCTGAAACCTTGTAGCTATTGTCATCAAATTTACCGCCTGCGTGCAGAATGGTTAAAATCACTTCTGCGGCAGAAACCCCTTCTTCAGGGTGAATATCGGTCGGAATACCGCGCCCATTGTCCGATACACTTACAGATTCATCTTCGTGAATCGTCACCAAAATTTCATCACAGTGACCTGCAAGCGCCTCATCGATCGCATTATCCACCACCTCAAACACCATATGGTGTAAGCCCGAACCATCATCCGTATCACCAATATACATACCCGGACGTTTACGTACTGCGTCCAATCCACGTAATACTTTGATACTAGAGGAATCATAAGCTTTTTCTGTGGTTTGTTCCGTTTGAGAAGCAGCTTGTTGATCTTCTGAACTCATGGTTTCTCCCTAGCGAAAAATAGGTCTATCCCGTGATGGGTAAAATCTAAAATCATTGTGCGACAACTTGAACTTGACCGTTTTCAACACAGAATAATTGATAAGAAATAGATAAATCATGTAAGTGATTTTTGACTGATTCATACTCTAAAGTGGTAATAAAAACTTGACTACCCAGTTGGCTCAATCGCTCAATTAAACGTTGTTGTGCTGTTAAATCTAATTCTGCTGTCAGATCATCTAATAATACCACAGTTTCCTTATTACAAGCATGCAGCATTGCAATCTGTGACAGTTTTAAGGCTATGATTAACAGCTTTTTTTGTCCACGTGACAGTACGACATCGGCATCGCCAAGGCTTGTTTTTAAACGCAAATCTGCCTTGTGTGGACCATACTCGGTATAGCGCCGTTCAAGGTCTTTTTGATGATGACTTTGCAGGTCATTCAGTAACCCTAACTCGGTATGAAAGCCAGGGCTATATTCTAACTGAACCTCGATATCTGGCAGCAGGTGTTTTAAATCTTGCTCAAAAAAGCCCTTCCACTGCTCCACAATGCTGACGCGTTGCGAATGCAGCATTTCCCCATAATCACCAAGCATTTTGTTCCACGGCTCCAAATCTGCCAGACTTAGATTCCGTCGTGTTTTTAGTAAACTATTACGCTGTTTTAATGCCCGTGAATAATATTGCCATGCATGATAAAAATCAGGTTCCACGTGGAACATCAGCCAATCTAATAGTTGCCGTCTAGGCTTGGCACCATGATCAATAATATCGGTACTTTGCGGATCAATCAGTTGCAAAGGAAGAATCTTAGCCAACTGACCTTGAGTGGCAATGTTGTCGCCATTGACCTTGATGAGCTGTTCACCAGACAACAGCTTTTGCATCCCAATTTTTTCAGAACTGGATTGGGCAAAGACAATCGCGTCGTGGGTATCGGTTTGAATATAGTGTTTCGGAATATGGGTACGAAAGGAACGTCCTGTCGCCAACAGATGAATGGCTTCTAAAATTGAGGTTTTACCTGAACCATTTTGTCCATAAAAAACATTAAACGGTTGCAATCCATGGAGAGCAACCGTTCTGAGATTTCGAACACGTTCGATGTTTAAACGCGTGATTTGCATGCCTGAACCTAGGGCTTAAACACGCATTGGCATGACCACATAGGTCTGATCTTGATGAGCTGGATCTTGCACTAGAACCGATTGATTTGCTTCGGTCATCGTCATTGACACATCATCACCATCCAATGCGCCTAAGACTTCCAAGATGTATTGGGCATTAAAAGACATTTCCATTGGCGCATTATTATATTGAATCGCCAAATCCTCTACGGCTTCGTCTTGCTCTGGGTTATTGGCACGCAGCTGCAAAGTGTCTGCGGCAAAGTTTAAGAACACACCACGTAGTTTTTCATTACTTAAAATCGAAACACGTTGTAAAGATTGCTTAAAGACATCATGTGCAATTAACACATTTTTATCCCCACCACGTGGAATCACACGGCGATAATCAGGGAACTTACCGTCAATCAGTTTTGTGGTGAAACGAACCGTGGTATTCCCTTGTTCTTTGTCACGACTGGCAATAGGAATGGTCACATTCAATAGTTCACGACCGATTAACAACGCCAATTGTTCATCTTCAATGCTCAATAAACGTTGTAATTCGCCCACTGCTTTACGTGGAACAATCGCTTGAATCAATTGAGTCGCATTTGAGCTAGCAACAGTTTCACACAGAGCTAAACGGTGGCCGTCTGTGGTCACTGCACGCAGTTGATTATTATCAATTTCAAGTAAGGTTCCCGTGAGATAAAAACGCACATCCTGCACCGCCATAGCAAATGCAGTTTTTTCAAATAGGCGCTTTAATTCACGCTGTGTCACCGCAACTTGCGTGCCTTGCGTGTTCTCTGTGGTCAATAACGGGTAATCTTCAGCGGGTAAAGTCCCCAACACAAAACGGCTATTACCAGACTTTAAAATACAACGTTGATCTTCAGTAATTTGTAAGTCTATCAGTGCTGCAGTCGGTAAAGATTTGCAAATATCCATCAGCTTACGTGCAGGAACGGTCGTTTCACCCGCTTGTAAACATGCCCCTTCCGCAAGCGTGGTACTTGCAACCAATTCAACTTCTAAGTCTGAACCTGTGATCGTCAACGATGCTTGGCTCACTTGCACTTTAACATTTGAAAGAATGTTTAAAGTATGGCGACGTTCAACCGCTCCTACGACATGTGATAGAACATTAAGTAAGCTTTCTTTCGCGATTTTTAAACGCACGATACATTCCTCGAAAAACTGAAGATAAAATAATAAATAAATGTGTTTTTAGCAGTGTACTATGCGGCAGAACATGCCGCATTGCAAGAATAGAATTTGAGCAATTTTGCTTAACTTTGCAGCAAGCGTTGCAAGTTTTTATAGTCCTCATTGAAGATCGGATCTTCATCGCGCAGACTTAAAACTTTTTCACAAGCATGCATGACGGTACTGTGATCTCGACCGCCAAAGGCCATACCAATTTCAGGGAAACTGTCTCCGGTTAGCTCCCGTGCCAAGCCCATTGCCAATTGGCGGGGACGAGCATAAATACGGGTCCGTTTAGGCCCAACCAACTCTTTGAGTGGGATTCTAAAGTACTCACTCACCACACGTTGAATATTTTCAGTACTGATGGTTCGTGCACGAATGGCTAAGACATCTTTTAAAGACTCACGTACAACATCCAAATCAATAGCTGTGCCCTTAAAGCGTGAAATGGCCACCACTTTATTCAGCGCACCTTCCAATTCACGTACGTTTGCAACCACTTGTTGCGCAATAAATAACGCACAGTTTCGTGGTAATTCCACATCATTGCTTTCTGCTTTTTTCAGCAAAATTTCAATACGGGTTTCAATATCTGGTGGCTCAACCCCAACCGACAACCCCCAAGAAAACCGTGAAACCAAACGTGGATCTAATTCCGTTAATTCTTTTGGATAACGATCGGAGGTCAGAATAATTTGCTTAGATTCATCTAAGAGTGCGTTAAAAGTATAAAAAAACTCAACTAAACTTGCCTCTTTACCCGCCAGCAAATGAATATCATCGACCAACAATAGATCTAAAGATCGGCAATTTTTTTTAAATTCTTCCACTTTGCCTTGTTGTAAAGAACTAACGAAGTCTTGAACAAAGCTTTCTGCCGTCATATACATGACACGTGCATTCGGTTTGGCTTGCAACAAAGCATTACCCACTGCTTGCATTAAGTGTGTTTTACCTAAACCAGTCGGGCCATATAAAAATAAGGGATTGTGCTGAGAGGCACCTAACTGGGTTAAAACCTTACGACACGTTTCAGCAGCCATTTGGTTTGAACGACCTTCCACAAAAAGTGAGAAGGAAAATAAAGGATTTAACTGCCGTTTACGGCTGTTTTTAGAATTCCCTTCTTCTTTTTCTTTTTTCGGACGCACAACGGGTGCTGGAGCAGACTCTAAAGCTGCAGTCGTGGTTGCAGGTTGCTCACTCGCAGATAAAATTGCACCTGGGCGTGAGTCGACTAAAATTTCAACTTTACGTACACGCCCTTCAGAGAGCTGCTCCACTAAAATTGTAATCAGCTCTAGGTGATGTTCTTGAATGTAACGTGTCCAATAGGGATTCGGAGCATAAAGACGTAGTGTGTCATTTAACTCTTCTGCAACTAAAGGGCGTATCCACATTGTAAAGACATTCCCAGAGAGCTCTTGTCGCAAGCGAGTTAAGCAGTCCGTCCAAAGCATGTGAAACCCCTATTCATTCCATCGATAATTAATAAAAACACTATGTACCCACCGAAGCGGGTCGCCATTCTAACCAAGTTATCCACATCTGTCATGGAAAATTCTGCAGATATTGCTCAAAAAGCCTGCTTATGAAAATAAATTTAAATTCAAACACTGGTGTGGATAAGTTTATCCGCAAACTGTGGATAGAATATAGCACAAAGTTATCCACAAACTATTAATTTTATAAAAACAGCCTTATCCACACCATACTTTATTGTTTTATAATTAAAAAAGTGTCATTTCCACAGAAAAAGACAGCCCTAATAGTAATAAATTTAAATTTATAAATTTGAATTTATTTATAAGAGACCTGTTTTCTGGGGATAACTGGAGATCCAAAATGAATTTAAATTTAAAAACATACATAGCAAGTGAATTTAAAGACTTGTGGATAATTGTGTGGGTAATCTTGTTGGTAACTTATATCACTTTAATAAACAATAATCTAGGTTGTGTATAAGAAAAAAGTGCAGTTGTTTAAACCTTATCGAGAAAAGAGCAAGCTCAAACTGCTGTTACAAATAAAAAGGCTTAATTTCACAAGAAAATCGGTTTTCCATTGACAGCTCAAGCAATGAACACTAAACTCGCGAACCTTCATTGAATGATCATTTTTGGAGTTTCGATATGAAACGTACATTCCAACCATCTGAATTAAAGCGTAAGCGCGTTCATGGTTTCCGTGCTCGTATGGCTACTAAAGCTGGTCGCCAAGTATTAGCTCGTCGTCGTGCAAAAGGTCGTCACAGCTTAACTGTTTAATCAATAGTTAACGCTTAAACGATTTTGGGTGTTATGACTACACTTTATGGCTTCAGCACAGAGGTTCGTATTCGCTGTGCTGCCGATTATAAAAGTGTCTTCGATGGTGCGCTTTTTAAAGTGCATCAGCCCCATTTCTTATTTCTAGCAAAACTGACCGAACAACCTCAAAGTCGTTTGGGTATTGTTGTTGCTAAAAAGAAAGTGCGTCGTGCACACGAAAGAAATAGAGTAAAACGTTTGGCTCGCGAAAGTTTTCGCTTGCATCAACAGCAATTAACTTTAGATATTGTGGTTATGCCTAAAATGGGGATAGAAGCAGTGCCTAATGCAGAGTTGCACCAGCAATTACAATTTGCTTGGCAAAAATTACAACGTCTTGCCAAAAAGCATCAAAAAATAGCTCCCTCCCTGCAAAAGTAGAGATGGCCAATGGTCCGGTTACTGCATTGGTTAATTCGATTTTATCAAATTGCGATTAGTCCTTTACTTGGACCGCGTTGTCGTTATATCCCTACATGTTCTCAATATTCATTGGAAGCAGTCCATACACATGGTGCTGTGCGTGGTGTGTGGTTGGCTACTAAACGTATTTGCCGTTGTCATCCTTGGGGTGGATCGGGGTATGACCCTGTTCCAAACAAAAGGATTCGTTTTATCTATTTTCAGCAAATAGATTCTCAAAAGCATCTGGTTGCTGTACCCTTTCGTGATTGTTTCTTGAACCAAAATCACTCTAACCACTTGGGGTAATCGATATGCAACAATGGGCCAGGTTTGCCATTCTCGGGGCCATGTTTGTTGTCGCTTATTTGCTCATTTTGGCTTGGCAAAAAGATTATGGACATGCTGAAACTCAGCCACAGCCACAACAGGCTGCAGCAGTTTCACATGAAGTATCTGCAGATTTGCCAAATGCTCAAACGGCTTCAGCAGCGTCTGATATGCCACAAGCAAATATCGCGACTCAGCAACCAGCTACAGAAGCAAAAGCATCTGTAAATCAACAGCTTATTTCAGTACAGACTGACCTTTATCATCTTTGGATTAATCCTAAAGGTGGTGATATTGTTCGTATTGAATTGTTAAACCATGACAAGAGCAAAGACAGTAACGAAGCATTTGTCATGCTTGAAAGTGATGCAAAACGTACTTATGTGGCGCAGTCTGGTTTAATTGGTCTTAATGGTCCAGACAGTAACCGTAGCGGTCGTCCAATGTATGAGATTGAAAAATCTGCTTATACATTGAATGATGCCAAAGCGGTTCAAACTGAAGATGGAAAAAGCATCAAAGTGTTAACCGTACCGATGGTACTGAAAACAGCTGATGGTGTGGAAATCATTAAAACCTTTACCTTTAAGCAAGGTGAATATCCTGTTGTTGTGAACCATAAAGTGGTGAACCGCAGTGGTCAAAACTGGCAGGGTCAAATGTTTGGTCAACTCAAACGTGACAACTCTGATGATCCAGGCAAATCGGATCAAGGTATTTTCACGCTGGGCACTTTCTTAGGTGGTGCTTGGGGTTCGCCTGAAGAACATTATAACAAGCTTAAATTTGCTAACTTCAATGAAGAAAAATTGAATGTTGAAGCGAAAGGCGGCTGGGTTGCTATGGTTCAGCACTACTTTGTGAGTGCTTGGATTCCTGGTGACTTAAAATTGACGCAAGCCAATGGTCAACCTTATGTCGCGAAATTAGAGTCGCGTAAGTCAACGGATGATATGAATATCATTGGTTTTACTTCGCCGACGATTACTGTGCCTGCTGGTACAGTGGCTGAGATTGACGCGACCTTCTATTCAGGTCCTAAAGTTCAATCTGAGTTAAAAGAGCTTGCAACAGGGTTAAACCAAACTGTTGATTATGGTTGGTTATGGCCAATTGCGAAATTATTGTTCTTGGGTCTTGAGTTCTTCCACGGTTTAGTGGGCAACTGGGGCTGGGCAATTATTTTGTTAACGGTCTTGGTGAAACTGATTCTTTGGCCATTGTCGTCTAAGAGCTATCGCTCAATGGCGAAAATGCGTGTCATTGCACCTGAAATGCAGCGTATGAAAGAAGAGTTCGGTGAAGACCGCATGCGCTTCTCTCAAGAAATGATGGCACTATATAAACGTGAACAAGTCAATCCGCTTGCGGGTTGTTTGCCATTGTTATTACAAATGCCAATCTTCCTTGCGTTGTACTGGGTGTTGATGGAGTCAGTTGAGCTTCGTCATGCGCCATGGTTACTTTGGATTCAAGATTTGTCAGCGATGGATCCGTGGTTTATTTTACCGCTGTTAATGGGCGCAACGATGTTCATTCAGCAGTCTTTAAATCCCCAACCGGCTGATCCAATGCAAGCGAAAGTTTTCAAAATCATGCCGATTGTTTTCACAGTCTTTATGTTGTTCTTCCCTGCGGGTCTCGTGTTGTACTGGATTGTCAACAACAGTATCACGATTATTCAGCAGACCTTGATCAACAAATCTGTTGAAAAAGACCGCTTGAATAAGGAAAGTGCGTCGAGTTAATCGAGGCAACTTTTCGCGAAAAGCTGAATAAATCCGCTTAAGATGGTAATCTTAGGCGGATTTTTCATTGTGTGACTTTTAAGATTTTAGGTGAATGTTATGTACAACCGAACCACGATTGCTGCCATTGCAACACCACCTGGGCGTGGTGGTGTGGGGGTCATTCGCCTATCTGGTCCCAAGTCTTATGAGATTGCACAGGCCTTGACCCAAAAAGACTTACCGAAAGCGCGTTTTGCTGGTTTTCGCCAGTTTTATGATGCATCTGGCGAAGTGATGGATGAGGGCTTAGCGCTTTGTTTTCCGAACCCGAACTCGTTTACTGGTGAAGATGTGGTTGAGTTGCAAGGTCATGGTGGCCCTGTCATTCAAAATGCTTTACTGGGGCGTTTGTTGGAGCTCGGTGCGATTGCAGCAAAAGCCGGTGAGTTTTCTATGCGTGCTTTTGAAAATGGCAAACTGGATTTGGTACAGGCTGAAGCGATCGCCGACTTGATTGATGCGACGTCTCAAGCGGCTGCACGTTCTGCGGTACGTTCATTACAAGGCGCATTTTCAACTAAAGTGAATCGTGTGTTGGAGCAATTGATTCATCTACGTTTGCATGTGGAAGCTGCGATTGATTTTCCTGAAGAAGAAATTGATTTTCTTGCGGACGGGAAAATTTTAAATCTTTTAGATGGTGTTACGTCTGCTGTGAATCAAGTGCAACAATCGGCTCGTCAAGGACAGTTGCTGCGTGAAGGTTTACAAGTGGTGATTGCAGGGAAACCGAATGCGGGTAAGTCATCACTGCTCAATGCATTAGCGGGCATTGAACGCGCCATTGTGACGGATATTGCAGGTACGACGCGAGATGTCTTACATGAAAAAATTATCCTGAATGGTTTACCCATTACCTTAACCGATACTGCGGGTTTACGTGAAACCGGCGATATTGTAGAAAAAGAAGGGATTCGTCGTGCCATTAAAGAAATTGAGCAAGCCGACCTGTTACTTTTAGTCTATGACTTAAGCCAAGGCGAAGACCCACTCAAACTGGCGCAAGAATATTTTGCTGAGCATATTGAACCGAAACGTTTAATGCTGATTGGTAATAAGTGTGATTTGATGGAAACAACATCGCATATCGAAGATTTTAATGGCTTCCGTCATATTATGGTTTCGGCAAAGCAAGAAACTGGCGTTCAAGCACTCATAGAAGCGATTACAGCGCATGCAGGCTTCCAGCCAGAAGAAGATACCTTTATTGCGCGTACACGCCATTTAGACGCAATGAAACGTACTCAGCTTTACCTTGCTGAAGCTCGTGAACAATTGGTGGTGTATAACGCAGGTGAGTTGGTCGCAGAGTCGCTACGTTTGGCGCAAAATGCCCTCGGTGAAATTACAGGGGACTTTAGTGCGGATGATTTGCTTGGGAAAATTTTTGGATCATTCTGTATTGGAAAGTAATTTAAAATTAAACCAATATTCTAATAAGTTCCAGTGATAATTAAATAGCATTAAGTTTTAACGGCTTAGTGCTTTTTTAATGTCTTTTTATTATTCCAATGTGTTCTATACGTTCATCTAGTGCTATGATTTTTTTAGTCACTAAAAAGTCACAAGCTTAACTGTGACTGTATTTTTTTAGATGGTGACTAAATGATGAAACAAGCAGAAAAGATAGTTTTTTCGACAGATAGGGAAATCAAAAATCTAAAAGCTGGTGTAAAGAGATATACCGCGAAAGACACGGTAGCGAATGGCTTGTTTTTAGACATAACAACGACTGGTGTTAAGTCATGGTGGTATCGTTATTCACTGCATGGCAAACAGGAACGATTTGTATTGGGGCGTTATCCTGATTTATCTCTTAAAGAAGCACGACAGTTACGTGATGAATCTGCTTCATTAGTTGCTAAAGGTATTTCACCAAAACAGAGTAAGAATAATAAAGTCACCAGTGTTTTATTCAGTGACTACGGTGAACGCTATTTAAACGAAGTCATTAAGAAAGAGCGTAAAAACCCATACAATATGATTCTGTGTTTGAGCAACGATATTTATCCAATGATAGGACATATCGCTTTAGATCAGATCAGTGCTGATGATGTGCGCCGTGTGATATGGCGTAAGAAAGATCAAGGTTTTGATGCTGCTGCTAATCAGGTCAGAGGTTTGTTAAAGCGTATGTTTGATTACGCAATTACACTTGGGCTTGTCCAATATAATCCAGTGTTAGCAATCCCTACACGTCATATTTATAGAGCCGTAGCGAGAAACAGATATTTAAGCACCAGTGAAATCCGCACTTACTACACCACCCTTTTGAACTCACGTATTTATCGCCCGAGAAAATTAGGCTTATTACTAGCATTACTTACCTTAGTGCGTAAATCGGAACTATTGAGAGCAAAATGGGCGCATATCGACTTTGAACAACGGATATGGTTGATTCCTGAAACAAAAGCGGACAGCACTACAGGCCAGAGCCGAGAAATGGTTGTTTATATGTCTGATCAAGTGATTGAGATATTCAAGGAATTAAAAACAATTGCAGGCGATGAGCCTTATGTATTTGTTGGCCGTAAGCGCGGTACACATATCAGCCATAACGCTTTTAACACGGCGCAAAAGTCAGCACTGGCATTAACAGATATTCCCGACTTTACAGTGCATGATTTACGTCGTACAGCGAGTACACATCTCAATGAACAAGGTTTTAATAGTGATGCAATTGAAGCGTGTTTAAACCACACAGTAAAAGGTGTTAGAGGGGTTTATAACAAGGCTAAATATGAAAAAGAGCGTACAAACATGCTTCAAAAGTGGAGTGATTTTATTTTTGGGGTAATTTACGAGCACAATTTGATCTTTTTTAATGAGGCTAAGAAATATAAGGGCATTTGAATTGTAAAATAATGTAACAATGAACAATATGTTCAAATGAACAATATTGTTCATTTGAACATATTGTTTATAAAAAACAAATACTTATATTTTTATAAAACTCAAGCATATACGATTTTTGGTGAGAGTTTTTTAAAACAGCGAAGTACTTAAATAGTGTGATTTTTGATGTGTTGAGCGCTTGAAGGGATTTTTTAGAAATTTTGATGTGGGTAGTAATTTGATTATGACTCTTATAGAGTTACAGCGAGTTCAATGAGTTACAGAGAGTTCATTAACTTCAATGAGTTCAATAAAGAAAAAAAGACCAAGTAGGCAAATACTTGATCTTTTTTGTGAAGCATGTGGCCTTAGTAACGTCAATTACCAAGAGCCATTAATTTTTAAACCTTGTCTACCACGACACAAGACTAAGAGATATTAGAAATGTAATCAGTTTAAAAATTATATGCACAGCCCAATAATTAAACAAGGTTATGCATTTACGAATAGTTAGCATACCATTTTATTCTCTTGAGAATAATACTGAAATTAATTTTCAGTGATGCATGTCTAAATATTTGTAAATAGCTATGCGTATAACGAATAAAAAGACTACTTTATTCTAGTGACCAAGTTTGTGTCTAGGCATTTCCATGAATGGAGTATGTTTAGATGACTGCATCTAAAAATAAACAAACCGAAAACCAACGTCTAATCCGCCGTAAAGAAGTACAAACTAAAACAGGGCTTTGCACTTCATCCATTTACGCCTTGATGAAGAAAGGTGATTTTCCACAGTCCTTACAGATATCTATACGCCGTGTCGCTTGGATCGAGTCAGAGGTCGACCAGTGGATTAGTGATCGTATAGCGAGTCATAAAGCCACCATTGCAATGATGGAGGTTTAAATCATGCAAAACCATCAAACCCAAGTTTTAAATTACTTGAAAAGTGGTAAGACATTGAGCCAAACCGAAGCTATTACATACTTTAATTGCTATCGTTTGAGTGCTGTTATTAAGTGTTTACGCAATATTGGCTATGACATAGTCACTCATAGAGAACCTAATTCAAACAACAAAGCAACTCATGCACGATATGAATTAAAAGAGGTGCAGGCATGAGTCAATCTACTAGTAAAATTCATCAAATTACGCGTCAGCGTATCCAATCTATTGACTTTGCACATAAGCAAAGTTTGACCGTAAGCGTCCGCTGAACCCCATGCCTATTTTTTAATTTGAGTTGGATTTCCAGCGATGTGGCAGTAATTCTTCTATTTGGGTCGCTTTATGCGTCGGCAGCCTTTTCAGCACATCACTTAAATAGGCATACGGATCCAAGCCATTCAGCTTTGCTGACTGGATTAAAGTCATGATATTTGCCGCTCGCTGTCCACTGCGCAGCGAACCTGCAAACAACCAGTTCTTACGGCCCAATGCCCAGGGACGCATTGAGTTCTCTGCCCAGTTATTGTCAATGGGTAGATTGCCATCATCCAGATAGCGGCTTAAGGCTGGCCAACGCTTCAGACTGTAATTGATGGCCTTGGCGGTTGGAGAACTCGATGGCACCGTCAGATAATGTTGGTTGAGCCATTCATACAGTTGTTGCATCACCGGTTGGCTATGCTGTTGCCGGTATTCGCGGCGATGTTCTGCTGTACCATCGGTCTTTTTCCTGAGTTCTGCTTCTATCGCATACAGTTTCTGAATCATCAGTAATGCCTGTTCAGCGATCTGACTTTTCCCAGTCACATGTAGCTCATGGAATTTACGACGTGCATGCGCCATGCAGCCCACCTCAATGACATCGCCTGATTTAAAGCGTGCTTTATAACCACTGTAATCATCACAGACCAGATGGCCCTGCCAGCCATTCAGGAACTCTTCTGCATGCTGACCTGAACGGCTATCCTGAAAGTCATAGATCACCGCTTGAACTGGATTGTACTGTGTGGTGGCATAGGCCCAGACATAACCTTTCTTCGGTTTTTTCTCATTCTCACCCATCCGCATGATGGTGACCGGCGTTTCATCGGCATGGATTACCCGCTGTTGCAACACCACCTGTTTTAAGGCATTGGCCAGAGGTTCCAGTTCCACACCGCAGCGACCAATCCAGTCAGATAAAGTGGATCTGGACAGATCAATGCCAGCCCGCTGATAGATCAGGCGCTGACGGTACAGCGGCAAATGATCGGCATACTTCGATACCAACACATGGCTGAGCAATTCAGGTGAAGCAATGCCTTTATCAATCACATAGGCGGGCATCGCTTGCTGAGTCAGGGTGTCACACTGATCACAGACCCATTTGCCACGCACATGCTGTTCCTTATAGAACTGTGCCGGTCTGAAATGCAGTTTTTCACTGATATCTTCGCCGATACGACGCAAGGTGCAGCCACAAGCACATTGGGTTGATGTTGGTTCATGCTCAATACGGATGGTGTGTAGATGATCGGGCAGCAGTCGACGTTTAGGTTTATTTGCTTTGGCTTTCTGTGTCGCTGCATCGGTTTTATCTGCATTCAGCCGTTCCAGTTCCAGATCAACGGCTGCAATATCTTCTTCGACCGCTTCATCCCAGAGATGGATTTGTTTTGCAGTGAGATGTTCGTTTTTACTGCCGAATTTGTGCTGTTTAAATAGTGCGAGTTCATGCTCGTATTTTTGATTGAGAATAGAAAGATGTTGAACTTGAGCATCTAATTGCTGATTGGATACTTCAAGATGCTGAACTTTGGTATCTAATTGTTGGTTTGATTTTTCTAATTCTTGATTTGATTGTGCCAGAGACTGATGCTGCATCGCCAACTGCCGGGTAAATTCCAGCAGTTGTTCATGGGTCAGTTGGCTTAAATCAGGCAGCATTTTCATGACCGCAGTATGCCTGAGGTCATGACGCAGAGGAAATAGAACGTTTGGAGAATAGCAGAATGGACCAGCCTAGTTTAGAGCATCGTCACCACCTGCTGTCGTCCAATGCGCTGCCAAGGTAAACCCTGGATCAGTGCCTGTAACTGTTCCGGACTGATCGCCATGCTTTCACCCTGGTGAACCTGCGCCCAGTGGAATTTTCCCTGTTCCAGCCGCCGGGCACACAGCCAGATGCCCAGTCCATCATGTACCAGCACTTTCATGCGATGGCCACGTTTATTACAGAACAGGTAAGCACAATGCGGTTTAATGTAGCCAAAGGCTCTCACCACCTGAGCCATGATAGTATCCATCCCTGCTCGCATATCCAGAGGTTGGGTAGAAAGCCAGATTTCATCAATGCGGATCATGTTGCAAGTGCCTTGAGTAATTCTGCTAAAGCAGATATTTCTGATACTTGCCATTTCAAGCCAATTTCTGCTTTTGAGTGGGGTAAAGTAATTTGAACCGTTAACATGTCAGTAGGAGTAGGATCTAATGGTGCAGAGCAAGATAAGGCAATAAATGCAGGTTTATTCGGTAGTGGTGAGCGATCATTCCCTGGCTTAGCATCAATTAAGCGAATCCATTTGGATACAAGATTTGTATTCAATCCATGTTGCAAAGCGACCGAAGCAATTGAAACGTCCGGTGCTTTACAAGCCTGAACGATCTGCTGTTTAAATTCAGCACTGTATGTTCTTCGTTTTTTCGCAAGAGATGCGATGGATGTCTGGTGATTTGTAGTCATAAATTTTAGTCCCCACTTGTTTTTAAGTGGGGACTAAATTAAGGCTTATAGGATGAATTCATAAGGTGTGTTCAGCGGACGCTTACGTTTGACCCAGCGTATTTCTTCAATGATTAAAAAGGTATGGGGCTAATCATGTCTAATCAAATTAAAAATGACTATGTTCCACCGTCAAATGCTAGTGCCTTTTTTATACCACACCCTGAAGCAAATCATTTGAATGCTCAAGATGTTGCATTTGAGTTGATATCTGGTGCGAAGAATATTTCTGTCGCTACTTTTCAATGTTTTAAGAATGGAAACGAGTTAATGATTGACGCAAAAATTATTGCCAATCTGATTGTTGAACTTCAAACAAAACTAGAAATGATTGAACAAATTCTACCTTTAGCTTTTGAAAGTGGAGAGGTTTAATTTTGTTTAATCGAATTCAAACCATCCAAGGTTTAAAGGTTGGTGCGGAAGTAGATAGAAAGGCGGTGACACTATGAATATCACTGCCCTCATCAAACCCGATACCATCTTAGCAAATTGCACATTGCTAAATCCACTGGATGAAACATATCTAAATCATCCCATCATTCAGCGTTTTGGTAGTCCAGCACAGCCGATCTATGTTGACCAATACGATGTAGATATAAACGGCGTGAGCTATGACAATCCTTTGATTCTACCTATCTATGATGGTCAATTAAATCTTGTGCAATGTGCTGTACTACAAGATAAACAACAGGTTCAAGCCCTGCCTGATGGATTTGCCAAAGGCCTTGCCTTCTATGGTCATTTTGACCATGCAGAGCCTATCATCATCACCTATAACCTAGAGGCATTCTTTAAGATTGCTCAAACAGGTTATGCCGTTGCTTTAGTAGTATTACCCAGTGTATGCAATGCCAAACAAGTAGCACTTAAGCCATTTGACTTTGAGCAAATGCATTTCGTAATTCACCAGTTGGAAAAGGCAGGCTATACACAGCTTTATATGCCAGTACGTCCTGAGCATATTCGCCTTGAAGCTTTTCAAAGCCTCGAAAAGAATACCAACGTCCGATTATTGAACCAGTATCAAACGATTATGGGTGCTGAGTTTCTGACTGAGCTATTAAAAACTGATAGCAAAGAGGACGTAACTGCATTTATTGATGAAGCCATAGAGCAACTACCGAAATTGAGTTTGTTACCTAAAGGTCATTTGGCCAAGCCTTTCAAAATGGATGACGGCGCATATTTACATATCATGGAGACGGGGCTTTATTTGATCAAAGAAAAAAGGGATGGAGATGGGGAGCTTAAACAGACTCGTACTTTTATCTGTCATTCAGCTATTATTTTAGGTGAAGCAAGAAGTCCGAATAATGATAACTGGAAGCGGGTTATTCAGTTCCATGACAAGGACAATACCCTACACCGACTTTTGATACCTTATGAGCATTTCATGGGGGAAGCCCAAGAAGCTTTAAAGATAATTGCTAATCATGGCTTGATGCCACCACGCCAAGCTAATAAGAAAAATGTATTCATCAACTACATTCAGGACTACCCGATAGAGCAACGCTTTCGCTGTGTAGAGCGTGCGGGGTGGCATGGCCGATGCTTTGCTACACCCAATAAAACCTACGGTAGCATTGAAGATGAGGAGCTGCTCTTTCACAGTGACAATAAAAGCCCTTATACCGTCTCGGGGAGCTTTGAAGAATGGCAGAAATTAAGCCAATTAATTGAAGCCCATGCATTAGCGGTGCTGGCATTCTCAAGTGCCTTTTCTGGGCAATTAGTTTTACCTCTAGGTGCTGAAAGTGGTGGGTTTCATCTCTATGGCTCATCAACTGATGGTAAAAGTACTATCACCAAGGCCTCATGCAGTATATGGGGTAATCCAAAGCACATTTCTAAGTCATGGCGCACCACTGACAATGCTTTAGAGAATGAAGCAGAATTGAGAAATGATAGTTTTTTAAACCTAGATGAACTGCGCCAAGCGGCACCTAAAGCTGTGTCTGATATTGTCTATATGCTGACTGGTGGACAAGGCAAGGCCCGAAGTACTAAGGCAGGCAAAAACCGTGATACCAAGCAATTCAGTCTGATGTATACCTCTACGGGTGAAGTCACTCTTGAGGAGCATTTGCGCCGTGGCAGTATAGAGTTGGATGCAGGGCTATTACTACGCTTTGCACATATTCCCAGTGATGCTGGTAAAGGATACGGCGTATTTGACTGCATTAACTATGGTACAGCTCCACAAGATATAGGCAACCGTATTAATGAGCTGGCATCACAGCACTATGGCCATGCAGGGATTAAATGGTTGGAGTATCTGACCCAAGATAAAGATGCTGTCATGCAACAGGCCCAAGTTCTATTAGATAGTTTTATTGAACAACACAGCCAAATCAAGAATGGCCAAGCTAGCCGTGTTTTACGCCGTTTTGCACTTGTGGCCGCTGCTGGGGAACTAGCTACACAGGCAGGCATTACAGGATGGATGAAAGGCCGTGCATTTGAGGCAATAGCACATTGCTTTAATACATGGCTGGGTAATCTAGGCCACGGCGAAAACATGGAAGAAACCAAGTCCCTTGAGCATATCAAGGCATTTTTTGAAGCCAATGGTACCAGCCGTTTTGAGGATATAACTATAATCAGACAGGTAGACGGTGAAGTACTACGCCAGAGGATTCATAACCGTGTTGGTTACTATGACCCTAAAGATAAAGTCTACTTGGTATCCCCAACCATGTTTAAAAAGGAAATGTGCATTGGGATGAATGAGGTCAGTGTTAAAAAGGCATTAATTAAACATGGCTGGATTAAAGGCTTTATTGAAGGTGATAAAAAGCTGTATGTAAAGAAATCCAGCAACACCCTGCCCGATGGTACACGCCCACGTATGATGCATTTCAGCGCAGAAGCCATGCAAAACCTAGATAGTGAAATCTGAGAATACTATTTATAGGATGGACGTAGTGGACAAGGTGGACATAGTAGTAATATTTAAATCTAATCTATTGTTATATATAGCTATTAATATGTCCACTTTATATAAGTTTATCTATTTTAATAGGTGGACATAAGGTGGACACGATTCAAAGTAAAATATCCTGTCCACCTCATCTACTTTTAATGTCCACTTTTTTACTATTCATATTTATATACAGGTGGACTAAATTAATTATTTAAAAACATGTAGATAATTACTTCTGTCCACTTTTTCCACCATGTCCATCTCAAAACGGACTCATACATGAGCCAAGAGAACAGCAGATGTTAGAATTAAACATTGTGAAGTTATTCATTAAGATTTTTAGAGTTAAATAAGTGGATTTCTGCTTCTTTAATAGGACTAAAGTAATTTCGTGGTCCATTGTAATTAAGAGTCTGAAAAATAAGAGAGTTGAATAAATTAAGGCAAGATATAAAATTTTCTTTTTCTTCATATTTACTTAATAAATTATTACTTTTAGCTTTTGGATGAGCGACTTCATTTCTAAGATTTTTCCATGCCTCTGTTTCATCCTTACTTAAAATTCCAGAATCGATTAGTAGAGCTAATGCTTTATTAGCTGTAATAATTTTTAAGTACGAAATTGAATTTTGCAGCCTTTCTTTATATAGGTCTTCAATTTCTAAGTTTTTAATAATTCTTTTAATTTCTTTAATGTCATGTTCTAAGACTTCATCTTTTCTTGATTTTTTATAAATAGGAATAAATATGTCATTTAATAAACCCTCAATTGCAGTTGTTAATGCTAGGTAAGTAATATCTTGTTCTGATTTGAAAGACACCCAGACTCTACGCCATTGAGCGTATATGCTAAGAAAATTTTTTGGGTTTTCTTTATATAGTCGAATGGAGTTTCTTAAAATATTAAAATGATATTCTCCATCGCGAAACTCTGGATTAGAAAGGTTACTTGCAATGGCAGAAACATAGCTTTTCTGGAGATAAAGTTTATTTGTACTATAAAAAGTACTAACTTCTTGATTGCAAGAAATATTTTTAGAATAATATGGTTGCAATAAAAGGCCTGAAGAGAATCCTAAATAAAATGTTATGCAATCCAACATTAATTCAGGATTTGTACATTCCTCAATAGCGATAAAACCTTTAGCTCCATGATCATCAACTATGCGAATTTTAATTTTTTCTTGATCAAATTCAATTATTGATTCATTCCATGCAAAAGATTCACTTCCTAAGGTAGACACTACACTATTATTTTTGTTTCTAGGAATATTGAGGGTTTGATTAAATTCAATATAAAAATAATCTCTAGCGTTTTTAGTAGGCTCAGTTATTGTAATTTTTTCTAATAAAATATGATGAATTGAAGAGCTATGAATAGATAAAGCATGTAGTTCAACCCTAAAATCTTCTGATTGGAATTCAATACCATCTATTGACACAGCCTCCAAATAAATTTTCTGAGATTCATCAAAATGATCATCAGGCAGTCTTATTGACCAATTAAATTTTGGAATATTATTTTTTTCTAAGCAAATAAATTCTATGTAAAAAACACCGTATTCATTGATTTTTATGATGCCGTATCCTTTTAGAACTATTCCATTTTTT
Organism: Acinetobacter johnsonii CIP 64.6; assembly: GCF_000368045.1. Taxonomy (GTDB): domain Bacteria; phylum Pseudomonadota; class Gammaproteobacteria; order Pseudomonadales; family Moraxellaceae; genus Acinetobacter; species Acinetobacter johnsonii. The sequence continues at coordinate 40,841 of NZ_KB849237.1, forward strand.
TGATAAATTCGAATTTTTGGACAGTGAGCTTCAAATGAGTAATCACGTATACTTTCACGTATTTTATCGGTAATCATATTTCTCACACTTTAAACAACAATATTATTTTCAAACCAAAATATAAGGCATTAATTGTACTTAGCAAGTTCTGGTTGTGAGTTTATTTAAGATAGTTAGACAAGTACCCAAGAAAAGAGGAAAAGTCTACAATGAGGGTTCATTACGTACACGGAAATGGAAAGACCAAAGCGGCATAGATCGGGAAGTAATAGAGATTCGGGCGGATGTGTTGCAGTTCCTTATTATCTCTAAAAAAGTAAGTTATTCATATCAATAGAAAATGTTCTCCTTCCTAAAGTAAGTGATCATTTAAAGCGAAAAATATAGTGGTTTTAACAACACAAGATATTTTGAATTTCGGTTGGTGGTTTATACCAATATAAGCATTTTTTATAAAAATCATATATAACAATGCCTTATGGTTTTTATGGGGTTTTTACTTCTGGAATAGCTACGATTTTGAGATTTTAATCCCTCTAACTTGATATAAGAATTTAGCAATCACAAAGACTGCTATAGCAAGATATAAGTTGAGATAGGTACAAACAATGCCGAATGTCCGCAATGATGTCTTAATGATTTCATCACGTGAAAGAGAAGAAAAAGAGTTATTTAAGCTTGTAGCAAAAAAATGCAAATTTGCTAGAGAAGTTAATGGCACCACCCGCAAAGAGCTGCTTACTTCCATTTGGGGATATGACAATAATCAAAAGCATGCTAACCGCGTATCTGAGCTTGAAAGCGGGGGAAAGCGTATTGAATTAATCGCTGTTTACCGTATGTGTAAGGCTTTAGGAGTGAGTTCTGATTTTTTACTGGGCCTTTCACCAGATTTTGAACTTGATGATGATGAGGCAAAAACAGCTGGGCGTGTATTCCAGTCTGTGCGTAGTGCTGTATTAGAGTCAACGGAACAAATTTGTATGCAAATGTCTAAGGCGATTGGTAGGCTTCCTCCAATACAAGGTGATGTGCTAAGAGGTCATGCCAGAAACGTAGTTGATATCGTAGATAAGTATGCACACGACATGGATTGGTGTTCTAAACATCCTGATTTGGTGAATGCCATAATTGAGTTGAATCATACGATTATGCTTTTTGATAAGCATTTTGCGCGCCAAATGCGTTTTATTGAAATGACAACTATGGAATTGCTCGATGAAGATACACTCGATTCACCCGCTAGACATATAATTATGCCAACTGAAGATAACTAAGCAGAAATGATCTGATATATAAAGGAATAAAGTCCATCTAGGGGCTTTATTCCTTCACTTTATTTGAATGACTTAAAAGATAATGTCAAATCTCATATGCTTCTGACTCAGAATGAGAATGTATGTGCGTATAAAAAGAGAGGTGGTCCCACTTGTTTGAACAACTAAAAGCGTATTTATAAGTGATATTCCGCTCTAGTTAAGCCACCTTGTTTTGTTGGGGTAGCTGATCATAGTAAAACTCATTTGGTGTCATTTTGTCTAGACTCGAATGAGGTCGTTTCAAATTATAAAACTCAAAATATGCACTTAATTGCTTTTTCGCATCTGTGACACTGCTATAAGCTTTGAGATACACCTCTTCATATTTAACGCTCCGCCATAATCGTTCAACCATCACATTATCTACCCATCGACCTTTACCATCCATACTGATTTGAATGCCATTTGATTTCAATACATCAATAAATGCATCACTGGTAAACTGGCTGCCTTGGTCTGTATTAAATATTTCAGGTCATCCATATTTTTCAATCGCTTCATTTAAAGCCGAAATACAAAAATCCACCTCCATACTAATCGATACCCTATGCGCAAGTACCTTGCGGCTATGCCAATCAATCACAGCACATAAATAAACAAAGCCTTTTGCCATAGGGATATACGTTATATCCGTAGACCACACTTGATTACTGCGCTGAATAGCCAACCCTTTGAGCAGATATGGATATTTACGGTGAGCTTGATTAGCCTGGCTTAAATTTGGTTTGCAATATAACGCCTGAATACCCATTTTCTTCATTAAAGTACGTGTATGACGTCGTCCTATATGATGTCCTTGACGATTCAACAAATCACGCATCATACGACTGCCTGCAAAAGGATATTGCATATGTAATTCATCAATACATCGCATCAGCTTCAGATCTGATGCACTCACAGGTTTTGGGCGATAGTAATAACAACCACGGGAGACTTTCAGCAGCTTAGCTTGCTTAGATACTGAAATCTGAAGTGAGTCGTCGATTAACTTTTGTGGTTGAAGCGGCCCAGTTTCTTCAACACACCTTCTAAAAAATCAATTTCTAATGCCTGCTCACCGATTTTTGCATGTAGTTTTTTTAGATCGATGGGTGGTTCTGTTGGAGCTTTTGATTGATCGAAAGCTTGCGAGGAAGCTGAGATCAATTGATTTTTCCAGTCAATAATTTGGTTTTGATGAACATCAAACTCAGCACTCAATTCAGCAAGTGTTTTTTCTGCTTTAATCGCAGCAAGTGCTACCTTAGCTTTAAAATCATTTGAATGATTTCTTCTTGGTCTACGTGCCATAAAATACTCCATATATTGATGTTTATAACATCATTTGAGGAGCAGAATATCACTTATAGGAGTTGTTCAAATTTACGGATCCATCTCTAAGAGTAGCTATGAATATCGGTCATAACCAATACCACCACTTATAATATGAGCCAGTCCACGGTCAGAAATGGCTTGTCCTATACCAACGTCAGTTGGTGTACTACTCTTCGCTTGCGCCGTGGTATTACGGCTAATCTTGACAAGTTCTGCTGTGACTTTTGGCACCTGAATAGGGCCCATACCGCTTGTTGCTGGACGATTAAATAAAGGAACCTCTTGAGCCTTGGCTTTGGCCGTATTGAGGGGTTTATTTGGTTTCACTTTATTGACTCTGATCTGACCACTTACACCACGCATCACATCAACACCTCCATGATGTGCCGTATTTAAACCGTCTCCATCATAGTTTCCACGACCGCTAGAATTTTTCATTGATGCAAACTGTTGGGCAGTTTTATTCGCAAGCGCCTTGTTATTTCCAGTTCTAATCCACTCATTAAGTTGCTTTTCACCACCTAAATAGTGAATAGCCAACTTATCTTGTGCTTTTACATCAAATATATCCGTATCTTTTAGTCCAGCCTGTGCTGCCATTTTTGAAAAAGCGCCCTTATTCCTAATGAACTGGTAACGCCCTACCGCCGTAGAAGCATGTCCAGAATCCACCAGCTTTTGTTGATAAGCCTTTACTTCAGCAACAGTCATTTGTGAAATTGGCTTATTTGGCTTATTTGGCTTATTTGGCTTATTTGGCTTATTTGGCTTATTTGGCTTATTTGGCTTATTTGGCTTGATCTTGGCACCACTATAAATTGCATCATAGCCACTGGTGCCAAATGCTCCACTTCTTGACTCACCATTAGCAATTACATCAAGCAAAGGGGCAAAATCACCACTGGCTATACCAATATCCCCACTCCCGCCAAACCAATCAAGTATTGATTGACCAGCACTATAGGCCTTTTTACCTAAACGATATGGGATGCCTGTAACGGGATTTGTCTTCAGTACACCCTTAACCAGCTCTTTAAACATGGTCGGCAAGTCGGCCGTTCTGAGTTCATCAACCCATTTGCCCACCTTATTGCCAAAGATACCGCCCAGATAGTGACCTAAGCCCGCACCACCAATAGCCCCCACTGGCCCAAGGAATGCCCCCAGCACCAATGAAACGCCCCTTAGAGTCACGCTCCAGCGCTTGCTCTGAACGCTCTCTGGTGCCAGATACACCACCTAAGCGACCTGAAGACTCAGTACCAAGCCCCTGTGCCGCGCTTCTTACTCTTTCGGTTGCTCTTGCCAAGCTCTCAGATGCGTCAACCACCTGACGGATCGCACCAGCCTCCCTACTGCTTGCATCTACTAACCGACCATGACGGTTTTGTCTGTTTAAATCAGATTTATTCGCCTTGGCTCTTTCTTCAGCCGTAGCCTGCAGTTCTGTCATGGTGTTTTTGAGAAAATCTAGGATTTGCTTTGTTGTGTCATTGGTCTGATTCACCCCATCAGCAATTTCTTTTGCGCGATGCTCCCCAATAATGAACCCGCCTGAATCGTAGTTAATAGCCATACTTCGTCCAAATAAAATAACTTACCGTTAAATTATTGGCCGTATGGTAGTTCGCTCTTTCTATATAGTCCTTTAGTCAATCTCACAAGGTCAGGCATTTCACCATCACTTATCGAAGCTGTGTAGAGCTTAACAATTGGAAATTGATTATTAATTAATCGGGTATAATACCCGAAAAATCATTCATGATGGACATGCGCTTAAGGGCTTTAAGAATCACCTCAGCCATGTTTCTGCGCCTGATTTGCGATGTCATAAGTAGATTTTTGATAGCCTGTTTTTCACTATCAATAATTTCCGTCATTACGTCAAAATCTAGTAGTTCACCTTCATCTTCTTCCGATTCTTCGTCTGCATCCTCTTCATTTTTATGCTGTTTTATTTTTCTATCTTTATGGTCGTAGATGACTATATGCGTGTCATTCACAAGCCAATTGACGCTCTTCCTCAATTTTTTTAACTCAGCGTCATTTTTTAAAACTAAAGAATTAGTATGTGTCCAACCTTTCGCTATTTGCTTTATCTAGTTTGGAATTGACTAGCTTTTGATGTTTTTCTATACTGCTATCAAGCTGGCAACCAGCGTTGCGGATCAGTTTAGCAAGTTTATCTTGTGACACTCCCGACTTAGGAAGCGTTGCTACATTAAGCCCGTCTAATAGCGGGCTTTTTGTATTTTAATATCCGTTGTTGTCATTATTATCTTTGAAAGTTTGATCTGTGCGCTAGTCCTGCCAAATTTGAAATGAGACACCTTCCAGTATTAGCAGATGATTCTCAGCGCATCTTGAAAATTTTAGAGCCATACTTTGAAGCATGGCGAATATGTGAAAAATCTTTAATTAAACAGGTGCTACTCAAATGATTACGGCCACCAATACCGCAAAATCATCCATTAAAAAGCAGATTGGCAAAACTATAACCAGCCAAGCATGCATTGATCTGAAAAACCGAAGCGTTTGTGAACACAAATACGCTTAACACCCCCTAAAATTAAACCGCCAAAAATGGCGGTTTAATCTACCCTCTCGTGAGGTTAGGATACGCTATAACTGCAAACACTGTCTTTGTCTGCCCCACCTTCTGCCATTCGAGCATTTTCTTCGCGTAGGCGCTCATCCGCCAATAACTTTAAATCATATGCCTTATTCAAGCCCTTATTTTCTTTTGAAATATCTTGCATATCCTCAAGTATGTTTAAAAGGCGACACTGGTGCTTAGTAAACTCTTTAAGATTATTTTTTTCTAGTGCTTGATCAGCTCGTTTACTTGAATCAAGCATGTTAAACATCATATCACCCGCTACTTTTTCAAATTGAGCTTGTGTTAGATTTCCGCCAAAAGAGTACATACTCATAGCGCCCCCAACAACCAAACAAATGATAGATTTTTTCATAGTATAAGTTCTTATAAAGATTAAGAGCACTCAGTATACCCACTTCCTAAAAAATCCGATTGCCCTCTCCCAAAAGCAATCGGATACCCAAATCGGGTAAAGTTACTCCATCTCTATAACCTCAGCGTTTTCTATATCAGCCTCAGCCATGCGTTTTTTCACCTCTTCATCAACATCTGACTGAAGCCCACCAGATTCAATGTAACGCTTACGCTCAGCAATACGCTCTTTCTCTTGTCGCAATTTCTCTCTCTGCGCTTCAAACGCCGTGTTATCGTCCATTGGTATCGCTTTACTGGTTTCACCCGCTTTTTGAAGGTCTTCAATGGTTACGCCGTATAGAGACAATTCAAACTTCAAGGCCTCACGGCGGTTAAAAGAAAGTTCATTAAATACCGATGCAACTTGGCCCAGCCTTTTCATTTTATTGTTAAGGAACTCAGCCCCGTTCTCACCTAACACCTGTCTAAATTGTGTTGAGTTTAATAACTGGAAATTTAACGCCAGTTCATCGGATAGGATGTCCGAAAAATCATTCATGATGGACATGCGCTTACGGGCTTTAAGAATCACCTCAGCCATGTTTCTGCGCTTGATTTGGGATGTCATAAGTAGATTTTTGATGGCGCGTTTTTCACTATCAATAATCTCCATCATTACGTCAAAATCTAGCAATTCACCTTCATCTTCTTTCGATTCTTCGCCTTCATCCCTTTCATTTTTATACTGTTTTATTTTTTATCTTTATGGTCGTAGATGACTATATGTGGGTCACTCACACGCCGATTGACCTGTTGTTTCATTTTTTGCAACTTAGGGTCATTTTTTAAAACTAAAGAGTCTGCGCATGTCCTGTCTCCCACTATTTACTTTATTTCGCTTAGAATTGACTAATTTTTGGTTATTTTATATACATTGACTATGTTACTACATCAAAATATTGTTGTTACTACCTCATTTATTCATTTGTAACGTTTCCTGTTACCACATCAAAATGACATGTTTAGTTATAAGTTTTATGTATGGCTATGAGCACCGGCAAATAGGTCAATAGTATGTCAGTTTTATCCTGGAATATCTTCCAGACTTTAAGTAAGCAAATACATGTCAAAACATGGCATAAGCCAATCAATCTACTATTTTTTTGTTTTGCGACCTGCGTTGTGGAAATCGCAACGCAGATAATGGGTGATAATCAAATACGTTCTCACACTTGTTTATTACTAACTCCAGATCATAACAATTGATAACAGGCACGGCATTTTAAATAACAGGTTTTGACAGGTTCAAAGCGTTTGAGCATTCATACCTGGGTATCTTTGTACATTAGGTTCTATAAGGTTTTGAGCACCAATGACAGCGCAAAATTGCACTATCATTCCCTAGATTATGGATAGCCTATTGATCTTTAGTGCCCAATTCGTCTATTAAAAATAGTCCGTGTTCTAGGCTCAAACCGATCTTGATGATATTTAGCTTTTAATCTTCGTTTTATAATGTCTCTTGTTAGTTCATAGAACATCCCATCACGATTGGAATATTCGAGCTGATATTCCATAGCTAGATTATAAATTTCATCAACTGGCACCTTTAAGTGCTGCGAATAAAACTCAACCATATCTCGGCTAATGTCCCCATTATTGCCATGCTCTAGATTTGAAATAAAACTACCTCTACACCCAAGACTTTCCCCGAGTTGAGCTTGTGTTATTTGTCTACCTTCTCGAATACCACCTAAAACGGCACCCAAGTAATGATTTAAGATGATCATAGTTACTTCCTGTTGAATGTATTCAAAATAGCCTACTAAATTTTTAGGGCTAATTGGATGTAAAAAAATACATACTCATAATCAACTGAAAATTAATGAATTATTTTTTAAAAAAATTTAGAGGATTGCATATTCCCTGCATGGTTATTTTCCTAATATGCCTTCATACCGCCGTCCACTTGGCAAAGAACTTGTCTACCAGTGCCGATATTTTAGCTTCATAGTCCTTTCGTCTTTGATCCACAAGTATTGTTATATCCTAGCTTGCTTCTGGGCTACGGCGCTCATATTGTTTGATTAGAAGCCGTGTCATTTCCCAATCAAGTAACAAACTACGAAAGTTTCGTAGCACGTCAGCGCTAAATTGCATTTACCTTTAAAAACAATTAGGTATGGTGAAGGTGGCCACTCCCAGCTCAAAAGTAAGCAATGGAATGTAATAAGCTAAGAAATTCGTTGAATGAATGAATATCTTAGGCACATCCAAAATTGGATATATCTTTTTTTGCTAGCCAAATCCCATCCTCAGTTTGAGGGTGGGCAAGTTAATCCTATATTTGAATGCAGATTTAAAATCCAAAATCACACTGGTGAACCTGGCCGTCAAAAATGACGAGTAGCATAAGAGCCTTAAAAAAGAGGAGCTTCACCATAAAGGACCAGAGTCTGAATCCCTCATCAAGTGGTGGAGCAGGTATCACCAGGTGAATAAAATGCTTAAGCCTTTACAAAATTGGATAGTTATGGGAATTTCCCCTTTATCCATCCCTTCTATCTATTTGTCCTGATACTTTTTCGTTGTTCTCGACTCATAGGCGCTTTGCTACTAGTAATAACCCTAACCATTTCATTGATCATACTTTTTTCTTGATAAATTCTTTTTAGTAGGTCCTCTATAATTTGGAATGAATCAAATAACTCATCAAAGCTAACATTATCTTCTTCATGGCTACCAGCATTACCAATATATTTAATGGCCAGCATTAGATCCTTGTGCTCGTAAAGTTCATTCTCTTGATCTTTTATACTTCTTATCCTTTGATCCAGGGTAATAAAACCACCATCAGCTTTTTTTGAAGGAATTCCAAACTCCGTAGCTAATATTTCAACAGCCACCCTAATTTTATTTGCTGCTGCACTTGGTGAGTTAGGGGTTAGGCTAAAAGCATCAGTAATGGCAATCCTAATATCTTTTGGGGTTTTTTCTGGAATATTAAAGAAATTTAAAGTTGGATAAAAATATTTAGGAAAAAATATATCCCTATATTCACTTTCACACGGCGCTGGATAACCATCTTTATCTAAACAATAATCAGTATATTCCTCTATTACTGATCCCGATCCAGATGTTATAACAATTTCTCCACACTTTGGATTTAGACATTTAAAGGTCCCTGTGTAGGAGTATTTCACCCATTCAGCCTCAAAAACATCAATATGCTCCCTCTCCAAAATACTAGAAACCCTTTCTTTCTGGAACCAAGAGTCTTGATCTAGGCATAAGGTATTTTTCTCGCATTCTGGGCAGTTAAACGGAATGCCATCATCCTTATGAAAACCTTTTAAAAATTTCTTATAACTTTCTATCATTATTAAATACTTCGTTGAAATAAAGAAACTTATCAGTGATTATTGTAATTTCACCGTATGGCCGATAAGGGGTTAGCGCTCCAAACAACTTTTGGTAAAGTCTAAAGATGAAATAAAAAATATATTACCATCCGCAAAAAGCATCAGATTAGATGCTTTTTTATTGGTTTAAATTTTTTTTTATTGATCTTTACTACATGCCATATATCCTTGACGTGGGTCATTTTTATATTGAGGAACTGCTAATTTTAATTTCCCCTGGTCAACTAATTGTGTCAAGTATTGTTGTCTAATTGAGTTAGCATTTCTATCTAAGATAGTGGCCAGTGCTGAAGCTGAAATATAGTGCTCTTGACTTATTCTTAGAATAATTTCAGTCATGCTTTCAGGGGATAATCTACGCTTAGTTCTTGATTCATTTGCTTTTTCAAAAAGAAACTCTCTAAACTCAGGATCTAATGCTGTTAAGGAGTCGATGTAGGGTGCATCAAAATGTTCACTGATTAAACGCCCTTTTTGATCTCTTTCATGCGTTGAGGTGGCTGTATTATAAGCTTCATCTTTATCTGTGGAGCTATCAGCGTTATATGTGGAGCTATCAGCGTTATATGTGGAGCTACTACCGTTATCTGTGGAGCTACTACTGTTATCTGTGGAGCTATCTGAATGTGAATTTCCGAGATAGTTAGATTTATTAAGTAAATTTAAATTATGAGTCAGTTCAACACCTGCAAAGATTTGGTCTGCAGATGGTACCTCGGTACCAGGTAAAGTATAGATTTTTTGCTTATATTCACCGGATGATACCAAAAAATCGCGAGATGTTAATTTAGCTAATGATGCACTTACATCACGAGAAGATAAGCTTGTAAGTTGACATGCTCTCTCGTGATTTACCCATCCTTCTATTAACGCAGTAGTTAGAATAAGTATTTCAAGTTGCGTAAGGTATGTTAGTTGGTCACCAAAGAGTATATCCAATAATGTCAGTGCATCTTCAGGAATCAGGCTAGCAGTAGAAAGTTCCAGAATAGTTTGGGCCGGTGTTTGTTTTTCCCAAATTTTAGGTGTTCGCCAATTAACGGATTTCCAACCACTGAAAATTTTAGGCATTCCTGAACCAGCACGTTCACCTAAACCAACTAAAAGAAACATTTGATGTAATAGACGATTCCTGCAGTCACTTACGCCTCCCTCAATAATATCTTCTAGAGGAATCCTCGGTATTCCAGGGTTTCTGAAGCCAAAAAGGTCAGGACGTTTAACGATTAAGAGAGGGACTGGTTCCGAGTAATCAGAGTGTACAATTGTATTAACTAATGCTTCACGTAGAGCTGTGTGTACAGGGGTATCACCTTTTCTCTGTCCGTCTTGAAGTACAAAAGGAATTTTTAGATCGGAGGTTATTTTTGAAAATACTTTACGATAGAAGTCAAATAGATTTCCAGACCATGTACCGTCAGGAACAACTCTATCAATCCAACGATTTTCAGTTTTTGCTTCAGGCCGCTCTTGATAATCAATGAAGTAATTCGGGGCTGCAGAAGTTATAGCCTCCCATTCTCCAAACATTAACATTCCAGCTAAAGTAATACCTTCTACTCCTGTTTCTCTGTCTTTTCTCCATCCTCCAATTTTCTTAAAGAAATCTTTTAAATCTAGTTCAAGAAATGGATGTTGAGGATTATGTGACGATAATAAATTTCTGTAACTTTTTAAGCTATCTTGATTAATGTCTTCTTCAAATGAATAATGCTCTGAAAGGATCAAATTATCGCGACTTTCATATAGTTGTTCAGCTAACATTCGTTTAACAGTGATTTCATCGCATTGTCTATCACCATCATCTTGACGGATATATGTGTTACCTAAAGGAGACTTGTTCAGGTATACGGGTTTTTGTGTCCTTGAAGCAGCTCTGATTCTAATAGCAATAATGGTTTTGCCATTAAAATTAATGAATTCGGCATCTGATGTACCTTGTAATAAATTTACACTTACTTTGCCTTTGTCATTTAATTGGTTGAATAGGTCTGTACGTACTTTTTCATAATTCTTAACCCCTTCAATTGTAAAACATCCCTTTTTTTCTCTAACTCCTAAAATAATCCAACCTCCACGACTGTTGGCTAAAGCAGAATATGAGCTCCAAAAGTCTTTGGGTAAAGCTCCATTACCGTCCTGACCAGCTGCAAGTTTAAATTCTACCTCTTCGGATTCAGCCAAAGTTTGTAAGTCAAAGAGATCCTTTATTTCTAAAGTCATTTATTCTATAACCAAAATTTTTGTATAAATTGACTACATTATAACTTATTGAAGATATAAGTAATCATCATGTACATAAGGTGAAAGTTCTAGATTTGACCTCACTAATTTGATTGATAAGATTGTAAAAAGGTTAATAAGAATAAATAAAAACAGTTATATATGTTTGATATAGAAAGTCACTAAGTAGTCACTAATTTTATTTTTAAATTATAATTGTTTGATTTTTATTAATTTTATTTTTTAAATAACCTTCTGTATTGGAAAATAACACTGCTATTGATGAAAAAGCCCTCTGATCAGGGCTTTTGATCTTTAAGCCAGACGTATACTGCCCTTATGCGCAAACCACAGATAAAAACACAATAAAGCGATGACAATGCAAAAGCTAATGACCCCGAAGCTTAATCCAAAGTGATCTGCCAAATAACCCACAGCTACAATGGGTACAATCGTACCCAAATAACCAATAAAAAGATAAGTCGACATCACTGCAGCACGATTCTCTAAGGTGGTCATGGCATGAATGAGACCAAAGGAACCAATCAAGGTCAGGCCATGTCCGACACCAACGAGAAAATCACTGATAAAGAAAAATGCACTCAGTTGAAATAGTATACACAGCGCCAAAATGCCTAAGCTTGCAATCAAGGTGATTAAGCCATAGTTAAGGCACTTATAAGCAGGAATACTTCTGGCAAAATACTGCACCACGGCAGAGACAATGAGAATACTGGTAATGGCAGAACCGCTAATGAGGGGGCCGTGCCACGGCAAAATATCCCGCACAAATGAAGGAGATAAGGATGCAAACAAGCTAAACGCGGCAAAGGCACTAAATGCGGTAAATCCAACAATCAAAAACAACTGATGATATTGCACTTCTGGTCGGAGTAGCTTTGGGGCGATACTAAAGGGCTGTGCGGTAAACGTGGGAGATTGAACCCAAAATAAACCAAAGAAACACAGTACAGCGCCAAGAATAACGGGTAGATAAGGACTGACCAAAGGGTATTCTGAAAATTGAGCAATCAGGCCGCCAATCAGCGGGCCTAAGCCAAAGCCTACTGCGGTAATAATCGAACTGAGCTGCGGCGCAATCTGTTGATGGCTTTTGGGCACGGTATACATCAGTCCCAGTAAGGCTGAAGTGGTCATCAAACCAGATGCAATACCAATAATAAAGCGCCCCAAAGATAAGATGAGAGCATCAGAAGCATAGGCGGAAATCACCAACCCTATACTGATAAACACCAACCCTACTTGTAAGGTGCGTAAATAGCCAATGCTATTACTGGTCCGACCAAGAAACAGTAAAGTAGCGAGACAACCAAACATATAAGCCACAAAAATATAGGTGATCTGACTCGGCACCAGATGCCATAAGGCTTGATACAGCGGGTAAAGTGGACTGGCTAAGGCAGTCCCCATCGTTCCCATCATTAAGGCGAGGCTGACCATACAAAATGGACGCCAAGAAGTGGTTGTTGTCATGCAAATGCCATGCGGCTCTCTCGGTCAAAACAAGAATATTTTGATGCCCAAGAGAAAAAGGATAGAGTGCAACAGTGTATCGGTTTGTGGAAAAAATGGTCAACTAAAAACTTGAAAAAGAACACAATAAAACTTAGCCATAGCGTTTCAGCAGTTTTAAGAACTCAGCCAACTCCTCTTCATTGACCTGTTCAGCTTGTGCTAATACATGATGGCGTAAGTGTGCTTCAACCAGTTCATTCATCAGCCCATTGACCGCGCCTTTAATAGCAGCGACTTGTTGTAAAACATCGATACAACTGGCATCGGGATGTGTGATCGAGAGTTCAACGGCGTTGACCTGCCCTTGTAAGCGTTTCACACGGTTTAAAATTTTTTTATCTTCATGCAAATGACTCAACACATTGCTCCAAAAATAAATATACTAAGGGGGAGTATATTGGTGAATGATTTTAAATGCAAAATACCCCATCACGTCAGCATACGCATCATTTTGATGACGGTAATCCACTGGCACAAAAACGGATTTTAATGGCGACCATTTTAACGGCAGTCATGATGTTATTAGAAGTGATTGGTGGATGGATTTTCCAATCAATGGCTTTGCTGGCGGATGGTTGGCATATGAGTTCGCATATGTTGGCACTGGGTTTGGCTTATTTTGCTTATCGTGCTGCACGGCATTATGCCCATGATCAGCGCTTTAGTTTCGGCACATGGAAAATTGAAATTCTTGCAGGCTACAGCAGCGCTATTTTGCTGATGGTGGTGGCGGGTTTTATGGCTTTTCACTCGATTCAGCGTCTATTCTCGCCTGTACAAATTCATTATAACGAAGCGATTCCAATTGCGATTTTAGGCTTATTGGTGAATTTAATCTGTGCATGGTTGCTGCATGATGGTCACCATCACCATCACCATCACCATCACCATCACCATCACCATCACCATCACCATCACCATCATGATCATGCATCAGAAGTACATAGCCATCATCATGATTTAAATCAGAAAGCTGCCTTTATGCATGTAGTGGCAGACGCCGTGACTTCCATTTTTGCCATTATCGCACTGATTTTTGGTAAATATTTGGGCTGGGATTTTCTTGATGCTGCCCTTGGGATCGTAGGTTCAATACTGGTGGCTAAATGGGCATTGAGCTTAATGCAAGAAACGGGAAAAACCTTGTTAGATGCTGAAATGGATCATCATGTGGTGGATGAAATTCGCGAAGTGTTGGCAGAACTACCGCATACGACCTTGACCGATTTACATGTTTGGAAAGTAGGCAAAGGCAAGTTTTCCTGTATTTTGGCTTTAGAAACGACGGTAGACTTAACTGCGGATCGCGTGCGGGCAATGCTCTCGATTCATGAGGAAATTGTTCATGTCTCGGTGGAAGTTAATGGCAAGGCTCTAACTGTTCCACGTGAAACTTTGGCCAGTTCATAAGCAAGGCGTGTTGGGTTTCGGTAAAGCCGTGGAAAAAATGATTCAATGCTTGAATAATACGCTCTACACTAGCGCCGTGGTTCTCCGATTGAAAGAGCAAAAAGTGATGATAAAAAAACTGGGTTTGGCACTACTCACAAGTGCAATTGCAAGCATGAGTATGGCCAGTGTAGAAAGTGTTCAAGCTAACTTAAAAAAGAATTATCCAAATATTAATGTTCAAAATATTCAAAAAACAGAAATGTCGGGCATTTATAGCGGATCTTTAGATGGCGAAATTGTGTATTTAGGCGAAGCGGCTGAGCATGTGATTGCAGGTTCGATGGTACGTTTAAAAGATCAGAAAAATTTAAGTGCTGCCTTATATGTGCAACAAAACTCGCTTGATTGGAACAAGCTGCCGCTAAAAGATGCCATTAAAAGCGTTAAAGGCAACGGCAAACGCCAATTGGCGGTTTTTTCAGACCCAAACTGTCCTTACTGTAAGCAGTTAGAGGCTGAGCTGAATAAACTGAATGATGTGACCATCTATACCTTTATTTATGCCATTAAGGCGCAATCGATTGCACCGTCGAAACAAGTGTTTTGTGAAGCAGACCCTGCCCTCGCATGGAAAAATTTGATTGCAAAAGGGACTCAGCCAACGTCGAAAAAACCGTGTGCCAATCCAATTGAGCGCAACATTCAACTTGGTCGTAGTCTGGGTTTACAAGGGACGCCCGTGGTTATTTTCTCAAATGGCTTTAAGGTGAATGGCGCTGTGCCTTCAACCACCATTGAAAATATGTGGCGTGAATTGGGCTTATAAGAGTTCAAATATACAGATAAAAAGCACCTGAAACGGTGCTTTTTTTAATGTCTGAGTTTAGGTTTTTTTGGTGATCATGTTGTAGATGAATAAAATAACAATGGCTCCAATAACTGAAGCAATAAAGCCTGCGGCAGAGCCTTCACTATAGAGACCGAGTAAACGACCACCATAAGTGGCTACGAGAGAACCAGCAATCCCCAGTAAAGTGGTGACAATAAATCCTGCTTTGTCATCGCCAGGATGGATAGCACGTGCGATGAGACCTGCAATAAAACCAATCACGATTGCAACAATAAGTGACCACATGAGCCAGCTCCTTTTTTTATCATGTCTTTGTTTTTACATCATGTGCAAAAATATTATCGGGCATAATGCTGCTTTGCAGTAGAGCAAATCTGCTAAAAACTGTATGTTTTATGTACTTAGCTCACGATAAAAATAAAAAAAGTGGCCTTCGGCCACTCTTTTGTCGATTGATCTTAAAGACCAATTTCACCAATAAATGGCAAATGACGGTACTTTTGGTCGTAGTCTAGGCCATAACCCACAATGAATCGATCTTCGACATTAAAGCCTAAAAACTTCACATCGAGTTCAATTTCACGGCGTGAAGGTTTGCTGACTAAGGTACATAGTTCAATTGAGTTGGGAGAGCGTGTTTCTAAAATTTCTAATACTTTGCTCAAGGTGTTGCCTGAGTCGATGATGTCTTCAATGACCAAGACATCTTTACCGCGAATTTCACCGTCTAAATCTTTTAAAATTTTTACATCACGTGAAGATACCGTACCGCCACCGTAGCTCGAAACCGTCATGAAATCGAGTTCATGGGGTTTTGAAATGGTACGACATAAGTCTGCCATGAAAATGACTGAACCACGTAATAAACCAATCAGTACGAGTTCCTTATCACTGTTTGCATAATGCGCATCGATTTGTGCACCAAGCTCTTTTACTTTCGCTTGAATCTCTTCAGTAGAAATCATTACGCTCATTTGAACGGTCATGGGTAGATACCTAAAAAATTAAAAAAAATCAAAAATAAAAAAGGCGTTGACCTGCAACACCTCTATATATGCATTAATTTTAATATATCTCTAAACGAGATGCACCCCCTTTTGCCCGCTGGAAATGTAATCATTTCATTGCAGGCGGGATGCTGCTTGGTTTAGAGGCGAAAATCAAAGTTGTTTCAAAACTCGATTAGCTGCTTAAATTTTCGCTATTTGCTACTTAGTTTTGCACATAGGCTTTCTGACCAAAAATATAAGTCGCATGAATATTACGGTCATCACCCATGGTCATTAGGGCAAATAACGCGTCTTCAATCCCTTTTGCACGTTGCTGACGTAATGCTTGCAGCGCGGTTGCTTTGAGGTCGAGCACTACAAAGTCGGCTTCTTTGCCCAAATTAAAGTTACCGAGTTTATCATCCAAGCTCAGTGCTTTGGCACCGCCCAGTGTAGCGTGGTAGAGCGATTCAAACGCGGACAGTTTATTGCCCTGAAGCTGCTGCACTTTATAGGCTTCATTGAGGGTTTGTAGTTGGTTAAAAGAGGTCCCTGCACCAATGTCTGTACCCAGCCCAACTTTTACCTGCTTGTCCCAAGTCTTATTCAATGGAAATAATCCACTGCCTAAAAATAGGTTGGAGGTCGGACAGAAAGCAATGGCAGAGTCAGTCTGATGCATGCAGTCCCACTCAGCCTCTTCTAAATGCACGCAGTGGGCAAAGACCGAATGCGAACCGGTTAAGCCAAAGTGATGATAAACATCCAGATAACCTTGCTGCTCAGGGAATAAGTCTTTCACCCAAGCGATTTCATTTTTATTTTCACTTAAATGCGTATGCACATACACATCTGGGTATTCAGCTTTGAGCTGCCCTGCTTTAGCCAGTTGCTCTGGTGTTGAGGTTGGAGCAAAACGTGGCGTAATCGCATACAAGTTACGGCCTTTGCCATGCCATTTCTCAATCAGTGCTTTAGAGTCCGCATAAGCACTGTCAGGTGTGTCGCACAGATCTTCAGGCGCATGACGGTCCATCATGACTTTACCTGCGATCAGACGCATCTGGTGCTGCCCTGCTGCTTCAAATAGTGCATCGACTGATTCGGTATGCACAGTACAGAAGACTAAGGCTGTGGTGGTGCCATTTTTCAGCAGTTCTTGCACAAAGAATTGGGCAATCTGGTCGGCATAGGCTTTATCTGAAAATTGTAATTCAGTTGGGAAGGTATAGGTATTGAGCCATTCGAGTAGCTGTTCACCATAGGCCCCCACCATTTCTGTTTGTGGAAAATGAATGTGGGTGTCGATAAAACCAGGCACAATCAATTGTTCAGGATAGTGCTGAACCTCGACGCCAACAGGAAGGTACTGCTGCCCCTCCTGCCAAGATCCAAACCATTGGATTTTGCCATTTTGGCTAATCAGTAAACCATCTTCTACGTAACGCACTTGGTCGTGAATTTCACGCGCTTGGGCAACCGTATTCTGAATATCTAGGAAGCGACCGCGAACCGCCGTCGTTGCAACTACAGAAGACATTTTAAACCTGCGTTTTGACTTTTTTTCGATTGATTGTACCGTAAACTAGATTTTTTTCACGGCTATTTACTGAAGTTTTTATGTGTGTTGTGAACGCTAGATTTTAAATGAAAGACTGGAGCAGTATTTTGTAAAAAATTGAACTGTTTTAAGACCAGACATGTACCTGTGCCATCGATAAGATCATGATTTTTTATGCAATGTATAAGCACAAGCTTTGAGCTTAAATGATTCAATCTATTCGCAAAATTTTGTTGAGAAAGTCTTTATCTTTAAATGCTGAGTCAGTACAGTGTCGGCATTGATAAAATAAGAGACAATGACCGGCATGTATTTTTGGAATACCAAAGCATTAGCACATGAATTATCTAGCAATACCCTCGATAAAAAGCATTATAAAAATTATTACTTAGTCACCGCCTTACTGGTTTCAGTGGTGTATTACTACGGCATGTATTCACCCTATGGGGATGTCCGAGTGATTGGTGTAGAGGGGCTTCTGACTTTATTGATTATGTTTATCGGGATTCAAAGCGCTTATAAAGCCAATGGCGGCGATGAGGGCGAGCATTTCTTAGGTCGAATCACAGCGTTGTCTTTTCCCATTTTGGTACAAACCACTGTAGCTGGTGTTGTATTTGGCGCAGTGTTATTAGGCCTTTATTTTGCTTTTAATCTAGAAGGCACAGCGTTTGATGATTGGTATGAATGGACTATTTCGCTATTTACCATCTTCCTGCAAATCTTGTTTTTCACGCGTTTGGTGTCTTATATGAAGCGGGTTAAAGCGCATACCATTTAAGCTTGAAAAAAATATTGTTTTCGAATGTATGCCTGTCAGTTTTAGAGTTGACAGGCATTTTCTTTTTCAATTTAAACTCTATTTGATACACGGAAGCGTCATCCTCAACCTGCGTAGTGTTTGGAATAGATTGTTTTTGCAACACAAATTTTTTTAATTATAGAAAGTAAACAGATTTTGCGGAGGACAAATGCTTTTCTTACGAAGCTTCGCTTCTCATTTGGTGAAACAAAAGAATAACTAAGCTCCCAGTATTGAACTTAAAAAAGATAAGACTCCGCCGTGAATAACCTAAAAGTGGTAGTACTCCTACTAAAACGCCTGAACAGACCCGTATTAATTTTTGGACAGCTATTTTAAATAGCTGATTTAGAGCGCCACTTTATTCCACAAAATAATGCGCAGCAAAATGCGCATCATTGCCGATCACATCAAATACATCTTCACGCAGTGACATCCCCGCACATTCATCTCCGACCATCCAAAGTCCCAAGGTGGGCAGCATGCCTTCATGCAACGGAGTTTTTACCCAGCGTTGCATGACATAGCCATATTTGTCGTAGTCATCAAAGTAAAAACTACCTGAGGCTGCGCCACAATCGACATTGTTTTGTAGGATATGAATATTTGCGCCTTCGCGCGCTAAGATGGGCTTACGCACCCATTTCCCTGCATAGTGGGCGTGTGCATCATAAGCATGGGTTTCTAACAACAATGGATGATTTGGAAAGAGTTTCCATAGCTCGATCAACAGGGCTTTATTGGAGAGTAGCATTTTCCAACACGGCTCAATCCATTCAGTTTCGGGTTTGAGAAACTGTGAAAAATTTTCTTCCCAAATCCATTCCCACGGATACAGCTTAAATAAATGCTGAATCTCTTGCTGATGCAAATCGACAAAGGCTGTGCCATTCCAACCGATATTTTCCATCGACAGTTCGCTGACATTTAAGCCTGCCTGAAAAGCAGTATCCATGAGGTATTCTAAATTGCCCCAATCTTCACGCCCTGCTTCTTGGCAGGCTGCGAAATGGACACGGCTACGCGCAGGATAGAGCTGTTTCCACCGCTCAATCAGCTTTTCATGAATGCTATTGAACTGATCACGGTTTGCAATATTTTCGACCTGTTCAATCCAATGCCACTGTGCAACAGAGGCTTCGAGTAAACCCGTTGGCGTATCGGCATTGTATTCCAGCATTTTGATGGCTTGACCATCATAGGCAAAATCGAAACGACCATACAGCATCGGCGCTTGATTTTTCCATGAGTGCTCAATCAGAGGAATCGCTGCTGGGGGGATTTGAAAATATTCCGGATAATGACCGCGTTGAATCATATCCCCTGCCACTTCAAGGCACATCTGGTGTAATTCGTTCGAGGCATCTTCTAGCTGTTCAATTTGCTTGAGACTAAACTCATAAGCCACCCCTTCTGACCAATACATTGAACCATCCCGCGACGGCAAGTTGTAGTAGTCAAAACCAATCTCTTGATGCGCCTGTTGCCAGTTTGCGCGCTCAGGGAATAGAACTCGTTTCATGTATTAACCTCCGAATGAGCCCCCGCCACGGCCGAAGCCTCCACGAATGGGCTGGGATTTGGCATGGCTAAAAACATGAGTCGAGATTCTAGGTGTGCCCGTCGAATGACGTCCGCGAGCTTTCAAGACTTGGCCCATGTAACGGACTTTACGGTTGTTCTTATAATATTGAGGGCCGATATAAACCCCAGTAGAGCCACTATAGCTCGATTCGCCATTTTCGTTAGCAGGTTCGCACAGTTCAAAATGCCAGTCTTGGTAGCAGTTGTATTGGTTATTGTAAACATCCTGTTGTAGGGTTTTAGAACCGCTACATGCCGTGAGTAAAACCGGCACCACAACAAGAGTTAATTTTTTGGTACGCATGGATGAGCAACCTTCGGGTTCTTTTATTTTTACAGATAAAACCAAGGGTTTTAAGCCCGCTTATCATAGGGAGCTGTCTGCATAAAGTACAGTACATTTGCACAGAAAATCATAGGATTAAGTCTTGAGTATACTAAAATTTAGTCATAAAAAAGCCTTCACAAGTGGAAGGCTTTTTTAAAACATTAGAGGGTGGTTTGATGATGTTTCTTACTGTATCGAATCGATAGGATCGCAGTAATGGTCAGCACCAACACAATAAAGCCCAGTGAAATCCAAATTGGCATATGGAACACATCCAGCATGAGCATCTTAAAGCCGATAAACACCAAGATAATACCTAAACCATATGGGAGATAATGCATCTTGGTTGCTGCACCAGACAACAAGAAGAACATCGCACGTAGACCCAAAATTGCCATTAAGTTTGCAGTCAATACGATAAACGGATCAGAGGTCACCGCGAAAATTGCAGGAATGGAGTCCACCGCGAAAATTACATCCGACGCTTCAACTAAAATTAACACCAAGAACAGTGGTGTTGCCCACAACATCCCGTTTTGACGGACAAAGAACTTATTGCCATGCATTTGCGGAGTAATCCGCATATGTTTGCGCAGCCATTTTAAGATCGCCATATCTTCGATATTGGTTTCTTCTTCGTTTTGCCCTTTGAAGAATTTGAAGCCCGTATACACCAAGAAAGCACCGAAGATATACAGAATCCATGAGAACTCTTGCACGAACCACGCGCCAATAAAAATAAAGATGGTACGTAGAATAATCGCGCCCAATACACCATACAGCAGTAATTGGCGTTGTAGTGCAGGTGGGATAGCAAAAGCAGCAAAGATCATCAGCCAGACAAAGACGTTGTCGACGGCTAAAGATTTTTCAAGTAAATAACCTGCGAAATACTCCATGACCTTGGTATTGGCCACAGTGACACCTGCAGTTTGTTGTAAATAAAGCCAGAGACCTGCACCAAAGAGTGATGCGACGGAAACCCACGCAATACTCCATAACGCGGCTGTTTTGATTTTAACTTCTTGGCCTTCTTTTTGTTTAAAGCCTAAAAAGTCGATCAGTAGCATCACGGTAACAATGCCGAAAAAAGCAAGGTATAGCCATAAATTGCCGATAGATTCCATGAAATCCTCCACATCCAGCAATCGGCCACAAAAAAACCTTGACCTGCTGCCAGATGAAATAAAACATCTGTGACAACATGATCAAGGTCTTGCCTACATTTTAGCGTATGTATTTTGTGCGCTAAAATGCTCAGATACCGACTTTTTGCAAAGTGTAATGACGATAATCTGACACGTGAAAGTTATGCATGGCATTGATTTTTCACGTTTGGAGGAGGCTACTCCCCTTGTTCAACATAAATTTGGTTTTGGATTTGATCCAAAAGTGAGCTAAGCATCGCATATTTTTATGGTTTGAGCAAATATTAAAGAAAATTGTAGATGAAATATAAATGAGACAAAATTTTGCTTCAATTTGTGGCAAGCTAAAAAACAGCATAAACACCTAGAGGAATAATAATGAAAATTCAACATCAAGAAACAGGTAGTAAAGGCGAAGTTTTTGTTGAACAAGAAAACGAACGTGTGGCGGAAATGACTTATAGTTGGGCGGGGGGTGATAAATTTATTATTGATCACACTTGGGTCAGTGAGTTGCTCCGTGGGCAACATGTGGGGCGTCAGTTATTGGATGTTTTGGTCGACTTTGCCCGTGATAAGAGCGTGAAAATTTTACCCTTGTGTCCCTTTTCCGAATCGGTATTCGACAAAGATCCATCTATTCATGATGTTTTATTCCACTAAGATAGAGAACGATAAATCAATCCATTCAACGAGTATGCTATGCAATTTCAACATGTAGATCGTGATCAAAAAGGTGAGTTTTTTTTAAATAATGCAGACGGTCAGCGCATTGCTGAAATTAGTTATATTTGGCGGGACGAGACAACCATTGATGCCAACCATACTTGGGTTGATGATTCACTGCGAGGTCAAGGTGTGGCGCGTTTGCTGTTGGATACTCTGGTTGATTTTTCACGTGAGAAAAACCTGAAGATTATCCCGACCTGCTCTTATGTCGATGTGATGTTTCGCCGTGAGAAAAGTTTTGAAGATGTCGCGGCTTAATTGTTCACAACATTCATCGCGGTTCTAAGCGTTAAACTAAAATGAGATCGATATAGCTGCCATTGCAGTTCTAATTTGGACTTTGCAATGCTGAACATGATGGAATTAAAGTATATGAAGACGCTTTTATCTATTGCCCTATTCTGTTCAGTTGCCCCTTTATTACATGCTGAAGATTGTGTAAAACTTGAGGAAAAGGCAGAACAAAAAGAAGTTCAGATTATTCCACGTTGGGGCATGAAAGTGATTGCTCCAACCAGAGTGTATTTTCATTCAGCACCGAGCGATGCTTGTAAAATCAAAGATCTGTTTATGATTAAAAATGATCATATCACTGCTTATGGCACCTATGATGATGGCCAAGAACAGTGGGTTTCGATCATGTATTTCAGCAAACGCTTGGGAGACACGGTTCAAGGTTGGTCAAAACTAAAAGACTTTGAATATACGGGTACGATGTCTGGTTTTTAATTAGATATGTTTGTAAAAAAACCCGCCATATGCGGGTTTTTTCATCTAAGTGGGAACAAATTATTCTGCGTTTAAGGCGCTAATCAATTTTTGGTGTAAACCACCAAAGCCACCATTGGACATGATCACAACCGCATCGCCATCACCTGCTTCACTGACGATGGTATGGATAATGTCATCTAATGTACGTGCGATCACGGCCTTGTTGGGTGCAGCCGCAATGACAGGTTGCAAGTCCCAGTCCAAACCTTCTGGTTGATACCAAATCACTTCATCGGCCAAACGCGCAGAGTGCGCAAGTCCATCTTTATGGCTTCCCCTGCGCATCGTGTTTGAACGAGGCTCAATAATTGCCCACAACTTACGTTCGCCTAAACGCTTACGTGCGCCTTCCAGCGTCGTATCTATTGCGGTTGGGTGATGGGCAAAGTCATCATACACTTCAACGCCACGTACTGTGCCTAAAAGCTCCATACGGCGCTTCACACCGCCAAAGTTAGACAGGGCTGCGCAGGCTGTTTCAATGCTTACGCCCACATGTTCAGCCGCAGCTATAGTCGCCAAAGCATTCGCTACGCTGTGCTGCCCTGTCATGTTCCATTGCACCGTGCCTTTCACCACGCCGTGTTGGAGGACTTTAAAGTGCGAACCATCAGCACTTAGTTGTTCGGCATACAATTCGGACTGGTCGTGAGCCTCTAAAGAGGTACGAACCACAGGTGTCCAACAGCCCTGCTCTAAAACTTCATCAATATTGCTTTCAGTAATAGGCGCAATGATACGACCTTCACTTGGAATGGTACGAACCAAGTGATGGAATTGTTTTTGAATTGCTGCTAGATCATCAAAAATATCGGCATGGTCAAATTCAAGGTTATTTAAAATGGCTGTTTTGGGGTGGTAATGCACGAACTTCGAACGTTTGTCAAAAAAGGCAGAATCATATTCATCAGCTTCGACACAGAAGTATTTACCAGCACCTAAACGTGCACTTTCAGAGAAACCTAAAGGTACACCGCCTATCAGGAAACCTGGCTCTAAACCCGCCTGATCCAAGACCCAAGCCAACATGGTGGTGGTGGTGGTTTTACCATGGGTTCCTGCTACGCCAAGTACGTGTTTGCCTTGGAGCACATGATCGGCCAAAAATTGTGGGCCTGAAATATACGGCAAGCCTTCATTGAGCATGTATTCAACGGCATCAATCCCGCGTTTCATAGCATTGCCGACGATGACCAAATCAGGATGCGGTTGTAAATGACTGCGGTCATAACCTTGCATTAAGGTAATGCCTGCATTTTCGAGCTGGGTGGACATGGGAGGATAAACGTTTAGATCCGAACCCGTCACTGTGTGGCCAAGATCACGTGCTAAAAGCGCTAAAGACCCCATAAAGGTGCCACAAATACCCAAAATATGCAGATGCATTCCGCCTCACTCCACTGCTTTTATAGACACATCACGTATTGTTGGTGCTGTTGTCGTGATTAATTCGATGTGAAAGCAACCATAGCAAGGCGCTTAGCGAAAAGATAGTGATTCTTGTATCTAATCGTTTAATTATTCTGCGGCTTGAACAACGCTTTTATTCTGTAAAAAAGTCGGCTGAAAAGTGCAATATTTGCTGAATTTTCTAGCAAAAAACGTAGAATAAAATGCTCCTAAATTTGGCGATCTTGCTTCATGTCCCTGCCCTTTATTTTATTGATTATTGCCAACTGTTTTATGACACTTGCATGGTATGGACACTTAAAATTTTTGCCGGGTGTACCGCTTTGGCAAGCCATTTTATTTAGCTGGTTCATCGCGTTGGTGGAATACAGTTTTATGATTCCTGCGACCCGTATGCTGTCACAGCAAGGCTGGTCAATGGGTGAAATGAAAATCACCCAAGAAGTGGTGACGCTCTTGGTTTTTATACCGTTTATGATTTTCTTATTTAAACAGCCTTTTAAGCTCGATTATTTATGGGCAGGACTGTGTTTATTTGGTTGTGTGTATTTTGTCTTTCGCAGCCAATAAATCAAAAAGTGAGGCTACAGTCCTCTTTTTATTTAAGTTTTATGCTACGCCATAAAAAAACAAGAAAAATCTGCATTTAGTTGTACGGTTAAATTTTGGAGAGCTGAAAAATCAGTCTATAATACAGGGCTCTTATTAAAGCTTGGCGCTAGTCGAGATTTATCTCTCTTATCTCTCTTAACTATCTCTGGAAACATTGCAATGAATGCGGCCGCTTCACAAGACACTCCTCTCGTTGGAATTATCATGGGTTCTCAATCAGATTGGGCTACTCTCGAACACACTGCCAATATGCTTAAGCAACTTGGTGTCCCATTTGAAGCGGAAGTTGTGTCTGCGCACCGTACGCCAGATCGTCTTTTTGAATATGCTGAACAAGCACGTGACCGTGGTATCCAAGTGATTATTGCGGGTGCAGGCGGTGCGGCGCATTTACCAGGAATGTGTGCGGCGAAAACTGATTTGCCTGTACTGGGTGTGCCAGTGAAGTCTTCGATTTTAAACGGTGTCGATTCACTGTTATCGATTGTGCAAATGCCAGCAGGTATTGCAGTGGGTACTTTGGCGATTGGTCCAGCAGGTGCAACCAATGCCGCGATTATGGCAGCGCAAATTTTAGGTCTGACACGTCCTGAAATTGCAAAAAATGTAGCCGATTTCCGTGCTGCACAAACCGACAAAGTCGCAAGCAACAACATTCCAGGTCAAGCTTAATACGGGGCATTCCTCATGAATAAAACCATCGGTATTTTTGGTGGTGGGCAGCTAGGTCGCATGATGGCGCAAGCGGCTTTGCCACTGAATATTCAATGTACGTTCTTTGATGTGAGTATAGACTGCCCTTCAGCGGCTTTAGGAACGGTGATTTCAAGCAAAACTGAAAACGGTTTACAAGACTTTATTGCCAGTGCAGATGTCTTCAGCCTTGAGTTTGAAAATACGCCTTTGTCTGATGTTGATGTTTTGACCAAGCAAAAAGATATGCATCCGCCGCGTCAGGCTTTAGCCATTGCACAGCATCGCTTGTCTGAAAAAGCGTTATTTGATGAGCTTGAGATTCCTGTTGCGCCTTATAAAGCGGTAGATTCCCTAGAAAGTTTAAGCGCTGCGGTTGCTGAGCTGGGTTTACCGATTGTGCTGAAGACAGCCACAGGTGGCTATGATGGTAAAGGTCAGTTCGTATTGCGTTCTGAGCAGCAAATTGAACAAGCATGGGCTGAATTAGGCCCTGCTGGTAGTTTAATTGCAGAAAGCTTTGTGACGTTCTCGCGTGAAGTTTCAATCATTGCGGTACGTGGTCAAAATGGCGATGTGAAAACGTGGCCATTGGCTGAAAACCATCACCATCATGGTATTTTGTCGCACTCGATTGTTCCTGCACCGAATAGTGCGGACTTACAACCCGTTGCACAAGACTACATCACTCGCCTATTGAATCATTTGAATTATGTTGGCGTGTTGACCTTAGAACTGTTTGTTACAGACAAAGGTTTGTATGCCAATGAAATGGCGCCACGTGTGCATAACTCAGGACACTGGTCGATTGAAGGCGCAGTATGCTCTCAGTTTGAAAACCATATTCGTGCAGTCGCAGGCTTACCCTTGGGTTCAACAGAAGTAGTTCGCCCTACGGTCATGATCAATATTATTGGTCAGTATCCACAGTCTGAACAAGTCTTGGCCTTAGAGGGTGTACATCTACATCTTTATAATAAGGAAGAACGTGAAGGTCGTAAGATTGGTCACCTGACTTTAATGCCGAATGATACCGCTCAACTCACGACGCTATGTCGTCAGTTGGCGAAAATTTTACCGAATCCTTTGGCACTGAGCGAAGATATGACCATCTAAAGCTTCAGTTGTTGTTAAAAAAAGCGATCACAAGAGTGGTCGCTTTTTTATTTGGACTCATTCAGGCATGATTGCGCCTCTTTGAAAAAAGTGACCGTTAATCGGATCAAAATTAAAATAAATTGCGTGTTTTTTATCCGTTTAAATAAAATTAGCGCATAGAAAAATAAACTGAAAGCAAAAATAAAGCGAGTTTTGTGTGGAGAAGCACGTTTAAAACAGAGCCCACAATTGAATGTGACACTGATGTTCACCTAAAAAATGCTGAAATAGCAGAGATCTCTATCAACTTGGGTGTGTGGATATCTTTTTAAGTCTATTTTGAATTTAAAAAATAGAAGTAAAATTTTGAATTCAAAAGTGAGTTTTAAATTTAAAATGAATTTAAATGTTTTGATGTTGTTTGAATTTAAATTCAAAACAATAAATTTAAAGTCTGCGAGATGAATTTAAAGTTTTGAATTTAAAAATATTGAGCTTTAGTTGTGATGGTTTATTTTCTTTATATTGTTGATTATTAATGTTAAATAAAAATGTGGATAAAATAAATTTAAAACAAGATGATTGAATTTAAAGTGCTTGCTGAACTAAAGGTTGTTTTTGAATTCAAAAGTTGAGATCTGTAGTGTTGTGGGTAAGTGGTTTTAAATTTAAAAGATGGTTTTGAATTTAAACCAAAATGAATATTCATTTACGTTTTGATTCAGAAAAGTGAAATCGAAAGTGTTAAGGTTAAAAGCATAATTCAGAGATAAAGAATCATTAGGGATTTTATGCACCGTTTTGCTTTTCTTTTAGGTTCATTTTTTTTAGCGGCGACTCAGGCGAATGCTGAGCTTATTATTAATGGTCAAAAAGTTACAGGCAGTTCAAATGTCGCAACTTCCGATTATCGTCCTCAGAATTCATTTCAAAGCTGTATTGCCAATTTAAAAAACCAAGCGATTTCGAATGGTGTGTCTGCGTCCACTTATGATCGCTACACACAAAATTTAGCGCCTGATTATTCTGT
This sequence comes from Acinetobacter johnsonii CIP 64.6, assembly GCF_000368045.1. Lineage (GTDB taxonomy): Bacteria > Pseudomonadota > Gammaproteobacteria > Pseudomonadales > Moraxellaceae > Acinetobacter > Acinetobacter johnsonii. Next base: position 68,605 of record NZ_KB849237.1, read on the forward strand.
GATTGAAAAATTAAATTACCAACCTGAATTTTCCACGCCGATTTGGGATTATTTGTCAGGATTGGTGGATGATGAGCGTGTTGCAGTAGGTCAGCAAAAATTGGCGCAGCATCGTGAAGTGTTGAATCGTGTTGCGGCAGCATATGGTGTGCCTGCGGAGACCGTGGTTGCCGTGTGGGGCGTGGAAAGTAATTTTGGCGATATTTCAGGTAAATATCCATTATTACAAGCTTTAGGCACATTGAGTTGTGAAGGGCGCCGCCAAAGCTATTTCCGTGGAGAGTTTTTTGCCGCTATGCGTATTTTACAGCGTGGCGATTTAACGGAGCCACAACTGAAAGGCTCATGGGCAGGTGCGTTTGGCCATACCCAGTTTATGCCATCGACGTATGAAGAGCTGGCCGTCGACTTTGATGGCGATGGACGCCGTGATTTGGTGTCGAGTACTACAGATGCTTTAGCATCAACAGCCAATTTCCTCAAAAAACGCGGTTGGCAAACTGGGCAACCTTGGGGATTTGAAGTGAAAAATCCGCAAGCGATCTCTCTGAGTGGTGAAAGTCGTCGCAATAAGAAGTCCTTATCTTACTGGATGCAAAATGGCTTGGTACGTGCAGATGGCTCAGCGTTAATTCAAGGCAATTTATCTTCTAGCTCGCAAGCGGGGTTGATGGCATCTGCTGGTGAAAATGGTCCACTGTTTTTAGTGTTTAAAAACTTTGATGCAATCTATAGTTATAACGCAGCAGAAAGTTATGCATTAGCGATTGCGCATTTGTCAGACCGCTTACAAGGGCAAGGCGGGTTTAGTACAACTTGGCCAACCGATGATGCAGGCACTTCGCGTTCTGAACGTCGTGAAATTCAGCAGTTTTTACTGAACCGTGGCTATGATATTGGCGCGGTGGATGGTTTGATTGGTGATAAAACTCGTCAAGCGATTCGACAGGAGCAAATCCGTTTAGGTTTAAGCCCGACGGGGCGAGCGGGACAGCAAATTTTAAAAGCCTTTCGTCAGGAAAATGCCAAGTTGATGATGCGTTAACATTAACAGCAAAAAATCGCTGAGATAGATAAAAAGCCAGTCGGTTATTCACCAGACTGGCTTTTTTTGATTTGCTCGGGTTGCGACTAAAAGGTCAGAAGCGCTTTGATGTTTAAACCGCGGTAATCGTCCCGAGAATACGGTTACCTTGTGCGCCTGTCACTGTCGGTAAGTTGCCACTGAGTTGCTGGATAAAACGCATGGCCAACCAAGCAAAGGCAGTCGCTTCCACCCACGTTGGGGCTAAGCCAATCGCAGAGGTGGTTTGTACGGACCAATTGTGCTTACGTAAGCGCCAACGTAATTGTTCTAAAAGGTGTGAATTATAGGCACCACCACCACAGACGTAGACTTCACCAGTATCCATATCGGAGCGATAGATGGCTTTTTTAATGGCACGTGTGGTGAGCTTCATTAAGGTGGCTTGAACATTTTCAGGACTGTCTTCAAGCTCGTCATATTCAAGGTCATTGCGCCAGTCGGCAATTTGTTCATCTAACCATTCGAGGTTGAAGTCTTCACGGCCAGTGCTTTTTGGTGGTTCTTTGGAAAAATACTCATGTGATTGTAGGCGATCGAGCAGGCTGCGAATCGGATGGCCGTAGGCTGCCCAATTGCCATTTTCATCATAGGGCTGTCCAGTAAAACGTTCACACCATGCATCCATTAAAATGTTGGCTGGGCCTGTATCAAAACCGTAGACCTGATCAGATTGGCCTGCGGGTAACATACTGACATTGGCGATGCCGCCTAGGTTTAAGATGACGCGATGAATACTCTCATGTTGGAACATATCTTGGTGAAAAGCAGGAACCAGCGGGGCACCTTGTCCACCTGCGGCCATATCACGACGTCGAAAATCTGAAATCACTGGAATTTGGGTGATTTCAGTGATGATGTTTGGGTCACCAATTTGCAGGGTAAAGCCATGCTCTGGGCGGTGGCGAATAGTTTGTCCATGTGAGCCAATCGCTTTGATTTGACTACGATCTAAATGACTTTGCTCAATCAACTGATTGATGCCTTCGCCAATCATCTTTGCTAAAGCCACATCTGCCTTGCCCATACGGTCGATTTCGTTGTCACCGGGCAAAGTGAGTGCCATCAGTTCATCGCGTAAATCTGGGTCGAAAGAAAGAGTGAGGGTGGCGTGAAGCTGCAATGGATCAAAAGAAGCAGCAACAATATCAACACCATCCATGCTGGTGCCGGTCATTACCCCAATATAGATCGCTGTCATGATTATTCTAAAGCCTGCAATGTGCTGAAAAAGTGTTAGTATATCGCACAAATTGAATAACTGATGTGTTTGGGTTTTGTGATGTCAAATTTCCTGCCGGCTGAAGAACAACTTGCTCTCATTCAACGAGGCACGCATGAAATTATTTCTGAAGAAGATCTTCTGAAGAAATTAAAAGAAAATCGTCCTTTAAAAATTAAAGCGGGCTTTGACCCGACTGCGCCTGACTTGCACTTGGGGCATACGGTTTTAATTAATAAACTGAAAACTTTCCAAGATTTGGGTCATGACGTGACCTTCCTGATAGGGGACTATACCGCAATGATCGGTGACCCGACTGGAAAAAGTGCAACACGCCCACCATTATCGCGTGAGCAAGTGCTTGAAAATGCAAAAACTTATCAAGAACAGGTGTTTAAAATTCTTGATCCGAACAAAACTAAAGTGCGTTTTAACTCAGAATGGTTTGCCGAAAAAACGGCTGCTGACCTGATTCAGTTGGCCTCACAGCAAACGGTTGCACGTATGCTTGAGCGTGATGATTTCACCAAGCGTTATAACAACCATCAACCAATCGCAATTCATGAATTTTTATATCCATTGGTTCAAGGCTATGACTCGATTGCCCTTGAGGCGGATGTTGAGTTAGGCGGTACAGACCAAACCTTTAACTTATTGATGGGGCGTACACTTCAGGGTCGTTATGATCAAGAAGCACAAGTCTGCATTACTGTACCAATCCTTGAAGGTTTAGACGGTGTGAACAAAATGTCTAAGTCTTTGGGTAACTATATTGGGGTATTTGATGCACCAGGAGCGATGTATCAAAAAGTCCTTTCGATGCCAGATGCTTTAATTGAACGCTATTTCGATTTACTCAGTTTTAAATCCGTTGAAGACATTAAAGTCCTGCTAAACGAAATTGCTGAAGGGCGTAATCCACAAGAAGTGAAGAAAATTCTAGCACTTGAGTTGGTAGAGCGTTTCCACGGTGCAGAAGCTGCAGAAAATGCACATAAAGGTGCAGGTAATCTGATTACTGAGGGTGAACTACCCGAAGGGACACCTGAAGTGACGATTTCACGCGCTGAATTTGGTGGTGAGTTGTTTATTGCAACGATTCTTCGCGTAGCGGGCTTAAACCCAAATGCAGCAGCAGCAAAAGATGCCGTGGCTCGTGGTGCGGTCAAAGTCGATTGGAACGTGGTCGATATGAGTTTCTCTGTTAAAGAAAATGTCACTTTAATTATCCAGTCGGGTAAAAAAGCCATTGCGAAAGTCACTTTTACTGACTAAGTCAGTACATATATATGCTTTAAGTTATTGATATAAAAGCAGGCTTCGGTCTGCTTTTAATTTTTTAATCTTTATAAAAAAATCAAATAAGAAAATTCAAAAAAAACCTTATAAAAACAATGCTTAATTTTTTCCAAAAATATTGCAATTTAAAATGAGTGTGTATATGATTTCAACGTCTAGTCAATGTTTTTAACATCGCTAGAAGGGTCAATAAGAATAATTCTCCACAGTTTTCAAGTCTCTTCCCCAAGGGACTTTTTTTAAGATAACTATAATAATGACATCTATGGATCAGATAACGATCTAACTCCGAGGAAGAGGTTTTGGGAGAGATCTCTTCCTTTTTTATTGGCAAAAATTTAGTTTTTAAAATCAGTTTCTCGCAGACAAATAACGAGCTGTCATAAAAGTTAGGTGCAACAGACTTTTAAATAAAGCTGGTCACCAGCTTTACAGGTATATAGCACTGCGTTTTCTACTTATATCCAGATGCTTCGTATCATCAAGCTTTATCGTGGCTGTTATTTCAGCTCTGTCTTGAATTATCTTGACCATGGTATAGATAGAAGAGGGCTTTGCTATTACGCGAATGAAATAAAAACAGACTAAGCATTCCATTCTTGCTAAATATTAGGTGCTTTTATAGCGATGTGGCAGTTTTTCAGCTTAGGCGCGTATTAAATATAAAAGAACTACGTCTTTAGAAAGATGATTTATCAAAAATACAGAGATGAAAGAAATACAGAGTGATTTTAAGTCTGAAAACGTTACTAGAAGATTGATAAGACTCATCCTAAAGAAAAAATAAATGTTAAGGCTTAAATTTTAAGCTTAAAAGACTTTTAAAGATTGGAAATGAAAGGCTCATATTGAAAGAAATAAGAGAAAAAATTATAAATATGATCAAAAAATAGATGAAAAATACGGTTTTTCTTAAATTTTGTAGAAAAAACCAACGCCCGTTTCAAATAAGTGAATTTGGGGGTTGCAAAGATTTCGTAATGGTCTAGAATGCACCCCATACCGACGAGATAGACGGAAACGAACGAAGCACGAAGCACGAAGTGCTGAGTTGTTGAGTGTATTGAGTCCAGCTTCTAGCACTGACGAGGTGTTAGGAAGATCATTAAGAGATTATGAAGAACAACTTGTGTGGATTTTTACTGATTGATCGATCGAAAATATTTCATTGATTGATGGTAGAAATTACTCGAAGTTTATTTGAGAAATATTTGTCAGAAAATTGATGAGCCAAGATTTGTAGCCATAAGCTACTAATGATTTTTAACTGAAGAGTTTGATCATGGCTCAGATTGAACGCTGGCGGCAGGCTTAACACATGCAAGTCGAGCGGGGAAAGGTAGCTTGCTACCTAACCTAGCGGCGGACGGGTGAGTAATGCTTAGGAATCTGCCTATTAGTGGGGGACAACATTCCGAAAGGAATGCTAATACCGCATACGCCCTACGGGGGAAAGCAGGGGATCTTCGGACCTTGCGCTAATAGATGAGCCTAAGTCAGATTAGCTAGTTGGTGGGGTAAAGGCCTACCAAGGCGACGATCTGTAGCGGGTCTGAGAGGATGATCCGCCACACTGGGACTGAGACACGGCCCAGACTCCTACGGGAGGCAGCAGTGGGGAATATTGGACAATGGGCGAAAGCCTGATCCAGCCATGCCGCGTGTGTGAAGAAGGCCTTTTGGTTGTAAAGCACTTTAAGCGAGGAGGAGGCTACCGAGATTAATACTCTAGGATAGTGGACGTTACTCGCAGAATAAGCACCGGCTAACTCTGTGCCAGCAGCCGCGGTAATACAGAGGGTGCGAGCGTTAATCGGATTTACTGGGCGTAAAGCGTGCGTAGGCGGCTTTTTAAGTCGGATGTGAAATCCCTGAGCTTAACTTAGGAATTGCATTCGATACTGGGAAGCTAGAGTATGGGAGAGGATGGTAGAATTCCAGGTGTAGCGGTGAAATGCGTAGAGATCTGGAGGAATACCGATGGCGAAGGCAGCCATCTGGCCTAATACTGACGCTGAGGTACGAAAGCATGGGGAGCAAACAGGATTAGATACCCTGGTAGTCCATGCCGTAAACGATGTCTACTAGCCGTTGGGGCCTTTGAGGCTTTAGTGGCGCAGCTAACGCGATAAGTAGACCGCCTGGGGAGTACGGTCGCAAGACTAAAACTCAAATGAATTGACGGGGGCCCGCACAAGCGGTGGAGCATGTGGTTTAATTCGATGCAACGCGAAGAACCTTACCTGGTCTTGACATAGTAAGAACTTTCCAGAGATGGATTGGTGCCTTCGGGAACTTACATACAGGTGCTGCATGGCTGTCGTCAGCTCGTGTCGTGAGATGTTGGGTTAAGTCCCGCAACGAGCGCAACCCTTTTCCTTATTTGCCAGCGGGTTAAGCCGGGAACTTTAAGGATACTGCCAGTGACAAACTGGAGGAAGGCGGGGACGACGTCAAGTCATCATGGCCCTTACGACCAGGGCTACACACGTGCTACAATGGTCGGTACAAAGGGTTGCTACCTAGCGATAGGATGCTAATCTCAAAAAGCCGATCGTAGTCCGGATTGGAGTCTGCAACTCGACTCCATGAAGTCGGAATCGCTAGTAATCGCGGATCAGAATGCCGCGGTGAATACGTTCCCGGGCCTTGTACACACCGCCCGTCACACCATGGGAATTTGTTGCACCAGAAGTAGGTAGTCTAACCGCAAGGAGGACGCTTACCACGGTGTGGCCGATGACTGGGGTGAAGTCGTAACAAGGTAGCCGTAGGGGAACCTGCGGCTGGATCACCTCCTTAACGAAAGATTGACGATTGGTAAGAATCCACAACAAGTTGTTCTTCATGACGATGTATCTGAGGGTCTGTAGCTCAGTTGGTTAGAGCACACGCTTGATAAGCGTGGGGTCACAAGTTCAAGTCTTGTCAGACCCACCAAATCTGACTAACAAGCATTATTAAATGCTGAATACAGAAAAACAGAGACATTGACTTATTGATAAGCTGGGGACTTAGCTTAGTTGGTAGAGCGCCTGCTTTGCACGCAGGAGGTCAGGAGTTCGACTCTCCTAGTCTCCACCAAATTTCAAGAATAGAAAAACAATGTTTTTCCTTGAAATTTAAGCAAGAAGCTATGCTTCGCGCAGATAGGTTGGATTACAGAAATTAGTAAGAAGTAGATATTGGTTTACATTTTATTAACTTCTGTGATTTATCACAGTTTCCTGACCTGACGAAGGCTGGAAAAATCATTAACAGAATATATTTGAGTTGAAATAATTTGTTCATACTCGTTTTTAAGATCGACATTAACAGTGATTTATTACTGATTGATGAAGGTTGAAGAAATGAGTTACTAGCGAAATTAACTGAATCAAGCGTTTTGGTATGTGAATTGAATTGAAGCTGTACAGTGTTTAAGTACACAGAACAACAAACTGTAAGGAAGTGATGAGAAATCATCATAGACTGTCTTAATCCTACTTGTAGGGATTAACGACTGTTTGGGGTTGTATAGTCAAGTAATTAAGTGCATGTGGTGGATGCCTTGGCAGTCAGAGGCGATGAAAGACGTAATAGCCTGCGATAAGCTCCGGGGAGGCGGCAAATATCCTGTGATCCGGAGATTTCTGAATGGGGAAACCCACCTGTCATAAGGCAGGTATCGTATGATGAATACATAGTCATACGAGGCGAACGAGGGGAAGTGAAACATCTCAGTACCCTTAGGAAAAGAAATCAATTGAGATTCCCTCAGTAGCGGCGAGCGAACGGGGAAAAGCCCATTAAGTCATATAAGTTCTAGTGGAATGCTCTGGGAAGTGCAACCATAGTGGGTGATAGTCCTGTACACGAAAGGGCTTATATGATGATGTCGAGTAGGGCGGGGCACGTGAAACCTTGTCTGAATATGGGGGGACCATCCTCCAAGGCTAAATACTCCTGACTGACCGATAGTGAACCAGTACCGTGAGGGAAAGGCGAAAAGAACCCCTGTGAGGGGAGTGAAATAGATCCTGAAACCGCATGCATACAAGCAGTGGGAGCCGACTTGTTCGGTGACTGCGTACCTTTTGTATAATGGGTCAGCGACTTACATTCAGTAGCAAGGTTAACCGCATAGGGGAGCCGTAGAGAAATCGAGTCTTAATAGGGCGTTTAGTTGCTGGGTGTAGACCCGAAACCGGGTGATCTATCCATGAGCAGGTTGAAGGTTGGGTAACACTAACTGGAGGACCGAACCCACTGTCGTTGAAAAGCCAGGGGATGACTTGTGGATAGGGGTGAAAGGCTAATCAAACTCGGTGATAGCTGGTTCTCCCCGAAAGCTATTTAGGTAGCGCCTCGGACGAATACCATTGGGGGTAGAGCACTGTTTCGGCTAGGGGGTCATCCCGACTTACCAAACCGATGCAAACTCCGAATACCAATGAGTACTATCCGGGAGACAGACTGCGGGTGCTAACGTCCGTAGTCAAGAGGAAAACAATCCAGACCGCCAGCTAAGGCCCCAAAATTATAGTTAAGTGGGAAACGATGTGGGAAGGCATAGACAGCTAGGAGGTTGGCTTAGAAGCAGCCACCCTTTAAAGAAAGCGTAATAGCTCACTAGTCGAGTCGGCCTGCGCGGAAGATGTAACGGGGCTAAAACTATATGCCGAAGCTGCGGATTTGCAATTTATTGCAAGTGGTAGGGGAGCGTTCTGTAAGCCGATGAAGGTGTATTGAGAAGTATGCTGGAGGTATCAGAAGTGCGAATGCTGACGTGAGTAACGACAATGCGAGTGAAAAACTCGCACGCTGAAAGACCAAGGGTTCCAGTCCAACGTTAATCGGGGCTGGGTGAGTCGACCCCTAAGGCGAGGCCGAGAGGCGTAGTCGATGGGAAATTGGTTAATATTCCAATACTTCTATGTAATGCGATGAGAGGACGGAGAAGGTTAAGTCAGCCTGGCGTTGGTTGTCCAGGTGGAAGGTTGTAGGCATGTATCTTAGGCAAATCCGGGGTACTCTATGCTGAGAACTGATAGCAAGCTGTACTTGTACAGTGAAGTGGCTGATACCATGCTTCCAGGAAAAGTCTCTAAGCTTCAGTTACATAGGAATCGTACCCGAAACCGACACAGGTGGTCAGGTCGAGTAGACCAAAGCGCTTGAGAGAACTCTGCTGAAGGAACTAGGCAAAATGGTACCGTAACTTCGGGAGAAGGTACGCTGCCGACGGTGATAGGATTTACTCCTTGAGCTATTGGCAGCCACAGAAACCAGGCCCCTGCAACTGTTTATTAAAAACATAGCACTCTGCAAACACGAAAGTGGACGTATAGGGTGTGATGCCTGCCCGGTGCTGGAAGGTTAATTGATGGGGTTAGCGTAAGCGAAGCTCTTGATCGAAGCCCCAGTAAACGGCGGCCGTAACTATAACGGTCCTAAGGTAGCGAAATTCCTTGTCGGGTAAGTTCCGACCTGCACGAATGGCATAATGATGGGGGCGCTGTCTCCAGCAGAGACTCAGTGAAATCGAATTCGCCGTGAAGATGCGGTGTACCCGCGGCTAGACGGAAAGACCCCGTGAACCTTTACTGCAGCTTGACATTGAACTTTGATCTTACTTGTGTAGGATAGGTGGGAGGCTTTGAAGCCGAGACGCTAGTTTCGGTGGAGCCAATCTTGAAATACCACCCTGGTAATATTGAGGTTCTAACTCTGTCCCGTTATCCGGGACGAGGACCATGTCTGGTGGGTAGTTTGACTGGGGCGGTCTCCTCCTAAAGAGTAACGGAGGAGTACGAAGGTGCGCTCAGCGTGGTCGGAAATCACGCGTAGAGTATAAAGGCAAAAGCGCGCTTAACTGCGAGACCCACAAGTCGAGCAGGTACGAAAGTAGGTCTTAGTGATCCGGTGGTTCTGTATGGAAGGGCCATCGCTCAACGGATAAAAGGTACTCTGGGGATAACAGGCTGATACCGCCCAAGAGTTCATATCGACGGCGGTGTTTGGCACCTCGATGTCGGCTCATCTCATCCTGGGGCTGAAGCAGGTCCCAAGGGTATGGCTGTTCGCCATTTAAAGAGGTACGCGAGCTGGGTTTAGAACGTCGTGAGACAGTTCGGTCCCTATCTACCGTGGGCGTTGGAAATTTGAGAGGATCTGCTCCTAGTACGAGAGGACCAGAGTGGACGAACCTCTGGTGTACCGGTTGTGACGCCAGTCGCATCGCCGGGTAGCTATGTTCGGAAGGGATAACCGCTGAAAGCATCTAAGCGGGAAGCCTACCTCAAGATAAGATTTCCCTAGGACTTTATGTCCTCTAAAGAGCCGTTGAAGACTACGACGTTGATAGGTTGGATGTGGAAGCATAGTGATATGTGAAGCTGACCAATACTAATTGCTCGTGAGGCTTGACTATACAACACCCAAACAGTTGGTGTTGTGGTTCAAATCACTGCAAACAACTTGATTTAGTTATAAAGCTAGATA
>NZ_KB849238.1 GCF_000368045.1 Acinetobacter johnsonii CIP 64.6
CGACTGTTTGGGGTTGTATAGTCAAGTAATTAAGTGCATGTGGTGGATGCCTTGGCAGTCAGAGGCGATGAAAGACGTAATAGCCTGCGATAAGCTCCGGGGAGGCGGCAAATATCCTGTGATCCGGAGATTTCTGAATGGGGAAACCCACCTGTCATAAGGCAGGTATCGTATGATGAATACATAGTCATACGAGGCGAACGAGGGGAAGTGAAACATCTCAGTACCCTTAGGAAAAGAAATCAATTGAGATTCCCTCAGTAGCGGCGAGCGAACGGGGAAAAGCCCATTAAGTCATATAAGTTCTAGTGGAATGCTCTGGGAAGTGCAACCATAGTGGGTGATAGTCCTGTACACGAAAGGGCTTATATGATGATGTCGAGTAGGGCGGGGCACGTGAAACCTTGTCTGAATATGGGGGGACCATCCTCCAAGGCTAAATACTCCTGACTGACCGATAGTGAACCAGTACCGTGAGGGAAAGGCGAAAAGAACCCCTGTGAGGGGAGTGAAATAGATCCTGAAACCGCATGCATACAAGCAGTGGGAGCCGACTTGTTCGGTGACTGCGTACCTTTTGTATAATGGGTCAGCGACTTACATTCAGTAGCAAGGTTAACCGCATAGGGGAGCCGTAGAGAAATCGAGTCTTAATAGGGCGTTTAGTTGCTGGGTGTAGACCCGAAACCGGGTGATCTATCCATGAGCAGGTTGAAGGTTGGGTAACACTAACTGGAGGACCGAACCCACTGTCGTTGAAAAGCCAGGGGATGACTTGTGGATAGGGGTGAAAGGCTAATCAAACTCGGTGATAGCTGGTTCTCCCCGAAAGCTATTTAGGTAGCGCCTCGGACGAATACCATTGGGGGTAGAGCACTGTTTCGGCTAGGGGGTCATCCCGACTTACCAAACCGATGCAAACTCCGAATACCAATGAGTACTATCCGGGAGACAGACTGCGGGTGCTAACGTCCGTAGTCAAGAGGAAAACAATCCAGACCGCCAGCTAAGGCCCCAAAATTATAGTTAAGTGGGAAACGATGTGGGAAGGCATAGACAGCTAGGAGGTTGGCTTAGAAGCAGCCACCCTTTAAAGAAAGCGTAATAGCTCACTAGTCGAGTCGGCCTGCGCGGAAGATGTAACGGGGCTAAAACTATATGCCGAAGCTGCGGATTTGCAATTTATTGCAAGTGGTAGGGGAGCGTTCTGTAAGCCGATGAAGGTGTATTGAGAAGTATGCTGGAGGTATCAGAAGTGCGAATGCTGACGTGAGTAACGACAATGCGAGTGAAAAACTCGCACGCTGAAAGACCAAGGGTTCCAGTCCAACGTTAATCGGGGCTGGGTGAGTCGACCCCTAAGGCGAGGCCGAGAGGCGTAGTCGATGGGAAATTGGTTAATATTCCAATACTTCTATGTAATGCGATGAGAGGACGGAGAAGGTTAAGTCAGCCTGGCGTTGGTTGTCCAGGTGGAAGGTTGTAGGCATGTATCTTAGGCAAATCCGGGGTACTCTATGCTGAGAACTGATAGCAAGCTGTACTTGTACAGTGAAGTGGCTGATACCATGCTTCCAGGAAAAGTCTCTAAGCTTCAGTTACATAGGAATCGTACCCGAAACCGACACAGGTGGTCAGGTCGAGTAGACCAAAGCGCTTGAGAGAACTCTGCTGAAGGAACTAGGCAAAATGGTACCGTAACTTCGGGAGAAGGTACGCTGCCGACGGTGATAGGATTTACTCCTTGAGCTATTGGCAGCCACAGAAACCAGGCCCCTGCAACTGTTTATTAAAAACATAGCACTCTGCAAACACGAAAGTGGACGTATAGGGTGTGATGCCTGCCCGGTGCTGGAAGGTTAATTGATGGGGTTAGCGTAAGCGAAGCTCTTGATCGAAGCCCCAGTAAACGGCGGCCGTAACTATAACGGTCCTAAGGTAGCGAAATTCCTTGTCGGGTAAGTTCCGACCTGCACGAATGGCATAATGATGGGGGCGCTGTCTCCAGCAGAGACTCAGTGAAATCGAATTCGCCGTGAAGATGCGGTGTACCCGCGGCTAGACGGAAAGACCCCGTGAACCTTTACTGCAGCTTGACATTGAACTTTGATCTTACTTGTGTAGGATAGGTGGGAGGCTTTGAAGCCGAGACGCTAGTTTCGGTGGAGCCAATCTTGAAATACCACCCTGGTAATATTGAGGTTCTAACTCTGTCCCGTTATCCGGGACGAGGACCATGTCTGGTGGGTAGTTTGACTGGGGCGGTCTCCTCCTAAAGAGTAACGGAGGAGTACGAAGGTGCGCTCAGCGTGGTCGGAAATCACGCGTAGAGTATAAAGGCAAAAGCGCGCTTAACTGCGAGACCCACAAGTCGAGCAGGTACGAAAGTAGGTCTTAGTGATCCGGTGGTTCTGTATGGAAGGGCCATCGCTCAACGGATAAAAGGTACTCTGGGGATAACAGGCTGATACCGCCCAAGAGTTCATATCGACGGCGGTGTTTGGCACCTCGATGTCGGCTCATCTCATCCTGGGGCTGAAGCAGGTCCCAAGGGTATGGCTGTTCGCCATTTAAAGAGGTACGCGAGCTGGGTTTAGAACGTCGTGAGACAGTTCGGTCCCTATCTACCGTGGGCGTTGGAAATTTGAGAGGATCTGCTCCTAGTACGAGAGGACCAGAGTGGACGAACCTCTGGTGTACCGGTTGTGACGCCAGTCGCATCGCCGGGTAGCTATGTTCGGAAGGGATAACCGCTGAAAGCATCTAAGCGGGAAGCCTACCTCAAGATAAGATTTCCCTAGGACTTTATGTCCTCTAAAGAGCCGTTGAAGACTACGACGTTGATAGGTTGGATGTGGAAGCATAGTGATATGTGAAGCTGACCAATACTAATTGCTCGTGAGGCTTGACTATACAACACCCAAACAGTTGGTGTTGTGGTTCAAATCACTGCAAACAACTTGATTTAGTTATAAAGCTAAGTACAATGCGCAATGAGATAAGATAAAGCACTGCTTTAGATTATCGCAAGAAACTCAGATATACCTGTTAATGTATTCTATTTGGAACGAAGTAAGGCATAGACTGTAAGTACAGTTGAAATAAGACCCGAACAAGTCCATAACAGTTGTGCTGGCGACAATAGCAAGAGTGAACCACCTGATCCCTTCCCGAACTCAGAAGTGAAACCTCTTAGCGCTGATGGTAGTGTGGAGTTATCCATGTGAGAGTAAGTCATCGCCAGCTCATTAATTCAAATCCCCCTCCGCTTAAGGCTGAGGGGGATTTTTTTATGCTGAAATACTAGGGAAGAATAAGAAGACGCGGCTAAAACATAGCCTTTAAAATTTAATAGGGAAAAATAAGAAGAAGTAAACAGATGAAAAGAGCCGAAAATAAGCTATCTATAAGGGTCTAAATGCTAAAAAGCCAGTATTTGCTGGCTTTTATGTCTTATTTACAAGAGATTATAGAGCATCTTTTAAGTTTTCTTGATGTGCTTTAACTTGTTTTGTTGGCATGCTTTCTATAATCTTAATAAATTTATTCTCTAAACAAAAGCAAGAATATGGTGGAATTATTTGCCAAGTAAACAATTATTTGAAGAGAATAGCCATTTATGAACCAAAATGGATCAGGAATGACTGACTTATGTATTACAACACATGGTTTATTACGGTTATTAATGTGTTTTAGATCAGTTAAGTTACGCACTAAAATAAGAACTTTACCGCTAATCTAATAAGGTGTGTGTCTTGTAATTAAATCAACGTATGCCGCGAATGATTTATAGTTCACTGCACAGTGTTGATGAAATCGTTTAATTGCACACAGCAAACCTTATTAAAAGAATATGAATCATAAATTTCGCTGTTTAGGTATCTAGCTGTCGACGTGCATGTTTTAATGCCGTTCTTAAACCTTCTTCAAGAGTTGGGTGATAAAATGGTTTTTCCAAAATTTCATCGACGGTCAGTTGTTCTGAAATCATCCACGCCAGTAAATGGGCCAAATGTTCAGTAGACTCTGTCAGTAATTCAGCACCTAGTATCTTACGGCTGCTTTTATCCACATAAACCTCGATGGCCCCATGGTTTTTACCTAAAACTAATGCACGTCCTTGTTTGACATAAGATACTTCGCCGATGACAAAATCGATAGGTGCACTTTGTAGTTGCTTAAAATTTTGTCCAACCATTGCCATTTCTGGGCTACTAAACACGATGCCTAAAGGCGTTAGAGTTTTGCAAGGTTCTATAGTAGGGAAGTTCAATGCATTTTTGACCGAAACTTTACCTTCGTGTGCTGCTTCATGTTGCAGAGGGGTGTCGGTATATGCATCGCCAATGATAAAAATTGGGTAATCGGCGAGTTGTTTGGTCTCAGAATCAACAGGTAAATGTTTTAAGTCTGTGAATGAGGTATCGATATTTTCAAGTTGAAGGGTATTTAAAAGGCTGCTGCGTCCAGTAGCGGCCAGTAAATAATCGACCTTGAGTGTTTTAGGCTGAGCATTTTCAATAAATCTAAGTTCGACTTGATCGTTTATATACTTAACGTCTGTAGGTAAAACTTCGAATTTGATCTCAAGTTCGGTGCTAATTTCTGTTTGTGCCAACTGCTGCAATTTAGGACTGGTCAAAACGCCGACTTTACGGCTACGAGCAAAGACCGTGGTATTGACGCCAAGTCGTTGCATGGCTTGCGCAAGTTCAATCGCGATGACGCCGCTCCCGATAACCGCTAAAGATTTGGGTAAAGCATTGAGTTCAAAGATTTGATCGGAGGTGATGAGTCGATCACCGAGCTCATTCTTCCATGCTGGGTCAAAGCTAGGTGCGGAGCCTACAGCTAAAATAAAGCTTTTGGCTTGGTAGTGTTGCCCATTAACTTCGACCGTTTTTGAATCGACAAAGCGAGCACGGCCCTCAATTTTATGAGACTCAGGCCAGCTCTCTACGGTTTTAAGGGTGCTATGAGTAAAGCGATCACGGAGTTTTTGTACGTGTTGCATGACCTGACTATTGTCTATTTTTGACTCTACTTGCAATCCGACACGATCCGCATGTTGAATATCATGCATACGATTTGCTGTAGAAATTAGGACTTTTGAGGGCATACAACCCACACGTGCACAAGTGGTGTCCCATGGCCCATCATTAATGATTAATAGATTTTGTGTGGACTTCACGGCTTGTTGGTAGGCTGCGATACCCGCAGTTCCAGCCCCAATAATAATCAGATCATACATAAGCAAACGTTTATCTAAGCGAGACATACTCTATAGTTAACATATTCAGGGCTGTAGATGATTATATTTTGTAAAAAACGGCACTAGATGCCGTCTTTACTTTACTTTCATTTGACTTATAAGCCAGTACCAACGCTTACCCCAACGGTAGGACGTACATTCATTGAACTACATGCTGTCATTAAGGTACAGCAGAGTAAAAGCAGCAACAGTCTATTCATGGAGTAATCCTCGTTGTTTTGCCTGATTGAACAGCAGACTAGAGCGAGTACCACTCTTACAGACCATTAAAATAGGCTTGGGCAATTCATTATAATATTTAGCAAATTCGACCACGTCTGTTTCAGAAATTTTACTGCTGGTAACCGGTTGGTAAATTACGCTGACTTTGGACTGTTCCGCAATATTACGCAGTTGATCAACGCGAACGGTATTACCTTGTTCTTGATCTGGTCGGTTGACAATGACCGATTTAAAACCTTGTTTTATCAACTGTTGAAACTTGTCTTGGGTCATTTCCCCTGAAACGCTGAGCTGCGAGCTGAGTGCTTGACTCAGATTATTCGTTGCCGCCCACAATGCACTGCTCGTTAAAATCAGAGCAGTGCAGATGACACTTTTAAACAACCGTTTAGTCATCTAACAGGTCCATTTGTTTGGCCAGTTGGTATAAGTTGTTTGAGCGATTGCCTGTACGGCAGAACATTAAAATAGGTTTTGGTAGCTCATTGAAATGATTGGCAAAAGTGCGTACATCCATTTCTGTGATTTGCCCTGCAACGACAGGTTGGTAGACGTAATCTAGGCCTGCAACACGTGCTGCTTCTTCAATTTGAGCGCTGGTTGGTTGTTCTGGGCCACCTTCCATATCTGGGCGGTTATTGATCACAGATTTAAACCCTTTTTCAACCACTTGAACCAAATGTTCTGGGCCAATTTGACCTGCAAAGCCTACATTTTCGCTCATGCTGTCACTCCAAAATTAAACTAATCGAGATATGCTTTATGATAGCATTAAGCTGAAAGTTCAGCCTATGCTGTTGAAATATTTATAAGCGATTACAACCATAAAATAACGCAATGGAGCAGGTATGCACGCCTATACCGTTGAACCGCTATATGTCAAAAGTGGCCAAGAGGTCATTGCTGCGGATTTCTATCGTCCGAAAACCGAAGAGAAACCAGCAGTGATTGTGATGGCCCATGGTTTGGCTGGGCTTCGCCAATTCAAACTGATCCAATTTGCACAACGTTTTGCACAAGCGGGTTATGCAGTCGTGTTATTTGACTACCGTTATTGGGGCGGTAGTACCGGACGTCCACGAGAGTTGGTCTCGATTAAGAAGCAGCTTGAAGACTGGCGGACCATGATTAACCACCTCAAAGAACGTAAGTCGATCGATAGTCGACGGATCGTGCTGTGGGGGACCGCGCTCAGTGGTGGTTATGTGCTCGATATTGCAGCAGAATTCAAGAATGTACAGGCCGTGATGGCGCAAGTGCCTTTTGTGGATGGGGCAGCCAGTGCTAAGTTATATCCTTTGCAACAGCTCCCTAAAGCCTTAAAACTATCCAGCCAAGATTATATGGGTGGAAAAGTGGGCATGTCCCCGACCACTTTACCTGTGGTTGATCCACGAGAGTTATGTTTTTTACCGACGCAAGATGCCTATTTGGGTTATCGTTCGATTATTAATCCTGATTATTATTGGAGTGGTGAAATACCTGCTCGATTATTTTTTAATTTAATTCGTTATCGTCCCATTCAGAATGTCAGACAAATTAATATTCCTGTACTTTTCATTGCGGCCAAGCATGATAGTTTAATTCCGATTGAATCCAGTCGTGAAGCCGCGACCAATATTGCCCCTTTTGTTCAATATCATGAATGGGAGATGCAGCATTTTGATATTTATCATGCCAGTTGGTTTGAAAAAGCCATTTCGACCCAATTAGAATTCTTACATCAACATATTGGAGTCAACTAAATGATTATCGTCTGTCCTACTTGTTTGGCCAAAAATCGTGTGCCTGAAGAGAAATTGAGTGCCAATCCGAGCTGTGGTCAATGCCACGCAGCGCTTTTACCTGCGGCACCGATTGAATTGAATGAGCAGAATTTTAGCCAGTTCATTAGCCATAGCGATTTGCCTGTGTTTATTGATTTATGGGCAGAGTGGTGTGGTCCATGTAAAATGATGGCTCCGCACTTTGCTGAAGTGGCCAAGCAAAATCCGCAGGTTATTTTTGCTAAAATTAATACCGAAGAGTCTCCGCGCTTGAGCAGTGCGTTTAACGTACGCAGCATTCCGACCCTAGTTTTAATGAATAAAACCACCGAAATTGCTAGAATAAGCGGTGCGCTTCGTGCGCCACAATTGCAACAATGGTTAGATCAACAGTTGCAAGCCCAGTCATAACGAAAATTGGAGTCAACGTGTCAGAGATTCATGTGAAACCAGAAGGGATGTTGTCTCTTCAGACAATTGCAATGCCAGCCGATACCAACTGGAGTGGAGATGTTTTTGGTGGTTGGATTGTGTCACAAATGGATTTGGCGGGTGCAATTCACGCAGAGCGTTTTAGTAAGGGACGCTGTGCAACGATTTCAATTAATCAGATGACGTTCTTAGTCCCAGTGAAAGTTGGTGATGTCATCAGTTGTTATACCAAACTGTTAAAAGTGGGCAATACGTCTATTCAGATGGAAATTGAAGTGTGGGATAGTCATGACAGTTCACGTCCACCTGTACGTGTGACTGAAGGTGTATTTACCTTTGTTGCGGTTGATGTCAAAGGCAATAAACGTCAGATTCCAGCGGATGTTAAAGAAAAGTTTTTGGCGAGCCAATCCAACTAAAGCTTGAGTTGGTCTGCAAAAAAAAGCCAGTGTAATCACTGGTTTTTTTTTGCTATTCCATGCAGTCCGATGGATTAAAACATAGTATTGCGGTTGGCGGACTCCGCGGGAATGCTTTGTATCACATCCCAATGTTCTACAATTTTGCCTTGTTCGACGCGGAAAATATCGACAACGGCCTCACCACGATCTTGTGCATTTTGAGTGGAATGTACATGGAGCACCACCAAATCACCTTCGGCTACGACACGCTTGATGGTGTTTCTTGCATCAGGATGTTCTTTAAAGTACTGGGTGAAGTAGTTTACAAAAGGCGCTTTGCCGTCTGCAACATAGGGATTATGTTGAATGTATTGTGTACCAATATAGCGGTCTGAATAGGTTTGAACCTGATGTTTGCTAAAAACGCCTTCATAAAAGTCCACTATAATTTTTTTATTTTGTTCAGTCAGGGCAGAGGCAGAATGGTGACTCGGCGTTGTTGAAACCGATGAGTTGGCTGGGTTGTGCTGTTGGCAGGCCACCAGCCCCAAAGAAAATAAGGCAGTCGCTAAAATTAGTCTTTTTTTCATCAAGTCAGCTCAAATATTCATGTTATGTAGCATGATTTTGAGCTGAGTCGAAACAAAGATATAGTAAGTTTTAGTCGCAGCTTTAGCGTATTGTTGTAAATTTTATACTTACCAAACAGTAAGTTATATTTACACTTTTACTTTTTCAATGATGCTTTGTCGAGCCATGCCCATAACATTTCACATTGAACAGGTGCTTCACCCGATTCATCCATCACTATCACAGAAACTAAAGTTTCACCCTTGGCGGTGGTTTGCATCAGTTGCTGTTGTTCTGGTGTTAAGGTGGCTGTCGCTGTCATGGCACCTTTACTCGGACGTTTAAAGTCAACGTGCATGCTTTTAATCAGAACGATGCAATGGTCAGGTACATTCATCCCTGTTACAAAACCCGTTGCCGTTTCAGCAATTAAGGCCATGGCACAGGCATGCAGTTGACCAATATGGTTTTGCATGGCACGGTGATTTTCGATTTTGACTACGACTTCGCTGTGACTGACTTGCAAATAACGAATATTGGCACTGCCGACCATGGGAACTATGCGACCAAAAGCTTGACTCCATAATCGCGTACGCAACGCTTTCGGCAAGCGTGACGTGGTTTTTACAAGTTTTGATAAGCGATTGGCCTTTGGCATAGTTACCTCAAATGATCAAACAAGAGTATTAGTCTTTAAAGTTATTGAATTGTAAAGGCAGACCAAATTGTTGTTCTTTTAAAAACGTCATTACTTGCTGTAATGTATCGCGCTTTTTATCAGTCACACGAATTTTGTCGCCTTGAATTGAAGATTGCACTTTAATGCCGCTTTCTTTAATGGCCTTGTTAATTTTTTTTGCGGTATCTGAGTCAAGTCCGTCTTTTAATTTCACCACTTGAAGTACATTTTTACCTGAAGCAGTCATTTTTTGTGGATCAAGCGCTTGAATATCGACTTTACGCTTAAAGAAATGGTTCTCTAACATGGTATACACTTGTTCACACTGGAAATCACTTTCAGTTGAGATTTTGATTTCTTTGTTTTTTTCATTGAGTTCAATTGAAACGTCCTGACCACGGAAGTCGAAACGGGTTGCGATTTCCTTTTGGGTGTTCTGAACCGCATGATTTACTTCAAAAATTTCTAATTCTGAAACAATATCAAAAGATGGCATGGATTAAACCTTTACAAATGGAAAGAATATCTGAGATGCTAGGGATGTTTTCTTCATTTGCCAAGTGTTGTTTACATCAAAGGAGTGCGCAATGATCCGTAAACAAGAAATTACAACATTTGAGTTCCCAGAGGATGCGATCATCTGGGATGTACGCGATTCAAGTGCTTATGCTGAAGCACACGTGAAAGGGGCGATTAATCAGCCAATCACAGAACTTTCAGCACAGAGCCTTACTCAAGTGTCGACGGATCAACCGATTTACATTTTATGTGGTGGCGGTAGTAAAGCGCCACGTGCTGCAGAGTTACTCGAAGGTTTTGACAGTGAGCGTGAGTATGTGATTTTAATGGGTGGTACCCGTGCTGCTCGTGATGCTGGTTTAGCTTTAGAACAAAGTAATTAAGCAGAAGCAAAAAAGCGCCGTAAGGCGCTTTTTTAATGTCTTGGAAATGTGATTTTTTCTCTATAACGCCATGCGCGCTGCACTTGAGTCATAGGCGGAACTAAGACTGTGCTTTAAAATAAGGCTTTTTGGCTTTGAGCTTTTTATGGAATCGGGTCGGACTGAGCTTTTGTAGCAATGACTCAGGAACGGGACAGGCCTCTTTCAGTATCTGCGCCGTTAAAATTTCACTACATAAAGGGGCAAACAAAAAGCCTTTAGAGCCCAAGCCCGCAAAGCTATAAATTTCAGCCTGTTCAGACATTTTTCCAAGGACTGGAAAATAGTCCAAACTTTGCGCGCGAACAGATGCACGGCCTTGCCAAGTCTTCACATCAGGAAGTGATTGTGCATAATGTGGAAAGACACTGTGGATAAGCTTGTAGTTATGCACATGGTCTTCAAGCAAAACATCGCTGTCGTCCCGATTTGGATAGAAGGATGCACCTAAAATGAACTGTTGAGCATCAAGCTGCATACAATAGCCGCCATAGCTATAGGCTTGATTGAGGGCTAAAGGTTGCGCAGTATTTTCCACCCAACTGACTTGTCCGCGAATGGGCTTCAGCACAGGGTAGTGCTCAAAGAAAGCAGCCGTGTGGCGCGCACAACAGACAATCACGTGATCAAATTGACCGAGAGATTGGGCTTGTTCATTGAAAAGTTCATTGTGCTCTGGATGGATTTGAGTAATGTTGGCTTGTACGAATCGAATCAGCGGATGCGCTAAGATTTGATCTTTGAGTTGATGTGGTGAGACAGCGCCGGCTTCAGTTAGATTCAGACTTGGATATTCAGTGATTAACGCAGAATCAGCAGCGGTTTCGGCTATCAAAAGATCCGCAGGGTATTGTTGTTCGAGATCGAGTAAGTCTTCGGCTTTTTTCAGCGCCAGTTGATGTACTTGAATGGGGCGAAAAGCCTGAAACTTGGGATAGTGCTGTAAAGCATGTTGCCAAGCCAAGGTCATTAAATGTTCATGACTTTGTTCAATCGGACAAAGTTTGGGGTTGAGTAAGGCCAGAGGATTGCCTGAACCTCCTGCAAGTGGCTCAGATTGGTCGTAGAGCGTGACTTGGTGCCCGCGCTTAGCAAAGGCCCATGCACTACTTAAACCTGCAATCCCTGCGCCAATGATAGCAATCTGGCGTTGTTTAAAAGTGTATGCTACTTGATCAGGTCGATTTTGATTCAAAATTGATTTGGTATCGACAGCGTTTGATATGTTTTCAGGCTCAGCAGCTAACCAGATGGCTTTGAGCATTTCGCGTTTATGCTTATAGCCACGCGGACGTGAAATAGAAATACCATGCTGTGTTAAACCACGTTTGAGCACGCCTGCGACACTAAATGAAGAAAATGTCGTTCCAATACCAGATAGGCGAACGATGTGATTCAGTACTTGCTCTTCCCATATGTCTGGGTTACAGGCAGGCGCGAAACCATCGAGGAACCATGCGTTAACGCTACTGGTTTTTGCCATACTGGGGAAAACATCGTGAGCATCGCCTAACCAAAGGTCAAGGCTGAAACGTTCCTCAGGGAAGCTCAGGCGATGACAACCTGCAATCGGGTGCGGGTACTGTGCGATCAGTTGATCGGCGATCGGTTTGAGTTCAGGCCAGACATTGAGTGCGCGTATTAGATCCGTTTTAGACAGCGGAAATTTTTCAACTGAAATGGCATGAAGATGGCTGTGGTTATTTGGGCGCACTTGTTGCCAAAGTTGCCAAAGTGCCAAGATGTTGAGCCCTGTACCAAAGCCTGTTTCACCAACACTAAAATATTCAAAAGGCTGAAGATTGGACAGACGCTCAGGTAAATCATTGCCATTTAAAAACACATGGCGAGTTTCGAGTAGACCATTGTCCTTGGAAAAATAGACATCGCCAAATTGTTTTGAGACTGGCACATCTATGCCATCAATCTGTTGCCACTCTAAATCGGCAGTTTGAATTGCACGCGACACAACCACAGCACCCTATTGTTTTCAATAGGGCTTAGCTTACCACTGACGACGACGTTTGGTATAAACGTAACTGGCAATTAAGAAGCCCAGTAATACACCAACAGCGATGGTTGCCGCACCGTAGAGGAACATTTGCGCACTACGTTCGCTTTGTAAGACCTGAACTTGTACACCGAGGCTATCATTTTTGAGTTGTAGCTCTTGGTTTTGCGCCAAAGCATCGAGATTGGCTTTTTCCAATTGTGCAAGACGTGAAGCTTGGTCTTTGACCAGTGCTTTGACTTTGGCATCTTGCAATGCTTTGTTTTTGGCAAGTTGTTCAGCGGTGAGTGGTTTGGCTTCTTGCGGTTGACCTGTTGGGCTAACTGTGGCCACCGCTGGAATGATTTTCGGTTGAGTCGTACTGCCTTGCACCAGAACAGGTGCGGCAGTCGTTGCTGGTACAGGAGAGGCTACACTCGGGGCAGGAGCGGTTTCAACGGCCCACGCCATAGAAGAAAGAAGAGATAAGCCCAATAAGCTTGTGACAACAACGCGCATGACCTTATCCTTGAGGGAATGCTTTATTAAATGGTTTAACATCAATCTGACGATAAACCCCTGCTTTTAAGAATGGCTCTTCCTGTAACCAGACATCGAGTGCTTCACGTGAGTCAAAGTCAACAATGATCGTACTGCCATAAAAGCCTGCTTGCGGATTGCTTGGATCTTTTGGCATCGCTCCTGCAACAATTAAACGACCTTCATCATTGAGCTTTTGCAAACGAGCAAGATGTTCTGGACGTGTAGCAAGACGTTTTTCGACTGTACCTTCTTGATCGGTACATGTGACGACGAATAGCGGCATAAGAGTTCTCGATGTATGTTCTGGCTAAATTACTCTTCAGAAGATTTAAAGTATTTACGCAATACAATAAACTGAATAATGATAAAGGAAAACATCACGATCATGTCACCAAAAGCCGTGAATTCTCCCCAATATTTTCCGTCCATAAATAAAAATGCGAAAAATACGTGTAAAAAAGACATGAGGGCAAACATAGCAGCCCATGCAAAGTTTAAATTTATCCAACCCGAGTCGGTTAAATTGAAGATTGGGCCGAACAAGCGTTTGATCAGCGGTTTGCGTTCTTTGCCAAAATAAGGAGAAAGTAAGAAAGCGCCTGAGAAAATAATATTCAGTAAGGCTGCTTTGAGTTTGATGTAAAAGTCATCCGACAGCATTAAGGTGACACCGCCGAAAATAACCGTCATAAACAACACAATCCACTGTTGTTTGTCTAAACGGAACTTTTGCATGAAGAACAGTGCGCCGTAAACTACTAGCATCGAAATAATCAAACCTGTGGTAGCTACAAGAATATTATTATTATCGACACCTCCAGCAGAACCAATCAATTGGAGCAATGGGTGATCAGTATTTTTAGGATCTACAGTTTTATATAAATAAAAGAAAATTATCAGCGGCACAAAGTCTAAAAGTGCTTTCATGTTAGAGTATCTAAATCTGTTCAAATAAATAGCTAGTATAAGTGATGGAAGGCTTAGATTTACATACTCACAGCAATATTTCTGATGGTACTTTCACACCGAAGCAATTGGTTGATGCTGCTGCGGAAAAAGGCATCCACACCTTGGCTTTGACAGACCATGACACCATGGATGGTCTTGCGTTGGCAGAGTTGGCTGCAAAGTCACATGCGATGCGTATTATTTCGGGGGTAGAAATTTCGAGTCAGTGGTCGAGACCCTCAACCCAGAAAAACTATGGTGTGCATGTGGTTGCATTGAATATGCAAGACTTAGAACCACTGCAAAAATGCCTTGAACAGCAAAAACAAATCCGTGCGCGACGTGCTAAGCAAATCTGTGATTTGTTGATTCCATTGATTGGTGAAGATATTTATCTCGATGTTTTAGCGAAAGTTGAACAGATGCCTGACCGTGTGACTCGAACGCATATTGCCAAGACCTTGGTTGAAAAAAAGTATGTGAGTCGTGCGCAACAAGCGTTTGATAAATATATTAAGGAAGGTAAGAAAGCCTACGTGAAATTTGATGGGCTGGGTTTAGAAGAAACCATTCAAGTGATTCATGCCAGTGGTGGTTTTGCCGTATTGGCGCATCCGACACGGTATGACTTATCTGCTACGAACATTCGTTATCTGATTGAAATATTTGCGCAGTTTGGTGGAGATGCAGTTGAATTACCGCCCAATGTCGAACCGACATCTACCCGTCAAATGGTGGATCGGATGATTGCCGAGCATGGTTTAAAAGTATCGGTCGGGAGTGACTTTCATGGCGACAATATGCCGTGGATTAAGTTGGGCAATATTCCCAGAGTCAAAGACGGACAAGTGGGGATTTGGGAAAGTTTTGTTTAAAGAGTACTGGTCATTCCCACCTTCTCCAAGAGCTATCTAGCCTAAGAGAAGGTAAGCGTGCGCTCGATTAGAGTAGATTATTGTCTTGTGCTTGAATGGGAGGGGGAGTCGGTTTACCTAAAGTGCCAAGCAGTTCAATTTCGATGGTACGTACCATCGAGTCCAGCGGCAAGTCATTACTTTGCGTTCCGAAAGGTTCTTCAATTTCCGAGCTCAAAGCATCGAGTCCTAAGAAAGTATAGGCTAACACACCAACTAATAGTGGGGTGAAAATACCCAAAGTTGAACCCAAGCTAAACGGTAAAATGAGACAGAAAAAATACACCGTACGATTGAGTAATACCGAGTACGCAAAAGGTAGCGGCGTTGTCGCAATACGGTCACAACCAGTTTGCACCACACTCAAGTCAGCAACGTGCTGGTTCAACTGCGCATAGACAATGTCACTAATTTCACCTTCTTTTAATGCCTGCATCAACTCCCATTGAATCAAGCTGAGCGTATACTGCGGGGCATTGGCTTGTTGATACAGTTGAGTCAGCGCATTTTGACTTAAGCCACTGGTCTGCACCAATTCTGTTGGATTGGCTGTTTGATGGCGTAAACGGTCACGTAAGACATTGGCAAAGACAATCACATGTTGAATTACACGTTCACGACGACCTTGGGTCAAGATACGACAGTCACGGTCAAAGTGACGCGAGTTAGCAATTAAAATGCCCCATAACTTTCGCGCTTCCCACCAACGGTCATAGCAGGCACTATTTTTAAAGCCGAGGAAAATAGAAAGTACCACCCCAATGAGGGTGAAGCCGACCAAGGGCAGTTCAGGGAAGTGGAAATAGCCGACATAGGACAAAATGCCAATAATGGCAGAGACCAACATGACCACACCCAAAGGGGGTAAAACTTTGGGAAGAATGGTGCCACGCCATGAAAAAAGCACCTTAAAAATACTTGGCTGATCACGCACAATCATGTGATTAGAATTCTTTTAAAATTTTGCTTGATCTTCATATTTGTCGCGGTATTTGTCAATCATTTGTCTGCATATTTAAACGGATTGGATCAGGCTGTGTTCAGCAAAAGAAAAAGCACCTTCGGGCGATAAAATGAAATGATCAATCAGTTGAATATCCACGAGCTGACTGGCTTGAAGAATGCGCTCGGTCAGTTCGATGTCCGCCGTGGAGGGCTGAGCTTTCCCAAGTGGATGATTATGGGCAATCACGATAAAGGTAGCATGTTGAGCAATACAATAACGTAGCAATTGATTGATCGAAATTTCACAAGAATTTACTGCACCAAAGAACAATTTTTTAAAGTTTATTTTTCTTAAATGTGCATCCAAGCAGAGCACCGCAAAGACTTCTTGGTTTTCGCCTGAAAACTCATACTGTAAAAATTTGAGCAGTTGAGCTGAATGATTGAGTTCCAACTTGTGTTGCTTGAGCTGCTGGCTACTGTAGCGTCGCCCCAATTCTTTGACGGCCATTAATTGTGAATACTTGGTCGGGCCAATGCCGTGAAATTGGCTGAGCTCGGGCAGTTCAGCATCAAAAACCGCATTCAGACTACCAAAATGTTGCAACAAAAGACGTGCCAATTCGACTGCAGAATGTTGTGTTGAACCCGAGCGGATGAAAATAGCCAGCAGTTCTGCATCGGAGAGGCTGGCTGGTCCTTGTTGTAATAAGCGTTCACGTGGCCGCTCTTGTTCGGGCCATTTTTTTATGGATAAGTGCATTATTTAATACTTTTTTATTCTTAATCTGAGAAACAGGGCCCAATCGATGATTGGGTACGAGACTATTTAATGCTATTGTGAGCGCCACTGCAACAGAAAGGTAGCCTGTTCGTGAGCTTTGATCTCAGTGTAATTCCAAATAAAAATATCCTTTTAGCTGTTACGGGTGGTATTGCTGCCTATAAAAGTGCCATTTTGGTTCGCCGTTTAAAAGATGCGGGTTTTCAAGTCCGTGTGGTGATGACCGAAGGTGCACAGGCTTTTATTACGCCGCTAACTTTTCAAGCTTTGTCGGGCAACCCCGTCCATACAGAACTTCTCAACCCTGAAGCCGAAGCGGGCATGGGGCATATTGAGCTAGCACGTTGGGCAGACTTACTCTTGGTTGCGCCTGCCAGTTGCAACACCATTGCAAAGTTTGCTGCGGGTTTAGCCGATGACCTGCTTTCTACTTTATATTTAGCCACCAAAGCCCCTGTATGGGTCGCACCAGCCATGAACCAACAAATGTGGGCAGCAAAAGCGACGCAGCGTAATTTAGCGACTTTGGTGGAGGATGGCGTGCATGTGATCATGCCAGATGCGGGTGCGCAAGCTTGTGGTGATGTCGGTTTAGGCCGTATGCCTGAGCCTGAGGATTTGGCCCATCAAGTGACAGAATACTTCCATAAAGCGCAGCGTGCCATGGCTGAAAAATTTGGGATGTTGGCGGGTAAAAAAGTCACCATTACTGCTGGGCCAACGCGTGAAGCGATTGATCCTGTGCGTTATATTTCCAACCACAGTACCGGAAAAATGGGTTTTGCCATTGCTGCTGCATGTTATGCGGCAGGAGCCAAAGTGACTTTAATTGCAGGTCCTGTCAGCTTAGACACACCGAACGGTGTACGCCGAATCAATGTTTCATCTGCCATGAAAATGCTGGATACCAGCATGCAAATGTTAGATGAAGGCTGTGATGTGTTTATCGCGACTGCCGCTGTTGCGGACTATCGTGTTGCAGAAGTCGCAGAACATAAGATTAAGAAAGCTGGGGATGAGCTCAATGTTTCCTTAATCAAAAACCCTGATATTGTGGCGACCATTGCACAGCAAGATAAACGCCCGTTCATGGTGGGTTTCGCAGCAGAAACACGCAATGTCGAGGAATATGCCGCAGGTAAATTGGTGGCGAAAAAGCTCGATATGATTGCCTGTAATGATGTGTCACGTCCTGATATTGGTTTTGCGTCTGATGAAAATGCGATGACGGTCTTTTTTGCAGAAAGCTATAAAATGGACAAGCGCGATTTGGAAAAAGCGTCGAAACAAGAAATTGCTTTGCAGTTGGTTGAAGCGATTCACGATGCTTTACATCGAGACCCTGAAAGTGATGATGATTTTTAATTTACATCGGTCTTAATTTTTGCGATATTCAATGCAGCCTTAGGCTGCATTTTTTTTGCAAACTCATAGGAATAAGAATGAAAACATTATTAAAGGTTGTGCTGTTGAGCAGTGGTTTATGTTTGGCAGGACTTGCACAAGCGTCGGAAGTGCTAGAAGGTGCGATGAAATCTTTGGCGAAAAACTCAAAAGCTTTTGCTCAAGCCAAGACTGCCACAGAGGCGAATACCGCATTAACTGAAATGCAAAAAGCCGCGGCAACTGCCAAGCAAAACAAGCCTGATACTTTGGTGAAACAACCAAAAGACAGTGTTAAAGTGAAACAATATGAACAAAAGTTTGATGCATTAACCCAAGAAATTGAACATGCTCAACATTTGGTACAGGCAGGGAAACTTGCGGAAGCTAAACAAAGTTCAGCCAAG
The DNA here is from genome assembly GCF_000368045.1 of Acinetobacter johnsonii CIP 64.6. Lineage (GTDB taxonomy): Bacteria > Pseudomonadota > Gammaproteobacteria > Pseudomonadales > Moraxellaceae > Acinetobacter > Acinetobacter johnsonii. The sequence goes on from NZ_KB849238.1 coordinate 18,198, forward strand.
TTTGAGGCCATTAAGCAGCAAGGCCATAAAGCATTTAAATAATTCAGTACAATAAAAAAGACCGCAAAAGCGGTCTTTTTTATGTTTGAAGGGCTTAAAGTTTTAAGCTTGACCTTCAACAGCGGCTGCTTGAGCACGCTGCATATTTGCTTCGAACTCAGCATCAAAGTTAATTGGTGTAAGCAACAATTGTGGGAAACTGCCTTTAGTTACCATATCATTCACCGCTTCACGAAGGAACGGGAACAAGATGTTCGGGCAATATGCACCTAAGATATATGGAAGACGTTCTTCTTCAACACCATCTACAAGGAAAATACCCGCTTGAGTAACATCGACAATAAATGCCGTGTCGCCTGCATTGTTTGCTTGTACAACCACTTTAAGTGAAACTTCGTAGTGAGTTGGATCAACTTTTTCAGCAGAAGATGACAAGTTGATGTTCAACTCTGGTTGCCACTCTTTGGTAAAAACTTGCGCCCCAGGGACTTCAAAAGAAATATCTTTTGTGTAAATACGTTCTAAAGCAAGTTGTGGTTGAGCTTCACTCATTTTCTAATCCTTAATATGCTGAGCTAATTATGCCAATAGTTGGTCGAGTTTGCCTTCACGCTCTAAAGCATAAAGTTGATCAAAGCCACCAATAAATTGGTCATCAATAAAAATTTGTGGAACCGTACGGTGATTGGTGCGTTGCATCAATTCAATGCGGACTTCTGGCGCTTCTTTAGATAAATTAATTTCTTTATATTCAACGCCTTTACGCTCAAGGAGCTGCTTTGCGCGAACGCAATATGGACATACAGTCGTTGAGTAAATAGTGACTTGAGCCATGAGTTTCTCCTTGTGCAAATTATTTAGCTTTAACCAGTGGTAAGCCTTGAGCCTTCCAGTTGCTAATCCCGCCATCTAAACGATAGCTGTCAGTATGTGCAACTTGTTGTAAAGCAGTACCTGCCACTTGGCCTAAATTACAGATGAACACGAGTGGTCGATCTGCAGCTTTTAACTCTTCAGCATGTTTTGTAATTTGGCTGTAGGGAATGTTGCGACTTCCACTGATATGACCTTCACGGAAATCTTTGGCATCACGTAAGTCAATCAACATGGCATTTTTAGCTTTCACTAAAATACCTAAAGATTGTGGTGAAATTTTGCGACCATTGCGTTGTCCTTCAAGTACGAAAAACAAAACAACCAATACCGCAAGTGTTCCAAATAAGAAGGGGTGATTCCCCATAAACTCGAACCAACGTTCCACAAGTCACCTAAATTACAATTCAAAAATTGCTAGAGAGTATAGCTTATAAAATATGGTGATCAAAATCACCGCTTCAAGGGCTAAGGTTGAATAAAAATTAATTTTTTTGCTGAGCTTCAGCAATTTCATCAATCAGACGTAAATAGCTGTCTAAACGGCGCGTTAAAATTTCACCATTTGCCGCAGCTAAGCGTAAAGCGCATTGTTTTTCATGTTTATGGGTGCAGTTACGGAACTGACAGTAGCCCAACAAGTTTTCAATTTCAGGAAAGCCACGTTGCACTTTGTCGGAATCTAAGTGCCATAAACCAAACTCACGAATTCCCGGTGAGTCAATCAGCGAGGCGCCTTCGCCAAAACCAATCAAACGGGTAGAGGTCGTGGTGTGCTGACCTAAGGCTGAGTTTTCAGAAATCACATTGGTTTTTTGTGCAGCGTCAGGCACGATGGCATTAATCAGCGTACTTTTACCAACGCCAGACTGACCGACAAAGGCCACAGTTTCATTTTTTAAACGCTGGGTCAGTGCGGTTAAATCACCATCGGCTTGGGTTTGCATCACTTCATAGCCTAAGGCTTGATATTCCGCAATCAACGCTAAAATCGGATCATTGTCTTTGAGCAAATCGGTTTTGTTCAGCACCAAAAGTGCTGGAATGTTGGCATCGGCACAGGCCACCAAATAACGGTCAATTAGACCTGGTGCAGGCTCAGGCAGTGGCGCAAACACAATCACAATCAGGCTGATATTGGCCGCGACAGGTTTTACTTTATGATAACGGTCTGGACGAGTCAGTAGCGACTGACGTGGCTGTATGGCATTGATGATCCCGAGCCCCGTATTTGGGTCGGCTTGCCATTTGACACGATCACCTGTGACCAGAAGTTCGAGGTTGGTGCGTGTATGACAGCGCCAGATACTGCCGAGTTCAATCGGTTTCCAAAACGGTTCAGGTTCACCTGCTTGTACCGTCGGTTTGATGGGATGTGGATCTGGAGTCGTAAGGGCTTGCACTTCAAGCTGACGGCCATAGTGTTGTACCACCAAGCCTTCTAAATCATTTGAAGTGTCGATATCTTCTTGACGTGTTTGCTGTTGTTTCTGAATGCGACGTTGTTGCTGTTCAGTTAAACGACGTTTACGAATTAAAGCCATTCATATCCTAAAAAACCATGAATTCAAGATGGCAAAAATAGCACGAAGCAGGGTATCAGTTACAGCATCGAAGCAATTAATTTGCTACTATCATCGTTTTTAAGCCGAATAAGATTGCACATTTATGAGCAGCACCGCTGATACGCGTTTGATTTGGATTGACCTTGAAATGACAGGTCTCGATACTGATAATGACCAAATTATTGAAGTTGCTACAATTGTGACAGATGATAACTTAAATATTTTAGCTGAAGGGCCTGTGCTTGCTGTTCATCAGCCAGACCGTGTGCTAAATGCAATGGATGAGTGGAACACTCGCCAACATGGTCAATCAGGCTTAATTGAACGTGTACGTCGCAGTAAATTGACTGCGCAAGATGCTGAGCAGCAAACTTTAGAATTTCTAAAGAAATGGGTCAATCCAAAAAGCTCACCAATGTGTGGCAATTCAATCTGCCAAGACCGCCGTTTTTTACACCGTTTAATGCCTGAAATGGAACAGTATTTCCACTACCGTAATTTAGACGTGTCTTCGGTAAAAGAGTTGGCTAAACGCTGGCGTCCAGAAATTATGAGTGGCTTGAAAAAGAATGCTTCACATTTAGCGATGGATGACATTCGTGATTCGATTGCGGAACTGAAGTATTATCGTGAATACTTTTTTATTATGAATAAATAAGTAGTAAAGAAAGAGGCGCTAGCCTCTTTTTTATTGAAATCGAATAGAATAGAGCTGAGGGTGTTTGTGTGGAAAAAAGAAACACTTTTTTGCTATACAAGTTTAAAACAAGCTTTATGATAAAGTAAATTAATTAAATTATAACAAAGAGTTGAGTTATGCAAAGTAATAACCCTATTTTGAACCGCGTGGAAACACATGCGGACTATAGTCAACCAATGACTGTTCAAGGTGCTATTCAGAAATCTGTATTACTTACAGTGATTGCAGCTGTGGTCGGTATGGCACTGTTTTTATACTGTTTCATGACCTTAAATATTTCGCTGGCCTATGCTGCAACCTTAGTCGGTGCGATTGGTGGTCTAATTTTAGGCCTGATTGCAACTTTTAAACCAAATACCGCACGTACCCTTGCCATTCCATATGCCTTGTTTGAAGGTGCTTTTTTAGGTGGGGTCTCGGTTATTTTCCAATTGAAATATCCGGGTGTACCTTTACAAGCGCTCTTGGCAACTTTTGTCACCACTTTGGTGATGTTTGGTTTGTATCGTTTTCAAATTATTCGTGCCACTGAAAAATTCAAATCGGTAGTGATGTCAGCATCGATTGCCATCGCGATTGTGTTTGTGGTGCAGATGGTTATGCGTTTGGCTTTTGGTTCAAGCATTCCATTTTTATTTGAAAACAACTTATTAGGTCTAGGTTTTGCCGCTTTTGTTGCAGTGATTGCATCACTGAACTTAATTCTAGATTTTGATTTGATTGAAAGTGCTGCGGCACAACACGCTCCGAAAGCGATGGAGTGGCTGTGTGGTATTGCGCTACTAGCAACTTTGGTGTGGATGTACTATTCATTCCTACGTCTACTCAGTATGCTGCGTGGCGACGACTAATCTCGTTAGTTTTAACAAATACGCCCCTTCATTGGGGCGTATTTGTTATTGAATGTTGATGAATTGAAAAAAGGCGCATTATGCAATTTCGGTTTCAACTTAAACTTGGCATTATGCAGATAAATTATTTTGAGTGAGAGTCACATGGCACAAGGACTATTGGCTGGAAAGCGTTTTTTAGTAGCGGGTATTGCAAGTAAATTATCAATCGCATTTGGTATTGCTCAAGCACTTCACCGTGAAGGTGCGGAACTTGCGTTTACCTATCCAAATGAAAAACTGAAAAAACGTGTAGATGAATTTGCAGCACAATTTGGCTCAACGATTGTTCTACCATGTGATGTGGCTGTCGATGCTGAAATTGAACAAACTTTTGTTGAATTGGCAAAACATTGGGATGGTTTAGACGGTGTGGTGCATTCGATTGGTTTTGCGCCTGCGCATACATTGGATGGTGACTTTACCGATGTAACGGATCGTGATGGTTTTAAAGTGGCACATGACATCAGTGCATATAGCTTTATTGCTATGGCGCGTGCTGCGAAGCCATTACTTTTAGTTCGTCAAGGGTGCTTGTTGACCTTGACTTACCAAGGTTCTGAGCGTGTGATGCCAAACTACAACGTGATGGGTATGGCGAAGGCATCATTAGAAGCGGGTGTACGTTATTTGGCTTCAAGCTTAGGTGCAGAAGGGATTCGTGTGAATGCGATTTCAGCAGGCCCAATCCGTACTTTGGCGGCATCAGGTATTAAATCGTTCCGCAAAATGTTAGACGTAAACGAAAAAATTTCACCACTTAAACGTAATGTGACCATTGAAGATGTGGGTAATGCTGCATTATTCCTTTGCTCACCTTGGGCAAATGGTATTACGGGTGAAATCATGTATGTCGATGCAGGTTTCAATACTGTGGGGATGAGCCCAGACTTGATGCTCGATGACTAATTTCTCAGTTGAAATGTAAAAAACGGCACATGATGTGCCGTTTTTTTTATGCTGCTTTTTATTTAGGAAGCTGTTGAATCGGGCTACCACCGAGTGCTTGCATTAACGTCACATAGGCGTTGTATTGGCTTTGTTTGGTATTGACCAACGTTAAGCGCGCAGTGCGCGTGGTTTCTTGTTGATCCAACAAGGTTTTTAAAGCCACAGCACCATAGCGATAACGCACTTGGGTCAACCGTTCCACTTTCTCAGCAAGTTCCAAATTCCGCTGTTGCAATTGTACTTGTTGGCTCAACTCAGTTCGCGCAGACAGGGCATTTTCCACATCGGCAAAGGCTTGGTACAAGGTTTGACGATATTGTACGATGGCTTTTTCATAGTCCAATTGACTAATCGCAAGGTCACGTTTCATGTCGTTATATTGCAAGAACGGTAGACTTAAACTTGCGCCTAAGGTTAGAGCTGGGTTCTTGAGCAATTGCGTTAGTGAGGTACTGCTTGAACCAAGATTCCCAGTCAAACTGATCGAAGGATAATAGCTCGCCGTGGTGGCATCTTTGGTCGCTAAACTCTCACGTAAACGCAGCTCAGCCGCTTTTAAGTCTGGACGGCGCGACAAAATGTCGGCAGGTAAGCCCGCTGCGATACTTGGCAAAGCTAAGCGTGGTAAACGCTGAGGTTCATCAATACTCAACTGCTGTACAGGCATATGCAGTAACACGGCAATTGCGGTACGGGTCTCGACCAAACTTTGCTGAATTTGACTCAGACTGGCTTTTTGACTTTGTACTGACTGTTCAGCTTGAGTTAAGTCCAGTCCTGATACAGCACCAGCTTGATACTGAACTTTAACCAGATCGTAGAGTTTTTGTGAGGTCGCAAGGCTTTGCTCGGCAGTTGTACGACTTTCATTATAATAGGCCAACTGCCAATATAATTTCGCCGTGGTGCCAATTAAGCTTTGAGCAGTGGCTTGTAAATCTTGCTCAGTTGCCAGTGCTTCCCATCTTTTTGCTTCAGTTTGGCGGGCCAATTTACCAAATAAATCGACTTCATAACTGAGTCCTGTTTTAGCAGATAATCCGCTTGATGTATCATTTCCATCATTTAAATTAAAACTATGTCCAGTAGATAAACCTGTACTTGAACTCACCCGTGGCTTTTGCTGATTCTCAGCCAGTTCTGCTTGTAAACGCGCTTGCTTTAAAGTCATCCCTGCAACGGCCAAATCGGCATTTTTTATTAGTACGGCATCGACCAGTTGATTAAGCTGTGTATCGCCAAATAACGCCCACCATTGATCGGCATACAGGGCTTGTTGACGTTGTTGTGATGTTGCTTTGTCGTACTGAAACTGAGATGGTGTTTGTACTGCTGGTGCTTGATAAGGCGTTTTAACCACAGCTGCACAACCAACCAACGTGCTGCCAAGCAACATTGTGGTACAAAGGCGCGTTATTAAAAAAGGCATATTTTTTCCTTATTCTCTAGCAAGTGCTGCAACAGGGTCGAGTTTGGCTGCATTTTTTGCAGGCAAGAAACCAAACACCACACCAATTAAAGTCGAGCATACAAATGCGGCGATAATCGAGGTGGTTGAGTAAGCAATCCCGAAATTATCTCCAGCAAATTTTTGAATGATTTGTCCTAGACCCAGCGAGAGCAACACGCCTAACACCCCACCAATCAGGCAGACTAAAATGGCTTCAATCAGGAACTGCTGCAAAATATCACTTTGACGCGCACCCACCGCCATCCGAACCCCAATTTCTTGCGTCCGTTCGGTGACTGAAACCAACATAATATTCATTACACCAATACCGCCCACCACCAAAGAAATCACGGCAATTGCAGAAACCAACAGAGTCATGGTACTGGTGGTCTTTTCAATGGTTTGGCGAATACTGTCACTGTTCATGGTGAACACATCTTGTTGACCATGGCGCAAGGTGAGCAAGTTCACAATTGCGTTTTCAGCCGCGCTAGTGGAGTACTTATCGTTGATTTGCACCACGATATTGCGCACATTACTTTGACCGAGCATACGACTCATGACCGTGGTATAGGGCATATAGACATTCAAAGTATCATCGGAACCCATGGCACTGGTTTGTGGTTCGACTACACCAATAATTCGTGCAGGGACACTTCCTAAAAGTACGACCTGCCCAATCGGACTGCTACCATCACTAAAAAACTGTTTTTGTGTGTTGGTGTCAATGACCACGTCTTGAGTACGGTCGCGGACACTTCGCTGGTCAAAGGTTTGTCCATTTTTGAAGGTCAGGCCTTTCACTGTGAAATAATCGCCACCGACACCATTAATGGTGGCATTGGCTTCACTTTGTTGATAGCGAATGGTTTTGGATGAACTCACCATGGGACTGACCGCACTCACATACGGTTGGGTGGCGAGCGCTTCAGCATCAGCAGGAACAAGAGTTTTAAAGTTAGCCGTTTTGGAGTTGTCACCAAAACCACGACCTTGGAACACCGTAATGGTATTGGTTCCTAAACTACTGATGTTACTTAAAATCTGTTGTTGTGATCCATTTCCTAAAGCCACTACTGTCACGACAGAGGCAATCCCGATAATAATGCCGAGCATGGTCAAAAAGGTTCGCATGCGGTGTGCATTCATGGACAAAAGTGCCATACGGAAGGCTTCACCTAAACGGTCTAGCAGAGAACGCCATGCGGAAACACTTTTATTTTTTTCTTGCTGGGCAGAAATCGCAGTTTCTGCATCAGGGTCGCTGTGTAGTTCAGTGTCATGCTCAGGTTGATTGACACGGTCTGCAATGATTTGCCCATCACTGATCTCGATAATCCGTGAGGCATTTTTCGCCACTTGCATATCGTGGGTGACCAAAATAATGGTATGACCCGCGGCATTCAGCTCACGCAAAATCCGCATCACTTCCACGCCACTATGCGAGTCTAGGGCACCTGTCGGTTCGTCAGCGAGAATGACATCACCGCCATTCATCAACGCACGTGCAATCGAGACACGTTGTTGCTGCCCGCCAGATAGTTGACTTGGTCGGTTTTGAGTTTTATTGCCCAGTCCCAATTCTGTCAGTAAAGCAGTGGCACGTTGTTTACGAGCATATGGTGTTGCCCCTGCATAAACCGCAGGGACTTCAACATTACCTTCTGCGGTTAAGTCGCCTAAAAGGTGGTAACGCTGGAAAATAAAACCAAAATACTCACGACGTAATTCAGCCAACTGATCCGGTTCCAGTTTACCAGTTTCGCGACCATTGACCTGATAACTTCCTGAGGTTGGGCGGTCGAGACAACCCAAAATATTCATCAGGGTCGATTTACCTGAACCCGACTGGCCGACAATGGCAACCAATTCACCTTCGTAAATGGTCAGATCAATGCCTTTGAGAATTTGGACAGTACTTTCGCCAGCTGGAAACTCTCGCACCAAATTGCTGACTTCAAGCAAGGCTTTTTTGGTCATGCTTACATTCCCATCGGTGGACTATTACGACGGCGGTTGCTGCTATTGGCAGAAGCGGCAGAGTTCTCCGAACTGTCTGCAATCACCACTTGATCACCTTCTTTTAAGCCTGCAAGCACTTGTGCATTGACGCGGTTATTGATACCCACCAAAATTTGTTTGGGTTGAGCTGAGCCGTCCGCTTGTAAGACACGAACTACGCTCAGCGTAGCTTTACCTTCTTTGACCAATTGTTGTTGTGCTGCATTTAAATTTAGACGTTCAAGACGTGGGCCTTGAGGTCGGTCTGAGTCCGATTTGCTTTGTGTCGATGACGCAGCTTGCGTATTTGAACCACTGTTACGCTTTGCATTTGCAGGACGAGTTGAAATTGCAGAAGAAGGGACTAATAACGCATTTTTTGCAGAATCGAGCACGATGTAGACTTGTGCAGTCATATCAATACGTAGCTTGCCATCATGGTTGGGTACATCAAATAGAGCATTGTAGTAAATTGCGGTGCTGGTTGATGTGCTGGTGGTACTTTCATCGCTAATCGAGTCTGGTGCAGGCTCAACTTGACGTAGGCTGGCATAACGCTTGCTGTCATCACCTAAAGTGGTGAAATACACCTGTTGGCCTTTTTCAACTTTCATGATGTCCGCTTCGCTGACCTGCGCCTTAATGGTCATGTTTTGCAATTTTGCAATTTTAACAATGGTCGGGGCACTTTGATTGGCGTTTACCGTTTGACCTTCTTCAGTCACGATCGCTACCACAGTACCATCAGTCGGTGCCACAATGCGGGTATAACCGATATTGGTTTGTGCGGTCGACTTAGTCACCTTTGCAGATTCAATCTGTGCATCAATCGCTTTAATCTGTGCTTGCGCTGTTTTATAGCTGGCCTCAGCCGATTCTAATTCTGCTTTTGATGTAGCATCTTGTGCATACATTTGTTGTTGACGTTTATATGCCAGTTGCGCCTCATTAAGACTGGCTTCTTGTTGTAGACGCTGTGCTTGCAAATTTTTAATATTGGCTTCTGCTGTTTTGAAGCTGTTTTCTTGGGTGGTTGAATCAATCTGCGCAATCAATTGGCCTTGTTTAACTTCATCACCCAGTTGCACATACATTTTCTGTACTTGACCTGAGACCTGTGCGCCAACACTCACTAGTTTGGTTGCATCTAAAGTACCTGTCGCCAATACCGTATTTTCAAGATCACCACGAGTGACCGATTCGCTAATATACTGTGGTTGTTCTTGTTTTGGTTTGAAATATTTCCACGCGACATAAGCAAGTACGGCAACACACAGTACCGCGATAACCATTTTGACAGCTTTTATTTTTTGCATTGGAATCAGGGAGTAAACAGAATTGCAGATAGTATAAAAGCGAAATACGGATAAATCGTGAATTTTTTGAACAAATAGGAATGATTATTATTTTTAAAAGACCTGTGGCGGTAATTTAAGCCGGAAAGAGTGACTTTCCACACAGCGTTGCAATGGCTTGCATCACGACATGTTCAGCATTTTCATGCCCCAAACCTTTAATCGAAGCATCAATGCGAAGCAGGAGATTGGGCCACGTTAAAAAGCACTGTGGGTTCAGTCGACGTAAGGCGTCTTGATAGACGCTGACTTTATTCTTCCAAATCCCCAGTTGTAGTGCATTTTGCGGTTGCTCAAACAGTTGCATGAGTAAACGCATTTCTTTACTGATACTCCACAAAATCAGACTGAGGGGTTCACCTGAGGCAATCAGGTATTGGTAAATTTTAATCGATTGCGCCAGATTGCCTTCGAGTAGAGCGTCACTCAAATCGAAAGTACTATAGCGGGACTGGTCTTGTAAGCAGGCATGTAAATGATCAATCTGAATCAGCTCAATCTCGGCAAAGGTGTCGCTGACACGCATTAAGCTATTTTTAGCTGCGAGTAAGTTGTGTTCATGGTGTTGTTCTAACCACTGCCATGCATCCTGACTCAGTTTAACCCCAAGCTTATCTGCTTCAATGCTTAAAATCTGCTGACGGTCACGCGGATAATTCGCGGTCAGGGCAACATGCACTCCATTGGCCTCAACCGTTTGGAAAAAGCCCGTTTTTAGGCTGGCGCTGTCCTGTTTTGGCATCACCACCAAAAGCAAGTTCTGTTCATTGCTTTGGATATAGCTTTTTAGCAACTTTAAAGCGTTAGCATCGGGCTTAATATTGCCATGAACTTCAATGGCAAGCTGACTTGAAAATAAGGACAAGCTGTTGAGTGCATTAAAGACATTTTTCCAGTCATTGACATTGTTGATGTCATGCCGTTGTCGTTCAATTTCTTGCTTTTGCCAACTTGCTCGAAAGGCATCCAGTAAATTTTGCTCAAGCAATGGTTCTTGACCTTGCATAATCCACGCGCCGCGAGCTTCATCGACACGTTTTAAGGCTTGCAAATAGTCAAGTTTCATTGTTAATAAACCTTACTGCTGTGCAGGTGGTAGACGGTTCGATGAAATCTGACGCACAATTTGCTGCGCGACATCATCCACGATGACTTGATTCAAATAGTTTTTCTCTTGGTCATCGGTATTGACGGTTTCAACGTTGTATTGATAACTACGTGATGCAACTACGGTGCGTGGTTCGGTCAGTGGACGGCCTTGCGCATCTTCGATACGGAAGGTGACATTGAGGCGTAGTAATACTTCAATCAGTTTACCGTTCAACTCTAAACGCTGCGGTTTATAATCTAGCACGCGAAGCACATAGGCATCTGAACCATTGCTCAGCTGTACACCCGACGCACCCAAATAAATTGCCAATTTTTCATGCAGTTCATCGGTGTTTTTCGGAAGCACCAAATTCATTTTTGAATAAGCAATCGGTGTTGCGCTTGGATTGGTGCCTTTTAAATGAAAGCCACACCCGACCAAGCCAGCACTTAGGCCACAAGTTAAAACAATAGCTGCCAAACGTTTGCCTAAATGCATGTGTTGTCCTCTGTTTGCTCTTTTTGATAAAAGAAAAATAATATGTCGTGATTGTATGTGCAAAGCCCGTTGACTAGCAACGGGCTTTGTTTGGGTTTTGTTTAGAAATCCCTCCCTTTGAAAAGGGAGGAGTTCCCCTCTTTAATAAAGAGGGGTTAGGGGAGATTGAATTAAACCACCAAATTCACTAATTTATTTGGCACAACAATTTCTTTCTTGGTTGGACCTGTCAAGAATTGTTGAACTTCTGGCAATGCTTTAGCCAGTGCAAGCAATTCATCTTTCGATGTATCTACAGACACTTCTAGTTTGCCACGTAGTTTACCATTCACTTGAACCACAATCGTTTGCGTATTACGTGTGAGTGCAGATTCGTCTACAGTCGGGAACAACACGCTGGTTAAGTCCAGTCCAAATTCAGCCAATAAAGTTTGGCTTAAATGTGGTGCAAATGGCGCAAGTAAAGTTAAAAGCGTCGTAATCGATTCACGAGCAACCGCAATATCGTTATCATTTTTCGCTTCAAACTTGTTGTTCGCATTTAACAGTTCCATCATCGCTGCAATAGCCGTGTTAAAGGCATGGCGGCGTTCGATGTCATCACCCACTTTTTGAATGGTTTCATGCGTTTTACGACGTAAGTCTTGTGCTTCTGTAGACAGTTGAGCAGTATCAATTGCAGAGGCTGCATTACCTTTTTCAAGGAAACTTGCAACCAAACGCCATACACGTTTCAAGAAACGGTTTGCGCCTTCCACACCTGCATCAGACCATTCAAGAGATTGATCTGGTGGAGCAGCAAACATCATGAATACACGTGCTGTATCTGCACCGTACTGATCAATAATAGCTTGCGGGTCGATACCGTTATTTTTCGATTTCGACATTTTCTCTTGTCCGCCCACAATCACGTCCTGACCATCACCTTGGTATTTCGCAGACAGAATACGACCTTTTTCATCACGTTCGAGGTCGATATCCGCGGGGTTAAACCAAGTTTTCTTGCCTGATTCAGCTTCACGGTAATAAGTGTCTGCCAAAACCATACCCTGAGTTAACAGGTTGGTAAATGGTTCATTGCCTTGTACTACACCTTCATCACGCATCAATTTGTGGAAGAAGCGTGCATAAAGTAAGTGCAGAATCGCGTGTTCAACACCACCGATGTATTGGTTTACAGGAAGCCATGTTTGAGCAGCTTCAGGCTTAACTAAACCATCAGTAAAATCAGGAGATGCATAACGTGCATAGTACCAAGATGACTCTACAAAGGTATCTAAAGTATCAGTTTCACGACGCGCATCACCACCACAGCTTGGGCAAGTGGTTTGATAAAACTCAGGCATCTTGTTCAATGGGTTACCCGAGCCATCAGGTACGACATCAGTCGGTAAGACCACTGGAAGTTGCTCTTCAGGTACAGGAACCTGACCACATTTTTCACAGTTGATCATTGGAATTGGACAACCCCAATAACGCTGACGCGATACACCCCAGTCACGTAAACGGAACTGAACTTTGGTGCTTGCAAGAGTTGTTGGTTCTAATTTCGCAAGGAACGCATCATAAGCTGCTTGAAAGTCTAAACCGTCAAATTCAGCAGAATTGACCAATTTACCCTCTTTAGAGCCGTACCATTCTTGCCATTGTGCAGCATCAAAGTCTGCATCGTCTGCACCTTGAGCATCAATCACTTGTTTAATGGTTAAGCCATATTTATTGGCAAATTCAAAATCACGTTCGTCGTGTGCAGGTACAGCCATCACTGCGCCAGAGCCATAAGACATCAACACGTAGTTGGCAATCCAAACAGGAACTGCTTCGCCAGTGACAGGATGCTTTACAGACAGACCTGTTGCCATGCCTTTCTTTTCAGCAGTGGCAAGGTCAGCTTCAGCCACAGAACCCATACGGCATTCTTCAATAAATGCTTTAAGTTCAGCATTATTTTCCGCAGCTTTCAGCGCCATTGGATGTTCTGCTGCAACAGCAACATAAGTCACACCCATTAAGGTGTCAGCACGTGTTGTAAATACTGTTAAGCCATCTGCATATACGTCAGGATTTGCAGAAGGGAAGGTAATATCCATCCCTTGTGAACGACCAATCCAGTTGCGTTGCATGGTCAAGACTTGCTGTGGCCAACCGTCTTTTAAGGTATCTAAATCGTCTAATAATTCTTGTGCATAGTCGGTGATGCGGAAGTAGTACATTGGAATATCACGTTTTTCAACCAATGCACCTGAGCGCCAGCCACGACCATTTTCAACTTGTTCATTGGCCAGTACCGTCTGATCCACAGGATCCCAGTTTACTGTTGAAAGTTTACGGTAAATAAGGCCTTTTTTATAAAGTTGCACGAACAACCACTGTTCCCAGCGGTAGTACTCAGGGGTACACGTTGCAAATTCACGATCCCAATCGACTGATAGACCTAATTTTTTTAATTGGTCACGCATATATGCGATGTTTTCAAAGGTCCATTTCGCAGGTGCAACTTGGTGTGCAATCGCAGCGTTTTCAGCAGGTAAACCAAAAGCATCCCAACCCATAGGTTGCAGGACAGTTTCCCCTTTGAGACGGTGGAAACGGCTGATGACATCACCAATAGTGTAGTTACGCACATGACCCATATGCAGTTTGCCACTTGGATAAGGGAACATCGAGAGGATATAACGACGTGGACCTTCTACAGAGTCGGCAACTTTAAAGGCTTTACGAGCTTCCCAGTCGTGTTGGACGGTAGGTTCAATCGCGCTCGCTTGATATTCAGGGTCAATGTGAGTAGTCATATACGTATGTAGAACAATGGTTAAAAAGTTTGTTGCACAGCATAGCGCAAAATGCACCTAAAAGTGAATTTTGCGCTATGTTTTGTGCAGGAAATTAAACAAGCTGAAAATAAATCTGGAACCGTACGGAATGATTAAACCGCAGGGCGGACTTGTTGGCCTTGTTGAAGTGCTTCATTCGCTTCACGTCGTTGATTTTCTAAATCAACCGCTGGTGCTGGGGCAGCACTTGGTACAGCATTGGGGGGAGCTGGTACGGTATTTGGCATATTGGCAGGTGGAGGTGCTTCCGGTGAAGCAGCTGGTGGCGAATTTTTCCAACCATAGGTATCGACTTTGCCTTTTTTCTTTGCTGTTTTGGGTGGAGGTGTCGTGGTGTAATGTGTCGAGCCTTGGCTATCAACCCACTTATAATACGTCTTGGCAAAGCTTTGTGTACTGCCCATTGCAATCCCCATCCCCACCAAACATGCTGCCATTTTTGCAAACTGAATACTCATCTACCATTGTCCTTTTTATATCCGTAATCATTGGATTTTATCGGGTTTATCGTGGTCGTTATTTTATGCCAATTTTAGAGCAATAAGCAGTGTTTGATGTGTTTTTCATCTGAGTTTTTTGAAATATTTTGCAGGTCAAATCCTCAGTCTAACGCGTGAAATATGTGTTATGACAAAGTATCAAAATAAGAAAGTTGTGTTAAAACCTGATGAGCAAATGCTGATCTATATTTAAAACTGAAAAAATCTGAGATAGATGTTGGATTTAAATTTAAGTGAATATCTTATTAAACTTATTTATAGGTTTTATTATGTTTTTTTATTAATAAATTCAGTGAAATAGAAATCTATTTGTTTTTGCACTAAAAAACCGAGAAAAAGCGACTCAGTTTTCTTTGTTCGCGATGAATAAAAAACAAACGCTCTGTAAATAAACAAAAAAAAGCTAATTTTTAAACTTGACTTTAGTCAGGAAACTCCTAAAAATGCTGTCTTTAGTTTTATATGCCTTTACTCGATCACCCTTCGATAAAGTGTCATTTCATGCAATGGACACGCTTTCTAGCCGAGACCGTGAACAAAGTAAAAAAATGTGTTTATCCCAACACGTTTTAGATCTCATATTGCTCAAACAGCATACAGATCAGAATTTTTTCCTATTGCTATGAAAACTAAGAAATATGTGTGCTATAACAGTGCAGACAATCAATGAATGAAACACTGCTGGTGCCTTCCACCATTGCAGTGATAAAGATTAGGGTGAATCACGTTGGAACTTTTATCTGGTGGTGAAATGCTCGTTCGCGCATTGGCGGACGAAGGCGTTGAACATGTATTTGGATATCCAGGCGGCGCAGTTTTACATATCTACGACGCGTTCTTTCAACAAGACAAAATCAATCATTACCTCGTGCGCCATGAACAAGCTGCTGGTCATATGGCAGATGCTTACTCACGCGTAACAGGTAAGACGGGTGTGGTCCTCGTGACTTCAGGTCCGGGTGCAACCAATACTGTGACTCCAATTGCAACGGCTTATATGGACTCAATCCCAATGGTGATTTTGTCAGGTCAGGTTGCGTCACATTTAATTGGTGAAGATGCATTTCAAGAAACAGATATGGTCGGTATTTCTCGTCCGATCGTAAAACATAGTTTCCAAGTGCGCCATGCCAGCGAAATTCCTTCGATTATTAAGAAGGCATTTTATATTGCTGCTTCTGGTCGTCCAGGTCCAGTTGTGGTCGATATTCCAAAAGATGCAACCAATCCTGCTGAGAAATTTGCTTACGAATACCCAGAAAAAGTGAAGATGCGTTCGTATCAACCGCCGCATCGTGGTCACTCAGGTCAAATTCGTAAAGCGATTGAAGAGCTGATTCATGCTAAACGTCCTGTGATTTATTCAGGCGGTGGCGTGGTTCAAGGTAATGCTTCTACACAGTTAACTGAACTGGCGCACATTTTGGGCTTCCCAGTCACCAATACCTTGATGGGGCTTGGTGCATTTCCAGGCAATGATCCGCAGTTTATTGGCATGTTGGGTATGCATGGTACCTATGAAGCCAATATGACCATGCACAATGCTGATGTGATTTTGTGTATCGGTGCGCGTTTCGATGACCGTGTGACCAATAATCCAGCAAAATTCTGTCCAAATGCCAAAGTGATTCATATTGATATCGACCCTGCGACGATTTCAAAAACCATCATGGCGCATATCCCGATCGTGGGTGCGGTAGAACCTGTCCTTCAAGAAATGCTGACACAGTTGAAACAAATGAATGTGTCTAAACCAAATCCTGAAGACATGGCTGCTTGGTGGGCGCAAATTAATGAATGGCGTAAAGTTCATGGTATGCGTTATGAGTCTGGTGCAAACGGCGTAATGAAACCACAACAAGTGGTGGAAGCGTTGGATAAAATCACCAATGGTGATGCGATCATTACTTCTGACGTAGGTCAGCATCAAATGTTTGGTGCGAACTATTATAAGTATAAACGTCCACGCCAATGGATTAACTCGGGTGGCTTAGGCACCATGGGTGTAGGTTTACCCTATGCGATGGCGGCGAAATTGGCTTTCCCTGACCAACAAGTGGTGTGTATCACAGGTGAAGCATCGATTCAGATGTGTATCCAAGAGCTTTCGACGTGTAAGCAATATGGCCTAAACGTAAAAATCCTCTGCTTGAATAACCAAGCTCTAGGGATGGTGAAGCAGTGGCAAGATATGAACTATGAAGGACGTCACTCAAGTTCTTATATCGATTCATTGCCTGACTTCCCTAAATTGATGGAAGCATATGGTCATGTTGGTATTCAAATTGACCATGCGGATGAGCTAGAGTCGAAGCTTGCTGAAGCAATGGCGATCAATGATAAATGTGTATTTATTAATGTGATGGTTGACCGTACAGAGCATGTTTATCCAATGCTTATTGCAGGTCAGTCAATGCAAGATATGTGGTTAGGTAAAGGGGAGCGCACGTCATGAGACACATTATCTCTGTACTTGTAGAAAACGAAGCTGGTGCGCTTTCTCGTTTGGTGGGTTTATTTTCTCAACGTGGTTATAACATTGAAACCTTAAACGTTGCACCAACCGAAGATCCGACCTTATCTCGTTTGACATTAACGACTTATGGCGATGACCATAAAATTGAACAAATCACCAAACAGCTCAACAAATTGGTTGAAGTGGTGAAAGTGGTTGACCTGTCTGAAGGTGCGCACATTGAGCGTGAGTTGATGTTGATTAAAGTCAAATCACTTGGCTCGGCACGTGCTGAAATTAAACGAACTGCGGACATTTTCCGTGCGCAAATTGTTGATGTCACCCCAACGACGTATACCATTCAAATCGCGGGTACGACTGAAAAAATTGATGGTTTTATTGATGCGTTAGCAGAAAACACCATCCTGGAAGTTGTACGCTCAGGTGTTTCAGGCATCGCGCGTGGCGAAAAAGTTTTAACCATTTAATTAATTAACACGATTCAACCTCCTTTTGAGAAAGAGGAGGATTTCATCAAACAATAAACCCCTTGATGGAATTACAGAATACCAAGCATTTTAGCGGAGACAGCAATGCAAATTTTTTACGATAAAGACTGCGACTTATCTATCATCCAATCTAAGAAAGTAGCGATCATTGGTTACGGTTCACAAGGCCACGCACACGCGCTTAACCTTAAAGATTCTGGTGTAGACGTAACTGTTGGCTTACGCGCTGGTTCTACTTCTTGGAAAAAAGCTGAAAATTCAGGTCTTAAAGTTGCTGAAGTTCCTGCTGCAGTTGCTCAAGCTGACGTTGTCATGATCTTGACTCCAGATGAGTTCCAATCACAACTTTATCGTGACGTGATCGAGCCAAATATCAAAGAAGGTGCAACGTTAGCATTTGCTCACGGTTTCTCTGTTCTTTATAACCAAGTTGTTCCACGTGCTGATCTTGATGTAATCATGGTTGCACCAAAAGCACCAGGTCATACAGTACGTTCTGAATACCAACGTGGTTCAGGTGTTCCTGACTTAATCGCGATTCATCAAGATGCGTCTGGTAATGCACGCAACGTAGCACTTTCTTATGCTTCTGGTGTAGGTGGTGGCCGTACAGGTATTATCGAGACTTCATTCCGTGAAGAAACTGAAACTGACTTGTTCGGTGAGCAAGCAGTTCTTTGTGGTGGTGCGGTAGAACTTGTGAAAATGGGCTTCGAAACTTTGGTAGAAGCAGGTTATGCACCTGAAATGGCTTACTTCGAATGCTTACACGAACTTAAGTTAATCGTTGACTTGATGTTTGAAGGTGGTATCGCGGACATGAACTATTCAGTGTCTAACAACGCTGAATATGGTGAATACGTAACTGGAGTTGAAGTCATCAACGAACAGTCTCGTGAAGCGATGCGCAATGCACTTAAACGTATCCAATCTGGTGAATACGCGAAGATGTTTATTAACGAAGGTGCGTTGAACTACCCATCAATGACTGCTCGTCGTCGTCAAAACGCAGCGCATGGCATTGAAGTAACAGGTAATAAACTTCGTGCAATGATGCCGTGGATTCAAGCGAACAAAATCGTTGATAAAGAGAAGAATTAATTTCTCGAATCAATTGATTTGAATGCGAAAACCCACTCTATTTGAGTAGGTTTTTTCTATTTTTATTGTTACGTGCCTCAAAAAGATGAAAGCAGTGCTTTCATCTTTTTCGTACTTTGGATTCAAGCAAACAAGATCGTCGATAAAGAAAAGAACTAAGGTTACGTTACGTGCCTTTTAAAAAGGGAAAGCAATGCTTTCCCTTTTTTTTTCGTACCTTAGATTCAAGCGAACAAGATTGTAGATAAAGAAAAGAACTAAGTTTCTGATCTAGCTTATTTTAAGTAATAAAACCCTGCTTCGGTAGGGTTTTTTATTAATCTACTACTAATTTGTTATGTAGGGAAAAGTTATTGACTAAAAAGCTGTGAGTATAAATGGGATGCTGATATGGATATTGCTACACAGCTATAAGTTGATCTTACC
The DNA here is from genome assembly GCF_000368045.1 of Acinetobacter johnsonii CIP 64.6. Classification (GTDB taxonomy): domain Bacteria; phylum Pseudomonadota; class Gammaproteobacteria; order Pseudomonadales; family Moraxellaceae; genus Acinetobacter; species Acinetobacter johnsonii. The sequence goes on from NZ_KB849238.1 coordinate 37,396, forward strand.
CGTGTTCAAAATCGTTATATGGAGTCAGCGAGAATTCCATTTCAGTGCTAGATATATGAGCAGCATATATTGTCAAAAAACTATTGGATTAATAACGTATCCATGGGCTTTATTGCAATAAATGCAACTCTCAAAAAGTGTACTTATGCTTACGTTTGAGTTTTTAGTGTGAGATTTAGATTTCTAAAATAGTGTGTCGTGTAAATTTAAGGCTTGATTGTGTGATTTTAGTCATATTGTTCAATCCCTAAAACTGGGTAAATAGCATGTGAATAAACTTTGGATTTTAGCAAGATGATCGACCTGAATTGAAAGATTGGTAGAAATATAAAGTAAAAAAAAGATGAAAAATGGATTTTTTAGCGGGTTAAGAAATTATTCACTCAAATATGTAATTAAATGTAAATTTGAAATATTGAAAATTTCTAAGATAAAACAGAGATTTATTTAAAATATAAAAAAGCACTAAAATTGTGTATCACTGAAAGTAGTGTAACTATTTTTAGGGATTTACAAAGTTAATGAATAAATAAAATATAAATAAAAACATTATTTTAATTTTACTTTTTTGAGGTTTTAAAGTTGGGTCTCTATTTGAGTGAAAAAGGCTGCATAGATGGTTTTTTATACAGAACAACTAGAATAAAAACACACTTAAGAAAAGCTTGGTAGTCCATAAAGGCCCAGTTTTGTTTAAGCGTAATCATAACAACTAATCTAGTTTTAATAATAAACATCTCGGAGAATGGCTATGAATAAGTTAATTCAAGCATCATTGATTGCAGTTGTATTTGGTGTGAGTTCAACAGCAATTTATGCAGCACCAAAAAAGGAATCTAAACAATGTGGCGGTGCACCATGTGAAGGTGAAATCGATATTGAGTTAGAGATTCTTAAAGCGTGCGAGTTGAAAGTGGGTAAAGATATTAAACTGGTTGAAGAAAGTTATACTGGGTCAAGTGGTTTCACTGTGGTGACAAACACGCCATATAATTTGAATTTGTCTACGCTTAATGCTGGTACAAGCGCAGATACTTTTGTTAAACATGCGACCACTACAGACAAAGTCTATACAACAGTTAAAACGACGAAAGGGGGTACAAGCTACCCAATCGGTTCAACACCTGTAACAGGTATGAATACGGATAACTTTGTTGTTAATGTTTCGCCAAAAACAGCCATTTCTGGTACTCAACGTGCTGGTACTTATAAAGATACGCTATTTATTAAAGTAACTTACTAATTGTATACTCAGAAGTTGATTCTACGTAGATAGGGTCAACTTCTTCTTGTTCGAAGAATTATAAAAAAATATAAATATTAGGGGGTGGTATGAAACTGTCTATTAAAGCATTATCACTAAGTTTAGTTGCTTTCCTTTTCAATACTCAACTATATGCTGGTATTTCGATTAGCCCAGTGCAGTTGTATTTAACTGATAAATCGAAGCAACGGAGTTCAACTTTTACACTAGAGTCTAAGGGGGGTGATGAGTCTCCGCGTATATTTGAAGCACAAGCTGTTAAGTGGACACAGGGTGAGAATGGAGAAGATATATACTCTCCCGTATCCAATATCATCATTAACCCGAAGAACTTTATTTTAAAACCAAATTCAAAACAAATGGTCCGGGTCGGTTTTACACAATCAGTAGAAAGTATGAATTTAAGCCAAGAAGAAACTTGGCGTATTATCTTTACAGAACTACCGCAGGTTACAAATGATGAATCTAAAATTGCACTATTGCTTAGCTTGAATGTCCCTTTTTTTGTTGGTAAACAAGAACCTGCTTACTTAAAATTTATTGCTAGAAAGCAAAATGGTCGTACCATTATAAATGTTGAAAATCTAGCAAAATCGCATATTCAAATCCAAAAACTTTATGTTATGGATAAAAATAAAAAGGTGGTTGCGGAATCAGCAGATATGAAGTACCTCTTGGCTCTGGGAAAAAATCATTACGATTTAGGAAATGCACCAATACTCGGTGCGAATAATTATAAAATTGTAGTAGAGACTGATAAGGGAGATACCCCCTTGGAGTTTAATTTAGTTGAGTAGCGGCTATGAACAGAATCACGTTGCTTGTATATTGTATTTTATGTGCAAATTCTGTTCGTGCAGAGCCAGCGACTTTACCTGATGATTTGTTTCCAACAAATATTTGGGTGAATGGAGTGGATCGCAAAAGTGAAGTGTTATTGCTGACAGAAAACAATCTCTATTATGTAGAGTGCCAAGACCTTGAAAAATTGCAACTTAATATGGGGTTGTTTAAGCACCATTCAGTAAAAAATAGTTTTTGCTTAGTCAGTGATAATGATATCCAAACAGAGTTTGATTCAGGTTTACAAGCCATAAAATTGACACTTCCTGCTAAGTTTTTCGCTGGCTCTGCCGATGAAGACAGTATTGCGCAGCCGATGAAAGCAAACTTCGGCGCATTTTTAAATTACGACCTAAATTATGAAAAAAACAAACAGGATGAAAATTTTGGAGTATTACCTGAACTGGGTATTTTTAAAGATAATTGGATTTTAAGAAATAATGCAGTCTATCGAAATAATAAAGGCTTTGATTTTGAAGAAGAGGAGTTTGTTCGTTTAAATAGCAGCCTTGAAATTGATTTTGCTAAAAGTGCGACAAAACTAATTATAGGGGATACAACCTCTCCTTATAGTGCACTTATTAATGGGGTGCGTTTTGGAGGAATCAGCTTTGGGACGGATTATGTATCGCGTCCTGATTATGTTTATTGGAACATTCCGAGCCTAAGAGGTAGTGCGGTTCTTCCATCAACGGTTGATTTATATATTGATGGCGTAAATATTTATCAGAAAAAAATCTCGCCTGGGGATTTTAATTTACAAACAGGTGCAAGTATTGAAAGTGCAGGTACGGCACAAATGGTTGTGCAAGATGTGCTTGGAAATACGACAGTACGTAGTTTTCCTGTACTTATTAGTAATAAATTGCTTAGAGAGGGGTTGAATGACTACAACATCTCATTGGGGAAGTTGCGTTTTAATTATGATGAGAGTAATGGTGATTATCGTGATTTTTTTACTTCAGTCTATTTTCGTCGAGGCATGACAAGCAGAACAACACTAGGTGCAAGTGCAACATATAGTGATGATATTCGAAGTGCGGGCTTGCTTTGGACGCAAGCTGTAAACAGGTGGTTTGTATTGGATAGTATTTTATTGGGTAGTCAAACAGATGTTGAAGATGGCTACTCCGCGGGCATAGCCATTAATCGGAATTTTGGTAAATTAAATTTTGGTGCAAGTTCTAAATATGCAACCAAAGATTATCGCGCTTTAGGTTATGAAGATAATCATGTTTTCCCAAAATTTGAAAATATGGCTTATTTTAGCATACCGAATTTCCCAATTTTTAAAAATCTGAATGTAAATTATATCGAGCAAATTCAATACGAATCAGATAACGTGTTATTTAATGTTGAAGATCGAAAAATGCTGACTGTTGGTGTAAGCCAAGAAATTACACCGAGACTAATGTATACCGCAAACTACTTTCAAGAATTTGGTGATTCTGATAACTCAGGTGCTTTTATCTCATTTTCCTATAATTTTGGTGCTGGTCGGCGTGTTCAAGCAGATGCAGGTACAAATAAATCTGGAGGTATCCGCTATATTCAGAATTCATTTGGAGAGTATGGTGCAAATTATGCAGTTGGTGTTGACTATCGTAATGATGAAGCGGTGTTTAACACTTATGGTGGCTTATCGACTGAAGTTGGGGATTTGACGATCAACTACTTGAAGAGCGATACGGATTACTCTGGACAAGTTAATTTTAGGGGGGCTGTAGTTTTGTTAGGTGGTCAATATGCAATGACTAGTGCCGTGGACAATGCATTTGCTTTAGTTAAAGTGGGAGATCGCAAGGATATTGATGTTTTACGTTCGATGTCACCTGTTGGAAAAACCAATGAGGAAGGGTATGCATTTGTACACGATATCGTTCCTTATATTAACTACGACATTTCGTTTGATGCAAATCAGTTGCCGATTGAAAGCAAAGTACCGAATGCTGCATATCGTTTAGTTGCATTGGGACAGCGTGGCTACACGATTAATTTCCAAGTGTTCGATACGCAACAGATATTGGTGAAAATTTTAGATGAACAAGGGAATACATTTGTCGCAGGGAGTGAGGTTGAGATTGATACCCCAGAAGCGGATATTTACCCAATTGGTACGGATGGTACCGTGATGTTATATGGTTTGGTTGAAGGTAATTATAAGTTAACAGTACGAACCAGTGGTGGTCGTTCATGTCAAACAGCACTTACAGTGTCTAAGACAGTTGAAAATCAATCACCAGAGTTAATTTCATTGCAGTGCAAATAATAGGAGTATTCGAGATGAAAACATTATTATTACTCTCGACAGCATTGTTTTCTACAGTCATTTTCGCAAATCCTAGTCGTTGCGAGATGGGAAGAATTAGTGAACCGAATATGCGTTTGGCAAGTTACTACAATAGTCAGGCAGCAAGCTCATTTAGTGTGAACTGCACAGGAAAATATCGGATCCGTTTTAATAGTCGGAATTTACAAGATGCTTCAGGAAATAGTTTTTTGAACAATGGACCAGTTAAATTAAGGACTCGTATGACGGTTTCGGGTGCTATGGATAATATTTGGAATATCCCAACAGAGCAGGGGGCAGGTAAAAACAATTATGTTGTAGCAGTACGCCTTACAGAGCGTATAACCGCGACCACACCAGCTGGTAAATATAGAGATACCGTATTTGTAAATATGGTGTTTTGATGATGCATTTAATACACCATGGGTGATTGCAGAAATAAGGTTGAGTTTTTGTAATCATCATCAAACTGTCAAAAAGTTTAACTAAACTTGGACCAAAATAAGAAAAGTTTGGAATAGCATGATCGGTTCAATGACAACAAAATTATTCAAACAGCACAATTTCCCAGAACCTCAGCGGTTTTATCTCAAGCAACAACATCAGCATAATATTCAGCAAGAACTCTCTATCCTTCAAGAAACACTAAAACCCAAGTTAAAAATAACCATCGTGACGGAAACATGGTCACCAGAAATCAATGGTGTTGCGAACTCTTTATTACAACTGTGTAAAGGTTTGCAGACACTGGGACATCGTATTCAGCTCATCCGCCCAATACAAAAAAACATATGTGCCGACTTTCAGGCAGAACAGGAGTGTTTGGTCTGGGCGAAAAGCATTCCTAAATATGCCGATATGCAATTTGGTATGCCACAGTATGTCAAAGTCAGCAAAGCGATTGAGCGCTTCGCGCCAGATGTGGTCCATATTGTGACGGAAGGACCGTTGGGGTTGACGGCACTGTATGCTGCTCAAGCACATCAAATTCCAGTGTCTAGTGGCTTTCATTCAACTTTTCATGACTTTAGTCGCTTCTTTGATTTGGCTTTGCTGGTCAAACCGATTGAAAGTTATCTTCGCTGGTTTCATAACCATACGGTACTCACCTGTGTGCCGAGTCAAACCACGTTAAATCAACTCCAGACCTTTGGTGTGACTTGCCCCTTGGTTGAGGTTGGGCGAGGGGTGGATACAACTCGCTTCCATCCAGAGCATCGCTCAGAACAATTGCGTCAGTGCTGGCAAGCAGATGCAAATACTTCTGTATTGCTATATGTGGGACGTTTATCTCCAGAAAAAGAAGTCGACGTGCTCATTCAGAGTTATTTGAATATCAAGAAGCAGCAATCGCGCAAGTTGAAAATGGTGATTGTGGGGGATGGGCCAGATCGTAAGCGCTTAACCGAGATAGCAAATGGCTCAGATGTTATTTTTACGGGAAGCTTAACAGGGCAGTCACTCGCCCAAGTTTACGCCAGTGCAGATGCTTTTGTTTTTGCAAGTCAAATAGAGACTTTTGGTAATGTGGTACTTGAAGCCATGGCCAGCGGCTTGCCTGTGGTGGCCTATAACTATGCCAGTCCGCAGCGTTATATCAAGCAAGGTATAACAGGGTGGTTGAGTCCTTTTGGACAAGTGGCACACTTTATGCAAACTATTATTCAGTTGCCAGAGCAAAAGGTACTTAGATGTATGGGAACTCAAGCGCGTCAAGATATTGAAAGTGTAGGCTGGCAGTATCCTGTAAAACAGTTTGAGCAGGCCTTATATCACGCGGCAAAGATTAAGGTAGCACTTTAACCAATAGCTGTATTAAAAGCGTCAGTGATAAAGATGAGTTGGGTAATTTTGATGAGTTTTAACTTAAATCATCAAACTGTCAAAAACACCCTTTAATATGAGCCTAAAGAGAAGCGATTTTGATGAATTAAATCGTCATATAACAATGATTTTCCAGCTGAACTTTCAACATTGTTGTTAAGGAGAAGTGGTATGAATCTTAAAACTGCAAAAATAAGAATATTAGATTTAGATTTAAAAGGTTGTGTCTATCTCAATCATTTCTCCCATTCGCATGCTGTAGCTAATTTTTTTAAGCGGATCAGTCGATTGGGGGATGGCATCTTTTGGTACACGATGTTGGCTTTAACTTGGTTGTTGCAAGGATTGGTCTACAGTTTGCAAATCGTGTATTTGGTTCTTGGTTCATTGTGCGGGACTTTAATTTATAAAGTCTTAAAAATCAAAACTATTCGCCCAAGACCTTATCAAGTGCATCAGGTGATTCGAATGGGTGAGCGACCGCTTGACCATTTTAGTTTTCCTTCAGGTCATACTTTACATGCAGTGATGGTCAGTACTTTATTGGGCTTTGTACAGCCAATTTTATTGGTGCTCATGTTGCCTTTTACTGTTTTGGTTGCTGCGTCACGCATGATTTTAGGGCTGCATTATCCAAGTGATGTGTTGGTCGGAGCGGCGATAGGTGCAGTCGTAGCCGTCGCTTTAATTTGTAGTGCACCATTTTTAAATATTGTGTTGTAAAAAAGCCCAATTTTATCTCAAACAAACTAGCGCTTAAATTTCAGAGTTTGCTACAGTACAGCATCTTCTACATTGTGATGAGACTCCACCATGGGCTTACGTTGGTCAGACACTATTGATATTGCTATTGAGTTGTATGAAGCTCATCCAGATGTCGATCCGCAGTGGATTCGCTTTACAGACTTACATGCTTGGGTGTGTGCCTTACCAGACTTTAGTGATGATCCGACCAAGTCGACTGAAGGTTTGCTTGAAGCAATTCAAATGGCATGGATTGACGAAGCGCGATAATCCTTGTATCGAAAAAAGCAACTTTTTACAGAGTAAAAGCAGAAAATTGTGCATTATGTCGGTATAATGCGCCAAAATTTTCATGTCTACATTGACTTAAGGAGCCAATCATGGCTATTGAACGTACTTTATCTATCGTAAAACCAGACGCAGTTGCTAAAAACCACATCGGTGACATTTTTGCTCGTTTTGAAAAAGCTGGTCTTCAAATCGTTGCAACTAAAATGAAACACTTGACTCAAGCTGAAGCTGAAGGTTTCTACGCAGAGCACAAAGAACGTGGTTTCTTTGCTGACCTAGTTGCGTTCATGACTTCTGGTCCAGTTGTTGTTTCAGTTCTTGAAGGCGAAAACGCAGTTCTTGCTCACCGCGAAATCCTTGGCGCAACTAACCCTAAAGAAGCTGCTCCAGGTACTATCCGCGCTGACTTCGCTGTAAGCATCGACGAAAATGCTGCTCACGGTTCTGACTCTGTAGCATCTGCTGATCGTGAAGTTAACTACTTCTTCGCTCAAACTGAGATTGCTCCACGTACTCGTTAATTCGAAGTATTCAAACCAGATAAGTGTTATTATACTTATCTGGTTTTTTTATTCCCTGAATAAATTTCTGCTCGTTTATTGAGCTTCTCCTTTCATCGTTAGACATGGTTTAGGTAATACACATGAGTACTGAAGTGGTCGCTGTCTCTACAGTTTCGGCTGAACAGCAACAATCTCCATCCGCTCCTGCACAGCAAAACTCTGTTGCGAAAGTGAACTTACTTGGCATGTCACGTCCGCAGCTTGAAAAATTCTTCGAAGATATGGGAGAAAAAAAGTTTCGCGCAGGACAGGTGATGAAATGGATTCATCAGTTTTTTGTGACTGATTTTGCTGAGATGACCAATATCTCAGGCAAGTTACGTGAAAAACTTGAAAAACTTTGTGAAATTAAAGCGCCAGAAGTGGTGCATAAAAATTATTCTAAAGATGGTACGCGTAAGTGGGTCTTTCGCGTCGGTGAGGGCGAAGGCTCTTTGGTTGAAACCGTATTGATCCCTGCTGAGCATCGCAGTGGTTTGCGCCGTACTTTATGTATTTCATCTCAAGTGGGCTGTGCACTGGATTGTTCATTCTGTTCAACCGGTAAACAAGGTTTTCAGCGCGACTTAAACCCAGATGAAATTATTGGTCAGCTATGGGTCGCAAACTATTCTTATATGGAAGATGTGCCTGTAGCTGAGCGTGAGCGCTCGGTGACCAACGTCGTAATGATGGGGATGGGCGAGCCATTACTCAACTATGATGCCGTATTGAGCTCAATGCGTATTATGCTAGACGATTTTGCTTATGGTATGTCTAAGCGCCGTGTGACCTTGTCGACTTCAGGTGTAGTGCCGAAAATTGATCAATTGGCACAAGATATTGATGTTGCATTGGCAATCTCCCTACACGCGCCAAATGATGAATTGCGGAATGAATTGGTTCCAATCAATAAAAAATATCCATTGGCACAATTGATTGCAGCATGTCAGCGTTATATCGCTAAAGACGGTAATGAAAGTGCGCGTAAGCATGTCACGATTGAATATGTGATGTTGGATGGGGTGAATGATCATCCTGAGCATGCACAGCAGATGATTAAACTGTTGAAGAATTTACCAAGTAAAATTAATTTAATTCCGTTTAATCCATTTCCACATGCGCCTTATGGTCGTTCAAGTCGCAACCGCATTATTTCTTTCCAAAAAACTTTGTCTGACGCCGGATTTGTGTGTACGATTCGTCAAACGCGTGGTGATGATATTGATGCTGCCTGCGGACAATTGGTTGGTCAAGTGGCCGATCGAACACGTCGTGCTGAGCAGTGGAAAAAGAAAGTAGCAGAGAAAAACGAGATTCTACGTTCACAAGGATAATATAAGGGGATGCCAATTGAAAAAACCCGTTTCTAAACTTTACCTTGCGCTGACACTGGGTGTGTCAGTGTGGTACTTGGTGGGTTGCCAAACCGTGAATACGAAAGGTGACCCAAGTAAAGCAGTACAAGTTAGAACGCAATTGGCGGCTGAATATATTAAGTCGAATGATTACGATGCTGCGAAACGCACATTGGATCAAGCATTAGACATCGACTCTCGTGATGCATCTGCAAATATGATGATGGGCGTTTTGTTACAGCGTGAAGGCAGTCCACAAAATGTGGAAAAGGCAGAGCGTTATTTTAAGCATGCAATTGCGGCTGAGCCAAAAAATGCACAGGCTCGTAACAACTACGGTACGTATTTATATCAAATTGGGCGTTATAATGACGCGATTGATCAACTTCAAGTTGCAGGTTCAACTTTAGGGTATGATCAACGTTATCGAGCATTGGAGAATTTAGGTCGTGCGTATCTACAAGTAGGTCGAGTGGCGGAAGCAGAAGCTGCTTTTAAACAAGCTCTACAGGTAAACTCAGGTGCCTATCTAGCCATGATCGAAATGGCGGAAATTTCATATTTACGTCAGCAAAATGCTGAAGCTACGCAGTACTATGAACAGTTTGTGCGAGCGGTTGGCGAGAAAAACTTAGATGCACGTGCGCTTTGGATTGGGATCCGAATTGCGCGAGCAAATCATGACACGATGGGTTCGCAAGTACTGGTCAACCAGTTACGTGCATTGTATCCAGACAGTCAAGAATACAAACGTTATTTGCAATTACAGTACACTACTGAGGCCGTATGGAAGTAAATCCTAATTCACCACAATCGAATGGTTCTAGCAATGCTTTAGGAAATATCCAACGTCCGGGTGATTATCTTCGTCAAATTCGTATTACACAAAAACGTGAATTAAGCGACGTTGCCAAAGAGTTGAATATTCCACTCAAGACCTTAACTGCGCTTGAGCAGGACGAATATACAGCGCTTCCAGAAGCAACCTTCATTAAGGGTTACTATCGTACTTATGCGAAGTTCCTAAAAGTGGATGCTACTACGATTATTCAGCGTTTTGATGACATCTATGCCAATGATACGGGGCTATTGCCGAATCATGCATTGAATAATTCACCGATTAAAATCATGGGTAAATTACCCGGTTCTAACCGTGACCGTAACCGTAAATGGTTGAAACGTGGACTGATTGCGATTGTTGTAATTGCGATTTTGGCAGCGTTGTTCGGCATGATCCAGAATTGGTCAGGTAGTACAGATGAGGCTGCGACTCCACAGACAGAATCTGATGTACAAATCATCAATATGAATGGGGCTGCTGCAACTACAGGGGATCAGTTGAAACTTGAGTTCAATCGTCCTACGTCTGTACATATTGTCGATTCAACTGGCAAAGTACTGGCAACAGGGCGTCAAGCCTCTACACTTGAGCTTGCGGGTGAGACTCCTTTCCAAATTCGTATTGATGATGCCGCTGCTGTGTCACTCAGCTTAAATAATGAAAGTATTTCATTGTCACCATATACCGTCGGTGGAAAAGCAGATTTCCGCTTGTCACGTTAATGGGATCAAGGAAAAGCAATGATTGTAAATCCAATTAAACGCAAGCCTACTCGTAAGATTCGTGTAGGTTCAGTCTATGTCGGTGGCGATGCGCCCATCAGCATTCAAAGTATGACCAATACTGAAACTTGTGATGTGGAAGCAACGCTAGCGCAAATTCAGCGCTGTGCAGATGTAGGTGCGGACATCATGCGTGTTTCTGTACCGACGATGGAAGCTGCAGAGGCTTTTGGTGAAATTCGTAAGCGTTCATCGGTGCCGTTGGTTGCAGATATTCATTTTGATTACAAGATTGCACTGCGTGTTGCAGACTTGGGTGCGGACTGTTTAAGGATTAACCCCGGAAATATTGGCTCTGAAGCAAAAATTCGCGAAGTGGTGGCCGCAGCGCGCCATAACGATATTTCTATGCGTATTGGAGTGAATGCAGGTTCACTGGAAAAAGATATTCAAAAGAAATATGGTGAGCCAACAGGTCAGGCTTTGCTTGAGTCGGCGATGCGTCATATTGATATTCTAGACCGTTTAGATTTTCATGAATTCAAAGTCTCAGTGAAAGCATCCAATGTGTTTTTAACCATGGATGCTTACCGTCTATTGTCACAGCAAATTGATAATCCGTTACATCTGGGTGTGACAGAAGCTGGGATTTACCGTACAGGTTCAGTGAAGTCTGCGATTGCATTGGGCGGTTTGTTGTTGGATGGCATTGGTGACACCATGCGTATTTCCTTGGCAGCGGAACCTGAAGAAGAGATTAAGATTGGTTTTGATATTTTAAAATCACTCAGTCTTCGTTCAAATGGCATTAACTTCATTGCTTGTCCAAGTTGTTCACGTCAAGAATTCAACGTGATTTCAGTGATGCAAGCCTTAGAAGAGCGTTTAGAAGATATTCGTACCCCAATGGATGTGTCGGTGATTGGGTGTAAAGTGAATGGTCCGGGTGAAGCCAAAGAAGCCGATATTGGTGTAGTTGGTGCAAGTCCACGTTCACTGGTGTATCGTAATGGTGAAAAGAGCCATTTAATTGACACAAATCAGTTGGTTGACGAAATCGAAACGATGGTTCGTCAGCGTGTTTCAGAGCTTGAAGAAGCTAAATCTAAAGAGATCATCCGTAGTTCATCATGAGTTCAATTGTCGCAATCAAAGGTTTTAATGACATTCTTCCTACGCAAACACCAGCGTGGAGACGTCTTGAACAGCATCTCGCATCATTGATGGATGCGTATGGCTACCAGCAAATTCGTTTGCCTATTGTTGAACAAACCAATTTGTTCAAACGTTCAATTGGTGATGCAACGGATATCGTTGAAAAAGAAATGTACACCTTCTTGGACAAAGGTAATCCGCCTGAGTCTTTGACTTTGCGTCCTGAAGGAACAGCAGGCTGTGTACGTGCCATGCTGGAGCATAACTTGCTTCGCGGTGCAACGCCTCGTGTCTGGTATATCGGGCCGATGTTCCGTTATGAAAAGCCGCAAAAGGGTCGTTACCGTCAGTTCCACCAATTTGGCGTGGAAACCTTTGGTGTTGCAACCCCAGATATGGATGCTGAGCTGATTTTGATGACGGCACGTCTGTGGAAACGCATGGGTGTGGCAGATAAAGTTCAACTTGAGTTGAATACTTTAGGTGAGTCTGATGAACGTGCAGCTTATCGTGCGGCATTGGTGGAGTTCTTAGAATCACATAAAAATGATTTAGATGAAGATTCACAGCGTCGTTTAACCACCAACCCACTACGTATCCTTGACTCTAAAGATGCAAAAACCCAAGCCATTTTAGTAAATGCGCCGAAGTTGCATGACTTTATGGGAGAGGAGACACTACAGCACTTTACCACTTTGCAGCATTATTTAACCGATGCAGGTGTGAGCTTCGTGATTAACCAAAAACTGGTGCGTGGCTTAGATTATTACAATAAAACTGTATTTGAATGGACCACCACGCATTTGGGTTCACAAGGCACAGTCTGTGCGGGCGGTCGTTATGATGGCTTAGTGGGTCAGCTTAAAGGCAAGGCCGATCAGTCTGTACCTGCAGTTGGCTTTGCGATGGGTATGGAGCGTCTGTTGTTGTTGCTTGAGCAAGTCGAAGACGCTACACCTATACGTGACTGCGAAATGTTTTTATTGGCAGATCCTGCTTCTCAAGGCAAAGCTTTGGTGCTTGCAGAACAAATTCGTAACCAGTTAGATGCTGCATCAAGCACGCTTCGTTTGAAAGTTGGTTCACATGGTTCAATGAAGTCGCAAATGAAAAAAGCGGATCAGTCTGGCGCATTGTTTGCCCTCATTTTGGGTGAGCGCGAGGTAGAAGCTGCACAGTTTGCCGTAAAAGAGTTGGCAACAGCTGAACAAACTTTGGTTGCGGTGGATGACATCGTGCCATTTATGATTGAAAAATTTTCTTCAAAATAAGCCAAAATATAAGGAAAGGGTAGTCACATGAGCGCATTAAGTGATGAAGAACAACTTGATAGTTTAAAGTCTTTCACTAAGAAATATGGTTCAGCCATTATTAGTGGGATTTTAATTGCGCTGATTGCCTTTTTTGGATGGCAATACTGGCAGAAGAAGACTTTGGCCCAGAACCAAATGAACACGGCTAAAGTTCAACAATTGATGGATGAAGCACGTGCAACGCAAGGTGATGCATTTACAGCCTTGTCTGCAACTGCCGACAAAATTGTGAAAGAAGCACCAGATTCGGCGCAGGCCATTCAAACGCAATTGTTGATGGCAAAATTGGCCTATGACAAAGCGGATTATGCTAGTGCTGAAAAAGCGTTGAAGAAAGTTGAAAACTCGAAAGTGGATGACGACGGCTTAGTGCAAATTGTGAAATTGCGTTTAGCTTATGCACAATTGGCGCAAAAGAAGTTTGATGATGCGATTAAAAACCTCGCATTGGTAAAAGATCCTGCTTTTAAAGCGACAGCCGATGAAGCTTTGGGTGATGTCTATGTGGCTAAAAATGACATCGAAAATGCGAAAAAAGCGTACCAAAGTGCATGGGATCAGTTGGTTGAACGTAAACAAGAACGCCAAATTTTACAAATTAAACTCGAAAGTGTTGGTATTTTAGTTGATGATCCTGAAATCGAACGTCCACTTATAGAAACAGCAGCGGAAGAAACTGAATGAATAGAAAATACAAAATTTCGTGCGCATTAACAGTATTAACTTTAGCGCTTGCGGGTTGTGCAAGTAGCGGAAAAGTAAAAGAAGTTAAGCCGAATCCACTTCCAAAACTGACTCAGGCGAAAACCCTGACTCCTGTATTTTCTCAAAGTGTGTCTTCAACTTCGACTGCTGATCCTTTACGTTTACGCCTAGATGCAGACAACGGTGTAGTTTTTGCGCTTGACCCTAAAGGTGTAGTGACGGCATATCAAGGTAAACAAAAACTATGGCAGAAAGAAGTATCTAAAGCCGGCTTGAGTTCAGGTGTTGAGGCTGCCGATGGTCATGTCATTGTAGGTAACGCCAAAGGGCAATTGTTTGCTTTAGATCAGGCAACTGGCGAGCAAAAATGGACAGCACAATTAACGGGTGCACTTCTTGCGCCATCGTTGATTCAAGCTGGTCGTGTAATTTCTGTCAGTAATGATGGCACTGTTTTTGCGCATGATTTGGCAACAGGTCAGCAAGTGTGGACCTATAACTTACCGAATGTACAACTTAGTTTGCGCGGCAATGCTGCGCCTGTTCCTGTCGATGCGCGTACAGTGCTAATTTCTTCAGCTAATGCCTATGTTTATGCTTTAGATGTGCTTACTGGCGTGCCACGTATGCAGCGCCGTGTAGCTGTGTCGGATGGTCGTTCGGATATTCAACGTTTGAATGATGTTGATGGTGATCCTGTAGTGGCAGGTCAGTACTTGATTACGACCAGCTATCAAGGTCAAGTGACCATGACAGATTTGGCTTCACAGCAAGTAGTGTGGAGTGAAGACTCAAGCAGTACGCAGCGCCCTGAAGTAGTGGGTAATGGTGTATTCGTGGCGCAAACTGACGGTAAGTTAGTGGCTTATGAAATTAGCACGGGTCAAAAGCTTTGGGAGAATGACAGCCTGCTGAACCGCCAATTGAGTAATCCAGTGATGTTAGGCCAAGACCTAATCGTCGGTGATCTAGATGGTGTATTGCACATGCTGAACCCTGCGACAGGTGAGTTGATCGGTCGTGCTAAGACGTCTGGCGAAGTGCGTACTTTACGTGTGATTGATGATCAGCTCTATGTTGCGACACGAAAGGGTGCATTAAGCATTTGGCAGAATCGTTAATTCTGTTCGACTTATGTTAAACTAGTCGAAATTCGTATTTTTTAAATTCCTCGGGGTGTTTGCTTAGTCAAAACCCCGAGTTTTTATTCAGGTTTTTCACCTAATTTTCTTCCAGTTTCTGATGTTCAGACCAGTCTCACTGGCTGATCTTGAATAAAGGTTAATCTATGAAACCCGTAATTGCGCTCATTGGTCGTCCGAACGTCGGAAAATCAACGCTATTTAACCAGATCACCAAAAGCCGAGACGCGCTTGTTGCTGACTTTGCCGGTCTGACTCGTGACCGTAAATATGGTGATGCTGTATTTCAAAATAAGTCTTTCATTGTGGTTGATACTGGTGGTATTGGCGAAAATGAAGGCGGTATCGACTCTTACATGGCAGAACAGTCTAAAACTGCCATCAATGAAGCCGATATTATTGTATTCGTAGTTGATGCACGCGCAGGCCTGCTCGCATCGGATGAGCAAATTGCGCGTGAGCTACGTACACTCGGTAAGAAAGTTTACCTTGTGGCGAATAAAGTTGATGGTGTACATGCCGAAGCTGCACTTGTTGAATTTTACAAGTTAGGTATGGGCGAACCTATGCAAGTGGCTGCGAGCCATGGTCGCGGTGTACAGCAAATGCTTGAAGACGTGCTTTCAAGTGTGCCCGAAGATGAAGATGCAGATGAGCACGACAAGAACACAGGCTTACGTTTAGCGATTATTGGTCGTCCAAACGTCGGTAAATCTACGCTAGTGAACCGTTTATTGGGTGAAGAGCGTGTAGTTGCATTTGACCAACCGGGGACAACCCGCGACTCGATCTATATCCCGTATGAACGTGATGGCCGTCAGTACACCTTAATCGATACTGCAGGTGTGCGCCGTAAAGGTAAAGTCGATGAAATGATTGAGAAGTTCTCAATTGTGAAAACACTCCAGGCCATTAAAGATGCCCATGTCATTGTGGTTGTACTTGATGCACGTGAAGGTGTGGTTGAGCAAGATCTACATTTGATTGGTTACGCGCTTGAAGCGGGCCGTGCGATGGTGATTGCGATTAACAAATGGGACAACATGTCTGAGTATGATCGTAAACAATGTAAGTTGGATGTCGATCGTCGCTTTGACTTTATTCCTTGGGCGAAAGTGCATTTAATTTCTGCATTGCATGGTACGGGTGTGGGGGATCTATATCCATCGATTCACCGTGCTTATGATTCGTCACATTTGAAAGTTTCACCTGCAAAAATCACACAAATTTTAAGTGATGCTACGGATGCGCACCAACCGCCAATGGTCGGTGGTCGCCGTATTAAAATGCGTTATGCACATATGGGTGGTCAAAATCCACCAACGATTGTAGTGCATGGTAACAAAGTCGATAAAACCCCTGCGGATTATCGCCGTTATTTAGAAAACGTATTCCGTAAAGTGTACAAACTTGAAGGTACGCCAGTACGTATTGAGTTTAAAACCTCTGAAAACCCATTTGAAGGACGTAAGTCACAGGTGGATGAACGTACGGCAGCACGTAAGCGTCGTTATGTTCAGAAGTTTAAGAAAGCTGAGAAGAAATTCAAACGCTAATCAGGCATTTAGGTTTTGATGCTGAAAAGCCCAAAGTGATCTTTGGGCTTTTTTATTTTATGATGCATGAAACCATGATAGGAAGACAAAGTGGCAAGGATAATACGTGTTGAGCTGAAAAAGATTGAGGACATTGTGCAGATGAATCACAGCCTGTCACGTGTTGAGCAAATTGCACAGCGAAAACAAGCCATTTATCAATATCGCAATCAATGCTTATCCGAACAACGGCAGATGGTTGTGGATGATCACTCCATTGCACAGAGTGAGACAGGTAAACCTTATTTGCTTGATCAGCCTTCTTTTCATTTCAATCATAGTCACAGCCAAAACTACTACGCTTTAGCTACCAGTGAGCGGATGCAAGATCTAGGCGTGGACGTGGAAGAATTAAGCCGAAAAGTACGCTTTGAGGCTTTGGCTAAACATGCTTTTCATGTAGAGGAACTTCGCGTGTGGTACGAGTTTGATCAGGACAAAGCATACTGGTTTAAGGTCTGGACCACCAAAGAAGCGGTACTTAAAGCCTCGGGTTTAGGCATTCGTTTAAACTTAAATGAACTGAACACTCAAGCACATCCAACGCATAATGGCGGCATGTGTAGTCATCCGCTGATTGGGAGTTTTGCCTATCAAAATTTTGAGTTGGGAGATGTGATGTTGACCGTGGCTTGGCGGGCAGAACAGTCCTGCCGTGGCTATGGATTGCCTCAGATTGAGCTGGTACAACACCTTCTCACCGACATAAAAAAGCCTCTCGATTGAGAGGCTTTCTTTTTCACACTATGGTGTGTATTTATGGAATTTCATTTTCTTCTTCAAACTCAGGCTTCACTTGAACAATGAAGTCTTGACGGTTTAAGCCACGCCATAAAGCAAAAGCTGTACCGATATAGATTGAAGAGTAGGTACCCACAAAGACGCCCACAAACATTGCAACAGAGAACCATTTAAGGCCATCACCACCGAGGATCATCATCGAGATCACCACCAACAATAAAGTCATTGAGGTGTGAATGGTACGACGTAGGGTCTCAGTTAAAGCGATGTTAACGATCTCTAAAGGCGAAGCGCCACGAATCTTACGGAAGTTTTCACGAATACGATCCGAAACGACAATGTTGTCATTCAGTGAGAAACCAATCAGAGCCAGAATTGCAGCCAATACAGTTAAGTCAAATGGCCACTGCATCATGGCAAAAATACCAATGGTGACCACCACGTCATGGAACAAAGACAGTACCGCACCCATCGCCAGTTTGAATTCAAAGCGAATCGTTACGTAGACCAACATCAGCAGTAACGCTAAAGCCACAGCACCCGCTGAACGAATGTAGAGTTCATTGCCAACTTGTCCACCCACCACATCAACCTTGTTGACCGAAGCTGAGTTACCTGGTAGCTGTACAGCTTGGGTAATGGTTTTGGTTAAGTCTTCTGCCGCTGTGTCTTCTTGTACAGGCATACGCACAATCAAATCACGATCTGAACCAATGGTTTGTACTACAGGGTCATGAAAGCCAGCTTTGGTCAGTGCAGCAGAGACATCGGCTGACTTCACTGGTTTGCTATAGTTCAATTCGGCAGAAATACCACCAGTAAAGTCCAAACCTAAGTTGAGACCCTTGGTGAAAATAAAGAATAGGCTGCCGATGGTTAAGACAATAGAAAGAATGGCTGCAGGCAGCGCAATCTTCATAAAATCAATCACGCGTTCATCATCTGGACGGCCGTATTTTTTTGAATCTTGTTGAGTCACATCAGTCATCATCGATCTCCTTATATGCTCAACTTTTTCAAGTTACGTTTTTTGCCATAAATGAGCTGTACAATCGCACGTGTTACTGTAATAGCAGTAAACATAGAGCAGATAATACCGATCATTAAGGTCACAGCGAAGCCTTTAATTGGGCCTGTACCGATAGCAAATAGGATAAACGCAACCAAGAATGTGGTTAAGTTTGAGTCGAAAATGGTGTTATAAGCACGGTCATAACCCGCCACAATGGCTTGTTTGGGTGATGCTCCCCACTTCATTTCTTCACGTATTCGCTCACAGATCAAGACGTTGGCATCGACCGCCATACCAATGGTAATCACAATACCCGCAATACCCGGCAGGGTGAGGGAAGCACCAATCCAAGACATGACGGTTAGAATCATGGCTAAGTTGAAGACCAAGGCAAAGTTAGCAATTAAACCAAATAGATGGAAGAAGACTACCATCCAGATTGCTACCAGTAAGAAACCGATTTGCGTTGATAAAACACCTTTATCAATGTTTTCTTGACCGAGGCTAGGACCAACGACACGTTCTTCAACAAAGTACATTGGCGCAGCAAGTGCACCAGCACGTAGCATTAGTGCAAGTTCAGACGCTTCTTGAGGTGAATCTAGACCCGTGATGCGGAATTGAGAGCCGAGTACCGCTTGAATGGTTGCAGCGTTAATCACGACAGACTCTGCATAAGGTGTACGGACTTCGGTTTGAGCACCAGTCGCAGGATCGGTGATATAGCTAATACGTTGTTTATTTTCAATAAACAACACAGCCATACGCTTGCCCACAGCATTACGGGTTGCATCGGCCATCAGTTTGCCACCTGCTGTGTCTAAGGTAATGTTTACCTCAGCACCGCCAGTGTCTTGGCTAAAGCCACTTGATGCGTTTTGAACACGTTCACCCGTTAAAATACGGTTACGGTTTAAAAGTAATTCACGTCCGCTGTCTAAAGACTGATATGCAAAAAGTTCGGTTCCTGGTGGAAGCGGTTGACCATTGCTCTTGCCCGTATAAGGGTCAATCACTTGGTCATTTTGGTCAGAGACCAAACGAAACTCTAGGTTTGCTGTACGACCCAAGACACGTTTTGCCTCAGCAGTGTCTTGAACACCTGGGAGCTCAACCACGATGCGGTTACTACCTTGTGTTTGTACCAAGGCTTCTGCCACACCTAACTCGTTAATACGGTTACGTAAAGTGGTTAAGTTTTGGTTCACGGCATAAGATTGAATTTCTTGGCGGCGAACATCGGTATAGGTTAAACGTAAGGTTGAACCTGTCGCGGTTGCGAACGCTTGCTGATTAAACTCATTACCATTGCTACGTAAGTAGTCTTGAGCCGCAGTGCGATCATCGTTGTTGGCGAACTGAACGGTAATGGTGTTGTTGTTTAATGCAAGGCTGTTAAATTTAATTTTGTTGTCACGGAACTGACGACGTAAATCAGTCGCAGAGGTTTCCATGCGCTGAGCAATCGCTTTATCCATATCCACTTCTAATAAGAAGTGAACACCACCACGTAAGTCCAGACCGAGCTTCATTGGTTTTGCACCAATTTTTTGTAGCCACTCTGGCGTGGTTGGTGCCAAGTTCAACGCGACAACATAGTCATCACCAAGGCCACGACGTAACGCTTCTTTGGCTTTTAATTGTGCTTCGCTAGAGTCAAGACGTAACAGTGCAGCATTATTGCTAAAACTGTTGTCATGGCTTGAGATACTTTCAGATTTTAAAATCTGCTCTGCTTTTTGTACGATGCTTTGGTCAATTTGGGTACCAGCTTTGGCACCAGAAATTTGAACCGCAGGCTCATCTGGATACAAACTAGGCAGGGCATATAATGTACTGATCACCAAAACCACGAGAATCAGTAGATATTTCCATGCTGGGTAACGCATTTGTTTTCTTCTTAAAATGAAAAAAGTCGTGCGGATGCACGACTAATTTTTTTGATTAAAGGTTATTTAATGTGCCTTCAGGAAGAACTGAAATCACACTTGCGCGTTGAATTTTTACGTCTACACCGCGGCTCAGTTCAACCACTGCAAAGTCACCTTCGAGTTTAGTGATTTTACCCATTAAGCCACCAGCAAATACTACTTCGCTGCCTACGCCAAGGCTTTCAACCAAAGAGCGGTGCTCTTTAGCACGTTTTGCTTGAGGGCGCCAAATTAAGAAGTAGAAGATTGCAATAAAAACAGCAATCATCAATAAGTTTGCGACCATACTTGGTTGTTGTGCAGCTTCACCCGCTGCGTGAGCTGTAGAAATAAAAAGGCTCATTTCAAATTCCTAAACTAAAAAAACGGTGACCAACGAATTGATCATAAATAGACTTGTTCTGCAATTTACCTTGTCTTTTTACCAAGCGCAAATGCTCACAACAATTAATCTTGGGGGCAAGGTGGAACTTCTAAACCACGACGTGCATAAAAATCTTCAACAAAGGCATCAAAGCGATCATTATCCAATGCATCACGAATGTCTTGAGTGAAGCGTTGGTAGTAACGTAAGTTATGAATAGTACCGAGCATTGAACCTAGCATCTCGCCACATTTTTCCAAATGGAATAAGTACGCGCGAGTAAAGTTTGTACAGGTATAACAGTCACAGTGTGGATCAAGCGGACTTTGATCATGACGGTATTTACTGTTACGGATACGCACTAAACCGTCGGTCACAAAATAATGTCCATTTCGGGCATTACGTGTAGGCATGACACAGTCAAACATATCGACGCCACGGCGGATGCCTTCTACGATGTCTTCAGGTTTACCCACGCCCATCAGGTAGCGCGGTTTGTCTGCCGGCATTTTTTCTGGAAGGTAATCCAGCACTTTGATCATTTCTTCTTTCGGTTCACCGACGGACAGACCACCAATGGCATAACCGTCAAAACCAACTTCAAGCAAGCCTTTTAAAGACTCATCACGTAAGTCTTCATACATACCGCCTTGAATAATGCCGAATAGCGCATTTTTATTTTCAAGCACATCATGGTGCTGAGTCTTACAACGCTTTGCCCAACGCAATGACAATTGTAGCGACTTTTGCGCTTCTTCATGCGTTGCAGGATAAGGCGTACATTCGTCAAAAATCATCACGATGTCTGAGTTCAATGTATGTTGGATGTCCATTGAGATTTCAGGAGACAAAAATACTTTAGAGCCATCAATTGGAGAGCGGAACGTTACGCCATCTTCTTTAATTTTACGCATCGCGCCCAAACTGAAGACTTGGAAGCCGCCTGAATCGGTTAGAATGGGCTTATCCCACTTCATGAATTTATGCAGACCGCCGTGCTCTTTAATCACTTCAAGGCCAGGGCGTAGGTAAAGATGGAAGGTGTTACCTAAAATAATTTGCGCTTTGATGTCTTCAATATCACGCGGGAGCATGCCTTTCACCGTACCATAAGTACCGACAGGCATGAACACAGGGGTTTCAACCACACCATGCTCTAAAGTTAAACGACCACGACGGGCGCGACCCGACTGACCTAATTTTTCAAACTTCATAAAATATCCTGAACAAGAGCAAAGCACTGCTCTGCTTGCAGTGCAAGAGCGAAAAAACAGTTCGCCGCTAAAAGGAGGCTATTTTCCTTGATTATGCAAATAAACACCAGTGTTGTAACACTTTTAACGCAAAGCTTTTCGGAGCAGGGTGGCGTGCTGTAAGGGGGGGGGCGGTTTGAGTTTAAGTCATGGTGGCGAGTGAATCGTGATTAGGATGAAAAGAGTTGATCGCATGGACGAGGTTGTGAACGTAGAAGTTAAAAAGGCACTCATTTTGAGTGCCTTGGATGTGTTGTTTGTGTTAAAGCGATTTTTTAGTTGAAATTGGGACGGTAATCAAAATTTTGCAGCGCAGCAGCGTCACGGAATGGACGCACAGCTTTTTTACCGACAGTCATGGTGTTTACAATGTTGTTTGGAAAGATTTGAATGTGGTTGTTAAACAGTTCGACATTGCGGTTAAAGATGCTGATCGCGGCACCGACATTTTCGTTTTGCTCTTCAATTTCATTCATCATCTTTAGATAAATATCATTGGCTTTGAGTTCAGGGTAGTTTTCGACCACGACATTGAGACTACGCATTAGCTCTTGGTTTAATGCTTCAATGCGCTGTAATTGGTTGACATCTGTATTGTTCAAGTTCAGGTTGAGAATGTTCTGACGGAGCTCAGTAACTTTTTCCAAAGTACCTTTTTCAAAGCTGGAGTATTGTTCGACCAGAGGCT
Organism: Acinetobacter johnsonii CIP 64.6; assembly: GCF_000368045.1. Taxonomy (GTDB): domain Bacteria; phylum Pseudomonadota; class Gammaproteobacteria; order Pseudomonadales; family Moraxellaceae; genus Acinetobacter; species Acinetobacter johnsonii. The sequence continues at coordinate 60,014 of NZ_KB849238.1, forward strand.
CTAAGCTATCTAGAATTTTTATTTTCTGACGCTCATAGGTTGCTACATCCGACCATGCCCGAATGGTTGCATTGTGGTGTCTGACAATATTATTGCGAATGACGATTATGCCAAACACGATTGCAATAATAATCAAGAAGAAAATCAATAGCCCCATACAGTCCTCAAACGGCAAAATGTCATTATTTTAAAAATTGCGTTAGATCAGATTCTAAGCGATCTAGATAAGGTAATTTAAAAGTGCGTAAGTGTCCACGCAATGTCGAAATGTCATTGATTTTTTTTGCTTTTCTGGATATTTCAAACAGGTTTTGTGGGCTGATATAGCACAAGATATTTTTTTCAGGATGAAAAAGTAAATCGCCTTCACGAGAACGGAAAAAATCGGCAGTACGCAGCACAAATGCAGGGGAGAGTAGTTTGGCCATCTGCAGCTGGTCAGTACCAAAAAACTTGAGCTTTTGGTTAATCTGAATATCACTGCTATGCCATGGAAAACTATAAGGATAATAGAATTTTTTATTGTATGCGGTAATCGCGAGTCCTTGCGTGGGTACTTCAAAGACAAAACATCCCCATAAGTCTTTATGCACTTCTTTCACTTTTAACTCATTGCCATCTTTATCACGTACGCGAATTTCATCGACAAAGTGGTATTGAAACAGCAAAACCTGATGTTGTTGTCCTGCTTCATCCTGCCAAGTGGTACTGGCGTAGTAAGGAATATCATTGCTGATGGTGCCTTGATTAAAAATTGGAAACAGCTGCTTTAAATGGGCAATAAAAAATGCAGGTTGTAGGGCCACGCCAATTTGCTGTAGAGGGGTAAACTCGTTGAGCTGGTATTTTTTATGGATAATTTGTTTTTCAAGATAGTCGGTGACCTCTTCAAGCGGATCATCTTGCTCATAACTTAAATAGGCCCAAAGCAGGCAGCCTAAGCCAAATAAAAAGCTAAATAAGGTCCAAATGTGCTCTCCGACAAAGAACACAGGCACAATAAAAAAAATGCCGACTATTCCAAGTAGAATAGGCAGCACATTTTCAAATTTCAGGGTAATCGGGGCATTCCAAGGATGCAGTCGGTCAAGAATGTCTTGTGCCGAATCGGCCCCTCGGCCGATGTCCCAAAGCCTGTCGATATTATCAAACACAACTTTATTCTTTTTACGTCGAATATGAATGGAATGTTTGATTGTGTCGATAGGCATGTGAGGTTCTTATTTGGGTTGAAGTTGGTCGACTAACATGGCATCGCCATAACTAAAGAAGCGATACTGGTTGGCTACCGCATGTTGATAAGCTGCCAAAATATTATCACGATTTGACAGCGCTGAAACCAACATCAAGAGGGTCGATTCAGGCAGATGGAAGTTGGTGATAAGACGATCCACCACTTTGAACTCATAACCTGGATAGATAAAAATTTGAGTATCTCCCGTCCAAGCTTTGAGTTCACCCTGATGCGCTTGAGCCGCACTTTCTACGGCACGTGTGGCGGTTGTCCCAACAGAAATGACTTTGTTGCCACGAGCTTTGGTTTGGCGAATCAGCTCAACGGCGTGCTCTGGAACATCACACCACTCACTGTGCATAATGTGATTGGCAATATCATCGGTACGTACAGGTAGAAAAGTACCAGCACCCACGTGCAACGTGACAAAGGTTTTTTGAATGCCTTTGGCTTCAAGTTGATCCAACAGCTTTTGGTCGAAGTGTAAACTTGCAGTAGGTGCAGCGACACTGGCTAACTTGGTTGGATCATTAAATACCGTTTGATAACGCTCGGTATCAATGGCTTCAGCTTCACGGTTGAAGTAGGGAGGGATCGGAAGTTGTCCGTATAAATCCAGCACCGTTAAAATAGGCTGGGAAAACTCCACAATAAATAAATTTTCATGACGACCTAGTACCATGACTTTAACGGCATCTGGGCCAATAAAGAGCTCAGCGCCCGCTTTGGGGGTGTTGCTGGCTTTGATGTGACAGTGTGCAATAAATGCATCTTGCATGCGTTCAACCAGAACTTCGACAGCTCCGCCACTGGCACGTTTGCCTTTGAGACGTGCTTTCATCACTTTGGTGTCATTTAAGACCAGTAAATCACCGGTATCGAGCAAATCTAAAATGTCAGTGAATTGAAAGTCATGATGCTGACCTTGAGCATCGAGGTGTAACAGTCGAGAAGCACTGCGCGTATCTAAAGGATAACGGGCAATGAGTTCATCAGGGAGGTCGAAATTAAAATCAGAAAGTTGCATGATGGGAAAGCAGCGTCAAAATAAGGGAGGTCAAAATTGCGCTTAGTATATGCGTTTTTGTTGAAAAACGCTGAAATTGCACAAATATAAAGCTAAAAAATCAAATATGACTTAAAAATAGCCAATCACCACCAACTTGCGTTGACAAGTTTTCCAAAAAGTTTAATATACGCATCAACACCTTCCCGAGGTGGTGAAATTGGTAGACGCGGCGGACTCAAAATCCGCTGTCAGAGATGACGTGTCGGTTCGAGTCCGACCCTCGGGACCAAGATATTAAAAAACCCAAGCATATTCAGTCTTGGGTTTTTTATTGTCTGAAATTTAACATTTGAATTAAATCGCCGTAAAACATTACAGGTGGCTTAAAGCAATTCAATGTTCGGTGTGGATTTGGTTGATTATTTCCTCATATGATGGACTCAAAATTTTGTTTTAATCATTCTGATAAATAACGATTTTTCAAAAAGCAAAACCAGTCACAAGATAAAAGTCTGACATAATTGATTTTTTTGTTAAATGCCACGCTTGTATTGTTGTATTTTTATATTGTTTTAATGTTGAAAATTTGCTAATAAATAGAAGTAAATAATAGGTTTGTGCCGAAAAAATCACAAAAGATGAGGCAGAAATGGGTATTCAATTGCTAGATGTCGGGTCTGATACAGAACAGTTAAGTGCTTGTCACTTATCTTTATTGTTGGGCGTGAACAGTAATGACAATAAAATTAAGAGCTTTCTCAAATTTGCGCGAAAAATTTTAGGTGCACATGCCGCTATTTTAACGTTTAGCAATGAACCTTATAGTTGGTATGCGGGCAAACACGCATTCAATGCTTTTCAGTTACCCGCTGAAGCCAATTTTGCTACTCATTTTGAAGGGGATATCGCGATTGATGTCCTGCATCGCCATTATCATCATCTTTCTCAGCAGATGAGTGCTCTAGGCTTTGAACATCGCCGTATCATCGCATTGGATTTAAAGGCATCGGATAAATCCGTGGGGCAAGTGATTTTCTTTGATGAACAGTTGGACGCTTTTACGCAAGATGCTGTAGAAAATGTTTATGAACTGGCCTCTGGATTTCTTAATCTGCTGCATTTGCGCATGGAAAATGCGGAGCTCAAAGAGTTGTATGAACAACAGGTGGCCATGAATGTCAGTAAAACCAAATTTTTCCAAATTATTGCACATGATTTAAGAGCCCCTTTTCATGGCTTAATTGGTTTCTCAGAAGTGTTGGCTGAAGAGCGCAAAAGTTTGGATGAGTCTGGTGTGCAAAGCATTGCAGATTATTTGCATGATACCGCACAGTCGACTTATAGCTTGTTGGAGAGTTTACTGAATTGGGCGATGGCAGAAGGCGGGCGCTTTGTTTATCACCCCATCCATTACAAGCTTAAGCAGTCCTCTCAAATTGTTTTTGATGTGTTGCATGCGTTGGCTATCAATAAAAATATTCAACTGATTGACCGTGTACCCGATGATTTAAAAATTTTTGCAGATATCAATATGGTGACCTCGGTGATCCAAAACTTGGTATCAAATGCGCTGAAATTTACCCATATGCATGGCGAAGGTGTTGTGACGATTGATGCCAAACAACGTGATGATTTTATCGATATCTATATTCAAGATACGGGTCTAGGTATGACATTGGGGCAAATCGAATCTTTGTTTGAACCGAAACTAACCGTTAGTTTTAAGGGGACAGCTGGGGAGAAAGGTACGGGTCTGGGTCTGGTGTTGTGTAAGCGTTTTGTTGATTTGAATAAAGGTGAAATTTCAGTCACATCAAAAGAAGGTGTAGGTTCAACTTTTATCGTCAGCCTGCCACGTTCGAACAGCGCACATCAAGCATTGTCACTCGAGACATCCCAGCAAGAATTTAGTGAATAATCATACTTTTCTTATAAAATAATTCGCCTAATCTCATGATCTGCTGTTATAAATAACCAAAACAATGCGAAAGAGTCGATCATGAATGCTGAGCAATTGCAAAAGACATTGCGCGCAAGTCAATATGCGGAACAAGTCCTATCTATACATCAGGTTTATCTTGAACAAGATTATGCAATTGATCAATTTTCTCAGCCATTGACCACCGAACAAATTTTCGATGTCGTTCAAAACACCTTAAAAGAGATCAGTGATGAAACCACATGGATGCGCACCATCCGAATTTTACGTGCGCGTTTAATGTTTCGCTGGATTTGGCAGGATGCCAATCAACTGATCGATGTGATGACGCTAACGCGGGAGTTATCTGATTTTGCCGATGCAGCCATTTGTGTGGCAAAAGCGTTTGCCTTAGCGCCATTGGTGGCTAAACATGGTCAGCCTGTGGGTTATAACCATAAAATTCAAGATTTAATTGTGGTTGCGATGGGGAAGCTCGGTGCACAAGAGCTGAATCTCTCCAGTGATATCGACTTGATTTTTGCTTTTGATGAGCAAGGTGAAACTGATGGTCGTAAATGCATCGACGTACAACAGTTTTGCATTTTGTGGGGGCAGAAGCTCATTTACTTGTTGGACCATATCACGGCTGATGGTTTTGTCTTCCGTGTGGATATGCGCTTGCGCCCTTGGGGCGATGGTTCTGCATTGGCCATTAGTCATGCGGCACTGGAGAAGTATTTAAGCCAACATGGGCGCGAGTGGGAGCGCTATGCGTGGATTAAAGCTCGGATTGTGGCAGGGGGCAAAGAGGGAGATGAGTTGTTGGACATGACTCGTCCTTTCGTGTTCCGTAAGTATGTCGATTACACCGCTTTTGAAGCTATGCGCGAAATGAAAGCCATGATTGAGCGCGAGGTATTACGCCGCAATATCGAAGATGATATTAAGTTAGGTGCGGGCGGTATTCGTGAAGTCGAATTTATTGTGCAAGTTTTTCAGCTAATTTATGGCGGGGCAAAATTAGAATTACAAGACCGTCAATGTTTAGTGAGCTTACATCATTTGGGTGAAGTGGGTTTGCTGGATGGTCAGGCGGTCAGTGAGCTGGAAGATGCTTATTTATTTCTGCGCCGTGTAGAGCATGCAATTCAAGCCTTAAATGATCAACAGACCCAGTCTTTGCCCACAGAACCAGAACTCAGACAAAGGATGATTGATACCTTGGGTTTTGTCAGTTGGGATGCATTTATTGAGCACTTAAACCAAAAGCGCGTCAAAGTTATTTACCAGTTTGAGCATTTAATTAAAGAAAAAGAGCATGACCCTTTCGTAGAAAGTTTTAGTCAGTTAGAAGCGCGGTTAAATGAGGTGTTGGATGCGAATGCAAAAAACCTCATTCATGAATTTTGGAATGGTCATGCGCTAAAAAAGCTGCCTGCAAAAGCGGTGCAGCGTTTAAAAATGTTTTGGCCGCATTTGATTGAAGCGATTTTACAGTCAGATAAGCCGCAAGCCGCGCTGCTTCGCCTCATGCCCTTGGTTGAGTCGGTGATGCGACGCACCGTATATTTGGTCATGTTGATTGAGAGTAAAGGGGCTTTACAGCGCTTAGTGAAAATGGCAACCGTAAGTCCATGGATTTGTGAAGAGTTGACCCATTATCCAGTGCTCTTGGATGAATTTTTGTCAATGGACTTTGAGCTGCCGCGCCGTCAAGATTTGGAAGATTCTCTGCGTCAACAGTTGCTTCGTATTGAGCTTGATGACGTTGAAGATTTGATGCGTGTGCTGCGCCTATTTAAAAAATCCAATGTTTTGGCAGTTGCAGCCAGTGATGTTTTGGCTGAAAGTCCGTTGATGAAAGTATCCGATGCTTTGACCGATATTGCAGAAGTTTCGGTCAGTACAACTTTAAATTTGGCTTACCAAATGACGGCAAAGAAACATGGTTATCCGCTCGATGTTGAAGGACAGCGCTGTTCGATCGATCATTTGGCATTTGCTGTGGTGGGGTATGGAAAAGTTGGCGGGATTGAGTTGGGTTATGGCTCGGACTTAGATCTGGTCTTTATTCATTATATGAATGAGCAAGCCGATACAGATGGGCTGAAGTCGATCAGTGGGTTCGAGTTTGCAATGCGTGTTGCGCAGAAATTTATGTCGTTGATGACTACGCAGACCCTCGATGGTCGGGTTTATGAAATCGATACGCGCTTACGCCCATCGGGTGAAGCGGGGGTCTTGGTCACCAGTTTAAAAGCCTTTGAGCAATATCAGTTGAAAAATGCATGGGTCTGGGAGCATCAAGCATTGGTACGTGCTCGCTCGATTGCGGGTGAGTCAAGTTTGCGTGATAAGTTTGAAGCATTGCGCTGTCGGATTTTGACGCAGCCACGTGATGAAGAAAATGTACGCGCAGAAGTGCTGAAGATGCGTCAAAAAATGAAAGACCATTTGGGTTCTTCTAAAGAGCAACAAAAAGATGGAATTTTTCATTTAAAACAAGACGCAGGTGGTATCGTCGATATCGAATTTATGGCACAGTATGCTGTGTTGGCATGGAGCGGATCTCATCCAGATCTTGCCCATTATTCCGACAATGTACGAATCCTTGAAGACGCCGCAAAAGCCAGTTGCTTATCCAGTGACGATGCGACTGCATTGATTCAAGCTTATCTCAGTGAACGAGCCGAGAGCCACCGTTTAGCCCTTGCGAATCAATCCATGCAAGTAAATGCTGCGGACTGGCGCGATACCCGAGTGATCGTTTGCAAATTATGGCAAAGATTAATTGATCCAAGCTCAATCGTGAGCATTGGGTAACATGACTGTGTATATAAATTTGGAGTGTGTGTCATGAATTTGGCTGATCGTGATGGTTTTATTTGGCAAGATGGACAATTGGTTGACTGGCGTGAGGCAAAAACTCACGTATTAACACATACCTTGCACTACAGCATGGGTGTGTTTGAAGGTGTCCGTGCCTATGAAACACCGAATGGCACGGCTATTTTCCGTCTAAAAGAACACACTAAGCGTTTATTGAATTCTGCAAAAATTTATCAAATGAAAGTCCCATTTGATCAAGCAACATTAGAGCAAGCTCAAATTGATGTGGTTCGTGAAAATAAATTAGCGTCTTGCTACTTGCGCCCAATTATTTTTATTGGTTCGGAAAAATTAGGTATTGCTGCAACAGACAATACGATTCATGCAGTAGTAGCGGCATGGAGCTGGGGTGCATACCTCGGTGATGAAGCAATGGCGAAAGGTATTCGTGTGAAGACCTCATCATTTACTCACCATCATCCAAACGTGACGATGTGTAAAGCGAAAGCGTCAGGTAACTATACCTTGTCGATTTTAGCTCACCAAGAGGTGGCACATTCAGGTTATGACGAAGCAATGTTGCTCGACCCTCAAGGTTATGTATGCCAAGGTTCTGGTGAAAACGTATTCTTGGTGAAAGATGGTGTTTTACATACACCTGACATTGCAGGTGGTGCACTTGATGGTATTACGCGTCAAACCATTATTACCATCGCAAAAGACTTGGGATATGAGGTGGTTGAGCGTCGTATTACACGTGATGAATTCTACATTGCAGATGAAGCATTCTTTACAGGTACAGCTGCCGAAGTGACGCCTATTCGTGAATATGATGACCGTGAAATTGGTTCAGGTACGCGTGGTCCAATCACTGAACAAATTCAAACCACATTCTTTAATGCGGTTAAGGGTAAAGACCCGAAATACGCACACTGGTTGACTTATGTAAAATAAGTGGTTCGATGAAAAAAAGGGCTCTTTGGAGCCCTTTTTTGTTGCTCTGTAGTTTAGTCATCGATACCGAAAATATCGCGAGTGTAGAGTTTATTTTGGACGTCATTTAGTTCTGATGTTTGACGATTGCTAATAATTAAGTCAGCTACTTGCTTAAATTTTTTTAGATCGCGAATAACTTTACTATTAGCAAATTTTTTTTCTGAAATATTTGGCTCGTAAATAATCACCTTAATGCCTTGCGCCTTAATTCGGCGCATAATCCCTAAAATTGCGGATGAGCGGAAATTATCAGATCCTGATTTCATGACCAACCGGTAGATACCAACCACTTTGGGATTTTTATGAATAATCGTTTCAGCAATGAAATCCTTACGGGTCCTATTTGCATCTACAACCGCTTGAATTAAGTTACTTGGGACTTGCTCATAATTTGCTAAAAGTTGTTTAGTGTCTTTAGGGAGACAATAGCCACCATAGCCAAACGATGGGTTGTTATAATGATTGCCAATGCGTTGATCTAAACATACGCCTTCAATAATTTGACGGGTATCCAGACCGAAGGACTGGGCATAGGTGTCAAGTTCATTGAAATAAGCGACACGCATGGCGAGATAAGTATTGGCAAATAATTTGATAGCCTCTGCTTCAGTCGAGTGAGTAAATAGTACAGGGCAGTCTTTTTTAATAGCACTATTAAGAAAGAGTTGTGCCAATGTTTCAGCACGTTCCGATTGCTCTCCTATAATAATTCGAGAAGGGTAAAGATTATCCTGAAGTGCTTTGCCCTCACGTAAGAATTCTGGTGAAAAAATAATATTGTTTGTGTTAAATCGCAGTCGCATTCTTTGTGTAAAACCGACAGGCACTGTTGATTTAATGATTATGGTCGCAAGCGGGTTGGTGTGTTGGATGTCGTGAATGACTTGCTCCACACTTGAAGTATCAAATTGATTGGTAATGGTGTCGTAATTGGTGGGCGTTGCAATGAGAATAACCTCAGCATTGATGTAACTGTCTATTTTATTTGATGTTGCTTTAAAATGAAGCTTGTCATTTTCTAGGAATAATGAGATGTCTTTATCTTGAATTGGGGAGATTCTTTGATTTAACTGATGAATACGATTTTCATCGAGATCAAATGCAGTGACACAGTGCTGCTGCGCTAAAATCAAAGCATTAGAGAGTCCAACATAGCCTAAACCGACCACTGTAATTTTCATTCTGTTGATTCTGAATTATTTTTTATTACGGTGCAGGAACAAGATGTCATGTAAATGAACAATACATTTCAGTTTAATTACCGTGTAATTACTTGGGATTTTATGGCTCTAATCTTTAATCAAACCGAGACTATGTTATGATGCAAAATACTATGTAGATCGGTAGTTTCAAGCATGTCTTTACATGAAAATGATGACGTTTTAAATACGACAGAGCAACAAAATCAGAATATTGTGCTGTGTATGAAGTGGGGGACCAAATATGGTTCGGACTACGTTAATCGTTTGTATAACATGGTAAAACGCCACACTACCGTTGACTTTAAAATGGTGTGTTTAACGGACCGTACCGATGGCATTGATCCTGCGGTACAGTGTTTTCCTATTCCTCCATTAGCACTTCCAGAGGGAAGCCCTGAACGTGGCTGGAATAAATTGTCTACGTTTGAGCCAGATCTTTATGGTTTAAAAGGCAATGCGCTCTTTTTAGACTTAGATGTAGTGATTGTTGATAACATCGATAGTTTCTTTACCCATTCTGGGGATTTTCTGATTATTCATGACTGGAAGCGCCCTTGGCGTATTACGGGAAATAGTTCAGTTTACCGTTTTAAGTTGGGTGCTTTTCCAGGATTGATGCCCTATTTCCGTGAGCATTTTGATGAAATTCGTCAAAAGTTCCGTAATGAGCAAGCTTATTTGTCTTGGTATGTCGATCAAGAGAAAAAGCTCTCTTACTGGCCTGACAGTTGGTGTAAAAGTTATAAGTATCATTGCTTGCAAAAAGTACCTTTGGCGTACTTTAAAGCACCCGTAAAACCCGAAGGTGCAAAAATTATTGTTTTCCATGGGGAAATTAATCCACCTGATGCAGTAAATGGTGGTGGTGGCAAGTGGTATCGTTACGTCTTGCCATCAGATTGGATTAAAGAGGCTTGGCATTAAAAACCCAATGTTGGTTTACTTTTGATTAGAAAATTATGAAAAAACTAGATTTTGTTATTGCTTGGGTTGATGGAAGTGATGAAAATCATCGATTGAAACGTCAACAATTTCAACCTGAAAATGTTGTAAAAGGTGCAGCGGAAGACACTCGATTTGCCCATAATGATGAAATCTATTTTTCGATTGCTTCAATTCTGAAATATGTTCCGTATTGTGGAACGATTTACATTATAACTGATCACCAACAGCCGAGTTTTGTTGGGGAGTTTGAAGCGCAGGGGCTATGTCGCTCTGGTCAAATTCAAGTGGTTGATCATCAAGAAATATTTAGAAATTACCAACAGTATTTACCTACTTTCAATTCATTAAGTATTGAAAGTATGTTGTGGAATATTAAAGGGATTTCAAATCATTTTATTTATCTGAATGATGATTTCTTTTTCAATCAACAGTCTGATTTAAGTGATTTTCTTATTGATGGTCAGATGGTGATATATGGACATTGGCAAGCAACACTCATCAAGAAAATGAAATATATTTTCCGAAAATTCTTACAGCAGAATTTTGGAATGGTAGCTGAAGCGAAATATTCAACGGCTCAAATGCTGAGTGCAGATCGTGTGGGAATGACTAGATATTACGAAATTCATCATCGCCCTCATATTCTCAGTCGTGATTTGCTCAGTACTTACTTTAAGAATAATAAAGAGCTTTTAGAGCAGCAAATTCAGTTCAAATTTAGGAACATTGATCAACTGTTACCAGTGGGATTGTCTAATCATTTAGCAATTCAATCTGATCAAGCCATTTTAAAAGATGATATTGATATTGCTTATTTAAAAGATGGTCGTGATTTGGAAAAATTTATATTAGCTTTATCTAATTCTGAGATTAAATTTGGCTGTATACAAAGTCTAGATCAATTGGAATCATTAGCTGAAGGACGCATCCGAGCCGCACTGATTCAAAAATTTACAGGGTTTTTACCCAGCCAAATTCAACCGACTACTGTGGTCTAAACGAAGGAAAGCAAATGAAAGTTGTGACTTATCTTATTAATTTAGACGGCAGTGATCAACGTTTAGCAAGTGCGACAGCTCAGCTCAATCAAGCGGGATGGGATTTTAGCCGATTCTCTGCTTATGATGGGCGAGGTAAAGCCTTATCTGAATTTGAAAACTACGATGATCTTGCTGCTCAGAAAATATTAGGGCGTAGTTTAATGAATTCTGAGTTGGGTTGTTATCTAAGTCACTACGGTTGTGCTGAAAAATTTCTAGAAACGGATGCCGATTATTTAGTTGTCTTAGAAGATGACATTGAAGTGTTGCCTAACTTTAAACAGAAGCTTGAATCTTTATTAAGTTATTTAGATCAACATAAAGAGTTGGATTGGTATACCGTCAATATTGCTGCTAAAAAGAAAAAATTAGCAAAAGACATTGTTGAGTTTGATCATTATACCTTGTGGCATGCATATTATTTCCCAATACGTGGTGTAGGCTTGGTTTGGTCTCGAAAAGGAGCTGAACAGTTTGTACAACTGGGTAAAATCATGACCGTTCCAGTCGATATTTTCTTCCAAAGTTGGTTAAGTAAAACAGGAAAAGGGCTTGGCGTTTGGCAGCCATTTGTGCAGCCAGCAGGTCTGGATAGTGATATTTTAGGTACTGTTGCTGCTCAAGGTATCAAACGGAAGCAACTTGAGAATCGAAGTGCTTCTCATGGATTTAAGAAACAGAAGCGTATGTGGCGTGATCGCTTTTATGCAATTAAACATTTAATGTCTTGAGTCCTAGTTATAGACTGTAATAAATAATTTTCTTTATTTTGTTGAGTACATTTTATGAAGTTTTTTAAGAAGCTCTTCTATCTTTTGAAATTTTATACAATGTATTCAAACCAAAAAAGAGAAATCAATGAGTCAATAGATAACTACGCGGACCTGATCGTTCTCAATCCTGGTCAGAAAAATGCAGTTATTCCCAAAATTATCTGGATGTATTGGGAAGGCTCACTCCCTGAGTTTGTGCAGAAGTGCGTTGATAATATAAAAAAGAACAATCCAAACTATGTTGTAAACTTTCTAACACCTAATAATGTCAAAGAGTTTTGTGATATTGATTATGGTCGTTTAAAGCATGCGACACCACAACAGAAAGCTGATCTCATTCGATTTGAATTAATTTATCAACACGGTGGGATATGGTTAGATGCCAGTACAATTGTTTATGAAAATCTAGATTGGATTGAAAGGTTAGTTACTCAACATCAAACTAACAGTTTTGCCTATTATCGAAAGAAAAATACGACTTGCCCAGACTTTCCTGTTTTAGAGAATTGGTTATTGGCAAGTTCTGCCAAAAATATGTTTTTTAAGTCTTGGTTTGAGGAGTTATTAAAAGCTATAGAATTAACACCAAAGGTTTATATTCAGCAGATTAAAGAAAATAACGAAAATTATCAGGACTATTTTCAAGAGATAGGCCGTTTAGAATATTTGGTTGCTTATGTTGCCTGCCAAAAAATTATGCGTACAACTTTACCGAGTATGACCTTGATTAACTGTGATCGGAATGCTTTTTTCTATCAAGTAAAAAATAAATGGATGAAAGAAAAAGTGTTGATTGATCTTGCCCTCAATTATCCGCCAGTTGAAAAGCCTAAGCTGATCAAACTGGCAGGAAAAGAAAGGGGAATATTAAGTCGTTATTACAGTAAAAAAATGTATTTTAACGACTCGTTTATTGATATCTAATCACTACTTTTTAGCAATAAAGTTTTCTAATACTTTAAATTTTGGTCGTGTTTCAAAGTATTGTTCAGATGCTAATGACCCAACAATTGAGATATGACGTCCATCAAATGAATACGGTGTGTTTTTGGTTGCCATATGATCTGATTTAAATAGATCTGCTTGGCTTAACAAGAGTGTATTCGGATGTTCTGAAACGATTTTATTAATCACACTCGTTGCATATTTTTGCTTTGTAGCGAGTGGATTGTTCATATACTCATTTAGATTAAAGTCTCGCTCTAACCATATTGCACGTTTGAAAATTGAGCTGATGTTTTGATCAAAAGTATATGGTTCAGACATTACAATCACTTTCTTATTATTCATTTGTGCAACTTTGAGTAGCTCACTAAATGAATTCTGCTGATTTTGACGAACAATATCAGTCCAACGACCAGCAAAAATAAGAACGTCATACTGAGCTATATGATTCTTCAGATAGTTTCGGTTGATTAAGCACTGCTGATAAGCGGTAGATGACTTGTCACCTGTAAATTCTTTATCAAGACTTGGATAGCACCAATTCGTACTGATCGTATGGATGTTCAAGTTTAGCTTTTTGCCTAGATGATCCCAAAATGGAATATTGTGACCTGCAAATGAATCTCCAAACAAAAGAGCTGATTTAGCATTTGTTGAGTTAGATGCTATATGACATTTTAATCCATTTTCTCCAACAGTCAGACTATGATCATCTTTAATGTTATAGAAACACCAACCATTCGAGACCATAGGCATCTGTATTTTCTCAATACGCTTTAGGTATTCTGCATCGGCTCGATTTTCTAACCCATCCTTACCTAGAAACTTATAAAATGGATAGAGAATCGCAATACTTAAGATAAAAAGTAGATAAACATACTTTTTATTGATTTTATTCAGATGAATACGACAGGGTTCAATATGTTTGTAACTCAACCATCCTAAAATAAAAGATAATAAAAGAGCAAAACTGATATTGATAATATTTTTTTGAATTAGGAAATAGCTCAATAAAAATGAGATCGGCCAATGCCACAAATAAATAGAATATGAAGCACTGCCTAAACTCTGTATAAACTTGGGTTTCGTTAGTATAGAGTTTTGACGGTAGGCGATTAGAATTAAAACTGTACCCAAAACAGGAAGGGATGCAGCATAACCAGGCCAAGGCGTATCTTTGGTTAAAAAAATCAAGCTTAGCGCTAAAAGTCCAAAACCTGTATATTCAATAATTTTTTGCTTAATCGATGATAAAGAATATTGGTTAAAATAAAAGTACACCAGTCCACCTGCAATTAACTCCCATGCACGTGTTGAGAGTTTAAAGAAAGCATATATCGGATTTTCTGGTGTAAGTTTTACAGACAACAAAAATGAGCAAGAAAATAATATTAGAAGTAATATGCCTATATATTTAGTTTGTTTTGTAAGCTTTTTAAATGTGTACAAAATGATGGGAAAAAGGATGTAGAACTGCCATTCAACAGCTAAAGACCAGGTATGCAGTAATGCTTTATCATGTGAACTAGTTGCAAAATAGTCTCCTGATTGTTCATAGAAGAGATTATTTGATAAGAAAGTGAGACTGTATCTCGCATCTTTAGCAAAGTTTTTTAGATCTTCTGGGATAAACACAAATAGCCCCAAAGCCGTTAAAACTAAGACTAAGAATAATAGTGCGGGATAAATACGAATAATTCGAGATAAGTAAAAATCAACAAAAGAAAAATTATTGTGTTCAAGCTTTTCCACAATGATTTTTGTCATCAGATAGCCTGATATCACGAAGAAAACATCAACGCCCAAGTACCCAGCAGAGAAACCGAATACATTGAAATGGAAAAGAACAACAAAAACTACAGCATATGCTCGAAGTCCATTAATATCAGTTCTAAATTGATGATTATTCATATATTTGGGATGACTACAGAAAGACTTGAGCGTTCACATAAGGATGGAAGGAAATTACAGGTGAATTGTAAGTTCTACTCACCACTTTGTGTCAATAGAGTATTTTGTAATTGTTCAGGAGGTATTTTTTCAAAAGCTTTTACTGCACTGTTCTGAGATAAATTATAGACATTTATTTGCTGAGATTTTAGAAAGCGGGCAGCGGCATCGAATGCAGGCAATGTTACATCTAAATACTGATTCAACATAGTGGGTTGTTTATTTTCTTTATTTTCATAGAATCTGGGTTGGGAAAAATTATTCATATCCAAACCTGCAATATAAATGTCTTTATATTTCAAATGATAAGTGATTTGAAGTGCAACATAAGCCACTGTAAAATAGTCAAAAACAGCATTAAAAATGTGACTAGAAAACCCTAAGCGGTCATAGATATGAAAATAATTTGGAGTTTCAGTCACGCGTATCCGCTCACCTAAAAATCGCTCAATTTCACCTTCAGTTATAGGCTCAACAACTTTAATGTCGCAAAGAATATTTTCTAATTTTATTTTTCTTAAAATCAGGTCTAAACAACGTGGTGTTGTAAATAGTGTACAAAAGGAAGTTTTAAGTACATTTTCAATTAGATCAAAACGATTGTTGGTGAAATTGTGATCAATGATCACATAATATTTAAATTTGACACCACTTAAGGCAATTGCACCATTTACACCAATATAATCAATATCCGATCGCTGTAAATATGACGTTTCTAGTTGATGCACAGATGGACCTGTTGCAATTAGCATACATTTTCGATTGGGACTAAAATTTAATTGGGAATTATCGACAATAAGTTGTTTTTTAAAATAAATTTTTTGCAAATCACCATCGGGACTACGTTCTACTTGATAGTATGGCCAATAGCGACGATTGTGTTTATATGATTTTGGATGACTATACTTGTAAATAAATTTATACAGATTTCTAAGGATATAATTTGAAAAAAAACGTTGGGCTGAGATTATTGGTTGAGACATAAAGATCAAATTCTATGTAAGAAAATATGAAACAGGATACAACGTAGCCTGCTACCAATTTTAGTCATCTAAAGTAAAATTAGGTTTTTTACTAAACTTTGATTTTATGGCTTTGATGCTAGCTGTAAGCCAAGTTGTCCCTTTGACAGGGCGTGTAACTTTATTGCCTTGATAATTGATTTGAGTCGCTTTTTGAAATGGACCATAAGCTTTTACTAAATAGTCTTCAGGTTTATAACCATTATCCAATGCTTCTTGATAATATTGATCAAATAACTCAACTAAGTCTTGTCTTGGATGAGGCATGATTTTTCCATCAAACCAATGTTTTTGATTGTTTTTTTCTAGGCGCGGTAACGAGTATTTATGGCTAAACTGAGTACCCATGTCGGAGTAATGTAGAATTTTGATGTCTTCTATTTTTAAGCCTTCACCATCAATACAGTTATATGAATTATTGTAGTTTTGGACTAAATGAGGTTGGTCTTTGATTAGTTGCATTAACTTCTTGTGACCATCTGGATCCGATTGCAACGTTTTAAGTGAAGGTAAATATTGTTTAGCTTTTTTACAATCCCAAACACAAGTACATAAACGAGCTGAACTTTTGCCACCTTTGGCGATGACGATTGCATCATCTTTCATCGGATGCGACCATAACTCTGCGATATCACATAAAACGATGACATCAGCATCCATATAGATCGAACGCCCTTCAAAGTTGGATGATTCAGGAATTGCCCAACGGAAACCAGAAAATGGGGTTGCCCATTTCTCAGTATGCCATCCTTCATGCGTTTCTTGATTGCTATACCACGGACTAGTAGGATCATGGCTCAACTGCATCCATGTAATTTCAATTGGGTGCTGTGTATTTTTACGGATGCTATAATCAAGCACCATCATTTGTTCTAAATCACAGTTATTTGGATCACAGCCAACAAAAATTTTAATTGTTTCTTTGGGCATTCTGATTCTCGTCACGCAGAAGATAGCAAGCAGTTTGATAAGTATAATCTGAAAGCAAATAATACAAAACCCTTTGTTAAAATAAATTCAAATAATGTCTAGTTTAATTTTATAGAAAATTGTTATTATTGAATTTAAGAATAAATTTAGCCTTAGTTTATGAGAAATTTTGTTATTAGTTTGTCTAGCGCGACTCTTCGACGAGCGCATATAAGTTCGGAGTTTGCTAAAGAAAAGGTCGATTTCGAGTTTTTTGATGCCATTACTCCTGAGACCATGGCACAGGCAGTTGAGGATCTAGGTGTTGATATTTCGAAAACAGAGCTCAGAAAATGTGAGATAGCTTGCTTATTGAGCCATGCAGTTTTGTGGAAAAAAGCTGTGGATGAGAATTTACCATATATTGCAATTTTTGAAGATGATATTCACCTTGGTAGAAAATCTACCAGCTTTTTAACCAGTGATAAATGGATTCCAGCTGAATGTAAAATTGTAAAATTGGAAGCATTCTATCCAAAAATCATCGTGGCTTTAAATTACAAGCCTTTAATCAACTCTAAGCGCAAACTTGCACTGTTAAAAGCGAAACATATGGGATGTGGTGGTTACATTCTCTCAAATGAAAGTGCTAGAAACTTATTGGCTTTATTAAAGCAATATGAAGTCTTGATTCCTGTTGATCATATTGTTTTTAATGATTATTTACAGAGTAATCCACAAGATATCTTCCAGATGTTACCTGCAATTTGTATCCAAGATCATAGATTGACTAAAAGTCATGATAAGTTTCCTAGTTTTCTTGAACAGGAACGCAACTTACGCAAAGGTGAGGATAAAACCAAAGTTAAACTTAGCCTTTTAGATAAAGCTAAAAGAGAGTTTCTACGTTTGGGTACGCAAACTGTAAAAATTGTGAAAGAGTTAGCTGTTCTATTACAGGGTGAACGTGTGGTTCGTATACAGGGTGAACGTGTGGTTCGTATAAAATTTAAATAATTTCAATGAATAGTTTTGCTTTTATTTATTGTAGTGATTTCCTGCGATTTTATCGCCTCTAAATCTTTTATAACCCCACATATATTCAGCAGGGAAACGGTTAATCATTGCCTCAACGGCTTTATTCAGCGCAGCAGTCGCCACGTCTAGGTCAGCATCACATAGTTGTGGATCGTTAAGATCATCACAATACACTTCAAAGCCTTCACCATCTGCACTGCGGAAGCAACTTAAGCCGACTAAACGACATTGGGTTTTTTGTGCCATTTTACTGGCGAGCGTACTGGTTAAACAAGGAATACCAAAAAAGGGAACCACCACGCCACCAGAAGGCTGTGGCACATGGTCGGGCAAAATAATGCTAAAACCACCTTGTTTTAGATTTTTGAACAGTGTTTTTACACCATTGGCATCGGTCGCAACCAAGGTCGCATTTAATCTTTGTCGAGCCTGTAAGGCAAAAGCGTTAAAATCTTCATTTTTCATGGGTTTATACATAATGGTGGGAATGCCATATTGATGAATCCATGCATTCATCATTTCCCAAGTTCCCAAGTGGGGAACAATAATCAGCGCACCTTTGGGGTCTTTTAGCGCTTCGGTAAATACCTCTAAGTGATGAACTTTCTGAATCTGCGCAATGCTCCATTCAGGTGGCATCGCCCAACACTTCGCCGACTCGATATAGCTTAAGCATTGCTTTTGCACGCTTTCACTGGCGAGTTGTTCTTGTTGTGTTGCGCTAAGCTGTGGATAGGCTAAACCCAAATTCACGCGGGTTTTCCACAGCATACTTTTGTTCGGGTTTTGATTGATCAAATACGCTGCTACTTTTGCAAGGCTGCGCAAAAAAGCCAAAGGCAATAGGCGAAGCAGCATAATATAAAACGACATCTGGCTTAGTCTTGCGTATCAGCATTGCCTTTTAAGACCATATAAATCAAACCGACAAAAATGACAAAAGCACCTGCCAAGCTACTTACACAGAAAAAGACAATACGGTCATAGGTGGTTAAATTAAATAATTGATTGTCTAGAATATAGCGCATGAAAAACCATTGTACGATTGCAAAAACAATTAGCACAATACCACGACGACGGACTTCAGGACGCATAGCCATTTGGTTGCTCACAACTTATCTAAAACAGTGCGCCATTATGCCACTGCTGAGAATTGATCTCAAATGAATAAAAATATTCTATTCAGGCCGTTAGGAAATAGCATAAATTATTCTTTCGAAATTCTTGAAATCACATGTAGGTTTGTGGAGCCTACATCGGTGGCTTTATCCGATAAGCATTGATATTGCCATAACAATTTCGAAAACGTTTATAGGACCAAATATACTGTTCGGGTGCTTGGTTAATCATGTCTTGCATGGCAAGATTTAAACTGTCTACAGATAGCTGTAGATCTGTCGATAAAATATCTTGAGATAATTCTGTACAGTACACATCAAAACTCGCTGCGTCAGCATTACGAATACAACTTAATCCGATCACATTGCATTGTGTTTTTGCCGCCATTTTAGAGACCAGTGTCGTGGACAAAGTATTTTGCTGGAAAAAATATGAATAAATACCGCCACTAGGTTTTGGTAGATGGTCCGGTAAAATCACCGTCAGCCCACCTTGTTTTAAGTGTCTGAAGATACTGCGGATACCTTTTTCATCAGTAGGAACAAGGGTTGCATTAAACTTTTGCCGTGCAGCTAGAATATAGCGGTTAATTCCTTTAATTTTATAGGGTTTATACATGATCATCGGTTGCGTATAGACATTTAACCATGCATTTAACAGCTCCCAACAACCAAAATGCGGAATGACCACAATCACGCCTTTTTTATTGGCTAAAGCTTCTGTTAGAACAGATTCACCATGAATGTTTTTCAATAAATCTAGGTTGTATTGTGGAGGCATTCCCCAGCATTTTAAAAATTCAATATAGGTTTGGCATTGGCTTTGAATGCTGAGATGAACGCGTTTCTGGAGTGCTATTGGGTCGAGCTCAGGGTAGGCCAATTGCAGATTAATGGTGGTGATACGCTTAATTGAAGAGTCACTATAGTAAAGCAGGTGTGCAATTCCGCGTGCGATGTATTGTAAAAAGGACAATGGAAAAAGTGAGATGATTTTAAGTAGATAATAAATAGCCATATTTTGACTCAGAAATCTTTTGAAAAGATGAGATGAGAGAAAATTTTGCAAAGAGACTTAAAAATCTAAGATAGATAAAATCAAAAAAAGATGAGCGTCTTAAGAACAAAATAAATGAATAAATCAATAGAGTGATTCAGTGCCAGAACTGCTGCAATAAAATATAGACTATCGTGAATCACTGTAAGGGGGATAGATCAAAAGTTCAAAAGAAATTTTGGAAAATTTGAAGCGAAAATAATATCTATGGAATGGCTGGTCTTGTCTTGAATGAAAAAACCCTGCGCATGGCAGGGTTTCTTTAATCAAAATCTAAAGATTATTTGGTTTCTTCAGCTTTTGGTTTTTCACGTAAGCGAATGCCTAAATCACGTAGTTGATTTGATTCAACTGGTGCAGGCGCTTGCGTTAATGGGCATTCAGCAGTTTTGGTTTTCGGGAATGCAATCACATCACGAATAGAAGCACCACCTGTCATGAGCATGACTAAACGGTCTAGACCGAATGCTAAACCACCATGCGGAGGAGCACCATAACGTAATGCATTGAGTAAGAAGCTGAATTTCTCTTCGGCTTCTTCTTCACCAATACCTAAAGCTTCAAAGATTGCTTTTTGCATTTCTAGGTTATGAATACGCAGTGAACCACCACCAATTTCGGTACCGTTTAACACCATGTCATAAGCCACAGAAAGCGCAGCACCTGGGTTATTTTTCACATCTTCAACGCTTGATTTAGGCAGTGTGAATGGGTGGTGAACAGAAGTCCATTTGCCATCATCTGTTTCTTCAAACATTGGGAAGTCAACCACCCAAAGCGGTGCCCATTCGCAAGTCGACATTTTCAAGTCATGACCGACTTTAATACGTAAAGCACCCATGGCATCGTTCACAACTTTAGCTTTGTCTGCACCAAAGAACACGATATCGCCATTTTCTGCGCCAACACGTTTCAAGAGATCAAGTACGATTGGCTCGATGAATTTCACGATTGGAGACTGTAAGCCTTCGATGCCTTTTTCAAGCTCGTTTACTTTAATGTACGCTAAACCTTTTGCACCGTAGATGCCGACAAATTTCGTGTATTCATCAATTTGGCTACGTGGTAGTGAACCTGCACCTGGAACACGCAATGCAACGATACGGCCTTTAGGGTCTTTCGCTGGACCTGCGAATACTTTGAATTCAACTTCTTGCATCAGGTCTGCGACGTCAACCAATTTCAAAGGAATACGTAAGTCTGGTTTGTCCGATGCATAGTCACGCATAGCATCTGTATAGGTCATGCGCGGGAATTTATCGAATTGAACATCAAGAAGTTCTTTGAACATCTTAACCGTCAACGTTTCCATTAAATCCATGATGTCATCGTCACTCATGAACGATGTTTCAACGTCGATTTGGGTGAATTCAGGTTGACGGTCTGCACGTAAGTCTTCATCACGGAAACATTTTGCGATTTGGTAGTAACGATCTATACCACCCACCATCAACAATTGTTTGAATAATTGTGGTGATTGTGGAAGTGCGTAGAAGCTACCATTTGAAACACGGCTTGGCACTAAGTAGTCACGTGCACCTTCAGGCGTTGCACGGGTTAAAATCGGAGTTTCAACGTCTAAGAAACCATTGTCTTCGAAGTAGTTACGAATGAGGTTGGTTAGTTTTGAACGGAAACGTAAACGATCTAACATTTCAGGACGACGGATGTCCAAGAAACGATATTTCAAACGAATTTCTTCAGAAATATTGGTGTTGTCGTCATTCAATGGGAACGGCGGAGTTTCTGATGCAGCAAGCACTTCGATTTCTTTACCTAAAACTTCGATTTGACCGCTCACCATATTGGCATTTTCTGTGCCTGCATAACGGCGACGTACGCGACCTGTAATTTTTAATACGAATTCTGAACGTACTTTGTCTGCAGTTGCGAATGCTTCAGGAGTGTCTGGGTCAATAACCACTTGCACAAGACCATCACGGTCACGCATATCAAGGAATATGACACCACCGTGGTCACGGCGACGGTGTACCCAACCGCAGAGGGTTACTGTTTCATCAATTTGAGTTTCGGTTAAAGAACCGCAGTAATGAGTTCGCATCATGGCGTTAAAAATCCAACTATATGGCTAAAGGTAGCGAATACGTAAACAGCGTACCGCCAGAAATAAAGGTAGGATTATGCCTCTTTGGGCATTGACTCTCAAGGTATAGCTTAAAAAAGGCTGGAAATAGCATTTAAACGTTGGTTTAAATTCAGCCTAAACGATAGTCTCGATCTAAAAATAAAAACAGAATGCAGCCAAAGATTAAAATCAGTAAAGCGACTTGGCTAAACTCATTAATACTTCGCCCTGTAAAATAATACAGGTCTGACTGCCACACTTGCGTGGGGATATAACGTGCATAGTCCCAAACACTGACTAAACCGCCTAAAAGGCTCAGTATGAACAGTCCCATTGCAAAGCGTTTGATTTTTAAACTCACTGGAAAATGTTGCTGATAGGTTTGGTAATAGCGCCAACCCATCCACGCCAACAAGGGCAAAGCCAGTGCCGATGTGCCAATTTGTAAAATGCGATGTAGCGGATAATAGTGCCCTAACAAAGGAATCTTCTGGCTTAGAAACTCATGTCCGAACAAAGTTCGGTGATCAACATGGGTGAGTCCGTCCCATAACAGATGCGTAGCCGTGCCGAGCAGTATCGCGAGAATAACGGCCACAGAAAATTTAAAAAAACGCAGCATACTGCTCAGCCTTAATTCATGCTGAATGCCTAAAAAACGATAAAAACAGGGCCGTAATAGCACGTACCACAAAACACAAAAACTGAGTCCAATCCAAAGATCAGGATGAACGAGTGAAGTCCAGTAGTGGGTAGTATTTGAATTGGCTTGTGTAAACAGCCGATAAAGATCAGGGGTCATGCTGCCAATGGCAATGGCAGCAATGGGTAAACGGTCACCACTGAGTTTGGCTAAAGGGGGCGCGAGAACGGCATGTGAAATGGTAAAGGGCATTGATCTATTGGCGTTGGCATCGACTTAGATGGATAGGGCAGTTTATCTTTTTTCTGCGATTGGAATGTTTTTTATTGCAATGAATTTGAAATGTTATATTATAACAATATTCAAAAATTGTACGCTTGAGTGAGTTCCATGGCTTTCCATAAAAATTTGATAACGCTCTCTATTTTGGCGGTGGTCGCACCTGCCATTTTTGCAGATGACACAACAACACAACAACTTGAAACATTGACCAGCCAAGCACATCCACTCGTTCAGACCGCTGCTGATTTTGCAGTCGCCGATCAGGTCATCGAGCAAAAAAGCTTAAAAGAACGTGCACCGACTATTGGGGATGCTTTGGCCGATGAGCTAGGCGTATATTCAAATCAGTATGGTTCAGGTTCAAGTCGACCCGTGATTCGTGGTCAAGATGGCCCTCGCGTGAAAGTCTTACAACATGCTTCAGAAACAGCCGATGTTTCGAGTTTATCGCCAGACCATGCCGTGACGGTCGATCCGATTTTGGCCAAGCAAATTGAAATCATCCGTGGCCCTTCAACCCTGTTATACAGTGCAGGCACCGTGGGCGGTTTGGTCAATGTCACCGATCAAAAAATTCCAACCAGCATGCCTGAAAAAGGTCTAGAAGGTACGGCGGGATTACGCTACAACTCTGGCAGTGATGAAAAGTTGGCCAGTGCTGGGGCGACGGTTGCTTTGGGCAGTCAGTTTGCTCTACGGGTTGAAGGTTCAAAGCGTGAAGCGAATGACTATATTGCGCCGAACTATTTCCACGAGCATGAGGGTGAACTCGAAAAAGAACGTCGTGTTGGAAATACCTTTGCCAAAGGCGAAACTGTCAGCGTTGGTGGCTCATGGATTGGTGAGCGTAGTTTTGCGGGTATCGCCTATACCAACCGTCAAGATCAATACGGTTTACCTGGGCACAGCCATGAATATGAAAGTTGCACTGTATCAGGTAATTTATTAATTGGATGTGGTGAGGAAGATTATGGGGACGAACATGAGACAGGGCCTTGGGTTGACTTGAAGTCGGAACGTTATGATTTCCGTACAGAAATTTTAAATCCGATTGCAGGGTTTGAGAAGTTACGTGCCCATGCCAGTTATACCGACTACCAACATGATGAAATTGAAGGCGATAGTGTTGCAACCACCTTTAAAAGTAAAGGGTATGATGCGCGTCTAGAAATGGTGCATCAGCCGATTGCGGATTGGGAAGGTGTGGTTGGCGTACAGTACAATCAACAAAAATTAGATATCACGGGTGAAGAGTCGATTTTAGAACCGACCAAGACGCAAAAGTGGAGCGTATTTGGTTTAGAACATAAGCAGTGGAATGACTTCCATTTTGAGTTAGGGGCACGTGTCGATCAGCAGACGATTGATATTGAATCTGATCGAAAAGACTATGATGATTATGCCGTGTCCTATTCGGGTGCTGTGAATTGGATGTTTGCACCGAACTATAAACTGTCTTTGGTTGGATCACATCAAGAGCGTTTACCTTTGGCGCAAGAGCTTTATGCTGATGGTAAGCATCTTGCAACCAATACCTACGAGCGTGGCAATGAAAATCTCGATGTCGAAAAGTCCAATAACCTAGAATTAGGTTTCCATTACGATACGGATAAAATTGATTATCACGTTCATGTTTACCACAACTGGTATGACAACTACATTTATGCTCAAACTGCAGACCGTTACGAAAACTTCCGCCTAGTAGACTACACCCAAGACAAAGCGCGTTTTTATGGGACTGAAGCAGAAGCCTCTTATGCCATCAATGATGTTTATAAAATGAGTGTCTTTGGTGATTATGTACGTGGCAAAATTGACAATGAAAATGCGCCACGGGTGCCTGCTGGCCGTTTAGGAACAAAAGTGAATGCTAACTTTAGTGACACGTGGTCGGGTACGGCAGAGTATTACCATGTGTTTGAGCAAGATCGAATTGCAAGCTATGAGACCGAAACCGAGGGCTATAACATGTTGAATTTGGGCTTGGCGTATAATGGTCAGTATATGCAGGGCAATGATTATCGCGTGTATTTCAAAGCCAATAACCTCTTAGATGAGACGGTTTATTCGCATACCTCTTTCTTATCGACCATTCCACAAGTGGGGCGTAACTTCACAATTGGACTGGACTTTAGTTTCTAAGGTGCTATTTCAAGCTTCACCCCAACTTTTTCCGTAAAGAGGAGGTGCTCCCTCTCTTTTAAGGAGAGGGTTAGGGAGAGGCTACCAAAACATTGACAACAGAAATCCTCTTGAAAAATCAAACAATAAAACCTAGTCTGAGTATATTGGATTAGGTTTTTTGTTATGCGTATCTTTCGAAAATTACATCAAAAGCTCAACTGGACATCGACCCGTTATGTCGGTGTCGTGGTGGGTTTATTGGCTCTGACTTATTTAACCTCCGCAGTTTACCATAGCGTTAAACCACTGCCTGATGGGCTGGACTATACGGGCAAGTTACGTCATGCCGATGTCAAATTTATTGCAGATCAAACCTATATCGATGCACAAGGCAAGCAGCAACAAGATCATCATATTTTCAACGCAGTGTTTAAACTGATTGAAGATGCACAAACCACGATTGTGTTGGATATGTTCTTGTTTAACGATGAAGTGGGAACATCTCAAGCATCACAACGGGCGTTGACTCGTCAGCTGACCGATGCGTTGATTGTCAAGCGAAGCTTACATCCGAATATTGAAATCAAAGTCATCACCGACCCGATTAACTCGGTGTATGGCGGGCTATTACCTGAGCATTACCGTAAATTGCGTCAGGCAGGTGTGGATGTGATTGAAACGGATTTACGTCCGCTACGTGCTTCTAACCCTATTTGGTCAGGTTTTTGGTATATCTGTTGTCAAAATGCAGGCAATAATCCCGACGGTGGTTGGTTAAAAAACCCGTTTGGGGATGAAAAAATCACCCTACGTAGCTATCTCAACTTATTTAACTTTAAAGCCAATCACCGCAAAACTTTGGTGGTCGATACCGCCGAAGGTTGGAAAACCTTGGTCACATCGGCGAATCCACATGATGGCAGTTCGCGACATTCCAATGTGGCGCTATTGGTGACAGGCAATACCGCAATTGATGTGTTGAAAACAGAGCAAACTGTAGCACATATGTCTCAGGGCGATGTACCAATGGTGATTCTAGGCGAAATTGCAGGCAATCCATCGCAGCCTCAGGTACAGGTGCTGACGGAAAAAGCAATCCTAGATGCAACACTCAACTTGTTGAATACAGCAAAAGCCAATGATCAGATTGATTTGGCGATGTTCTATTTGTCTGAGCGTCAAATCATCAATGCTTTAAAAGATGCACAGAATCGGGGCGTTAAACTTCGGATTTTACTCGACCCCAATAAAGATGCATTTGGTCGTCAAAAGAATGGAATTCCGAACCGTCAAGTTGCATCTGAGCTTAACGATGCAGGTATTACAGTGCGGTGGTGTAATACTCAAGGAGAGCAGTGTCATAGCAAAATGATTTTAAAACGCCATGCACAAGAAGCAGAGCTCATTTTAGGTTCAGCGAATTTTACCGCACGGAATTTGAAGAATTATAACTTAGAGACTAATTTACGTGTGATTGGCCGGTCTAACGCAGCGGTGTTTACAGATGCACAGCAATATTTTGATGGGGCATGGTCGCACTTAAATGGTCGTCAAATGAGTGTGGGCTATGAGCAATATAAAGATGAGTCGAAACTCAAATATGGGCTATACCGCTTTATGGAGTGGAGTGGTTTGTCGACGTTTTAATTTCGAATTCCTTTTGCCGTTTCATGAAAAGCGGCACTCCCTCTATTGTGCAAGATGAAAAGTCCCTCTTTTTAAAGAGGGATTTAGGGAGATTTAATTTTTAAGATTTTACTGCTCAGGATTTGGCGGGATGATTTGATCCAAATCTTTATCGGTCATCTTATCGAGTTCATGTAGATCTGTTTTGATTTTCCATTTTTCGGCATCTTCCACTGGGCTCGGTAGACGTGCTTCTAACCAGTCACAAATGACATCAGGTGGAAAGTCAGGATGGTTACACTGAATGACCCATGCCAAGAATTGCTTGGCTTCACCATTCATATATGGCGGCGGTGAAACAGGTAGAAACTGCGTCGGTAGGCGCTCATTTTTCGAAATATAGTTCAGTACATGTCCCAGCTCTTGTACCGTTTGCCATGCCAAAGGATGATCTACATCAATTTGAAACTTAAACCACCATGCATTTTTGCCATCTGTGCCATAAGCATCAATCAGATTTTTTTGAATACTGGGCACTTTTGCAAAATATTCATAGAGTCGATCAAAACTTAATTCCGCCACGATTGTTCATCCAATACATTTATAAACAAAGATTAAGTATAAACTGAAAACATATACGATTTATTGCTTTTCAAAGAAATCCTGCTTCAAACCTTATAGTGGTGATAACGGTCAGCGATCTAAAATCGACAGTTTGTACATTTTTTATCCATAAAATGGGTTTAAAATAATAATATTCACCTCAGTGGAGGAAGATGATGAAATATTTAAAAATAATCTATGGAATAAGTTTACTCAGCTTATTTCCTGCACTGAGTTTTGCTCAACCAGCGACGCGTTATTATGGAAAACCGCTGACTTCGCAAACCCAGCGTTTCCCAACCTATGCTGGGCCGTATCAAGGTGCAATGCCCAGACCTACATCACCGCCTCAAATTGAACCCCCTCATCACAGACCACCTCCGCACCATCCACCACATGGCGGATATCCAATGCGACCCGGTGTGAGTATTATTTACCGAGCGCCCAGCTATTCAACCTATAGTCAGGAAACCAATAGCTATGTGTATGGGGATGGCGACTCCAGTATTGAAAGCCGTGATTATGTGTTGATTACCGATTGGCGACGTTTGGGACTGCCAGACCCACCTGAAGGTATGCACTGGATCTACGAAAATGGGCGCTATGCTTTAGAGCCGGATTCAAAATAAATGAATCTTTGATTGATACAAAAACCCTCCGTTGTTTAGACAGAGGGTTTTTTAGTGGTCAATAAAAAATTAAGCGAGTTCATCATCTTGTGGGCGTGGTGTTTTTCCTTCAGGTAAAGGCTTGTCGGCATGTTTATCCCGAATTACTGAAGGATAATTCCACGATGCATAACGCACTACCAAGATTGCAACCGCCATAATTAAAATTGAACCCGTAATAATCACCAAATCCATATCAGCTTTGTGGTCATGCTGGATATCGGAAATTAAAAGTCGGGTGAGGGCAGTGATGGCAATATAAATTAAAAAGCGGACAGGCATGTGGTTGGTTTTAAAATAGATACCAACCATTGCACCCAGTTCTAAGTAGATGAATAACAGTAAAATATCATCAATTGAGGCATATTGTTTAATGGTCAGGATCTCATAAACGGTATGTCCTGCCGACCAAATCACCATACAGCCAATAATAAATAAAGCCACATAGTGAAAGCTTTCTACTGCAGTATTGCCCAGTTTATCGAGGAGGGTTTCTATTTTCTCTATTTTAGGGTCACGGTTAGTCATGGCTGCCTCCTGATATGTTGATGGTGGTTTATTGCATCATAAGCAAATTTCATGCACATGACGTATAAAAGCAAAAATAAAGCTGAGCCATAAAAAACGCCTGACGAAGCAGGCGTTTTTTTATTCAATCTTTAAGCGATTAAGCTTGGCTGGTGAAGTAGTCTTCAGAGAAGTTCATGATAACTTCTGCACCTGCTTTTACTTTTGCAATACGTAAGTCGATTTCAGGCAAAATACGTTGAGCAAAATAAGCTGCAAGCGCCAGTTTGTTTTGATAGAAGTCACCATCTTTGGCTTTTGCAGCATTGGCAATTCTTGCAAACATATAGGCAAAGCTGAGTAGGCCGATTGCATGTAAGTAATCCACTGCTGCAGCATTCGGGAACTCTGCACTTTCAGCAGCACGTTCAAGAACATACTTGGTCACTTCTTCCACTTCAGTTGCCGCATCGAGTGTTGCATCTTTAATGAAGTTTAGATCTGCATCTAAGCTGTTAGCAAAGTCACGGATTTCAGTAATGTAGTCTGCGATGAATGCCCCACCACATTTAATGGTTTTACGACCGATTAAATCTTGAGACTGAACGCCGTTGGTGCCTTCATAGATTTGTGCAATACGTAAGTCACGTACACATTGCTCCATGCCCCATTCACGAATATAGCCATGACCACCGAAGACCATTTGTGCATCTAAAGTTGCTTGGAATGCTGTGTCGGTTAAATACGCTTTTGCAATTGGGGTTAACAAGGCAACGCGGTCATTGGCTGCTTTCACAGCTTCAGGGTCTGTTGAGAACTTGGTGATATCCAGTTGCTGACCCACGTAAACTGCAAATGCACGAGATGCTTCGTTGTTCGCACGTGCATTAAGCAACATACGACGCACATCACCATGAACTAAAATGCTGTCCGCAGGTTTAGCAGGCGATTGAACACCCGACGCGCTACGACCTTGTAGACGGTCTGTTGCGTACTGTGCCGCATTTTGGTAAGCAAATTCAGATGCGCCTAAACCTTGAATACCCATCGACAAACGTTCGTAGTTCATCATCACGAACATTGCCGCAAGGCCTTCATTTTCTTTACCGACCAAGTAACCCTTGGCACCGTCAAAGTTCATTACACAAGTTGCAGACGCTTTGATCCCCATTTTGTGTTCAATTGAACCTGGACCTGCCGCATTACGCTCGCCTACAGAACCATCTGCATTCAATAGGAATTTAGGCACGATGAATAATGAAATACCACGTGAACCCGCAGGTGCATCAGGGGTTTTTGCCAAAACTAAGTGAATGATATTTTCAGCTAAGTCGTGGTCACCACCAGTAATAAAGATTTTAGTCCCTGTAATGTTATAGGTGCCGTCTTCGTTACGTTCAGCTTTAGTTTTGATAATGCCTAAATCTGTACCTGCATGTGGCTCAGTTAAACACATGGTCCCAGACCATTCGCCTGAGTAAATTTTAGGTAAATAGGTTTCTTTTTGTTCTTGCGATGCATAGCTGTTTAGCGCCATGCCAGCACCGACAGAAAGAAGCGGGTAGAGCATGAATGATGGGTTGGTTGCGAACAGCATTTCATCTGCAAGAACTGTCAGCATTTTTGGCATGCCTTGACCGCCCCATTCTTCATCAGCCGCTAAGCCAATCCATCCGCCTTCAGCATATTGCTTAAACGCTTCTTTAAAACCAGCAGGTGTAGTCACTGCACCATTGCTAAATGTTGCGCCTTCTTCATCACCTGTACGGTTTAAAGGCAGGGTTACGTTTTGCGCAAATTTAGCCATTTCCTCGAGGATCGCTTCAGCCGTCGCACTGTCTACATGAGCTAGATTTTCATTAGACTGCCAGAACTGATCTGCATTGAAAACGTCATTGAGGATAAACTTCATATCCGCAAGTGGGGCATTATAAATTGGCATGTTCGTTCACCTGTTTATTGTTTGAATCTCTGTAGACTTAGGACAGCTTAATTAACAACGGAGAGTGTTGTCAGATGACCCAAGCGAAATAACGCTCTATTTATAAAGAAAAAGGACTGCCAAAGCTATGACTGTCCTTTTTCATTTCTGTACTCAAGAGTACAACTATTTCGAATATCGAATTAGTTATTAACTACTTAGAATGCAAAGTGCTCTGCATCTAATGCGAATAACGGTTCTACGCCACCAGCAATCACGTCAACGTGTGAGCGAACACGTGGAAGGATCTTCTTGAAGTAGAAACGTGCAGTCGTTGTTTTTGCGTTGTAGAAGTCAACTTCAGTGGTACCTGCAGCCAATGTTTCTTGTGCTACAAGTGCCATGCGCGCCCATAGGTAAGCAAGGGTTACATAACCAGAGAAGTATAGGTAATCGACCGCAGCAGCACCCACTTCATCTGGGTTTTGCATTGCTTTCATACCAATTTGCATGGTTAAGTCACCCCACTCTTTGTTTAGAGCAGCAAGAGGTTCAACAAACTCTTTCATTGCAGCATTGTCTTTGTTTGCTTCAACGAATTTGTGAATAATCTTAGTGAAGTCTTTCAACATTGCACCTTGAGTACCCAAAACTTTACGACCTAACAAGTCAAGCGCTTGGATTTCAGTTGTCCCTTCGTATAAACACGCAATACGTGTATCACGAACGATTTGTTCCATGCCATGCTCTGAAATAAAGCCGTGACCACCAAACACTTGAACGCCGTGTTTTGCAGATTCAGAACCTGTTTCAGTCAAGAATGCTTTTGCAATTGGAGTAAGCAGTGACAAGATGTTGTCAGAAGATTTACGCTCTTCTTCAGTTGCACCTTGCTCAACTACGTCCGCATGTAGAGACAATAAGTAAACCAGTGCACGACCACCTTCAGCAAATGCTTTTTGAGTTAACAGCATGTTACGAACAGCAGGGTGAACAATAATTGGATCGGCTTCTTTTTCTGGTGCTTTAGGACCTGTCAAAGAACGCATTGCTAAACGGTCTTTCGCATAGGTTAATGCACCTTGGAATGCGCCTTCAGATGCTGCCAGACCTTGTACAGCCGTACCAATACGTGCAGTGTTCATGAAAGTGAACATGCAGTTTAAGCCACGGTTTTCAGGGCCAATCAGGAAACCTTTTGCATTGTCAAAGTTGATCACGCAAGTTGAGTTCCCGTGGATCCCCATTTTGTGTTCGATAGAACCACAACGCACGGCGTTACGCTCACCCACAGTACCGTCTGCGTTTAAGTTAAACTTCGGCACGATGAATAAAGAAATACCTTTGGTGCCTTTAGGTGCGCCAGGAAGACGAGCAAGTACAATGTGAACAATGTTCTCAGCCATGTCATGTTCACCCGCTGAGATAAAGATTTTCTCACCAGTGATTGCATAGCTACCGTCAGCTTGTGGCTCAGCTTTAGTACGGATAATACCCAAGTCAGAACCTGCATGAGATTCTGTCAAGCACATCGTACCTGTCCAAACACCTGAAACAAGGTTTGGTAAGTAAGCATCTTTTTGTTCAGCTGAACCGTGATGTTCTAAAGTACGAACTGCACCATGAGAAAGACCTGGGTACATACCCCATGCCCAGTTTGCAGTACCGACCATTTCTGAAATCACGTTACCCAAAGAAACAGGTAATGCTTGACCACCGTATTGCTCTTCAGCAGAAAGAGACGGGAAGCCAAGTTCGATATATTTTTGATACGCTTCTTTAAAGCCAGTTGGAGTTGTAACAACGCCATCATTCCAAGTACAACCTTCGCGGTCGCCGCTTTGGTTGATTGGAGATAATTCGTTTTCACAGAAATCTGCAGCAGCTTCTAAATATTGGTCAACCAATTCACGGCTTACGGTTTCCTGAAATGCAGGCAATTTAGAATAGTGTTCTTCTGCATTCAATAGCTCATGCAGTACGAATTGCATATCACGTAAGGGCGCTTTGTATTGTGGCATATCGGTTTCCTCAATACTGGTTTAACCAGCTTATAATCCTAATAAACATAAAAACGTGTCTTCTTTGACACGGATTGGAATAACTTAATCGTGCAACATCTTCTAATTTGGTACAAGCGGTTCGGGTGCTTTTCTTGGTGACTGTAAAGTCAAATAAATATTATTCAAAATCGCTAAGTGCACTGAGTGTAAACAGTTTTGCTGCTTTTGGCATGACATAAATAGTCAAAAAGCGTAAAAAGTTATGTCCAATAAAAAAGGCGCAATTTGCGCCTTTTTGATCTATTTATACTTTTTAGAGTGGTTTAAGCAGCCTTATTGGGTGCTGAAACAGGAGCTTTAGGTTGGAAGTGAACGATACATTTGCCATCTACTGTTTGTGTGCCAACTTTTAACTGCACGGCTTTACCATCGGTTTGACCTTGGCAGGCTTTGGTCGCAGCTTGTTAGCGCGCTTGACGTTCAGCTAAACGTTGATCGTATTGCTGGGTTAACTCAGCACGTTTCGCATCGGTTAGTGGTTCGCCGCGTTGCATATGCATACCACGGAATTCACCACGATCGGCTTGATCGCCACGCATTGGGCGATGTTCACCACGTTTCATTTCATCACGGTTCGGTTTAAATGAAATCGCACATGTGCCTTCTAGTGTTTGCTCACCTGCTTTGACTTGGACTGCTGAACCCACCGCTTTGCCATCGCAGGCTTTTTTAATGTCTTGCATGACTTGTTTACGTTCAGTACGCATTTTTTCAAATTGTTCGCGTTGTTCAGGTGTCATGTGACGGTCTTTCTGATAATGACCATGCATATGTTGCGACTGCTCCATATCTTTCGGTGCTTGGGTGGATTGACAAGCAGTCAACACACCTACAGATAAAACGCTGGCAGTGGCTAAAGCCATTTTTGTCATCTTATTCATTCTACAACTCCCCCATACAAGAGCATGTCATTTTGGATGATTAAAGATTAAATAATAAAGATGTAGAAACAATCGAGAGTTTTTTGATGCAGTGTTCTATACAATAACAAGGCAAAAGAACGACCGAGAGATTGCTTTTGAAGATTCGCCGCGTACCGATTGCTTTACGCTTATTCCTCACTGTATTGCTGACCACTTTGGTGATTACCACGGTGAGTTTAGGTGTGTTGCATTGGACGATGCAAAAGAATTTTGCCAAATATGTGGCGGACGTGGAAATGCAAAAGCTCGATCATCTGATTGATAACTTAGCAGGCGTTTATAGTACCTATCATGACTGGGGCAATGCCATTCAAGCGCAAATTTTGCAGATTGAAGGACATGCTGCGCCAGATGATTATGACCGTCTCTCTCGTTGGTGGTTACGTCGCCAGTACGACATTGCTTTGCAACAGCGTTATTTTAAAGAAAATACCAAAACCTTACTCAGTGATGTTTCTACCACTGAAGTCAAACATGAAAAACAGATTTTAACCGAACAAGAACTGCAAGCTTTGGAGGAAAACTTACCTTCGGAGTTTCAACCCTTTGAAGGTTTAAAGTTCCCGCTCAGCGCCAATCAAAATGTTTTCCGTCCAGATCGTAAAAAAGAAGAGATTGAACAAGAGAGCAAACAAAACACAGGCAAAAAACAGTTTATTTCCACGCCTGACCGTTTAGGTCTTAGCTCGCGTTTGTCTTTATACGATACGCAGCGTCAGTTCGTGGTCGGTGAACCTTCGGATGATCAAGTTTCTTTCCGTCCTATTGTGGTGAATAACCAAGTGGTGGGCTACTTGGGGCTGAAACCAGTTCTCGATCAAGATGATGCGTTAAGTATCAACTTCTTTAGTAATCAAAAGCGCTATTTATTACTAGTCTATGGTTTAACCGTTTTTGCCAGTTTAATTGCTGCGTTGTTACTTGCGACTTATTTTAAGACACCGATTCAACGCTTGTTGAATGGTACGCGTGAATTAACGAAGGGTAATTTTCAGCATCAAGTTAAAGTGAATCGAAATGATGAGCTGGGTGATTTGTCCAATGAACTGAACCAACTGGCGGTGATTTTAGATCAGCATGAAATTTCACGTCGTCAATGGGTGTCAGATACTTCACATGAGTTGAAAACACCGCTGGCGGTATTACAAGCGCAGATCGAAGCGATGCAAGACGGTATTCGGAAACCAACGCCTGAGCATTTTGAATCGATGTTACGCCAAGTCACCAGTTTGAAAAAACTCACGCATGACTTGGCTGATTTGGCACAAGCGGAAGCACAGCAATTAAACTGTTACTTTGCAACCGTGAACCCATGGGCGGTAATTGAGCAAGAAGTGGAAAACTTTAAGCCTAAATTTGAACAGGCCCATTTAAGCATTAGTGTCGAAGGTGAGGGCGCCGAGTTACAACTTGATATTGACCGCTTTAAGCAAATCATGGTCAATTTATTGGGTAATAGCATTCGTTATACCGAAGCGGGTGGTCAGGTTCGAGTTCATACGGAACAGTCTGCAACAGATTGGACAGTCTATGTCGATGACAGTCCATATGGTTTAACTGATGAGCAACTGGCACGACTCGGTGAGCGTTTCTATCGAGTCGATGACTCGCGTACGCGGAGCACAGGTGGTACAGGTTTAGGTTTGGCTTTATCGGCTAAACTGGCTCAGGCTTTGGGCGGCGAATTGAGTTTTGATCATTCGCCTTTGGGTGGTTTACGTTGCAAGTTAACGTTCCCAAAAAAATGAAACACAAAAGGAAGTATGTATGAAACATATTATGCTGGTTGAAGATGAAGTAGAACTTGCACAATTGGTCCGCGATTATCTTGAAGCAGCGGGCTTTGAAGTCAGTATGTTTCATGATGGTCAGGAAGCTTACGATAGCTTTACGCAGCGTAAACCGAGTCTGATGATTTTAGACTTAATGGTGCCTCGTATGGATGGCTTGACCATTTGCCGTAAAGTCCGTGAACAGTCGGATTTGCCGATTATTATGGTCACTGCACGTACGGAAGAAATCGACCGTGTGCTTGGCTTGAACATGGGGGCAGACGACTATGTGTGTAAACCCTTTAGCCCAAAAGAATTGGTAGCGCGTGTCCAAGCCGTGTTACGTCGTTTAGAGCGTAAAGCTGAGCCTGAAGATCAGTCTTTGTTCCGTATGGATAAAGCGCAACAACGCATTTGGTATCAACAAAAGCCTTTAAACTTAACGCCGACCGAGTTTCGTTTACTGGAGTTGTTTTTAGAGCATGTGGGTCAAGTCTATTCACGTGCACAGCTACTGGATCATATCAACCCAGACAGCTTTGAAGTAGCTGACCGTGTGATTGATAGCCATATTAAGAACTTACGTCGTAAGATTTCGGATGCAGCTGAAACAGGCAACCGTCATGAATGGGTTCAGGCGGTATATGGGGTAGGCTACCGTTTTGAATATCCTGAAGATTAATTCAGTTTTCTGAACGATAAAAAAAGCGGATAAGCTGAGGTTTATCCGCTTTTTTTATGGGGTTCAAGCAAATGCGGCAATCAAAATCAGCAGTTTGCTTAAATCTCCAACTGGTGAAATGAAACCGAGCAATCTGCAATTTAAAAGGACAAGACTGGTTGATCGTCTGTGCAAGCGGTACAATTCATTTTTTTATCAGATGAGCATGTGTTTTGAGCAGCGAGACGCCTAAACTTCAGCGCCGTTTAAAGAACCGCCATATTCAATTGATCGCCATGGGGGGTGCAATTGGCACAGGGCTGTTCTTAGGTTCAGCACATATTATTGAATCTGCTGGCCCTTCGATTATTTTGGGTTATATGATTGGCGGTTTGATTGCATTTTTAATTATGCGTCAGCTCGGTGAAATGATTGTGCATGAGCCAGTGACGGGTTCATTCAGCTACTTTGCCTTTAAATATTGGGGGCGGTTTTCAGGCTTTTTAACGGGCTGGAACTACTGGGTATTGTATATCTTGGTGGTGATGACTGAACTGACTGCGATTGGCAAGTATGTGAATTACTGGTGGCCACATATTCCTGCGTGGGTCTCGGTGTTGGTGTTTTTTGTGGTGATCACACTGGCCAATCTTGCCAATGTCAAACTGTATGCGGAGTCTGAGTTTTGGCTGTCGATGATTAAAGTTGTGGCGATTATCGCCATGATCATCTTCGGAGTTTACCTGTTGTTGACGGCTGATGTCGGTTCAACCGCATCCGTCACGAACTTATGGGCACATGGCGGGTTTTTCCCACATGGCTTTGAAGGCTTGTTTTATATGTTGGCCTTTATGATGTTTGCCTTTGGCGGTATTGAGCTGATCAGTATGGCGGCTGCGGAAACCGAAGATCCTGAAAAGAACATTCCAAAAGCCGTCAATCAAACGGTGATTCGGGTTTTCCTGTTCTATATTTGCTCGCTGGCGATTCTTTTGTCTTTGGTGCCTTGGAATCAATTGGATTTGGGTGGTTTAGATAAAAGTCCATTTGTGCTTATTTTTAAGCAAATTGGCATTGATTGGGCAGCACATTTACTGAATTTTATTATTCTGACTGCATCGGTTTCTGTTTGTAATAGTGGGATGTATGCCAATAGTCGCATGCTTTTAGGTCTGGCAGAACAAGGTAATGCCCCGCAAGTTTTTAAGCAGGTGAATCGGCAAGGGACACCGATTGCGGCTGTTTTATTTTCAGCATTACTGATTTTTGGCTGCGTGCTGTTGAATTACTTTTTGCCTGAAAAAGCGCTCAGTTATCTGATTTATATTGTGGTCAGTGCTGCGGTGTTGAATTGGATGATGATCAGTTTGATCCATCTTAAATTTAGACAGAGTATGAAAAAACAGGGCATTCAAACCAAGTTTCCAGCGTTATTTGCACCGTTTAGCAATTATTTTGTTTTAGTGTTTATGCTGATGATTTTGTATATCATGTGGAATCAAGGTTTTATGCTTTCCGTGTTGATGCCTCCTGTCTGGATCCTCGTGTTATTTGTTTTATTTAAAACATTGAAGACGAAAAAAAGCTAAAGCGCAGGTGATGATGTTGAAAAGGACTCAATATGAGTCCTTTTTTATTGGGCTTTGGATTGTTTGGGGTTCTGATTCATGGGTAAGTTATAAGCATTTTAAATAATCTTTTAGTTTGTCTTTTGATATGCAGAGGGTCTATCAGTCTGTATTCAAATCAGCGAAGCATTCTACAAGCCATATGTATGTCACCTAGGGTTGGACTGTGAGATGGCGTCCTAACTTTTCAACAATGGAATCAAATAAGCAACTGAGCAGGAAAATTACTAAGACTTTACTGATTCTCAGTCTGTCTTTGTACGAGTTCAGCATGGCTTTCTGATTAACTTGGATGGAGAGTGAGCTACTCTCATACTTCATCTTTTCGGATTGATATGTATAGATAATTAAATAGGCAAAATCGAGAAAGAGTGATTGTATTTCCAACAGATTGAAGTACTGAGCTATAAAGTTGCTTTTAAATCACGCAAAAAGTAATTTTTAGGAGTAAGGCTCAGCTTTAGTCATCCTGAAAACTATCCACAATTTCTGCGGATAATTTTGGGGGTAAGTCTAATTAAGCTTATTTTTCTATGTACGTTTTGGCTTACACCAATTCAAGCGGATTGCGTCTAGGTCAGTCCCAAGATTTTTTATATGATGCAGTCATAGAGAACAGGAAGTTCCAAAACATAAAACAAAAATGATAAGTTCAACACTAGGATGTGAGGTACGACAGGAGTTATACCTAGCTAACCAATACGAAAAAGCCCGACAGGATGTCGGGCTTTTTTTATGATCTATGAATGCCTCATTTCACTTTTAGTTTGGCACACGTAGAAAGCGTCGAAAAACTGTTTAGCCGATACAATATGCGTTCAAACCGATGATTTGTTTGATACAGTGATAGGGTTGCGCTTTAGGAAATCTAATAGGAATAATTTAAAAATCTTTTTCATTCAATACATATTTAGGTGATGGCTTTAAGCGCAGCGATTCGCTGTCTTTGTAGTTTATTCAGCTTGGATACCACGAGCTCATAAGAGCTATGTACTAGATCAATGACTAAATCCGAATCTACGTTTTCATCTTCATATATTGAAATCCAATGCTTTTTATTCATATGCCATCCTGCATGCATATAGGGATAAATATCACGTAGCATCGCGCCGTGGTCAGGCGTGACTTTTAAATTACTTAAAGCCGCCCCACTTAAAGATGAATTGAGCAAAAACATTTTATCCATGACTTTATAGACATCACAGCCTTCACCAAAGGGCTGACTACACGTCACTTCTGGCAGGGCAAGTGCAGCTTTTGCAGCAATAAGGTGTAAGGACATGTTGATCATCACTCTAGTGGAAAGCCTTGTGGATATTGTTTAATTTATCCACAGTTTAAGCCAAATGCTTAAGAGGAACAACTCACCATCACCTCAGGAACATCCGTTGGCAAAGGTGCTAAATCTTCCGCTTTCTCTAGTGCTACATTCCGCTCAAACGGGCGGCTAAGCAGGTCAAATAAGCGTTCGACTTCTGAGAAATCATTCCGTTCAGCCAGCTCAATTGCTTTTTGTGCCATGTGATTGCGTAGGATATAAACAGGGTTGGCTTGTTGCATGGCTGCATTGAGTTCTGTTGTGTCTTGATTTGCACGAATCTGTTCATATTGCGCGAGGAAACTTTCAAATTGACGACGGTCAAGGCAGTCATCTTTAATCGTCTCATATTGTTGATCCTGTAAACGCGTAAAGCTTTGTGTGTAGTCGAGCTGTTCTGTTTGTAGAATCCGTAAGAAAGTCATGGCACAGTCAAAACTGTCCATGTGGAAATGAGGTAAGCCCATTTTTTGACTTAAACCCAGTTTGTAGTGCTCCAAGAACGTGGGTTCATAGTGCTCTAAGCAATCTGCAAGGTCTTGCTTCCATTGTTCTTTGTCATAGTCTTGCGGACAAAGTGGAATGAGGTTATTCAACCATGTCCATAAGTTCCAGTGTCCAATGCTCGGCTGTTGCTGATAGGTATAGCGACCTTGGTAGTCGGAGTGATTGTTAATCCAATTCGGGCGGAAGCGCTCCATAAAACCATAAGGGCCAAAATCGAGGGTTGAACCCGTAATGTTTAAATTATCAGTATTCATCACCCCATGTGCGAATCCGACCAGTTGCCATTTGGCAATCATTACCGCAGTCCGTTGAATCACTTGGGTTGCAAATGCCAAAACTGGTTGTTCCGCATCTAAACACTCGGGGTAATGCCATGCGATACATCTTTGGGTGAATTCGCCGAGTAAATCAGGTTGATACTGATTAATCCACTCAAAATGCCCCAAGCGAATATGACAGTCCGATGTGCGTAACATCATCGCACCGAGTTCCAATTTCTCCCGCTGCACACCTTGAGCTGATGAAGTAAAGCCCACCGCGTTGCTTGAAGCCACGCCTAAACTATTCAGCGCATGTCCAGCCAAGTACTCACGAATGACGGAGCGAAGTACCGCACGACCATCTCCCATACGTGAGTAAGGAGTAGAGCCAGCACCCTTTAAATGCAGGTCAATGGTTTGCCCATGTTGATCGAGAATTTGCGCGATCAATAAACCCCGACCATCACCAAGCTGTCCTGCCCACTGACCAAATTGATGTCCTGCATAGACCATTGCCAATGGTTCAAATTCATTAAAGGTTTTTTGTCCGCTACAAATCTCTACCCAAGACTGTTTGTCGGCTTCAGACCATTGCAACTGTTCTGCCAAGGCTGCATTGAAATGACCTGCTTTTGCCCCTTTTAGTGGCAAGGGCTGTTGACGGTGATAAAGCTTTGAAGGAAGGAGAGAGTAGCGTGAATTGAACTGCATAGTGAAGGATCACAAGGGATAAGCCATGACCCCATCAATATAGCAAAGTTTTAGTGTTAAGGCATATATCCAACTATTTTAGTCAACTATAAACAGCTTGGCACCCTTTGAGGTAGACGAGCGATGGGCTTCGGCTTGATTTGCAACTTGGTAACTCATGCCAGCCGTGAGGGTAAAGCTACGACCATCATCTAGTTCGGTGTGTAGTTCGCCTTCTAAGCACAACAGGATATGTCCTTTAGAACACCAATGGTCGGCCAGATAGTTCTCAGAATACTCCACCATACGCACGCGAATCGCGTCAAATTGTTGAGTACGCCATAGGGCATAACCTTGATCACCTGTGTGGCGGGTGGTTGGTATCTCGGCCCAGTTGGTGATACCGAAAGGAATGTTGTTAATATCCATGCTGTTATCCTTTATGAACTGCTAAAAAAAGCCCCTTGCGGAGCTTTCTTTTGAAATGCTGAATCAGAGATCAATTATTGTGAAACAGGCGCTTTTTTAATGCTACGCATCAAGGTGGTCAAGGTTTGACGGTGATGACCTAAGCGCTGTTCGACTAACTGAAACTCAATTTTGAGCTTTTCATCCATTTGATGGATTTTTTCAGCCACAGCCGTTTTCTTGGCTTGAATTTCTTGTTCTTTCAATTTTGCCCAGTCATTCAAGGTTTGGGTAAAAGCATCATACTCTTGCGCAATACGAGCTTTCGCAGAGCTGATGTCATCACTGACATTGAGACCATGAACTTCTAAGTCTTGTTCAGCGTATTTAAACTTCATCGCAAGTTCAGCTTTTTTAATATTGAAGCTCGGAATACGACGTAAGTTTTTAGCTAAACCCAGTTTTGAGCATGACCAAATCAACCATTTAGTTGGGTCATATTGCCACCATTTCACACCATTACGGTAGTCGTATTGGAAAATGTGGTGGTAGTTATGATAACCCTCACCCCAAGTCGCAATAGCTAACCAGAAGTTGTCACGTGCGGTATTTTCGTCGGTATACGGACGTTTGCCCCACATGTGGCATAAAGAGTTAATGAAGAACGTGACATGGTGGCTGAGGATTAAACGCATTAATCCGCCCAACAATAACACGCCCCATAAGTCGCCTACAGCCCAACCGATTGGTAATAAAATACCCATGTGGACGCTAATCACTAAAGGAACATAGTATTTGTGTTGGAACATCACCAATTTGTCATTGAGCAAATCGGGTGCATTTTTAAAGTCCGGTTCTGCTGATGGATAGTCTCGAAGCATCCAACCCATGTGGGCATACCAAAAACCATTGTTAATCGAGTAGGGATCTTTCTCGATATCATCGACATGGCGGTGGTGGGTACGGTGACCTGAACTCCAAAATAAAATACTGTTTTGCACGGCAAAGGTACCCATAATCATCAAAATGATTTTTAAAGGTAAGCTTGCTTCATAAGCACGGTGTGCCCATAAGCGGTGGTAGCCAGCGGTAATACCTAAGCTACTAACACCCAGTAATACAAACATACTGATCCAAGCGGCTAAGCTGAAATCATGCT
This sequence comes from Acinetobacter johnsonii CIP 64.6, assembly GCF_000368045.1. Classification (GTDB taxonomy): domain Bacteria; phylum Pseudomonadota; class Gammaproteobacteria; order Pseudomonadales; family Moraxellaceae; genus Acinetobacter; species Acinetobacter johnsonii. The sequence continues at coordinate 101,851 of NZ_KB849238.1, forward strand.
GAAAGGCATATAAGGGAATTGCAATCACAGCCACAATGGGAAGAAAAACCAATGCAAAAATTGCAACCCAGTTAAATGGGGCTTTGGGTAAGGGAGCATTCATCTCCAACAGCACTCCTGAAACCTTGGGAGGTATAAATGGAAGGTCAATCCATTACTTTTTGCATGGATTAAGCCACAGCATATTAGCATGAGCGAACCTTGGTTCACTAGCATTATTGTACAGATGTATTGTACTAAACAGTAACAGAATACGAATGTTTAGATATCGAAATTATCGAAGCATTTCTAGGCTTCATCGTAGCAGAGCGATCAATATAAAAAATAAACATTTTCAGTGCTACTGCGCATGTAAAAATCAAGTCAATCTGTGGCTTGTTCAATGCACATCTATCAAATGTTGTAGCATCATTTTAGGAAAATCGGTAATTAATCCATCAATGCCACAGTCACGTAAATGTTTGGCGCGCTTGATGTCATTCACTGTCCAAACACTAATGGCTAAATTTGCTTGTTGTGTGGCTTTTAACAAGTCATCGGTTGCCAGTTGGTTCATCCAGCCGATTTGGCAACAGTCGTATTTGAGCGCTTGTTCAATCGCAAGATGTTGAATATCGTCTTCAATCAATAAGCCACGTTTAAATGTTGAGTGTTGATCTTGGAGTGCTTGTAGGATTTTAAGATCAAAACTGGTGATGACCGCACTGTGTTCAAAGCCTCTAAGTTGCTGTGTGAGATGTTGTGTTAGTCGTTCCGCTTCAGCTTGTGTTTGCACGGCTTTGACTTCAACTTCAAGATGTTCGAAGTCCTGCATAATCTGGAGTGCTTGTCGTAGTGTTGGGGTACTTTGCTTTTCCCAGTCTAGCCAAATATGTGCTTGGTTATAGCTATCGAGTTGTGTGCTGCTTAATGGGTAGAGTGCTTGGTCGATACCGGTGGTTCGGAGCATGTTGTCATCATGCATAATGATCAGCTCATGATCTTTGAGCTGACGAACATCAAATTCGACCGCACGTATGCCCAGATCATGAATATACTGAAAACCGCCGAGTGTATTTTCTGGGGCTTCGCCACGTGCACCACGATGTCCGATGATTCTCATATTGAACCTGATCTATATACGTCTTTTGAGTGATTGTAGCGCTAAAACATTGGATTGGGGGGATAGATTCTAAGCTGGAGATATTAGATATGCGTAAATGCGATTCGTAATGGTTTGAGATAGAACTGAATTTGAATGAAATGTTTATATTCACGATAAGTGATGGTATTTGACGAGTTTTACGATTGGAAAAATGGTTTTGATTGCTTTTCCCGAAAGAAAAGTAATCTTAGAAAGTCTTCCAGTGAACTTATCTAAAAGACTCGTAAGGAATCCATTTTGTTCTAAAAACTTAGAAAGGTTTAAATGGTTTCATTAATATTTTTTTGCCAAAGCACTTCTGAGCCGCCCTCAGCTCGTTGCAAGGCGCGGGATGCAACAAAAAGCCAATCCGATAAACGGTTGAGCAACTGTAATGCGGTGCTTTGAATATTTTGATCACGAGTGTGCACCGACATTAAGCTACGTTCAGCTCGGCGACATACCGCTCGCGCTTGATGTGCATAGCTACATGCTAAAGAACCCGAAGGTAAGATAAATTCTTTCAGCATGGGTAAGTCTTCATTCATACGGTCAATTTCTTGTTCAAGAAACTCAATACAAACCGGTTGGAGCAAATCATAGTTGGGAATACATACTTCACCGCCTAAATCGAACAGCCAATGTTGAATGAGGCTTAAGCTTTTGTCCCATGTGGCTTTGTTCGTGATTTGACTTGCACTAATTTGAGCACGGAGCACACCAATTGTTGAATTGAGTTCGTCCACATCACCAAGTGCGGTAATTCGTAGATCATCTTTAGTCACACGTGATCCATCACCCAGACCTGTGGTGCCTGAGTCGCCAGTACGGGTATAAATTTTACTTAAACGGTGGCCCATAATTTGTCCTGCCTAAAGAATGAAAAAAAGGATAATGCCGGTCAAAACATTATCCATAAACTGCGCTGTTTTAAATTGTTTTTTGAGTCTTTACGTTAAATTAATAACGGAAAGTGACTCCTGCGGAAGCGAAACGACCGCCGTTGATGTACCAATCTTCTGGGGAGTTATCCCAAGAACTTGCCGCTTTATATGCTTCTCGATATTGAACATCACCCATGTTTTGAATGTTAGTAAACACTTTAACTGTTGGGTTAATATTCCAATAGGCATTGAAGTCGACAGTTGCATAACCTGGAACTTTTACGCTATTTGCACTATTGCTAGCATTGGCATGTGAACGAGCTATTACCGAAGTACTAAGTCCATAGACAGCATTTTCTAGTCCTGCAGTGAAAGTAAGCGTCTGTTTTGGGCGATAGGCAATTTCTAAACCTGTTGCTTTATTTTCAGTTTCAACATAAGCATATTCTGTCGCGAGGAATAAATCGTCTTGTTTCCATTTCAGACCTGCCTCACCGCCTGTAAAATTGGCTTCGCCAACATTTTGATTCATGCTGTCGCTATAGACGATTAAGTTATCCACATTGGTGCGATAAACAGAAAAACTAGTCGCTAGATTATCCGTAATCGCATAATCAAAACCTAGTTCATAAGAGATGCTTTCTTCGGGTTCTAAATTTTCATTACCGCCCCACTGAGAATAGAGTTCATTTAGGGTCGGAGCACGGAATGCACTGCCAATATTGGCATAAACGCTTGCATTAGGCAGGAAATGATAGCGAATAGCACCTTGACCTACTGTGTGGCTTCCAAAAAGCTCATTGTCTTCTACACGCAGACCAACTTGAGTGTCAAACAGTTCATTTTTAAATTGGTGTTGTAGATAATAACCTGTGCTATTAACGCTCTGATCTTGATTTTTGATTGAGCTGGTTTTGTAGTTGGCGTCATTATAAGTTGCACCAACTAAAATATTTTGATTTGGTGTGAATTTCCATTTTAGGTTTAAATCACTTTGGTTATTTTCAGTGTTGTACTGTGTGAAATATGATGGAACATCTTGCTTGTCTTGAACATTTGCAAAATGTGCACCTAAAATTAGATTTTGCAGAATATTGTAATCAACTTTCGCATTAATAACACGATTAACAAAATTACGAGGAGCTGTATTGGTAATGTAGTCATTACTGAAAATACTTGTTCCTTTATTTTCACTAATCGAAGCAGAAGCATCAAGCTGATTTTCTTGGAAATATCTAACTTTTGCATTATAGCCTTTTTGATCATAGCTGGCCTTATCACTTTTATCTTGGCTTTCAAAAATACGAGTTCCATCACTTTCTAAGCGTTGGCCACCTACTTGAGCATAGAAACCTTGATCTGTGACTAAATCTGCTTTTGCGATGGTTTTATAGGTATTGTTTTCACCATAGATACCAGTTAATTCTGCACCAGACTTAACTGGTTTTTTTGAAATAAGTTGAACTACACCACCGATTGCATCACTACCATATTGGACTGAAGCGGGGCCTTTCAAGATCTCAATTTGTTGAACATCTGAAGTATCTAAAAAAGCAGGATAAAGTGGGCCAAGTTCATTTTGACTATTTAAACGCGCGCCATCTTTTAAAACTAAGGTATGGACAGCTTTTGTTCCACGTAGTCCAATTTCAGAAATTTGTCCCATACCGCCACTTTGTTTCACGTAAACAGAAGGGTCTTGTTGGATTAAATCAGATAAATTGAGAGCAGGGTTCTTTTCAATCGCATTTTTATTGATGACAGAAATACGGGCAGGAACGTCTTTAATCTTTTCTTCAGAACGTGTTGCAGTGACAACCAATGTATCTAAAGATGCATTAATACTGTCTTGTGCAGATGCTGTTGCGGAGAAACCCATCGCAATAGCGATTGCGCCCACTAAAGCTGTAGGCTGAAATAAATTTGGCATGCTGGCTCCATACATTCACCCCTCGTGAATGATTGAGTTAAATGGCGCAATAAGCAGGTCTCCGGACTCAAATATAAATATTGCGAACAATATTGGTATATCCATCTTCCCACACGAGTGCAGTGATGTAAGTGCAAACACTTATAAAGATATACGTTTCGTTTTACCGTTGCGGGGGCAGTGTTGGACTCTCACCAACTTCCCTAAAGCATAGTGCTTAGACTTATTGCATTTGGGCGAAGTATAAGGTTTGTATGCGAATTAAACAATCTATGTAAAGATTTTTCAGGATGAACTTTACGCAAGGTGAAAAAATTGCATTACAATGATTCGCCCTGTTATTTATAGATCAGCTATAAATAGGGTTGAGCCAGAGTCATAACCTATGCGAACCCGTGCCAAAATTTGTGGAATTACCCGTAGCCAAGATATTCAAGCTGTGGTCAATGCCGGGGCTGATGCAATTGGTTTTGTATTTTTCCCGCCTAGTCCACGCCATGTCAGTGCCACTCAAGCTAAAGAATTGATTCGACATGTGCCTGCCTATGTGCAAACTGTTGGGCTTTTTGTGAATGCCACTGCGGATGGCATTGCCGATGTGTTAAAACAAGTGGCGCTCGATATCATTCAGTTTCATGGTGATGAAACACCAGAAGACTGTCAGGCAATTGCGGCACAAGTAGGACGTCGTTGGTATAAAGCCATTCAGGTGAAACCTGAACTGGATGTGGTTGTAGAAGTTCAACGCTTCCAACAGGCCGGGGCAAGTGCAGTGCTCTTAGATGCATGGCATCCCGAATTGAAAGGGGGAACAGGACACAGTTTTGACTGGTCACAATTCCCCAAACTGGATATTCCTTTAATTTTAGCTGGTGGTTTAACCCCAACTAATGTTGAAGACGCTATAAAGACGACTGGGGCTTATGCTGTAGATGTCAGCGGAGGCGTCGAATCCGCTAAAGGTATAAAAGACCAACAACTTATAGAAAACTTCATGCAAGGAGTCCATCGTGGATCAGCAAAGTAATGTGATTGACTATACCCAATACCCAGATGAACGTGGGCATTTCGGTATCCATGGCGGACGTTTTGTGTCAGAAACTCTAATGGCAGCATTAGAAGACTTAGAAAAGCTCTATTTCCGTATGAAGGATGATGAGCAGTTTCTGGCAGAATTCGACCGTGACCTCGCCTACTATGTAGGTCGTCCTAGTCCTTTATATTATGCTGAGCGATGGTCGAAAGAGTTGGGGGGTGCTCAAATTTACTTAAAACGTGAAGACCTGAATCATACAGGTTCACATAAAGTGAATAACACGATTGGTCAGGCTTTACTGGCAAAACTGTCGGGTAAAAAACGAATTATTGCTGAAACTGGCGCAGGTCAGCACGGTGTTGCAACGGCTACGATTGCAGCGCGTTTAGGGCTTGAATGTGTGGTATTCATGGGTGCAGAAGACGTGAAACGTCAAGCCATGAATGTCTATCGTATGCGTTTACTTGGTGCGACCGTTGTGCCTGTGGAAAGTGGCTCTAAAACATTGAAAGATGCCATGAACGAAGCGATGCGTGATTGGGTCACCAATGTTGATTCAACTTATTATGTGATTGGTACGGTTGCAGGCCCACATCCTTATCCACAATTGGTTCGTGATTTCCAATCGATTATTGGTCGTGAAGCACGTAAACAAATTCAAGAGCAAGCAGGGCGTTTACCTGATGCCTTGGTGGCATGTGTCGGTGGTGGTTCAAATGCAATGGGCTTGTTCTACCCATTCTTAAACGATGCTGATGTGAAAATGTACGGTGTTGAAGCTGCAGGTTATGGCATTGAAACAGGTAAACACTCTGCACCATTGAATGCTGGTCATGTCGGAGTTTTACACGGTAACCGTACTTATTTAATGTCGGATGAACAAGGCCAAATCATTGAAACTCATTCAATTTCAGCAGGTTTGGATTATCCAGGTGTAGGCCCTGAACATAGTTTCTTAAAAGATATGCACCGTGTTGAATATGTGCCGATCAATGACAATGAAGCTTTACAAGGTTTCCGTGATTTAACCCAAATTGAAGGGATTATTCCGGCATTGGAAAGCTCTCATGCCATGGCCTATGTGACTAAACTTGCGCCAACCATGTCTAAGGATCAAATTATTATTGCGACTGTTTCAGGCCGTGGTGATAAGGACTTAATGACTGTGGCACGTATTGATGGCGTAGAAATGGTTGAGATGTAATTACTTCCTTGAAGCCTCCCCCATGTAGGGGAGGTTTTACGACTAGATTTAAAGAATCGTGTTGGGTGAAAGCTCAGCACGATTTTTTCTTATGTAGATAGTTTTGGTTCAAAAATGAGCGCTTAAGAGTTTAAAAATTAATATAATTATTTGATTCGAGGAAAGACTGTTTGCAATTGTTTGAGGCAGGCTATTAGTTGAACTATACAGTTTCTGCGATATAGTGAACGGATTGATGATATGTGCCGAGTTTTGCAAACGGAAATGCCTTTGGTTACTTTGGGCAAAACCAAAGTAACATGACGAGCTCTGCAAATAAGAAGTACAAACTGTAAGACTCCGTCATGTACATTTTAATTTGAAAAGGAGCAAAACATGCCCAGCCTATTTATGGTCATGCTTGGTGGTCGCCATGCCCGCGCCAATACTGAAGTCCATGATGTTGTATTTGCAGTCGCTGACAGTTTAGAGGAGAGTTACCCGCAACTTAAAAATGCGTGGTTTGGTGAGCAAAAAGGCTTACATATTGATGCTTGGATGCAAGTGGAGGGTGTCGAAAGTGCAGGGAAAAAATACCAAATACAGTTTAGTGATGCTCAACCCCAAGCGGAGGATGAAAAACTGTGGCTCATAAATTTAGGTGGCTATGACACACGTGAATTTGGGGAGTTACATCGTTATGTACTCGTCGTTGCGCCGCATGCCGCAGAAGCCAAACAACTTGGTAAGCAATATTTTGATCAAAAGTGGCAAAAGCAACATACTGACCGTGTTTTAGACGTCGATGACTGTATTGCGATTGATTGTGTATATGGGCGTTATGTAGTTTTGGTTGAAGCTGAGTTCGATGCAAACACATGGGAAAATATATATCTCATGTTAAATTAAGTTTGAACTATTCCTAATTCTTTTAAGTGATGTATTCAAACGAAAGAGAGTAGGTTTAGCGAACAATTTGATGAAAAAACAAACTAAATACTTTTCACCTTTAAAATTATAGGCATAATAGGCTTATGGATATTAATTAACTTTTGCTTAAGGATAAAGCATCAATGGATTTGATTCAGTCCAACGGACAACCACATTATGGTCGGTTTAGCGAACTTCCAAAAACCATTGATTTAGATAAGTATCAGTATAAAACCCCATATGGTGAAGTGCTCACTGGCTGGCGGAAAAAGCTAAAATATAAGAAATTTAAGTTTTGTAGCATTCAACATGAGCATTACACCATTGGCTTAGCGATCGCTGATATTGCTTGGGCTGGGCATGGTTTCGTTTATATTTACGATCATCTTAAAAATGAAGTGCTTGAATGGAATGCCGTGAATTTTCTGGCGCGTAAAACCGTATTAGATGAACAACCTTTGTATAACCAAAGTGTGTTTGCAAATTCACCGTTTCAAATTGAAATTCAGCATGCCAATGGGGTGCGTTATGTTCAAGTCACTAAGTATGGTGAGATTAAGCTGAGTGCCCGAATTTTCTGCGCAGGTACTGATCCATTGAGTATGTGTAGTCCAACAGGGATTAATGGTTGGACTTATACTCAGAAATTGACCACCTTAGCGTGTGAGGGTTTTTTTACCAATAAAGCGGGGCAGATCATTCAGTTTAATGAGCGGACCTTAGCTGCGCTAGATGATACCTGTGGTTTCCTCCGACCGGAAACAGCTTGGTTTTGGCTCTCTTGTAGTTTTTGGGATGCTGAGGGTAGACGCATTGGGCTCAATTTAGCTTCTGGTGTGAATGAAAGTTTTGGCAATGAAAACTGTCTGTGGATGAATGGAAAGCTCTATACCGTAAGTGATGTTCTGTTCCAAATGGAAGAAGAAGGGCGTTGGAGCATTCGCTCGTTAGATGAACGCTTAAATTTAACTGTGACCACGGGTTGGCGCCGTTTTGAAAATCTAAATTTGCGTCTCGTGGGCAGTCAATTTAGTCAGTGGCAAGCCAAGATTAGCGGTACGATTCAGCAGGATGATCAAGAGATTGTATTGCTGAATGAATATGGATTGCTCGAACAGCATTATGCAAAGTGGTAAAAAGACCTGTGATAAAAAAACCGGCATTATGCCGGTTTTTCTTTTGTTATGTTTATGAATTTATTTTCCTGCTTGCCAAAAAGCTTCACCGGCTAAAATCGGGTCATGACTTTCTGCTAGGGTATCGATCCAAACTTTATACTGCGCAATCACAGGATGTTGATTGGGGTGAAAGTCTTTCTTAAACCAATCCAGATATTGACCACGCATGCGGGACAGTATCCCTTTTTTACCAAAGAACCAAGGCAACCCTTTACGCATCATTTGCAAGCGCTGAATACGGTTAAAGCCATCATGTTTGAGCATGACATCTGCACGATAGGTGGTGAAACCAAACATCATCACCGTGGTAAAGGCCAATGCAAATAGACGCGTCGCTTCAGGCACATGTCCGACTTGTTTCATCACATCAAACGCGACATCACGGTGTTCCATTTCTTCAATGGCATGCCATGCAAATAAAGCACGTACATAGGGGTGAGCCTCAGCCAACGTGGCTTTATGGCTATAAAAAGTCTCGGCCATCAGTGCAGTTAAATGTTCTGCCGCAGCCGTCATGGCAATGTTGTATTGCGGCGAGCGTTTGCTTAATTCGAACTTGAAGATTTTATTTAAACGCTGAATAAACTGATCGACAGGCATGCCTTGTTCTCGCATGACCTGATTCATTTTGTCATGGGCAATGCCATGCTGTGCTTCCTGCTTAATAAAGTCGGTGACACGAGCTGCTAAGCTTGGGTCTGTAATTTGGTCCCTAAACAAACGCACGCTTTGAATAAAATAGCGTTCTCCATCGGGGAAAGTGAGGCTGAGTGCATCGAACATTCGGGTCCGAAATGGGTCGCCGCCAAACCAAAAACGTGGCACTTCATCGAGCTTAAAATTGAGTTGGGTTCGCACAATCGGTTCAACAGGGGCTGTAACAATGGCATTCATTTTGTTTTACTTCATTTGCCTTGGATGATTGCAGTATGTCGGAGAAAATGCAGTTTGTTTTGACAGATATTGCCATTTTTTATACATTTTACGCCAATGTGAAAATATCGCATGTCAAATAGCGGTGAGCCGTCATGCAAGAATTACAAATCCCCAATGGTTATTTTCAGCTCTGGAACATGTACCTCATAGAGCAAGGAATCGATTTTCATCAACTCGGTTTTTTAGCGCAATATCGGTATGAACTGGAGCATGTATTACAACTGCCAATCGATACCCAATCGCCATTTTCGTTCTTTCAAACGATTTTACAACTGACGCGAGAGCAGCTGGATTGCCCTCAGTTGATTATGGAGATGGCAAAATTTATTCAACCTAAGCATTTTGGTGTTTTGGGCTATATGGCCACACGTAGTAATAGCGTGGCTGAAGCACTGAGTTATGTGATGCGCTTTAGTCGTTTGGTGATTGATGGGGCAGAAGTTAGTCCCATGCAGATGCAGCAAAGGGGCAATGAGATTTGGCTGACTTGGCCTTTTCTCAATGAGAAATATGCTTCACTGAATGAAATGACCATGGCATCTATTGTGCATTTGGCCAAGAAAATTTTCCCCGATCAATTACAGTTCTTAAAAATCCAAATGGCGCATCCAGCCCAGATGGCACAGTATCATTATCAAAAATTTTATGGCTGTGAAGTGAGCTTTAATCAAGCCTGCTATGCCTATGTGATGAGTGCGGACAGTTTGACTTTAAAATCGGGCTTTGCTGATCCTTCTTTAACGCAGCTTTTACTGAAACAAGCAGAGGTAGCAATTGCCCTCAAGCCTCGTTATGAGAGCGTATTGCAACAGATTCATAGCGCCGTGGCTGATTATCTTAAAGCGCATGCAGAAGCCCCTAAAATTGAACAGATTGCCAATGAATTACACCTGTCAACGCGAACCTTACAACGCCAGTTGCAAGACTGGGATAGTTTATTTAAGCGAGTACTTGAGTCAGAGCGCATGAAGAGATGTGAATATTTATTACAACAAGGTTTGAGTTTGACTGAAATCGCCTTACAACTCGGCTATTCGGGGCAGTCAGCTTTAGCGCGTGCCTATAAACAGCATAGTGGACAGACCTTATTGCAGTTAAAACGACAACTGAAATAACAGCAGGAATAAAAAAAAAGCGCCTTTGGGGAGGCGCTAAAATGTATGAAATGATCAGACTGATTTCAGTCGTGGAAAACGAAATAAAATCGCAAGGATGGCAAAGATTGCCAGTATCCAACAGTAGTAAATGCTGCCGATGAGTTCAACAGGCGAAAGCTTTGCAATTGAGCAGGCCAATAGAAGCTGTGCACCATAGGGAATAAGCCCTTGTACAACACATGAAAAGATGTCGAGCAAAGCGGCTGCACGCTTGGGGTCTACGCCATATTCTTTCGCGACTTCACGCGCCATATCGCCCGATAAAATAATCGCTACAGTGTTGTTGGCCACAAAAATGTTGGAGAAAACCACTAAAAAGCTCAATCCGATTTCACCTGCGCGCTCACGACCAACTTTAAATAAACGGGTTAGGCTGTAAATACGTTGAATAAGCCAGTCGAGACCACCTTCTTTTTGCATAATGGTCGAAAGACCGCCCAAGAACATCGAGAGTAAAGCGACTTCAAACATACCGACAAAACCATCATAGATGGCTGTGTTGAGTTGAATGACCGTAAATTCTGGCTGTGCAATCAGTCCCATCACTCCAGAGAGCACCACGCCGACTGTAAGTACTGCAAGCACGTGTAAACGACTGAAGGCGAGGAAAAACACCACCACATACGGCAACACTAGCCAAGGATTAAAGTCTTTTGACTGAATGGTTTCGGTTTGGTGAATACTAAAGACATAAATTGCGATCGTGACTAAAGCTGCAGGTACTGCAATCCAGACATTGACGCGAAACTTGTCACGAAGCTGAACTTTTTGACTGGTGGTGGCTGCAATGGTGGTATCCGAAATCATCGACAGGTTATCACCAAACATCGCACCGCCTACGACCGCACCTATGGCATAGACCGCAGCAATATCAGTGGCTTGAGAGAAACCAAAGGCAATGGGGGCGCAGGCCGCAATGGTGCCCATCGAGGTGCCCATTGCTGTTGCAATGAACGCTGAAATAATGAATAGCATGGGCAGCACAAAGGCTGGTGGAATCGCAGACAAGCCCATTTGCACTGTGGCATCTACACTACCAATGGCGCTGGTGGCACTGGCAAATGCACCTGCCAGCATGAACACCATGAACATCAAGATGAGGTTCGGGTGACTTGCACCGCGCAGAAAGGTTTCGATGCCTTGATTCAGCTCACCGCGGTAGATCAACACCGCCAAAATAATGGCAGGAATAGCCGCAACAGGCGCTTTCATTTGATAGAACGCAAACTCGGTTCCAATCACAGAATGGTAAATACCACTGCCTAAGAAAATGGCTAAAAAAACAATAAGCGGTAACAGCGCAAGCGCACGTGCTTGCACTAAACCTGAGTTATCGGTGGTCATAGGAGATAGGGAAATGAAAGAATGTGCGTAGTATAATGCAGGTTTTGCTATTTCATAAAACTTTAAATGTAAAAGCTAAGCCGTCTATTTTTATCATTTTTTTGCAAATAAAAATAAGTTTATCTAAAACTTAGACATTTTGGTATTTCCTAAAATTAGGCATCTTTGATCATTGAGAAAAAAACCGAAATATCAGTAAATGGTGCTTTACGGTTGTTCTGAAAATATTTGACGAAAAATGAATTGGAACGCGAACGCGATGTGCTCTATTCAATGAGTAAAAAATAGCGTTACAATGCAGCGTCTTGTATTTTTACAAAGCCAACTCCTCAGTAGTTTTAATTTTAAACAAGTTAAGGAAAGCACAACCCTATGTCACGTTTAGCCACTCGTTTTGGACAGCTTAAATCTCAACAGCGTAAAGCTTTGGTTTCTTATGTTATGGCTGGTGACCCTCATCCACAGGTAACAGTTCCTTTGTTACATCAGATGGTCGAGGCGGGTGTAGATGTGATTGAACTCGGTCTTCCATTTTCAGACCCTATGGCAGATGGTCCTGTGATTGCCCTTGCTGCAGAACGCGCATTGGCAGGTGGCACCAATACCTTAGACGCTTTGAATATGGTCAAAGAGTTCCGTCAAAAGGATCAAGAGACCCCAGTCGTATTGATGGGTTATCTGAATCCAGTTGAAGTCATTGGTTATGAAAAGTTTGTATCGACTGCGCATGCATGTGGTGTCGATGGCATTCTACTGGTGGACTTACCACCAGAAGAAGCAGCAGAGCTTGATGTTGTATTGAAGCTATTTGATATGGATCAAATCTTTTTACTAGCGCCAACGTCAACGGACGAACGCATTAAACATGTGGTGAAACAGGCGAGTGGTTTCATCTATTACGTGTCTTTAAAAGGGGTCACAGGTGCAGCAACTTTAGATGTTGCTGAAGCTGCAAACCGAATTGCGAAAATTAAAGCAGAAACAGATATTCCTGTCGGTGTTGGTTTTGGGATCAGTGATGCGACATCTGCCAAAGCAATGGGCGGAGTGGCTGATGCTGTGATTGTTGGTAGTGCTTTTGTTAAGCAATTTGCAAACTTAGCACCAGAACAAGCCGTGGTTGAAACGGTTAATAAAGTCAAGGAGCTTCGAGCAGCGCTCGATGAGTTAGTATGAGTCAAGATGTTAAATCAGGGAAAATCCTAAGCCCATCGACGCCATGGACTGAACGTGGTGTACCCGGTATTCAAGTACCTGATGAGCAAACCTCACTCAAGGCGACGTTTACAGAACCAACGATTGAATGCCCTGAGTGCCATGCACTTGTTACACGTACTGCAATGTCATTTAACGCGTATGTTTGCCCTCAGTGTGATGAACATTTGCGTATGAAAGCCCGTGATCGTTTGAATTGGTTCTTTGACCAAGTGCAAACAGAATTGGGACAGGAATTTAAAGCCAAAGATCCGTTGAAATTTGTCGACTCAAAGCCATATCCAGCGCGTATGAGTGAAGCGCAGACCAAAACAGGTGAAACTGAAGCCTTGGTGGTGATGCAAGGTTTACTCAAAGGTATTCCTTTGGTTGCCTGTGCCTTTGAATTTGACTTCATGGGTGGTTCAATGGGTACGGTTGTTGGTGACCGTTTTGTGCAAGCGGCTGAAAAAGCCATTGCGGACAAACAACCTTTGATTTGCTTTGCTGCTTCGGGCGGTGCGCGTATGCAAGAAGGCATGTTGTCTTTGATGCAAATGGCGCGTACTTCAGCAGCCATCCAAAAAATGAAAGATGCTGGCTTACCTTATTTGGTGGTGTTGACCCATCCTGTTTATGGTGGTGTAACCGCATCTTTAGCAATGCTCGGTGATGTACATATTGCAGAGCCGAAAGCGATGATTGGTTTTGCAGGTAAACGCGTGATCGAACAAACTGTGCGTGAAAAGCTAGAAGAGCCGTTCCAGCGCGCGGAATACTTGCTTGATCATGGTGTAATCGATCAAATTGTTCACCGTCACGCATTACGTGATACAGTTTATCGTATTGTCGCGAAACTGATGAATTTGTCTTGAACACAGCACCACTTGCAACAGACTCTTTAGAAACATGGCTCGATTATTGGGGCCATGTTCACGTTACGGGGATTGATTTAGGATTGGAACGCGTAATTCCTGTAGCTGAAAAGCTCGGTGTGACACGTCCCGATGCCAAAGTTTTAACTGTAGCGGGAACCAATGGAAAAGGTTCGACCACCACTACATTGGCTGCCATTTTAAATGCGCAAGGCTATAAGGTGGGATTGTATCAGTCACCACATATTTACCGTTTTAATGAACGGGTTAAATTACGTGGTATCGAGGTCGATAACCAAAGCTTGGTCGATGCTTTTGTACAAGTGGATCAAGCGCGCCGTGATTGTGATTTAAGCCTCTCTTTCTTTGAGGCGACCACACTCGCGGCTTTTGTCATTTTTAAAGACCAAGCCTGTGATGTTTGGGTGCTTGAAGTGGGTCTGGGTGGTCGTTTAGATGTGGTCAACGTGATTGAACCCGATGTTGCGGTGATCACCAATATTGGTTTAGACCATACTGACTGGCTGGGCGATACCATTGAAAAGATTGCCTTTGAAAAGGCTGGCATCATCCGTCCCAATATTCCTGTGGTGTTTGGCGGCTTACAACAAATCCCTCAAGCGATTATCGATAAAGCGGATGCTTGTGCTGCAAAACTTTATGCTGTGAATCGTGACTATTTTTATCAATGCAGTGAGCATGGTCAGTCGTGGATGTTTGCATCTAGCGGCACCACTTTAAATTTACCTCTCGGCACATTGGCGGTTGAGAATATTTCAACAGCTGTTGCTGCTGTTTTATTGAGTGGTTTAACTGTCACTCAAGCGGCTATTTCTGAAGGAATTCAAAATGCAAAATTGCAAGGTCGTTTTGAAATTCGCCAAATACAGAACAAAACGGTAATTTTTGATGCAGGGCATAACCCGCATGGTGTTGCTTTTTTATTAAATCAATTGCGAAATTTCCTAAAATACAATAAACAGTACACTGAAGTAGTCAGTGTTTTCTCGATGTTGGCAGATAAAGATGTGAAATCTGTCACAGAGTTATTGAAAGATTCCATACAAATGTGGAAAATTGCGACATTAACTGTCCCGCGTGCAGCTCCAATTGAACAATTGGATCAAGCGCTGCAAGGGCAACATGTGCAGCACTTTGACAGTGTGAAATTGGCTTTTAAATCAGCGCTCGACGAAACAAAGAATAATCAGCTGATTTTGGTATGTGGTTCATTTCATACATTAGAAGCGGTATGGGAGTATTTGGAAGAATGTCAATGAATAGCAAACAACGTTGGATGGGTGGCGTTGTTTTATTAGGTGGTGGTGTCCTTTTGGCGGCATTACTGCTTAAAGGCAAAGAAGAAATACATCAAAATAATATTAAAACACCAGAGCTAGTCACACAAAATGTGCAACGCAATGCCGAAGGTGAGTTGGTTCAACTTCAGCCGTTAACGGTTGATGTTGAAACAGAAAAGCGTTTACTGGAACAACAACGTGTAGCACGTGAAAAATCGGTTGCTGAACAAGAAGCTCGTGCGGCCGAATTTTTAGCAATGCAACAGCAAGCTGAAGCAGATGCTGCACGTAAAGCAGCGGAAGAATATGCCGCGTTAAATGCACACCGTAATGCTGCACAGCAAAGCTCGGATAACATTCCACCAGAATTGGTTGAAGATGAAAAAGCCAAGCAACAGCGAATTGCTGCGGATAAAGCCGCTGAGCTAAAGAAGTTGGAACAGCAAAAGCTGCAAGCACGTACTGAAGCAGAAAAAGCAGCGGCTACAAAAAAACTGGCTGAGCAAAAAGTCTTAGCAGAAAAGCAAGCACTTGAAGATAAAGCTAAGCGAGAAGCAGAGGCTAAACGTAAAGCAGAAGATGAGCGTAAATCTGAAGCGAAAAAAGAAGCCGAACGTAAAGCAGATGCTGAGAAAAAAGCGGAAGACAAACGTAAGGCAGATGAAAAGCGTAAAGCTGATGAAGCCAAGAAAAAGGCGGAAGCTGAGAAAGCGCGTGATTTGCTTGAACATGGTGATAAGCAGTGGATGGTACAGGTGGCATTGGCTGCCAATGAAGCCAATGCGGATGCACTGGCTGCTAAGCTTCGTGCCAAGGGCTATAAGGTCACTAAAAGTCCAACCTCTAAAGGCGTACGGATTATGGTGGGGCCATCTAAAGACCGTGATACTGCCGATGCAGCCCGCAAGAAGATTACTTCAGATGCGAGCCTCGGCATGAAGTCCGCATGGGTGATTGACTGGGTGCCACTCGACAAACGCTAAGATCGGATTCAACCTAATTGCCTTCACTAAGATGGATTCAATAGTTGCTGTTGAATCCATTTTATATTTTCAGGGCTGAATAATGGCTCAATATTTTGCCAAATTGGATGAAAACCATAACCCCCATGTTTCATCTCAGCCAAGGCATCAGTGGTAGACCAGTTTTGAAAAATAATGCGGTACATGGCCACACTGGCGCCTGTACGGTCTGAACCATGGTAGCAATGCAGTAAAACTTTTTGCTGGTTTTGCTCTGCAAGTTGGATTTGCTGCATCACCTTTAACAAGTCTTCTCGGTCAATCGCCCATGTATGAATGGGGATATGTACCAGTTCAAACCCTTGGTTGGATAGTTTTTTCAGGTCTTGATTGCGTGAGCGTAAATTAATAATTACATCAATTTTCTGTGCTTTTAAACTCTGAACTAAATTTTGATCGGGTTGCTCACTACGAAAAATGGTTTTACTGATTTGATAGAAATTATGCTCAGGCTGCATCGACTGTCCCCAGTGTTGTGGACGCTCTGTCTCTGGCAGCCCAGGTGTAGTCATACAGCCAGAAACACTGATACACAGAGAAAGCATAACAAGATATTTGGTCATAGGATCAGGCTCTGATGGTGTGAAAGTTCAACAGGGTCATGTGCGCAAAAGATTTCGATACTTGGTTCAGACTGTGCCAAGTGTTGAATTTTATGCAAGTTACTTAAACGCTGTGCATTATCTTCGGCAAAAAATACTTCCAAGGCATTTAAGCTGCGAAGTCTGTTTTGGGGGGTAAGTTCTAGGTGGGAGTAGTAAGCATCCCCGCAGAAGAGTTTCCAACCTTGTTGGGTTTTAATGGCAATGCCACAGTGGCCTTCAGTATGCCCAAACAGTGGAATCAAAAGAATCTCATTATGAAATAAGTCAAACCCTTGCACTTGAGTCAAATTAAACCATGCGTCACCGTGAATCGGCTCAATAAAGTGCCAATGGCGATGCTGCTGAAATTGTTGTGTTTTATAACGGGCTTTATTTTTAAATGATTTCAGGTTTTGTGCCGCATTATATTCGTTAGACAGGATATGTACTGTTGCATTGGGAAAGTCGGAAATACCCCCCGCATGGTCAAAATCCAGATGTGAAACCAAAATGTGTTTGACATCCTTTGGGCTAAAGCCAAGTTTTTGGATTTGTGCAATAGCGGTTAATTCTAAGTTTTGTTCAATTTTTCCAATTCGAGCCACCAACTGCCCCAAACGCTGCTTGGTGTGTAGATAGTCCTGTATGCCTAAGCCCGTATCAATCAGCACCAGCCCTTGATCTGTTTCAACCAAAAGACAATGGCACACCACCTTAGCTTGAAAACCTTTTTGACCAAAGAGTGGGGCACACACTGGACACATGGTGCCACAATGTAAATGGTGAATGTTATAAATCATAAAGTCTTTTTTATCGTATTGTTTTGACTGTTATAGCGGAAGACTTGAGTTTTAACAGTTTGATTTTGTTAAAGAGTTATGTGTATCTGCTTTAAACGGAAAAAAGCCTGTCGATTGACAGGCTTTCAAAAGTTCAAACCCAGCTCGTCATTGGAATTTGAAACGATCATACAACGGGACTCTGAACGTATTTTTATGGGTTAGGTTCCTCTTTGCATGGCTTGGAGTTGAGTGCTCCATTTTGTTTTCAATGGAGCTGCTCGGTCAAAACTTCGGGCTTCACTTGTCTGCTGCAACAGCAGAATATTTTATCCTTGCTCAGGCTGTGGAGTCAGGCGTAAATACGGGGTGACTGCTTTATAACCTTTCGGAAAGCGCTGTGCGATTTCAGCTTCATCTTTGAGTGATGGCACAATCACTACATCTTCACCTTGTTGCCAGTTCGCAGGAGTTGCAACTTTGTGATGATCGGTCAGCTGCAGTGAGTCAATTACGCGTAAGATTTCATGGAAATTACGACCTGTTGATGCAGGGTAAGTGATAATCAAACGGACTTTTTTGTTTGGGTCGATAATCACTAAAGAGCGGACAGTCAATGTTTCACTGGCATTGGGATGGATAAAACCATATAGTTCAGACACTTTACGGTCTTGGTCGGCAATGATCGGGAAGTTCACCGTGGTATTTTGGGTTTCATTGATGTCTTTGATCCACCCCAGATGTGACTCAACATCATCGACCGAGAGGGCAATGGCTTTTACCCCACGTTTTTCAAATTCATCTTTGAGTTTTGCGGTAAAGCCAAGCTCGGTGGTACATACTGGCGTGTAGTCAGCAGGATGTGAAAATAGTACTCCCCAGCTATCGCCTAAAAATTGATAAAAATCTATTTCGCCTGCACTAGATGCTTGTTGAAAATTGGGTGCGATGTCGCCTAAACGTAAACTCATGTTGAACCTCAAATTATCTTTATGTCTATGTAATGAACATCACTATGGCGCAATTTCTTTTGCATGAAAAATAGTGTTTTATTATTTGTTTATACGAAATATTCATAATTAGCCGGATAGCTGTCATGTATACGGATCAAATTAAACCTGATTTCATCGTTGCTCTAGAGGCCGCTTATTTGTATGTTTACTAATGGTATTTAGACGAGGTTATTTTGGCTTCTGAAGTGTATCGCTCTATAGAATTGATCGTGCATACGATCGGTTTATTATGAGCTATAATTATTTTTATGATTGATTTATATTTGTTTTTTAAAGTAATTCCACAAAGTATAAAAAACTTGAGCATTCGAACAATGAAAAAAATAGGTATCGTCCTGACTTTAGTGTTATGGGGACTGGAAGTAACCTATGCGCAGAATGGTGGGCAATTGAAACAAGCCCAAGTCAGTACTGCTCGTCAAACGCCACAACAAATTACAGATCAATATCTAGCGTCTCAAAAAAGCCTCAAACAGCGTAAAGCCACCCTTTCACAAGCTCTCGAGCGAGAGTTAACTCAAGGTCAGAATACGAATGCGAGTAATGTCTATAATATTACCTGCGTACAGCTTGTTCCGATTCTTACCGCAATGCGAGTCAATGATGAACAACTCTTGGGTTTCTTACAGAGCATGAATCCAAGTCAGTCCAACAACGGGGTGAAAGCCTCGCTGCGGGAAAATCAAGCGCTTGAAAGCAAAACCTTGAATAACTGCAAACAATTAAAGTCGCTACTTTAAAAAAGACTGTTGAATCCTGATGAGTTCGGATGAAATCTCTATGTCGGCTGTTTAAAATTTGTTACATTAGTTTGCCTTAGATTCGACGGGCTAGAAACAATGAATAGATTTTTTAAATGGTTTTGTGTAAAGCCCTTGTACTTCAAATTTCTAGCACCATAATAACGACTAAGAAAACATATTCATTTGACAAGCAAGATTTAGAGAGTCTATTCATGTTGGCAAGTCTGATCGGAGGAATCTTCGGTACCAAAAATGAGCGCGAACTCAAACGCATGCGTAAAATCGTAGACAAGATTAATGCGCTCGAGCCGACGATATCCGCTCTTGGCGATGCAGACTTATCTGCAAAAACTGAAGAATTTAAACAACGTTATAACAAGGGCGAAAGCCTTGATAAATTACTCCCAGAAGCATTTGCCGTCTGCCGTGAAGCAGCTAAGCGTGTAATGGGCATGCGTCATTATGATGTACAGTTGATTGGTGGTATTACCTTACACGAAGGTAAAATTGCAGAGATGCGTACAGGTGAAGGTAAAACCCTGATGGGTACCTTGGCGTGTTATTTAAACGCGATTAGTGCTCAAGGTGTTCATGTCATTACCGTGAATGACTACTTGGCACAGCGTGATGCAGAATTAAACCGTCCGCTCTTTGAATTCTTGGGTTTAAGCATCGGGATTATCTATTCCATGCAAGATCCAACAGAGAAAGCTGAAGCCTATCGTGCCGATATTACCTACGGTACCAACAACGAATTTGGCTTTGACTATCTACGTGACAACATGGTGTTCTCGCTTGCTGAGAAAAAACAACGTGGTTTGATCTATGCCATCATTGATGAAGTCGATTCGATCTTAATTGATGAAGCGCGTACGCCTTTGATTATTTCAGGGCAAAGTGATGATTCTTCACAGTTGTATGCCGCAATCAATAGCATTCCGCCCAAACTGCATGCGCAGAAAGAAGAAAAAGTCGCGGATGGGGGGCATTTCTGGATTGATGAAAAACAACGTTCTGTTGAAATGACAGAAATTGGTTTTGAAACGGTTGAAAATGAACTGATTGAAATGGGCTTGTTGGCTGAAGGTGAAAGCCTGTATTCATCGACCAACCTAAATCTAGTTCATCATGTTACTGCTGCCATTCGTGCGCATTACTTGTATCAACGCAATGTGCATTACATCATCAATGATGGTGAAGTGATTATTGTCGATGAAAACACAGGACGTACCATGCCAGGTCGTCGCTGGTCAGAAGGTCTACACCAAGCAGTTGAAGCAAAAGAAGGCTTAGAAATCCAGCCTGAAAACCAAACGCTTGCAACCACAACCTTCCAGAACTATTTCCGCCTATACAAAAAGCTTTCGGGTATGACCGGTACTGCCGATACTGAAGCTGCGGAAATGAAAGAAATTTATGGTTTAGATGTAGTCATCATTCCGACGCACCGACCAATGGTTCGTCTCGATCAAAACGATTTAATTTATTTAAATCGTAATGGTAAATACAACGCGATTATTCAAGAAATTCAACGCGTGCATGAGTCTGGTGTAGCACCAATTTTGATTGGTACAGCAACCATTGAAGCCTCTGAGATTCTTTCTGATAAATTGCGTGATGCTGGTATTCAGCACGAAGTGTTAAATGCGAAACAACACGAACGTGAAGCAGATATTATTGCGCAAGCGGGTGCACCGCGAGCAGTAACTATTGCAACCAATATGGCAGGTCGTGGTACAGACATTCTGCTTGGTGGTAACTGGAAAGCTTTACTGGCAAAAATTGAAAACCCAACCCCTGAAGATGAAGCGCGCTTAAAAGCCGAATGGGAACAAAGCCATGAAATGGTATTAAGTTCTGGTGGCTTACACATCATTGGTTCTGAGCGTCACGAATCACGTCGTATTGATAACCAGCTCCGTGGTCGTGCAGGTCGTCAAGGTGACCCTGGTGTATCACGTTTCTACTTATCACTTGAAGATGACTTAATGCGTATCTTTGCGGGTGATCGTGTTGTGGGTATGATGCGTGCGATGGGCTTACAAGAAGACGAAGCCATTGAGCATAAAATGGTGTCACGTTCGATTGAAAATGCGCAGCGCAAAGTTGAAGCACGTAACTTCGATATTCGTAAGAACTTATTGAAATACGATGACGTCAACAACGAACAGCGTAAAATTATTTACTCGCAACGTGATGAGGTTTTGGCGGAAAGCACATTGCAAGATTACATCGAAGAGATGCAACGTGATGTGATGAAAGGCGTGATTTCTAACTATATCCCACCTGAGTCAATTCATGATCAATGGGATATTGACGGGCTTGAAAAAGCATTACGTGAAGACCTTGCAATTGATTTGCCAATCAACCAATGGTTGGAAGATGACCGTCGTTTAGATGAAGAGTCTTTAGTTGAGCGTATTACTGATGAAGTGGTACAGCGCTACCGTAGCCGCCGTGAGCAAATGGGTGATGAAACAGCAGTTATGCTGGAGCGTCACTTCATGCTGAACTCGCTGGATCGTCACTGGAAAGATCACTTGGCGGCGATGGATTATTTACGCCAAGGCATTCACTTACGTGGTTATGCACAGAAAAATCCTGAGCAAGAATACAAAAAAGAAGCGTATAACTTATTTGTAAATATGTTGGCGATTATCAAATCGGATGTTGTGACTGACTTATCTCGCGTACATGTACCAACGGCTGAAGAGCTGGCTGAAATGGAAGCTCAAAAGCAAGCTCAAGCTGAAGCGATGCAATTGAACTTGTCGCATGCAGACTTTGATGGTTTGTTGGCCGATGATCAAAGCCAATTCGCAGAAGTAGATGCACAGTACGAGCCTGTAGAAGAGTTTGCGGCACCTGCGAGTCGTAACGCGCCTTGCCCATGTGGTTCAGGCTTAAAATACAAACAGTGTCACGGTAAAATATAAACTGTGAACGAGTGAAAAAGCAGAACTTCGGTTCTGCTTTTTATTGGTATGACTGAAAAATTGACGTTAAGATCAATCCAAATACGATTCTGATTACAGCTAAAGCGTTGCATAATGTGAATAGCATTTGCAGTGTTAGGCATTAAATGCTATTTAGTTGCTCATCATCTAAACCTCTAAAGTGGAAAGACAATGAAAAAAGTATTAAAACCAATCATGATTGTAGCTTTAGCGCTTCCAACTTTTGCATTTGCAGATACCACTACCGCAGCTAAAGTTCAACAAGCGCGCGGTGCAACCACAGCACCTGCGGCACAAGCCAATGGCAATATTACGGTACAAAGCCCGCGTACAGGTATTCGTTATACCTTTGCCAATCCAAATCAACGTCCAGTAGTTCTGCAAACGGCTGCTATTGCTCCTGTAAATGCAGTAACGGTGAACCGTATTGTGGCTTCAAACCCAGCACTTTCTCCTGTAAGCCAAGAAAATGCTAAACAAGCGCTTTTGTCTAACTCAGCACAGCTTGCTTCAAATTAATCAAATGCTGCTGCATAAAACCAATCTTCGGATTGGTTTTTTTATGTCAAAAATGAGTGTGCATTGAAAAGTTAAAGCAAACAAAGTCTTCTGCTCGATTTTTTCTGAAAATTCTAATAAGCTGTGTTTTTTCTAACAAATGAATTGGACGTTTAAAATGCCAGTAGGTGACGTATCAATGCCACAAATGCACGTGGTGAAAGGGGTGAGAATCGGAACGGCTGAAGCTTATGTGCGCTATCAGAACCGACGTGATCTTGTCATTTTCGAATTTGCTGAAGGAACGAATGTTGCGGGTGTTTTCACTCAAAATGCGTTCTGTGCAGCACCTGTGCATGTGTCAAAAGCGCACTTACAAGTGGCGAATCCGCGCTACCTCATTATTAACACTGGCAATGCCAATGCAGGTACAGGCAAGACAGGCATGCTGAATGCTGAACGTACTTGTGCAAAATTGGCTGAGCTTGCCGGTGTGCAAGCAACGGAAGTGTTACCGTTTTCAACAGGGGTGATTGGTGAACAATTGCCGTTGGAGCGTTTGTTAAATGGATTACAGCCTGCATTAAATAGTTTGAGTACTGATGCTTGGGATACAGCTGCTACCGGGATTATGACCACAGACACCACACCAAAAGGTGCATCTGAGCAATTCGAATTGGATGGCGTCACGTATACCATGACGGGTATTTCTAAGGGTGCAGGCATGATTCGTCCCAATATGGCAACGATGTTGGGCTATGTTGCAACTGATGCACCTATCAGCCGCGAGTTGGTTCAGCAACTGTTGAGCGAAACGGTTAATGTTTCGTTCAACCGAATTACCATTGACGGTGATACTTCAACCAATGACTCCTGTATCTTTGCGGCTACGGGTCAAGCGGGTGGTGTTGAAATTAGCTCAACCCAAGATGCACGCTATACCGTAGTGCTAGATGTACTCACGCGTATGATGAAACGTCTTGCACAACTGATTGTGCGTGATGGTGAAGGTGCAACTAAGTTTATTACGGTTGCTGTTGAAGGTGGTCATGACACGCAAGAATGCTGCGATATTGCTTATAGTATTGCGCATTCACCTTTGGTTAAAACTGCGATTTTTGCGTCAGATCCGAACTGGGGACGTATCTTGGCTGCGATTGGTTATGCTGGGGTTAAAAATTTAGATGTTGAAAAAATCCAAGTTTGGTTAGATGATGTGCAAATCTGTAAGGATGGTGGTGCGGCTGCCGATTACACGGAAGCGGAAGGTGCTCGTGTAATGTCACAAGCTGAAATGACCATTCGTGTAGATCTAGGACGCGGGGCAGCGAAAGACACAGTGTATACCTGTGACTTATCTTATGACTATGTAAAGATTAATGCGGATTATCGCTCTTAATCTTAACGAGTTTAAAAAAAGCCTCCTTTGGAGGCTTTTTTACCATAAGAACTTTTGAATGATTGGTCAAAAGCCGAGAAGCCATTTGGCCAATAAATTAAGTGCGGGACTTGCTTGCCGATAAGCATGAAGGGATGAATGAATGATGAACAATGCGACCAATTTAATTGCCAATGACGCAAAATCAATTGTGCAGGCGCATTTGGACCGTTTGGGTGAAACCAAAGACTCAAAGCTCAGTGAAGAACTGAAGCAAGAAAAATTTGCTTTAATCTTGGACGAGTTGAAAAAGCGCGATGCGGTATTGGTGGCGCACTACTATTGCGATCCTGAAGTACAGGAATTGGCCGAGTTAAGTGGTGGATGTGTTTCTGATTCATTGGAAATGGCCCGCTTTGGTCGTGATCATCCAGCATCAACCTTGGTGGTGGCAGGCGTTAAATTTATGGGTGAAACCTCAAAAATTTTATCACCGAATAAAACCATTCTGATGCCAACTTTAGAGGCCACATGTTCTTTAGATTTGGGTTGTCCTGTTGAAGAATTTAGTCAGTTTTGTGATGCCCATCCAGACCATACAGTAGTGGTCTATGCCAACACTTCAGCAGCAGTTAAAGCTCGTGCTGATTGGGTAGTGACCTCAAGCTGTGCGGTCGAAATTATTGAGCATCTAGACAGTTTAGGTGAAAAGATTATTTGGGCGCCTGATCAGCATTTAGGCCGTTATATCCAAAAGAAAACAGGCGCAGACATGTTGCTTTGGGATGGTGCATGTATTGTGCATGAAGAATTTCGTGCACGTGGCATCGCGCAAATGAAGGCGCTTTATCCTGATGCTGCGGTGCTGGTACATCCTGAGTCACCTGAGTCGGTGGTGGATGTTGCTGATGCCGTTGGAAGTACTTCGCAACTAATCAAAGCTGCGCAAACCTTACCCAATGAGCGACTGATTGTGGCAACTGATCGGGGTATTTTCTACAAAATGCAACAAGCAGTGCCCAACAAAATTTTGGTTGAAGCACCAACAGCCGGAGAGGGTGCAACCTGTCGTTCTTGTGCACATTGTCCATGGATGGCAATGAATGAGCTGGATGGTATTTTAGAGGTATTACAGCGTGGCGATCAGGAAATATTCGTAGATCCAGCACTTGCTGAGCGTGCAAAATTACCTTTAGATCGCATGTTAGATTTCAGTACATCGCTAAAACGTTAAAATTTGTATAAAAAATGCCTGAAACGCTTGATTAATATACATTTGACGTGATTTTTTTATTTTTTTTAAATATAGGTGTTGACGTTATCAAGCGTCACGCCTAGAATGCACACCGTACCGAACGAGATGTTCGATACAAAAGCTGAGATGAATCGGAGCATAGCACAGCCTGGTAGTGCACCTGGTTTGGGACCAGGGGGTCGTAGGTTCGAATCCTACTGCTCCGACCAATTCTTCAAGGCAAGGTTATCCATAATACCTCGTATTATTGGTCATGCGCCTGTAGCTCAGTTGGATAGAGCATCCGCCTTCTAAGCGGATGGTCACAGGTTCGAATCCTGTCAGGCGCGCCATTAGGTAGCTTGGTATTAAGAACCGACACGTTATGGTGGATGTAGCTCAGTTGGTAGAGCCCTGGATTGTGATTCCAGTTGTCGCGGGTTCGAATCCCGTCATTCACCCCAACTTTAAAAAGTTGAAATCGGAGCATAGCACAGCCTGGTAGTGCACCTGGTTTGGGACCAGGGGGTCGTAGGTTCGAATCCTACTGCTCCGACCATTTATTGAAATGGTCGAGATAAAGATACCGCGTTAAGCGGTTTTTTTATGGCTGAAATTTAGTAAAGTACATAAAAAAGCCTTCGTGACGAAGGCTAAAGATAAAACATACAGCAGAGATGCTTAAGGAATAATAATAATATTCACGCGACGATTCAGCGCTCGATTCTCTTCACTGCTATTTTCTACCAGAGGTTGTGATGCACCGCGACCCATGCTCTGAATATTTTGAGTTTTAAACCCTGTTTCGATAAAAATCTGGCTAACCGTTGATGCGCGTTTCTCCGAGAGTGTTTGATTGTAGCTTGGGTCACCAATATTATCTGTATGTCCAACCACTTTAATTTTATTTAAATTGTATTGCTGTAGCTGTTTAGAAAGCGCTTCGAGTGCGGGTTTTTGAGCGGCTTGAATATCTGATTGGTCAAAGCCGAACAATAATTTTTCAGGCAGTCTCAGCGTCCAGCCTTCTTCGGTCAAGGTGAAGCCTTGTTTCTTCAGCATGCGTGCTTGTTTATAGTTGAGGTGCCCTAAACTGAGACAGCCAGATAAAGCAGTGATAAGACCTGCGATAAGCATAAATTTACAAAGATGTTTTAACATGAGGATTCCTGATCAGGATTTAGGCAAGGTGTGATGTACCACCCTTGAGCTAAGTTTTTGGCTTTATACATGGCATTGTCTGCTTCAGCAATCAAATCTTCAGGCGTTGTTGCACATTTTGAGAAAGCAACGCCAATACTGAAACTAAAATAAATCTGATGTTGATCAAAAGATAACGGGGCTTTACTGCATTCGATTAAATGCTCGCAAATTAGTTCTAAATGATCATAGTGTTTGATATTGCGGAGCAGAATTGCAAATTCATCACCACCTAAGCGCGCAACCACATCGTGGCTTCTGACATTCTTTTTCAAACGTTGGGCCATTTCTTTGAGGACGGCATCACCTGCTAAGTGCCCATAAACATCATTAATGTTTTTAAAGTTATTGTTGTCAATAAAAAAGAGAGCGGTCTGGTTTTTCTCAGGGTGCTCAAATTGATTAAACAAAATATTGTAAAAATAATGACGATTCGGGAGTTCGGTTAACTGATCATGCAATGCTTGATGTGATAACTGAGAGTTTTCGCTTTGTAGTTTTTCATTGGTGCGCTGCACCTTATCTAATAAATTATTAAATGCACCACTGATGACGCGAAATTCATAAATAGGGGATGATGGAAGACGTGCTTGATATTGAGTATCAAGATTAAGGCTTTCAGCGGTATTGACCATGGGTTGAATTGAGTGCATTAGTTTTTGATAGGTTGAATGTACCAACCACAACATAATCAACAGGATGACAAAAATGCCAGCGGAGAGACAAATCAAGAGCTGAAAGAAAAAGCTCATGAGTTGAGTGGCACTACCGTAAATGATCAATGTCCCGTACTGGTTATTTTGATGTTGGATGGTGCGTGTCATAGGGTGTTTAAAGAAGACCTTATCAAACAGATTTTCCGTCCATGCAAACTCAGGTGTAGGTTTGTATGCTTCGGCCAGTGGTTTCCCTTGTAGGTTGATTACTTGAATAGCGCGAATTGGATATTGCTGAATATGATTGTTCAGCGTTTGCTGTAGCGTAATAGGATCATTGAAAATGACAGCAGGTTGAATTTGCTCACTTAAGGTTGCGCTAAAAATATTGAGGCTTTGCTTGGCATAGGTATTCATGGTGTAGATGGAAATCACCACGAAAATTAAACTACAAATTCCAAGAGTAAGAGCAAAAATCAGCAATTGAGACTGACTAAAAATTTTTTGTAGAGAAGTATTAGAGCTTTTACGAAACATTGACTTAAGGCTCCGTAGATTTTGCTAATAATAAAACACGTGGATCTACACGTGCTTGGGACTGGGACAGGCTGGCCAAGTTTACCTTAAAGGAAGTTCGTGTTTTATTTTGATATAAGCAAAATGCGCTACCTAATTCGCATTCAGTATTGTTAGAGCTGAATGTCAGAGGAGTATCTTTTAGGTTATTTATAATATTTTGTTCTTCACGTGGTGTGTAGGTTGAGAAAAAAACAGCATTGCACATAACCTTATTCAATTCAGACAAACTGACCGCTTGAATTTGATATGCACTCTTGAGTTGCTGATTCACTTGAATGAACTGATTGGATAATTGGCTGTTATTTAAAATACATAAAGAAATAGGATTGGGAGTATTCCAGCGCACATAGCTCAAAATCGTCAATGTGGTTGCGGGGAGATTTAGTTGTGGTTGTGCCTGTACCTGAGAAATCATTAAACAGTACAAGAGGGTTAAATAAATTTTGTATTTAAAAGCTGTCATTATTCATTTTGCTTGGCAGCGAAAGTGAGCTTATTTTAACGAAAAATAAACAGTGATGGTTAAAATTGCTTTAATAATCGACAAAAATCACATTTTTGACCAAAAAATATGCGCTTGAGATAAAATAATAGAAAAAGGTGTTGCAAGGGATTAGAAATACTGTAGAATGCACATCCATCGGCGGTGATGTTGATTAAAACTTGTTGATAAACAAGGATTTAGCCCAAGCGGTAGAATCTGAGAGTCTTGAGTAAGTTTAAAATAATTAACAAAACCAGTTGACTTTCTCTGGAGAGAGAGTAGTATAGCCGACCTAGCTTGCTGATGACGAATCAGCAAGAAGATCATTAAGAGATTATGAAGAACAACTTGTGTGGATTTTTACTGATTGATCGATCGAAAATATTTCATTGATTGATGGTAGAAATTACTCGAAGTTTATTTGAGAAATATTTGTCAGAAAATTGATGAGCCAAGATTTGTAGCCATAAGCTACTAATGATTTTTAACTGAAGAGTTTGATCATGGCTCAGATTGAACGCTGGCGGCAGGCTTAACACATGCAAGTCGAGCGGGGAAAGGTAGCTTGCTACCTAACCTAGCGGCGGACGGGTGAGTAATGCTTAGGAATCTGCCTATTAGTGGGGGACAACATTCCGAAAGGAATGCTAATACCGCATACGCCCTACGGGGGAAAGCAGGGGATCTTCGGACCTTGCGCTAATAGATGAGCCTAAGTCAGATTAGCTAGTTGGTGGGGTAAAGGCCTACCAAGGCGACGATCTGTAGCGGGTCTGAGAGGATGATCCGCCACACTGGGACTGAGACACGGCCCAGACTCCTACGGGAGGCAGCAGTGGGGAATATTGGACAATGGGCGAAAGCCTGATCCAGCCATGCCGCGTGTGTGAAGAAGGCCTTTTGGTTGTAAAGCACTTTAAGCGAGGAGGAGGCTACTTGGATTAATACTCTAGGATAGTGGACGTTACTCGCAGAATAAGCACCGGCTAACTCTGTGCCAGCAGCCGCGGTAATACAGAGGGTGCGAGCGTTAATCGGATTTACTGGGCGTAAAGCGTGCGTAGGCGGCTTTTTAAGTCGGATGTGAAATCCCTGAGCTTAACTTAGGAATTGCATTCGATACTGGGAAGCTAGAGTATGGGAGAGGATGGTAGAATTCCAGGTGTAGCGGTGAAATGCGTAGAGATCTGGAGGAATACCGATGGCGAAGGCAGCCATCTGGCCTAATACTGACGCTGAGGTACGAAAGCATGGGGAGCAAACAGGATTAGATACCCTGGTAGTCCATGCCGTAAACGATGTCTACTAGCCGTTGGGGCCTTTGAGGCTTTAGTGGCGCAGCTAACGCGATAAGTAGACCGCCTGGGGAGTACGGTCGCAAGACTAAAACTCAAATGAATTGACGGGGGCCCGCACAAGCGGTGGAGCATGTGGTTTAATTCGATGCAACGCGAAGAACCTTACCTGGTCTTGACATAGTAAGAACTTTCCAGAGATGGATTGGTGCCTTCGGGAACTTACATACAGGTGCTGCATGGCTGTCGTCAGCTCGTGTCGTGAGATGTTGGGTTAAGTCCCGCAACGAGCGCAACCCTTTTCCTTATTTGCCAGCGGGTTAAGCCGGGAACTTTAAGGATACTGCCAGTGACAAACTGGAGGAAGGCGGGGACGACGTCAAGTCATCATGGCCCTTACG